>NZ_MIPT01000001.1:2358981-2367591 GCF_001853345.1 Edaphosphingomonas haloaromaticamans | reverse complement strand
CCTGGGGCAAGACCATGGGTTCCGGCGCGGACATCACCCAGCAGAATCGCGATCCGCTGCTGGGCCGCGTGCAGGGGGCGGACGGCCTCAAGACCGGCCATACCGAGGAAGCCGGCTACGGCTTCACCGGATCGGCGGAGCAGAATGGCCGTCGCCTGGTGATGGTGGTGGCCGGGCTCACCAGCTCCAACCAGCGCGTATCGCAATCAGTGGCCTTCATGGAATGGGGTTTCCGCGCGTGGAAGGCGGTGCCGCTCGTCGCCAAGGGCAAGAAGGTGCAGGATGCGGAGGTGCAACTCGGCGATGCGCGCACCATCGGCCTCGTCGCCCCGCGCGATCTCGCCGTCACGCTGCCGGCGGGCGTGGCTGGCAACATGAAGGTGAGCGTCGTCTATAACGGCCCGATCAAGGCGCCGATCAAGGCCGGCCAGCATATCGCCGATCTGGTGGTGCAGACGGGGGATACGCCGCCGCAGCTCATGCCGCTGGTGGCGGAAAATGCGGTGGACGAGGCCGGCTTCTTCGCCCGCATCGCCGCCGGCTTCCGCTGGCTGTTCGGCCTCGCCTGATTTCGCCCACCGTGGCGCGCGGGCGTTTCATCAGCCTCGAAGGCGGGGAGGGGGTCGGCAAGTCGACGCAGTTGCGCGCGCTCGCCGCGGCCCTCCGCGCACGCGGCCATGACGTCATCGAGACGCGGGAGCCCGGCGGCAGCGCGGGGGCGGAGGCGATCCGATCGCTGCTGCTCGACGGCGATGCCGGGCGCTGGACGGCGGGCGCCGAGGCACTGCTGTTCGCCGCCGCCCGCGCCGATCATGTCGCCAAGACGATCCTGCCCGCGGTCGAACGCGGCGCATGGGTGCTGAGCGATCGTTTCCTCGATAGCTCGCTCGCCTATCAGGGCGGGGCGGACGGCATCGGCGAGGCGGCGATCCGCCAGCTCCACCAAGTCGGCAGCGACGGGCTGATGCCGGACCGCACCCTGCTGCTCGCCTTGCCGGCGGAGGAAGCCGCCGCGCGCGCGGCGGCCCGCGATCGCGATGGCGCGGATCGCTTCGGCGGCCGGGATGCGGCCTATCATGCGCGTGTTGCGGCCGCCTTCGCCGCGCTGGCGGCGGGCGATCCCGCGCGCTTCCGCATCGTCGATGCCACGGGCACGGCCGATGACGTCACCGCCCGGCTGCTGGCCGCGCTGGAGGGATTGTGACGCCGCTTGGCCATGGCGATCAGGTCGCCGCTTTCCGGGATGCCATGGCGCAGGGCCGGATGCACCATGCCTGGCTGCTCGCGGGGCCGCAGGGCGTGGGCAAGGCGATGTTCGCCGCCGCCGCCGCGGCGCGCTATCTGGCGGAAGGCACCGATCGGCCGCCGGCCGCCCCCGGCCTCGACGTGGCGGAGGATCACCCGACCGCCCGGCTGATCGCGGCGGGCAGCCACCCCGATCATCGCGTGCTCCAGCGCCTGCCCCGCGACAAGACCGGCGATCTTGCCCGCAACATTACCATCGATCAGGTGCGCGCGCTCCAGCCCTTCTTCGCGGTCACGCCCAGCATGTCGCCTGTCTCTTATACACATCTAGATGTGTATAAGAGACAGGGGCGGCACCGCGATCGGATGGTGGGCAGCAGGCGGCCCGGCGCGTGGCTGATGAGCAGGAACAGCGTATCGGCGGGCGGCTCCTCCAGATTCTTGAGGAGCGCATTGGCGGCCGGGCGTTCCAGGTCGTCGATCGCATCGATGATAACGGCACGGCGCGGCGACATGCTGGGCGTGACCGCGAAGAAGGGCTGGAGCGCGCGCACCTGATCGATGGTAATGTTGCGGGCAAGATCGCCGGTCTTGTCGCGGGGCAGGCGCTGGAGCACGCGATGATCGGGGTGGCTGCCCGCCGCGATCAGCCGGGCGGTCGGGTGATCCTCCGCCACGTCGAGGCCGGGGGCGGCCGGCGGCCGATCGGTGCCTTCCGCCAGATAGCGCGCCGCGGCGGCGGCGGCGAACATCGCCTTGCCCACGCCCTGCGGCCCCGCGAGCAGCCAGGCATGGTGCATCCGGCCCTGCGCCATGGCATCCCGGAAAGCGGCGACCTGATCGCCATGGCCAAGCGGCGTCACAATCCCTCCAGCGCGGCCAGCAGCCGGGCGGTGACGTCATCGGCCGTGCCCGTGGCATCGACGATGCGGAAGCGCGCGGGATCGCCCGCCGCCAGCGCGGCGAAGGCGGCCGCAACACGCGCATGATAGGCCGCATCCCGGCCGCCGAAGCGATCCGCGCCATCGCGATCGCGGGCCGCCGCGCGCGCGGCGGCTTCCTCCGCCGGCAAGGCGAGCAGCAGGGTGCGGTCCGGCATCAGCCCGTCGCTGCCGACTTGGTGGAGCTGGCGGATCGCCGCCTCGCCGATGCCGTCCGCCCCGCCCTGATAGGCGAGCGAGCTATCGAGGAAACGATCGCTCAGCACCCATGCGCCGCGTTCGACCGCGGGCAGGATCGTCTTGGCGACATGATCGGCGCGGGCGGCGG
This sequence comes from Edaphosphingomonas haloaromaticamans, assembly GCF_001853345.1. Taxonomy (NCBI): domain Bacteria; kingdom Pseudomonadati; phylum Pseudomonadota; class Alphaproteobacteria; order Sphingomonadales; family Rhizorhabdaceae; genus Edaphosphingomonas; species Edaphosphingomonas haloaromaticamans. The sequence goes on along the minus strand of NZ_MIPT01000001.1, from coordinate 2,365,077 downwards.
CGAACAGCAGTGCCTCGGCGCCCGCCGTCCAGCGCCCGGCATCGCCGTCGAGCAGCAGCGATCGGATCGCCTCCGCCCCCGCGCTGCCGCCGGGCTCCCGCGTCTCGATGACGTCATGGCCGCGTGCGCGGAGGGCCGCGGCGAGCGCGCGCAACTGCGTCGACTTGCCGACCCCCTCCCCGCCTTCGAGGCTGATGAAACGCCCGCGCGCCACGGTGGGCGAAATCAGGCGAGGCCGAACAGCCAGCGGAAGCCGGCGGCGATGCGGGCGAAGAAGCCGGCCTCGTCCACCGCATTTTCCGCCACCAGCGGCATGAGCTGCGGCGGCGTATCCCCCGTCTGCACCACCAGATCGGCGATATGCTGGCCGGCCTTGATCGGCGCCTTGATCGGGCCGTTATAGACGACGCTCACCTTCATGTTGCCAGCCACGCCCGCCGGCAGCGTGACGGCGAGATCGCGCGGGGCGACGAGGCCGATGGTGCGCGCATCGCCGAGTTGCACCTCCGCATCCTGCACCTTCTTGCCCTTGGCGACGAGCGGCACCGCCTTCCACGCGCGGAAACCCCATTCCATGAAGGCCACTGATTGCGATACGCGCTGGTTGGAGCTGGTGAGCCCGGCCACCACCATCACCAGGCGACGGCCATTCTGCTCCGCCGATCCGGTGAAGCCGTAGCCGGCTTCCTCGGTATGGCCGGTCTTGAGGCCGTCCGCCCCCTGCACGCGGCCCAGCAGCGGATCGCGATTCTGCTGGGTGATGTCCGCGCCGGAACCCATGGTCTTGCCCCAGGNAGGTAGCGGGCGAAGATGTGCCGCACGACGTCCGCATGCTCTTCGACGATCGCCAGTGTCCTGCCATCGGGTTTGTAGCCGAGCGGCGGGTTACCGCCCATCCACATGCCGCGAGCCTTGGACGCCGCGATCTTGTCGCGGATACGCTCGGCGGTGACCTCGCGTTCGAACTGGGCGAAGGAGAGCAGCATGTTGAGCGTGAGCCGGCCCATGCTGTTGGTTGTGTTGAACGACTGGGTAACCGAGACGAAGGATACGTTCGTCCTGTCGAAGGCCTCGACCAGCTTCGCGAAGTCGAGCAGAGAGCGGCTCAGCCTGTCGACCTTGTAGACGACCACGATGTCTATCCTGCCGGCTTCGATGTTCTTCATCAGTCGCTGAAGCGCCGGCCGCTCCAGCGTTCCACCCGACAGCCCGCCGTCATCATACTCATCGGGTAGCAGCGTCCAGCCTTCGGACGCCTGGCTGAGGATATAGGCGGCGCAGGCCTCGCGCTGAGCATGGAGAGAGTTGAAGTCCTGCTCAAGACCCTCCTCGCTCGATTTTCGCGTGTAGATCGCGCAGCGGACCTTCTTCATGCCGCTGCCTTTCGCGGCTTGAGGCCAAAGAAGGCGGGGCCTGACCAGCGCGTGCCGGTGATAGTGCGGGCTACCTCGCTGAGGCTTTTCCAGCATTGCCCGTTCCAGTGGATCGCTCCGGCATCATCGACAGTGACGACATGCACTTTGCCCTGCCATTCGCGGACCAGCCGCAGACCGGGCGCGAGGGGCATCGCACGCGGTGGCACATCGCCTGATCCGCCCAGCTGCTGCCGGGTAGTGCGCGACAGGCCGCCCTTTGCTCTGGCCTGTATCTCGTAGCCCAGCGCGAGCCGCAGCATGGCAACGCTGAGTCGAGGCACCGGGCGACCGGTGAGCTTTGCCCATCGCTCCTGAATCTCGGCGCGGGACATGTGCGCGATTTCCTGCAATGCATGATCGAGCCTGGCCACGATCATGCTTCCGTCGCGATGCGGTAGCAGGTCGTATCCCCGCGCTTGCCCTTCGCGATGCTATGGCCCTTTTTCCGGAGGCCGGTCAGCGCGGCGCGGGTGGTGTGGGGCAGCCAACCAGTGGCCGCGATCATCTCATCGAGCGTTGCACCTTCCTCGCGTTGGAGGAGTGACAGCACCGTGCTGATCTTGCTAGCCGGGCGGGATGAGGGCTCGCTCACGGGAGGGGCCTGGTCCTCGAGTTCATCGGATGCCCGATTTTCTTCTTTCTCATCCTGACCAGCGCCAATGGCTGCCCGGCCTGCGGCGGTGATCCGCACACCGGTCAGCCGGTCCCGGTCTGTCGGCAGTGACCCGCTGATATCCGATGTATCGAGTTCCGCCGCCAGGNCGCGTCGGAGGAGGGATTTGATGGCNTTGTCGACCGCAGGCGTACGTTCGCCGATGCTGTNCGGTGGNGGCAGCAGGCTGCCGTCGTCGCGCTGCGNCGCAGCCGAAAGAAGGACGAGTTGCAGATCNNTGAGGCGTANGGTGGTCATGGATGGTGCTCCTGNTTCGGAGCGGCACCGCGCCGCTCCCACCACCCGAAGCCCCGCCGGTCANGCCGGTCGGGGTANCGGCCGCTGTGGCCNGCCGCGATTCAGNGNCGACAGCAATGCTTCGTTCNNCCGCGAAGTCGAATGGAATATGCGAATGCGCTGGAAAAGCTGGGTCTGGACTTGGTCGAGCCCCCGCGGCTTGGTCGAATCATGTCTGAAGGTGCTGAAACCCGCCGCGAAACTATCCGCCGATTATTCTATCTCATCACAATCGCCGCCGAGGATGCGGCGGCATTGGCGGTCGAGGGACAATCGGGGGACTCATCATCCTATTATGCCAGGACTTCTGCAGCTAGTCTCCTGGAACTCGGCCTGAGAGCCCGATCGGAAATTAAGTTGAGTGGTATCAGCAGGTTAGCTTGACGGCTGAGCCTGTCGTTGATTCAGGGGTTTCGCCAAAAACTGCCGTGGNCGAACATTCCCCAGATCGAGGTAGCGGGCGAAGATCTGTCTCTTATACACATCTAGATGGGTATAAGAGACAGGTCTTGAGGCCGTCCGCCCCCTGCACGCGGCCCAGCAGCGGATCGCGATTCTGCTGGGTGATGTCCGCGCCGGAACCCATGGTCTTGCCCCAGGTGAACGACGTCTGGCTGTAGAACGCCTTGTAGAGATCCGGGAAATCCTGGATCGTCCGCGCCGCAAGCTCCGCCAGGTCATGCGCGGTCACATAGGTGACGCCATTGTCCGGCCAGCCGTTGGACGTGCCGAAGTGCGAATTGTCCAGGCCCAGCTCCTTGGCGCGCTGGTTCATCAGGGCGACAAAGGCAGGCTCCGTTCCGGCGATTCCTTCCGCCAGCACGACGCAGGCGTCGTTGCCGGAAAGGGTGACGATACCGTGGAGCAGGTTCTGCACGCTCACCTGTTCGCCGGGCGAAAGGAACATGGTCGATCCGGCGGCGGGGCCGTGCCACTGCTTCCAGGTCTCGGGCCGCACCGTCACCATCTGGTCGAGCTTCAGCTCGCCCTTCTTGATGAGATCGAAGGCGACATAGACCGTCATCATCTTCGCCATCGATGCCGGCGGCATGCGGCGATCCGCATCCTTGGCATAGAGCACCGCGCCCGACGACAGATCCTTCATATAGGCGACCGGCGCCTCGGTTTCGAACGGCGGCGCGGCCGCCGGCGCGGCGGAGGCCAGGATGGTCGAGGCGAGGACGGCGAGCAGGATCGGAGACTTCATCGCGTTCATTCCGGGCAAGAGGCTCTGGGAAGGGAAAGACGTATCGGCACCCCTGATAGCCGCGCCGGGCGGCATCCGCCAGCTACCATCAATAGGCGCTGCGCTGGGCGCCGAGCGAGGCGCGGCGCTTGTCGGACGGGTAGACCCTGCGGACGCGGACACGGACCACGCCGTCCTTCTCCACGCCCAGTGCCCGCGCCGCGCCGCGCGACAGATCGATGATCCGGCCGGGGGCGAAAGGCCCGCGATCGTTGATGCGGACCAGGATGGTGCGGCCGGTGGCGAGCGCCGTCACCTCCGCATAGGAAGGCATGGGCAAGGTCGGATGGGCAGCGGATATCGCGTTCATGTCGAAACGCTCGCCATTGGCGGTCGTCCGGCCGTGATGGCCGGGACCATACCATGAAGCGAGGCCCGTCTGGTCGTAATTGCGATCGTCGCGCGGCACATAGGTGCGGCCGCCCACGACATAGGGCTTGCCGATCTTGACGGCCCCGTCGCTCACCGGCCGGGTCGATGCGCAGGCGGACAGCAGGCCCGTCGCCGCGAGGACGGCGAGCTCAGCGCGCCACTTCATCGGCAAGCAACCCGACCGAAAGGGCATAGAAGTTCGAGCAATTATAATCGAGGATCACCCGGTAATTGCCCGAAAGCAGATAGGCGGTGGCGTTCGGGCCGTCCGGCTCCAGCAGCGACACGAGCTCGCCCTCGGCCGGCGCGGGGGAGCCGACCACCGTCACGCCCAGCGCCCGCCATTCGCGCATCGTCAGCCAGCGGCTGTGCCGATCGAAGACGCGCGGGCAGCGCGGCGATTTCGTGAGCGAACGAAGCGCCGCGCGATCCAGCGATGGCGGCACCCGCACCGCGACGCCCCACGGCACGTTGGGCCGCCATCCCGCCTTCACCAGATAATTGCCGATCGAGGCGAGCGCGTCGGCCTCGCTCGTCCAGATATCGACGCGCCCGTCGCCGTCGCCGTCCACGCCGAGCCGCTGGTACATGCTGGGCAGGAACTGGGGATAGCCGGTGGCGCCTGCCCAGCTTCCCTTCAGCCGGGACCGCGGAACGCCGCGATCGAGCAATTGCAGCGTGGCGATCAGTTCAGCCGTGAAAAGCTCCCGCCGGCGGCCGTCATAGGCCAGGCTCGCCAGCGAACGGATCAGATCGAAGTCGCCGGTATAGGTGCCGTAGCCGGTTTCATGGCCATAGATCGCCATCATGATCGATTCGGGCACGCCCGTCTCCCGCTCGATCCGGGCAAGGCGCGGGCGGAGATCCTGATAGCGCTTGCGTCCGCGATTGATGCGATCGGCATCGACATGGCGGGCCTTGTAAGGCGCGAAGCTGGGGATGGCCGACGCCGGCGCATTGGGGTTGCCGCCGGGCTGCGCCCGATCGAGCTGGATGACGCGCGGGTTGAAGGTCAGCCCGGCCACGGCGCTGTCGAAGGTCGAAGGTCGCACGCCCGCCGCCAGCGCCCGCGGCCGGATGCTCGCCAGAAAAGCGCGGAAACCGGCATCATCGGCGGACGATGCCGCATCCACCTGCTGGGCGCCCGCCTCCATCGATCCGAGGACGGATGCCGCCAGAATGCAGGCGGTAGCGGCCAAAGCCCTGAACGAAGCACGCATAAAGAACCCCTTACCCGCCCTTCGTGCCACAGGCGGGCGGACAGGTGAATCCCCTTTGTCCGACTTTTCGGGAAACATATCGCGACGCTTGCACGCAACGCCCCTTGCGGAGATAAGCGCGCCGCCGGATAGGCGGCCGAGTGGTTGATGGCAGCGGTCTTGAAAGCTACCGGAGCTGGCGATCTGCGCGCGGAATTAGGAGTGTGGTTACAAGGGGTTAGCGTCAGTTCGATTCGCCGGGTGCAATCGCCCATAAGCCTGTCGTAAGCTGCCAGCCCCGAAACGGCATGGAAGAGTGTCCGAGTGGTTTAAGGAACCGGTCTTGAAAACCGGCGACGGGGCAACCCGTCCGTGGGTTCGAATCCCACCTCTTCCGCCATCCACACATAAGTTATTGATATAAAATGGAATTATTCCAGAAAGTGGCGCAGTTCCGCGCCGTTTGCGGCGATGGTCCGGTCTGCAGAGAGCGTATCAGGGGCAACAATTGGTCGCTCCGACGGCTTTTTCTCCGTCGCCCATCTCAGCAGTACGGAGTGGGCGGCTATTGGCTACCTTTGTTAGTTCGCCAACGAAAAGCGGCGCCGAGGCGCCGCTAGTAGTATAGCGCATTGAGATGGATTACATCCCGAACAGGGCGATCTGCTCGTTCCAGTCGATCGGTAGGTTGGCGGTGCGTAGAGATGTAGCACTGACTGAGGCAGGATGGGTCCCGGCGAGAATAGCTTCGACGATCGCGGGCGCGAGAAAGTTCAGTCGGACGAGGCGCGATACCCATGAGTCGTTGACCTTTTCCTCGCGGGCGATGGTGGCGATGTCGATCGTGCCGGCCTGAAGCTGTTGCCACCAGCTACGCCCCTTGCGCAGCAACTCGACGAGGCCGGGATCAGGCCT
>NZ_MIPT01000001.1:2248274-2351936 GCF_001853345.1 Edaphosphingomonas haloaromaticamans | reverse complement strand
GGCAACCGCGTGGCTGTTCATCGCCTCGATCCAGCTCCTTACTCGCCGCATCGCAAGAGCATGAAATCAGGCCCGATAGTTTTGAATCAGACTCTGAGGATCGAGATCCTCTCGTCGGCGATCACGGAATTGATCGAGGGTGCCGAAAAAGATGCTGAGGCGGTCTGATCATGGCGAACATCTGCTAAGTCNGACGGTCCGGAAAGGCCGCTTTGAGCATGCTGGCAGGCGCGAGCTGCCATTGCTTCAAGGTGGCATCTCGATCGGACGCGCCGCTTAGCCCGGTGAGTTCGCTGATCTCATCGCTTTCCTGACCTTGGATCGCGCCGCCGCGATCCACAGCGCTGAGTTCGTTATCGACGGTGGCATCGTTCGGACTGATTGAAGTCATGCTGAAAGGTCCGCTCCTAGGCCAACAACGATGCCGTAGATGCCCCCCTGCCTCCGGTTGAGACTTACTGTTTGCTATGGGAAGACATAGCGAACGGGGGAATCGTCGTGACATGGCAGACATTATTGGGGCTAAGCGTGCTCGTTGCGTTCGTCACAACGATCGGCAGTCTCACTGCGCTCTTCTTGAAGGAATTTGTCGCCGCGACTTGGCTAGAGGGCTGGAAAACACGTCAGACCCTGATCGGCGCCTACCGCCGCTATCAGATGCCGATCTTCCGAGCCACCGAAGAACTTTCCAATCGCCTTTATGGCCTGTCGCGCGAAAATAACGATCGCGATGAACGTGAGATCGGCTTCGCGGTTTTACGAAGCCCGGTCGTGCGCGAGCCGAGCGCTGCCGCGAACGATCATTACATACGCTACCGTTTCGTCAGCAATGTCTATCGATTGTGCGCCTTCCTCGGTTGGGTCGAGCTGTACCGGCGAGATATCGGCATGCTGAATGTCGAAGAGCTCGACCGCAATCGCTGGCTCGACGCATGCCTGCGCAATAATCAGAGCGTACTCGCCGATGGTTGGATCAACCAACATGATGATTGGCGGGACTGGCGCGACTGCCTGGTCTTTCGGGAGGAGCTGCGTGCGATCGGCCACGCCATGGCCGCTCCCGGCGACGGCCTTTGCATTCTCGATTTCGGCAGCTTCACTACTGCGCCGAAGATGATCCCGATGGGACGGGACCGGCGCGCTGGTTCGTTCAGGCCGCTCTGTTCTACGAATGCCTAAAGCGCGAAAAGGACTTCCGGCTCATCCGGATGCGGATGTTGGTCGTCTATCTTACCGATCTCATGGAGTTGCTTCAGCCCAAGCGGATCGATCGCAGCCATGTCGCGACCGCCCGGCAGTATCGGCTGAGCTTCGACGCTATCACTGGCGGGACGAACTGGGCGCAAACCCCGCTTCCGGCCGGTGCGCTGCCGGTCCACCAGTAATTTTCCGTCTACACAGGAAGACCGCACATGATCGACCAGCCCATCGACGCAATCGACGAAGCCACCTTGCAGCGCTTGATAGACAACCAGGTTGCCGAAGGCCGCGACCTAGAATTCAAACGCGAACTACCTGCCGGCGGCGACGAGGCGAGCCGTGAATTCCTCGCCGATGTCACGGCCTTCGCCAACGCCCTAGGCGGAGATATCGTTTACGGCCTGGACGAGGCCAACGGAGCGGCGGCGAGCCTGCCCGGTGTGGAGGTCGATGACCCCGACGCCGCCATTCTGAGGCTCGAGGGAAAGCTCCAGACCGGGGTTGACCCGCGCCTAATCGGTGTCCGAACGAAATGGGTGCCGCTAGCCAACGGGCGCGGAGCGCTCGTACTGCGCGTTCCCGGCAGCCTTAGCGCGCCGCATCGCGTCACTTTCAAGAATGGGGCACGGTTCTACGGGCGCAACAGCCGCGGAAAATATGAGCTCGACGTTCACGACCTCCGGCACGCCTTACCGAATCCGCGCAGCTCCCACAGCAGTTCCGTCAGCTTCATGCCGAGGCAATCGCGGCATCGCAGGGCGCCGATATGCCATTTGCCATCGAACAGGCGCCGACGGCCGTGATTTCGGTCGCGCCGCTCGGCCTGTTCCGCGAAACACGTCAGATTACAGTCACCCGGGACAATGCCGTCGTGCCGGTCCGCGTCGGCGCATTCACCTCTCTCGACACAATCGAAGGTGTGCTCATGCATGCGCCGATCGGTGAGGAAGGTCGCGTTGGCTCTTATGCGCTCACCCATCGGAACGGGCGGACGGATTCCGCCTTCGTCATTGGAGGCGTACGGCAGGATAATGGCGAAGAACGCCGCACCGTCTGGCCGACAACCTTCGAGCAAGGTCTCATGAGCATGACGAACGCCACACAGATGCAGCTGCGCCAGCATGGCATCGAGGGGCCTTGGGTGATCCTCACCAGCATCATCGGCGCGAAAGGCTTCCGCATGATCGTCGGGGACGGCTATCCGACCCCAGTAGCGTTCCGAAACAATGTTCTGCTCGGTCAGCACATCGTCGAACATATCGACGCCGAATCTCTGATACCGTACGCCGAGGCATTCTGGCTATTGTTCGGGGTGCAGCGGCCGGCCAATCGGGCGCTCGGCGCCGAACGGTAGGAGGTGCCCATGGATGATGCCAACTGCGCTGTCTCTGCCCTTCGTTTGAGCAACCCAACCACGTCAGGTCGGAATAACTGACAAGCACCGGACCGGTGCAAATCGCAGCTGCTTAATAACCTTCGGCGTCGCCTAGCGCGATGTGCATCGAGAAAGCGCGCGCGGCCTCAACCGTGTCGAGCGTCGCGGCCGCGACAGCGGTCCAGCTAGTGCCTGCCCGCAACATTGGTCGCCAACGGTGCCGGGGAATGGGGCCGCGTGTCGGCTGTGGGCGGCCTGATGCAGCGCTTTGGGTTGGATCCGGGTGATTGCCGTCTTTGGCGAACGCGTCGACTATATCGAGCCAGAGCTGCGGCGGCACCGGCATGCGGTGTACGCGGCATGCGGTCAAGACGATCGGCCAATGCCCAAGTTCGACCACCGACAGCCGGTCATAGTCGGTAATGGCCTCGCATTCGCGCCGCGCCATGAACAGCGTACGCGCCTCGCCCTTGATCGGTGTGACATCGCACAGGACCGAGCCATGGCGATCGTCTCCGACATAGAGCTGCGCTTCGCTGTCCTGGTCGAGGAAGAACATCTGGAAATTGCAATGCGGCAGGTCGTCGGTTTTGAAATCGACGATCCGGTCGAGCACATCGCCGCGTTCGAGCACTTCGGCCCAAAACGCGAGCATTGGAAAGAGCACGCTACCCTCGGTCGCCTCCTGGCGATACTCATCGCTGCTGCTCGCTGGGTGCGACACCAGATACCAGTAGCTTGCGTGCCGCGTGGGATAGGCTCCGTGCGTCCGATAGGCGAACCACGCCTTGTCCGACAGGCTGTCCGCCCATTGTCCGATCGCGTCGTGGAACGGCTTGCGGCAGGCTAGGAAGGTGATCGCGAGACCGATGTCGATCGCCTGCCAGTCGGCGATCGGCGTCAGCAGCGCCGGGTTGTTGCGAATGAGCGCGACCAGCTGGAGCGCGAGTTCGTCGATGACTTGCGCGTCTTCGCCATCGGCTACCGGCTGCGGCGCCTTGGCAAAATCATTGGCCATCCACACCAGCCACAGGCCCCGGAGCGCAATCCGTCCGACCATGTCGAACAGCTTCAAATTCACATCGACCGCACTAATCGAATGGATCGCCGACGATATCGCATGCTGGGTATCGACGTGCGGCAGAATCGTCTTGGCGTAGAGTTCGTCCCAGATCGCATGATGCAGCTCGACCAGCGCGTTGAAAGCAAGCCCCGCAGCTTCACCGGCCTGAGTCGTCTTGCCGAGTTCCTGCTTGAGCAGCTGCCAAGCGTGCAGCAGCGCTATCTCGCTCGCGCGATAGGGCGCCTCGACATTCTCGGCCTCGCGCGCCCAGCCGAACATGATCCAGAGCGACAGGGTCATCTGCCGCACGCGGCGCAGCCGGTCGGTGCTTTTCGGCTTGGCTTGCTCGGTCAGCACGCGGATCAGCTGCCCGAAATGGCTCATCGCCACTTCCGGCTCCTCGACCATCGCCACCGCCTTGCGCAAATGGCCGCGCAGGTCGCCGGACATCAGCCCTTCGCGTAACGGGCCTTCGTCGATCAGCGCGGCGAGATGGTCGCCGTCCCATTGCCTGAAGCTGACGCGGTCGTTCGTGTTGAAGTCGATATAGCCTACGACATCCGAACGGACGCTCTCGTCGATCCCGCCGCCGAAGGTGAGGCAGATGACGACGGGAAGATGCACGTGCTCGACCGGAAGCCGCGCGCGCAGATAGACATGAAGGATCTCGTCGAGCGAAGGTTTGAGCGCCTGCTGCCCGACATTCCAGTCCTGGCGCGTCAGATTGCCGGCCTTGACCGAGAACAGGAAGACCTTCTCCTGCCCGTCAGTGTCGCGGCCAACCGCGCCGATATCGACCCCATGCTGGCGCGTGCCGACGCTCGGGCGCGAAAAGACTCGATAGCCCATCTCGGTCAGGAGATCGGGCAGGATCGCATCCAGCTCGCCGCGCTCGCGCAGCGACGCCAGATACTCGCGGATCATCAGCCTCATTTCGGCAGCCGCTCGACGCGGAAATGCCGCAGCATGAGGTCGATCCCGTGCGGATCGACCACGATCATGCGCGCATATTCGTGGCTATGATGGTGGCTCTGCATCTCGGTGACCATGCGCCGCTCGGGGCCAGGCTCATCGCCGAACGGCGGGACATAGGTGATCGAGCGGTTGCCGTAGAGCAGCACGACCTTGGTCGCGAGCTGCGAGAAGATCGACTCCTTCTCGCCGGCCTTCATCGCGTCTTCCATCTCCTGCTGACGGCGGCGCCATTCGATCATCCGCTCGCGCTCGGACGGGTCGAGCGCCTTGACGCGGCCAACCGCGCGCAGCCCGTCGAGATAGGTCTCGAGCTGCTGGAGCGCTGCCGCGACATGCGGGCTCGCCGGATCGTTCATGTCTTTGGCGGCTTCCCGCAGATGCTCGCCCAGCTCGCCCGAATAATTGACCAGCAGCGGATCGAACAGCAGCTCAGTCGCGCCCTTGATGGCGTCGCTGACGCCGGTTCGCATGATCGCCATCAGCAGCGATGCCGCGCTGATCGGGGTCGTGAAAAGATAGCCGACCGCCTTGCGCGCCAGAAAGATGAGTTCGGCCAGTCCATAGCCGAACGGCGTGAGGTCAGGGCGCAGCACCATCGGCGCGCCATGGACCTTGCACACCAGCGCCATCACCGCTTCGCCGAGCGCACGATCGCCGCTCACGAACCATTCGACCGTGAGCGTGTCGAACCGCGCGCGATGCTTGGTCAGCAGTTGATGCTCGAAACTGTCGAAGCTGTGGACGGTGAGCGTGCCGCGATTGGCGGACAGCACAGTGCGCACGATCGCGATGGCGCGCTCGACATGCTCGCCCGACGTCATCTGGTAAAGCGCATGGTCGAGATGATCGACCGCGACCGGATCGCTGCCCTCGACCGTCTCGGCGATGCCGATGAGCTGGTCGAGGATCGCCGGGGTGATGGCCTTCCACTGGAACCAGAGCGCCTGCATCGCCCGGCGGCGCATTTCGGTGCCGCCGCGCGTCGCGGCGATCGCGACGATCTTTGCAGTGTCGGCCGGGTTGGCCTGTTCGCCGCGGCCGTGCAGCTCGATCGCGGCATAGATGCCGAGCCCGAGGATCTGATCGTCGGCTTCGTGTTCGAGCTGGTCGCCTAGTGCGGCGATCGCATGCGTTGCGAGCGCCGGGGTTGGACCAAGCGAGCCCAGCGCTTCGAGCGCAGCGATGCGCTGAGGTCCGGGTTTGTCCGCGATCAGCGCGAGCGCCCAGTCGAGCGCACCGCCGGGATCATTTGTCGATGCCCCTTCGAGCGCCAGGCGAAGATACCAGCCGTCGCGCGGTGCGGAGAAATCGAGCAATGCGGCGATGGCGGTGGCGCGGCCGGTGCCCTTGCACCAATCGCGGAAGGGCAGCGCGATGAAGGCGCCGTCGCGGTTGGGACCGCCTTCCTCGCCCAGCCGCCTGACCGCCTTCAGCATCTCCTCCGGTTCTGCCGCAAGTTGCGGGAGCGCGTCGGAGTAGAATTGCTGGATCTCGTAGAAACGGAAACTGTCGCCATCACCGTCGAACCCGTCGATCGCGGTCAGCAGATCGAAACGGCCAGAATTGTGAAGACCAATGGCGAGTGCGCGCATCGACGCTTCGTCGGCGTCGTCGCGCAGATTATAGCCACTGACGAAGTCGAGCCATTGGCCCGCTTCGAGCGCCTGGATGATCTCGTCTTCGAGCGTCATGAATCCCCTTTGCCCTGATCGGTGAAGATGGGGTCGACAAGCCGATCCGGCAATGACCTTTTCTCTCTTTGTTCTCCCGTCTCGCATGCGAGCATGCGACCGCGCTCTATGATGCGCTGCGCGCCGCCGAGCGTTTTGCCCGACGGGAATTGGACGACCGTAGCCGATCATCTCGACCGGGTCGCGGCCCACGAAGCACGCCTGTTACGCAGTCGAGGTGTTATGCGGACGCTGCGCGTTGATTGAAAAGAGCAGCAATGATTAAATTAATATCATGGCGGATGTGAAACCAAGTATCGAGATCGACCGGAGGCTGGAGCGCGAAGATCCCACTACGCGCGCGCCGGTCATCATCGATCAGGCGGCGATCCTTGATCTTGATGGCCCCGTCGTCATCCTTGGCGATCCGGGCCTAGGCAAGAGCGTGCTGGCGCAGGCGATCGGGCGGCAGACCGGCTTCGTCTATGTCCGCGCGGCGAGTTTTGTGCGGAATGCTCAGCCTGAACGCTTGATCCCCAACGGCGAATGCCTTGTCATCGACGGTCTGGATGAGATCGCGTCCGCGACCGTGGGCGGCGGCGTTGATGCCATCCTCAGCCAACTGGCGAAGCTTGGTTATCCCCGCTTCATCCTGTCGAGCCGCGAAGTCGACTGGCGCGGGGCGGCCGATCGAATCAAGATCGAGGATGATTATGGGCGACCCGCCATTCTCCTCCACTTGCTGGCGTTCGACCGCGATGACGCGACGCTCTTCCTTCGCCGTAATTTTCCTTCCGTAGATGCCGAGGGCGTGCTCACCCATCTCGCCGACCGTGGTCTTGAAGAAATCTACAAGAATCCACTGACGCTGCGGCTGATCGGCGAGGTCGCGGCGAGCGACGAGGCATTGCCGAACAGCCGCGCGCAGTTGCTCGATCGCGCCTGTCAGCTTCTCGTACAGGAAGAAAATCCGCGCCATCACGACGCCGCGCACGCACACGCCGAGGCTGAAAAACTGCTTCTTGCCGCCGGTGCCTATGCCGCAACCCAATTGCTGTGCGATCTTGCGGGGCTGTTTAGCGGCCCGGCGGGAAAGTTGCCTGATGGCTGCGTCCATGTCGGCAGCCTCGCCGCGCTCCCGCACGCCGAGGCGATCGACGCCGCGCTCCACACGCGGCTGTTCGAAGCGGAAGGCGGTCAGCGCTTTCATCTCCTGCACCGGGTCATCGCTGAGTATCTCGGCGCGAAGTGGCTCGCGCGCTGTTTCCAGTCCGGCGTTTCGGCGCGCCGGCTGTTCTCGCTGTTCGGCCAGGGCCACGGCGTACCGACATCGCTACGCGGGCTGCACGCCTGGTTGGCCCATTTCGATGACACGCTGGCGGAGGTCTGTGTTGCCGCTGACCCCTATGCGGTGCTGCGCTATGGGGATGCCGAGACGATGACCGTCCATGTCGCGCGCGGCTTGCTGGGCGCCCTGGCCGCGCTGTCCGATCGCGATCCGTTTTTTCGCGCGGAGGATTGGGGCCGGCATCCGGCAAGCGGTCTCATGCGCGTCGAACTCAAGGACGACATTCTTGCCCTGATCGGGACGCCCGATCAGCATACGCACCTCACGCTGTTGCTGGTCGAGGCAATGGCGGGAAGCGAACTGACCGCGGCACTGGAACCGGAATTGCGCGCGATGATGTTCGACTCGGCCCGCTATTATGGCGAGCGCAGCCGCGCCGCCGATGCGCTGCGTGAACTGGGCCGGATCGACAAACCCGCCGAGACGATCGAACGGCTGCTGGCGCAAGGTGGCGAGGATGATCGGCGGCTGGCCTGGGAGGTGCTGCACGACCTCGGGCTCGGTACGGTGTCCATGGATCTGGCCGTCCGCACGCTCTACGCGCATATCGGCGTCACGGTAAGCGATGTCGATCAGAGTGACGACCGGATCGATCATGCGCATCTCAGCGACAGCTTAATCGAGGCCCTGACGAGCACCCAGCTGATAGAGCTGCTTGACGCAGCTCGGGATTATGGCGAGCCGCTGGTCAACAACAGCGATCACTCGGCCAAGGCGCAGGTTGCCGATCTGGTGCACCTGGCAGGACTTTGCGCGCTGAGGCTCGATCCCGAGATGGCCGCGGCTGACATCTGGCGACGGCTGCACTGGGTCGATCACAACCAGGGCTACAAGCGCGAGACGATCAATGCGCTCACCAAATGGTTCGGCGCACATCCAGCTGCACGGCGCGCGGTCCAGAGCTACGTCGTGTTCGACGCTGGCTGCGAGCATGTCCGCGACGCCGCCTATGCCTTCTATAAATGCGGTCTCGACCTCTATCCCAAGGAGGATGAGGTCATTGCGCTGATCGAGGAGTTCGACCGTCGTCGCGGTGACGGAGCCGCTGATCTGGAAATGCTCGAGGAACTTGTCCTGCTCGCACCGCGCCGAGACGGGATTACCGCGACTGTTCGGGAGGCAGCGGCCAAGATCGGAGCTGGCTCGCCCGCATTTATGGCGAGGCTCGAGGAGCTGTCGAAGCCGCTCGTCTATGAATGGGAGGAGAAGGAAGCGGCGGCCAAGAAGGAAGCCGAGGCACGGCGGGCCGCAATCCATCAGACCTTTCGCGACAGCATCGCCAAGGATCTTCTAGCGGTCGACGCGGGCGCACCGAACCTACTGTACGATCCCGCCAAGGCCTATCTCGGCCGCTTCAGCGACTTCGACCGGGAAGCCCCGCCCGAGACGCGCGTGATTGCGTTTCTGGGCGAAGACCTAGGCGAGCGGGTGCTGCAGGGCTTCATGGCGAGCTTCGATCGTAACGACCGGCCATCCGCAAAGGATATCGTCGAGACGCACCTCAACGACAGGATCTACTTCGCCGAACTTAGCCTGGTGTGCGGGGTGGCCGAGCGGCTGCGACGCGGCCTCGGTGTTGATGATGTGACGGTCGAAGCGCGCGAATCCGCGTTCATGGCATGGAGGCGGACGACCGAATCCCAGATTTCCGGCGGCACCGACCTGAAGCCGCTTGAGGATGCCGTGCTCTGCGACGACGCCGCGATCGAACGGTTCTTCCGCACGTCGATCGAGCCGCAACTCGAGCGCAAGGCCGGTCATGTCTCTGACCTTTATTTTCTCGGCAATGATCCGCGCTGGCGGCCATTAGCGGGACGATTGGCGGTGGAGTGGCTGCGCCGTTTCCCGTCGCTTCCGGCAACGGTCGAGGCGGAACTGCTCGGCCACGCGACCCGCCATGCCGAGCTGACCGAACTGCAGGCTCTGGCGCGTGAAACCCGCAGCCGCCTGCATCGCGACTATGAAACGATGCTGGCGTGGCTCGCGCTCGATTTTCTGGTCGATTTCGATGCGACCTTTGACTGGCTCGTGGAAGCCGCGGCGGATGATCGCGACTTTCTCTGGTTCATTAGAAACCGCGTGTCCGGCGAACGGGACGACGCAGATCGGCGGCTTTCGGTCGCCCAGCGCCAGTTTATCGTCGAGCGGTTCAGCCATGCCTGGCCGCGAACCTCGCGTCCGCATGGCAATTCGAGCGGCGATACCAATCCCTGGGATGCGACATCGACGATAGAGAACAGCGGCTACGCCCTCGGCGGCGACCCGTCGCGGGACGCGACCACCGCGCTCGAACATCTGATCGCCGTGGCCGATCCGAGCTATGTCGATCCGCTGCGGCATGCCCTGGCGCTCCAGCTGCGTGCCCGGCGAGATTCGGAGTTCACGCCAGTGTCAGTTGCAGGTCTCGCCGCCGTCGTCGGCGGCGGACTGCCATCGACGATCGACGATATGCGGGCATTTTTTGGCGACCGCATCAAAGCCCTCGACGACCGGATGCATTCAACAGCAACCGACATGTGGGAAGCCTATTGGGACGGCGCCAAACCACGCGGCGAGAATTTCTGCCGCAACCGCCTGGTCGAGCATATCTCCGGCCAGTTGCCCGACGCGATCCGCTTCGCGCCGGAAATGCACATGCCGCAGCAGAAGCGCGCGGATATTGCCGCGATCCTCGGCAGCATCGGTCTGCCGGTCGAGATCAAGGGGCAGTGGCACCCCGAGGTCTGGACCGCACCGGTCGAGCAGCTTGCCGCACGGTATCTGCATGACTGGCATGCCGAAGGCCGGGGGGCCTATATCGTCCTGTGGTTCGGCGATGTGCCGGGAAAGAATCTGCCCGCCCATCCCGACGGGTTGGCGCGACCGAAGACCCCGGACGACCTCCGGACGATGCTCATCGACCGGCTGCCCGAGAACCTCCGCGATGTGATCGATGTCTATGTCGTCAATGTCTCGCGGCCCGCTGAGAAAGCATCTCCAGCCACATGATCAAACCCGCTTTTCTCAAAGCGCAGATGGCGAAGGCCAAGGCTCGCCGCAGAACACCGTCATTCCTGCGACGGCTCGTCGCGCAGGCGATCGATGCGACGGCACGGGCACATTATGGCGAGGCCTATTCGATGAAATGCCTGCAAGCCGCGAAAGCGCTACAGACCGCGCTCGACCGCTTCGGAATCGGCGGTCGCATGTGGATGGGCGCATTCTGTTCGGTGGAAGTCTATGCGGCCGCCGGCCATGACACCTGGGGCGGCTTCTGGGGTGCCGAACACCATGTCTGGTTCGTCACGGGCTTCAATGAGCTGGTCGACCTCACGACAGGCGACAATTAGGTCGCGGCGCGGAAAGCGCAAAGCGAGCTTGCACATTGGGCAGGATTTGACGGTCCTAATCTCGGTAGATGGTGGTGGCTTTGTTGGCGATTCCCTCTTTCCAGAGGCTGGCAACGGAGGAACGGTCCCGGCGATCTGAGGGCGTGTTGTGCCCCCGCGAACGAGCAAGCCTCAGGGGCTCCTCCTGAAGATCTTGAAACCGCAAAATCAGCTTCTAACTCATCCTTGCCGGGCGCCGTGTTCGGGTCCGGTGGGACATAGAGGGCGTCGGCTCTCCTTTACCGACGTAGCTCATGCCCAGATCGCTTTTAGGAGGATTTGGAAATGAGAACCAACTTTGACTTCACGCCCTATCGGCGTTCCACGGTCGGCTTCGATCGTCTGTTCGATTTGCTCGAGACCGGCATGCGCGGCGACGCAGCCGATGGCTATCCGCCCTTCGACATCGTGAAAGAAGGCGAGGACAGCTATCGTATCACGCTTGCGGTGGCTGGCTTCCGCCCCGACGAAATCGAGGTGGTGGCCCAGCAGAACCAGCTCACCGTCACCGGCAAGCGCGCCGATGAGGACGGCAAGGGCGAATATCTGCACCGTGGCATCGCGACGCGCGCGTTCGAGCGGCGCTTCCAGCTTGCCGACCATATCGAGGTGGGTGAGGCCAGCTTCGACAACGGCCTGCTCAGCATCGCGCTGAAGCGTGTGGTTCCCGAGGCGATGAAGCCGCGCCGCATCAAGATTGGCGGGGCGAAGCCCGCTGGCGAGCGGATCGAGGCGCCGAAGGAAAAGGCGCTCGAAGCGGCCTGATCCATAAACAAAAGTGACTTGCCGGCGCTGCCTTCGGGCGGGCCGGCGGGTCATGCCAATTCCAGCCAGAAAAGGAGATGAATATCATGGCATTGCGTGATCTGATTCCCTGGAGCCGGCAGGAGAACCGGCTGCCCGCGACGGTTGAACCCGAGCGGGAAGCGGCGTTGGAGTCCCATCCCCTGCTCTCGCTCCATCGTGAGGTGAACAGGCTGTTCGACGACGTTTTTCGTGGCTTTGGCGTGCCCGCTTTCGCCGGCTTGGGCCGCACGGCGAGCTGGCCGCAGGTGGAACTGGACGAGAACGACACCGAAATCCGCATCACTGCGGAATTGCCTGGCCTCGACGAGAAGGACATCGATATCCTGGTCGAGGATGGTGTACTCACGCTGCGCGGCGAGAAGCGAGCCGAGGTCGAGGACAAGAAGCGCGGCTATTCGGAGCGCAGCTACGGCCGTTTCGAGCGACGCATTGGCCTGCCGCGAGGGATCGAGCGCGACAAGGCGCAGGCAAGCTTCCGGAACGGCGTGCTCACCGTCACGCTGCCCCGCTCCGCGGAGGCGAATGAAAATGTCCGGCGCATCCCGGTCAACGCGAAAGCGGCGTGATCCGTCGGTCCGGGGCGTGAGCCCCGGGCCGTGCCGTTACGGTCACGCACCGCGGCAATCGGCGGCGAATGATAATCGCGCTGCTCATCCGACGCGGGGAAGCACTTTCCCACCGGACGCGTACGCGATCATCGAGCCGATCCGGCTGCTCGGCGATCGCGTGCCACGCAAGCTGCGCGACCAGTGGCGTCTGCGGTTCGAGCAGAGGGCGCCGGCGTTCGCCGACCCGCTGACCGGGTGGACCGGTGGCAGCGATCCTCTCGTCCATGTTGGACTGCGCTTTCCCAACGCGGAAGCGGCGGTTGGATACTGCATGCGCCAGGGATTGCCCTATACGGTGCGGGCTTGGCCCGGGGATCACAATCAACGTCATATCAATAGGTGAAGGGAGAAGAAGATGACTGCATCATCCGCTACTCTCCCGCTCCAGGAATCGGGGCGGGACAACCCGTCTGAGCCGGTGCTGACCACCCGTCATCCCGACTGGTTCATTCTGCGCGGCGTCCTTGCGCTTGCGCTCGGCGTCGCGGCGTTCCTGTTCCCGGCGAATGCGCTGTTCGCCTTCACCTTGCTGCTCGCGGCCTATGCCGGCGCGGACGGCATCCTGTCTTTGATCGCCGGCATCCGGCGCGCTTCGCGCAAGGAAAAGCGCTGGTGGAGCGCGCTGCTCCGGGGCGTGGTCGGGATCGTCTGCGCCGTGATCTTTGTGATCCTGCCTGGTCTCGCCGTGGTCAGCTATGCGCTCGTGACGCTGGGCACGGTGATCGCCTGGGCGCTGCTGACCGGCGCCTTCGAGATCGCGGCCGCGATCCGGCTGCGCAAGGAGTTCGAGGGCGAATGGCTGCTGGGTCTCTCCGGAGCGCTGTCGTTCCTACTTGGCCTGGGTGTCTGGGCGTTCCTCTGGCTGCACCCGGTCGCGACCATCTTCTCCGTGGGGACGATGATTGCCGTCTGGGCACTGTTCGCCGGGTGTGTGTTGATCGCGCTCGGGCTGCGTCTGCGCAAGCGCGAGGCTGGCAAGAGCGAAGCCGCCGCCTGAAGCGGACGCCAAAGAAAGGCCCGTCATTCCGGAAGCGGGACGGCGGGCCTTTGGCGCGTGGTCATTCAGTCGAGCCGAAGCTCGCCACGCGCGGCACGCCATTCCGTCGGCCGGACCAACTGGTCATGAGCGATGCGGATGGAATGGAGCGCCGCCTCGATCTCCCGGTTCCAATGGTCGATGAAATCGAACAATACCGGAAAGTCCGGCGCCAGGTCATATTCCTGCCAGACGAACAGTTGCAGCAGCGACGGCGCATCGGGGCGATAATAATGGATCTCGGCCGTCGTCAGGCCATAGCCCTGCAACCGCATCATGAACGCGCGATCGGTCATTGCAGCGACGTGTGATCCGGCCGTTCGTCCAGCGTCCGCATCGCGGCGAAGATGTCGTCGACCGGCACGGCACGGCGGGCACCGGGCGGTTTGCGCATTGCCGGCTGATCCTTCACCGCCGACCGATCCGATGCCCATGAAGCGAGGATGGCGCGCTTCACTTCCGGCTCCAGGCTCGGATGGCGCGCAACGTCGAAGGGGTGCAGGAAACGGGAAAATGGCTGCGACATGGCTGTTGCCTCCTTTCCTGATGTCGCTCCTTTCACGAGTGCGGCGCGCTGCCGCGCTGGCAAATTTTGGTACCTGGATGAGTCGCGTCAAGAGCGGAATTGGCGACTAAGCCACCGACAACAAACAGATTGGCACTTTGTGCAGGAGAGTGCCAAAAATTTCATTCCGGCTCTTGAATGGAAAAATATGACTTCCTAGCTCCGCGAAACCTGTCGTTCGCATGAACGGCCAGGGCCATCACATCCTGTTTTGCATCTGGAGGTTTTGCCATGCATTTCCGCCCCTTGCACGACCGTGTGGTCGTCCGCCGCATCGAAGCCGAGGAGAAGACCTCGGGCGGCATCATCATTCCCGACACCGCCAAGGAAAAGCCGCAGGAAGGCGAAGTCGTCGCCGTCGGCCCGGGTGCCCGTAACGATAGCGGCCAGTTGGTAGAGCTGTCCGTCAAGGCCGGCGACCGCGTGCTGTTCGGCAAATGGTCGGGAACCGAGGTCAGGATCGACGGCGAGGATCTGCTCATCATGAAGGAGAGCGATATCCTCGGCGTCCTCGACAACGTCGTACCGCTCAAGCAGGCGGCCTGAATAGCCCACCATCGTCAACATCAGGAAGGACATCGATAGAAAGGAGCAAGGCAGATGGCTGCCAAGGAAGTGAAGTTTGCGTCGGACGCGCGTNATCGGATGCTGCGCGGCGTGGATACGCTTGCGAATGCAGTGAAGGTGACGCTGGGTCCCAAGGGCCGCAACGTCGTCATCGACAAGAGCTTCGGCGCGCCGCGTATCACCAAGGACGGGGTGACGGTCGCCAAGGAAATAGAACTGGCCGACAAGTTCGAGAATATGGGCGCGCAGATGCTGCGCGAAGTCGCAAACAAACAGAATGACAAGGCAGGAGACGGCACGACCACCGCAACCGTGCTCGCCCAGGCGATCGTGCGCGAAGGCGCCAAGGCCGTTGCCGCGGGCATGAATCCGATGGACATCAAGCGCGGCGTTGATCTGGCGGTGAACGCGGTCGTCAAGGATCTCGAAGCCCATGCCAAGAAAGTCAGCGCCAACAGCGAGATCGCGCAGGTCGCGACCATCTCCGCTAACGGCGACGCCGACGTCGGCCGCATCCTCGCCGAAGCAATGGAAAAAGTCGGCAACGAAGGTGTCATCACCGTCGAGGAAGCCAAGAGCCTGGAGACCGAACTGGAAACCGTCGAGGGCATGCAGTTCGACCGCGGCTATCTCTCGCCCTATTTCATTACCAATGCCGAGAAGCTCAAGGTGGAGCTGGATGACCCCTACATCCTGATCCACGAGAAGAAGCTGTCGAACCTTCAGGCGCTGGTGCCGTTGCTCGAACAGGTCGTGCAGTCCGGCAAGCCGCTCCTCATCATCGCCGAGGATGTGGAAGGCGAGGCGCTCGCCACGCTGGTCGTGAACAAGCTGCGCGGCGGCCTCAAGATCGCGGCGGTCAAGGCGCCCGGCTTCGGCGATCGCCGCAAAGCGATGCTGGAGGATATCGCCATCCTCACCGGCGGCAACGTGGTTAGCGAGGAACTGGGCACCAAGCTCGAAAACGTCACGATCAATATGCTGGGCCGGGCCAAGAAGGTCACGCTCGACAAGGACAACACGACCATTATCGACGGTGTGGGCCAGAAGTCTGATATCAATGGCCGGGTTGCGCAGATTCGCCAGCAGATCGAAACGACGACCAGCGACTATGATCGCGAGAAGCTGCAGGAACGTCTTGCAAAGCTCGCGGGTGGCGTCGCGGTCGTCCGTGTCGGCGGCTCGACCGAGGTCGAGGTCAAGGAAAAGAAGGACCGCGTCGATGATGCGCTTCATGCGACCCGCGCCGCGGTCGAGGAAGGCATCCTGCCGGGCGGCGGCATCGCGCTGCTGCGCGCGCTGAAGGCACTCGACGGGCTGAAGGCGGCGAATGATGATCAGCAGTCGGGCATCGACATCGTCCGGCGCGCATTGCGCGCGCCTGCGCGCCAGATCGCCGACAATGCCGGCGAAGACGGTGCCTGGATCGTCGGCAAGCTGCTCGAAGGCGACGACTATAACTGGGGCTTCAATGCCGCGACCGGTGAGTATGAGGATCTCGTCCAGGCGGGCGTGATCGACCCGGCCAAAGTCGTGCGCACCGCATTGCAGGATGCGGCCTCGGTTGCTTCGCTGCTCATTACCACCGAAGCGCTCGTCGCCGAACTGCCGAAGGACGAGAAGGCATCGCCCGCCATGCCGGCGATGGATTTCTGAGAAAAGGCGGGGCCGGCTCCGCGCCGGCCCCAAACGCGATTCCAGAGATGAAGCGGGCTCCGCGTGGCAGCGCCTTTTTCGCATGGGAGACTTGGTCGTGAACCGGGGATCGGCATCATCCGGGCGTTCGCGGAGCTTCGCGCTCGCGCTTCTCGCCATCTGCGGGCTTGGCGGTTTTGCCGGTGGCGCCGCGATGACCATACTGTTCGAACAATGGGAAGCGCAGGCCGCCGCCGGGCCTCTGCCCGTTAGTACGGTTCCTCTCGATCAGCTCACGCTGGCGCCGCTCGTCAGGCAGGTGTCGCCGGCAGTGGTCAACATCGCCGTTCTCCAAGCGTCGCCCCATCTTCAGAATCCACTGCTGCGCGATCCCTATTACCGTCTGTTCATGGGTGTTCCCGACGAAGCGCTGGCGCCGCGCGTCTCGGCAGGGTCAGGGTTCGTTGTCGATGCGGCGCGCGGACTGGTGGTCACCAACCACCATGTGATCGCCAATGCCCGCGCCATCGCGGTAGGCATCGGTGATCGCAGGGTCGAAGCCGAGTTGATAGGCAGCGATCCGCGCACCGACCTTGCGGTGCTCAGGATCCCGGCGCGCGACCTGCGCCAGCTTCCGCTGGCCGAGGCGCGACGCACCGAGGTCGGCGACTATGTCGTGGCCATCGGCAATCCCTTTCAAGTCGGTCAGACCGTGACGTCCGGCATCGTCAGCGCGATCCGCACCTCCTCTGACGGCCGCTATCGCTATGTGCAGACCGATGCGCCGATCAATCCGGGTAATTCCGGCGGGCCGCTCATCAACATGCGCGGCGAGGTGATCGGCGTGAACAGCGCCATCATCACCCCGGGCGACGGCAATGTCGGCATCGGCCTTGCCGTACCGGCGGATGTTACCCGCACCGTCGTGGAACAGCTTACGGGGACGAAACTGCCCACATAGATGGTGGATAACTCAAGCGCATCAAATTGAAATGCGCAGGTAAATTGACTCTTGCTAGTCTCTAGAGGGGAAAACAGTGGGTTTCGAGCCTGATCGTGGTCAATGTAAGCGAAGGAAGCAAGAGCCCCATCCATGTAGCCGCTGAACCGATGGCGGATAGCGGAACGTGCAATTGGCATGGGAAGACGGCTTCGTTCGCGCTTCCCAATACGACGCCCAGCATGCGAATGGCACATTCTGGTTAATGTCTTAAAGCCATGGTCATGGCCGATACGCTCACTCCCTCCGCCCGAAGCGAACGCATGGGTCGTGTGCGCGGCCGCGATACCAAGCCAGAGATGGTCGTCCGTCGCCTGATCCACGGCGTGGGCTATCGTTACCGCCTGCAGGCCAGAGACCTGCCCGGTCGTCCCGACATCGTGTTCCGCAAGCGCAAGAAGGCAATTTTCGTTCACGGCTGCTTCTGGCACCGGCATCCTGATCCATCCTGCAAACTCGCACGGCTGCCGAAAACTCGTCTCGACTTCTGGCTTCCCAAGCTCGAGGGTAATAGAAAGCGGGACATCGCTAATGTGAAGCGGCTCGAGGAAATGGGATGGCAAGTCCTTCTTGTCTGGGAATGTGAGTTGCGCGATAGGGAACAATTAAAGAACGTGCTGCGGCGATTCATCGAGGGGGACACATGAAGGCGATCGAACTGTTCGCTGGCGCCGGAGGGCTGGGACTTGGCGTGGGACGCGCCGGGTTCAAGGCCGTCGACGTGGTCGAATGGGATCGCTGGTGCTGCGACACGCTGCGCGAGAACCGCGCGCGAGGTTCGAGCATCATCCGTCATTGGCCCGAACCGCGCGAGGGCGATGTGCGGGGCTTCTCGTTCTCGGCGTTCGAGGACAAGGTCGATCTTGTGACCGGCGGGCCACCCTGCCAGCCTTTTTCCCTGGGCGGGCGACATAGGGCGCACCAGGATCATCGTGACATGTGGTCGGAGGCGGTTCGCGCGGTGCGCGAGACGCGTCCAAGCGCCTTTATCTTCGAGAACGTCAAGGGCCTCACGCGCGCGACATTCCAGACCTATTTCTCCTATATCTATCTGCAACTTTCCTATCCCGAGATCACGCTTCGCGATGGAGAGAACTGGATCGACCATCGCGCGCGGCTGGAGCAGCATCACACCTCCGGCGGTCGTTCTGGGTTGTCTTACAGGGTTCTGCCACCAAAGGTCTTGAACGCCGCCGACTATGGCGTTCCCCAGAAGCGCGAGCGCGTGTTCTTCGTGGGCTTCCGAAGCGATCTCGGCATCGAATGGTCGTTCCCGTTCGAGACGCACTCCCGCGATGCCTTATTGTGGGATCAGTATCGCGCTGGCGACTATTGGGATCGCCATTCCGTTTCCAAGAAAGCGAAACCCGTCGACCGCAGAGGAAGCCAGGCGGCGAGCCGCATCCGCGAGCGACCCGAGGAATTGCCGTGGCGCACCACCCGCGACGCGCTCCTGGGCTTGCCGGATCCCGAGCTCAATCCGCGCGGCTGCGCGAAATTCCCCGACCACCGGTTCCAGCCGGGCGCGCGTTCCTATCCGGGGCACACGGGCAGCCCGCTTGACGAGCCGGCCAAGACGCTGAAGGCGGGCGTCCATGGCGTGCCCGGCGGCGAGAACATGCTGCGGCGCCCGGATGGCTCGGTTCGCTATTTCACCATCCGCGAAAGCGCGCGGCTGCAAACCTTCCCGGACGATTTCGTGTTTCATGGCTCGTGGACCGAGACCATGCGACAGCTCGGCAACGCCGTGCCGGTCGATCTCGCCGAGGTGGTCGCCCGTTCGGTGCGGGAACATCTGGATATCGGCCTGGCACGAACGGCCCGTGCCTAATGACCGAGGTCTACAATCCACTCGACAAGATAAATCTCGGCAAATCCGTCGCCGACGCGCTGCTTGAGCAGCCCGTTCATCCGCTCGACGCCATTCCGGCCTTCGAGGGCGCGGGCATCTATGTGCTCTATTACCGGGGCCCGTTCCCCGCCTACGCGCCGATCGCGGCGGCGAACGCCGAGGAAGCGCGCTGGCCGATCTATATCGGCAAGGCCATTCCCTCGGGTGGTCGCAAGGGCGCGAGCCTGACCGCCAGCGCGCGGGGTACGCCGCTCTACAAGCGGTTGGCGGAGCATCGCGATACCATTCGGGAGGTGGAACATGGATCGGGCACGCTCGCCGTGGCGGATTTCCAGGCGCGCTACCTGACCGTCGACGATATCTGGATCCCGCTGGGCGAAAGCCTGCTGATCGCCCGGTTCCGGCCTATCTGGAACCGTGCGCTCGACGGGTTCGGCAATCATGATCCGGGTAAGGGCCGCTACAATGGCATGCGCCCCTTGTGGGATCATCTTCATCCCGGGCGCGGCTGGGCCACGCGCTGCGCGGCGCGGAACGAAACCATCGCCGAGATCGAACAGCGTCTCGCCGATTATCTGGCCGCGCATCCCCTCGCGGACGAGTAGGCCGAGTATCCGATGGCGAAGGCGGTGTTCACGACGAAGGTTTCGCCGGTTTACGACGACCTTCCCGAGCACCGTTATCATTTCCCCAAGACCTATCTGAACCAGGTCGAAAAGGCGGTCGGCGATTGGATCGTCTATTACGAGCCGAGGCGTTCGACGGGCGACCTTTCCAGCACGGGTGGCCGACAGGCCTACTTCGCCACCGCGCGGGTGGACCGAATCATTCCCGATCCGGTGCGTTCGGACCACTATTACGCCGAGGTTTCCAATTTCCTGCCGTTCACTCGGCCTGTGCCGTTCCGGGAAGGCGGCCACACCTACGAGTCCATGCTGGCAAAACCGGATGGCTCGACCAACAAGGGCGCTTTCGGCCGGGCGGTTCGGAACATCTCGGACCGGGAATATGATCTTATATGGCGCTCGGGGTTCGGCCATGTGATCGGCCTCGACGAACGGCCGCGTCCCGCTCCCGACGCTCCAGAAGAGCCGTGGAAGCCGACCTCGCTGGTGGCGGAAGAACGGGCGCCGTTCCGGTTCGACATTCCGGAGGAGCAAGACCGTCGCATAGTCGAGCAATTGGTCTCGCGTCCTTTTCGCGACCGGGCCTTCGCGGCGGCGGTAAAGGATGCGTATCATGACACCTGTGCCATGACAGGGCTTAAGATCATCAACGGTGGAGGGCGGTCCGAGGTTCAGGCGGCCCATATCCGGCCCATCGAACATCGAGGTCCCGACAGCGTTCGAAACGGTATCGCCCTGTCTGGCACGGTGCACTGGATGTTCGATCGTGGTCTGCTCTCGATCGATGATGATTATGCCATGTTGGTCGCCCGGGATCGCCTACCGGATACGGCGACGCGGTTGCTCAATGCGGACGGCAAGCTCCGGTTACCCGGCCGTGCCGATCTGCTCCCACATCCCAAATTTCTCGAATATCATCGTCGAGAGATCTTCAAGGGCTGAGTTGACGTCGCGAGAAACGCCAGTCCTGAACTTCAATCCAGCAATTCACCCGGCTTTACGTCCAGTGCCCTCGCGAGCCTGTCAACGACGGTAATCGTGGGATTGCGCGCACCACGTTCCAGGTCGCTGACATAGGTGCGGTGAATATCCGCGCGAAACGCAAACTCTTCCTGCGACCATCCTTTCTGCTGGCGCAGGCGACGAAGATTGCGGGCAAGGCGCTGCGTGACATCCACAGCGGAACGGTGCCGTTCATGTCGACGATCAATCTACAGACGATGAGTGACATTCGTGCTTGACTTCGCTGGGGTGAACAAGCGTCAGTCGCTGTCACTGTTCGTCGACACGAGGTAAATATGACAGCACATGATGATAGCGCGAGCGTCGCATCCCCGGCCGGCGTCCCCCGGACCATTCGCACCGACACAATCGGGAAGCACACCCTCCGGCTGGTCG
The DNA here is from genome assembly GCF_001853345.1 of Edaphosphingomonas haloaromaticamans. Classification (NCBI taxonomy): domain Bacteria; kingdom Pseudomonadati; phylum Pseudomonadota; class Alphaproteobacteria; order Sphingomonadales; family Rhizorhabdaceae; genus Edaphosphingomonas; species Edaphosphingomonas haloaromaticamans. The sequence goes on along the minus strand of NZ_MIPT01000001.1, from coordinate 2,330,843 downwards.
CCGTCGGCAAGACGTTCGCTGGCCTGCTGATAACGGCGGGCAAGCAGAAAGCGCGTATCGATGGCGAAGATCCCGATGCGGTATGGAGAGAGCTGAAAGCGCTCGTCGGCAAGAGCAGCGACGCCTATTTCGGGTTTGAGGGGGCGCTGACCCGCTTCCGGATCTTCTTCCCGGATGGCTTCCAGTCCGCGCATTTCGACAAGAGTGAGCGCGATTACAAGCTCGAGGCGAAGCGCAGGCTCGACGAGCAGGCGCCGCTGGACGAGGCGTTGACCGGAACCGGCTATGGCGAGGCGGCGCTGGCCGCCTTCCGAGCGACAAACCTCCTGTCTCCCTATGAGAAGACCAGGCTGCAGCCGCTGCTGCGTGGGCCCGACGCCGATATATTTGTGCAGGCGGCGGCACGGTTCGCGACAGGTGACGTCGCGCAGGCGCTGGCAATGATGACTCCTGCGCTGGCCCGGCATGACTGCGCCAAATGGACGGTGGTGACATATCTGCCGTTCCTGTGGCGCCCGGAAAACCACATGTTCCTGAAACCGGTTGTCACCGGTGATTTCGCAGAGCGTGTTGGGCATCCGTTCGCCCATGAATATCAGCCAGCGCTCGACCCTGCTGTTTATTCGAGCCTGCTCGACCTCACAGAGACGACCCGCGAAAACACTAGAGTGTTGAAACCCCTGGACAATATCGATCTGCAGAGCTTCGTCTGGGTTGTCGGCGAATATCGCGAGGAATGGAGGCATGCCGAATGATGCCCGGCTCGCTTTACATGGTCGGTGCCGATGGCGAGCTCCAGCGCATGCGGCCCTCCGCACCGGAAAACGAAGATCATATGCAGATGCTGGTCGCGCGATATCCTGAGCTGATCAGCGATGGCGATGGGGAACTGCTGCTGATCCGCCGTGAGCAGGCTATCACGGACAGTGATACGGGATATGGCCGATGGTCGCTGGACCACCTCTTCGTCACCCGTGACGCGGTGCCGGTCCTCGTCGAACTCAAGCGCGCGATCGACACGCGGCTGCGGCGCGAGGTTATAGGCCAGATGCTGGACTACGCCGCCAACGCCACGGCTTACTGGCAAACTGGCAGGATCGCCGACAGCTTTGCGCAAACCGCCCTGCAGGCGGAGCAGGAGCCGGAAGAATTGTTGCGGGCCTTTCTGGGTGACGAGGATCCCGATCGGTTCTGGCAGCAGGTCGATGCCAATTTCAAGGCAGGCCACATCAAACTGGTGTTCGTCGCCGATCAGATACCTCGCGAGCTTGCCCGGATCGTCGAGTTCCTCAATGATCAGATGCGCGCCGATGTCCGGGCCGTTGAACTGCGATGGTTCGCGGGAGGCAACGGCGCCATCACTCTCAGCCCGAGGGTAGTCGGCGAAACGGAACGCGCGGCGGCGGCCAAACGCCCATCAGCGGCGCTGGAACCGGTTTCCCCGCCGGAATGGCTGGAAAGGAATCTGGCCGCGATGGGCGCTGGCGTGATTCCGGGCGCGAACATCTACATGTCCATGATCGAACGCCTTGGAGGCGCAGTGGGCATCCACCCCTCACAGGGCTCGATCTATGCAAGCTTCGTGGGCGAGGACGGGAAGATCCTCTATCCGTTCCACCTCTGGAAAGACGCCCACCTCTCATTCACCCTGCGCTTCATCCACGCGCGTGAAGGGCTGCAGGACGAGAAGGTCCGCATCGGTCTGCTGGACGAGCTCGTCGAAATCGTCGGTCCCCTGAAGACGATGAACACGAAAGGCTATCCGGCCTTTCCTGTCGCCCTTTTGACGCAGCCATCAATTGCCGCAGCAGTGGAGCAATGGATGGCGAGGGTGCTGGACCATATCCGATAATGATCCAGAGGGTGTCAGCGTCGCCGGGCCTGATCGGCCATATAGAGTAACCGGCCTGTATCGAGAGCGGCCAGGAACTGGACGACGCTGTCCACCTGGTCATCGTGCTTGCCATGCGGGAAGCTGGCAAGTTCGTCCTCGAAGGTCTGGAGCCAGGAAGCTTCGCGGGGGACCCAGATTTCTCCGCGTTCGAACTTCGGCGATTGCTGGGATGCCCTGTCTTCCTTGGAACCCTCAGGTCTCTTCGCATCAATCCATCGATGCCCGGCCCGACGGATGTTCTGGCAGAGGCTGGTCCCTGATCCTACATTTTCGACGATCACGAGGTCAGCTTTCCACTTCTCCCGCTGGGTAAGGACAGCCTGCTCAAGAGCATAAAATTCCAGGCGTTCCCGATAGACGTCCAGAAGATAGCAGTCCTTCCCGGATAGCGCCCATGTGGTGCATACACTATAATCGTTGCCGTCCTTGATATCATAGGCGGTATCCCAGGACTGGAATATGCCCTGAACTTTGCGCGCCGGTGGCCGCTCATCATAACGTGAGAGCCACTGCAGTTTGAACAAGGCGCCGCCCGGCGGCATCGGGCGCTGATTATACTGAGCCTCGAAATCCCGCTCACCCATGAGCGCCCGAAGCTGGACGATTTCTTCCTCGTCAAACCGTTCTTCATGGAGGATCTGCCCGGCGTAGAAATCGATGTAGGCGCTCTTCGACACTGAGATTTCAAGATCCCGGTCGGCGATGAGCGGTAAGCGCAGTTCATGCCAGCCACCGTGAGCAATCAGCTGACCGGGTAAGTCTTCCATGTGGAGACGTTGAGCGATGATCGCGATCTTGCCCTTCTTCGGGTTGTTAAGAGCCCGATCGGAAATTAAGTTGAGTGGTATCAGCAGGTTAGCTTGACGGCTGAGCCTGTCGTTGATTCAGGGGTTTCGCCAAAAACTGCCGTGGATTCAACGATGTGGACCGATACCACTCGCGCTCTCCATGCGCGAAGCGGGCTGGCTTTGCCAAGCGATTTGACCGATGCCGAATGGGCCTTGCTGGNGCCGCTGCTTCCGCCGGCCTCGCCTGTCGGGCGGCCNCGCNAGTGGCCGATGCGGCGGATCGTCGAGGCGATGCTGTATCTGCTGCGCGGCGGCCTGCCCTGGCGGATGCTGCCGCCGTGCTTTCCTCCGGTCTCGACCGTGCGGCACTGGNTCTNCCTGTGGCGCGACAACGGTCTGTGGCCGAGCATCNACCNCGCCCTGCTGCTGGCGGCGCGCGAGGCGCGCGGCCGTGAGGCCTCGCCCAGCGCCGGCGTGATCGACAGCCAGAGCGTGAAGACCACCGAAAGCNGCGGCCCGCGCGGCTACGACGCCGGCAAGAAGATCAAGGGACGCAAGCGGCACATCCTGACCGACACCGAGGGCAACCTCGTCCATGCCGTGGTCCACGCCGCCGACATCCAGGATCGCGACGGGGCGCCGCTGGTGCTCGGCGCCGTCGTCCGCCGGTTTCCGTGGCTGCGCCACGTGTTCGCCGACGGAGGCTACGCCGGACGCAAGCTCGAGCAGGCCCTGCGCCNCGCCAAGGACTTCGAGCAGACCGTCGCATCGGCAACCGCGTGGCTGTTCATCGCCTCGATCCAGCTCCTTACTCGCCGCATCGCAAGAGCATGAAATCAGGCCCGATAGTTTTGAATCAGACTCTGAAGAAATCCGCCTTGCCATAGCGCGCGTAAATGGCATTGAGTTCGCGGGGTGTACGCTGATCCGTGAAGTCCGCCAGCACCGTGTTCGCCTGTTCCGGCAACATGTTTGGCAGGCCGCTCGTATGCGACAGCAAGTGACGGATGCGGATGGGATCGCCCTTGTACTGCAGGTTCGGATAGTCCCCGTGCAGATATATCCGGACATCGTCGTCCAAACCCAGCCTGTGCTCCAGGACGGCATTTGCCATTAGGGTTCCCGCCAGGGTCTTGCCCAGCGAACCGATTTCGTAAAGGGTCGCATCGGTGGGAGGGCCCGGCTTCCCGGCTTCCATGTCGCCGCGATGACGGATGAATTCCTTGCCCCGATATACGACTCCGATCGAGGTCGAATGGAGCAATGGCTGCTCTATCAGAATTGCGGCGACTTCATCGATGTCCGCGCCAAGATCCTTCGCCGGTACAAGCTCGCGCGTGCAGCCAGTGGCCAAGAGCGCGGCGGACAATAGGAGGTAGTTGAACCACCGCCTGTTTTGAACAGTTATCGAAATCGCTTGCATGCGCCAGCCCTTGATTATGGTTTCCTGTTCTTCGTCGCCAGCACAAGCCAGTTTCAGAAATTGTCGCTCGCAGGTTCCAGCCATTCTACCGCGTTCAGCCTGCGGGCCACGCTCTTGCCGATCACGCCCTTGGCCAGAGGGAATACGACAGGGTGATACACAAGATGATCGCCATCGGCATTCACCATATCCGGCATGCTGCCAAGCTCGGCCTTCGCCAAACAATCGAGCAACCACAGGTTCGTGAACATCGGCCCTGGTACCGGCAGTGTTCAAGCTCGCCACATCCACCGGTCCGCCGCCTATTTGCAGCACTGCCCAAGCATGTCCAGCGCGTCACCGCGCTCTCGCTCATGCCTCAGACCATTCCAGTGGCATCCGGATCACCCCGCAAGCATCGCAATGCGCAGTTCATCGACGAGCGCGCTTACCAGATTGTTTCCAGGGCCGCGCTTGCGCGTGGCGACGATCAACGGGCGCGTCCAGTCGGCATCGACATCGATCCGCGCGAAACGCCCGCGCGCTATTTCTCGGGCGACCATCATTTCGGGCAGGATCGCCAGATGCGTGCCGCCATCCAGCATGGCGAGCGCGAACTGAACCGAGGTGGTTTCGATCTCGGATCGAAAGCGATGCACGCCCGCTGCGCGGAAGCTCGCTTCAATGTTCCGCTCGACCGCGCCGATATCCGCCCCGACCAGCCATCCCGTCGCCGGCAGGTCCGCCAGCCTCACTTTTCCCCGGCCCGCCAGATCATGGCTGGCACCCGCCACGACGATGTAGCGCACGTCGCCCAATAATTCCTCGTGCACCAGCGCATCGGACCGGTCGATCTGGCGCAGCGCCAGCACCACATCCAGCTTGCCCAGGATCAGATCCTCCAGCATCGTCTGGTAGATGCCGGCCATCACGTTCAGCCGGATATGGGGCCTCTTCTGCGTCAGCCGCGTCACCGCGGTGGCGGCCAGATCGGCCGCCGCGCTGGGGCCGACGCCCAGGCGCAGCCGCCCCTGCCTTCCCCCCAGCATATCGCCGAGATCGGCGCGGAAGCGATCCGCCTCGGCGGCGATCGTCCGCGCATGGGGGAGGAACAGCTCGGCATAGGATGTCGGCCGCACGCGCCGGCCGTCCCGTTCGAACAGGCGGACGCCCAACTGCGCCTCGAGCCTCAGGATGCTCTTGCTGATCGCCTGCTGGCTCAGCCCCAGCCGATCGGCCGCCGCAGCGAAGGTGCCGGCATCATAAGCGGCAAGAAAATGACGGATCTGGCGCGATTCCATAGGGCTCAATAGCCCAACCTTTCATTGGTCAAAAAGACAATTTGTTGTTGGAAGCGCGGCCGCCCGATCGCGATCATCGCCTCACAGAGGGAGAAGGGCGCGCATGCAGATCATCGCAGAAAAGCAGCCGATCGTCGCCGACCAGGCAGGGGTGTGGGAGGGCGAATATGTCCACCTCGACGCCGATCACAACGTCATCGATCGCCACAAATCGCGGCTCGTGTGCCGGCTGATGGACGGTGCGGACGGCGTTGCGAAGCTGAGCCAGACCAACATCTACACCTGGGCCGACGGATCGCAGGAAATCCGCTACTTCGACGGCACCTTCCAGGGCGATCGGGTATGGATCCGCAACGAGCTGATCGATGGATGGACGGGCGCCGTCAGCCTGGACGCCACCAACCGCACGATCATGGTGGGCTGGACCCGCGCCCACGAGCCCGATTTCCGTTATTATGAGATGATCACCGTCGCCGAGGACGGCGATGCCAAGAACCGCACCTGGCACTGGTATCGCAAAGGGCGGCTGTTCCAGCGGACGATCATCAACGAGGCCCGCGTGTCGCGCGACTGGCGGGCCCATGACGATCCCAGCTATTACAGCTTCCAGCCGCGGGCCGCACGATGACGGCGGCGGCGCTATCGCGGCGGAACTTGCTGGCGGCGGCGGGGGGCCTGGGCCTCACCGCCGCCGTCGGCGTTTCCGAGGCGGCATCGGCCGCGACGCCGCGGGAAAAGGCCGGCGATATCGCCCCCGCTCCCGACGGCCGCTACCCGGTGGCGCCGCTCGCCCGGGAAAGCTGGACGCTGGGGGTGGCCCAGGCCCGGTCTATCCCCGTCGACCTCGCCCGCGTCGATGCCAGCCGGCGGGACAATCTGAACCACATGATCGGCCTGATCGACGCCGCCTTCGCTTTCGGCGCCGGACCGGACCTGATGTTCTTCCACGAATTTCCGATCACCGGCTTCGGCGCGGGCTGGACGCGCAAGGACGTGCTGAAGGTCGCGATCGAGATTCCCGGCGAGGAAACCGAAGCCCTCGCCAAAAAGGCCCGCGAAAAGGGCATCTACATCGTGTTCGGTTCCTATGCCCGCGATCCGGCCTGGCCGGGGCACGCCCTCTCCATCACCACGATCATCGGCCCGGACGGCAGGATATTGGCGCGCGACTGGAAGGCCCGCAACATCAAGGGCGCCTTCGGCGGCGAGATCGAGCTGTTCACGACGACGATCTACGACGTGCTCGATCGCTTCGTGGAGATGTATGGCCGCGATGCGATCGTGCCGGTGACGCGCACGCCGATCGGCAACATCTCCACCAGTTCCGTGCAGCGCGAGCCCGAATTGTTCCGGGCGATGGCGATCAAGGGGGCGGAGGTGATCCTGCGCACCGCGACCGGTGGCTTCGTGCCGGCCGATATCGCGGTGACGTCGCTCTACAATGGCGTCTACACCGCCGTCGCCAACAACGCGATCTCGCCCGGATCGCCCTTCTTCGAGGATACCAATGCCGGCGGATCGGCGGTCTACGGGCCGGATGGCGAGCCGCTGGCGATTGCCAGATCCCCCAACGAAACATTGGTGACGGCGCGCATCCCGATCGGCGCCTTCCGGGCGCGACACCGCCAGCCGACCATCCATCCCGATCTCTACATGGACGTGCTGAACGGCTATTCGCCGCGCTTCCCGCCCAACCTCTTCTCGGACTATGTGCCCACCGATCTCAAGGATGCCGGGCGCTACCTTCGTGACAAGGGCCGCTGGCAATGAACCGGGGCGTGACGCGCAGCATCACCGGCACGATCCTTTACACCAGCGCCAAGCCGGAACGACTGGGCGCGGGGCGCGGGCGCGAGCATTTCCGCATCGACGTCCATCGCGACGGCAGCCGCACCATCGCCGCGCATGGCGAGATCGACGACGCACCCGCCGTCGTGCGGGACGTGAACCTGCGGGTCGACGCGGGCGGGCTTCCCCGCGAGAGCTTCGTGCGGATCGCCGTGGGCGGGGAGTTCCGGGGATCGGGCTGGTTCCGCTTTTCCGACACGCTGGCCGAGTGCGAGGCCTGGACCGCGATCGAAGGGCGGGTGTCGCAGAAGATGGAGCTGGCAACCCCTCTCCTCGCCTTCGGCAACCATGCGATGGTGAACGACGGCTACCTGCTGAACCTCTACGATCTTGCCCGGGGACCCGGCGTGCAGGTCTTCAGGACCATCCTGCTGTCCTCCCCCGACCATCGCGGCGCGACCGGGCCGATGCTGTTCCCGATCGACCTTGCCATCGAATTCGTCGGGCGCGAGCGGCTGAAGGTGGCGGCGGGGAAATTCGATGCGCTGCATTTCCGCTTCGTGGACATCCCCGGCCTGCCGCTCGAACATCCGCCCTACGATCTGTGGTGCACCGACGATGGCGATTATGTGCTGCTGAAGGCGGCGGTGGGTGGATATATGCAGACGGCCTACGAATTGACCGCCTACGACCGGACGGGAGAGCCGGCATGATCCTGGCCTGGCTGCTTGCGGCGCATATCGCCGTGCTGGGCTATTGGCTCGGCTCCGAATTCGTCATCAACAGCACCTATCGCTACGTCTCCTACAGCGACCGGATGCCGTTTCCCGAACGGGCGCGGCTGATGGAGCATGTGATGCATGTCGACCAGCATGTCCGCTATGCGCTGGTGTTGCAGGCGACGCTGGGCACGGCACTGGCGGCGCTTTACGGCTATGTGCCGGGCGGTGAGACAGTGGCCATCGGGGCCGGCACGATCGGAATCGTCTGGCTGGGCTTCGTCGAAGCCGTGCACAGGCTGCGCCACGCCCCGATCGGCAGGACGCTCGCGGCGATCGACCGGGCCTCGCGCTACGCGCTGATGGCACTGCTGGCGGCCATCGCGATCGGGCTTGTCGGCGGCGGCTGGCCGATGCCCCTGTGGCTGCGCTGGAAGCTCGCCCTCTTCGCCTGCGTGATGATGTGCGGCGTGGGCATCAGGCTGGCGCTGATCGCCCATTTCCGGACCTGGGCGGTGATGGCCCGCGACGGGCCGACCGATGCGACCAACGCGGTCATCAGGCGCACCTACGTGCGCGCGACGGCCATATTACTGCTGCTCTGGCTTTTCATCGCGGGGATCGCGGTGCTGAGCGTGGCAAAGCCGCTATGAGGCCGGACAGCCAATATCCCGGCATGAGAATGGATTGACCCTGATGCGCTTCCCCGTCCCGCTGATCGTCGCGATTATAGCATTGCCGCTTTCCGCCTGCGGAGACGGAAACAAGGGCGTCGGCAACGAAGGCGCCACCACCTCGCAGGCGGACAGTTCCGCACGACGGGTGCTGGCGCCCTGCGCAGCCTGCCACACCTTCAACGAAGGCGGCGGCCGGCGTGCCGGTCCCAACCTGCACGCCATCATCGGCCGCACGGCCGGAACGCATCCCGGCTTCACCTATTCGGATGCGATGAAGGAGAGCGGGATAGTCTGGACGCCGGAGACGCTCGACGCCTTCATCGCCAATCCGCACAAGCTGATCCCGCGCAGCCGCATGGCCTATCCCGGCGAACCCGATGCAGCCAGGCGCAAGGCGATGATCGAGGCGCTGGGGGATGGAGCCGAATGACCTTGCAGGCCGCCTTCCGCCCGCCATGGCGCGGTCCAGCGGGGCAGCGCAGCAAAGTTGTCCGGACATATTTACAGTTTTTGTTGATCGTGCTTACTCTTGACCTGGAGCAATGGGGAGCCAGGTGATGATGAAGAGCTTTCGGATCGTCCGCGCGGGGCTGGCGTTTACGGCGATCATGGCGGCGCTGCCGGCCGACGCGCGCGTGCTGGATCCGGCCAAACCGGAAGACGCCGTCGAGGTCATGAAGCGCGCGCAATGCGGCCCAAAAGACGGAACGCCCGCCGTCTATCACTGGTCCGGCAGGATATATTCGCGGGTGGAGGGCGAGCCCGATCGGCTGCTGCTGGCCGGCGAGGGCATGAACATCCGCCAATGCGTCACCGTCACCGATGCCAAGCGCGGCACCGGATATCGCCAGGTCAGCCGCGAAGTGATGATCTTCACCGATCCGAAGACCGGGGAGATCGTCCGCAACTGGACCAATCCGTGGACGGGCGAGACGGTGGACGTGATGCACATCGCCAACGACCCGGTGAACGTGCCCGCCGCCTTCCCCTATGGCGCGGACGGCAAGCCGTTCCGCCCCGGATTCAGGCGCATGGGCCCGTGGCTGGCGATGCCGATGGAAGTCCCGCTGTTCTACAACAATGTGCTGGCCGGCGATTATCAGGATTATGTCGGCGGCAAATATCACGCGATGGAGATTTTCGACTTCATCGCGCCTGCGGCCGAGATCCTGGACACCCGCAATCCGACCGCCCATCCCTCCATTTCCTGGGTGCGGATATCCGACTGGATGCCGTGGATGAAGATGCGCGGCCGGCAAGGCCAGCTCGTGTTCAATGCGGTCGGCACCAAGCTCAACAGCTTCGACGAGTTGCCGGCCTTGCTGAAGGACGAGATCGCGGCCCGCTATCCCGCCTACACCCAGGCGCCGCCGACCGACGATGCCCGGCCCAATGAGACGACCTGGACCGCCTTCCGCAAATGGATCGACCAGCGGCGCCAGCAGCAGGAGCGGCGGCCGGCAGAATAGACCGCCCTCCCCCTCGGCCTGCGGGCCGGGCAGCGCATCGCCATGCAGGATGACCCTGCATGGCGACCATGCTCATTGGCATCATTCCATTTCATAAAAGATGCATCTTTTCTGCAACACACCCCTCATTAATCAACATTTTCATGATAATTTGTCCGGACATATAATCAATATTTGTCTGGACAACTTTGCAACCGCTCGCAATGCTGCGCCCGCCTGACGGAGGACCGTCGGCCTGGGGAAGGGGCAGTTCATAATGAGGGAAACCAATATCGCGCGCAGGATCGCACTCCTGCTTTCCGGCACCGCATCCGCGCTGGTCGCCATGCCGGCGGCCGCACAGACCGCGGACGCCGCTACGACAGCCGGCGCGGCGGGCGAGGAGACCATCGTCGTCACCGCCCGCAAGCGCGAGGAAACGCTGCTGGAGGTGCCCATCGCGGTGAAGGCGTTCTCCAGCGCGTCCATCCAGGACAAGCTGGCGCAGGACATCGTCGACCTCGCCGATTTCACGCCCGGCTTCCAGATCCAGGAAGCCTTCGGCCGCGATGGCGACCGGCCGGTGATGCGCGGCGCATCGAACATCCTGTTCAGCGATGGCAAGGTCGGCATCTTCCTGGATGGAGCGCCCTATTTCGGCGATTTCTCCTCGCTCGATCTCGCCAATGTCGATCGCGTCGAAGTGATCAAGGGACCACAATCGGCGGTATTCGGGCGCGGCACGCTGAGCGGCGCGATCAACGTCGTGCTCCAGCGCCCCGGCGATGAGCTGAAGGGCAAGATCACGGGCGCGATCGGCAATTATGACCGGCGCGAGCTGAGCGCCTCATTGTCCGGCCCGATCGTCGAGGGCGTGGGCTTCCAGGTCGGCGCCAAATATTTCGACGTGGACGGCCAGTTCAAGAACAGCGCCGTTCCGGGCGAACGGCTGGGGGACCAGAACACCAAGCAGTTCACCGCCGCCCTGTTCCTGGACCCCACGGCCGATATCAGCGCTTCGGTGCGCTGGCTGCATCAGGAGGATGATGACGGCCATTTCGCGATCGGCCTCCAGCCATCCAGCGCGAACAACTGCTACCTCACCACCCGGCCTTATTATTGCGGCGTGGTGAAGGCGCCCAAAAGCTACGGCCTTAACACCGATCGGCTGCTGCATTCGGGGCTGGACCGCAATGCCGATCGCTTCATCGGCGATATCTCCTGGGATATTGCCGGATCGGGATATGAGGCCTCGTTCCAGGCCGGCTACAGCGACCTCGTCGAGGTGCAGGGCGTCGACCAGACCTATGACGATCGCGCCTTCCTGTTCCTGCCCGCCGCCCTCTGCGGCACGTCTTATTATGCCCTGCCGAATCAGGACTGTTCGAAATCCAGCTTCGAGGCCACCAGCGGCCAGCACCGCAAGACCCAGACCTACGAGGCACGCATCGCATCGCCCGGCAAGGATCGGCTGCGCTGGCGGATCGGCATGTTCTGGAGCATCGACAAGACGACGCCCAATGCGGACTATCTGGAGTTGAACGAGGTCGGCCCCGAGCTGCTGGACGATACCAAGCGCGTGAAGAACCGTGCCTATTTCGGCGGCGTCGACTTCGACGTGACGGACAACGTCACGATCGGCGCGGAGCTGCGCCACCAGATCGACAAGGTGCGCAATACGACGCCCAGCTACCGCGTGGGCGATGTGTTCAGCCCCGAATATCTCGCCACGGTGACGCTGCCCGATCCGGACCAGATCGTCGGCACGCCCGGCGTGCGGAAGGCGACGTTCAAGGCAACGCTGCCGCGCTTCACGGTCAACTGGAAGGCGGCGGACGATCTTTCCTTCTACGCCCAATATTCGCAGGGTAATTCGCCGGGTGGGTTCAACCCGGTGCGGGCGCCGGAATCGACCTATGACGAGGAAAAGCTGATCAATTACGAAATCGGCCTGAAAACGTCGAAATTCGGGTTCGATTATCTGAACGTCTCCGCCTTCTGGCAGGATTATAAGAACCAGGTGCTCACCAACACCTATGTGGCGAACAACATCGTCGATTCCTACAGCGTCAACATCGGCCGCACCCGTATTCGCGGTATCGAGGTGGAAGGCGGCCTGCCCATCATCGGCCGCACGCTGAAGCTGCAGTTCAACTACACCTTCCTCGACAGCGAAATCCGCAAGGGGATCGAGGCCGAACGGGCGCTGGAACTGATGGGATCGGCCTGCAAGACGGGCAGTGCCGTGAACCTGGACCTCCCGGGATGCCGGAACGCCGCATCCATCGCCGGCAATCGCCCGCCGCTGGTTTCCAAACATACCGGCTCGGTGGGCCTGCGTTTCCAGCATGACGTGACCGATGGCTGGACCTTCTTCTCCGGCCTCGATGTGATCTACCGCAGCAGCTATTTCGATCAGGTCCTGAACCTTGCGGAAAGCGGCAATTCCACCAAGCTGAACCTGCAGGTGGGCGTGCACGACGATGAAGGCCTCAGGATCACGCTATACGGCAAGAACATGCTGGGCGACGATTCGCCTGCCGGCATCCTGCGCTATCTGGATTTCCCGGCACCGCGCACGCCAACCGGCGATTATGCCCGCGCGTTCGGCATAACGCCCGCGCGCAAGGCGGAATATGGCCTCACGATCAGCAAATCCTTCTGATCCTTGCCCGATCGCGGCGGCGGGCGGCCTTGCGGCCGTCCGCCTGCCGCCTTTTACGTTCCTCGATCATCGGAGTTCACAGTGCCCGCTTATCTGATCGTCACCGCCACCATTGCCGATCGCGAGGCTTTCCTGGCCGGCTATGCCGCCAGGGCCGCGTCGCTCGTCGAGAAATTCGGCGGGAAATATCTGGTGCGGACACCGGGCGCGGTGCTGCTCGAAGGCGACTTCGGCGACGGCGGATCGGTCGTGATCTCGGAATGGCCCAGCCGGGAAGCCGCACTCAATTTCTGGAACTCCCCCGAATATGGCGATGCGCGCGCGCTGCGCCAGGGGGTAGCCCACTGCCAGGTGCTGCTGATCGAGGCGCCCGCAATCGGCGGCTGAACCACCCTTCCCTACTCCCCGACAGACGAGGATCGGACAATGTCGAAATTCTATGCCATCATCACCCATGATCGGCCCGGCGCCACGCCCACGCGGATGGAGAAGCTGAAGGAGCATCTCGCCCATGTCGAGGCCGGGCTGGACAGGCTGGCCGTGGCCGGACCATTGCGCGATGCGGCGGGCAACTTCACCGGATCGCTGCTGATCGTAAAGGCGGAAAGCGAAGCCGAAGCCCGCGCCCTGCTGGAGCAGGATCCCTATTATCGGGCGGATATCTGGTCCGATATCGAGATCCACGCCTTCGGTGCGGCAGCCGGCGAATGGGTCGGCGGCAAGACCTGGTAGGCGGGAGGAGCGAGATGGCACGCATCGCACGCATCGACGCCACGGGGGGCCCCGAAGCGATCGTCTGGCATGATGAGCCCCTGCCTCCGCCGGGCCCAGGCGAAGTCCGCGTCCGCCATACGGCCGTGGGCCTGAACTTCATCGACACCTATCACCGGCGCGGCATCTATCCGGTCGATCTGCCGGCGACGCTCGGCGTCGAGGCGGCGGGCGTGGTGGAAGCCGTGGGCGATGGCGTTGCCAACTTCGCCCCCGGCGATTGCGTGGCCTATTTCGGGCCGGAACGTGGCGCCTATGCCACCGAACGCAACATCGCCGCCGCATCGCTGTTCGCCATTCCCGACGATATCGATGACGAGACGGCGGCGGCCGTGCTGCTGAAGGGCTGCACCGCCGAATTCCTGGCGGAACGCTGCGCGAAGGTGGAGGCCGGCTGGCCGGTATTGGTGCATGCCGCTGCCGGCGGCGTCGGCCTGATACTGGTGCAGTGGCTGAAGGCGATCGGCGCCACCGTGATCGGCACCGTCGGCAGCGAAGCCAAGGCCGCCGAGGCACGGGCCGCCGGCTGCGATCATGTCATCCTCTACCGCACCGAGGACACGGCCGCCCGCGTTCGGGAACTCACCGGCGGCGCGGGCGTGCGCGTGGTATTCGACGGCGTCGGCATGGCGACGTGGGAAGCGTCGCTCGACAGTTGCGGGCTGCGCGGGCTCATCGTCAATTATGGCAATGCCGATGCGCCGGTGGGCGGCGTCAACCTAGGCGTGCTGGCGATGAAGGGCTCGCTCTATAATTCGCGGCCGATGCTCTACCATTATTATGCCCGGCCCGACGAGCGCGCCGCCGGCGTCGCCCGGCTATGGGATATGCTGCGCGGCGGCCGCGTGAAGGTGACGATCGGCCAGCGCTACCCGCTGGCGGAAGTGGCCCGCGCGCACGCCGATCTGGAAGCGCGGCGCACCACGGGATCGACCATCCTGCAACCCTGAAGCGAACCGCCCGTCCCCCGCCCGTAGCCGGGGACGGGCCATCCTTCAGCGCCCGATTTCCAGAAGCTCGATCAACTCGCCCGCAACCCCGCGCACCGTTGCGGCACGGCGGCCACCGTAAAGCGGCCCCTCGCGATGCACCGGCGGCGCGATGAAGGCCACGTCGAGCGCATCCAGATCGTCCACGGCCAGCGTGACGAGCGCGTTTCCGGGCGGAAGCTTGCCGGGATCGCCCTGCCGCACGGTCGCCTCGGCGGGATAATCGTCCACCTCCACGATCGGCAGCCGCCCCTTCTGCACCATGGTGATCGTGGTGCGATAATCGGAAGATAGCCCAAACGCCTTGTTTATCATGGAATAAGCCAGAGTGTAGCTGGTCGATATATCCAGCTTCAGCGCCGCTTCGAACCAGTGGAGGCTCGCCTTGCGATCGGGCGTCGCCAATATGGTGATGAAGATATGATCGGTGAGCGATCCGGCCTTGGGCAGGTCGGACGTCGGCGTATTTTCCGCCACCTCGTTCAGATAGATCATCTCCCGGCCCCGGCCGATCACCTGCATGGGGATGAAATAAGGCAGCCCTTCCAGAGCCTTGGGCGGGCCGACCACCTCGAAGCCGCTGCCCGCCAGCCGATCCGGCCAGCCGAACACGTCCTTGACGGTAAGCTCGAAGGCAGCCCAGCCATAGGTGCGGGTCGGCACGAAATCGGCGGGCAGCGGCGCCTCGACCAGACGGATGAAGCAGTGCGCCCCGCTCAGCGGTCGAAGCGCGGCGAACCGCGCGCCCGCGCTGCCGGGGCAGCCCCAGCTTGCCGCGAGATCGGCGGCGATGGTGCCTTGCTCCGCAAGCTCCAGCCCCAGCCGGCCCTGATAGTCGGCCAGCGCAGCATCGAGATCGGGGGTGGAGACGATGCCGCCCGCGATCCGGCCGTGCTTCAGGTAATCGCTCATTTGAACGCCGCCTTGCGCTTTTCGAGGAAAGCGGCGACGCCTTCGCGGAAATCCTCGCCATGGAATGCCGCGCCGAACAGCGCCCGGGTATCGCCATCGTCGTCCGCCTGCCCGTCCAGGATGCGGCGCACCATCTTCTTGGTCTCGCGCACGCTGTGGGAGGATGCCGCGGCGATCGTTTCGGCAAGGGCCATCGCGGCCGCCACCGGATCATCCTCGACGAACTCGATCAGCCCGATGCGATGCGCCTCCCCGGCCGGCAGCAGCTGGGCGGTGAACAGGATGCGCTTGGCCTGCGCCGGTCCCACCAGATCGACCAGCAGCTTGGTATCGTGCAGCGAATAGACCAGGCCCAGCTTGGCAGGCGTGATGCCGAAGCGCGCGCCGCTGCTCGCGACCCGCATGTCGCAGGCGATGGCAAGGCCGCAGCCGCCGCCGACGCAATCGCCGTCGATCGCGGCGATCACCGGCTTTTCCGCGCGGGCCAGCTTGTGCTGGGCGAGGCGGATCGCCTGCTGGTTGCGATCGCGCCATTCCGGATCGAGCACGCCGGTCGAAAATTCGGCGATGTCCGCACCGGCGGAAAAGGCCCCCGGCGCGGCCGATTGCAGCACCACCGCCCGGATCGCGGGATCGGCCATCGCCTCGTCCAGCAGCGCCGGCAGCGCCTCCCACATCGCCTGGGTGAAGGCGTTGCGCTTTTCCGCCCGGTCGATCAGCAGCCGGGCGACCGCGCCCGTCCTCTCCAGCCGCAGGCTCATGGCTTTTCCACCGTGGCGAGGTGCTGCGCGATCTCGCGCCGGGTGGCAATCCACACGTCCTGCCGGGCGGCGACATGGCGGAAGAATTCCTCCAGCGCCCAGATGCGGCCCGGCCGGCCGATGATGCGCAGGTGCAGCCCCAGCGACATCATCTTGGGATTGCCCGCCTCCCCTTCGCGATAGAGCTGGTCGAAGCAGTTCCTGGCATATTCCAGCCACTGCGTCGGCGTCATCGCCGGATCGGTCCACATCTTCATGTCGTTGGAATCGAGCTGGTAGGGCACGATGGCGATGGGACGTCCGGGCACGGTGCCGCGATCCCAGAAGGGCACATCGCCCGAATAATCGTCCATATGATATTCGAAGCCCTCCTCGATCAGGAGGCGCCGGGTATTGTCCGTATGGAAATAGCGGCTGAGCCAGCCATAGGGCCGGACGCCGACCGTCTTTTCGATCGACTGCACGGCCTTGCGGATGAATTCGCGTTCCTGGGCCTCATCCATCTTGAACTGATGCACCCAGCGCCAGCCGTGGCTGACCGGCTCATGCCCCAGATCGGCGATGGCGCGCGCGATTTCGGGGTGGTTTTCCAGGCTCAGCGCCGCGACCGTCCAGCTTGCCTTCACGCCATGTTCGCGCAGCAGCTTCACCACGCGCGGGGCGCCGGCCTTGATGCCGTAGAGATAGTTGGATTCGTTGCCGTAATTGCGGATCGGCGATTTGATGTGGATGCCCAGCTCATCCACCGGCTCCATGCCGCGGTCGCCCCGCGCCACGGTCATTTCGGACCCTTCCTCGACATTGACGACCACCGATAGCGCCACTTTCGCGCCGTTCGGCCAGTCGATCCGTTCTTCCCGCATCAATGCATCTCCTCCCCGCCCGAGACGTTGAGCGCCTCGCCGGTCACGTAAATCGCGTCGTCGGACGCCAGCCAGGCGCAGGCGGCGGCGGTATCGCTGCCGAGGCCGGGGCGTCCCATCGGGTTCTTCCGCTTCATGTTTTCGAGATAGGCCGCGACCGTATCGAAGCCGAGCAGCTTGGAGAAATACTCGTTCTGCCTCGCCCCCAGCCCGGTGGTGACATGATTGGGGCAGACGGCGTTGACGGTGATGCCATGCTGGCCAAGCTCGATGGCATTGGACCGCGTTAGCCCGACCATGCCGTGCTTCGAGGCGGTATAAGGCGCCATGTGCGGAAAGCCCGATTTCGCCGCCTGGCTGGCGATGTTGATGACCCGGCCGCCCTTGCCCGCCGCGATCATCGCCCGCGCCGCCGCCTTGGTGCCGTGGAAGGCGCCGGTCAGGTTGACGCCGATCACTGCTTCCCACTCGCTGGCGGAGGTTTCGAGGAGGGGCTTCATGATGTAGCCGATGCCGGCATTGTTCACCCAGATATCGAGCGAGCCGAACGCCTGGATCGCGCCCGCCGCCAGCGCCTCGCAGCTTTCCTCCGATCGCACGTCGCAGGGTATCACCGCCACCTGGGCGCCGCGCGCGCGCAGCTCGGCCGCCACGGCCTCCATCTCGTCAGTGGTGCCGATGTCGCCCGCGCCCATATGCTCGGCCGGGCGGCCGAGATCGGAGACGACGCAATTCGCCCCTTCATCGGCAAAGCGCTGGAGGATCGCCTGCCCCAGCCCCTTCTCACGGCCCGATCCGGTGACGACGATCGTCTTCCCTTCGAACCGCCGCATCACAAGGTCTCCGTCAGGATGAACTGCGGATCGTCGGCGAACTGGCGGAACTCGCCGGCCACCTTCTGCACCGCCTCGCTCGCAGCATCGGCGCCGAAGGCCGCCATGTCGGTGATGTCGATCACCTCGAAATAGGCGTAGGGCGAAGGCTGATCGCTGCCCAGCACGCCGGTGGCGCGATGGACCTGGAAATCGCTGACGGAGGGGAGCGCGCGAACGCCCGGAATGTCGGTCGTCCGCGCCCAATTCTCATAGGCGGCCGGATCGGCTTCGGGCTTCAGGTTGAACAGCACGATGATCCGCATGGGGGCACTCCTTCTTCAGAATCAGATCAGCGGGGACGGCACGAAACCGGCAAGGCCGGCGTCCAGCCTGCGGGCGAGCGCGATCAGCCCCGCCTCGCCGCCCGGCGCGCCGACAAGCTGCACCGCCACCGGCATGCCATCGCCGTCCAGGCCGGCGGGAATGCTGATGGCGGGCAGGCCGGCGATATTGGCGAAGGCGGTGAAGGCCGATTGGGTAACGGGCGGGCGGCGGCTATGCGCGAAGGCGGCTTGCGGCGCGGTGGGCATCAGCAAGGCTCCGTCGCCAGCGATCGCGGCACGGACGCCCGCGCGGGTGCGTGCGATCACCCCTTCGGCCCTGGCGACATCGGCGGCGGGGACGCCGCCGGCATAATCCAGCATGAAGCGAAGCTCGTCCGACAGGCTTTCCGGCGCTTGGGCGCGCACGGGGCCGAGATGGTCGATCAGTTCCCGCGCCGCCACCACGAAGCCGGCGAAGCGGATGTCAGCGGCGCCGTCCTCGGGTGCGAATATCGCCTTCGGCATATCGGCCAGCAGCACGGCCGCGCGCTCATAGGCGGCAAGCACGGCGGGTTCGCACCCCAGGCCATCGAAGCTGTCGAGCAGCAGCAGGCGCGCGGGCGGAGGTGCGGCAGGCGCGGGATCGGCCAGCACCGCCAGCACCGCTTCCAGATCGTCGATCGATCGGGCGATCGGGCCGATGCTGTCGAGCCATTCGCTCAGCGGCACCAGCCCGGCGTCGGGGATCGCGCCATGCGTCGGCTTGATGCCGTAGACGCCGTTATAGGCGGCGGGAATCCGCACCGATCCCAGCGTATCGGTGCCAAGCGCCGCCACGCAAAGGCCCGCCGCAACCGCCGCCCCGCTCCCGCCCGATGATCCGCCCGGCGTGTATCCGGCGCGATGCGGGTTCATCGTCCGGCCGAACCAGGGATTGTCCGTCGTCGCCCCCAGCGCCGCCTCATGCATGTTGAGCGTGCCCAGGACGATCGCGCCGGCCGCGCGCAGCCGGGCCACGGCGACGGCATCCTCATCCGCGGCGATGCCGCGCCGCGCCGCCATGCCGGCATTCCATTCCAGCCCGCGGACGGCGATGTTCGATTTCACCGCGACCGGCACGCCTTCCAGCGGGAGCGCGCGTCCCGCCGCGATGCGCGCGCCGCTTTCCACGGCCGCGGCCCGCGCGCCCGCAATGTCGATCCCGACATAGGATCGGATCGCGGGATCGTGGGCATCGATCCGTGCCAGATAATGATCCACCACCTGAGCGGGCGTGACGTCACCCGCGCCATAGGCCGCACGCAGCCCGGCTATGTCGAGCTGGTGCAGCGGCGTCACAGCTTGCGCTCGTCGATCAGGCGGATCGGCTTCTGGCGGACATCGATCTGGGTGGCGGCGGCGGTTTCGCCCACGCCCACCAGGACCACCGAAACCTCCACGCCCAGCCCCTGGCGCAGCAGCCCCGCGATCTGGCCGTGATCGGTCCCGCCGCGGCTTTCCAGCGTCACACGCATATCGTCGCGCCCGGCCGCGTCGCGGCTGACATGGCAGACGAACTCGCCCGTCAGGTCCGGCCGGTTCTCGATCAGCGCGCCGATGGCGTGGGGGAAGACGTTGATGCCGCGCAGCTTCACCATATTGTCGCTGCGGCCCTTGAAGCCGGCGATGCGCTTGAACACCATGCCCGTCTGGTTCGCGCCCGAAAGCTCGTGCGTGATGTCATGCGTGTTGAAGCGGATGCAGGGCGCGATATCGTCCTTGAACAGGCAGGTGACGACCATGTCGCCGGTATCGCCCACGCCCACCGGCACGCCGCTGTCGACATCCAGCAGCTCCAGATATTGCGCGTCCTCCCACACATAGAGGCCGTCGCGTTCCGGGCCTTCGCCGGCGATCGATCCGGTATCGCCCACGCCATACCAGTCATAGGCCTTGGCCCCGCCCCACGCCTTTTCCACGCTGGCGCGATCCTCGGTGCCCAGATGCCCGCAGATCATCTTGATGTTGATGCGGTCCAGCAGCCCCTCGGCCTCAGCCGTCTCGGCAAGCTTGCGGATATAGTCGATGAAGCCGACCAGCACCGACACGTTGAAATCGGCCATCAGCCCGACCTGGTTGACCGATCGCGTCTCGATCCCCGTGCCGGCGGACAGGAAGATCGAGTTGGTGAAATGCGTCACCGCCTCGCGGATATAGTGGCCGCCGTTGATCATGCCGTGGCCGTAGACGGACTGCACGACATCGGACGGGCTCACGCCCTGCCAGCGATACATGCGGCCGACGAGCAGGTTGGTGATCTCCCGCCCCTTCGGGCCGAACAGCAGCGCCTGCGGCCGGCCGGTGGTGCCGGATGTGGTGTGGAAGATCACCGGCGCCCGATCCGGGGAAGTGCCGACACCGCCGAAATCGCCATAAGGCGGATGATCGGCGATCGACGCCATCAGATCGCTCTTGTCGTAGACGGGCAGGCTGGTGATGTCCTCCAGGCTCCGGATATCGCCGGCCTCGATGCCCTTCGCGCCCCACAGGCGCTGGTAGAAGGGGATTTCCCAGCCGCGCTTCATCAGCTTCAGGAAGCGCCGGTTCTGCAGGGCGTGCAGCTCGTCCCGGCTCATCGCGGTGTAGCGCGCGGTGAAGGCGTCGCCGACCGGATAGTCCTCCAGCATCTGCTTGGCATCGAAGGCTTCGAAATAGGTCGGGAAGGTCATGCTGGCTCCGGACGTGTGAAATAGGAAAGCGGGTCGGAAAAAAGGCGCGGATCGGGC
The DNA here is from genome assembly GCF_001853345.1 of Edaphosphingomonas haloaromaticamans. Taxonomy (NCBI): domain Bacteria; kingdom Pseudomonadati; phylum Pseudomonadota; class Alphaproteobacteria; order Sphingomonadales; family Rhizorhabdaceae; genus Edaphosphingomonas; species Edaphosphingomonas haloaromaticamans. The sequence goes on along the minus strand of NZ_MIPT01000001.1, from coordinate 2,309,962 downwards.
TCGGCGCGCGCCAGTTCGCGAGCAAGGTCGCGCTTGGCGGCGGTCTGCCCGGCGCTCATCGCGGCTTCGGGGTGGCCCAGCGTATTGGGGATGGCGCGTTCGATACGGGTGCCGTCGCGCAGGGTGATCGCCAGGCGCTGCGGCGACAGCGCGTTGAGATCGGGATTGTCGTCGACGGTGATCGCCAGCCGATCGGCCAGCGCCAGGATCGCGGGATCGACAAAGGTGGCGGCGGTGAAGCGGCGCGGATCGATCCGTTCGTCCGTCAGCATCAGCGCCACCAGCAGCGGCAGGCAAAGCCGCGCATAAGCGGGCGTCATGTCCCGCTTCATCGGGCGGCCGACCAGCCGGGCGATCAGCGGCGGCACGAAGGCCTCGATGCGCTCGATCGAAACGGCGTCGATCGCCCCGTCGCGCATCAGCATGTCGATCGTCGCCAGAACGGCATGGCTGGCGCGGCCGGAAGGAAAGGGCTTGATCGAAACCTCGGCGATCCGCCAGGTCCGCCCCAGATCGCGCGCATAGGCCGCCGGATCGCCCTCGTCGAACAGGCGGAAATAGCCGAAGGGACCTTCCAGCGCGTCGTGCGGCCCGGTCAGGCCGGCCTTGACGAGATCGACGGCGGCAATGGCCGATCGCGCGGCGCCGGCGATCTGAAGCGGAAGGGCTATCGATCCTTCGACATGCGCCTGCATCGTGCCGGCGCATTGCGAATAAGCCAGGCCCAGCACGTCGGCCATATTCTCCACGCCCTCGATCCGGGCCACTGCCAGGGCCGATCCGATGCAGCCCGCCGTCGCCGGGCGGAAGAAGCGCAGCGGCGTTTCGGCCGCGAGGCCGAGGCCGCTCGCAATGTCGACGCCCACGGCCAGCGCGACGAGCGCCTCCTCCGGATCGCAGCCGCCGCGCCGGTCGATCGCGGCGAGAAGCGAGGCGGTGACGGTGGAAAGCGCGTGGACGACCGCCGGCTCATGCACCGCGTCCCATTCCAGGCAATGGATCTGGAAGGCGTTGACGAAGGCCGCGCCCACCGCCGGCAGCCGCGCATCGCGCGCGATGATGCGGGCATCCCCGCCCTGCCCCCAGCCGCTGGCGGCGGCGAACACGCCTTCCGCGCCCGGCGCAGTCGATCCGGCGGCGCCGGCCGCCAGCGTATCGCCCAGCAGATGAAGCGCCGCCGCGCGCGCAGGATCGGGAAGCCGATGCTCCGCGCACGCGAAATCCAGGATGCGGGCCGTGGCGCTCACAGCCAGCGATCCAGCAGATCGGTGATGTCGGACACGCGCCCCCCCTCCAGCGCGATGCCGATCGCCTCGTCGATCGCGCCCGCATCGATCCCGCCCCAGGCCATCAGCTCGCGCGCCTTGGCGATCACGCCGTCACGGTCCAGCGGCCGCTCCGGATCACCCAACGTATCGATCAGCGTCACCTCGCCGCCCGCGCTGGTGATCCGCGCACCGAAATGCGCGGGATAGGCCCCCGTCATGTCCGGCGCCTCGATCACCGACACGGCGGCGCGGGCATCGGCCAATGCCGCGATCGCATCCGGCTCGAAGTCCTGAAGGCGCGGAATGCCCCGCTCCATAACGATCGCCACGGCATGCTGGATCGAGAATTTCGCTTCCTGCACGGTGCGGGGCGTCGGCCGATCGCAGAAGACCAGCGCATCGCGATAAGTGGCCAGGGTGACCGGGCCGGAAAGGCCCCCTTCCGCCTTGAGGAGAAGCGCCGCATCGATCGCGGGGTGGGCGTGGCGGCAGGCGCCCCACGGCTTGAAGCTGACCTCGCCGATCCGCCAGGTATCGGCCAGCACGATCTCTCCGGGTGCGGCGCATGTCGCCGCGAACAGCCCCTGCGGGCCTTCCAGCACGTAACGCGGACCGGTGACGCCCGCCATCGCATAACGCGCCGCCGACGTTCCCGTGGCAACCGCATGGGCGAGGTGCCATTGCTTGGCCATCACCGGCTCGTGCCGCATCTGCCAGAGGCCGCCCGCGACCGACCCGGCCAGGCCGAGCGCGGCGACGGTCTGGCCGATGTCCGCCCCCAGCCGGCTCGCGGCAGCCGCCGCCGCGCCGAAGCCGCCCGCCGTCGCGGTATTGTGCCAATGGGCATAATGGCGGCCATCGAACATCGCGCCGATGGTGATCATCGCTTCATAGCCGCGCACGGCGGCGTCCAGCGCATTTTCCAGCCCGTCGTCCACCGCATCCCCGCCGATGCCGAGCGCCGCCGGCCACGCCACCGGCCCCGGATGCAGGATCGCCGTGCGATGGACATCGTCCATCTCCAGCACATTGCCCAGCCATGCCGCCCTGTCGACCGGCCCCACGCCTGCCATGGCGGATTGTATCCGCGCGATTTCGGACGAGCGCGCGCCCGCGACGCAGCCCAGCCAGTCCAGCAGGTGGAGCCGGGCATTTGTCCGGACAATTTTCGGAACGGGGCGCCGCAGATGCTGTGCAAGCCGTTCGATTAGGCTATGATCGGCGGCGTTCACCGGCAAAGCTCCGGGACGTGACAAGTTGGAAGGGGAGTGAATTCTTGTCGGCGACGACTGAACAGGCCGCCGGTAGCAGTGGGCGCAAGCATCGCTACCAGGAACTTGCCGAAGATCTGCGCCAGGGAATATTGCGCGGCGACTTTCCCGATCCGGCGCAATTCCCAACCGAAAGCGTGCTCTGCGCGCGCTATGGGGTAAGCCGCTTCACCGTGCGGGAGGCCCTGCGCGCGTTGCAGAATGAAGGCCTGATCCAGCGCCGGCGCGGTTCCGGCACGGTGATCCAGCCGGCTTCCGCGCGCGGCGGCGCGCTGCACCAGCCTTTGTCCAACGTGGGCGAAATCCTGCAATATGCGCGCGACACCGAATTCCACTTCACGCCCAAGGGCATGGTGCCGCTGCCCAGGAAGCTGGCCGCGCATGCCGGCATGGCGCCGGGCGGCCGCTGGTATCATTTCCGTGGCCTGCGGACGAGCCGGGGCCTGAAGGAACCGATCGCGCTGACCGACGCCTATATCAGCCAGGACCTGGAGGCCGCCGCGCGCGAAATCCTGCCCAACGAGGCGATCTTCCGCCAGCTCGAGCAATTGTCCGGCGTCCGCATCGCCCGCGTCACGCAGGACATACAGGCCGTGCCCGCCAGCGGCCCCGTGGCCGCCGAGCTGGGCATCCCGCGCCGCAGCGCCTGCCTGCGCATCCTGCGCTGCTATCTGGACGCCAACGGCCGGGTGCTGGAACTTTCGCTCAGCCACCATCCCGGCAACCGCTTCGCCTATTCCATGCATATCGACGTCGACAAATAGATCAGCCATCGGCGCCCAGCTCCGGTGCGGGGCGGGGCGCCCAGGGGGCATCGCCGGCAAAGCGGATCGGCGGCGCGATATGGTGCGCGCCGCCCATCTCGACCACGAGCCCGCGTTCCGCGACATGCGGTTCGGCCAGGGCCTCGCGGAAATCGAGCACGGGCGAAAAAGCGACATCCTTGTCCGCGAACCAGGCGACCCACTGGTCGCGGCTGCGCGTGCGAAAGGTTTGGCGCAGGAAGGCGATCAGCGGCGCCTGCGCCTCGCCCGGCGCCTCGGCACCCAGCGCCACCAGATCGGGCCGGCCGAGCGCGTTCAGCAGGTTGGCGACGAACTTCAGCTCCCGCCCGCCCAGCACGACATGCCGTCCGTCCGCCGTTTCATAGACATTGTAGAAGGCCGCTCCGCCCAGCGACCGCTGGCTGTCCGATCGCGGCGGATCGCCCCCGCCGATCGCCGCGCCGGCGATATGCGCGCACCAGGGGATCATCGCGTCGAACATGGCGATATCGACATAATCGCCCTGCCCGGTCCGATCCCGGCCGATAAGCCCCATCAGCACCGCCGACAGCGCGGTCAGCCCGGCGGCCATGTCGGCGGACGGCGCCCCCGGCACCACCGGCATGCCATCCGGGCCGTCATTGACGGAAAGGAAGCCCGCCATCGCCTGCACCGCCATGTCGTGCGCGGGATGATGGGCCAGCGCGCCCTTCTGCCCGAAGGCGGAGATCGAGCAATAGACGATGCGCGGGTTTCGGGCGGAAACCGCATCATAGCCGAAACCCAGCCGGGCGGTCACGCCGGGGCGGAAGCCCTCGATGAACACGTCCGCGTCGGCGATCAACGCCCACAGCGCCTCGCGCCCGGCATCGGACTTGAGATCGAGCACGACGCTTTTCTTGCCCCGGTTGAGGTTGCGGAACCAGATCGACTGGCCCGCCTCGAACGGAGCCTGATCGCGGGCGGGATCGCCGGCGGCCGGCTCCACCTTGACGACCTCGGCCCCGTGATCCGCCATCATCACCGATAGCATCGGCCCCGGCAGGAACTGGGACAGATCGACGACCTTTATGCCCGATAGCTTGCCCATGCCTCAGATCACGCCTTTCGCCCGGAAGGCCGCGACTTCGGCGGCGGCATAGCCGGCCTCCGCCAGCACATCCTCGGTATCGCTGCCCAGCAGCGGCCCCGCGCGGTTCGGCAGGCGCTGGCCATCGATCCGGATCGGATTGGCGAGCACGCGCATGTCGGCCCGGTCGGGATGGGCCACGGTATCGACCATGCCCGTCGTGCGGAGATACGGATTGTCCAGCGCCTGATCGAGCGAGAAGACCGGCGCCACCGGCATATGCCCGCCCAGCAGATCGACCCAGTGGGCAGTCGGTTGCCGTTCGAACACCGTATCCAGGATGGCAACGAGAGCATCCCTGTTTTCCAGCCGATCGGCGGGCTTCAGGAAACGCGGGTCCTCCGCCAGCTCGGGCAGGCCCAGCCGGTCGAGCAGCACCGTCCAGAATTTCGGGATCTGGGCCATCACGAACACCCAGCCGTCCGCCGTCCGGAACATCTGGCTCGGCGTCACGGAAGGATGCGCGGATCGCGACGTGCGGCCGGTCACGTCGCCCGCGTTCAGATACCACATCGCCGGATAGCTGGTCTGGTGGACGGCGGTGGACAGCAGGTCGACGTCCACGTCCCTGCCCTGCCCGCTGCGGCCCGCATCGAGCAGCGCCGCCAGCAGGCCGATCGCCATCATCGTACCCGTCATGAAATCGACGATCGACAGGCCGAAGCGCGTGGGCAGCGCATCGGGCTCGCCGGTCATCGCCATGAAGCCGGCTTCCGCCTGCATAAGATAATCATAGCCCGGCCAGCGCGTGCGTTCGTTATCGCGCCCATAGGCCGAAAGATGCGCGCACACGATCGCCGGATTGGCCGCCTTCAGATGATCGTAGGTAAGGCCGATCTTCTCCGGCAGGTCGCCGCGCAGATTGTTGACCACCGCGTGCGACTGCGCCGCCAGCCGGTGGAGGATTTCCTTCCCCTCCGCCGTGTTGAGGTCCAGCGTCAGCGATCGCTTGTTGAGGTTGAAGCTCTGGAAGAACAGGCTTTCATTTTCGCGCAGGAAATGAGGCCCCACAGCACGCGCGCTGTCGCCCGACCCCGGCTGCTCGATCTTGATGACCTCCGCGCCGAGCTGGGCCAGGAACATCGTGCCATAGGGTCCCGCCCCATATTGCTCGGCTGAAAGGATGCGGTATCCGGCCAGTGGAAGATGGGACGTCACACCGGGTTCCTCTTGATCCACTGCTTGGCGATGATCATGCGCTGCATCTCGTTGGTGCCCTCGCCGATGCACATCAGCAGCGCATCGCGATAGAAGCGCTCGATCTCATATTCCTTGGAATAGCTGTAGCCGCCGAAGATGCGCATGCCTTCCTCGGAATTGCGGACGGCCGCTTCGGAGGCGAAGAATTTCGCCATGCCGGCCTCCATGTCGCAGCGCTCGCCCCGGTCATAGGCCTGGGCTGCATTGGCCACGAGCAGGCGGGCCGCCTCGGCACGCGTCACCATCTCACCCAGCTTGAGCTGGATCGCCTGGTGCTGGGCGATGGGCTTGCCCATCGTCTTGCGGACCTGCGCATATTCGGTGGCCAGCCGCAGCGCGCCCTCGGCCAGGCCCACGCCACGTGCGGCGACGTTGATGCGGCCCAGCTCCAGCCCGCCCGTCGCCTGGAAGAAGCCCTCGCCTTCCACGCCGCCGATCAGGTTTTCGGCCGGAATGCGATAATCCTCGAAAACCAGCTCCGCGCTGTCGATCGCCTTGTAGCCCAGCTTGTCGAACTTCTTGCCGACCTTGAAGCCTTCGCCCTTGGGGGCGATGAACAGGCTGATCCCCTTATAGCGGGGCTCTGCCTTGGGGTCGGTCTTCACCAACAGCGCGAAGCAGCTTCCCTGGATGCCGTTGGTGATCCAGGTCTTGGTGCCGTTGATGACATAATCGTCGCCGTCGCGCACCGCTGTGGTGCGGATGCCCTGCAGATCGGTGCCGGCATCCGGCTCCGTCAGGGCAAGGCCGCCGCGCACCTCGCCACTGGCGAACAGCGGCAACCATTTGCGCTTCTGCGCCTCGGTGCCGAACCGCTCCACCGCCGCGGACATGATGAGGTGCGAATTGACGATGCCGGTGATCGCCATCCAGTAGGATGATATCCGGGTAATGATCTTGGCATAGGTGGTCGCCGGCAGGCCGAGACCGCCATATTCCTGGGAGATGGTGGCGCCGAAAAGCCCCATCTCCTTCATCTGCTCGACCAATGCTGCCGGCCATATGTCGCCATGGTCGTGATGCATCACGACGGGGCGGACCTCGCGTTCGATCCAGCGATCGATCGCGTCGAGGAAGGCGGCTTCCTCGGCCGGATCGATATGCCTTTGGGCGTGTTCGGACATGCCAGCGCCCCTCAATCGTCCATCGGACCGCAACCGCGCTTCCAGATCAGCATGGTGCGGTTGAAGGTGCAGACGATATCGCCGTGCTGGTTCTTGCCGGTCGTCTTGACGGTGACGACGCCCTGTTCGGGACGCGAGCTGGATTCGCGCTTCTCGATCACCTCGCTCTCGGCATAGAGCGTGTCGCCGGGGAACAGCGGCTTGGTCATCTTGATATTGTCCCAGCCCAGATTGGCGACGGCCTTCTGGCTGATGTCGGACACGCTCATGCCCACCATCAGGGCGACGGTGAAGGGCGAGCAGACCAGTGGCTTTTCGAACTCGGTCTTCTTGGCGAACTCATAATCGAAATGCGCCGGATGCGTGTTCATCGTCAGCAGCGTGAACCACACATTGTCGGTATCGGTGATGGTGCGTCCGGGCCGGTGTTCGTAGATATGGCCGACGACGAAGTCCTCGAAATAACGGCCGAAGGTTTCCCGGAAACGACCGGGGCTGACTTCCACTACACCCTCACGCATCATTCTTGCTCCGCATGTCCAAAATCCTTTGGTATCGCCGCATGATCGGTGCTTCGAGCATGCGGCCATTGAAACGAACGGCGGCGCCACCGGCCGCCTGAAAAGCGTCTTGCGCCTGCCTGGCCTCGGCCACTTCCTCGGCCGTCGGGCGCAGCACCGCGTTGATCGGATCGACCTGCGCGGGATGGATCGCCGCCTTGCCGGTGAAGCCCATCGCCTTGGCGGCGCGCGTCTCCTCGACAAGCCCCTGCTGGTCGTCGAGGCGGATGAACGGCACGTCGATCGCGGGAACGCCCGCCCCGGCGCAGCCCAGGATGAAGGCCCCACGCGCCGCCTGCAGCGGCCCCCAGGCCAGATCCACGCCAAGTTCCGCCGCGAAATCGCCACCGCCGAACATCATCGCGGCAACGCCGGGCGCGCCGGCGATCGAACCTATCGCATCGAGACCCTTCACGGTTTCGATCAGCGGCACGATGCCCGGCGCGCGGGCGCCGAGCACGGATCGGATGATCGCGATCTCGGCGGCGTTTTCCACCTTGGGCACGAACAGCAGGGACGGCAGGCGCGGGGCATCCGCCAGCGCCAGCAGATCCTCCAGCCCGGCCCGCGTCGTCATTCCGTTGATACGCAGGACGAGGCGATCGACCCCTTCCGCGATCGTGGCGATCGCGGCGGCGCGCGCCTCGCCCTTCCCGGATTCGGGAACGGCATCCTCGAGATCGATGCACACGACATCGGCGTCCGACGCCAGCGCCTTGCCGAAGCGATCCGGCTTGCTGCCCGGAACGAACAGCATGGTGGATATGATGCCGATGGCGGTCAACGGTGTCTCCCTGTCAGGCCCTAAGAATTTGTCCGGACAACTTATAAGTCAAGCGCAAAAAGCCCGGCGCTCCCCCTGGCCTCAAAATGGCTTCACGGCGCCGAGATAGGATGTGGCGATCAGCAGGGCATAAACGACGAAAACCCAGATGCGGGTGCGATCCATCGTCCGGCGGAGCGGCACCTCGGTCTCGTCGCTGGAACCTTCCTTCAGCAGGCGGCCGAGCTGCGGCCCCACCGGCTTGAAGGCGACGTCGATCATGATGGCGGCGGCGAAAATGAGGCCGAAAAGCAATGCCTTCATCGCCAGCCAGGTCTCGGCGAGGGGCGCGCCCTGTGCCAGCGACTGAACCCCCAGCCAGAGATAGCCGAGGGTGATCGCGTTCTTCAGCCAGAATTCGATTCGCCGGTTGCGCGCGGCGCGCGGCGTCATGTCGTGGAAATGCGCGTCCCACACGAGCCAGAGCCAGACCAGCCCCGCCGCCCAGGCGCCCGCCAGCAGCCACGCCGGCACCGCCCAATAGCCGCCCAGGGAAACCACGGAGAGCGAGACCGGCACCATCAGCGCCCAGGCCGTGCGCGGCGTCATATCGATCAGCACGAGGAGCTTGAGCAGCGCGATCCGCTGATCGAGCGTGTAGACGAAGCGCTTGCGGAAATGCTGCCCCGCCAGGAACACGCCCACGTCGCCGCCAAGCCACAGAACGAAGAGCAGAAGGTGGAAATAGACCAGGCTCGGATAGGCCAGATCGGCGACGCTCATAAAATTCTCCCGTTTGCCCCGCGATGGGTTGACACACCCGATCGTACATGAAAATTTGTCCGGACAAATCATAAAAAGAAGCCGCAGGTGGATACGCGACACCGGGTCATCAGGGAGATTAAAAATGAATCGCTTTCTGCTCGCCGCAACGACGGCGCTTACCGCTGGATTTGCAATTGCTCCGCTTCACGCACAGACCGCCGCGGCTGATGCGCAGGCCGCGACGGACGCATCGATGGGCGGGATCGACGACATCGTCGTCACCGCCCAGCGCCGTCAGGAAAGCGTTCAGAATGTGCCGATCGCGATTTCGGCCTTCTCGGGCGATCAGCTTCGCAACCAGGGCGTTTCGAATACGCTGGAACTGGGCCGTTTCGTCCCCAACCTGGTGTCGATGAACAATACCGGCATCGGGTCCGCCAACGCCTTCTACCTGCGCGGCCTCGGCAATACCGAAACCATCCCCACCTTCGATCCGCCGGTCGGCACCTATGTCGACGACATCTATCTCAGCCGCCAGAATGCGAATAATATCAACCTGTTCGATGTGGAGCGCGTGGAAGTGCTGCGCGGACCGCAGGGCACGCTGTTCGGCCGTAACACCACGGGCGGCGCCGTCAGCGTCATCCTGAAGGAACCGGGCAAGGAATTCGGCGGCTTCGCCGAGGTCGGCTATGGCCGCTACAACAAGCGCGTGGCGCGCGCCTCGGTGGACGTGCCGCTGGCGGACAGCTTCGCAATTAAGATCAGCGGCTATTGGCAGAATGACGATGGCTATGTGAAGAACGTCACCACCGGCCAGCGCCTCAACGACGATGACGGCTGGGGCGTGCGCCTGGGCGTGCGCGGCGAGCTCAGCCCTTCGGCCCGCTGGACGAGCTCCTATGCCCATATCGTCGCCAATGGCGAGAATATCCTGAACTTCGATTGCAATCCGGCCGATCCCACCGACTGCAAGGGCCGGTTCGCCACGACGGGCATTCCCACGGGCAAAAGCTCCACGTCGTCGCCTTTCGCCTCGCTGCCGATCAGCGGGCGCAAGAAGAATTTCCTGATGGGGAATTACACGACGACCGATCTGATCACGTCCAACCTCGAATTCGACGTCGGCAAGGATCTCACGCTGAACCTGATCACCGGCTATGTCAGCCAGGATCAGCAATATGCGCTGGATTTCTATGACGGCCGCTCCGGCCCGTCGCTGTCCAATCCGGTGCCGCCGGTGATGGGCTATACCCGCGGCGGCTTCGCCATCCTCACGGACGGCCAGCACGAACAGTTCAGCCAGGAAGTGAAGCTCAACGGCAGCCTTGCGGATGGGCTGATCGACTTCGTCGGCGGCGCCTTCTACCTCGTGGAGAACAACCGCACCGATTTCGCCGACACCTTCACCCTGGCACCGACGACCACGCTGGTGCTGGCCGATCGCCTGCTGCGCAACAAGACGGAAGCGCTCGCGGGCTACATGCAGGCGGATTTCAACGTCACCGACCAGCTCAAGCTGACGGCCGGCATCCGCTATACCGACGAGACCAAGACCTTCAGCCTGCACGACAACCGGGCGAGCTGCAACGACGGCACCGTCGAGGCGACCTGCATGGATACGCCCAACCTGATCGCACCTTCGGGCCTGCTGGTGCCGGACAAGCTGAAGGCCAAGCTGTGGACGCCGCGCTTTGCGGTGAACTACAAGGCGACGGACGACGTACTGCTGTTCGCGTCGGCCACGCGCGGCTTCAAGTCGGGCGGCTGGAATGCGCGCGCCACCGCGACCAACGCCTTCCTCCCCTTCGGCCCCGAAAAGGTCTGGAGCTACGAAGCCGGCATCAAGTCCGACTGGTTCGATCGCCGCGTCCGCGCCAACCTGACCTTCTTCTACACCGACGTCACCGATCTGCAGACGCCGTCCGCGCTCGTCGCGGCCAACGGATCGGCCACCTTCATCACCCGCAATTTCGCCGACATGCGGAACAAGGGCATTGAGGCCGAATTCGTATTCGTGCCGGTGGAGAAGCTCAACCTCTACGTGAACGCCGGCTATCAGGACGCCAAATACAAGATCGATCGCAACGCGCCGGATCTCGACGAATATGGCATCCAGTCGGTCAATGCGCAGCAGCAGGCCTGCCTGGCCCTGCTGGCGGCGGGCAACATTCCCGGCGGCACCGGCACCACGGCGGCCTGCGGCGCGGGCATCGTCACGCCCGACGGCAAGATCGCCAAGCCCACCCGCACGCCGGAACTGACGCTGGCCTTCGGCGGCAATTACGAACTGGGCCTGGGCAATAGCGGGCTGACCCTGGTTCCTTCGATCAACGCCAGCTTCCGCACGAAGCAGGAAACCAACGCCGCCAACTACACCATCTACAGCGGCGAGATCACCGGCACCAACGGCACCTACCCGGCCAATCCCTACGAAGGGGATATCCTGACGGGTTCGCACGCCCCTTCGGCCTGGTTCATCAATGCCAGCCTCGCGCTGAACGGCGTGGACAAGAAGTGGCAGCTTTCCGTCTCGTGCACCAACTGCTTCAATGAGACGGCGGCGAACACCTCGCTCGTCAACACCCGCTACATCGACCAGCCGATGACGTGGATGGCGCGGGCCCGCTACAACTTCTGATCCGGCATCGCCGGCAATAAGGACGACGAACGCATGACGAGAGCCACAGGCGCGCGCTCGGAATTCAGGCTAGGCGCGAAACCGCTTGCGGCGGCGTTGATCGGGGTGGCGTGCGGCGCATCGCCGCTTCCGTTCAACGTGTTGCCGCTCGTCATGGGGCCGATCAGCGCGGAGTTCCATTGGGATTTCGCGGCGACCAGCGCGGGGGTGACCGTATTCGGCATCATCGCCGCGCTGCTCGCGCCCTTTTATGGCGGCCTTTCCGATCGCTTCGGGGTGCGGCCGGTGGTGCTGTGGTCGCTCCTGGCCTTCGCGGCGGTTTTTGCCTCCTTCTACTTCCTGCCGGCATCCAAGACGGGATATCTGCTGTTCTGGGCGGTGCTGGGCGCCATCGGCATCGGATCGACCCCCGTTACGTGGAGCCGGGCGATCAGCCTCTGGTTCAACCGGCATCGCGGGCTGGCGCTGGGCATCATGCTGCTCGGCACCAGCCTGGCGGCCATGGTGGTGCCCCAGATCGCCCAGGCGGCGATATCCCGCGGCGGCTGGCGCATGGCCTTTCCCGTGGTGGCGCTGCTGCCGCTATTGATCGCCATCCCCATCGCGCTGCTCTGGTTCCGCGAGCCGCGCGTCGACGAAAGGCCAGCGGGCATTGCCGATACCACGGGGGCCATCTTCGGCATCAGCCTGCGCGATGCCGTGCGTGGCCATCGCTTCTGGATCCTGTTTACCTCGATCCTCCTGACCGCCTTCGCTTATGGCGGCGCCCATATCCACATCGCGCAGATCGTCGGGCTCCACGGCTTCTCGGCGGAGGTCGCCGCCAGCGTGCTGGGCGTGGTCGCGGTCGGCATCCTGGTCGGCCGGCTTCTCGTCGGCTTCCTGTTCGATCGCTTCTGGGCGCCGGGCGTGGCCTTTCCGGCCCTGCTGCTGCCGGCCATCGCCTGCTGGCTGCTGATGGGCACCGATGCCGGCATGTCCCATGTGATCGTCGGCGGCTTCCTGCTGGGTTTCGCGGCCGGCACCGAATCCGATGTCATCGCCTATCTCGCCGCCAAATATTTCGGCATGGCGCATTATGGCCGGATCTATGGCGTGCTCTACATGCCCTTCGCGATCGGCTCGGCCATCTCCCCCATCATCTACGGCATGGTTCGCGATCGGACGGGCGGCTACGATCCCATGCTGATCGCCGCGATGGTGATGTTTGCCGCCGGCGGCGCGCTGCTGCCGCTGCTCGGCCGCTACCCCGATCCCCGGACATCAGGAAATGACTGACATGACTACGCTGGCCCCGATCGACCAGACCGCGCTTTCCACGATTTCGGCGGCGGTGGGCGCGGCGGCGCTCGTCACCGACGAGGCCGAGCTGCGCTATTATTCGCAGGACGTCTACAGCAACGGGCCGACGGTACTCGCCGTGTTCCGCCCGGCCGACAAGGCCATGCTGGCGCGCGGCATCGCCGCCGCCACGGCCGCCGGGGTGATGATCGTGCCCCGCGGCGGCGGCATGAGCTATACGGGCGGCTACCTCGCCCCCGCGGCCGGCGCCCTGCTGATCGATACCGGATCGATGAACCGGGTGCTGGATATCAATGCGGAGGACATGACCGTCACGGTCGAGGCCGGCTGCACCTGGGACAAGCTGCATCGCACGTTGAAGCCGCACGGCCTGCGCTCGCTCGCCTGGGGCACGCTTTCCGGCATCAACGCCACGGTCGGCGGCGGCATGAGCCAGAATGGCGTGTTCTGGGGTGCCGGCGGCGGCACGGTCGTCGATGCCGCGCTCAGCTTCGAGGTGGTCCTGGCCGATGGCACGATGGTCAGCACCGGCAGCAGCTTCTTCCGGCCGTTCGGCCCCGATGTCACCGGCATCTTCGCGGCCGATTGCGGGGCGTTCGGGGTCAAGGCCACCGTCACGCTGAAGCTGGTGCGCGAAGGCATGGCCTTCGCCTACGGCTCCTTTTCCTTCCCGGATGCCGCCGCTTTCTTCGGCGCGATGAGCGCGGTGGCGCGCGAGGGCCTGGCATCCGAAAGCTTCGGCTTCGATCCCTATCTCCAGGCGCAGCGGATGAAGCGCGAAAGCCTGACGAAGGACGCCAAGTCGCTGGTGAACATGATGAAGGCGCAAGGATCGGCGTGGAAGGCGCTGAAGGAAGGCGCCAAGGTCGTGGCCGCCGGCCGCTCCTTCCTCGATGACGTGCCCTTCTCGCTCCACCTGATCTGCGAGGGGCGCCATCAGTCCGCCGTCGATGCGGATATGAAGGCGATCGAGGCGATCGCCGCCCGCCACGGCGGCAAGGTGATCGAAAACACCATCCCCAAGATCCTCCGCGCCAACCCGTTCCCGCCGGTCAATTCCATGGTTGGCCCCGATGGCGAGCGCTGGGTGCCGGTGCACGGCTTCCTGCCGCACAGCCGGCTGGTGGAAGGCTGGAACCGCATCCAGGAGCTGTTCGATGCGAACAGGGCCGAAATGGAGGCCAACGGCGTCGCCGCCGGCGCCATGCTGGCCGCGGTCAGCCGGTCGACCTGCCTGATCGAGCCGGTTTTCTTCTGGCCCGATGCGCTGGAGGATATCCACTGCCGCTCGCTCGAGGCGGATCATCTCGCCAAGCTCAGCCGCTTTCCGGCGAACGCGAAGTCGCGCGCCCTCGTCGGCCGCCTCCGGGCGGAAATCGTCGCCATTTTCCGCGATCTGGAGGCGACGCACCTGCAGGTCGCCCGCACCTATCCCCTCGCCGCCGCCAGCGATCCGCGGGCGTGGGACATGCTGAAGGCGCTGAAGGCACTCGTCGATCCCCGGGGGTTGATGAACCCCGGCAGCCTGGGGCTCTAGGCCGATGACCGCCGCTCCCACGCCCCCGGCCCCCAAGCCCTATGCCGCGCTCGCGCTCCAGATCGCGGCGCGATCCGTGGAAAAGCAGCCCGATCGCGCGGCAGCCAGCGCCCAGATGCTGGCGATGATCGCGGAAATCGGCGCCAAGCTCCGTTCCTCCGCCATCTTCATCCAGCAATATGGCGGCACGCCGGTGCGGCTGGCGGTGCTGCCCGAATATTTCCTGACGAGCTATCCGGGGCGGATATCCATTCCCGATTTCGCCGAGAAGGCGGCGCTCGACATGGACGGGCCGGAATATGCCGCGCTGGGGGAAATCGCGTCGGCGCAGAATCTCCATCTCGCCGGCAACGCCTATGAACGCGATCCGAACTTTCCGGGGATCTATTTCCAGACGAGCTTCGTCATCGCGCCCGATGGCAGGGTGGCGCTGCGCTATCGCCGGCTGAACTCGATGTTCGCGCCGACGCCGCACGACGTCTGGTCAAAATATCTCGACATCTACGGGATCGATGGCGTGTTCCCGGTGGCGCACACCGAAATCGGCAACATCGCCGCGATCGCTTCGGAAGAGATCCTCTATCCGGAGATCGCGCGTGCCCACGCATTGCGCGGCGCCGAGATCTTCGTCCATTCCTCGTCCGAGATCGGATCGCCGCTGGCAACGCCCAAGCAGATCGCCAAGCGCGCCCGCGCCTTCGAAAACATCGCCTATGTCGTGTCCGCCAACACCGCCGGCATCGAAGGCACGACGATGCCGCTCGCCTCAGCCGACGGCAATTCCACCGTCATCGACTATAAGGGCAATCCGCTGTCGGAATCGAACAGCGGCGAAACCTTCACCGCCTTTGCCGATATCGATATCGCCGCCCTGCGCGCGCAGCGCCGCAAGCCGGGCATGACGAATTTCCTGGCCCGGCAGCGGCTGGATCTGTTCGCGCCCGTCTATGCGGCGGCCACGCACCAGCCGGCGAACAGCCTGATCGAACCGGACGGCACCGTCCGTCAGCCGGACCGCGATCACTTCCTGCGCGTTCAGGAACAGGTGATCGAACGCCTATCCAAGGAGGGTCTGATATGAAGCAGGATGTGCCCCCGCCTTATACGGCCGTCGCGCGCCACGCCGTGTTCCCGGCACCGCGCCATGACGAGGCCGCCCGCTACAACTTCCTCACCGGCCTCAACAAATATCTGTCGGGAACGATCGGCGCCGGCAACAAGCTGGCCTATGACACGCGCGTCCTGCCCGCCTTCCGGGCCGAGCATGGCCGCGATCCCAGGGATCGGTTCGAAATCCGCCACGCGATGAACCGCGATCCGTGGCACCGCTTCTGGTCTGCCTGCAAGCGCAACTCCATGGAAATGCGCCAGCAGAACGGCCGCTCCATCACGCTGCGCCAGATCGACGAGCTGGCCGGCAAGGTCCGGCAGTTCAACGAAGGCCGCGATACGCTGGAACTCGATCCGGCGGTGAAGGTGCCGCGCTATCAGGATGCGGTCGACATCCACTGCATGCCGGGCTGCTACCATGGCGAGGAACGGCCGGGGGACATGTCGGCCGGCGCCAATTACGATAGCGGCCTCTTCGCCACCACCGGCGGCGGCCTGGGTGCCCTTTCCGACGGCGGCGGGCAGGCGCTGGTGGAATGGATACGCAAGGAACGGCCCGGCTGGGCGCCGAAGCGCATCCTCGATCTGGGCTGCACCGTCGGGCACAATATCGTGCCGCTGGCGCTGGCCTTTCCCGAGGCGGAGGTGATCGCGATCGATACCGCCGCGCCGGTGCTCCGATATGGCCATGCCCGCGCGCAGGCTCTGGGGGCGACCAACCTGCGCTTCATCCAGATGGACGCGGAGCATATGGGCCGCTTCGCCGATGGCCATTTCGATTGGGTGCAAACGACCATGTATCTGCACGAGCTGTCCGGCAAGGCGCTGCCCGCGATCATCCGCGAAGGGGTGCGCGTGCTGGCGCCGGGCGGGCTGATGTTCCACCTCGAACAGCCGCAATATACCGATGACATGCCGCTCTACGAGCAGTTCATTCGCGACTGGGATGCCTTCAACAATAACGAGCCCTTCTGGTCGGCGATGCACGCCATGGACCTGAAGCAGATCATGGCGGATGCCGGCCTGCCGCTCGACTGCCAGTTCGTCACCGGCGTCCGCGCCGTGGTGGATCGCGACATATTCCCCCAAGCGCCCTCGGGCGAGCAGGAGGATCATGGCCGCGCGGCGGTGTGGAACGCCTATGGAGCCTGGAAACCGAAAGCATGAGTGACGACAGCATCGACTGGATCGCCCGCGCGGGCACCCGCGCCAAGGGCAAGCGCCCGGATTTCCTGGGCGATCCCACCTCCGAACGCATGCTTTCCATCCTGCTTGCCGTCGCCGGCGAGGTTTCCGTGCTGAAGGAACGGCTGGATACGGTGGAACGGCTGCTCGATGCCAAGGGCACGATCAGCCGCGCCGACATCGAAAGCTATAATCCGGATCGCGACGCGGCCTACGAACGCGCGGTGATGACCAAGGAATATATCGCGCGGATCATGCGCGGCGTGCAGCAGGAGATGGAAGCGATGCAGGTGCAGGAACGCCCCGTCGCCGATATCAGCGCCGATCTGAAGGACAATTGATGCAGCACCGCACGATCAGCGGCCACATCCGCTACACATCGAAGAAGCCCGAGATGCTGGATCGGGAGCGCGGCCGCGAATGGTTCAGCTTCACCCGCCATGGCGACGGCAGCACCATCTTCCGCGCCCGTTGCGAAATCGAGGAACCGGCGCCCACGGTGCTGCGCGACATCATCTACGCCCTCGATGCGGAAGGCCGGCCGCAGGACCTCCACATCCACCTCACCGTGGGGGACAGGTTCATGGGCTCGGGCTGGATGCATCATGTCCCCGGCGAACAGGGCGGCACTATCGAATGCGAAAGCTTCGGCCCCTCGATCGGCCGGCTTTCACAGGTGATGCCCTATGCTGGCACGATCGACGGCTTTGGCACGCACCCGATCGCCGGCGATGGCTACACCACCCGCTGCATGGATGTTTCGCGCGGGCCCCACCGGCGCAACATCCGCGTGTTCCTCCCTTCCCCCGATCATCGCGGCGCCACGCCGCCGATGATCGCCGAGGTCAATATCGGGCTGGAATATGTCGGCGACGAAACCGTGACCGTGCCGGCCGGCACCTTCGCCTGCCGCCACTTCCGCTTCGTCGACGATGAAGGCCCCGGCATGGGCGGCACCCAGCATCCCCATTATGACATGTGGGTCACGGCCGACGAGGATTCGATCTTCGTCCAGGGCGGCGTCGGCGGCTATATGCAGACCTGGTACGAACTGGTCGAATTACAGCGCTGACGGTCCCGGCCGTGGCCGGGGCCGGAGAATCTATTTCAGCAGCTGATTCATCTCGATCAGCGTGCCGTCCGGATCGAAGAAGTTGCAGCCCTTCACCCGGATCGGCGGCGCGCCGTTGCGGCCGGGATAGACCTGCAGGCGTGGCGGGGCCGTCATGGCGATCCCGGGCAGCTTCGCCGCCGCCGCGCAACGCCTTTCTACATCGTCGGTGTTCATGACGATGACGTGGCCGCCTATCCCCATGCGGCGGGGATAAGGCCCCGGATCGGCGAGCGGCGGATCGATCCACTGCATCAGCCCGATCCAGCCCACCCATGCATCATTGCCGTTGAGCAGCACGAGCCGCGCCCTGGCGCCCGGCTCGCCCGCGGGGAGCGCCACGCCCGATGTTTCGACCACGGTGTCGTAATTGACCTTGAGCCCCACGACATCGCGATAGAGGCGGAGCGAGGCATCGATATCGCGGACGATCAGCGTGACGCGGCGGATATCGGTGGGCACCGGCTGGGCGGGCTTTTCGACGCCGGGGGATTGCGTGACGGGAGCGGCGGGTTGCGCCGCCAGCGCCAAGGCAAGCGCCAGGGCCTTAACCACTGAGCGCCTCTTCCGAATAAGCGGCCAGCGGCAGCGCCGCGCCCGATTGGCGGATCAGCGCCTGCTTGCGGAAGAAGCGCAGCAGGCCGCTATCGCCCATGCGCGAAGGGCCGATGCCGCTCGCGCCGAAGCTCGATTTCTCCGCTTCCCACACCAGCCCGGTCAGCGAACCGTCATTGATGGAAACGCCGCCCGCCCGGAGGCGCACGGCCACCGCCTCGGCCTCCTCCACGGTGCCGGCGATCACCGCCGCCGACAGGCCGAATATGCCGCTATTGGCATGCGCCACAGCCTCGTCCACGCTGTCGAACAGGGTAACGGGAATGACGGGGCCGAACGTTTCCTCGGCCATGATCGGCATGTCGGGCGTCACGTCCACCAGCACGGTCGGGCGCAGATATTTGCCGCCATCCAGCGTTTCCACCTGCCCCCCCGCCAGCAGCTTCGCGCCCCTGGCCACGGCATCGTCAATCTGTGCCTGCACGATCTCCGCCTGCCGGGCGAAGATGAAGGGGCCGATGTCGCCCGCATTCACGTCGGGATGGTTGAGGCGCACCGCCTTCGCCCCATTCACCAGCGCCTCCAGGAAAGGCCCGGCGATCTCTCGTGCCACATAGACACGCTCGATCGACTGGCAGGCCTGGCCCGTGTTCAGCACCGATGCGCGCAGCGCCGTTTCCGCCGCCTTCACGGGATCGGCGCT
Source organism: Edaphosphingomonas haloaromaticamans (assembly GCF_001853345.1). Lineage (NCBI taxonomy): Bacteria > Pseudomonadati > Pseudomonadota > Alphaproteobacteria > Sphingomonadales > Rhizorhabdaceae > Edaphosphingomonas > Edaphosphingomonas haloaromaticamans. The sequence continues at coordinate 2,290,974 of NZ_MIPT01000001.1, read as the reverse complement.
GGCCAGCACCAGCATCGGATCCTTGCCGCCCAGTTCCAGGCTGGCCGGGATGAAGGCCCTCGCGGCCGCTTCGCCTACCTTGCGGCCCGTGGCGACCGATCCGGTGAAGGCGATGAAATCGACCTGGCCGATCAGCGCCGCCCCGGTTGCGCCATCGCCTTCGATCAGCGCCACCACGTCCGCCAGCTCCGGCACCTCGGCGATTGCCGCCGCCAGCGGACGCATGAAGCGCGGCGTCACTTCCGATGGCTTCACGATCACCGCGCAACCCGCCGCCAGCGCCGGGATGGCGTCGATAAGGGCCAGGGTCAGCGGGAAATTCCACGGGCTGATGATGCCGATCAATTGATAGGGCACCAGCCTGGTCGAGGCGGTGATCGTCGGGATGGCCGTCTGCCGGTCGCTGATCTCCGCCCGCGCGATGATTCCGGGCGCACTGTCCGCCCAGCGCTGCAGCGCGCGGATCATCGCCTCCACCTCGATCTTCGATATGGCCGCGCGGCCGGTATCGGCGATCAGCGCGGCGGCCAGCGCCGTGCGATGCCGGCCGATCGCCTCGGCCAGGCGGTGCAGGACGGCCCCGCGCTCCCCGGCGGTTCGTGCCGCCCACGCCCCCTGCCCCGCCCGCAGCCGCGACGCGACCGTCGCGATCGCGGTCTCGTCCAGGGGCTCGATGCTGTAATCCGCCTCGCCGGTGCGCGGGTTGACGACGGCAAGGCTCATTGCTGGCTCTCCCAGGAGGAAATGATTTCGGCGCCGGTCGCGAACCACGCCTCGGGCCGCGCGGCGAGCCTCGCCAGCAGCCCCTCGAACGCGGCGATGCGATAGGGCAGCGCCATGATATAGGGGGTGATATGCAGCGGAAGGACGCGGGCATTGGCCGATCCCGCCTCCGCCGCCAGCCAGTCGAAGGCGTCTTCCATCTGCCGGGCGTAGCTGTCGGCCGACTGCTGCTGCACGGTGATGATCTGCCGATCGGAAAGCTCGTGGTTGAGCGGCAGGTTGATGAGGCCGTTGGCGAAGCGCCACGGCAGCTCGTCATTCACCCAATCGCACGTATAGGCGAGGCCCGCTTCCTTCAGCAGCCGGGGCGTGTTCCAGCTTTCCGATCGCGTGATCGAAAGCCAGCCGGTGGGCCGCCGGCCCGCCGCCGCCTCGAGCGATGCCAGCGATCGTTCGATCAGCGCCCGCTCGTCCTCTTCCGGAAGCCCGCTTGCGATCGTGCCGTTCATGTCGGTCGAATGGGCGATGATCTCATGGCCCCCGGCGACGATATCGGCGATGATCTCCGGATAACGCTCGGCGATCGCCCCGTTGGTGGCGATCGACGCCCGCACGCCGGCTTTCGCAAAGGCATCGAGCAGGCGGTAGAAGCCCACCCGCGTGCCATATTCGCGCGCCGTATAATGGCGATAGTCCGGATAGGCCGTCTGCATATGGCCCGGCGCGCGGAACGGCGTGTCCGAAGGGATCATCGGAAACCATTCCAGGCTCACGCACAGCCATACCGCCACGCCCTTGTCGCCCGGCCAGCGCAAGGCCCCGCGATCGAAGATCGAGGACCAGGCGTAAAGGTCATGATCATATCCCTCGCGCCGCCTGGGATATTCGAGATAGGCGGGATCAAGCGCCACGGGCGGCCTCCGCATGATGATGTTCGTAATAATGGTCGGCGATCTCGCCGGCCCGCGCGATCCAGGCGCGGCCGTCCTCGGCGATATGGCGCAGCACATCGGCAAAGGGGCCGATCCGGTGGGGCTGGCCGATCAGATAGGCGTGCAGCGGAATGCACATCACCGTGCCCGATTCCGCGCCCTCCTCCGCCAGCCGCTCATATTGGCGGATCAGCGTGTCGGCATATTCGCGCGGGCTCATATTATAGACGAAGAAGCCGTAATGGTCGTTGACCTCCAGGCTGTAGGGGATGGAGATCAGCCGCCCCTGCTTCACCTTCACCGGCTGCGGCTGATCGTCGTGATAAAGGTCGCAGGTGTAATCCAGCCCATATTCGGCGATCAGGTCCAGCGTGCGCGGCGTGTGCGTCAGGGCCGGCGCCAGCCAGCCGCGGATCGTCTGCCCCGTCGCCTCGCGCACGGTGCGGATCGAATCCTCGATGATCGCGCGCTCCTGCGCCTCGTCCATCCCATAGGCGTATCGGGTGTTGTAGATGCCGTGGCTGAAGAATTCCCAGCCGCGTTCATTGGCGTCCGCCACCACTTCGGGATGATGCTGGCATAGCGCCACCGACAGCGAAACCGATCCCGGGAAGCCGTATTTCGACATCGCCTCCGCCATCCGCCAATGGGATACGCGGTTGGAATGGTCGCGATGGGCATATCCCACCACATCGGGATGCGGCTTCGTCCAGCTCTTGCGCAGCGGATTGGCCGGCGGATCGATCTCATAATATTCCAGGTTCGGCGCCACCCACACGGCCACCGCCTTGCCGCCCGGCCACGCGATCCTCGGCCGTCCGCGGTAGGGGACGAAATCATAGAGGCCGGGATCGGCCTTCTGCGCCTCGCTCATCGCCGCGCCTCCAGCCAGTCGATCACCACCTGCACGGGCTCGACATCCGCATATTTGAGCTGGAGATCGGTCAGGTTGGCGAAATGGTAGCTCTCATGCTTGTCCGCGCAGGTCTCGATCGGCACGATCGTGCGGAAGCCATAGGCCAGCGAATCCACCGCCGTCGCCCGCACGCAGCCCGATGTGCTGCCGCCCGTCACCACCACCGTATCCACGCGATGCCAGCGCAGATAGGAATTCAGCGGCGTCTCGAAGAAGGCCGAGGGCATCCGCTTGGTATATTGCAGGTCGTCGGGATCGATCTCGCAGCGCGGGTCGAAGGCATGACGTTCGCTGCCATATTTGATGTTCTGGAGCGAATCGGGCGTGTCCGTCCGCGTGCCCCACACGCCGGCATCGCCGCCGTCTTCCTTATAGCCCACCCGGCTCCAGATCACCGGCATGCCGCGGCTGCGCGCCAGCCGGGAAATGGCGTTGGCATATTCGATCTGGCGGGGATCGGTCTCATAGGCGGTCTTGAACAGATCGGTGCGGGTGTAGGCCTGCTGGAAATCGACGTTCACGATCGCCAGCCTTTCCCCGAAACCGAACTTGGCACGGGCCGGATTCGCCATCACATCCTCGAAAATCTGGCGCGCGGTGCGTCCGTCGCAGACCATCTGGGTGCCGATCAGCGTCATCATGAAACTCCTGCGAAATCGTGATTCGCACACTAGTTTACGAAAAGGGCTTGTCGAGCGGAATTTGTCCGGACAAATTAGGCGCCATGACGATCACCCGCCATTTCATCAGGGTCGGCAACCGCCGGGTCCATTATCGCAAGGCCGGCTCCGGCCCTACGTTGCTGATGGTGCACCAGAGCCCGCGCAGCTCGGCCGAATATGAACCCCTGATGGAAAGATGGGGGCGCCATTTCACCTGTATCGCGCCCGATACGCCCGGCTTCGGCCAGTCCGATCCCCTGCCCGGAACGCCCGACATAGCCGACTTTTCGGCCGCCCTCGTCGAGCTGCTCGACGCGCTCGGCATCGAACGGACGGCAGCCTATGGCTTCCATTCGGGCGGCATCATCCTGATCGGCGCGGTGAAGCGCCATCCCGATCGCTTCACCGCGCTGGCGACGGGCGGCTATGCGGTTTGGACGCCCGAGGAGATGGCGATCTTCGACCGCGATTATCTCCCGCCCTTCCGGCCCAGCGCTTATGGCGAACATCTGGCCTGGCTTTGGAACCGGATCATCGAGCAGACATGGTTCTTCCCATGGTTCGACGTGCGCGATGCCGCGCGGATCGGCGTGGCGCATGACGATCCCGTGAAGACGGACGCGGTCGTCCGCGACATGCTGGACAGCGGCGACGCCTATCGCGCCGGCTATGGCGCGGTCCTGCGCGCGCCGCGCGACATTCCGCCCGCCGACGCCAAGACCGTGCCCGTGCTGATCGCGGCCTATGACGGCGATCCGCTCCAGGCCCATATCGCCCGGCTTGGCGAGATGCCGCCAAGCTGGCGCGCCGAGGCCGTCGCCACGCCCGCCGACCTCGAAGACGCATGCCTCGCCCATCTCCGCGCGGCCGAGGCCCTGCCCTGTCCCGATCTCGCGGAAAGCCGCGACGGCGGCTTCGTCCATGTGGCCGGCACCGGCTTCGACGGGCTGATCCGCTGGCGCGGCGATCCCGCGGGCGCGCAGGTGCTGCTCCACGCGCCCGGCCGGGAAGCCGATCTGCTCGATATCGGCGACGCGCTGGGCATCGACCTGCCGGGCCACGGCCTGTCCGATGGCTGGCAGGAAGGCTTTACGCCCACACTCGCCGATTGGGCCGCCATCGTTGCCGCCGCGATCGCCGCCATCGCGGAGGGCAGGCCCGCCATAATCGGCGAGGGCTTCTCCGCCCTCCTCGCCGCCGCCGTGGCGGCCCGCACGGGCGCCCATGGCTGGGGCGCCGTCGCCGCCCATATTCCGCTCCCCNCCGCCACCGCACCGTGGATCGATCGGGCCATCCCCGATCAGGCGCCGGATCGCTTCGGCGCCTACCTCATCGCCGCATGGGGCGCCGTGCGCGCGGGCCATTTCTTCTGGCCATGGTTCGAGGCCAGGGCCGCCAACGCCATCCCCTTCGCGGCCGCCGATATCGCGCCCGATGCGCTCGCGGCGGAACATCGCGCCCTGATCCGGGCCCGCGCCGGCAAGGCGCTGCTCGCCACGCTCGCCACGGCCGATCGCGATGCGCTGGTGGCTGCCGCGCCGGCGATCATCGGCTGGGAAACCGCCGGCTGGGCGGGCGGGCGCAACGACATCTGGTCGCCACACGGTCTCTGAAAGGGAGGAAATCCATGGGAATTCGCGAAGAAATGCCGCTTCTGGCCCGCCACGAAGGCGTATGGGATGGCGTCTATACCTATTACAATGCCACCGGCGAGCAGATCGACCAGCACAGGTCCCGCCTGTTCTGCCGCTTCAAGGAAGGCAGCGAGCACCCGTATCACCAGACCAACTATTATAGCTGGGACGACGGCCGCACCGACATCCGCGATTTCCCGGCCACCTATGCCGATAAGCGCGTATGGTGGGACAATGATCTCATCAAGGGCTGGGCGGCCGAGGTCGGGCTGGATCAGTATAACCGCACGGTGATGCTCTACTGGCAGCGCCAGGGCGATCCGAGCCTCTATCTCTACGAGATGATCCAGCTTTCGGATGACGGCACCTCGCGCTGCCGCACCTGGCACTGGATCCGCAACGGCCAGCTCGAAACCCGCACCGCCATCCAGGAAAAGCTGGTCAGCCGTGACTGGGCGGCGATGGAGAAGGAAATGGAGGCACGATCTGCCTGATCCGCGCACCCTGTTCGCGAAGATCTGGGATCGGCACGTCGTCGCCTCTCTCGGCGGCGGCGCCGATCTGGTCGCCATCGACCGGATCTTCCTGCACGAGCGCACCGGCGCCGCCGCCCTGAACAGCCTCAAGGCGGCGGGCCGTCCGGTCGCCGATCCGTCGCGCGTATTCTGCGTGATGGACCATATCGTCGATACCCGGCCCGGCCGGGACGATCGCACGCTGATGCCGGGCGGACAGGCCTTCATCACCGAAACCCGCGCCGCCGCGCGCGATGCCGGCATCACCCTGTTCGACGTCACCGATCCCGATCAGGGCATCGTCCATGTCGTCTCGCCCGAACTCGGCATCGTGCTGCCCGGCTGCACCCTGATCGCGCCGGATAGCCACACCTGCACGCAGGGCGCCTTCGGGGCGCTCGCCTGGGGCATCGGCTCCTCCGAGGCCGAACATGCCATGGCCACCGGCACGCTGCGCCTCGCCCGCCCGAAGACGATGCGCGTCACCTTCACCGGCGAACTGGCGCCCGGCGTGACGCCCAAGGACATGATGCTCGCGCTGATCGCCCGCCACGGCGCCGGCGGCGGCAAGGGCCATGCCGTGGAATTCGCCGGCAGCGCGGTTGAGGCGCTCGACATGGAAGGGCGGATGACGCTCTGCAACATGGCCACCGAATTCGCGGCGATGACGGGGATGATCGCACCGGACGCAAAGACCTTCGCCTGGCTGGACGGCCGCCGTTACGCCCCCGGCGGGGCGATGCTCGCGGCCGCCGTCGCCGAATGGCGGACGCTCGCCACCGATTTCGGCGCTGCCTTCGATGCGGAGATCGCCATCGATGCCGCGACGATCGAACCCATGGTGAGCTGGGGCACCTCGCCCGAACACAGCGCCGGCATATCGGGCGCCGTGCCGATCGACGCGCCCGAACGGCCGCTCGCTTATATCGGCCTCGCCCCCGGCCAGCCGATCGGCGGCACCCCGATCGATGCCGCCTTCATCGGCAGCTGCACCAACGGCCGGCTTTCCGATCNCCGCCGCGCCGCCGCCCTGCTCAAGGGCCGCCATGTCGCTCCCGGCGTCAAGGCGCTCGTCGTTCCCGGATCGATGGCCGTGCGCCGTGCCGCCGAGGCCGAGGGGCTCGACCGCGTCTTCACCGAAGCCGGGTTCGAATGGCGGATGAGCGGCTGCTCCATGTGCTTCTATGCCGGCGGGGAGAGCTTTCCCGCGGGCTCGCGGGTCATCTCGTCGACCAACCGCAACTTCGAAGGGCGGCAGGGTCCGGGCATCCGCACCCATATCGCGAGCCCCGAAACCGTGACCGCCAGCGCCATCGCCGGCCGCATCGCCGATCCGCGGGACATTGCGGCATGATCCCCTTCACCGTCCTCACCGCCACGGCCGCGCCGCTGATCCGCGACAATATCGATACCGATGCGATCATCCCCTCGCGCGAGATGAAGAGCACGGGGAAGACCGGCCTCGCCGACGGCCTGTTCTCCGCCTGGCGATATCTCTCGCCCGGCGGCCGCGATCCCGATCCCGCCTTCGTGCTCAACCAGCCGGCCTATGCGGATGCGCGCATCCTGCTCGGCGGCGTCAATTTCGGCTGCGGCTCCAGCCGGGAACATGCCGTTTGGGCGCTTGCCGAATATGGCATCCGTGCCGTGATCGCACCGAGCTTCGCGCCGATCTTCGCCGGCAATTGCACCCGCAACGGCATCGTCCCGGTCGTCCTCCCCGCTGATGCGATCGCCGGGATCGCAGCCCATGGCGGCGCGGTCACGGTGGACCTTCCCGCCCAGCGCGTCTCCCTTGCCGATGGCCGCGCCTGGCCCTTCGATATCGGCGCGGAGGCGAAGGCCATGCTCCTCGAAGGGCTCGACGCCATCGATCTCACCTTCAAGCACAGGGCGGACATCGCCGCTTTCCAGGCCGCCGACCGCAAGGCCCGGCCGTGGATCTATCTCGGAGAAACCAAGGCATGACCCGCATCCACATCAGCGAGGTGGGCCCGCGCGACGGCCTCCAGAGCATCGACCGGGTGATGCCGCTCGAAGCCAAGAAGGCCTGGATCGCCGCCGAGGCCGCCGCCGGCGTCCCCGAGATCGAGGTGGGCAGCTTCGTGCCGCCATCGCTGCTCCCCCAGATGGCGGACACGGCCGATCTCATCGCCTTTGCCAAGGGGCTGGAAGGGCTCGCCGTCGCGGCGCTCGTCCCCAATTTCAAGGGGGCGGAGCGCGCCATCGCCGCCGGCGCGGAGAAGATATCCATCCCCTTCTCCATGTCCGAAACCCACAGCCTCAGGAATGTCCGCAAGGATCATGCGGCGATGCTGGCCGAAATCCGCGCCATCGCGGAACTCGTCGCCAGCCGGCCGGCCGATTCCCGCCCGCATTTCGAGGTCGGCCTCGCCACCGCCTTCGGCTGCACGATCGAAGGCCCCGTCAGCGAAGCGAGCGTCGTCCGCCTCGCGGCGGCCGCGATCGAAGCCGGCGCGGTCGAGGTCGGGCTCTCCGATACCACCGGCTATGCCAATCCCGCCCAGGTCCGCCGCCTCGTCCGCGCGGTGAAGGCAGAGGTGGGCGACGGCCGGCTCAACACGCTTCATCTCCACAACACCCGCGGCCTCGGCCTCGCCAATGCGCTCGCGGGGCTGGAGGAAGGCATCACCACGCTCGATGCGTCCCTGGGCGGCCTCGGCGGCTGCCCCTTCGCGCCGGGCGCATCGGGCAACATCGTCACGGAGGATCTGGTCTTCATGCTTGAGGCCATGGGGTATGAAACGGGCATCGACCTCGAAAAGCTGATGAAGGTCCGCGCGATCATCGCCGATGCCCTGCCCGGCGAACCGCTCTACGGCTTCACGCCCGATGCCGGCCTGCCGCTCGGCTTCGGCAAAGTGGCGGCATGACGGCGCCCGCCCCGCTCGCCGGCCTTCGGGTCGTCGAATTCACGCACATGGTGATGGGTCCGGCCGCCGGCGCGATGCTGGCGGCGCTGGGGGCGGACGTGATCCGCGTCGAGCCTGCCGAGGGAGACAAGACCCGCACGCTGCTCGGCTCCGGGGCCGGTTATTTCCCCATGTATAACCGGCACAAGCGCAGCATCGCGCTCGACCTCAAATCCGAACGCGGGCTGAAGGTCGCCCGCCGGCTGGCCGAACGCGCCGATATCCTGATCGAGAATTTCCGTCCCGGCGCGCTCGACCGGCTTGGGCTGGGCTACGAGGCGCTGGCGGCCGTCAATCCGCGCCTCATTTATTGTTCGGCCAAGGGCTTCCTTCCCGGCCCCTATGAAGAACGCACCGCGCTGGATGAGGTCGCGCAGATGATGGGCGGCCTCGCCTATATGACCGGTCCGCCCGGCCGGCCGCTCCGGGCCGGCTCCAGCGTCATCGACGTCACCGGCGGCATGTTCGGCGTCATCGGCGTGCTGGCCGCGCTCGAGGAACGCCACCGCACCGGCAAGGGCAAGCTGATCCAGGCATCGCTGTTCGAAACCACCGTCTATCTGGTCGGCCAGCACATGGCCCAGCTCGCCGTCACGGGCAAAGCCGCCAGCCCCATGCCCGCCCGCATCTCCGCCTGGGCAATCTACGACGTGTTCGAAACGAAGGACGATCCCGTCTTCATCGGCGTCGTCACCGATGCCTTGTGGGAAAAATTCTGCGTCCTATTCGGCCTCGACGATCTCTGGGCGGATGAAAGCCTCCGCCGCAACAATGAGCGCGTCCTCCAGCGCGATCGCATCCTGCCCCGCATCCGCGATCTGATCGCCGGCTTCACCCGCGCCGAGGTGATCGCCCGCCTCGAAGGCACCGGCCTCCCCTTCGCCCCGATCGCCCGGCCCGAGGACATGTTCGACGATCCCCACCTCGCCGCATCCGGCGCATTGGAACCCGTCACTCTGGCGGACGGCACTCCCACGCGATTGCCGACCTTGCCGATCGCGTTCGACGGAAAGCTGCTGGCGCGGTCCGGGGCGCTGCCCCTGGCGGGTGCCGACAGCCGGGCGATACTCCGCGACCTCGGCCTCAGCGAGACAGAAATTCTGGCAATTTTTCCGGATGAAACCGCTGTAGATTAGGTCGCAACAATGCAATCGGGCTAGCCGTTTTCAGGCAGAAGCCGACGCATTCGGAGCAATATTTGGCATGATCGTGCCGCCAGCACCTTCGCCGGCGGCACGATCATTTGCCTCAGGCCGCCTGAGGCAGGCGGGTGCCGCTGTTGCGACGGCGCATCGAAGCGCCGACGACGCCGAAGCCCACCAGCATCATCGCCCAGGTGGCCGGTTCCGGGACGGCCGCGATATTGAGGATGCCGGAATAGCTCGCCAGCGAGCCAGAGGACGCACCCGACACGTTATAGGTGATCTCGATCACCTTCTCGCCGGCCGTCAGGAAGATCGGGTCGAGATACCAGCTTTCGATGTTTCCGTTTCCACCGCCCGGTTGCAGGACGCGGCCATCGAACTGGATCGAGGTGAAATCCACGTTCTGGAGCCGCCCGAGCGAAATCGAGAACACTGTAAGGTTGGCCAGCATGTCTTCGGAAAGGGTGAAGGTGAAGGTGTCGGTGAACCCGGTCCCGTTCGACAGCCCGGTATTCCCGAAATAGTTGGATCCCTGCGACACGTTGATGGGGAAAACCGCGGCGGACGCGGCCTGGCTGCCGATGAGGGCGGAAGCCATGATCGAGGCGGCAACGAGAAATTTCTTCATTCGACAAACCCTTACAGTGACATACGCCCCGATATGCCAGCAAGCATCGGGCCAAACTGTCACAACGCCCGTTTTTTGCAGTGCAATATAGTTAACGCAATTTCTGGATTGTAAGGAATTCCGTCACTTATCCGCAATTTTAGGCGTCAGGCCACACCGCGCGCGACGTGCGGGTGGAAGAAGCATGCCCGCTCCGTAGATTAATGATAATCACTTGCAATAGCCAGGTCGCTCCTGTAGCGGCCACGCCGGCTAAGATAAGGGGTCGCCATGAAGCTGACATTGCGGACATTATTCTCCATCGGAACCATGCTCGCCGCTCCGCCCCTCGCCGCACAGACGATCGGCAGCGAAGGCCAGCGCGATGGCGATGGCGATATCGTCGTCACCGCTGCCCGCAGCGCCTTGCCGGCAAGCGCCCTGCCGCTGACCATTGACGTGATCGACAATGATGCGCTCAACCAGCAGGTGGCGATCAGCGGATCGGTGGTGGATGCGATATCGACGCTCACCCCATCCTTCTCGCCCACCCGCCAGAAGCTTTCGGGATCGGGGGAATCGCTGCGCGGCCGATCGCCGCTCTACGCTATCAACGGCATTCCCCAGTCCACGCCGCTGCGCGACGGATCGCGCGACGGCTTCACCATCGATCCCTTCTTCGTCGATCGGGTGGAGCTGATCTACGGGTCCAATGCCTTGCAGGGCATCGGCGGTGCCGGCGGCATCGTCAATCAGGTGACGGTTGGCCCGCCCAGGGTGGACGGGCTGAGCGGCCGCACGCTCATCCAGGGCACCGCGGACGATGGTTTTCATGACGACGGGCTAGGCGGCAAGGTCGCCGGCCTGCTGTCCTACAAGATCGATCGGTTCGACGCGACGTTCGGCGCCGCATTCGAAAAGCGCGGCGCCTTCTATGACGGCCACGGCAACCGCATCGGCATCGACAACGTCCAGGGCGAGACGATGGATTCGAAAAGCTGGTCGCTCTTCGGCCGTCTCGGCTATGCCGTCAGCGACAGCGCCCGGCTGGACCTGATCCTGAGCCGCTACGAGCTGAAAAGCGATGCCGACTATGTCTCGGTTCCCGGCGACAGGGATATCGGCCTGCCCAGCTCCACCGTTCGCGGCACGCCCCCGGGCCTGCCCGCCAAGAATCTCGCCCAGAGCGCGGCGCTTTCCTTCACCGACGACAATCTGGCCGACGGCCATCTCGTCACCCAGGTCTTCTACAGCCGCACGCACGATACGTTCGGCAGCGATCCTGCGCCCGTCGCCACCTTCCAGGATGCGTCGATCGCTCCCTATGGCACGCTGGTCGATCAATCCCAGAATCGGTCCCGCAAGATCGGCACGAAGTTCAGCTACGAACGGTCCCTGCCGGGCTGGGATGCGCTGACGGCCACAATCGGGTTCGACACTTTGTTCGACAAGACCGAGCAGGCCCTGCTGCTGACCGGTCGCGTCTGGGTGCCGCCCACCGATTTCCGCAGCCTCGCTCCGTTCGGACAGCTCAATCTCGCGCTGCTGGACGGCAAGGTCCGGCTGGCCGGCGGCGTCCGCAATGAGAATGTGCGGATCAAGATCGACGATTTCACCACGCTCGCTTCCTACGGTTCGCGCCAGGTGAAGGGCGGATCGCCCAAGTTCAGCGACACGCTGCTGAACGGCGGCGCGATCTTCGAGCCGGCACAGGGCATCCGCGCCTATGTGAGCTATGCCGAGGGCTATACGGTTCCCGACGTGGGCCGCATCACGCGATCGATCAACAGAGATGGCGTGGACCTCAGCAACTATCTCGACATCAGCCCCATCGTTTCGAACAACCGGGAAATCGGCGTCGAGGTGAAGCGCGGTCCGATCGATGCCAGCGCGGCCTATTTCTGGTCGACCAGCAAGAACGGCCAATTGCTGGTGCTGGTGAACGGCGTGTTCGAGGTGCAGCGGCAACGGGTGGAGATCCAGGGACTGGAGCTGAACCTCAGCGTGAAGCCGCCGGTGCCGGGCCTCAAGCTTTCCATGGGCTATGCCCACCTTATCGGCCGCACCGACGGCACGCCCGACGACGGCATCGACAAGGTGAATATCGATCTGGACGGCGCCAATATCTCGCCCGACCGGCTGAACTTCGCGGCAAGCTATGATCGCGGCCCGCTTTCGGCCCGCATCCAGACCCAGTTCTATTTCGCGCGCCGGTTCGATTACAGCCCGCTTCCCGATTTCGCCGGGAACGATCGCAGCAACGATTTCGGTGGCTACAACCTGACCGACGCCACCGTCCGCTACCAGACGGCATTCGGCGGGATCACGCTGGCGGTGCAGAACCTCTTCGATAAATTCTACATCGACTATAACAGCGATACCCAGCGGCCCACGGACGATACCCGTTTCTATTCGGGCCGCGGGCGCGCCTTCACCCTCGGCTGGGATTATCGTTTCTGATGATCCGGGGAATGCGCCAGCCATGCGGCTGCTAGATCGCCTGCACCGTTGGACTGGGGGACTGATCGGTCTCCTCCTGGCGCTGCTCGGCCTCAGCGGGGCCGTGCTGGTCCACAAGGATGCCTGGGTGATGCTGCCGCACGCCCGCGACGCGCAGCTGTGGGATACGCAGGCGATCGCGGCCGGCGTGGAGCGGATCATGGCCGATCCCGCCACCCGGCCGCGCAGCATCATCTTCGCCACGCGTGATTTCGGCCTGAACCGGCTGAGCTATGCCGGCGACGCCGGCGCCTATAGCGATCAGGCGGGAACGATCGTCACCCGCTGGGACAGCCAATGGCAACGCCCGGAAATCTGGCTGTTCGATTTCCATCACCATCTGTTTGCCGGCGACACCGGGGAAACGGTGATCGGCATCGCCGCCGTCTGCGGGCTGTTCTTCGTCATCTCCGGCACGATCCTGTGGTGGCGGACGCGCAAGACCTTTGCCTTCAGGCTGCTGCCCAAGCGGCTGAGCCGTCCCGCGATCGTGCGCCACCATCGCGATCTGGGCGTGGTGGCGGCCCCCCTCCTCGCGCTATCGCTGGTCACCGGATCGATCCTCGTCTTCCAGCCGCTGGCGGGCATATTCCTCGGCCCCTCCGCCCCGACGCAGATCAAGGTCGCGCTGAAGCCGCCCGCGCCGCGCAAGGCGGTGCTGGCCGATCATCCAGACTGGACCCGGATGATCCGCACCGCCCGCTCGCTCTATCCCGATGCCGAATTCCGCATCCTTTCGCTGCCGCGCAACGACAGCGGCCTCATCAGCCTGCGGATGCGCCAGCCCGACGAGTGGATCCCCAACGGCCGCACGACATTGTGGTTCGCGGCCGACAGCGGCGCACTGGTCCGGACCCGCGATGCCCGTGCGCTCCCGCGGGCGGTGAAGGCCTATAACGCCCTCTATCCCCTGCACGCCGCCAAGATAGGCGGCCTGCCCTATCGGCTGGTGATGACGGTTTCCGGCCTGGCGCTGGCCCTGCTGGGCAGCCTGGCGGTATGGTCCTTCTGGTTCCGGGGCGGCCTGAAGGTGCCCACTCAGCCGCCCAGGGCGACAAAAGTATCGCAAGGGCTCAAGCGGCCGGCCTGATGGGGCTTGCGGTCCCCGCTCCACCTCGCGCAGAGAAGCGGGAAAGCGGAAAGTGGGGATGTCGATGGGCGGACTAGCGGGGCAGCGCGCCTCGATGCGGCGGGTGGTGGTGGCATCGGCCGCCGGAACCGCGTTCGAATGGTATGATTTCTTCATCTTCGGGGCGCTGGCGCCGGTCATCGCCAAGGTGTTCTTCGCCGGGCTGACGGAAACCGCCGGCTTCGTCGCGGCGCTTGGCCTGTTCGCCGCCGGCTTCGCCTTCCGTCCGCTGGGCGCCATCCTGTTCGGCAGCATGGGCGACAGGCTGGGCCGCAAGGGCGCCTTCCTCATCACCGTATCGCTGATGGGCGGCGCCACCTTCGCGATCGGCCTGCTGCCCACGCACGCGCAGGTCGGGGCCATCGCGCCGGCGCTGCTGATCCTGATGCGCATCTTCCAGGGCATGGCGCTGGGCGGCGAATATGGCGGCGCGGCCATCTATGTGGCGGAACATTCCCCTTCCGACCGGCGCGGCTTTTCGACGAGCTGGATCCAGGCCTCCGCCGCCTTCGGGCTGATCGCCGCGTTGGTCGTGGTGCTGGCGACCCGCACCTCGATCGGCGAGGAGGCGTTCACCGCCTGGGGCTGGCGCGTGCCGTTCCTCGTTTCCGCCGGGCTGCTCGCCATCTCCATCTGGATGCGGATGAAGCTGACCGAAAGCCCGACCTTCGAGAAGATGCGCGAGGAAGGCGAGATATCGCGCGCGCCGCTGGCCGAGGCGTTCGGCCGGTGGAGCAACATGCGGCTGGTGCTGCTCGCCTTCTTCGGCGTGATGTGCGCGCAGGGCGCCGTCTGGTATTGCTATTTCTTCTATATCCAGGTGTTCCTGGAAAAATCGCTGCAGGTCGCGCCGGCGACAGTGAATATCGTGGTGATGGCGATGACGCTGGCGTCCGCCCCCTGCTACGTCCTGTTCGGCTGGCTTTCCGACCGGATCGGCCGCAAGCCGGTGATGCTGGGCGGCATGCTGCTGGGGCTGGTCGCCTTCTTCCCGGCCTTCCATGCGCTGGCCGGTTTCGTCAATCCCGCGCTGGTGGAGGCGCAGCGGCGGACGCCGGTGGTGGTCGCCGCCGATCCCGCTACCTGCTCGGTCCAGTTCGATCCCGTGGGCGCCGCGAAATTCTCCAGCGCGTGCGACATCACCAAGGGCGTACTGGCCACCGGCGGCATCCCCTATCGCAGCGCCGATCTGCCCGCCGGCACGGCGACCGAGGTGCGGATCGGCGAGGCGCGCCTGCGCCCGGCCGACGGCACCGGGCTCGGCGCCGATGCGCTGAAGACGCTGAAGGCCGAACAGACCGCCGCGATCCGCAAGGCGCTGGCCGATGGCGGCTACCCGCTGAAGGCGGACCCGGCGCGGATGAACCTGCCCGGCATCGCGGCGATCCTGCTGCTGTTCGTGGTGGCGGCGACCGCGCTTTATGGCCCGATGGCGGCGATGCTGGTGGAATTGTTCCCCGCCCGCGTCCGCTATACCGCCATGTCGCTGCCCTACCATGTCGGCACCGGCTGGGTGGGCGGTTTCCTGCCGGTGACCGCCTTCGCCATCGTCGCGATGACGGGCGATCTCTATGCCGGGCTCTGGTATCCGGTGATCTTCACCGCGATCAGCCTGCTGACGATGGCGTTCCTCGTGCCGGAGACGAAGGGCCGACCGCTGGACGCCTGACGGGCGATCAGCGGCAGGCCAGCAGGCCCGCGGCCGGCATGACGAAGCTTTCCCCGTCCGGCCGGTCCAGCCGCAGCGATCCGTCCGTCACCACCGCGCCGCCCTGCAGCGTCGATCGCTGTTCCAGCCTGACGTCGAGCGTGACGGTGGTGGTGCCGTCGCTATAGACCGCGTTGGCGAACATGCTGCCGCCGTCCCCGGCGGCGATGTTGGTGCGGGCAAGGTCCATCTGCTGGCCGCCGATCGCGATCCGCGCCATCGGCGGATCGACCCGCGCCATCAGCACGAGCCGCGCTTCATTGCCGGCTTTCCACAGGAAAAGCGCGCACTGGCCGGCGGCGAGCTGCTGGCGCGGTAGCGTGCCGAGCGGGATGCCGTCATCCACCGGAGCGGCCGGCGGCGCGGCCCGGCGGGAGGCGGACGGCTGGGCGCCGCTGCACCCCGCCAGCGTGGCGAGAAGGGCGATCAGGGCAAGACGCATCACAATGTTCCCGCAACGGAAAGCTTCAATCCATCGGCCGAGGCGGCGAAGCCGTTGGCCTCGAGCGTGCGGCTGGCGGCGGGATCGGCGCCCCGGACGACGAAATCGGCGGTATAGCCGCCACTCTTGCCGATGCGCAGCGACAGGCGTTCCATGCCGCTCTGGCTGGCGAGCGGCAGCAGCACGGCGTCGCCATCGCAGCGCGCCGTGCCGCTGAGCCCGTTGGCCAGTGCCAGCCCCGGCACGTCCCCCTGGATTTCCGCGCGGACGAGGCCATCGGCGCGATCGCACGCCCCTTGCCGGAACCGGATGCTGACATCGCTGAGGTCGAGCGCCGCGACCGGCATCGGCGCGAAAAGCCTCGCCACGGGCAGGCGCGCCGTCACGTCATCCACGCCGATACTGTGCCGCGTGACGCTGACAGCGCCCTTGAACGAGGAGGAGCCGCCCGTCTCCGCGCGATCCAGATCGATCCGCGCCCGGCCGACCAGCAAGGGAAACAGGTTGAGCCGCGCCTTCATGTCGCCCAGCTCCGCCGATCCGAAGCGCGCCTCCGCCAGCCGGGCGGACCAGATGCTGCCCCGCACCTCGCGCACCGAAAGGCCCGCGCTGCCCAGCCCCATCGCCCCCAGCATGATCCGCATCGGGAAAAGCGCGATCAGGGCCAGCACGAGCAGCGCCAGGAACAGGACGACGCGACGGACGGGAAGGCGGATCATGGCGCGCGCGTCCGCAACGTGGCTTCGACGGCAAGCGTCGCATCATTGTTGGTGGTGG
This sequence comes from Edaphosphingomonas haloaromaticamans, assembly GCF_001853345.1. Lineage (NCBI taxonomy): Bacteria > Pseudomonadati > Pseudomonadota > Alphaproteobacteria > Sphingomonadales > Rhizorhabdaceae > Edaphosphingomonas > Edaphosphingomonas haloaromaticamans. Next base: position 2,274,352 of record NZ_MIPT01000001.1, on the reverse strand, counting down.
CGTTAAGCCCTTCGACCACCAGCCCGTCCCGCCGCTCCATATCGGCGAGCCAGGCGAAGAAGGCCTGCGGGCGCACCGCGTTGATCACGACCGTCGCCTGCGCCGCGCTGACCGGATCGACGCGGGCGACGGTGAAGCCTGCCTCCCCCGCCCGCTGGCCGATCCACTTGTCGATCGGGGCCGGCAGCGCCTTCGGCTTCCCCCGTTCCAGCGCGGCGATCGCATCGGCCTGCACCTGCGCCTCGCCACGGGCGGTGACGGCGCGATCGTAACGCGCGCGGGAATCGGCCAGCGCATCGCCCATCGGCCGGACGAGCAGCAGCCAGCCAAGCGTAAGCAGCAGCAGGCCCGCCATCACCGCGAGCATGATGCGCTCACGCTGGGAACGCTGGCTCCACCAGGGACGGAAACGTTCGATCATCGGGCTTCTTCTCATTGGCCGCGCACCGTCAGCTCGGCGATCTGCCGGCCGCCGCCCGATCGCGGTTCGCCGGCATCCGCCGTGAAGCCTTGCGCGGCGATGCGCTGCTGCAGGGCGGCGATGTCGCTGGCGGCGCTCGCCTCCACGGTCGCCCGCAGGCTGCCGTCGCGATCGTAGCGGAGCGATGAAAGCTCGATATTCGCGGTATCGCGCACCGCCGAAAACAAGGCGGCGGCCGTGGCGCCGAAGCCCATGCCGGCGCCGCGCAATTCGGCCAGCCGCTCGGCAAGCTGGGCACGGGCATTGACGATGCGGCCCGCGCGGGGAAGGGCCTTGGCCGCGATCACGCCGGTTTCGCGCTCCACCGCATCGGCCGCGACCGTGTAGCGCAGGATCAGCGCGCCCTGGATCAGCAGGGTCAGCAGGCAAAGCCCCGCCACCATCCAGGCCATGCGCCGCAGCGATTTCCAGTCCACGGCCCAGGGACGCCGCTTGGCGAAGGCCCCCTGCCTCAAATCGACCGGAATGGCGGCCAGCGCGCCGGCCAGCCCCGCCTCGACCGCCGCGTCGTCCAGTTCCTCCACCGGGCCATCGACGAGCGCATCGGTAACGACGCTTTCGGCCGCGAAGGCGATGCGGTCGCCCCGCACCAGGTGGAGATCACCCCGCGCCCAGCGCCGCGCGCCTTCAGCGGCCGGCGGGATCAGCAGGGTTTCGGGCACCACATGATCGGGATCGAGCGCGAGCGATTGCAGCCCCGCCATCCAGGTCGCCATCCGCGATCCCGAAACCAGCGCCATCGCCCGCGCGCCATCCTCGCCGGCCGGGCCGACCGCGATGTGGAGGCGATCGACCGGCTCGGCCGCGACATCGGCGGCGGCAAGCCTGGCGGCGGCGGCGGCCTGCGCCTGCGAAAGGTTCGGCAGGTCGAGCCAGTGGACGGTGACGTCGGGGCCGGGCGCCACCGCGACGATCCGCTCGTCCTCCCCCTCCCCCACGGCCGGGATATCGCGCCCACGGCCGACGACGGCGCCACCGGCAATCCGCAGCCAGCCGCCCAGCGGCGCGCCCTCGTCGCCGGGGAAGAGCAGCAGGTAGCGATCGTCGCTCATTCGTCGCTCCCCCAGCTGCGCGCCACGATCCGCGCGGGCGCCAATGCCCCGTCGATCAGCGCCGTCTCGCTCAACTGCGCGCCGCCGATTTCCACGTCAAGCTCCAGCCGGAACCAGCGGGTGCGGAGCGAAACCTGGCTCATCGCCTCCATGTCCGGCGTATCGCCGCGGGCGGTGAAGAGGTTCCAGAAATCGACCGAGCTGTTCCAGCCATCGGCCGGGCGCTGGGCGAGGATCTGGCGCGCGCGGTTGAGATCGATCCGTTGGGGCATCAGCATGGCGATGAGCGGGGCCTGATCCATGGCAAGCGTGTTGATGTTGATCGGCGAAAGATCGGTATTGGGCAGCACGCACACCCATGGGCGGAGCAGCCGATAGATTTCGGGCGTGACGCCGGCGACCGCGCGCAGCTCGCTGACGTCGCCCAGCAGGGTGTTGGCGGCGCGATAGGGCGTCGCCGACTGGAGGTAGAAATCATCCTCCGCCCCATCGGGATTGGGAGCCGCATCGGCATCGATCCAGTCGGCGAGCGAGGCGGCGACGCGGCGCGAATCGGTGGGATCGATGCCCAGCGCTTCCATCAGCGCGATGAACTGGCGGATGCCAAGCTCACGCGGCGCATAATCGCCGGCCAGCAAGCCTTCGGCGACGCTGTTGAGGTTGAAGCAATTGCCGCCGTCGAACAGAGTAGCCGAAACGATCCCTTCCGGCAGCGGCACCGCAAAGGCCCGCCCGTTCCAGCCGCCGGCCAGCGTGGTCTTGCCCGTATCGCGCCCCGCCAGCACGCCCATGCGATCGAGCGTCATCGCCTCGGCCGCCAGCGCATAAGCGCGCGCCTGATCGATCGCGGCGCCGTTGGCGGCAAGCCGGGTGGATAGGCGAAGCTGCTCCAGCGCCGCGACGGCCAGCACCGATATCACCGCCACCAGCAACAGCACGGTGAGCAGCGCCCCGCCGCGTTCGGCATGCCCCCGCTCCTTCACGGCCCGTTCCCCGTGCCGGTGAGGAAGAGCTGGCGGACGGGGCCGATCCCTTCGATATCGATCACCGCTTCCACGGCGTCCGGCATCGCCTCGGGCCGCTCCGGGTCCCAGCGATCGCGCCATTCGCCCTTGCGGCGGTAGCGCATGGTGAGCGACTTCACGCCCCGGATGACGGTGCCCGGCCGGGAAGGCTGCGCGCCATCGAGCATCGGCCAGGTCAGCCGTTCGATCCGGTCGTCGACCAGGCGATATTCGACGCGCTGGAGCGAGGCGCGCGCCGCCGATCCGCCGTTGCTCCAGCCCCGCCGGACGAAGCCGAGCGCGACGGCGCCGGGGCCGCCGCCTTCGCCGGTGAAGGCGACCTGGCGGACGCCGCCCTCGTCCCGCACCATGCGCGGCGCCGCCTGCGCGAGATCGGACGTCATGATGGCACCCACGCGGCGGATCGCGGCAATCTCGCCCAGCCGCTCGCGCGATGCCTCCTGCGCCCGCACGCTGAAGCCCAGCAGCGCCACCCCGGCCGAGGCAAGCAGGCCGAAGATCAGCAGCGAGATCNTCAGCTCGACAAGCGTGAAGCCGTGTTCGGCGGAACGCCGCAGGGACGCGAAGCCGTGTTCGGTGGAGCGCATCAAGGAAGTGAAGCCGTGTTCGGCGGAACGCATCACGGGCCTGAAGCCGTGTTCTCCCCTGGGCGCTGGGCGGGTCATTGCAGCGCCCTGAACACGGTGAGCGAGCCCGCCGGGCGGCCGGCATCGTCGGTGACGGCGATGTCGATCTGCTGAAGGTTGAGATCGGTGGCGCGGACGGAGCGGCGCGTCCACGTCCATTTGCGGCCGCCATTCTCCTCCCGCCCGCGCGCTTCGCCGAACGACGGCGCGACGGGATCGGTCAAGGCCTCCACCGCCAGGTTGCGCGCGACGATCTGGCCGATCGTGCGGTCCGCAAGCACCCCCGTGCTGGTGAGCGTCGCGCCCTCCAGCCGCAGCAGGGCAAGCGCCGCGATGCTGAACACCGCCAGCGCGACCATCAGCTCGATCAGCGTGAAGCCGTATTCGGCGGAACGCCGCTGGGACGTAAAGCCGTATTCGGCGGAACGCCTAGAAGACGCAAAGCCGTGTTCGGCGGCGCCGTGGCGATCAGGAGCCGACATCGATCGTCCCGTCGGCGTCGATATGCACCGTCACCCGCGTGCCGTTGCGCACCAGCGCGAGATCGAGCGGCTCGGAAAGGCCGGTGGTGTCGAAGATCACGCGGGCGCGGCCGACATCGCCGACGATGGCCTGCGCCCCTTCCCAATCGCGATCGTCGAACGGCCTTTCATCCAGCCGCCGCCAGCCGCGCCGTTCGCGCCGTTCGAAGCCATAGCCGTCGGCCGTCACCCACAGCGCCATCTCGTGCGCCTCGATCACTGCGGCATCCTGCGCGGCGCGGACACGGGCGGCGAACCGCTCCGCCTGATCACGCAGGTCGCCACGCGGATCGGGCATGGCCAGCACCACCGCCCCGGTCAAAAGGCCGATGATCGCGATCACCACCATCAGCTCGACAAGCGTGAAGCCGTGTTCGGCGAAACGCCTCACGGGCGTGAAGCCGTGTTCGGCGGAACGCCTCACGGGCGTGAAGCCGTGTTCGGCGAAACACCGCAGGGACGCGAAGCTGTGTTCGGCGAAACGCCGCAGGGACGTGAAGCCGTGTTCGGCGAAACGCCGCGGGGACGTGAAGCCGTGTTCGGCGAAACGCCGCGGGGACGCGAAGCCGTGTTCGGCGAGGCGCTTGCGAGCGCCATGCTCAACGGCGCGGCTCACCTGAATGCTCTCCGGGCGCTGGCCTATTTCCAGTTGCCGATATCGGCATCGTCGCCCTCGCCGCCTTCGCGGCCGTCGGCGCCGTAGCTGAAGATGTCGAACGCGCCGTGCTGGCCGGGCGAAGCATATTGATAGGGATTGCCCCAAGGGTCTTCCGGCAGCTTCTTCACATAGCCGCCCCGGCGATAACGTTCCGGCCGGGTGAGCGACGCCGGCGGCGCAACCAGCGCCTGCAGGCCATCGGCCGTGCCCGGATAGGTCAGATTATCGAGGCGATACATCTCCATCGCCTGTTCCAGCAGGGAGATATCGGCCTTCGCCTTTTCCACGCGGGCCTTGTCGCCGCTGGGCAGCACGTTGATCGCGACGATGGTGGTAAGCAGGCCGATGATGACGATCACCACCATCAGTTCCACAAGCGTGAAGCCGTGTTCGGCGGAACGCCTCGGAGAAGCGGAGCCGTGTTCCCGCCGGTCCCGGCGCCGGCGGCGCGTCTTGGCGGTCTGTTCGGAAATTTCCATGGATGTCCTCATGCGCCCGCAAGCGTATCGAGCTGAAGAATGGGAAGGAGAATGGACAGAACGATTATAGCGACGATTCCGCCCATCAGCACGATGATGGCCGGTTCCAGCAGCGAAAGCGCGGCGCTGGTGAAGGCATCGAATTCGCGTTCCAGATAGTCGGCCGCCCGTTCCAGCATGATATCGAGCTTGCCGGCGGCCTCGCCCGAGGCGGTCATGTAGACGAGCAGCGGGGGGAACACGCCCGCCCGGCGGAGCGCCACCGAAAGGCTGCCGCCGCCCCGGATCGCCTCGACGATATCGGCAGACGCGGCCCGCAGCGCGCGGTTGTGGATCGTGCCGGTCGTCAGCGTAAGCCCCTCCAGCAGGGGCAGCCGGCTCGAAACCATGGTGGAAAGCGTGCGGGCCATGCGGGCGGCGTGGAGATCGCGGACCAGCCGGCCGATCAGCGGGATGCGCAGGATCGAACGATCCACGGCCATGCGGATATGCGGCTCCCGGAGGCCACGCCAGCCGAGAACGCCAAGGCCCGCGATAAGGATGGCCAACGCCCACCACCAGTTGCGCAGGAAGTTGGAGATGCCGATGACGATGCGGGTGAGCAGCGGCAGATCCTGCCCGACGCTGTCGAACTGGGCGACGACCTGCGGCACCACGAACACCATGAGGGCGAACACCACGCCCACCGCCACCAGCGCGAGGATGGTGGGATAAGCCAGCGCCGTCATTACCTTTGCGCGCACCGCCGCCTGCCGTTCAAGGAGATCGGACAGGCGATCGAGGATGGTGGGCAGGCTGCCCGAGCTTTCGCCCGCCGCCACCATCGCGCGGTAGAGCGGCGGAAAGCTCCTGGGCTCGCGCGCCATGGAATCGGAAAGGCGCCGGCCTTCCACCACCCCGGCATGGACATTTTCCAGCACGCGGCGGACATGCGGCTGCTCCGCCTGCCGGGCGATGGTGCGGAGCGCCTCCTCCAGCGGGGCGACCTGCGCCAGTGTGGCGACCTGGCGCGTAAAAAGGGTGAGTTGCTTGGCCGAGAGCCGGCGCTTCAGCGCGGGCGCGCCGGCCCGCGACAGGAGCGACGGCGCGGGCGCGGTCTCCGATCCCTGCTCGATCCTGACGACATAGAGCTTGCGCGCCTCCAGCTTGGCGCGGCCCTCGTTCGGCGTATCGGCGCGCACGCTGCCCCGGCGTTCCCGCCCGCCGGTATCCAGCGCGACATAATCATAATTAGGCATCGATCGCCTCGCGCCGGGTGATGCGCACGGCTTCCTCGGCCGTGGTCCGCCCTTCCAGCACCAGCGCGCGGGCGGCCGCCGTCAATGTCGGCGCGTTGCGGAAGGCATGGGCGGAGATCGCCGTCTCGTCGCCACCCGCGTTGATGAGGCCCCGTATCGCATCGTCGATGCGCACCGCCTCATAGACGCCGATGCGCCCCTTATAGCCGGTATGGCTGCACGCATCGCAGCCCTTCGCCTCATGGATCACCGTGCCCGGCGCGATCCCCAGCAGCGCCGCGATCGAGGCCGGCGCCTCGACGACATGACGGCAGACCGGGCAGAGCCGCCGCACCAGCCGCTGGGCGATCACGGCGCGCAGGGTGGAGGCGAGCAGGAAAGGCTCCACCTTCATGTCCCGCATGCGGGTGATGGCGCCGACCGCATCATTGGTGTGGACGGTGGAAAGCACGAGATGGCCGGTGAGCGAGGCCTGAACGGCGATCTCTGCCGTCTCGCGATCGCGGATCTCGCCGATCATCACCACGTCCGGGTCCTGGCGCAGGATGGCGCGCAGGCCGGCGGCGAAGGTCAGGCCGACCTTGGCGTTGACCTGCGTCTGGCCGACGCCCTCGATCGCATATTCGACCGGGTCTTCCACCGTCAGGATGTTGCGGCTGCCGTCGTTCAGCAGGCGCAGTCCGGCATAGAGCGTCGTCGTCTTGCCCGATCCGGTCGGTCCGGTGACGAGGATGATGCCGTTGGGCTCGCCGATGGCATCCCGGAACGCCGCGAGGATGGCCGGCGGCATGCCCAGCACGTCCAGCTCGATCCCGGCATTCTCCTTGTCGAGGATACGCAGCACCACCCGCTCGCCCGCACGGCTGGGCAAGGTGGAAACGCGCACGTCCAGCAGCTTGCCGCCCAGCGTAAGGCCGATGCGGCCATCCTGCGGCACGCGGCGTTCGGCGATGTCGAGGCGGGCCATCACCTTGATGCGGCTGACGACCACGGGCGCGACATGTGGCGGCATGCGCAGCGTCTCGCGCAGCACGCCATCGATCCGCATGCGCACGATCAGGCCGGTTTCATATGGCTCGATATGGATGTCGGAAACGCCCTGCCGCGCGGCATCGGCGATGATGCCGTTGATGAGGCGGATGGCCGGCGCATCGTCCGCCGAATCGAGCAGGTCGTCGGCGGTCGGCAGGTCGGTGGCCAGCATCGCCAGCTCGTCGCCCAGCCCGAGCGATCCGGCCGCATCGGCGGCCGCCTGCCCGTCCATGGCATAGGCTTCGGAAAGGATGCGGTCGAACCGGTCGGCGGAGACCTTCTCCACGCCGAAAGGCCGGCCGAAGCTGCGCCGAAGCTCGATCAGCGCGCGCGGATCGCCGCCCTCGCGGAGCGCCACGGTCACGTCGTCGCCCGCCATCAGGGCCACGCCGAAACGGCGCGCGAAGGCGTAGGGGATGGCGATGCCGGCGGCCGCGGGGCCAACGCCCCCCTCCGCCGGCTGATCGCCACGCGCGATCCTCATTGCTCGCCCTTCGACGGCGGCACCGGCACGGGCCGCACCACTTCGCGCGAGGAGCGGACGGACGGCGTTATGATCTCGGGCTGGGCCGGAACCGCACCCGGCGCAGGCGGCTCCGCCCCCATATAGCCGCGCACCATCTCGTCGATCGTCGGCTCGCGCTCGGGCCGCTGGGCGGCCTGCATGTCGCGGATATAGCCGTAGCGCTGCGCGGCGACGATGCGGGCATCCTCGGCGCTGCGCACGATGCGCGGGCGGATGAAGACCATCAGGTTGGTCTTGGTGCGCGAACGCGATCGGGATTTGAACAGCTCGCCGATGCCGGGAATGTCGCTCAGCAGCGGAATCCGCTCGATCGTCTTGCGCTCATTGTCGTCCAGCAGGCCGCCCAGCGCGATGATCTCGCCATCGTCGACGGTGACGGTGGTCTCGATCTCGCGCTTGTTGAGGATCAGCTCGCTATTGTCGTTGGAGACCGGCCCGGCGATCGAGCTCACCTCCTGCCGCAGGAACAGCTTGATCGCGCCGCCCGCGTTGATCTGGGGCTTTACCTCCAGCTGCACGCCGACATTCTGCCGCTGCACCGTGCGGAAGGCATTGTCGAAATTGTTGCTGAGCGCCTGGCCGGTGGTGACGGGGATTTCCTGGCCGACCAGCAGCTTCGCTTCCTGATTGTCCAGCGTCATCACCGACGGCGTCGACAGGATGTTCGATTCCGTATCCGATCGCACCGCATTGACGATCGCGCCGAAGATGGTGCCGTTGTCGGTCTTGCCGCCCAACCCGAAGAAACCGCCGCCCGCCCCCAGGATCGAGGCGACGGCCGCCTGCGCGAGCTGATCGGCCACGCCGCCGCTGTTGGTGGTCGTGGTGGTCGTGCCGTTATCGGTGGTGGTCGTCGTGGTGTTCAGCTCCCGCGCGCCGATGGCGCCGGCGATGGTCAGCAGGTTGGGCGCGGTATTGGAATAATTGGTCGCGGCGAAGGGGATGGCGCTGCCCTCCAGCCCGCCCAGCAGGAACTGCACGCCCAGCTTGCGGGCGGCATTGTCCGAAATCTCGACGATGATCGCTTCGACCAGCACCTGCTCGCGCCGGGTATCGAGCTGGCGGATCACCTCGCCCAGCGTGCGCTGCATGTCGCTGGGCGCGGAAACCACGATCGCGTTCGCGCCTTCGAAGCGCGCGATGACCGGCTGGCCGCGTCCCACAGGCGCGGCGCTGGAAGTGGCGGGGGCCACCGCTTCCACCACTTCGGCAGGGGCGTTGTTGCCGCCGTTCCTGTCGCCGCCGGAACGGCCGCGCGACGGCGTGGTCGAGGAGGAAGCCGGCGTCACCGGCTGGCCGACAAGCTGCTGGAGAACCGGCAGGAGCTGCGCCGCATCGGCATGTTCCAGGAAGATCACGCGGATCTCGCTGCCCGTCGCCGCCCGCCGGTCCAGATCCTCGGCGATCTGCGCGAGGCGCGCCACCGTGCGCGGATCGCCGCGCAACGCGATCGAGTTGGAGCTGTCGATCGCGACGACGGACACGCCCGGCCCGGCAGGTGCGGCGGCGGCACCGTCCCCACCGCCACCGCCCGCGCGCGGTGCCCCGGCCAGGGCCTGCAGCGACTGGGCGATTTCCCGCGCGCCGGCATTGCGCAGCGCGATCACCCGGGTGGTGGCGGCATCGCGATCGATGCGGTCGATCAGTTCGCGGATGCGGCGGATATTGTCGGCGAAGTCGGCGACGACCACGGCGTTGCCGGTGCGATTGGCGGTAACCGATCCCTCGCGGCTGACGAGCGGGCGGATCGTTTCCATCGCCGATGCGGCATCGATCGTCTGGAGGCGGAAAACCTCGGTCACGAAGCTGTTGCTGGACGTGCCCCGCGTGCCGACCCGGCCCGGCTGGGCGGCGGCGGTATCCGCCGGCTGGACGCGGAACGCGCCCCCGGACGTCGGCACCGCGACCAGCCCGTTGGCGCGCAGCGTGGAGAGGAAAACATCGAGATATTCGGTGCGGGACAAGGGCCGGTCCGTCACCACCGATACCTTCCCCTGCACGCGGGGATCGATGATGAAGGTGCGGCCCGTGACGCGGGCGGCATCCTGGATGAAGGCGCGGATATCGGCATCGCGCAGGTTGAGCATCTGCTGGGCCGCCCCCGGCGAGGCCAGAGCGAGCGCGAGCGCCGAGACGAGAACCAGACGCTTCATTGACCAGCCTTCACCCGCAGGGAGACGATGCGCCCGCCCCGTTCAACTTCCACCGGAATATCACCTCCCTGCTGGAGGCGCGATTGCAGCCGCGCGGCACCGCCGGCATCGGAAACGGGCTGGCCATCCACCGACATCAGCACGTCGCCGGGCTGGAAACCCGCCGCGCGAAAGGCGTTGCCGCCGCCCTTGGGCTGCAGCACCACGCCATCGACCGCGCCGTTGCGCAGGCGCGGCATGGCGGCGGTTTCGTCCATCAGCGGCAGGGGCGCGGGCGCCGGGCCCTTGGCGTCATAATTGTCGCCAGCGGCCACCGCCGGGCTCGGGACGCCGGCCGCTCCCTCCGCCCCGGCCTGGGCCACGGCTTCCGCCGGGGTGGACTGGTCGAGATAGACCATCTCGTCCGTTCCTCCGCGCTGCACGGTGATATTGTCGAACCCGACAGCCTTCAGCGTGACGCCCGGCAATAACTCCTCGCCCACGGCGAAGCTCGCCTGGCTGCCGTCCGGCAGGCCGATGATCGCCGATCCGCGGCCGGACGCCTGATCGGCCCGCGTGCCAAATAATTTAATGTCCAGCGCCGTGACCGCCACCGGCCCCTGCGTATCGGCAAGACGGAAAAAGGGATCGAATGCGCCGAGGATCGAAACGGGCGCCCCTACGGCCCGGTCCGCCGCGCGCCAGCCGCCGACCGGGCCGACCGGCGTCACCACCGCATAAAGCAGGCGCGCTCCCTGCACCGCCAGCAGGGCAAGCAGCAGGATTTCCGCGATATTATAGGCCGAGTAACGCGGCAATCGGCGCAGCAGGCGTTGGGCGCGCCGATCGAAAGACAATTGCATCAAATACCACCCCTGCGCCGCCCGCTAGCGCTGCATTATGACAGGTCCGTGACGTGCTGTTAACCACGGGCTTCACCCGTCCTAGCCGGGCATTGTTGAGGATTTGTCACCAGCCTCGTCAAGCCATGGCCGCGACGAGCCACAGCGGCCATGCGACGACTGCCATCAGGGCGCCCAACGGCACCTCCTGATCGGCCCGGATGCTGTCGCCGCGAAGCCGGCGGACGCCCAGCAGCGCGAGGCCGACCGAAGCACCGCCCAGCAGCACCAGAGGCAGCGCCTGCCAGCCCAAGGTCAGGCCGATCGCCCCCAGCAATTTGGGATCGCCGCCGCCCATGCCGGTGCGGCCCCGCGCGACGCGATAGAGGATCGCGATCGCCGCCAGCCCCGCGAACCCGGCCAGCCCGCCGATCAGCCGATCCGCCATCGGCGGGGCGATCCCCGCAAGGCCGGCGCTCACGCCGACGACGGCCAGCGCCGCGACCAGCTCGTCCGGCAGCCAGAAATGATCGACATCCAGTGCGATGAGCGCGACCAGCAGCCAGCCGAACATGGCGCCGCACAGCCCCNCCAGCCCCGGCGCGGCCAGCAATGATACCAGGCCGATGCCCCCGGAGGCGAGTTCGATCAGCAGANGGCGGCGATCGATAGGCGCGCCGCAATAGGCGCAGCGCCCCCGCCGCAGGAGGTGGCCGAACACGGGCAGCAGATCGACGACGCCAAGCCGGTGGCCGCAGGCGTCGCAGGCCGATCGCCCCCGCATCACCGATTGGCCGCGCGGCCAGCGCAGCGCCAGGGCCGCGAGGAAGCTGCCAGCGACAAGGCCCAGAATCGCGCCCAGCGCCGGCGATATCCAGGGCATGCCCCATCCCGCCCCGATCGGATCGGGCAGGATCATGGCAGGGGCGCGAAAAGCCGAATCATCGCGCCACGCCTATTACAGCGCGGCGCGGCAGCCCAACCGATTTCCGCGCCAAAGGGTCAGCGCGAAACGAAGCTCACCTGCGCCAGCGCCGCGCGGGCGACCTTGTCGGTCGTGGTGACGGTGCCGTCGCCCAGCGTGACCTCATAATGATGGCGCGAGCGCAGCGCCTGCCGCCAGCTTTCGGCGGCCAGCTCGGGCCGCCCCGTGGCCGCATAGACGCGGCCGAGGTTGATCAGCCGGGCAGGATCGTCGGCGGAAACGCCGCGCATCGCGCCAAGCTGTCGCTCGGCCGCCGTCCAGTCGCCCCGGTCGATCGCCGCCAGGCCGAGCGCGCCGACTTCATAGCCCGTCTCCACACGCGGGGCCGGCTGGCTGTGGGCGGTGGCAGGAATGGCGATCAACGCCAGCGACATCAACCCAAGACCGCGCATCATCTCCTCCAAGCAAAACTGATCAATTATAGAGATGAATGTTACACGGATATGACACGGCCACAACCGGCCGCATCCGGCGATTTCGCTCTTTGCAAGCAGTCGTTTCGCAGCCGCACACCAATCGCGATGAGTTGCTGCGGGACATCTTGGATTCGCAGAAAATCTCGCCTATCGGCGCATGATGCACCGCCGCAAAGGCAGGTGAAACAATAACGTCATGCAACCGTCACTCGGGAGCCATGCAGATTTCTCCGGCGCGTCATGAGGGGAGGCCATTGGCACGCCATCCGCTAAAAAGGGGATATGAAGTGAAAAAGTTACTGCTGGGCTGCGCCGTTGCAGCTCTGGCGGCGCCCGCCGCTTACGCCCAGTCCACGGGCTCGATCGACTTCGAGAATCAGGAAATCGTCGTCACCGGCGTCGCCGGCCCCAAGGCCGTCGCCGGCGTGAACACGCCCGATACGCCCAAGGCCAAGGTCGTCCTCACCCAGGAGATCATCGCCCATCAGGTGCCCGGCCAGTCGGTGAACGACATCATCAACCTGGTTCCCGGCGTCAGCTTCCAGAACAACGATCCGTTCGGCTCGGCCGGCGGCAAGATGTCGGGCTCTGTTGCAAAGATTGGCGGCAGTCACAGGTAGGCTGTCGCTCTGCGCCGATCAGGCGGCTGCTGCGAAATGGTGGTTGAGCATGTCCATGGCCTCCGTCAGTGCCGAGGGCCCAATGCCGAAAGCTCTCTCCACAAGGCGCACCTCTCCCCTGATGCCGGGCTGCAGGCACCAGGGACGAGCCTGTCCTTTGCGCAGGGCTCGCATGACTTCGAATCCCTTGATCGTGGCATAGGCCGTGGGGATCGATTTGAAACCGCGCACCGGCTTGATCAGCATCTTGAGCTTTCCGTGATCGGCCTCGATCACGTTATTGAGATACTTCACCTGCCGGTGGGCCGTCTCCTGGTCCAGCTTTCCTTCGCGCTTCAATTCGGTGATCGCTGCACCATAGCTCGGCGCTTTGTCAGTATTGAGCGTGGCCGGCTTTTCCCAGTGCTTCAGGCCTCGCAGGGCCTTGCCCAGGAACCGCTTCGCTGCCTTGGCGCTGCGGGTCGGCGACAGGTAGAAATCGATCGTGTCGCCCCGCTTGTCGACTGCCCGGTACAGGTAGGTCCACTTGCCCCGCACCTTGACGTAGGTTTCATCCAGGCGCCAGCTCGGATCAAAGCCACGCCGCCAGAACCAGCGCAGCCGCTTCTCCATCTCCGGGGCGTAGCGCTGGACCCAGCGATAGATCGTCGTATGGTCGACCGAAATGCCGCGTTCCGCCAGCATTTCCTCAAGGTCGCGATAGCTGATCGGATAGCGACAATACCAGCGCACCGCCCACAGGATCACATCACCCTGGAAATGGCGCCACTTGAAATCCGTCATCGCTCCATCCGTTCAATCTCCGCCAAGCATGCTCAAGCTTCACGATTTTTGCAACAGAGCCAGATGTCGATCCGCGGCTTCGACAACACGCGCATCTCGCAGACGTTCGACGGCCTGCCGCTGAACGACACGGGCGGCTATGCGCTCTATTCGAACCAGCAGATCGACCCCGAGCTGATCGATCAGGTGAACGTCAACCTCGGCACCACCGACGTGGACAGCCCCACCGCCGCCGCCTCGGGCAGCACGGTGAACCTGCGTTCGCGCAATCCTTCCCAGGATTTCGGCGTGAAGGTGGTCAGCTCGGTCGGCGAATATGATTTCTTCCGCGTGTTCGGCCTGGTCGACACCGGCGAATTCACCTCGTTCGGCACCCGCGCCTGGTTCTCCGCCAGCAGCGCGACCAACAATGCGATCTATGGCGGCTACGGCAAGATCGACAAGCAGCAGTATAACTTCAAGATCTACCAGCCGGTCGGCGACAATGGCGATTTCGTGTCGCTCGCCGGCCACTGGAATCAGAACCGCAACAACTTCTTCGGTTCGGTTCCCCTGCGCACCGATGTCGCGGGCGGCCGGGTCGTCGGATCGGCTTCCAGCAACCGCTTCCCGATCACCAAGGACGAGCGCTTCTATGAAGTCGCCCGCTGCACCGTCACGCCGGCCACGCCGGGCGTGAAGGATACCGCCAACAGCTGCGGCTCGCTCTACGAATATCGGTTCAATCCGTCCGACACGGGCAATATCCGCCTGAGCTCGCGCTTCACGCTCAGCGACGGCCTCGTCCTGACCGTCGATCCCAGCTACCAATATACCAAGGCCAATGGCGGCGGCACGGTGGAAGCCATCGAGTCGGCATTCAAGATCGGCGACCAGTTCTTCCCCGGCTATTTCGGCGGCAAGCCCTATGTCGGCGCCGACCTGAACGGCGATGGCGATACGCTGGATACCGTCCGCATGCTGGCCCCCAGCCAGACCAAGACGGATCGCCTCGGCCTGATCGCCTCGCTGCGCTACGACATCGACGATCATAACACCGTCCGCCTCGCCTACAGCTACGATCGCGGCCGCCATCGCCAGACCGGCGAAGTCGGCTTCCTCGACGCCTACGGCAATGCGATCGACGTGTTCCCGGTCGACAATCCCGTGCTGGGATCGGACGGCAACCGCCTGCAGAAGCGCGATCGCCTGTCCTATGCGATCCTGCACCAGGTCTCGGGCGAATATCGCGGCGAGTTCTTCGATGAACGCCTGACCGTCAATGCCGGCCTGCGCGCGCCCTTCTTCAAGCGCAACCTGAACCAATATTGCTTCACCAGCAGCAACAGCGGCTTCGTGGATTGCATGCGCGGCAACGACGCGGCCGAAGATGCCTATGCGGCGGCCAACCCGAACTTCGCCCGCCCGCAGAAGCGTGTCTTCAATTATGACAAGCTGCTGCCGACCGCCGGCGTCGTGTTCAACGTGATGCCGAAATTCAGCGTCTTCGGTAATTATTCGAAGGGTGTTCAGGTTCCGGGCACGGACAACCTCTACCAGTCCTTCTGGTATGCGCCGGGCACCGACGCCGCCGATCCCTCGCCGGAAACGACGGACAATTTCGACCTCGGCGTCCGTTACACGTCGGGCAAGATCCAGGCCCAGCTCTCCGGCTGGTATACGAACTACAAGAACCGCCTGGCTTCGTCCTACGACTTCGAACAGAATGTCACGATCTACCGGAACCTCGGCAAGGTCGAGAAATACGGCGTCGATGGCAGCATCTCCTACCAGCCGATCCCGGAAGCCTCGTTCTACGTCTTCGGTTCCTATCTGAAGTCGAAGATCAAGGACGATGTCGTCATCGGCCGCAATGGTGCCGGCGATCCGATCTATGGCCAGACGGCTGGCAAGCGCGAATCGGGTGCGCCGACCTTCACCTTCGGTGGGCGCGCCCAGGGCACGCTCGGCCCGGTGCAGCTTGGCGTCCAGGCCAAGCGGACCGGCCCGCGTTATGTGAACGACCAGAATCTTCCGGTCTTCCAGAGCGGCGTGCAGGTCTATGGTGCCAAGGCGCCGGCTTATACGCTGGTCGATCTCGATGCCCGCCTCTCGCTGGAATGGGCTGGCCTGAACGACAAGACCTACTTCCAGCTCAACGTCACCAACCTGTTCGACAAGCTCTACGTGGGCGGCTTCGACGGGACGACGTCGAACACCACTGTCACGACGGCCCAGATCGGTGCGCCGCGCACCGTGATCGGTTCGATCATCATCGGCTTCTGATCCTTCAGGCCGATATAAATATGGCGGCCGTCCTTCGGGGCGGCCGCTTTTTTTGCGCCCGTACCGGGTTTTTCAGTCGACCGCTTCGTCCTGCGCCACGCCCCACAGGCTGCGCGTCTCGATATAGCCGCGCCGGCCCTTCACGTCGAAGCGGCACCAGCCGCCGCCGCACTTATCGACCTTTCCGATCACGCCGGGGGCCACCCGCCATTCCAGCCGCGAGCCGCCATCGGCCTTGGCGTGAAGCTCCCCCGTCTGGCCGACGACGATCGCCGTGCGCTGTTCGGACAATAATATGCCCTTCACCCAGCCGCGCTCGCCCTCCGGGTCTTCCACGCGGCGCCAATCCTCGTGCACCTGGATCACGCGCAGCGGCAGGCCGGGGCGGACATATTTCCACGTCGCCGGATAATTGGTGCCGGGGCCGGTGCGCATCAGCGCCTCGCGCGCGGCGATCGAAACCCAATAAGGCACCTGCCGGCGCTGGGCCTCCGCCGCGCTCGCGCCCAGCGCCGCCGCGACCATGAAGCCCGCAACCGCCGCCCGCATCCATTTCCGCATTCACCTACCCCCGTCAGCACGGACCCGATCACCCCGTTCTAGAGCCATTTCTCGCGGAGCGGAATCCTCAGGCCATGCAATGGCGGCAACATGCTGATGCTTGACGGCGGCGGCGCCCCATGCCTAGCGCATGTCATGGCCGAGCCCGTCCGCCCCGACCGCCCGAAGATCGCCGTCACCCGCCGGCTGCTGCCCGAGACGGAAGCGCGCATGGCCGAGCTCTACGACGCCAGCTTCAACGAGGGCGATCGCCCGATGGATCGCGCCGCCCTGATCGCGGCGATGGCCGATTGCGACGTGCTAGTCCCCACCGTCACCGATGCGATCGACGCCGCCCTGATCGATGCCGCACCGCCCCGGCTGAAGCTGATCGCCAATTTCGGCAACGGCGTCGATCATATCGACCTCGCCGCCGCCCGCGCGCGCGGCATCATCGTGACGAACACCCCCGGCGTGCTGACCGAGGACAGCGCCGACATGACGATGGCGCTGATCCTTTCGGTGCCGCGCCGGCTGGCCGAGGGGGAGAAGCTCGTGCGATCCGGCCAGTGGACCGGCTGGAGCCCCACCGGCATGCTGGGCCATCGCATCGGCGGCAAGCGGCTGGGCATCATCGGCATGGGGCGGATCGGCCAGGCCATCGCCCGGCGCGCGCGCGGCTTCGGCCTGTCGATCCATTATCNCAACCGCAACCGGTTGCCCTCGGTGATCGAGGAGGAGCTCGGCGCCAGCTTCCACGCCGATCTTGATGAGATGCTGGGCGCGGTGGATATCGTTTCCGTCAACTGCCCGCACACCGCCGCGACGCATCATCTGATCGACCGGCGGCGGCTGGGGCTGCTGGCGCCCCACGTCTATCTCATCAACCTCGCGCGCGGCGAGATCGTCGACGAGGCCGCCCTGATCGAGGCGCTGGAAAGCGGCCGGATCGCCGGCGCGGGCCTGGACGTGTTCGAACATGAGCCGGCCGTCGATCCCCGGCTGCTGGCGCTTTCCAACGTCGTGCTGCTGCCGCACATGGGCTCCGCCACCTTCGAAGGGCGCGCGGCGATGGGCGCCAAGGTGATCGCCAATATCCGCGCCTGGTGGGATGGGCATCGCCCGCCGGATCAGGTGCTGGAAGGCTGGGCCTGATAAGCTCCGGGAACGTTCATCCCCGCCACGGGTTGAAGAATCGAATGGCGAGGAGACGAAGAATGGCGAAATTCTCCCCTATGGCGACGGGTTTGCTGCTGGCATCCAGCCTCGCGCTCGCGACCACCGCCTGCGCCGGAGACGGCAAGCGGGTGGTGAAAGGCGCGGCGATCGGCGGTGCGGGTGGCGCGGTCGTCGGCGCGGTGGTTCCGGGCATATCGACCGGCGAAGGCGCGCTGATCGGCGCGGCCGGCGGCGCCGTGGTCGGCGCGCTGGGCAAGGACGACAAGGGCCGCGAATGGTATCGCGACAGCGACGGCCGCAAATATTACATCGATAAGAAAGGCCGCCGCCACTATAAGTAACGGACCAGGAAGGGCGGGCGCCCTCCCCCCGGATCAGACCCGCCGATCGGCCGTCGAGAAGAAATCGAGCGACTGCACGCCAAGCCAGCCATAGACATAATTGGCGTAGAACAGGCCGAACAGCACGGCCGACACGATCGTGGTCCAGAAACATGCCTTGGCGAAGCTGAAGCGCGGCGGCGCGCTGTCCGCCTGGCCGGCGATGCGCGGTTCGGGCGCGCCCGCCGTGCGGGGGCGGAAGGGCAGCACCAGAAAGAAGCTCATGGCCCAGAACAGCGAGTAGATCGCCAATATGGACGTGAATTTCACTGCCGCCCCTCCCTTCAGACGCGGATGATCGAAACGTCGACGATCGGCTTCTTGCCGGTCCATTGCGTTGCGCGGCGGCGCACCGCCAGGCGGATCGCCTCGCGCAGCTTGGCCTCGTCCTTCGGGCCGTCCGTCGCCGCCTCCGCCGCCGCGAGGCGCGCATCGGCCAGGAAATCCTCGCGATCCTCCTCCACCGGCACGCCCTGAATCGCGATCGCGGGCTCGCCCCGCACATTCCCCCTCGCATCCAGCACAACCGTGGCGGAAATGAAGCCATGCAGCGAAATCCGCCGCCGCTCGTTCAGCGTGGCGCCATCGGCCGGCAGGATCACGTCGCCGTCCAGCACGAGGCGGCCGGTGCGCTCATGCCCCACAAGCTCCGGCCCATCGGGCGCAAGCCGGATGACCTGGCCGTTCTGCTGGACGATGCCGCGTGGCACGCCGCAGGAGGCCGCGAACCGCGCCTGTTCCGCCATGTGCCGCATCTCGCCATGGACGGGCAGGATGATCTCCGGCCGGATCCACTTATACATCAGCTCCAGCTCGGGCCGCCCCGGATGGCCCGAGACATGGACGTGCGCCTGCCGGTCGGTGACCATCAATATCCCGCGCTCGGCCAGCCTGTTCTGGATGCGGCCGATCGCGATCTCGTTGCCGGGGATCTGCTTCGAGGAGAAGACGACCGTGTCGCCTTCCGAAAGCTTGATCGGGTGGCTGTCGAAGGCGATCCGCGCCAGCGCCGCGCGCGATTCCCCCTGCCCGCCGGTCGCGACGATCATCACCTCGGACGGCGGCAGCCGCATCGCGGTTTCGAAATCCACCGTATCGGGAAAATCGCCCAGATAGCCGCACGCCTTGGCGACCTTGATGATCCGATCCAGCGAGCGGCCGGCCACGCAGAGCTGGCGGCCGGTATCCCGCGCCACCTGCCCCAGCGTCTGCACCCGCGCCGCGTTGGAGGCGAAGGTGGTGACGAGCACGCGGCCCTTCGCCTCGGCGATCACCCCGTCCAGCCCCTCGCGCACGGCGGCTTCGGAGCCCGAGGCGTCCTCGTTGAAGACATTGGTGGAATCGCAGACCAGCGCCAGCACGCCCTCGTCGCCGATCGCCTCCAGCTCGGCGGCGGTGGATGGCGTGCCGAGCAGCGGCTCGTCGTCCAGCTTCCAGTCGCCGGTGTGGAAGATGCGGCCATAGGGCGTATCGATCAGTAGCGCATTGCCTTCGGGGATCGAATGGGCGAGCGGAATATAGCTGACGCCGAACGGGCCGACCCGGAAGCTGCCTTCCTGATCGATCACATGCAGCTTCACCTTGTCGCCCAGCCCCTCCTCGTCCAGTTTGCCGCGGATCAGGCCGGCGGTGAAGGGCGTGGCATAGAGCGGCACGCCCAGATCCGCCGCCAGATAGGGGATGGCGCCGATATGATCCTCATGCCCATGGGTGAGGACGATGCCGACGAGATCCTTGGCCCGCTGCTCGATGAACTCCAGATCCGGCAGGATCAGATCGATGCCCGGATAGGCCGGATCGGCGAAGGTAAGGCCGAGATCGACCATCAGCCACTTGCCCTGCGTGCCGTAGAGATTGACGTTCATGCCAATCTCCCCGGAGCCGCCGAGGGCGAGGAAAAGCAATTCGTTACCGGGTGTCGTCACTTTCGGGGAAATCCAATCCATCTATCCGGTCCAGGCCGGGATTCGCTTGGCCGGTCGAGCCCTATATCAGGAAAACGTCGCCGGCGTGGAGCAGATGCACGCTGCCGTCGGCCAGACGAAGCTTCAGCGCGCCGCTTTCGTCGAGCCCTTCGAACAGGCCGTCCACCACCTGCCCATCCGGTCCGGTGGTGCGGAGCGGGGTTCCCGGCGGATGGGCGCGCGCCAGCCATTCGCGGCGGATGGCGGCCAGCCCCTCGCTGCGCCAGCGCCCCAGCCAGCGGGCGAAGGCGTCGGCCAGATCGACCAGAAAGGCATCGGGATCGGGCGCGCCCAGGCCCGCGGCGGCAAAGCTCGCCGTGGTGCGATCGAGCCCCTCGGGGCGATGCGCGAGGTTGACGCCGAAGCCGATGACGATCGCGCCGTCGCAGGACTCCAGCAGGATACCCGAAAGCTTCGCGCCGTCGAGCAGCAGGTCGTTCGGCCATTTGAGGGCGGTGCGCCCTNCCCCGCCATAAGCGATCGCCACCTGATGCAGCGCGAGCGCCGCGACCATCGCCAGCGTGGCGGGCGCAGGATCGCCGGGCGCCAGGCGGACGATGGTGCTGGCATAGAGATTGCCCGGCGGCGACTGCCAGGCCCGCCCGTGGCGCCCGCGCCCGCCCGTCTGGGTTTCGGCACGGAGCCAGAAACCCTCGGGCTGGCCGGCACGGGCGAGCGCGGCGACGTCGTCGTTGGTCGATCCCGTCGCCTTTATCGTGCGGATGTCGGCGATCAGAACAGCGCCCGCGCCGCCGCCATGCTCGCCGCCCCCAGCGCCGGAATGGCAAGGTAGCCGAGCGGCGAGACGAACAGCGCGGAGAGCGCGATCAGCCCGCCTTCCAGCTTGCTTTCCGCCGGCGCGAAGGCCGGGGCGGGATCGTCGAAATAGATCGTCTTGACGATCTTCAGATAATAGAAGGCGCCGATCACCGAGGTGGCGATACCGATCATCGCCAGCGGCCACATGCCGACGCCGACCAGCGCATCGAACACCAGGAACTTCGGCCAGAAGCCGAAGAGCGGCGGGATGCCGGCCAGCGAGAACATGAAGATCGCGAACGCCGCCGCCAGCGCCGGCCGCGTGCGCGACAGGCCGGAAAGGCTGGCGATCGTCTCGACCGGCTGGCCGCTCTCGTCGCGCATCTGGAGGACGCAGAGGAAGCTGCCCACCGTCATCGCGACATAGACGGCGAGGTAGGTCATCACCGCGGCCACGCCGTCCTGCGTGCCGGCGGCGAGGCCGAACAGCACGAAGCCGACATTGTTGATCGAGGAATAAGCCAGCAGGCGCTTGATGTTGGTCTGGCCGATCGCGGCGACGCCGCCCAGGATCGTCGAGGCAAGCGCCGCGAAGATCACGATCTGGCGCCATGCATCGGTCGCGCCGCCCATCGCCTCGATGGTGACGCGGGTGAGCAGCGCCATCGCCGCCACCTTTGGCGCCGTCGCGAAGAAGGCGGTCACCGGGGTCGGCGCGCCTTCATACACGTCCGGCGTCCACATGTGGAACGGCACGGCCGAGATCTTGAAGGCGAGGCCCGCGAGCACGAAGACCAGCCCGAACATCTCGCCCATGCCCAGCCCGTCGCCGAACGCGGCCGCGACGCCTTCAAACGCCGTGGTGCCGGTGAAGCCGTAGAGCAGCGAGATGCCGTAGAGCAGGATGCCCGAGGCCAGCGCTCCGAGGACGAAATATTTGAGGCCCGCTTCCGCCGACCGCGTATCGCGCCGCATGAAGCTCGCCAGCACATAGGCGGCAAGGCTCTGCAGCTCGAGGCCGACATAGAGCGTCAGCAGGTCGGTCGCCGAAACCATCATGCCCATGCCCACGCCCGAAAGCAGGATCAGGATCGGATATTCGGCGCGGACATTGCCGTTCCGCTCAAAGAAGTTGGGCGCCACGATCAGCGTTATCGCGGCCGCGATATAGATCAGCAGCTTGGCGAAGGAGGAGAAGCTGTCCGCCTGATAAAGGCCGTCGAAGGCGGAACCGCCATGGCCCGCCGGGCCGAGCAGCGCCAGGGCGGCGGCCGCGAACAGCGCGACGGCGCCCCAGCTGATCGCCTTCGTCGCCTTGTCGCCGGCAAAGGCCGCGACCATCAGCAGCACGAGCGAGCCGAGGGAAAGGATAAGCTCAGGCAGAGTGAGCGCGAGGGACTGGGTAACAGGCATCAGTGGTGCGCCCCTTCATGCGCGGCGGCAGCGGGAATAACGGGCTTGCCGGCGGTGACATGTGCGTCGCCGGTGAAACCGGTCTTTTCCATGCGGGCGACGACGACGCCGATGTCGCGGCGGATCGGCTTCAAGAAGCTTTCCGGATAGACGCCCATCCAGAGCACGGCGAGGCCGATCGGCAGCAGCAGGGCGATCTCGCGCGCCGAAAGATCGGGCATCGCGGCGACATCCGCCTTGTCGAGCTTGCCGTAGCAGACCCGCGCATAGAGATAGAGCATGTAGCAGGCGCCGAGGATGACGCCCGTCGTCGCGACGAAGGCCACCCAGCTGCTCGCCTGATAGGCGCCTACCAGGCTCAGGAACTCGCCGACGAAGCCGGACGTGCCCGGCAGGCCGACCGAAGCCATGGTGAACAGCATGAAGAACAGCGCATATTTCGGCATGTTGTCGGCCAGGCCGCCGTAACGCGCGATCTCCCGCGTGTGGAGGCGATCGTAGATCACGCCCACGCAAAGGAAGAGCGCGCCCGAAACCAGGCCGTGGCTCAGCATCACCAGCATCGCGCCTTCCAGGCCCTGCCGGCTGAACGCGAACAGGCCGATGGTGACGAACGCCATGTGCGCGACCGAGGAATAAGCGATCAGCTTCTTCATGTCGGTCTGCACCAGCGCGACGAGCGAGGTGTAGACGACGGCCACCATGCTGAGGCCCATCACCAGCCAGAACATCTGGACGGAGGCTTCCGGGAACATCGGCAGCGAGAAGCGGATGAAGCCGTAGCCGCCCATCTTCAGCAGCACGCCGGCCAGGATCACCGAACCCGCCGTCGGCGCCTGCACGTGCGCATCGGGCAGCCAGGTGTGGACCGGCCACATCGGCATCTTCACCGCGAAGGAGGCGAAGAAGGCCAGGAACAGCCAGGTCTGCGCCTCGACGGGGAAGTCATAGGCCATCAGCGTCGGGATGTCGGTGGTGCCGGCTTCCTGCGCCATCCACAGCATCGCCACCAGCATTAGCACCGAGCCGAGCAGCGTGTAGAGGAAGAATTTGTAGCTGGCGTAGATCCGGTCCGCGCCGCCCCAGATACCGATGATGAGATACATCGGGATCAGGCCGGCTTCGAAGAAGATGTAGAACAGGAACAGGTCCTGCGCCGCGAAGACGCCGATCATCAGCGCCTCCATCAGCAGGAAGGCGGCCATATATTCCGGCACGCGCTTCTCGATCGCCTCCCACGACGCGCCGATGCAGATCGGCATCAGGAAGACGGAGAGCACGATCAGCATCAGCGCGATGCCGTCGATGCCCAGCGCCCAGGAGAAGCGGCCGAACAGGTCGACATGCTCCACGAACTGCCACTGCGCGCCCGCCGGATCGAAGTTGATCCAGAGGATGATGCCCAGCGCCAGCTCGACGAAGGTCGTCAGCAAAGCCGTCCAGCGCGCGCCCTGCGCATTCTGGAACAGGCAGGCCAGCGCCGCCAGCACCGGCAGCGCGATCATCAGGGTAAGGATGGGAAAGCCCGTCATATTCTTATCAGCCCGCCATCGCCCAGGTCGCCGCGGCCGCGAGGCCGAGCAGCATCACCAGCGCATAGGTATAGACATAGCCGGATTGGAGCCGGCGGGTGAGCGCGCCGCCGCCGACGATGACGTGCGCGACGCCATCGGGGCCGAAGCGGTCGATCGTCCCCTGGTCACCCCGCTTCCAGAAGAAGCGGCCGAGCGCGAAGGCCGGACGGACGAAGAGGAAATCGTAAAGCTCGTCGAAATACCATTTGTGCAGAAGGAAGTCGTAGAGGACGCGGAACGTCGCCGTGAAGCGCGCCGGGATCGTCGTGTCGATCAGATAGGCCCAGATCGCGATCAGCAGGCCCGTGATCATCACCACCGTCGCCGAAAGCTTCACCCACAGCGGCACGCCGTGCATCGCATGCATCAGATGGCTGTTGAACGCGAGGCTGCCCTTCCAGAACTCCGCGCCATGCTCGGCATCGAGGAACGGCAGGTGGAAGATGAAGCCCGCAAGCACCGCGCCCAGCGTCAGCACCACCAGCGGCAGCAGCATCGGCCACGGGCTTTCATGCGGGTGATAGCCGGCGGTGCCGTGCTTCACCTGATCGATGCCGGCGTCATGCGCATGGGCATCGTGGCCGGCATCTTCCTCGGACGGCGCGTCATGATGGTCATGGCCGTGGCCATGCGCATCGTGAACGGCGTGCTGGATATGCTCCGACCCCGCCCAGCGCGGCTTGCCGAAAAAGGTGAGGAACATCAGGCGCCACGAATAGAAGCTGGTGAGCAGCGCCGCGAACACGCCGACGAAGAAGGCCAGGCCGCCCGCGGTCGATCCGCTGGCGAAGGCCGCCTCGATGATCGCATCCTTCGAATAGAAGCCCGCGAAGCCGAACAGGCCGGCCACGCCCACGCCGGTGATCGCCAGCGTGCCGGCCATCATCGCCCAGAAAGTGAGCGGGATATGCTTCCGCAGGCCGCCATAGAAGCGCATGTCCTGTTCATGGTGCATGGCATGGATCACCGAGCCCGCGCCCAGGAACAGCAGCGCCTTGAAGAAGGCGTGCGTGAACAGGTGGAACATCGCCGCGCCATAGGCGCCCACGCCCGCCGCGAAGAACATGTAGCCGAGCTGCGAGCAGGTCGAATAAGCGATCACGCGCTTGATGTCGGTCTGCGTCGTGCCCACCGTCGCCGCGAAGAAGGCGGTGGCGGCGCCGACGTAGGTGACGACGTTCAGCGCGACCTGGCTGGTCTCGAACATCGGCGACAGGCGGCACACCATGAACACGCCGGCCGTGACCATCGTCGCCGCGTGGATCAGCGCCGACACCGGGGTCGGGCCTTCCATCGCGTCCGGCAACCAGGTGTGGAGGCCGAGCTGGGCGGACTTGCCCATCGCGCCCACGAACAGCAGCAGGCAGATCAGCGTCATCGTGTCGACGCGGTGGCCGAGGAAGCCGATGGTCGAACCGGCCATGCCGGGCGCCGCTTCCAGGATCGCCGGGATCGAAACCGTGCCGAACACCAGGAAGGTGGCGAAGATGCCCAGCGAGAAGCCGAAATCGCCGACGCGGTTGACCACGAACGCCTTGATCGCGGCCGCCTTGGCGCTCGGCTTGTGATACCAGAAGCCGATCAGCAGGTAGGAAGCCAGGCCCACGCCTTCCCAGCCGAAGAACATCTGCACCAGGCTGTCGGCCGTCACCAGCATCAGCATGGCGAAGGTGAAGAGCGACAGATAGGCGAAGAAGCGCGGCTGGCTGTCGTCCTCCGCCATATAGCCCCAGCTATACAGGTGGACGAGGCTGGATACGGTGGTGACCACCACCAGCATCACCGCCGTCAGCGTATCGACGCGCAGCGACCAGTCGACCGAAAGGCCGCCGGAACGGATGAAGGTCAGCACCGGCTCCACATAGGCTTCGGCGCTGCCGCCGAGGAAGCCCAGGAAGATCGGCCAGGAAAGCGCGCAGGAAACGAACAGCGCGCCGGTCGTCACCGCCTTGGCGGCGACATTGCCGATCATGCGATTGCCGAGGCCGGCGATGATCGCCGCGAGCAGCGGCAGGAAAACGATGAGCTTGATCACCGTCCGCCCTCCCGCAGGCGGGAGGGGAGCTCTACGCGAAGGTCCACCATCATCCCTTCATCCGGTTGATGTCGTCGACAGCGATCGTGCCGCGGCCGCGGAAATAGATTACGAGAATGGCAAGGCCGATCGCCGCCTCGCCGGCGGCCACCGTCAGCACGAACATGGCGAACACCTGGCCGACGAGATCGCCGAGGAAGGCGGAGAAGGCCACCAGGTTGATGTTCACGCTGAGCAGGATCAGCTCGATCGCCATCAGGATGATGATCACGTTCTTCCGGTTGAGGAAGATGCCGAACACCCCCGTCACGAACAGGATCGCCGAAACGACCAGATAATGCTGGATGCCGATCACAGCTCCACTCCCTGCCCGATAGGCTGGTTGACGTTGCGCACCGCATCCTCGGGACGACGCTTGACCTGATCGGCCACGTTCTGCGGGCGGGTGCCGCCGCGGGCGCGATGGGTCAGCACGATCGCGCCGATCATCGCCACGAGCAGCACGAGGCCGGCAGCCTCGAAGATGTAGAGGTAGCGCGTGTAGATCNCGGTG
>NZ_MIPT01000001.1:2246743-2248253 GCF_001853345.1 Edaphosphingomonas haloaromaticamans | reverse complement strand
ANNTCGGCCGGGATCGGGGCGGCGGCGCGCGCCATGTCGATCGCGCCCGCGTTCCAGGCGGCGGTGGCGAACACGATCTCGGCCAGCAGCACCAGGCCCAGCAGCACGCCCAGGGGCGCGTAGCGGGCGACACCGGCGCGCAGTTCCGCGAAATCGATGTTCAGCATCATGACCACGAACAGGAACAGCACCGCGACCGCGCCGACATAGACGATGACGAGCAGCATCGCGATGAATTCAGCGCCGACGAGAACCATCAGCCCCGCCGCGTTGAAGAAGGCGAGGATGAGCCAGAGCACCGAGTGCACCGGGTTCCGCGCGGTCACGGTGAGCACGCCGGACGCGATCACCATGATGGCGAAAAGATAGAAGGCGATCGTCTGAATCACTTTACGATACCACTTCCCCGTTCGTGCCCGTCGGAATCGAGACACGTTGCACTGCGGTCACATCCCGCGGCTTCGCCCGGAAAGAGCGGGTGCCCGGAAGGCGAGGTTGGAATGCGCTGGTCATTACCGATACGGC
The DNA here is from genome assembly GCF_001853345.1 of Edaphosphingomonas haloaromaticamans. Classification (NCBI taxonomy): domain Bacteria; kingdom Pseudomonadati; phylum Pseudomonadota; class Alphaproteobacteria; order Sphingomonadales; family Rhizorhabdaceae; genus Edaphosphingomonas; species Edaphosphingomonas haloaromaticamans. The sequence goes on along the minus strand of NZ_MIPT01000001.1, from coordinate 2,247,728 downwards.
GCATCGGCGGCAATGTTCGCGGCGATGGCGCTTTCCCAGCGATCCCCGTTCGAAAGCAGCTTCGCCTTGTCGTAGATCAGCTCCTCGCGCGTCTCTGTGGCATATTCGAAATTCGGCCCCTCGACGATGGCGTCCACCGGGCAGGCTTCCTGGCAGAAACCGCAATAGATGCACTTCGTCATGTCGATGTCGTAGCGCGTGGTGCGGCGGCTGCCGTCGTCGCGCGGCTCGGCCTCGATCGTGATCGCCTGCGCCGGGCAGATCGCCTCGCACAGCTTGCACGCGATGCAGCGCTCCTCGCCATTGGGGTAACGGCGCAGCGCATGCTCGCCACGGAACCGGGGCGAAAGCGGGTTCTTCTCGAACGGGTAGTTGATCGTCGCCTTGGGCTTGAAGAAATACTTCAAGGTCAGCCAGTGCGCCTTCACGAACTCCCAGAGAGTGAAGGTCTTTACGTAATGCGCGAGGCTCATGACAGCACGCCCGAATAGCGGGTGAGCATCAGCCACCCGGAAACGATGAACACCCACAGCAGCGACAGCGGCAGGAAGATCTTCCAGCCCAGCCGCATCAGCTGGTCGTAGCGGTAGCGCGGGACCGTGGCCTTCACCCAGGAGAAGACGAAGAAGAAGAACAGGATCTTCGCGAGCATCCAGAAGATGCCGGGGATGGCGTAGAGCGGCGCCCAGTCGATCGGAGGCAGCCAGCCGCCCCAGAACAGCACGGCGTTCAGCGCGCACATCAGCAGCACGTTGCCATATTCGCCCAGCCAGAACAGCGCGAAGGCCATGGACGAATATTCGGTCTGGTAGCCGGCGACGATCTCGCTTTCCGCCTCGGTCAGGTCGAACGGCGCGCGCGCGGTTTCGGCCATGGCGGAAATCAGGAACACCACCGCCATCGGGAACAGCAGCGGGTTGAAGCCGAAGCCGTTGATGAAGCCGAAGACATGCGCCCGCTGCGCATCGATGATGCCGGAAAGNTT
>NZ_MIPT01000001.1:2226972-2246724 GCF_001853345.1 Edaphosphingomonas haloaromaticamans | reverse complement strand
ACCACCGAGATCNNCACGAAGCCGATCGACACTTCATAGCTCACCATCTGCGCGGCGGCGCGGATGGCGGAATAGAAGGGATATTTGGAGTTCGAGGCCCAACCCGCGAGAATCACGCCATAAACGCCAAGCGAGGATGCCGCGAGGATGTAGAGCAGGCCGACATTGATGTTGGCCAGCACCATATCCGGCCCGAACGGGATCACCGCCCAGCCGATAAGCGCGATGGTGAAGGTGATGATCGGCGCCAACAGGAAGAGCCCGCGATTGGCGGCGGACGGGATGATGGTTTCCTGCAGGAAGACCTTGAGGCCGTCGGCGAAGGACTGGAGCAGGCCGAACGGCCCGACGACGTTGGGGCCGCGGCGCAGCGCCATCGCCGCCCAGATCTTGCGGTCGGCATAGATGATCATCGCCACCGCCAGCATCAGCGGCAGCGCGATCATCAGGATCAGGATCAGCGTCGCGACGAACCAGCCGAGGCCGTAGCCGAGAACGCCCTGGAACCAAGCGGTCATTCCGCGGCCTCCGCGAAGCTATGCCCATGGATCAGCTCGGCCGAGCAGCGCTCCATCGTGGCGCTCGCCCGCGCGATCGGGTTGGTGAGGTAGAAGTCGGCGATCGGATAGCCGATCGTGCCGGACGCGGCGGCATCGAGCGCCGGCGGCGCCCAGTCATAGGCCGCGAGCCCCTGCTCGCCCAGCGCCGGCACCGCCGCCGCCATCGCCACGCGGAGCGCGTCCAGCGTATCGAACGGCAGGGTGTGGCCCAGCACGTCGGAAAGGGCGCGGAAGATCGCCCAGTCCTCACGCGCGTCGCCCGGCGGGAACACCGCCCGGTCGCCGCGCTGCACCCGGCCTTCCAGGTTTACATAGGTGCCGCTCTTCTCGGTATAGGCGGCGGCCGGCAGGATCACGTCGGCCTGGGCCGCGCCGCGATCGCCATGGTGGCCGACATAGACCTTGAAGCTGCCGGCGAAGCGATCGTCGGAAACCTCGTCCGCGCCCAACAGGAAGACGAGCTTCGGCGCCTTGGCCGCGACGGCCGCGATGCCCCCCGGCTGCGCATAGCCCAGCATCAGCCCGCCCATGCGCGAAGCCGCCATGTGGAGGACATTATAGCCGTTCCAGCCTTCGCGGATCAGGCCCAGCGGGCCGACCAGCGCCAGCGTTGCGCCCTGCGCGCCGGCCTTCAGACCGCCGCCGCCCAGGATCAGCGCCGGGCGCTGCGCCTTGGCGAAGGCATCCTTCACCTCCTGCGGCAGATTGCCCAGCAGCGACAGATCGTTGCCCAGCCAGGTCACCGGATAGGTGAGGTCGACCTCGGGGCCGATCGCGAACACCTTGGCACCCTTCTTCACCGCCTTGCGGATGCGGGTGTTGACCAGCGGCGCTTCCCAGCGGACGTTCGATCCGACGATCAGCAGCGCGTCTGCCGTCTCGATGCCGGCGATGGTGGAGTTGAAATTGACCGCCGCCAGATTTGTGCAGTCATAATCCAGCCCGGTCTGCCGGCCTTCCAGCAGATCCGATCCCATGGCGCCGACCAGCGCCCTGGCCGCGAACATCGTCTCGCAATCGACGAGATCGCCGGCGATCGCGGCCACGCTCGCGCCCGCCTTCACGTCTGCGATCATCTGGAACGCCTCGCCCCAGGTCGCCTCCATGAGGCGGCCGTCCCGGCGCACATAGGGCTTGTCCAGCCGGCGCCGGACCAGGCCGTCCACCGCGTGGCGCGTCTTGTCCGATGCCCATTCCTCATTCACGTCGTCATTGATGCGCGGCAGCGCGCGCAGCACCTGCCGGCCCCGGCTGTCCAGGCGGACATTGGTGCCGACCGCGTCCATCACGTCGATCGAAGGGGTCTTCTTCAGCTCCCACGGCCGCGCCTCGAAGGCATAGGGCTTCGACGTCAGCGCACCCACGGGGCAGAGGTCCACGACATTGCCCGAAAGCTCGGACGTTACCGCCCTTTCCAGATAGGAGGTGATCTGCATGTTCTCGCCGCGATAGATCGCGCCGATCTCCTCCACGCCGGCCACTTCCTCGGCGAAGCGCACGCACCGCGTGCACTGGATGCAGCGGGTCATGACCGTCTTGACGATCGGACCCATATATTTCTCGGTCACCGCCCGCTTGTTCTCGGCGAAGCGGGAATTGCCGCGACCATAGGCGATCGACTGGTCTTGCAGGTCGCATTCGCCGCCCTGGTCGCAGATCGGGCAGTCGAGCGGGTGGTTGATGAGGAGGAACTCCATCACCCCTTCCCGCGCCTTCTTCACCATCTCGCTGTCGGTGCGGATTTCCTGGTTGTCGGCGGCCGGCAGCGCGCAGGAAGCCTGCGGCTTGGGCGGCCCCGGCTTCACCTCGACCAGGCACATCCGGCAGTTGCCGGCGATCGACAGCCGCTCATGATAGCAGAAACGCGGGATTTCCTTGCCGGCAGCCTCGCACGCCTGGAGCACCGTGGCGCCAGCGGGGACTTCGACCTCGATCCCATCGACGGTTAGTTTGGGCATTCGAATTACTCCGCCGCCACGGGAAGGGCGACGCCCTTTGCTTCATAGATGCGCCGCTCGATTTCCGGGCGGAAATGGCGGATCAGGCCCTGGATCGGCCAGGCCGCCGCGTCGCCGAGCGCGCAGATGGTGTGGCCTTCGACCTGCTTGGTCACTTCCTGCAGCATGTCGATCTCGTGCAGTTCGGCATTGCCTTCGCGCAGCCGTTCCATCACGCGCCACATCCAGCCCGTGCCCTCGCGGCACGGCGTGCACTGGCCGCAGCTCTCATGCTTGTAGAAATAGCTGATCCGGCTGATCGCGCGGACGATGTCGGTGGACTTGTCCATCACGATCACCGCCGCCGTGCCGAGGCCGGAGCCGAGGCCGCGCAGGCCATCGAAATCCATCGGCGCGTCCATGATCTGGGCGGCCGGCACCAGCGGGACCGAGGAACCCCCGGGGATCACCGCCAGCAGATTGTCCCACCCGCCGCGAATGCCGCCGGCATGGCGCTCGATCAGCTCGCGGAAGCTGATGCCCATGCTTTCCTCGACCACGCACGGCTTGTTCACATGGCCGCTGATCTGGAAGAGCTTGGTGCCCTTGTTGTTCTCCCGCCCGAAGGAGGAGAACCAGGAGGCGCCGCGCCGAAGGATGGTGGGCGTGACCGCGATCGATTCCACATTGTTCACGGTGGTCGGGCAGCCATAGAGGCCGACGCCCGCCGGGAAAGGCGGCTTCAGGCGCGGCTGGCCCTTCTTGCCCTCGAGGCTCTCGATCTGGGCGGTTTCCTCGCCGCAGATATAGGCGCCCGCCCCGCGATGGACGAAGACGTCGAAGTCATAGCCCGAACCGCAGGCATTCTTACCCAGAAAGCCCTTGGCATAGGCTTCGGCCACGGCCGCGAACAGCGTCTCCGCCTCGCGGATGAACTCGCCGCGAATGTAGATATAGGCCGCGCGCGCGCGCATCGCATAGCCCGCGACCAGCGCGCCCTCGATCAGCTTGTGCGGATCGTGGCGGATGATCTCGCGGTCCTTGCAGGAACCGGGCTCGGATTCGTCGGCGTTGATGACGAGGAAGCTCGGGCGGCCGTCCTTGCTCTCCTTGGGCATGAAGCTCCACTTCATGCCGGTCGGGAAGCCCGCGCCGCCACGGCCGCGCAGGCCGGAGGCCTTGATCTCCTCGATGATCGCATCCTGGCCGCGGGCCAGCAGCGCCCTTGTGTCGTCCCAGTCGCCGCGCTTCATCGCCGCGTCGATGTTCCACGGCTGGAAGCCGTAGACGTTGGTGAAGATGCGGTCCTTGTCCGCCAGGGGCGCGATGGCGTCGCTCATGCCCATTCCCCGCGATAATCGTGGTTTTCCGCAACCATTTCCTTCAGCGTCGAAGGCCCGCCTTCCGGGCAGCTCGTCTGCCGGTCGATCTGCGGGCCGACCTTGGGCGTCTCGCCCCGGGCCAGCGCCTCGAGCACGGCGGTCGTCGTCTCGAAGGTCAGGTCCTCGTAATTGTCGTCGTTGATCTGCACCATCGGCGCATTGGCGCACGCGCCCAGGCATTCCACCTCGGTCAGGGTGAACAGGCCGTCGGGCGTGGTGTGGCCCTTCTTCAGCCCCTTCTTGTAGCAGGCGGAAAGCACGTCGTCCGATCCGCGCAGCATGCACGGCGTCGTGCCGCAGACCTGCACGTGATACCGGCCGACCGGGGCCAGATTATACATGGTGTAGAAGGTCGCGACCTCGAACGCCCGGATATAGGGCATGTCGATCTGCTTGGCGACGAACTCGATCACCGGCACCGGCAGCCAGCCCTGCGTGTTCGTCTCGGCGCCGACCTGGCGCTGGGCGAGATCGAGCAGCGGCATGATCGCCGAATGCTGGCGACCCGGCGGATAGCGGCCGATAATCTCCTTCGCGCGGGCCTCGTTGACCTCGGACCACGCGAAATCGCCCCAGTGGGCGCGGGTTTCGGCTTCGTCGGGGATATGGGCTGCGTCAGCCATTACCGGATGAACTCCACGCGCGACACCTTGTCGCCCTCAAACGAATAGATGGACATGACCTCGAACTTGTCCCCGTCCGGCGCGCGCGCGACCTTCTCGTGCAGCACCACCGTCTCCCTCAGGCACCAGCCCGCGAGGATATCGGCCCGGTTCTGCGGGAATTGCGCGAACATCGCCTTCAGGCCGGAACGCACGCCTTTCCTGCCCTCACGCAGCACGGCGCCGCGATAGCCCGCCTCGCAGGCATCGTCGGTCATGAACGCCACATAGGCGTCGGCATCCTGCGCGTTGTAGACCTCGATCATCCGGGTCGCGATCGCGATCCGCTCGTCCGCGGAAAGGAGAGTGGCGACGTCGCTCACCGGTCGCACTCCCCGAACACGATATCCATCGCGCCCAGAATGGCGGTGATGTCGGCCAGCATGTGCCCCTTGGCCATGAAGTCCATCGCCTGCAGGTGGCTGAACGCGGTCGGCCGGATCTTGCAGCGATAGGGCTTGTTGGTGCCGTCGGAGACCAGATAGACGCCGAACTCGCCCTTGGGGCTTTCCGTTGCGACGTAAACCTCGCCCGCCGGCACGTGGAAGCCCTCGGTATAGAGCTTGAAGTGATGGATCAGCGCTTCCATCGATTGCTTCATCTCGCCGCGCTTGGGCGGCACCACCTTGCGGTCGAGCGACGCGATCGGGCCTTCCGGCATCTGCTGGAGGCACTGCTTCATGATCCGGGCGGACTGGCGGACCTCCTCCACGCGCACCATGAAGCGATCGTAGCAGTCGCCCTTCGTGCCGACCGGCACGTCGAACTCCACCTTGTCATAGGCATCGTAAGGCTGGCTCTTGCGGATATCCCAGGGGATACCCGAGCCACGGATCATCGGGCCGGAGAAACCCCATTTCAGGGCATCTTCCTTGGAAACCACGGCGATGTCGACGTTGCGCTGCTTGAAGATGCGGTTGTCCGCGACCAGGCTGATCGCGTCCTCCAGCAGCCTCGGCAGGCGGGTGTCCAGCCAGTCGCCGATGTCGGTCAGCAGCTTCAGCGGCACGTCCTGATGGACGCCGCCGGGGCGGAACCAGGCAGCGTGCATGCGGGCGCCGGATGCGCGCTCGAAGAAGCCCAGGCAATCCTCGCGCAGCTCGAACAGCCACAGGTTCGGCGTCATCGCGCCCACGTCCATCACATGGCTGCCCAGGTTCAGCATGTGGTTGCAGATGCGGGTCAGCTCCGCGAACAGCACGCGCAGATATTGCGCGCGTTCCGGCACCTCGAGGCCCAGCAGCTTCTCGATCGCCAGCACATAGCTGTGCTCCATGCCGAGCGGGGAGCAATAGTCCAGCCGGTCGAAATAGGGCAGCGCCTGCAGATAGGTCTTATATTCGATCAGCTTCTCGGTGCCGCGATGGAGCAGGCCGACATGCGGATCGGCGCGCTCGACGATCTCGCCGTCCATCTCCAGCACCAGGCGCAGCACGCCGTGCGCGGCCGGGTGCTGCGGGCCGAAGTTGATCGTATAGTTCTGGATCTCCAGATCGCCCGCCGTCTGGGCGGTGTCCGGGGTCAGGGTGTCGTAATCGGTCGCCATCACTTCTTGACCTCATCGGCCTTCAGCGGCGTCGGCGCGCCTTTCGCCTTCGGCTCGGCCTTCTCGTCGCCGGGCAGCACATATTCCGCGCCTTCCCAGGGGCTCATGAAGTCGAAGCTGCGGAAATCCTGGGCCAGCTTCACCGGTTCATAGACGACGCGCTTATGCTCTTCGGAATAGCGCAGCTCGACGAAGCCCGTCAGCGGGAAATCCTTGCGCTGCGGATGCCCCTTGAAGCCATAGTCGGTCAGGATGCGGCGCAGGTCGGCATTGCCGGCGAACAGCACGCCATACATGTCGTAAACCTCGCGCTCCAGCCAGCCGGCCACCGGCCAGATGGAGGTCACGCTCGGCACCGGGGTCACGTCGTCGGCCGCCACATGCACGCGCAGGCGGTGGTTCCGCGTCACGCTGAGCAGGCAATAGACCACCTCGAAGCGCGGATCCCGATCCGGCCAGTCGACGCCGGCAATTTCCATCAGCTGCTGATAGGCCAGGCTATCGCGCAGGATGGTCATCGCCTCCACCAGCGCTTCCGGGCGGATGTGGAGCGCGATCTCGCCCACTTCCTCGCGCGCGTGGACCAGCCGATCGCCCAGCAGCGCGGCCGCCTGGTCGATCACGCCCTCGTTGGAGGCATATTTCGGATAAGGCGCGCTCACCGTTCGATCGTCCCTTCGCGGCGGATCTTCCGCTGCAGCTGCATCACGCCGTAAAGCAGCGCCTCGGCGGTCGGCGGACAGCCGGGGACGTAGATGTCCACGGGCACGATCCGGTCGCAGCCGCGCACCACGGAATAGCTGTAATGATAATAGCCGCCGCCATTGGCGCACGAGCCCATCGAGATGACATATTTGGGCTCCGACATCTGGTCATAGACCTTGCGGAGCGCGGGCGCCATCTTGTTGCAGAGCGTGCCGGCGACGATCATCACGTCCGACTGGCGCGGGGAGGCGCGCGGCGCGGCGCCGAACCGCTCCATGTCGTAACGCGGCATGTTGACGTGGATCATCTCCACCGCGCAGCAGGCGAGGCCGAAGGTCATCCACCAGAGAGATCCGGTGCGCGCCCACTGGAACAGCTCCTCGGTCGACGTGACGAGGAAGCCCTTGTCGTTCACCTCGGACTGGAGGTCGAGGAAGAAGCCCTGGTCCGGCGGCGTGTTCTCGGTGGGCACGCGGACGCCGGGCTGCGCCGAAAGTTCTACTCCCATTCCAGCGCTCCCTTCTTCCACGCATAGATGAAGCCGAGCGTCAGCTCGGCCAGGAAGATCATCATGGCCAGCCAGCCGGCGAAGCCGATAGCGCCCAGCGATACCGCCCACGGATAGAGAAAGGCCGCCTCGAGATCGAAGATGATGAACAGGATCGCGACGAGGTAGAAACGCACGTCGAACTGGGCCCGGCTGTCCTCGAACGCGGGGAAGCCGCACTCATATTCGGCAAGCTTTTCCGGGTTGGGCTTGTCTGCCCCGGTGAACTTGGCCGCGACGATCGGCAGCACCACGAAGGCGGCCGAAAGCACGATCGCTACGCCCAGGAAGAGCAGGATCGGCAGATATCCGGCGGCAACCGACGCCATGATTCATCTCCGCTTGAGCGACATCCGAGTCGGGCCGGCGCCCCGGCGGCTCGAACAATCGCGGAAACCAACAAAACCGGCCTTATTCGGCCTTTCGGCCCGGCTTCTAGGCATGCGGCACCCGCGAAGCAAGGTCCGAAGCCATGAGAATGATTCGCAAAAGTCCGGCGGCGCTTTCGGGGTCAGTTCGCAAGCGGCAGCGCGCGTATCGCGGTCGCGCGCGGCGGCTCCCGGCCGATGGCCGCGCCGCGCGCCGAAAAGCGTTCCCACTGGCCGTCCGCCACGAAAATCAGCCGCTTGTCCGCGATCGCACCCAGCGTCGGTTCGCCCCAATCGGGATTGGCCCGTTCCAGCACGTCCACCGCGCGCACTTCCCGCCCCTTGCGGTCGAGCCGGAGGCGGATGATCCGTCGCGGGATCGATCCGTTCTGGATGGCGATCAGGGCATCCCTGTAGGCGACCAGTCCGTCTATCCCGTCCAGCATCGCCGGAGTCGCGGCGGCGAGGCGGGTGAGCGCGCCGCTCGCCAGATCGAGCAGCGCGATCCCATAGCCATAATCGGCGATATAAAGCCGCTTGCCGTCGCGGGATAATGCCAGCCCCTGCGGATTGCGGAAGCGCCCCGCCGGCAGCAGATCGACAAGCGCCGTGCATCCGGGCCGGCAGACGTGGATCGCCCCGGTCTCGCCATTGCTCACATAGACGCTGCCGTCGGCCCCTATGGCGAGGTCGCCGGGGGAACCCGCCCCGGCAAGCGGAACCCGCCGCACCACCGCCAGCCTGTCGAGATCGACGGCGATCAGCCCCCGGAAGGCGCGCTGCGGCTCGGCCACCTGCTCGGCCAGACCCGACGTCAGCCACAATATCCGGCGCGGACCATCCACCGCCATGCCGAACAGGCCGCCGACCGGGCCGTCCAGCGGCACTGTCCGCCAGCTCCGCCCTTCCCGCACCAGCAGCCGGCCGTCGATCACCGTTCCCGCGAACAGCCGCCTCGTCGCCGCATCCCAGGCGATGCCCTCGACGATGCGATGCTCGGCCGGCACCTCCGTCTCCAGCACGCTGCGGGCGATGATATCGGCATTGTCGTCGAATTTTTCGGAAAGCGCCTCCTCCTCGCCGGGGGCAAGGAAGGGCGCGATGCGGGCGCGGCTGGCGAGGCTCAGGGTGCCGCCCATCGCGGCAAGCCTTTCCACGCCGGCGACCACCGCGTCGCCGTCATCGCGCTCGATCGCCTCGCCGATCGCGGCGCGCAGCACCATCGCGCTTTCGGGGAAATGCGCGGGGTCCGCCGTCGCGGCCGGGGATGCCGGCCACGGCGCGGGAACGGGCGGCGCGGCGGCGAGGCACGCGATGCCCGACAGAAGCAGCGCAGGCCGGATCAGCCTGCGCATGCTATCAGCGTGGCGCCTTCAGCGCGCCCGCGACCAGCTTGTGCAGCTTGGAATGGAGCCCGTCGCTGGCCGCCAGGAACTCGCTCCGCTCCACGGCCCGGTCGCCGCCGCGGAAATCGGTGACGAAGCCGCCCGCCTCGCGGACCATCAGCATGCCCGCCGCGACGTCCCAGGGCTGGAGGTCGCTTTCCCAAAAAGCGTCGAAGCGGCCGGCGGCCACCCAGGCGAGGTCCAGCGACGCCGCGCCGAAGCGGCGGATGCCGGCCACTTCCGGGGCGACGGCGGCGAAGATCGCGCTCCACTGCTTGAAATCGCCATGCCCGGCGAAGGGAATGCCGGTCGCCACCAGCGATTCCAGCAGGTCGCGCCGCGCCGAAACGCGCAGGCGGCGATCCTGCAGCCAGGCCCCCCGGCCCTTTTCCGCCCAGAAGCTCTCGTCCGTCAGCGGCTGATAGACGAGGCCGTGGGTGATCTCGGGCCGCCCACCCGGTCCGCGCGGGTCCTCCACCGCGATGGAGATCGCGAAGTGCGGGATGCCGTGGAGGAAGTTGGATGTGCCGTCGAGCGGATCGACGATCCAGCGGGACTTGTCCGGATCGCCGGCGATCTCGCCCCGCTCCTCCATCACGAAGCCCCAGTCCGGCCGCGCCTTCTTCAGCTCCTCATAGAGCGTCTGCTCGGCGCGTTTGTCGGCCATGGACACGAAGTCCGCCGGCCCCTTGCGGCTCACCTGGAGCTGCTGGACCTCGTTGAAATCGCGGCGCAGGCGCGGGCCGGCCTTGCGGGCGGCGCGCTCCATGACGGTGATGAGGCCGGAATGGGCAACCATAAATTACTCCCCCCTTCAGGGTTCGGAAGGGGCTGGGGGTGGGAAGATACCCCCTTCCGAACAAACAGGAAGGGGGCGGCAGGATCAATCCGCGCGGCGGACATATTCCTGGCTGTAGACGTCGACGACGATGCGGGTGCCGCTGGAGATGTGCGGCGGCACCATCACGCGCACGCCATTGTCGAGCACGGCCGGCTTGTAGGAGGAAGACGCCGTCTGCCCCTTCACCACGGCATCGGCCTCGACGATGGTCGCCTCGACGGTGTCGGGCAGCTGCACGGAAATGGGCTTTTCGTCATAAAGCTCCATCACCACGTCCATGCCGTCCTGCAGGAAGGCGGCCGCATCGCCCAGCAGGTCGCGCGGCAGGGTGATCTGGTCGTAATTGTCCTTGTCCATGAAGGTCAGCGTGTCGCCGTCCGCGAACAGGAACTGGAAATCCTTGGTATCGAGGCGCACGCGCTCGACCGTCTCGGCCGAACGGAAACGGACGTTGTTCTTGCGGCCGTCGATCAGGTTCTTCATCTCGACCTGCATGTAGGCGCCGCCCTTGCCGGGCTGGGTGTGCTGGATCTTCACAGCGCGCCAGATGCCGCCTTCATATTCGATGATATTGCCGGGACGAATATCCACGCCGCTGATCTTCATGGGTCAGGTCTCATGTTCGGGATTTGAAAGAGCAGCCGCGGCCTTTAGCGTCGCGGGGCTCTTCCGGCAAGCGGCGCTTCGCCGCCCCCGAAAAGCATCGGCCGGAACCCCAGGGGCTCCGGCCGAGCATTTGCCTGATCGCGAGGCGATCAGGGGCAGAGGCGAGGATCAGTAAGCGCGGGAGAGATAATCCTGCACCGCCCGGCGCTTCGGCGTCTCCGCCAGCGACTGCCCGGTATATTCGCGCAGGCCCCAGGCGCCATATTGATCGAACGATCCCGTCGCGGCGTAGAGCGTCATCAGGTCGCCGATCTGGCTGTTCCAGGCCGTCAGATATTTGCGATACATGTCATACATGCGCGGATCGCGGTTGATGGCCGCCACCAGCGTCGGGTTGCCGCGGTTCACCACGTGCTGCCCGCCCTCATAGCCGATATAGCGCTTGCCGTAACGCTGGGCGACCACCTTGGCCTTCAGGGCCTTGCTGATGGCCAGGTCCACATCCTCGCTGAGGAAGGCGAAGATGTTCGCGCTGTCGGTGATCGTCGCCCGGGTGCCGGCGAAGGTCGCGCCGCCAAAATAGGGCGCCGTCGACACCGCATCGACATATTGCGCCGTATCGCGGAAGCCGAGGATCATCTCCACCGCCGCCGGATTGTTGTTCTGCGTCGCGACGATGCGGACCAGCCGGCTGGGATCGGCCTTGAACACGTCGGTCCAGATCTTGTTCATCCACGTCGCCTTTTCGGCATAGCGCATGAACATCGCATAGCCCGCCGTGGGCGAAAGCCCCTCGGCCACGCCCTCGGCCTGGGCCTGGTTCGTTACCGGGAAGTTGTAGTTCCACACCTCGTTGGACATCTCGACATAGACCTTCCGGCCCGGCGCGAGATGATCGCGGACATATTCGGCGAAGCGGCGGACATATTCCTCATCCGCGTTCCAGTGCATGTGGAACCAGGGATCGATCCCCGCCTCGTTGGCCAGCGCGACCATGATCTCCACCGCGGGGCCCTGATCGGTATTCTGGACGGTGCTTTCCGCCGTCGTCCGCCTCGCCCAGCTTACCGGGGCGTTGGTGTTCACCTTCTGCCAGTCGAGGAAGCGGATGACGCTGAACCCCTTCAGCGATTCCAGCATCTTGGAGGAGAACATCGCGGTCGGCGACGCATCCTTCTCGCGGCAATCCACCTTGCGCAGCGGATCGGTGGTGTCGATCTTGCTGATCGTCACCCAGGCGGACTTGGGGGTCACGCCGTTGGCGGCCGCCCAGTCGAATTCGAAGCTGTCGGTCGATTTGGCGAGGTTCGTCACCGCCGATCCGCCCGGCGCCAGCGTGCCCTTGCCCTTCCAGGTGCAGCGGATGCGCGTCGCCGTCGGCCCATAGGCGCCCTCCGGCGGGGTCAGCGCCTTGTTCGCCAGCTCGCTCGTCAACAGTGCTTTCATGTCGCCATTGGCGTCCATCCGCGAAGGATCCATCTCGACCCAGCCGGAAACGCCGGGGCGCTGGCTCTTCCACGGGCTGTTGAGCGCGAGGTTCATCAGCGTCCGCTCACCGCCCCAGGTGCTGAGGCCGGCCAGGTTGATGCCCACCGCCGCGCGGGGCGGCAGCGTCACCGGCGGCTTAACGGGGGGCGGCGCGGTTGGAAGTTTGGTGACCGGCGACACCACGGGCTTAGTTGCTTTTTCAAGAACAACCGGCGCGGGAAGAGATATGAGAGAACTTGCCGCATATGCCGCCCCAACAAAGGCTAGCAATGAAGCAGAAACAATTACCGTGCGTCGTGAAATATTCAGACGCGAGGTTGCGACACCATTCATTTTCTATAAAACCTTCATCCAAGCAGCGCCCCACTCGCCAGGAGCTGCTGGACTACCGGCCACGTCATAAAGACTGGTTAAAGGCGAGCCCGATCGCCTCAATTCATCGGATTTTAACGACGAATCCCGACGAATCGAGGCCGCTAGACGGCGAATTGGAAAATCCGGCAAGAAATGGCGCCCGCAAAGATAAGCGCCTCCATTACCTTTCTTGCGGCCGGGAAATCGTCTCGATTGAAGGACCTGCCGCGATTCGCCCGCGATTGCGAATCGGCGCCAGGATTCGCGTGGATTCGCGCCCTCCCCCGTTTCCGCTTGGAGGGCGCGCGATTTTCTCTAAAAGCAGATGGACTTAGCGCATTTCGGAGCTTTTCTCCCATGATCCGTCCGGCCCGGCCTCGCATCCTCGCCTTCGTCACCTGCTTCTTGGCCGCAACTGCCTCCGTATCGGCGGTGGCAGCCGAAACATCTTCGCTTTCGCAAGCATCGGCACCGCAATCTTCCGCCGATGCCCGGCTCAAGGCGATCTATGATGCGGAATGGGCGTGGCGGATGGACCAGTTCGCCATGGTCAGGGACGAGGACGGATGGGATGCGAATGCGGACCGCCTCCCCCGCGTCGATCCGGCGAGCCAGGCCGCCCGCCTCGCTTACTGGACGGACGTGCTCAAGCGGCTGGATGCCATCGCGCCCGATGCGCTCTCGGCCGAGGAACGGATCAACTATGCCGTCTTCCGCACCAGCGTCGAAGCGCTGGCCGCCGACATCCGCTTCAAGGGCTATGAAATGCCCTTCAACAGCGATTCCAGCTTCTGGGCGCATCTTGCCCCCAGCCGGGGTTTCCGCACGGCGGACGACTATCGCCGCTACATCGCCCGCATGCGGGATGTGCCGCGCTATTTCGACGAGAATATCGCCAATATGCGCGCCGGGCTGAAGCGCGGGTTCAGCGTTCCCCGCGCCACGCTCACCGGCCGGGATGCCTCGATCGAGCCCTTCGCCAGCGCCGATGCGGCCGGCAACCCCTTCATGGTCCCCTTCGCCCAGATGCCGGACAATATCCCCGCCGCCACGCGCGAGGAGCTGCGCCGGCAGGGCGAGGCCGCGCTTAGGGATGCGGTGGTGCCGGCCTATGCCGGGCTGCTCGCCTTCATGCGCAACGAATATATGCCCAGGGCGCGCACGACGCTGGCGGCCGAGGCGCTGCCGGACGGCAAGGCCTATTATGCCGCGCAGATCCGCGAATATACCACGCTCGACATGACGGCCGCCCAGATCCATGAGATCGGCCTCAAGGAAGTCGCCCGCATCGACGCGGAAATGCACAAGGTGATAGCAAAGAGCGGCTTCACCGGCACCTTCCCGGAATTCCTCAAATTCCTGCGCACCGATCCGCAGTTCACCGCGAAAACCCCGCGCGAGCTGCTGAGCTATTCCGCTTATGTCGCCAAGAAGATGGACGGCAAGCTGAAGGACGCCTTCGGCCTCCTGCCGCGCTACCGCTTCACCATCCGCCCGGTGCCCGATGCGATCGCGCCGTTCTGGACGGCCGGGCGCGGCGGGCTCGAGGCGTGCTGGATGAACACCTATGACCTGCCGTCGCGCCCGCTCTACAATATCCCCGCGCTCACCCTCCACGAATGCTCGCCCGGCCACAGCTTCCAGGCGGCCCTCGCGCTCGAGGCGCCTGCCCGCCCTGATTTCCGGCGCGAAACCTATTTCTCCGGCTATGGCGAAGGCTGGGGCCTTTATACCGAGTGGCTGGGCGGCAAGCTCGGCATCTATGAAACCCCCTATGAGGAATTCGGCCAGCTTTCCTACGAGATGTGGCGCGCCGCCCGGCTGGTGATCGACACGGGTGTCCATTCCAAGGGCTGGAGCCGGGACCAGGCGATCGCCTATCTGCGCGATCACACCGCCCTTTCGGAACATGAGGTGGAAACCGAGGTCGATCGCTACATCAGCTGGCCCGGCCAGGCGCTCGCCTACAAACTGGGCGAGATGACGATCCGCCGGCTGCGCGCCGAGGCCGAGGCCAGGCTGGGCGAGAAGTTCGACCAGCGCCCCTTCCACGATGCCATATTGGCCCTGGGCGGCGTGCCGCTGCCGGTGCTGGAACAGCGCATCCACGAATTCATCGACAACGGCGGCAAATAAAGGGCGGCGGACGGACGTCAGATCTCCTCCGCCCCCAGCTTCGCCGACCAGTGCGCGCGCCGCTCCTTGAGGACGCGGTCGCGCACATTGGCGACATCCTCCTCCACCGCTTCCAGCGCCTCGAAGCGGAAGGAGTCCGCGCCATGGGCCGTCCAGGCCCGCTGCAACCCGGCATGGCGGTGCCCGCCCATCCGCAGCATGAACCAGAGGCGGTTTTGGATCGTCGAAAGGTCGGGCGCGAACCCCACCCAGCTTTGCCCGGCAGGTCCGCAATGCAGGGCATAGATGCCCGTCGCCACCTTCCGTTCCTTATAAGCGGCCACCGCCGCCTTCCTCGCATCGATCTGCATTTCACTCTCTTGCTTGCAACATCGTCCGCCCGATTATCACCCGGATAATATTGACCTGTCAATTATACCCGGATATATATCTGGAATGATGAACCTGCCCTCGCTGCCATGCACGGCCTTCGCCGGCCCCGATCGCATCGCCCAAGGCCCGCTCGCCGAAGTCGCCCTCGCGGTGAAAGCGTTCGAGGCGGCAAATCCCGGCCGCCCCATCCTCACCTTCGATGATGCGACCGGCGCCGTCATCGATCTCGATCTGCGCGGCACGGATGAGGAGGTGCTTGGCCGCCTCGCCGATCGGGCGCGGCAGGCATCGCCGCCCGAGCCGCAGGCCGGGGAAGAAGCGCGCGGCCGGGGGCGCCCCAGGCTTGGCGTGGTGGCCCGCGAAGTCNCCCTCCTGCCCCGCCACTGGGACTGGCTGGGCAGCCAGCCCGGCGGAGCATCCGCGACGATCCGGCGCCTGATCGACGAGGCGCGCCGCGCCGATGACGGAGCGGGCCGGACCCGCGCCGCGCGCGAGGCCGCCTATCGCTTCATGTCGGCCATGGCCGGCGACCTGCCGCATTTCGAGGAAGCGTCTCGCGCCCTGTTCGCCGGGGATGCCGGAACCTTCGCCGCACGCATCGCGGGCTGGCCGGCGGACATTCGCGACCAGGTCGTCCGCCTCGCCTTCCCCGATGCCGCCTCCGCCGATCCTGCTTGAAGCCGCTGTCCTACAGCCGGGCGAAAGGCTTAGAAAAGCCGCATGATCCCGAGGCACGCCACCACCGGAGCGCAGGATGCGGCGCCCTTTTCCGGGTCGCGACGGCGGCGATGGCAATCCTCAACTTCCTCAACTTCGCCTGGCGGCCGGGCACTCGCCGTGCGCTCGCTTATTGCCTCCCCGCCTGCTCTCGCCCAATAGGCACGCGGAAAGATCGGGAGACGGACACATGGCGAAGATCGGCATCATCGGGGCGGGCGGACGGATGGGACGCGCGATCGCCGCCGCCGCCGCGGATGCCGGCGCGAAGGTCTCGGGCGGGATCGACCGGCCCGGCACCCAGCCCGATGCGCTGGGCGATGTCCCGCTGCTCGCCGATGCCGCCTCGCTCGCGGCCGTCAGCGACGTCATGGTCGATTTCTCGTCGCCGGCCGCACTGGCCGCCCATCTCGACGCCGCCGCCGCCGCCGGCACGCCGATCGTGATCGGCACCACCGGCCTCGAGCCCGCCCATCATGCCCTGATCGATGAAGCGGCGAAGTCCGTCGCCGTCCTCCAGGCCTTCAACACCTCGCTCGGCGTCAACCTGCTCGCCCATCTCGTCCGCGAAACCGCCGCCCGGCTGGGCACGGACTGGGATATCGAGATCGTCGAGATGCACCACCGCCACAAGGTGGATGCGCCCTCGGGCACCGGCATCCTCCTGGGCCAGGCGGCCGCCGCCGGGCGCGAAGTGGCGCTGGCCGATGTCGCGGTGCGCGGCCGCGACGGCATCACCGGCGCGCGGCCGGAAGGCGCGATCGGCTTCGCGGTGCTGCGCGGCGGCTCGGTCGCGGGCGATCATCAGGTGGTGTTCGCCGGCGAAGGGGAACGGCTGGAACTCGGCCATCGCGCCGAAAGCCGCGCCATCTTCGCGCGCGGCGCGGTGAAGGCCGCCCTGTGGCTCGCCGGCCGCGCCCCCGGCCGCTACACCATGAACGACGTGCTCGGGCTCTGACCCTCGCGATGAAGCGCGACGCCATCTTCGAATTCTACCGGCGGCTGGCGGAGGCCAATCCGGCGCCCGAAACCGAGCTTCAATATACCAATCCCTATACGCTGCTGGTCGCGGTCGCCCTTTCCGCGCAGGCGACCGACGTCGGCGTCAACAAGGCGACGCGCCGGCTGTTCGCCGAAGTCTCGACCCCCCAGCAGATGCTGGACCTGGGCGAGGAAGGCCTGCGCGATCACATCAAGACGATCGGCCTGTTCAACACCAAGGCGAAGAACGTCATCGCCGCCGCCCGCATCCTCGTCGATCGCCATGGCGGCGAGGTGCCACGGGACCGCGCCGCGCTGGAGGAACTGCCCGGCGTCGGCCGCAAGACCGCCAATGTGGTGATGAACGTCGCCTTCGGCGCAGATACGATCGCGGTCGATACCCACATTTTCCGCGTGGCCAACCGCACCGGCCTTGCGCCCGGCAAGACGCCCCTCGCCGTCGAGCTCAAGCTGGAAAAGGTCACGCCCGCGCCCTTTCGCACCCATGCTCACCACTGGTTAATCCTGCATGGCCGCTATATCTGCAAGGCGCGCAGGCCAGAATGCTGGCGCTGCCCGGTTGCCGATCTGTGCGCGTTCAAGCCGAAGACGCCGCCGCCGGCCGAGGCCAAGGGCTGAAGCTTGCGGCTCCGTCGCAACCATGTCGGCACAGGCATGTCGGGACAGGAGATTTGGACATGAAGATGAAGGCCCTCATCACCGCGTTTCTGATCGGCGGCGCCATGCTCCCGGCATCGGCGATGGCGAAGCCCAAGCCGGATAACCTCACCCCCAAGGCCGATGCGAAGCCGCTCGATTGCGTCAATCTCCGCCAGATCCGCGAAACCCGCGTCCGCGACGACAGCACGATCGATTTCTACATGAACGGCGGCAAGATCTACCGGAACACCCTGCCCAACAGTTGCCCGCAGCTCGGCTTCGAGGAACGGTTCGCCTACAAGACCTCGCTCAGCCAGCTCTGCTCGACGGACATCATCACCGTCCTCACCAGCGCCGGCCCCGGCGGCGTCTCGCGCGGGGCAAGCTGCGGCCTCGGCTCGTTCCAGGAAATGCAGGCCCCCGCGAAGAAGAAGTAAGGGAAGCACGGGCAATGGCGGCATCCGCGCCGTTCTTGCCCGCCCTCCCCAGAAATTTGCGCCTCGCGAAGATTTAGGCTGGCTCCCCCCGCCACCCTTTGCTAATCGCGCTTCCCACGCACCCGTAGCTCAGCTGGATAGAGCGCTGCCCTCCGAAGGCGAAAGTCAAGCTGTTCTCGGAGGTCGCNCGGGTCGAAAATGGAGTGAAGAAACAAGGCTTTAGATTAAACATTGCGGAAGCGGATTTTCGAGGCAAAAGCCTCACGGAAGCACCACGGAAGCAGTCGATAGATTGACGATTTTGGACCCCTCCACTACGGGGGTCGGGATGCACTCGTAGCTCAGCTGGATAGAGCGCCGCCCTCCGAAGGCGGAGGCCACAGGTTCGAATCCTGTCGAGTGCGCCAAATTTCTCCAACAAAATCAGCGGCTTAGGGAGGGTCCCGACGCACGGGATTTTCTCCAGTTTCCCTCACGGAAGCAGCCACGGAAGCAGCGATTTTCCAGAAGTTCCTTTGATTTCAATATGTAACCACGCAGGCGATTCTCAAGCGGGACCTATTGCATCCCAGGGCCGGGGCTCAGAGGAGGTTCCGGGCTTCAAACGGAGGCTGTGGGCGGCCAATTGGCCAACAGGCTAGCGCTCGCTGCTGCTCAGATGCCTTGCCTGAAACGCTCGCGCTCGAGCCGGAATCGAGCGCGAGCGCCCGATATGAGGGGTGTTTAGCCGTCGCTCACAGACGTCGCCCTGATCAGAAGCGCTGCGGCGTCGCCCGCCGATTCCATGTAGCCTGGATCGCGATGAAGAAGGACGACGGCGAACGCGCCGTCGAGCAGCAGGATGACCTGCCGTGCCAACTCGCCCGCCCCCGCGCCAAAGCCGGCGTCGGCGAACACCGAGCCCAGCCAGTCTTCCACCCGCTTCTTGTGCGCCCGGCCGATCACCATCGCCGGATGACCCGGCATCGTCACCAGTTCCACGGAGGTGCGCAAGAACCCGCAGCCTTTCCATTTCGGGTGCCGCGCGGACGCCGCGAGATTGGTGAAGATCGCCCGGACCTTGTCGGCGACGTCCCCTTCGGCCTCACCGAACCAGCGCTGGAACAGCGCCAGATTGGGCTGGTCGCGGGTTTCAAGATAGGCCGCGATCAGATCGTCCTTGCTGCGAAAATGATAATAGAGCGTCCGCTTGGTGAGGCCCGCCTTTTCGGCCACGGCGTCGACGCTGACGGCGCGGATTCCCTCGGCGTGGAACAGCTTTCCGGCGGCCTCGATGATGCGGTCGCGGGTGGAGGCCTTGCTCATCCGGGCTAGGTATACCGACCAGTGAATATACACAAGATGATCGCCCGCCTATCACGCGAGCATGACCCGCGACGAAGACGGACACCCTGTCGACATCCTGTGCCGCGACGGCGTGACGCTGCACGGCCATATCTGGATGGCCTCGGCCGATCGGCCGATCGGGGCGGTGATCATCAATGCCGCCACCGGCGTGCGTGCGCGTTTCTATCATCGCTATGCCCGCTTCCTTGCGGCTCATGGCTTCGAGGTGCTGACCTGCGACTATCGGGGCATTGGCCTTTCCCGGCCCGCGAGGCTGCGCGGCTGCGGCTATCGCTGGCGCGATTGGGGCGAACTGGACTGCGACGCCGCCTTGCGGTTCATGCGCGCACATCGAACCGATGCGCCGCTCATGGTGGTCGGCCACAGCATCGGCGGTTTCCTGCCGGGTTTGGCCGAAAGCGCGCCGCTGATCGACCGGATTCTGACCGTGAGCGCGCAATATGCCTGGTGGGGCGACTATGCACCCCGCCACAGGCTCCCCCTCTTCCTCAAATGGCATGTGGCGATGCCGCTCCTGACGGCGCTCTTCGGCTATTTCCCCGGACGGCGCCTCGGATGGCTGGAAGACCTGCCGGCGGGCGTCGCCTTCGAATGGGCGTTTCGCGGCCCCCGCTTCGAGCGCAGCCACCCGCCAGAGGCGCGCGCGGAGGCGGTGCGCCGAATGGCGGCGGTCGAAGCGCGCATCCTCGCCGTGGCCATGACCGACGATCCGATCGGAACC
>NZ_MIPT01000001.1:2178059-2224102 GCF_001853345.1 Edaphosphingomonas haloaromaticamans | reverse complement strand
GGCGCCACGCCCGCGATAATCGCCAGTCGGTCCAACCGGCTCTCTATCGCGTTCTCGACACCTGTCATTGCGGCATCCTCGCGCCTGTCATCGACAGCGTGCTGGGGCTCTACGAAGCCTGTTCGGGACGCCGCTTCCGTGTCCGTGATGGCAGTTCGGCGCGTAACGGCCTGTCGGTCGACGAGCACCGCCTGCTCAATCTTCTGCACGAATCGAACAGCTGCGACGCGGCGCTGCTCGACGTCAGCCGTAATCCCGGACTTGCGTCCGCCATGCGCGTCGCGCTCCGCTCCACCCGGATCATGCTGCGCCTCACGTTCGGCCCCGCCGCGCCGTCGCAGCATCGCGGTGCAATGGCGCCGGCGCGGGTCGCCACCAACGACAGCGCGACGCTTGGATGTTGCGTGGGTTGAGGGGCCGATGGCGCCTGACGCTCCCGACCGTCCGGGCGATCCCGCAGCAATCTCCATCCTTCACAAAACTCTCAATCGCCGAACTCAATCCACACCGGTGCATGGTCGCTGGTCTTATCCCAACCGCGCGGGCGGGTGTCGACCTCCCCCGCGAGAAGCCGATCCAGCGCTGGAGGGTTGAACAGGAAATGGCCGATCCGGAGGCCAGCGTTGCGCTCGAATGAGCGGCGCCAATATTTCCAGAAGGTGTAGATTGTTTCGGTCGGATGCAGGAGGCGGATCGCATCTGTCCAGCCCTGATCCAGCAGCCGCTGCCAGGCTTTCCTGACCTCGGATGCGAAGAGCGCATCCTCTCGCCATCGTTCCGGGGCATAGACATCGATATCCGTGGGCATCACGTTGAAGTCTCCCGCCACGATCACCGGGGCTTCGAGATCGATCAGCGACGCCAGATGCGCCTGCAGCCGGTCAAACCAGCGCAGCTTGTAGTCGAACTTCGGGCCGGGACGCGGGTTGCCGTTCGGCAGATAGAGGCCGGCGATGAGGACGCCGTTCACCGCAGCCTCGATGTACCGGCTCTGCATGTCACCCGGATCGCCAGGAAGGCCACGCTCAGGCCTGTTACTGGCAAACATCGACCCATTGCGCGCCGGTGATCTCCACCATCCGACCGGGCTCTGTACGCAAGGCTGCATTTTTTGCGCCGGCTGCCAGTAAGCACAGGAAAGGCCGCAGGCTCTCGTCGCAATAGATGGGCAGCGCACGATGTCATGAAATTGTCCCCGATCCCGGATACTGGTCTAGTCCAGAATTGATTGGAGATTGACTATGGCGGATGCTGCCACATTCGGAACGGATCGGGAGAGCAGAAGCAAAGCCCGGTTTTCCAGAACGATCGCCGCAACTGTGGCGCTCCTCGGGTCAGTGCTGCCCGCCAGCCATGCCGAAGCCAGTGACCAGCCTGCGCCAGTTGCTGCCGCGCTTCAACCTTTGGCCGAATGGACCTTCGAACTGGATAACGCCTTGCCGCGGCGGGCTGACCCGGCGCCGAAGCGAGAAACACCGCCCTTACCCTTGATCTCGACGGAACTCGCAAGGCCAACTCTTTCAGGCATGAGGGCGACCGAGCGCAGAATGCTGGACGCCGAACAGCACGGAGAAGCCTTCACGGTGGAACTCTGGCTGCTCGACCACGTCAATCAGCGCATCGGCGCGCTGATTGACAGCGGCCAGCCGCGTCCCGACTGGGCCCTTGGCTATATCTCGGGCGAGGCGTTGTTTGGCCCGGTACGTGCGGATGGTATGCCGCTGCTGAAGGCGGAGACCGGCGAGGGATACAAGCGCCGCTGGCATCACGTCGTGGGCGTGCGAGACGGCGCGCGCTGGACGCTCTATGTGGACGGAGTCGTCAAGGGGCAGGCGGAGCTTCCCGCCAACGCTGTTTCCGACGCCTCGTTGCAACTGAGCGGCTTCTTCGAGGCGGAGCGCTTCATGCGCCTGGACGATCTGGTCAGGGCTGCGGCCATTTACGGTCGCGCGCTTAGTGCGGCGGAGGTCAAGGACGCGTTCGATCGCCGCACACGGCTCGTCGAGGAAGGCTGGCTGACCGACAAGGGGCTCCATTTCACTCAGCCCCCTTATCTCAATACGCCGACGACCACGTCTATCGAGCTTTCCTGGGAAACCAACCGTCCGGTCGCAACCACCGTTGAGTGGGGGGAGACGGCCGATGCACTGCAATCGCGCCAGATCCCGCGCGATGGCAAGCGGATCGGCGGACTACGCCTTGACGGGTTAAAGGTCGATACGCCGTATTTCTACCGTGTGACAGGGGTGGACACGCAAGGCAACGAAGTGCGATCCGGTCTTCTGTCATTCCGGACCGCGCCGCCGCCGGGAGTCCCCTTCACCATGGCGATCAGCGCCGACACCGAAGCACGCACCCATATCAACCGACGGATGAGCGCGCTCATCTGGGAAGAGCGCCCCAATGTCCTGCTACTTGCCGGCGATCTCACCGATGGCGGTTCGCTCGAGCGCCGCTTTGAATGGACGCATGAGTATTTCGCCGGCATGGGGCCGCTGTTCGGCCGGGTTCCGGTGATAGCGGCACCCGGAAACGGTGAGAGCGAACTGCACTGGTTCCGCCACTATCACCGCCAGCCCGGCGACGAGGCGTTCTTCAATATCCGCTACGGTGACGCCGAAATTTTCGTCATCGACAGCAATCTCGAAGATCGCGAAAAGCGCGAGCCTGGCTTCCGCGCGCGGCAGAGGGCCTGGCTGGATCAGGCGCTCGCTTCGTCGACCGCGAAATGGAAGATCGCCATGCATCATCATGCGCTGAGGTCCACCGACGAGGACGATTACGGCGATAGCTGGACAGGCGTGTCGCACGGCGGCGATCCGGTGGTGACGGCGGAACTGGAGCCGATCTACGAGAAGCACTCAGTCAACCTCGTCATTGTCGGTCACCTCCATACCTACGAGCGCAGCTGGCCAATCAGGGGCGGCAAGATCGATATGGCGAACGGCATCACTTATGTGCAGGTCGGAGGCATGGGCGGAAATCTGGAGGATTTCCAGCCGACCAAGCCGGGCTTCAACCGCAAGACCTTTCGTGACCATCATTATCTGATGCTGCGCGGCGCGGGGGACCGGCTTGAGGCCGAAGCCATCGATGCCGATGGCCATCTGCGCGACGCGTTCACCATTACCAAGTAGCGCATCTGTTCCGAAGTTCGCGCGTGGCTTCCGGTTGATATAATTGGTATAGTCCAGTAAATCATCCGCTTGCGCCAGGGCAATCCCCCTTGCGTCGGCCAGCGCTTCCACATCTTCCAGATTGGGCTCGACCAAATGATCGACAAACTATTCCATATAATCAATAAATTCGGACGTCTTACCTATGGCGAGGATATCACGCAGATCGAGCACGCGCTGCAATGCGCCCAACTCGCGCGTGAGGACCGGGCGGCCGATACGCTGATCGCTGCGGCATTGTTACACGATATTGGGCAGTTCATCGACGATGCCGGAAATGCCGCAGAGCAGCGCGGCATCGATGCCCGACACGAGGTCATCGGCGCGGCCTTTCTCGCCACCGCTTTCCCGGACAGCGTGACCGAACCTGTCAGGATGCATGTCGAGGCGAAGCGCTATCTCTGTGCGTCGGAGCCCGGCTACCGTTCAGCGCTGAGCCGCGCATCGGAACTCAGCCTCCAGCTTCAGGGTGGCCCGATGACTACAGCGGAGGCGAGCGCTTTTGCGCAAGCACGTTTCTTTGAAGAAGCAATCAGGTTGCGGCGCTACGATGACACCGGAAAACGCAAGAACTGGGCGGTTTCCGAACTCGAATCCTACCGCCCCCTTCTTGAGCGGCTGATCGGCGATCGCGCCGCGCGCGAAACATCGGACGGGCGCAACTAGCGCGTTCGGACGCGCCGCATACTCCTCCATCCCGCATAGTGAACGGAGCGCTCCAGCCAGGGAACGCCAGGCTGCCGATTCACGAGGCGCCCGCCGAGACCAGCAACCTGTCAGATGCTGGTCGCGCAGCTGTGCGAACTAAGGCCGGCATCCTGTCTGACACCCTTCAGCATTTCTCTCGCAAGCGCAGTATATGTAATCACCGTGTCATGACATTCTGGCCTATACCAGTTGACCGCTTGAAGGTGATTCGGATTTTAGCCGGCGATCCTGAACCGATCGGTCAGTTCGAGGGATTTATTCAAGGGAACCGATCATGCAATCGACCAGGCCGTCGGCCGTGCGCTCAGCCTTTCACCTATCCGCGTCCTGCGCCGCGCTTGCGGCAGCCTGCGTCCCTGCAATCGGCCATGCCGAAGATGCAGCGCCGGGCGAGACAATCGTCGTTACCGGTCAGCGGCTCAGTACCGAAACCGCGATCGGCGCCAAACGAACCGCGGATAATGTCGTGGACGTCATATCGGCGGACGATCTGGGCAAGTTGCCCGATGCCAATGTGGCAGACTCGCTCGCACGCGTCCCAGGGCTCTCGGTGATCGTCAACCAGGACACCGGTGAGGGCGAATATGTCACGGTACGCGGGCTCGCGGGCACCTATAATGCGGTGTCGATCAATGGCGTGCGCGTCGCGCAAACCAACCCCGACAGCCGTGACGTATCCCTGACCGTTCTCCCCCCCAACGGCCTTGCCGAGGTCCGCGTGACCAAGACGCTCACACCCGACCTGGATGGCGATGCGATTGGCGGCACCATCAATTTCCGGACGCCGACCGCCTTCGATTTCAAGGATTCCACGATCATCCGCCTCTACGGTGCCGCAGGCATCAACCAGCAGGCGGACAAGGCCGGTGAGAAGGCCGGTAGCTACCAGATCCAGGGCGACTTTGGCACCCGTTTTGCCGACGACCGCTTCGGCATTTTTGTTTCCGCCAATTATGGCGTGTCGCATGGCAATGGCCAGGAGACCGAGAATGATGGGGAGTGGGAGCCTTATAACTGGCGCAAGGACGCCGAAGAGATCATCGACGAAAGCAATATGCACCTTCCCGGCATCGACCTTGACTATCGGCGCCTCAAGCAGACCCGTTATGGCGGGAACATCTCCCTCGACTATCGCGGCGACGCGACCCAGCTTTACCTGCGGGGCCAGTATTCACGGCAGGAGCAACGCGGGACGAACGACCTCACCGATTATCGCAACCGTCCGACAGCGCGGCTGACCCAGGTCGACATCGAGGATCGCAACCTTGCGCAGCCCGATGCGATGATCGTCGGCGAAGATCCAGTTAAGGGCAAGATCTACGGCTATACCACCGCGCAGATCGTCGATCGCGACGGCGATGGGAGGATCACCGATGCCGACACAGGGACCAATGGATACTGGTCGCTGAACGGCCGCTCGGGCGTATGGAATCCGAAACAGTTCCAGTTCGCCCGCAATTTCGAAACGATCAATCTCGACCAGACCCTGTATACGGTCAACGCCGGTGGCAGCAGCCAGTTGGGCAAGCTGTCACTGGAGTATGATCTCAGCTATTCGGGCGGAGAACGCAGCAATCCCGACAGCTATTCGGTCAGCTATGGCTGCGACCAATGCGCCTGGCCGCTTAATGCGACGGGCATTGACTGGGTGTCGAGCAATCCCCGCTTTCCCAAGGCCGGGCTGCCCGCTTTCGCCCGCTTCGTCGAAACGGATTCTTCGCTTCTCCTCTTCGACGGCGCCTCGCACGAGCGCAGCAAGCAGACCGATAACCGCATCGCCTTCCGGCTGGACGGACGATATGATGTCGGCGGTGTGCTCGACCATGTGAAGGTGGGCGCCAAGTTCATGCGGTCGAAACGGAAATATGACAGCACCCGGCTATATGACGGCGACTTCGCCGGAACCCCGCTCGACGGGCTCAACCTCGATCAGTCGGGGCTGGTCGAGAAGGAAGTCACCAGTATGCTGGGCGGGCAATATTATTATGGCGACGTCTTCAGCCGGGAGGCCGTGATCGCGGCGATCAGGGCGGCCGAACAGGTCAATCCTTTCGCTCCCGACGACACGGATCAACTGGCGGACGACAAGCGGTCGACCGAGAAGGTCTACGCTGCCTATGCGCTGGCCAATTTCGATTTCGATACGCTAAGAGTGATCGCCGGCACCCGCATGGAACGCCGCGAGACACATAATGTGTTCTGGTCGGACGATGGCGCCAACAGCGGTTTCGACACGACCGATCGCGGGTATACTGTCCTGCTTCCCAGCGTGAACGCCATCTGGCGCCCCTCGCCGAAAGCCACTGTGCGTGCCGCGATCTGGACGGGCTATTCCCCGCCTGAATATGGATATATTTCCGCCGGCCAAAGCGTCACCCGCGAACCTGGCACTGGCGAGATCATCGCGATCAGCCGCGGCAATCCTGACCTCAAGGCGGCAAGGGCGCTGAACCTCGATTTGTCGGCGGAATATTATCCCGATTCCTCAAGCATCATCTCAGCAACCGCCTACTACAAGCGCATCCGCAATTTCATCTTCACCAACGGCAGCGAGGTTCCGGCAACAACGCCGAACGGCTCGATCGAGATCACCCAGCCACAGAATGGCGAGACGGCCAAGGTCTATGGCATGGAGTTCAATTTCATAAAGTCGCTGCAAGGACTACCCGAGCCGTTCGACGGTTTCGGGATCGAGGCCAATCTGACTGTGCAGCACAGCGAGGCCGAAACCGGTCTGCCCTATCGAAAGGGGCGCCCGATCCGCCTCATCAACACACCGCACCTGATGTACAATGCGGCGCTGACGTTCCAGAAATATGGAATCGAGGCGAAGCTGTCCTACAATTATCGCGGCAAGTTCATCGAGGATATGCGCGATAATGCGGTCGACAAATGGGTCCGTCCCAACAAGAGCCTCGATTTCCACTCGCGCTTCCATCTGACCGATCAGTTTGCGGTCGATTTCGATGTCGCCAATATCCTTGGCGGCTGGAAATACTGGACCACCAAGGGCGACAATCCTTCCTATATGAAGGACTATATGGAGCCGGGCCGCACCTTCCTGATGCGCGCCAGCTACGTGTTCTGACATGAGCCGGCCGCCATCCGCTATCTGGCGGGTGGCGGCCCGGCATTGCGCCTTGACCGCCCCGGACCCGGACGGCAAAGCTTCGCCATGCGACAAAGCGCTGACATGATCCCCATGGAGGGCAAGCCGGGCGAAGCGGCCGGGCCGCAATATCTGGCGCTGCGGGATCAGATCGCGTTCAATATCGAGATAGGCAAGCTGCCGGCGGGTTCCCGGCTTCCGTCGGAGCGGCAGTTCCAAACCAGTGCCGGCTTCGCGCGGGGCACCATCCGGCAGGCGCTGGCGCAGCTCGAAGCCGAAGGGCTGATCTACCGTCGCGACAGATCAGGCTGGTATGTCTCCCCGCCCGCCATCACTTATGATCCCACGCGCTGGGCGGGCTTCATGGCCTATGTCACCGAACAGGGCCGCACGCCGGCCACGATAACGCTGGCCAAATCAAGCATCAACGCGAACGCCGCGCTGGCCGACATATTCCGCGTCGCGCCCGGTTCGCCGCTCCACGTGATCGAGCGGATGCGGACGATCGACGGAAGGCCCGTGCTCGTTGAACGGATCACCGTCGATCCCGCGCTCGCTCCCGGCCTGCTCGATCACGATCTCGATGGCTCGCTGACGCAGATCCTCAAGCACAAATATGGCGTCGTCGTCGCGCGCAATCGTGTCGACATGCGGCCCTGCGCGCTGGCAAAGGAGGCCGCTGAAACGCTGGGCACTAAGCCGGGCGCGCCCAGCCTGACGGTGGTGCGGACGAGTTTCGACGAAAAGGGGCGCGTGGTCGAGTATGATCAGGAATATTGGCGCCACGACGCCATCCGTATCCACGTCGACCTGTCGGTACGTGGCGAACCGGACGCCTGATCACGGAACCCGCACATCCGGCGGAGAACCTATCGGCAAATGGCCCAGCGCCTCGGGCAGGTCGGCCACGGTGGCGATGACCAGATGGGCCCCCGCCGTCATCAGCCGATCGGTCGCGCGTGCGATCAGCCTTTGCCGTTCGTCTGGCGGCAGCATGGCGAGCGCCTGAGCGGTCAGGCCGATCTCGTTGCCGCTGGCGGCCACCCCGACCGTCCACATGCCCGCCGCCCGGCCTTCGGCGATGCCAACCTCGGTGTCATCGACCTTGACACAGGCGTAGGCGGGCCAGGCACCCAGTTCGACAAGGTTCTTCCAGGCCATGAGCGGAGAAGGACGCCCCTCAGGCGTTTCCCCGGCGCATACGACATGGTCGGGCCGGTAGCCCTGCTCCGCCGCGTAAGGCAGGATCGCCTCCATCATTGCGCGTGTATAACCGGTGCAGGAGCCGACCTTCACGCCGGCACGTTGCAGGCCGCACGCCACTTCCGCCGCGCCGGGGACCAGGATGGCGCATTCGCGTGCGGCCTCGATCATAGCGGGACCGATCGCTTCGAACAGCATTCGGGCGTCCTGGGGTGTCGCCTCGCTCCTCTTAGTCTCCGACCAGGCCTGGGCGATGCGCGGCTTGGCGAGCAGGCGGGCGATATGATCCCACTTCGCCCGGCCCATGTCCTCGTGCGCTTCCGCCTCGGTGATCGGCACGCCATGTTCGGCGAAGGTCTGGCATAGTGCGATCACCGGCGCCCGGCTGCCGAAATCGATCATCGTGCCGGCCCAGTCAAAGATCACCGCCCGGAGGGCGTCGGGAAAGGGAAAACGGGATTCCATCATATCGGTCAGTCCTCGAAGATTGAAGAAACCACATCCTCCGCCAGCGCGAACCCGGTCGAAGCGCCCGTGCCACTCGTCACCACCACCAGCCGCACGCCGGGCAACGGCTCGTGTATGATGCTGTGGTCGGGACCGCTGGCATAAGTGCCCGTCCACCGCTCGACGACGGGCGGCGCGCCGCCGAACAGGGCGGCGAACTGGCGCAGGATCATCGTTTCGGTAGCGGCGGACGAGAAGGGTTCCGGGGTCGGCGCATAGATGTGGCTGTCCCCGACGACGAGCGATCCATCCGCGCCTTGCACCACGATCAGATGGATGCCGTGATCCAGTTCATCGCGCGCCTCGCGCCGGAGGCGTTCTCTAAGCGGAGCGGCTTCCGGCAGATCGGCGTAACCCAGATAGCGCGCCATCGAGAGGTCGCTCATCACCGGGTTGGGCAACTGCCATCCAGGCGGGGCCAGGCGGAGCATCTGCAACTGGCAGCGTGTAATGCCCGCCTCCGCAAAGGAAGCAGGGAAGAGGCTAGACCAGTCGTCGCCGGGGCAGGCGATGATGCGAGGCGCGGCGATGCGCTCGCCGTTGCTCAAAATAATCGCGCCCGGCTCGATCCGGCTGGCGGCAACGCCCCGGACGAAGCGCACATTCCAAGCGTTTTGCAGCCATTTTGCCAACAGGGGGATGGCGCTGCGCGATTCTACCCGCAGGTCCGCGCTGGACAGCAGCGCCGCGGTGATTTCGCCGCTCAGTTCAGGACAGTGGCGGCGTGCCTGTGCGGCTGTCAGGCGTTCGCAGCTCTCGCCCATCTCGGTGGCGGCAAAGGCGTCGATCACGATGGCGGCCTCGGCGCGCTGTGCAACCATCAGCAATCCCTGCTGCTCGATCGAGATTCCGGCGCGCGGGGCGATGTCGCGCCAGATCGCTGCGCTGCGGCGCGCGAGATCCCATACCCGACCCCGCTGCTGTCCGGTCACGGTGACAAAGCCGAAATTGCGGATCGAAGCCCCGTTTGCCTGCGCGTCGCGATCGACGACAAGGACCCGCTTTCCCTTCTTTACTGCCGCAAGCGCATGAGCTAGGCCGACGATCCCGGCCCCGACAATGGCAAGGTCAGGCGACGGATGGGCGAACATGGTGTTTCCCGACATGGAAATGGAACCAGGCAGCCGAACAGACGGTCAGCACTGCTACCGCGATGGCCGCGAAATAGGCGCAAGAGATATAGAAGGAGAGCCAGTCCATCGATGGGGCTGCCATGCTTCGATACAGAAGCAACGCAACGCTGCCGACATAGCCCGAACTGTCCGCGATATAGATCAGAAAACCAGCATTGCCCACATGGCCGAGTGCGGCGATCATGCGGTCAAACAGCATCGCGTTGAACGGCGTATAAGCGAGGTAGAGTCCGGCGCCAGTCAGGATCATATAGGGGAATGGCGCAAGCCATCCGTACTGGAACGCCAGCGTTGAGAGGCCCAGCAGTAGCGCGCCGATCAGGATGATTCCGTGCATGGCCAACAGAGCCCGCATATTGTCGCGGATGAGCGTCAGCGCACCCAACGCGGTCAGAGCGACGATCATAACTGGCAGTTCGGAGGCGGAGAATACTGAAGCGATGCCACCCTGGCCCATGGCCATCCAGAGCTCGGCCGCGAAGTTGTCGCGGAAGTCCCGGATCGCGGTCAACAGGACATAGCCCGATACGAGCAGGAGCATGGCGACGCCATGATTGCGGAGGAAACTTGCACGCTCCCGCGCACGCATCGGGACGCGTGCTGTGCGCTCGGCGATGTCGCGGTCATCGGGGGGCGGCATCCGCTCGAGCAACCACAGCGACAACAGGAGAAGCGGAAAGAAGAGAGCCCCCGTAACCGCCGGCATCCAGAATTCTCCCACGCCCCAGTCCATGACCAGGATCGCAACCGATTTGACGACACCCGACGAGAGGATGAAGCTCGCGCAGAGCAGCGCGCCCATCGCCTCGGATGCGCGGCGCCCTTCGACATAGCTGAACACCAGGCCCCAGATCATGCCGAGTGGCAGTCCGTTCAGGAACAGAAAGCCGATGTTCCATGGCGCGGGCACGGCCCCGAACAGGATGAGCGCGAGCCAGGAGATGCCAATCAGCGTCAGAATAGCGCCCGCCCGCCCGGTCCGCCCGAACTCGGCGATCATACGGATGCCGATCAGCTTCGATAGTGCGTAGCCCAGAACCTGGGCGATCAGCAGTGTCGTCTTGTAATCGAGATCGAAGAACAGAGCGGGCTGGTCAGCGAATGTCGCCGCCGCGAATGGCTTGCGAAAGGCATACATCGAAAAATAGGCGCAGAATGCCGCCGCGGCTCCCGCGCCGAGCGAAACGATTGTCGTTCGCGTAGCTTTTTCGATTCGTTCAAACACGTCATATCCAGATTATCGAAGTCAATCTGGTATGGACCAGTTTTGGGTCAGAATGGTGACATGGTCATCGTCATCTGATCGGCGCGCAGATCTCGCCTATATAGCCTCACATCCGGTCGCCACTCGGGACGGCCACACCATAATGCCTCGTTCGGGAAGGCTCGGATGGAGCGGGACCATTTGTGTTTCGGCTGTTCAGGCAATGGGCATCCTCGGTCCGTTCGCCTGAACCCGTCGGGGCCGATCAGGCCTCGGGGTTTGATTGCGGTGTATAGGGGTCAGGCTTTGGCCATGACGGCTCCCTCGGTCACGACACCGCTGGTGGCATATTCTAATAGATCGGTCCGCGTTCAGGCCGGTCACCGGCAAACATTGACCCATTGGGCTTCGGTGATCTCGGCCATCCGATCAGGCTCGATCCGCAATGCTGCATTCGTGGCGCCCGCCGCCGGAATGACGACGGCAAACGGGCGCAGGCTTTCATCGCAATAGATCGGCAGGGCCGATGCAAGGCCAAACGGGCAGACGCCGCCGACGGGGTGGCCGGTGATCGTCTCGACCTCTTCCCGGCCCAGCATTTTGACCTTGCCGCCGAACACCGCCTTTGCCTTGCCGTTGTCGAGGCGCGCGTCTCCCGCGGTGACCAACAGGACAACGCGCTCGCCGATCCGCAAGGAGAGCGTCTTGGCAATCTGCGCGGGTTCCACCCCATGGGCGGCGGCCGCTTCAGCGACCGTCGCGGTGCTGGCCTGCGTTTCCAGGATTTCGATATCCGGGGCATGGACCGCCATAAACGCCTTCACCGTCTCCAAACTCATTCTCTTTGCGGCCCTTCTTCACTGGAATTCTGTCTCCGATTGGCATTGACCGAGCATCGCTCCAGCCGCAACCAGCATGACGCTCAATGGAAGTTACGCGACTTCACTCTGAGCGCACCCCCATACCGGTCCGCCCCGCGCAGCCCGGCCATCGGAGGCGGCCGATCGCGGGGGTCATCCGTCGCGCCGAAGCGAGCACCGTCACCCCGACCGCCGGATTTCGGGAACGCATCCCCCAGTTCGCTCAAGGAGGAGAGCAAGGGCGTGAGATCGAACAACTTCGCGCAGATCAGATGGATCACATCGCCTTCGCGCTGGATGCGGCCCTGTATGCCGAGCATCGCGGAGGTCAGCACAATGCGCCGCTGTTTTTCATAGAGGTCGGGCCAGACCACGAGATTGGCGATGCCGGTTTCGTCCTCGATGGTGATGAAGGTGACGTTCTTCGCGCTGCCGGGGCGCTGGCGGACCAGCACCAGCCCGGCGGTGCGGACCGGGCGGCCGTCCTTCAGCGCATGGGCATCGGCGCAGGGCAGAAAACGCTGCCGTTCCAGCTCGCCGCGCAGGAACGCGAGCGGGTGCCGGCGCAGCGTCAGGCCGGTATGGCGATAATCCTCCACCACCTCGCGGCCGGCGGTCATGGCCTTCAGCCGGACGGTTTCTTCAGAGATTTCCGGCGGCGGTCGACCATCTTCGCCAGCGGTCGCCGCGAACAGCGGCAGCGGCTCATGGCAGCTACGCCACGACAGAGGCGATGATGGCCGTCACCTCTACTCCCTGCATTTCAATCGCGGACTGTTTCCGCAGCTGAAGCCGATTGCCTGCGAAGCCGCGAACGCTATGTTCCAGTCGCTCGACAACGTCATCGCCACGGCCGCCCGGCAGGCTGGCGTGCCACGTTCCCCCCCACATCGCCTGGCCCTGGGCGCTTCAAGCCGATACCGATTCCAACTTGGCGGGCGCCGTGAAACCCGCGATCACTGGCCGCCTGCAGGACATGCGCAAACGCGGGATGCCCGAAGCCTGGCTGGATCTGGTCGCCGCAACCTTCGCCGAGCACGCAGGGGGCCTTGTCCACATTGACGTGGTCAAGGAAGTCTCTCTCAGCGGCAAGCATTGGGAACTGGTGCCAACGAAGGCGAACGCGGTCGCAATCGGTTGGCATCTACCGGGAAGCGCCGCCCAGAACTTCGCGGACATCCCCGCAGGCCATTTCGAGACCGAAGATATTTTCGTCTTCCACGAGGGTGAGCCGATCGAGGTGAGCCATTTTCAGATCGTTGCCGGTACGAAGCTCATCGCGCCGGGCAAGGCGCACCAGCCGGAGCCGATTTCTGCCTTCGGGCACACGTCGCGCTTTGTTGAAACGGCGCTCGGTAATGCAAGGGCGCTTCTTGCGACGTGACCTTCGCTCCCATGGTTCACGCCGATGCTCGCTCATCCGGCGTAATCAGAAAACTGGCCATCCATAGCCGTTCTTCCGGCGACGGATCGAATGCCACGCCTTCCCCCATCGGCTTCCAGTAGCGGCAATTCCCGATTTCATCGTGAAACACCAACTCGGCCGTCAGGAACAGCATCCACACATTTCCGCGCATCGAACTCACAATGAAGCTGAGGGCTTCATCATCCGGCGTGTAGCGCCGGATCGGTTCGAACGCGGCATGGACCGGCCCGATATGAACGAACTGATTGCTCAACATGCCATAATACATGCCGAGCGGCTCCAGCACCTCTTTTGCCCATCCGACGCATTTTGTGGATTGCAGCGTGCCGGCGTGGAACTGTTCCAGAGCCGTGGGCCGGATCGCGATCGCGATCACCGTGGCGATCGTCTCGATCAATGACCGGGCAAGCATCCCGTATTGTCGCCGATAGCCATGCCGAGCGACCTCGATGCTCGCCAGATAGGTGCTCATCGCACTCGACAGCAGCCGGGACACCGTCGCCTTGTATCCATTGTCGTCCAAGCGTGGCAGATGCCGAACGCACAGCCCGGCTGCCAGTCCGAATACCGCGCTGCTCGCCGCGATATCGTCCTTAGCCACTAGATCGAACGATCGCCGGATCTTGGGGCCGTCCCGCCTCAATTGATTCTGGATCATGTCTTTGGTGGTGAACACGAACCGCTCGTTATCGGTGTCGATGTGGAGCGTAGCCAGCTTATCGGGACGCGGGAATTTCGATCTTGCGCCTTGGGTGTCGCGCTTGGATCGCTTGCTCATAGAAGCTCACCGCCTCCGTCTGACTTGTCGCCCCTCCCTGTGATAGTCAGCGCGTGATCGGGCAATGAGCGCTGGAGCGCAGCAATTTCATCCCAGGGCGCGTTGAGCCAGCGATCCCATTCGTCCTTCTGGGTCAGGATCACAGGCATGGCCTTGGGGTGATAGCGCCCCACCTCGGCATTCGCCTCCGTGGTCAGGAAACCGAACAGGTCGCAGCTTATCTCGCCTTCGGCCTTTTTCCGTACACAGGTCCAACGGGTCCAGATGCCCGCGAAGAATGCGAGCGGCCGATCCTCGTTCAGCGCGAACCAGACCGGCTTTCGATCGCCGCCGGGTGACTGATCCGGCTCGCTGAAGGAGGTGAACGGCACCAGACAGCGTGATTGAGGTCCGAGCCAGCGGCGCCAATGCGGACTTTTCGTATTACGGATATTGGTCACGCCCTTGTCGACCGATTTGCCTTCGAGTGCGAAGGCCGGAGATGGCATACCCCAACGCGCAATCGCCATTTCCCGGCCACCTTCCTGGTTGCGGACTATGGGCGCCGGGTAATCAGGATAGATCCCGGCCATCTCTGGCAGGTTGCCCGTGTGGTCGGCCATGACCTCGGCGAGTTCGCGAATCGCCGCCTGACCTTTGATCAGAGAGTAGAGGTTGCACATCTCCGGCATCATGCCGCCGTTTCCGTACAGGGCAATCGATACTCTTGGCGTGGTTTGACCGGAAAGGATTTGGGGGGAAAGGCTTCCCCTGACCGCAAGCCCGACAGGCGGTCTTGCGCTACCCCTTCGAGCGGGGGCCAGCCGCCCCCGCAACGCCCCCGCGAGAGTGAGAGGAGAGCCGGATTTTCATGACGGGTTGAGCGTCCCGAGAGAGGCTTGGGGCCAATCCGTCGCGGAGATACGCGATGGCACGCAAGTTCAAAGCCCGGCGCGCAAGCAGCGACCGGCCGAACCTTTATCAGGACATCACAGAGAAGATCATTGCCGAGCTGGAAGCCGGCCGCGTCCCCTGGGTGCAGCCCTGGGCATCGGCCAAGGCCCCGCTCCAGATGCCGCACAACGCGTCGAGCAACCGCGGCTATTCCGGGATCAATATTCTCATCCTGTGGCACGCGGTGGTCTCGCGGGGCTTTTCGAGCAACGCCTTCCTGACCTTCCGCCAGGCGCTCGAACTCGGCGGCAATGTCTGCAAGGGCGCGACCGGCACCACCGTCGTTTACGCCCATCGCTTCACCCCCGGCGACGAACGGCGCCAGGCTGCCGAGGAAGGCCGTACTCCAGGCACAATACCGTTCCTGAAACGCTTCACGTTGTTTAATCTGGACCAGTGTGAAGGTCTGCCTGATGCCTATACCGCCGAGATCCCGCGACCCGATCCCGGTCGGATCCTTCCCGAAGCGGAAGCCCTGATCACAGCGACAGGTGCGGATTTCCGTATTGGCGGAGATCAGGCATATTATGACGTGGCGAACGACCGGGTCTGTGTCCCGCCTCCCTCGCGCTATTTCGATCCAATCAATTGGAATCGAACGGCTTTTCACGAACTCAGTCACTGGACGGGCAGCCAGGGTCGCCTCGGCCGGGATCAGAGCGGCCGCTTCGGTTCGGAGACATATGGACGCGAGGAACTGGTCGCGGAGATGGCTGGCGCCTTCGTCTGCGCAGCCCTCGGCATCGAGCCGACGGTCCGCCATTCCGACTATATCGGCGCGTGGCTCGACATCATGCGCGCAGATGATCGCGCGATCGTTCGCGCCGCCAGCGCCGCGTCAAAGGCGGCCGACTATCTGCTCGCCTTCCGCGATGCCACCGGAGCGGAAGCCCCGGGCGCGCTGATCGAACGGAGGGCGGCATGATGCTCCTGACTCCCGCGCTGCGCGCGCAGCTCATCGCCAATGCGGCCGACCCGAGCGGTGACCATCTTCCGGTCGCGAAATTCTTCAACCCCGTGGGCGCGGGCGTGTGGCTCGCCACCATGCTCGATCCCGATGGCGATACGCTGCACGGCATCGCCGATCTCGACATGGATTGCGTCGACTATGGTGTGTTCAGCCTGGCTGAACTGCAAGGCCTCGACGTCGGGCTCAAGCTCGGCGTCGAGCGCGACATCCTGTTCGCGACGACCGCGCCGATCTCGGTGTGGATCGATATCGCCGACATCGCCGGTGGCATCCGGGCAGCCGAGCGCATCATCGCGCGGCTAGAGCGGGAGGGCTGACCCATGCGTTTTCGCAAATGGCCTAGGCCCACGCAATATGAACAAACGTCGCGCAAACGCGCGGCGTTTCTCACCAGGCAGCGACGCGAGCGCGAGTCGCTGCCGCTGTTCGCCGACATGGTCGCGGCGGGACAGCACAGCATCGATGAGGAAATGGCCCGCCGCGCCGAATGGTGGCCGCGCCAGCAGCAGGAGGGCCGCGATGAGCGGGCCGCCGTCTGGCGAAAGGCGCGCGCGCGCCTGTTCGCCCTTCCGGCCGATCGCCGCCGCACGATCCGTGCGCTCTGGCGGGAATGCCCCTATCCGGCCGATCCATACAGCTTCGCCGACTTCCTGCACCAGATCGAGCTGGGCAAGCTCGATATCGCGCGGCCGGGCTGGCGCTTCCACGCCCGTGTCCAGCCCCGGGCCACGATGACCCCCACCACCTTCGCCGAAGCGTTCCGCCAGATCGGACGAAGAAAGATCAATCCGAACGGCGTGCCCGGCGATACCGATACGCTGCTGTTCTGCGGCAACCTCGGCAAGGGCATCCTGTTCGTCGATCGCATGGTCGAACCGGACGGCCAGCCCGGCATCGCCTTCGACGTGCGCGGGGTCTGCTCCGGCGACGATCTCGCGCTGATCGAGCGGCTCGCTGAGGCCGCCGAGGAAGGGCCGGTCACGGTTCGCTCGGTCGAGCGGACCATTCCCCGGACCGAGGACGGGGCGCCGCTCGAACCGCATCGGCTGCTGATCCTGTCGTGCTCGGCGACCAAACGCCGGGATGCGGGCTGGATCGATGCGATTGATCGCTATGCCGGGCCGCTCTGGCAGACCGTGCGCGCGGTCAATCCCGACCGGATGCGGGTCAAGGTCGCGGTGCTCTCGGCACGCTACGGCTTTCTCGATTCCCGCTCGCCCATCGAGGATTATGACGCCCGGCTAACCCCAGACCTTGCCCAGCGCATGATCGCGGGCGGAATGAACCGGCGTTGGCCGCGTCCGCCATCGGCCCGCAAGCCTGACATCTATGGCGACTCGCCCGGTTGTCAGATCGCCTCGCTTTCCAACCACGGCACGCGGCCATTCACCGACGTCGCGCTCGCGGGCGGGCATCTCTACATCGGGGTGATGCGGGCCTTCCTGGACGGCTTCCGCGATCTGCGCTGCGTCGCGCCCGACGCGCGGATCACCGAGATCAATGGCCCGATCGGCATCATGCGCCAGCAGGTCCGGGGCTGGCTCGAAGAGAGCTGGCCGTGAGCGGACGGTCGCCCGGCGCCGGGCATAACAACGGGCCGCCGCTCGATGACGACGATCCCGCAGCTACCATTCGGACCTGCCGCTGGTGCCGCCATTGGTCCCCGCCGACCGAGCGGGAGGAGCGCGAATATGAGCATTTCCGGCTCGGCCTCTCGCGCCGCCGCGTGAAGCGGCCGAGCGGCGCCTGCGACCGGGTGCTCATGGCGCCGGGCAAGCCGCTCGCCTTTTCGGCCACGGTCGCGGAGTTCTCCTGCCTCAACTTCGCGGCGAGGCCGTTGCTGCCCGTGGAGAAACCCCGGCGCAGCGGCTTCGTGACGATCTACGAGGGCGATAAGATCGTCTGGCGCGGCAATGCGGAAGATCTGCCCGAGGAATATCGCTGACTAATCTCGACGGCATTCCGGTCGGAGGGTTCACCGACCTCTCCATAGTTCCGTAAATACGGCGATACACATCTCAGTGGATCATCAAATCCGTATGGGCATTTACGGGCGCGCGCGTCATCTCCCCATGGGCCGAACCATAGAGTGAGAGGGAGGCTCTGATTTTCGTGACGGGTTGGAGGCTGGGAGAGAGTCTTCCGGCCGCCCGTCATGGAGACGTGTCATGGCGAAAGCCCAACCGAAGATCACCCTCAACCAGTCCCGGAACATTCCGTTCGATAAGCTGGTCCTGTCACAATCGAACATCCGCCGCGTGAAGCATGGCGTGACCATCGAGCATCTGGCCAATGATATCGAACGCCGCGGCCTGCTCACCGGCCTCAACGTCAGGCCCGTACTCGACGAGGCTGGCGAAGAAACCGGCATGTTCGAGATTCCCGCCGGCGGCCGTCGCTACAGCGCGCTGGCCATCTTGGTGAAGCGCAAGCGGCTCGCCAAGGACGCGCCGGTTCCGTGCGTGGTCAAGGCCGCGAACGATCCCGTCCTGGCCGAAGAGGATTCGCTCGCCGAGAACAGCGAGCGCGAACCGCTTCACCCGCTCGACGAGTTCCGGGCGATGAAGACCCTGTTCGATAAGGGTGAACAGGAAGAAGCGATCGCCGCCCACTTCCGGGTCACGCCCGCCGTCGTTCGTCAGCGCCTCAAGCTCGCGTCGGTCTCGCCCAAACTCCATGATGTTTATGCCGAAGGGGAAATGACCCTCGACCAGCTCATGGCCTTCACCGTGAGCGATGATCATCAACGCCAGGAGGATCTCTGGGAGCAGCTCGCGCATAGCAGCAACAAGTCGTCCTGGTTCATCAAGTCCAGGCTGCTTGAGGACAAGGTCGAAGTTTCGGACAAGCGCGTCCGCTTCGTCGGGCTGGATGCCTATATCGCCGCTGGCGGGGCCTGCCCGATCCGCGACCTGTTCGAACCCGACGATGGTGGCTGGCTCTCCGATCCCGCACTGCTCGATCGACTGGTCGACGAGAAGCTGCGCGCGGAAGGTGACGCTGTCATGGCCGAAGGCTGGAAATGGGTCGAGGCGCTGGTCGATCTGCCCTACGGCTATGACGAGGACTGCCGCGCCATCGCCAGCCAGGTGCAGCCGCTGACCGAGGATCAGGAGGCGCGCATCGTCGCCCTGCGCGCCGAGGCTGATGCGCTGGAGGCGGAATGGGACGGCAAGCCCGATATTCCCGCTGACGTGGAGCTGCGTATCTCCGCCATCGACGCCGAACTGGGTATTCTCGCCCAGGGCAACCGGGTGTTCGATCCTGCCGAGATGGACAATGCCGGCGTGTTCATCGGCCTCGAGGACGACGGCACGCTCTATATCGACCGCGGCTATGTCCGCGCCGAGGATGAGCCGGAGGCCGACGATGCGGGCGAAGGCGACGATACGGCGCCCGATGCCGGATCGTATGAAGCGCCTGATGAGATCGGCGGGGAAGCAGCCGATACCGAGTCCCGCACGCCCCCGTCCGCGCCGACGCTGAATGATGACGATGAGGACGGCGAGGTCATCAAGCCGCTGCCGGACAGGCTCGTTGCGGAATTGACCGCGGCGCGCACGCTGGCGCTTCAGGATGCGTTCGCGCAGTCGCCCTCGGTGGCCTTCGCTGCCGTGTTGCATGCGATGGTGCTTTCGGTCTTCTACATGGGCCGTACCGAAAGCTGCATGGAGCTGGCTGTCCACCGCGTCACCATGCCGTTCCAGGGCGCGGACCTGCGCAGCAGCCCGTCGGCTGCGTCCATCCAGGAGCGTCACGCCCGCTGGAAGGAGCGCCTTCCCCAATCCGACAAGGATGTCTGGGACGCGCTCCAGCAGCTCGACGGCACCGAGCAGGCCAGCCTGTTCGCCCATTGCGCGGCCTATTCGGTGAACGCACAGTGGGAGCCGGTCGCCAAACATGGCGGCGGCCGCGTGTCGGCGCATGGCGTCGCGCGCCGCATCGACCATGCCAATGTGCTGGCGCGTGCCGTCGGTCTCGACATGATCGGCGCGGGCTGGCGTCCGACCTTCGACAACTATCTCAACCGGGTCGCGAAGCCGCGTATCCTTGAGGCTGTTGCCGAAGCGAAGGGGCCGCAGACCGCCGGCCTGATCGACCATCTGAAGAAGGGCGACATGGCGCGCGAGGCCGAGCGCCTGCTGGCCGACGCGGACTGGCTCCCCGAACCGCTGCGGACCCCGGTCATCGAGGAACCGCTGCCGCTGACGGATGAGGCTGATGTGCTGCCGGCCTTCCTCGACGAAGATGACACCTCCGCCGAGCAGGAAGCGGCCAACGACCAGAAGGGCGACGTCGAATACGATATCGCCGCCTGAATGCTGGTGCGGGACGGGTCGGCAGTCGCTGCCTCATTCCGCACCGACTTCTTCAACTCAACCCCATTCTCAGCCCGGCCACGCGCCGGGCTTTCGCGTTTTCGGAGATCCGATATGGCTGATTATTTCTGTTCCATGGTGGTCCAGCCCACCATTCCGCTGAGCGCCATGACCGCGCTCGAGCGGTTGATCCTCTCGCGCATCTTCAGCAGCGATGTTGATGGAGATGGCCTCTATTTCTATGCCGAACAGGGCGCCAATGACATGCCCGCATATCCCGTCGATGAGGTCCGCGCCGCGCTCGCCTTGTCCGGCGATGTTGAGAGCACGGCAGCAGACACGGTCCGGGCGCGCCTTGCCGAACTCGATGATGATGACGCCTACCTGCAACTGGACCTGTCGGTTTCCGGTTGGGAGGTGTTTTTCAAGAGCATCGTCCGGCGGTCCTCCACGCTCGCGTATGTCTCGGTCATGTCCGCCTGGACCTGCACGAAGATGCGGCCAGACGGTTTCGGCGGCATGGCCGTGCTGATCACAGCCGACGACATCATG
This sequence comes from Edaphosphingomonas haloaromaticamans, assembly GCF_001853345.1. Classification (NCBI taxonomy): domain Bacteria; kingdom Pseudomonadati; phylum Pseudomonadota; class Alphaproteobacteria; order Sphingomonadales; family Rhizorhabdaceae; genus Edaphosphingomonas; species Edaphosphingomonas haloaromaticamans. The sequence continues at coordinate 2,203,224 of NZ_MIPT01000001.1, read as the reverse complement.
GCGCGCAGCACCGAGTCCATGCTCGATGAAATGCTCGGCATCGCCGAATATGGGCCGCTCGGCGTTGAGCCAGGTCTCGGCTCGCATGTCCTGCTCCGCCTCTGCGAGGAGCATGTCCGCGCTACCGTGGAGGTGGTCTTCGAGGCGGAAGCGCCGGATGGTCTCCAGATCATAGATGTAAGCAACGCCGATATTCGTCAGGCATCCCTCGACGTGAAGGCGGCCAGCGATCTCTCCCATGAAGAGGGAGAAGCCGCCTTCAAGGCCGCAACGCGAGCGATTTCTCTCGCCGCCGATCGCAAACTCGCTGCCCACTGAACGGCGCAGGCCGGCGGATTACTGCCGGCGATCAACTCCCGGGCACTCTGCGCTCGGGCCTTTTCCCCAAATAATGGAGACTGATCCATGAAGATTTCCGAGTTCGAAAACGCCACTCCGGAGGCGCTTGCGCCCGTGTTGCTCGCTACTCTTCAGCGCCTCGGCCAATTGGGCCGAAACGGCGCTGTCGCGCTTGCGCGTCTTGTCGAAGAGGATGACGCAGACCTGGAAGAAGCTGTGGAGTGGCTGGCTGACATAGCCGCCGGGTCGCTTCGGGAGTGATCGGTCTGCTGTCGCCTCCGTCTCCGGGTCGGCCGCCAGAGTGAGAGGGTGGCGGGGAAGCGGGTGAGCCGGCCGGCTTGAGAGAGAGCGGTCGGCGGCTCGCTTCCTCACTGCTCTCCCGGAGATCTCACATGATCGAAAGAACTGGCAACGCCCCTGTTACGGGCGCGACGTCCATCATTCTCGATGGCGATGCGGTTCACGCCGTGGCGCCACTCGGGGCCGTTCTGCGTTACTTCGATGGCGCCCCGCAGCCGCCGGCCCGGCACACCCGCAAGCTACGGGACTGGCAGACGCGCAACAGCACTGGCCGGCTCGTAGAGAAGTCGCCTGCGGCGGCAATCGGCGGCAGGACCTACTCGGCAAGCTTCGTGCTCCATGAGGGCACCTTCATGTCCGGTTTCACGCCGGTCCTTGTCGTACGTCGTCACTATATGGTCACGACTGACCTTCGCTTCGAAGTCCTCGAATTGCCGCAGCCGGGCATGGTGCGGGTTCTCACCCGTTGGAACGGCAAGGACGAGCTACGGCATCTTGCTGTCAATATGGCGGATGCCGAAAGCTGGGCGGCCCAGAACCGCTACTCCAACCTCGTCCTTCAGCTTGTCGAGGATGAGCCCGTCGTCTCGACCATCAGGAGGGCGGCATGAACCCGGCGCCTTCTGTCGCGGCCACCTACGGCCGCACCGCCGATGGCGATCTCGCCGCGCTAGTCGACGATACCGCCTATGCGGCCATTCCCGGCCCGCGCGGACTGCGGATCGCGAACGCCTGGCGGCTCAGCAAGCCGATGAGCGAATGGCGGCGCGATGATTTCCATGGCGCAATCGCCATGGTCGCAGATGCTGTGGGGTTCCACGATCACATCGCCGAGTTGGTGCAGCATCGAGAGGAATTGCTCCGGCTCGATCGCAAACGCTGCGGCGGCCGGCGATCGACACCCTGGGGCCAATCCCAGTCGAACGAGATCTACGCCGACGGCGTGGTCTTCCACTCCACGGCCAGCCATGGCGGTTTCAAGCTGGACCGCGCGCGAAACGCAAAAATGCCCGCCGCCCTTCGCGTTGCCGGAGGCTGGTACGAGGAAGATGCGGAATGGTCGAAGGTCGCGGCAGGCTTTCCCCATCTCTTCACGGCCTATGAACGCCGTCATGCCGAGAAGACGCTGCGCGACTATTATCCAAACTGCTGGGAAGCGATCCACGGCCGGTTCCTCAAGCCCGGTGAATCCGTCGAGAATGATCGGCGGCTGTTTCATCAGAAGCATCGGCAGGATTGGGTCGTCGTGTCCGCCATCCACTCGAAAGACCATCCGGACATGACGGATTGCATCGCCCGGCTCGGAGGACGCCGCGATCATGGTCATGAACGGCGCTTCCTCGTGCCATCCCGAGAATATGTCGTCGGGCGCTTCGGCTTTGTGATCGACGAGGTCCGGCACAAGGAAGTCTGAACATCGGGGCGACCTCGGCATGGGGTCGCCCTTTTTTTGATCGCAGGGCAGAGTTTCCCTGGGTGATACTGCCGCGGAACGGGCTATCGGATCGCAATGGCGGACAAATCTTTTGCCGCATCGACGATAAGATTCGCGGATTTTCGTTCCGAATAGCGATCGACAAGCTGCGACACGTGCGGGCGCAGCAGCACCGTGAACCGGACCAGTTCCTCCATCACATCGACAATGCGGTCATAATAGCTCGACGGCTTCATCCGCCCGTCCTCGCCGAACTCCTTATAGGCCATAGCTACCGACGACTGGTTGGGGATCGTCACCATGCGCATCCAGCGCCCGAGCAGGCGCAGGGTGTTGACCGCGTTGAACGATTGCGAGCCGCCCGACACCTGCATGACCGCCAGCGTGCGGCCCTGCGTCGGGCGCATTCCACCGAATTCCAGCGGCAAATGGTCGATCTGCGTCTTCATGATGCCGCTGATCTGGCCGTGGCGTTCCGGGCTGCACCAGACATGCCCCTCCGACCACATCGACAGGTGGCGCAGTTCGTGGACGGCGGGATGATTGTCGCCGGCGTGCTGGTCAGGCAGCGGCAGATCCGATGGATCGAATATCCGCGTCTCGGCGCCGAACAGGCGCAGCAGCCGTGCCGCTTCCTCCACCGCGAGCCGGGAGAATGAGCGCTCGCGCAATGACCCGTAGAGCAGAAGGATACGCGGTGGCGGTTCATCGGCGCCAAGCGCCAGCGCGGGCCGTTCATGGATATAGCGGCGATCGAGCGCGGGCAGATGGTCCGGGTCGGATAGCGCGCGGATACGGGTCAAGCGATGCTTCCTTGTTCATACCAGCCGCGGGTACGCTTCACGATCGCCACGACCGACAGCATCACCGGCACCTCGACCAGCACGCCGACAACGGTGGCGAGCGCCGCGCCGGACTTGAGGCCGAACAGGCTGATGGCGGCGGCAACGGCCAGTTCGAAGAAATTGGATGCGCCGATCAGCGCCGAAGGCGCCGCCACGCACCACGCCACGCCGAACCGGCGGCTCAGCCAATAGGCCAGCCCCGCATTGAAATAGACCTGGATCAGGATCGGCACGGCGATGAGTGCGATCACCAGCGGCTGGGCGATGATCGCTTCCCCCTGGAAGCCGAACAGCAGCACCAGCGTCGCCAGCAGCGCTGTGAGCGAGATCGGTCCGAGCCTGACCAGCAACCGGTCTAACGCGGCTTGCCCGCCCGAGGCCAGCACCGCTCGGCGCAGAAGCTGCGCGGCAACTACCGGCACAACGATATAGAGGCCGACCGAGAGCAGCAGCGTGTCCCACGGCACCGTGACCGAGGCGACGCCGAGCAGCAGTCCGACCAGCGGCGCGAAAGCGAACACCATGATGAGGTCGTTGAGCGCCACCTGGCTCAGCGTGAAATTGGGTTCGCCGTCGCACAGGTTCGACCAGACGAATACCATCGCCGTGCAGGGCGCGGCGGCGAGCAGGATCAGTCCTGCGATGTAGGCGGAGGCCTCTCCCTTGGGCAGCAGCGGCGCGAACAGGTATCCCAGGAAGAAGGTGCCGAGCAGAGCCATAGAGAACGGCTTGACCGCCCAATTGATGAACAGGGTGACGCCGACGCCTTTCCAGTGCCGGCGCACGCTGCCCAGCGCGGCGAAGTCGATCTTCAGCAGCATCGGCACGATCATCAGCCAGATCAGTACCGCGACGACGAGGTTGACGTTGGCGACCTCTGCCGAGGCAATCGAACCAAACAGGCTGGGCAGCACATGGCCGAGGCCGAGGCCTACGACGATGCACAACGCGACCCACAGGCTCAGATAACGCTCGAAGAAGGAGATGCCGGGACGGGCCGACGCCGCATCGGCAGTGACGCTCGCCATGTCAGACCACACGCGCGCCGGTCGCATCGATGACCTGTTCGCCATCTTCCTTGGCGAAGGCGCCCTGCTGCGGTGCGGGGAGAATAGCCAGCACCGCCTCGGATGGACGGCACAGCTTCACGCCGAGCGGCGAGACGACCAGCGGCCGATTGATGAGGATGGGTTGTTCCATCATCGCGTCAATTAGCGCATCGTCGGTGAGTGCAAGATCGTCCAGGCCGAGTTCGGCATAGGGCGTGCCTTTCTCGCGCAGCAGACCGCGCGGGCTGATCCCGGCGCGCTTGATGAGCTGGACGAGCAAATCGCGAGACGGCGGCGTCTTCAGATATTCGATCACATGTGGCTCGATGCCGCTGTTGCGGATCAGACCCAGCGTGTTGCGCGAGGTGCCGCAATCGGGATTGTGGTAGATGATCATGTCGGTCACGCAGGGCAAATCCTTCAGCAGCAAGGAGCGAGTTCGGCGACGAGTGGCGCGCAAAGTTCGGGTTTCCCCGCACAGCAATCCTTCACCAGGAACAGGGTGAGTTCGCGCAATGCATCGAGGTCGGCGCGGTAGATGATTGAGCGGCTTTGCCGTTCGGATGTCACCAGCCCCGCGCGCGACAGGATGCCGAGATGCGTGGACAAAGTGTTCTGAGGCACGTCGAGCAGGCGCGCGATCTCGCCTGCGGGCAGGCCGCATGGCTCATGCCGCACCAACAGTCGGAAGGTATCCAGGCGCGTCGTCTGCGCGAGTGCGCCCAGGGCAAGAATGGTCGAATCATTATCCATATATCGAGAATAGCAGATATATTACGAGGGGCCAGCTCAAAAACGCAGCCCCGCCCGCGTCTGTGATCGGGGCATCGTGCCATGGAGAGCGAGAGGAAGGCCGGTACGGGGTGAGCCTGGCGGGTCGAGAGAGAGGGTCTGCCGACTCGCGACCCCTTGCCTCTCCCGGAGATTTCCCGATGAGTTTTCACCGATCCACGGCGCTCGCCGCCGTGCCGCCTGCCGCTGCGCGCCATTTCGCCGACACCGCTGGGAAGCTGCTCGCCGCTGCGCAGCTCATTCTGCCGCACCTGGAATCCGGTCGCGCCGTCGCTGCGCCAGCGCTGCGCGGCGCGATGGAAAGCGCGTTCGGCGGGTCCGACGCTGAAGGGCTGTGGGACTGGAAGGAGGCCTATGACGCCTGCGAGGCCGCGCAGATCCTGTTTCTGCGCAAATACGCCAATATGATCTTCCGCAAACACGCCGATCCGCAAGCACGCCTCGCGCTGATCGAGAAGATCGCGGGGCTGATGCCGACCCATACGCGCCGATCGGAAACCTCCCAGGCGCTGCAGCAATTCTCGACACCCGCCGGTCTCGCCTATGTTGCAGGCGTCGCCGCGAGCTTCCAGTCGGGCGAGCGGGTTCTCGAACCCTCGGCGGGCACCGGCCTGCTCGCTATCCAGGCCGAGATTGCAGGCAGCCGCCTCATACTCAACGAGCTTGCCGAAACCCGCGCCGCACTGCTCGACCTGCTGTTTCCGGGCGCCGGCGTCACGACACATGACGCCGCGACCATCCATGACCGGCTCGATCCGGCGATGGCGCCCGATGTGGTGGTGATGAACCCGCCATTCTCGGCCATTGCCCATGTCGACAAGCGCATGAAGGATGCTGCGCTGCGCCATGTCGGCTCGGCGCTCGATCGGCTCCGCCCTGGTGGCCGCCTTGTCGTCATCACCGGCGCGTCCTGCACGCCCGACAATCCCGCCTTCGCGCAAGCCTTCATCGCGCTTCAGGAACGTGGGCGCGTGCTGTTCTCGGCTGCAATCGACGGCTGCGTCTATCGCAAGCACGGCACCACGATCGACACACGCCTGACCGTGATCGACCGGGTGCCCGCCGACAATCCGCACCGCTTCCCCGATGCGCCGGGCGTTGCGCCCGATACGGGGACCCTGCTTGGCTGGGTGCTCGACCAGGTGCCGCCTCGCACGCCCACGCCCGATGCTCCGCCGCCGGTCACGCCGATCGCCATGCCCGCGATGACCGTCCGGCCAGCCCGCGGGACCGTCAAATCCCGGCCCGCTGTCGTTGCCGCGCCGGTCGAAGCGGTGGAGCTGGCCTATGAGCCGTGCAGTGAGGCGGTGCCCGACGCCGGGCGGCTGACCGACGCGATCTATGAACCCTATGCGCTCCAGACGATCACCATTCCCGGCGCGCAGCCGCATCCGACCCCGCTGGTGCAGTCGGCGTCGATGGCTTCGGTGCCGCCGCCGGTCCCGAGCTACCGTCCGTCGCTTCCGTCCCATCTCGTGCGCGATGGCATCCTCTCCGACGCCCAGCTTGAATCCATCATCCTCGCCGGCGAAGCGCATGGCGACCATCTCGCGGGCGGCTGGACCGTCGATGCGACCTGGGACATCGTTACCGCCGCGCCCGACGATGCGGAAAATGCCGTGCGTTTCCGGCGCGGCTGGATGCTCGGCGACGGCACTGGCGCGGGCAAGGGCCGTCAGGTCGCGGGGATCATTCTCGACAACTGGCTGAAGGGCCGCCGCCGCGCGGTCTGGGTGAGCCGCTCCGAAACGCTGCATCAGGACGCGATGCGGGACTGGGAAGCATTGAGTCAGGAACGCCTGCTGGTGACGCCGCTCTCGCGTTTCCGCCAGGGCACGCCGATCACGCTCGACGAGGGCGTGCTGTTCACGACCTATGCGACGCTGCGCTCGCAGGATCGCGGCGAGAAGGTGAGCCGCGTCAAGCAGATCGTCGACTGGCTCGGTGCCGATTTCGATGGCGTCATTGTGTTCGACGAGTCCCATGCGATGGCCAATGCCGCCGGCGGCAAATCCGATCGCGGCGATCAGGCGCCCTCGCAGCAGGGCCGCGCGGGCCTCAGGCTCCAGCACGCGCTCCCCGAGGCCCGCATCGTCTATGTCTCGGCGACCGGTGCGACCACGGTGCAGAACCTCGCTTATGCCCAGCGGCTTGGCCTGTGGGGCGGCGAGGATTTTCCGTTCGCCACGCGCGGCGAGTTCATCACGGCGGTCGAGAATGGCGGGGTCGCGGCAATGGAAGTGCTGGCCCGCGACTTGAAGGCGCTCGGCCTCTATTCGGCGCGCTCGCTGTCTTTCGACGGCGTCGAATATGAGATGCTCGAACATGCGCTGACGCCCGCGCAGATCGATATCTACGACGCCTATGCCGGGGCGTTCCAGGTGATCCATAATAATCTCGACGCCGCGATGCGGGCGGCGGGCAGCAATCTCAATGCCCAGGCAAAATCGGCCGCGCGCAGCGCCTTTGAGTCAGCAAAACAGAGGTTCTTCAATCACCTGATCACAGCGATGCAGACGCCGAGCATGATCGCCAGTATCGAGCGCGACCTCGACGCCGGGCACGCGGCGATCATTCAGATCGTCTCGACCGGCGAAGCCCTTCAGGAACGCCGCCTCGCCGAGATTCCCACGGAGGAATGGGATGATGTTCGGGTGGACGTCACGCCCCGCGAGTATGTCCTCTCCTATCTCGAACACAGCTTCCCGGTGCAGCTCTACGAAATGTTCACCGACAGCGAGGGCAATCTCTCCTCGCGGCCCGTCACCGACGAGGACGGCAATCCGGTCATCTCGCGAGCAGCACTTGAACGCCGCGATGCGATGATCGAGCGCCTTGCCTCGCTGACGCCGGTGCCGGCCGCCCTTGACCAGATCATCCATCACTTCGGCACTGACATGGTCGCTGAGGTGACCGGCCGCTCGCGGCGCATCGTCAAGCGGCGTGGATCGGACGGGATCGACCGTTTCGTTGTCGAAAACCGGCCGGGATCGGCCAATATCGCCGAGACAGACGCCTTTCAGGCCGATGCAAAGCGCGTGCTGATCTTCTCGGACGCGGGCGGCACGGGTCGCAGCTATCATGCCGATCTCGGTGCGCGGAACCAGCGTCTGCGCGTCCATTATCTGCTCGAAGCGGGCTGGAAGGCCGACAACGCCATCCAGGGCTTCGGCCGATCGAACCGCACCAACCAGAAGCAGCCGCCGCTGTTCCGGCCGGTGACCACAGATGTCAAAGCGCAGAAGCGCTTCGTCTCGACCATCGCCCGGCGGCTGGACTCGCTGGGCGCAATCACGCGCGGCCAGCGCCAGACCGGCGGTCAGGGACTGTTCCGGCCCGAGGACAATCTGGAAAGCTGGTATGCGACCGACGCGCTGCGCCAGCTCTACCGCCTGATCTTCGCGGGCAAGATCGATGGCTGTTCGCTCGAGCAGTTCGAGAGCGCGACGGGCCTGCGGCTCGGCGATGAAACCGGGCTGCGCGACGATCTCCCGCCGATCACCACCTTCCTTAACCGGATGCTGGCGCTCACTATCGCACTCCAGAACATCCTGTTCACCGCTTTCGAGGATCTGCTGTCCGCCCGCATCGAGGGGGCCATCGCGTCCGGAACCTATGAACTGGGGTTGGAGACGCTTCAGGCCGAGAGCTTCACGATCGTCGAGCGCGCCACCATCTATACCCATCCGGGCACGAGAGCGGAGACACGATTGCTGACGATCGAGCGCAAGGACCGCAACCGGCCGCTGACGCTGGACGAAGCGTTCGATCATCTGCGCGACCGACGCGCGAAGCTGCTGGTCAACGCCCAGTCAGGCCGCGCCGCCGTGCAGATCCCGACGCGAGGGGTCCAGCTTGATGACGGGAGCATCGAACCGCGCGTGCGCCTCGTGCGGCCTATGGAATCGACGCCGATGCCGCTCGCCGCGATGGCCGAGACCCAATGGCGCGAGGCGGAGCGCGACGCCTTCGCCCGCGCCTGGGAGAAGGAGCTCGCCGATGTGCCGGAGTTCGCCGTCAGCAGGATGCACGTCGTCACCGGGCTGCTGCTGCCGATCTGGAAGCGGCTGCCGCAGGAATCGACCCGCGTCTATCGCCTCCAGACCGATGACGGCGAGCGCATCGTCGGCCGCCGGGTAACGCCGGCCTGGGCCGCGACCGCCACGGCCAATGACAATGGCCCGGTCCTGGCGCCCGACGCCGCGTTCACCGCGCTGATGGAAGGCCAGACCATCCTCGATCTCGCCGACGGGCTTCAGCTTCGCCGCGCGCGCGTCATGGGTGCGGACCGCATCGAACTGTCCGGGTTCACCGACACGATGCGCGACCGGCTGAAGGCGATCGGCCTGATGTCCGAGATCATCTCATGGAAGCTGCGCCTGTTCGTGCCTGTATCGGCCGAAGGCATTTCCGTGCTTGCCCGCTTGCTTGATCGTCACCCGCTGCGGCGGGTCGGCGAGCGCCATGCTGCGTGACGGGAGGCGCATATGAAAAGCTCCGCTACCGAAATCGCGCGGCGTCTTGCCGACAACGCCGAGACGGTCTGCCGCCGCTATCTGTCGAAAGGACATCGGGAAGGCCGATACTGGCTGGTCGGCGACGCCCGAAACACGCCCGGTCGTAGTCTTTATGTCCGCCTGGCCGCCTCTCCTGACGGAGGGGCGGCCGGCAAATGGACCGATGCCGCGACCGGCGATCATGGCGATCTGCTCGACATTATCGCAATTGCGGGCGGTCATGCGCGGCTCAGCGAGACGCTGGAGGAGGCCCGACGTTTCCTCAGCCTGCCGCAACCGCCACGCCGGCGAGACGAACCCGGACCACGGCGGGAACCCAGGACACCGTCCGGCACGCCCGAAGCCGCCCGGCGGCTGGCCGCAGCGTCGCAATCGGTTCACGGCACCCTTGTCGCGGACTATCTCGCAGGGCGGAGCATCGGGCCGCTGCAAGCCGGCGACCCGCTGCGTTTCCATCCGCGCTGCTATTATCGCCCATCCCGGAAGGATTCCCCCGGCACACGCCGGGCCTGGCCGGCGATGATCGCGCTCGTCACTGATCTGTCCGGCGCGATTACGGGTGTCCATCGCACCTGGCTCGATCCGGCGACGATCGGCAAAGCGCCAGTCGCCTGTCCACGCCGCGCGATGGGTCATCTTCTCGGTCACGGTGTCCGCTTCGGGCGCGCCGGTTCGGTGATGGTGGCCGGCGAAGGCATCGAGACGATCCTGTCCCTCCGCACGATCATGCCGGATTTGCCCGCGATCGCGGGTCTTTCGGGCGCCCACCTGGCAGCCATCCGGTTCCCGCCCGATCTTCGGCGCCTCTATATCGCCCGCGACGAGGATTCCACCGGAGCCGCAGCCGAAAGCATGTTGACCCGCAGGGCTGTCGAGGCCGGGATCGAAACGCTCCCGCTTGCGCCGATGCTGGATGATTTCAATTCGGACCTGCATGGCCTGGGGGCTGATCGGTTGCGGTCCCATCTGGCGTCCCAACTGAGGGACGAAGACGCCGAGCGCCATCTCCTTTCCGGGTGAAGGCCGGGAAGCGGAATTTCGGCTTTCCGGTCAGCGGCGAAGCTGCGTCGTAGCATAGGGCGCCATTTCCGCTGAAAAGGCCGCGCCCACGCCTTCATAGAGGGCGACAGGAGCAACAGGCGTCCGGCGAGCACAACGGACAGGCGAGGCTATTTTCCGCCGCGGCCGCGAGCGGCCGCTTTGCATCGCGAAGCAAAATAGCCCCGTCTGTCCGTCCTCCGCTTTGCTTCGGCCGCCAGCGCGCGCCCGAAAAGGGCGCGCGCACGCTTGGCGCTTGGCGGTGTGCGCGCCGTCCGGCCCGCTGCCTTCCGTCGCCATGAAGGCCGCGAGGGTCGCGGCTCCCAGACGAAGGCGACACCCCATGAACGACAGCAACGACATTCCCGCTGACGAACCCGAACACGCCGAATCCCAGACGGCCTATCTGCTCCAGGAGATGCAGCTCTATGGCTACCGCCCCTTTGAGGATGAGCCGGATCAGCGGCCGCTACCCGAATCCCGCCTCGTCGACGGCGCAGTGGCCGATATGTTCGATGGCATGGTATCGGCCCTGATCGACACGCGGATCGAACCCGATCTCGAAGACATCCTGTGGGGACTGGTCAACGTCTTTCACAACGGCATCCAGCGGGTCGAGCGTGAACTGGACGATAATGAAGTCGCGCAGAAACGGATGCAGCGCGAACAGGATGGCTCCGAGGTCAAGTCGGTCGAGCTCGAACGCACGATCGCCGAGGGCGTGACCATGATCGAGCGCCGCGACACATTCGAATATCTGCGCGATGCCGCCGCCGACCAGTACCGCGCCTTCATCAGGAAGCCCTGGCTTCCCCGGTCCGGCTCGAAGGTCAACCGCAAGGCGCTGACCTCGGCGGTCATTGCCAGCAAGGATTTCATCAACGACCGCAAATGGTCCGACAAGCAGGTGCTTATGCCGAAAGGCGTCCGTATCGCGGTGTCATCGGGCCCGGCGTTCAACGACACCCGCCTCATCTGGTCGACCCTCGACAAGATCCGGGCCAGGTTCCCAGACATGGTGCTGATCCATGGTGCGACCGAAAGCGGCGGCGAGCATATCGCGGTCCTCTGGGCCGACAATCGCGGCGTCCCCAGCGTGCCCATCAGGCCCGACTGGAAACTCGGCAAGGCCGCGCCGTTCAAGCGCAATGACGAGATGCTCGCCACCATGCCCAAGGGGCTGGTGGTGTTCCCGGGCACCGGCATCCAGTCGAACATCCGCGACAAGGCCAGGACGCTCGGCATCAAGGTCTGGGATTTCCGTCATCTGGGCGGCGCGTAAGCGCCGCCTTTCCCTCGATTGAGATTCGAAGCCAGTTCGCCTATATGATGCGTGATGTTTGATGCTTACTGAGGACTATGTGCGATGCGTACGACACTTGCCATTGATGACGACGTGCTCATGGCTGCGAAGGCGATCGCCCATCAGCAGCGTAAGAGCATCGGCGAGGTCGTATCGGATCTCGCCCGCCGCTCTTTGCGACGTCCCCGTGCGTCGGGTTCTCGCAACGGCGTTCCGCTCCTGCCGGTGAGCGACCCACAAGCGATCGTCACCCTGGAGCAGGTCAACGCCCTGCGTGACGAATTGCCGTGACATATCTGCTGGACGTCAATGTCCTGATCGCCCTTATCGACCCGGCGCATGTCGGCCACGATGCCGCACATCGCTGGTTCGACGCTGAAGGACGCGCATCCTGGGCGACCTGTCCGCTGACCGAGAACGGGGTAATCCGCATCGTCGGTCATCCCAAATATCCGAATACGCCTGGATCGACGGCAAGTGTCGCCACGATCGTGTCCCAGCTCCGCGCGCTTTCCGGCCACAGCTTCTGGGCGGACAACATCAGTCTGGTCGATGCCGACCACGTCGATCCCGATCAGGTGCTCACCTCGGCACAGGTGACCGACACCTACCTGCTCGCTCTCGCCGTGGCCCATGGCGGCAAGCTCGCGACATTTGACCGTCGACTTTCGACCAAGGCCGTTAAAGGCGGCAAGAACGCTCTGCATGTGATCCGCGATTAATTCAGGTGCAGGCCGTCTCATCGGCTGAGATTTCCTGAATGATGCGCGGCCAAATTGTTGCGAGGTGGGTCGTTGGCTCCGCCGGGCCGCTCCGGCGCACCAGAGTGCGGCGTCATCAGTGGCGATCGTTCCCGGACCTCATTCTTACCGAGCGATTTGACCGCGAGGGCGTCAATGACGGGCGAAGATATCCTAGCCGCGTTTGTCATCCTGCTGACCGGTATCCTGGGTTCCGGGACGACTTCGTTCAGGTCGCTACCACCGGCGATCCTGTAGATTTCCGTCAGCCCGTCGTTGAATTCGGAGACGTGGCCTGCCGCCTGGCACAGCCCCCCGGTTCGGCCGCTGTTCGCCACCATCTTCATTCTGGGGCGGCGGGAGCAGCGCAGGTTACTGTTTGGCCGGTGCAGTGAGTTTCCAGGTTTGCGCTGACGCAGGCGAGCATGTTGATGGCAGATAGCTCCGCCATGCCTGTCCAAGGGAAGCGTCCCTCCCGACTTGCGAATCCCTAAGTCCGTTCCGTTTCCGCCAGCAACCCCGGCGGCGCCGGACCGTGTTGCCGCTGCGCGGCTGCCCGCACCACTCCCGCGCCTATGGGGTCAAGCCGCCGCCAGAAGGCGGCGATGCGGACGGCACCGGACGGCCTTTGACCGGGCTTCGTCGGAGGGACGGTCCCTCGGACTTGAAGCAACGGAGCAATATCATGCAGAACATCGTCATTCTCGCCGGCAACCTCGGCGCAGACCCGGAAAGCCGCACCACCCAGGGCGGCACCAACATCACCAGCATTCGCCTCGCCACCTCGCGTCCCCGCTACAAAGACGGAAAGATCGTCCGCGATGAACAGGGTCGCCGGGTCCAGGACACTGAGTGGCACCGCATCACCTGCTTCAACGGCCTCGGCAAGACGGTACAGGAGCATTGCACGTCGGGGATGAAGCTTCTGGTCCGGGGCCGCATCCACTACACCAAGTGGACCGACCAGCAGGGCAACGACCGCTATGGCTGCGAGATCATCGCCGAAACGGTTGACTTCCTCAGCCGCGGCAAGCCCGCGCAGAAGGACGAAGGTTACACCGGGAACTACAACGACCTCGATGACGACATTCCGTTCTGATCGGGACGGAGCGGCCCGGCGGAGCAATCCGCCGGGCCTCTTTTTTTGCCGACGCCCGGAACCAACTGCCCCGGACTACCCCCACACAAAACCGGCCTTGCGTTCTGATTTGCCTCCAGACGCACGGCACACGTCCGCCATGCCCTGACCATTGCTGCTTGAACGGCAAACGGGACCGGGAAGGATGAGGAAGTGTCCACACAGCCGGACCCGGTCTGAACGAACCTCCATCGGTTCCGCTTCCTTGCAGGCGCCACCGCCGCTCTCATTGGCTCTGATCCTTGGTCAGACCCATGGCTTCGCCATCAACCCATAAAGGGTCCGCTACGCGCAGCGTGCGGCCTTCGGGCTGCGCCCGTGCGGTGATTGCAGCCATGCGCCCGACACTTCGGGAGCCTGTCGAGCGGGGATGGTCCCCGCGACGAAAGACAGGAGCCCGCAATGTCTAAGTCGCTCAACACCGTATCCGCCTATGCCTGGAGCCTCGCGCGCAGCCTCATGGTCAACATCATCGTATTCCGAACCGAAGGCGGCCTGTTCAGCGCGATGCCGGCCAGCGAATGGGACGGCGATTCGGCAAGCATCGTTCGCGAGTTTGATCCCTTTGCCCGGTGAGACGGACGCGGGGCCGCTCGCCGGCCCCGCGTTCCTTGGATGCGTATTGGCTGATTTCCGCAGATACGCCGTTACGTAGATACGATTCCCTAGTATATTAGGTGGCCATGGGTTAGGCAGAGCGGCGACGTCCCCCCGCATGAGCTTGCGGGAGATCGTCGCCACCAACTTGCGTCACATGCGTCATGCCAAAGGCTTGTCGCAGGAGGAACTTGCGGACCGTGCCGGGATCAACCGCAATTATGTTGGAATGCTGGAGCGCGAAGAGCACGCCGCGACGGTCGACATGCTCGAACGGATCGCTGCGATCCTCGACATTGACCCGATGGAATTCTTCCGCAAGTCGAGCTGATCTTCACCCGTTGTTGCCGGGGCGTCCGACGCGCAGCATGTTTTACGACTCGAAACCCCATTTCGGAAGGATCTGGCAGAGGGTGGAGTTCGCGCGCTGCGTGCGTGGGCCTTATCCCATCGATCGCATAACCGGGCCTCGATTTCGGGACAATCGCAACGCCTCCTGGGCGCCAGGTGTCGCGCAATGACCATTCCTGCATTTGACGACGTGCCTCCGCAGACAAGACGGGTGAACCCCTATGACGAACGCCATTTCGTTACCTATCTGCGCCTGCTCGAAGCGGATGCCGAGGGCGCGCACTGGCATGAGATTGTCCGCGTGATATTTGGCCTTGATCCGGCAACAGATCCCCAGCGCGCCTGGAGCATTTACGAAAGCCATCTCGCTCGCGCCAGGTGGATGACCGAAGTCGGATATCGCCATTTGCTCGAAGGACGCCCCCAGTAGAACCGTCGCCGCCGCCCACAGGGGATCACTGCGCCGTGCGCGCAGGTTCGCCCGCAAGGCGTTGAATTCATGCGCTCGGGCGGTTCTTCTGGCCTGGCTGAGAGCAGGCAAGCTCACTCTCCTGACCCCGAATGCGGGATACAGGGAGAGGTGCGATGCCAACTGCCAGCGATTGGCGGTCGCAAGCGATCGCCGGGGCAACCGCCAATTTCGATTATGCGGACTTTGCGCAGGAGTTCCTGCGGCACAACAAGAATTACCGCCGTGACTATGATCGGCTGACATCGACGATCGCGGACGGTTCACATCGGGAGAAGACCCTCAGCGCGGACTTCGTCCGGCGCTGGGGGTTGGTGTTTCCCCATCGACCCTTATGTGTCGGCCGCCGCCGCGCCCGCGCTATGGCGCCCCGACGTCGCGCCAGGCACAGTCGTGCTGGCGCCTCCGCCCCAAGGTTATGCCGCCGCGCCTGCGTTTGATCCGGCTGATCTCGGCCCGATCGTCGCCGATCACACCGACCAGAGCGGTCGCCACCTCGTTATCGACGATCCCGGTGGACGCCTGCGCCTGTGGCTGTCTGATCCAGCGATGCGCGCTGGCACGATCATCGCACTCTCACCCGACGGGGACTATCCCTTGCGCCGGGCCGCCGCCGACCGCTTCCTGCGCCGACTTCAGGGAGCGCCGCGCGGCAGACAATCCGCCGCTTTCCGGCCAACGGAATTTCAGCGCCTGCGCCTGAGTCTCCTGCTGCACCTGTTGAGTCTCCTCGCGGCGGGTCTGAGCACGCGCGAGCTGGCCGACACCGCTGTCTATCCCGGCCTGGAGCTTCACGGTTCCGACTGGCGCGCGGCAAATGAACGCCGGCAGGTTCAACGTCTGCGCGATGAGGCCATTCGGCTCAGCGAGACCGGATATCTCGATCTGCTCCGGAGCCGGTGACGCTCTACGCCGGTGCGACATTTCCCGCAGGCTGATTTTGCCCTCTCTCCCGGCATGGGCGGCATACGCCAGCCTTGTCTCCAGCACCACGCGCCTTGCCCTTATGGCCCGCGCTTCGACGGAGACCGATCATGCAGCCTGATGTCCCAGACACTGCGCCCCGCTTTCTGCGAACACCCGATGCTGCGAAGCGTCTCGGGCTTTCGCCGCGCACCCTGGAGAAGCATCGCTGCTTCGGAACCGGCCCCATCTACCACAAACTCGGCGGACGCATCGTCTACACGGTTGCTGACATAGACGATTGGGCGGCGGCCGGGATGCGGCGCTCGACATCCGATCCGGGGCCCGGCCTGGCCACGACGAGGCGGCGCGCTGCCAGCGATCGCGGGCGGTAATCCATGTCGCTACGCAAAGCTTCCACCCGGCAGCTCGACCTGTTCCGCCCGACCGGTGGGGATGTCGCTCCGCGCGATGCTCAGGATCTGATGAGCTGGCCCTTCTTCTCGCTGGCCAAGAGCAAGCGGGTCGCACCGATCGAATTCCGCATGGGCGAGGTCTCGATTCAGGTCGAAGCGACCCCGGAACATGGCATGGCGACCATCTGGGATGCTGATATTCTGATCTGGGCCGCGAGCCAGATCGTCGAGGCGCATGACGCCGGCCTGCCGACCTCGCGCCTGATCGCCGCCACGCCCTACGACATCCTGACCTTCACACGGCGCGGCACCGGTAAGGCCAGCTACGAGCGGCTGCGTGCAGGACTGGACCGGCTCCAGTCGACGACCGTCGCCACGAGTATCCGTCAACCCGCGCAGCGCCGCCGCCATCGTTTTTCCTGGATCAACGAATGGCGCGAACGCCTCGATGGCGATGGCCGGGCGCTCGGTATCGAGATGATCGTGCCGGACTGGTTCTATGCCGGTGTTCTCGATCATGCGCTCGTGCTTACCATCGACCGGGCCTATTTCGCCCTGACCGGCGGCCTTGAGCGGTGGCTCTACCGAATCTGCCGCAAGCATGGTGGGCGCCAGCAATATGGCTGGAGCTTCGATGTCGCCCATCTGCATCTGAAGTCCGGCGTTCTGTCTCCGCTCAAGCGCTTCAGCTTCGAGTTGCGCGATATCGTCCGCCGACAGCCGCTCCCCGGATACCGGCTGACGCTCACCCTCGAGCTTGGCCGACAGCGGCTCACCTTCGTCCCGATTCCCCTCGACCCGCTCGACGCCGCCATGCGGCGAATGGGCTACCCGCCTGTGGATAAGTTGCCATGAGACACGGACTATCAGGAACCGCGACTATCGGACGATCGGGAACCCGATCCTCGGACTATCAGGAACCGAAATCGTATATAACACAATGGAATCATTGGGCGATTTCACCCCTTAACATTGCTAACCTAGAATCCTTCGGATTCTTGCTAACGGGCCGCGCGCCTGTGGACGACGCGCGATGATAGTCGCGCTTCTGAACCAAAAAGGCGGCGTCGGGAAAACCACGCTCGCGCTCCACCTTGCCGGCCAATGGGCGCAGTCGGGTAGACGCGTCATGCTGATCGACGCAGACCCCCAGGGCTCTGCGCTCGACTGGGCGGAGCAACGCGCGGCCGAGGGCCTGCCGAGGCAGTTCAGCGTCATCGGCCTGGCTCGCGACACGCTGCATCAGGAAGCGCCTGCGCTGGCCCGTGACGTCGATCATGTCATCATCGACGGTCCCCCAAGGGTCGCAGGGCTGCTGCGTTCGGCGCTGCTCGCCGCGGATCTCATCCTCATACCGGTTCAGCCATCCCCGCTCGACGGCTGGGCCTCCGCTGAAATGCTGGCGTTGCTCGACCAGGCGCGGATTTTCAAACCCGCCATCACCGCGCGCTTCCTGCTCAATCGCTACCCGGCGCGCACGATCATCGCCCGCGCCACCGCCGAGAGCCTCGAAGCCCATGATCCGCCTTTGCTGCCAGAGCATGTCGGCCAGCGCGTCATTTTCGCGGAGGCCATGCGGACCGGCCGTCTGGCAAGCGAACTGGACGAGGATGGCATCGCCGCGCGCGAGGTCGCTGCGCTCGCCGATGCGATCGAAAGGCTTGCGCCATGAGCGGCGGCGGACGGTCGCGGCGCGGTTTTGCGGCGCGCCCTCGCTCCGCCGACGCCTGGATCGCCGCGCCAGAGGCCAGCGAACCATCGCCTCGCCGCAACGCCAATAGCGCCCGGCTGACGATCGACGTGACGCCGGACCTGCGCCGGCGCCTCAAGCTGGCGGCGCTGCAACGCGGCATCACGCTCGCCGATCTCGTGCGCGCCATGCTCGCCGAAGCCTTCCCTGAAGATGATCAGGGGAGAGCGCCATGAGCTTCGCCGCCCGTGATGATCGCACGCGCGTTGACCTGCTCTGGATCGAGAAGAAGATCGAGCGCNGGATACGCTTTGGCCGTGCAATCGAAGACCAGATTCTGGATCGCCGCCGGCGTCGCCTCGGATTCGCGCCGGACAGCGTGTTCGCGTTCGTGCGCTGGGCATCCAACGACTTCGGCACCGTGGTGTCCCGCATCGACATCGTGCGCGCCGTCATTCCAGGCGAGCCCTACCAGACGGTTCCCGGCATCGACCCCGGCGGCGAGATACTGCTGCGCGTCTCCGGTTGGCCCAAGGTCCAGCGGGTGTTCGAAGCAATCGACGTGGTCGACGCGCTCGGCGTCGATCCTGCCGACGCCGCGCCGGATTACTGGCGCCATGTCCATAACCGTCTGGCCGCGCGCGAGACGCCGCTTCCCTATACGCTGGAGCGCCATCGCGCCTGGCTCAACCGCAAAGGCGCCCTGCAATGAATGTCCGCTCGATACCCCTCGCGGTGATGACCGTGTCCATCATTCTCATCGGCATTTCGGTGGTCATCGACCCGCAGCCCCGGCTGATCTGGAACGCCAGCCCGAGCGTCCCCATCGGCTTCTATCGGGTGCATACCGGCGAGATGCCGGGGCGCGGCGATCTCGCCGTCGTGGCGCCCCCGCATCGCATCGCCCGCTATCTCGACGACGGCGGCTATCTGCCGTTCGGCCTGCCCCTCATCAAACCTGTCGCGGCGCTTGCCGGACAGCGTGTTTGCCGGGTCGGCGACACGATCAGCATCGACGGGACTGTCACGGGTGCTGCGAAGGCAAGCGATCGTTTCGGGCGGCCGCTGCCCGTTTGGCACGGCTGCCGCACGATCAGCGACAACCAGCTCTTCTTCATGAATCCGAACCGCGAGGACAGCCTCGACGGTCGCTACTTCGGCCCGCTTCCCGTCTCGACCGTGATCGGCGTCGCGACGCCGCTGTGAGCGTGGCGCCAGCAGTTTTTTTCCCTTCCACCCCGCAAAGCAAAGGAGACTGGCAATGCAACCCAACATCTTCAAACCCACGGCCGACGGCTATTCAGGCCGCATCAGGCTGCTCGGCATCGATGAGGCGCTTGTCCTCGTCCCGGCCGACCAGAGTGACGCGGAAAATGCCCCCGACTATCGTGTCCTGCTCGACGACGCGAACGGTCCAAGGATCGGCGCGGGCTGGAAGGAGGTCGGCGAGAAGGCGGGCGAATATGTCTCGATGGAGATCGAGAGTCCGCTGTTCGCGCAGCAATCGTTGCGCGCCCATCTGTTCCGTGTCGACGATGAAGGGACTGCGTTCCGGCTGTCGATCAGCCGCCCGCGATCCCGCGACGAACGGAACTGATACGATGCGTCCGCGCTGCCGGAAAACGCATCGTCGGGCGCTGTCGCTGGCGCTGCTCGCATGTCTCGCGAGCGCGCCGGCGACGGTTTGCGCGCGTGCCGATCACGAACAGCCTGCCGCCCGGACCGATGTCTCGCCTATCGCAGCACATGTCGCGGAGGCGTCGCGCCGGTTCCGTATTCCAGAGCGCTGGATATGGGCGGTCATGCGCGTCGAAAGCGCAGGTGATGTATCCGCCATCTCGCACGCAGGCGCCATGGGGCTGATGCAAATCATGCCCGGCACCTGGGCGGAACTGCGCGCGCGCTACCGCCTTGGCCGCAATCCCTATCAACCGCGCGATAACATTATCGCAGGCACGGCGTACTTGCGCGAACTGCACGATCGCTACGGCAATCCCGCCGCCATGCTCGCTGCCTATAATGCCGGTCCCGGACGCTATGATGAGCATCTGGCGACGGGCCGGCCGCTCCCACGAGAGACGCGCGCTTACCTCGCAATGCTCGCCCCGATGGTCGGCGGCGCGCAACAAGGCGGTCTGGCGAGCGCGCCCGCCGATGCGCTTGCCTGGACGCAGGCGCCGCTGTTTCCGCGTCACACTGCCGGTCCATCGGGGGCTGTCACGGTGCATGAAGATGACGTGGCCGACGACGCGCCGGCCGCGAGTAATGCGCCTCAGCCCGAGCCCCGCGATCGCCTGTTCATTCCCCTTTCCGGTCAGCAGCCGTCATGAACAGCGGGGTCGCAAACAAGCGTAGCGCGGGAGCCATTTGCGTGGGTTTTGTGGGAAGCTGCGGGGTGCCAGGAAGGGAAAGGGAGCACCGCAAGATAAAAGGACCGCCAGCAGGCTCGGTCCAGATGGTTGGTTGGATTGGGCTTTTTCGTATGGCTTCTCGAACGTCCTGCCAGCAGGTTTTCGTGAAACTGCCGAAATTCTCGTCAATCCGCGTCTGGCAGGCTTTTGCGCCGATGGTTCCAGCCTCCGATGAGCGGCCCCGACGACGAGTTCCAGGTCAGGCCTGGACGGCCCCGCGACGGAGGGACAAAAGGCCGGCAAGCGAAGTCCTTCGTCGGCCAGGTGCTGCGGGCTGCGAACAAAGGCGGCCGCGGCGGTCGCACATACAGTCCTCGCCGGAAAGGGGGCGGCGCTTCCCGCTTCGGGCGCGGCCGGGTGACAGCCCCTCGTCGCGCGCGCAGGTCATCGGATCGGCGCGTCGTCGTCAAGATGCGGATTGTCCGGCACCAAGGGGTCAAATATCGTGCAGCGCCGCTTGCCCGGCACGCCAGCTATCTCGAACGCGAAGGCGTCACGCGCGACGATGCGCCAGGCCGACTGTTCGACGCGACTGGCGATCAGGCGGACGGAAACGCCTTCGCTGATCGCTGCGAGGACGATCGCCACCATTTTCGGATCATCATCTCACCGGAGGACGCCAGGGAGATGGAGGACCTGCGGCCCTTTACCCGCGAGCTGATGGCGGACGCACAGCGCGATCTCGGCACCTCGCTCGACTGGGTGGCGGTCGATCACTGGAATACCGATGACCCGCATATCCATGTGCTGGTTCGTGGCCGCGGCGACGATGGCCGCGACCTCGTCATAAGTCGGGACTATATCCGCGAGGGCTTCCGTCATCGCGCCGAAGATCGCGTGACCCTCGAGATGGGGCCGCGCACCCAGCGCGAGATCCAGGCCGCACTCGGCCGCGAGGTTCAGGCCGATCGCTGGACGAGCCTTGATCGCGCCCTGAGGGATATCTCCGATCGCCATGGCGGCATTGTTGATCTGCGCCCGGATGCCAATGGACGTGGACCTGAAAACCGGCACCTTCTGGTCGGCCGCGCGCAGAAGCTGGAGGCCATGGGCCTGGTCGATCCGCTCGGTCCCGCAGCCTGGACCATCAAGCCGGGTCTGGAAGACACGCTGCGCGATCTCGGTGTTCGCGGCGATATCATCAAGACGATGCACAAGGCGATGGCCAGGGACACACCGAACCCCGACGTGTCCCGCTTCGCGATCCACCAAGCGCCGCCGATCGATCCGATCGTGGGTCGTCTGGTTGATCGCGGGCTTTATGATGAACTCAAAGGCAGCGCCTATGCCGTTGTCGATGGCATCGATGGTCGCACCCACCATCTCCGGTTCGACGATATCGACATGACTGGCGACGCGAAGCCCGGCGCCATCGTCGAGCTGCGCTCCTGGGACGATGCCAGGGGACAGCGGCGCCATTCGCTCGCGACACGCTCCGATCTTTCGCTTGGCGAGCAGATCAGCGCCGATGGCGCGACCTGGCTCGATCGTAATCTCGTCGCACGCGAGCAGCCTGTTCTGGGAGGCGGTTTCGGCGCGGAAGTCGCCGCCGCCATGGAGTCGCGCGCCGACCAGCTGGTCAATGAGGGATTGGCGGAACGACGGGGTGGCCGCGTCATATTCGCCCGCGCGTTGATCCAGACGCTCAAAGACCGGGAGATGCTGCACATCAAGACCGACCTTGTGAACCGCACTGGCCTCGCGCCTCTGCCATCGAAGCCCGGCGATCATGTCGCGGGTATCTATCGACAGCGGGTGACGCTGGCCTCAGGCCGGTTCGCCATGATCGACAATGGGCTGGGCTTCCAGCTCGTTCCCTGGCGGCCGGCGCTCGAACAGCATCTCGGCCGCCACGTCTCCGGCACGATGACGCCGGGCGGCGGTGTGGACTGGTCCTTTGGACGGCAACGTGGACTGGGATTGTGATCGGTACTCGTCGAAGACAGAATCCGCCGCCTTAGCCGTCATTCGCTGGCTCAGCTCGTCTCGCCGAAAGCCGTCGCACATTCATGGACAGCATATGAGGGGCGGGTCGGAGACTTGAATGGTAACGGGGGCCTCCGCTCCGGCGATGCCAAGACGGAGGACCGCGATTTTAAGGCTCACGGCGAGAAGCGATGTAATGCGCTGCCACCGGCGTCAGCGCATTACATCGCTGATGTCATTGTCGCGATATTCGGGTGACATGCTCGATTGGGCGCAATAGCGAGCGCTGCTCTCGTAGCCGCCTTCATATGTCACCTTGTAGCTGGTTTCGTTCGGAATCTCGTATGTGTCCGTGGACGTCTCGGTCCCATCCCCCCGGCCCCATGCAGCGCCTTCGTCCGCACATTCTTGCGTTACCCGGAACGTCGTCGCTCCCGTCTTTTCGATCTTCTTGAACGTGCAGTTCAGGTTCATGCCCGTTCGCGTCACCAGCGAAAACACGTCCGCCCTTGATGCCTGATTGCAGGGCGTCTCTGACCTGACATAATAACCGCGCCTCAAGGGAAGGGTCGCGACCGTCGTAGTGGCTGGCGCAGGAACGCTGGCCGCAGCCGTTTCCAAGGCGGCAACGGGTCCGGTGTTTCCTGCATCTTCGGCGACGGTGGACGCGACGGCGTTCTGCACAAGGACCTGTGCTCCCGCCGCATTCTCCGTTTCGGCCTCGGCCGTCGCTGCGTTCTGGCCGCAAGCAGCCAGACCCGCCAGCAGAGTTGCGGACACTATAAGCGGACTGGTTCTGATCATACGCGCCCCCATGCGAGAATCTCCGAAAACACCTCAAAAGATAGAAATGTGAGAAGCGACCGCGCCATTTCTCATAAGCCTGTCGATACCAAAATATCGGCCTGAATGCCATGCCCCGCAAGGGTGTCTTGATGACTACACTGGAGGACTGCACCTGCTTTCCCGCGTTGTTCCACGTGTTGAGATTCAAAATTCCGCAGACTGTCAGCCCAACACCGCCGAGCGCAGCGAGCAATCAAGCGCCCGAATTTCGCGAGCAATTCTGTCAATTGTACCTAAACCGACGAGCTGATACGTTTTTGCCTCCCTGCAAGTCGTAGAAACTACCCAGCGAAAAAGTTCGATCTTCATCATGGATATCCCACAGGACCAACCGAACATATTTCAGATGTATGTGGCGCATGGCGGCCCAGGTTTTTGGCTGCGGCGAACGACCTGGGGAAGTACCTGTGCAAGGGTGGTCGGCATGGGCGAGCCGAACGGGCCGGCGCCGTATTTCGGCAATCCGCCGGTGTTAGCTGACATTTACACGCTCGATGGCAGACTGCAGGAAGAACTGGCGAGGCTGTCGGCAGCAGGTACCTACAAGACCTGGCGGCAGATCGACCCGCCGACTTGGGCTTCAAATGCCCCTCTGCGTTCGCCGGATGACGCGGCAGTAGCGGCAACCCTTGCGCGGCATGATCGCAGGCAGATTGGCGCGAATGTCGATCAAGCAACACGCGTCGAGCTGAGCGTTCCGTACGCGCGCAAAGACGAAGCGAAGGCTCTCGGTGCTCGTTGGGATGCAGCGAGAAAGGTCTGGTGGATCGCGGCGGACAATAGGGTGGCCCTGACCAAGGCCATCGACGGCGGTTTACTCAACGAATAGCACCGCCGACGACGCTGCCGTTCGCCGCCGCCTCAAAGCCGCTCCTTGAAACCGGCCTTTCGTTCACAAGCCATAGTGACGGGACGAGCGACCACCTTGTTCGACAAACCGGCCGTTCGCCCGGTGTGCCTCGACAACCGCAGTTGGCATGCCTTGAGCGTCTCAGAGTTAAGCCAGAACCGGTATTCACTGCCGTGAAGGTCTATCATGTGGATCGACGTTCACGTTCATGTAAAAAAGATGATCTCCGACCACCTAATTTAATGAGCTCCTGTAAGGAACGCCGATGTTCGATATCCCGATGAATCACTTCAAGTCAGTCTTTGCGTACAAGTTTTTTGTGGTGCCGTCCGATCTGAATTACTTTCTTGCGAGATTTACAAATACCTACGGGATCAGTGAAGAATTTTGGTGGCAAGCGCTCCAAACAATCGAAAAGCTTCTCAAGGCTGGCCTTATCCTAAATGGGGTATCGGTAAAGAGCGGATACAACCACGATATTGAAAAGCTCTGGTGTAAACATAAGGAGGTATTCGGAGACTTAGCAGTAACCAACCTAAGAAGGCCGGACAAACTCTCTCAAAAGTTATGGAATGATCGCCCTCTTGAAAGCCTTATCGCTAGAGTGAACCAAATGGGACATCCCGATAGTCGTTACGGGCTTCTCTCCTACGCCAACGAAAATGATGATCTGTTCAAATTCGATCAGCTTGTTTTTGAACTCCGTCGGAGGACGGTTGGCTTAGACTGGATCGTCGGCAACGACTTCTCGGATGATGGGCTGACAGAATTCTATGGGCAGCCCTACCGTGATGTAATCGTGCAACGCCCGGAACGTCAAATTCGATCCATGAAGATACCGGATGGTTCACTCGGACTGATCGGCGAAAACTTGGAAGACGTTATTTATTCGTGGAATTTCCCATTTTTCCGAAATGGTTCCGATCTGGAGCGGCCAGCACCTCCCGCCGTTGCACCCGTCATAGCCGGATTTGGTAATTCCTACCTTTATCTCCTCCTAGAAAAATTAAAGGACTCTGAGATAACTGAGCTCGTAAGTGAACGTGTTGATTGGCTTCTGGGAAGTGTCAAAATTCCACTAGACGCCGAAGAAGAATTGAGGAGAATACTTGTAACGTAAGCGTGGTCAGGAAACCGCCATCGCTTAGCTGTCGCGGGATTTAGCGTCGGTGTAGGCGGCTCTTCCCTGTGCCCGTCGCTTGGCGAGCTT
>NZ_MIPT01000001.1:2061003-2176639 GCF_001853345.1 Edaphosphingomonas haloaromaticamans | reverse complement strand
CGAGCCGTCGGGGCCAAACGCCTCGCGCAGAATGGACAGCTTCTGTTCCACCGACCAACGGCGACGCCCGCCGACCACCGCGATCCGACTGCTCATACGATCACTCATNTGACCGGTCGTAAGAGCACTCGCCCCCGACGCTTCGATATCCTCGCTCATCACCGCTCCTCGCAAAAAGCGGCTATCAGCACTGCGGAGCAGCTTCCCGCAAGGCGGCCTTCAGAACACGGTTACCTTGTAACGAAACCCAAAGACTGAGGCGTTTCAGTGCATACGTCTGAGTCCGCTTCGACTGCGCTCTAAGCCAAAAGCATTTCGATGTCTGAATCGGCAGGATACGCCAACATAGCCGACGTTCGAGCCCACAGACTGCTTCCTTAGAAGCTGTCGTCCGTTCAGCGGGTCGGCCAACAACGCACAAGCCTCCTCTGATAGAGGCCACTGGGGAACGAAGAGGTATGAAGGGTCGCTCCTCCCGCGCCCACCACTGCGTCAGATATCCCGACCAGTCTCCCGCTTGAAAAGTTCTGCGTATGTGTGCGGCCGCTCCTGCATCGCTGATCCAAAAATCACCGCTTGCAGGCATCGAGCCACAATCAGCTCGAGGTCGCGCGTGGCGTCCTCTTCATATCTTTCATAGTAGCGGTGATAGTCGCTCGATTCATATACGTTCGGGGCGCCGCCGTGGATTACGCTGGCACGCAGCCCGAGCAGCACTTTTAGGCGCTGATAGTCATAAGCAGCGCCCATTACAGGGCCTACAGCCTCAATGACGCTCTGCGTCGCTTTTGCGGCGTCGCCGTAGATCGCGTCGAGAGCCCCGAACAGGGTTGGAAAACGCCGGGTCGGGTCCGGCACCCACGCACGATAGAAGTATTCGAGCGCTCGTATAGAGCGCCGATCGGCCTTTACCGGCGAAATGATTTTCTCAGCTAGAACAGCGAGCCAAGAATGGTCTTCACTCTCGATCAGCACATTTTCCGATAGTGCGGGTGTGTGAGGTTCACTGCTAACCATAGTCAGCGAACCGTCGAAAACGCAAAAACCCCCGAAGACCTTTCGCATCGTGAAGAGATACCGTTCATGACGATGCGGAAGAAGCGCGAGAGCACCTAGAATCGCAGCCCGATTGCGCCTCGCCACCTCTTTCGTTGGTCCCCATACACCGAGCCACGACGAAGGCGATTGATCGGTCCCATTTCTTCGAGCGAAGGGCGGGAAGCTTTCCGAGCGCACATCAGCGGCGGAATAGCCCGGCGGCAGTCTGTCCAATGTAAGGCCCGCCGGCTCTGCAAAGAAGAAAGTAGAGCAATCGAAACTTTGAGCGACGCTCACCACAACCAGCGGGAACACGAATAGCTGGCGGGGCTCGACGAATAGGTCAGAGGCATGGATCGCTTCGGCAAGACGCTTCTTCGTGCTCTCGGATACGAAGGCGGAGAAGGCCATGTCGCTCTTTCGCCCGCCACCCAGCAGGCAACCGTCCCAAGCTTCGTCGCCAATAATCCAGAAATTGCTGCTCATGAAATCGGTCAGTGCCTTTTCCACGTCGCCGACCGATAAGGATCGAAGGTGCGAAGCAGCATTGCGGCGCATGAAGAGCGCAGCCTGAAGCAAACCGCGCAGGTCATAGTTCACCTCAAAGCCGGCTCCAGAGAGGAAATGCGGCTTTCCCGGCTCCTTGTACATGAAGTTATGCCGGTGCCTATCGGGGCGACGTTGGCAGAACATGGCGGCCAGGAGCAGGTCAATTGCCCGCCGAGGATTCGAACTTGTCATAGTCACGTCTATACGAGATCGGAATGTAATGAGGCCACGCCCGCCGACAAAGCGGTCATTCGCAGTTCAAAACGCGGCCGTCCGAATCTGCCCTTCATTCACGGGGCCCTATCGGAAATTCTCGCCGATTGTCGGCATCGGCGAGCGATGGCGCGTTTGAAAACGAAGTGAGCGGGGCGGCACGCTGACTGGTCAAGCGGGTGATGAGAGACTATCGCGTCGCCGCATACAGATAGAGTTCAGGTGCCTCCTTTCCTATCGACCGCCTTCCTGGGCCACAGAGCGTGTAAATCTCAGGTCGGCGGCAGTGTTCATACCACGACGCCACATACGATCGCTCCACATGCGACCGCAAAGCGCATTGGGATCATCCCGGTCGCGAGTGACCCACACCGCTCCCCGGAACTTGGCATCGTCGCTTACGACATCGGTCTGGTTCACCTGCTCGAAAATATAGGCGAGAGCATGTCGACCGCGTTTGCCCCGAATGGGTTCAACGACGAGCGTTGTCGATTCCTGGATCGGTCCCGCACCTTGCGGATTCCAAAGCTCCATTTCGATGTCGAGCCAGGACTGGCTGATACGGGCGCGCATCTGAAACTTTCCCAGCGGCGGCAAGGCATCCTCCGACCCTGTTCGCATATCGATCAAGGCAGCATCTCCCTTCGCCGCTTTCAATAATGCGTCTATGCGATTCCAGTTCGTGTGTCCGATGACATCCCATTCTCCGTTGAGGTCGGGAAATATCCACTCGTTGAGCTTGGGGCACCAGCGCCAGATCACGCGCCAGAAGGGCGTGACGATCGCCAGCGTTATAATCAATTGCACGACCAGAATGGCCCAGGTCACTTTGGGCGTGATCCCGAGGCCGCTCAAGGCTGGGGTGATGGCATCCAGTCCGGCGAGGACGAGAACCGTCAGCCAGGCGACCGGAACGACCAAAAAAGTTGGAGGAAACATCTTGAACATAGCATGAACGCACCTACATCTATGGTTAAGGGAAGTTAGCATACACAATACCGGGGGCATAGGCCGTTCCGGGGAGGTAAAGAGCAAATGGGGTTTCTGGCCAAAGCGAGCGCACTTTTCGTCGGCCTTCGGGTTTCGGCAAGTTATCATCAGGCGCTGCAAGTCGCCGACTCGCGAAAGTCCAGCCTACTCGACGCGCGCCGCGACATCCGCAACGCGATCCGGGCGAGCGCGGCCCGCATTCAGATCGAGGACGTTTTCTGGGAGCCGGCTTATGCCGCTCGGTCGGCCCGGTCGCGACCGTCCATCATGCCGAAGTTCTTCACCCAGGGGTCTTTCGCCTACGATCTGTTGGTGGACCCGTGTCACAAGCCCCCGCAGCAGCTCGATCTCGACGACGGCATGTACGTCCGGGTGGATTATCTCGAAAATGGCCAGCCTGCGCTGGTCGCCAAGACATTGTTCGCGCTTGTTGAGGATGCCCTCCGACCGCTTTGCCGCGAACGGGGCTGGATTTTGGATACCAGCAAGCTGACATGCGTCCGGGTCCAACTCAGCCGCGAAAGCCATGTCGATATCCCGATCTATTCGGCTCCGCGCGAACTCGCGGAGTCGATCTCTTTTGGCGATGCGCAAATCCGGTCGGGCCAGTTCGCCAAGCGTGCGGGACGATTCTACGCCAAGTTGCCGTCCGATCAGATCATGCTCGCGCATCGCGACGGGACGTGGCAGCAATCCGATCCGCTCGAATTGCAGAAATGGGTGGAGGCATGCGTCGCCCGCTACGGTGAGGACTTTCGCCGCGCCTGTCGCTACTTCAAGGGCTGGCGGGACCATCGCTGGGAGCATTGTTGCCTGTCGTCAATCACGATCATGGCCGCCGTCGCGGAGGCTCTGGAGCAGCTTAACGGCACCCACCGCAACCTGGACGACGACCGCATCGCCTATGAGATCGCCCAGCGGCTCCCCGGCATCTTTCGCGGTGAACTCCTCAACCCTGCCTTTCCGGGCCAGCGCATCGTTCTGAATGACTGGGCCGATGATGACCGGACTACCGTCGTCAAGGCTGCGGAAGCGCTAGCAGCGGATATGCACAGCGCGCTCAAGGGGACGGCCAACGCCGATCTCGTTGTCCAGGCGCTGCGGCGTGCCTTTGGCGAGCGGATTCCCTATCGGCCAGATATGGTTGAAATCCTTCCGACAGTGGCGGCGACCGTCGCTGCCGAGGCGCCTGCCCTCGTGCCTGCCCCGAAGGTGACGAACTCGACGTCGGGCTAGGACTACATTTTGGCCGACCCGCTTTGGATCATTGATGCGACGCTCAAGCACAAGGGCTTCACGCTGGAGCGGCCGATGGCCACGTACCGCGGGCAGATTCTGGCGCATGGCAAACCGGCGACCGTCGAAATCGACATTCCGGATGTGCGTTTCGTAACCCCCCCGACCGTCCGGCTGGTCGATGGTTCGGCATTGCCAGTGCCGGAACTCGCGCATCTGATGACGGACGGCCATATCTGCTATGTTGGCGAAGGTGGCCTGCCGCTCGACCTCTACAATCCCGGCGGTTCTGTCCTGCGCGTGCTCGCCGAAACCTCTGCGACACTCGAACGGTCCTTCAGCGGGGGCGCGAAGATCGATTTCGAACAGGAACTCTCCGCCTATTGGAAAGGGTCAAGCCTCTATTGCGCGATCGCGCTCGTGAAAGTGCCTGCCATCGTGCAAGCCGAAATGATCCTTCTCGACGGAATCAGAACCCCCGTTCTTGTTGCCAAAGGGGCCTGGGCGCATCGTAAGCCGCGAAGCCGTGTGCCGGCGATCGTTTTGGCCTTTGCGGCCAAGTTGCAGCATACGATGACTTTCCCTCTCGGATCGCTCGCGGCCGTGCTCGACTATATCGCCGCCCAGCCCGATCCGCCGAATGGATGGCGCGAGGCGGTGTTGACGGCAACGGCATCCTCCCGCCCTGTCTTTCTGGCCGCGCCAAATGCCATCATCGGCTGGACGCCCCAATTCCCCCCCTCTCTCGAACTGATCCGATCGGCGAAGGCGGGTTTCCGCCCCGCATTTTTTCGCAAGATGGTGGACAAGCAGACCCAGGAAATTGGACTGGACAGGATGACAGGCACCGAAACAGATTTGCGCTTTTGCGTCGAACGCAACCTTGTCAGTGAACCCACCCTTATCGGCAAAAAAATCGCGGTTGTCGGTTGCGGTACGATCGGCAGCAATCTCGCCAAGATGCTGGTGCAAGCGG
This sequence comes from Edaphosphingomonas haloaromaticamans, assembly GCF_001853345.1. Taxonomy (NCBI): domain Bacteria; kingdom Pseudomonadati; phylum Pseudomonadota; class Alphaproteobacteria; order Sphingomonadales; family Rhizorhabdaceae; genus Edaphosphingomonas; species Edaphosphingomonas haloaromaticamans. The sequence goes on along the minus strand of NZ_MIPT01000001.1, from coordinate 2,171,637 downwards.
GCGCCGGCTGCGACCATCCCCTGTGGCTTTACGACACCGACCGGCTCTCGCCGGGCAATCTCGGCCGGCATTTGCTCGGCTTTTCGGATCTGGGAAAGCCCAAGGTGGATGCGGTCGCGGACTATCTTCGCGGTTTTCATCCCGATGTGCAGATCGAGCCAAAGGGGATCGACGCCTCACAGGATTGGGCCGCCCTCGAAACATGCGATCTCGTAATCGACGCCACCGGCGATCCCAATGTCGCCAGCGCGCTCAACGATCTCTGGCTCAAATCCGATCGAACGGGAGATCAGCTCGCTCTTTTGCATTGCTGGGTTTTCGGCAACGGTATCGCCGGCCAGACCTTTCTCAACCTCAAGGATGCCAATCTCGCCTGCTACCGATGTCTGCGCACCGGCTTTGATGGGCAGTGGCGTTACAGTCCGCTCAAGGATGCGAACTCGCCGCTGCGGATGGCGCCGGCGCGTTGTGGGGAAGCCGGCTACATCCCTTTTGCGGTGGACGCGCCGGTTGCCGCAGCCAGTCTGGCCCTGCGCGCCGCGCTCGATTGGGCCGGCGGAAAACCCGGCCTCCGTCTGCGAACCGTCGTCCTCAATCACGCCGAAGGTCGTGAGGCGATGAAATGGGTTTCCCCAACCCGTTTTGACCAGTGCGTGGCTTGTGGCGGATAGCGACAACAGCCCCCGATCCGCGATCCTGATCGCCCATACCGCTATAGAGCCGATCCTCGCCGACGCCGCGCGCTATGCGGGACGAAGCGAACGCGGGGGTATCTTCCTGGGTCTCCGTCGCGGTCCCCATCTCGAAATCAAGGAAGCCACGCTGCCCACACGATGGGACCGGGGCACGATGTTCGCGTTCCACCGGGCGGCAGCCGGGCATCGTGCCGTGGCGCTGCAACGCTGGAGCAAATCCGGGCGTGTCATGGATTGGGTCGGCGAATGGCATTCGCATCCCGAGCGCTTCCCGTCGCCGTCATCGATCGATCTGCGGAATTGGCAGCAGATCACAAAATCCCGCGGCGACCAGATGGCCTTTCTGATCGTCGGCTACGAAGGGCTGTGGCTCGGGCTATGCCGTCCAAATCGTCTCAAGCCGATCCGGTATGTCGAAGCGGAGCGGTCGGACGCCGGTATCGCCTTCCTGCCCCAATAGGCAGACCGCCAAACTCAATTCATATCCTCGTCCGCCTCGCCTGTGCGACGACGAAAGTCCATCAAGGCCCGCATTCGGCCCCAGGCGCTTCGACGTGTGGCAAGCGTGCGGCGCATACTGGCGAGGTTGTTCTCGCGATAGCGCCCGTCGATGCGGGCATCGTCCACGCACATCTCGCGAACGGGACCATATTGGTCGTGGGTTCGCGCTCTTCGACGAGATTCTGCAGGTGGATCGCCCAAGTATCAAGCGACCGCTTACCGCTACTTCACTCTCTAAAGGTGTCGTTCGGGATTGTCCGACATCTACGCCATTTCTTGTATTTGCACGCTATAATCGCCGTCCCTACGCTGGAGCCCCATAACCTCTTGTAAAAGCGCCATTTCGATCCCGACCTTTAGGCAATTTGCCGGAAAGGAAGGGTTATGTCGGCTACCAAGATATTGTGGGGCCAGATCCTCGCAGGTTTCGCGATCGTTCTCATGTCGGTCTGGGGCGCGACCCAGTGGACGGCCGCGGCGCTCGCACATCAACCGCAGCTAGGATCGCCCTGGTTCAACCTTGGCGACTGGCCGATCTATCCGCCGCCGGCCTTCTTCTGGTGGTGGTTCTCCTTCGACGCCTATGCGCCCGACATCTTCCTGCGCGGCGCCTATATCGCGGTTTCCGGTGGGTTTATCTCCATCGCCGTTGCTATCGGCATGTCGGTCTGGCGCGCGCGTGAACTGAAGAATGCCGAGACCTATGGATCGGCGCGCTGGGCGACCGAGAAGGAGGCGCGCGCCGCCGGCCTACTCGGCGATGATGGCGTGATCCTCGGAAAAATGGGAACCGACTATCTGCGCCACGACGGCCCGGAGCATGTGCTGTGCTTCGCACCGACCCGCTCCGGCAAAGGCGTCGGCCTCGTTGTTCCCAGTCTGCTGACCTGGCCCGGCAGCTGCATCGTCCACGACATCAAGGGCGAGAACTGGGGACTGACCGCAGGCTTCCGCAGCCGTTTCGGCAAGGTGCTGCTGTTCGACCCGACCAATGCGGCAAGCTCGGCCTACAATCCCTTGCTCGAAGTGCGCCGCGGCGAGTGGGAAGTCCGTGATGTTCAGAATATCGCCGACATATTGGTCGATCCCGAAGGGTCGCTCGAGAAACGCAACCACTGGGAAAAGACCAGCCACGCGCTGCTGGTGGGCGCCATTCTCCATGTGCTCTATGCCGAGTCCGACAAGACGCTGGCCGGTGTCGCCAACTTCCTCAGCGATCCGGGCCGCCCGATCGAGACCACGCTGCGGGCCATGATGCTAACCCCGCATCTGGGAGACGCGGGCGTCCACCCGGTCGTCGCCTCGGCGGCGCGGGAACTCCTCAACAAGAGCGAGAATGAACGGTCGGGGGTGCTCTCGACCGCCATGTCGTTCCTGGGTTTGTACCGCGATCCGGTCGTCGCGGCCGTCACCCGGCAATGCGACTGGAGGATTGCCGACCTCGTGAACGGGCCGCATCCAGTCTCGCTTTACCTGGTCGTCCCGCCTTCTGATATCAACCGCACCAAGCCGCTGGTCCGCCTCATCCTCAACCAGATCGGCCGCCGGCTGACGGAGGAACTGGCCTCGACCGCCAAGCGGCAACGCCTGCTGCTGATGCTGGATGAGTTTCCGGCATTGGGCAGGCTGGACTTCTTCGAGAGCGCACTGGCCTTCATGGCGGGCTACGGGATCAAATCCTTCTTGATCGCCCAGTCGCTCAATCAGATCGAGAAGGCCTATGGCGTCAATCACTCGATCCTGGATAACTGCCACGTCCGGGTTTCGTTTGCGACCAACGACGAGCGGACGGCCAAACGGGTCTCCGACGCCCTCGGCACCGCGACCGAAATGCGGGCGATGAAAAACTATGCGGGCCACAGGCTCAGCCCCTGGCTCGGCCATCTGATGGTGTCGCGATCCGAGACCGCCCGCCAGCTCCTCACGCCCGGAGAGATCATGCAGCTTCCGCCCGACGATGAGATCGTCATGGTGGCGGGCACGCCGCCGGTTCGGGCGAAGAAGGCGCGATATTTCACCGATCCCCGCCTCACACGCCGATTGCTGCCAGCGCCAAAACCCCGGCGCAGCCAACGGCCGCCACGTCCAGACGACTGGACGGGTATCGAACCGCCGCCGCAGCCGGACAGCCCGCCTCCCGGTCAATCCGGCGGAGCGGCCGCCACGCCTGAGAATGCCGACAGCGATGACGCCAATGCCAATATCCGCCGAGAGCCGGGGCTTCCCGACCATGAGGAAGTGGTGCGTGAGGCGCCGGCGCCCGTCAACGAGTTCGATTTCGATGAACCGGATACAGCCAGCGATGAGGCGACCACCCAGCGCCGGATGCACCGCATCGCCCGCATCGCAAGCCTCGATCCCGGCGACGGCATCGAACTTTGACAGGGAGAACCCAGACCATGCGCGTCAAACGCACCTATCGTCTGCCGCCCGATCTCGTCGATCAAATCGAGGACTATGCCGCCCGCAAGCGCGTGCCGCAGACGCACATCATCGAGGCCGCACTTCTCTCGTTCCTGTCTCCAGACGGGCCTGAGCGCCTGGAGGCGGCGCTGGCGCGGCGCCTCGATCGCCTGTCGCGGCAACTGGAGCGAGCCGAGCAGAACATCACCATCTCCAATGAGGCGATCGCCTTGTTCGTTCGCTTCTGGCTCACCACAACCCCGCCCTTGCCCGACACCGGGCAGGCGGCCGCGAAGGCCAGCGGCAATGAACGCTATAAGGCCTTCATCGAAGCGCTTGGCCGTCGGGTCGAGAAGGGGTCGAGTCTCGCTCGTGAGATCACGCAGGACGTTGATTCACAGGCGAGCCGTCCCGTTACCGGGTTTGAGGACTGAATAAGTCCTACGCCCGGCTTTCTATTCCTTCGACGCCCTACGCTAAACGCAAATAGTTGTTGCGATAGCGTTTTTTCTGTCTCTTCTAACTGTCCCCATGCCCACGCGCGGCTCGCGCCAAGGCGCAATCAGGGGACGGTCATTGGCAAGCTACAGCCTTAAATCGGAGAGTTCGGCACGCGGTGCGCGGATGCTTCGCACGGCGCTGGGCGCTTCGATCGCGGGCTGGCTGGCGGACCCGAAGACCGTCGAGGTCATGCTGAACCCCGATGGCCGGTTATGGCTCGACCGGCTGGGCGAAGGCCTATCCGATACCGGCGAACGGCTTTCACCGGCTGACGGTGAGCGGATCATTCGGCTGGTCGCCCATCATGTCGGCGCCGAGGTTCATGCAGGGAGCCCGCGCGTCTCGGCCGAGCTGCCGGATAGCGGGGAGCGGTTCGAGGGGCTGTTGCCGCCTGTCGTCGCAGCGCCGGCCTTCGCGATCCGCAAGCCCGCCGTGGCTGTCTTCACCCTCGATGATTATGTCGCCGACGGGATCATGACGCGGTTGCAGGTGTCGGCGCTGCAAATCGCGGTCGCCGACAAGGCCAATATCCTGGTCGCCGGCGGCACCGGCACCGGCAAGACCACGCTGACGAACGCGCTGCTGGCCGAGATCGCCAAAACCGGCGACCGGGTCGTTCTGATCGAAGACACCCGCGAGCTTCAGTGCAGCGCTCCCAATCTGGTGGCGATGCGGACCAAGGACGGCGTTGCCAGCCTGTCGGATCTCGTTCGTTCCTCTTTGCGCCTGCGCCCGGACCGGATTCCGATCGGCGAGGTGCGCGGCGCCGAGGCGCTCGATCTCCTCAAGGCCTGGGGCACGGGCCATCCCGGCGGCGTCGGCACGATCCACGCCGGCAGCGCGATCGGCGCGCTACGCCGCATGGAGCAGCTCATCCAGGAAGCGGTGGTGACGGTGCCGCGCGCGCTGATCGCGGAGACCATCGATCTCGTCGCGGTCCTTGTGCGCGATGGCCACGGTCGTCGGCTGTCCGAACTCGCCCGCGTCGATGGGCTCAATGCCGCCGGCGAATATGCGCTGCGCCAGCTCCCCGGCCCGCTCGAGCCCGTCCGCCGGGCGGAAGACGTCCCCATCCATCAGACAGGAGAACTCGGATGACCAACGCACTTTCCCGTTTCCGCAGCACCGCCAACACGGCGATGATCGGCCTCGTGGTCGCGCTCGCCATGTCGAGCGCGGCCAGGGCGTCGGGCTCCTCGATGCCCTGGGAAGCGCCGCTCCAGTCGATTCTTCAGTCGATCGAAGGGCCGGTCGCCAAGATCGTGGCGGTCATCATCATCATTGTGACCGGCCTGACCCTGGCGTTCGGCGACACCAATGGCGGGTTCCGGCGGCTGATCCAGATCGTGTTCGGTCTTTCGATCGCGTTTGCCGCCAGTTCCTTCTTCCTCTCCTTCTTCAGCTTCGGCGGCGGGGCCGTCATCTGATGTTGGGCGGCGGAGATGAGGTCGCGGGCTTCTACGCCCCCGTCCACCGGGCGCTGACCGAGCCCATCCTGCTCGGCGGCGCCCCGCGCACGCTCGCCATCGCCAATGGCACGCTGGCGGCCGCGATCGGTCTCGGCCTCCAGTTGTGGATCGCCGGCGGCGTGTTCTGGCTGGTCGGCCATCTTGCCGCTGTCTGGGCCGCGCGCCGTGACGCGCAGTTCGCCGACGTCGCCCGCCGTCATCTCCGATACCCCGCTTACTTGCGCGTCTGACGAGGAGCACTGCCCATGATGAACCTCGCCGAATATCGCAGCCGCGCCGCCTGGCTCAGCGACTTCCTACCCTGGGCCGCGCTGATTGCCGAAGGCGTCGTCCTCAACAAGGACGGCTCGTTCCAGCGCACCGCGCGGTTTCGTGGCCCCGATCTCGATTCCGCCACTCCCTCTGAATTGGTGGGCGTTACCCACCGGCTCAACAATGCACTCCGGCGCCTGGGATCGGGATGGTCGATCTTCGTCGAAGCCCAGCGCATCCCGTCCGACGATTATCCCGTTTCGGACTTCCCCGACCCGGTCTCGTCGCTGGTCGACGAGGAACGCCGCGCCCAGTTCGTCGACGCGGGCGCGCATTTCGAGAGCCGCTATTATCTCACGCTGCTCTGGATGCCGCCCGCCGAGGACGCGGCCCGCGCCGAAAGCTGGCTCTACGAAGGCAAGGCCAAAGACGGGGTCGATCCCTGGGAACTGGTCAAGAGCTTCACGGATCGCTGCGCCCAGCTTCTCAATCTGATCGACGGGTTCGTGCCCGAATCCGCCTGGCTCGATGATGCGGAGACTCTGACCTATCTCCACTCGACGATCTCGACCCGGCGCCAGCGGGTCCGCGTGCCCGAAACCCCGATGTATCTCGATACGCTGCTGGCCGATGAGCCGCTGACCGGCGGTCTCGAGCCCCGGCTGGGCCGGCATCATCTGCGCGTCCTCACCGTGATCGGATTTCCGACAATGACCTGGCCGGGCATTCTCGATGAGCTGAACCGGCTCGCCTTTCCCTATCGCTGGTCCACCCGCGCCATCATGCTCGATAAGGGCGACGCGACAAAGCTGCTGTCGAAGATCCGGCGGCAATGGTTCGCCAAGCGCAAATCCATCGCCGCGATCGTCAAGGAAGTGATGACCAATGAGGCGTCGGTCCTGATGGACAGCGATGCGTCGAACAAGGCGGCCGACGCCGACGCGGCGCTACAAGAGCTGGGCGCCGACGATGTCGGTCAGGCTTATGTGACCGCGACCGTCACCATATGGGACGAAGACCCCGGCATCGCCGCTGAGAAATTGCGGCTGGTCGAGAAGATCATCCAGAGCCGCGACTTCACCTGCATCCCCGAAAGCATGAACGCGATCGAGGCCTGGCTCGGCTCGTTGCCCGGCCATGTCTATGCCAATGTCCGGCAGCCCCCGCTCTCGACGATGAACCTCGCCCACATGATACCGCTCTCGGCGATCTGGGCGGGACAATCGCGCGACGAGCATTTCAAGGCGCCGCCGCTGCTGTTCGCCAGGACCGAGGGTAGCACGCCCTTTCGCCTGTCGCTGCATGTCGGCGATGTCGGGCACACGCTTGTCGTCGGCCCGACCGGCGCGGGCAAATCCGTGCTGCTCGCCACCATGGCGCTTCAGTTCCGGCGCTATGCCGGCAGCCAGATCTTCGCCTTCGACTTCGGTGGCAGCATACGCGCCGCCGCGCTCGGCATGGGCGGCGACTGGCAGGATCTGGGCGGCAGCCTGTTCGCGAGCGAGGCCGGGAAGGAAGAGGACAGCAGTGTCCTGTTGCAGCCGCTGGCGCGGATCGACGATGCGGCCGAGCGCGCCTGGGCCGCCGAATGGCTCGCAGGCATATTCGAATCCGAAGGCGCGACCGTCGATCCGCAGGCCAAGGACCATATCTGGTCGGCCCTGACCTCGCTCGCCAGCGCTCTGCCCGGTGAGCGAACGCTCACCGGGCTCGCCGTGCTACTCCAGTCGCAGGAGCTGAAGCAGGCGCTTGCGCCATGGTGCCTCGGCGGCGCCTGGGGGCGGCTGCTGGATGCCGAACAGGAACGGCTCGGCACCGCCTCGGTGCAGGCGTTCGAGACCGAAGGGCTGATGGACAGCGGCGCGGCGCCCGCCGTTTTGTCCTACCTCTTCCATCGCATCGCCGGGCGGCTCGATGGGAGCCCCACGCTCATCATCATCGACGAAGGCTGGCTGGCGCTGAACTCGCCCGCCTTCGCCCGCCAGCTCTCCACATGGCTGGTGACGCTCCGCAAGAAGAACGCCAGCGTCATCTTCGCCACCCAGTCGCTTGCCCAGATCGAGAACAGCAGCGTCGCGCCCGCGATCATCGAAAGCTGCAAGACCCGCATCCTGCTCCCAAACGAACGCGCGCTCGAGCCGCAGATCGCTCGCATCTACCGGGCCTTCGGTCTTAATGACCGGCAGACCGAAATCCTGGCCCGTTCGACGCCCAAGCGGGATTATTACTGCCAGTCCCCACGCGGCAACCGGCTGTTCGAGCTGGGTCTCGGCGATGTCGCGCTCGCTTTCGCGGCCGCCTCTTCCAAGACCGACCAGATCACCATCGGCGAACTGATGGACGCCCATGGACAGCATGGCTTCGCCGACGCCTGGCTGCGCCATCGCGGTCTGAACTGGGCCGCCGACCTTCTGCCCGCTTTCACAGAGGAGAACCCGCTATGACCCGTCCTGTCCTTCGTCGCAGCCTGATCGCCGGCATCGCCGTACTCAGCCTCACCGCCGTCTCAGCGCCTGCCAGCGCGCAGCTCGGCTTCGGCGGGATCGTCTATGACCCGACCAACTATGCGCAGAATGTGCTGACGGCGGCGCGCTCGCTCCAGCAGATCAACAATCAGATACAGCAGATCCAGCAGCAGGCGACGTCGCTCATCAACGAGGCCCGCAACCTCGCTTCGCTGCCGTTCAGCAGCCTGGGCGAGCTTCAGGCGCAGGTTCAGCAGACCCGCCAATTGCTGAGCGAGGCGCAGCGCATCGCCTATGATGTGAAGACGATCGAGGATGCGTTCACCGCGCGCTATCGTAATGTCGATATGAGCGCGTCCGACGCGACCCTGATCGCAAACGCCCGCGAGCGCTGGCGGGACAGCGTCGGCAGCTTCGAGGATGCGCTGCGCGTCCAGGCGGGTGTGGTCGGCAATATCGAAGGCTCGCAGACGGCGATGGCGGACATCGTCGGCGCCAGCCAGTCGGCGACCGGCGCGCTTCAGGCGGCCCAGGCCGGCAACCAGCTTCTTGCCCTGCAATCGCGTCAGATCGCCGATCTCACCGCGCTTCTCGCCGCGCAGGGCCGCGCCCAGGCGCTCGAATCCGCGCGCAACGCCGCCACCGAAGAGCAGGGCCGCGAGCATTTTCGCCGTTTCATGCGCCGCAGCGGCCAGTGACCGGGCGATAATCGACAAGGGGAAACGCACATGAGCCGCAGCGCCAGGATCGCCGGAGTCGCGCTTGCCGGAGGCCTGTTGATGGCGACCGCTATCGCCATAGCGGTGGACGAGCGCAAACCTGCCGCGCCTCTGCCATCGCCCACAGATCTCGCGCCGTACGATCCCTTGCGCGACGAGCTTGCCCGTTGCCGCACGCTCACCATGCCGGATTCCGGCTGTGACGCGGCCTGGGAGGAGCACCGCCGCCGCTTCCTCGGACGCGAGGGTGACCGCCATGAATGATACCGGCGTCATCAACACCTTCCTCGATACCTTCAACAATTACATCGACAGCGGCTTCGGGCTGCTCGGCGGCGAGGTCGCGTTCCTCTCGACCACGCTGATCGTCATCGACATCACGCTCGCCGGTCTGTTCTGGGCCTGGGGCGCCGATGAGGACGTAATGCACCGGCTGGTGAAGAAGGTGCTTTATGTCGGCTTCTTCGCCTTCGTCATCGGCAACTTCTCCGCGCTCGCCGGCATCGTCTTCGAGAGCTTCGCCGGGCTGGGCCTGAAGGCGAGCGGGTCGGCGATCAGCCTTGCCGACTTCATGAAGCCGGGCAGCGTCGCGGCCGCCGGATTCAATGCTGGCGAACCGCTGCTCGATGCCGCCGGAGAACTGACGGGTCCGGTCGGCCTGTTCACCAACTTTGTCCAGATCGCGATCCTGTTGATCGCCTGGGTCATCATCCTCATCGCCTTCTTCATCATCAGTGTGCAGCTCTTCGTGACGCTGATCGAGTTCAAGCTGACGACGCTGGCCGGTTTCGTTCTGCTCCCCTTCGCACTGTTCAACAAGACAGCCTTCCTCGCGGAAAAAGTGCTCGGCAATGTCGTCGCCTCCGGCATCAAGGTGCTGGTGCTCGCTGTCATTGTAGGCATCGGCACGGGCCTCTTCGCGCAGTTCGAAAGCGCTTTCGGGGAGATGCCGACCGCCGAACAGGCGATGTCGGTGGCGCTGGCCGCTCTGGCCCTGCTCGGTCTTTCCATCTTCGGTCCCGGCATCGCGACCGGGCTCGTGTCGGGCGCGCCCCAGCTTGGCGCCGGCGCCGCCGTCGGCACCGCACTCGCCGTAAGCGGAATGGCGGTTGGCGGGGCGATGGGCGCACGCATGGCCGCGGGCGGCGCCGCGTCCGCCATCGGCGGCGGCATGAAGGCGGGAGCGGCGGCTGCGCGCGGCGGATCGTTCGCCGCGGGCGCCGCCGCCAGCAGCTACAGCCTTGGATCACTCGGCAAGAGCGGGGCCGGCGCCGTTGCGGACGGTCTCTCCGCGGTTGGACAGAGCGCCGCCAGCGGCGCCGCCAGGGCAGCCATCGACCCCATCAGGAACGCCGCCGCCAAGGCCGGTCAATCCATGAAATCCAATTTCCGCTCCGGCGCACGCGCCGGCTTCTCGGCCTCGGGCGGAACGATATCGGGCGGGTCTGGCGGTTCGGGCGGTGCCTCGGTCGCATCCACATCTGCCCCCGCAACGTCAGGCGGAGGGGCGCCGCCTGCCTGGGCGAAGGCGATGAAGCGTCAGCAGGCGATGCAACGCGGCGTCACCTCGGTCTCGCATGCGGTCCGCTCGGGCGATCGCGGCGGCGGCGGCATGTCGCCCGACATCAAGCAAAAGGATTGACTGCTCATGTTCAAGCGACCCTCCATTCGATACGGCAAAGCCGCTGAGCCGGAAACGCCTTACCAGCGCGCGGCGCAGGTCTGGGATGAGCGTATCGGTTCTGCCCGTGTCCAGGCCCGCAACTGGCGGCTTGCCGCCTTCGGCTGTCTCGCACTGTCCGCCGGTCTTGCCGGCGGTCTCGTCTGGCAGGGCGCACGGGGCACGATCACGCCCTGGATCGTCGAGGTCGACAAGCTCGGGCAAGCCCAGACGGTCGCACCCGCCAATGCCGACTATCGGCCGAGCGATCCGCAGCTCGCGTTTCATCTGGCGCGGTTCATCGAACAGGTCCGCAGCATTCCCGCTGACCCGGTGATCGTGCGCGAGAACTGGCTGCGCGCCTATGACTTCACGACCGATCGCGGCGCCATGGCGCTCNATGATTATGCGCGGTCGAACGATCCGTTCGCCAATATCGGCCGGGTTCAGATCGCCACCGAGATCTCCAGCGTCATCCGCGCATCACCCGACAGTTTCCGGGTCGCCTGGATCGAGCGCCGCTATTCCGACGGCAGTCTTGCCGCCACCGAACGGTGGTCCGCCATTCTCACCATCACCGTGCAGCCGCCGCGCGATCCCGAGCGCCTCAGGAAGAATCCGCTCGGCATCTACGTCAACGCCATCAACTGGTCGAAGGAGCTTGGCCAATGACCATGTCCGCATTCCCTCCGCGTCAGAGGTCATCGCGTATCACCGTGCTTCCGGCTTTGCTGATTTCCGTATCGACGCTTTCGGCCTGCGCCACCAGTGCCGCCAGACCACCCGCCATCCGCTATGACGACGCGCCCGCTATCGCCGCTGTCCAGGCCTTGCCAGCGCCTGCGCCTGTCGAGATCGTCACGGTGCCGGAGCCTCTGCCGCTTCCGGGCCAGTTGAAGCCGCTTGAAGACAGGACGACGCCGCCCGAGCCGGTCGACCCGTCGGCGCGCGTAAACGAGGCCAATGCGGCCGCGCGGATGCAGCCTGTGCGCGATGGCTTCATCAATGCGATCCAGGTCTACCCCTGGTCGGAAGGGGCGCTCTATCAGGTCTATGCCGCGCCCGGACAAGTGACGGATATCGCCCTTCAGGAAGGCGAACAGCTTGTCGGACCTGGGCCGGTCGCCGCTGGCGACACGGTGCGCTGGATCATCGGCGATACGGTGAGCGGCACCGGGCCTTCGGCGCGGGTCCACATCCTCGCGAAGCCGACGCGGCCCGATCTTTCCACGAATCTCGTGATCAACACCGACCGTCGAACCTACCATATCGAACTGCGTGCTACGCGCGCGACATGGATGGCCTCGGTCTCATGGACCTATCCGCAGGACCAGCTGATCGCGCTGCGCGGCCAGAACGCGGCAGCAGCCGGAGCAACGCCCATCGCCACTGGTGTCGACGTCGCCCGGCTCAACTTCCGCTACCGCATCGAGGGTGACGAAGCGCCCTGGCGGCCGCTGCGCGCATTCGATGACGGCGCGCAGGTATTCATCGAGTTTCCCGCCGGCATCGCGCAAGGCGAAATGCCGCCCCTCTTCGTGATCGGCCCCGAAGGCGGCGGCGAGCTGGTCAATTACCGTGTCGCCGAACGCCATATCGTCGTCGATCGCCTGTTCGCCGCCGCTGAACTGCGTCTGGGCGGCGAGCGTCAGCAAGTCGTCCGCGTCGTGCGCGATGACGGGACCCGCCAGCGCAGGAGCCGGCGATGACCGGTGATCGCGATCCCCGTTCCGAGGGTGAAGGGCCGGAAAGGGAAGATGGGGCTGGCGCCGCGGTGTTGGCCGAGGGGTCAGGAGACGAAAAGCCGGAACTCCAGGTGGAGGACGAGCACCACCTCGACGGGCCGCCGCTGGCTGATCCGGCCGGGTTCAGGCTGCGGGGCGATCCGCCGCGCGTCATGCGCCTCTCACGCAAGGCCATGGCGACGCTCGGTGCGGTCGGCGCGCTGGCGGTGGGCGGTGCGCTCACCTTCGCGCTGCAAAGCCGGGACAAGGCCGCGCCGGAAGAACTCTATAATACCGATAGCCGCGCCGTAACCGAGCAGGTGGCCACCGCCCCGCGCGACTATAGCCAGTTGCCGGCTGGCGTACCCCCACTCGGCGAACCGCTCCCAGGCGACCTCGGCGGTCCGATCCTCGCCGCCCAGCAGGAAGGCGGCGCCGTCGATCCCACGGCGGCGCCTCCCGTGGGCGCACAGGCAATGACGCCGGAGGAGCTGGCGGCGCAGCGTGCGGCGCAGGAACGCGAGGCAGCTCTTGCGAGCCGGCTGTTCCTCGGCGGTCAGGGGGGAACCGCAGCGTCAGGTCCTGTCACGCCCACCCCATCGCCCAGCCTGGATCTGGCGGCGCTCGGCGCCGCCTCGCCTGCCGCGCCAGAGCCCGCGGACGGTCCGAACATGCAACGGGCGAAGCGCGAGTTTGTGGAGCGCTCGCCCGAGAACCGCACCGTCAACAGCGGTCAATTGACAGCACCCGTCTCGCCCCATGTCGTGCAGGCGGGCAGCGTCATCGCGGCCGCGCTCATTACCGGCATCAGTTCCGATCTACCGGGCCAGGTCACGGCGCAGGTGACGCAAAGCGTCTATGACAGTCCGACAGGCCGCACCTTGCTCATCCCCCAAGGTTCGCGCCTGATCGGCGACTATGACGCAGACGTCGCCTTCGGACAACGCCGCGTGCTGCTGGTCTGGAACCGGCTGATCCTGCCCGATGGCCGCTCGATCATCCTCGATCGCCAGCCCGCGGGCGACCCCGCCGGTTATGCCGGGCTCGAGGACCGGGTCGATGAACATTGGGGCGGCATCCTGCGCGCAGCGGGTCTTTCGACCCTGCTCAGCATCGGGGCTGAGCTTGGCACGGATTCCGATGACGATATCGCCCGCGCCATTCGTGACGGCGGGCAGAATACGATCAATCAGGCGGGTCAGGACATCGTTCGCCGCCAACTCAATATCCAGCCCACGCTGACCGTGCGGCCCGGCCATCCGGTACGCGTGCTGGTGAGTCGCGATTTGATATTGGCGCCCTGGAGACAGACACGATGACCAAACTCAAACTCGGCGATCTCGCGGAAAGCAAACCGGTCCGCCTCACTATCGAGCTGCCGGCCTCGGTCCACTCCGACCTTGAAGCCTATGGCCGCGTGCTTGCCGGTGACGGCGCCCAGCCTGTTCCGCCCGCGCGGCTTATCGCCCCAATGCTGGAGCGGTTCATGGCGACGGACCGGGGATTTGCGAAGGCGCGTCGTCAGGCGCCGAAGTCGTCTTGAAATCGCTCGATCTGGTGCATCCGCTCATGCAGTACGGTCACGATGCCCACCGTGCCATCCTCGAGCAATTTCCAGTAGATCACGTGGCGCTCATAACGGCATACGAAACCGTCGACGCCAAATTCCGCGGGGATCGGTCGCCACGGGAAGCGGCGTTCAGCGATCGCCGTGAACCGGTCAAAGAGGCCGCGGATGTAGCTGTCCGCCTGCGCCTCTCCCCAAGCGTCGAGCGTGTGGAGATAAATCTCATCCAACCGATGCCCGGCGGCCGATTGGACCCTGAACTTGCTCATTTTTGAGCGCGACGCGCATTTCGACGAATAACGTCTTCGGCATCAAGGGTTTCGTAGCTGCTGTCGGGCGCAGCAAAGGCCCGGGTCAGTTCGGCTTTGAGCCGCTGGAATGACTCGTCTTCGCGACGCGACTTATCTTGTCGGATGAGGTCACGAACATACTCGCTCACATTCTCGTAGGCGCCATTCTCTCCGATATTTGCCGCGACGAAATCGCTGAGCGAGCCGGAAACGCGAACATTCAGGGTCATGGGTTTGGGCATCGCGGCCTCCTTTCCTTGTCCTCATATTAGTGGATATTGTGGACATCACAACCCGACGTTCCATCGCTGATGCACCAATCTGAACTATCCCGATCGCTGTTTCGGTTGCCCATGAAAGCGTCGAATCGCGCCTTGCCGTCGGCTTCGGCGATTGCGATCTCGGCATTGGCGCATTCCTGACCCCGCACCGTGCCTGCGGCGCATTGCACGACGATCTCGCGCGCTTCGTCGAGATGGGCTTCGAAATATTGCGTGCCGCGCGCCTCCCCGGCAGGGGCCGCCAGGCTTGCGCCCTGACTGGCGGCGGGTGCGCTATCGACCGGTATAAGGACAGGTCGCCGCACAAGGCCCGATCCGAAGCCGATCGCCAAAGTGACTATGCCATCGTGACCGCTGGCCCGATCTGATCGCGTCTAATTTTTGGCCTGAACCTCGATGCGGGGATGACCGGCCAGGATCTCGCAAATGATGTCGAAATAGGTTGCACCTGCGCCCCGTTCCAAGGCGGCGAGATCGTCATTGATGCGGGCGACGTTGTACCGATCGGGAGCGTCCAGTTTTGCGCGGTAATAAGCCCGCGTCGCTTCCAGCCCAAGATCGGTGCGGTTTTTCTCCATGCCCCGCCAGATCAGGACGACAGGGCCGCTCCCCTGCAAGGCGCCGTAACCCCCATAGAGCATGTCATCGAGCGCATCGAGGCTCGGCCCCAGCTTCCAATCCCCATTGCCCATGAAGACGCGGTTGATCTCGTCATAGAAGGACGGGATGTCGTGGATATTGCTTCCCTCGATGACGAAGGTTGCAGGCGTCGAGCTATCGTTCAAGAATGAAGCCCCGGCTTGTCAGCTGCATCCGATCGGGATTCAGGCCGGAAGCGACGAGCGCCTGACGGGCGGAGCGCCCCAGCGCGTCGATGGTCACCTGATCCCGCGATTTCTGCGCCTGCTCGGAGGCCAGGTCCATCAGGATCGCCTGATACAGCAGGGTTTCGGCAAACTCCTGACGCCGGGCCGGCGTGTCGAGGCGCGCGGCGGCAAGGTCGAACGTCGAAGCTGTTTGCATCCGCGCACCTGTAATCGCGGAACGCGGTGGCGGCGTGGTGAGCCCTTTTGCAGCGCCCCACATCGCCAGGCGATAGATGGTCACTGCGTCGATGACGTCGCCCGACCGCAGACCGAAGGACGACAAGGCGCGATCCCCCATGGCGATAAGGTCGTGCCGCGCGAAGGTGGCGGACAATTCTTCACCGGCGGCTTCGTTCTGCCGCGTCACGGCTGCGACGAGCTTTTGTTGCACGGTGCGGCGGACATTGGGATCGACCCGATAGGTCGCATCCATCCGTGCTGGCGCCGGGGGCGTGCCGCGCGCTCCGTTTTCGCCTTCCTCTGCCGGATTGACAATCATGTGCTGCCGCATCGTGGCATGGACCTGATTCATCGCCTCGGATGCCGCGAGATTGTTCCAGTCCTGCGCGGCGGCCGGCGTCGCAAACAGTGGAAGAGCAAGGAAGGCCGCGAGAACACGCATTTTAAGTCGATTCCGATCCAACATCAGTTCTGCTCCATAGCGCCCTGCATCGGCTGCGGATCTCAACAGTCAGTCGTTAACCTCACGATCCGCCCGCACGGTCGGATTCTTTTGTTGCGGGTCTGTGACTGCATCCTGCTGGAGATTGACCTTCACCTTCGAGGACGAAATCCTACCAGAGCCGCTTCACTGCGAAGCTATCGAACAGTGCCTCATTCGACACGAGGAGCATATCCTCCGATTGAGCCTGAGCGATCAGAAAACGATCAAAGGGATCCTTGTGGGTGATCTTCATCTCACCCGCCAGTCTGGCGTGGTGAACGGTAATCGGCAGTTCGGTAAACCCTTGGGATGCGACGATCGTCTCGAACTCCTGCGCCAGAAGCGCCGCGTCGGGCAACTTCCCGATCCGAAACTTCGTTGCGACTTCCATCGCCGAAGCCGCGCTCACGGCGACGCTGTTCACATCGTCGGCGATTGCATCGCGGGCGATCTCGCTAAGTGCTTGATCCCCCGCGAGCCACCAGATCAGAGCATGGGTGTCGAGAAGAAGTTTCACCCGAGATCCCAACCCTTCAATTCGTCGTCAGGCAAAGGTTCATTGAAACGGTGATCCATTGCGATCTTGCCCTTTAGCGCTCCAAATCGACGTTTCCCAACAGGAGCAACGGGGACAAGGCGCACAACAGGCTGACTCCCGCGCGCGATCACGACATCACGGCCATCGAGAGCGGCGGCGATGAGTTTGGACAGGTTGGTCTTCGCGTCGTGAACAGAGAACTGAGCCATGGGTATCTCCCTTAGCTAAGAATATAGCTAATTTGACGGCTCTCAACAAGACGCTCCCTGTATAAACGACGCGTCTGGGTGGATGCGGCGGATCAACGCTTCCCTTTATCGCCCCATGAAGGCGTCGAAATTGGCCTTGCCGTCCGCCTCAGCCACAGCGATGTCGGCATTCGCGCATTCTGCCCCGCGCACCATGCCGTCGCGGCATTGCGCGATGACTTGGCGGGCCTCGTCCAGGTTGGCCTCGAAATATTGCGTTCCCCTCGGTTCTGATGATCCTACCGCATCGGCCCCCGGCAATAGCACCGGGCGCAGGACGAACCCCGAACCAAACCCGATCACGAGCGCGACGATCGCGATCACCAATGACTTTGCGGGCATCCGGTTATTCCTTTGCAATATCTGTGGGAACGGGAGCGCCGGATCAGGCATCCGGGTAACGCTCGCGGATGAGCCCGAGGAACCGACGCAGCGCGGGACTTGTGTCGTCGCTACGCCAGTAACAGCCATAGTCGATCCGGGCCTGGCCGGTCGGCTCATGAACCTCGCGGAAGATGATGCCCGGATGATTGACGCCCAGCGCCGATTCCGAAACCAGTGTCAGAAACCAGCCTGCGGACACCATCGCCAGAACATTCTCACGGCTGACATCCTGAGTTTCTACGTCGGGCTCGTAGCCTGGCTCAGCGAGACGGGCCTGAAGGAGGCGAACCAGGTCAGGGCCGGGATCTTGTGTGCCGAGGACGAAAGTCTGGCGGCGCAGATCGTGCCAGTAGATTCTCTCCGTCTCGACCAGCGGATGTTCGTCAGGCAGGGCGACAAGGACGCGTTCGGACCAGAGTGGGCGGCGTCTGACGCCAGGATCGCCAAGGTCGCCGGTAACGACGGCTAGATCGATCACTCCGGCGTGGAGCGCGTGATGCAGAAAGCCGCGATCCCGCTCGACGCCATTCAATCGCACATCGGGAAACCGGCGCTGGAACTCGACGATCGCGAAGCGCAGATCGCCGGCGGTCAGTGAACTGCAAAAGCCGATGGTCAGTTCACCCGCATCACCGTTCCGCATGGCGCGCGCTCGCGTTTGCAGAGTCTCGACCTCCGTGAGTATCCGACGGGCGGTGGCGATGATCGGCAAACCCTCTGGCGTCACGAACGCGCCGCGGGTCCGGCGCTCGAACAGTTTCACGCCGAGGCGGTGTTCCAGGAGCAGCACATTTCGGCTGAGCGTCGCCTGTTTGATCCGCAGCAGCGCCGCAGCCCGTGAAAAGCTTCTGGTTTCCGCAGCGAGCACTGCGTAGCGCAATTGTTTCGTTTCTAACGGCACGACCGACCTCCCCGATGGAGGAAGGGAGGGATGTCCGGGACAGTCTGCCGGTCCGCCCCCGAGATCCGTTGCTCACATCACTTCCTCCTGACTGAAAGACCAGCGCAGGCGGCTGCAAACGAAACGGATTCTGTCATTGAAACGAAATAATTAACCTTGTCAGCTCATCAGGGCGTTCAATCCGTCAGGATCTGCACCATGGTCCTTACATGAGCATCGATCCGCTCCAGCACGGATGGAGGAACGACGTCCCGTTCTGGCAAGGTCCACCAGTGCTTGTCGATCCGATGGACTGTCTCGGCCACGGCTTTGAGTACGGCGGGCTCTGGAAGTCTTGCCCGGTTGGCGAAGGCCTTCCACCGAGCCGGTCCCAGTGCCTTGAACGATCGCTCACCGCCAAGCGACAGCGCCAGGCCATCTGAGGGAATATAGGGAACCGTTGAAAGCGTGTCGTAGATCGGCGCCAGTGCTGGGGTGTCGCCCGCGCCCGGATAGATCAACGACCAGTTCTTGAGATGCATATCTCCGTTGCCCATCACAGCCGAGAGGGTCA
Organism: Edaphosphingomonas haloaromaticamans; assembly: GCF_001853345.1. Classification (NCBI taxonomy): domain Bacteria; kingdom Pseudomonadati; phylum Pseudomonadota; class Alphaproteobacteria; order Sphingomonadales; family Rhizorhabdaceae; genus Edaphosphingomonas; species Edaphosphingomonas haloaromaticamans. Next base: position 2,152,956 of record NZ_MIPT01000001.1, on the reverse strand, counting down.
GTCTGCGGACGAATTCCAGCGCGGCGAAGGATGAGATTGCGACGTTCAGCACCGAAGCGATGTCGTGGAAGGCGGCCCCGTCATATTTACGTGCGGGATAAAGGCCGAAGATCTGCGCGAAATCTTCGATATGGACGCGCCGTCCATTCGCCGTTCGATCGAAACGGCGAACGAGGAGAACTTGCCCTTCGGCAAGCGTATCAAACTCTTCGGGTATCCCCTCAAACTGGTCGCGGCTGAGAAGCTCCCGCTCGGGCACGTTCATCCCGATCGCTTCGGCGAGCGCGAGGTTCGCGAACTCATTTTCCGACACGCCCGGAAAGGCGGTGGACGGGAATTTGGCGATATATTGCCCTTCGCCGTCACCAAGCGGCAGCGTCAGACCTCCGCCCTTGCCGGTGTTCTTCATCACCGACAGCTTCATTTGCACGCCCGCCAGCGAAAAGCGCACCTTGCGCGGTCCATCTGTGGTTCTCGTCGCGACGCTGGCTTGTCCGTCGGAGGGCAATACGCGCACAGCGCCGGGCAGATCAACGCCGAGCGCCGCCAGGAGATCAAAATCATTGCCCGGCCGCACATTGCCGGCATGGTGCCTCTCCATCGCTGCGCGCAAATGGTCTTCGGGCAGGAGGTTGGCGAAAAAAGGCGGCAAGGCGCCAGAGACGGGACGCGCGTCTTTACGCAAGCCCCCCGAAGCGGAGCGAAGGGACAGGCTCAGGATCGGAACACCGCCGGTCGCGCGATAGGCCGGATCAAGGCTGAAGGCGCTGAAATCACCGGGTGTTCTGACGATCGTGCCGACCTTCACATCCCTCAGCAACACATCCATGCAGGTTATCGTCTCAGCGGTTGGCAAGGCTGTCATCACCGCTCTTCCGGTTGCGGGCTGAAGGCTGGGCGATCATCCTCTGTTTCCGGATGTAAGAGCGCCGCCACAGCCGGCGCCATTGCCTGGGGCACCAGCATCATTTCGAGGCCGACGGCCCGGGCGATGTTGATCAATGTCGTGGCGCGCGCCGCTGCAGCCCCTGTCTCAATGTCGCGATAGCGTGGGCGTGATATGCCGGCGAGATCGGCGACTTGTTCCTGGGTCAGGCGCGCGGCCTGCCGGGCGCGCCGAAGGTGGTCGCCGATCTCTTTCAACGTGCCATCTTCCATTTGATACCTTTACGGATCGATCGACTCATAATTGGTCCGAATAGGTATCACATCGACGAAGTGTAATCAATCAAAGATACTAAAACATATCATTTATACACCGAATGGATCGTTTTCAGATCATTGCGCGCGTTCGAGGCGCGGGAATGGCCGGAAGTGGGTTAGCTCATGACCACCACGCCGCCGGCGAGATGGCGGGCGCGCAGGTTCAGCAATTGCTCGATCTGCGGGACGGCTTCCTCGATCCGGTTGGTGTGGAAGATCGCATTGACCTCAAGGCCGCCCAGCGCCGTATTGGCGAGCACAATCTTGCCCGAACGGTAGAGATTGATCTGGTCGACCACCTCGGCCAGCGACGCGCCTTCGAAGATCAGCAGGCCCCGCCGCCAGGCCGTCGCCTTGGCGCCATCGATCTCGCTGCGCCGTGTTCCGCCGTCGGCTGCGACGAACACCTGTTCATTGGCGCGCAACATGATCGGCCGATCGCCGCCAAGGCATGTCACCTCTCTATCGACACAGGCGATGCGAACGCCGCCATCGAGGCGCTGGACGTTGAAGCTGGCGCGCCGTGTCGAGGCCTCCACTGCGCCTGCCTTCACCCGGAACGGCGCACTGCGTTCCCCGGCGGTGATGAAGGCCTCGCCGACCACGAGACTGATGCCGTTTGCACCGTCGCGGGTCGTGTCGAGCAGGGATATGGCGGTGCGGGAATTCATCTCCACCTTGACGCCGTTTACGGGCGCAAAGGCGTATCGCTGCCCGATTGCGGTCCGGTGGTCCGCGGTGAGCTCGGCAAAGGAAGGCCAGAGGCCGAGCGGCGGTCGGGCGACGCCCAGCGTCAGTGCGGCGAGCGCTGCCGTGCCGCCGCCGGCCAGAACAGCGCGGCGGCTCACCATGGCGGGCTTCTTGTTGTGCTTCGCCGCGACGGCGTAATTGCGCACGCCGGCAATCTCACGAAAGGCGGCCTCGTGCGCCGGGCTGGTGGCGCGCCATGCCGCAAGCCGGGCGGCATCGTCGTCCGTCGCTGCGCCGGAGGTCAGGCAGACGAGCCAATCGGCCGCTTCGACGAGCAGGTCGTCGGCGTCATCTTCACGGATCTCCCGATCCGTCATCGGCAATCCGAATCCAACGGGCGCGGCCATTGCGCGGTCTGCATCCTCAATTCTTTCTCCTCCTATCGGGTAGACACGCGAGCGGCCCGCTCAGCGAAAGGGTTTTTTCGCCGGGTACGACGCGCGCAGTGCAAAATGGCGCCGCGCAGGTCCATCTGGATCAGCCGCACCGTCACGCCATAGTGCTCGGCGAGTTGCTCATGGCTCATCGTGCCGGTGAAACTCTCAATGAAGACGTGGCGCTGGCGGGGCGTCAGTTCACCCAGCACTTTCCAGACATGGGCGAGTTCGCTGCGCGCCAGGGCGATCCGTTCCGGGCCGGGCGCGTCATCGGGGATCGACAATATGTCTTCGATATCCTGGCTGCCCAATACGCGGCGCTGTTTCGCCGACAGGGTCGCGGCCATGTTGATCGCCGCGCGATAGATATAGGCGTCGGGGTCGTTGACGGGCGCGTCATCTTTGAGATCGCTGAACTTGATCCAGGTCTCGTGCAGCGCTTCGCCGGCCAGGTCCTGCGAGCCAAGACGCGCGGCCAGGCGATCGCGAATTTGGGTGTAGCGGAGCGCCAGCGTTGTTTTGAGACTGGCCCGCGTCGCGCTCATTGACGCCGCCTCCCACCAGGCCGCGCTTCACGTCCCGCAAAACGGTCGGTTTCCACTTCGAAGCGCATCGACCGGCTTAGCCCCTCGGGCGGCGGGCTGCTGATAAGCGTGCCGAACAGGATCTGGCGGACGCGGGCGTCCCAATCAGGTTCGGAACTGCCGCGCATCAGGCGCACCTCATCGATGCGGCCGGTCGGATCGACGGAGACGGCGATCTCGATGCGAAAACTACGCCCCTCATAGGCGCCGTCGCGCTTCAGGCGCTCGAAGATTTCCGTCTGAACGCGCTGGGCATAATGGTTGTAGGCGCTCGGATCGCGGCGACCGACCAGGCGCGGCGCGCGAACTTCCGCCATGTCGAGATGGAGCGCGGACGGGCTGGCCGTCACCGCATTTCCGGCCCGGTCGGTCGGTGGCGGCTGGCCCGCGACGAAAATCACCGCGGAGTTGGGGCCGGTGAAGCGCGCCGAGAGGCCGGTGCCTTGCAGCAGATGCCGGAGCGCGGCAGGCGCGGCATAGACGCCGCTGAGCGGTGTGGACTGCCGCGCACCGGCGAGGCTTTGGCGATAGATGATGTTGACGCCGCTCACGGTCGCAAACTCGGCAATCGCCTGCGCCACGGGTTGGGCGGGAATATCGTAGCGCCGCTCTTGCATCGCCGGCGCTGTCTGGGCTGCCGCCGCCCCGGCCATGCAGATCGTGAAGACGATGGCGGCAACGAGCAGAAGCCCTCGTCCGCTTCGCCTGACTGCAATGAAAGGGATGCGCGCAACCCTTGTCATCCGAGCCTGAAGGTCACCGGGAGGACGACGCTGAGCTGGCCGGGCCAGCCTTCCGGGAAAGCCGGGAGGGGCTGCGCGCGCATGACCGCGGCCACCGCTTCCCGGTCGATGTCGGTGGCGCCGGAGCTTTCTCCAACCCAGGCCTCGATCACTCGCCCCTCACGCGACATGGTGAAGTGCAGCATGACCACGCCCTCGCGGCCTGCATCGCGCGCACCGGCGGGATAGAGGCGGTAACGCGCCAGATGAGCCTCTAGTCGCCGGCGATAAGCGAGGACATCGGCGGTCGGGAGATTGGCCAGATCCTGTGCGTCGCCCTGCGCCTCGGCACTGGCGCGCATCCCATCTGACTCAGGCCCGGCAGCGCGCGGCAACGGGTCAGGATCTCCGGTCAGGCCGGACGCCTCCGGGGGGCGTGGTTGCGACAGAGCCTCCGCCATCTCGCCGCGCTGGGGCCTGTCGTCGCGAGCGCGTCCGTCCGCGGGATCAAGGGGGATGAGTTCGACGATCAGTACCGAACCGCGATCGCCGCCGGCGACGTCGCGAACAGGCGTGCCCTTATCCCAGGCCCATAAGAGAGCAGCCCCCATGGCAGCGTGCATGGAGAGCGAGGCGAGCCAGCCTATCAGTCGTGTCGAGACCTCCCGACTCATCGTGCGTCTGTCATCCCACTGTCATTCAAATGCTCAGCCCGTAGGCAGAAATTATCGCGTCTTCGTGACAGCTGGCCGGGCGGCAGAATTCTTTCGCGATGCCGGGCTGAAGAAAAATGCCTCGAAGCGAAAAAAGTCTTTCGTTCGATGTCGCGAGATTGGTCTTCCAGTCGAGGACCATGACCATGAACCCGAATATGGCCATCAGATTGGAGACGCATGACGCGGATAACAGGGCGATCGCCTTGCCATCCGTGCGTGCAGTCGCGCCCCATCGTCACGCGGTTGCCGTCCGTGAAGCGGCACGCCCGGCGGTCTTGCGGCAACGCTTCAAGCTCGGTCCGCTCGACTTCGATTATCGGGCTTTTCCGCGCCAGCGCGTTGTTGCGCTCTCCTCCACCGACGCGACCGTCCACATCGTCATGCCGATCACCGGGACGGCCGTGGTGGTGACGGAGGGGAAAGCGCAGACGCTCAGCGCTGGTTCGGCGCTGCTCCTTGGCGCCATTACACGGACGGCCGTTGTCTGCGCCGCCGGTTCGAGCGCGCTCTTCCTGCATATTCCGCGCGCCGCCATCCAGTCGGCCGCCTCGCGCGTGCTTGGCAGTCCGCGCCGTCTCGCGGCGATCGATCATCTGTTCGGCTGGTCTCTCGACGATCTGGGCGCCCAACTGCCGCGCGCTTCGGTTGCGGCGGAGCCCGGCCAGGACGATCGCGTGCTCGAGCAGCGCACGCTTGATGGACTGGTGAAGCGGTTGCGCGAGGATGCGGCTGCTGACACGCTCTTTCCCGTCGCGCGCTCGGTGCAGCGGGCCGTCGAGCATATCCGCGCCAACCCGCAGCACAGTTGGACGATCAACGATTTGGCGCCGATGGTGGGCGTGACGCCTGGCACCTTGCGCCGGAACTTCCGAACCTGCCTTGGAAACACCGTTACCCAGCTCGTTCAGCAAATCCGCATCGAGTGGGTGAGAGCCCGCCTCGAAAGCGTGACCGAAAGCCGATCTATCAGCGACATCGCGCTCGCCGCCGGCTTCGGCGCGCCAGGCGTGATGAGCCGGACCTATCAACGTCACTTTGGAGAAACGCCGAGCAAGACCCGCGCGCGGGCCTTTCGCGCCATGCGCGACTGAACCTTCCTCCCGCCCCTGGGAGACAATATTCTCTTCAGCGTCCCGACGAATAGTCAGGGCGCAATTTCTGCTGCAATGAAGTAAAAATACAATATTATTCGACATAAATTACTATCAAGTGATTCGCCTGTGGCATTACGATAATACGTATACCAGCGATCCCTGTAACACAACTTACATACTAAACGACCTAGGCGAGACGAAACGCATTTGTTCATGCGTTATGTCTTGAGACTCTCCCGCATCCCTTCTTAAGAGCGCATCGACAACTGGCGCTGCAATGCAGCACGAATCTTTGCGTGCGCCAGCCATGGGACGACAGCGACCGATCGCCGTTCGGCTCCAAGCCGTGGCGGCGCTTCCGGCAGGGGGTACAGGTTTTGAGGTTTGAAAAAGATCACCGGCGTCGCGCTGTGAGCCATGTCGCGCTTGCCGTCGCCATAGGCCTGATCGCAGCCCCGGCATTCGCCCAGGACGGTGTGGCCGGCGACGCCACGGGCGCGCCCGCCGATGCAGGCGCTCAGTTCGACATCATGGCGTTTCAGGTGAAGGGCAACACCGTCCTTGCGCCTGACGATGTCGAGCGGGCGATCCTGCCCTTCATGGGGCCGGGACGAAGTGAGGCCGATGTGGAGGCCGCACGGGCGGCTTTGCAGAAAGCCTATGAGGATGCCGGCTATGTGGCGGTCTCTGTCTATGTGCCTGAACAATCCGTCGACGGCGGGGTTCTGCAACTGGCTGTTCAGCAACAGGCCATCGGCCAGCTGCTCGTCGAAGGCGACACGGGACGCGCCGATGCTCTGCGCGCGATGGCGCCCTCGGTCGCGCCGGGCCAGACGCCCAACCTGACCGCCTTCCAGCGCGATGTCGTCGCGCTCAACAGCAATCCCAATCGCCGCGTCACGCCGGAACTACGTGCCGGCGAAGCGCCCGGAACGCTCGATGTCGTCCTCAAGGTCGAGGAAAGCTCGCCGTTCCATGCCTCTGCGGAGCTCAACAATTTCAGTTCATCGGCCACGACCGATCTGCGGGCGTCCGCGACAATCCGCTACGACAATATGTGGGGACGCGGGGATTCCCTAAGTCTGTCCGCTCAGACCGCCCCCGAGCGCACCGACGACGGCACCGTCTTGTCCGGCAATTATCTGATGCGGTTGGGGCAAGGCACGCAGCTCCTGCTCTATGGGGTCCATTCCGACAGCGACATCGCGGTGGTCGGCGGGACCAATGTCGTCGGCAAGGGCAACATGATCGGCGCCCGGCTGATCCAGTCGCTCGGGTCCAGCGAGGGCTTTTATCATTCGCTGACGCTCGGTTTCGACTGGAAGGACTTTAAGGAGGATGTGATCCTCGGTTCCGACCGTGCGTCCGCCCCGATCGAATATTTCCCGGTCATGGCGAGCTGGCGCGGCGACTGGGCGGGCGATCGCTCGAACAGCAATATCACCGTTTCGGGCACCTTCGGCATCCGCGGTCTCGGCGATCCCTGGGAGCGCTTCGACGCCAAGCGTTACATGGCCCGCCAGAGCTTCATCGCCTTGAAGCTCGACGCGGAGACCACGCGGACGTTCGGACCCGATCTTCAGCTCAACGCGCGGTTCTCCGGCCAATGGTCGCCCGATCCGCTGATCTCGAACGAAGGCTTCTCGCTCGGCGGCATGTCGAGCGTGCGCGGCTATTATGAGTCCGAGGCGATCGGTGATTATGGCTTTGCCTATCAGACCGAACTGCGCTCGCCGGATTTAGGCCGGATGCTCGGCAGCGAGCTCATCAATGAGCTGCGGTTCCACGCCTTTATCGACAGTGGCTATGTCGGCATCCACCAGCCGCTCGAAAGCCAGCTTGCGACCCGCAACACCTGGCTTTCCAGCGCCGGCCTCGGCGCACGGCTCAAGCTCTTCAACCATCTGACCGGCGCGATCAACGCCGGTGTTCCGCTCAGGTCGGGTTCGGAATCCGAGTCCGGCGACATCTTCGTTCGCTTCCGCATCCAGGGGGAATTCTAATCATGTCCGTTATTGCACGTCTCAAAAAGGGTGCGGTTGCCGGTGGCGTCGCGCTGGCCGCGACTGTCGCATTCGCCGCTCCGGCTCATGCCTGGTGGGAGGCCGATTACAGCTATCGCACCAGGATCAATCTCAACGTCGACGCCGCCGGCATCACCGGCGAAGTCACGCGCGCGCCGGTGCTGGTTCGCCTGCACTCGGGCAATTTCAGCTTCAAGGATGTGAAGGCGGACGGTTCCGACCTGCGCTTTGTCGCTGGCGACGATCGCACGCCGCTCAAGTTCCACATCGAGCGCTGGTCGCCGCAGGACGAGCAGGCGCTGGTCTGGGTTGATGTCCAGGGACTTCAGCCGGGTCAGGCGTCCGCGATCTATGCCTATTATGGCAATGAAAGCGCGGCGGCTGCGCAGGATGCAGCCGGCACCTTCAGCGCCGACTATCGCCTTGTCTATCACTTCGACAACGAGGGAGCTCCTCGGGACGCCACCGCCAATGGCGCCCACGCCACTGGCGGAGAAGCGCGGAACGCGGGCGGCCTGATCGGATCGAGCCTCATTCTCGATGGCGCGAACCCGGTGACGCTGCCCGCGTCCGCCTTCGCTTCCGGCCCGCTTTCCATCAGCTTCTGGGTAAAACCCTCGGGCGATGGCGCGATCTTCAGCCTGCCGGGTGCGGTGAGCCTCGTCGCGGAAGGCGGCCAGCTGTTCATCGACGCCAATGGGACGCGCAGCAATGGCGGCGCTCTGGCGGCCGATAGCTGGGCCAATGTCGCGCTGGTGAACGACGGCGCCAAATCGACCCTCTACATCAATGGCCAGCCTGCGGGCGAAGTGGCGGGCGCGCTCGCGGCTGCGACCGGCGCCGCCGTCATCGGTCAGGGCTTCACCGGCGAGATCGACGAATTCCGCGTGGCCGGCGCGGCTCTGCCGCAGAGCCTGTTCCAGCTCGCCGCCGCCNGTGAAGGCCAGGCCTCGCGTCTGGTGACGACCGATACGCCCCAGCAGGTCGAGACCGGCGGCGGCCACAACCATTTCGGCATTCTCTTCTCGGCGCTGACGCTCGACGCCTGGATCGTCATCATCATCTGCGCCTTCATGCTCGCGATCGCCATTGCGATCATGATCACCAAGGGCTTGCTGATCAGCCGCGTCCGCAGCGCGAACGAGGCCTTTATCGACGCCTATAGCCAGCTTTCGCGGCGCGCAGGCGATCATGATGGCCTCCCGGCGTTCGATCCGGGCAATGCCGCCGCGGAGTCCACGCTCGGTCGTCTCTACAATATCGGGCGCCGCGAGCTCACCGAGCGCCTGCGTGAAGGCAAGGCCACCGGCTCTCGCTTTGCGATCCGCGCCCAGTCGATCGCGGCGATCCGCTCGGCCCTCGACGCCGGACGCGTCCGCGAAAGCCAAAAGCTCAACTCGAAGCTGGTGCTGCTGACCATCGCCATCTCGGGCGGCCCCTTCATCGGCCTGCTCGGCACGGTGCTGGGCGTCATGATCACCTTCGCGAGCGTTGCCGCTGCCGGTGAGGTCAACATCAACGCCATCGCGCCGGGTATCGCCGCCGCGCTGCTCGCCACCGTGGCGGGCCTTGCCGTCGCGATCCCGGCGCTGTTCGGCTACAACTATCTGCTCAGCCGGATCGAAGAACTCACCGCCGACCACGACATCTTCGTGGACGAGCTGGAGAAGCGCATCGCCGAGACCTGGCAGGACACGCCGGCTCCCGCACCCGTCCCCGCCAAAGCGGCCTGACCCCAACTTAAGGAGATCAGGCCATGGGTATGCAGGTCGGTGGCGGCAAGAAGCCGTATAATGAAATCAACATCACCCCGTTCGTCGACGTGGTGCTGGTGCTGCTGATCATCTTCATCCTGATGACGACGGCGGCAGTCCAGGGGATCAAGGTGGACCTCCCATCCGCCTCCTCGGCCAAGACGCTCGAGGCGCAGAAGAGCCGGGTCATCGCGGTATCGAACGACGGGACCGTGTCGATCGACGCCATCCCCGTCTCGATGGCCGAACTGGAGAGCCAGTTGCGCTCCTCGATCGCCACGACGCCGGACTTGGCGGTGATCCTGCGCGGTGACCGCGCCGTCCAGTACGACAAGGTCATGCAGGTCCTCGACCTTTGCTCGAAGGTCGGCGTCCCCAGCCTTGGCATGGCGTCCACGCGCCCGCCGAGCGCGAACTGAGGCGGAGGGAATGATGGACCATGCGTGTCAAACGCTCCCGAAGCCACTTTCGTCGTCGCAATCGGCGGCCCTGGTTTCTGCTGGCGCTGGCGATCCTCTTGACGCTTGCGGCGATCTCGATCGTCCGGCTGACGACCTAGGGAGGCGATCATGGCCGCAGGCGCATTGATCGCCCCCGGAAGCCCCAATGGGCCCCGGGGCCGCCGCAAGACATCGCCCATCACCTTCGGACGCGTGCTGGTGGTGGTCGGCGTCGGTCTGGCGCTTGTGATCGGCTATAATTTCCTGGGCAAGCAGACCGTCTCCGATCGTCCCAATGAAATGCGGACGACGCAGGTGATCCTGCCGCCGCCACCGCCCCCTCCGCCGCCGCCCGAACCGCAGCAGGTCGAGCAGCCGCCGGAGCCGACCATCGCGCCGCCGATCGAGCAGCCGCTCGATACGCCGCCGCCGCCCGACGCCAGCAATGATCCAGCGCCCGGCGACAATGCGCTGACGGCGCGCGAAGGCGCGGGCCCGAGCAATTACGGGCTGGCGCGCGGAGACGGATCAGGCACCCGCATCGGTGGCCGCCCCGGCGGCGGCAATCCGTTCGGGGCCTATGCCGCGCAGGCGCAGAGCTGCATCCAGCGGGCCGCCCAGGCTGACCGTGAACTGACACGCGGCCGCTATAGGGCCGAGCTTGCCGTCACCATGGCCGCCAATGGGCGGATCGCCGACGCCCGCGTCAGCGGGGTTGATGACCGCCGCGCCGCGCGCATCCGTGAGGTGCTTTCGGGAACGACCTGCCCGCCGCCGCCGGCAGGGCTCCCGGTCATGCGCCTCGAAATCAACAGCCGCTCGGGAGGCTGATCGCATGTCCGCGCAGCACCCAGTGACCACTCTCTCGAAGGGGATAGACATAATGACGAAGGTTCCCGGCCAGACAGGCCGCCTTAAATCTCTGCTTTTGGCGGCGTCCGCTGGCGCTGCGCTTCTCGGCTCGCCGGCGTTCGCGCAGGACGATGCGGGCATCGATCCGCGTCAGCTCATCGAGCAGATGGTGGCCGAGAATATCATCACCCGCGAACAGGCCGATCGGATGATCAGCAATGCTCGGGCCGCAACCGTCCAGGCGCGGGCCCAGGCGCCGGCGCCGCTCCCGCAGCCCGGTGTCGCCGCTGACGGCACCCAGACCGTGACCTATGTCTCGCCGGTGGTGCGCGAGCAGATCGCCCAGCATGTCCGCGCCGAGCTTGGCACCCAGGCGCAGGCCGAAGGCTGGGCACGTCCCGGTGAGACGCCGGAATGGACGCGCCGCATCCAGCTTTATGGCGATGTGCGGGTGCGCGGCGAAGCGCGCCGCTATGACGACGCCAATGGCGACATCTTCTGGGACTATGGCGCGATCAACGGCGGACAGCCGCAGAACGTCAACGCCAGCTCGACCGGCTATATCGATGCGCCGTTCCTGAACACGCTGGAGGATCGCCAGCGCTTCCGCCTGCGCGCGCGTCTCGGCGTCAAGGCCCAGATCACCGACTGGATCACCGCCGATATCCGCCTCGCGACGGGTGCGAGCAGCTCGCCAGTCTCGACCAACCAGACGATGGGCGCCGACGGCAGCGGCAAATATCATCTCTGGCTCGACCGTGCCTCGATCCGCCTCGCGCCGACCGAGAATGTCGCGCTCGAGTTCGGCCGCTTCGCCAATCCGCTGTGGACGTCGGATCTCGTCTTCGACAACGACATGAACTTCGACGGCGTCGCGATCTCCGGCCAGGGCGCTGTTGCGAATGGCGTGCGTCTGTTCGGCACGCTCGGCGCCTTCCCCGTGTTCAACACCGATCTTAACTTCGGGACCCGCAATGCGCCCACGATCATCGATCCGGAAACGGGCGGCGAGATCGGCACCGGGCGGCCGTTCAAGAGCGAGGATCGCTATCTGTTCGCGGCGCAGGCCGGGGTCGAGTTCAACCCGACCGAACAGCTCAATGTGAAGCTCGCCGGCGGCTATTATCATTTCGACAATATCGCCGGGCGTCTGTCCGAGCCCTGCTACTGGACCGAGCTGGTCTGTTCGACCGACGCCCTGCGTCCGGCCTTCCAGCAGCATGGCAATACGATGATGGCGCTGCGCGATCCGCTTTATACCGGCTCGCCCAATCCCGAACTGGAACCGGATAATCAGTATTTCGGGCTCGCGTCCAAGTTCGAGCTGCTCCACATCCGCGCCCAGGCCGAATACCGCGCCAATGAACGCTTCGGCGTCCGGCTCGAAGGCGATTTCGTCAAGAATCTCGGCTGGGACCGTGATGTGATCTCCGCCGTCGCCTGGAACAATCTCGGCCCCAATGGTGACACCTATAACGGTGGCTACGACGGCGGCGATACCGGCTGGCAGGCCCGCCTGACCGTGGGTTCGGTGATGAACCTCAATCTCGCCGGCGACTGGCAGGCGAAGCGCGGCGACTGGAACGCCTGGGTCGCCTATCGCCGCCTCGAAAGCGACGCGGTGGTCGACGCGTTTGCCGACAGCGACTTCCACATCGGCGGCACCAACAATCGCGGCTGGCAGATCGGCGGCAATTACGCGATCGCCAGGAACACCATCCTCGGCTTCCGCTGGCTGTCGGCTGAAGAAATCGCGTCTGCGCCGTTCAGCGTCGATCGCGGCTTCATCGACCTCATGACGCGGTTCTGAGGCCGACATGTCCACGTCAACGCTCCTGATTGTCTCGACTGCGCTCCGCTCCCACGGCGCCGGCCATCGCAATCGTCCGGTTCCGTCCGGCCCCCTCAACGGGCGGGACCGGGCGTTGACGCACCTTTTCCAGATCTCCGGCGCCGCTACTCGCCTGATCCGGTCCGGTTCCCCCAAAGACGGACAGGACCAGGTTGCGGTGCAGGAGGCCGTCATGGACCGGCTATGCCAACGGCCGGCCCGTGCGGCGGGAGCGGCGCTGGCCATCGGTCAGCGCCCGCTCACCCTTTTCCCGANCCCGCGCACTGGTTCACGCCAGTTCCTGCGCCGCGCAGTGACGGCGGGCTCGCCCGACACGCTCTTCATCGGGCGAGCCTCGCTTGCGCTGGCGTCTTTCGCCACCCTGTTTCTCGCCGGCAGCGCGCTTGCCCAGACGGCCGAGACGAGCGCCGAGGCGCCCCCGCTGGCGATCGAACTCGATCCGGCCGAAGTGCGCGCGCCCGCGCCGCAGCGTATCAGCGGCTCCGGCCCGCAGCCCTGTGTGATCGTCGATATCGCCGGCACACGCGCCGGGCATCTCGATTGCGCGACGGGCCGTCTTCAGGAGGCGGCGCGCGCCGCCCAGGCTGAAAGCCGCGCCGGGCTTGAAGCGCCGACGCCGGGCGCCGGCTCGCCCGATGTTCAGGTCGGCGTCGCCCATCAGGCCGCAACCCGGCTGCGCATGGGTGATGCGCTGGGCCGGTCGGTCCATCCGGAGCGGCCGAACAGCCGTCCGCCCACGACACGGGGACCGCGCTGATGACCCGCGCAATTCTTGCTGAGGAGCTTGGCCGCACCGTCCCATGGGTGCTGGCCTTCTTTCTCGCCGCCTTCCTGCTCGGTGACGGCCCGCCCGGCGCGGCCATCCCGACCTCTCGCGACATTCAAGAACATGCGGCCGCCACGCCTGCCGCAACGATGCTGGAGCCAAAACAATGACGAACACCAACCACTCGCTTCGCACGCGTCTGCTCATCGGCGCTTCGATCGGCTCCCTTCTGCTCGCCGGCGCCGCCGAGGCGCAATCGAACCGCATCGGCCAGGGCCGTGGCGGCGGCAATCCGGCGGCAGCGGCCGCCCGCGTCGCGCAGGCCGAAGCGCAGCGCGTGACCGAGCGCAACAGCGCCACCCAGCGGGCAGTCGAGGCGATGCGCCGCGCGGCGCAGACCCGCGCCCAGATGAACGACGCGCAGGTGCAGGCACGTATCGCCGCGCAGAACGCCATCAACACTATCCCCAACGGCATCGGCCAGGGCGGGCTTCGGCAGGCGCCCGGCATCGAGATCGATCCCAATCTGTGGCAAGGCGCCAATGATCCGGTTGAGAGCGCTGGCCAGGACGGGCGCACCACGGTCACGGTCGATCAGGACCAGCAGCGCGCCATCCTCACCTGGGACAGCTTCAATATCGGCCGTGAAACCGATCTGGTGTTCAACCAGGCCTATGGCGCCGACGCCGTCGTGCTCAACCGCGTGCGCGACGCCAGCCCCTCGCAGATCCACGGCACGCTCACCGCGCCCGGCACGGTGCTGATCCTCAACCAGAACGGCGTGCTGTTCGGCGGCACGTCCGTGGTCAATGTTCGCAATCTGATCGCCTCATCGGCCAATATTCTCGACAGCGATTTCCTCGACACCAATCGCGGCATCTATTCGCAGCTCTCCGGCGCCAACTATCTGCCCTCCTTCCGCGATGCGGGCGGCGCGATCACGATCGAGGCCGGAGCGCAGATCACCACCCATGCGCCTGCCAGCGCCACCCAGGGCGGCGGCTATGTCATGCTCATGGGAACCGAGGTCACCAACGAAGGCAGCATCGTCACGGCAAAGGGCCAGACCCTGCTGTCGGCCGGCGATGATTTCATCATCCGTCGGGGCTACGGCACCGAGGAGAACCAATATTCGACGACACGCGGCAATGAGGTGCGCGGGCTGATCGATGCCGAGTCCACCAGCGGGACAGTCATCAACCGCGGCCTGATCGAAGCTGCCCAGGGCGACATCACGCTGGCTGGCCGCACGATCCGGCAGGAAGGCGTTCTCGTTGCGACCACCGGCGTCAACCAGCGCGGCACGATCCATCTGCTGAACAGCGTGAGCGACGCCGAGGGCTCGGTGACGCTCGCCAGCGGCTGGGAACTGAGCGATGTCGACGGCAAGGTGGTGGGGTCCGGCGAAGGTCTCACGATCATCCTGCCGGAGCTGGATAGTGAGGATACCGCGCTCAACGGCCAGCGGGACTCGCTGATCGAACAGAGCGAGACCGCCAATACCAATCGCTATACAACCACCAATGGCGGGTTTGACGATCGCTCGCTGCTCGCCGATCGCCTGGACCAGTCGCGCATCGAAATTGTCACCGGCGGTGACGTCGTGTTCGAAGGCCGATCGCAGACCAGCGCCCAGGGTGGTCAGGTCGCGGTGCAGGCGGCTGGACGCATCACCGCCGAGGACGGGGCGCTGATCGACGTCTCGGGCGTTCAGGGCATCGCCCTCGACATGGAGTCCAACTCCATCCTTGTGAACATTCAGGGTAATGAGCTGCGGGATTCGCCGGAGAACCGCGAGAACGCCAATCTGCGTAGCACCGACGTCTGGATCGATGTGCGCGACCTGGTTCTGCTTCCGGACGGCACCGGCGGCTATGAAGGCGATCGCTGGTACACTAAGGGCGGCCTGCTCGAGGTGGGTGGTCATCTGAACAATATGGCCCATGGCATCGGTGAATGGGCGGCGATCGGCGGCACGATCACGCTCGCTGCCAATGAGGTGGTGGCGCAGCGCGGCGCGACCTTCGACATATCCGGCGGCAGCCTCGACTACCAGGCCGGTTGGGTGCTTTCGACCCGTGTGCTGGGCGCAGACGGCAAGCTCTATGATCTCGCCAATGCGCCGGCCGGCATGAAGATGGTCGCCTGGGGCGATGCCTTCGTGCGCGAGCATTCGCGCTGGGGCGAACAATACACCCAGGTCTGGTCCCACCCGATATCGGGCGCGCGCAGCGTGCGGCGCTGGAGTGATGGCTATACGGTCGGGCGCGACGCGGGCCAGCTCATTCTCTCGACGCCGACCGCCATCATGGAAGGCGATATCATCGCCGAGGTGATCGAGGGCGAGCGGCAGGTCAATGCGCGCGCCGATGGCATCACCGATGGCTATGATGTGGCGCAGCATACCCGCGCGCAGCCGGGGTCGCTGGCTTTAGGGCGCTATGACCTGTTGGTGAGTAACACCAACCCCTATTCAGTGGAGGTGAAGATCGCGGATGTTGCGAGCATCGCTAAGCATCTCGCGACGGGGGACGCACTGCCTGAAGAGCGGAACGGCACCGCCTGGCTCGACGCAGGCCTGCTCAATCAGGCTGGTCTCGGCGGTCTCAACATCGAAACAACCGGCGTGATCGCCATCGACAATCCCCTGACACTGGCCGATGGCGGGGCGCTAAAGCTGGTTGCGCCAACGATTGACTTCAATGCGGACGTCACCGCCCATAGTGGCTCGATCAATGCGACCAACCGGGCAAGCAATCACTATGGAAGCAGCGCACAGGTTCTCCTGGATGGGAATGGGGGCTCGCTTATCGCGGTCGGTGAAGGCGTAACGCTCGATCTCACCGGCCTGTGGGTCAATACCGCCCTCAATGCTTCCGACACTGGAAAGCTGGGTTATCTCGATGGCGGCAAAGTCACCCTGGCCTCTACCCATGATCTGGCTCTGGCGGAAGGCAGCCTGATAGATGTTTCATCTGGTGGAGCGATCCTCGCCCAGAATGATACAAGGGGCGGAGCCGGCGGTGACGTTTCGCTCGTTGCGGATGGCTATAATGCTATTGTTGCGCCGGATGGCACGCTCCTGCTCGACGGGGAAATACGTGGCGTCGGCGTGCTGGGCGGCGGCACGCTACATCTCGAAACCGGCAAGACGTTCACTGTTGGCGCGGCCGATGAACAGGGCGGCACACAAGTCGATACTGCGATCTTTCAGACCGGTTTCGCTAGTTACGAGTTAGTCGGACGCAAGGGCGTGACAGTGGCCGATGGCACGGATCTGTCCGTAGTCATGCCGGTGTTGCTTTTTGGCGAATTCGCGCCGGATGCGGCTACCGGCGCGCCGCTGTCCGAAGCGCTCGACCTTTGGACGCCACCCACCTATTTGGAAAATCCGGTAGATGGCGTTTTGACCCGGCGGGGGGGAGCAAGCCTGACTATCTCCGCCACGCTGGGAGCGCCGGCTGGAAGCGATGAGGCTATTGGCGGAATTCTCATTGGACGCCAAGCTGCGATAAATGTCGATCCTGGCCAATCCATCACGTTGCTAGGCAAAAATATTGCGGTCGATGGCGGCCTTTACGCTTGGGGAGGCAATGTTACGCTGGATGTTCCTCGCCTGGCGACAGCCGTTTCTGATGGCTACGGTTCTCCCGAACCGGGCCTGATTCGTATCGGCAGCGAAGCTGTGATCGATGTCGCCGCCCGCTCTGCTACCGCCGTGGACAGGCTGGGGCGCCGTTACGGCATTGTTGCGGATGGGGGAACGATCGCCCTCGGTGGCGGCCTTGATTGGGAGGACACCGGCTCGGCCAAGGCTGCGGATGCGTTCATCGTCATCGAAACTGGTGCGCTACTCGATGCCTCCGGTACGCAGGCGACACTCGACCTTCCTTCTACGATGGGTATGCCCTCTATTACGACGCAGGTTGTCAGTGACGGCGGTACGATTGTCGCCAAATCCAATGTCGGGCTCTATCTGGACGGCACTGTGAAGGCCGAGGCCGGCGGTAAAGGCGCTGCGGGCGGAACGCTTGGCCTTGCGCTGGAATCGGCGGCCTATCGTGTGGGGGAAGCGTATGCGGACCTGCTCCGACCGCGTGAATTCATACTGTCGCAGGAGCAGGGCGAAAGCCTGCTTCCTGAAGGTTTCGGCGTCAATGGAGTTCATGGTGACCTTGTCGCGGGGACCGGATATTTCGGAGCCGACAGGATCGAGGCTGGCGGTTTCGACAACGTCTCGCTGTTGGTGAACGGCGCGCTGTCGTTTGACGGTAGCGTCACACTCTCGTTGGGCCAGAGCGCTCGTTTTTATGCGGGCACATATGCGCTGACGGTCGCCGCCGCAGAGGATAGCCGGGTATCCATTGCGACTCCTTACCTGCGCCTGGCCGGCACGACGCGCATAGGTCCTGAGCATTATGAGATGCCTTCGCTTCACTGGGGCGACGGCATATCGCAGGCGCCAACGAACGCGCTGTTCTCGGTCGTAGCCGATTTGATCGATGTGCGCGATCGGGTAGGCTTCGGCGCCCGCACTGCCGATCAATCGACCGGTGAGATATTGGATCGGCGCGGCTTCGCGCAGATCGATCTCACCAGCCGCGGCGACCTGCGGATGCTTGCAGGCACGCCGGGGCGCGGATTGCCGACCAATGCCACTACGGAACTGTCTTCCTCGGGCGACATTACCCTCACAGCAGCGCAAATATATCCGGCAACGGGTGTCGGCGGCAGAATCATGAGTGGCTATCAGGGAGAGGGTGAGGCTTTTCGGGCAGGTAGCAGTTTAACGATCCTCCGCTACGACGACAGTATTGCCGAAATGCCCTATTCCGCTTTTGGCATGCTAGCCTTGGGTGCCGAAACCATCAATCAGGGCGGCGTGGTGCGCGCGCCCTTCGGATTGATTACGATCGGTTCGACCTTCAACAGACAAGTCACGTCCTTGGTCAACCTGCTTCCAGGCAGTGAGACCTCGATCAGTGCCGCCGGACTGACGATGCCTTATGGCGGAACTGTCGACGGCATCGAATATGACTACAATGGTTCGCCCGTTGCACTCACCGCCATCAGCGGTACGGACTGGGGTCATGGCCTCGAAGTGAAGTCCGCTCGTCTCGATGTGCAAAGCGGAGCGCTGCTCGATCTTTCGGGCGGTGGGGATCTTGCCGGCGCCGGCTTCATGAGCGGACGGGGCGGATCGGTGGATATCCTCAAGACCGCGCTGATCAATGCCAACCCAGGCTATGGCGCGAGCGCGAGTGGCAATGCCGTTTACGCGATAGTTCCTTCAAGCAGGTCTTCCTACGCTCCCGTCGCGCCCGATGCTGGGTATGGGAATCCGGTGGTTGGGCAACAGATCACAATCCTTGAGAGCGTACCCGGTCTCGCTGCCGGCACATACACGCTGATGCCATCCAGTTACGCGCTGCTGCCAGGCGCCTTCCGTGTTGAGATCGGTGCGGGAATGACCAGCGGCTATTCGGGTGTCAATGCGATCGGCAACGGCTCTTATCTGACGCAGGGTACACTCGGCATCGCCAATACCGCGATACGGGATACCCTGCCTAGACGGGTGACATTGACTTCCGCGGACGCTGTACGCGCGCATTCCGGCTACAACGAGATGGGCTACAACGCCTTCGTCGCGGCCGATGCCGCCCGACTGGGCATGCCGCGCGCGATGATGACTTCCGATGGCGGGACATTGGATCTTGCGTTCACCCGCGGCACCGACAGCGCGGACGGCTTGGCGCTGCGAGTGCTGGGCGACGTGAATCTTGCGGCTGCGAAGGATAGCGAAGGCTACGCTGGCGCGGTGCAGGTGCGTGGCATCGGCGAGGTCGTGGCGACCGGCGCGCAAGCATCGGCGGGGCTGGATTCCGCGTCGGTTGATGCGGGCGCGCTAAGTGCGCTCGAAGCGCCGCGCCTCATCCTCAATGCCACGCTGTCCAGCCTGTATGGCAAGAGCGGCCGCTACGTCACTGTGAATGGCGAGGGTTCGCTAACCATCCGCAGCGGCGCGGCGATCTCCGCCGCCGACATTATTATGGCCGGTTCAAAGTCCATGGGTAATGACGGGGGCACGTTGACGATCGAGGAAGGGGCCACTCTCAGCACCATTGGCATGGGTGAATCCAGCTATGATTCCGACGACGGCTATATTTTCGGCGGCCTCGGCGTGCTGGCCCTCTCCAACGGGTGGTTCAATCTGTTCCTTCAGGAAGAAAATCCCAATTCTCCCGATGGCCTCTACGTTAATGTTGGAGCATGCGTGACCGATGCTTGCGACCGGACGACGCAACTCCTGTCCGAAGGGACCATCGCTCTTGCGACCAATCGCGTGCTCACCATCGAGAAGAAGGTGGCATATGGTACGCGCAGGCTGGTACTGGGCGTATCCTCGGTAAATCTGGGAGAGAGTGCGGCGCTGGCGGCAGCCGAGGCAAGCGGACAGTTGCCGGATGGGCTGGAACTCAACCAGACCCGCCTTGCCGAGATCCTGGCGGGGAATAACGCGACGCACGCGCCGGCGGTCGAGATGCTGGAGCTCAATGCAACAAGAGCGGTCAATGTCTATGGCGCGGTTGACCTTGATGCCTCGTCGCTCGATCAACTCGTGTTCGGCACGCCTGCTATCTTTGGTTATGGCGCCGATAGCGATGTCGCGACGATCCACGCGGGCGAATTCATCTGGACCGGCACGGACGGTGAGGCAGGCGCTCCGGTCGCCGGTCTGCTGGGTAAGGGCATGCTTGATATCCGGGCGAACTCGATCCTCTTCGGTCATGGGGCGAACACCCAATCTTCCACGGGTATCGATGAGCGGCTTGTGCTCGGCTTCGGGCAAGTCAACCTCACAGCAGCCGAGCGTATTGTCAGCAGCGGCAAAAGCATGCTTTCGGTCTATGAAACACGCGGCGACTATGTGACCGGTAAGGGCTGGGATTATCAGGGCGGCAACCTTGTCGTCACTGCTCCTGTGCTGACCGGGGAAGCCGGATCGATGCTCACCGTGAGGGCAGGCGGCGACGTGAGCGTGATGGCGCCGGAGGGCGTGGCGGGTGAGGTCGCCAGCGATGCGCTGGGGGCGCAGCTGGCGATTTACGGTCGCAACCTTTCGATTGACAGCGCGGTGATCCTGCCATCGGGAAAGCTCACGCTGTCGGCAAGCGGCGACCTCGTGCTCGGCGACCTGGCTCGCATCGATCTTTCGGGTCGAGCGGTCGAGATGGTTGACGTCACGCAGTATAGTTGGGGCGGCGATCTTCTGATGGAAAGCACGGGCGGCAATATCTCTGCCAGCGCCGGTTCGATCATTGACCTGTCCGCCGTCAACAATCGCGCGGGCACGATAAGTGTCACCGCACTTGGCACAGGTGCCGGACATGTCGATCTGGCGAGTACGATTCTCGGTTCCGCTACGGGCAGGGCCGATGCCGGAGGCTCCGAAATCGCCTACAACGGAGCGGAGTTGGCGGTCCAGGCGCAGTCCCTTGCGGATTTCGGAGAGCTAAACACCCAGCTTAACGCAGGCGAGGTTTTCGGAGCAAGGCGCTTTCGCATCCGACAAGGTGACCTCACCGTGGGTGACGGCGTGAAGGCGCAAGATGTTCAGATTGTGCTCGATGGTGGCAGCCTTACCATCGAGGGGACGATTGATGCCAGCGGTCAGGGGGTCGGCGCAATCCGTCTTGCGGCCATTGGCGATCTCGTCGTCAACGGCGCGCTCGATGCCCATGGCACGGGTCTTCGCGTAGATAGCTATGGTCAGATTATCGATAGCCCCAACCGCGCGGTTGTCGATCTCTCCAGCACGGCGGGTACGCTGGTCCTCGGCGACAGCGCGCGGATTGACCTGCGTGCCGGTACCGATGTGCCTGGCCAGAACGATGGCGCAGCACGGGGCTCGCTCGACTTGAACGCGCAGCGCACGGCAACGGACGACGTCGCAATAGACGTGGGCGGCATGGTAGACATCCAAGGCGCCAAGTCGATCGCCGTCAATGCCTTCCGCACTTATGACGATGCGCCGCTGGCCGATCTGCCGGACGTTTCCGGCGAACGGCCCCAGCTTGTCACCCAGGCTTATCTCGACCGGATTGACCTCGACAGCACCACCTTCATCAATTTGGCGTTGGGCAATGCAGCGCTTTCCGCTCGCCTGGCGGGGCTGGGACAATATCATCTGCGCCCTGGTGTTGAGATCGTGAGCAATGCAGCGGTCAATCCTTCAGGAACGCTGACGGTGCTCGGCGACCTCGATATGTCGGGCTATCGTTACNGACCGGAAGCCAACCGGATCGATCCGGCGCTGCGCGGTTTCGGCGAGCCGGGCGTACTGGTGCTGCGGGCCGCCGGCGACCTCAACATCCTAGGCAGCATCACTGACGGTTTCGCGCCACCCGCCGCCACGGCTGATGACGATGGATGGGTGCTCACGGAAACCAAAGGTCCTAACGGACTCGTCGGCGGCCTCACTCCCTTTGGTGGGGATATCATCATTCCGATCGACGGTGTCGTGCTGGATACGGGAACGACTTTCCCGCGGGAAGCGACGCTGAATTATGACGTGCCCGTTGGCGCTCTCACTCTTCCCGCCGGCACGGTGCTGCCGGTCGACGTGGCGCTGACTGGACAGCTCACGCTCGGCGCCGGATCTGCCCTATCCGCCAACATCTATAATGCCGATGGATCGGTGGCTTATTCTGCGGGGATGGTGCTCGACAATATGGTGACGTTGACGCCGGGGATGAAGCTGGGCGCGGGCACTGCGCTCTCCAGCAGCGCAGCGGTGGATGCCTTGATCTGGCCCAAGGGCGCGCCCTTGCCGGTCGAAATGGTGACGAACGAACGGATCACTTTGCCACGTGGGGCCCTCATCCCGTCAATGACGGACGTTCAACTTGTCGATGATCTTGGTATCAACCTCCGTCCATCCGATCAGGGATTCATCAATCGCAATTGGGCCGTGGCCCCGATGCTGGCTTCGGGCACCAGCAGCTGGAGCTTCCAACTCGTTGCTGGGGCAGATGTCGCCTCGGCTGATCGCAAGGCGCTCGATCCGGCCTCGGTCGGGACGATTCGGCTGGCAGACACCCACTATAGTGGTACGCCGACGTTCAGTAGCACGGGCAGCGAGATACTCGTATGGGCAGAAGGTAACTGGCTGGGCTACGAACCGGGCACGCCGGTTTCGGAAGAGGAGGCATCATGGTGCGAGTATGACTCGACATTGTGCGCCATGCAGGAAGTCGGTGGCGAGATACTCGTCTGGGCGGACGGCAACTGGCTAGGCTATGAGCCCGGCACGCCGGTTTCGGAAGAGGAAGCGTCATGGTGCGAATATGATTCGACATTGTGCGCCGTGAAACAGACAGGCGGCGACCAGATTGTCTGGGCGCCTGACAACTGGCTGGGAATGCCTGCGGGCGAGCCCGTGTCAGAAGATGAACAAGCAGCCTGGTGCGCTCCCTTCCCTGATTTGTGCCTCGTTCAGGAAGGCGGTGGGCCGAAGGTTTGGACGGGATATGATTATGTCGCGCCGGGTATCAGCGTGATCCGAACGGGTACGGGCGATCTGTCGCTGACGGCGGCGGGGGACATCCGCATGTCCTCGCTCTATGGAATCTATACTGCCGGCACGGCGACCGATCCGGGCGATGGCTACGACCTTCGGCGTGGAACCTTGCCAACTGGCGTGGTGCTTGGCGGCGATACAGATTATTCGGCCACCCTTGCCAGTTATCATGCCTGGTATCCTGACGGTGGGGGCAATCTGGCGATCACGGCCGGCGGCGATCTAGTCGGTGATATCCTGGGTTTCCGCATGCTGGAGAACGGGCAGAGCTATCAATCGAGTGCGGTCGCCGGCAACTGGTTGTGGCGGCAGGGTTCGGGTGGCGCCGTCACGGATGAAAAGATCCCGACGGCATGGTGGATCAACTTCGGCACCTATGTTTCCTCGGCAAATGGCAGCAGCATTGCGAACCCGGCAATAACCGGCTTTACCGGCTTCGGCACGCTTGGCGGAGGCAATCTGACAGTTCGTATTGGCGGAGATGCGGGCCGCACGGCCAAGCGTGGCGGTGAAAACACTTCATTTAACTATGGTGATAGTCGTAGCGAAGGCCTTGTTCTGGCTGTTGGTTCGACCGGTCGTGTGGCAGCGGACGGCACGCTGAGGCTCACCGGGGGCGGTGACATGGTCATAAGGATCGGCGGGGCGCTCAATCCTTATGTCGAAGGTGATGCCGCCAATGCCAAAGCCAGCCTCGGTGGCAGCATTGTCAACCTGCGGGGATCGACCAGTGTTGATGCCGATTCGATCGGCGCCGTACAGGCCGGCTATCGCTCAATGTCTCTTCCTAATCCGCTCGATCCGCGCGGCACCGATCCGTTCGAGACCACGAAGGCGGAGGCGCTATCGGGTGTCACACTGGTGCCGGGCGATTCAGTCTTTACGGTGCGGACCCTTGGCGACCAGGTGATTGCCGGCGCAGGCGACGCCACACGCAGCATCGGTCTCAATACGCAGCCCTTCACGGTGAATGGGGTCAACTATGGGGGCGGCGGCAACAGCTGGTTCAGCCTCTGGACCGATCACACTGCCATCAATCTACAGTCGGCAGGCGGAGACATCGCGCCGGGCAAGCATGGGATCGAAACGAGCCAGACACTGATCGCCGCGGCCGACATTGCCGACACCTGGCCGGCGATTCTGCGGGTCACGGCGATGGGCGGAGATCTCTATTTCGGCGCATCGGCAGGCATGACGAATGATCTCGTGACCCGCGACCGCCTCTCGCCCTCGCCTTCCGGCGAACTCTCATTGTTGGCAGCAGGGTCCATTTATGGTGGCGATCTGACACGTTCCTCAAACCTCGCGTCGCGCCATGTAATCAGCGTGTCTTTCACCGACACGCTCCTGCCGACACCATTTAACCCGGCATTTGTCGGACGCGAAGATGGCCGGTACAGCGAACGCGCCATGAACCTCTCGCTCGATGGTTCGGCAATCGACGCAACCAACAATGGCGAACTCAAGACGTGGAACGATACATATTCGCTCTTCGCCTTCGGACCCAACTCAGCTGCCGTCTCGTCGTCGAACTGGGCTGATCGACTTCCTGTGCGAATCTATGCTGTCGGGGGCGATATCGTCGGCCTGGGCAGTGGTGAAATGCTCAGCTTTAATTCGGGAAGTGGGCGCACCTTGTTGGACTGGTATGTCGGCGGAGGCCCGCTGCGCATGACTGCTGGGCGTGACATCGTTGCAAGCGGCACCGTGGGCGCATCCAATCTCATCGTCCACAGCAACGATACTGATGTTTCGGTGATTTCGGCCGGTCGGGACATCATCTACAGCAACTTCGACATTGCCGGTCCGGGGACGCTTGAGGTCACAGCGGGGCGCAACATCCTCCAGGAGGATCGGGGTTCCTTCACCTCGATCGGGCCGATCCGGGCCGATGATACGTCCGATGGCGCCTCGATCGCGTTGATAGCGGGCATGACCGGCGTGAACTGGGATGCGGTGCGGGACTTCTATCTCGATCCGTCTCGGCTGGCCGATCCGGCGCGTCCTCTGGGCGAACAGAATGGCGTGACCGACGAGGGCATTGTCGAGAGCGTCGGCAAGTTGGTGAAGGTCTATGACGCCGAACTCGCCGCCTGGCTGTTCGACCGTTACGGCTACGTCGCTGAGGGTTCATTTGCCGAATTCGTCTCCGCTAATGGGCTGGTCGACGCGAATGGCGTGAAGCTTCCCGCCGCACAGCTCGGGGAGCGCCTTTCGGCCCTGGGCTTCAAGGATGCGGCGACCAACCAGGGCAATCTCTCGGCCCTGCTGCGCTCGACCGATATGTTCGACTATGGCTATGCCGATGGCGCAGCGTCGCTGAATGAAGCGCAGTCCGGCTTACTGACACAGGTGCAGGAGCGGTTCGACGGTCTCTCACCGGAGCAACAGCGCATCTTCCTGCGGCAGGTCTATTTCTCGGAACTGCGTGAAGGCGGACGCGAATATAACGACGCCGATGGCCCGCGCCTCGGTTCCTATCTTCGCGGGCGTCTCGCGGTCGCTACCTTGTTCCCGGACAAGGATGCAGACGGCAATGTCATCGACCGCAGCGGCGATATCATCATGTATCGCGGCTCGGGCGTTCGCACCAACTTCGGCGGCGACATCGAAATGATGGCGCCCGGCGGCCAGATCGTCGTCGGCGTTCAGAATGTGATGACCGACGAGGACCAGAAGACCGCCGGCGTCATGACGCAGGGCAGTGGCGATATCCGCATCTTCAGCGAACAATCGCTCCTGCTCGGTCTCTCACGCATCATGACCACCTATGGCGGCAGCATCCTCGGCTGGTCCGAGGAGGGCGACATCAACGCCGGACGCGGGGCGAACACCACGGTGCTGTATACCCCGCCACTTCGCACATATGACGCCTATGGCAATGTTCGCCTCGCCCCGCAGGTGCCCTCGTCCGGCGCGGGCATCGCCACGCTGAACCCGATTCCCGAGGTGCCGGCCGGTGACATCGACCTGATCGCGCCTTTGGGCACGATCGATGCGGGCGAAGCGGGCATCCGCGTGTCGGGGAACATCAACCTCGCCGCGCTCCAGGTGCTCAACGCCGCCAACATCAAGGTGCAGGGCGAAGCCGCCGGCATCCCGGTGGTCGCGGCGGTCAATACCGGCGCGCTCACCTCGGCCTCCTCGGCCTCCAGCGCCGTCGCCAATCAGGCGGCGGAGCTGGCCGAGCGGGCGCGGCCGCAGGTTCGGACCGAGATCCCGACGATCCTGAACGTCCGCTTCCTCGGCTTCGGCGAGTAAGCCGAACAGTTTGGGCCGAATGGTCGGCCCGCTCCCACCGGGACGGCGGCAGTCCACTGCCGCCGTCCCGGACTACCTCATTCGGAGATTGTTTAATCATGGCAGACAACGCCAATGCTGCGGCCTCGACCGCTGCCCCCATGCTTCCGCTCTTCTACAAGGCCTTGCAGCCGCTCCATTCGACCGTTCACGCTGACTGGCGCCTGAAGGCCGGCGATGTGTCCTTCGCGGCCGAAACGCCATTCCTGCCGATCGTGGCGAGCGAAATCGTTGCGGCGGCACGTAGCTATCCGGTCCTATTCGCCGGCGACACCGCGCAGCCGATCGTCGTGCTGGGCCTGGAGCCGACCAATCTCTTCGTCGAGGACGGCCGCTGGGCGAGCGATTGCTACATCCCCGCTTATGTCCGCCGATATCCCTTCACCTTCGTCAGGACCGAGGAGCCCGACGGCTTTGCCCTGTCGATCGACAGCGGTTCGGATCGGGTCGTCCAGGGCGGGACTGAAGGTACGGCGCTGTTCGAGGACGGCAAGCCCTCCGCGTTGACGCAGCAGGCGCTGGAGTTCTGCACAGCGTTCGGCCGGGAAGCGGAACTGACCAAGCTGTTCACGGATGCGCTGAAGGAAAAGGATCTGCTGGTCGACCGGCGGGCGGATGCGACCCTGCCCGATGGCCGCAAGCTGGGTCTCAATAACTTCCTGATCGTCGACGCTCAGAAATTTGCAGGCCTCGATGATGAGACGGTCGTTGCCTGGCACAAGCAAGGCCTGCTTGCGCTCGTGCATCATCACCTGGCCTCGCTCGACCGCTTCCGCGCGCTGGTCGATCGGCAGGCGCTGCGTCTCGTCGCGGAACCGTCATCGTCAGGTGCTTCGAACGAACCCGCTACTGCCGAGGCCGACGCCCCGGCAAAGTCCAACAAGTCCAGGAAAGTCGTATCATGAACAGCCGTCCTCTTCTCCTCTCCGCCCTTATTCTCGCTTCCGCCTTCACAGGCGCCTCTGCCTGGGCGCAGACGGTCGGTGGCGGACAGGCACCTGCCGCTGCCCCAGCCGCGCAGCCCCTTGGCGGCCCAGTCGTGCCCGGTGTCTGCCTGCTCTCGCGCGAAGCCATCTTCGCCAATGCCGCTGTCGGCAAGGCCGCGTCTGCGCGTCTGGCCGAGCTGACCCGCGCCGCTCAGGCCGAAATCGACGGGCAGCGCCCGGCTCTGGAAACCGAAGCACGCGCACTCGAAGGTCAGCCCGACAATGCGGCCAACCGTCAGCGCCGCGAAACCTTGGCGCGCAACTGGCAGGCGCTGCAAACGCAGGCCGCCCATTCCAGCCGTGAGATCGACGCGACCCGCGCCAAGGCGCTGGAGCGCATCGCGACCGAAGCGCAGCCGGTCATTGCCCAGGTCTATCAAGCCAAGAATTGCGGCCTGCTGTTCGATCGCGGCGCGGCGCTCGGCGGCAATTTCGCCAACGATCTGACAGCGGACGTCGTGCGCGCGCTGGATGCCCGCATCCAGACCATCAGCTTCGAACGCGAGCGCCTGCCGCAGCAACAGCCAGCCGTCCAGGCGCCAGCGCAGCGATAGGCCGGAAAGAGGGAAGCGACCATGGGGACGATCCTGATTGCCCTTGCGGCCTTCATGCTGGGGGTTCTCATCACCAGCCTGTTGGCCCTTGGCGCGATCGCAATCCTCTACCGCGAGGCGGAGGCCATGGTCGATTCCTACATGAACGCCATCCCCGGCGCCTGCATCCCTCGGGGTAGCCGGGACTGGCGGCCGCGCATCATCGCCGGCGGAGGCGCCGGTGTCTGAGGGTCCGGTCGCCGGCGTTCGCGGGTTAGCGGGCTGGGTCCAGGCGATCCGTGCTGATTGCGTTGCCGAACAAAAGCGCCGGGCGCGGGTCCGGGCGGTCAAGCGGAGCCGCCCGGTCGGCGCTTTCGAGCTTCATTTCTATCGCATGGTGAGTGTCGCAGCCGCAGTGCTTGTCGGCCTCATGTTTCTGGGAGCGCGCTGATGCGGTCTACCTCCAAATCCTCACCTTTGTCCCGCGTCACACGCTGGATTGCGGCCCTTGTCGGCGCCGGGATCGCCTCGACCACGCCTGTTGCGGCGCAGAGTGTCGCGCCTTCGGCCGCGCCGGTCGAATGGGTGCGCTACGCCGAGTTCGCGACAACCTCCATCACCGGTTGGCTCGAGGCGCACAACGAGCCGGTGACAGGTCTGCGCGCCTATCTCGATGCGACCCGACCCGCACCAGACGCGGCAACCGCGCCCCTGGTCATCAAGGTCTGGATCGAGCGCGACGGCAAAATCTCACGCATCGACTATCCTGCCTTCACCCATGCGGAGGCCAATGCCGATATGCAGGCGCTGATCGTCGGCCAGCAGCTCGCGGCCGCGCCGCCGCGCGACATGCTGCTGCCGCTCCGCATCGCCGTCCAGCTGGATGCGCCGGCATCAGCTCCAGCGCCTGCCGCAAGCGAGACGTCGCTTCCGCGGACATGACCCTTACTCTTCCCCTTTCCGGCTCGATCCGATCATGATGAAGCGGTGGCTCCACGGCCTTCGCTGGCAGCGCTCCCGCCGGTTCGAGAACGCGGTGTCGCTCGCAGTCGAAGAGCTTCTGCTTGAACATGGCGACGCAGCGTTGGATCAGGCCCGCCGCAAGGCACGTCCGCGCGACCAGCCCACCCGCCGAGAGGGACCTGAGAGGCGGCCTGACGTTGACGAAATGATGATGGGCGCAAAATTCTAAGCACAAATTGTCCATTAATATTTACCCACCCTCTCGAGGGTAGCGCAGGCTAGCGATTATTCAGTCGCCGCGGCCCCGGTCCCGACCGCCCCAGTTCATCCATCGGATTGCGTAGCGGACATTCCTCAAGCGACAGGCAGCCGCAGCCGATGCAGCTCACGATCTGGTCGCGAAGCTGAGTCAGCGACATGATCCGCTCGTTGAGCATGCCGGTCCAGGCATCGGTGAAATTCCGCCAGTCCCGCGCGGTTGGAACATGGTCGTGCGGCATATCGGCCAGCGCGTCCTTGATGATCGCCAGCGGGATGCCGGCACGCTGGGCAATGCGGATGATGGCGATCCGGCGCAGGACGGAGCGGTGATAACGGCGCTGGTTTCCTTCCGTGCGCCAGCCCGCGATCAGACCCTGCTTCTCGTAGAAATGAACCGTCGAAACGGGAACGCCGCTGCGGCGCGCCACTTCGCCAACGGACAGCGCCTGCGGCATCGCGGGAGACATAAATAGTCCTTGACCTCAACAAATGTTGAGGTTGTATGAGGCAGGTCGGCTTGTTCCGCAAGCATCCATTCCGTCCGAACTCGCGGACATAAACCGGAGCCGACATGAGCTTGATCGAGCGCACGAAAGCGCGCCTCCCACACATTCGCACCATCCTTGCAACGGTCTTCGCCCTTGCCCTTGTGCTGGGAGGCTTGTTCGTCTGGCGCATGCTCAAGGCGGGACAGGCGCAGGAGTGGCATCAAGCACCGCTGCCCGTGGCCGCCGTGCAACTGGAGCCAAGGAACGTTCCCCTGTCCCTGGAAGCGATCGGCACTCTCAGGGCCGTGCGCGAAGTCGAATTGTCAGCCGAAGTTGCCGGTCGCGTTTCGGTAATCCGGTTTGATTCGGGCGCAGAGGTCGGTGCCGGGGCCTTGCTTGTTCAGCTTTTCGACGGGCCGGAACGGGCGGACCGGGACGCGGCGCGGGCAAGGGCTGCCTTCGCGCGCATGCAGGTTGTGCGCTCGGAAGAGCTTGCACCGAGCGGCGCGGAACCGCGCGAACAGCTTGAAGAGCGCCGCGCGGAACGGGATCAGGCGCTTGCGGCGGTGCGCCAGCTCGACGCCCGGCTGATCCAGAAGCAGGTGCGCGCGCCCTTTGCCGGACAGATCGGCATCCGCCGCGTCAATCCCGGCCAGTATCTCAATCCCGGCGATCCGATCGCCACGCTGACCGACCTGTCGCGCCTTTATGTGGAATTCGCGCTGCCGCAGCAGAACCTCGGGATGATCAAGCCGGGCGCCACGGTCACGGTCGCGAGCGATGCCTATCCGCAGCGGACATTCACCGCGCGCGTGAACGCGGTCGAACCCCGGATCGGCGAGGACACGCGCAATATTGCCGTACAGGCGATCCTGCCCAACCCCGACCGGGTGCTTCGCCCCGGCATGTATGTCACCGCCTCGCTGGTGCTGCCGCCCCAAACAGGTGCGCTCGTCGTTCCGGCGACGGCTATCCAGACATCGGCGCAGGGCGACAGCGTGATCGTCATTCGCGGCAAGGATGCCCGGAAAGGCGGCAAGGCGGAGTTCGTTCCGGTCCGCACCGGACGACGAATCGGCAATGACATAGTGATCGAACGGGGCCTGAAGCCCGGCGATGTCGTGGTGACGGCAGGGCAGCTTCGCATCCAGCCCGGCGCGGACGTGACCGTGACCGCCCCCGCACGAGCTGGAGGCCGCTGATATGGCGTTCACCGACATCTTTATCCGTCGCCCCATCCTCGCGATCGTGGTCAGCCTGCTGATCCTGCTGGTGGGCGTCAGTGCGACGTTCAGCCTTCCGGTCCGGCAATATCCCCGGATGGAAAGCGCGACGATCACGATCGACACGGCGTTTCCCGGCGCGACGCAGGATGTGATGCAGGGTTTCGTCACCACGCCCATCGCCCAAGCCATCGCGACCGCCAGCGGCATCGAGTATATAACCTCGACATCGCTGCAAGGCAGCAGCCGGATCAGCGCGAAGCTGGTGCTCAATGCCGACGCGGACCGGGCGATGACGGAAATCCTCGCCAAGGTGCAGCAGGTCAAGTTCCGCCTGCCCACGGGCGTTACCGATCCCGTCATCACCAAGATCACCGACGGCGCTTCGGCGATCCAGTATATCTCCTTCATCAGCGACGATCTGCCGCCGCCGCAGCTGGTGGATTTCGCGACGCGCGTCGCCCAGCCGCTTCTGACCTCGGTCCGCGGTGTGGCATCCGCCCAGATCAGCGGCGGCGCGCCGCTGGCAATGCGCGTGTGGGTCGATCCGGTGAAGCTCGCCGCGCGCGGCCTGACGGCGGGCGATATCGCGGCCGCCTTGCGCGCCAACAATGTGCAGGCGTCCCCCGGAAAGCTGAAGGGCGAGAATACCGCGATCAACATCACCGCCGGCACCGACTTGCGGGATGTGGAATCCTTTCGCCGCATGGTCGTGAAGACCGGCAACAGCGGCGTCGTGCGGCTGGGGGATATCGCCACCGTGGAGCTTGGCGGCCAGAATTATGACGCTGCCGCGCAGGCCTCCGGCCGCCCCGGCGTGTCCATCGCCATTTCGCCGACGCCGGACGGAAACCCGCTGGAAATCGTCGCAGCGGTAAAGGCGCTGCTGCCGGAAATCCAGCGCGTCGCCCCGCCGGGGGTGGAGGTTGCCAATGATTTCGACGTCGCCCATTTCGTCAACGCCTCCATCGATGAGGTCGAGCGCACGTTGATCGAGGCAGTCCTGATCGTGGTTGTCGTGATCTTCCTGTTCCTCGGCTCTCTGCGCGCCGTCATCATCCCCATCGTCACCATTCCGCTTTCGCTGCTGGGCACGGCGGCGCTGATGCTGGCGTTCGGTTTCTCCTTCAACTTGCTGACGCTGCTGGCGATGGTCCTTGCCATCGGGCTGGTGGTCGATGACGCGATCGTCGTCGTCGAGAATATCCACCGGCATATCGAGGAAGGGCTGAAGCCGTTCGACGCCGCCCTGGTCGGCGCGCGGGAAATCGTCGGGCCGGTGATCGCGATGACGATCACGCTCGCCGCCGTCTATGCCCCGATCGGACTGATGGGCGGCCTGACAGGGGCGCTGTTCCGCGAATTCGCCTTCACGCTGGCAGGCTCCGTCATCGTCTCCGGCGTGGTCGCGCTGACTTTGTCGCCCATGATGAGCGGCAAACTGCTCCATTCGAAACTGGGCGAAGGCAGGCTGAGCCAGGCCATCGAGCGCAGCATGCACCGCCTCACTACCGGCTATTCCCGCCTGCTGGACCGGACGCTGGCGGCGCGGGCGGCCGTCCTGATCGTGGGCGTCGCCATGCTCGGCGCGATTGTGTTGCTGTTCACCGGCGCCCAGCGCGAACTCGCCCCGCCGGAGGACATGGGATATGTCTTCGTGCAGACCAAGGCGCCGCAATATGCCAACCTCGATTACACGCGGCGCTATAGCGATGAAGTCGAGCGCATCTTCCAGACCCTACCCGAGTTCAGGAGCAGCTGGTTCGGCTCGGGCGGCGATAACAACGCCAATGGCGGGTTCGGCGGCGTCGTGCTCAAGGACTGGGCGGAACGGGACCGTTCGGCCGACGACATTCAGGCGGAGCTGACCGCGCGCACGGCGGCGGTGACCGGCGTCTATGCGACCGCCTTTCAGGACAGTCCCTTGCCTGCGGGCAGCGGCGGCCTGCCGGTGCAGATGGTGATCCGCTCGGCGGACGATTTTCCGCAAATCTACCAGACGCTCGAAACCATCAAGGGCGCCGCCTGGGGCAGCGGACTGTTCGCCTTCGTGGACAGCGACCTCGCCTTCGACAGCCCCGAAGCGCACATCATCATCGACCGCGCGAAAGCGGGCGAAATGGGCGTCAGCATGTCCGAAGTCGCCGACACGCTGGCGATCCTCGTCGGCGAGAATTATGTGAACCGGTTCAACTGGCACGACCGCTCGTATGACGTGATCGCGCAGGTTCCGCAGAGCCACCGGCTCGCGCCCGACGATCTCGGCCGGTTCCAGGTGAGAACGGCGTCGGGCAGCCTCGTTCCGCTCGCCACCATCGCCAGCGTCGAAATACGCCCACAGCCTAACCGGCTGCCGCAGTTCAACCAGATNAACAGCGCCACGCTGTCGGCCGTGCTGCTGCCGGGCGTGACCATGGGACAGGCGGTGGACTTCCTGCAAAGCCAGACGCTGCCCGAGGGCACGAGCGTCGACTGGCTGTCGAACAGCCGGCAATATGTGCAGGAAGGCAACCGGCTGACCGTCTCCTTCGGCTTCGCGCTGGTGGTAATCTTCCTCGTGCTGGCGGCGCAGTTCGAGAGCTTCCGCGATCCGCTGGTGATCCTCGTCACTGTGCCGCTGGCGATATGCGGGGCGCTGGCGCCGCTCTATCTCGGCTATGCCACGCTCAACATCTACACCCAGATTGGGCTCGTCACGCTGATCGGGCTGATTTCCAAGCACGGCATCCTGATGGTGTCCTTCGCCAACGAGATGCAGCGGCATGAAGGCTGGAGCCGGGTCGAGGCGATCCGCCATGCCGCAGCGGTGCGGATGCGGCCGATCCTGATGACCACCGCGGCGATGGCCGCCGGCCTCGTGCCGCTGCTGTTCGCCGGGGGCGCCGGGGCGAACAGCCGCTTTGCCATCGGCATCGTCGTCGTCATGGGCCTGCTGGTGGGAACGCTGTTCACGCTGTTCGTGCTGCCCACAGTCTATTCCCTGCTGGCGGGCGATCACCGCCCGAAGGAGCCGACCGAAACCGGCGAATACCCGGCTGAAGGGGGTCTGGCCCATGCGTAAGTCCCGGCTCTCTCTTATCCTCTTGCCGCTGCTCGCTTCGGCTTGCGCGGCCGGCCCTGCCTATGCCCCCCCGCAGACCCCCGCTGCGTCGGCAGGGCCGTTCATCACGACGGCCGACGGCATCGATCGGGCTGGCGACCTGCCCGACGATTGGTGGCGGCTCTACCGCGATCCGGCGCTCGACAGCCTGATCGAGCAGGCCCTCGCGGCCAACACGGACCTGCGCGTCGCATCGGCCAATCNCGCCCGAGCGCGCGCGATCCTGCAGGAGGCACGCGCCGGACGGCTGCCATCCACCGAGGTATCGGGCGGCGTCAGCTATGGCGATTCCACGCAGGTCGGCGCGCCGGTCGGCAACGACGCGCAATGGTCGCAGAACGCCGGAGTCGCGCTGGCGTGGGAAGCCGATCTGTTCGGCCGGATCGGGCGCGCCATCGAGGCGGCCCGCGCCGATGCCGAAGCGGTCCAAGCCGCCCGCGATGCCGTGCGCGTGGCCGTCGCTGCGGAAACGACCCGCGCCTATCTGGATGCCTGCGCGGCGGCTTATGCCCTGTCCGTGGCGCAACAATCCTTGCAGACCAGCACCGACAGCCTGCGCCTCGTGACGGCGCAGGAGCACGCCGGATCAGCCAGCCGGCTCGACGTGGAACGGGCTACGGCGGCCGAGGCGACCGCCAAGGCAGCGCTTCCGGCGTTCGAAGGACAGCGGCAGGTCGCCTTGTTCGAACTGGCGGCCTTGCTCGGCACCACTCCGGACGATGTGCCGGAAACGGCGCGGCTCTGCGCGGTGCCGCCTGAACCCGCTGCCGCCGTTCCCATCGGAGACGGCGCGGCATTGCTGCGGCGAAGGCCCGATCTCAGGCAGGCCGAGCGCCAGCTTGCGGCCGATACGGCGAGGATCGGCGTGGCGACCGCCGACCTCTATCCCGTCATCAGCCTTGGCGGTTCCGGCACCTTCTTCCGCAACGACGTGGTGCGGGGAAGCGATTCCTTCAGCTTCTCGCTCGGCCCGCTGCTGTCGTGGCGGTTCCCCAACATGTCGGTCGCCCGCGCGCGGCTGCTTCAGGCGGAGGCGCGGGGCGCGGCATCGCTGGCCGCGTTCGACGGGAAGGTCATCACGGCGCTCAAGGAGGTCGAACAGGCCCTCGCCATCGTCGCGACCGAACAGCGTCGGCTGGCCGCGCTGCGCGAGGCGCAGGACCGATCGGCGCGGGCTTACGAGCTTGCCGACAGGCGCTATCGCGCCGGTTCGATCGGCTGGCTGGACGTGCTGGTTGCCCAGTCCGACCTGCTGGCCGCGCGAGCCTCCCACGCAGCGTCCCTGCGGCAATTGTCCCTGGCGCGGGTCGATTTGTTCAAGGCGCTCGGCGGCGGCTGGTCAATCGACGGCGCACATCTTTCCGAAAGGTCGGCAAAGTGAACAAGGCTCTTCCCCTGTTATCGACGATATTGGCGTGGCCGCTGGCGGCGTTTTTCCTGTTCGGGGCCTATGGCAACGCCTTCATCTCCGAAGAATATGCCGCCGCCTATGCGGCCTGGGGCTATCCGGACTGGTTCCATTACGTCACGGCCGCGCTGGAACTGACCGCCGGCATATTGCTGATACGGTCCGCCACCCGCGCGTTCGGCGCCGCGCTCGGAGCCGTGGTCATGGCGGCCGCGACGCTCACGACCTTGGTGAATGCGGATTACGGCCATGCTGTCGCGCCTGCCGTGGTGTTCGCAGTGTCGCTCGCCGTTCTCGGCCTTTCCCTCGCTTTGAGGCGGAATAGAAGCAGATGAGCGGCGAGGCTGCGGTCATCACACTGCCGTCGTCAATCCGGGTTAAGCCGGGGTGACCACTCTTCCCCATCTGATGCTTCATCGGCAAGCTGCCGAAGCGCGTCGTTACGCCTGAAGGACAATATAACGAAAACGGCGGCGATCGCGGCGACAATGCTGAAAGCAAACCCGCTGGAATATCCCGCCACCCCGGCAATGGCGGTGACAGTGGCGGAGGTTCCGATCTCACCCAGATCGCGGCTGCTTTGTACGACTGTCATGTCGGTCCCGGCTTGCCTTGCCCTTGCGGCGAAGCGCATTGCGAGGGTCATTGCGGCGACCGATGCGCCCCCGCTGCCAGCCGAACCCAGCAGGATGGCGACAAGAGCGATATGCCTTTCGACCGGCAGAATGGCTGATGCCTGCATGATCCAGAGGCATGCGCCTGCGCAGGACAGCCCAAGACTGAGCAGCAGGACGCGCGCGATGCCCATCCGGCGCACGAGCCACGCCCCTCCGCCGCATCCAACGACCACTGTCACGACCCCGCCGATCATGCCGATTTGGCCGATGGCTTCCAGCGCCCAGCCTCTATCGATCAGG
The DNA here is from genome assembly GCF_001853345.1 of Edaphosphingomonas haloaromaticamans. Classification (NCBI taxonomy): domain Bacteria; kingdom Pseudomonadati; phylum Pseudomonadota; class Alphaproteobacteria; order Sphingomonadales; family Rhizorhabdaceae; genus Edaphosphingomonas; species Edaphosphingomonas haloaromaticamans. The sequence goes on along the minus strand of NZ_MIPT01000001.1, from coordinate 2,117,063 downwards.
AAGAGCTTGGACAAACCAAAGACGGAGCTCGCTGTTACGGCCGTCAGCAAGGCAATAGCCAGCACGGAAACTGCTCCCGGCCGCCGGACGAAGCGTGACAGACTGGCGTGTTCCGGCCTGGTGGTTGATTGCGCCGCTGGTGCCGGCTCCCGCCACAGGAGTATCAGCACAAGGCCCGAAAGGACGATCAGTGCCATGGCCGCCAATGCCGCTTGCCTGCCCAGCATTCCGGCGAGGATCAGGCACCCGGCGCCGCCGATGAAGAACCCGATCATGGTGCCGCCGACCTGCACCGCATTGGCGCGAACCAACATCGCGCCCTCGAAATTCTCGGCGCCAAGACCGTCGGTTGCCGTGTCCTGCGTCGCCGACGCCAGCGAGGCCAGCGCGAACAGTGCGATCGCAATGGGCGTGGTCGCTTCGCCGATACCCAGTATCGCCACCGCCGCGAGGCAGAGGAACACGGTCGCCTGCATCGGAATGATCCAGCTGCGCCGCTTGCCGATCCGTCTGGACCAGTGATTGTCGACGAAGGGCGCCCACAGGAATTTCACGATCCAGGGCAGGCCGACCAACGGCAGGAAGGCTATCCCTGTCAACGACACGCCATCCCGCCGCAGCAGCGTCGGCAACGTTTCCATGGCAAGTCCCAGCGGGATGCCCTGCGCGACATAGAGCGCGCCGACCGTCGCGAGAAGCCGATAATTGTGGAAATAGGAGGCGGCGTTCATCGAGCATGCCTTTTCGTTGGGCCTCGCTGCCACCAGAGCCATGGACCGGTTACGAGAAGGATCACGCACAGCGTGGCGGCGAGCAGATAGAGGCCAAGCATCACGGACCTGTCCCACAGGCCGGTGTGCAGGGATTTTGCAGCGATCATCAGCTTCATGAAGGCCGGAACAGGCCGTGCTGGAGCCATCACGCCGGACTGGCCGTCGAAACGCACGGTCACCGACTTGCCCCAGGGAGCGGCGTCGCGAACGAGGAGCATCACTGCCACCGGCTCGGCGCCGTGTCCGGGCATGATGCCCAGAAGCTCGGCACCCGGATGTGCGTTCAGCGCGGATTCCAGCATAGGCCGTAGCGGCGCCCGGGGGACGTCGGATATCGGTCGCGCCATTGCCGTGTTTGGTCGACCGGGCCGGCTGAATTCGCCGAGTGTCTTGAACCCGAGCAACAGGAAGCCGCTGCTCGCGGAGAGAAACAGAAAGATCATCACGACCAGCCCCGTCCATTTGTGCAGTCCGGCCAGGGGCGAGGGGCTATGCCAGGGCGCGCTCGTCAACGTCCGCAAACGTCGACGCATGATCGCAAACCCGCTGATCGCAAGCATGATGAGTGCGATGGCCGTCAGAAGCGCGATGGCCTTCCCGCCCAATCCGAGCAACAGGCTGTTATGAACGGCGAGCAGGATGTCCCGCGCCGCCGATCCGGCAGGCACCGGCGGAAATATCTGTCCCGATTGCGGATCGAGGGCGACGGTGAGGGGCTCGCCATCCGCCGCATGCACCGATGCCTGCCATGCATGACGGGGATCGGGTGCGGGGAGGATCAGGCCCAGTGAGGTATCGCCGTAGCGCGCCCGAAGCGCTGAAATCGCCACATCGACTCCGGCCAGAGTGGTAACGGGACGATCAAGCCGTGGTCCCGCGGCCGTTTCGGTCGCATGACAGATGAGCAGGCCAAGTCCCGTGACGGCCAGGAGCGCAAACGGCATGGCGCAGGCGAGCCCGATCCATCGGTGCAGCTTCCAGAGCAGGATGCGCGTTTTCATACTTCATGCGGACGCATGCGCGTGCCGCCGGCCGGGGTCAGGAACATCAGCCGTGAGGGCGCGCGCAGCAGGAGGCGGTGCCAGGTCCCACGCTCGACCACGCAGCTCTGTCCGCGCGCGAGCGGCAGCAGGATTTCGCCGCTTTCATCCTCGACGACGAGATCGATATCGCCTTCGACGAGATGCAGGATCTCGTCGCCGTCGGGATGCATTTCCCAGTTGTCCGGATGCAGGTCCTCGGGCCGTTTCGGTTCGCTCATGCCCAGAACGCGCGAGGCTTTCGCCCGATTGACCTGCCGCCAGGCGTCCGGCGAGCGCGGCAAGGCATCGGCACGGCCGTCGACATCGAGCCGGACGAGCGTGCCCAGCGGATCGAACAGGGTGACGCCCATGTCAGTAGCGCGCGCGGAGCGTGGCCATGACGCTGCGCGGCTCACCATACCAGTTGTTCCAGCTGGTGCCGCCGATCGACGCGAAATAGCGCTTGTCGAACAGGTTGTTGGCGTTGAGCCCGACGTCGATCCGTGGCGTGATGGCATAATCGGCGCGCAAATTGACCACGGCATAGCTGCCCTGCGTCATGCGAACGGCGCCCTGCTGGCTGTAGAAGCTGCTCTGCCAGTTGACCCCAGCGCCGAGTCCGAGCTTTCCGTCGAGCACGGGCGGTCGATAATGGGTCCACAGCTTCACCATATGTTTTGGCGTGAAGCTGGAGAACGGCTGGCCCTCGTTACCGCTGGGCACGCCGGTGGCGGTGCGGTCCCGCAGATTTTCGGTGTCGACATAAGTATAGCCGGCCTGGATGGACCAGCCCTCTGTCAGGTCGCCCTGGACCTCGGCATCGAAGCCTTTGCTCTCCACCTTGCCGTCGGCGATATAGGCGCATACCGATCCGGGCATGCAGGGATGATCGGGGTCGAGCTGTGCCCGGTTGTTCTGCCGGATACGGAAGGCGGCGAGCGATGCGTTGAGTTTTCCGCCGAACCATTCACCCTTGATGCCGGCCTCGATATTGCTGCCGGTCATCGGATCGAGCACCTCGCCGTCGTAAGTCAGGTTGTTCTGCGGTGTGAAGATCGAGGCATAGCTCGCATAAAGCGAGAAAGGGCCGCCCACCTTCCAGACGAGACCGCCATAAGGTGTGAACTCGCGGTTGATCCGGTATTTGCCGGTGGGCGTCTGCGGCCCGCCGATCGTGGCGCGGCGAACCGTCTCCGTACGCCACCAGCTGAGCCGCCCGCCCGCGATCAGCGTCAGGGGCTCGGCGAGACTCAGGCGAAGCACCGCATAGCCGCCATATTGGGTGGTATCCGTCGTCTGCTCGCCGCCCCAGCTTTGCGTCGTCGGCTCCGGCGTGGTGACGGGCGTGTCGGAGAAAAGGTCGACGGGCTGCATCAGCCCCGGCAGGTTGTATGAAATCTGCCTGGTGTGGCCGTCCCAGTAATTGGCCCCGGCCAAAATCTGGTGTCGACGGCCGAGCAGGTCGAAGCCGCCCGAGACATAGCCGTCGAGATCGGTCTCGCGATTCCTGAAATCATAGGCCCCGCCATAAAGGATCGGTCCCATGCCGGTCGCACGATCCACCGCGCCCATCGCGCTGGCATAGGTCATGTCGCTGTCGCCGGAGATGCGGCTCACGGCGACCTTGGCTTCCCAGTCGCCGCCGAACTCATGGCGTAGCTCCGCGAACATCTGCACATTGTTCCAGTTGCGGCTCGACCAGGGCGCGCCGGGATAGCGCGAGCGCGGGATCGGAAGTTCGCCGCCATCCGTATAGCGCGGCACACCCATCAGCGTGCCGTCATCGGCGACGTCCTGCCATTTGATCGTGGCGGCCACCACCGTGCGCGGCGCGAGATTCCATTCGATTGTGCCATAGGCGAGATATTTGCGCCGATGGCCTTCATCGTAGAAATAGTCCCGATCCTCGAAGATGCCGACAAGGCGAGCGCGCAGATCGCCGGATGCGACCAGCGGAACGCTGATGTCGCCCTCCGCCCGATAATTGTTCCAGCTTCCGGCGCTCAGCGTCGCTTCCGCCGCGAAATCGCTGCCCGGGCGCTTGCGGACGAGATTGATCGTGCCCGAAGGGTTGCCGGTCCCCTGAAGAAGGCCGCTCGCGCCGCGCAGAAGCTCCACGCGATCATAGATCGCCATGTCCTCGGTGTTGACCGCCTCGTTCCAGCCCGAGGTCGGAATGCCGTCGAAGTTCAACGTATCGATGACGAAGCCGCGCGAATAATATGCCGTCCGCAACCGCGTGCCCGGCTGAACGGTAACGCCGGGCGCATTGGTCATCACGTCGTCGAGCGTGATANGCCGCTGTTCGTCGAGCCGGTCGCGATCAATGATGCTAATCGTCTGCGGGGTCTCGGAAAGTGTCAAAGGCAGCTTGGTGCCCACGCCCACACCTTCGGCGAACGCGGCCGTGACGATGATCTCGTCGGTTTTCGAGTCTGTCTCTTCCGCCCGCGCGGTTCCGGCGGTGGCCCAGCCAATGGCGAGGCAAGCCACGCCCGCGGTCAATCGCACGATAATCTTCCGATCCACTCTTTGCCCGATCTTCGCTAATTACTCGCAATAGCGGAGCGAATAGGAGCTGAGTGGCGATCTGTCTTTCCGATCGCCGGACGGAAATTTCAGATTCCGGGCGGCTCGAGACCGGAACGGTTAAGGGTGCTCGGCAGGATACCGAAACGCTGTCGGAAGGCCGTGGTGAAATGCGGCAGCGTATAGCCGACCTGTTCTGCCGTCAGCGTGACGCTAAGCCCGGATTCGAGCAGCCGCCATGCCTCGCGCAGCCGAGCCTCGCGCAGATATTCCCCGATGCTTTGACCGAAGAGGCGCCGGAACCCGGCCGTCATCCGACGTACGTTCATGCCACAGTCGCGGGCCAGGCGATCCAGCCCCGGCATGTTGGCGGGGTCGCGGTTCAGGCGATCGCGTAATTCGTGCAGCCGCCTGACTTCGAGCGGCGTTGCCAGACTTACCGAGCTGTTGGTGGATGGTCGCGCCAGCGTGTCGAGCGCCAGTGCTGCCAGTTCGAGCGCCTTGCCGGCCAGGTGAAGCCTCCGGGCCACGCCCACATAGGGCGCGTTCAGAATTTGCTCCGCAATAGCCTGCATCGCGACGGGGCACGTCGCTCGATGATGGGCCATGCCCTCCGGCAGAAGAGCATCGGCATCACCGAGCAACTCGTCGGCAGCCTCTGCGTCCAGATGCAGGGTCAGATATTGCAGCGAGCTGAGGCTGGAGAAGCGATGGTGAAGCTGCCATTCGTGACGGCTGACAAACAAGTTCACGCTCGGGCCGGACTCGCTGGCGTGTGTCTGACCAGCAATTCCCACTTCGATCGCCCCTTTGAGCAATAAAGCCAGCTTGATCCCCGGGCGCAAATTCTCGATCGCCTCGGCTTCTTCCCTGAAGCTGCGGGAACCCGCGCCCACCGACAGCCCTCGCGCCGCATTGCACGACCAGAATGTCGGTGTGAGTGAACCCGCTTGCACAGTGTCATGAAACCCCTTGCAACGCGTCATGTATACTATTGAGAATTAATTGCAATATACTCAACGGCAGTCGAAGCCTATGCCGGCAAGGTCAGCGCGTGGAGATGTGCTGGCGAACGAACGATACACGCTCGGAAACGCTGGCAAGGGGTAGCGGCACGAGATCATATTCCAAGGCAGCATAGGTCTCTGTCATCACCTGATGCGTTGCTCTCGCCTCCGCCATGCTTTGCTTTCGTTCAGCATCCTGGATGAAAATCTCCGGCCAATGGGGGGCGATGAATACGGTACGGTTATACCGGAAGAGCTCCGCAGCCCGGCATATGTGGGCCGGTGCATCAAGTCCGCACAAAGCCAGATAGCCTAACACGTCCGGAATGCCCCGATCACACAGCACAGGTCCGGCCCGCCTGCTTGCCTCGCGATAGGATCTCAGATCCCAGGTCAGCATCAGTTCCGCGAACGCCTGTCGGTCGATCCATGGAAGCGCGCTACCGCCGATGGTGACCTGATCCTGAATGATTGCGCGGCCTGCTTCCGGCGTGTGCCGGAAACCCTCCAGAGCAAGAGCCTCGATGAGAGAGGTCTTTCCCGATCCCGGTCCTCCGGTAACGATGAACAGGTGATCCGCATGTTCCGGGGATCGATCGAAGCTCTTGCCGACTGTCGGCCGGGGAACCGGTATCCTCACGCCGCGGTCGGGGAACGAAGATAGTTGAACATATGCGGCACATAGTCGGCCTTGCCGATCTCGATCCCCCGGCTTCTGAGGATCGCGTAAGCGGTTACGACGTGAAAATAGAATTGGGGCAGCGCCCAGTCCCTGACATAGTCCTGGCCGGTCATATCGAACGTTGGACCGCCCGGCAGTTCAAGGATCACTCGCCTATCCTCGGTTCCGTCAAAAGCGTCTGGCTCAAGGCTGCCGAGAAACGATAGGGCGTCACCGATGCGGGTTTGCGCTTCGACCATCGATCCTGGTTCTTCACCGGCCGCATGCCCTTCCTGTCCGAGTTGCTCCAGAGCTTGCGGCAATAGTTGACCTTTGAGGCGGAATACGGCTTCCTGCGCCTGCAGACAGGCGAACCGCACCTGCGCTGACAGGGGGAGCATGTCGGGCGCGAGGCGTTGGGCAAGGAGCGCTTCGGCTTCTGACTCCGACGATTGCTGGCGCGCCTTTTCCAGCAATCCTGCGAGCGTTTGCAACATATGCGTATATGTCGGCACGAGAAGATCGGTCGGGGACATGGAAGCTCCTGTAGATGCAAGGAAGCAAGGATGATCGCGTCTAGCACCGACGGGATACAGCGGGCTTTTCTGATCGCATGGCCGGAACTCGCGGGCCAGGCCATTCAGGTCGCGGATCGTCACAGACAAGGTTCATCCCCGCGCCCTCGGTGGCCCGGACGGGAAGTGCGGTCGCGTCGAATCCGTCGAGGCAGAAGATGTTGACCCCGAAGTGATCGGGCGCCGCGCGCTTGCGGTGGAAGACGTAGATGCCGCAACGCCGGCAGAAATAATGTTTCGCGCGGCCGCTGTTCCATACGTAGAGCGAGAGCAGTTGCTCTCCCTGTTCGATATGCAGCGCTACTTCGGGCACTTTCACCATCAATGCGTTGCGCTTCACGCATAATGAGCAATCGCATGTCGTCAATTCGATCGGATCGCTGTCTAGGGTGAAGCGGACCCCGCCGCAGTGGCAGGAACCGGGATGACGGCTTACCATCGGCTCGCTTCTTCCGCGCCGAATGGGTCGAGCATCCTAGCGCCTGAACCGACGCCGGCCGTCTCGTGCTGCGCTGCCGCCAATATGGCCGGTTCGATCACCCGCAGCGCATGATCGACATAGAAGCTCTTCTCGCCCACCGGAGCGACATAATGCATCGCTTCGTGCGTGATGTCGATCGACGCGCCGCGCGCGATGATCCACGCGGCGAGATAAGGCGCGGCAAGGCAGCCGCCCGCTGTCGCGACATTGCCATGAGCGGCGAACGGCGCGTCGATAACGTTGACGCCCGCCTCCACGACACACGGCTTCGTCGTCAGGTCGGTGCAGGCCGGCAGGTCGCCGATCAGACCGAGCCTGGCCAACAGCAACGTGCCGGAACATTGCGCGGCGATCAGCTGACGGGTGGGATAGAGCTGCAGGCGAGCCAGCAAGGCGGTGTCCTCGGCAATCTCGCGCGTCCGAATACCGCTGCCGATCAACACTGCATCCGCCTCACAGGCAAATTCCAGCGGGCGCTGGCGCTGCACGGTCACGCCATTCATGGACGTGACCTGTTTTGACGGGGCAGTGATATGGGCCTGCCAGCCTCGCGGCCGGAGACGGTTGAGGATGGCAGCGCCAATGAAGGAATCGAGTTCATTGAAGCCGTCGAAGGTCAGGACCGCGATTTGCATCAACTGGCACTCCGGCCGCTAAAGAGCGTACGGGTGGCACCGGCAACCCATATCTGTCCGGCATCATCCTGTTCGACGTGGATGCGACCGCTCCTTCCCAGCCGCGTGCCTTGTGCTGCAATGTAGGCATCGTTCACGCGGCCGCTCGCGAACAGCCATTGGCCGAGCGCGGCGTTGAGGCTGCCCGTCACCGGGTCCTCGATCAGCGCGCCATGGGCGTCGCTGAAAAAGGCGCGGACCTCGAATGCTGCGTCACCGCCTGCCGCATAGGGGCCGAGAATGCCGATATCGATTCGCTGGCTCTGATTCCTTTTCGGTTCCACCGCCAGCACGGCATCGGCCGATTCCAGCATCACCGCGATCCAGCCGGGACCATTATCCGCCCACGTCGCACCCATGATTGCGCCACGCTCGATACGCAAAACCTCCGCCACCCGGGCGATGTCTGCTTCCGTGGGAGTGCCGCCGCGCAGCAGGGGCGGCGCAGCGAAGGCAAGGCGTTCGCCGTCGTTCCGGATCTTCACCAGACCTGCGCCGCATTCCTGCACGATCATGTTCCGATCCCTCGGTTGTCCGCCCGCCTCCATCCAAGCATGAGCGCTGCCCAGCGTCGGATGTCCGGCGAAGGTCAGTTCATGCGCAAGCGTGAAGATGCGCACCCTGTAGTCCGCTCCAGGGTCGGTCGGCGGCAGAAGGAAGGTAGTCTCCGACAGGTTCAGCCAGCGGGTGATGGCCTGCATCTCCTCGGTCGAGAGAGCTTCGGCATCGGACAGCACGGCGACTGGGTTGCCGGTAAAAGGGTCGACGCCGAACACGTCGACGAGGTGGAAGGGATTGTTCACGCTGTAACTCCTGTTGCGCAGACGGCTTTTCTAACTGGCGGCACCGGCATCGACAGGCACGGATCGATACGATATCGTCAAACTGTACTGGTCATGAAAGCAGGACGGTGGCGGCAAACCCCAATGAAACGCGGACAGGACGTATCGTCCGCCATATTCGCGACCGGATCGAAGCCCGCACGCTGACGCCCGGCGCGCGGCTGCCATCCATCCGCGCGATGGCGGACACGATGAGCGTCGCGCGCTCGACCGTGGTCGAAGCTTATGAGCGTCTTGCAAGCGAGGGTATGATCCGCTCGCGGCCCGGATCGGGCTTTTATGTCGCGGCTCCGCTGGCTCCGCTGACGCTTGAACGGTTGACGCAAACCGCCGAGCGGGAGGTCGATCCGTTATGGATGCTCCGTCAGTCGCTGGGGGAACGGCGCGCGGAACGGATGCCGGGGTGCGGCTGGTTGCCGGATGACTGGCTCGCAGGCGAGGCGCTGCGCAAGGCCATGCGCGCAATGGCGCGTACAAAGGATGCGGGCGCTCTCGCGAGCTATGCCTCGCCGTTCGGTTCACCTGCGCTGCGCTCGCTGCTCGCTCGCCGCCTCGCCGAACAGGGCGTGGCGGCCTCGCCCGACCAAATTCTTCTCACCGACAGCGGCACCCACGCGCTCGATCTGGTCTGCCGCTTCCTTCTCCAGCCCGGTGACACGGTGCTGGTCGATGATCCATGCTACTTCAATTTCCTTGCCTTGCTGCGAGCGCATCGGGCCAAGGTAATCGGTGTGCCGATGACGCCCAGCGGCCCCGATCTCGCCGCGTTCGCGGAGGTGGCCGTCACGCACAGGCCGCGCCTGTATCTGACCAATTCGGCCGTCCATAATCCGACGGGTGCGATGCTTTCCGCACCTGCGGCGCATCGGCTGCTCCGCATCGCCGAAGCCCATGACATGGTCATCGTCGAGGACGATATTTTCGCCGATTTCGAGCATGTCCCGGCTCCGCGCCTCGCCGCCTTCGACGGGCTGGAAAGAGTGATCCGGATCGGCAGCTTTTCCAAGTCCCTGTCCGCAGCCGTGAGATGCGGCAACATTGCCGCGCGCGGCGACTGGATCGAGGCACTGGCCGATCTGCGCATCGCGACCTCCATGGCTGGTAGCCCCTTGTCGGCAGGCTTGCTCCACACGGTCCTGACGGATGGAAGTTATCGCAGGCACCTTGAATCCGTCCGCTCCCGCCTTGCCCGCGCCATGCCGCGCGTGGCGAAGCGGCTGCGCGACCTCGGTATTGAGCCTTGGGCTGAACCGGGTGCGGGCATTTTTCTGTGGGCACGATTACCGGATGGCGTCGATGCGGTCGCTCTCGCCCGCTCTGCGTTGGCCAAGCAGATCGTCCTTGCACCGGGTGCGGTGTTCAGCGCCAGTGGCGGCTGGCGCGATCATATGCGCTTCAACGTGGCGATGAGCGATGATGATCGCCTGTTCGGTTATTTACGTATGGTGCTACAGTAGGGATTTGCGAGATTTCGGCCGCACACTACAGTCACTTCCATATGTCAGGCTACGATAAGACGCTGCTGACATCGTTGACGCCCTTGCAGCATCGCAGGGCATTTCGAAGGCTGATGCGAAGAAATCTCTCGATACCGTCCTCAGCCTTATCGGCGATGCGCTGGTGAAGGGCGACGAGGTCTCCTTGAACGGCTTTGGCAAGTTCCGCGCAAAGGACAGCGCCGCCCGTGAAGGCCGCAATCCTCAGACCGGCGAGACGATCGTGATCCGCGCTTCCAAGCGCGTTGGCTTCACCGCCGCGAAGGCCCTGAAGGACAAGGTCAACGGATGAACGGGCAGGCAGCAATGACCGACAACCACAACGTCGATGAGTCCACATTGCTGTCGCTCACCGCAGAGATCGTGGCCGCCCACCTCGGCGCCAACCAGGTCACGGCCGCCGACGTTCCGCAGCTGATCGCATCCGTTCATGGCGCCCTCGCTGGCCTGGGCGCGCCCGATACCACGGAGCCTGCGCCGCAACCCGCTGTCTCGGTGCGCGCGTCGGTCAAGTCTGACCATCTGGTCTGCCTGGAGGATGGCAGGAAGCTGAAGACGCTCCGGCGTCACCTCATGACCGCCTATGGCATGACGCCGGACCAGTATCGCGCAAAGTGGAACCTGCCTGCGGACTACCCAATGGTGGCGCCGGCTTACTCAGCTAGGCGCAGCGAACTCGCCAAGGCGGGCGGCCTCGGAAGACGGAAGGGCGCTGCGCCTGCCCACAACCAGATCGCGAAAGACCAGGCTCTGATTTCAGCAAGCAGCGAGGAAAAAACACCGCGCCGCACCCGGCGGAAGCTGGGGATTGCCGTTTCGTAATCTCTGAGTGCCGAAAGCGGTTGGATCGCCGTTCGATCAGCTCAATGCCTCACCCTCAAGATAGCCCTTCCGAGTGTTGCGGTGGGCGTCTCTTGACCCTGAACAACTCAATTAAAGCGCATCCCGAACAATCCGCCGGAATCGGTCGCATCGGTGAGCTTCACGTCAATGACATGCGCGCTGACATCGAAGCCTTCCCGGAAGCCGTCCCTTGGCAACGCGTCCGAGTTCATCGTCACGATGTATTGAAAACCGACACTCGCTGCGTGATCCGCGCCCAATTGCAGCGCCTTCGCCACCTGGCGTTCATCAACACCGTCGAAAAGATGGCTGTCATGCACTAGGAAGCCAGGACCGATACCTCGACGCGCGGCGAGTTCGGCAATCATCAGATCAAAGCAGAATATCTGCATGTTCGTGATGCCCTTACTGCGCTGCCCGTCGATACGAACATCGACTTGGGGGCCGTTGGTGGTTGCGCTGATCGTGAGGCTTCCTGCTTTCTCGTAGAGAGCGTTCGAGAGGTCCTCGAAAACGAGGATGGCCTCTTCAATCAGGCTTTCGCGCTCATGGTGATCGTCCTGGAGCGTCTTGAGCAGCCGGGCGCGCTCGATGTCGAGTTCGGCCTTGGTGCTCTCGATCTCCTCCGCAGTCTTCAGCCGCTGCCGCAGACCCTCGGCATCCGCTTCGGCTCGGCCAGCTTCCTGCTGGAGGAGTGCATAGTGCTCCAGCGCACCGCCAGATTGCAAAATGCCCATCAGTTCGCGGCGTCGCTGGTCCAAGCTCTCGCGGGTCCGATCCCGCTTGCTGATGCGATCTTCGGCAGCCTGTACTTCCGAAGTCAGATGTGAGCGGCGGTTCTGCACGATCGCCTGATGGAATTCTTCCACCTCTTCGAACCGCTTTCCGACCGAACCCGGCAGAACCACGCCTGCCTCACGATAAAGCCGATCGAGGCTGGTAGAAGCCGGCGGAGCCTCGCTGTCGATCGCAGCCTGCAACTGAAGGATTAGCTCTCGGTCGGCGGTATTGTCATCGTTCAGAGTGGAAATCTCGCGTGTTATCCGCGAGGCCTCCTTTTCCATCTCGGTATACTCGGGAACGACGGTGAAAGTGCTGACCTGATCCCGCAGACGCCGGGCGCGTGCCTCCGCAACGGTCATTTTCGTCCGCAAGTCGGCAGCGGTACCAAAATAACGGCCCAGCCCGCCGTCCTTCGCTGCCTTCCGCAACTCGCCCATCGCGCGCTCGCGCGTCCGAACTTCCTGAAATTGCTGCGGGACGGCCGCATCCAGGCCCAGCAGGAAGCTGATGGCGACCTGCTGGTCCCATCCTTGCTGCTTGGATGATTGCTGGGTTGGCGACAGGAAACCATCGCTGTTCTGTCGGCGCACGAAATAGGAAAACAGGGAACGAAACGAGGGCCGGTAACGGACGTTCTCGTCTCCATCGGAATCGGCGTTTAGGCCGAACATCAACGCCCCGAGGACACTCCGCCAGTTCTCGTTGCTGATGATCTGGTCGCCAGTTTTCACGTCCAGCGACGGCGGGATGGGCCAGCTTGCAGCGTCGCCCTGGATCACGACGCGCGATGGCTTGGCTCCGGAGCGGGCCACGTCGACGAGGGTGGTGCCAACGTCGACCCTCGCCTCGAATGTGTGCCCCACCAAAGCACTGGATCGAAAGATGCTGTCCTTCCCGGCATTCGCCCCGAACAGAAAGTGGATCAGCTCGACGAGACTGGTCTTGCCCGCTCCGTTGCGCGATTGCCGATCAGTCGCCCCGGCGCTCTTGTCCGCGAGCAGGATATTAAGGCCGGGACGGAAGGTTAGGCTCTTGAACGTCGGAAGATCACTGCTGAGGCCGTGGATCATGACGCGGTCTTCTGGAGCAGGCCGCGATCGAAATGCACGGCTTTCACCATGAACAGCAGATCGAGAGCCAGCACGAACCAGTCATAGCTGATCGGTGCGGACACCGCCCGATCGGCCCGCGCCGACCTGATCTCATCCCACAACCGCGACACTGTCATCGGCTCGCGCAGACAGCCAAGTACGTCGGCGCCAACCGCGAGAAGCGCCCGATCCGGACGGATATGTTTGGTCGGCAGTATCATGTCACATCGACTCGAATCACATCCTCGAAAATGTCGCAACGCTCAAAAAAATAGGACAGCACGGCAAGAACCGCGCCTTGCCGGGCCGGTTCTCCCGTCATCCCGCCGGCAAACGCTTGAAGCTCGCCGAAGATTTCGTCTGCCGGCAAGCCGGCACCCTTGAGCGCCTGATAGCGCAGTCGGAAGCCCTGCGCGATCTCTTCTCCAAAATCAGGGTCGGGCCATGCCGCGAAGAACGCCTCGACCAGTTGTTCCCGCCGCCGGCCCTGCCGGAGCAGCCCGGCAGCATCCTGCGACAACGCATTGTAATCGAGTTTGGCAGCCGACGGAGCGGCCAGCGGTGGATGGGTGTCTGGCTCCTTGCGTTGAATTGCGAGCAGGACCGGCCGCAAAGCAGCAAAGTCTAGTCGTTCCAACGTCCGATCTGACGGGACAGCTCCGAAAAGATCTTCGAGCTGGTGAAGGGCCAAGCTCATCACGATGGCACGCAATTCCGCTTCGCCGCAGACCGCGAGGACCACGTTCGGGTTCGCCGTCCCTAAATCGGCCAGTTTCTGGACCGCTTGAGCAGCAAGGCCCCGCTGATCGTTGTGGACGAACTCCCACCGCTGCATCCTCGCAGCCCAGTGCTGAATGGCGCCATTGAAGTCTTCGTCAATCTTCGCGAGGAGTGGATCGACTCTCATGGCATCCGGCGCGTAGCATTGGAAAACCGTTCCATCGCTGGCCCGATAGCCGTCACATTTCAAATCGCCGCGCGGACCGTAGGGGCGAACTGGCTGGAAATCGCCGGGGTGGGCGTGGGCCATGATACGGGCGAACAGCGTTTCAAACGCCTTACCCCGCTCCCGCAAGAAGGCATTCTCAAACTTCAGCCCGTACCCAAAGCGTTGCGTGTTATCCAAAACATCCCCCCGTCACCGCCATAGCCGTCCACGGCGCGGTCGATCAATTCGAATTGCAGTCGACCAGACTGGCTATGTGTCGCCGTCCATACTGCGCCTGCAGAAATCGAGCCTCAGGCCGCCATCTGCGCCGCTGCCGCATCATTCGCACCGAACGCATTCTCCCCATCGTCAAACCCGAGGAATCGCGACAGCGCAGCTTGCCGCGACTGGCGATCGAGCGCGTAGGACGTGTGCTTGAACGCCATGCCGTGCAGCAAGCCCTGAATGTAGCCCGAGATCGTATCGGCCGCCATGATGAGCGCGGTGTCGAGCGTGTGGATGTATTTACTCGTCACGCTGTGGCGCGAGTGCCCAACGATCGCGGAGATTGTCGCCTCGGTGAAACCGAGATCATTGCCAAGGCTGGCGAAGCTGTGGCGCAGGACATGGGGCGTCATCCATTCCAGCTCGGTGCCCTTGAAGATCGCCTTCCACTGGCGCGGAAAACCGCCGAATGCCTGATCGTGCTTTCGAATTCCTGGGAACACGAAAGTCTGTTCTTCAACCGGGCGCAGGCTCTCAAGCCTTTCCACGACGCACAGGCCAATCGGGCGAACCGACGCGCCCTCCTTGCTGTCGTTGAGCCGCAGGCAGCTACTATCCGCATCGAACTCGCTCCATTCCAGACCGATGATCTCGCTGCGCCGCGCTCCGGTCAGGGCGATATTGCGAGCGATCTCTACCGTCATGGCGTAGTTGGGATTCCGCCCAGCTTCTTCGAGTATCTCGCCGAAGATTCGATATTCGGCTTCGGTCAGGCGCCGGGTTCGGACCTGGTCTTTCGGTTTCTTCACACCGGCGGCAGGGTTGACGTCGATGATCCCCGCGTCCTTCGCATAGGTCAGGATACCACCGAGCAGACCGACCGTGCGGTTCGCCGTACCGGCCCCGCCCTTGACGATAGAACGGCCACGCAAATTCTTGGTCTTCACGTTTCGCCGGGTCTTACCCGCCATCACATCTTTCAGAACCTTGGTGACGTCGGCCTTGGTCAGATCCTTTACCCGGCGCGTCCCGATCAACGGTACGATATGGCGGAGGATGCGCCCCTTGTCGGAAACGATGGTTCCTGGGCGCTTGGGCCGACCGCCTTTGCCAAGGATCAGACCGGACTCCAGATCCTTGAGATAGAGGTCGCAAAGCTCCTTGACCGTGATTGCCTTATGGTCGAGCTGCCGTTCCTCGGCGGGATTCTCGCCCTGCGCGATGCGCCCCAGAAGCACCTTCGCTTCCTTGCGAGCAAGCTCGGGCGTCCACACGCCATGCAATCCAATCGTGAACCGGCGCGTCCGCCCGAGGGCGCGATACTGGACGAGATAGCTGCGCTTTCCTGATGCGAAGACCCTCAGCCCAAAGCCGGGCAGTTCATCGTCCCAAAGAAAATAGTCCTTTTCCTGGGTCGGTGCGGCATCCACATTGCGCTTGTTGATCTTTGCCATTGCGACGAATCTCCGGCATCTGGTCCTGCTTCCGCGGAAGCACCACGGAAGCAGGTGGGAGCGAACTCCCGGTTAGAATAGCGTACCCACGGCGTATCCTAACTGTAGAAAAAGCTAATGAATATAGAGCATTAGCGCGTATCAGCGTAGATCAAGGTAGATTAGGGAGCCGTGGCGTGGCCCCTGTTTTAATTCTCCGAAGGCAGAGGCCACAGGTTCGAATCCTGTCGGGTGCGCCATTCCCGGACAAAACAGAGAAGTACGGCCGATAGGTGTCGTATTCTGCCCGCCTGGCCCCTGGATTCAAATCACTTATCCGCGAGGGGAGGATTATGATCCCTTCCAGCGGAGCGCATCGACCAGCGCCCGCAGCGCCGGCGTGACTTGGCGGTTCGGATAATAAAGGTGGCATCCCGGAAAGCTCGGGCACCATTCGTCGAGCACCTGGACGAGCCTGCCGTCCACGATCTCTTCCGCCACTTCATGTTCCATCAAGATGCCGAGCCCCGCACCTGCACGGACAGCGGCGGCGGCAAGCACGCCATCGTTGACGATCAGTTGGCCCTTGGCGCGGATGTTCACTTCGCGCCCATCGCGCTCGAACTCCCATGGAAGCAGCCCGCNGCCGCCGACGAGACGGTAGTTGATGCAGATATGCCCTTCCAGATCCCGGGGTGTGTCCGGCCTCCCATGCCGCTCGAAATATTCAGGCGTGCCGACCACGAGGGCTCGGAGGTCCGGCTCGAGGCGAACCGCCACCATGTCGCTGTCCACCGTCTCGCCGAGACGGATGCCGGCATCGAAACCGTCGGCGACGATATCCACAAGCCGGTCATCGACGATCACCTCGACCGATACGTCCGGGTGCCCCAACAGAAAGGCAGGCAATCTGGGAGCGAGGATCGTGCGTGCTGCGTAGTGGAAGGTCGTAATACGGAGGGCACCGGACGGCGCGCCGCGCCAATCCGCGAGCGCCGCAAGCCCTTCCGCAACCTCGGCAAGCGCGGGATCGAGCGAGCGCAACAGCCGCTTTCCAGCGGCTGTCGGGGCGACCGATCGCGTCGTTCGGGCGAGCAACACGACCCCGAGCCGCTTTTCCAGGCTGCGGATCGCGTGACTGAGCGCGGACGGGGAAAGATCCATCTCGGCCGCTGCGCGGGTGAAGCTGCGGGTTCTGGCAACGGTGGCGAATGCGGCGAGATCGTCCAGATCACCGCGCCTCATTGCTGCAATCCATTCACAAGGCCTTACGGAGATACGGGGCTAATTCTCATAGTCTATCATCTTATATCCGGTTCCATCAGGACGATTTTCTCGGGAGATGCGGCAATCATGGATCTGACCAGCTATCGCACGCTTGGCCGTTCGGGCCTTGCCGTCAGCCCGTTGGCGCTCGGCACCATGACATTCGGTGCGGGCCGCTGGGGCGCCGATGAGGCCGGCTCTCGCGCCATCTTCGATGCCTATGTCGACGCGGGCGGCAACTTTGCGGACACGGCCGATGTCTATTCGGGCGGAGAAAGCGAAACGATGCTGGGTCGTTTCCTCGCCGAGAAGGGCAATCGCGACAGAATGGTGATCGCGACCAAGTCCGGCTTTCCACGACGCCCGGATACGCCCCTTGCCGGCGGGAATTCGGCCCGGAACATTCGGGACGGGATTGAAGGATCGCTCAAGCGGCTCGGAACCGGATATATCGACCTCTACTGGACCCATGTCTGGGATCAGACCACTCCGCCCGAAGAGGTGCTGCGGGCTTTGACGGACGCTGTGCAGCGCGGCGACATCCTTTACTACGGCTTCTCCAACGCGCCTTCATGGTATGCAGCGCAGATCGCGACCCTGGCGCGGGCGCATGGCTTGCCTCAGCCCATCGGGCTGCAATACGCCTACTCGCTCATCGATCGCGGCGTCGAACTGGATATTCTGCCGGCCGGCAACGCCCTCGGCCTGGGCCTCGTCGCCTGGGGTCCACTCGGAGCGGGCCTGCTGACGGGTAAATATGGCCGGGAGAAGATCACCGAGGCCGGGCCGGCCGGAAGCCTTCCCAACCGCTCCGGGGCATCCAATACGGGCGGAAGCGATGGACGCCTCAACGGCGACAACCCCTATGGCGGTATGCTCTTTACGGAGACGAACTTCCGCATTGTCGATGCGCTTCGCGATATCGCCGGGGAGGTCGGCAGACCGATGGCACAAGTGGCGCTTGCCTGGGTCGCAAGCCGGCCCGGCGTGTCATCGGTCCTCATCGGCGCGAGCCGGGCGGAGCAGCTACGGGAGAATGTCGCCGCGCTCGATATTGCGCTGTCGGCCGAGCAGAAGTCGCGCCTGGAGGCTGTGGGAGCACCGCCCTTGCTCAATCCCTATTTCATCTTCGGCCTGCCCCCCAGTCGTATCTTCGGCGGGCATTCGGTCGAGCCCTGGGCGCGGCGCGGAACGAACTGACGATCCCGAGGGGCGCTTGGACTATCGCTCGCGCATCGTTTCCAGCGGGATGTCGTAACGCTCGACATAGGGACGGAAGCGTTCGGCGATGGCTTCGGCATCTAGGCCGAACTCTGCCGGATCGTAGCCATGCCGGCCGAAACGTCCTTTGGGATGGGAGGCGACGTGGGCTTCCATCGCGCTCAATGCCGGGCCATCGAGATCGCTGTCGAACGCGGCATAGATCCGCCGCATCGTGGCGATCGGATCGGTAGCGAGATCGGCATAACGGACGTCGACGATCCGGCACTGCGGATTGGCATCCCGGAACGCATCGATCGCCGCGACCGACCGGGCGAGCATGTCGGTCCAGTGATCGGCGATGTAGCGGCGGTGATCGGCATCCGAGAATGTTCCGGTCAGCGTCGTGATCAGGCTGCAGACCGAGGCGCAGAGAACGACCGGATCGCGATGCATGATCAGCAGGCAGGCATCGGGATAGACGGCGGTGAGCGCGTCCAGATGCAGCGCGTGGGATGGCGACTTGAGCGACCAGCGCCCCCGCACGCCGCCGCTTTGCAGCGTCTGCAAGGTCCGCTTGTGATAATCATAGGCGGATTGATGATCGGTCGCCGCCAGCCATTCGCCATAGGCCGGGACGTTCGCCATCGCCTCCCACAGGAGGCTTTTGAAATCCTGGTTCATGACCGCGATGCACTCGGTCGGTCCGTCCGGCTCCTCGCTTTGCACGACGCGGATGCGCGGATTAATCTGGTCCACCATCGCCGATGCGGTGCGCGCCGCGTCGATGCGGGGATCTGCATGCAGGGTCGCCGGCGTGGGCGGCGGCACGCTGGCACCGGCTTCCCAGCCGAGCAGCGGGCGGTGGCGCGGGTCCTTTTCCAGCAGATAGGTCAGGAAAGTGGTGCCGGCGCGGAACAGGCCGGCTACGACGATCGGCGCTTCGATCCGCTCATCGGACACGTCCGGATGCCGTTTCGCCCAGTCGGCGATCTGCAGGCGGTTGGACAGGGCGGAATGGATGGCACCGGAAAGGGCCATCTGTCCGAACGGGTTGAGCTGCGCTTCGGACGACAGGGATTGGCAAAGGATCTCAAGTCCTTCGCGAAAGCCGTCGCCGCCGAAATCGTCAAGGCCGGTCTGCTCGCAGGCTGCGGCGATCAGCGCATCGGGATGGAATTGCATCAGCGAGGCTCCCTCACGATCCCGCGACATCGACGACGGTTCGGCCGGATGTCCTGCGCCCTTCATGGTCCGCGAGCGCCGCGCCCACCTGGTCCATGCGGATACGGCGCCCGATGGCGGGCCTGATCCTGCCGCCCGCGACAAGATCGCGCAGCGCGGCATGAACCTGCTGCCCGATCTCCGGCGGATTCGGGTTCATCCCCATGCGGCGCATCGGGCCGATCGGCGTGCCATAAGCCAGCATCACGCCCAGCACCGAGAAATTGCCCATCGCGATCTTGCGCAGCGGCCTGCCGCCCAGGCCGCCCTGCGTATCGCCGTTGAAGCCGATGGGCAGGTAGCGCCCCTCGCGCGCCATGCAGGCCCAGATCTGCTCGGTAAGGTCGCCGCCGACGAGATCGAATGCAACCTCCGCGCCGCGCCCGCCGGTCAGGTCCATCACATGATCGAAGACGTCATCCTGCCGGTAATCGATCGTCGCCGCGGCGCCGAGGCTTTCACAATAGCGCCCCTTCTCGGCGCCACCCGCGAGCGCGATGACCTTTGCGCCGGCCGCGGCGCCAAGCTGCACGGCCGCCGTGCCGACGCCGCTGGCCGCACCGGTCACGAGAAGGGCTTCGCCGGGCTGCAGCTTCGCGCGCATGTGCAGCGCCAGATAGCCGGTGTGGAACGGGAGCAGGAATGCAGCGGCCTCGGCATCGTCCAGCTCGGGCGGCGCATCGAACAGGCTCGTCACCGGGACGATCGCCTGTTCGGCGATGCCGCCGAACGCCATCTTCGTCATCCCAACGACGCGGCGGCCCAGCCAGGCCTCGCCCCCCGCCCCCGCCGACTCGACGATACCGCACACGTCCATGCCGAGCGTGAACGGGGGTTGCGCCATTACCGTCGCCACGCCGCCCCGCGCTCGCGCGATATCACCGAAGTTGAGCGACGCCGCAGATACGGAAACACGAACCTCGCCCGGCCCGACATCCGGCGCGGCGATATCGACGACGGCGACGACATCGGCCGGATCGCCGTGCCGAAGCACCTGAACTGCCTTCATTTTCTATCCCCATCCTGAGAGTGCTGTTTCAAAGCTCGAAGCGATACTTCGCCGACACTCCATACATCCGCGGCTCGCCGGCCAGGATCGCGTCCGTGCCCAGATCGGTCGCGACCGAATAGCCGCCGACAAGATAGTCCTTGTTGGTCAGGTTGGTGCCGAACAGGGCCAGGTCTATGCCTCTCGCGATCGCATCGTGCCATTCGATCCGCGCATCGAACGTGCCGTAACCTGGGAAGCTATCCTTCAGGCCGACCGCGCTTGCGTTGGAGTCTGAGGTGTTGACCTTGCCGGTGAAGGAATAGCTAGCGAACAGGGTGACGTCGGTCTCGCCCGTCAATGGCAGCCGATATTGGCCGTTGATCGAATATTTCCAATGCGGCTGATAGGCGATCTGCCGGCCCAGGCGGCATGCCGCGCCCGCATTGACCTGGCATTTGGCATCGAGATACGAAACGAAGCCCGACAAGGAGAAGCCCTGGAACGGGACGATCGTGCCTTCGAACTCGAAGCCCTTGTTGATCGCGCGTCCAGCATTCTGCACGGCCGAAACGAACGTGCCGCCGCTGATAACGCCCTGCGCAATCTGGATATCCTTATATTTATCCCGGAATAGCGAGATATTGGTGCGCAGCGGGATGCCGATATCCCAGTCGGCCTTCACCCCCAGCTCGATATCGTCGACCGTTTCCGGCGCGAAGGTCCGCGTGTCCGCCGTCGGGGCCGGCAGATTGAAGCCGCCGCTCTTATAACCGTGGCGATAGGCGGCATAAGCGAGGATCCGCTGCGTGATATTATACTGGATGGTCGCATCGCCCGTGGCCGCGCTGAAATGCGCCCTTGCCGATTGGGGGCAGACATTCGGCGCCATGCCGGTGGCGGGATCGAACTGGCTCGGATCGGGCTGATTGCACGTCCCGTCATCCAGAAGCTTCGAAGAGGAGGCAAAGCGGCTATCCCACGTATAGCGCACGCCGCCGCTGAACTGCAGGCCCTCGGCGATATCGAACTCGATATGGCCGAACACCGCATCGCTCTTGTCGTCATAGTCCTGGATCGTGCTGACGACCGAGCCGAAGCTGTAGGACCGATATGCCTGCCGGATGCCGGGCTTGGCCTGCTCATGATAATAACCCAGGATATAGCTGAGCCCGATGTCGGGCGCCTTGCCCTGGATCTGGAATTCCTCGGTATATTGCTCGAATCCGCGGACATAGGGTTTCGTCCCGGCCGGATAGAAGCTGTAAAGATAAGATAGCGGCCCCGACAGCTCCAGCGTTTCCGCCGTCTTCTCCTTACGGAAGGAGAAGATGTTCTTCAGCGTGATGTCGTCGGAGAGTTGCCAGGTCGTCTTGTTGGTGACGCCGAGATCGCGCGTGCGCCGATATTGATAACGCGGGTTGGCGATGCGGCGGATGCCCAGCGCCTCCTGTTGCGCCTGTGCGGCCGCGAACTGCTCCGGCGTCAGCCCGGACAGGCCCAGGCCGCCATTCACCACCGCGGCCTGAAGCGCGGCGACGGCATTGCCGAACGGCCCCGTCGCGCAACCGGGCAAGGCGACCTGAAGGCAGGCGATATAGCTGGAGGAAGGGCTGCCGGCCGTCAGGTTGAAACTTGGCGGAAGCCCAAGAAACTCGCTGAGGCCGATCGTTTCCGGCGTGGCCGTCGGGCCGAAGAGCAGCGGGTTCGGCAATATGCCCAGGTTCGCGGCCGGATAGACCTGACGCAGAAGCTGTCCCGAGCCGCTATTGTCGCGATAATTGCTGTCGACGATCGTAACATTCTCAATGTCCGGCGTCGGGGTCAGCAGGACGGAGATGCGGTAGGAATCGTTGTTGCGGCTGTCGAGGCGCTGGCCGGTCAGCACGTTCCGGGTGAAGCCGTGGCGGCGCCCGTAATCGCCCGCCAGCCGTATCGCGAGCAGATCCTCCACGATCGGCAGGTTCAGCACGCCCTCCAGCTCGTGATAATCATAATTGCCGTAGCTGCCTTTCACATAGCCGCCCAGATCGAAGGTCGGCTTGGTCGGCTCGAACAGCACCGCCCCGCCCGTCGTGTTGCGGCCGAACAGCGTTCCCAGCGGCCCTTTCAGGACCTGGACGTTGGCAAGGTCATAGAACATGCCCGATCCGGCGATCGGTGTCGGCACCTCGGCGAAATAGGTGGCGACGCTGGTGAAATTGCGCTGGCCGCCGCCGAGGACGCCCGGCCCCTGGCCGCGGATGTAGAATGTCGCGTCGCCGCGATCCTGGCCGGAGACGTTCAGCGCCGGGGCGAAGTTGCGCAACTGATCGACCGATACGACGCTCCGCTCCGCCAGCGCATCGCCTGACAGCGCGGTGATCGCGACCGGGACCTCCTGAAGCACTTCCTCATGGCGGCGCGCGGTGACGACGATATCGCCTATCTCGGCCTCGGCGACGCCGCGCCGCGTGTCGGCCGTATCGGCCGGGCCTGTCTGCGCCATCACCGGAATGGCCGCGCCCATGAACGAGATCACGCTTGCCGAAAGGCAAAGCCCGGAAGCCAATTTCCCCATACTTTCCTCCCCGGAATATTATTTTGTTTTGGATTGTTGTATTTTATACTTACGCAACTATCAGGAATGCGACGGATTCAACTGCAGATGATAACCGCATTGCGTAATTCGTAACTTGTCACCAACCGGTTCCAGCTGAGGTCCGGCGCGTGTTCCAGCTTCAGCCCCGGCACCCGCAGCAGCCGGTCCAGGAACAAGCAGCTTTCGTGCAGCGCGACCTGCGCTCCGGGGCAGCGATGCTCGCCATCCCCGAACGACATGCCGGCATTGCCATATTTGGCGCTGACCTTGCGCCCGGCCATTATCTCGCGCGGACGGGTTCCGAAGGCGGTCTCGTCGGTATTGGCGGCACGCACGTCCACGGCCACCGCGTGGCCGGCACGCACGTCCGCCGCCGGCAGATCGGTTCGCATCCGGCGGAAAATATAGCCCACGACCGGCTCAAGGCGCAGTATCTCCTCGAGAATGGCGATCTTGCCGGCTTCATCCGCCTGCTGGAATGCGGTCCGAAGCTCGTCCCGCTCCAGCATGTGCCAGGCCGCCATCACGATGAACTCGCGCGTCGTCGCCATGCCGGCGGCACCGTAGAGGAGGCATTCGGTCAGAATCTCCCGGTCGGTATATCCCTCGTCGATCAGATGGGAGATGACGTCGTCCTGCCGCTTCTTCTTTCGCGCCCTGATCGCCGGCACCACGTCGCGATAATGAAAGGACAGCACCCGATATTGGGACCGCAGGAACTTCACCAACGCCCGGAACCGGCCGCGGGGCGGATCGAAATTGCCGGTGAAGAAGATGTCGAGCCGCCTTGCCAGCCCGTTGGGATTGCTTGCCGTGAGGCCGACGATATCGCCCGCCACGGCGACCGCGAGTTCCAGGCTGAGATCGTCGAGCCTGGCCCGCTTCTGCTGCCGGAAACGCTCCACCAGCTCGTCGCTCAGGCGGATCATCAGTTCCCGGTAGCGGGTGGCAACGATCCTGGGCGTGAAGAAGCGCGCGGTCGCGCCGCGCCGCACGCGATGCGCCTCGCCTTCCAGGAACAGGATCGGCTGCCGCGTGGCCCTGCCGATCTTGCCGACCTGCTCCGCCAGGAAACCGGCCTGCTTCGCGCCGTCGCTGCGCAGGATGGCGCGCGCGCGATCGAACGTGTCCGTCCATATATCCGCGTCGATGATGCCGCCGCCTGCCGATGCACGTGCGGACTTGCGGTGATCGTCCCCGCTGTGGAATGGGCAGTCCGCCTCAGAATGGGCTTGAGCGTTCACGAGCATCATCCCACATATGATATATGATGGATCATAAGTTATCCTTTACTGAGCAGCCGTCAAGCGCGGTCGACGTGCGCATCCTGAAATCGCGCGCGGCGCTTCGCGATGCGCTGATCGCCCTGGCCGGCGAAAAGCCGTTCGTGGACCTGACGGTCGCGGAGATCGCCCGGCGGGCATCGGTGGGCTACGCCACCTTTTTCCGCCACTTCCCCAGCAAGGAGGCGTTGCTGGCGGATATCGCCGAGGCGTTGATCCGCGATATGCTGGGCCTGATGGGTCCGCTGATGCAGCAGACCGAAACCCGCGCGGCATCGCTGGAGCTGGCACGCTTCGTCGATGCGCGGCGGCCGATCTGCCACGCATTGCTGGTCGGCGCGGGCGATACGCTGCGCCGCGAGATCACGGTGCGGGCGATCCAGCTCGCCGCGGAGAATCGCGTCGAGATCGCGGACGGGCTGCCGACCGAATTGCTGAGCGTCCATTCGGTCGGCGCCACGCTCAACATCATCGCCTGGTGGCTGGAGCGCGGCGGGGAAATCGGGCCAGAGGCGATGGCCGCCATCCTCGACTGGCTCGTGTTCAAGCCGCTTTCGGCCCGCCCGGAGCAATAGGCGGCCCGCGCCCGCTCGCCACTTGGATTTGCGCCGCCCAATGCAGGCGGCCCGCGCTCCGCGATCCCACGCCGGATTTGCGGCCATGATTTTCCCGCTGCCACTGGCGGCGGCCGGCGCCGTGCGGCACTGGTCGTTCCCGATTGCCCGATTCCGAAGCCCAAGGGGAATGCGATGACCGCTTATGTCGTGCTGATCAAGGAACAGACCCGGGATGCCGAGGCGCTCGCCGTCTATGCCGGGAAGGCCACGGCGGCGCGGGCCGGGCATGCGCTGACGCCGCTCGCCCTTTATGGCCGATATGAGCAGCTTGAGGGCGAAGCGGCCGAAGGCGCCGTCATCATCTCCTTCCCGACGATGGCCGAGGCGCGCGCCTGGTATGACAGCCCAGCCTATCAGGAGGCGCTGGCCCACCGGCAGGCGGGCGGAGACTATCGGGTGTTCCTTATCGAAGGCGTGGATGCGGCCGCCGCCTGACGCCGAACCGGAGGGACCCGACATGCAGGATTTCCTGGCCGCGATCGAAATCGACGCGACCATAGCCTTCTCCAGGACGGTGACGGAGAGCGACATATCCCTGTTCGCGGGGATCAGCGGCGATTTCGCGCGCAACCATATCGACGAAGCCTATATGCGCGGCACGCCCTTCGGCGGGCGCATCGCCCACGGGCTACTGCTGCTCGGCTATACGTCGCGCGCCTCGACGCTGATGTGCGAGGCGTGCCTGAAGGGATCGGACGCCTTCGTGCCGCTGGCGCTGGGTTTCGACAGGGTGCGCTTCCTCCGGCCCGTGCGGATCGGCGAGACGATCACCATCCGCTACGCGATCGAAGGCGTGGATGTCGCGCGCGGGCGGGTGACGAGCGCGGTGACGATTGAGAATGAGGCGGCCGAGGCCGTGCTCGCGGCGACGCACATCGTGAAGTGGGTGCCGGCATAAGGAACGGCGCCGGCTTCACCCCCTCTTTCCATCGCCCGATCGGGGCTGTCGGCCGATCTCCAGCTCCGCAATGCGGCCATTGCCGAGGCGGAAGTGGAAAGTGAGCGTGATCAGGCTGCCCGCCAACGCGCCGGAGACAACCGCAGTGACATGATGGCCGTCGCCTTCCAATGCGCCGCCTGCGGCGTGGTCCGGCGTATCGCTTATCATGAAGTGCCGCCAAGGGTGGAATATCGGTTTAACGACCGGGGTCAGGCGCTGCGCCCGGCGCTCGATGCGCTGCTGGCCGGGGCCGAGGACGCGCCCATCGAAACGCGGGCGCGGTTGCTGGACGAAGCAAGCCCGCCGTCCGCCGAGGCATGAAGGGCCGGCCCGTCAGCCCCGGCTCACTTCAATTGTCCGTGCCCGGCGGACGGACCGGGAATGGCAGCGGGGCCACCGCCACGCCTTCCTCGATCAACGCCTTGGCTTCTTCCACGCTGGCCTGGCCATGGATCGCGCGGTGATCGGATTCGCCCAGGTGCATGGCGCGAGCCTCGTCGGCAAAGCGTTCGCCGACATAATCGGAACCTTCCAGCGCCTTTGCCTGCGCTTCGGCCAGGGCCTGCATCATCCACCGCAACGCCTCCGGCGCTTCGTTGGCAACCGGCACCGGCGCCGCCTCGCCCCGCTGGTTGCCCTTGGCGCCCACGCGCGGCGCCATCACGGCCTTGGCCACGTCGGTCGATCCGCACATCGGGCAGGCAATCCAGCCCCGCGTGCGCTGCGTCTCATAATCCCCGGTCGAGCCGAACCAGCCTTCGAAGACGTGTCCGCCCTCCGCGCAGGCAAGATCGAAAACGATCATCGCGCCGCCCGTTCCATCGAAAACCAACTCCAGCTTGCCATCGTCACGCCTTCGCAACCGATATGGGGCCGGCCGGGTGGGAATCCCACTGCCGTACCCATGTCAGCACATCGGCGGCCAGCCGCGCGCGATCGCCGGCCGATTTCATGATCGTGCCGGTCAGCAGCGTCCGCACCCCCGCGATCGCCTCCATATCGCCCGCATCCGCCATGTCCAGCACCAGCCCGTCGACGAAGCCGCGATAGTGCGCGGCGATCCCGGCGGAGGAGACGGGGATGCCAAGCTCCGCCATGATCTTCGCCGCCGGCCCCTTCACCGCCTTGCCCCCCACGATCGGCGATATGGCGACGATCGGCACGCCCCGCGCGCGCAGCCGATCGCGCACGCCGGAAAGCGCCAGGATCGGATCGATGCTGAGCCACGGGTTGGACGGGCAGATGATGACCGCCTCGATCGCCGGATCGTCGATCAGCGCGTCGAAGGCGGCGCTCGGCCGCACATTGGGGGCAAGCTCCAGCCGCTCTACCCTGGGCCGGCACTGCCGCCGCACGAAATAATCCTGGAAGGCCAGCCGCCCCTCGTCGCTATGGACGATGGTGGGGGCCGGATCGTCCGCCATCGGCACGATGCGGTGGGCGATGCCGTGCGCGCGGGCCAGCGCCTCGGTCACGACCGTCAGCCTCTCGCCGTCGCGCAGCCGCCGGGTGCGCTCGACATGGGTGGCGAGATCGCGGTCGCCCAGCCGGAACCAGCTTTCCCCGCCCAGCTTCGCCACCTGTTCCATGAAAGCCCAGCTTTCGCCGGCAATGCCCCACCCCAGCTCGGGATTGGCGATGCCCGCCAGCGTGTAGGTGACGGTATCGATGTCGGGGCAGATGTTGAGGCCCAGATGCTCGAAATCGTCGCCGGTGTTGACGACGATGGCCAGTTCCTCGGGCGGCAGGATCGCCGCCAGCCCGGCCGCCAGCTTCGCGCCGCCCACGCCGCCCGCAAGCGCCAGGATCACCGGAAAAGGTCCATATGCCGGGGCCGCACGAGATCGCGCGCCGTGCCCGCCGGCGCTTCTTCCATCGCGATGCCGCGCACCAGCACCACCGGGCATCCCTCGTTCGCCTGCCCCATCAGCAGCGATGCCGCAGACGCCACCTCGTCGGCAAATCCCAGCTCGCTGGTCTGGAGCGCGCGGCCGAACAGGTCGGGCCGGCCGCGCAGGTCGAGCAAGGCGGGCAGGCCATGCACGCCGATCGCCTGGCCGATCGTCCCCATCCGCCAGGCCCGGCCCAGGCTGTCCGCCACGATCACGGCCGGCTGCACGCCCGTCAGCCGCCCCAGCCCTTCCGCCAGCGCCCGCGCGCTCGCATCGGGATCGGCGGGCAGCAGCAGCGCGGCCTCGCCGCCATCATGGGCAACGTTGGACTGGTCGATCCCGGCATTGGCCAGCACCAGCCCGCGCCGGTCCCGCACGATCAGCGCCCCCGGCTGCTTGCGGACCACCTCGTCGGTTTCGGACAGGATCAGCTCGACGAGGCGGGGGTCCTTCTCCACCTCGGCCGCCAGCGCGACGGCTTCGGGCGAAGGCGCCACATCGGCCAGCGGCACCAGCCGCCCCTCGGCCTTGGAAACGATCTTCTGCGCCGCCACCAGCACGTCGCCCGTGGCGATGCGCATCCCGGCGGCGGCTAGCGCCCCGGCGATGATCGCCGCCAGATCGTCGCCCGCGGCCACCATCGGCAAGCCGGGAACGGCCCGGATCGATATCTCGCGCGCGGCTTGCGCCATCAGCCGGGAAGGCCGGTGATGCGGATGCCGGCGGACGGCACCTTGTATCGCTGGTTGATGGAAATCAGCACCGACGTCAGCGCCTCGGTCACCACCGAATTGCATAAGGGGCCGGCGTGGAAACCGCGCAGCTTCGCGGCCTCGGCCAGCGCGATCACCGCCTCGCGCGCGGCGATGTCGTCGCCCGCCACCAGCACGTCGCAATCCAGCTCATGATCCAGATCGTGCAGATGGTGGGCGGAGATGTTCTGGAAGGCGGAAACCACGCGCACGCCCTCGCCCAGCGCCGCCTGCAACGCCATCGCCGCCGATCCGCCCTCGGGCAGTTGCACGCGGTTCACCTTGGGCGGCACCAGCGGCACCGTCACGTCCACCAATATCTTGCCGGCCAGCGCGTCCTTCACCGCCAGCGCCGTCGCCTGCTGCGCGGCATAAGGCACGGTCAGCACCACGATCTCGCCGGCCGCCGCCGCCGCCGCATTGTCGGCGCCCCGGACGTTCGCGCCGGGGATCGCCGCCGCCAGCTCGGCCGCCGCCGCCTCGGCCTTCCCCGCATCGCGGCCGCCGATCACCACTTCATAGCCTGCGGCCGCCCAGCGCGCGGCGAGGCCGCTGCCTTCCTTGCCCGTGCCGCCCAGCACCGCGAGCGTCGGTTTCCCGTCAGCCATGATCTCTCCTGTGATTGCCGGCCTGTAACCCGTCCGGCTCTGTCAGGCGAGCGTCGCCGGGGCAATCGGCCGCCGGTGCTGAAGCGCCGGAATGCGCGATCGCACGTCCGCCACGCGCTTCGCGTCCATTTCGGCAAAGCCGATGCCGTTATCGCCCCCCATGTCCAGCAGCACATCCCCCCAGGGATCGATCACCAGCGAATGGCCGTAGGTCGCGCGCCCGTCCTCATGCGCGCCCGCTTGGGCGGCGGCGACCACGAAGGCCCCCGCCTCAATCGCGCGGGCGCGCAGCAGGACGTGCCAGTGCGCGCGGCCCGTGGGCACGGTGAAGGCGGCCGGCACGGAAAGGATGGTCGCGCCGGCATCGCTCAGGCTGCGGAAGAGATCGGGAAAGCGCAGGTCGTAACAGATGGCCAGCCCCATCCGCCCCCACGGCGTATCGACCACCACCGCCTGCGATCCCGGCGCATAAGCGGCCGATTCCCGCCAGCTTTCGCCGGTCGGCAGATCGACGTCGAACAGGTGGATCTTGTCATATCGCGCGCGGATGGCGCCGGCATCGTCGATCAGGAAGCCCCGGTTGACGAGCCGGCCGTCGCGCCGCTCGCCGGCCAGCGCCAGCGAACCGACATGCACCCACAGCCCCGCCTTCGCCGCGGCTTCGCGCACGGCGGCCAGCACCGTGTCATGCGCCTCATCGGCCAGATGATCGGCCGCCCGCGTCCTGTCGCGGTCCAGCAGGCCGCTCATCTCGGGCGTGAAGAGCATGTCGGCCCCGCCCGCCTTGGCCTCCTCGATCGCCGCGACCAGCGCGGCGGCGTTGGCGGCGGGATCGATGCCGGTGCGGCTCTGGAACAGCGCGGCGCGCATCAGGCGGCCAGCAGCGGGTCCAGCTTGCCGGCGCGGTCCAGCGCGGCCAGATCGTCCGATCCGCCGACATGATGGCCGTTGATGAAGATCTGGGGCACCGTCGTGCCGCCATTGGCGCGGCTCAGCATCTCGGCGCGCTTCGGCCCGCCCATGGTGATGTCATATTCCTCGAACGCAACCCCTTTGTCCGCCAGCAATTTCTTCGCTCGGACGCAATAAGGGCAAAGCAGCTTGGTGTAGATTTCGACCTTGGGCATCACGGCCCTTTCTTCTCGCATAAGGGAAATTACGTAAAAACCTGTGGTGCGGTGCGTCACTTGTCAACATCGCCGGTGGCATCGCCCAGTGCCAGCTCGACACGGGCCAGATCGACACGCGCCCAGCTGATCAGCCGCACCTCGGCCGCCCCGGCCCGCTTGAGCGCGCGGGCGCAGGCATTGGCGGTCGCGCCGGTCGTATGGACATCGTCCACCAGCAGCACCCGCCGCCCCTTCAACTCCGCCACCCGGCGCGGATTGGCGGCGAAGGCGCCCCGCACGGCCCTCGCCCGGGCGTTGCGGCCCAGCCCGCGCAGGATGGGCGTCGCCCGCCTGCGCTCCAGCATGTCGACGGCCAGCGCCAGCCCCCGCCGCCGGGCCAGCACGCCCGCGATCAACGCCGACTGGTTGTAGCCCCGCCGCCAGATCCGCCAGCGGTGGAGCGGCACCGGCACCAATATCGCGTCCGCTTCCTGCTCGATCAGCCGTTCCATCAACAGGCCGATCGTCCGGGCATGGCCGGGCCGGCCGCCATGCTTCAGCCGCATCACCACATGGCGGGCGAGGGGGCCATAGGATACGGCGGCGCGCACGCCATCCAGCGCCGGCGGATCGACCATGCAGCCCGCGCATATCGTGCCCGGCGGCGCGAAGGGCAGCGCCACGCCGCACCTGGCGCAGCCGTCGTCGCCAAGGAAATCCAGGCTCTGCCAGCAATCGCGGCAGAAACCATGATCGTCAGGCGTCACCGCGCCGCAGCCGGGGCAGCGCGGCGGCAGCACCAGCGCGATCGCGCCGCCCGCGATTCGCGCCGCGATCCGCCCCCCGGTCGCGATCAACTCCCTCATGCGCCCCCCCAATGTTCCCCTTGTTCCAGCGGCGCGGGCGCGGCACAAGCCCGGCGATGATCCAGCCCCCCGCCCCATCCTCGGCGGTGCCCGAGATATTCGATCGCCGCATCCGCCGCATCCGCCGCGATCGGGCGGCCCGCACCTTCGCCGATCACGCCTTCCTGCGGGATCGGATGGTGGAGGATATGCTCGATCGGCTGGATTCGGTGAAACGCAGCTTCACCCGCGCGCTCGATCTCGGCACGGCGGACGGCTCGCTCGCCGCCGCGCTCCGCCAGCGCGGCATCGAGACGATCGCCGCCGATGCCGGCTTCGCCTTCGCGCAGGCAGCGGGCGGCGTGCAGTGCGACGAGGATCGCCTGCCCTTCGCCGCCGGCAGCTTCGATCTGGTGGTTTCGGCCGGCGCGCTCGATTCGGTGAACGACCTGCCGGGCGCGCTCACCCTCATCCGCCGGGCGCTCAGGCCCGACGGTCTGTTCCTCGCCGCCTTCTTCGGCGCGGGATCGCTTCCCCGGCTGCGCGCGGCGCTGATGGCGGCGGACGAGGCCGTCGGCGGCGGCACCGTCGCCCGCATCCACCCACAGATCGACGTGCGCGCGGCGGGCGACCTCCTTTCGCGCGCCGGCTTCACCCTGCCGGTGGCCGACGTGGATCACGCCCGCATCCGCTATGCCGATCCGCTGCGGCTGGTCGGCGATCTCCGGGGCATGGCCGCCACCAACATCCTCCGCGATCGCCGGCACACGGCGCTCACCCGCGCCCATCTGCCGCATCTGTTCGAAGCGTTCGCCGCCCAGGCCGATGGCGATGGCCGGGTGACGGAGCTTGTGGAGATCATCCACCTCACCGCCTGGTCCCCCGGCCCGGATCAGCCCAGGCCGGCGCGCCGCGGCAGCGGGCGCGCCTCGCTTGCCGACGCGCTGAAGCCCCGCCCGCAATAGGCGCCCGCGGAAAGCAAAAAGGCCCGGCGGAAACCCACCGGGCCTTTTCTCGGGGCAAGAGGTTCAGGCAGCCGCTAGACGGTCTGCACCCTGCGGCCGCGCCGGGTGCCGCGCTGGCGCAGCACATGGCCTACCGCCATGAAGCCCACCAGCATCATCGCCCACGTCCGGGGTTCGGGCACCGTCGGCGCACCGACTTCGCCGACATTATAGGCCGGCAGTCCGGTGGCGGTGCCATTGTTGGTTACCGCCCTCGCGCTGTAGCCTGTCAGCTTGACGCCGCTATAGGTGGACAGCGCGCTGAGACCGGCGAACTCGAGGTCGGGGAATGGCCCGCCGGAAGCCTGGAACGGCGGTCCCACCCAGGTGAAGACGAGGTTGAGGATGTTGGGGTCATCCGGATATCCCGGCACCGGCAGCACCCCACCGGGATCGGGGTATACGGACGACACAAGCTCCGTCGATGCGATGATGTTGGGCGACGGCGTCATCACCCCACCGGCAAAGCCCGCGAAATCGAAGATGATCAACCTGGACCCTTCAAGGAATCCCTGATCACCCGACAACGTTCCTTCATAGGAGAAGCGAAATAAGCCCCCCTCTTCCGTAACGCTCGAAAGCACGGGAATAACAGATGCCTGGGCCGTTGACGTTATCCCGGCCAATACGCAGGCCGCGATCAGAAGCCGTTTTCTCATGCTTCCCTCCACTGTTCGTGGCCCTGTCGCCCGTTACAGCGCCGAGGTGGACAATAGACGGCCTCCCCTCCCGAATCCCCCTCTCATAAGGGGTATCCCTCAAAATGGTCCTGTTCTGGGACAGCTTTATGCGCAACAAGCCCTGCCCTTTGCCGTTCCGCCCGCGCACCGATCGGCGGGTTCAATGGGCTTCCGCCCTTGGCAGCGCCGAACCCTGCGCCTAAGCGCCAAGGCAATGTTGCGCCGGCTGATTCCCGATCCGTTCATCCTCGCCCTGCTCGCCACGGTGGCCCTCGCAACGATTCTGCCCGCCCACGGCGCCTTCGCCGGGGCCGTGGACGTGGCCGCCACCGCCGCGATCGTGCTGCTCTTCTTCTTTCACGGCGCGAAGCTGCCGCGCGAGGCGATCGTCGAGGCGCTGGGCCACTGGCGGCTGCACCTCACCATCCTCGCCTGCACCTTCGTGATGTTCCCACTGCTCGTGCTGCTGCTCCAATGGCTGGCGCCCGGCCTGCTGCCGTCGCGGCTGTGGACGGGGATGCTGTTCATGGCGGCCTTGCCGGGCACGGTGCAGTCAGCGGTAGCCTTCACCTCGATCGCGCGGGGCAACGTCGCCGCCGCCATCGCCTCCTCCTCCGCCTCGCAGCTGATCGGCATCTTCCTCACACCGCCGCTCGTCGGCCTGCTGGCCGATGCGCATGGCGGCACGGTGGATAC
Organism: Edaphosphingomonas haloaromaticamans; assembly: GCF_001853345.1. Classification (NCBI taxonomy): domain Bacteria; kingdom Pseudomonadati; phylum Pseudomonadota; class Alphaproteobacteria; order Sphingomonadales; family Rhizorhabdaceae; genus Edaphosphingomonas; species Edaphosphingomonas haloaromaticamans. The sequence continues at coordinate 2,084,015 of NZ_MIPT01000001.1, read as the reverse complement.
GGCGGGCGTCGGCAGGATCTTCCTGGTCCTGTTCGCGCCCTTCGTGGTCGGCCACCTGCTCCGCCCCTGGATCGGCGCATGGGTGTCCCGCAACCGCAAGCTGATCGCGCTCAGCGATCGCAGCGCGATCCTGCTCGCGGTTTACGGCGCCTTCTCCGCCGCCGTGATCGAAGGGATATGGAGCCGCCTGCCGCTTCCGGTGCTGGGCATGCTGGTCGTCGTCTGCCTCGCCATCCTCGCCTTCGCGCTCGCCTTCACCAGCGGCGTCGCGCGGCTGCTCGGCTTTTCCCGCGCGGATCGCATCGCGATCATGTTCTGCGGCACCAAGAAATCGATCGTGCAGGGCGTGCCGATGGCGCGCGTGCTGTTCGCGCCGGCGGATGTCGGCCTGATCCTGATGCCGATCCTCCTGTTCCACCAGTTCCAGCTGATGGCCTGCGCCTGGATCGCGCGCCGCTACGCCGCCCAGGGGGAATCCGCCCAAACGGACGGGGCGCAAGCCTGACGATTCGGCTTCAACCTCCCCCGATCAGGCCCTAAGGATTGGCCGAGACATATAGGAGGAATGCCCGAGTGACCGATGCCTCGATCTACCCCGTCCCGGCTGAATGGAAGACGAAGGCCAAGGTGGATGCGGCACGCTATGCCCAGCTGCACGGCCGTTCGCTGGCCGATCCGGGCGGCTTCTGGCTGGAACAGGCCCGCCGGCTGGACTGGATCAAGCGGCCGGAGATCGCGGGCGACTGGTCGTTCGACGAGAAGGATTTCCACATCAACTGGTTCGCCGACGGCAAGCTCAACGTCGCGGCCAACTGCATTGATCGCCATCTGGCGACACGCGGCGACCAGACGGCGATCATCTGGGAACCGGATGATCCCGCCGAACAGCCCCGCCGCTACACCTACGCCCAGCTCCACAAGGAAGTCTGCCGCTTCGCCAACGTGCTGAAGGCGGCGGGCGCCAAGAAGGGCGATCGCGTCACCATCTACATGCCGATGATCCCGGAGGCCGCCTTCGCGCTGCTCGCCTGCGCGCGGATCGGGGCGATCCATTCGGTGGTGTTCGGCGGCTTCTCGCCCGATGCGCTCGCCGGGCGCATCCAGGATTGCGATTCCACCATCGTCGTCACCGCCGATGAAGGCCGGCGCGGCGGCAAGAAGGTGCCGCTGAAGGCCAATGTCGATCAGGCGGCCCCGCTCTGCCCGTCGCTGGAGAAGGTGGTCGTCGTCCGCGCCACAGGCGGCGGCGTGGACATGGAGCCCGGCCGCGACGCCTGGTATCACGATCTCGCCGGTATGGTGGCGGATGAATGCCCGCCCGAGCCGATGGGCGCGGAAGATCCACTGTTCATCCTCTACACCTCGGGATCGACCGGCAAGCCCAAGGGCGTGCTCCACACCTCGGGCGGCTACCTGCTCTGGGCCAGCCTCACCCATGAGATAGTGTTCGATTACCGGCCGGGCCAGATCTACTGGTGCGCGGCCGATATCGGCTGGGTCACGGGCCACAGCTATATCGTCTACGGCCCGCTCGCCAACGGCGCCACGACGCTGATGTATGAAGGCGTTCCCAACTGGCCCAGCGCCAGCCGCATCTGGGAAGTGGTCGATCGCCATCAGGTCGAAATCCTTTACACTGCCCCCACGGCGCTGCGCGCGCTGATGAAGGAAGGTGATGATTTCGTCGCAAAAACCAGTCGCAAGTCGCTGAAACTCCTGGGCACGGTCGGCGAGCCGATCAACCCGGAAGCCTGGCGCTGGTATCATGAGGTGGTGGGCGAAGGCCGCTGCCCGATCGTCGATACCTGGTGGCAGACGGAAACCGGCGGCGCGATGATCACCCCCCTGCCCGGCGCCGTCGATCTGAAGCCCGGATCGGCCACCAAGCCCTTCTTCGGGATCGAGCCGCAGCTCGTGGACGGCGAAGGCCACCTGCTTTCGGGCGCGACCGAGGGCAATCTCGTCATCGCGCGGAGCTGGCCCGGCCAGATGCGCACCGTCTGGGGCGATCATGCCCGCTTCTTCCAGACCTATTTCAGCACCTATCCCGGCAAATATTTCACCGGCGACGGCTGCCGGCGGGACGAGGACGGCTATTATTGGATCACCGGCCGGGTCGATGACGTCATCAACGTCTCCGGCCACCGCATGGGCACGGCCGAGGTCGAAAGCGCGCTGGTGCTGCACGGCAAGGTCGCCGAGGCCGCAGTCGTCGGCATGCCGCATGACATCAAGGGCCAGGGCATCTACGCCTATGTCACCCTCAACGCCAATTGCGAGGCGAGCGAGGATCTGCGCAGCGAGCTGAAGCAATGGGTCCGCACCGAAATCGGCCCCATCGCCACGCCCGATGCCATCCAGTTCGCGCCCGGCCTGCCCAAGACGAGGAGCGGCAAGATCATGCGCCGCATCCTGCGCAAGATCGCGGAAGGCGATGTCTCGTCGCTCGGCGATACATCGACGCTGGCCGATCCATCGGTGGTGGACGATCTCGTCGCCAACCGGGTGGCCTGACGCCGGATCGCAGGAGATGCGGCGGCCGGGCTCACCCGGCCTTGCGCCGCCGCGTCTCCCAGCCCTTCTTCGCGGCCGCCGATCGATCCGCGGCGCTGCGGCCGGCCGAAGCGCGGCCGCCCTTGCGCGACGACACATGCGTATCCTTGCGGCCCCGGCCGGACCCGGATTTGTTGCCGCCGCCCGATTCCTTGTTCACCGTCGCCCAGGCCCGCCGCTCGGCTTCCTTGTCGGACACGCCGCGCTGCTCATATCCTTCCTCGATATGCTCGGCCTTGCGCTTCTGCTTGTCGGTATATTTGTCCTTGTCGCCCTGGGGCATGGTTCGTCTCCAACGCCCCCCACACGATCCAACAACAATCCGGCGCCCGCGATGATCCCACCCCCGCCCTTGGCCGGGCCACGGTTCATCCCGCCAGCACGCGTCCCAGCAGGCGATCGATCGCCGCCGCGCATTCCGGCTCGTCCAGCACGGGGGCATGGCCGATGCCCGGCACCGTCACCAGATCCGTGCCCGGCACCCGCTTCGCCATCTCCTGCGCGGTAGCCTGGCTCAGCACGTCGGAATGCTCGCCCCGGATCAGCGTCACCGGCCGTCCGGCGAGCCCTTCGAAGGCCGGCCACATGTCCATGCCGCCGCCGTCGCCGCCCGGCAGCTTCATCGGCTCGGCGATCTTCATGTCGTAATCGTAGATGATGCGGCCCGCGGGCGTCAGCCGGCACAGCCTTTTGGCCATCGCCAGCCACTGCTCGATCTCATAATCGGGATAGACGGCGAAATTGCCCTGCTGGATGCCGCGCGCGGCGTGCAGCCATGTCGGCCAGTTCGCCTGCTTGCCCACATAGGTGCGGATGCGCGCGATGCCGCCCGGCTCCACCACCGGCCCGATATCGTTCAGCAGCGCGCCGGCGATCCGATCCCGGCTGGTGGCGGAAAGCAGCATGGCCAGCAGCCCGCCCAGCGAGGTGCCGAACGCCACGAAGCGATCGATCTTCAATTCCTCCAGCAGCGCCTCCAGGTCCTGCAGGTAGGTCAGCGGCACATAGGTCATCGGGTCCTTGGCATAGGCGCTCTCGCCGCGCCCGCGCAGATCGACGCAGATCAGCCGCCATTCCCCCGCCAGCCGGTCCGCCATCGGCGCGAAATCGCGCACGTTACGGGTCAGGCCGGGGATGCACAGGATCGGCGGCCGCCCGTCCGCGCCGCCCGCATAGTCGCGATAATGGAGCCTCAGGCCATCCTTCGACCACCAATAGCCGTCGCTCCATTCCGCCATGCTTGCGTCTCCCGATGTGCCGCCCCCATATCGCTGCATGACGAAGCGCCCGCAAGCAGCCCCCTATCGCCCCGATCCCGCAATTCTCGGGCTCGGCCCGGATTTCTACGATCCCGTCGCGCCGGCGGCGTTTCCTGCGGCGAAGCTGCGCTTCCGCAACGATCGCTGGGCCGCCGCCGTGGGCCTCGATACGCTGGACGATGCCGGCTGGATCGAACATTTCGCCCGCTTCCGCCCACTGGCCGATAACCTGCCGGAACCGCTGGCGCTGCGCTATCACGGCCATCAGTTCCGCGTTTACAACCCCAATATCGGCGACGGCCGCGGCTTCCTGTTCGCCCAGCTCCGCGATCGCGACGGCCGGCTGCTCGATCTCGGCACCAAGGGATCGGGGCAGACGCCCTACAGCCGCTTCGGCGACGGCCGCCTCACGCTCAAGGGCGGCGTGCGCGAGGTGCTGGCGACGGAGATGCTGGAGGCGCTGGGCGTCAACACCTCCAAAAGCTTCTCGCTCATCGAAACCGGCGAGGCGCTGGACCGGCATGACGAACCTTCGCCCACCCGCTCCTCCGTCCTCGTCCGCCTCAGCCACGGCCATATCCGCATCGGCAGCTTCCAGCGCCTCGCTTATCTGGGCGATGGCGATGCGATCCGCCGTCTCGTCGATTATTCGCTCCGCGCGCTTTATGGCGAGGAACCGGGCGAACGGCCGGAAATCCGCCTGCTCACCCTCGTCGTCGATCGCACCGCCCGGCTCACGGCCTCCTACATGGCGGCGGGCTTCGTCCATGGCGTGCTCAACAGCGACAATATCGCCATCACCGCCGAAAGCTTCGATTACGGCCCCTGGCGCTTCACCCCGCGCTGGGAACCGGGCTTCACCGCCGCTTATTTCGACGATAACGGCCTCTACGCCTTCGGCCGGCAGGCGCAGGCGATCCATTGGGATGTCGTCCAGCTCGCCACGGCGCTCCGCGCCATCGCCGAGGCGGAAGACCTGATCCCCCCGCTGGAGGCTTTCCCCGCCCTTTACGAGGCCGCCTTCCGCGACGCCGTCTTCGCCCGCCTCGGCATCGCGCCCCTCGATGAGGAACGCGACCTCGCCTTGCTCCAGGCCATGGAAAACGGCCTGATGGCCACCGGCGTGGAGATCGATCGCTTCTTCTTCGATTGGCGCGGCGGCGCTCGGCGCGGCCCTTCGCCCGCCGACGAGGCCTATCGCCAGGCCGGTTTCGCCCAATTCGCCGCCCTGCTTCCGAACTTCCGCAAGGTCGCCGAGACCCGCCACCGCTACTGGTCCGATATCGCGCCCTGCTCCATGCATATCGACGAGGTGGAGGCGATCTGGTCCCGCATCGCCGACGATGACGACTGGGCGCATTTCCACGCCAAGATCGGCGCGATCCGCCGCATGGGGGATGCGATGGCCGGCTAGCCGGGGGCACTGGCCCGAGTTGCGAAAAATCGCCATACCGGCCAAGATGGCCGCCATCATCCCGGCCGCAGCGCCGCCTCCATTTCCAGGATTTCCCTTTCCATGTCCGTTACCGAGATCATCTCCACCGAACCCGCCACCGGCGCGGAATTGTGGCGCGGCCAGATCGGCGATGCCGCCCGCGAGGTGGCGATCGCGCGGGACAGCTGGGCCGCGTGGGCCGCGCAGCCGCTGGCCGTGCGCGTGGAAACGCTGCGCCGCTTCGCCAATGTCGTGCGCGGCCGGCTGGAAGCCTTCGCCGATCTCATAGCGCGCGAAACCGGCAAGCCGCTGTGGGAGGCGCGGACCGAGGTCGAAAGCGTCATCAACAAGGTCGATATCTCGATCACGGCCTATTCGGATCGCACCGCCCAGCGCAGGTTCGAAGGCGCGCTGGGCGCCAAGAGCGCCGTCCGCCACAAGCCGCACGGGGTGCTCGCGGTGCTCGGGCCGTTCAACTTCCCGGCGCACCTGCCCAACGGCCACATCGTTCCCGCGCTGATCGCCGGCAATGCCGTGGTCTTCAAGCCGTCGGAAAAGACGCCCGCCTCCGGCGCCTTCCTCGTCGAATGCTTCCATGCCGCCGGCGTGCCCGAAGGCGTCGTCCGCCTGCTGATCGGCGGGCCGGATGAAGGCCGCGCGCTCGCATCCGATCCCGGCATCGATGGCCTGCTCTTCACCGGCTCCGCCCGCGCCGGCCAAGCCCTCCACCGCCAATTCGGCGATATGCCGCAGAAGATTCTCGCGCTGGAGCTCGGCGGCAACAACCCGCTGGTCGTCTGGGACACGCCCGACATCGCCTCGGCGGCGGTGATCGCCGTCCAGTCCGCCTACATGTCCGCCGGCCAGCGCTGCACCGCCGCCCGCCGCCTGATCGTGAAGGACGGCGCGCACGACGCGCTGGTGGAGGAGATCGGCCGCCTGATCGATCGCATCATCGTCGATCACCCCCATGCCGATCCGCAGCCGCTGATGGGCCCGGTGATCGATAATGCCACCGCCGATCAGGTGCAGGAACGCTTCCTCGATCTGATGCTGAAGGGTGGCCGCCCCATCAAGCAGATGGGCCGCCCCGATCCGGCGCTCCCATTCCTCACGCCCGCGCTGATCGACGTCACCGATATCGCGGCCCGCCCGGACGAGGAGATTTTCGGTCCTGTCCTCCAGCTCATCCGCGTCCCCGATTTCGAAGCCGCGCTGGCGGAGGCAAACAACACCCGCTTCGGCCTGTCCGCCTCGCTCGTCGCCGGCGATCCCGATCTCTACGATCGTTTCTGGGGCACGGTGCGCGCCGGCGTCATCAACTGGAACCGCCCCACCAACGGCGCCCCCTCCAACGCCCCCTTCGGCGGCGTCGGCCTGTCCGGCAACCACCGCCCCAGCGCCTATTACGCCGCCGATTACTGCGCCTACCCCGTCACCTCGTCCGAGGCGGACCAGCCCCGCGCCAGCATCGGCGTGGGTCTGCGGGAATAGCCGGGTGCGGGACAAGCTTTCCTAACCCCCGCAAAAGCATCCTTCGATTGCACGGTGCGGCGTTCGGGGCCATCTGCCGTGCCGATGTCATCGCTACTCGATCCCCACGCGCGCGGGCGCGTCATCCTTGTCGGTGCCGGCCCCGGCGATCCGGGGCTGCTGACACTGCGCGCGGTGGAAGCGCTGCGCCAGGCCGACGTCGTGGTGCATGACGGGCTGATCGACCCGCGCGTGCTGGATTTCGCGCCGGCCACGGCACAGCGCATCTCCGTCGCCAAGAGCCGCGCGCGCCACACCCTGCCGCAGGATGCGATCAACGCGCTCATCATCGCCCATGTGAAGACGGGCGCGATCGTCGTGCGCCTCAAGGGCGGCGACCCCTTCGTCTTCGGCCGTGGCGGCGAGGAGGTGGAGGCCGTCCGCGCCGCGGGCCTGCCGGTGGAGGTGATCCCCGGCGTATCCGCCGCGCTCGGCTGCGCCGCCGATGCGATGCTGCCGCTCACCCATCGCGACTGGTCGAGCGCGGTCAGCTTCGTCGCCGGCCAGTGCAAGGGGCTGACGGAGCAGGACTGGTCCGGCCTCGCCGGCCAGGGACGCACGCTCGTCATCTATATGGGCGTCGCCTGCGCCGGCCTGATCGCGGACAAGCTGATGGCCGATGGCGTGGCGCCGGACATGCCGGTCGCCGTGCTGGAACGCGGCACGCTGGAAGGCGCGCGCGCGCTCCGCACCCTGCTCGCCGATCTCGGCGGCATGGTGGAGCGCGAAAAGGTGGTCAGCCCCGCGATCATCGTGGTGGGCGAGGTGGTGTTGCTTTCGGATGCCGAAAACCGGCTCCAGGCGCTGGCGCAGCAGGCGGAGGCCATGTCTTGAGGATTTTGACGGGCAATGATCTGGCGACGGGGGACGTCGTCTGGTGGACGGGCAGCGACTGGTCCCGCCACGTCGCCGAAGCGGTCGATGTCGATAATCATGGCGAGGCGATCGGCGCGACGGAAGAAGCCGCCCGCCGCGTCAACGCGCCCTATGTGATCGATGCCGAGGCCACGCCGGAAGGCCCCCGCCCCGCCCATATCAAGGATCGCATCCGCGCGCTCGGCCCCACGGTCCGGCCCGATCTCTATATCAAGCCCGCCGATCCCGCGGCGGGAAGCTGGGTGATCTGATGTACAAGTACGATCAATATGATCAGGCGATCGTCGACGCCCGCGTCGATGAGTTCCGCGATCAGGTGCAGCGCCGCCTGGCGGGCGAGATCACCGAGGACCAGTTCAAGCCGCTGCGCCTGATGAACGGCCTCTACCTCCAACTCCACGCCTACATGCTGCGCGTGGCCATCCCCTATGGCACGCTCGACAGCCGCCAGATGCGGATGCTGGCCCATATCGCCCGCAAATATGACAAGGATTACGGGCACTTCACTACCCGCCAGAATATCCAGTATAATTGGATCAAGCTGGAGGACGCGCCCGATATCCTGGCCGATCTCGCCACGGTGGAGATGCACGCCATCCAGACCAGCGGCAATTGCATCCGCAACATCTCGTCGGACCAGTTCGCCGGCGCCGCCGCCGATGAGGTGACGGACCCGCGTCCCTGGGCCGAGCTGCTCCGCCAGTGGAGCACTTTCCACCCCGAATTCAGCTACCTGCCCCGCAAGTTCAAGATCGCGGTGATCGCGGTGGAGGAGGATCGCGCGGCGGTGAAGCTGCACGATATCGGCATCCAGATTCACCGCAATGCGGCGGGCGAGGTCGGCGCGCGCATCTTCGTGGGTGGCGGCATGGGCCGCACGCCGATGGTGGCGCCGGTGATCCGCGAGTTCGTGCCGATCGGCGACCTGCTGAGCTATGTCGAGGCGTGCCTGCGCGTCTACAATCGCTATGGCCGGCGCGACAATATCTACAAGGCCCGCATCAAGATCCTGGTGCATGAGATCGGCGCGGAGGAATATGCCCGCCAGGTCGAGGAGGAATGGGCGCATGTGAAGACGCTCGGCCTCGATCCCCCGCCGGGCGAGTTCGAACGCATCGCTGCCTTCTTCGCGCCGCCGGCCTTCGAAACCGGCCTTGCCGATACGGTCGATCGCTCCGATCCTGATTTCGCGCTCTGGCTCGACCAGAATGTGAAGGCGCACAAGCAGCCGGGCTATGCCATCGTCAATATCAGCCTGAAGCCGGTGGGCGGCATCCCCGGCGATGCCACGTCCGCGCAGATCGATCTGATGGCCGATCTCGCCGAACGCTACGGCCTCGATGAGCTGCGCGTCACCCATGCGCAGAACATCGTGCTGCCGCATGTGAAGAAGGCGGATCTCTACGCCGTCTGGCAGGCGCTGGATGCGGCGGGGCTGGCGTCCGCCAATCTCGATCTCATCAGCGATATCATCGCCTGCCCCGGCCTCGATTATTGCAGCCTCGCCAATGCGCGCTCGATCCCGGTCGCGCAGAAGATCGCCGAGCGCTTCGCCAGCCTCGATCGCCAGCGCGATCTGGGCGAGCTGAAGCTCAAGATATCCGGCTGCATCAACGCCTGCGGCCACCACCATGCCGGCCATATCGGCATATTGGGCGTCGATCGTAAGGGCGTGGAGAATTACCAGCTCCTCCTCGGCGGATCGGGCGCGGAGGATGCCAGCCTCGGCCGCATCACCGGCCCCGGCTTCAGCGAGGATGGCGTGGTCGATGCGGTCGAGCGCGCGGTCGAGAAATATCGCGAGCTGCGCGAGGATGGCGAACGCTTCCTCGATACCTATCGCCGCGTCGGCTTCGAACCGTTCAAGGAAGCGATCTATGGCTGATTTCCTGCGTTTCCGCGACGATGCCCCGCATGAGGAACCGGCCGTCACGCTGGATGCCTTTCTCGGCCAGTCCAACGCCACGGCCGTCCGTCTGGAATCGGATGAGGATGCGCGCAAGCTGATCCCCCAGCTCGGCCAGCTCGCGCTGATCGAGATCGCCTTTCCCAAGTTCCGCGACGGGCGCGGCTATTCGGCCGCCCGCATCCTGCGCGAGGCGGGCTATGCGGGCGAGCTGCGCGCGGCCGGCGACGTGCTGGTCGATCAGATCCCGCTCATGCGCCGCTGCGGGTTCGACAGCTTCGCGCCCGACGCCGCGATCGATCCGGATGCCCTCACCCGGGCGCTCGGCCGCTACGACCATGTCTATCAGAAGGCGGCGGATGGCCGCTCCCCGGTCTGGGCGCTCCGCCATGGCTGAGGCCGCGCGCAGCATCGATATGATCGACACCGCCCCGCCCTTCACGGCGGAGGATGCGGCGCGCCTCAACGCGCGCTTCGAAGGTGTGGATAGCGCCGATATGCTGCGCGAGCTGCTGACCGGCGAGCTGACCGGCCGCACGGCGGTGGTTTCCTCCTTCGGCGCGGAATCGGCGGTGCTGCTGCACCTCGTCGCCCAGGTCGATACCGAAACGCCGGTGATCTTCGTCAACACGCAGAAGATGTTCGGCGAGACGCTGGCCTATCGGGACGAGCTTTCCGAACGGCTCGGCTTCGTCGACCTGCGCGTCTTCCGCCCCGATCCCCGCATCCTCGCCGAACGGGACAAGACCGGCCTGCGCTGGTCCTACGATCCCGACGGCTGCTGCGGCATCCGCAAGGTGGAGCCGCTGCGCCGGGCGCTCGCGCCCTTTCAGGCGTGGATTTCGGGCCGCAAGGGCTTCCAGTCCGGCACCCGCACCGCGCTTCCCCGGTTCGAGATCGACGAGGGCCGGCTCAAGCTCAATCCGCTGGCCGATTGGCCGAAGGAACGGCTGGAAGCCTATTTCCACGAACATGATCTGCCTCGCCATCCGCTGGAGGCGCAGGGCTATCTCTCGATCGGCTGCGCGCCCTGCACCAGCGTGGTGAAGCCCGGCGAAGATCCCCGCGCCGGCCGCTGGCGCGGCTGGGACAAGGTGGAATGCGGCATCCACGGCGGCCGCACGCCCGGACCGGACGAAGAACCGGTATTCTGATATCTCCCTCCCCCCTTCAAAGGGGGGCAGAGGCGATGCGCGGGCGTGGCTCGCGGCGCGACGTTCCGGCGCCGGCCCGCAAAAAACCGGGCACCCACATGGGCGCCCGGCTCCTCGTTTCCGGCAATCCGTGATCGGGTGCCTTAGGCCCCCGGCAGCGGCACCCATTCGGCCTTCACGTCCTCCGCCAGCTTGCCCGTCACCACGGCGCGCTGGATCGCCCTGGAATAGCTGATCCGCCAGCCGTCCGCCGTCTTCACATATTTGTCGGCATAGAAGTTGGCGAGCAGGCGGAAGCTGCCCTCGCGCGGGTCATAGTTCACATAGCCCAGGTTCCAGCGCGCGCTGGCGGTGTCGCCGTCGATGTCGATCTCGCCATTATGGCCGTGATGCACGTCGGTGATCGGCGTGTTCACCGCCATCTGGGTGAAGATGCCGATCAGCCCGTCCACGTCGAACTCGCCCAGCGGCGGGAAATCGATCACGGCATCGGGCGTGAAGCAGCCGCGGATCTGATCCACATCCTTGGCATCGCACGCATTCAGGTAACGCGCCTTCAGCTTGCGGATCTCGCTTTCCGCTTCCAGGCGGGCAATGCGGGCTTCGAGGTCACTCATGGCAGCTTGATCACCTTCGTTGATGGAACGGGCTTGTCCTTGGCGTCGGTCCAGCGCCACAGCATCGTGCCGTGGCTGTGGCCGGCCGTGTCGATCCAGTTGCCGAATCCCGGATCGCGCGGCGCCACCACCAGCGTCACCGTGCCGTCGGGATTCAGCTTCGCGCTCGTATTGTTGTGGTGGATGCGGTGATACCGATAATCCAGCGATTCCATCCAGTAATTGTCGAGCTGGAAGTTCCACACCCGGCATTCGGGGATCGCCGTCTCGATCACCAGCGCCTCGTCCGGCCCCAATTCCCAGGCGCCGTGGAGATAATGGATCATGGGGTCGCCGCCGCCCTTGATGAACAGGCTCTGGTCGACGGTGTCGAGCTTGTTCATATGATCCTTGCGGAAGCCCTCGGTCCAGGCGGCAAAGGTTTTGGCCGTGCCCTCGACGAAGCCCGCCACCCGCTGCAGCGCCGCTTCCAGCCGCGCGGGCGTCATCGGCTCGGGCGTCGCCGGCCCGTCGACCGTCTCGATGCGGATGTCTACGCCCTTTTCCTTGCTCCGGTCGCCGAAGGTCTGGCGCACCAGGATCATGCTGGTGTCGTCGGCCATCGGCAGCCAGTTGCCGCTCGCCGGCTTTGTCTTGGAGACGATCAGCTCGAAGCTGCCGTCGGGGCCGATCTCCATCTCCTCGACGTCCAGCTCGCCGGTCGAAGCCATCGTGCCGTCAATGGCATAGCGGTTGGCCTTCGATCCGAATGTGAGGATCGGCACGGTGCCGCGATTGCCGCTGATGCGATAGGTGCGGTCGCCCGTAACGGTCGCGTTCAGATAATGATTGTCGGGATTGTCAGCGCCGATCTTCCCGGTCTGGTGGCTCGCCTGGTAGAAAGCGGGGAAATCCGGGTCGGCGAACTCCAGGTTCATCTCCAGCGCGATGCGCAGCAGGCGGGTGAGGTAGCGATAGCCCTCCGCCCGGTCGATCGGCGTCGCGGCGGCATCCGCCGCCAGCACCACATCGCCGGCCTTTTCCAGCTTGCGGCAGAAGTCCCGCCAGGCCTCGCCCGACATGACCTTGTCCTCGCTCATCACACTTTACTCCGATATTCCTGCCATCAAGGCGCCGCGCCTACCGGCGCATGGCCGGGGGCGTGCGGGCGCCACATCCTGCATGTGCGCCCCGCAGCCGCGACAGCCTAGCCCGCGAAGATGCCCTGTTGCGCTCAAGGCGCCATATATTGGCCGCCGTTGACGTCGAGCACCGCGCCGGTGACGACGCGGGCATAATCCGAAAGGAAGAACAGCACCGCCTTGGCGCAATCATCCTCGGGCGGGATGATGTCCAGCGGGATGCGGCCGGCGATCTCGGCGGTGATCTGGTCGCGATCGCCGCCGGCGGCCACGGCCCGGTCGATATAGTCATAGACCGGCTTGCCGCCGATCCAGCCCATGCGGGTATGGTTCACCCGCACGCCATATTTGCCGAAGTCGTTGGCCATGTGGCGGCTCAGCACGTTGAGGCCGCCCTTGCCGGTGGCATAGCCGCCCTCGCCGGTGAACGGGTTCACCGTCGACATGGTCGAAACGTTGATGATCGCGCCGTCATGCTTGGCCTTGAAGGTCGGGATCACCGCCTGCGCCATGCGCATCGCGCCCAGGCAGTTCACATCGAACACGCGGGCGTAATCCTCGGGGTCCGCCTCGTCCACGGGCAGCCAGGCGCCGTGGATATAGGCGGTGTTGACGAGGCCATCGATCGTGCCGAAGGCGTCGATCGTGGCCTGGGCCATCGCCTCGCACGCGGCCGCGCTGGAAATGTCGGTCGGCACCGCGATAGCCTGCCCGCCCTTGGCCTTGATGTCGGCGGCGACCTCCTCGATCAGGTCCTTGCTCCGCGCGCCCAGCGCCACCCTGGCGCCTTCGGCGGCGGCGATCCGGGCCAGCGCCTGGCCCATGCCGGGGCCGACGCCGCTGACGATGACGACCTTGTCCTTAAGCAGCATGGCGTGTTTCCTCCCCCGCATATATCTGATTCAACGCCGCATCGATGGCGTTGCCGGTTTCCGGGCAATAGGTGCCCGACGGGCCGTACATCACCGCCACGCAGCGATTGCATGCGGTGCAGCCCGATTTGTCGCGCGTGCCGGCCTTCCATTGGGCCACCAGCGTCGGATCGTGGATCAGCGCGCGGGCGACGGCGACGGCGTCGAAGCCCTCGTCCAGCGCCGCCCTGGCCGATGTCAGCGATTGCACGCCGCCCAGATAGCTGAGCTTCACCTTGCGATCGGGGCCGAGCGCCGCCTTCAGCGTCAGCGCATCCTCCATCAGGTAATTCTCATGGAAGGGCGGCATCTTGGGCGTGCTGCGCTTCAATATGGCGAATTGCAGCTTGGCCAGCAGGCTCTTCTGCATGCCGGCCATCTCGTCATAAGGCAGCGGGCTGCCGAACATCTTCCAGGTGGATTCGATGTTCCGGCCGGCGGAAAGCACCAGCATGTCGGCGCCCGCCGCCTCCAGCGCCTTCGCCGTCACGATGGTATCCTGGATCGTGGCGCCCTTGGGCACGCCATCCACCAGGTTGATCTTGGCGAGCACGGCCAGCCGGCCACCCACGGCGGCCTTCACCGCCGCCAATACCTCGGCGGGGAAGCGCACGCGGTTCTCGGCCGATCCCCCATATTCGTCGCGGCGGAAGTTGCTGAGCGGCGAGATATACTGGTTCAGCAGATAGCCGTGGCCCATGTGCAGCTCGACCGCGTCGAACCCCGCCTGCTCGGCGCGCAGTGCGGCAGTGGCGAACTCGTCGCGCACCATGTCCATGTCGGCGCGCGTCATTGCCCGCTGGAAGGGGCGGCCCATCATCACGCCCATCTTGTCGATCCCGCCGGAGGACGACATGCAGCGCGAGGTGGACAGATCCTTGATCTGGCAGAAGCTGCCGCCATGGGTGATCTGCGCGGAAGCCTTGCCGCCCGCCGCGTGGATCGCATCGGTGATCGCGCGATAATGCGGCACGCTCTCGTCGCTCAGCGTCCCCTGCCCCGGCAGCGTCCGCCCGTCCTTGGACACCGCGATATAGGCCAGCGTCGTCAGCGCCACCTCATTCTCGGCATAGGCGCGGTGGAATTCCAGCAACGCCTTGGTCGGGTTCATATTCTTGTTCTTCGTCTCGTTCGCGCCGGAACGGATGAAGCGGTTCTTGATCGTGATCGGTCCGATCTGGACGGGCGAGAAGGGGTCGGCGGCCATGGTCACATCACCTCAGTCGAAATTGGCCTGTCCGCCGTCGAGCGGGATGGTCGCCCCGGTCAGATAGCGGAAGCTCGGCCCGCACAGCGCCGCCACCGCCTCGCCGATATCCTCCTCGCAACGGCCGATGCGGCGCAGCGGGATGGTCTTGAAGAAGGCGGCCGCCTCCTCGGGCCGGCTTTCGATCCAGCCCTTCAGCGCGGGGCTGTCGGCATGGGGGGCGATCGTCAGCACGCGGATGCCGTCCGGTCCCCATTCCGCCGCCGCCGCGCGGCTCAGCGAACGGATGCCCTGCTTGATGGCGGCATAGGTGCCGTATCCCGCCATGTCCCAGCGCACCGTGGCGGAAGAGGTGAGGTTGATGATCACCCCGCCGCCCCGCTTCGCCATCAGCGGCTGGCAAGCCTTCATGAAGCGCATCGTCGCCAGGGGGCCGCTGTCGAAGCCCGCCTGGAACTGTTCGTCGGTCACATCCAGCAAGGTGCCCAGCGGCACTTCCTGGGCATTGTTGACGAGGATGTCGACGCCGCCGAAGGCATCCACCACCTTGGCGACCATATCCTCGATCGCGGCGCCATCCTTGATGTCGATGGCGAAGGCGCGGGCGCCGTTGCCGCATTCGGCGGCCACGGCTTCCAGCTTGTCGAGCGTGCGGCCGCCCAGCGCCACCGTCGCGCCGCGCCGGGCGAGCGACAGGGCGATGCCCCGCCCCACGCCCTGGCCACCGCCGGTGACGATGGCGACCTGGCCCTTCAGCTCGCCGTCGCTCACGCGCCCAGCCCCGCCGGCGCGCCCGGCAGCACCGGCTGGAAATAGCCGGAGGACCAGCCGCCATCCACGGCATATTCGGCCCCGGTGACGTAGCTCGCCTCGTCGCTGACGACGAAGGCGGTCACGCGCGCCACTTCCTCGGGCGCGGCGATGCGCTGCAGCGGCATCCGTTCCATGCCCTCATTCTCGGCGCCGCCGCTCTTGCCGCTTGGATTGCCCATCTCGGTGTTGATCGCGCCGGGATGGACGGAATTGACGCGCACGCCGCGCGGGCCAAGCTCATAGGCCAGGCTCTTGGAAAGCCCGCGCACCGCCCATTTCGACGCGGTGTAGACGGTCAGGCCGTTGCAGCCGCGCAGGCCATCGACCGAGGAGATGTTGACGACGCAGGCATTGCCGCTTGCCGTCAGCGCCGGGGCGCAATGCTTCACGCCCAGGATCACGCCCTTCACGTTGATCCCCAGCACGCGATCGATATCGTCGGGGGAAACCTGCTCGATGGCGGTATAGTGGACGACGGCGGCGTTGTTCACCAGCGTCGTCAGCTTGCCGAAATTGTCGGCGGCGGCCTTCACGGCAGCCTTCCAATCGTCCTCGTTGCGGACGTCCAGCTTCACGAACACCGCCGCGTCGCCCAACTCGCTCGCCAGCGCCTCGCCCTTTTCGACCAGGATGTCGCCGATCACCACCTTGGCGCCGCGCTCCACGAAAAGCCGTGCCGTCGCAGCACCCATGCCCTGCGATCCGCCGGTGACGATCGCCACCTTGCCCTCAAGCCTGCCCATGCCCTCTCCATGATATGCCGGCCGGGATCGGCCCCGGCTCTTGGGACCGATCCTTCCCGTCACGCACGGGCCTGTCAAGCGGGATGCGCGCGCAAAACCCGGCGAACGATCCGCAAAATGGCCCGTGGGATCACATCGATGTCGCTATTGCGTAATCGCTTCCGTCAGGCCGGCACGGCTTCGGCCAGCGACCGGCGCAGGCCCTCGGCTCCCACGGCAAGGGCTTCGGCGGCGGCCGGCAGCACGCCGACCATGCTGACGAAGCCGTGGATCATGCCGTCGGCGCGGCGCAGCGTCACCGCGACGCCCGCTTCCTCCAGCTTCTCGGCATAGGCCTCGCCCTCGTCGCGCAGCGGATCATGCTCGGCGGTGATGATGGTGGCGGGCGCCAGCCCCTTCAGGCTCGCGGCGCGGATGGGCGCCGCCAGCGGATCGGGGTTCGCCACATTCTCCTCGCCCACATATTGCTCCCAGAACCAGCGCATCATCGGCCCGGTCAGGAAGAAGTCCGCGCCCGATTCGGTGTAGGAAGCATTGCCGAAATCGGTATCGATCACCGGGTAGAGCAGCAGCTGGTGGGCGATCGCCACGCCCCGGTCGCGCGCCAGCAGGGCCACGGCCGCCGCCAGATTGCCGCCCGCGCTGTCGCCGCACAGCGCGATCCGGCCGCCGTCCACGCCGTCCACCTGGCCCTCCGCCACGGCGGCGACGGCCGCGAAGCATGCCTCCAGCGGCTCGGGGAAGCGTGCTTCCGGCGCGCGCGGATAATCGACGGAAACCACCGCGACATGCGCGGCCTCGGCGATGGCGCGGGCCAGCGGGTCATGCGTCTCCAGATTGCCCAGCACCCAGCCGCCGCCGTGGAAGAAGACCACCACCGGCAGCACCCGCCCCGGCTCGGGGTGATAGAGCCGTGCCGCCACCTCGCGCCCGCCATGGCTCAGGCGGATGTCGCGCACCTCGGCGATGTCGGCCCTGGGCAGCGGGATCGGCTGGTCGTCGCCGGCGCGCGCATTGGCCACCGTGAAGGGCGGCGTGCACAGCGGCGACTGCTTCATCATCTCCAATATCTGCTGGGTCATCGGGTCCAGGGCCATTCCGCTCTCCTCTCGATCGTTCATTTCCGGTCGTTTTCGGCCGTCCCGCCGCCTATGGGGCGGGCACGGGTGAAACGCCGCTTGCCGTGGTGTCGCCACAGGATAGAACAGCCCATCATGCCCAACCCCATCCAAATGGACGACGCGGCCGAAACGCTGCTCCCGTCCGCGCTACTCGAAACGCTTTATGGCAGCCTGCTCGATCCCACGCCGTGGGAACGGTTTCTGCGCGCCTTCGCCGATCATCTCAACAGCTCCTTCGCCACATTGCTGCTGACCGTGCCAGGTGCCAGCACGCCGGGCATGTCCGTAACGCCCGGCGCCAATCCCCAGGTGGAGGAGGACTATCAATCCTTCTTCACCGCCGATCCCTTCATCGGCCTGCCGGAGGGCGAGGTCGTCCATTTCGCGGAGTTCGTCGATCCCGAAACCGATCGCAGCGCCGAATTCCTCAGCGCCTTCCTGGATGCCGTGGGCGGCAACCAGATCCTCGGCGTCGATTTGCGCGCCGCGTCCGGCTTCGAGGCCCGTTTCCGCGCCACGCGCGATCGCAGCCGCCCGGATTTCGACAGGACGGAGCGCGATGCCTTCCAGGCTCTCGTCCCCCATCTGCGCACCGCCGTCCGCCTCTATGAGCGCCTGGCGACGATCGGCACCGAACAGGGCGTGTTCCAGGGCGCGATCGATCAGATGGCGGTGGCCACGATCATCCTCGATCATGGCGGCCGCATCCTGAGGACGAACGCGCGCGCCGATGTGCTGCTGGCCCGCAACGACGGCCTTTCCCGCACCGGCGCGGGCAGCGGGCGCGATCGCCTGATCGTCGGCAGCCGAGACGACCAGAAGGCGCTCGATGCGCTGCTCCGCACGCTCGACAGCGAAAGCGATCCCCACGTCATCCCGCCGCTCCGCCTCAGGATCGAGCGGCCGTCCGGCGAGCGGGATCTCGCCGTCGTCGCCCAGCCGGTCGCCGGGCCGGCCTTCATGCGCGGCGGCGCCGCGGCGGCGCTGGCGCTGTTCGTCACCGAACCGGGCAGCCGCACCGGCCCCAGCCCGGAGGCGATCCGCGACCTTTTCCAGCTCACGCCGGCCGAGGCCCAGCTCGCCGCCGCGCTCGCCAACGGCGTCTCGCTGATCGACGCCGCCGATCGCCTCGGCGTCACCCACAACACCGTGCGCGGCCACCTGCGCGCCATCTTCGCCAAGACGGGCGTGCGCCGGCAATCCCAGCTCGTCCACCTGCTCAACGCCCGCCTTCCCTGAACCCCGCCGTCGCGGATAGCGGGGCGGGACAAGCATGGTTGACCACCTGCCCGCCCACGCTTAGGAGGCCGCAACGATCGGTGCGGGTCCGTAGCTCAGTCGGTAGAGCAAGCGACTTTTAATCGAGAGGTCCCGGGTTCGAGTCCCGGCGGACCCACCAAGATCGCTTATCTTGCCATGGCATCACCTCTCAAAACGCTATAGAGACGGCCGCGTGGATCAACATCCGGCTTATCAGCGCTTCTCACGGTGATGCCCCCAAGGGCGACAAATCTGGGGGCATTTTGGGGGCACTGGCCGTATCGTTTGGGGGCATCGTGGCACTGACCGATTCGCAGGTGCGCAAGGCGCAGCCGAGGGATAAGGATTACAAGCTCGCCGACAGCGGCGGCCTCTACCTCTTCGTCACCAAGCGCGGTTTCAAATCCTGGCGCTTCAAATATCGCTTCGGGCCGAAGGAGAAGCGGCTCGTTTTTGGCCCCTACCCGGAGATCTCGCTGGCCAAGGCTCGCGAGGCTCGCGACGACGCGCGCCGGCTGCTGCGCGAGCATCGCGACCCGGCCACCGAGGAGCGGAAAAAGAAAATCGCCGCGCTGGCATCAGCCGGGGCGACGTTCGAGGTCGTCGCCCGACGCTGGTATGCCGACCAGGTGCCGCGCTGGTCGAAGGTCCAGACGCGAAAGGTGATCCAGGCGTTCGAGCGCGACGTGTTTCCCGATATCGGCCTTCTTCCCCTGCCGGATATCAGCGGCCCGACCATCCTCCACCTGCTCCGCAAGATCGAGCATCGCGGCGCGATCGACACGGCCAAGCGCATCCGCCAGCACATATCGGCGGTCTTTCAGTATGGCATGGCCGAGGGCCTAGCGGAGGCGGATCCGGCCGCCGGCATCAAGAAGGCGCTGAAACCCCTCCCCCCGAACAAGCGCCTGCCAGCGGTGAAGAGCTTCGCAGAGGCCCGCGAGTTGCTGAAGGCGATGGACGCCAGCACGTCGGGGCTGCTGACGAAATGCGCCTCGCGCCTGCTGGCCTTGACCGCTGTTCGGCCGGGGGTTGTTCGGGCGGCGGAATGGCGCGAATTCGAGGGCATCGACTGGGATGACGACGGAAGCCCGGTCGTTGACCCGCTCTGGCGCATCCCCCCGGAGCGGATGAAGCTGGATATGGGAGACAAGGGGGAAGAATCGTTCGAGCATGTCGTCCCGCTGCCCCGGCAGGCCGTCGAGTTGCTCAGGGTCGTGCGCCAGCACACTGGCACATACGACTATCTGTTCACCAGCGTGCGATCGACGCGCGAGCCGATGTCGGAAAACACGATCTGCTACCTGTATGCGCGGAACGGCTATAGCGGCCGGCATGTTCCGCACGGCTGGCGCGCAACCTTTTCGACGGTGATGAACGAGCGCGCCGTGGAGCAGGATCGTGAGGGCGATCGGGCGATCATCGACGCGATGCTGGCGCACAAGCCGAAGGGCATTTCGGCATCGGAGATGGCCTATAATCGCGCGCTCCACTGGAAACGGCGGCGCGAGATCGCCAACGAATGGGCCGATCTGATCATGGAAGGGCTGGCGCCAGCGGCCCATCTTATGGGTGACGGCGGCCGCTAGTTAAGCTGCCGCCCGCCATCCCGTCGGATTTTCTATCCAACGATCGATATCGCTTTCATACCATCCCACGACATTCATGCTGATCTGGACCTTGGGCGGAAAAACGCCGGCCGCGACCTTCCGATAAATCGTCGCGGTCGACAGCCCAGTGCGCAGGCGAACCTCCGGCAGGCGGATAAGACGCTCCTTTGACATCACCGCCCCTCCATCAGATGCGCCCGGACAGCTAGGCCGAATGGGTTGTTCCAATACATGTCGGCTATTGAAGCGCCATGCGTGTAATCCCCAACCCCGAGCGCCTGGAGACTACGGGCAGTGCGATACCGGCTACCGGAAATGTCGATACCGCATCCCTCTCGGCCGGTGATATCGTCCGGCTCCGACGCCAGCACCAACCGACGCTGCGCCTCGGTCAGCCCCGCCGCGATCTTCGCGATGTCAGTCATTGCCGGGCTCCCAATGCTTGGCGCAGCGCTTGCATACATAAGATGGCCCGATCTGGCCCAGGGCAACGAACCTGGACAATCGCCAGTCATGAAATCCCGTCAGGCAGCGCATCCAGCCGACCAGGTTAGCCATTTCCGTTGTCCTTGAGATGCGCGCCGCGCTCGTTGGGCTGGGTCATGGGTGCCGCCACTTCGCATGGATCTTTCAGCTTCTCCCCGTTCTCGACCGCGCCCAGCCGGCACTTCTGGCAGACCGGGTCGGTGATGAGGATGCCCTCTTCGCGGACGTCGTGGGACGGGTGGATCTCGGAGGGCTTGATGGCAGGATAAGACATCACCGCCCTCCTGCCGCAGCGAGGGCGGCGCGGGCGCGGATGATCTCCTTACGGCCGTTTTCGATGCAACGGGCAGGCCAATCCGAATTGTCTCGGCCGAACGTGGCTTCCCGCTCCCAATATTCGAGAGCATGGACCGCATTCTTCAGAGCCTCGACCAGCTCGGCATGATCGATGGCGATGAGGGCGGCGCGGGTGTCTTCCCGAAACAGTTCCGCCACATCATCCCAGGGCTCCATACGGAAATTTACCGGATGACCTTTTGCGGCGGACAGCACTTTGTCCGTATGGTCCGACCGTTCCTTTTCGCAGGCGTAGAGCGCCCTCGCCACCCGCTCGACCACATCGTCATCCGGGCGGGGCTGGTCAGGGCAAATTGCACTTTTCGCAAATTGCTCAACGATAGCGGCGGTGATCTTCTCGGCGCTGTCGGCAACCGCAGCTTTGGTGACGCGATCGAGGGCGGCATCCAGGCGGATACCACTGTCGGTCCGAACTGGCGCGCCATCCAACTGGTG
Source organism: Edaphosphingomonas haloaromaticamans (assembly GCF_001853345.1). Taxonomy (NCBI): domain Bacteria; kingdom Pseudomonadati; phylum Pseudomonadota; class Alphaproteobacteria; order Sphingomonadales; family Rhizorhabdaceae; genus Edaphosphingomonas; species Edaphosphingomonas haloaromaticamans. The sequence continues at coordinate 2,062,618 of NZ_MIPT01000001.1, read as the reverse complement.
CACAGATTGCGCAGGTTGGGCGCGTGTGTTCCATGCGGCGATGGCTTCGGATTCGGTGTCCGCCCATAGGCAGGCATTACAAGCATGGCATTCCACGTTGCCCATGACGATACCGGCTTGCACATAGCCATGCGAAAGCTCGTCGCCGCCACAAAACGGGCACGGCAGCAGCCTCTCGGTCTCATTGGTCATCAGGCCCGGCCTCCTTCCTGATATCGACCTTCGGCCCGCGCGATCCACTCCTTCATCATGCTGATGGTGTCAGCGCGATCAGCGTTGCTGATGTAGTTGACCCGACCACCGTCGATCTGGCCGAACTCCGCGACCAGCAGAACGAATGCGATCTTGCGCGGACGGGCGTCTCCGTTGAACTGCTGGTCGAGCGCCCCGGCTATCGCGTTCATGTCGGCCCGATAGCGCGCCTGGATGGGGTCAGGCCGTGACATGCTTCACCGCCCACATGACCGCTTCCTCGATCTTGGTCTTCGCGATCGACAGTTCACGGCTGGAGCCGATGCCGTCGAGATATTCCCAGAAGGCGAGCCCGTCATCCTTAAGGCGCTGCATCTGCGCCTTTTCGGCATCCGACAGGACGCGATATCCATGACGCATCACATTGTTGATGGTGCGGGCATCGCTGGTGGAATCGATGTTATCGGTCATCTGACTGTCCTTTCAGGGAGAGGATGGCGGCGGCGATGTCGCGGCACGCCGAAATGTCGTCGCAGACTTCACCGGGCCGAGCGTCGGCGGGGTGTGGCATCCGCCATTGTTCGTGCCGATCGCGGGCTGCTTCGGCGGCCGCTTCCAGCGCCGCGATGCGGTGGCGGGCGAAGGCCTGGACGATATCCCGGCCATCATATTCGCCAGCCATGACGTTGCCGCGGATGGCCGATGACACCAGCGATGCCGCCGCCTCGCGATCAGCCTGCGTCACTGGCGCTCGGTCGGATGGCGCGCGCGTCATGCTGCGATCCTTCGATCGGTGATGGCATGACCGGAGAGGCTCCGTGCCCATGCGAGGATCTTGCGTCCGACGGCATCGTCGTGCCGCTGGGCAAAGCGCTCGACCCGGTGAACGGCGATCTCCAGCGCAACCTCGCGGCCGTCATGGAATCCGCCACTGTGCCGCTCGCACAGCCCGTAACCGAACCCAGAGCCGCTCGGCGTCATCGCCTCGGCGGATTGCAGCCAGCCCTCCGGCAGATGCAGGAGCCGGATGCGGGCGATCGGCATGCCCAGCCATCCTTTCCTTTCGTATGGCAGGATGAAGAACTCGGCGGCCTCGTCGGGATAGACGCCATGCGCGTTCGGCTGGCTTGCTACTGACGGCAATTGCATGTTGAGAAGATCCCCAGTTCATGGCCGGCGGGGCAGGCCGCCGGCCCGGAGCCGCTTCATGCGGCGACCAGATCCCTGAGCGCGACGTGGCGCGCCTGCAGATCGATCGTCGGGCCAAAGCCTTCGTGGGGGCCGATCAGGATGGCCTGGCGCAGCCCTTCCACGGCAACATCCCACGCCGCCCACGCCGCCCACGCCGCCCACGCCGCCCGCGCCGCCCGCGCCGCCCACGCCGCCTCCCGCGCCGCCGCCCGCGCCGCCAGCGCCGCCGCCC
>NZ_MIPT01000001.1:2012197-2060873 GCF_001853345.1 Edaphosphingomonas haloaromaticamans | reverse complement strand
CCGTCAGGCGTGACGACCATCACCTCGGCACCACCCCTGTCCCTTATACCCATCTAGATGCGTATAACAGACAGCCTGGTGGCGGCTTCGCAAGCGATTGCGTGTCGATCGAGGCCGACCAGGCGCAGCGCTATCGGGACGATCTTGTTGATCGACCACATGGCGAGGAATTCGGCGCGCCGGATCTGATCGTCCAGCGTGCCGCGCGTGCCGGCGATCAGCGGCACCATCGGCTTCAGCAGGCGATCGCGCACGTCGGCCTGCATGTTATCGTTGAGGGTGATACCGTAGCCGCCGAGCACGGGGCAGGCGCAGGCGGGCTTGTCGCTATGTTCCTCGCCATTGAACCAGGCGACCATTTCCATGAAGCACATGCCTTCGGCGGCGCTGGCATGGCTGCCGTGCGACAGGCGAACTTCGGTGATGCCGGCGAAATCGATCATTCAATCCTCCTTGGAACCGAGCCGGTGCTGTGGATCGACGGCGGGGCCCGTGGCCGCCGGCGAACAAGGGAAGGCCGCCGCTTCCTCGATCTTGGTCTTCGCGATCGACAGTTCACGGCTGGAGCGGATGCCGTCGAGATATTCGATTACCATTGGCGCTCGTCCCAGCAGGTGTCGCACTCAGCCCAGCGGTTGCCCGATAACCGGCGAAGTTCGTGGCAGGCGGAGCAGCCCGGAAGCGTGATCAGCGACCGGAGCCAGCGGCGGAGGGTGGAGAGGAGCTTCATGCGACGGCCCTCCGTAGTTCCGGCAGGGCGTCGGCATCGGCCCGGCGGCAGTGGGCGCGCAGAACCAGTTCCAGCGCATAGGCTTCCTTGTCATCCATCGCCACGCGGTGCGCCAGCGCCATGGCCACGGTGCGGTTGCCCAGCAGCGCCTCGCGCAGGAAATCGGCGATGTCGCCCTCCCGATCGCGGCGCGGATCGTAATCGCCGCGCTCGCGGATCTCGGCGATCAGGTCATCGCTGTCGATATCGTTGATGATCGTCGCAACGTCGTCGGTCGAGTAAAGCTCGATGTGGGCATCGCCGGCCCTGCCGACGATCGCGTCGTGCTCATCCTCCTCCATGTAGCCAGCTTCCAGCATGGCGGCCGCCACGGCGCGGACGTCATATTCGATATTCTGTTCGATGGTGGTCGACATGGATCGCTCCTATCCGCGCATGGGGGTGACAAGGGCCACCAGCGACGGGCGTCGTGGGGACCGGACGAGGATCGGCGCCGATCCCACCGCCTCGTCATTGGGATCGAAGCAGACCTCCAGATGATCGGCTTCGCCGAACATCTCCGCGATCGAGGCCGCATAGGATGCGTTGACGCAGATGTTCAGCGGGTGGCCCGAGAAGCGCGCCTCGATCGGCTCCAGCGCCGACGAGAAGGTGCCGCTCGCGGACAGCACGCAATCGCCGCCCAGGTTGAGGTGGATGGCCCGCGACTTGCCATCGGTGATGGCGGCGACGTCGCGGATACCGCGCGCCAGCTCGCTCGCCTGGACCTCCAGCCTGCGGGGGCTCGGCTGGGTGGGGATGATCCGGCGATAGTCGGGATATGTGCCCTCGACCGCCTTGGCGATCATCTGGGTATCGCCGATGCGGACGGCGATCCTTTGCGCGGAGGCAGCCACCTGCACCTTCGTCTCCTTGGACCCGGCCAGGAGGCGGCGGAGCAGCCCGACCGCGCCATTCGGCAGGATGAGGCCGGGCATCAGGATCGCATCTTCGGGCATCTCGATATCGGCGCAGACGAGGCGCGCGCCATCGGTGGAGACCGATCGCAGGCTGGTATCGGTGACGTGCAGGTAGACGCCGTTCAGATAGACGCGCGCCACCTCGGTGCTCATTGCGATCGAGCTGGTGTCCAGCAGCCACTGGAACTGCGCCCGATCGACCTCGAAGCGGATCGCGCCTTCTGGATCCTTCAGCGTCGCCATATCGGTGGCCGGCAGCGTCGGCAGGGTGCGGGTGGCCCGGCCCTGCTTCATCACCGCGCGGCCATCGACCAGCTCCACCGTCAATTCGCCTGGACGGAGGGATTTCACGGCCGCCGCCAGCTTGTCCTTCGGCGCCGTGAACGCACCCCGGCCGCTGGCGCCGATCTCGATCGAGACCTGGCGATCCAGATCCGTGCCGCGCAGCACCGCCGATCCCTCCTCCCGCGCGTCGATCAGCAGGTTGTTGAGGATCGGGATCGTGTTCCGCGTCGGCACGACGTCACCGATGGTGCGGATCGCCCCCAGCAGCACGTCGCGATCGAAGGTGAAATCGCTCATTCATGGCACCTTTCGAATTAGGCGGGGCGGCAAACAGACCCTGATGCGCCGCCCCGACCCGGCTCACCGCGAGCCGGATGGGAAAATCAGAAGCGCCCGCGCCGCCGCCGGTGACCGGACGGGATCGTGCCGTCGGCATTGACCCAGCGTTCGGACCCGTCAGGCGTGACGACCATCACCTCGGCACCACGCCGGCGGATGACGGGACACGGGAATTCGAAGACGGGCGACGGCGTGCCGGCCGGGCAATAGATCTCGCGCCAGGTCGACGGGCTGTAGACCGTGAGCATCTCGGCATCGGCCGGGGCGATGCCCGCGCGCTGGAGCCATGCCAGCTGGGGATCGGTGATCCGTTCGCCCGGCCGCAGCGGCCAGCGCCATGGATTGTGCTTCGATGGCGTCTCGTAGACGATCGACAGCAGCGGGAGGAGCTCGCGACCCGCATAGGGGCCGTCGTTGGCGATGCGGCCCTCGGGCAGCGGCGGCGCAAGACGGATCGCCATCAGCCGAGCACCGCCCAGGCGACGATCGCGACCGTGATCGCGTTCATGACCGCAAAGGCCGCCCATTCGCCCGGCAGCGCCGGCCGGGGCGCGAAGAGCCAGTGCCAGGCGCCGCGGGCGATCGGCATCTTGGCCGCCCGCCGCTCGGCTTCCCGGCGAACCGCGCTGCCGCTGTGGATCGCATGCGGATGGATGCCGGCCATGTTATCGGCCCTCTGTCTTGGCGATGGCAGCCCTCAGTCCGCGCCACGCGGTCATCTCGCCGCCTCCAACNCCGAGGCGAGATACTTCCGGGCATCCTCCTCGCCGGCGTAGAACTTGCCCGCCGCCGCCGGCCCGAGGAGGATCAGGCCCGCCGTCTCGGTATCGGTATCCTTTTCCAGCCGATAGCCGTCGGAACCTTCCAGGTGGACAGCCCAGCCGGCAATGCAATGCGACGTGCCGCAGTGCCACTGATCCATGACCAGCGCGTCCGGTTCGGCGAGCGCGGCTTTCGCGACTTCGCGCAGCCGGGCATCGGCATCCGATTTGGCGGCGACAGGGCGTCCGTGCACGGTGAGATTGCCCCACGCGGTGATGCTGGTGCCGCTGAGGTCGAGCCAGCCGCCGACGCTGAGGCCCTCGGGCAGCGCGGTGATGCTGGTGCCGCTGAGGTCGAGCGAGCCGCCGACGCTGAGGCCCTCGGGCAGCGCGGTGATGCTGGTGCCGCTGAGGTAGAGCGAGCCGCCGACGCTGAGGCCCTCGCGCAGCGCGGTGGTGCTGGTGCCGCTGAGGTAGAGCGAGCCGCCGACGCTGAGGCCCTCGGGCAGCGCGGTGATGCTGGTGCCGCTGAGGTAGAGCGAGCCGCCGACGCTGAGGCCCTCGGGCAGCGCGGTGATGCTGGTGCCGCTGAGGTAGAGCGAGCCGCCGACGCTGAGGCCCTCGGGCAGCGCGGTGATGCTGGTGCCGCTGAGGTAGAGCGAGCCGCCGACGCTGAGGCCCTCGGGCAGCGCGGTGATGCTGGTGCCGCTGAGGGCGAGCCAGCCGCCGACGCTGAGGCCCTCGGGCAGCGCGGTGATGCTGGTGCCGCTGAGGAAGAGCGAGCCGCCGACGCTGAGGCCCTCGGGCAGCGCGGTGATGCTGGTGCCGCTGAGGTCGAGCGAGCCGCCGACGCTGAGGCCCTCGGGCAGCGCGGTGATGCTGGTGCCGCTGAGGTCGAGCGAGCCGCCGACGCTGAGGCCCTCGGGCAGCGCGGTGATGCTGGTGCCGCGGAGGTGGAGCGAGCCGCCGACGCTGAGGCCCTCGGGCAGCGCGGTGATGCTGGTGCCGCGGAGGTCGAGCGAGCCGCCGACGCTGAGGCCCTCGGGCAGCGCGGTGATGCTGGTGCCGCGGAGGTCGAGCGAGCCGCTTACACTCTTCAGCCCGGAAATATCATCGCCGTTTCTGGGGCTGAGATCGCCCTTATAGTGACCTTCGTATCGCATGAAACGCCCTCCAACGAGCGTCTCGCGTCGGCACCGCGCCGAGGTCTGCTCGTGGGGGGTAGCTTAGTGGGGTATTACCTACTACGTCAAGCCCAAATAGTAGGGTTAAACCTACTCATCTGGCGGGATATAATCCGGCCAGAATCCCGAATCATTGCCAGCGGGCTGGGTTCTCGGGTTATTGGATGGCGGCAAGGTTGGATGCTCGCCATCAAAAGCGATGCGGATCACGCACCCGTATGAAGTGCGCTGCTGGAAGATCGCGTGGATTTCGCAGCCGCGAGCAAACATGCCGCTGATCCAGCCGCATCGCTCGGCGGTGATGTAGCCCAGCTGAACTCCGCGCGCACTAAAAACCGCCACGGCGCGAGGGTCGGCGGGGTTGTTGGGCTCGGGAAGGAGGTCCACTGGATCGCCGGGCGCGCAGATCGCTATCTCGAATCGTCGGGTCGGGCCACGTCGGTTTGGGTAGTCAGCGCCCACGACGGCGAGGCTTAGCGACCTTCGCTCGGGGGAAGGCGAGGCTACACGCACCGTCGCACCCAGTTCCTTACGCGCGGGCGCGCAAGGGAAAAGCCCCAGACATCTGCCCGAGTGCCCGTCCCGTCTTGATATAAATCGACGATGCCTACCCCAGATTCGAACACTATCCGCACGCGATCCTTCATCGGCACGGTGGCGTGGTCCAAAGAAGTCTGAATGCTAGTGAGGCATGTATGGACGTCCTCAGACGTCTTCGCGCTTTCGAAAACGGCATCTGGCGGTCTCGCCAGCATCCGCTCCACTAAGGTCGGCTTTTCCGTGCTCGCCAAGAGGGCGGCTAGTATCAGGAACATTCACCCCTCCGCATACAGATCTACATCCGCCGTCCAACCCATATCACCCGCCCGACTATGAATAGGTCTTCGGCTTGAACCTCTTGGTTGTCGACGGCTGGATTGTCGGAGATGACCAGCACCCGGCCCTTTCCGACCGAGCGTAAGCGTTTGATCGCGCCCGCCCCGTGGATGCTACACGCCCAAATGCGATCCTGCAGGTTGAGCTGGCGTTGCAGCGTGTCGAAGATAACCATGTCATCATTGATAAGCGTCGGGAACATGCTGTCTCCGTCGCCCTTGGCAACATAAAGCCGTTCAGCGGGCGAGCGCGTAATAGACCGGAGCAGGTTCGCATCGAAATCAAGCGTCCCCTCTTCGACGTAGTCGTCGATGTTCGATCCAGGGCCCATTGAAAAGCTGAGATCGATCTGTTTAAGCGCAACAGCGCCATCAGACGCATGGGCCGATCGGGTGGGCATCTGATCTGGATGCCGCTCGGCTGATGCCCGGCCCCATGCCGGATAGACGTCCTCGCCTTGCGCTGCCCTTGTAAAAAGATCCATCGGCTGTCCCAGCACGTCAGCCATCGCCCGCAGCGTTTTAACACCGGGCCGCTCTATCTTCCCCCTCTGGACATCGTAGATAGGTTTCCCCGTCGTCCCCAGTCGCCCTTGGATCAACTTGTCGTAATGATCGCGCGCGCGCGGCTGCTGATCCAATACGCGCTGGATGAACGTTTGGAGCGGGGTCATTTTCACGTGGGGCATGTGGGTTATTTCCCACGCCGGGGCGCTGAGCGCTACGCTGGGATAAACCCCACCAATTTGGCTTGACGGTAGGTTTTTACCTACGTTAGATAGGCTCCTATGACCAGTAGCCTCATCGACCAGATCGAAAACTTTCTCGGTCAGCACAGCATGTCTCCGATCACGTTCGGCCGCAAGGCACTGGGCGATCCCCATTTCGTGCGCGATTTGCGCGGCGGCCGGGATGTCCGGCTGTCCACCGTTGAGCGCGTCAAGGAGTTCATGGAAGGGTATCGCGCCGATCAGCCCCCTTTTGTGAAGCAACCCCGTCGCCACCGTCGAACGGCACCCGGGATGGCCACAGCATGACCGACCTCGAAAGGATTACGCCGAACGAGGCGGTCTCCGAGGAGCGGGTGCGCGAGATCCTCCACGAGGAGGTGACGCCGACGCTCGATAGAATTCTGGCGGAGCTTCGGGCTCTGCGCGGCGAGGAGTGACCGGCGATGTTCGTATCCCCGATCCCTAGCCTGATCTTCGCGACGCTTCGCGGGTCGATGGCCTTCCATCCGGTCGCCTCGCGGCCAGCGGATGAGCGCGAGGCCCGCGCGCTGCGGGTCTGCGATCCGGTTAAATGCCCCTCTTTCCATGGTGATCGTAATGGCTGACGCTCACAGCAATGTCGTTCCGCCCGCGCAACCTCTGACGGAAGCAGAGTTCCGCAACGCCTGGCTGCAATCGCTGGCGCGGCTGTGCGCTGCCCACGGCGACGGGCGCGTCGCCCTGGCGCTTGGCGTGTCCGAGCGGCACCTGCGCAACCTGAAGAGCGGCGCCAGCCTGCCGGCTGCGGATCGGATCTGGAACCTGTTGGCGCTGGACCCGTCCGCCCACGACGAGATCGACGCCAGGTATCAGGTGAAGAATTCGCCGATCGACGCGCTTTGCTCCACCGATCCGCTGACGCGCGACATCATCGCGCTCGCGAACGAGGTGGCGCAATCGGAGGACCCGTCCAGCCCGGGCGGTGTCGTCGTCACCGATCATGAGCTGCTTCAGAAGGACGAGCACCGGATGCGTCGCATCCACAACACGCTCGGCAGCTGGCTGAAGCGGATCGAAGCGATGCGGCGCCCGGCCATCAAGGCGGTCGCCTGACCATAGAATTGAGGACCTGATCCGGGGCTATCCCCGAGGGGAGTGAAGACATGGAAATGCTGGGTAGCGGTGCTTCGGCGATGGCCGATGCACCGGACGGAAGCGTGCGTCCCGACGATTATCGCGCCTTTCTGGAAGCGAAGGTGCCGGTGGCGGAGCGGAGCGGTCTCGATTGCTCGATCGACGATGTGAACCCGATCCTGCTGGCGCACCAGCGCGCGGTGGTCGCGTGGGCCGTGCAGGGCGGCAGGCGGGCGCTGTTCGAGGCGTTCGGCCTGGGCAAGACGATGCAGCAGCTGGAAATCTGCCGCATCATCGCCGAGGCGGCATGCGAGCCAGGCCTGATCGTCGCGCCGCTCGGCGTGCGCCGCGAGTTCCTGCGCGATGCGGCGATGCTGGGCATCGCGCTTCACTTCGTCCAGTCCGACGACGAGATCTCCGCCGTCCTGGAGGGTGGGCCGCGGGAGGATACGGCGGCATCGCTGTTCCTGACCAATTATGAGAGCGTGCGCGAGGGCAAGATCCAGCCCGGCCGCTTTACCGTCGTGAGCCTGGACGAGGCGAGCGTGCTGCGATCCTATGGATCGAAGACCTACCAGACGTTCCTGCCGCTGTTCGAGAGCGTGCCCTACCGATTCGTCGCCACCGCCACGCCATCGCCCAACCGCTTCAAGGAACTGATCCACTATGCCGGATATCTCGGCATCATGGACACGGGCCAGGCGCTGACCCGGTTCTTCCAGCGCAACAGCGAAAAGGCCAACGACCTTACCCTCTATCCCCACAAGGAAGATGAATTCTGGCTGTGGCTGAACAGCTGGGCCGTCTTCCTCCAGCGGCCCAGCGACCTCGGCTTTTCCGATGAGGGATATGACCTGCCGCCGATCGAGGTGCGCTACCACGAGGTGAAGACAGATATCGCCGATGCCGGCGCCGACAAGCACGGCCAGGTGCGGCTGATGCGCGATAATGCGATCGGCGTCACCCAGGCGGCGCGGGAGAAGCGGGCCACCCTTTCCGCCCGGATCGAGAAGGCGGTGGAGATCGTCCGCTCCAGCGGCGACGATCATTTCATCCTCTGGCACGACCTGGAGGATGAGCGGCGCGCGATCGAGGCGAGCCTGCCGGAAGCCGAAAGCGTCTATGGCGCCCAGCTGCTCGACACCCGCGAGGGCATCATCAGCCGGTTCGCCGAAGGGATGACGCGGCTGCTGGCGGCCAAGCCGGTGATGCTGGGGAGCGGCACCAACCTGCAGCGCCATTGCCACCGCGCGATCTTCTGCGGCATCGGCTTCAAGTTCAACGACCTGATCCAGGCGATCCACCGCCTCCAGCGGTTCCAGCAGCCGCATCCGGTAATCATCGACATCATCTACGCGGAGACGGAAACCGAAATCCTGCGCGACCTGCAGGAGAAATGGGCGCGGCACAACGAGCTTACCGCCCGCATGTCCGAGCTCATCCGCCGCTATGGCCTCGACCATGCCGCGGCGGCAAACGAGATGCTCGACCGGTCGATCGGCGTCACGCGCACGGTGGAGAGCGGCGCCGGCTGGACGCTGGCCCATAACGACTGCGTGGACGAAGCCGCGCGGCTGGAGGAAGGCAGCGTCGATCTGGTCGTCACCTCGATCCCCTTCAGCAATCATTATGAATATACCCCTAGCTACAACGACTTCGGCCATACCGACGACGACGCGCATTTCTTCGCGCAGCTGGACTACCTGACCCCGAACCTGCTGCGCGCACTGGCGCCCGGTCGGCTGGCCTGCATCCATGTGAAAGACCGGATCCTGTTCGGATCGGTGACGGGCGACGGCGTGCCCACGGTGAACCCGTTCCACGCCAAGTGCATCGCCCATTATATGCGGCACGGCTTCCAGTTCATGGGGATGATCACCGTCGTCACCGACGTGGTGCGCGAGAATAACCAGACCTATCGCCTCAGCTATTCGGAGATGCTGAAGGACGGCACCAAGATGGGCGTCGGCAGCCCCGAATATGTGCTGCTGATGCGCAAGCCGCAGACCGACCGCAGCCGCGGCTATGCCGATCGGCCGGTGGCCAAGGATGCGGCGGATTACAGCCTGGCGCGCTGGCAGGTCGATGCCCACGCATATTGGCGGTCGGCGGGCGACAGGCCACTGCGCGACGACGAGATGTGGCATGCCGGCACCGATCTGGCCGAGATGCCCGTCGGATCGCTGGTGAAGGAGTTCACCACCCGCAGCCGCGATCTGCTCTATAACCACCGCGCGCATTACGCGATCGGCGAGACGATCGAGGCCCGCGAGGAGAATGACGGCCGGGGACACCTGCCCCGCACCTTCATGTCGCTGGCGCCGGGCAGCCACCATCCCGACGTGTGGGATGATGTCGTCCGCATGCGCACCCTCAATGCCGAGCAGGTCCAGCGCGGCCGGGAAAAGCATGTCTGCCCGCTCCAGTTCGATATCGTCGACCGGCTGATCGAACGGTTCAGCATGAAGGGCGAACTGGTGTTCGATCCCTTCTGCGGCCTCGGCACCGTCCCCCTGCGCGCGATCAGCCTGGGGCGCCGCGGCGCCGGCAGCGAACTGAACGGCGATTATTGGGCGCACAGCGTGGCCTATCTGCGCGAAGCCGAACGGGCGCGGGCCGTGCCCACCCTTTTCGACCTGCTGGGGGTGGCGGCATGAACGCGCCCTATACCGCATCGCCGTGGAGCGCGGGCGACGACGAGATACTGATCGCGGCCGTCGCGCAGCTGATGCCATACGGCCAGATCGCCGAATTGCTGCCGGACCGGACGGTGAAGGCGATCAAGGCCCGTGTCGGCGTCCTGCGCCAGGCCGGATCGGTCGCGCCTTCGCCAGTGACCGCCAGCCCGGAGCAGCGCGAGCGCGCCACGCTTTCGCTCACCGCCCGCGCCGCCATCCATGGCAGCCGCAAGCTGCTCGTGGCGATGCTGCGCATGGGCGCAGCCCGGCCGGGGCGCCGGGGCTTGCCCGGCCTCACCGACGAGCAGTTCCGCCGCCTCTGCGCCGAGCATGGCGTGGAGGCGCGCCCGTGAGCCTGTTCGCCCATCACGGCCGGAACACGCGCATAGGCGCGCGCGGCAGATCGATCGCCGTCCGCGAGATCGGCCGGCGGAAGATCTCGGTCTTCGCCGATGCGGTGGCGGAGGGATCGTCCCTCGCTGCGGCCGGCCGGCTGATCGGCGTCAACCAGCAACGGTCGTCCGCCATCTTCGCGCAGATCCGGCGCGATCTCGGCTGGCAGACCCAATAGCCCTCGACCATCAACCAACGGGAGAATCCATATGTCCGAAGCGAATGTCGCCGCCGATCAGCTCCGCCTCTTCATCGAGCGGGTCGAGCGGCTGGAGGAAGAGAAGAGGGGCGTCGGCGACGATATCAAGGACGTCTACCTGGAGGCGAAGAGCCAAGGCTACGACACGAAGACCATGCGCGCCATCGTCCGGCTGCGGAAGATGGAGAAGCATGCGCGCGACGAAGCCGAGGCGCTGCTGGACACCTACAAGGCGGCGCTGGGCCTGTGATGCAGCCGCCCATCAAGCGCGACACGGCGGATGAAGGCGGCCTGCTCTGCGAGAGCGAGTATGGGCTTTGCGAATGACGCGCCCGACCAACAAGTTCGGCGCGAAGAAGACGCATTGCGCCCACGGCCATATGCATGCTTCCCGGCGCGAGGCGGCGCGGTGCAACGACCTGCACCTGCTGCAGCGCGCCGGGCGCATCAGCGACCTGGAGCAGCAGCCGCGCTTCAGGTTCACCGTCGACGGACGGCCAGTCCGACACCCGAGCGGCCGCCAGATCTATTACACGGCCGACTTCCAGTATCGCGAAGACGGCCGGACGATCGTGGAGGATGCCAAGGGCGCCTACCGCGACAAAGCCTGGGAGGTGCGCCGCGCCTTCTTCATCGCCCTTTTCCCTCAACTGGAGCTTCGCGAAGTATGAGCGATGTCCGTGTCACCTCCACATCCTGGAACGAGCGCCGGCACGAGTTCCTTCAGGCCGACGGCTATTGGAAGATGTGCGCTGGTCCAGGCTTCTGCCGCGAGTGCAATCGGGAAGCGATCCGCAATCAGGCGGCGAACCGGCCGATATGAGCAAGCGCCCGTCCTTCCAGTTCTATCCGCCCGACTGGCGCAACGATCCGGGCCTTCGCCTGTGCTCGATCGCGGCGCGCGGCCTGTGGATAGAGATGATGTGCCTGATGCACGACGCGACGCCATATGGCCATCTGACCGTGCTGGGGCGGCCGCTGGGGCCGGAGGCGTTGGCGCGGCTGGTGGGCGAAGGCGTCCCCCAGGTTCGCCGGTGGCTGGCGGAGCTGGAGGCAAACCAAGTCTACTCTGTGGATGGCGAAGGCGTCATCTTCAGCCGCCGCATGGTGCGCGACGAGATGCTGCGCGACGCCCGTGCGGCCGGTGGCGCAGCCGGGGCAGAGCATGGCCACAAGGGCGCAGAGTTCGGCAAGCTGGGTGGCAACCCGCACAAGAAAGAGCTCTATAACCAGCCGGGCAAGCTCTATGCCGTGCAGCGCGATACCGGCGGCCCCATCAAGGTCGGCATCACCAAATATCCGCACCAGCGCTTCAACGGCCTGCGCAAGAAGGTCGGGCCAATCATCATCCTCGGCACGTTCGATGTCGCCGACATGAGGCGGTCGGAAGCGGCCGTGCATGCATATTTCGACGGGCGGCGCGAGGGGGAGTGGATATACGCCGAATGGGATGAGGTTAGGGGCGTGATTATGTCAGCTACTCACCCCCCCTTAGGCACCACTACTCACCCCGCCCCTTCATCTTCTTCTTCTTCTTCTTCTCCATCTCCATCTCCGATTAGTTCGGATGCTAACGCATCCGGCGGCGACGCGCCGCCGAAGCCATCGGCGATCGACCTTCAGGCTGCCATTTTCGCCTCCGGCGTCCGGCTGCTCTGCGCTGCCGGAAAGTCCGACGCACAGGCCCGCCAACTGATCGGGCTCTGGAAGCGCGACCACGGCAACGCGGCCGTGATGGAGGCCCTGGCATCCGCCGAAGCCGAGGGCACCCCCGACCCCGTATCGTTCATCACCGGCAAGCTGAGAGCACCCCATGGCAAACGAAATCACTTCGACCGACCAAGCGGACCCATCGAGAGCCGTCGTCGAGCTCGCGAGCAGTGCGAAGTGGACGACGGAGCAGGCGCTGATGGCCTGTCATGGCCTTGACGTCCGACGGCTGGTCGACAGCTACGAGCGCGGCCTCGTGCCGCTGGCGCAGGCCGAGCCGGGTGGCAAATCGGCCCGCGATCCCCAGAAGGACGGCAAGCTCTCCCGCGGCCTTGGCGACGACCTGGCGATGATCGCGACCAAGCTGAACCCGACGATGACGGCGGATCAGGCCGATGCGTGGATCAAGGCGACGACCTACTCGCTCGGCGACCTGCCCGGCCGGGTGGCGCGCGAGGCGGCCCAGGCGGTGCTGCGCCGCTGGAAATACCCCGCCATTCGCGATGATGGTGCCGTGGTGATGAAACCGATCCGTTTCTTCCCCGAGGTCGACCCCGCCATTCGCGCCGTGGCTGCCGACATCATGGCCCGGCACAGGACGGCGCTGATGCGGCTGCGCGCGCTGGAGCAGGCGATTGCCGATGCCGGCCGGCCGGCGCTGGAGGCGCCCAAGGATGAGGCGCTATCCGCCGACGAGATCGCCAGCGCCAACGCGGCGTTCGCCCGGCTCGGCATCAGGACGCGCTATGCGGCCGACGGATCGGCCTATGAGATCGATCGCCCGCGGCAGGATGATCGCGGCAACGAGACCGAGGAGGCGAAGGCGGCATAATGGGCGATTGGTGCATCCTGCGGATGAAAGGGCAGAGCACGCTGCCTGTGTTCCGGGCGCTTGCCGAGGCGGGCTATGACGTCTGGACGCCGATCCAGATCCAGTCGCGCCGCGTGCCTCGATCGAAGTCGCGCGTCGAGCGGCCGGTGCCGATCATGCCCACCTATGTGTTCGCGCGGGCGGCCCGGATCCGCGACCTGTTCGAGGTGTCGCAGACGGTGGGCTTCTCGGTCTTCCACCATCGCGACCGCGTGCCGTTGATCGCCGACCGCGAGATCGAGGGGCTGCGCACGGCGGAGGAACGGGCGAAGCCGCGCGACCGGAAGCGCGTGTTCCGTGTCGGCGAGCGCGTTCGCGTGCCCGAGGGCGCCTTCGCTGGCCTGGAGGGGATCGTGGAGCAGAGCGACGGGCGGCACACGCTGGTGTGCTTTGGCGGGCGGCTGAGCATCAATGTCGACTCTTTTCTTCTGCGGTCGAGCGAGTTAGGTAGTGGTTATCCCAAGCGGGAACCGCTGCTTCAGCAGCTTCGGTGAGTAGGTCCGGCTGGTCTTTCGACCTTACTGCCCTCGCCGCCACACGCGGTGGAAGCGCAGCGCTTCCCGCGAAGTGCGTTAGCATGGAGATTATCAGTAGATCGGCATGCCGAGGGGCGTCGACGGCGGGACCTGCCATCTGGGGCGGCACCGCAAGAGCCCGTAGATGTCGGGTCGCATGGACGGATCGTCCACTACGGCGCCCGGCGCCCGCCGCCAGATAGAGCGGGCAATAGCTATTCACAGGTCGGGCGCGAGCCGCGTGCCTGATGCGGGCCGGAAGCCCCCCGTCCGGCCCGCCCTTATTCGTTACGAACCCAATGCCCTACTACCGGCTCGGAGTAGTTTCGAATGTTCACGCGGGTATTGTCCCGCTCCTGCTGCCGGCCAAGGAAAGCAGGAGTTGCCCGCGCCGGGGATCGGCGGACTGCAACATCGCCGATCCCCACCCCTTCACGCCGGAGGCTGCCATGCTCGTCCTGCTCCCCATGTCCATGTGGAAGGCGCACGTCCACGGCGCCGGCATCTGCATCAGCCTGTGGCAGGACGAGTGCGGCAACCGCTTCTGGAAGCGGATCGGGCTGCGCTGATGGCGGAGCGCCTTCGCGGCCGGGCCGGCGTCAAGCAGCGCCTCCGCCGCCTCGCTCGCACTGACGGGCTTTGTGAACGATGCAGGGCCAAGGGCAACGTCGAGCTGGCCGCGTTCGTCGATCACATCCGGCCCCTCGCCTTGGGTGGCACGGACGATGACAGCAACACCCGCAACCTTTGCGGGCCGTGCCACGATGAGGTGACTGCCGAGCAGTTCGGCCACCGGGCGCCCATCGAGGGTCGGGGCATCGGCGCCGATGGCCGTCCGACCAGCGCCGACCACCCCTGGAACCGCGAGGGGCACCGACCGGAGGCGGGTGTTGCATCGATGCAACACACCACCCCCGGGGGGTCGAAAGTCGAGGGCCGGGTGGCCCGGACACCGACGCCCCCCTTCGTGCGCACCGCGAGCAGTTTTGAACTAAAAAGTTGGGAGCACCCCCGTAGGGGGTGATGCTGCATGAACGTGATCGACGGCACCGGCCAGATCGTCGCAGAGCCAGACTGGTCCCTGATCCTCAACGATGCGCTGGAGCGCCAGGCGGCCGGCGATCATTGGCGGCGCGTGACGACCGAGATGCGCGAGCGCGAGACGCTGGCGCCGTCCAACGCCCACGCTATCCAGCGGCTGGTGCTGACCTATATCGAGTTCGACCGCAACGCGCGGTTCGTGGCGGAGAACGGCGCGGTGATGAAGCCGAAGCGCGGAAACCCGCGCGCGATCGCGCGTCTCAGCCCCTATTTCCAGGCGATGCGGGAGATGGGCAACGATGCCGCATCGCTGGAAGCTGAACTCGGCATCTCGCCGCGCCGTCGGAGCGGCGTCGGCAAGGTGCAGCGGCGCGTAAGGCAGGCGACCGGCGCCGATGCGTTCATCCAGCGGCGGTCGGGCTAAGGGTCTCGACGGCCCCGATCCGACCACAGCCTGGGCACAGGCTGCCGTCCGCGGCGATATCGTCGTCGGAGAGCTGGTCCGGCACGCGGCCGAACGACATCTGCGCGATCTGCGCGACGGCGAGCGAAGGGGGTTATTTTTCCGGCCGGAGATCGCCCAGCGGGCTTTCGATTTCTTCCCGGCCATGTTCACGATCACGGACGGGCCGGCGGCCGGCAAGCCGTTCCACCTACTGCCGTGGCAGACTTTCGCGGTCGGATCGCTCATGGGCTGGCACAATGCCGACGGTCGCCTGCGCTTCCGGTCGGCGTGGATCGAAACCGGCAAGGGGCAGGCCAAATCGCCGCTTATGGCCGGCCTTGGCCTCTACTCCATGGGCTGGTGCAATGCGCCCCGCGCGCAGGTCTATGCCATCGCCGCCGACAAGAATACCGCCAACGTCCTCTTCAAGGACGCGGTGGCAATGTGCCGAGCGCAGATCCCCGGGTGGGATGACGGCGATACGCTGGAGGCCGTCGGCGAGGTTGTCATCCGCGGCGAAGGCGACAATGCCTGGAAGATAGAGCATCCCGGGTCGCAATCCTTTTTCCGGGCGCTTGCGGGCGGCGAAACGCAATCGGGCCCGCGCCCGAAGATGGTGCTGGCGGACGAAATCCACGAGTTCAAGACGGACGGCCAGATTGAGACCTGGCGCCGCGCCATAGCCAAGATCGCCGGCAGCGCGATGATGATCCTCGGCACCAACACGCCGGCGACGTCGCAGCATGTCGGGACCTCCTATTCGGACAGCTATCAGGACATCGCCCGCGGCAAGGTCCGCGACGACAGCGCCTTCTCGCTGATCTTTCGAGTGGACAAGTCGGACTGGAAGACGGTTTTCGAGAATGAGGCCTGCTGGCAGAAATCGCTGCCGGCGCTCGGGATCACCTATCCGATCACCAATATCCGCGAGGAGGTGCAGACCGCCAAGACGCGGCTGTCGACGTCATCATCGGTCAAGCGGCTATACTTCGGCATCCCCACTGGCGCCGCTGATTTCTGGATCGACGAGGTCGCCTGGGCGGCCGTGCTCGACGATGTGGACGATGCGACGCTGGCGGCGCTGAAGGGCTGCCCCTGCTGGCTGACCCTCGATCTGAGCCAGAAGAACGATCTGACCGCGCTGACCGCCACATGGAAGGATGGCGCGGGCATCCTCTGGCAGAAGACCTGGTATTGGACGACCAGGGAGGGCCTGGCGGACCGGGCGGTGGCCGATCAGGCGCCCTATGAGCAATGGGTGGAGGACGGCTGGCTCTACGCGGTCCCGGGCGCCACGATCGATTTCGAATATGTCGCCGAACAGGTCGAGAGGATCTGCGGCGAGCATAATGTCGTCGAGCTTGCTTTCGACCCGGCGAAGATGGCCGATTTCGAGACCGCCTGCGACAAAATCGGCTTCCCGGCGTGGGTCTATAAGGGGCCAAACGAACCTGCCGGGCGCGGCCTGCGCATGGTGAAGCATTTCCAGGGGCCTCGCGTCGCTTTCGAGGACCGGCAATATTGCATGCCGAAGTCCATTCAGCGGTTCGAGGATCGCATCCTCGCCAAGACGATCGTCATCGACCAGTCGCCGGTGACCTATTCCTGCGCCGCCAATGCGGCGCTCCTGTCCGATCCCCAGGGGAATCGGGCTTTCGACAAGAAACGATCGCGGGGCCGCATCGACGGCATCGTCACTGGCGCCATGGGCGCCGGGGCCGCGGACAATGTGGAACTGGCGGAGGGTGGATATCGTGGATCGCTCTTCGTCGACCTATAACGGCTATCGCCTGAGCGCCCGCGCCGCGGCGGCGGAAGCTGCTTATCGGTCTGGCGTCGCCGCACCGCCGGCTGCGCTCGCGGCAATCGACAGCACGACGATCATATCCAGCGACGGACCTGCGATGCTGGAATGGTTCGGCGGCGGTGGCCGGGCTGCGGGCGTCACGGTCACCGCTCAAACGGCCATGCGAATGTCGACCGTGTGGCGTTGCGTCACGCTGATCGCTGGTGGCGTGATGGGCCTGCCGCTGCGGGTGTTCCGGCGGACGGATAATGGCGGGCAGGAGCGCGCCGACGATCACCCCATCGCCAGACTGCTGCGCGACGGGCCCAATGACGAGATGTCCGGGCCCGACATGGTGGAACTCGCCACCATGGCCGTGATGCTGCAGGGCAACGCCTATACGCTGATCCGCCAGGCGCGGAACGGCACCGTGACCGGCCTCGATTTCTATCAGCCTATCCAGGTATCACCGTTCCGTTCCAATGGCCGGGTCTGGTATCGCTTCACCAACCTGGACGGGTCGCAGGAGGTCCATGACGCCGACTATGTGATCCACTGGCGCGGGCCGGGCCGAGGTGCCGACGGTATCTGCGCCCTGTCGCCGATCGGCCACCATGCCCAGACGATCGGCATCGGCCTCGCCACCCGCGACTATACCGCGACACAGTTCGAGCGCGGCCTGCTGACCAACGACTATTTCACGCTGCCGGACGGCATCACGCCAGCGCAGAAGGAAGAATTCCGCCTTTGGCTAGAGGCTCGCGCGTCGGGCGTGGCCAATGCCAACAAGCCGCTGATCCTTCAGGGCGGCGCCGACTGGAAACGAAACGCCTACACCGCCAAGGACGCGCAGCTGCTTGAGCTGCTGCAATATTCCTCGCTCGACGTCGCCCGGGTCTTCGGTGTCCCGGGCTTCATGATCGGGGACATGGAAAAATCCACGTCCTGGGGGACCGGGATCGAGCAGCAGGGCATCGGCTTCGTCCGCTACACGCTGCGCCCCCATCTTCGCCGCTTCGCCGCCGAGCTCAACCGCAAGCTGTTCCCGCCTGTCGGCCACCGCCGCTCCGAATATTTCGTCGAGTTCGAGGTCGACGGGCTCATGGAGGGCGATTCCAAGAGCCAGGGCGAATATTTCCGCCTCGCCCTGGGCGGCAACCAGTTGCCCGGCTTCATGTCGGTCAACGAGGTCCGCCGGCTCAAGAACCTGCCGCCGATCCCGGATGGCAATGCCGTCTATGTCCCGCCTCCGCCGGCGCCAGCCGGCCACAATGGCGGGCCTCCGCTCGATGACGACGACCACGACGCAAGCCCGGATGACCCCGAAGAGGATATCGACGATGAACCGTAAGCTGTTCGCACTCGCCCGGGACAATGCCGGGCGCGGTTCCGGCATCCGTTCGGAGGCCTCCGGGGATAGCGCGACGATCTACATCTATGACGTCATCGATGCTTATTGGGGGGTATCGGCCGCCGACGTTGCTGCCGAACTGTCCAAGATCACCGCCAAGAACCTGACGGTGCGGATCAATACACCGGGCGGCGACGTGTTCGAGGCCCGTGCGATCATGACCCTGCTTGTCGAGCATCCGGCCAAGATCACCGCGAAAATTGATGGCGTCGCGGCTTCCGCTGGCAGCGTGATCGCGCTCGCGGCTGAGACGGTCGAGATCGCCGACGGTGGATTCTACATGATCCACAAAGGCTGGACATTCGTGATGGGCAATGCGGATGACCTCCGCACCACCGCGGGCCTGCTCGACAAGATCGATGCGTCGCTGATTGCCGATTATGTGGCGAAGACCGGCAAGGATGCAGCGGAAATCGAGACGCTGATGAAGGCCGAGACGTGGTTTTCTGCCGAGGAGGCGGTCGCTGCCGGCTTCGTCGACGCGATCATGCCGACCACGGCGGCCAAGGCCAAGGCCAACGCCCGGGCCTTCAACCTCGCCATCTACGACAAGGCCCCGCAGGCCCTGACCGAACCCGAGCCCGAACCCGACGACAGCGTGCGCGAGCGCATGTTGGCGCGCCTCGGCCTCTACGAGCGAACGGCAGCCTGATCGCTGCCCTTCACCGGCGAGCCGGTCCCCGGACGCCTCCCTCGGCTCCGCGATAGCGGGGCCATTCCCTTGAAGGACGATCATCATGACCAAGATTAAAGCGCTTCGGGACCAGCGCGCCGAAAAGGCGCGCGAGGCCCGCAACCTGCTGGACCAGAACACCGGCGCGAAGTTCACCAAGGAAATCGAAGCCCAGGTCGATGGCCTCTACGCGGAGATCGACCGCATCGATGCCGAGGTGGAGCGGCTGGAGCGCCAGGCGCGCATTGATGCCGACGATCAGCTGGACGATGTGCGGGCCGAGCAGCAGGACCGCGAGCGCTCCGGCATGACTGCGGAGCAGCGCGAACGGGCGGACCGCTATAGCGCCGCCTTCCGCAACTTCATCCTGTACGGCGAGCGCTCGCTGTCGGCGGAGGATGCGGATATCCTGCGGCGCGCCCGTGCCGAACAGTCCGGCCAGCAGAGCAATGGCGCGGCCGGTGGCTATCTCGTCCCCACCGGCTGGGGTGGCAAGCTGCTGGAAGCGCTGAAGGCATTCGGCGGCATGCGCAACGTCGCCACCGTGCTGCCGACGGCCGGCGGCAACCAGCTGCCCTGGCCCACCGTCGACGAGACGGCGGTCGAAGGCGAGATCGTGCCGGAGAACACCGCCGCGACCGCCGGCGACATCACCTTCGGCACCACCCAGATCGGCGCCTACAAGTTCAGTTCGAAGATCGTCACGATCCCGTTCGAGCTGCTGCAGGACCAGGGGCCGGGCATGGACATCGAAGCGTTCGTCCGACGCGCGCTCGCCACGCGCATCTCGCGCATCACCAACCGGCTCTTCACGGTCGGCACCGGCACGGCGCAGCCCCAGGGCATCGTCACCGCCGCCGGCGTCGGCAAGGCGGGCGCGACGGGCAAGGCCACGGACGTCGATTTCGACGACCTGATCGATCTCGAGCATTCGGTCGATCCGGCCTATCGCTCGATGCCGGGCGTCGGCTGGATGTTCCACGACACCACGCTACGCCAGTTGAAGAAGAAAAAGGACGCGGACAACCGTCCGATCTGGCTGCCCGGCGTCACCTCGCGCGAGCCGGACACGATCCTGAACTATCGCTACGAGATCAACCAGCACATGCCGCAGATGGCGGCCAATGCGAAGTCGATCCTGTTCGGTGATTTCTCGCAGTATCTGATCCGTGACATCATGAACGTGACGCTGTTCCGCTTCGACGACAGCGCGTTCATCACCAAGGGTCAGATCGGATTCCTCGCCTGGTCCCGTCACGACGGCAAGCTGGTCTCCGCCGGCGCGCCGGTGAAGGCCTACCAGAACAGCGCGACCTGATCGCCGCCCTGCGGGTGTGGCGACGGGCTGCACCCGCATCTTCGTGCCGAACCTCAGGAGAATGACCGATGTCCCGTAAACCGACCCCCGTCGGCGGCGCAGCAGCGCCTGCCGATACTCCTGCCGCGGAGCAGGACGCCGCGATCGAGCACCAGGAAGCCGAAGCGGCGGCGCCTGCCGATGCTCCTGCCGCAGCCATCGAGCAGCCCCAGGCCGTTTCGACCGATCGCGTCGAACTGCGGGTGCTGCTCGAC
The DNA here is from genome assembly GCF_001853345.1 of Edaphosphingomonas haloaromaticamans. Classification (NCBI taxonomy): domain Bacteria; kingdom Pseudomonadati; phylum Pseudomonadota; class Alphaproteobacteria; order Sphingomonadales; family Rhizorhabdaceae; genus Edaphosphingomonas; species Edaphosphingomonas haloaromaticamans. Next base: position 2,040,602 of record NZ_MIPT01000001.1, on the reverse strand, counting down.
CATGACGGCCATGCGGTCAACGACGTGATCTGGCTCGATGCCGAGGATGCGATGACCGCCGTGCTTGCCGGCTGGGCCGACGACGACCCCGCCGCCATCGCTGCAGCGCGCGCGCTCACGGCCGAATAAGGAGAACCGTCATGGCCGACAACATCACCACGCCGGTCGGCACCGGCACGGTGCTTGCCACCAAGGAGATCTCCGGCGCCCATGCTTCCAAGGTCGTCGTCGTCGATCAGACCGGCGGCGATGTGGTCGGCCAGGCGGTTGAATCTCCGGCGGCCTTTTCCATCGCCGGTCGGCTGAAGGCCATCGCCGATAAACTGCTGGGGACCATTGCGGTCAGCGCCACCGCGCTGCCGCTGCCGGCGGGCGCGGCGACCGCAGCCAAGCAGGACGAGGCGAATGCCGCGATCCAGGCGCTGGCACCTTCCGCCGCCCCATTCGCCATTACGCCGCACGCCACGAACGCGCTGGAGCGGCAGATCAAAGCGATTTCGGTGGTGACGGGCGGCGACATCACCTTCCGCTACCCAGGCGAGACCTCGGATCGAACGATCCCTGTGCCCGCGGGTTTCTATCCCCTCGTTGCCACGCACATCCGCGCCACCACCACCGCCAGCGGCCTGACGGGCTGGTAGGACGATGCTCGCGCTGCTCGTCGCGGCCGGGGTTGTCCCCGAGCAGTCGAACCCCACGACGGGGCCTGTCGATGTTCCCGCCGAACGGCTGGCGGTCGCCGCGAAGATACAGACGGGTCTCAACATCGCCGTCGGCATCCCGCTCGGTGCCGTGGCATGGCAGCAGCCCTTCGATCCCGCCGATCACCTGCCGTTCGGCATCTCATTCACCGAACTGCTTGCCAGCGACGAATCGATCGTCGCGATAGAGCGGATCGGCCTGTCATCCGCCGGGGCGGCTTTGGGCGTGATCATCGACCAGAGCGCCGATCGTTCGCCGATTATCGACGAAGCCGGCGGCAGGAGGATCCAGCTGTGGTTCTCGGTCGATCCGGGCTTTCAGGCTTCGCCGACATTCGATGCGGCCGGCGTGAAGGTGCCCGTCACCTGCCGGGTCCTCACCAGCAAGGGTCTCCGCTTCGAGCGAACCGCGATCCTGTCCGTGAGACAGCTATGATCATCGACAATGGCTCGCGCCAGTCGCTGGCGATCGATGGCGTGTTCGAGGGTGTGGCTGGTGTCGCGGGGCCATTCGTGTCCTTCGTGCCCAATAGGTGCGCACGCAGTCCAGCGCAGGCCGTCGCCGGCGTGCTGTCGGGCGTGCCCGTGCGGCTGGCGCCGAAGAAAGATCCTGCCGGGCCGTTCTGGACCTCCCGCTATGAGGTGATCGAATGACGATTGCCGAGATGCGCGCCCTGCTGGGGCTGGGGCCTGAATATTCCGACGCGCAGGTCGCCGAACTCTATGCCCTCCACACGGGCGCCACGCCATCCGCCCTCGCGGCGGAGGAATCCCCCGTCACGATCGAAGAGGCGAGGCGGCAGTGCAAGGTCGAAGGCACCGACGAGGATGCCGATCTGGAAATCTATATCGCCGCGGCGGTCGAGTGGGTGCGCGACATCACCGCCCTTGATCCCGCCGCGGCGTGGCCCGCGCGCCTGAAGCTGGCGGTCCTGCTTCTCGTCGGCGAATATTACGCAACGCGCGAGGTGGGCGGCCTGTCCGAGCAGGCGGAGCGCAGCGCCCTATCGCTGGTGCGGCCCAACCGCCCCATGACGGCCTGATCTGATGGCGCGTCTGGCAGCTGGGCGGCTGCGCCACCGGGTGAGCATCCACCGCTTGGAGGATAGTGACGACGGCAGGGGCGGCTATGTTCGCAGCTGGCACGAGATCGCCACCGTCTGGGCAGAGGTGATCGGCCAAGGTGGTCGCGAGGCGCTGATCGATCGGTCGATGCAGGGAATCGGCCAGTATCGCGTCACCATCCGCTGGCGCGACGATATCCGCACCAACGACCAGGTGCGCTATCGCGGGCGGAACCTCAACATCCGGTCGATTGAGCCGGACGCGACCGATCGGGTGTGGCTGTCCATGATGTGCGACACCGACGCGGAGGCCATCGGCTGATGGCCGGCGGCAAATCCGGCGTGGACTGGGCATCGGCCCGGCGGATGCGCGGCATGATCAAGCGGCTGACGCCCGAGGCGCGGGCCGAAATGATCGTGGAGATGAATCTGGTCGGCGACGACGAGCTGGCCCGCATGCGGCGCGACGTGTCACGCCGGTCGGGCTTCCTCGCCTCTGGCCTGTCGAAGAAGGTCTACCCGAAATCGCTCCGTCTGCGGGTCGGGTTCATCGGCAAGAAGGTGAATCGGGATCGCTGGTATCGCTGGATCATCGAGCGTGGGCGGAAGGCGAAGACGGTTGAGGTGAACCGGCGCCGTGGCCGGACGGCGCCGGCCAGCTATCCGCTCAGGGTCAAGGCCATGCGCGCCCGGCCCTATGTATTTTCGGGCGGCGGAGCGGCGCGGATAGCGCGTAGCCAGCGACTGCAGGATTTCTGGGGCAAGGTGCTGACGCGGGTCGGCGCAGGAGGGGTGCTGTGAGCGTGGATCTGATGATCCCGGTGCAGGACGCGCTGTTCGCGGCGCTGGCCAATGGCGCGACTGGCGGGAAAGCGAGCGTCCGGCAGCATGTGCCCGACGATTTTCGAGGCGATCTCGTCGTTCTCGGCCGGATGGACGCGGCGGAGGATACGGCCAAGGGTTGCCAGGCTGAAATTCACACCATCGAGATCGCGGCCTTCTTCCATGGCCCGGCGCGGCGCGGGGTGCTGGAGATCATGGCGGCGATCCGGGCGGACCTGGACGGTCAGGCGCTGCCGGCCATCGGCGCCTATATCAGCGAATGCCGCTGGCTCAATTCCACAGCCGATCTCGACGATGACGGCGAGACCTATATCGGCCTAATGAACTTCGAAATTTCGGTCGAACCGGAAGAATAGCCGCCGGCGCGCGGCCCATCCAGCAAGGAGATAGTGCAATGCCCGTTTTGCGCGGCAAGGACGTGCGCGTGTTGATCGGCGACGGCGCGACGCCCTCGGAAGCCTTCGATCCGATCGGCGGCGAGGTTACCCTCCAGTGGGGTGACAGCTCGGCGGAATTCGACACATCGAGCAAGGATGACGGCGAATTCAATCTGGTGAGCTATGCCGGCCGCTCGATCCGTTTCACGATGAACGGCAAGGTGAAGCTGCCCGACGATGGCTATGAGAGGCTGATCGCCGTGCGAAATTCTTCGCCGCCCGAGGCGACGCTCCAGATCAAGCGTGGCACGGTTATCCTTTATCAGGGGCTGTGCGGCTGGGGATCGAACGACACGGATTTCACCAATAACCAGGCGGGCACCTGGAGCGCCATCGCCGCACCGGCGGCGGTGCCGACGATCAACAACCTCGCGGCGGTGGCGCCCTGATGTCGGCGAACACGGAGCGGGGCGAGATCGATATCGTCCTGGGCAAGAAGCGGCGGGTGCTGCGCCCCAGCTACGAAGCGGTGCTGACGATTGAGACCCTGACGGGCCGTTCGCTGCGCGAGCTGGCGCAGATGGCCAATGCGATGACGATGCCGATCGCGACCATGGCCGTAGTGGTAGCGGAGCTTATCCGCGCCGGCGCGGCCGACGATGATATCGGCGGCAAGCAGGGNGANGCGGAGGTGTGGGGCAAGCTGATTTATGAAGCGGGAATGCCAGCCATCGCGGCGCGGCTGACCGTGCTGCTGATCGCCGCCCTGACCGGAGGCGCGACGATAACGGGGGAACTGAAGCCGGTAGCGATGACGAAGGGGACCGCCACCGCTACCGGCGATTGATGGGCCTCGCGCTCGCGGCCTTCGGGTGGAGCGCCGATCAATTCTGGCGCTCCACCCATCATGAGTTCGTCGCGATGTGCGAGGCGCGACAGCAGATGAACAAACGGCCTGATTAACAGGCCTTCTGCCAGAGCGCCTCGAAATCTTTCGGGGATAGCGCTGAGCCATCGTCGATCGCGACCGGCATCCCGCTCAGCGCCCCCGCAATAAAGCGGTGGTATCCGGTCTTTCCGCCAAATCCATTGCGTGCGTTGACCTCGCCGCAGAGGAACGCAGCCCCCGGAGGAACCCTCGTGTTGCGGGTTTCCATTGAGCCTGGATCGCGCAGGCTTGCCTTGAGCTGGCGCTCCGCCAGCAGCCGGACCTTGGCTTCGTTCGACACCTCCCGGTCCCTCTCGTCCGATGCGACTGGCTTTGGCTTGACGTCGGGCTCAGCGGCTGGCTGCTCGAATCTGCTCTTGATCACGGAATAGGCGATCAGGACCCCGAAAATGAGCAACAGCACCTTCCACGTCGGCGTCGATGTCGGCCGCTGGGACAATGTTGCGGCAGGAACCGGCGGAAATTCGCGGCGGCAGAAGCGGCAGATCCTGGCATCGGCCTGGATGATCTCAGCGCAGTCCGGGCACTTCTTGATAGCCATATGAATTTCTCCCCGCCTGAGCCTGGAATTACCGGGCGCCTCGGGCGCGTCAACAGCGGACCTGAGCGATCCGTGATCGCCGGGACGTGAAATCCCAAATTCGGAGTGAAGCGGATGGCGGCAAGGTCCGACGTGCGACAGCTGCTGTTGCAGGTCGACGCCAATGTGGAACTGGCGCGGCGCGCGCTGGATTCCCTCGACAATGACATCGGCAGGAACAGCGCCTCGATCGATCGCAGTCTTGGCCGGATCGACGCATCGATCGGCCGGGTGGTAGGTGCGCTTGCGGGCTTTGCCACGATCCAGGAGCTTTCCAGCCTCGGCAAGCAGTTCCTCGACATCGCCGACCAGTCCAAGCAGATGGAGACCCAGCTCCGCCTTGCAACGGCGTCGTTCGGCAGCTTCGGCCAGGCGCAACAGGATGTCGGCCGGATTGCGAACGCGACGCGCAATGGCCTGACGGAGACGTCGACCCTCTACGGCAATTTCATCCGCGCCTCCGCGGCGATGGGGAAAACGCAGGACGAGGCGGCCAGGGCCACCGAGACCTTTTCCAAGGCGCTGAAGATCGGAGGCGCGGGCGCGGCCGAAGCAGCGAGCGCAACCTTGCAGTTCGGCCAGGCGCTGGCGAGCGGCGTGCTGAGGGGCGATGAATTCAATTCGATCGCCGAAGCCTCTCCGCGAATTCTGAAGCTGCTGGCCGATAGCCTTGGGGTCTCGACCGGGGCGCTGCGATCGATGGCCGCCGAAGGCAAGCTGACGGCCGACGTTCTCTATACCGCGCTGACGGACAGGAAATTTACCGCCGGCATCGACGCCGAATTCCAGCAGCTTCCGAAGACATTCGACGAAGCGATGACGCTCGTCGACAATGCGGCCGTCGAGACATTCGGCGCATTCGACCGTGGCGGCCAATTTTCGACGGCCATTGCCAATTTCGTCTCGGACGGATCGGACGGCTTCGGGCGCCTCGCAGATCGGGCGGAGTGGCTGGGCCGCGAGGTGCGATCTGCGCTGGCGGGGCTTGCGAACGTATGGGACGGCTTCGTCGACGCGGGGGAATCCGCCATCGAACGGATCCGGCGCAAATTTGGGCCGCTCCTATACGGGCTCGACCAGCTCAATAACGCCGCCGCCGACCTGAACCCGCTCAATTTCGTCGGACGGGCCATCATCTATAACGGCTGGGCACAGGATCGATATACAGAAGGCCGCGACCAGCAGCGCAACACGCTGGCGCGCGACCAAGCGCTACAGGACATTCAGGATCGCTTCGGCGGGGCATGGTTCCGCCGGATAATTGGCGAAGAGGATGCGCCGCCGTCTGCGGCGGCCGCAACACCGGCAAAGCGCGCCAGGCGAGCAGCTCGACCGAAGCTGACCGGGCCGACCGAGGCGCCGTTGGGAGCCGCTGTCCTGGATGCTGGGAGTGTTCCGCTGGCCAGCGGCGAATATGATCCCATCTTCGGCCGCGATGTCCCGGCGACCATCATCGAACGCACCGAACTGCTGGCCAGGCTTGAGGCGGGGCTGAAGGAAATCCAGGCTGTCACAGGCCAGATCGACATCGGCGCGATCCTGAAAGCCGAGGACCAGCAGCGGTTGCTGGAGTTCGAGGCCGACTTCGGCCGCGACCTCACCCGCAGCCTCGCGGACGCGGTGGTCTATGGCGACAATCTGGGCGACGTGCTGGAGAACACCTTCAAGCGTGCCGCCGCCGCCCTCCTGGAATCAGGTCTACTGGAACTACTGTCACCCGGCAGCGCCGGTGGCGGCACTTGGCGTGGCTTCATCGGCAAGGCCGGATCGATCTTCAGCGGGCTCGGTTTCGCAAATGGCGGTTCGCCGCCGGTGGGCAAGGCCAGCCTGGTAGGCGAACGCGGCCCGGAGCTGTTCATCCCGCGGGTGCCCGGCGTGGTGGTGCCGAACCATATGCTGGGAGACTGGGGCAGCACCGTGCAGGTCCAGCAGAGTTTCAGCGTCAATGCACAGGGCGCCGTGCTCGCGGCCGACCTGATGAGCGAGATGCGATCGATCGGCGTGCGTGCGGCGGCCGGAGGCGCCGCACTTGCCCAACAGCAGATCGGTCGGCGGAGCCGCCAAGCGCTGCGATAACCGGGGGTCATCAATGTCGATCATGCTTCCCGCCGCGCCCGGTATCCGGGGCGCGGTGCCATCGCTGCTGGATTTCGGCGGCGTGCTCACCCCTCCGCTCGGCGGTGCCGCGCAGAAGCTCAACCGGACTGGCGACCGGCACCAGATCCTTGTCCGGCTGCCCCCTATGCGATCCGAACCCAAGGGCCGCATCTATGCGGCGCGGCTGCGCCATGCCCAGCGGGAGGGTGCAATCATCCGGTTCCCGCAGGATGGCCTGATCATCGGCAATCCGGGCGCGCCCGTGGTCGACGGCGCGGGACAGGCCGGCATGGTCCTGAACCTGCGCGGCTTCACGGCCGGCTATGTCGTCCGCGAGGGGCAGTTCTTCTCCATCATCCACGGCGGCCGCCGCTACCTCTATGCCGCCCGCGCCGACATGGCGGCGGGCGAAGACGGCAAGATGGCGCTGCCGATCCTGCCGATGCTCCGCGTGTCGCCATCCAACGGCGCGGTCTGCGAATTCGCGGCGCCCATGATCGAGGGTTTTCTCGACGGCGGGCAGGTCGATTGGGAGCTGCTGCGCCAGCCCTTCATCCAGATCCCCGATTTCACCATCACCGAGGCAGAATGAGCCAGTTCACCCCTGCGGTCGACGCGGCGCTGGCGGTGCCCGTCGCCACGATCTTCAGCGCGCTCCAGATCGAGCTACCCGGCTATACGCTTCGCCTGCTGAGCGGCCCGGCGGCGCTTAAGGGCGCGCCGTGGTCGAGCTTCGTCGGCCGCGATCCGACCTTCGGCACCTGGGCGGCCGTCGCCGATATTCGCGATGGCGGCGGGGACGAAGCGCCGCGCATCTCGATTACCCTGTTCCCGGCCAGCGATGCCGCCGCCGCCACCCTTGCCGCGCCAAATATGCAGGGCAGCAAGGTTTCGATCTGGCTGGGCGTGGTCAATCCGCTGACCGGGGAGCCGATCCCCGATCCGGCCCTGATCTTCCTGGGATCGCTGGATGTGCCGCGCCTCGTCTCTGGCACGGGCTCGCGCCAGCTCGAATATGAGGTCGCGTCCGTCTTCGAATGGATGTTCGACGAAGAGGAGGGGCGCCGGCTGGCTGATACCTTCCACCAGTCGATCTGGCCGGGTGAGCTTGGCTTCGCCTTCGTCACCGGGGTGGTCGATCAGGTCTATTGGGGCCGCCAGGCCCCGGTGACGAACCTGTCGTCGATGCCGCCCTCGCTCGCGGCGATCTTCCGGTGAGCGCGGTGATGATCCGCCGCCGCGACGCGGCGCAGGCCACGCTGGATCATTTCAGCGGCCGGCCCTTCGCCTGGGGCGGCAGCGATTGCGCGCGCCTGATCGCCTGGCACCTGCGCAGGCTGGGCTACAAGCCCGGTCTTTCGCGCGGCGGGCCATATAAGTCCGCCCTGGGGGCGCATCGGGCGCTGGCCCGCGCGGGCTTCGCGTCGCTCGATCAATGGCTGGAATGGATGGGGCTGGCCCCGATCCCGCCGGCGGCCGCCATCGTTGGCGATATCGTGAAGGGCACGGGGGATGATGTGTTCGGGGCGCTGGGGGTGTGCCTCGGCAACGGCCGCCTGCTCGGCTATTCGGAAGAAGCGGAGGGCGCGGTGGTGATGCAGGCCATCGATCTTGCCGCCGCCTGGCGCGCGGAGCCGCGCTGATGGCGAAGTTTCTGAAGATCGCCGCAACCGTCGTCGGCGTCGCATCGATCGCGATCGTGACGGCCGGCGCCGGCATCGCGCTGATGAGCGGCGTCGCGCTTTCAACCGGCATCGCGGCCGCATCGGTGGTGTCCCTGTCCACGCTGGCGGCGATCGGCGCGGGGCTGGGTGTCGCCGCCAGCCTGCTTGGGAAGGCGCCGAGCGGCGTGGGCGGAGCCCAGACCTCGTGGCAGTCCGATCCCAATGCCGGCATCCCTTATGTGATGGGGCGGACGGGGACGTCCGGGAACATCATCTATCACCGCGCCTATGGCGGCGATAACAAGATCAAGTCGATCGTCACCGTGCTGTCCGGCGGCGGGCCGATCGATGCGATCGAGGGTCTTTACCTCGACGACGTGCTGCAGTCGGTCAATGGCTCCGGCGGACTGACCGGCAGACTATCCGGCCTGATGTGGCACCGCGCGCAGCTGGGCGCGACGCCATCGACAGCCCTCACCTCGCCCGAGGGCGCGATGGCCGGCTGGACGAGCGCCCACCGCCTTTCCGGCTACGCGGCATCCGTCCTCACCCTGAAATTTGACGGAAAGGGTGACAAGCAACTTACCAGCGAGCCCAAGGCGCGCTGGGTGGTGCGCGGCGTCAAGGTCTACGATCCTCGCCTCGACAGCACCTATCCGGGCGGTTCCGGCCCTTGTCGCCCGCTCCAGGAAGCAACCTACGTATATTCGGAAAATCCGTGGCTCCATGCGCTGACGTGGCTGCTGGGACGGTGGCAGAACGGCAAGCGGGTGATCGGCATCGGGGCGCCGATCGACATGATCGACATGGCGGCCTTCGTCGAGGCGGCGTCCATCGCCGATGCGAACGGATGGAAGCTGGGCGGGTCGGTCACATCGCGTCCCGACACGCGCTGGAACGCGCTGAAGGCGATGTGCCAGGCGGGCGGCGGCTGGCCGATCTCGCTGGGGGCGAAGGTGAGCTGCGTAATCAACACGCCGCGCGTCGCCCTCACCACCATCACTTCCGCCGATCTGGTTGACGATGTGAGCGTGACTGCCACCCAAAGCCGGCGGGATCGGATCAACGGCATCGTGCCGCGCTACCGCTCAGAGGCGCATGGCTGGGATATCGTCCCGGGCGCCGCGATCCGCGTGCCGGCGCATGTAACCTTCGACGGCGACGAGAGGACCCGCGAGGTCGAATATTCGCTGGTCCAGAACGTCAACCAGGCGGCGCAGCTCGCGCGCTACGACATCGAGAACAGTCGCGAGTTCGGCCCGATCGAACTGCCGCTGAAACTGCGGTTCTGGGGCTACAAGCCAGGCGACGTGGTGCGGCTGAACGTGCCCGAGGCCGGCCTCGTCAACCAGGACGTGCTCCTGCTCGACCGCAATCTAAGCCTCCAGAACGGATCGGTGACGCTGACCGCCCGGTCGGAGACCGCCGGCAAGCACCCCTTTGCCCTCGGTCAAACCGGCACGCCGCCCCCCACCGCCGCCGTCTCCGGCCCGGCTCTGGTGCCGACCCCGACCACCGCCGAATGGGCGATCTCCGCGACGACGATCACGGCGACCGGCGACGCGGCGCCCGCNCTGGTGGTGACCGGCGCCAGCGCGACCGAGGGAATCGACTCGATCCTGTTCGAGTATCGCCGATATACGGGATCACAGGGCGACGGCGACGACTGGATCGCCGCGGGCACGGTCGATCCGGCCACCCAGCGCATAACGATCACGTCGGTGACGGCGGCGACGCAATATCAGGTCTCGATCCGCTATCGGCTGCGGGACGAATGGGGCGCCCGCCTGATCCTTGGTCCATCGACGACGGGCGCGCGTCCCGGCGCGTCGAACACGGCGATCGTTTACATCTACCGCCGATCGGCGACCGCGCCGGCGCTGCCCACGGCAGATGCGACCTACACCTTCGCGACGGCGACGCTGACCGGCCTCAACAATGGCTGGTCGACGACGATCCCGGCGCCATCGGGCGGGCAGCCACTCTATGTGGCCGTCGCCAGCGCGGTGAATTCGACCGCGACGGACACGATTGCGCCCGGCGAATGGACAACGCCGGAAATACTCGCGCAGGACGGCACGAGCGGGGCGGCGGGCATCAATTCGGCGACCGTCTATCTCTACCAGCGCAACAATACGGGCACCGCCCCTCCGCTGCCGACGACGAACCTGACCTATACATTCGCCACAGCCGTGCTGAGCGGCGCGCTGAACGGATGGTCGCAAACGGTGCCGGCGGATAGCGGCGGTAGCTTCCTGCACGTCACCACCGCCACGGCCGCATCTGCTGCTGCTACCGACAATATCCTTTCCACCGAATGGGCCGCAGTGCGGACCATGGCGAAGGACGGGAGCGATGGTGCGGACGCCATCAACAATGTTAACCGGGTTCGGAACAGCCAGTTCGAGCGGGACGAGGCTGGCTTCGGGATCAGTGTTGCGGGCCTTACGGCGACCGTCAGTCCCTTCACGATCGAGGGGGGGATCAAGCAATACCGGGCGAGTTACACCGCCACGGCGGCAGGCCAACGGCTCAATATGTATGAGCATCCGGCCTATGCGGTGAAGGTTAATCCGGGCGAGCGCCTCGCCGTCCAGTGCAATATCCGCGCGAACGGTCCCATCGACCGAACGGAACTGCAAATCTGGTATCGCGACGCGGCCGATGCGAATTTTAGCCAAGAGACCCTGCAAACTCTGACGGGCCAGCGCGGCTATAATACGTTGATGCAGGGCTTTGCTGTTGTGCCGGCCGGGGCGGTGAAAGCCTTCATCCACGTCAGCAGCTACACCAACGCCGCAGGGACAGGGATCAACGCCATCGCGCAGCCGATGATATCGTCGGCGACCGCCTCTCAAACGCTGTTTCCTCCCTTCACTTCCGGCCCGGCCGATGGTGCGGACGGGAGCCCAGGGGCGCCGGGCACGGACGGCACGGACGGCGTGACGATATCCGCGAGCCCGCCCTCGATCATCGTCCAGGCCGATCGCGACGGCGGAGTCTATAGCGGCCAGTTCCCGGCCACGGCCCAGATCACGGTGCTGGACGGGAACGCAAACGTCACCGAAAGCTGCACCTTCAGCAGCTCTACCGGCGGGGGCGCTACCGGCAGCGTCAGCAATGCCGCCGGCATGAAGGGGCTGGTGACGGCCACGTCGCTGCCGAGCCCCAACATCGCCGGCTATATCATGGTGACCGTGACCTACGGCGCCAAGACGCTGACCCTGCGCATGAACGTGTCGAAGGTGCGCGACGGCACGAACCCATCGGCCGCCTATCCGGCGGTGCCGGTCGGGCTGACGACGACGGCCTATCCGAATCCTATCCCGCTCGACGGCGGGCAGACGCTGACCGTCTGGGCCGTGCTCGACGGGATCAACCCGACCGGCGGCGGCACAATGTCCGGATCGCTGCAATATAGCCTGGACGGAGGCAGCAGCTGGAACGCGATGGGCGGCACCGCATCCGGTTCGGCGACCTTTGCCGTGGGCGAGCCGGCCTCGGTCCATCTCAACGGGACCTATACGGCACCGTCCGGTGGCGCGACCGTGACGGTGCGCTTCATCGGCTCGAAGGTGGGTGCCGGCAATATCACCATCTCGTCCCGTTCCTACATGCAGCCCAAGTGAGGCCCCGATGCCCTGGATCATAATCGATGCGGAGACGAAGGCGCTCGTCTCCGGCCCGCATGCCGACGCGCCCGAGGTGGACGAGGGGCGCGAATCGTGGCCCGCGCCGCCTGAGTTTCCGGCGCTGATGTTCTGGGACCCCGTGGCGCTGGCCTTCCGCGACATCGTGCCGCTGACGGGCCGCATCCTATCCCCGCTCGCCTACCAGCGGCGGTTCACCCAGACGGAGCGGATAGCGATCCGCGGATCAGCGGATCCTGCGGTGATCGACTGGCACGCGCTGGCGATGATCGCGACCGAGATCGACCTGACCGACCCGGATGTCGTCGCCGGGACCAACTACCTCGAAGCCATTGGGCTGATCGGCGCGGGCCGCGCGGCCGAAATCCTCACGATCTGAGTGAAAGGACCGGAATAGGTGCCACCCGAATTGATCACCGCATTCGGCCAATTCGGGCCGCTCGGGCTCATGATCTGGTATCTCGTCTGGCGGGAGCGGACGGGCGCGGAGAAGCGCGACCAGATCGAGCGTGAGCGGATCGAATCCGATAAGGCGCTGGCTTCCGCCCTGACCGCCCTGACCGTCACCATCAACAATATGGACCGGAGGGCGCCGTGACGCCCCCGGCGCGGCTGGCGGCGATCCGCGCCGTGCGCACGGCCGCCCATGACCTCGCCGCCGCCTGCGCCCTGCTGCTGGCAGGCCAGCGCTGCGGCTGCCGCGCGGACGATCTGATCCGCTCATCCTTCCCGGTCGATCCGGCGACGCCGCCGGACATGATCGAAACCCTGGCGCGGATCGACAAGGCCGCGTCCTAACCCAAGGAAATCGCGATGATCGACTGGAAACGCGCCCAGCAGCGGCTGGGCGTGGCCGCCGACGGCGTGCCCGGACCCATCACCATGACGGCGCTGCTGGCCTTCGTCGCCGGCCGTGCCGCGGATGACGCGATCCGCGCCATGGGCGCGATGCTCGCCAGGCAGGCGACGGCCTACGGCATGACGACGCCCGAGCGACTGGCCGAATTCGTCGCGCAGATCTGCAACGAGACGGGCGGGTTCCGGCGGTTCGTCGAGAACCTCAACTATTCGGCGGAGGCGATCCAGCGGACCTGGCCGAGCCGGTTCCCGACGGTCGCCAGCGCTGAGCCCTTCGCCCGTAACCCGGAGAAGCTCGCCAACCGGGTCTATGACCGTGCTTCCGAGGGCAACACTCAGCCGGGCGACGGCTGGCGCTATCGCGGGCGCGGCGCGCTCCAGTTGACCTTCCGGGGCAATTATCGCCGGTTCGGCCAGGCGCTCGGCCTGCCGCTGGAGGATGCGCCGGATCTGGCGGCCAACCCGGCAACGTCGGTGCTGATCGCGCTCCATTTCTGGCGGCTGGGCAAGGTCAACGACGCGGTGGACCGCCACGATTATCGGCAGGCCCGGAAGATCACCAATGGCGGCTATATCGGCCTGGAGGAGGTCGCCCGCCTGCGGGTTCGCGTGCTGGGGGTGCTGGCATGAGGCGCCATCGGCTGGCGGCCGGCCTGCTCGCGCTGGCGGCGCTCGTCGGCTGCAATCCGCCCACCGCCAAGGACGGCTATCGCTTCGAGCGGGCCGAATGGTCGAGCAGCCAGTTGCGGGTGACGCTGGTGCTGCATCCGTCGATCGAGGATCTGGACCGCGAGGGCCGCCGCGCGGGCGCGATCGTCCAGAGGGACGAGGGCATTGCCGCCTGGAGCCTGATCGACGCGCACGGCAACTGCACGATCCATATCGTCGATCCGACCCGCCTCTACCTCCCCGAGTTTATCGGCCACGAGCTGGCGCATTGCGCCTTCGGCCGCTTCCATGGAGCCCGGTCATGACCCCGCTTCCCATCGCCCTGCGCGCCGCTCTCCCGATCGGAGCCGCCCTGCTGCTGATCGGCGCCTATGCCTATGGCCGATCGGACGGCCGCCGGCTGGCGGAGGGGCCTGCCATCGCCGCGATCGAGCGCGTCAAGGCGGCCGCCCTCGCCACGGCCGACGCGGCGCGGACCAAGACGGCCGCCGCCCACGCCGCCGATCTCGCGCGCGCCCGCGCCGCCGAACAGCGCGCCGCCATCATCAACCAGGAGGTATCGAATGATTATCAGGCTCGCCTTGCCGATGCTCGTGCTCGCTATGACCGCCTGCTCGCGGACGCCGCCGCCCGCCCCGCTGCCAGTGGTGGCGCAGGAGCGGGTCTGCCCGGCCTTCCCGGTGCCGCCGGCAGACCTGATGCAGCGGCCACGCAAGATAGACTTCCTCCCGCCGACGCGCTGACGGCGACCGAGCAGGCCCTCCAGCTGGACGCGCTGATCCGATGGGTGGAGGCGCAGATCGCCGCCGCGAAGGCGGATGGCCGATGATGGCAGCGCCAGCGTCGCCGGCATGCTGCCCGAACTGCGGGCACAGCTTTCGGGGAGAGGGGCCGATATCCAGCGCGGGCCTGATCCTCGACCCGCTCCGTCGCGAGGCGATCTGGCGGGGGCAGCAGGCCCGCATCTGCCCGCGCGAATTTGATGTGTTGGAGATCATCGTCCGCGCCGGTGGTCAGCCTGTCAGCCGCGACAGCATCATGGCGCGGCTGGACAGCGATGGGTGCGCCCCGACCGCTCAGGTCCACGTCTGCCGGCTCCGCCAGAAACTGCGGGGCATCCCGATCTCGACGATTTTCGGCTCCGGCTATGCCTGGCGCCCCACGGAAGGATAGCCATGCTGATCAGCCCGAATAGCCTCGCGATCGTCGCCTGCGCGCTGCGGAACCGGCCGGCGGTGGTGGCGCCTCCCGCCGGCATCGACGCCGCCGCCGTGCTTGGCGAGGCGACCTTCCACCTCGACCCGGCCACCTTGATCGGGACGGTCGCCTATGATGCGGAGATCACCGGCGCGATCGTCGATGGCAAGGGCGGCGCAGCCTGCCCGGCAGGCAAGACGTCCGCCAGCGCCTATCCCCTCCTGCGGCAGGATACGTTTGGCACCGGGCACCCGGGCATCGAGATGAACGGCAATAACTGGATCAACCTCCAGCGCGCGTCCGGCCTCATCAACGCGCTCAGCGAATATGGCACGGGATCGGCCAACGCGGGCCGGGGCTATACGATCATCTATGAGGCGGATGTTGGCGCCACCGCGACCGGCAATTTCCGCACGGCCTTCAGCGACGACGCGAATAATAGCGGCCGCGCGATGCGCACCGGCGTCGGGACCTTCGGCCTTGGCGACCAGGGGGCGAGCTATCCGCGCCGCCCGAAGGCCGGCTATCAGCTCGCCATGCTTGGGGCGCAGCGCCTCGCCTCGGGCGGCGCCTGGGGAACGCAGGCGCGGGACAATGTGTTCTCGCCCGCCCCGGCGGCTGGGCTGCCGGTCCATGCGAGCAACAATTATCTCTATGGGCGCGGCGTGACGGCCGAAAGCAGTTCTTCGGGCTTCATCGGTCGCCTCGGGCGCCTGTGGGTCATCCCTCGCCGGATCACGTCTGCCGAGTGGGTGGCCATCCAGAAATATCTGCGGGCGCAGAAGGGCGCGGCCCTCCCCTGGGCCGAGGCGCCCGTCCATCTGATGTATGGGGACAGCAACGGCGCCAACGGCGCCCTCGGGAACTTCTGGCACCTGGTCATGGACGCGGTGGCCGTCGCGGACGAAAATCGCATGTGGCAGGCGCAGAGCGGCCTGTCGGCGGCGGACTGCACCACGCTGATCCCGGCGGACGTCGTGGGCCTCGAACGCGAGCTGGGCGTCCCGCTGCTGGTGACCTATCAGCTATATGGCAACGCGACGAGCGGGGCGACGGCAGTCACCATCATCAGCGGCATCCATTCGGCCGGCGTGTCGGGCATCTACGTCGCCACCCCTGCCGATTATTCGGATTCACTCACCGGGAACACGGAGGCCGCGCGCAATGCCTGGATCGCGGCGGTCGATGGGACCGGCATGGTCGACCTGCGATCCCCGGAAAATCTCGATATCCGGTTCGGGCTGGACGGCACCCAGGGCAGCACCGTCTATTTCTCGGACGAGCGACATCTATCGGTGACCAATCCCGGCGGCCAGCGCGCGCGGGGTGAAGCCGATGCGCCCTATTACAAGCGGTTTCTGCATCAGGTGCTCGGCACCGCCGATGCCGGCGCGCCATCGTTCCCGACGCCGCCGAGCATCGCCGGCACAGCCCAGGTGGGTCAGGTGCTCACCCTCAACCTGGGCGCGGACCCCGATGCGGGGCTTGTCACCCAGGTCGAATGGCTGCGCGACGGCGTGGCCGGGCCTGTCGCGACCCTGCCGGAGCTCTGGAAATACACCCCGGTTGCAGCCGACGTCGGCAAGGCGATTACCGCCCGCGTGACGCGCCAAGGGCCGGGTGGTGCGGTGACGGCCACGTCGGCGCCAACGGCTGTGGTGGGAAGTTGACCGAATAGTCTCCGGGCGACGTCAATTCTGTGTCTGGGCAGTTGCGCGCCCCTCAGATTCGGGAGATTGAGGTCGTCTTCGACCAGGCCTTCAAGCTTCGTCACCCGCCCACTCGATATCCACGTCGATCCCTTCGGCCTCCAGCGCATCCGCTGCCCATGCGATCATCATTGCGTGGGCACCGAGCGGCAGGCTGCGCGCATGTGGGCTGCGATCCTGTTCAGCCTGCGTGCGATAGCGCCACAGTAGGACCGGCCCTTTCGCTACCCTATCCGTGGCGAACGTTACCAGCTCGTCAACCGCTAGCCCCATGGCGTCTTCCAGAGACTCCAGCGCGCCCGACGCGTCGGCCGGGATCGGCGTGGCTCCCGACTGCCAGCGCCGCACCGTGCGGTCCTGGACGCCGCACAGGGCCGCCGTCTCATCGACGGACAGCCCCAGCGAACGGCGGCGAGTATCGAACTCGGCCGGGCTCACTCTTCGTCCTCGGCGCCCTGGGCCAGCATCTCGGCATAGGCCTCGTCGGTGATCGCCTCGCAGTGACCGCGAAAGCGCGGGCTCAGCACGATGGCGGTGAAGATTTCATCTTCGGCCTGTTTCCGGTCGGAGTTGGTCGAAAAGAAGGTGGTCATTTCCCAGCCCCGGTTCGCGACCTGCTGGCGGGTCCAGAGCGTGAAACCCCCGTCATCATCCTGACGAACGTCGTACTCGCGGCTGTCGCTGGTCAGAATTTCGTGAGCGGCTTCGGTGAGCGTCAGGCCCTGCGCCTGGACTTCGCCTTCGCCGGAAAGGATCGTGTAGGTGGTCATCTCAACTTCTCCCTCTGGAGTTCGACCGGCCCATCGCCCGTCGTTGGAACCTTATATGTCCGCTTTCCGGACACTGCAACAACTATTTTTCATCCGCCGCCGGATATCCCTGCCCAGGAGGAATCAGTGTCATGTCACGACACTCCGGATTGTCCGGAGAACCGATATTTTTTAATGTCGTTGCCGGTTAGAGGAGGGCACGGTGGCGGCCACTTCAGCGCCCACGGCTGTGGTGGTCGCGCCGTCATGACGCGCTCGTGACGCCGATGTGCGGGAACGGTTGGCCGGCGGCCTCCGGCCCATAGACATCGAGCCCCGCGAACCGACGACTTATCCGTTGGGCGACCTCATCCTTGGCCTGATCCCGCTCCAGCCGATCCTTGGACCGAAGCCGCTGGATCAAATAGGGCGGCATCTGCCCGATCTCGTATCGGACCATGATTTCCACCTCCAACTGGGACCACAGGCGGGTGTTGTGTTTTTCGCGCTCCATGCTCCCGCTCCTCAATTCGGCAGGGCCGGGCGGCAGTCGAACTCGACCAGCGCGGCGCCGATGCGATACCAGGCATGGACGGCATCGGTTCGGCCGGCATCGCGCGCGGCGACCAGGGCGGCCATGATCGCATCGCCCACCCCATCGCCATGCTGCTCGACCATCGCGAGCAACTGCGCCCACGCTTCGGCTGTTGCCTCGTAGACTGGTTCTGGTGTCATATTCCCCTCGAATCATCCTTGGCCAGCCGCCATTGTGTTCCCGATATGTTCGATATCCAAATCGCTGCGGAGTAGGTGCAAATTATTTTGGGGGCACCCGTGGGGGCACTGAATTAACACACAGCGCCAGACATGGCTTATATATTGACTAAATGGCGCATAATATGGTGGGCGGCGGACCCACCATCGCTCCACTTTTTCCATCGAATTGGCTCGACAGCCGCCGCCGGTTTTTGCAGCCTGCCGCCACGGCAAATTGCAAGAGGATCAGGCGATGGCCCACCATCTGCTCCGCACTGCTCCGATCGCGGCGCTCGCCCTGCTGGCGGCCTGCGGCGATTCGGGCAGCCCTTCCCCCACCAGCCAGCCGACCGCCACGGAAATCGAGCCGGTCGACAATATGGTCACGTCCGCGCCGTCCATGGCGGATGCGGCAAATGCCGCCGATGCCAATGCGGTGGACGCAAACGCCGCCGCTCCGGCCTCGGCGCTGCGCGAAGTGACCTATAGCTGCGTGCCGGCCACCACGATCATCGCGCATTACGACAATAGCGATCCCGACGATGCCGAGGTGAAGATCAGCTTCCAGGGCAAGGTCTACGATCTCGATATCGCGCGCTCCGCCTCGGGCGCCCGCTACACCAGCGACGATGGCCGGGGTCCCGGCAAGACGCTGACCTGGTGGACCAAGGGCTTCGAGGCCACGCTCTACGAAGGCACGAAGGGCGGCAAGCCGGAAGAGGACAAGGTTATCGCAACCTGCAAGGAGAAAGCCTGAGGCACACGCGCCCCAAGCGGCCCCCCTCGCCCCCGGTTTCAGGCGGCGCGTATCTCCTCCAGGAACGCGCCCACCTTGCCGCGCAGCCGGCCCGATCGGTCGGCCAGCACGGCGGCCATCTCCTCCATGTCGCAGGCCTTCGCCGCCGCCGCCATCGCCGCCTCGTTGATCGCCTCGGCATTCTGATGGATGTGGGCCGATGCGGTCACCGCCTCGCTCACATTGGCGGCGATGGCGTGGGTGGCTCGTCCTTGCTCGGCCACCGCCTCCTCCATCGCCCCGGCAAAGGCGTCGATCCGCGACACGATCGTCTCGATATCCCCATGTCCCGCATGCACCGCGCCGATCGCCTGGCGGATATGGGCGACCTGGCCGTGGATGCCGGCCGCCGCCGCCTTGGTCTGCGAGGCGAGCGATTTCACCTCATGCGCCACCACCGCGAAGCCGCGCCCCGCCTCGCCGGCCCGCGCGGCCTCGATCGTGGCGTTGATCGCCAGCAGGTTCACCTTGCCGGCGATGGTCTCGATCAGCGTCACCACGCCGCCTATCTCGTTGGCGGCTTCGGCAAGCCCCGCCGCCCGCGTGCCGCCATCGGCCACGATCGCCACCGCATCCACCGTCGATGCCCTGGCCACGCGCATCGTCTCGCGCACATGATCCAGCGCGCCGGCCAGCCCGTGGCCCTGCGCCGCCACCTCCGCCATGTTGACCGACGCCTGCGAGGCCGCGCTCGCGACCGCGCTCACCCGCGCGCCGTTCAGCGTCGCGCGCTCGGCGATGCCGCTCGCGGCGTGGAGCACGGTGGTCGAAAGCGCGCTTAGTTCGTCCGCCAGTGCCGCCGCCTCACTGCGGAAACGCTCGCTCGCGGCATCCATCGCCGCCAGCCGCGCGGCCGCGCCCGCCGCGCGCTCCGCCTCGCGCCGGGCGGCCAGCCGCAGCAGCGCGCCGTTCGCCATCACCCCGGCATAGCGGCCCTCGCGCGTCAGGATCAGCCCCTCGCGCCCGCCGCTGGCGGCATAAGCATCCAGCAACGCGCCCGCCGCCATGTCATGCGGCGCGGTGGGGCAAGGGCGCACATGGTTGGCCAGCGCCATGCCGATGCCGATCCCCGGATTGCTCAGCAGCGCATGGCCGAACGGATTGAACAATATGCGCTTCAGGTCCGCCTCGAATATCGCGCCCAGCGGCCGGGCATCGCCGTCGATCACGGGCAGCAGCCGCAGGGTCGGCGCCGCGCGGAATATGTCGATCGCATCCGCCAGCGGGGCATCGATGCGGATCGCCGGATGCGCGGCGGCTTCCCAATCCGCCATGGCGGCATCCGCCCTCGCCCGCGCCCTGTCCTCGCCCGCTCGCGTCACCCGTCGCCCCATTTCCGGTTCCGATGCCGCCGGATAGGCGCCGAAGGGTAAACAGGGCGTAAGGCTTATGTGACAATTATATGAAATACAGGCTTTTTCGGATCATCCGCGGACCATGGCCAAAGAAATCCGCTCGCCGGTTGCGCGGGTGGCGGGCAAATAGCTATATAGGGCAATATGGCTGTCCAATCTGCATCCCCTCTCTTTCTGCGCGAATCCGAGATCCGCCGTGGCGTCGAACTGCTCTATTTCGGCTACAGCCATCTCTATCGCGAGATCGAGGCCGGGCTCGGCCGCCAGGGCCTGGGCCGCGCCCATCATCGCGCGCTCTACTTCATCGCCCGCCAGCCCGATCTCACCGTCAGCGACCTGCTTCGCATCCTGGGCATCACCAAGCAGTCGCTCGGCCGCGTCCTCAACGAGCTGAGCGAGCGCGGCATGATCGAAAGCCGCGTCGGGCGGGAGGATCGCCGCCAGCGCCTGCTTCGCCTCACGCCTGCCGGCGCGGCGCTGGAGGCCGAGCTGTTCGAGGCGCTGCGCGCCCGCCTGTCGCGCGCTTATGCCGAGGCGGGCCAGGGCGCCGTCGCCGGCTTCTGGACGGTGCTGGAGGAGCTGATCCCCGCCGAGGAACGCGCCCGCGTCGCCGATCTGCGCCGCTGAAAGCCTGCGCCCGGGCCAATTCTGGCCGCTTGCAACGCCGCGCCATGCGGGCATCCTCCGGCAAAGACATTGGAGGGGACGAATCGCATGGCCGGCATCTATGATTTCCAGGCGGAAACGATCAACGGGGCTCAGGCCTCGCTCGCCAATTATCGCGGCAAGGTGCTGCTGATCGTGAACACCGCCAGCAAGTGCGGCTTCACCCCGCAATATGAAGGGCTGGAAAAGCTGCACGAGGCCTATGCCGATCGCGGCCTCGCCGTGCTGGGCTTTCCCTGCAACCAGTTCGGTGCGCAGGAGCCGGGGGACGCGACCGAAATCGCCAATTTCTGCACGCTGAAATATGACGTGAAGTTCCCGATGTTCGCCAAGATCGACGTCAACGGCGAAAATGCGCACCCGCTCTATAAGTATCTCAAGCATGAGGCGAAGGGCGTGCTCGGCACCGAAGGCATCAAGTGGAACTTCACCAAGTTCCTGGTGGATCGCCAGGGCCATGTCGTCGATCGCTTCGCCCCCACCACCAAGCCCGAGAATCTGCGCGGCGCGATCGAAAAGCTGCTCTGACGGCCCTGCCCCGGCCGCTTTTCCGGGCGGCGGCCAGTGGCTACCCCAATTCGCCGCTGCTACCTCCTAAGATTTCCCCGCCGCCGCGCGGGGCCCTTCCGCTTGCGCCACGTGCCTTAAAATCATTTCGTTCCCGCACCTTTGCCACCGCAGCCCGCCGGCCTCGCCGCGTCCCCGCGCCCCTGACGGGGGCCGGGCCGTCGATTGACTCCGGTCCGGCGCCAGCGGATGCTCATCCCCGGTCGCGGTTCTGATCCCGCAGGAGCACTGAGCATGTTCGGACCGATCAAGCGCCTCAAAGCCTTGTCCGAAAAGACGGACAAAGCCTTCAAGGAAGCCGAGGAGAAGGACAAGGACAGCCCGATCGACGACGGCAAGCCGAAGAAGAGCGAGGATGACGCCAATGCCGCCGTCGACGCCGCCGAAGCGGTGGTCGAAGTGGCCAAGCGCGCGGTGCTGAACGCCATCGCCGACAGGAAGGGCACCGATCGCTAGGAGCCCCGCCCGCGGGGCACCTGCCAGCATCGTCGGCCGGCCGGATCGCTCCCCCCGTTGATCCGCCGGCCGGCGAACCCCGCTGCGGCCCCGGCATGCTCCGTTCCGGCCGCCGCCGCTCCTGCCTTTCCGCGCTCATTCCGGAAACATTTCGTTTCACTAATGATGGTTTGACAGTCGCGCGCCGCACCGTCAGCCTCGCGCGGCTTTTCAACGACCGGAGCCTGAAATGCGCAAGATCATGATCGCCGCGGCGCTTGCCGTCACGTCCGCCGTCGCCATCCCCGTCATCGCCCAGATGCCCACCACCGCGCCGGGCGCCAAGGATCCGTCGCGGGTGAAGGCCGGAACCTACACCGTCGACAGCGCCCACACCCAGGTGCTGTTCGAGGTGAACCACCTCGGTTTCAACGATTATTTCGGCCTGTTCGGCAACGCCACCGGCACGCTGAAGCTTGATCCCGCCAATCCTGCCGCCGCCAGCGTCGCGATCGAGATTCCGATCGCCAAGGTCGCCACGAACAGCGATGGCCTCACCAAGCATCTGCTCGGCCCCGATTTCTTCGATGCCGCCAAATTCCCCACCGCCACCTTCAAATCGACGAACATCACCGTCGACGGCAACGATGCGAAGATCACCGGCGATCTCACCATCAAGGGCGTGACCAAGCAGGTCGTGCTCGATGCCGAGTTCGAAGGCGCCGGCGTCGGCCCGATGAACAAGAAGGATACGGTCGGCTTCGAAGCCGAAACCAAGATCCGCCGGAGCGATTTCGGGATCAGCTACGGCATCCCGATGGTGCCGGACCAGGTGGAGCTGAAGATCAGCGTCGCCTTCGAACGCGAGGGCTGATCCCCCAGGACATGAAAAGGCCGGGTCGCCACGGAGGCGGCCCGGCCTTTGTCTTTACCCCGATCGGGGGTTCGGCTTACCGCCAGTCGAAAGCCAGCGGCGCCTCGCGGAAGGCGAAGCGATCGAGGTGGCGGGCCACCGCGCCCTTCAGCGCCTCCAGCTGCTCGGGCGAGCTCGCATCGATCCGCACCGTCAGCGCATCCGCCGCCGCATCGAAGGTGGCAACGGCGTCGCCCGGAAAATCGGCGCCGCGCGCGTCCTTCGGGAAGGTCACCGTGCCGTGATCGGCGGTGAACTCCACCTTCAGATTATGCGCCCAATGCTTGCAGAGCTGCTGCAGGTAACGGCTGCCATGGCTGGTCGGCACGCTGGCGGCGGCACTGGTCGTCGTCGGGTTGGTCAACGGGCTACTCCCTTCCCATGTCCGTGCGGGAAAGCGCGTGGGGGCGATACGGCCCCAACGCGCGCCCGCGGATCGCGCATATGTAGGGGCGGCCGGGTCGATCCCCAGCCGCCGCCGCATGATATCGAGCCGAGACGTCTTCACATCCGCTCGATCTTGCGGGCCACCTCGTCGATCAGCGCCACGGCGTCGTGGATCGTCTCGGGGGTCACGTCCGGCCGCGAAAGCCGGTGCCGCAGCACGACATGCAGGTTGTGCATCGCACGGCGCACCGCCATCACGTCGGGCCGCCCGCGCTCCTCGGCCAGCCCGGCCAACCGCGCGAACAGCGCCTCCACCTCGGCCTGCCGCTCGGCCAGATGGGCCGTGCCGGCTTCGGTGATGGCAAAGGCCTTGCGGTTGCCCTCGGCTTCCGCCTCGGCGATCAGGTCCATGTCCTGCAGCAGGGTCACCGTGGGGTAGACCACGCCGGGGCTCGGCGCATAGGCGCCGCCGGTCAGTTCCTCGATCGCGCGGATCAGGTCGTAGCCGTGGCGCGGCTGGTCCCCGATCAGCTTCAGCAGCACGAGCCTCAGCTCGCCGCCGTCGAACACGCGGCGCCGGCGGCCGCCGCCTTCCTCGCCTTCCAGGCCCCAGGCCATGGCGAAGCGCCCGCCCCGGAAGCCGCGCGGCCCGCCGTGCCGGCCGAATTCATGGCCGAACTCCCGGCCGCCTTCAAATCCCGGGCCGAAATGCCCGCCACGTCCGCGGCGGCCATGCCCTTCATGGAATCCAAATCCGAATCGCATCTGTCATATCTCCTTTAGATGCGTCTAAGATATATCTTGATGTGACGAATGCAAGCCCCCTCCCGCATGCCATCCGCCCTTTGTGCCGATGCGCCCACATCCCTATATTCCGGGGCGATGGCCGATCTCTTCGCTCCCGCCCTTGCCGCCACTCCGCCGGAAACCGCCCCGCTGGCGGATCGGCTGCGTCCCCGCTCGCTCGCCGATGTGGTGGGCCAGGAACATCTCACCGGCCCGGATGGCGCGATCGGCCGCATGGTCGCGGCCGGGCGCCTGTCCTCGATGGTCTTCTGGGGGCCGCCCGGCACCGGCAAGACGACGATCTCCCGCCTGCTTGCCGACGCGGTGGGCCTGCGCTTCGCGGCGGTCTCGGCCGTCTTCTCCGGCGTCGCCGATCTCAAGAAGATCTTCGCCGAAGCGCGCGAACATGCCCGCATGGGCACCCGCACCCTGCTGTTCGTGGACGAGATCCATCGCTTCAACCGTGCCCAGCAGGACGGCTTCCTGCCCTATGTGGAGGACGGCACCGTCATCCTCGTCGGCGCCACCACCGAAAACCCCAGTTTCGAGCTGAACGCCGCCCTCCTCTCCCGCGCGCAGGTGCTGATCCTCAACCGGCTGGACGCGAAGGCGCTGGAAACCCTGCTCGCACGCGCCGAGGAAGCCGAAGGCCGCCCCCTCCCGCTCACGGCCGAAGCCCGCGCCGCCCTGGTTGCCTCGGCCGATGGCGACGGCCGCTTCCTCCTCAACCAGGCGGAAACGCTCTTTTCGGTCGATCTGCCGGAGCCGCTCGATCCCGCCGGCCTCGCCGGGCTCCTCCATCGCCGCGTCGCGGTCTACGACAAGGATCGCGAGGGCCATTACAACCTGATCTCGGCGCTCCACAAAAGCCTGCGCGGGTCCGATCCGCAGGCCGCGCTTTATTATCTCGCGCGCATGCTCACGGCGGGGGAGGAACCGCTCTACGTGCTGCGCCGCCTCGTCCGCTTCGCATCGGAAGATGTCGGCCTCGCCGATCCGCAGGCCCTGGTCCAGTGCCTCGCCGCCAAGGATGCCTATGATTTCCTGGGTTCGCCCGAAGGCGAGCTAGCGATCGTGCAGGCTTGCCTCTATCTCGCCACCGCGCCCAAATCGAACGCGGCCTATGCCGCGCAGAAGGCGGCGTTCCGCTCCGCGAAGGAAACCGGCTCGCTGATGCCGCCCAAGTCGATCCTCAACGCGCCGACCCGGCTGATGAAGGATGTCGGCTACGGCAAGAACTACGCCTACGACCACGACACGGCCGATGCGTTTTCCGGCGCCGACTATTGGCCGGAAGAGATGGGGCCCCAGACCTATTACGCCCCCTCCCCGCGCGGTTTCGAGGCGAAGATCGCCGAACGCCTGGCCTATTGGGAAAGGCTGCGCCGCGAACGGAACGGCGGATGAACTGGGAGGAAGCCGTCGCCTTCGCGCTTTCGCTGCCGGGCACGGAAATGTCGACCAGCTATGGCGCGCCGGCGGTCAAGGCCAATGGCCACACCATCCTTTCGCCGGGACGCGAGGCGGGTTCCTTCTGCCTCCATATCGATCGCGACACCGTCGAGATGCTGATGGAGACCGATCCAGACAACTGGTGGCAGACGCCCCATTACGCCGGCTGGCCCGCCGTGCTGGTGCGCCATGACAGCGCCGATACCGATCGCGTGCGGCTGATGATCGAACGCGCGCGCGATCAGGCCGCCAGCCGCCCGCGCCCGAGGCCCCGCCCGGTCAAGAAAGGCTGATGCGCCGCTTCACCCGCTTCGCCTGCATCGACTGGTCGGGCGCACGGGGGGAGAGGCTTCCCGGCATTGCGGTCGCCGAATGCCATGCCGATGCCGGGCCGCCCCGCCTCGCCGGCCCGCCCGGAAGCTGGTCCCGCCAAACCGTGCTCGATTGGCTGGTCGATCGCGCCGACGAAAGCGCGGACATGCTGATCGGCTTCGATTTCTCCGCCTCCTTCCCTTTCGCCGATCGCGGCGCCTTCTTCCCCGGCTGGGATCGATCGCCCGCCGATGCCCGCGCGCTCTGGGCGCTGGTGGACGGCATCTGTGAAGACGAACCCCATCTCGGCGCCAACGGCTTTGTCGATCATGAGGATGCCGCCCGCCATTTCCGCCGCCATCGCGGGCGGGAAGGCGTGGATTTCGGCGGCGGCGCCGGCCGGATGCGTCTGGTCGAAACCCGCACGCAGGCTCGCCCGGCCTCTTGCTTCAACCTGGTCGGCGCCAAGCAGGTCGGCAAATCCAGCCTCACGGGCATGCGCCTCCGCCACCGCCTCGCCGGCCGCATCCCGGTCTGGCCCTTCGATCCCCTTCCCGAAAAAGGGCCGCTGATCGTGGAGATATATACCAGCATCGCCGCTGTCGCCGCGGGCCGCCCGCCCGGCCGCACCAAGATGCGCGACGCGACCAGCATCGCCCAGGCCCTCGCCGCCCTCGGCAGCGCCCCGCCGCCCGCGCCCGAGCATCATGACGATCACAGCGCCGACGCGCTCGTCACCGCCGCCTGGCTCCGCACCGCCGCCGGCCAGCCGCACCTCTGGCATCCCGCCCCGCCATTTTCTCCCGCCATCACCGCAACGGAGGGCTGGACCTTCGGCGTCGCCTGAAGCATGGAGCGTCGGTCGCCGGCTTAGCTCAGTTGGTAGAGCACCTGATTTGTAATCAGGGGGCCACGGGTTCGAATCCTGTAGCCGGCACCAGCACCGCCTTGGCACCAAGCCATGACGCCGGAGCAAGTTTTCACCCTCATTGATGCTGTCGGATAACATGGAGACGATCCCGCTCGACATCGCGGGTAGCGGTGGCAATCTTGCCGCATGAACCAACTCTTTCGCCTTTCCGGCGCCGTCAGTGGATCCGAACGTCGATCCATGGTTCGCGGCGGGCGCGGATGAATTGCGAAGCCTGGCCAGGCTGTGGTTCGATCGCATGCGGGCGTGCGGACCCGACGTTCGCGAGCTGCTCCATGACGGGCAGCCCACCGCCTGCGTCGGCGGCGCTGCATTTGGATATGTCGACGCCTTTACCAGTCACGTGAACGTCGGGTTTTTTCCATGGCGCGGCGCTGGAAGACCCGGCGGGCCTCCTGGAAGGCACCGGCAAGCGCATGCGGCACGTAAAGCTGCGCCGTGGCCAGCCGGTCGACGACGCCGCGCTGGGCGCGCTGCTGGCGGCTGCTTATCGCGACATCCGCCTGCGCCTGGAAAGCGCATCGTGAAGGCTATTCCGGCGGACGCTTCTCAGCCCTTCTTCCCGTTCAGCGCCACCGCCGCGCGGACCAGCGCCTTCAGCGCCGGCTCGTCGATGGCATCGCCCTCGTGGAAGTCGATCGCGCGGCGGGTATTGCCGTCGAGGCTCGCGTTGAACAGGCCGGCGGGGTCATCCAGCGCCGCGCCCTTGGCGAAGGTCATCTTCACGGCCGTCTTGTAGGTCTCGCCGGTGCAGACCATGCCGTCATGATACCAGACCGGAACCCCGCGCCATTTCCATTCCTCGACCATGTCGGGGTCGGCCTCCAGGATCAGGGCGCGCAGGCGGGCGAGCATCTCGCCGCGCCAGTCGCCCAACGCCCTGATCCGCTCGTCGATCAGCCTGGATGGGGATTTGTCGTCCGCGGTCGCGCCGTTGGCCATGTCGATCCTTCCTCCTTGCCTTGCGCTACGGAACCCAGCCGGGCAGCGCCGCCGCCTGCCTGATCCAGTCCGCCAGCGCGTCCTCGTCCAGCGCATCATCTTCGTGGATGTGGAAGTAACGCGTATCCTTGTCCTTGGAGTCCACCGGCGGCAGCGGCCGCAGCGCGGCGCCGCGAAAGAAGGCCAGCTTGATATAGCGGGTGAAGCAATGCACGCCGAGGAACCAGCCCTGCCCTTCCACGCCGTATAAGGGCGAGTTCCACTTCACCGCCTTGCGCACGCCGGGCACGGTCCGCTCGATCAGCGCGTCCAGCCGGCGCCCGGCTTCGCTTTTCCAGCCGGGCATGGCGGCGATATAGGCCTGCACCGGGCCATCACCGTCGCCCTTGGCGATCTGCGGATTGCCGCCCGAAAGCAGCACGGGCTGCCCTGTCCCGCCCTTCGCCGATCCCCCGGATGCCTTGCGCGCCATCCATCCTCTCCTCGGGCCCAACCCATCCCGCCGGGCGGACGGGTGGTTGAACATGGCCCTCGCATGTCCTATCTCATTGCCGGTCAATCGCATAAGCGGATATACCAGATCATGGATTTCAACCCGACAGCAACCTTTGTCCGTTCCGCTGCTCGGGAAACCCGCATCCATGTCCGCCTCGATCGCTCTTTCCAACCTCGCCTGGTCCACGCCTGAAGGCCATCCGGTCCTTTCGGGCCTCACGCTCAGCTTCACCACGGAACGCACCGGCCTCGTCGGCCGCAACGGCGTCGGCAAGACGGCGCTGCTGAAGCTCATCTCGGGCGAGCGCCAACCCCGCTCGGGCACCGTCACGATCAACGGCAGCCTCGGCTTCCTTCACCAGGCCGTCCAGCCACGGCCGGGCGAGACGATCGCCGACCTGTTCGGCATCGCCCCCGCGCTCGCCCTTCTCGCCCGCGCCGAACGCGGCGAGGCGACGATGGAGGAGCTGGGCGACGCCGATTGGCTGCTGGAATCCCGCCTCGC
>NZ_MIPT01000001.1:2008648-2010817 GCF_001853345.1 Edaphosphingomonas haloaromaticamans | reverse complement strand
CGCTGCCAGGCACGGCCGCGGTCGATATCAACACCATCCCGGTCGACCTGATCGAGCGTGTGGACGTCCTCACCGGCGGCGCTTCGGCCATATACGGCGCGGATGGCGTNACCGGCGTGGTGAATTTCGTCACCAAGAAGAATTTCGAGGGTATTCTCGCTCGCGGCCAGATGGGCATCTCCGAGCGCGGCGATGCCGGCAACCGCTTCTTCTCGATCACCGCCGGCAAGAATTTCGCCGACGGGCGCGGCAATTTCACGCTCAATTACGAATATGATCGCGACGAACGGCTTCAGGCGTATCAGCGCAAGCGCAACCTCACCCAGAACCGCACCACCTTCCAGAACAATCCGGACGATCCCGACGACGATCCCAACATCCCCGACAACGTGCCGCTGAAAGACGTGCGCTTCTACGACAGTTCACGCGCCGGCGGCATCGACGTCGACTTCGATGGCGTGCCGGATTATCGGTGGGACGGTTCCCCCTGGGATGGCGGCCGCTTCGTGCCGCCCTTCTACCAGCAGGGCGGCGACGGCACGCCGCGATCGGACTATATCGGCGATCTGCTGCCGGACATCGAACGGCATAATGTGAATGCGCTGTTCCGCTACGAAGTGACGGATGGCATCGATTTCTTCGTCCAGGGCAAATATGTGAAGACCAAGACCTTCACGATCAGCCAGCCGACCTTCGATTTCTACTCGCTGATCCAGCCGGACAATCCCTATCTTCCCGCCAATCTGCGCCAGATCGCGCTGGATAACGCCAATAATCCCGATATCGAGATGGCGGGCGTCCTCCTCAACCGCGACAATTTCGATCTCGGGACGCGGGGCGAGGATGTCGATCGCGAGACGATCCGCAGCGTCATCGGTTTCGAAGGGGAAATCAGCTCGCACGCCCGGTTCGAGATCAGCTACGTCTACGGCCAGACCAAGGTGAAGAACCGCCAGATCGGCAACCGCTATAACGATCGCTTCTACGCGGCGATGGACGCGGTGGACGAAGGCCAGTTCCTCACCGGCACGCCCAACGGCAATATCNGACGAACCCACCAACAATCTCGATCGCGACGGCCGCCGCGCTGTGATCGATCTTCTCCACGGCTGGCGCGCCGGCGCCATCGTCGTCAGCCATGATCGCGAGCTGCTGGAGACGATGGACGCGATCGTCGAGCTGACGTCGCTCGGCGCCACACGCTATGGCGGCAACTGGAGCCTTTATCGCGAACGCAAGGCGCTGGAGCTGGCCGCCGCCCGCCACGACCTGGCCGATGCCGAAAAGCGCGTGGCCGATGCCGCCCGCGATGCCCAGAAGATGGCCGAGCGCAAGGCGCGCAAGGATGCCGGCGGCCGGCGCAAGGCCGCCAAGGGCGATATGCCCCGCATCCTGCTCGGCACCCGCAAGAACCGCGCGGAGGCGACCGGCGGTACCAATGCCCGGCTGGCCGAGCGGCAGCGCGACGATGCGCAAAGCGCCGCCGCATCGCTGCGCGAACGGATCGAAGTGCTCCAGCCACTCACCGTCGCCCTGCCGCCCACCGGCCTCCCCGCCGGCCGGACGGTGCTTCGCGTCGACGGCCTCGGCTTCGGCCATGATGCCGCCCGCCCGTTATTCCGCGATCTTTCCCTCACCGTCACCGGGCCGGAGCGGATCGCCGTCACCGGCCCCAACGGATCGGGGAAAAGCAGCCTGCTGGCGCTGATTGCCGGCCGGCTCCGGCCACAGACTGGATCGGTACGGGTGATGGTCGACATGGCGATGCTGGACCAGCAGGTCGATCTGCTCGATCCGTCATCCTCCATCCGCGACAATTATCGCCGGCTCCATCCGGGCGCGGACGAGAATGCCTGCCGCGCGGCGCTCGCCCGCTTCATGTTCCGTGCCGATGCCGCGCTCCAGCAGGTCGCCACGCTCAGCGGCGGCCAGATGCTCCGCGCGGGCCTCGCCTGCGCGCTAGGCGGAACGGCGCCGCCGCAATTGCTGATCCTGGACGAGCCGACCAACCATCTCGACATCGATTCCATCGAGGCTGTCGAAGCGGGTTTGCGCGCCTATGACGGCGCGCTGGTCGTCGTCAGCCATGACGAGGCTTTTCTCGAAGCCATCGGCATCACGCGCCGGATAAGGCTCGGCGGCGGGAACGGCATCGACGAATGAACGACG
>NZ_MIPT01000001.1:1976245-2007183 GCF_001853345.1 Edaphosphingomonas haloaromaticamans | reverse complement strand
GCCAGATCGGCAACCGCTATAACGATCGCTTCTACGCGGCGATGGACGCGGTGGACGAAGGCCAGTTCCTCACCGGCACGCCCAACGGCAATATCGTCTGCCGATCGAACCTCGATCCGACGGCCTTGCCTTTCCAGCCGCTGGCGAGCCCCGGCATCAACAATTTCGGTTCCTTCACTCCGGGCCCGAATAGCGGGTGCGTGCCGCTCAATCCGTTCGGCGAGGGATCGCCCAGCCAGCAGGCGATCGACTGGGTCACGCTCACCAGCATCGCTCGCGACAAGCTGACCCAGCATGTCGTGTCCGGGTCGGTCAGCGGCGATCTCGGTGGCCTCTTCTCGCTGCCGGGCGGCGACGTCGGCTATGCGATCGGCGCCGAATATCGGCGGGAAGGCAGCAAATCCACGCCTGATCCGGCCGACACGGCCGGCTTCACCTTCAACAATGTGCTGCTGCCCTCCAAGGGGCATTATGATGTCTGGGAGATTTTCGGCGAAATCAATGTGCCGCTGCTCAAGGACAGGCCCTTTGCCGAGGAGCTGAGCTTCGGCGGTGCCGTCCGCTATTCGGATTACAGCACCGTCGGCAGCACATGGACGTGGAAGGTGGACGGCGTCTACGCACCGATCCGCGACGTCCGCTTCCGCGCCACCTATGCCGAAGCGGTGCGCGCGCCGAACATCTCCGAACTGTTCGATCCGGCGAACCAGACCTTCCTGTTCATTGATGACCCATGCGACGTCAACAACGTCAACAATGGCGCCTCTACCCGGCGGGCCAATTGCGCGGCCCTCCTCACCGCAGCGGGCGCCGATCCCAATACTTTCCGGGACCCCAATTCCGCTTCCATTCCCGGCGTGCAGACCGGCAATCCCGATCTGACCGAGGAGACCGCCAAGACGACCACCGCCGGCATCGTGCTGCAGCCGCGCTTCCTGCCCGGCCTCACCGCCTCGGTCGACTGGTATAATATCAAGCTCAAGAGCGCGATCACCACGGTGACGGCGCAGCGCCTGGCCGATCTCTGCGTCGATCAGGCCACCATCGACAACCAGTTCTGCGCGAACATCACGCGGCAGGTGGGCGGCGCCAATGCGGGCGGGATAACGGGCTTCACATTGCTGCCCCAGAACGTCGCCAATTTCCACACGCGCGGCGTCGATTTCACCGTCAACTACCAGTTCGCGGTGGGGGAGGCCGATCGCATCGCCCTGAACCTCGTCGGCGGCTATCTCGACAAGCTGACCTTCATCGGCTCACCGGGGGCGGACCCTTCCAACGACCGCAACGTCGCCCAGAGCGTCAATGGCGGCCCCGCGCCGAAATGGCTGCTGAACTTCGACGCGACGTGGAAGCACGGCCCGCTCACCGTCAATTACGGCTTCAACTATTTCGGTAAGACCCTGCGCTTCCTCCGGTCCACCACGACCGGGGACGACGATTATGTGGAGAAGAAATATTTCCACCTGAAATCCAAGCAGGAACATGAAATCCAGCTGAGCTACGACATCAACGAACGGTTCAACGTCTATTTCGGAGTCAACAACCTGTTCGACCAGAAACCGGACTTTGCCGAGGTTTTCCTGCCTATCTCCGGCGTCGGCCGCTATTTCTACGCCGGTGCCAAGGTGAAGCTGGCCGATATCTTCTGAAGCGATCTCTCGGCGCCGCTCCATCGCCGGGCGGCGCCGGCATCGCCCGCCTCCTGTTGCAACGCCATTCCCGGCCGCCAGCCGCTCGCCGCGAGGATAGCCTTCGGATCGCGCAGCTCGAACAGATCACGCAGCGCCCGATGCTTGTCCTTCGCGCGTTGGTAATAGGCCTTGGCAATGCGGTAGCCGACCCAATAGCCCAGATCGCCCGGCGTCTCGTTCGTGCCGTTGTAGAACCAGTCCGAAAGGTCGGCCTTGTCCTGGTCGGCCATGAACCGGGCCTCGATTTCCGCCTCGTGCCCCTTGGCGATCGCAGCAGGCGCCATATTGCCGACATTGCCGGAAATCAGCTCCGCCACCAGCTCCGCGCCCCCTTCCCGCAAGCCCGCTTCCAGAACGGTCATCCGGCCATCCTCGGGCTCGGGGCTCTGCTGGATATGGGCATATTCGTGCGCTATCACGTGGACGAAGCGATCTTCCGGATCGGGGTTCATGTAACGGGTGGCGCAAAGCCCCTCCAGACCGATGCGCACGCCCTCCCCGTCCGTCATGCCCACGGGCTTGGTCCGCGATACGGCGATCGTGATCGGTGGGAAGCGGGCCTCGGGATAAAGTTCGCGGAACCGCGCCAGCGCGGCAGCCACCCTCGGCTTCACGCGCGGCAGCACGGCCATGCACGCCCGTGCATTCTCATAAGCCTGGGGCCGCGCGGCGATGGCGGCCGCGATCGTCGCCCCCGTCACGTTGCGCTGCGCCGCCAACTGGCGGAGCCCCGCCGATCCCGCATCCAGATATTCGCGCTGCAGCCGCTCCGCGCCCGGCTTGCCCCCGGTCGCGTCATAAAGCCGGTAGAAGCGCGTCACGTCATCGACGTCGATTATCGGCGTTGCGGGCGGCCCGGCGCCTGCCCCACCCGCATGTGCCGCCGCGAAGCCCAGCGCGGCGCAGATCAGCAGGCGCTGGCGAAGGCTGGTGGCGCTGGGCACGGGCTATTCCTTTTCGATCGACGGCAATCGGCAGCCATCCTGTTCGGGGCGACCGCACGGGTCAAATTCCGGCACTGACTTCCCACGGCCATTAATGTCCGCCACGATAAATCCGCGTCCGATGCGCGATGGCGGGGGCGTTGACGCTCATGCGCACCCGCCGCCATATGGGATTGCGTAGTTCATCATTTACAACCGCTATGATTGACAAAATGCGGAATATGGAGGGGATATGACGGCGAAGGTTCCCGATCGCGAGGCATTGATCGCGGAAGCGAAGGCGAAGACCGGGCTCGACGATTTCGGCGATACCTGGTTCTTCTCGCACATCGATGCCCTCATCCCCGCCTTCAACGGCGAGGCGAAGCTGAGCGATGCGGGCGCGGCCTATGCGCGCGAAACGGTGGTCACGTCGCTGGTGAACCGCCTCCGCTTCGTCGAGATGTTCAAGCAGCATCCCGAGATCGACGAGGAGGAGGTCGAGGTCGCGGCCGTCGTCGTCGGCCTGCCGCGCACCGGCAGCACCATGCTTCACCGCATGCTGGCGGCGGCGCCGGGGATGACCGGGTGCCGCTGGTACGAAACCAAGAACTACGTCCCCTTCCCCGGCGAGGAACGCGGCAATCCCGAACCGCGCCGCGCCGAGGCGAAGGTGCTGATGGATTATATGGTGCAGGCCATCCCGGAGCTGATGTCGATCCATCCGATGGATATCGACCAGCCGGATGAAGAGCTGATCATCATGGGGCAGCTTTTCTCCTCGACGATGATCGAGGGCACCTTCTTCGTGCCGAGCTTCGCGCGCTGGCTGATGCAGCATGATCGCATCCAGGTCTATCGCGACCTCAAGCAGATATTGAAGCTGCTGCAATGGTCCGATCCCAGCCGCAAGGGCGCCAAGTGGGTGCTGAAGACGCCGGGCCACCTGATGGGCATCGATGGCGTGATCGAGGTGTTCCCCGAGGCCAAGATCGTCATGACGCACCGCGATCCTGTGCAGACCGTGCCGTCTTATTCCAGCATGATGGCCAATCTCTATTCGATGGTATCGGATGAGGTGACGCGCGAGGAAGTCGGCGCTTTCTGGATCGATCGCCTGGCGGAACTGCTCAACACCTTCGTTGCCGAGCGCGAGAAGGTGGGCGGCCGCAACTTCATCGACGTGCGCTATACCGAACAGCTTTCGGAACCGGTGAAGGTGGGCCGTTACGTGCTGGAACAGGCCGGCATCACCGTGACCCCGGAAATCGAGGCCGGCATGGCCGAGTGGATCGAAGCCAACAAGCGCGAGGATCGCGCGCCGCATAAATATTCGCTCGAGGATTTCGGCCTCACCCGCGCGCAGGTGGAGGAGAAGTTCCGCAGCTATCGCGAGGCCTTCCTCGAAAAGACCCCGGCCTGATCCCGACGCGCGCCGTTGCGCGCGTGATCCGTTACCTCAACCCTGCCCCGGTTCCACCGCGGGCAGGGTGAAGGTGAATCGCGCGCCCTGCCCCAGCTGGCTCTCCACCGTCAGGTCGCCCCCCATCGCCCGCGCCAGCCGCCGCGCGATATAGAGCCCGAGCCCGGTCCCCGCGCCATCGCCCGGTTGCAGCCGCTCGAACTTCTCGAAGATGCGCTCATGATCCGCCGGGTCGATGCCCCGGCCCTGATCCGCCACTGTCACCGCCGCATAGCTCCCTTGTCGTTCGCACCTGAGCCACACGGCCCCGCCTTCGGGCGAATGGCGCACGGCATTGCCGATGATGTTGACGAGCACCTGCAGCGCCCGCCGGAAATCGCCCTGGACGGGCAGTGCTTCGTCCGCCGCCGGCCGATCGATCCGCACGCCGCGGTCCGCCGCCCGCCCGCCCAGCAGCCCTGCGGCGCGGCGCACGGCATCGGCGATGTCGAGCCGCTCGATCGCCGGCGCGAAATCCGGCCGCTCGATCGCCTGGAGATCGACGAGATCGTCGACCAACGCCAGCAGGTGCCGGCCCGCGGCCGCGATATCGGCAGCATAATTGGCATAATCGCGCCGCAGCGGCCCGTCGGCCTGGGCGCGGATATGTTCGGCGCTGGCGATGATCCGGTCGAGCGGATCGCGCAGCGCCGTGTCGAGCCGCCGGCCGAAGGCTTCGGCCTGGACTCGATCGACGCTGGTGCCGCCGCTGTCGGTAACGGGCAGCAGCACCGGCGCGCTGGGCGGGGATATGGCCACCGCCGCGCCGCGCAGCCCGGCAAAGCGGCCGGCGGCATCGAAGATCGGCACCGCCGAAAGCCGCACCCCGCCCCCGCCTTCGCGCAGTTCGCCCTCCTGATCGTCGAAGCGGCGCTGGGTGGCGATCGCGTCCAGGATAGGCAGCACTCCGGCCTCATTCTCCCGCAAGGTGACGAGCTTGGTCAGCGGCTGGCCAAGCAGGGATTCGCGGGACGGCACCACGCCGGGCGACAGAGCGGTGATCTTCAGCGCGTCATCGGTTTCCCAGAGCCAGTCTGCGGAGGCCCGGATGAAATCATGCTCGCGGTCGATCGTCGTGGCCGGGAAGGAGTCGGCGGCGGGCCGCGCCGTCCATCCGGCGATCGCCAGCGCCACGCCCTCCCCCTGCGGTTCGGCGCGCACCCACAGCTCGAGATCGGTTTCGCCATCGGCCGCGATCACGCCGCGCGAGACGACGATTCCCAGCCGGCGCGCGAGCCGGGCGATGCTGGCCACCTGCGGAACCGCCAGCACGCCGCCGGCAAGGCCGCCGGCGCGCAAATGCAGCCCTTCCAGCGCGGCATCCGCCTCGACCAGCCGGAA
Source organism: Edaphosphingomonas haloaromaticamans (assembly GCF_001853345.1). NCBI lineage: Bacteria > Pseudomonadati > Pseudomonadota > Alphaproteobacteria > Sphingomonadales > Rhizorhabdaceae > Edaphosphingomonas > Edaphosphingomonas haloaromaticamans. Next base: position 2,001,763 of record NZ_MIPT01000001.1, on the reverse strand, counting down.
ATCCCGGTCCAGGCGCCCATGGATGGGGGCCATCATCATCGCAGCCCCGCGTCGAGTTCGTCGATGGCGGCGCGGAACGCCGGCTCCAGCCGCCATGGCCGCAGCACCTCGTCCGCGCGGTTGCGGTCGAGCATCATGAAGGCTTCGATGCGGGCGGCGGCAGTATCGGGGTCGACATCGCTCGGCACGCAGCGGAACAGGATGTCGGCAGCCGCCTCCGCCTCCATGCCGATGGCGCTCAGCAGCACGGCAAGGCGGCTGCCGTCGGCGTCGAAGAGCATGTCCCACGCCGCGCCGAATTCGATCCCCGCGCGCAGCGCCAGCCCGGCCACGGTCAGCGCCACCCGGCCTTCGCCCAGCGCGCGCGCGATCACCGCATCGGTAAGGCGCCCGCCGGCGCGCAGCAGCAGCAGCGCGAGCGCCATCGCCCGCCCTTCCAGCGTGGCGCTTTCGTCATGGCCCGACAGCAGATGCTGCGCGGCGAGGCCGACTTCGCGATCGGCGGTGGCGGCATCGAGCCGGCCGATATCGATCATGTAGCGGCGCAGGCAGGCCGCCACCCGCCAGATCAGCCGATGCTGGATATCGGCGGGCAGATCGGTGCGGGCCAGCACGGGATCCTGAAAACGATCTATCCGCCGGCTTTCCGCGACCACCATCGCCATGGCGGCTTCCGCGATCGCCGGTTCGGCATCCTCGACGNGCAGGTCGATCAGCGGCGGTTCCGGGGCGATCGTCGCCATGCGCGCGGCGGCGAGGCGCAAGGCGACGCTCAGCCGATGCTCCTCCGCCCGCCGCAGCACCAATCCGACCAGCTCGGCATCGCGGAGCAGGCCGGCCTGCTCCATCATCGGCGCGGCGATCGGCACGGCGCCGGCGGTGATCGCGGCGGCCAGCACCGGATCGCGCGCTTCCAGCCTTTGGCCGATACGATCGCGCAGATCATCCTCGACGGTGCAGATCAGCCGTTGGAGGAGGTTGGCGGCGGCAATCCGCTCGATATCCCGCAAGCGGCGGCCATCCGGCAGGAACAGGTCGATCAGCGCCAGCCGGATGCGTTCGCGGCCCGCCACCTGCGCGCGCGCGGCATCGCCCAGAAGGCGTTCGGCACCGTCAACAGAATCCGGAACGAAGGCGACCATTGCCACGGCTTATCGCGACGCGGTTAAAGCGGGCTTAAACGAAATTGGCGAACGGATGCGATCACTTGGCCATGTTCAGGCGGGCTCGCTTGCCTGCGCGGCGACGCGGATCGCCACCTCGCGCTGGACGAAACCGAAGGAGGCGAGCGCATAGGCCGCCAGCACGGCGACGCCCGCCAGCCATTGGCCGATCAGGGCGAAGGGCAGCATCGCCCAGATCAACCCGTCGAGGCTGGCGATCCAGTGCGGCGCCAAACCGCCCGGCAGATGCCGGAGGATGCGCTGCTCGCCCGCCAGCGCGGCCATGGCGAGCAGCAGCATCGCCGCCACGGGCCAGGCGCCCCAGCCGGTTTCCTTCGCCAGATCGAACGAAAGGATCAGGAGCGCCGCCACCGCCGCAAGGGACCGCGCGATGAAGAAGGCGCCCGACCAGCGCAGCGGCGACAGGCGCGCGCCGGCAAGCCGTTCGGCGACGGCGGCGATCGGGCCGGAAAGCATCAGCGCCGCCTGGCCCGCAAGGCGCCATCCCGCCGCGATCAATATGCCGGCCGCGACGGCGGCGGTGACGGCGCCGACCGCGAACCAGATCGGGTCGGTTCCCCGGCGGAGCAGCGGCGGCGCGACCACGCCCTCGATCAACGGAAAAACATGCCGCCAGGGCCAGTCGCGCCCGCGCGGCCTGGCGGTGGCGAGCATGTGCCGGTCGAATCCCTCCAGATCGATTATCCCGTCCACCAGCAGCGGCGTCCTGCCGGCCGCATTGCCGGCGGTGGCATCGACTCGTTCGGCGTCGCTCTGCACGGCACGGCGCAGCAAGGTGGATTCCACGTCCCAATCGCCCAGCATCGCGGCGGTATCCCGCAGGAAGGCGCCGCTCACCAGCATCAGCCCGCCCCAGCGGACGGTGGCGTCCATCCGTTCGAACATCGCGCGATCGGGCTCGTCCGGCACCGTCAGCAGCGCCGGCGCCCGCGCCTTGACCATCCTGCGGAACAATCGGGGCGAGGCCAGGCAGCCATCGCCCACCACCAGAAGCTCCTCGTCGGGATGGATGCGGTCCGCCGCGTCGTTCACCCCGCGCGCGATCTCGACCCGCATGCCGCTGCGCCGCAGCCGCTCCACCGCCTGCGCCAGGGCCACGGGAACGCGCTCCGCCAGCACGACCACATTGTCCGCGCCGGCGAGGGCCGCCAGCCGGGCCTGATGCTCCAGCAAGGTCCGCCCGGCGAGCGGCAGGGTAGACCGCAGCCCTTCGGCCTCGTCACTCGCATAACGGTAAGCAGATATCAGCGCCGCAAGCGCCACAAGCGTCCCCCGATCCTATCGCGCCTCAGCGATAAGCCGGGAAGCCGGATGATGCAAAGCCGCCCGCGACGAAAGGCCGGCCGGCGGGGCCGGCGGCGGCAAAGGGCTTCAGGATGCGAGGCCGCCGATAACCGCGTCGATGGCGCGGGAAAGCACGGTGTTTCCAGGCGTATCCTGCGCCGCCTTTTCGGCCAGGTCCATCAGCTCGAACGCGCCGAAGCTGGCCGCGAGCCCCTGGAGGCGCATCGCCGACGCCCGCCATTCCGCCACGTCCGCCGTGCGGCCCATGGCATCGGCATGGCCGCGCGCGCCGGAAAGAAAGGCCTGGCGCAGCTCCGCGGCCAGCATGGCATCGTCTCCCACGGCGGCGGAAAGCGTGGCTTCAAGGGCGCGCGGATCATATTTCATGGGCGCCAGTCTCGCATGAACGCCTTAACAGGGCGTTGCATGCCATCGCCGTGCTCTCGGCCCTTTCGCCACGCCCGAAAGCTGATAAACAAAGATCATGAACCAGGGGGTCCGATCCACCGACCAATGGCGCGAGCACCGCGCGCTGCTCGAAGCCATTTCGCGCAATCGTGAAGACGCCGCCACGGCCGTCGAGGCCCCGCCCCAAAGCGTCGCGGTCGCCCCCCAGGCGCCGGAACCGGAGGCAGAACCCGCGATCGAGCCCGCCTCGTCCTGGCAGGGCCGCGTGACGGCGGCCGTCCTGCTCGTGGCGGCGGCGATCTGGATCGTGGCGGTCGGCACCTCCGTCGAGGCGGATGGATCGCCCCTCACCCGCGCGACGGCGCTCATCTCGCTCGCGAGCGGGCCGTTGGCCCTGCTGGGCGTGATCTTCATCGTCCTGCAGCGCTCCAGCCGGAAGGAAGCCGCCCGGTTCGGCCAGACGGCCCAGGCGATGCGGGCCGAGTCCGCGCTTCTGGAAAGCGTGATCGGCCGGCTGGCCGACCGGATATCCGAAAGCCGGAAGGATTTGGCGGATCAGGCCCAGCAACTGATGTCGCTGGGCGACGATACCGCGCTTCGCCTGAGCGAGATCGCGGCCGCCATGGGGCGCGAGACCAGGATATTGCGGGCGGAATCGGACAATCTGGAAACCGCCGCCGAAATCGCCCGCAGCGATCTGGGCGTGCTGATCGACGATCTGCCTCGGATGGACGAGCAGGTTCGCGGCATTTCCGATCGCCTGCGCCAGACGGCGGGCGAGGCCGGCGGCAGGGTGGATGCCCTGCAGGCCCAGCTTGCGGCGCTGGAGACGCAGAGCGAGAAGGCCGACCAGGCGGCATCGGGCGCGGCGCGGCAGCTTGCGGAGCAGATCGCCCGGATCGACGAGCAAGGCGCCCGAATCGATGCGCGCATGGCCGAAGCGGCGACCGCGCTCGCCGCGCGGATCGAGGATATGGGCAGCCGGATCGATTCCCTTGCCGGCGGCTTCGCCACCCGCAATGCCGAAAGCCAGGCCGCGATCGACGCCATCGCCCGGTCGCTCGACGAGATCGAGGCGCGGTTCGCCGGGCTGTCCGGCAAGGGCAATGATGCCGTCCAGGCGCTGATCGACGCGGTCGGCCGGCTGCGCGAGCAAAGCGAAGGCCTGGCCGATCGGCTCGCCACCGCCGCCCCGGCAACGGAGGCCCTCGTCGAGCGCGCGGCGGCGCTCAAATCCGCGCTGGATGCGAGCACCGCCGGCATCGGCAGCGACATTCCCGCCGCGCTTGCCGGAATCGAGGCTCAGGCCGGGCGCAGCCATGCCGCGATCACGGCGCTGCTGCCCGAGGCAAGCGCGCTGGAACGCGCCCTCGCGCTCGCCACCGGCGGCATCGCCGATGCCGGCCAGTCGCTGGCGGATCAGCGCGCGGTGATCGAGGATATGCATCGCATCGCCGGCGACCGGCTGGCCGAAGTCCGCACCCGTTCGGAGGAGTTGCAGGCAAGCCTGGCCCAGGCCGAGGACAGCGCGAAGCAGCTTGCCGAAAAGGCCGGGCCGCAGCTCGTCGAGGCGCTGCTCCGCGTGCGGGAGACGGCCGTTCAGACGGCGGACCATGCCCGCGAGACCATCGGCACCGTCATTCCCTCCGCCGCGACCGATCTGGGCGCCGCCGCCCGCGACGCGATCGAGAAGGCGATGCGCGAGGCGCTCGGCACGCAATTGGAGGAGGTGGCCACGGCCGCCGACCGCGCCGTTTCCGCCGCGACATCGGCCAACGAGCGGCTGCAGCAACAGCTTCTCGCCATCCGCGATACGGCCGCCGCCGTGGATGCGCGGATCGACGAGGTTCAGGCGCAGGTGGCCGAGGCGGACGAGGAAAGCTTCTCCCGCCGCGCGGCCCTGCTGGTGGAATCGCTGAACTCCACCGCGATCGACATCGCCAAGATCCTGTCCAACGACGTGACCGACAGCGCCTGGACATCCTATCTGAAGGGCGATCGCAGCATCTTCACCCGCCGCGCCGTGCGGCTGCTCGACACGGCCGAGAGCAAGGAAATCGTCCGGCATTATGAGGAAGAGCCGGAGTTCAGGGAGCAGGTGAACCGCTACGTCCACGATTTCGAGGCGATGCTGCGCCGGGTGCTCGCCCAGCGCGACGGCGCGCCGCTGAGCGTGACCTTGCTGTCCTCCGACATGGGCAAGCTCTACGTGGCGCTGGCCCAGGCGATCGAGCGGCTGCGGGCCTGATCCCGTCAGCCGTTCGGCTGGGCGCGGCCGGCCGGATCGGTGCTGGAAATCACCATCTCCTCCGCCTCGATCGGATCGGTCGGCGGCATCATCCGCAGCGCGCGCCATCCGCCGAACCGGAAATAGGCGATCGTCAGCACCAGCGTGGTGAGCGAACCGGCGTTGTAGCTCCACCAGATCGCGTCCGCGCCGATCCGCGGCTGGAAGCTGGCGGCCAGCCCCAGCCGGACCGGGAAGAAGGCGATGACCAGGATCAGGAGCGGCACCATCACCGCGCCGTTCGCCCGCACCACGGCCGACAGCACCGATGTGATGCCGAACAGGATGAAGCCCCAGCTGACGATCAGGTTCATGTGCCGGGCAATCGCCATGGCATGCCCGTCATTCCCCAGGAACAGCGACAAGGCGTGGCGATCGATGGCGAGCAGCAGCAGCACGGCCGATCCGGTCATCAGCACGTTCATGCCGATGCCCGCGCGGGTGACCTGGCTCACCCGATCCCAACGGTTCGCGCCGATATTCTGGGCGGCCATGGCGCTCACCGCCGCGCCCAGCGCCATCGCCGGCATCTGGATATAGGTCCAGAGCTGGTTTGCCGCGCCATAAGCGGCCGTCACCGCCGCCCCTTCCCGGTTGACCAGCCCGATCATCGCCAGCGCCGAAACCGATACGACCAGCATCTGCAGGCCCATCGGCACGCCCTTGAACACGATCGTTTTCAGAAGGCGAAGGTCGGGCAGGAGATAGCCAATCTCCCGCCCGCGCAACCGCAGCGGCAGATCGCGCCGGTAGATATAAGCGACCAGCGCGAGAAGGCCGACGATATTGGCGATGAGGGTGGCCGCCGCCGATCCCCGGATGCCGAGTTGAGGGGCCGGCCCCAGCCCCAGGATCAGCACCGGGTTGAGTATGACGTCGATCACAGCCGACAGGATCATGAACCACAGGGGCGTCAGCGAATCGCCCGATCCGCGCAGGCCCATGGTGATCAGCACCACGATCATGCTGGGCGGCAGGCCGAGGAAGATGATGCGCAGATAGGCCAGCGCGAGGCCGAATACCTCCGGCGGCGTGGCCAGCAGGTGGAGCAGGGATGGCGCCCACAGCCATCCGGCCAGCGCGACCAGCGATGCCGCCACGGCGAACATGCCGATGGTCGTGCCGATCACGCGCCGCGCGCCATCCACGTCGTGCGCGCCGATGCGCTGCCCGATCAGGATCGTCGCGGCCATGCCGAACCCGAACACGGCCGAGAACATCAGGAACATGACGAGGTTGGCATTGGCCGTCGCCGCCAGCGCGGCCTCGCCCAGAAACTGGCCGACCCAGATGGCGTTGATCGATCCGTTCAACGACTGGAGGATGCTGGACCCGAGCGTCGGCAACGCGAACAGCAGCAACGTGCGGGCGATCGGCCCCTGCGTAAGGTCCCGCCCCGGGCGTGTCGCCATATCCTACTCTCCGTCCCACGCCGGCGGATACCGGGCCCTGCGTGTGTAGCCGCTGGCGCCGGCGGGGCAAGGCGCCGATCGCAGGCCCCCGACATTTCGGGACCGAAGTCTCGCCCCCGGCCCGATGACGAAAACGGGCCGGGGGCGATAGGGATCAGAAGGCTTCGACGGGAAGCGTCATCATGCTTTCGGCGCCGCTTTCGATCTTGCGGCGCAGCGAGCCCGCATCCGGCAGGATGCGTTCCGCGAAGAAACGCGCGGTGACGAGCTTGGCTTCGTGGAAGGCGCGGTCGCCGCCGTCCCCGGCCGCGATCGCGGCCGTCGAGGCGCGGGCCATCTTCAGCCACATCCAGCCGAGCGACACGATCCCCAGCAGCGTCATATAGCTATAGGCCGCGGCGCCGGCATTGTCGGGATTGGCGAGGCCGTTCTGCATCAGCCACATGCTAGCCGCCTGCAATTCGCCCAGCGCCTTTTCCAGCCTGCCCGCAAGATCGGCCGTTTCCGGCGTCGCCTTGCCCTGGGCGATCTCCTCGCCGATCAGGGCCAGCAGCGCCATCATCGCCCGCCCGCCGTTCATCGGCAGCTTGCGGCCCACCAGATCCATGGCCTGCACGCCGTTCGTGCCCTCATAGATCTGCGAGATGCGGGCATCGCGCACATATTGCTCCATCCCCCATTCGCGGATGTAGCCGTGGCCGCCATAGACCTGCTGGGATTTGGTGGCGATGTCGTAACCCAGGTCGGTCACATAGCCCTTGATGACCGGCGTCAGCAGCGAGATCAGGTCATCGGCCTGCTGCCGCTCCTCCTCGGTCGCCGCATGGTGGGCGAGATCGACCTGAAGGCCGCCCCACAGGCACAGCGCGCGGGCGCCTTCCAGGCAGGCCTTGCTTTCCATCAGCATGCGGCGGACGTCGGGGTGCACGAACAGCGGATCGGCCTTCTGGTCCGGCTCCTTCGGACCGGTGAGCGCGCGTCCCTGCCGGCGATCCTTCGCATATTGCACGGCATTCTGATAGGCGACCTCGCCCACGGACAGGCCCTGCAGGCCCACGCCCAGGCGCGCGGCGTTCATCATGATGAACATCGCCGCGAGGCCCTTATTCTCCTCGCCCACGAGGAAGCCGGTGGCGCCGTCATAGTTCATGACGCAGGTGGAATTGCCGTGGATGCCCATCTTCTCCTCGATGGAGCCGCACGACACGGCGTTGCGATCGCCGATCGATCCGTCCGCGCCCACCATGAACTTGGGGACGATGAACAGGCTGATGCCCTTCACATTGTCCGGCGCGCCCGTCACCTTGGCCAGCACCAGGTGGATGATGTTCTCCGTCAGGTCATGCTCGCCCGAGGAAATGAAGATCTTGGTGCCGGTGATGGCATAGGTGCCGTCGCCCTTCGGCTCGGCCTTGGTGCGGATCAGCCCGAGGTCGGTGCCGCAATGCGGCTCCGTCAGGTTCATGGTGCCGCCCCATTCGCCGGAGATCATCTTCGGCGTGTAGAGCGCCTTCTGCTCGTCCGAACCCTTGGCGAGGATCGCGGCCGTGGCGCCCATGGTGAGGCCGTTATACATGGCGAAGGCCATGTTGGCGCTGATCAGATATTCCTCGAAGGCCGTCGCGACGACATGGGGCATGCCCTGCCCGCCAAATTCGGTCGGCCCCGAAAGCGTCGGCCACCCCGCCTCGCGGAAGGCGTCATAAGCCGCCTTGAAGCCGGTGGGCGTCGTCACGCTCCCGTCCGGGTGGCGGGTGCACCCTTCGTGGTCCCCCACCTGGTTGAGGGGGAAGAGCACTTCCTCGCAGAATTTCGCGCCTTCGGTGAGGACCGCCTCGACCATGTCCGGCGAGGCGGCTTCGAAGCCGGGAAGATTGGAATAGCGGTCGAGGCCGATGATGGCGTCGAACACATAGCGGGTATCGCGCACCGGCGCGGAATAGATTGGCATTGCAGGCTCCTGCTCTTGCTCTCAGGCGTCGTTTCCGGTGTTCCGGGCGCGCTTGCTTTCGGCCAGACGGCGGGCTTCCCGCTCGGCCGCCTCTACGCGCTTCGGATCATCCTCCGCGCTGTTCACCAGTTCCACGAAATCCATCAGTTCGGCGATCGCGGCGTCGATGTCCTCGCGCTGGCGCCGCAGCGCTTCTATGCGCGCCTCGCACTTCTCCACCGTGACATGGCGCTGCGTGGCGCGGCCATCGTCGAGATCGTAGAGATCGATCATCTCGCGTATCTCGGCAAGGCTGAAACCTACGCGCTTGCCCCGCAATATCCAGGCGAGGCGGGCGCGATCCCGCTTCGAATAGACCCTGGCCAGCCCGACGCGCTCGGGCGCGATCAGGCCTTCATCCTCATAGAAACGCAGCGCGCGCGCCGTGACCCCGAACTCTTCGGACAGGTCCGAGATCGTATAGGATTCGCGATTCTGCGCGTCGGGCGTGTCGATCGTGGCATGAACAGGCATGCCGCCATGCTAGTTTACGCTCACGTCAACGTCAATCGGATGGTGCCGCGCGGCCCTTCCCTGCTACCGGGCCGCGGCGGATCGCCTCGCCTCCTTCCTGGATGCCTCCTTCGCGGGCAAGGAAAAGGGCGGCCGCAACCTTCGTTGCAGCCGCCCTTTCAGCTTTCCGAACCCCGTCCCCTCAGAGGTCGTCGTCAGGTTCAGGCCCGGACATCAGCGCTTCGGCCACGTCCGCCGAATTGCCGCGGATCGCCCTTTCCAATCGCTCGGCGACCTCGGGATTCTCGCGAAGATAGGTCTTCGCATTTTCGCGGCCCTGGCCGATGCGGATCGAATCATAGCTGAACCAGGCGCCGGACTTCTCGACGATCCCGGCCTTGACGCCGAGGTCGAGGATTTCACCCACCTTGGAAACGCCCTCGCCATACATGATGTCGAATTCGACCTGCTTGAACGGCGGGGCGACCTTGTTCTTCACCACCTTCACGCGGGTCGCGTTGCCGACGATATCGTCGCGATCCTTGATCTGGCCGGTGCGGCGGATGTCGAGGCGAACCGACGCATAGAATTTCAGCGCGTTGCCGCCCGTCGTGGTTTCCGGGTTGCCGTACATGACGCCGATCTTCATGCGGATCTGGTTGATGAAGATCACCAGGCAGCGCGACCGGCTGATCGATCCGGTGATCTTGCGCAGCGCCTGGCTCATCAGCCGGGCCTGCAGGCCGACATGGCTGTCGCCCATCTCGCCTTCGATTTCCGCGCGCGGCACCAGCGCGGCCACCGAGTCCACCACAAGCACGTCGATCGCGTTCGACCGGATGAGCGTGTCGGTGATCTCCAGCGCCTGCTCGCCCGTGTCGGGCTGCGACACGATCAGCTCGTCAATGTCCACGCCCAGCTTGCGGGCGTAGACGGGGTCGAGCGCATGTTCCGCATCCACGAAGGCGGCGGTGCCGCCGGCCTTCTGCGCCTCGGCAATGGCATGCAGCGCCAGCGTCGTCTTGCCCGAGCTTTCCGGGCCGAAAATCTCGATGATGCGCCCGCGCGGCAGGCCGCCGATGCCGAGCGCGATATCCAACCCCAGCGATCCGGTCGAAATCGCCTCGATCTCGATCTTCTCGCGGCTTCCCAACTTCATCGCGGAGCCCTTGCCGAACGCGCGATCGATCTGCGCGAGAGCGGCTTCGAGGGCTTTCTGCCTATCCATATCGGCCTTTNCCTTTTCGGAACCGATGAGCTTCAACTGTGCGGCCATCCGGTCAGCTCCCCTCGTAGATCGCGCATCGGCGCGGTTCAACAGGCAGCTTCGTACACGGATTGTTCCATGAGAACAAGAGGGGAACGAACGGTCAGGCGGTAGCGGCTATCCCGTCCAGCCCCAGGCGCACCCCGTCCATGGTGAAGGGCTTGATGAGCACAGGCGCCTGGGCATGCCGGCCCGGCGGCGGCTCGACATGGCCGCCCGTCGCCAGCAGGAACGGCTTGGACGCGGCCACCAGGGCATCGGCAACCGGCCAGCTCGCCTCGCCGCCCCGCAGGTGGACATCGAGGATCGCGGCATCGAAATCGCCGCCGGCGACCATGGCCAGCGCGCCTTCGACCGAATCGACGGCGCCGGCCACCTCATGACCGAGACTTTCCAGATAGTCTTCGAGGACCATCGCGATCAGCGGTTCATCCTCGACGACCAAGATACGGAGGGTCTGGTTCATTTCGATGGTCATACAATGACAACAAGGCGCCGACCAGTGCCTGCCGCGCCCTCCGTTCGCCGATGCGGCAAACCGCTTCGCCGCCCGCTCAGGAAGCCGCCGTCCCCTTGGCGCCCAGCGCATCGCGCGCCGCCTCAGCCAGTTGCTGGACCGAAAAGGGCTTGGCCAGGAAAGCCACCCGATCGAGATCGATCGAACGGCGAAGCTGCTCCTCGGCATAGCCGGACATGAACAGGATCGGCAGCCTGGGGAACATCTCGCGCGCATGGCGGACGAGCGTCGGCCCGTCCATGGTGGGCATCACCACGTCGGACACGAGCAGGTCGATCGTCTCCCCGCCATCGGCCGCCATGCCCTGCAGCACTTCCAGCGCCTCCTCGCCATTGGCAGCGGTCAACACCTTGTAGCCCTGGCGGGTGAGCGCGCGTTCGGCCACGGCGCGGACCATATCCTCGTCCTCGACCAGCAGGATCGTCCCCGTTCCCCACAATTCGCCCTGGCGCGGCTTCTTGGGCGGGGGCGGCGCATCCAGCATGGGGTCCGCGCGATGGACGGGGAGATAGATGACGAAGCTGGTGCCGACGCCGGGCTTGGAATCGGCGAAGATGAACCCGCCCGATTGCTTGACGATGCCGTAGACGGTGGACAGGCCGAGGCCGGTGCCCTTGCCCACTTCCTTGGTGGTGAAAAAGGGTTCGAATATCTTGCCCAGCAGTTCCGCCGGAATGCCGGTGCCGGTGTCGGAGACGCTGAGCGCGGTATAATCGGCGACCGGCAGGATATCGCTATTGAGACGGCGCACCTCGGCGGCGGTGACGCCATAGGTCTGCACCGTCAGCGTGCCGCCATCCGGCATCGCATCGCGCGCGTTCACCGCTAGGTTGACGATGACCTGTTCGAGCTGGCCCGGATCGGCGCGGACCTGGCCGAGATTGCGGCCATGCTTGACGACGAGGCGGACCCGTTCGCCCAGCAGCCGCTTGATGAGATTGGATATTTCCGAAATGACGTCCGGCAGTTGCAGCACCTGCGGGCGCAGCGTCTGCTGACGGGAGAAAGCGAGGAGCTGGCGGGTCAGGCCGGCGGCACGGTTCGAATTCTGGCGGATCTGCTGGATATCGTCATAATCGCTCTCGCCCGGCCGGTGGCGCAGCAGCATCAGATCGCAATGGCCGATGATGGCGGTCAGGATATTGTTGAAATCATGCGCGACGCCGCCGGCGAGCTGGCCCACGGCCTGCATCTTCGTCGCCTGCGCCACCTGGTTCTTGAGGCGCGATTCCTCGCTATTGTCCTTGAGGCTCAGCAGCACCGCCGCCTCGCCCAGCCCGCGCGCGCCGGCGATGGTGAGCGCCACCGCCTCGTCCGCGCGATAGCGGAGGCGGACGGCGATGTCGCCGGACATGCGCTGGCCCGCGGCGAAACGGCGCACCGCGTCGGCCACGGCAGCCTTGTCCTCCTTCACCACGAGATCGCTGGGATAGAGCACCGGCTGCCCCTGCGGCAGCCCCGCCGCGCGCCGGAAGGCATCGTTCATGAAGAGGATGCGGCCGTCGCGCTCCGCCAGCGCAAGGCCCAGCGGCAGCATCGCCAGCAGGGCTTCGACATGATCGGAGGCGGCATCGGCCGCCGGCCGGAGCGCGCCGGCATCGTCGAGCAGCAGGAACAGGGTGGGGCTTTCGCCGACGCCGTCGTCCAGCGGCACCTGCACCACCCGCAACGGGGTCGCCTCATCCCCTTCATGGCGGAAGCGGATCACATCGCCGCCGCTGTCGTCGAAAAGATCGGCAAGCGCGTGGATGCCGGCTTCCTCATTGCCCAGCGCGCGCTGGAGGAATACCCGGTTGGCGGCGACGAGCCGGCCGCCGCCATCGGCGATGGCCGCCATCATCCCGGCCGCGCCTAGGCGCTGCCCCCCCTCGCCTTCCACCAGCCTGCGGGTTTCATCGACCAGCTGGCCGCCGCGCATCCGCCGCAGCCGCCAGACGAGATGGTCCTGCGCCGTGCCCGCCCGCAGCGCGGTGGCGGAAAGCCGTCCACGCCCGGTCGCCAGCCCCTCGACCTCGGCCCAGCCGTCACGCCATGCCGACCGGCCGGCCCCCGCCAGACGATCGTCGCCATGATCGCCGATCGCAAGCCCCGGCGGCGCCGGCAGGCCGGGAAACCATTCGCCGAAGGTGCGGTTGGCGCAGATCAGCCGCCCGGACCTGTCGGTGATCGCGACCGCTTCGGACGAATCGCCGATGGCGGCGTTGAGCAGGCCGATATCGCCCATGGTCGCCGCGTCGGCCAGGCCGGACCGGTGCCGGCCGAGCAGCAGGATGAGCCCGCCGGCCGCGAGGAAGACGAGGAGAAAGACGCCGGCCGCCAGCACATCGCCGAGCAGCCAGAGCAGCAGCAGCGCCGTGCCGAGGCCGAGGCCCGCCACGCCCAGCAGGATCGCGCGATCGCCGCGTTCGGAAGCCTGGACCGGGAGGAACGGAAAGGCGGTTGCCATGATCCTGTTTCATCCTCCGGCAAGGCGCGGCCCGTCAAGCGCGGCGGCGGCGATCCATCCGATGCCGCGACCGGCAGGGCTCAATCGTTACGCTGGCGCTCATGCCGGCGGTGCCGCCACTTGTGGGCGATCCACATCCGCCAGGTGATGGAGGCGACCAGATAGCCGAGCACCGCGCCGACGACCGCCACGACGACCAGCCCGAGGCCGAGCGCCGGGCCGACGTCGCGCAGCAGCCATTCGCTCCAGCCCATCGCCTTGTTCACGCCTTCGACGACAGCCGGATCGCCGCCATGATGGCCCAGCATCATCCGGCCGATCCAGATGGAGAAGGCCCAGATGGCGGGGGTGGTGAACGGATTGGTGATGAATGTGGTGAGCGCCGCCACCGGCACGTTCGCGCGCGACGGCAAGGCAAAGATCGCGGCGAACACCGTCTGCGCCACGGGGATGAGCACGCCGACCAGCACGCCCAGCGCCACGCCGCGCGGCACCGAGCGGCGGTGGAAGCGCCACAGTTCGGGCAAAAGGATGCGGTGCGCGATCGGCCGCAGCCAGCCGATCCGCTCGAACGTCTCGCGCGTGGGCATGTTGCGCTCCGACCAGGCGCGCATTCTCTCGAACATCGCGCCTAACCCCGGTCGCGCAGCAGGCGCTGCTGTTCGCGTTTCCAGTCCCGCGACTTTTCCGTCTCCCGCTTGTCGTGCAATTTCTTGCCCTTGGCGAGCGCGAGTTCCACCTTCGCCCGGCCGCGCGGATTGAAATAGATGGACAGCGGAATCAGCGTCATCCCCTCGCGGGAGACGGCGTTGCGCATCTTTTCGATCTCGCGTTCGTGCAGCAGCAGCTTGCGCGGCCGCTTCGGCTCGTGATTGAAACGGTTGCCATGGCTGAATTCCGGGATGTTGGAATTGATGAGCCAGGCCTGCCCGTCCCTCACCTCGGCATAGCTTTCGGCGATCGATCCCTCGCCGAACCGCAGCGACTTCACCTCGGTGCCGGTCAGCGCGATGCCCGCCTCGAAGAATTCCTCCAGGAAATATTCATACCGCGCCCGCCGGTTTTCGGCGACCGTTTTCACTTTTTCAAAGGTTGCGGGCTTGGGGCGGGCCATCTCTTGCTTTCTTGGGCGCAGAATCGCGTCATGCGCCCATATGGGGGACGGTAGCTGTTACACCAGCCCCGCATGGGCGAGCGCCGCATCCACCGCCTTGCGGCTCGCTTCCGACGGCCAGGTCATCGGCAGGCGCAATTCCACGGGGAAATCCGGGCGGGTACGGCTGAGCGCATATTTGACGGGGCCGGGTGAAGCATCGGTGAACAGAGCGCTGTGCAGCGGGAACAGCCGGTCCTGAAGCGCCAGCGCCCCCTTCCAGTCGCCGGAAAGGCAGGCGGCCTGGAAATCGGCGCACAGCCGGGGCGCGACATTGGCCGTGACGGAGATGCAGCCGACGCCACCCATTGCCATGAAGCCCAGCGCCATATCGTCATTGCCGGAAAGCTGGCAGAAATCCGCCCCGCAGGCGAGCCGCTGGGCGGCCACCCGCTCCACCTTGCCGCTGGCATCCTTGACGCCGACGATGGTGGGAAGCCGGGCGAGCGTCGCCATGGTATCCACGGTGATATCCGTCACGGTGCGCGCGGGCACGTTGTAGAGGATGATCGGCAGATCGCAATTTTCGGCGAGGTAGGTGTAATGCGCGATCAGCCCATCCTGGTTGGGACGGTTATAATAAGGCAGCACGACCAGCCCGGCGGCGGCGCCGGCCGCCTTGGCATGCTGCATATGTTCCAGCGCGACCTTGGTGTCGTTCGATCCGCAGCCCGCGATCACCGGCACGCGGCCGGCCGCCTGATCGATGCACACCGCGACTACATGGTTATGCTCGTCGATCGACATGGTGGCGCTTTCGCCCGTCGTGCCGCAGGGCACGAGCGCGGACGAGCCGTTCTCGATCTGGAAATCGACGAAGGCGCGGAAGGCCGCCTCGTCGAACCGCCCGTTGCGAAACGGCGTCACGAGAGCCGGAATCGACCCGCTGAACATCATGCACTCCCTTCACCTGAAGCCCAGGGCGCGGCATAGTGCGCGATATGGGCCGGTTATGTTCAGCGGCTGATAAGGATGCCAGCCACATCATGTCCAGCATGTTGAAGCGCGTTTTGAGCCTGGGTGTGCTTATGGCGTCGGTGGCCGGCGCCGCGACGCTGACCACGGAGCAGCGGGACTGGTATCGCGGGCGGCTGGGGCTGTCGGCCGCCAGCGGGCTTCCGGCCGCCGGCGTGGCCGCCGACCCCGTGGCCGAAGGGGTGGTCCGCTGGAGCCGCCTGCGCCAGACGGACAGCCTGCCCTTTTCCGAATATGCCAGCTTTCTGATCGCCTTCCCCGGCTGGCCCGGCGAATCGGCGATGCGCCGGACGGCCGAACGCCAGCTGGAGACGCTGCCCGGCGCGCCGGCGGACGTCGCGCGATTCTTCGATCGCTTCCCGCCCTTGACCAACAGCGGCCGGCTGCGCCAGGCCGAGGCGCTGGCCGCGATCGGCCGGTCGGCCGACGCCGTTGCCGCGGCGCGCGCGGCCTGGACCGGCGGATCGCTGAGCGATGCGGAAGAACAGCGCCTCATCGCCCGCTTCGGCGGACAGCTCACCCAGGCGGACCAGGATCTTCGGATGGAACGGCTGCTGTGGAACCGGCAGACGACCGCCGCCCAGCGCCAGATGGCCCGCACGTCGCCGGTGCGGCAGGCGCTGTTCGATGCCCGGCTGGCCATGCAGACCAACCGGGCCGACGCCGCCGACAAGGCGATGGTGTTCGCCACGACCGGCAACAGCGATCCCGGTTTCGTCGCCGATCGCGCCCGCTGGCTGCGCGACAACGGCCAGAGCGTGAACGCGCGATCCTGGCTGGCGCAGCGGCGCAGCTTCGCCAGCCCGCCGCTCGATGCCGAAAAATGGCTGGACGTGCTGGTGACGAACGCGCGCGGCGCGGCCAACGACAACCAGACCAGCTACGCGCTGGGCATGGCCCAGCAGGCGGATGGCGCCTTCGCCCCCGGCACCGTGATCCGCGACCGCCCCTTTGGCGAGCGGGACAAATATACCGACCTCGTCTGGCTTGGCGGGATGACCGCGCTCAAGAAGATGAACCGCCCCGCCGACGCCGCGACGCTCTTCAGCCGCTACGCCGCCGCCGCGCAGTCGCCCGGCACGCAGACCAAGGGGCTCTACTGGGCCGGCCGCGCCGCGCTGGCGGCGGGCGATCCCACGGCGGCCAACCGCTACTTCACCGAGGCGGCATCGCATGCGGACCAGTTCTACGGCCAGCTTGCCGCCGAACGGCTGGGCCGGACGGTGGAGACGCCCCATGTCGACCCCATCACCATAACCCCCGCCGAGCGCACGAGCTTCGCGCAACGGCCGATCGTGCGGGCCGCGCGCATATTGGGCGAGCTGGGATCGTGGCGCGACCAGAGCCAGTTCCTGCGCGCGATAGCCCAGGATGCGAAATCCGATGCGGATCACGCCCTTTCGGCCGAATTGTCGCGCGAGATCGGGCGGCCCGACCTGGGGGTGATGGTGGCCCGCAACGCCCGCAACACCGGCGTCAGCGATTTCGTGCCCACCGGCTTCCCCCAGATCGCCGTGCCGCCGACAGAGCGGAACAATTGGGTGATGATCCATGCCATCACCCGGCAGGAGAGCCAGTTCGACCGCGAGGCCGTGAGCCATGCCGGCGCGCGCGGGCTGATGCAGCTGATGCCGGGCACCGCGCGCGAGCAGGCGGGCAAGATGGGCCTGCCTTATGATTATGACCGGCTGGTCAAGGACCCGTCCTACAACATCATGCTGGGCTCCAGCTTCTTCCAGCGCTTGCTCGATTATTATGGCGGCAGCCACGTGCTGGCGGTGGCGAGTTACAACGCCGGCCCAGGAAATGTTAACAAGTGGCTGAAAACAAACGGAGATCCCCGGATGAGCGGTATCGACGTCGTCGAATGGATCGAAGCGATCCCGCTCAGCGAAACGCGCGGCTATGTGCAGCGCGTGCTGGAAAACGCCGTCGTCTATTCCGCCATGAACCCGCAATATGCCCGCATGCCGGCGCGCAACAAGCTGTCGGCCTATCTCGGCAAATCGACGCCGGGCTGATATCGGCGGGCACATGAACGACCGCCCGAACTATATCACCCCCGCCGGGCTGAGGGCCCTGCGCGAACGCTATGACCAGCTTTTCGCCATCGAGCGGCCGAAGCTCGTCGAAACCATTTCCTGGGCGGCGGGCAATGGCGACCGGTCCGAGAATGGCGACTATATCTACGGCCGCAAGAAACTGCGCGAGATCGATCGGGAGCTGGGCTTCCTCTCGCGCCGGATGAAGGCGGCCAAGGTGATCGATCCGGCCGCCCAGGCCGATCGCGATCGGGTGTGGTTCGGCGCCACGGTGACGCTAGTGGACGAGGACGACAAGGAGCGTATCGTCACCCTGATCGGCGAGGATGAGGCCGATGCCGGCCAGGGCCGGATAAGCTGGCGCTCCCCCTTCGCCCGTGCGCTCAAGGGGGCGGCCGTCGGCGACGTGCGCAGCGTCCAGCTCCCCGCCGGTCCCAAGGAATGGGAAGTGCTGGCGATCAGCTATCCGCCGGCGGGCTGAGGCCCCCCGCGGCCTTCCGTCATTCCATCTCGAAATCGACGCCGAATGCCGTGCGGGCGATCGCCACCAATTCCGGCGGCGGCGGCGGCGGCTTCATCGGCACGGCCTTTTCCAGCTTTTCGGCGATCAGGTTGAGCGCCGCGATGCGGGCCGCCTTCTTGTTGTTGCCGTCGATCACGTGCCACGGTGCCCAGCGCGTGTCGGTATGCTCGAACATCTCGTGCATCGCCGTCAGATATTCCGGCCGGCGTGAACGGTTGCGAAAATCCTCGCGCCCGGTCTTCCACCGCTTCCACGGATGGAGGAGGCGTTCCTTGAGGCGTTCGTCCTGGGTATCCTGGGTGATGTGGAGGAACAGCTTGATGATGGGCGTGCCATCTTCCTTCTGCTGCGCCTCGAACTCGTTGATCTCGTCATAGGCGCGGCGCCACTGCTTTTCGGTGGCGAAATTCTCGACGCGCTCCACCAGCACCCGGCCATACCAGCTGCGATCGAACACGCCGATCTCGCCCTGGCCCGGCAGGCGTTTCCAGAAGCGCCAGAGGAAATGGCGGGCCTTCTCCTCCTCGGTGGGCGCGGAGATCGGCCAGACCTCGAAATGACGGGGGTCCCATTTGGCGGTGAGGCGCTGGATGATGCCCCCCTTGCCGGCCGCGTCCCACCCTTCGAACATGACGACGCTGCGCCGGCCGTGGATGATGTGGGCGACCTGCACGCGCGCAAGCCGCTCCTGCACGCTTTCCAGCGCCTTATCATAGTCGCCGTCGAACTTTTCGCCCTTTTCGTAGTCCGAAAGATCGATCGCCATACGCTTTCCCCTCACGCCTGCGGGAAGGGAAAGGCGTGGGCAAAGGGTGCCGCCAAGTCAAGCCGCTCGGCGGCGCGCCCCTTGCCCCGCTGCGGGACGGTCAGCCCTTCGAAGGCTCGACGACGCGGATGTTGAGCTCGCGCAGCTGCTTCATCGTCGCGGGCGCGGGCGCCTGCATCATCAGGTCCTCCGCCTTCTGCGTCATCGGGAAGACGATCACCTCGCGGATGTTCGGCTCATCCGCCAACAGCATGACGATGCGGTCCACGCCCGGTGCCGATCCGCCGTGCGGCGGCGCGCCATATTTGAAGGCGTTGATCATGCCGGCGAAGTTGGTGTCCACATCCTCGCGGCTGTAGCCGGCGATCTCGAACGCCTTGTACATGATCTCCGGCTTGTGGTTCCGGATCGCGCCGGACGACAATTCCACGCCGTTGCAGACGATATCATACTGATAAGCGAGGATATCGAGCGGGTCCTTCGTTTCCAGCGCCTCCAGCTCGCCCTGCGGCATCGAGAAGGGGTTGTGGCTGAAATCGATCTTCTTCGCGTCCTCGTCATATTCGAACATCGGGAAATCGACGATCCAGCAGAATTCGAAGCGGCTGGCATCGATCAGGCCCAATTGCTCGCCCACCCGCGTGCGGGCGAGGCCGGCGAGCTTGGCAGCCTGCGCTTCCTTGCCGGCCGCGAAGAACAGGCCGTCGTCCGGGCCGAGGCCCAGCGCGTCGGCCATAGCGTTCATGCCCTCTTCGCCATGATTCTTGGCGATCGGGCCGCCCCATTCGCCGCCCTTGCGGGTGGCATAGCCGAGGCCGGCAAAGCCTTCCGACTGCGCCCAGGCGTTCATGTCGTCGAAGAATTTGCGGCTCTTGTCCGCCGTATTCGGCGCCGGGATGGCGCGGACGACATCGCCCGCCTCGACGATCGAGGCGAAGCGGCCGAAGCCCGAACCTTCGAAATAGCCGGACACGTCCGAGATCAGGATCGGATTGCGCAGGTCCGGCTTGTCGTTGCCATATTTCAGCATCGATTCCCTGTAGGGAATGCGGCGGAACGGCAGCGGCGAAACGGTGCGGCCCTTGCCTTCGAAATCGGCGAACTCCTCGAACACGCCATGAAGCACGGGTTCGATCGCGGCGAACACATCCTCCTGGGTGACGTAGCTCATCTCGAAATCGAGCTGGTAGAACTCGCCCGGCGAACGATCGGCGCGGGCATCCTCGTCGCGGAAGCAGGGCGCGATCTGGAAATAGCGGTCGAAGCCGGCGACCATCAGCAGCTGCTTGAACATCTGCGGCGCCTGCGGGAGCGCATAGAATTTGCCGGGATGGACGCGGCTGGGGACGAGATAGTCGCGCGCGCCCTCGGGCGACGAGGCCGTCAGGATCGGCGTCTGGAATTCGGTGAAGCCCTGGTCGATCATCCGCCGGCGCAGCGAGGCGATGACGTTGGAGCGCAGGACGATATTCTTGTGCAGGCGATCGCGGCGCAGATCGAGATAGCGATAGCGCAGGCGGATATCCTCCGGATATTCGGCCTCGCCGGCCACCGGCAGCGGCAGCTCCGCCGCGGCCGACTGGACGGTCGCTTCGCGGGCATAGACCTCGATCTCGCCGGTGGCGAGGTTGGGATTGGTGGTGCCTTCGGCGCGCAGCTTCACGTTGCCGGTAATGGTAATCACCGATTCGACGCGCACCGCGTCCAGCGTGGCGAAAGCCGGGGAATCGCCGTCCGCCACGATCTGCGTGAGGCCGTAATGATCGCGCAGATCGACGAAGAGCACGCCGCCATGGTCGCGCTTGCGGTGGACCCAGCCCGAGAGACGGACCGTGGCGCCTTCATCGGCGGCGCGCAGTTGGGCGCAGTTATGCGAGCGGTAAGCGTGCATCGGGTTCTTTCGACTTTTTGGAATTATTCGCGTGGCCCGCGCTTCGCGCGTGCATGCGCGCCTTGTCAAGCCGCGATACCGGGCTATGCACCACTCATGCAGATTCATCCGCTGATTACAGATAGCGCCACGCTCGCCGCCCTCGTCGCTCGCCTTGCCCAATCGCCGTTCGTGGCGGTCGATACGGAATTCATGCGGGAGAACACCTACTGGCCCGATCTGTGCCTGATCCAGATCGCCGACGACAAGGAAGCCGCCGCCATCGATCCCAAGGCCAAAGGCCTTGATCTGAAACCACTTCTTGATCTTCTGGTCGATAATGAGGACGTGCTGAAGGTCTTCCACGCCGGCGGCCAGGACCTCGAGATCGTCTACAACCTGACGGGCAAGACGCCGCACCCGCTGTTCGATACCCAGGTCGCCGCCATGGCGCTCGGCATGGGGGAACAGGTCGGCTATTCGAACCTCGTCGAATCGATTCTCGGCATCAAGCTCGACAAGGGCGCCCGCTTCACGGACTGGGGGCGCCGCCCGCTCGACAAGCGCCAGATCGATTATGCGATCGGCGACGTGACCCATCTCGTCGAAATCTTCCCGAAGATGCTGAACCGGCTGCGCAAGACCGGCCGGGGCCAGTGGCTGGATCAGGAGATGGAGCGGCTGGGCGATCCCGCCAATTATGAGAATCTGCCCGAGCAGGCCTGGACGCGCATCCGCGTGCCCAGCCGCAAGGCCGATGTGCTGGGCCGGTTGAAGGCGCTGGCGGCGTGGCGCGAGCGCGAGGCGCAGGGCAAGAACCTGCCGCGCGGCCGCATCGCCAAGGATGAGACGCTGGCCGATATCGCCGCCCACCCCCCCAAATCGCAGGCGGACCTGGCCAAGGTGCGCGGCCTTTCGCCAAGCTGGGCCAGCAACGACATTGGCGGCCGGCTGATCGGCGCGATCGAGGCGGCGACGCCGCTGTCCGACGACGAGATGCCCCCGCGCGAGGACCGCAAGCCCGGCCTGGGCAAGGAAGGCGCGCTGGTGGCCGATCTGCTGAAGCTGCTGCTGAAGGTGCGTTCGCGCGAATCCGACGTGGCGCCGCGCCTGATCGCCCGATCGGACGAGCTGGAGGCGATCGCCGCCGGCCAGCGCGAGGGCCTCGCGCTGCTGGAAGGGTGGCGTTACGACCTGTTCGGCAAGGATGCGCTGGCGCTGGTCGAAGGCCGGATGGCGTTCAGCGTGCGCAAGGGCCGCATGGTGATGTCCGAGGTGACGCCGCCGGAATAAGACACCGCGGCGAGTGAACGCCCTTCATTTTGCGCTTGGCGCCCCGCGCGGGCGCGGGCACACTCCGTTTCGACTGCGCACGCCGGCCCCGGCCGCGAGAGATGCGCGCGACAACGGAGACGGACCATGGATGATTTTTCGCGTCTCGGCGTGATTGACATGCCGACGGAAAGCAGCGTTCTCGTCAGTTCCTCGCGCTACCTCAACAATCCCCGGCTGGGCGACGCGATGACCACCGCGATGCTTCGCCGCAACGGCCGCGACCGGCGCGTGGGGTGGGACAGCACCAATATCGTCCGCGCTTATTGGGAGGTGCGCGATACCGGCGAGATCAACCGGCTGCTGGCCGAGGAGCGCAAGCGCAACGCGGAATTCGATGCGTTCATGGAGGAACGCTTCATCTCCACCTTCACCCGCGAAGACCTGGCCGACTATCCCAAAGGCACGCTGGGCCGGATATTCCACGACTATCTCGTGGCGGGCGATCTCGACATCGCGCTCGATCCGCGCCTGCGCGTCGATCCCGACTGGCGGCCGGCCACGGACCTCGAATATTTCGAGCTGCGGTCGGCGCAGACCCATGATTTCGAACATATATTGGGCGGCGTCGGCTTCGATGCCATGGCGGAGGTCGTGCCCTTCTGGATGCGGATCGAGAATTGGAACCGCAACATGTCGCCGGAGCTGGCCGGCGAGATGGTCTCGCTCAACATGCTGCTGATCATGCCGATGTTCACCCGCGTGCAGCTCCATTATCCGGCCGCCTACGCCACCCTTTCGGACTTCGTGGAGCGCGGCATCCAGATCGGCCGGGTCGCCAGGCCGCTGTTCACCGCGAAATATGAGCCGCTGTTCGGGCTGAGCCTGAACGAGGCGCGCGCCGCCATGAACATTCCGCCTGTGGAACATTATGACTCCTCGGAAGTTTCCACCTATTTCGGGGAAGGCGCGCCCGGCACGGTGAAGCAACCGAAAGCGGCCGCCTGAAACGCAGGAGGAAAGCATGCGCGTGAAGGGCCTGGCACTCATCGGCGTGGGCGCATTGTTGCTGAGCGGCTGCATGGACGATCATCACGACCGTCCGGGACATTCGCGACCGCCGCGCCCGCAGGGCGAATGCCGGGCTGACCGCGCGCAATATCTCGTCGGCAAGGTGGCCGAAGGCGGCGTGATCGAACGTGCCCGCAAGGCAACAGGCGCGCGAACGGTGCGGATGCTGCGCCCCGGCCAGCCCGTGACGATGGATTATCGCGCGGACCGGCTGAACGTGGAGGTCGATTCGCGGCAGTTCATCCGCTCGATCCGCTGCGGCTGAGGCACAAGGGGAGGACCTCCCTCCCCTCCCTCCTATCCGGCGATGGCCAGGCTCGCCTTGAGGCCGAAGGCCGCGGCCAGCGTCTTGTGCCGGCGTTCGACCGATTCGCCATAGAGCGCGGAATCGGCCGGGCGCAGCACGAGCACGAGCGCACTGCCCGATCGCTGCAAGGCGCTGGTTTCCAGGGGCTCGGCCACGCCGCCGCTGAGCCGCTGGCCCAGCCGCATGGCCAGCCCCCAGCGTTCGGCCTGGGCGATCTCTTCCGGCAGCAGCAGCGCCGCGACCACCGGGGCGATGCCTTCGCCGCCGAAGCTGCGGTAGAGCGCATGGGCCATCTTCGCCCGCCCCTGCGCGTCCACCCCCACCCAATTGCCGTGAAGCGCGGTTTCGAGGCCGCGCACCGCGCGGAATTCCGGGTGAGCGCGCCAGCCCACGTCCGCGNGCAGGCAGGCGGCATGGCGCAGGCGGGCGTCGGCCGGCTCTTCTTCCTTGAAGAGCGGGGCAACCCAGCGGTTCAACAGGTCGCCATGCTCGGCGAAGCGCCNCTGGCGCACGCCTTCCTCGCGCGTGGCGCAGAGCAGCGGATCCTGCGCGCGGACATCCTCGGGCAGGCTCTGATGGAGCAGCCCCTCGCGCAGGCCATAGGCCGAGACGACGAGTCCGCTCGAGCCGAGATGCTTCACCAGCGTCGCCAGCAGGGCGGCGGCGTTGCCGAGCGTCGGGATACGGGGCTGCGACAGGCCGGGAACGTCGCGCAGCCGGGCCTTGTCGAGATGGGCGAGCGAGCGGACCAGCCGCGCGGGCGCCTCCGCCGGCATGCGATAATGGTGGATGATGGGCAGCGGGAAATCGGAAAGGAACATGTCCAGCCGCGCCAGCGACCGCCAGGAGCCGCCGACGAGATAGAAGGGCAGCCCCTGCCCCCGCCCTTCCCAGCCGGATTTGCCGATCGCGTTGGCCACCACCTTTTCCAGCGCTTTCGGTCCCTTGGCCCGGATGGCGGCGATGCGGAGAACGCCCAGGGGGAAGGAGACGCGCTCGTGGATGCGGCCCCCGCCGACGCGGATCAGCTCCAGGCTCCCGCCGCCGAGATCGCCGACGATCCCGTCCGCGTCCGGTATGCCGGCGAGCACGCCATAGCCCGCCATCTTGGCTTCGTCCTCGCCGGAAAGAAGCTCGACATCGAGGCCCAGCGCCTCGATCTGCCCGATGAAGCCGGGGCCGTTGCTCGCTTCCCGCACGGCGGCGGTGGCGACGGTGCGGATCTGGGTGACGCCCATCTGCGCGGCCAGCCGCTGGAAGCGTGACAGCGCCGTGAGCGCGCGGTCGGTCGCCTCCTCGTCCAGCGCGCCGTCCTTCACCAGCCCGCGGCCCAGGCCCGCCATCACCTTTTCGTTGAACAGGATCGAAGGGATGCGGACCGGCCCGTCATAGACGACGAGGCGAATCGAGTTGGACCCGATGTCGATGATGGCCGTGCGGCCTTCAGCGGAGCCCATGGGGGCTTTCCTGCGATAGAACGAAGCGGCGACCATGCGATGCGAAGTTAACCGGATTTCGTTTCCACCGAAAGGAAAAGCGGCGGAACGATCCCGGATTAATCCGCCTTATCCACCCCGCCGAAGGCTGAGCTTGGGCACGGCGCCGCTGCGTTCCAATGCCGCGCCACGGCCCGAAAGCGACGGATTGGTCATGAAATAGCGGTGCAGGTTGAAGGGCCGCTTGCCCGGATCGACCCGCTGATAGCTGCCGTCCGCGCGCAGGTGCCAGCTCTGCTCGCTGTCGATCAGGTTGGCCACCATCACCTGATCGAGGATCTGGGCGTGGACCGTCGGGTTTTCGATCGGCAGCATATATTCCACCCGCCGGTCGAAATTGCGCGGCATCCAGTCCGCCGAGGAAATGAACACCTTCGCATTCTTGTTGGGCAAGGCCGCGCCGTTGCCGAAGCAGATGATGCGGCTATGCTCCAGGAAGCGGCCGACCACCGACTTCACATGGATATTGTCCGACATGCCGGGCACGCCGGGGCGCAGGCAGCATATGCCCCGCACCACCAGATCGATCTGCACGCCGGCGGCGCTGGCGCGGTAGAGCTGCTCGATGATGGCGGGATCGACCAGCGAGTTCATCTTGGCCCAGATCGCCGCCGGCTTGCCCGCGGCGGCATTGTCGATTTCGGCCTGGATCAGCTCGCACAGCCGGTCGCGCATGCCATGCGGGGACATGACGAGCATTTCGAGATTGGCCGGCTCGACATAGCCGGTGATGTAGTTGAAGAGCTGCGCCGCATCGCGGCCCGCGCGCGGATCGGCGGTGAAGAAGCTGAGGTC
>NZ_MIPT01000001.1:1880172-1976215 GCF_001853345.1 Edaphosphingomonas haloaromaticamans | reverse complement strand
AAAAAAAAAACCGAAATGGCAGTAGGTGCGGAAGCTGCCGCCCTCCCGCCGCACGACCATCGATACCTTGGCGTGCGTCTTCCAGTCGACGAAGCCGTAGACGACCTGCACGCCCGCCCGTTCGAGCTGCGAGGCCCACATGAGGTTCTGCTCCTCGTCGAAACGGGCCTTCAGCTCGACCACGGCTGTCACCGACTTGCCGGCCTCCGCCGCATCGACCAGCGCGCGGATCACCGCCGATTGCTTGCCGGCGCGATAGAGCGTCTGCTTGATGGCGACGACATCGGGATCGCTGGCGGCCTGGCGGAGGAAGGCCAGCACCACGTCGAACGTCTCATAAGGGTGATGGACGACGATATCCTTGGCGCGGATCGCCGCGAAGCAATCCCCGCCATGTTCGCGGATCCGCTCGGGAAAACGCGGCATGAAGGGCGGGAATTTCAGGTCCGGCCGATCTTCCTCGACCAGCTGCTCGAGATCCGAGATGCCGAGGAACCGTTCGGTATCGGTGATGATGGCGTCGGTGCCGACGATCTCGTCCTTCACCAGCCGCTCCAGCGATTCAGGCATGCCGGCCAGCAGCTCCAGCCGGATCACGCGGCCCTTGCGCCGCCGCTTGATGGCCGACCGGAAATAGCGGACGAGATCCTCCGCTTCCTCCTCGATTTCGATATCGCTGTCGCGGATGACGCGGAAGGCGCCATAGGCTTCCACCGCATAGCCCGGAAACAGCATCGCCGTGGATCGGCGGATCGCCGCCTCGATCGAGATATAACGCGCCTCCTTGCCGGGCAGGCGGATGAAGCGCGGCAGGGTGGCGGGCACCATCAGCAGCTCGCGGATCGGTTCGCCGTCCGCAAGCCGGCGCAGCTCGAACATCAGGCTGAAGCCCTTGTTCGGGATGAAAGGAAACGGATGGGCGGGATCGAGCGCCTGTGGCGTCAGCACGGGGAAGATCTGGTCCCTGAAATGGGCGTCCAGCCACAGGGCGTCATCCCCCGATATCTCGTCATGCGCGAGCACGACGATGCCCGCGCGCGCAATCTCCGCCCGAAGATCGCGCCAGACGAGCTGCTGCGAATCCATCAGCTGATCGGCCTCGACCTCGATCGCCGCGAGCTGCTGGGCGACCGTCAGCCCATCGGCGGAGCGGGCATCGACATCCTCGGTGAGCTGGCCCTTGAGGCCGGCGACGCGGACCATGAAGAATTCGTCGAGATTGCTGCCGGATATCGACAGGAAACGGAGCCGCTCCAGCAGCGGATGGGCCGTGTTGCAGGCTTCCTCCAGCACCCGGCGGTTGAAGCCGAGCCAGGATATCTCCCGATTGAAATAGCGCTGGGCCGGTTCGATTTCCGGTGTGACGGGATCGATTTCGACGATCGACTGCAGGGCGACGGCTTCATCCATGCGCGGGACGATATGCCAAATTTCATGAATCGTCGATGACACCCACCAGCCGCAGCGCCTCGCGCGTAAGCGGCACCGTGATCCGCGACCGGCGCTCGAGCGAAAGCTGGTCCAGCGCATCCACCACCCGCAGGATCGCGACATAGCTGCGCTCGATCCGGGGCAGCAGATAAGCGATCACGTCCGGCCCGGCGGCCAGCCCGCGCTGGCCCAGCAACCGTTCCATCAACGTCGCGGCGAGCCCGTCATCCGGCTCCGTGATCGCGACATGCGGCGTCGCCGCTATCCGCGATCGCAGATCGGGCAAGGCGATCTGCCACATGGGCGGCGGCGCATCGGCGATCAGCAGCAAGGGCAGCCGCTCCGCCTGGGCGCGGTTCCAGGCGTGGAACAGCTCCTCCTCCGGCCGGCGATCGGCATCGTCGATCAGCCCTCCGCCCGTCTTGGCGGCGAAGATGCGGCCCAGCAGGCTGCGCCCGGACTTGCGCGGGCCGGTAATCAGCGTCGCCATGACCGGCCAGAGCGCGCGATGCTCGAGGTGGCGGAGCACCTGGATATTGGCCTCGCCACGGCAGAAATCCCGCTCATCCTCCACCGCCGGCCACGCGAATGGCAGGGCGATCTGGCTCATTGGCCCGGCGTTCCGCCTGGTGCCGGCGGGGGGGCGGGCGTGGGCGCGGCCCGCCTGATACGGAGCGTGCCCGGCCCCTCATCGACCCTCCAGCCCCGCGCCTGCAAGGCAATGCGGAGCCCCGAAATCTCGCCCTCATAGGCGACGCGCATCACCGATGTGCCGCCGAGCGCGAGGCTGGTGGTATCGACCCCGCGCACGCCCGGCACGGCGCGCAGCGACGATTCGGCGACGGTGAGCGCGTTGGCGTCGGCGGTTTCCACCTGCACCGTATAGTTGACGGCGGTAAGCGGGCTTTCCTCCGCCATCGTCTCGCCGGCGAACGCCTCGTCCGAAAGCTCGGCCGGCTCCTCCTCGATCACCAGCGAGGGATCGGGCCGCAGCCGGCCGTCGCGCAGCGCCTGCGAATAGATTTCGTCCATCCGCCGCACGCCTTCGTCCATCAGCGCCGCCATGCCGTCGCCATTGGCCGCCCGCAGGGTGAAGCGATCGAGCACGACATCGTCCGGCCCGTGGCGCGCGGTGAAGCGGGCGAGGATCGGCCCGCCCGGCCAGCTCCGTTCGACCGCGACCTCCGCGACGATCACGTCGGCCGTGCCGAACTGATCGAGAATCATCCGCCACCAGCCGCGCCCCGGCCGGCCGGCCTGCGCCTCGTTCAGCAGCAGCGGATCGCTGCCGGTGCCCGTGGGCCGCACATAATCGATCGGGCTGCCGCCGGGGCGGAACCGCGCCCAGGCCCGCTGCCATTCGGTGCGGGTTTCGAAGCTGGTGGGCGTGGCGCCGGACCACATCACCGGGATGAGCAGCATCGGCGGCGATCGCAGCCCCCGCCCGTGCGCGCCGAGGAGCTGGCCGGTGCGGGCGCGATCGAACAGCACGCCCAGCCGGGCGATGTAGCGGCGCGGGCCGACCTGCTCATCCTCCACGACGATGCCGGCGACGATCGAATCGAGGGTCGAATCGGAAAGGCTGGGCGCCGCCGACACAGGCTGGCCGTTGGTGCGGCTCCACAAAAGCTGCCAGCCCTTGCGCTGGGCGATCCGCCATCCGGCGGTGCGCGCGGCATCGGCGTCGCGTGCGGCGACGTCCACGGCAACGCCGCCGACCTCGTAGCTCGACGTGCTGTCGATGGGGGCTATCCCCCTGTCACTGCCTTCAATCTGGGCGAAGACGACGCCTGCAACGCCCAGCAGCCCGGCCGCCAGCAAGGCGAGCCCGGCACGATTCAGCGGAGGCAAGGAACGAACGGCGGAGATCACCGCCGTCTTTTGGCGACTTGGGCGTGGAAATCCAAGCAGGATATGTCTAGGCGGACGTCATGAGCGACGATACCCCCTATACCTACGCCAAGGCCGGCGTCTCCATCGCGGCCGGAAACGCCCTGGTGAAGGCGATCGCGCCGCTGGCGCGCGCCACCGCGCGGCCGGGCGCCAATGCCGACCTCGGCGGGTTCGGCGGCTTCTTCGACCTGAAGGCCGCGGGCTATGCCGATCCGCTGCTGGTGGCCGCCAATGACGGCGTGGGCACCAAGCTGAAGCTTGCCATCGACAGCGGCAAGCATGACGGCGTGGGCATCGATCTGGTCGCCATGTGCGTGAACGACCTGATCGTGCAGGGTGCCGAGCCGCTCTTCTTCCTCGATTATTTCGCGACCGGGAAGCTCGACAACGGCGTGGCAGAACGGGTGATCGCCGGCATCGCCGAAGGCTGCCGCATCGCCGGCTGCGCGCTGATCGGCGGCGAGACCGCCGAGATGCCGGGCATGTATGCCGATGGCGACTATGACCTCGCCGGCTTCTGCGTGGGCGCCGTGGAGCGCGATCAGGCGCTGACGGGCACGCGCGTGGCCGAGGGGGATGTGATCCTGGGCCTCGCCTCTTCCGGCGTCCATTCCAACGGCTTCTCGCTCGTCCGCCGGCTGGCCGCCGACAAGGGCTGGAAGCTCGACCGCCCCGCCCTGTTCGATCAGGACGTGCTGCTGATCGATGCGCTGCTGGCGCCGACCCGCATCTATGTGAAGTCGCTGCTGCCCTTGATCCGCGCCGGCAAGGTGGCCGCCATGGCCCACATCACCGGCGGCGGGTTGCTGGAGAATATCCCGCGCGTGCTGCCCGATGGCCTCCACGCCCATGTCGATGCCGATGCCTGGCCGCAGCCGCGGCTGATGGCCTTCCTGCAAGCGCAGGGCAATATCGAGCCTGGGGAAATGGCCCGCACCTTCAACTGCGGGATCGGCATGGCCGTGATCGTGCGGCCGGACGAGGCCGACGGGGTTGCCGCCGCGCTCGAATCGGCGGGCGAGACGGTGTTCCGCATCGGCCGGATCGCGCAGGGCGCCAAGGGCTGCACGGTTTCCGGTTCGGCCGAGGCATGGAGCGCGCGGGCGGCCTGGACGGCCACGCATGAAGGCTGATCCGGTTCGCGTCGGCATACTGATTTCGGGCCGCGGATCGAACATGGCCTCGCTGGTGAAGGCGAGCGAGGCCCCCGACAGCCCCTATCGGGTGGTCCGGGTGCTTTCCAATGTCGAGGATGCTGGCGGGCTGGCGATCGCCGCCGCGGCCGGCATCCCGACCTGGGCGAAAAGCCACAAGGGGATGCCGCGCGCCGAATTCGATGCGCTGCTGGATGCCGAGCTGCGCGCCGCCGATGTCGAGCTGATCGCGCTCGCCGGCTATATGCGCCTGCTCTCCCCCGAATTCATCGCCGGCTGGCAGGGGCGCATCCTCAACATCCACCCCTCGCTGCTGCCGCTCTACAAGGGGCTGGATACCCATGCCCGCGCCATCGCCGCCGGCGATGCGGAAGCCGGCTGCTCGGTGCATGTGGTGACGCCCGAGCTGGATGACGGCCCGGTCGTCGCGCAGGCGCGCGTGCCCGTGCTGCCGGGCGATACGCCCGATACGCTGGCCGAACGGGTGCTGGGGCAGGAGCATGCGCTCTACGCCCGCGCGCTCGCCGATTATGCGCGGAGCCTGCGCTGAACGCGGCAGCCCTGCTCGAACGGATAAGCGCGATATGCCTCGCGCTGCCCGAAGCCGGCACCAGGCTTTCCCACGGCGCCCATGGCTTCCACGTCGCCGGCAAGAAGATGTTCGCTTATTTCGCCGACCACGGCCATCACGGCGCCCCGGTGAGCATCATGGTGAAGACGAGCGGCCGGGAAGAGCAGGAGATGCTGATCGAGGCCGATCCCGGCCTCTATTACTGGCCCGCTTATATCGGCGTTTCCGGCTGGATCGGCATCCGGCTGGACGGCGGCGAACCCGACTGGGATCATATCGAGGATCGGGTGCGGCAAAGCTATCGCCTCGCCGCCCCGAAAAGGCTCGCAAGGCTGGTTTAGATCAGCCCCGCCAGCGGGCTCGACGGATCGGCATAGAGCCTGCGGCCCATGCGGCCCGCGCGATAGGCCATGCGCCCCGATTCCACCGCGGCCTTCATCGCCTGGGCCATCAGGATCGGGTCCTTCGCCTCGGCGATCGCGGTGTTCATCAGCACGCCGTCGCAGCCCAGCTCCATCGCGACCGCCGCGTCGGATGCGGTGCCGACGCCGGCATCGACCAGCACCGGCATCCCGGCGCCTTCCACGATCAGCCGGATCGTCACCCGGTTCTGGATGCCCAGTCCCGAACCGATCGGCGCGCCCAGGGGCATGATCGCGACCGCGCCGGCATCCTCCAGCCGCTTCGCCGCGATCGGATCGTCCACGCAATAGACCATCGGCTGGAACCCTTCCCTGGCAAGGATTTCCGTCGCGCGGAGCGTTTCCAGCATGTCGGGATAGAGGGTGCGCGCCTCGCCCAGCACCTCCAGCTTCACCAGGGTCCAGCCGCCCGCCTCGCGGGCAAGGCGGAGGGTGCGAATCGCCTCGTCCGCCGTGAAGCAGCCGGCGGTGTTGGGCAGGTAGGTGATCTTCTTCGGATCGATATAGTCGGTCAGCATCGGCGCCTTGGGATCGGCGATGTTCACCCGGCGGACGGCGACGGTGACGATCTCCGCCCCCGATGCCTCCACCGCGGCGGCATTCTGCGCGAAATCCTTATATTTGCCGGTGCCGACGATCAGCCGCGAGCGGAAGGTGCGGCCGGCGACCGTCCAGCTATCCTCCTCCACCTTCGCGGCATGATCGCCGCCGCCGACGAAATGGACGATCTCCAGCTCGTCGCCATCCTCGATCACCACGTCGGTAAGGGTGGAACGGGGCACGACCTCCAGGTTGCGCTCCACGGCGACCTTGGCCGGATCCAGCCCCAGATCGGCCGCGAGCCCGGCGAGCGTGAGCCCCGCCGGCACGCGACGATGCTCGCCATTCACGCGAAGCTGGATGGTGCCGTCGATGGTCATGTTCGAAAAGGCTCCTCGAGGGGGGAATGCAATAAGGATGTCCATGCTTGGACATCGGCTTCGACCCCATATAGAAACCGCCCTACCCCGATCGCAACCGCAAGGCATCCCACGCATGGCCGATACGATTTTCGTCCTGAACGGTCCGAACCTGAATCTGCTCGGCCTGCGCGAGCCGGAGATATACGGATCGGATACGCTGGACGACATCGCCGACCGGCTGGAGGACCAGGCACGCGCGCTCGGCCTCACCATCGACATGCGCCAGTCCAACCATGAGGGGCATCTGATCGACTGGCTGCACGAGGCGAACGCGCTGCCGGCCAGGGCCGTGCTGCTCAACCCCGGCGGCTATACGCACACGTCGGTGGCGCTGCACGACGCGATCAAGGCGATCCGCGTGCCGGTGATCGAGGTGCATCTTTCCAATCCGCACGCGCGCGAAAGCTTCCGTCACAAGAGCTTTGTCGGCATGGCGGCACGGGGCACGGTGGCGGGCTTCGGCGCGCTTTCCTACACGCTCGCGCTGGACGCGGCGGCGAAGCTCTGACAGTAGCGCGCGCAACTTTGAAACAAGCAAGACAAGAGAAGGGTCAGATCCAATGACCGAGAAGCATGAGGGCCCGATCCGGGTCGACGTCGATCTGGTGAAGCAGCTGGCCGAGCTGCTGGACGCCACCAAGCTCACCGAGATCGAGGTCGAGGACGGCGATCGCCGCATCCGCGTGGCCCGCAAGGCGGCGTCGCCCGCCCCGGTGGCCTATGCCGCCGCCCCGGCGCCCGCCGCCGGCGCTCCCGCCGCCACGCTGCCGGCCGCGCCGATCGTGGAAGCCGCCCCGGCGGACCATCCGGGCGCCGTGAAATCGCCGATGGTGGGCACGGTCTATCTCGCGCCCGAACCCGGCGCGCCGACCTTCGTCTCTCCCGGCGACAAGGTTGCCGCGGGCCAGACGCTGCTGATCGTCGAGGCGATGAAGGTGATGAACCCGATCACCGCGTCGCGCGGCGGCGTCGTCCGCGATGTGCTGGTCGAAAACGGCCAGCCCGTGGAATTCGATCAGCCGCTGCTGATCATCGAGTAAGCGGCGATGGCGATCCACAAGGTCCTCATCGCCAATCGCGGCGAAATCGCGCTGCGCATCCATCGCGCCTGCCATGAAATGGGCATCCAGACGGTGGCGGTGCATTCCACCGCCGACGCGGACGCGATGCACGTGCGGCTGGCCGATCAGGCGGTGTGCATCGGCCCGCCGCCGGCGGCCGAAAGCTATCTGAACATTCCGAACATCATCGCCGCCGCCGAAATCTCCGGCGCGGACGCGATCCATCCCGGCTACGGCTTCCTTTCGGAAAATGCCCGCTTTGCGGAGATCGTGGAAAGCCACAACATCATCTGGATCGGCCCCAAGCCCGAACATATCCGGACGATGGGCGACAAGATCGAGGCGAAGCTGACGGCCGCCAAGCTGGGCCTGCCGCTGGTGCCGGGATCGGATGGGCCGCTGACGTCCTTCGATCAGGCCCGGAAGGTCGCCGCCGAGATCGGCTATCCCGTGCTCATCAAGGCCGCGTCCGGCGGCGGCGGGCGCGGCATGAAGGTGGTGCCGAGCGAGGACCAGCTGGAAAGCCTGATGGCGCAGGCGGGGTCGGAGGCGAAGGCCGCCTTCGGCGACGCCACCGTCTACATGGAAAAATATCTGGGCGATCCGCGCCATATCGAGTTCCAGATCTTCGGCGACGGCAAGGGCAACGCCATCCACCTGGGCGAGCGGGACTGCTCGCTCCAGCGTCGCCACCAGAAGGTGCTGGAGGAAGCCCCCTCCCCCGTCATCACCGCCGCCCAGCGCGAGGAGATGGGCGGCATCGTCGCCAAGGCGATGGCGGAGATGGGCTATCGCGGCGCCGGCACGATCGAGTTCCTCTACGAGGACGGCCGCTTCTACTTCATCGAGATGAACACCCGCCTGCAGGTGGAGCATCCGGTGACGGAGGCGATCACCGGGCTCGATCTGGTGCGCGAGCAGATCCGCATCGCCGACGGCCACGGCCTGACGCTGCGGCAGGAGGACGTGCATTTCCGGGGCCACGCCATCGAATGCCGGATCAATGCCGAAGACCCGCGCACCTTCGCGCCCTCGCCGGGGCTGGTGAAGCAGTTCCACGCGCCGGGCGGCATGAACGTGCGCGTCGATAGCGGGCTTTATGCCGGCTATCGCATCCCGCCTTATTACGACAGCATGATCGCCAAGCTGATCGTCTACGGCACCACCCGCGAGGGCGCGTTGCGCCGGCTGCGGCGGGCGCTGGAGGAATTCGTGATCGACGGCGTGAAGACCACCATCCCGCTGCACCAGGCGCTGCTGGACGATCCCGATTTCCAGAAGGGCAACTACACGATCAAATGGCTGGAGGAGTGGCTGGCCGGGCAGGAGGCCGCGGAATGAAGGCCACCATCTGGCACAACCCCAAATGCGGCACGTCGCGCAAGACGCTCGCGATCCTCGAGGAAGCCGGCGCCGACGTGACGGTGGTGGAATATCTGAAGACGCCGCCCACCCGCGCCAAGCTGGCCGAGCTTTATCGCAAGGCCGGCATCAGCCCGCGCGCGGGGCTGCGCATGAAGGAAGAGGGCGCGAAGGCGCTGGTCGCCGCCAATGCCAGCGACAATGCAATCCTGGATGCGATGCTGGCCGATCCGATCCTGATCGAACGCCCGCTGGTGGAGACCGAGAAGGGCGTGGTGCTGGCCCGCCCGCAGGACAAGGTGCGCGAAATCCTGTAGCATCCGTCCTTTCCGACGGATTCAGCCAATCGAGGAGCTGACATGGCCCTGACGCCCCCGCCGCACCGCAAGCAGGCAAATGGGGGCGCAGGCGCCGCGACCATCGCCGTCTTCAGCCTGAAGGGCGGCGTGGGCAAGACGACGCTGGCCGTGAACCTTGCCTGGTGCGCCGCCGCCCAATCCTCCCGGCGGACCTTGCTCTGGGATCTCGATCCGCAGGCGGCCTCCACATTCCTGCTGGGCGGCGAAACCGGCCGCAACGTGGCGCAGGCCGTGTTCGCCAAGGACGTCGCCCCGGCGAAGCTGCGAACTCCCACCGCCATAGACCGGCTCTGGCTGCTGCCGGCGGACGCATCGCTGCGCGGCCTCGATCACTTCTTCTTCGGGCTCGGCAAGAAGAAGCGGATGGCCAAGCTGATCGACGATATCGGCCGCGATCATGACCGCATCGTCCTCGATTGCCCGCCGGGCCTTACCGAGACCGCCGATCAGGCGATGCGGGCCGCCTCGCTGATCCTCGTGCCGCTGATCCCCTCCCCGCTTTCCCGCCGCGCGCTGGACGAAGTGGTGGCCCATCTGACGCGTGAGCATGGCCGCCATGCGCCGATCCTGCCGGTGTTCACCATGGTCGATCGCCGTCGCGCGCTGCACCTGTCGGCGCTGGCCGAACAGCCGGACTGGCCCGTCGTGCCGATGGCGAGCGCGATCGAGGCGATGGCCGCGCGGCGCGAGCCGGTGGGCGCCTTCGCCCCGAAATCCCCTGCCAGCGAGGCGTTTTCCAGCCTGTGGCGCGGAATAGAGCGCCGCCTGGCCCAGGCATGAGCGAGGGCAGCGGGGCCGCCCGCGCGTAAATGCTGTTCACTCCCGCCTCGCGGCGGGTTACGATCGTCCCACATGTCGCGCCTCGACCCGGATCTGCTGCTACGCGCTTACTCCGTCGGTGTGTTTCCGATGGCGGACAGCCGTGACGCCCGCGAGATATTCTGGGTGGAACCCAAGCGGCGCGGCATCCTGCCGCTGAACGGGTTCAGGCTTTCGCGGTCGCTGGCCAAGACGATCCGGTCCGATCGCTTCACCGTGACGGTGAACAAGGCCTTCGCCCGCGTGGTTTCCTGCTGCGCGGAACCGCGCCCCGACCGCCCCGATACCTGGATCAACCCGCAGATCGAGGCAGCCTATGGCGACCTGCATCTGCGCGGCCATGCCCATTCGGTGGAATGCTGGATGGGCGAGGAGCTGGTCGGCGGCCTCTACGGCGTGGCGCTGGGCGGCGCCTTCTTCGGCGAGAGCATGTTCAGCCGGCAGCGCGATGCATCGAAGGTCGCGCTCGCCTGGCTGGTGGCGCGGCTTGCGCTCGGCAATTTCCGCCTGCTCGACTGCCAGTTCATCACCGATCATCTCGCCTCGCTGGGCGCGATCGAGATCAGCCGCGACGATTATGTCGCGTTGCTGGATGCGGCGCTGGGCGCGAGGGGCGGCGGCGTGGTCGGCGGGGTTGGAGGGCTTTCCCCTTCGCCCGACGGCGTGGGGCCGCCCGACTTCTTCGCGCTGGATCGCGGGGCGCCCTGCGATGATCCGGCGGACACGGTTTCCGGCCCTACATCGGGATGGCGCATCGTGCAGCTTTTGGGCCAGACATCGTAGATCGGATGCTCGACCATGTTGAGCGAGGGCGACTCCTTGTAGAGCCAGCCTGAAAATACCCGCCGCCACACATTGTCGCGGCCGCGAATGTCGGTCTGGATGAAGGCCCCGGTCAGCTTCTGCGGTTCCCACGGCGCGGTTTCCTCGCACGCCTTCAGCCGGATGATGACGTCGCCCGCCCGCACCGCCTGGCCGGGATGCATCGAGAAATCGCGGGCAATGCCGTTCCGCTTGTTGAGCAGGCCGATCACCGCGATGCGATCGGCCATCGGCGTGGCGGCGCGGACGGCGGGTTCAGCCGCCCGCCTTTCCGCAGGCGGCCTGGAAGGCGCGTCCGCGTTGGTTGAGGAAGGCTCGCCGGGCGCGGCCGGTTTCGGATCGGTATCCACGATGGGCTGCGGCGGCGCGGCCTCGTTCTGCAGGGCTTCCGCCGCCTGCCACGCGCCGAAGCCCAGCAGCGCGGCGAGCGCCGTCGCCGCGACGATCCGTTTCACGGCGTGGCGCCGTCCGCTGCGGCGCCTTCATTCTTGGCGGAACTGTCGGAATCGCGGCCCGTGCCGTTCACGAACTGGCCGATCATGCCCATCAGGTCGGTGGCGCCCTGGGTATCGATGATCGTGTCGCCCGTCTTCAGCGGCGTCTCCGACCCGCCGGGCATCAGCGCGACATAGGTGGCGCCGAGAAAGCCTTCGGAGGTGATGGCGGCGCTGCTGTCCGACGGGATCTTCACGCTGGGATCGATCGCCAGCGTCACCGCCACCTGGAAGCTCTGCGGATCGAGATGCTGTTCGGCGACGGTGCCGACCTTGAGGCCGGCCACCCGCACATCGGTGCCGACGTTGACGCCCGCCGCATTGGGGAAGAGCGCCGTGACCCGCACCGCGCCCGCGCGCGCGCCGCCGCCCGTGCTGTCCCATGCGAACATCACGAACCATGCGGCGAGGAGGACGACCAGAAGGCCGACCAGCGCTTCGCCGACATTTTCCCGCAGCAGCGCTTTCATGGTCAGTTCGGGCTCCAGGCCTCATAATCGCCCGTCGCGGCGGCACGATGGCCGCCTTTCTCCAACGCGCCGGGCGGGCGATAGGCCAGGGCCGTGCCGGTGGCGTTGGGACGGGACGGCTGCTGCCAGGCGCGGGCCGGAGGCAGTGCCTTGTCCGGCGCCTCCTCGATCGTCTGGTGCAGCCAGCCATGCCATTCGGCGGGCACCCGGCTCGCATCGTTCGAGCCGTTATAGATCACCCAGCGGCGGCGCGGCGACTTGCCCGCGCGGCTTTCATAATAGACGTTGCCCAGCGCGTCCTCGCCAATCCTGGTGCCGTTGCGGCGGCTCCAGAGCGAGGTGCCGATGGTGGCGCCGTCCCACCAGGTGAAGATGCTTTTCAACAGACCCATGGGTGTGCGCTTAGCCTTTGTGACGGGGTGGGTGCAACGGCAAAGCCGCCGATGCCGTTCAGCGGATGCCCTTGCGCCGCGGATCGTGCCAGCTGACCTTGTCGCCCACGGCGATTCCCAGCGCCGCGGCGCCGCCGCCGGCAATCTCCAGCACGGCGCCGACCGGCTCGCCCGAGGGCACCGGCTGTAGCGATTCGGGAATCGTGTTCTCGGCGATGCGGGCGATCGTGCCGTCGCGCCGTATGAAGATCATATCCAGGGGAATCAGCGTGTTCTTCATCCAGAAACTGGCCGGCTGGGGCGGATCATAAGGGAAGAGCATGCCGCGATCGGCCGCTAGCTCGGTGCGGAACATGAGCCCGCGCTCCTGCTCCGCCGGGGTCCGCGCCATTTCCACCAGGAAGCTGCGCGCGCCCGAACTCGTCGCGATCGTCAGCGGAACGAGGTCCTCCGCCTGGGCTGCGGCATTCGCGGTCTTGGCGGCGGCGCAGCCGGCCAAGGGAGAGATCGCCAGCATCAGCGCGGCGACCGGAGCAAGAGAGCGTCTGATCATGGCCCCCATTAGGACGATTTCGGCGCCGGTGAAATGATTCAGCTCACCTGCACCATCACGGCCAGCGGCCCCTTCCGGCCGGAAGCCACCCTGGCGAGCAACGCCTGATCGGGCTCCAGATCGCTGAGCCCGGCACGGCGCACCACCTCCATGTGGACGAATATGTCCTGCTCGTCATCCGGACGGACGACGAAGCCATAGCCCTTCAGGCGGTTGAACCATTTGACCACGACGGGCTCGAATTCGCCGGCATCCTCGACCAGTTCGGCGGGATCGACCCGGTCGGCGCTGCGCTGGGCGATCGCGTCGGCATCCGGGCCGGTGGCGGTGGTGAGATCGATATCGATCACCGATCGCGCCTGCAGACCCCGCTCGCGGCGCACCGCGATGACCGTGGCGCGCGCGCCTTCCGGCAGCGTCCGCCGATCATGTTCGCGCAACACCGAAAAATGGACGAGGATATCCCCGACCCCATCGTCTCCGATCAGGAAACCGAATCCCCTTGTGGCATCGAACCATTTT
The DNA here is from genome assembly GCF_001853345.1 of Edaphosphingomonas haloaromaticamans. Classification (NCBI taxonomy): domain Bacteria; kingdom Pseudomonadati; phylum Pseudomonadota; class Alphaproteobacteria; order Sphingomonadales; family Rhizorhabdaceae; genus Edaphosphingomonas; species Edaphosphingomonas haloaromaticamans. Next base: position 1,962,928 of record NZ_MIPT01000001.1, on the reverse strand, counting down.
ACGGTGCCGCCGATGGAGAAGCCCTCGTCCACCGGCTCGGAAAGCAGGCTTTCGCCCACCCCGACATCCTCAATGGCCGAATTCTCCGATGCCCGCGACACCTGACTTTCAAACTTCATTAGGCCCACCCCCCCGGTAAGCATCTGACGAAGCTAGCACGGGCCGCAACCGAAACGAAGGTCCAATTACCGTCTTTCGCTCAACTGATCCGATCCGGGACATCATCCGGCGCGCAGGCGATGATTTTCCGGGCAAGCTCCAGCGAATGCCCCGCCCTCAGCATCGCCGCGAGCGCGCGGCGGCGGGCATCGGGATCGAGAGGCTCGGCGGCGAACGGGCCGATCCTGCGGCGACGGGCGAAGGCCAGCGCCGCATCCCACGCCCCGTTTTCGGCAACATCGCGGGCGGCGGCGGCGTCCTCGCCCTCCACGCCGTCGGCGCGCAGGCGATCGGCCAGGCGGCGCGCGCCATAGCCGCGCCGCACGAATGCGGCCGCGCGCGCCTCCGCGAAGCCGCGATCGTCGATATAGCCCGCCTCGGCGAAGCGCGCGACGATCGCCTCCACGGGCGGGGCGCCCTCGCCCTCCCAATCGCGCTCGGCGAGCTTGCGGCGGAGATAGGCGGCGAGCTTCGCCCGCGTCGTCGCAAAGCGGCCGACATAGGCGATGGCGAGTCGCTCCAATGCCTCGGCATCGAGCGACTTATGGTTGCGATATGATGATGATCGTGCCACGCGCCATGTTTGTGCCACAGTCGGGCCGGATTTAGAACGCGTCCATTGGGGTATTCCGTGCGTAATATGCCGCTTCGTGCGGCTGGAACCCAGCAATCGCGAACGGGGATCGGCTGACGATTACCGTTCGACCAAGAATCTAAGGAGTCGCCGTCGGTGCTGAACAAGACCGCAGCCACGACGATCAAAGCCACCACGCCCGCCAGCGCCGAAGCCAAGGCGACGATCGCCCCGACGCCGACCGAGGATGCCCTTCCGCGCATCTTCTCGGAATTCGCGACGCTGGGCGATGCGCTGGACTATGCCGCCAGCGGCGTGCGCGGGCTCAACTTCCACGACGCGCGCGGCGCGTTGGTGCGCCCCTATGCCTATGCCGATCTGCGCGCGGATGCGATCGCCACTGCCTATCGGCTGATCGCCCACGGCGTGCGGACAGCCGACCGGATCGCGCTCGTCGCCGAGACGGGACCGGAATTCGCCGCGCTCTTCTTCGGCGCGGTCTATGCCGGCGCCTGGCCGGTGCCGCTGCCGCTGCCGACCAGCTTCGGCGGCAAGGAAAGCTATATCGACCAGCTCAAGGTCCAGCTCGGCAGTTCCGACCCGAAGATGCTCATCTTCCCCGAGGAATTGCGCGAGATGGCCGGCGCCGCCGCGGCCGCCTGCCACGTCGAAGGCATCAGCTACGAGGAATTCGGCCAGCGGGACGCCGATCCCGCGCCGCTGCCGCATGCTGCGCCGCATGACATCGCCTATCTGCAATATTCCAGCGGATCGACGCGCTTTCCGCACGGCGTGGCCGTGACCCACGCGGCGCTGCTCAACAATCTGGCCGCCCACGCTCATGGCATGGCGCTGGAACCGCAGGATCGCTGCATATCGTGGCTGCCCTGGTATCATGACATGGGGCTGGTCGGCTGCTTCCTGTCGCCGATCGCCAACCAGGTGTCGGTCGATTATCTGAAGACCGAGGATTTCGCCCGGCGTCCGCTCGCCTGGCTCGACCTCATCAGCCGCAACCCCGGCACGACGCTCAGCTATTCGCCGACCTTCGGCTACGATATCTGCGCCCGCCGCATGTCCAGCCAGACCAAGGCTTCCGACCGGTTCGATCTTTCGCGCTGGCGGGTGGCCGGCAACGGCGCGGACATGATCCGGCCGGACGTGATGCAGGCCTTCGTCGACGCCTTCGCCGAAGCCGGCTTCAACGCATCGGCCTTCCTGCCCAGCTATGGCCTGGCCGAAGCGACGCTGGCGGTTTCGATCATGCCGCCCGGCGAAGGCATCGTCGTGGAGCTGGTGGAGGAAACCCAGCTTTCCGGCGGCGACGCCGCGATCGGCCGGCCGCAGCGCTATCGCGCGATCGTGAACTGCGGCAAGCCGGTGAAGGACATGCTGGTCGAGATACGCGACGAGGACGGCAGCCCCCTGCCCGACCGTGCGATCGGCAAGGTCTGGTGCAAGGGCCCGTCGATCATGGACGGATATTTCCGCGATCCCGAATCCACCGCCGCCTGCATGGTGGACGGCTGGCTTGACACCGGCGACATGGGATATCTGAGCGACGGCTACATCTATATCGTCGGCCGCGCCAAGGACATGATCATCATCAACGGCAAGAACCACTGGCCGCAGGATATCGAATGGGCGGTGGAGCAGATTCCCGGCTTCAAGGCCGGCGACATCGCCGCCTTCGCGATCACCACGCCGGGCGGGGAGGAAACGCCGGCGGTGCTCGTCCAGTGCCGCACGTCGGACCTGGCCGAGCGCGCGCGCCTGCGCGACCAGATCCGCGNGAAGGTGCGATCGATCACCGGCATGCATTGCGTGGTCGAACTGGTGCCGCCCCGCACGCTGCCGCGCACCAGCTCCGGCAAGCTCAGCCGGGCGAAAGCGCGAAATCTGTATCTTTCCGGCGAAATCCAGCCCTACGACATCGCCGCCTGACACGGATCGCGGCAAGTTTCGTGCAATTATGCGGAACTGCCGCGATTATCCGTGTCCATGAAATAACCGGCGCGGTTACTTTGCGCTAACCCGCCGCAACTAAGGATCGTCCGCATCATGCGGCAGCGATCCGATCCATCGTCGACGACCGGAGCTGGCTGGCGGGCCATATCGCGCATGTTGCGCGATCGCCCGGCCGGCTGGGAACAGGTGCGCGCCGCACAGATCGCCGAGCTGGCGCGGCTGTGCGGCGGCGCCGTGCTGGCCCAGATCGGCTGCGCCGCGGTGCTGGCCGCGCTGCTGTGGGGCGCCGCGCCTTCCTGGCAATTGATCGGCTGGCTCGCCGCCGTCGCTGCCGTCGCGATCGATATCCATCGTCTCGCCCGGCGCGCGCGCCGGGGGACCGGGCCGGCGGCATCCGGAGCACCCGTCCGCCGGGCCGTCGCCCGCGCCATCCTGCTCGGCGCGCTGTGGGCCATTCCGCCGGCCTTCCTTTCAGGCACCGGCACGATCGAGCAGCAGCTTGCGATATGCCTCGTTTCGGCGGCCATCATCGCCAGCGCCGCCATGGTCGCAGCGCCCGTGCCTCCGGCAATGCTGGGCTTCATCCTGATCGGATCGGCGGGGCTCACCGCGATGATGGTCAAGACCGGATCGTGGCTGCTGGCGGCCCTTCCCGTGGGCTATGCCGCCTTCCTCGCCGCCGGAGGGCTGCTCAATGCCCGCGCCTTCGTCCGCCGCCAGTGGGCGGAGATCGCGCTGACCGAAAAGCGCGCGGTGGTAAGCCTTCTGCTCCGCGAATCCGGCGATCGCGACGGCGGCTGGCTCTGGCAGACCGATGCCGGGCGCTGCCTCCGTTCCGTCTCGCCCGCATTCGCCCAGGCCGCCGCCGCCACGCCCGAGGCGCTGGAGCATATGCCGATGTTCCGCCTGCTCGCCGGGGAGAATTGGGAGACGGCGGATCATCCCCAGGAATTGCGCGAGCTGCTCAATCGCATGAACGCGCGCGAACGCTTCATCGAGTTCGAGCTTCCCGTGGCAATCCTCGACGAAACCCGCTGGTGGCGCGTTTCGGGTGCCCCGCGCGAGGATGAACGCGGCGGCTTCGCCGGCTATCACGGGGTGGGATCGGATATCACCGAAGCGCGGCGATCGGCCGACAAGATTGACCGGATGGCGCGGTTCGACGCGCTGACCGGCCTCGCCAACCGCACCGCCTTCAACGAGGCCCTTCGCAAGGCGCTGGGGCGGTGCTTCCGCGAAAAGGGCCAGTGCGCGCTGATGCTGATCGATCTCGATCGCTTCAAGGCGGTGAACGACACGCTGGGCCATCCGGTGGGGGACAAGCTGCTGCGCCTCGTGGCCCAGCGCCTGCTGGGCCTGATCGGCCCGGCCGATACCTGCGGCCGGCTGGGGGGCGACGAATTCGCCCTGGTCGTCGCCAACGCCGCCGACATCGCCCGCATCGATGCGCTGGGCGAGGCGATCATCGCCGCGCTTTCCGCCCCCTTCGAGATAGACGAGCAGATCGTCCGCGTCGGCGCCAGCGTGGGCACGGCGATCGGCCCGCGCGACGGGCGATCGGCCGAGATGCTGGTCCGCAACGCCGATCTCGCCCTCTACCGCGCCAAGGAGGACGGCCGGGGCCTCCACCAGCGTTTCGAGCCCAACCTGCTGGCCCGCGCCGAAAAGCGCCGCGCGATCGAAAGCGCGCTGCGCGACGCGATGGACCGGCGGGAATTGCGGCTGAGCTACCAGCCCGTCGTCCGCGCCCGCGACGGCCGCATCAGCGGCTTCGAGGCATTGCTGCGCTGGACGCACGCCGAGCTGGGCGAGGTGGCGCCGGACGAATTCATCCCCATCGCCAGCGAAGCCCGGCTGCTGAGCCAGATCGGCGAATGGGTGATCCGGTCCGCCTGCGCCGAGGCCGCGCGCTGGCCGGATCATGTCCGGCTCCACGTCAACCTCGCCCGCGAACAGATGATCGATCCGCAGCTGCCGGCGATCATCCTTTCCGCCCTCGCCCAATCCGGCCTGCCGCCGTCGCGGCTGGAGCTGGAGGTGGGCGAAAAGGCCTTCCGCGAGGACAGCGCCGCCGTCAGCGCCGCCGCCGATCGGCTGCGCGCGCTTTCGGTGCGGATCTCGCTCGACGATTTCGGCACCTGCGCCTCCGCGCTCGGCCATATCCGCCAGGGCCGGTTCAGCACCGTGAAGATCGACCGCAGCCTGATCGTCGCGGCGGCCGATCGCGATCCCGACGCGCTGGGCCTGATCCGCGCGATCGTGGCGCTGACCGGCACGCTCGGCATGGATACGACCGCCGAGGGAACCGAGACCGATGCGGAGCAGCGCGTGGCCCGCGATCTCGGCTGCACGCACTTCCAGGGCTTTCTCACCGGAGCCCCGGCAACGCCCGACGATGCCAGGGCGATGATCGCGGGAACGCTGCGCCGCACCGCCTGACGGCCGCGCATTTCGCGCCACGGCGAGGGGCAAATCTTTGCGCGTCATGGCTTGCGCTCGCCTTTCGCCGCCGCTATGTCGCCCTCCTCTCCGGACCCCGGAGGAGTGTAGCTCAGTTGGTAGAGCATCGGTCTCCAAAACCGAGGGCCGGGGGTTCGAGTCCCTCCACTCCTGCCAGTCCAGCCGCCTGAAGGTGTCTGGAAAGGCTGGTCCAAGGGTCCGGAAAGGCAGGACGAGGCCGGGCTGCGCCGGGACACCGGATAGCGGCCGTCGGCCTCGTTGTCGCTGTTTGCGTCCGATCGATTCGGATGCGATGAGGCGGAAAACGGATTGCGAGGTTCTTGGTGGCGAAGGTTTCACCCGGCGAATTCATCCGGCAGGTCCGTGCCGAGACGGCGAAGGTCGTCTGGCCGAGCCGTCGTGAGACGATCACGACCGGCATCCTCGTCGCGATCATGACGTCGCTGCTGGCGATCTTCTTCTTCGGCGTCGATTCCTTCTTCGGCGCCGTCGTGAAGTTCCTGATCGGCCTGGCGTCCGGCAACTAATCGGGGAACAGGCAAGGCACATGGCGCGCTGGTACATCATCCATGCCTATTCGGGCTTCGAGAACAAGGTGAAGGAAACGATCCTCGCCGATGCCGCGCGCCTCGGTCTCGAGCAGCTCGTGGAAGCCGTCGAGGTTCCGACCGAGAAGGTGACGGAAGTCCGCCGCGGCAAGAAGATCACCTCCGACCGCAAATTCTTCCCCGGCTATGTGCTGGCGAAGCTCAGCATGAACGACGACGTCTATCACCTGGTGAAGAACACACCGAAGGTGACGGGCTTCCTCGGTTCGTCGGGCAAGCCGCAGCCGATCAGCGAGGCCGAGGCCGCGCGCATCCTCAACACCAAGGAGGAGGCCGCCGCGTCCGCGCCCAAGACGAAGATCAAGGTCGATTTCGAGATCGGCGACAGCGTCAAGGTGCTGGACGGCCCCTTCGCCAGCTTCAACGGCCTGGTCGAAGAGCTGGATTTCGAAAAGAACAAGGTCAAGGTTTCGGTGTCGATCTTTGGCCGCGCGACGCCCGTCGAGCTCGATTTCGAGCAGGTGGAGCGCGCGAAGTAAGAGATTTCCGGCACCAGCCGGAATGCCCGCGGGAGGCGGCCTCGGCCGTCGCATGAACCGCTAAACTTGGAAGAGAGTGAGTAACCATGGCCAAGAAGATCACTGGCTATATCAAGCTGCAGGTGCCGGCCGGCAAGGCCAATCCCAGCCCGCCGATCGGCCCCGCGCTCGGTCAGCGCGGCGTCAACATCATGGAATTCTGCAAGGCGTTCAACGCGCAGACCCAGGGTGAGGAAGTCGGCACCCCGCTGCCGACCGTCATCACCGTCTATGCCGACCGTTCCTTCTCCTTCGTCACCAAGACGCCGCCGGCGTCCTACCTGCTGAAGAAGGCCGCCAACCTGAAGTCGGGCTCCAAGGAGCCGGGCAAGGCTTCGGCCGGCAAGATCAAGCGCTCGCAGCTCGCCGAGATCGCGACCGCGAAGATGAAGGATCTGAACGCCAACGATATCGAAGCGGCGACCCGCATCATCGAAGGCTCCGCCCGCGCGATGGGCCTCGAAGTGGTGGAGGGCTAAGACATGTTCGCTCCGAAGAAGCTGACCAAGAAGCAGAAGACGCTGGTGAACGCGGTCGACAAGACCAAGCTCTATGGCGTCGACGAAGCGATCGCGCTGGCCAAGACCCACGCTACCGCCAAGTTCGACGAGACGATCGAAGTCGCCGTCAACCTGGGCGTCGATCCCCGCCATGCCGACCAGATGGTCCGCGGCGTGGTGACGCTGCCCAAGGGCACCGGCAAGGATGTTCGCGTCGGCGTGTTCGCCCGTGGCGCCAAGGCTGAGGAAGCCAAGGCCGCCGGTGCGGAAGTGGTGGGCGCGGAAGACCTGCTCGAAGCCGTGCAGGCCGGCAACATCGATTTCGATCGCTGCATCGCCACCCCGGACATGATGGGCCTCGTCGGCCGCCTCGGCAAGGTGCTCGGCCCCAAGGGCCTGATGCCGAACCCGAAGCTCGGCACCGTCACCATGAACGTCGGCGAAGCCGTGAAGGCCGCCAAGGGTGGCCAGGTGGAATATCGCGTCGAGAAGGCCGGTATCATCCACTCGGGCATCGGCAAGGCGAGCTTCCCGGCGGAAGACCTGCGCGCCAACTTCGACGCGCTGCTCGATGCGCTGGTGAAGTCCAAGCCGTCGGGCGCCAAGGGCAAGTATGTCAAGAAGATCGCCGTGAGCTCCTCGATGGGCCCGGGCATCAAGGTCGACGTCGCCGACGTGGCGGCCGCCTGAACGAGATCGCTTGCCCTTTCGGGGGCAAGTTTGGGGCTGGCCCTTTCCGCAGAGATGCGCTAAGGGCCGCCCACGAAAACCCGCCGGCCTCGCGTCGGCGGGTCTCTCTTTTCTCCCCGCGGGGCGAATCGAGGGAAGTACCGTCCGAGACTGCAGCTGGGCCTTGGCCCTTAATTCGGCTGCATAGGCGGGGATAGAGTTTCCGGACCGGCCAATGGCCGTCCCTCCGGGTCTGCCAAGGGCTCCATGCCCGGCGTCAGACTACCCTACCCCTTCGGACTTGCCGTGCGGACTGCGTATCCGTCTGCCGGCGCAATCACCCGTATCCGGCATGCCGGCTGCGGGGCCTCGGCGGATGTTCCGTCGGGGCAGTCAAGGAGTAAGGCATGGATCGAGCTCAGAAAGCCGACCTGGTCGCCGAACTGAAGAGCACCTTCGCCGAGAGCGGCGTGGTCGTCGTGACCCGCAACCTCGGCCTTACCGTCGCGCAGTCCACTGCGCTTCGGGTGAAGATGCGCGAAGCCGGCGCCAGCTATCGGGTATCGAAGAATACGCTCGCCCGCATTGCGACCGAAGGCACGCCCTACACAGCGATCAACGATCTGCTGGTGGGGCCGACGGCGCTCTCCACGTCTGCCGATCCGGTGGCGGCCGCCAAGGTCGTCGTCGAATTCGCGAAGACCAACGACAAGTTGGAAATCGTCGGCGGCGCGATGGGTGACACTGTCCTGGACGTGAATGGGGTGAAGGCTCTGGCGACGCTTCCGTCGCTGGACGAACTGCGCGCGAAGATCATCGGGCTCGTCAGCGCGCCCGCGACCAAGATCGCCCAGGTGCTTCAGGCGCCCGGCGGCCAGGTCGCTCGCGTGCTTGGCGCTTACGCCGCCAAGACCGACGCCTGATTTTCGATACCGTTTCACTGACACTGACTGGGGCGCTGCGCCCCACATGGAGACTTTAAATGGCTGACCTTCAGAAGCTTGTTGACGATCTTTCCGCCCTCACCGTTCTCGAAGCCGCTGAGCTTTCGAAGCTGCTCGAAGAGAAGTGGGGCGTTTCGGCCGCTGCGGCCGTCGCCGTTGCCGCTCCGGCCGCCGGTGGCGCCGCCGGTGGCGCTGCCGCCGAAGAGAAGACCGAGTTCGACGTGATCCTCACCGGCGACGGTGGCAAGAAGATCAACGTCATCAAGGAAGTCCGCGCCATCACCGGCCTGGGCCTGACCGAAGCCAAGGCGCTCGTCGAAGGCGCGCCGAAGGCGATCAAGGAAGGCGTCGGCAAGGACGAGGCCGAGAAGCTCAAGAAGCAGCTTGAAGAAGCCGGCGCGACCGTCGAGCTCAAGTAAGCTTCCTCGCTTCGGCGAAGAACAGGAAGGGCGGCTCCATCCGGGGCCGCCCTTTTTTGCGCCCGGAAACCGGCTTTTCGTTGCCTGGCCTTAACGGAAACAAGACGGACCGTGGCGCTGGCGGGGCCGATTCCCCGCATGGTTATTCCTTATCAACCGCACCGGCGTATTTTCTGATCCGGGTTTGAAAAGCGGTTGGGCATCATGACTGTAGCTACGAGACACACGGATCGGCGTGGGCTGCTGGCCGGCGCCCTCGCCTTCGGGGCCGGCGCGCTCCTCACGCCGAAGGCAGCCTTCGCCATGGTGGGCGAAAAGCGGCTGGCCTTCCGCAACGTCCACAATAACGAGCGGATCGACGCGCGCTATTGGGGCGCGAGCGGCTTCGATGCGGACGGGCTGGCCGAGATCAACCACGGCATGCGCGACTGGCGCACCGGCGACGTCACCACGATGGATCGCGATCTGATCGACCTGCTGGTGGCGCTGCGCGACAAGCTCGGCGCCTCGCCGCGATCCTCCTTCGACCTCATCTCCGGCTATCGCTCGCCGCAGACCAACGCCTCGCTGCACGCCCGCAGCAACGGCGTCGCCACCAAGAGCCAGCACATGCTGGGCAAGGCGAGCGACATCGCGCTGCCCGGCGTGCGGCTGGAGACGCTGCGCACGGCGGCGCTTTCCATCGGCCGGGGCGGCGTCGGCTATTATCCGCGCGACGGCTTCGTCCATGTCGATACGGGGCGCGTCCGCACCTGGTGAACGCGCCGCCGGCCGGAAAACCTCAGGAAGCGGAGAGCAGCGCCGCGAATTTCCTGACGGCCGCCGCCGGCCCTTCCGGATCGTTCCAGACGGCGCCTGACACGGCGAGGAAATCGGCCCCGGCATCGATCAGGGGCTTGGCATTGTCCGGCGTGATGCCGCCGATCGCGACACAAGGTATGCCCGTCACCGTCGACCACCAGCCCAGGATCGAGGGATCGGGCCGGTGCTTCGTCTCCTTGGTATCGGTGGGATAGAAGGCGCCGAAGGCCACATAATCGGCCCCCGCCTCGCCCGCTTCCATCGCCAGATGCCGGCTGTCGTGGCAGGTGACGCCGATCTGCGCGTCGCGGCCCAGTTGCTCGCGCGCGTCGCGGGGATCGCCGTCATCCTGGCCGAGATGGACGCCATCGGCCTTCAGGCGCTTGGCAAGGCCGATCGAATCGTTGACGATGAAGGCGACCTCGCGATCGGCGCAGACCTTCTGCAGCGGCGGCGCCAGCGCGGCGATGGCATGTTCGTCGATGCCCTTGAGGCGAAGCTGGAAGGCCGCCACGGGGCTGGCATCCAGCGCCTCGGCCAGCCTATCGGCAAAGCCTTCGTCGATCTTCGGCGGCGAGATCAAATAGAGCTGGCAGGCGGGCTTTTCCTCCTGCTCGAAACGGTCCGCGAAATGCGGGTCGAGCGCCAGATCCTCGTCGTCGAAATCGTCCTGATCGTTCATTTCAATCCATGTCCGCCGATCGGCCGGGTCGAATGGCCGTTGTCCATGCCCGCTATCAGTGGGCGCGCCCTGGCGATAGCGGCACGGACCGCGGGAAGCGAGAGCGAAGCCGCATGCGCTTCCCTGCTTTCCCAAACCTCGGTGATCCACAGCGCGTCGGCATTCTCGCCGTCCTCGGCCACGATGTAGCTGAGGCAGCCGGGCATGTCCGAAACGCCATCCAGCAGGATTTCCGCCAGCGCGTCCCGCTGGCCGGGCCGTGCCATCATCCGGCCGATCAGCCCATACATCGCCGCGTTGGCCGGAGCCCCGGCCTGCGCGGTGCCGGCGAGCGCCGCGACGGCGGTGGACCCGGCGATGAAATCGCGTCTCAACAATTCCATCGCCGGTCCTTTCCCCGGATTATTCCTCGTTCTTGTAGATGCGGACGAGCTTGTCGAGCATCGCCAGCGCCTCGTCGCGCGGGCGCTGGAAGGTGTTGCGGCCGATGATCGATCCGTTGCCGCCGCCATCGCGGATGTCGCGGGCATCCTGATAGACGGCGTCCGCGCCCTTGGCCGCGCCGCCCGAGAAGACGACGATGCGGCGGCCGTTGAAGCAGCTCTTCACCACATGGGCGACGCGCTTGGCCTGGGTGGAGGCGTCGAAGCCCTCATAGGCCTTCTTCGCGTCCTTCTGCTCGATATGGTCGGTCGGCAGCTTCACCTTGATGATGTGCGCGCCGAGCAGCGCCGCCATGTGCGCGGCATAGGCGCCGACGTCGAGCGCCAGCTCGCCATCCTTGGAAAGATTGCCGCCGCGCGGATAGGACCAGATCACGGTGGCGATGCCGACGGCGGCGGCTTCCGCCCGCATCTCGCGGATTTCTTCCATCATCTCGAAGATGTTGTCCGAACCCGGATAGATGGTGAAGCCGATGGCCGAGCAGCCGAGCCGCAGCGCATCGTCGACCGTACCGGTGACGGCCTGGTCGATGGAAGTGGCCCAGCTGTTCGAGGAATTGACCTTCAGGATCGTCGGGATCTGGCCGGCGAAGGCATCGGCGCCGGCTTCCAGCATGCCGAGCGGGGCCGCATAAGCCGACAGGCCGGCATCGATGGCGAGCTGATAGTGGTAATGCGGGTCATAGGCCGGCTCGTTGACCGAGAAGCTGCGCGCCGGGCCATGTTCGAACCCCTGGTCCACCGGCAGGATGATGAGCTTGCCGGTGCCGCCGAGGCGGCCCTGCGTCAGGATGCGGGCGAGATTGGCCTTAACGCCGGGATTGTCGCTTTCATACTTGTCGAGAATGGCTTTGACGGTGGGCGTGAAGGTCATCGTCGGCTCCTGTTGGGACATGTCCCCGCGTCCCTATCCGAATTGTCCCGCAGGACAAGACCTGTCGGTCAAATCCTGTCCTGTTCGGGACCAACAGGCCATGGCGGCCCTTTCAGCTCCAGCATATTGCCTTCCGGGTCGGCGAGGTAGATCGAAGGCCCCTCCCCCTCCGCGCCGTAGCGCGAGGCGATTTCGGCCGCGATCCCATGGCCGGCGAGAAAGGCCAGGATCGCATCGCCATCCCATGGCGACACGCGGAAGCAGACATGATCGACATTGCGCCCCTCCCTGCCCGGCGGAGCGCCGCCCATCGCGCCGAGCGCGCCCTCCACCGGCACGAGATCGACGAGCGCGGTGCCGAGGCGAAGCTGATAAAGGCCGATCTCCGCCTGCACCTTCTCCAACCGCGCGCCTAGGATGCCGGTGTAGAAACGGATCATGCGATCGAGATCGACCACCCGGAACACGACATGATCGATGGCCGCGATGGAAATCATGCCGGCGGCACCACCCGCCGGGGTCCGGCGCGGCGCCCGCCGAATCCAACGAAGTTGAGGAAGTTGAGGATTGCCAGCGATATCGGGCAGAAGCCGGGTATGGCCGGCAAGCGACTAATATTACGTCGATTTCCGTCGATCGTGGCCATGAAGGGACTTTAGCATGATCCAACGGCCGTAGGACAGTTCCAACGAAGATCGGGATCATGCGGGGCATGGGCGACGAGTTTCGGAATTCCCTTCCGTCATTCCCGCGAAGGCGGGAATCCATGGTATCCCGACATCGCGGCCCTTTCGGGGTCGGTGCCTATGGATCCCCGCCTGCGCGGGGATGACGAAGAAGGGGATTGGCGCCCGCCCTCAAGGCTCAGCCGAGCGCCTTCACGCCCGGCAGTTCCTTGCCTTCCATCCATTCGAGGAAGGCGCCGCCGGCGGTGGAGACGAAGCTGAACTGATCGGCCACGCCGGCATGGTTGAGCGCGGCCACCGTATCGCCGCCGCCGGCGACCGACACGAGCTGGCCGGCGGTGGTGAGCGCGGCGGCCGTCCGGGCGAGCGCCACCGTGGCGGCATCGAAGGGCGGAATCTCGAAGGCGCCGAGCGGGCCGTTCCACACCAGGGTGCGGCAGGTCTTGAGCGCATCGCCCAGCGCCTCGACGGCGGCGGGGCCGACATCGAGGATCATCTCGTCCGCCGCCACCTCATGCACGTTCACGGTGCGCGTCGGCGGATTGGCGCGGAATTCCTTGGCCACCACCACGTCATAAGGCAGGTGGACGATGCAATTGGCCTTGTCCGCCGCGTCGAGGATTTCGAGCGCGGTGCTCGTCAGGTCGTGCTCGCACAGCGACTTGCCCACATCCACGCCGCGCGCGGCGAGGAAGGTGTTGGCCATGCCGCCGCCGATGATGAGGTGATCGACCTTGGCAACGAGATGCTTGAGCACATCGAGCTTGGTGGAGACCTTGGCGCCGCCGACCACGGCCGCCACAGGATGCTCGGGCTTCCCCAGCGCCTTTTCCAGCGCTTCCAGTTCGGCCTGCATCGAGCGGCCCGCATAAGCGGGAAGCACGTGCGCCAGCCCCTCCGTCGAGGCATGGGCGCGGTGCGCGGCGGAGAAGGCGTCGTTGACGTAGATGTCGCCGAGCGCGGCGAAGCGCTGGACGACGGCGGGATCATTCTTCTCCTCGCCGCCGAAGAAGCGCGTATTTTCAAGAACGGCGATGTCCCCCGGCTGGAGCGTCGCCACAGCTTCCTTGTCGCCTTCCCAATCGATGTAGCGGACCTCGCGGCCCAGCACATCGGCCAGCGGGCGAACGATCTGCGCCAGCGACAATTCCGGCGTCGGCGCCTTGGGCCGGCCGAAATGGGCCAGAACCAGCACGATGGCGCCCTTGTCCGACAGTTCGGACAAGGTGGGCGCGGCGGCGCGCAGACGGGTATCGTCCGTCACCTTCGCGCCGTCCATGGGCACGTTCAGATCCTCGCGCACCAGCACGCGCTTGCCGCGGATATCGCCCAGATCGTCCAGCGTCTTGAAGGTCATGATGTCCCGATCCTTACTTCGTCGCCGATGGCAAGCTCGCCCCCGGCCAGCACCCGCGCCGTGATGCCGCCGCGCCAATCGGGCACGAGCGCATCCTGCAGGCCGGGCGCGATTTCATCCATCCGGCGGCACGGGTCGCATTCGCCGGTAATTTCCAGCACCACCCCGCCCGCGAAAAGAAGGCGGGCGCCCGCCTCGCGCGGGAGATCGATGCCATCCACCAGCAGGTTGGCGCGGCGGACCCACCAGTCGAGCGGCTGGGCCAGCCCCAGATCCGCCATCGCCGCATCCCAGGCCGCGCGGGCGATCACCGTCACCTGACGGCGCCCCTTTCCGCCCGGTTTCACCGCGCCGCGATGATCGCCATGGATGCCGAGCGACGGGGTGACGATGGCGGCATCGATCGTCTCCATGGGGCCGCGCGGCCGATCATGGCGCGCGATCCCCAGGAGACGGCCGGTCATGCCTGCCTTGCCTTAGAGCAGCTTGCCCATGGCGGCGCCGGTATCGACCATGCGGTTCGAGAAACCCCATTCATTGTCATACCAGGAAACGACGCGCACCAGCTTGCCGTCCAGCACGGCGGTTTCGAGGCTGTCGACCGTCGAGGAAGCCGCGGTGTGCTGGAAGTCGATCGAGACGAGCGGCTCGTCCGTATAATCGAGGATGCCGGCCAGCGGGCCGCTTTCCGACGCCGCCTTGAGGATGGCGTTCACCTCTTCCTTGGTGGTGTCGCGCTTCGGCGTGAAGGTGAGATCGACGAGGCTGACGTCCGGCGTAGGCACGCGGACGGCCGAACCGTCCAGCTTGCCCTTCAGCTCCGGCAGCACCTCGCCTACGGCGCGGGCGGCGCCCGTGGTCGTCGGGATGATCGACATCGCGGCCGCGCGGGCGCGGCGGAGATCCGGGTGGATCTGATCGAGGATCTTCTGATCGTTGGTGTAGGCGTGGATCGTGGTCATCAGGCCACGCTCGATGCCGATGGTGTCGTTCAGCACCTTGGCGACGGGCGCCAGGCAGTTGGTGGTGCACGACGCGTTGGAGACGATGTTGTGCTCCGGCTTCAGCTTGTCGTCGTTGACGCCGAACACGACGGTCAGGTCGACATTCTTGCCGGGGGCCGAGATCAGCACCTTCTTGGCGCCGGCGGCGATATGCTTCTCAGCCGACGCGCGATCGGTGAAGAAGCCGGTGCATTCGAAGGCGATGTCCACGCCGTTGGCGGCGTGCGGCAGGTTGGCGGGATCGCGCTCGGCCGAAACCTTGATGCGCTTGCCGTCGATGATCAGATCGTTGCCGTCGACCTCGACCGAGCCCGGCCAGGTGCCGTGCACGGAATCGCGCTTGAAGAGCAGCGCGTTGGACTTGGCATCGGCGAGATCGTTGATCGCGACCAGCTCGAGCCCGCTGTCCGGACGCTCCAGGATCGCCCGCGCGACGAGACGCCCGATACGCCCGAACCCGTTGATCGCTACCTTCACCGCCATGGTCTCGTCTCCTTAGTTGCCAAGCGCCGCAAGAATCTTGGGCGCGATCGCATCGGGCGTGAGCCCGAAATATTCGTAGAGGGCCGGCGCGGGCGCCGACGCGCCGAAGCCGTCGATGCCGAAGCGCAGGCCGTCAAGCCCAACATAACGTTCCCAGCCGATCGTCGTGCCGGCCTCGATCGAAATCTTCAGCACGTCGGCGGGCAGGATTTCCGCCCGATATTCCGGGGTCTGCGCATCGAATCGCGACCAGCAGGGCATGGAGACGACATCGGCGCCGATGCCGGCGGCTTCAAGCCTTTCCGCCACGCCGAGCGCGATTTCCACCTCGGAACCACTGGCGACGATCACCGCCTTGCGCGCGGCGGTGGCGCCCCGCAGGCGATAGGCACCCTTCGCCGAAAGATTCTCGTCCGCGCCCGTCCGCACCTGCGGCAGGTTCTGGCGGCTCAGCGCCAGCAGCGACGGGCCGTCCGCCTTCTCCAGCGAAAGCGCCCAGCATTCCGCCGTCTCCACCGCATCGGCGGGGCGATAGACGTCGAGATTGGGCATCACCCTGAGCGACATGAGATGCTCGATCGGCTGATGGGTGGGGCCATCCTCGCCCAGCCCGATCGAATCGTGCGTCATCACATAGACGACGCGGGTCCGCTGCAGCGCCGACAGGCGGATCGCCGGGCGGCAATAATCGGAGAAGACCAGGAAGGTGCCGCCATAGGGGATGACGCCGCCATGCAGCGCCATGCCGTTCATCGCGGCGGCCATGCCGAATTCGCGGATGCCGTAATAGATGTAGCGGCCGGAATAATCCTTGGCGGTCAGCGGCTGCTGGATCTTGGTCTTGGTGTTGTTCGAACCGGTGAGATCGGCCGAACCGCCCACCATCTCCGGGATCGCGGCGGTCAGCGCTTCGAGCGCGTTTTCCGAAGCCTTGCGCGTGGCGACCTTCTGCGGATTGGCGAGCAGCGCCTGGATATGTTCGGCAGCGGCGGCGTTCACCGGCAGCCGGCCTTCCATGCGGCGGGTGAATTCAGCGCCCTGCGCATGCGTGGCCAGCCGCTTTTCCCATTCGGCGCGGACGGGCGCGCCGCGGGCGCCGGCCTCGGCCCAGGCGGCGGCGATGTCCGCCGGAATCTCGAACGGGGCCGAATCCCAGCCCAGCGCGGCGCGGGCGGCGGCGACCTCGTCCCCGCCCAGCGGCGAACCGTGGGTGGCCGACGTGCCCTGCTTGTTGGGCGCGCCATAGCCGATGACGGTGCGGCAGGCGATCAGCGACGGGCGCGGATCGGCGATGGCGGCATCGATGGCGCGGGCGACATCGGCCGGATCATGGCCGTCGCAGGCGATGGTGTGCCAGCCCGAGGCATCGTAGCGGCCGAGCACGTTCTCGCTCGACGAAAGGTCCACCGATCCGTCGATGGTGATGCGGTTGTCGTCCCACAGCACGATCAGGCGGCCGAGGCCGAGATGGCCGGCCAGGCCCACCGCCTCATGGTTGATGCCTTCCATCAGGCAGCCGTCCCCGGCGATCACCCAGGTGCGGTGATCGACAAGGTCGTCGCCGAAGGTGGCATTCAGGTGGCGTTCGGCGATGGCCATGCCCACGGCGGTGGCGAAGCCCGAGCCCAGCGGGCCGGTGGTCGCTTCCACGCCGGCCAGCTCGAAATTCTCGGGATGGCCCGCGCACGGGCTGTGGAGCTGGCGGAAATTCCGGATATCCGCCATCGTCGGACGGGCGTACCCCGTAAGATGGAGCAGCGAATAGATCAGCATCGATCCATGGCCGGCGGACAGGACGAAGCGGTCGCGATCAGCCCATTTCGGCGCCTGCGGATCGAACTTCAGATATTGGGTGAACAGCACGGTCGCGGCGTCGGCCATTCCCATCGGCATGCCGGGATGCCCGGAATTGGCCGCCTGCACGGCATCCATCGACAGCGCGCGAACGGCGTTGGCGAGTTGCTTGGGAGCGACGGTCATGGGCAAGCCTTGTATATCAAGCGGGATGGAAACCGCAGGGGCTGCGGCGATTCGAATGGGATCGCGGGTCCCTTTGTAGCGCGGAGCACCGATCGTCAACCACGGTGGAATGCACCGGGCGCGCGGTGCGCGATATTGATGCGCGCCCGAGCCGTGCTATGCGTGCGGCGATGACCGACGAGCGCCTGATTTCCGCGATCGATCGCATCGAACGCGCCCTCGCCCGCCTCGAAAGCCGGGGTTCCGGCCGCCCCGGCGGCGATCCCGCCATGGAAGCGCTGGGCCAGCTGCAGCAACGCTACGACCTGCTGGCCGAGCGGGAACGCCGCCTGCGCGAGCGCACCAGCGCGGCGATGGAGCGGCTGACGGCGATCATCGACCAGCGGAAGGCGGGCTGATGGCGGAAGTCGACCTCGATATCGGCGGACGCCGCTACGCGCTCGCGTGCCGCGACGGCGAGGAGGCGCATTTCCGCCGGCTGGCCGCAATCATCGACGAGCGGATGGCGCGGGCGACGCAGGCGGTGGGCGGCCTGAACGAGGTGCGCCAGTTCCTTTTCGCCTCCCTGCTGCTGGCCGACGAGCTGGACGAGGCCAAGCGCGGCGCGGCGCCCCGCACGGCCGCCCCCCCCGCCCCCGCCGCGACGCCGGCGGCGATCGAGCCCGCCGCGCTGACCGCGCTGGAGCGCCTGGCCGACCGGCTGGAAGCGCTGGCCGGCTTGAACGACGCCGATCGCCCTTGAGCCCGGCCGGACGGACGCCTAAATAGAAAGACGGCGGGCACTGCCCGGTACGAGCCTTTGAACATCCCTGAGGCGATTCATCATCCAAGGGAGCTGTCCCTGTGAGGACCCTGGTCCAAAACACACGGCCCCCACCTGACGTTTACGGCGTCAGAGGATATTCCGGAAAACGGCCATGGTGGTCCCGCCAACCCTCCAGCCGCCTTTCCTCCTGCCGCCCACGGCCCGGCTTCGGCATGATCCGGGCGGCATGATCCCGGCGAAGGCCGACCTGCGGCGCGCGCTGCGCGGCCGGCGGCGCGACTTCGCAGCGCTGCTCGATCGCGAGGGGCGGTTGCGCGAGGCGGCCGACGCCCTCGCCGCCCAGGCCCTTCCCCATATCCGGGACGCCCGCGTCATCGCCGGCTATTGGCCGATCGGGTCGGAAGCGGACCCCCGCCCCCTCCTCCACGCGCTCCACGATCGCGGCCGCGCCGTCGCCCTGCCCCGCGTCACGACCCCCGAAAGCCCGATGACCTTCCATCGCTGGCGCCCCGGCGACACGCTCGTCGCCGGCGGCCACGGCCTGCTCCAGCCCGCCGACGGCGCGCCCGCGCTCCTGCCGGACCTGATCGTCACGCCGCTGGTCGGCTTCGACCGGCGGCTGATGCGGATGGGCCAGGGCGCCGGCTATTATGACCGGCTGTTCGCGCGCTTTCCCGATATCCGCAGGATCGGCCTTGCATGGTCCGCGCAAGAAGTGGAGGAGGTGCCGGCCGATCCGTGGGACATGCCGCTCCACGCGATCGCCACCGAACGCGAATGGATCGAACCGGAGACCGCATGACCCCGAGCTGGCGCAAACCCGCAGGCATGTTCCTGATATTGGCGCTGATCGGCCTGTGGGCATTCGCCGCCGTGACGATCGTCGAGGCGCTTTCGCCGCCGGAGTGGATCGCGATGGCCCTCTATGTCGTGGCGGGGTTCGCCTGGCTATGGGCGCTGCCGATGAAGCGCCTGCTGCGCTGGATGGAGCTGGGCGTCTGGAAGGATTGAAGGCGCGTGGGGAGCGCGAAGGGCGCCCTTCCCGCTGCATGGCTGCGTTGCATGCTGATGCATGGGAAGTGGCGCGAGTGACGGGGCTCGAACCCGCGACCTCCGGCGTGACAGGCCGGCGCTCTAACCAACTGAGCTACACCCGCANNNAANNNGAAGNNCGANCCTNNCGAAAACCACCCCCGTTACAGGGAATGGCGCGAGTGACGGGGCTCGAACCCGCGACCTCCGGCGTGACAGGCCGGCGCTCTAACCAACTGAGCTACACCCGCATCGAAGCGATGAGGCGCGCTCCCTAGAACCGCCCCCGATGGCTGTCAACCGCCATGGAAGGATTATTGTGGAGAACTCCGCCTCGCCTCGCGCTCGGCCTCCATCGCGGCGATCACCTCGTCATGATGGCCGTTGGTGAGCGTGCCTTCCTCGAACAGGAAGCCGGCGATGTCCGGCTTGCCCGCCGCATCCAATATCGTCTTGAGGATGATGAGCAGCGGCACCGCCAGCAGCGCGCCCGTGGTGCCCCACACCCAGCCCCAATAGCTCAGGGCGATCAGGATCAGCAGCGGATTGATCGTCAGCCGCCGCCCCACCAGCGTGGGCGTGAGCACGTTCGCCTCGATCAGGTGGATGGCGACGAAGATCGCCGCCGGCGCCAGGCCCACCCACACGTCGGGATAGGTCATCAGCCCGCCCGCCGCCAGCAGCAGCGCCGCCGCGATCGGCCCGAGATAGGGGATGTAGTTGAGCAGCGCGACGATGCCGCCCCACATCATCGGCGTTTCCATGCCGATCGCCCACAGCGCCACCGCCACCAGCGCGCCCAGCGACATGTTGATGATGGTGATCGTGCCCAGATAGGCGGAGGTGGAATCCACCATCTCCTGGATCACCCGCGCCGTCATCATCGCGTTGGAAAAGCTCGACCGGCTCTGGATGATTCGGCGGCGCATCCGCGTCCAGCCGGACAGGAAGAAGAAGACCACCAATATGCCGAAGAACATCTGGATCGCGGCATAAGGCGCGGAGGAAGCCACGATTTCCAGCAGCGAATTGGGCGTCTGCACCGCGACCGTCGCCGCCGCCGTCGGCTTGCGCGCGAAGGTGTGGACCAGATCGTCGATGAAACGTTCGAAGCTGGCGTAAAGCTCGATCAGCGGCGAAAGGTTGGCGCGCATCTGGCCGGCGCGTTCCGGCAGGCGGGCGAACCAGTCGCTGGCCGGCACGACGATGAGGGCGACGGCGATATTGGCCGCGCCCAGGAACAGCGACATGCAGGCGAAGGCCGCGAGCGCGGACGGCACGCGCCGCCGCTCCAGCCATTCGAGCAGCGGCACCAGCGCGATCGCGACCACGAGCGCCGCCGTCACCGGAAGGAAGAATTCCGCCCCCGACCGGAGCGCGAAGGGCGTGCCGAGGAACAGGCCCGCCCCGCCCAGCAGCGTCAGCGCCGCGAGCAGCCGATCGCGGCGATAGGCCATCTCCGCATTCTCGGCCCGCGCGCTGTCCAGCGCTTCCTCGACGGCGTGATCGATCACGTCCTCGATCTCGGTGGCGAGATTGCGTTCGTCGTCTTCTTGCCGGGCCGGATGCTGGTTCATCGCTCACACTTCATTAAGCTTCGCCTGCTCTACATGCATTCCGCCGTCGGCCACAACGCCGCATCGCGATTCGACGGGGGCCGCCACCGGCCCGCCAAGCCACCCGTTTTCTCAATGGGTTCCCCGGAACGTGCATCGGGCCGTCCCGTGAGCGTAACGACTCGTCGTGCGACATTTGACTCCTCGCCCCGCCGACCCGATGTGGGTGCCGATCCGGTCGCTGCGGGGGATCGCGACTATCCTGTCCCTACCCTGCTGATCGACAAGACGTGAAAGTTTCGGCCGCGCCCAAGTGTTTGGTTTTGGGGGCACGGACGGCTTTTGCGCATTCGATAGAGCCTTGAATGTCGTTCCGCGCTTCCCGCCGCCAACTCTATATCTCCGCCACCGCCGCGATGGCGATGGCCGTTCCGGCCACCTTCGGTTTCGCTTCCGAAACCTCCCTGGCCGCCACCGTTTCCGCAGCGTTTCCCGCCATCGTCGCCGAAGAGACTGCGCCCGCGATCGTCGCGGATGCTCCGGGCGAAGCGGTCGAGACCCCTGCGCTTTCCCTGGATATTCCGGCGCGCGACACCCGCGCTGCCACCACAGCCACGGCTTCGGCCGAACGCATCGACGATCCCGAGCTGGAATGCATGGCCAAGGTCGTCCACCACGAAGCCGCGAACCAGTCGCGCGCCGGGCAGCTCGCGGTCGCCCAGCTCATCATGAACCGCCTCGAATCGGGCCGCTTCGCCGATACCGTGTGCGGCGTGGCGCACCAGCCGGGCCAGTTCTTCAACACCAACACCTATAATCCGCGCCGCACCACCGCGCAGTGGCGCACCGCCGTCGAGGTTTCGCGCGAGGCGATGGCCGGCAAGGCCCCGGATGTGATGCCGGGCGCCCTCTTCTACCACGCCTCCTACCAGGCCCCGCCGCGCTTCTTCCGGACCCGCGAACGCGCCGGCGTGCTGGGCGACCATATCTTCTACCGCTGATCGGCCGCGGCCGGCGAAGGCACCGCCCCCGCCGGCCCGGCTTTGTTGCCACATGCCCGGCCTTGAGTTATAGGCCGTCCATCCGCCTCGGCTGCGCGTCGCCCAGACGCCGCGTCCGGGGCGATCTTCTTTTAACGCCCGGGGAGCCCGCGCCCATGTCCCGCCGCCGCCAGATCTACGAAGGCAAGGCCAAGATCCTTTACGAAGGCCCAGAGCCCGGCACGCTGATCCAGTATTTCAAGGACGACGCGACCGCCTTCAACGCGCAGAAGAAGGGCACGATCTCGGGCAAGGGCGTGCTGAACAACCGGATTTCCGAGCATGTCTTCACCCTGCTCGGCCAGATCGGCGTGCCGACGCACTTCATCCGCCGCCTCAACATGCGCGAGCAACTCATTCGCCAGGTTGAAATCGTGCCGATCGAGGTGGTCGTGCGCAACGTCGCCGCCGGATCGCTCAGCAAGCGGCTGGGCATTGAGGAAGGCACGCAGCTGCCGCGCACGATCATCGAATATTATTACAAGGACGATGCGCTCGGCGATCCGCTGGTGACGGACGAGCATATCGCCTGCTTCGGCTGGGCGAGCCAGGAGGAGATGCACGACATCGCCGACCTCGCCATCCGCGTGAACGATTTCATGTCCGGCCTGTTCGCGGGCGTCGGCATCCGGCTGGTCGACTTCAAGCTCGAATTCGGCCGCATCTGGGACAATGATTACAGCCGCATCATCCTGGCGGACGAGATCAGCCCCGACGGCTGCCGCCTGTGGGACATGACCTCGGGCGAGAAGCTGGACAAGGACCGGTTCCGCCGCGACCTCGGCGGCGAGGTGGAGGCCTATCAGGAGGTCGCACGCCGCCTCGGCCTGCTGCCGGAGGGCGACACCACGGTGCTCGACCTCGAAAAGCACCGCAAGAATCGCGAGAAAAAGTAACGACTTGCCGTTGGCGCGGGGCGTCCGCGCCAACGGAAGGTTGAAAGCCAGGCCCCCCGGGCGCATAAGCCCGCCAATCCAAATCATCATCGGGCTGAATCGCATGAAGGCGCGCGTCTACGTCACCCTCAAGAACGGCGTTCTGGATCCGCAGGGCCGCGCCATCCACCATGCGCTGGAGGGCCTCGGCTTTTCCGGCGTGGAGGATGTCCGCGCCGGCAAGCTGATCGAACTTTCGCTGGCCGACGGCACCAGCGACGCGGACATCGAGGCGATGTGCCGCAAGCTGCTCGCCAACACGGTCATCGAGAATTTCCGGATCGAGCGGATCGCGGCATGAAGAGCGCCGTCATCGTCTTCCCCGGATCGAACTGCGATCGCGATCTCGCCGTCGCCATCCGGGACGTCACCGGCGAGGCGCCGGCGATGGTGTGGCACCGCGAGACGGAGCTGCCCGAGGGCGTGGGCCTGATCGGCGTTCCGGGCGGCTTCTCCTATGGCGATTACCTTCGCGCCGGCGCGATGGCCGCGCGCAGCCCGGTGATGCGCGCCGTGGCCGATGCCGCCGCCCGCGGCGTGGCCGTGCTCGGCGTGTGCAACGGCTTCCAGGTGCTGACCGAGGCGGGGCTGCTGCCCGGCGCGCTGATGCGCAACGCCGGCCTCAACTTCGTCTGCCGCGACGTGACGCTGACCGTCGGCACCAGCCAGTCGGCCTTCACCTCGCGCTACGAGGTGGGCGAGGAAATCCGCATCCCCGTCGCCCATCATGACGGCAATTACACCGCTGACGCGGAAACGCTGGACCGGCTCGAGGGCGAAGGCCGCGTCGCCTTCCGCTATGGCGAGCAGGTGAACGGCTCCGCGCGGGACATCGCCGGCATCCTCAACGATGCGGGCAACGTGCTGGGCATGATGCCGCACCCCGAACGGATGATGGAGCCGGCGCACGGCCGCACCGACGGCCGCCGCCTGTTCGAAGGCCTGGTCGCGGCCATCGCCTGATGCGGGTTTGCCTGATGCGGGGCCGGCGGTGAGCGTTTCCGGCGGCTGCCTGTGCGGCGCGGTGCGCTTCACGGCCGATGCCGCGCCGCTCGGCGCCAGGGCCTGCTGGTGCCGCCTCTGCCAGTATCTGGGGGCCGGCAGCGCCACCGTGAACGTGACCTTCCCGGCCGATGCCCTGCACGTGGAGGGCGAGGTGCGCTGGCATGAGACGCTGGCCGATTCCGGCAACCACATGCGGCGCGGCTTCTGCCCGCAATGCGGCACGCAATTGTTCAGCAAGGCGGACGAGCGGCCGCACCTCACCATCATCCGGGCCGGCGCGCTGGACGATCCCGGGTTGATCGGGCCGCAGATGACGATCTGGACATCGGCCGCGCCGCGCTGGGCGCATATCGATCCCGATCTGCCGACCGACGACGCGCAACCACCGCCGATTGCCTGAATCGAGAAGCCTCGATCCTTGCGGGCGCCGCCGCGCCGTCGTCTGATAGGAGCATGGAGAGGCGCGAGAACAGGCTGATCGCCTGCCACTGGACGATCGCCGGCAACCAGCATCCGCTGCGATCGGACGGCACCAGCCCGCATTCGCTGCCGGACAGGATCAGGGCTGCCGCAGGCGCCGGGTTCAGCGGCATCGGCTTCCTCCACAGCGACCTCGCCCGCCTGCTGGAACGATACCGCCCGGCCGAGATCGCGCGGATGCTGGGCGACCATGGGCTGACCGACATCGAGGTGGAATGCCTGGGCGACTGGTTCGCCGTAGGAGAGCGGCGCCGGCAATCCGATGCCATGCGGCACATGCTGATCGAATTCGGCGCGGCGGTGGGCGCGCGCCACCTGAAGCTGATGGGGCCGATCGGCGAGGAATGGCCGCTGGAGCATCTGGCCGAATGTTATGCGGGCGTGGCGGGCGACGCCCGGGGATCGGGCGTGAGGCCCGCGATCGAGTTGCTGCCCTTTTCCGGCATCGCCGATCCCGCCACAGGGCTGAAGGTGGTGGGCGGCGCGGATGGCGGCCTCTATCTGGACATCTGGCACGTCCGCCACGGCGGCATCGATGACGACCAGATCCGCGCCATCCCGATCGATCGGATCGTGGGGATCGAGATCAACGATGCGATCCCGAACCCGGCGCGCGACATGATGGACGCCACCATCGGGGACAGGCTGCCACCGGGGCACGGCGCGCTGGACACGGCGGGCTTCGTCCGCACGATGCGCGAGATCGGCTATACCGGGCCGATCGGCGTGGAGATCATCGCGGACGCCCATCGCGCCCTGCCGCTGGACGAGGCCGTGCGCATTGCCTTTGCGAGCGCCACGGCCTGCGCCGCCGGATCAGGAAGCGACGACGGGGAAGCAATCGAAGCCGGCGGCGGCGGCGGCGGCGCATAGCCGGATCGAATCCGCCCGGCTGCCGAGCGGGCCGACCTGCACGCGCACCAGCTTCTTCCCCGGCACGGCTTCGTAACGCGGCTTGAAGCCGGCGACGTCGGCCATCCGCGCGCTGATCTTCCGCCAGGCGCCCTGCGCCGCATCCTCGCCCGAAAAGGCGCCGAGCTGGATGCGCCACGAGGCCGACGACGCGTCCATGGCGTCAGCGCGGGAAGCCGCCGCTGCCGCCTGCTTCGGGGCCGGCGATGCCGCCGCCAGCGCCGTCGGCGCGGCGCGCGCGGCCGGAACGGCGGCCGTCCTGACCTGATCGCCGCGCTCCCACGCAGCGAGCTGGACGCGATAATCGTCATAGGCGCGGTAGAAATCGTCGAACGGCCGCTCCAGCCGGGCCAGCGCGGACATGGCGAAGGCGGGGAAGGCCCCCGTTCCCACGCCGCGCGCCTCGGTCGCGACATCGCGGGCGACGGCGCAGAAGCCGGCCTGGGCAGGCGGCTGCGCGTAGAAATTGTAGAGCTGCGTCATGTGGCGATCGAGGGCGATATTGCCGCCGGACCTGTGCCCCGCCACCTCCGCCGCATAGGCTTTCGCGAACAGGCTTTTCCGCTGCGTGAGCAACGCATTGTAATCGGCGGGGATATTCGTGCCCGAACAGCTCAGCGCGGCGACGTTGAGCGCGGAGCGGAGGTGCCAGACGGCCTCGTCCTGCCCGAGCCCGTCATTGATGGTGCGATAGCCGCCCTGCCCGTCCGCCGGCGGGACGACCAGATTGGTCGCGGCACCGGCCGGGGGCACGGGCCGGGCGGCGGACGGCTGTTCGGGCCGGGCCTGCCGTTTCGAGGCGCAACCGGCCAGAAGCGCGATCCCCGCCACCAGCGCCGCCCCGGCAAAGGCCTTTCCACCAGATCGCGCCTGCATCGCCCCCCTCCCCGCTGATATGCTTGGGAATCTGCCGCAATCGGCGCCCATGGGGAATCGCGCCCGCGCCCGCCCGTGCCGGGAGCGCGGCGGATTCCCGCCGATCGGCCGAAAGCTCAGGCGAAAGCGCGGATATAATCGCGGGCGAAGGCTTCCATCGCGCGCTTCTTCTCGTCGATCGTCGATCGCGGGCCGATGGTGAGCATGAAGGGATAGGCGACGGTGGCATCCATGCCGGCCGCGTGCAGGCGCTTCAGCTCATCGACGCTGGCCGGCCGGGTGAGCGGCAGGATGGTTTCGAACGGCTGGTCCGCCCGGCCAGCCTCGGCGCGCAGGCGCTTCAGGGTGGCGAGCAGTTCGGGCACATCCTCCGGCGCATCGCCGCCGCCGATCCAGCCATCGCCCAGCCGCGCCGCGCGCTTCCACGCGACCTCGCCCGATCCGCCGATATAGATGGGCAGCGCATAGCCGGGCATCGGCTCTAGCCGGACCGGCCCGAAATCGTAGAATTCGCCATGATGCTCGACCGCGCCGCCGCCCCAGAGCTTGCGGGTGGCGCGGATCGCCTCGTCCAGCCGCGCACCGCGCCGTTCGAAGGGGATGCCGGCGGCGTCGAATTCCTCCTTCATCCAGCCCGGCGCCACGCCGACGATCGCGCGGTTGCCGGAAAGCAGCGCCAGCGTGCCGGTGGCCTTGGCGGTGACGATCGGGTGCCGGGTCGCCATGGTGTAGATGGCGGCGGCGAAGCGCAGCCGGCTGGTCACCGCCGCCTGCGCCGCCATCGTCACCCAGAGATCGGGATAGGCCCAGTCGGTGGGCATCGGCGCCGCGCCGTCGGGCGACATGGGATAGCGGCTGCGGATGACATCGGGAAAACAGAAATGATCGCCGTGCATGACGCCGTCAAAGCCGACCTCCTCGGCGAAGCGGGCGCATTCGATCTGCTGATCGGTTTCGATCCAGCTCAGATTCTGCCAGAATTTCATGCTCTCAAGGCTCCCTTCCCTGCGGACGATAATGGCGCAAATCGGGAAGGAAGACTGCCGGCTTCGCTTATGGTTTCGGGCGGAGCGTTCCGGATTTTGCTTCGATGCGGGTTAGAGCGGCCGGCTGGGAAATCCCGGAAAAACAATCCAAACAGATGCAGGTCTCGACCTATCCGCAAGCAGATCAACCCGACCATCGCAGATAAATTTCCCCTTCAGAAAATCTAATCAATTCTATTTTCGAATTGATGATCCATCGAAAATCATAATATCATCGTGGCAGCCTTTGGGGGGAGGCATTCCATGACACGCTTTTCAGCATCTTTATTGATCGCGTCATCGCTGCTGGCCGGCTGCGCAACGATCCGCACCACGCCATATCGGGAACAGACCGTGGAGGCGGGAGATGCCCTGCCGGGTTTGACCTACAGGCTGCCGATGGCGCGATACGAACTGACGATCGTGCGAACTCTTGCCGAATGCCCAGGTGGCATGATCGAAGGCAAACCGACGAGCCTCAAATTCTCCACCGATGTCGCGGCCGAGAAAAGCTATGTCCCCGGCGAGGCCTATATGCTGGACCCGCGGCTGACCGGCTTCCTCAAGACCTCCAGCCTGGAAATGAACTATTATCCCAACGGCACGCTGAAATCGATCGGCGTGGCGGCGGAAGATCGCACCGGTCAGGTCGTCGAGAATGCCGCCAAGATCGCCGCCGCCGGCGTCATGCTGGCGGCGGGAGTGCCGCCAGTTGCGGTGGTAGCGGGCGCAGGTGCCGCCGCCATACCGCCGACTTCCGGCGACGCGAACGTGCTGTCTAACAAATCCAGCAATTTCAAATTGCAGCCGATCGGGCCAACGCAGGTAATCTGCACCGATGAGGCGAAGCAGAACCTGAAAACGCTCACCGATGCCGACAAGGCGATCAAGGAAGAGACGAAGGCGCTGATCGGCGCCAACAAGGCCATGGAAGAGCTGACCGAGGAACTCAGGCTCAAGCTGAAGACGCCCCGGCAAGCAAAGGGGCGGTGGCAGGCGATATTGCTGGAACAGCGCCGGGCGAATGCCGCCATCGAAGGCGCCAAGGACAGCAAGGCCAAGGCCTTGGAAGCGCTGAGCGTGAAAGAGATCGCACGCTGGCCGGAGCATTATGGCGAGGCCGGCCGCCAACAGGATTTGCCGCTGGGGAATAGCGCGCGCGAGAAACTGGAAAAGCTGGTGACGATGGGCACCGCCCAGCGTGTCGTCCCCGTGGGCGGGGTGGACATGTCCGCGCTATCCAGCGAGATACGGGCGCTTGCCGGCATGAAAGCCGTATCGCCATTCGGAAACAGCACCACCAAGGCACAATCCACGGATCTCGCCGCTGAGTTGGCGAGCGCCGCCACGCAATCCACGCCCACGGTCCCGGCCGAATGCCTCGGCAGCAGCACGCTGAAAGCCTGCCTGGAACATCACCTCGAGCTGCACCTGGCCGTCCGCACCGAATGGCCCCTTGCCAAGGACTGCGCGGCAGGAGCCCCCAACGATGCGGAGTGCCTGCACAAACGCCTGACCGACGAAGCGGTCGACGATCTTGATAAGGCCTATCGCATCCGGCACGCCCGCGACACGGCATATGACGAAGGCGTCTTCATTCGCGAGCCCGCGCAGGGGAAGCTGCTCGTCTGCCGCAAGGCACTCGCCACGGACGTCGGCTGCGCCCTCGAAGATGATCTGGCCGAAGTGGAGGCAGCCAATTTCCCGCAGCTCGGCCAGTTGCGCTTCCTGAAGTTCAAGGTCCCCATGTTCCAGGCCAAGGATCTGGGCGTGTTCCTGAGCGCGGACGGACGGCTCGAACGTTATTATCTGAAATCGACCAAGGCCGCACTTGAGGCCGCGACAGCCTCGGCCGCCAACGCGGCGACGACCATGGCCGATGCCATGGAAAAACGCGAAACGGAACGCCGATCCGACCTGGAATATGCGCAGAGCGAAAAGAGCAAGGCGCTGACCGCGCAGATCGCGGAGCTGGAAAATGCCGAAAAGCTGCGGAAACTCCAGCAGCCGCCTTCAAGCGATCCTTTGAAGCCACTGCGCGAGGCCGCCGCGGAAAATGAGGCGCATATAGCGCAGCTCCAATCGCAGCTTGCGCGGGAACAACTGGAAGCCGCGCTCAATAGCGGAGACGATGCGGCGGCGCGTGCCTTGCTCGCTATCCTGAAGGGGCAGTAGTTCGAGACCGGGGTAGCCCTGGAAAAGGGCTACCCCGGGCGATCGTCAGGCCGCTTCCAGTTCCCGGATCAGCGCCAGCACCTGATCGGCATAGCTGGGCGGGCAGATCAGGAGATCGGGAAGGTAGACGTCCGCCTGGTTGTAGACGAGCGGGCTGCCGTCGATGCGGCTGACGTGGAGGCCCGCCGCCTGCGCCACCGCGACGGGGGCGCAGCTGTCCCATTCATATTGGCCGCCGGAGTGGAGGTAGATCTCCGCCTCGCCGCGCACCACCGCCATCGCCTTGGCGCCGGCCGAGCCCATCGGCACCAGCTCCGCGCCCAGCTTCTCGGCGACTGCCACCGCTTCCCGCGCGGGGCGGGTGCGGCTGACGAGCATGCGCGGCTTGCCCCTACCGACGAGCGCGCCGAAGCTGCGTTCGGTGCAGAGCGTGAGCGGGATGCCGGGCAGCGCCACCGCGCCGACCGTGGCCCGGCCGTTGACCGCGAGCGCGACATGGACCGCCCAGTCGGTGCGTTCCTCGCCATATTCGCGGGTGCCGTCGAGGGGATCGACGATCCACACCCGCTCGCGCTTCAGGCGCTCGGGATTGTCCTTCTCCTCCTCCGACAGCACGGCGTCGTCGGGGCGCTGCTGCTTCAGCGCCTCCATGATGAAGGCGTTGGCGACGCGATCGCCCGCCTTGCCCAGCGCCTTGCCTTCGAACAGCCCCGATTTCTGGAGCGTGACGAGGATGTGGCCGGCGGTTTCCGCGATGCGGCGGGCGAGATCGACGTCCGATCCGATGATGCCTTCGAACAGCGTGCTCATTTCAGCAGCTCCTCGACGATCAGGTCGGCGGCTTCCTCGGGCGTCATCTTCGTCGTGTCGATGCGGACCTCGGGATTGGCCGGCGCCTCATAGGGGCTGTCGATGCCGGTGAAGTTGGCGAGCTGGCCGGAGCGCGCCTTCTTGTAGAGGCCCTTCACGTCGCGCGCCTCGGCATCGGCCAGCGGCGTATCGATATGCACCTCGAAGAATTCGCCCGGCGCCATCATGTCGCGCACCATCTGCCGTTCCTGGCGGAAAGGCGAGATGAAGGCGGTGATGACGATCAGGCCCGCATCGGTCATCAGCTTCGCCACCTCGCCGACGCGGCGGATATTCTCCACGCGATCGGCATCGGTGAAGCCGAGATCCTTGTTCAGGCCGTGGCGGACATTGTCGCCGTCGAGCAGGAAAGTGTGCCGGTTCATCCGGTGCAGCTTCTTTTCCACCAGGTTGGCGATGGTGGACTTGCCCGCGCCCGAAAGCCCCGTGAACCACAGCACCGCCGGCTTCTGGTTCTTGAGGTTGGCATGCGCCTCGCGGCTGATGTCCAGCGCCTGCCAGTGGACATTCTGCGCGCGCCGGAGCGAGAAGTGCAGCATGCCGGCCGCCACGGTGGCGTTGGTGAGCTTGTCGATCAGGATGAAGCCGCCCAGATCGCGGTTCGCCTCATAGGGTTCGAACACCAGCGGCCGATCGGTCGACAGGTTGGCGACGCCGATGGCGTTCAGATCCAGCGTCTTGGCCGCCAGATGCTCCATCGTGTTGACGTTGACCTGATATTTGGGCGCCTGGATGCTGGCCGTCACCGTCTGGGTGCCGAGCTTCAGCCAATAGGGACGGCCGGGGAGCATCTCCTCATCTGCCATCCAGACGATCGTCGCCTCGAACTGGTCGGCCGCCTGGGGCGGCGTATCGGCGACGGACAGCACGTCCCCGCGCGAACAATCCACCTCGTCGGCCAGCGTGATGGTGACGGACTGGCCGGCCACCGCCTCGTCGAGATCGCCGTCCATGGTGACGATGCGGGCGACGGTGGAGGTCTTGCCCGAAGGCAGCACGCGCACCGCATCGCCCGGCCGCACCGTGCCGGTGGCGACAAGCCCCGAGAATCCACGGAAATCGAGGTTCGGGCGGTTCACCCACTGCACCGGCATGCGGAACGGCTTGGCCTGATCGGTGGTGACGTCCAGCTCCACCGTCTCGAGATGCTCGATCAGCGCGGGGCCTTGATACCAGGGCGTGTTGGGCGACGGGCCGGTGATGTTGTCGCCCTTGAAGCCGGAAATCGGCATCGCCACGAAATCGCCGATCCCGATCGAGGTGGCGAAAACGCGATAATCCTCGACGATCGCCTCATATTGTTCCTGATCGTAATCGATCAGGTCCATCTTGTTCACCGCCAGCACGATATTCTTGATGCCGATCAGGTGGGCAAGGTAGCTGTGCCGCCGCGTCTGGGTGAGCACGCCCTTGCGCGCGTCGATCAGGATCACGGCGAGATCGGCGGTGGACGCGCCCGTTACCATGTTGCGGGTATATTGTTCATGCCCCGGCGTGTCGGCGACGATGAACTTGCGCTTTTCCGTTGAGAAGAAGCGGTAGGCGACGTCGATGGTGATGCCCTGCTCGCGCTCGGCGGCGAGGCCGTCGACCAGCAGGGCGAAATCGATATTCTGCCCCTGCGTGCCGACGCGCTTGGAATCCGCCTCCAGCGCGGCGAGCTGATCCTCGAAGATCATCTTGGAATCGTAGAGCAGCCGGCCGATCAGCGTGGACTTGCCGTCATCCACCGAACCGCAGGTGATGAAGCGCAGCAGCGACTTGTGCTGGTGCTGCTTCAGATAGGCGTCGATATCCTCGGCGATGAGGTCCTGCGCCTTGTAGGAGCTTTCATTGGTCGTCATGGTTCAATCCCGTCATCCCAGCGCGGGCTGGGATCTCTTGCGGTTGAGAGCATGCTCTCGGGGAGGGAGATCCTGACCTTCGTCAGGATGACGCACGGCCGCCGCCGTCCGTCAGAAATATCCCTCCTGCTTCTTCTTCTCCATGCTGGCGGCCTGATCGTGGTCGATCGCGCGGCCCTGGCGTTCGGACGTGGTGGTGAGGAGCATCTCCTGGATCACCTCCGGCAGCGTCTTCGCCTCGCTCTCCACGGCGCCGGTCAGCGGGTAGCAGCCGAGCGTGCGGAAGCGGATCGACTTCATCTCCGGCACCTCGCCGGGGCGCAGCGGGAAGCGATCGTCGTCCACCATCAGGGTCAGCCCGTCGCGCACCACCGTGGGGCGCGGGGCGGAGAAATAGAGGGGAACGATCGGGATGTTCTCCAGGTGGATATATTGCCAGATATCCAGCTCGGTCCAGTTGGAGATGGGGAAGACGCGGATGCTCTCCCCCTTCGCCTTGCGCGCATTGTAGAGGCGCCACAGCTCCGGCCGCTGGTTCTTCGGGTCCCACCGGTGATTGGCCGAGCGGAAGGAGAAGATGCGTTCCTTGGCGCGGCTCTTCTCCTCGTCGCGGCGCGCGCCGCCGAAAGCCGCGTCGAAGCCGTATTTGTCGAGCGCCTGCTTCAGCCCTTCCGTCTTCCACATGTCGGTGTGGAGCGATCCGTGATCGAACGGGTTGATGCCGCGTTCCATGGCTTCGGGGTTGTGATAGACCAGCAGCTCCATGCCGCTTTCCTTCGCCATCCGGTCGCGAAGCTCATACATCGCCCTGAACTTCCACGTCGTATCGACATGGAGCAGCGGAAAGGGCGGCGGCGAGGGATAGAAGGCCTTGCGCGCCAGATGCAGCATGACCGCCGAATCCTTGCCGACCGAATAGAGCATCACCGGCCGTTCGACCTCGGACACCACCTCGCGCAGGATATGGATGCTTTCCGCCTCGAGACGCTGGAGATGCGTCAGGTTCACGCCGGCGGGCGCGCTGGGATTATCGCTCACTCTCTCTCGCTCTTTTTCTGTCTTCAGCGGCGGGCGCCGGCCCNCCGATCCCTGCCGTTCAAGCTAGGTGGAGCGACAGGAAGGCGGCAAGGCCGGCGACTTCATCCTGAATGACGTGCCTTTCGCCCCGGCGCCATAAAGCGATTCTTGGGGCGGATGCGGGCTTTTCCATCAGCCGCCCACCGGACAATCTGGCCACGGACAAAGGAGAGGCACGGATGGACGCGATCGAGAGGCTGCTGGCCATCGAGGAGATAAAGACGCTGAAGGCGCGATATTTCCGCTGCATGGACCTGAAGGACTGGGCCGGCCTGCGCGCCGTGTTCACGGACGACCTGCACGCGGATTTCCGCGAGGGCACCGATCCGCCCAACCCGCAGGCCCTGATCGCGGGCGCGGACGCCTATATCGCGATGCTGGCGCCGATCCTGGCCAACATCACCACCGTGCACCACGGCCACATGCCCGAAATCGCCTTCACATCGCCGAAGCTGGCCACCGGCATCTGGGCGATGGAGGACAAATTATGGGTGGGGCCGGGCGCGACCGTGCCCTACACCTTCCTGCACGGATACGGCCATTATCACGAGACCTACCGGCACGAGGCGGACGGCTGGCGGATCGCCAGCGTGCGGCTGACGCGGCTCAGGATCGATATCTCCTGAGGCAGGGGGCCGGAGGAGCCGGCCCTCGCCGCCCCGGACCCCGCCGGGGTGGCGGCGGAGCCGGCGGCTATTCCGCCGCCTGCTGCTGCTCGCGCTGCTCCAGCTCGCGCTTCGCCCAATAGGCGTTCACATGATTCCAGGCTTCGTCCGCCGTTTCCACGAAGCGGAACAGCTTGAGATCGTTGGGCGAAACCACGCCTTCCTCGACCAAAGCCTCGAAATCGATCACGCGATCCCAGAATTCGCGGCCGAAGAACAGGATCGGCAGCGGCTTCATCTTGCCGGTCTGGATCAGGGTAAGCAGCTCGAACGTCTCGTCGAAGGTGCCGAAGCCGCCGGGGAACACCGCCACCGCGCGCGCATGGAGCAGGAAATGCATCTTGCGCAGCGCGAAATAGTGGAACTGGAAGCTCAATGACGGCGTGACATATTCGTTGGGCGCCTGCTCGTGCGGCAGCACGATGTTGAGCCCGATCGAATCCGCGCCGACATCGGCGGCGCCGCGATTGGCGGCTTCCATGATCGAGGGGCCGCCGCCCGAGCAGACGACGAACTGCCGCCGCCCTTCCGCGTCGAGCGGGGACTGGCTGGCGAGCGCGGCGAGCTTGCGCGCCTCGTCATAATAATGCGCCTTGGCCTTCAGCCGTTCGGCGATGCGGCGCTGCGTATCGGTGACGGCGGCATCGACCAGCATGTCGGCCTTGGCCGGCTCCGGTATGCGGGCCGATCCATACATCACAAAGGTGGAACCGATATTCGCCTCGTTCAGCAGAAGCTGCGGCTTCATCAGCTCGAGCTGGAAGCGCACCGGGCGCAGATCGTCCCGCAGCAGGAAATCCATGTCCTGGAAGGCGAGCCGGTAGGCGGGATCGGTGGTCTGGGGCGCCGGCGTCACATGCCGCGCGGAAGCGGCGTCGTCCTTCGCGGGCGGGAAGACGCGCTTGGGAATCTCTCGGTTACTCATGGAAAGCAAATTAGCCTTGTTCTGTTATCGATTTGGTGCGTTCCGGCACCTTATCGAAATGGGGCCTTTCGGCTCACTTACAATATGGCCCGTCGGCGCCCATGTCGAAGTGGAAATGGTTGTAGTGGGCGGCATCGCCGTCCGGGCCGATGACGATCGCGAAGCGCCGGCAGGCCGCCTTGTGGACCGCGCGCAGGAAGTTGCGGACGTTGGCGTCCGGCCCGCGCCACCCCTTCTCCACCGTGATCCGCCGGCCATCGGCAAGCTGGAAGGCGGCGATATCGACGGCGTTGGCGCGGCCATGCTCCGAAAGCTTGGCGCCCGCCACGCCGTTGCGCGGGCGGCAATTATAGGTGCCGAAACTCTCGATCTTCACCACCCGGCTGTCCAGCCAGGCCATGGCGGCATTCTGCACCGCCTCGTTCGTCCAGGCGGACAGCCGTTCCGCCGTGCGGCACTTCATCGCGCCGAGATTGGTGACGGGAATGCCGATGGCAACGAGCTGCACCGCGCCCGTGGCCGAGCAGCCATTGCCGAACCAGCGATCCGGCAGCACGTTGAACTGGGCGCCATATTTGCCGAGATCGGCTAGGCACTGCTTCAGCTCGCGCGGATCATCCGCCTTGGCCACGGGCGGCGGGCGATGCGCGGGCGGGCGGCGGGGCTTTTCCCGCGACGGGCCGACGCAGGCGGCAAGCGCCAGCATCGCCAACAGCCATGCCCCCCGAATACGCATCATGGGAATCTGTGCGTTTTCAGGCCGGTCCGGTCAATCCCGCGTGAGTCGAAGCGAGGCAAAGCGGCGTTGCGCCGTTTGCCTGCCGCCGCTTGCCCTCGCCGATCCGGCCATATTTGCGCCCAGAACCGCAAATAACGTCGTGCCGAATATCGGGAGGCGGCATGTTATCGATCGCGATCGCCCTGCAAGCCGCNAATATAGCCCCGCCGATAGACTTCGATCTCGGCAAGATGAAGCCGCCGGAAACCGATTGCCGGGCCGATGCCGCCGGATCGGGCCGCGACATCATCGTCTGCGCCAGCCGCGACAAGCAGGAATATAGCCGCGTCACCGCGGAAGAAGCGCCGCCCGAAGGCATGCCGAAAGCGGAGTTCGGCCTGTTCGGCAAGGTTCGCGGCAAGGTGAATACCGAGCAGGTCGGCGTCGGCGGATTTCCGAGCAACCGCGCCAAGGTGACGATTACAGTTCCGTTCTGATCCACTCCCAGCCCGTCCAAGCATCCGGCATCGGATCATTTTCCATCTGGTCAAGAACGGGGCGTCGTGCGAGCCAGCCCCTCGGGGAATATTCGGGGGAATTTGACGATGAGAATCAAGATGCTGGCGGCCGCCATCCTGCTGGCCGGCGTTCCGGCGCAGATATTGGCCAGCCCCGCGGCGAACACCACCGCCACGGCGGAGCTTACGGCCGAGCAGAAGGCCTATGTCGCGCGAATGAAGGCATTGCTGGACAGCCTGCATCCCAGGACCGGGGACGTGCCGATCGGAAACGCCAACGCCACGCTCCACCTGGGCGAGGATTATTATTTCCTGCCGGCCGAGGAGGCGAAGAAGGTGCTCGTCGAAGGCTGGGGCAATCCGCCGGATGCGGTGGGCGGGGTGCTGGGCCTCGTCTTTCCCAAGGGCAAGACCTTCCTCGACGATAGCTGGGGGGCGGTCGTCACCTACGAAGCCACCGGCTATGTGAGCGACAAGGACGCGAAGACGGAGGATTACGACGCCCTCCTCCGCGACATCCAGGAAAGCGAGAAAGCGGATAATGAGGAGCGGACCAAGGCCGGCTATGCCGCGCGCCACCTCGTCGGCTGGGCGCAGCAGCCATCCTATAATCCGGCCGATCATTCGCTGATCTGGGCCCGCGACATCCGCTTTTCGGGAAGCGACGTCGATGCGCTCAACTATGACGTGCGGCTGCTCGGCCGCCATGGCGTTCTGAGCCTCAACATGGTGGCGAGCATGCCGCAGCTTGCCGAGGTGCGCACGGCGGCGGCGGCCTTCGGGAAAGCGGCGAGCTTCGATGTCGGATCGCGCTATGCCGATTATGATTCGAGCAAGGACAAGACCGCCGAGTTCGGCCTCGCCGGGCTGGTCGCGGCCGGCGCCGGCGTCGCGGCCGCGAAGAAAGTGGGGCTGCTGGGCGCCATCCTGCTTTTCGGCAAGAAATTCCTGGCCATCTTCATCGCCGCGATCGCCGGCGGCCTTGCCTGGGTGCGCCGCAAATTCTCGCGCAGCGGGGAGGAAGGCTGACGGGCAGGTCGCGCTGCGTCAGCCCTTCCGGCTGCGGGGTTGATCCGCGAAGCGAGTGGCGGGCAGCCGAGGCACGCCCGCCACCGATCCCCGCTCCATCCCCCGTTCAGGCGAAGGCGGCTTGCCCGCGTCGACGGCGCATCGCAGCGCCGACCAAGCCGAAGCCCGTGATCAGCATCGCCCAGGTCGAAGGCTCCGGCACCAACGGCTCGTTCAGCGGCAAGGCCGTCGGCGTGACGCGAACCTGGCGAACGTCGTTTATATTGTCCGCCGTCGTGATCACCACTTTGCTGATCAACGAGCCGTCGGTCCCCTGAGCCGAGAACCAATCCGCGCCGTTGCTCAGCGTGAAACCGGAGAGCGTCGTCGCAACACCGAACTGATCGTAGAAATCGATCGTTGCCGTGGTGTGATAGTTGCCGTTCGGGTCCGTAAGCCTGAATTCCACCTCGCTCATCGCAAGCGCGGGATTGGTGAGGTAGAAGGTGAGCGTGGTCAGGTTGCTGTCGGTGCCGGTGATGCGCGCCTGCCCGCTAGATGGCGTATAGAGCAGCTCGTTCGATTCGAACGTCACCAGCGTGCCGTGATTGGTTTCCGCCTGCAGCGGATTGGCGGGATTCGGATAGCCGTCGTTGAACTGGACATTGTCCGACGGCGAAACGGCGCCCGGCGAGGTGTAGATCACGATCGCGGCCGAGGCCGGAACGGCAGCCAGAGCGGCCCCCATCACCGCCGCCGAAAGTGCGGCGACACCCCAAAGCTTCCGCATGTTCACCTCTCCCAATGCTACGATTGACGAAGCACCAAGCAAGGCCCGGGCCAAAGCCTTATCGTTATGATTTCGTAACGAATGCAGTTGCGAGCCCTTCGCACGTGCAAAATTTTCCGACACGAAGGGCGATTGACTCCCCTCGCCCAATCTCTAGAAGCGCCGGCGGGCCACGCCGTCCCAACGCGGCGCGCGCTCTCTGTGAGGAGAGACTACATGACTGACGTTGCTCGCCCCGGCACCAAGCCGGCGCGCCCCCATTTCTCGTCCGGTCCCTGCGCCAAGCCTCCGGGCTGGGCCGCCGACCATCTCGCCACCGGATCGCTGGGCCGTTCGCACCGCTCCAAGCTGGGCAAGAGCCGCCTCGTCCACGCGATCGAGCTGACGCGCGAGATACTGGGCGTTCCCGCCACCCACCGCATCGGCATCGTTCCCGGATCGGACACCGGCGCCGTCGAGATGGCGCTCTGGTCGCTGCTGGGCGCGCGCAAGGCCACGATGGTCGCCTGGGAAAGCTTCGGCGAAGGTTGGGTCACCGATGTCGTCAAGCAGCTGAAGATCGACGCGGACGTGGTGAAGGCGCCCTATGGCGAGCTGCCGGACCTCCACGCGCTCGACCAGTCGACCGATATCGTCTTCACCTGGAACGGCACCACGTCCGGCGTGCGCGTGCCGAACGGCGACTGGATCAGGGACGACCGCGAGGGCCTGACCATCGCGGACGCCACCTCCGCCTGCTTCGCCATGGACCTGCCGTGGGACAAGCTGGATGTCGTCACCTTCTCCTGGCAGAAGGTGCTGGGCGGCGAAGGCGCGCACGGCATCCTGATCCTCGGCCCCCGCGCCGTGGAACGGCTGGAAAGCTACTCGCCGGCCTGGCCGCTGCCCAAGATCTTCCGCATGACGAAAAGCGGCAAGCTGATCGAGGGCATCTTCAAGGGCGAGACGATCAACACGCCCTCGATGCTCGCGGTCGAGGATTATATCTGGTCGCTGGAATGGGCGAAGTCGATCGGCGGGCTGACCGCGCTGATCAAGCGCGCCGACGCCAATGCCGCGGCGCTCGACGCCTGGGTGCAAAAGACGCCGTGGATCGACCATCTGGCCGTGGACGCAGCCTCGCGCTCCAACACCTCCGTCTGCCTGAAGTTCGCGGACGATGCGGTGACGGGCCTGGACGACGAGGGCAAGCTGGCGCTCGTCAAGAAGATCGCCTCGCTGCTCGAGAATGAGGACGCGGCCTACGACATCGCCGGCTATCGCGATGCCCCGCCGGGCCTGCGCGTGTGGTGCGGCGCGACCGTCGAGACCGCCGATATCGAGGCCCTCGGCCCGTGGCTCGACTGGGCCTGGTCGCAGGCGCGCGGCTGACCCCTCCCTTATTCAAGACGTCATCCCGGCGAAAGCCGGGGTCTCGTGAGGGCATTCCCCGCCGACCGAGATCCTGACCTTCGTCAGGATGACGAAAATCCAAGGATTTTCACCATGCCCAAGGTTCTGATTTCCGACAAGATGGACCCGCTTGCCGCCCAGATCTTCCGCAATCGCGGGGTCGAGGTGGACGAGATCACCGGCAAGACCAAGGAAGAGCTGATCGCCATCATCGGCGAGTATGATGGCCTGGCCATCCGTTCCGCCACCAAGGTGACGAAGGAGGTGCTGGAAGCCGCCACCAACCTGAAGGTGGTCGGCCGCGCCGGCATCGGCGTCGACAATGTCGATATTCCCGCCGCCTCCGCCAAGGGCGTGGTGGTGATGAACACGCCGTTCGGCAATTCCATCACCACCGCCGAACATGCCATCGCGCTGATGTTCGCGCTCGCCCGCGATCTGCCGGAGGCCGATCGGTCCACCCAGGCCGGCAAGTGGGAGAAGAACCGCTTCATGGGCGTCGAGGTGACGGGCAAGACGCTCGGCCTGATCGGCGCCGGCAATATCGGATCGATCGTCGCCGATCGCGCGCTGGGCCTGAAGATGAAGGTCGTCGCCTACGATCCCTTCCTCACGCCCGAGCGCGCCGTGGACATGGGCGTGGAGAAGGTGACGCTGGACGAGCTTCTCTCCCGCGCGGATTTCATCACCCTCCACACGCCGCTGACCGACAGCACCCGCAACATCCTTTCGGCCGAGAATATCGCCAAGACCAAGAAGGGCGTGCGCATCATCAACTGCGCGCGCGGCGGCCTGGTGGACGAGGAGGCGCTGAAGGCGGCGCTGGACAGCGGTCATGTCGCGGGCGCGGCGCTGGACGTGTTCGTGACCGAACCGGCCAAGGAAAGCCCGCTGTTCGGCACGCCGGGCTTCATCTCCACCCCGCACCTCGGCGCCTCGACCAACGAGGCGCAGGTAAACGTGGCGATCCAGGTGGCCGAGCAGATGGCCGATTTCCTGATTTCCGGCGGCGTCACCAACGCGCTCAACATGCCGAGCCTGTCGGCCGAGGAAGCGCCGAAGCTGAAGCCCTACATGGCGCTGGCCGAGCGGCTGGGCGCGCTGGTCGGCCAGCTTGAGGGCGATGCGATCAAGTCCGTCGCCATCGAGGTCGAGGGCGCTGCCGCCGAGCTGAATCAGAAGCCGATCACCGGCGCCGTGCTGAAGGGCCTGATGGGCGTCTATTCCGACACGGTGAACATGGTGAACGCCCCCTTCCTGGCGCGCGAACGCGGGCTGGACGTGCGCGAGGTGCGCCACGACCGCGAGGGCGATTACCACACGCTGATCCGCGTTTCGGTGACGACCGCCAATGGCGAGAAATCGGTGGCGGGCACCCTGTTCGCCAATTCCGAGCCGCGCCTGGTCGAAATCTTCGGCGTGAAGGTGGAGGCCGACCTCGCCGGCACGATGCTCTATGTCGTGAACGAGGACGCCCCCGGCTTCATCGGCCGGCTGGGTTCCAAGCTGGGCGAGGCCGGCGTCAACATCGGCACCTTCCACCTCGGCCGCCGTTCGGCCGGCGGCGAGGCGGTGCTGCTCCTCTCGCTAGACACGCCCGCCGGCGAGCCGGTGATGTGGGACATCTGCCGCCTGCCCGGCGTCAAGACGGTGAAATCGCTGCGGTTTTGATAACGAAGCCCTCCCCCCTCGGGGGGAGGGTTTGGGTGGGGGGGGGACCGTGCGGACGGACGAAACGCTGAAGGCGCGTGCCCGCGAGATGCGGGCGAACCCCACCCCCGCCGAGCGTAAATTGTGGCTGCTTCTCAAGGGTAAGCGCTTCGAAGGCGTAAAATTCACCCGCCAGGCGATCATTGGCCGCTACATCGCAGACTTTGCCGCTCCTTCGGCAAATCTCGCTATCGAAATTGATGGGGATACACATGGCGGCCAAGTCGAGTATGACGCCGCGCGAACGAGCTTCATCGAACGGCAGGGATATCGGGTGATCCGCTTCACCAATTCGGAAGTCCTTGGGGACATCGACGGCGTGCTGGCCGCCATTGCCGATGCGCTTGCCGCACCGTCGCCCCCCCCACCCCATCCCTCCCCCCGAGGGGGGAGGGGGAATTGGGCATGACCAACACACCCGCCTTTTGCCCGTTGGGCTTCGCGATCGGCTGCCGCCGCAGGCGGAGGCGGCGTCGCGGTTGCTGCATCGGGTGATCGTGGCGATCGGGCGCAACGGATATGAGCGGGTGGCGCCGCCGCTGGCCGAGTTCGAGGACGAGCTGGTCGGCCGGCTGAAATCGGCGCGCGCGCAGGATCTGCTGCGCGTCGTCGATCCCATATCGCAGCGGACGCTGGCGCTGCGGCCCGACATCACCGCGCAGGCCGGCCGCATCGCCGCCACGCGCATGGCCCACCGGCCCCGGCCGCTGCGGCTGGCCTATGGCGGGCCGATCCTGAAGCTGAAGACCACCCAGCTCCGCCCCGAGCGGGAACTGATCCAGGCCGGCGCCGAGCTGATCGGCAGCGATTCGGTGACGGCGGCGATCGAGGTGCTGGGCGTCGCGATCGAGGCGCTGGAAACGGCGGGCGTGACCGGCATCACCGTGGATCTGACCCTGCCCGACCTGATCGAGACCCTGGCCGCCGGGCCGATGCCGCTCACCCCCGCCCGGCTGGAACGGGTGCGCGAGCGGCTGGACGCGAAGGATGTGGGCGCGCTCGCGGCGCTCGACGGGCAGGATTATCTGCCGCTGGTCGCCGCCGCCGGGCCGATCGACCGCGCCGTCGCGCGGCTGCGGCTGCTGGACGGCGTGGCGCCGCTGGCCGAGCGGCTGGACGCGGTGGAGCGGATCGCCGCCGCCTTCGCCGGCCGCGTCGGGCTGACGCTGGACCCGACCGAGCGGCACGGCTTCGAATATCAGAGCTGGATCGGCTTTTCGCTGTTCGCCGACGGCCTTTCGGGCGAGATCGGGCGCGGCGGCAGCTACACCATCCTCCACGCCGACGGCCGCGAGGAGCCGGCGATGGGCTTTTCGCTCTATATCGATCCACTGGTGGACGCCGGGCTGGGACAGGAGCCGAGCCGCCGCGTGTTCGTGCCGGCGGGAAGCGATCCGGCGGCGGCGGCCGCGCTGCGCGCCGAGGGCTGGACCACCATCGCGGCGCTGGGCGAGAGCGACGATCCCGCCGCCGCCAATTGCGCGTTCATCCTGCGGGGCACGACGCCCGAACCACTGCAACCGTCATCCTGACCTTGTTTCAGGGACCATTTCGGCGCTAGGCGCTGCCTGACGCGATGGATGCCGAAGCATGTTCGGCATGACGCTTTAGAAAGAAGAGTAGCATGGCCAACGTCACCGTCATCGGCGCCCAGTGGGGCGATGAAGGCAAGGGCAAGATCGTCGACTGGCTGGCGGAACGCGCGGATTGCGTCGTCCGGTTCCAGGGCGGGCACAATGCCGGGCATACGCTGGTGGTGGGCGAGAAGGTCTACAAGCTCTCCCTGCTGCCGTCCGGCATCGTGCGCGGCACGCTTTCGGTGATCGGCAACGGCGTGGTGCTGGACCCGTGGCACTTCCGCGACGAGGTGGCCAAGCTGGCCGGACAGGGCGTGGAGATGACGCCCGACAACCTCCAGATCGCCGAAACCTGCCCGCTGATCCTGCCCTTCCACCGCGACCTGGACGGCCTGCGCGAGGATGCGAGCGGCGCGGGCAAGATCGGCACCACCCGGCGCGGCATCGGCCCGGCCTATGAGGACAAGGTGGGCCGCCGCGCGATCCGGGTATGCGACCTCGCCCATCTCGACGATCTCGACCTGCAGCTCGACCGCGTCTGCGCCCACCATGACGCGCTGCGCGCCGGCTTCGGCGAGCCGCCGATCGACCGCGCCGCGCTGATGGCCGAGCTGGCCGAGATCGCCGGCTTCATCCTGCCTTATGCCAAGCCCGTGTGGCGCACGCTGGACGAGGCCCGCAAGCGCGGCGACCGCATCCTCTTCGAAGGCGCGCAGGGCGTGCTGCTGGACGTGGACCACGGCACCTATCCGTTCGTCACCTCCTCCAACACCATCGCCGGCACGGCCGCCGGCGGTTCCGGCCTCGGGCCTTCGGCGGCGGGCTTCGTGCTCGGCATCGTCAAGGCCTATACGACGCGCGTCGGTTCCGGCCCCTTCCCCACCGAACTGACCGACGAGACCGGCCAGCGGCTGGGCGAGCGCGGCCACGAATTCGGCACCGTCACCGGCCGCAAGCGCCGCTGCGGCTGGTTCGATGCGGTGCTGGTGCGCCAGTCGGCCGCCGTGTCGGGCATCACCGGCATCGCGCTGACCAAGCTGGACGTGCTGGACGGGTTCGAGGAGCTGAAGATCTGCACCGGCTACATGCTGGACGGCCGGCATTACGACTATCTGCCGCCGCATCCGCAGGATCAGGCCCGCGTCGAGCCGGTCTATGAGGTGTTCGAAGGCTGGAGCCAGTCCACCGCGGGCGCGCGGAGCTGGGCCGACCTGCCGGCGCAGGCGATCAAATATATCCGCCGGGTGGAGGAGCTGATCCAGTGCCCGGTGGCGCTGGTTTCCACCAGCCCCGAGCGCGACGACACCATCCTGGTGCGCGATCCGTTCCAGGATTGAGGGGCGGGCTGGCCCCTCAAATCAGAACCCGTCACCCTGGCAAAAGCCAGGGCGCGTCGGCGCCGGGCTCGCTTCTTGCCGCCAATGGATGCTGGCTTTCGTCAGCATGACAATAGCGGCCTGGTTGCGGGGTCAGCGGCTCCCGGGCATCTCGTCACCCTGGCGAAAATCGGGGTCCATCGACGTCCGGCCTGCATCCGCAGGACCGGCGCTGCGGCCAATGGATGTGGGCTTTCGTCGGCATGGCGGCAGGTGGCGGCTGGCTATTCCGCCTTTTCCTGCCCCTTGAACCGCGCCGTCTGAAGCGCCTTCCAGCGGGCATGGAGCCAGGCGCGCGGCGCGGCGATGCCGATCGCCTCGGTGGTTTCCTCCCACGCTTCCGTCGCCGCCACGATCCGCGCGCTCAGCGGCGTGGGCGCCAGCTCGACCGCCCAGCCGTTGATCGCGGTGGCGTTGAACAGGCCGAGGAACAGCGTGGCGACGGCGATGGCGATCGTCGCCCAGCGCAGCGGCCGGCCGTGGAAATCCGGGCCGCCGGGCAGATCAACCGGGGATGGATGATGGTCTTCGCTCATGCCCTCGCCTCCCCGGCCCTAGAATTGGTAATAGATGAAGGGCGCGACCCCTTCGAACCGCATCGCATCGATCAGCAGGATCACCACGCCGGTGGCAAGCCCCAGCCAGATGGCCGGAACGCCCCGGAGGCGGAACGCGATCCCCTGCGCCAACGTGGGCGGCGTGAAGTGGATCGCCATGCCGAACAGGATGAGGCCGATGGCCAGCGGCGTCGCGATCGTCGATCCCCAGTCGCCCCGGCCGATGCCGTCCAGGAAGGCGATCGCGCCGTCGAACGTATCGGCGCGGAAGAATATCCAGCCGAGCGTGACGATATGGAAGGTGGCGACGATCGCCAGCGCCGCCGGCAGCTGCGGCCAGCCCGCCGGCCGCAGCTTGCGCCACAGCGTTTCCAGCACCTGGACGATGCCGTGGAGGCCGCCCCAGATCAGGAAGGTCCATTTCGCGCCGTGCCAGAGGCCGCCCAGCAGCATCGTTATCATGATGTTGCGGCAGGCCCTGGCCAGCCCGCCCCGGCTGCCGCCGAGCGAGATATAGAGATAGTCGCGCAGCCAGCTCGACAGGCTGATGTGCCAGCGGCGCCAGAAATCCTGGAGCGATCTCGCGCGATAAGGCTGATTGAAATTATAGGGGAAGCGATAGCCGAGCAGGGCGGCGAGCCCGATCGCCATGTCGCTATAGGCCGAGAAATCGCAGTAGAT
The DNA here is from genome assembly GCF_001853345.1 of Edaphosphingomonas haloaromaticamans. Classification (NCBI taxonomy): domain Bacteria; kingdom Pseudomonadati; phylum Pseudomonadota; class Alphaproteobacteria; order Sphingomonadales; family Rhizorhabdaceae; genus Edaphosphingomonas; species Edaphosphingomonas haloaromaticamans. The sequence continues at coordinate 1,918,289 of NZ_MIPT01000001.1, read as the reverse complement.
CTGCACCGCATAGCCATAGGCCGCGATGACGAGATCGAGGCTGGAATGGGCCGACGGATCGAAGAAGACCGGATCGACCAGCCCCACCGAAAGCTCGGATGCGATCACCGCCTTCTTGAACAGGCCCCAGACGATCAGCAGCAGCCCCATCGCCACCATGCCGCGTTCCAGCTTCGGCGTGCGGCGGAACTGGGGGATCAGATCGGACGCGCGCACGATCGGCCCGGCGACGAGGTGCGGGAAGAAGGACATGAGCAGCGTCATGTCCAGCAGGCTGGCCGGCGGCACCTTCCGCCGCGCGACATCGATGAGGTAGGACATGCCCTGGAAGGTGAAGAAGCTGACCCCCACCGGCAGGATGATCTCCAGCAGGGGCATGTCCCGCTCGAACCCGAAATGGGCGAGCAGCAGGCCGAGCTGTTCCAGGAAGAAATCATAATATTTGAAGAAGCCGAGGATGCCGAGATTGGCGGCGACCCCGAAGGCGAGCAGCGCCTTGCGCCGGCCGGGTTCATATTCCTCGTCCGTCCGCGCGATCAGCGCCGCCGTGCCCCAGTTGAGGAAGGCGGAGAAGATCAGCAGCGCGACGAAGCGCCAGTCCCAGGCGCCATAGAAGATCCAGCTCGCCAGCAGCAGCAGGATCTTGCGCCATTCGTTCGCGCGGCCGACGCCCCAGATCACCGCATAGGTGGCGAGGAAGAACAGCCCGAAGGTGAGCGTGGGGAACAGCATCTAGCGCGACGCGCTCAGCAGCGTGCGGGCCTGTTCCAGATCGGCGTTCAGCCGCTGGGCGATGTCGCGCCCGCCGGCCGAGTTGAAATGCACATAATCGCCGCGCATGCGGGGCGGATTCCCCTTCACCCATTTGACCGCGGAGCAGGCGCCCCCCATCCGCGCTTCCCAATCCCAGAAGGCGATGCCGAGCTGGCCGGCGACGCGGCGCTGGACATCGCGCACGGCGCGCAGGCCCGCGGGCGGGAACAACGGATTGGCGCGGACCGACCAGCTTATCTGAGCCGGCGCGGGCGGCGGGGGAGCGGGCGGAGCCACCACCGGATCGGCGCCGTCCTGGCCGGCATCGGCGCTGTCGCCCGCGCTGATATCGGCGAGCAGGTTATCGAGCCGGCCGGTGCCGATCCGCGTCTGCCCCGGCGGGATGGAGGCGTTGATCGGCCCCGAAGGCTCCGCGCACGGGCGCGGCGCGGGGCCGGGCGCGTTGATCAGCATCTCCGGCCGGCGGCTGCTGGCATCGGGCGCGCCGATCAGCAGGATCGGCACGCCGGGCGCGAGCCTGCGCATCCGGCCGATCTGGCTGCGGAGCGTGATCTCATACTCATTCGGCCGGAAGACCGGCGAGAAGCCCTCGTTGGTGCCGAATTCGATGACGATCAGGTCGGGACGGTAGGCGCGAAGCTCCTCCGCGACGACGGCATCGTCCGTCCGCGCGAAATGCTGGAGCTGGGAGCCGACCACGCCGACATTGGAGAGCGCGATGCCGCCATTGTCGCGGAAGGTGGCCCAGGAGGTGATCGTGACCGGGCGGTCCTCCGCCGTCACGGTTACGGTGAAGGACGGCTGGTCGACGGAGACCGTGCGGCATTCCGCGCGTTCCGTGGCCGACGCAAGCTGCATCCGTTCCGTCCGCGCGCCGATGCGGATGGTAAGCGCGCCCGCGCCCGGCGCCGCGACCGCGCAGAGCACGAAGCGATCGAACATCTGCCCGGCATCGGCGGTGAGCGACATTTCCGCCCCCGGCTGCTGCGAGGTGAGGCTGAAGCCGGAAACGCCCATCAGCGGGCGCGGCGGCGCGGAGGCCGAGCCGAAGGTGGAGGATATCCGCCACCCCGAGGACATCTGCGCGGTGATGCCCTGGGTGAGATAGCCCTGATAGGGCCGCCCCGCCGCCAGCACGCCGCGCCCGCCGCCGCCGTAGCGCGCCTGCAGCACCTCCCGCCAGGCGCCGGTGATCGTATCGCCCGCCGTGTGGCTGTCGCCGATCTGGAGGATGTGGATCGGGCGCTTGCCGGCCTGGTTGCGGGGCTGGCGTTCCAGCTTGTCGAAGAAGGGTTCGAGCCCGCGAATGTTGCACAGGCCCTCGGCGCAGTTCGGCCCGGCGGCGGCAGCGGCGGCAAGCGCCAGGATCGGAACCATCATGAAACGCTGGCCTGCCCGGCAGCGGGGACGGCCCCCTCAGCGACGGACCTGCGCGCCGTATCCACATAGTTGCGGATGCGCTCCGCCAGCCCGCGCGTGATGCGGACATAGCCCGTCATCGACATGTGGATGCCGTCATTGGCGCGGATCAGCGTGCGCTTCTTCTCCGGCCCGTCCGGCAGATAGGGGGCGTAGGCGCCGTTCTCGTCCACCGAAAGGGGCGCGGTATCGATGAAGGGCACGTTCAGCGCGCGCATCCGATCCGCATAGAAGGCGTTCATCGCGCTGATATCCGCGTCGAAGCTGTCCTTGCGCATCTTGGGCAGGCCGACCCAGTAGACCATCGCGCCGCGCGCGCGCAGCAGGTTGACGAGGCCGTCGATCCGTTCGCCGATCACCCGCTTCCATTCGGGCGAAAGCAGGCGCGCCGCCTTGCCGCCGGCCCACACGCCCTGCGTATCGTTGGCGCCGAAGGAGATGACGGCGATGTCGACCGGGCCGTCCGCCGCGAGCTGCTGGGCGGTATGCTCCTCGATATTGAGGCTGGCATAGCGGGTGAAGCCCGTGGACTGCTGGCTATATTTGACGACCTGGTAATTGGCCTTGGCGGGAAGCTGGCGATAGAGCGCCGACCAGAGGCCGTCGCCGAAGCTGTCGCCGAACACGCCGACGCGCACCTTGCCGCCGCCGGCCAGCGTATCCAGCAATTGCTGCTGGAAGGGCATGGAGCAGTCGATCGCGGCCGAGGAGGAATGATCGGGCAGCGTGACGGCGGCCGTGGCCGGCCCCCTGCCCCCCGTCGCCGGCAAAGCGGGCTCCGCCCCCGGCCCCTTCGCGGGCGGGACGACGGCGGGCACGCCTTCGTCGATCGCGGCGGTATCCGGCCAGGGGTGCCCGCCATAAGCGAAGGACAGGCCGATCGCGACGCCGGCCGCCACCCCCAGGAAAAGCACGGCGGTGCGATCAGCCAGCACCATCCAAGGCTTCATCGCATTACCCCGCCCGATTCCAAGCCGTTCGCTACACGGATGCACATGCGCATCCGAAATGTCCTTAACGCGGGCCGGACTCGGCTGTCGAGCGGGCAAATCATCGCGGCTGGGCGGAATGCTCCGGCGATGCGGCAGAATTTCTCTTGCAATTAAGAACGAGTCGCAATAATGCTCATCTCACCGGGGCGATCCCCTAGTCGCTCCGCGGGCTACGGCACCCTCTCCGCCGTGACGCGAAATAACTTGGCCGGGGCGCCTCCCCGCACCCCGGCCAATTTTTTCGAATGACGGGTGGACTGGACGGATCAGGGAGCGGCGACGGCCGCTTCGAGCGTGTCGATCAGGTCGCGACAGTCGAAGGGCTTGCGCAGCGTGCGGATGGCGCCGCAGCATGCCGCGCGATCGAGGATATTCTCGTCGGTGCTGGCGGTCATCAGCAGGACGGGCAGCGAGCAGCCCCGCCCCGCCAGCGCATGCTTGAGGTCGATGCCGCTCAGGCCCGGCATGTTGACGTCGGTGATGAGGCAGGCGGCGCGATCGGCATCGCCGGACGCCAGAAAATCCTCGGCATTGCCGTAATCATGGACCTCATAGCCCAGCGAGCGGACGAGGCTGCGCGTCGCGGCACGAAGCGAATCGTCGTCATCGACGATCACGATCATGGGCAGGGACTTCGCACTCGTCACATCGGGCCTCGCATCGGGCGTTCCACAGGGGACGGGCGATCATGCGCCCGCATGAATTGCCGCCCCGTGAATGCCGATATGGGCAAGGCCCGTCCCCCTGTGAATCATACGGAAGTGTGAATCACACTCATTTCCGCGATTCAAGCCCGCAGCAAGGCTGAAAACCGTCAGGCCGGCCGCTCGACGGTGCCGTCCGGCCGGNGCTGGAGCGCCTCGGCCATGCGGACGAGATCGGCCAGCGACCGCGCGCCCATCTTGCGCATGGCGTGGCCGCGATGGATCTTCACCGTGATCTCGCTGAGGTTGAGATCGCCGGCGACCTGCTTGTTCATCTTGCCCGCCGTGACCAGCGCCATCACCTGCCGTTCGCGCGGCGAAAGCGTGCCGAACAGCCCGTGAAGATCGGCGGCGTCGCCTTCCGCCGCGCGGCGCGCCGTATCCCGCTCGATCGCGGTGGCGACCGCATCCAGCATATCCTGATCGCGGAACGGCTTGGTGAGGAAATCGACCGCCCCGGCCTTCATCCCCCTGACGGACATGGGAATATCGCCGAAACCCGTCATCAGGATCACCGGCAGGCGCACGCCCGATTCCTGGAGCTGCGCCTGGAAATCCAGCCCGCTCATCCCCGGCAGGCGGATATCGAGCACGAGGCAGCCGGGCGCGTCGGGCCGATCGGCTTCCATGAAGGCGCGCGCCGATCCGTAGAGCCGCGTCGCCAGCCCGACCGATCGGAACAGGCTGTCGAGCGAGGCGCGCAGCGACTCATCATCCTCGACGATGTGAACGATCGCTGTCTCGCTCATCCGATTGCCCCCACTTTTTCAGAAATTCGTTCCCGTTTTAGTCCAATCCGGCGGCGGATCGCAACCCGTTGTGCACCGGCGAAATCAGCCATGGGAATCAGCCCGGCGGCCTTCAACATAAACCTTCGTATGATGCGCATAAACCAACGCGCCGAAGGACATACCTTCGTCTGAAATGACCTGGCTGCCGCGCTGCAATATGTTGCCTGCCATGGGAAAGCGCCGGTCCCCGCAGGATCGGCAGCGGTGACGAGAGGGTCCACCTCCGCATCGCAGGGAGACAGACAATGGCATTCATGGATTTCGCCGTGGCCGCCGCCACGGGCACGCAGCCTGTTGCCGCCAGCAAGGCGTTCCACCTGTTCGATCGGGCCGAATGGTCGGTGATCGGGCTTGCCGCGCATGACGACACGACAAGCCTGGCGCCGGACGGCTGGTGGGCCAGGCTGCGCCACCGCCTGTTCGGCATCGAGGCCCCCCGCCCGCTTGCCAACGAACGGCTGGAAGCCCTTCGCCGTTTCGCGGTGACCGCCCGGTTGCGGCGCCGCAAGATCGATCATCACGAAATCGCCCGCTTCGTCGCGGCCGGCTTCAGCGCGTTCCAGGCGGACATGCTGCTGGCCATCATCGACGATGCGCGGCCGAGCAGCGCCATGGGGAGCCTCGCATGACCTTCGACAGCCGCAACGAGAATTTCACGGACCGCGCGGAGGTGGTGCCGGTGCCCGCCGACGCGGCGCCGGCGGCCGTGCCGCCCTTCACGCCGCGCCGCTCCCGCGTGCGGCTGGCGGCGCTGGTCGGCCTGCCGGTGGCCGCCCTGCTGGGCGTGGGCCACATGATGATGGGCGGCACCCCCGCCTCCGCCGACGCGCCTTCCGCCCCCACGGTGACGGTGGCGACGCCGGTGGAACGCAGCGTGACCGAGTGGGACGATTATATCGGCCGCTTCGCCGCCAGCCAGGCGGTGGAGATCCGGCCCCGTGTTTCGGGCCAGATCACCGGCATCCACTTCAAGGACGGTGACTTCGTCCGCAAGGGACAGCTTCTCTTCACCATCGATCCCCGCCCCTTCACCGCCGCGATGGCGGAAGCGCAGGCGCGCGCCGCATCCGCCCGCACGGCCGCCGCGCTGGCCCGCAGCGAGCTGGCCCGCGCCGAACGGCTGATCGCCGACGAAGCCGTTTCCGCCGAGGAGATCGATTCGCTGCGCGCCGCCGTCCGTTCCGCGAACGCCGCCGTCGCGGCGGCCGAGGCGACCGTGCGCACCCGCGCGCTGGACGTGGAGTTCACCCAGGTGCGCGCGCCGATTTCCGGCCGCGTATCCGATCGCCGCGCCGACATCGGCAACCTCGTGGCCGGCGACAATGCCGGATCGGCCACGCTGCTGACGACGGTCTATGCGCTCGATCCGATCTATTTCACCTTCGATGGATCGGAGGCGCTCTACCTGAAGGCGCAGCGCCTGGCGCAGGCGGGCGAGAAGGAAACGACCGTGCAGGTGCGCCTGCAGGACGAGACCGATTATCGCTGGAACGGCCGCATCGACTTCACCGACAACGGCATCGATCCCAATTCGGGGACGATCCGGGGCCGCGCGGTGATCCCCAACCCGGATCATTTCCTGACGCCGGGCATGTTCGGCAACATGCGGCTTTCCGGCGGCCAGGCGCGGCCGGCGCTGCTGGTGCCCGACAGCGCGGTGGTGAGCGACCAGGCCCGCAAGGTGGTGCTGGTGGTGCAGCAGGACGGCACGGTCGTCGCCCGCCCGGTGGAGCTGGGCGCGGTGGTGGACGGCCTCCGCATCATCCGCAGCGGCATCGCCGCCAGGGACCGCGTGGTCATCAGCGGCATGCAGCTCGCCCAGCCCGGCACCATGGTGCAGACGCGGGCCGGCAAGGTCGAGGCCGTGAAGGCGGCGTCGAACGGCAGGCCCATCACCCCCCCGGCATCGCAGGCGACCTTCACCGTCCGCTGAGGGAAACGAACCGAACCGCGCCCGCGCCGGAGGGATATCGCGCCGGGGCCTGACGCCTTCCTGAAGGCCAGGCCCCGGCGATCCCCCGGAACGGGCGGATGACAGGACAAGGGGCGCTTCCCCGAAGCGGCCCAACAGGGAAGACTTGCCATGCGCATATCCCGCATATTCATCGACCGCCCGATCTTCGCGGGCGTGATCGCGGTGATCATCACGATCATCGGCGCGATCGCCTATTTCGCGCTGCCCATATCCCAATATCCCGACGTGGTGCCGCCGACCGTGACGGTGAGCGCCACCTATCCCGGCGCCAATGCCGAGACGGTGGCCGATACCGTCGCCGCCCCGCTGGAGCAGGAGATCAACGGCGTCGACGACATGCTCTACATGTCGAGCCAGTCCACCGGCGACGGCCGCCTGACGATCACCGTCACCTTCCGGCTGGGCACCGACCTCGATCAGGCGCAGGTGCTGGTGCAGAACCGCGTCGCGCTGGCCGAGCCGCGTCTGCCGGAGGAGGTGCGCCGCCAGGGCGTCGTCACCCGCAAGACGTCGCCCGACTTCCTGATGGTGGTGAACCTGATCTCGCCGGACGGGTCGCTCGACCAGGCCTATATGTCCAACTATGCGCTGACCCAGATCCGCGACCGGCTGAGCCGCATCGACGGCGTGGGCGACGTGCGCATCTTCGGCGCGCGCGACTACGGCATGCGCATCTGGATCGATCCCGGCAAGGCGGCCGCCCGCAACATGACGGCGGGCGAGATCGTGGCGGCGCTGCGCGCCCAGAACGTGCAGGTCGCCGCCGGTGCGGTGGGCCAGCCGCCCTATAATACGGGCGCCGCCTTCCAGGTGGGCGTGGAGACGCTGGGCCGCCTCAACCGACCCGAGCAGTTCGCCGGCATCGTCATCAAGACCGACGCCGAGGGCCGCCAGACGCGCCTTTCGGACGTCGCCCGCGTGGAGCTGGGCGCCGAGGACTATAGCGTCAACGCCTATCTGAGCGGCAAGCCCGCCATCCACATCGGCATCTTCCAGCGGCCGGGCTCCAACGCGCTCGCCGCCGCCGAGGAGGTGCGCGCCGAGATGCGGACGCTGGCCAAGTCCTTCCCCAAGGGGCTGGAATATAAGTCCGTCTACAACCCGACCGAGTTCATCGAGAAATCGATCGAGGCGGTGAACCACACGCTGATCGAGGCGGTGATCCTCGTCGTCCTCGTCATCCTCGTCTTCCTGCAGAGCTGGCGCGCGGCCATCGTGCCCGTGCTGGCCATCCCGGTATCGCTGATCGGCACCTTCGCGGTGCTGGCGGGGCTGGGCTATTCGCTCAACAACCTCTCGCTGTTCGGCATGGTGCTGGCGATCGGCATCGTCGTCGACGACGCGATCGTCGTGGTCGAGAATGTCGAGCGCAACATCGCGCGCGGGCTGAGCCCGCTCGAGGCGTCGCGCCTGTCGATGGACGAGGTTTCGACCGCGCTCGTCGCCATCGTGCTGGTGCTGCTGGCCGTGTTCGTGCCGACCCTGTTCATCACCGGCATTTCGGGCCAGTTCTACCGCCAGTTCGCGGTGACGATCTCCACCGCGACGGTGATCTCGCTGATCCTGTCGCTCACCCTCTCGCCGGCGCTGGCCGCCCGCCTGCTCAAGTCCGGCCATCACCGGCCGACCCACGGCTGGCGGGGCATCGCGGCGCGCGCGGGCGATGCGTTCAACCGCGGGTTCGATCGGATGTCCGCCGCTTATGGCGCGCTGGTCCGCCGGCTGGTGACGGCGCCCAGGAAGATGCTGACCATCTATGCCGGGCTGATCGCGCTCACCGGCGCGCTATTCTGGGCGACGCCCGCCGGCTTCGTGCCGTGGCAGGACCAGGGCTATTATCTCGCCGCCGTGCGCCTGCCTTCCGGCGCCTCGCTGGAGCGCACCGATACGCTGATGCGGCAATTGTCGCAGCGGCTGCTGAAGGTGCCCGGCACCGAGGGCGCGGTGATGTTCGCCGGGTTCGACGCGCCTTCGCAGACGCAGGCGCCCAATTCGGCCGCGTCCTTCATCGTGCTGAAGCCGTTCGACGAGCGCAAGAAGCTGGGCCTGACCGCGCAGGGCATCGCCGATGAGCTGCGCAAGGCGGCCGCCGAGTTCGACGGCGCCACCATCTTCATCGTGCCGCCGCCGCTGATCCGCGGCATCGGCACGGCGGGCGGCTTCTCCATGATGGTGCAGGACCGCAGCGGCCAGGGCTTTACCGAGCTATACAAGGCCACCGGCGGGGTGATCGGCGAGGGCAACAAGACCCAGGGCCTCGCCATGGTGCACACCAAGATCGATCCGTCCTCGCCCCGCATCTATGCCGATATCGATCGCGCCAAGGCCGATATGCTGGGCGTGGCCCCGGCCCGCGTGTTCGAGGCGCTGCAGGTCTATCTCGGCTCCTCCTTCGTCAACGATTTCAACCTGCTGGGCCGCACCTACCGGGTGACGGCGCAGGCGGAGGGAACATCGCGGACGAGCGTGGCGGACATCGCCAACCTCAAGACCCGGTCCAATTCGGGCGCGATGGTGCCGATCGGCGCGGTCGCCAATTTCGAGGACCGGACCGGGCCGTATCGCGTCACCCGCTACAACCTCTATCCCGCGATCGAGGTGGAGGGCGAGAATGCGCCGGGCTATTCATCCGGCCAGGCGCTGGACGGGATGGAGGCCGCCGTCGCCAAGGCGCTGCCCGCCGGCTATGGCTGGGAATGGACCGGCATGGCCTATCAGCAGCGCGCCACCGGCAATACCGCCGCCGTCGTGTTCGCCCTGGCCGTGGTGTTCGTGTTCCTGGTGCTGGCCGCCCAGTTCGAAAGCCTGGTTCTGCCGCTGGCGATCATCCTGATCGTGCCGATGACGCTGCTGGCGGCATTGGCGGGCGTGAACCTGCGCGGGCTGGACAACAACATCCTGACGCAGATCGGCCTGGTCGTGCTGATCGCGCTGGCCGCCAAGAACGCCATCCTGATCGTGGAATTCGCCAAGCAGGCGGAGGAAGCGGGCCGGAGCGTGGTGGACGCGGCGGTGCAGGCGGCCGAAACCCGGCTGCGGCCGATCCTGATGACCAGCTTCGCCTTCATCCTGGGCGTGCTGCCGCTGGTGATCGCTTCCGGGCCGGGCGCCGAGCTGCGGCAGGCGCTGGGCACGGCGGTGTTCTTCGGGATGCTGGGCGTCACCGGCTTCGGCCTGATCTTCACCCCCGTCTTCTACGTGGCGGCCCGCGCGCTGGGCGATCGGCTTCGCCGTCGCCCGGCGGACGATCCCGCCGCCGCCCTGCAACCCGCCGAATGAGGAGGACGACCATGAACCGTCTCCGCAACCTTGCCTTCTCCAGCCTCGCCGCCCTGGCGCTCGCCGGGTGCGCCGTCGGCCCCGATTATGTGGCGCCGCTGCCGGCGGCGCCCACCCAGGGCGCCTTCCTGAGCCAGCCCGCCGCCGTGACGGCGGATGCGGCGACGGACGGCCGCTGGTGGCGGCTCTATGACGATCCCGTGCTCGACCGGCTGGTCGAGGATGCGCTCGCCAACAACAAGGACGTCGCCGTCGCCGTCGCCAACATCGCCAAGGCCCGCGCCTCGCTGCGCGGCGTGAAGGGCGATCGGCTGCCGCAGACCAATGCCGGCTTCGGCGCCAATTNCGGCCGGTTGCCGGCGATCCAGCGGCCGGCGGGCGTCGACCGCGAGGACTGGCAGGTCGATACCGGGCTCGACATCTCCTACGAGGTCGACCTGTTCGGCCGGATCAGCCGCAACGTCGAGGCCGCCCGCGCGGACGTGGCCGAGGCGGAGGCCGAGCGGGACGCCGTGCGCGTCGCGGTCGCGGCCGAGACGGCGCGGGCCTATGCCGACCTCAACAGCGCGACCGAGCGGCTGGGCGTGGCCGAGCATATCGTCGAGTTGATCGACCAGACCGCCTCCCTCACCGCCAAGCGGCTGGAAGCCGGGCGCGGCACGCGGCTGGACGTATCCCGCGCGCTGGCGCTGCGGGACCAGCAGAAGGCGCTGATCCCGCCGCTGGCGGCCGAGCGCGACGCCGCCCGCTTCCGGCTGGCGACATTGACCGGCCGTGCGCCTTCCGAGCTGCCGGCGGAGGCGCAGGCGCGCGGCACGACGCTGCGGCTGGAAAAGCCGATCCCGGTGGGCGACGGGCGCGCCCTGCTCGCCCGCCGGCCGGACGTGCGGGCGGCCGAGCGCCGGCTGGCCGCGCAAACCGCGCGGATCGGCGTGGCGACGGCAGACCTCTATCCCCGGATCACGCTGGGCGGATCGGTAAGCTCCACCGGCAACAGCTTCGGCAACATCTTCGGCGCCGGGCCGCTCGGCTGGCTGGTGGGCGGATTGGTGAACTGGAACTTCCTGAACCAGGAAGCCACCCGCGCCCGCATTCAGGGGGCCGAGGCCGACGCGCAGGGTGCGCTCGCCACCTTCGACGGGACGGTGCTGCGCGCACTGGAGGAGACCGAGACAGCGCTGTCCGCCTACGGCCACGCGCTCGACCGGCGGACCGCGCTGCAATCCGCCCGCGACCAGGCGGAGATCGCCGCCCGCATCGCGCGTGCCCAGCAGCGCGAAGGCCGTGTCGACTTCCTCGTCGTGCTGGATGCGGAGCGGACCTTCGCCGAGACGCAGGCTGCGCTGGCCGAGGCCGATGCCCGGATCGTGACCACGCAGGTCGATCTGTTCCGCGCGCTGGGCGGCGGCTGGCAGGAAGGATGAGGCCCCTTCCCGCCGCCCGCTTTCCAGACGGAGCGGGCGGCGGAAAGGCGGCGAGGCTCAGCCGATCGCCATCAGCGTGGCGTTGCCGCCCGCCGCAGCGGTGTTGGTGCTGACGGACTTTTCCTCCAGCAGCAGATCGAGATTGTAGGTGGAGCGGCCCGAGGCGAGATCCGCGGGCGTGGCGCCCTGGACGGTGACGATCCGGCCGGGGCGTTCCGCGAGGATGGCGTTGACCTTGATCAGCGCATCGGCATCGCCTTCGAACAGCACGCCCCCCAGATCGGCGCGCGCCGCCCAGTCGCCCGTGCGATGGACCCGCCGGGCAAGATCGGACGGCAGGCCTTCGAGGATGGCGAGCACCGGCTGGCCGCTTTCGACGACGACGTCGTTCCCGGTCGCCAGCGCCGCGCCGAGCTGCACGAGCAGGCCCAGCGTGGAGGACGGAATGAGCGCGATCGTGCCGCGCGGCTCCAGACGGTAGAGATTGCGCTCGCCCACCGGCCCCGGCAGCTCCGCCAGCGCGCCCAGCGGCACGCCCCGGCTGTGCGCCTGGCAGACGGCCAGCGCCTCGCCATGGCCGGCATCGCGCAGCCAATCGGCATAGGCTTCATAGGGCGCGAGCATCGCCGGATCGGCCGACAGGCCCGGCCGCTCCACCGCCGGCCGGCTGGCGAGCAGGCGCGGCACATAGAGGGGGCCGCCCGCCTTGGGGCCGGTGCCCGAAAGCCCCTGCCCGCCGAACGGCTGCACGCCGACCACCGCGCCGATGATGTTGCGGTTCACATAGATGTTGCCGGCATGGCTGCGATCGGTGAGCCGGGCGATCGTCTCGTCGATGCGGGAATGGACGCCGAAGGTGAGGCCGTAGCCGCTGGCATTGACCTGTTCGAGCACGGCATCGCGATCCTCCCGCGCGTAGCGGAGGACATGGAGGACGGGGCCGAACACCTCCTGCTCGACATCGGCGACGGCGTCGATCTCGATCATCGTCGGCGCGACGAAGGTGCCGTTGCGGGTTTCGGCCGGCAGCGGCAGCGATCGGACCTTGTGGCCCCTGGCCGCCATCGCATCGACATGCGCCTGGATGCGATCGCGCGCCTCGGCGGTGATGACCGGGCCGACATCGGTGGAGAGCCGATCGGGATTGTTGACCGAAAGCTCGTTCATCGCGCCCCACAGCATCTCCAGCGTGCGATCGGCGACATCTTCCTGCACGCAGAGAATACGCAGCGCCGAGCAGCGCTGGCCCGCGCTGTCGAAGGCGGAAGCGATGACATCGCCCACCACCTGTTCGGCCAGCGCGGAGCTGTCCACGATCATCGCGTTCATGCCGCCCGTTTCGGCGACCAGCGGCACCGCATGGCCTTCGGGCGTCACGCGCTTCGCCAGCGTCTTCTGGATGAGGCGGGCGACCTCGGTCGATCCGGTGAAGACGACGCCGCGCACCCGGGCGTCGCCCGTCAGCATCCCGCCGACATCACCGGCACCGGTGACGAGCTGGAGCGCATCGGCCGGCACGCCGGCGGCGTGCAGCAGCCGCACGGCTTCGGCCGCGATCAGCGGCGTTTCCTCCGCCGGCTTGGCGAGGACGGTGTTGCCCGCGGCCAGCGCCGCCGAAACCTGGCCGGTGAAGATCGCCAGCGGGAAGTTCCACGGGCTGATGCAGGCGACGGGGCCGAGCGGACGATGCGTATCCGCCGCGAAATCCTGCGCGGCATCGGCATAATAGCGCAGGAAATCCACGGCCTCGCGCACTTCGGCGATGGCGTTGGGAAGGGACTTGCCGGCTTCGCGCACGATCAGGCCGAGCAGGATCGGCATCCGCGCTTCCATCAGGTCCGCCGCATGGCGCAGGCAGGCCGCGCGCTCGGCCGCGGGCGTGGCGCCCCACACCACCTGTTCGCGCACGGCGCGGGCGAGCGCCGCGTCCACCATCACCGGCGTGCAATCCCACACGGTGCCGACGATGTCGCGGCCGTCGGCCGGGTTGTAGACGGGCCGTTCGATCCCGCCTTCATCCGCCGGCTCCGCCCGCCAGGCGGTGGCGGCGCTGGTGAGGAGCGCCGCCGAGAGCGAGGCCAGCCGCTGTTCGTTGACGAGATCGAGGCCGGCCGAATTGGGCCGCGACGGGCCGTAGAGATCGCGCGGCGAGCGGATGGCGGGATGCTGGGACCCGAGCGGCTCGATCTTGCGGGCGACCTCCACCGGATCGACCACGAGCGAGGCGATGGGCACGTCGGCATTGCCGATCTGGTTGACGAAGGAGCTGTTCGCGCCATTTTCCAGCAGGCGGCGGACGAGATAGGCGAGCAGCGTCTCATGCGTGCCGACCGGCGCGTAGATGCGGCACGGGCGGTTCAGCTTGTCCGCGCCGACGACCTCCTCATAAAGCGGCTCGCCCATGCCGTGCAGGCACTGGAACTCATATTGGCCGGCATAATAATTGCCGCCCGCCATCGCCATCACGCTGGCGAGCGTGCGGGCATTGTGCGTGGCGAATTGCGGGAACACCGCATCCGGCGCCGCCAGCAGCTTGCGCGCGCAGGCGAGGTAGGAAACATCGGTGTGCACCTTGCGGGTGAAGACGGGGAAATCCTCCAGCCCGTCCACCTGGGCGCGCTTGATCTCGCTATCCCAATAGGCGCCCTTCACCAGCCGGATCATCAGGCGGTGGCCGGTGCGGCGCGCCAGATCGATGACATGATCGATCACATAGGGGCAGCGCTTGGAATAAGCCTGGATGACGAAGCCGATGCCGTTCCAGCCCTTGAGCTCGGGCGCGGCGCAGAGCCCTTCCAGCAGGTCCAGCGACAGCTCGAGCCGGTCGGCTTCCTCGGCATCGATGTTGACGGCGATGTCATAGCCGCGCGCGAGGATGACGAGCGCCTTCAGCCGGGGATAAAGCTCCGCCATCACCCGATCGGCCTGGGCGCGGGAATAGCGGGCATGGAGCGCGGAGAGCTTCACCGAGATGCCCGGCCCCTCATAGATGCCGCGCCCGCCCGAAGCCTTGCCGATCGCGTGGATCGCGCGTTCGTAATCGGCATAATAGCGATCGGCATCGGCCGCCGTGGTCGCCGCCTCGCCCAGCATGTCGTAGGAATAACGGAAGCCGCGCGCCTCCATCTTGCGGGCGTTGGCCAGCGCCTCGCCGATATCCTGGCCGGTGACGAACTGTTCGCCCATCATCCGCATCGCCATGTCCACGCCCTTGCGGATCACCGGCTCGCCGCCGCGCCCGATCAGCTTGGTGAGCGCCGATGACAGGCTCTTCTCGCTGGCGGTGGAGGTGAGCTTGCCGGTGACGACCAGCCCCCATGTCGCGGCATTGACGAACAGCGAGGGGCTGCGGCCGACATGGGACTGCCAGTCGCCGGTGGAAATCTTGTCGCGGATCAGCGCGTCGCGGGTGGCGCGATCGGGGATGCGGAGCAGCGCCTCCGCCAGGCACATCAGCGCCACGCCTTCCTGGCTGGACAGCGAATATTCCTGGATCAGCCCTTCCACTCCGCCGCCCTGGCCCTTGGCGCGGAGCGCGCTGACGAGCCGGGTCGCGGTTTCGGTGGCCTGGCGCTGCTGCTCGGGGCTCAACGTCGCCTCGGCCAGCAGATAGGGCAGGCATTCCCGTTCCGGCAGGCGATAGGCGGATGTGATCCGCGCCCTGAGCGCGCCCTGCGGCTGCACCGTCTGGGCGAACTGGATGAAGGGCGCGGGCGGGCCATCCTGATCGGCGGCGGCGACGGGCTCCACCTCCTCGGCCACGGCGGGTCCTTCCTGGACGATGCCGTGATCGCCCCGCTCGATCGCCTCGATCGCGCCGATCAGCGATTTCTTCGCCAGCCAATGGGGGGTGCGGGCGATTTCGGCCGCCGCCGCCTTGAGGCGCTGGCGAAGCTCCTCGCTAACCTTCACGCCGATCGTCGAATCAACCATAGGTGCAACCTTGTTTCGCTGTTCTGGTTTTACCTGTGCCCTAGCATGACCTTTTCAAAGGTGGAACCTCCAAGAAGGGCGAGTTTCCTATCCATTTGGATATTGCGGCCCCGATTCGCGCGCGCGATGGTGCCAGCCAAAATACAATGGAGCAGAGGATGACCGCGAACCATTATTCGGCGAAGCCATGGTTAAGGCTTTTCCCCGAAGGGCAACCCCATGACCACCAGGCCCGCTTCGGCGACATGCTGGCGGCGTTCCGCGCGGCGGTGGCGGACGCGGCGGACCGGACGGCGATCCGCTTTTCGGGCAGCGGCATCAGCTTCGGCGCGCTGGATGCCAAGAGCGATCGCCTGGCCGGTTGGGCGGCCGCGCACGGGGTCAAGCCCGGGGATCGCATCGCCATCATCCTTCAGAACGTGCCCGCCGCCGCGATCGCGACGGTGGCGGCATGGAAGCTGGGCGCCATCCCGGTGCCGGGCAACCCCATGTATCGCGCGGCCGAGATCGCCCGCCAGTTCGGGGACAGCCGCCCCGCTTTGCTGATCTGCCACGAAGGCCATGCCGCGACGATCGGCGAGGCGCTGGCGATCATCGGCGACGGCGGCCGGCCGGTGCTGACGGTGCCCGAGGACGGCGGGCCGGGCGACGCAGCCCTCCCCGGCAGCCTTGCCGCCGCGCTGGCGGAAGAACTGGTGCCGCCACCCTCTCCCGCCATCGCGCCGGACGACCTCGGCCTGCTGCTCTATACCTCCGGCACGACGGGCGTTCCCAAGGCGGCCATGATCCGGCACGAAAGCCTCGCCTGGAACAGCGAGGCGATGTCGCTCTGGTATGGGATAGACGGCGATGCCCGCATCTTGGGCGTGGCGCCGATGTTCCACATCACCGGCTTCGTCATGCACCTCGCTTTGTCGATCGCGGCGCGGGCGACGCTGATCCTGTTCGGCCGCTTCGATCCGGCCAGGGCGCTCGCCACCATCCGCGCGGAACGGCCGACATGGACGGTGGGCGCCATCACCGCCTACAACGCGCTGGCCGGGCTGGGCGAGGTGACGCGCGAGGATTTCGCCAGCTTCCGGCGGATGGATTCGGGCGGCGCGCCGATCGCGCCCGCGCTCCGCGCCACGATCGCCGATACGATCGGCCACGCCGTTTATGCCGCCTATGGCATGACCGAGACGGCCTCCGTCACCCATAGCTGCCCGGTGGGCGTCGAGGTGCCCGTCGATCCCGCATCGGGCGCCTTTTCGGTCGGCATCCCCTTCATCGGCACCGAGGCGATGGTGGCGGACGAAGCCGGCCGGCCCGTGCCCGTCGGCGAGACCGGCGAGATATGGATGCGCGGCCGCCAGATCATGGCCGGCTACTGGAACAAGCCCGAGGAGACGGCGGCCACGCTGACCGATGGCTGGATGCGATCCGGCGATGTCGGCTTCATGGACGAGCAAGGCTGGTTCTACGTCGTCGACCGCAAGAAGGACTGCATCATCGCTTCCGGCTTCAAGGTATGGCCGCGCGAGGTGGAGGATGCGCTCCACACCCATCCGGCGGTGCGCGAGGCGGCCGTGGTGGGCGCGCCGGATGCCTATCGCGGCGAAACGGTGGTGGCGCACGTCTCGCTGCGGCCCGGCGCCGCGGCGGACGAGGCGGCGCTGATCGCCCATTGCCGCGATCAGCTTGCCGCCTACAAGGTGCCCCGCGCCATCCGCATCGCCGCCGAACTGCCCAAGACCGCGACCGGCAAGATCCAGCGCAACGTGCTGCGCGAGGCGGAGCAGAGCGCGGCCGCGGCGTAGGCGGCAGCCCGCAAGCTGCCTCGGCCGTTCCGGCGATCGGGCATCAGGCCGCGATGCGCCAGCCCGCCCGGCCGCCGCGCTTCGCCTCGTAGAGCGCGGCGTCCGCACGGACGAGGAGGCCGGCGGCGGCTTCCCCGCCATAGTTGCGCGGGGCGACGCCGATGCTGGCGCTGGCTGCAATCCGCGCGCCATCCACCAGATAGGGCGCCTGCAGCGCGGCCAGCAGGCGTTCGGCAAGGGCCGCATGATCGCCTCCTTCGTCCTCGACGAGGAGGACGGCGAACTCATCCCCGCCCAGCCGGGCGACGATATCCCCGGCGCGGACGGTGGCGCGTATCCGCCGGGCGGCCTCGCACAGCACGGCATCGCCGACGGCATGGCCGTGGCCGTCGTTGACCGCCTTGAAATGATCGAGGTCGATCAGCACCAGCCCGCCCCAGCCGGCCGCAGCCCGCCGATCGAAGCCGCGACGGTTGAGCAGGCCGGTGAGCGGATCGCTTTCCGCTTCCATCTGCAGGCGCGCCTGGCGGCTGCGCTCCTCGTTGATGTCGATGGTGATGCCGACGATGCTTTCCGGCTGGCCGGCGCCGTCGCGCAGCAGCTTCGCGGTGGATCGAACCCAGCGATATTCGTCGTCATGCACGCGGATGCGGAAATGGGCGACGGCCCGGTCCGTCTCATTGGCCAGCAGCGCCATGAAGCTGGCCGCCGGGCGATCGTCCGGATGGATGCGGGCCTGAAAGTCATCGGCATCGATCCCGCCATGGCCGTCGCCGCAGACGAAGCGGGTGAGATAGGAGGACATGGTGAAAACGCCGCCGGCGATGTCATATTGCCAGGGGCCACCCTCCATCACCTCGAACGCCAGCGCCAGCCGCTCGGCCTCCTCCCGCGCCGCCCGTTCGGCGAGCTTGCGCGCGCCGATATCCTCGATCTGCGAGACGAACAGCTCCGCATGGCCGCCCGCGTCGCGCACCACCGATACGCTCAGCATGCCGTGCGCCACTTTCCCATCCTTGCGCAGATAGCGCTTTTCCAGCCGGTAATGATCGATATCGCCACGCAGCACCGCCTCGAACTGTTCCGTATCGGCGGCCAGATCATCGGGATGGGTGACGGCCTGGAAGCGCTGGCCCTCCAGCTCGCCGGCGGGATAGCCGAGCATGTCCGCGAAAGAGGGATTGACCCGGATCAGCCGCCCATCGAGGCCGACCAGCGCCATGCCGATCACCGCCGAATGGAACGCTCCATTGAACATCGCCTCGCTCCGGTTGGGCGGCACGATGTCGGCGAAGGGGTCCGGTCCGGACATGATCGATATCAATCCCACAAAAATCCCGGCACGCCCACCCGTGCGACGCAATCCGCCCCGAATGTCTAACCGTAATCAGGGTTAACAGGCCGTCAGGACATGCGGCTGTGACCGTCGACACAAGCGAAATAACGGGTTAGCCCTGTGCCTATGGAACCAGACCGCTATTCGCGCATCGCGATCACGCTCCACTGGCTTATCGCCGCGGCCCTCGCCTTCCAGATCGGCCTCGGCTGGCGAATGGGGAATCTGACCGCCGCCACCGGCCAGTTCACCGCCTTCCAGCTCCACAAGTCGATCGGCATCACGATCCTGCTGCTCAGCCTGATCCGCGTGGCGGTGCGCTGGTGGAAGCCCCGGCCGGCGGCGGAACCGGACAGCCCGTGGGCGAAGCGGGCCGCCGGCCTCGTGCATTTCGGCCTCTACGCCTTCATGATCGGCGGACCGATCACCGGATGGCTGCTGGTATCCACATCGCGCATCCAGGTGCCGACCCTGCTGTTCAACACCATTCCCTGGCCGCACATTCCCGGCCTGCACGGCGCGCTGCGCGGCCCGGTCCACGAATTCAGCGAGGCGGCCCATTCGGCGCTGGCCTGGATCGGCATCGCATTGTTCGTGCTGCACGTCGCCGGCGCGCTCCGCCACCAATGGCTGCTGCGCCAGCCGCTGATCGAACGGATGCTGCCTGCCGGACCGGAGCGGCTGTCGCCCGGTGGCGGCGCCCTCGCTTATGTTGCGGCGCTCGCGCTGGTGGGCGGCGCCTTCCTGCTGCCCGGCACGATCGGATCGACGCGGGGCAATGTGCCGCCGCCCGCCCCGGCTGCCGCCGAAACCCCCGCCGGCGAGACGGCGGGGGACGATGCGGCGGAGGCGAATGGCGCCATAGAAACCGCGCCGGCCGAAGCCGCCGATAACGCCGTCACCGCCGGAGACAATGCCAGCGTCGCCGCCGCCCCGGCCGAGGAAGCCAAGGCGGAAGCGCCGCGCTGGGCCGTCCAGCCCGGCGGCCGGCTGGGCTTCACCGCCAGCTTCACCGGCACCCCGATCGAGGGGCGCTTCGCCCGCTGGGACGCGGATATCCGCTTCGACGCGGACGCGCTCGACAAGTCGGACATCCGCGTGCGGATCGACATGGCGTCCGCCGATACCGAGGATTCCTCGCGCGACGAGACGCTGCGCGGCGACGCCTTCTTCGATACCGGCGCCCATGCCGCCGCCACCTTCCGCGCCACGCGGGTGACGTCGGCCGGGCCGGGCCGCTATCGCGCGCAGGGCAGCCTGACCATCAAGGACGTGAAGCGGCCGATGACCGTGGATTTCACGCTCGCGATCAAGGGCGATCGCGCCGATGTGGCCGGCAAGGGCACGATCACGCGCGGCGATTTCGGCATCGGCACGGGCGAATGGGAGGCGACCGATCGCATCGCCGGGCCTGTCGCGGTGGACTTCCGCTTCTCCGCCATACGAAAGGATTAATTGCGGAGGCGGGCCGGCTCCCTGATACCCGGCCGACACCTTCTGGGAGCGCTGCGATGATCGACCTGCATTACTGGCCCACGCCGAATGGCCACAAGATCACCCTTTTCCTCGAGGAAACGGGCATTCCCTATCGCATCGTGCCGGTGAACATCGGCAAGGGCGAGCAGTTCGACCCCGAATATCTGAAGATCGCGCCCAACAACCGCATGCCGGCGATCGTGGACCAGGCCCCGGCCGACGGCGGCGCGCCCATCTCGCTGTTCGAATCGGGCGCGATCCTGCTCTACCTCGCCGAAAAGCACGGCCGCTTCATCCCGGCCGACATTCGCGGCCGGGCGGAGGTGCTGCAATGGCTGTTCTGGCAGATGGGCGGGCTGGGGCCGATGGCCGGCCAGAACCATCATTTCCGCGTCTATGCGCCGGAAAAGCTGCCTTATGCCATCGATCGCTACGTCAACGAGACCAACCGGCTCTACGGCGTGCTGAACAAGCGGCTGGCGGATCGGGAATTCGTGGCCGGCGATTATTCGATCGCCGACATGGCCGCCTATCCCTGGATCGTGCCGCACGAGAATCAGGGGCAGGACCTCAACGATTTCCCGCACCTGAAGCGCTGGTTCGAGGCGATCGCCGCGCGGCCGGCGACGGTGCGCGCCTATGCGATCGGCGAACAATTCCGCACGACGCCGGGCGTCCAGAGCGAGGAGCAGCGCCGCATCCTCTTCGGCCAGACCGCCGCCTCGCTGGATCAGGGCAAGCCCGCCACCGCCGGCAACTGAGGACCAAGCGAAAAAATCCCGTCCCGCCCGCGCGGGGGCATCTCGACGCCCGAGACGCTACGGCACGGCTTGCCGTTGCCGGACGGGCGCCGCCGGCAGAGCCATTCGCGGGCGGGACGGCACCGGAATTGGGGCCATTCTCGCACTGGACGCTCATTTTGGTTGCGCTAAGAAACGGGGCATGACCCTGCCAGCCATCTTCGACCGGCTTTCGCTGCCGGCCATCGCTTCGCCCATGTTCATCGTCTCCGGCGTCGATCTGGTGATCGCGCAGTGCAAGGCGGGGATCGTGGGTTCTTTCCCCGCGCTGAACGCCCGCCCGCAGAGCGAGCTGGACGAATGGCTGCACCGCATCACCGAGGAACTGGCCGCCTGGGACCGGGATCATCCCGAAAGCCCGTCCGCCCCGTTTGCGGTGAACCAGATCGTCCACAAGTCCAACGCGCGGCTGGAGGAGGATGTCGCCACCTGCGCCAAATGGAAGGTGCCGATCGTCATCACCTCGCTGGGCGCGCGCGAGGATCTGAACCACGCGGTGCACGGCTGGGGTGGCATCACGCTGCACGACATCATCGACGATCGCTTCGCCCGCAAGGCGATCGAAAAGGGCGCGGACGGGCTGATCGCGGTGGCGGCGGGCGCCGGCGGCCATGCCGGGCGGCTCTCCCCCTTCGCGTTGATCCAGGAGATTCGGGAATGGTTCGCCGGCCCGCTGATCCTGTCGGGCGCCATCGCCTCCGGCCGCGCGATCCTGGCGGCGCAGGCGATGGGCGCGGACCTCGCTTATATCGGATCGGCCTTCATCGCCACGAAGGAAGGCACCGCGACCGACGCCTACAAGCAGGCGATCGTCGAAGGCCATGCGACGGACATCGTCTATTCCGATCTCTTCACCGGCGTGCACGGCAATTATCTGCGCGGATCGATCGTCGCGGCGGGGCTGGACCCGGACAATCTGCCCAAGGGCGACATCAAGTCGATGGATTTCGGCGCGACGATCACCGCCAAGGCCTGGCGCGACATCTGGGGTTGCGGCCAGGGCATCGGCACCATCCACGCGGTGGAGCCGGCCGCCGACATGATCGCCCGCTTCAAGGCCGAATATGTCGCCGCCAAGGCGGAGCTGGACGCCAAGTTCCGGGGCTGAAGGGATTTCCAGGCGGATGATCCCATCTGCCGGCCCGGAAATCACGTCGGATAAGAAGCTTTTCGGAGATGCTCCGGCTCTGATTGAACCGGAACATCGCCGAAAAGCGGATTGCGGGGAGGAGGCGATCCCCTCCCCGCTTCCACCGATCAGCCGACCGGCTGGTTCGCGCCCGTAAGGTCGCGCGCGGCGGCATAGCCGAAGGTCATCGCCGGGCCGATCGTGGCGCCGGCGCCAGGATAGGAACGGCCCATCACCGAGGCCGCGGTATTGCCGATGGCGTAGAGGCCCGGGATGCGCTTGCCCTGCTTGTCCAGCACCGCGCCGTGGCTGTCCGTCACCAGGCCGCCATTGGTGCCGATGTCGCCGGGATTGACCGGCAGCGCATAGAAAGGCGCCTTTTCCAGCGGCAGCAGGTTGGGATTGGGCTGCACCTTGGGATCGCCATAATAGCGATCATAGGGCTGATGGCCGCGCCCGAAATCCGGGTCCTCGCCGCGCCGGGAATTCTCGTTGAAGCGCTCCACCGTCGCCACCAGTGCGTCCGCGGGCAGGCCCAGTTTCTCCGCGAGTTCGGCGATGCTGTTCGCCTTGGTCACGATCTGCTTCACCTCGCCGCGCATGGTGAAATCCGGGAAGACCGGCATCACCGGCCCCATCGGATATTTGCTGCGGAAGGTGGCGTCGAAGATCACATAAGCGGGCGTGGTCTCGGCGCCGGGCAAATTCTTCTCGAACATCTCCTTGCCGACGATGTGGTAGGAGGCCGCTTCATTGGTGAACCGCTTGCCGGCCTGGTTGACGATGATCGATCCGGGCAGCGACCGTTCGAAAAAAAGCGGCCGGGCGCGATCCTCGCCCGGCACCTTGATCGTCGGCGCCCACCAGGCCGAATCGAGCCGCTCGACCGCAGCACCGGCCCGTTCGGCCGCAAGCAGCGTATCGCCGGTATTGTCCGGCTGGCCGCCACTGACATCGGGATCGGGCGAGCGGCGGAGGTTGGCGCCGCGCAGCTCGGCATTCCGTTCGAACCCGCCGGCGGCCAGGATCACGCCCTTGCGGGCGCGGATGCGCTGGACACGGCCGTCCTTCACCACCGTGGCGCCGACGACCTTGCCGTCCTCGACGATCAGGTCCGCGAACGGCGCCTTGCGCCAGAGCGGCACATGGCGCTTGTCCAGCGCCAGCTTCAGCCGCGCGACCAGCGCATTGCCGCCGGTGAGGAAGCGCGCGCGATCCGATTTGAGCCGCTGGCCGATATCGGAATAATAGCGCCAGAGCACCTTGAGCAGGCTCTTGAACCAGCCCGGCCAGCGCGTGATCATCGGCGCGGCTTCGGCCGCCGTCCACGATATCTTGCCGAACAGCATCGCGGAGGCGTGGGTCGGCCGCATCCAGCGCAGATCGTCGCCCAGCAGCCGCCCGTCCAGCGGCACCGGATCGTGGCTGCGCCAGCCGAGCTTCCCGCCCGGCAGTTCCGCATGATAATCGGTATAGGGAATCGAGTTGTAGAGGACGTTCGCCTCGCGCTCGACATATTGCAGCATCGCCGGCGCCATATCGACGAAGGCCTCGATCCGCTTGGGATCGACGTCGCCCGCGAGCGCGGAGATATATTCGATCGCCTCTTCCCGCGAATCCTGCTGGCCCGCCGCCTTGGCGAGGTGGCTGTTGGGAATCCACAGCACGCCGCCGGACGTGGCGCTGGTGCCGCCGAACAGCTCGCCCTTCTCGATCACCAGCACGTCGGCATGGTTGTCCGCCGCCACGATCGCCGCCGTCAGCGCGCCCGCCCCCGATCCCACGACCAGCACGTCCGTCTCATGATCCCAGCCGGTCGTGATCTTGCCCTCCATCATCCGCCTCACCCTTTTATCCGGTCGTGCGCATCATGCGCGGCGACGCAATCGTTGATCACAGTTCCACCACGTCCCGCCGCCCAGGAGAAGCCCGTCCTTCCAAAATCGGGCCAAATTCACGCTCCACGGACGCAAAACGCCCCCTGAATCTTCCCCCTAGGCATCATATGCGCAGCGATGCTATGGTTCCTCGAACGCATAGCAAGGCCGTCGAAGGTCAAAAACAATAAAATGCGAACCGGAGATGGAAAAAGGGAAAGGCATGACGAACGTGATCGCAGCCCAGCAAGCCACCCAATCGTCCACCATCCATGTGGATGCCGCCATCGTTGCCCCGAACTGCACGATCCAGATCGTGAGCGCGATCCACCCGACGCCGGTGGAATATACGCATTGCGAACCGCATCATGCGATCGCGATGCAGCGCCAGCGCAAGCAGGCCTTCTCCACCGGCCGCTACCTGATCGAGGGCGCGGAAAAGCGCTTCGAGGATATCGGCCGGGTGCTCGTGCTTCCCGCCAACGTGCCGCTGGAGGTGCGCGCCGAAGGCGGGCCGACCCAGGCGGTGCGCTGCATCTTCAACCAGGATGCCTATGCCCGCATCACCGGGCTGGACGAGCTGGTCCATCCCAATGAGATGGTCGGCTGCCTCGACGTGAAGAGCCCGCGCATCACCGACACGCTCGCCCGCCTTGCCGGCGAGGCGGAGGCGCCGGGCTTCGCCTCGCGCGTGCTGGCCGAAGCGCTCGGCACCTCGCTGATGGTGGAAATCGCGCGTTATGTGAACGATCTGCAGCCGCGCTCCACGATCCAGCGCGGCGGGCTGGCGCGGCGCACCCACCGCCAGATCATCGAATATGTCGAGACGCAGAACGGCACGCCGTCGTTGAGCGATCTTGCCAAGCTGACCGGCCTCAGCCGCCGCCACCTGAGCCGTGCCTTCAAGCAGACCACCGGCCAGACGATCTACGATTATGTCGAGCAGGTGCGCTTCAACCGCGCGGCCAACATGCTGGCGGATACCGATCTGCTCATCAAGGATATCGCCTTCAAGCTGGGCTTCACCTGTTCCAGCAGCTTCTCGGTCGCGTTCCGCCGCGCCTGCGGCGAGACGCCCAAGTCCTTCCGCAAGCGGATGCGCCCCGGCGCGCCGGACGAGATCGCCAGCCCGCTGTCGCTGGCGGCCTGAACCGCATGTCCCTGGCAAGGGCCGGAGAGCGGATCGCCCGCCCCCCGGCCCTTCGCCTTTCCGGCCGGTTCGCGGATTCCAGTGAACGAATATTTACGTTGTGGCCCGCACGCCCCCTTCCGCCCGCGCAATCCCGTGCCTAACAAGGGCCAGTCATGTGGCAATTGTATCAATTCCCGCTCTGTCCCTTCTCGCGCAAGGTGCGCCTGCTGCTCGGTGAAAAGGGCGTGGGCTATGAGCTCGTCCGCGAATCGCCCTGGGTGCAGCGGGACGAGTTCCTGGACATGAACCCCGCCGGGCAGACGCCGGTGATGGCGGACAGCGCCGCCGGCACGGTGCTGATCGATTCCTCCACGATCTGCGAATATTTCGAGGAGACGATCGACAAGGCGTCGATGCTGCCGGGCACCGCCGCCAACCGCGCGGAAATCCGCCGGCTCGTCACCTGGTTCGACGAGCGCATGTATGCCGAGGTGGTGGCGCCGCTGATGCACGAACGCATGCTGAAGCGGATCGTCCACCGCATGACGCCGGATGCCAAGGCCCTGCGCGAGGCGATGAAGGCGGCCAACAGCCACCTCGATTATGTCGATTACCTGCTCGATCATCGCCGCTGGATCGGCGGGCCGGTGCTGAGCCTCGCGGATCTCACCGCAGCCGCCCACCTGTCCGTCGCGGACTATCTGGGCGGAATCGACTGGCGCGGGCATGACCGCACCAAGGAATGGTATGCCGCGCTGAAATCGCGGCCTAGCTTCCGCCCGCTTTTGTCGGAACGCATGGAAATCGTCAGCCCGCCCGATCATTATGACAAGGTCGATTTCTAAGCACCGCTCCGCCGCGGCCGCGACGCCGCCCATGGGCACCGCCGCCCGGCGACCGATGCATATCCGCGCGATCAGCGGAGGACGGTCACGGGCTCCGATGCGTATCCTGTTCCTGTTCGTGGGCGAAAAGCACCATGTTTTCCATGCCTTGCCGATCGCGGGCGAGATGGCGGCACGCTATCCCGATCTGGATATCGAGATAGCGATCGCCGGCCCGGAAAATGATGCGCTGGTGCGCGACGTGCTGAATTGCTTTCCCGGCTTCACCCCCACGATCCGCTATCTCGATCTTCCCGGCCCGGCCGATGCCCTGCACAAATGGGGCGTGCTGCGTGGGCAGCAGCGCATTACCCGGCTGATCGCCGCCCTGCCCTATCTTCGCGGCTTCGATGCGATCGTGGTGCCGGAACGGACCACCACCATGATCCGGCATTTCCTGGGGTCCCGCACGAAGCTGATCTTCACGCCGCACGGCGCAGGCGATCGCGCCATCACCTATGACAAGCGGGACCGGCTGTTCGATTTCGCCCTGGTAGCGGGCGAGAAAAGCGAGCGGCGCATGCTGGAGCTGGGCACCATCCGCCCCGGCGCCTATGCCGTCACCGGCTATGTGAAGATGGATTTCATGCAGCGGCTGGCGGCGCATCGCCCGCCGCTGTTCGACAACGGCCGGCCGACGGTGCTCTATGCACCGCATTTCCGATCGTCGCTGTCGTCCTGGGACAGGTTCGGCAAGGCGATCATCCGCGCCTTCGCCGCGCAGGATCGCTACAATCTGGTGGTGGCGCCGCATATCCGGCTGTTCGATCATGCCCCCGCCCGCGTGACCGCGCCGATCGAGGCGATGGCCGTGCCCGGCAAGATCATCGTCGATCTCAGCTCCGAACGGCTCGTCGACATGACCTATACGGCCGGCGCGGACATCTATCTCGGCGACGTGAGCAGCCAGGTCTATGAATTCCTCAACCGGCCGCGCCCCTGCGTGTTCCTGAACGCGCACGATGCCGACTGGCCGGACAATCCCGACTATCTGTTCTGGACGCTGGGGGACGTGGTTTCCAGCGTGGCCGATGTGCTGCCGGCGATCGATGCGGCGGCGGAGCGCCATCCCCTCTATGCCGCCCGCCAGTGCCAGATATTGTCCGATTCGATCGGTGGCGACCCCACCGGCGCCTCGGCCCGCAGCGCGGACGCGATCCTGCATTTCCTGGAGGAAAAGGCCAAGGCCGGCAGGAAGGCCGCCAGCCGCTGATCCTATTCCGCTGCCGCCGCGGGCACGGCCGTCAGCAGATAATCCATCGCCTTGTTGTCCGAGAGGTGGAAGCCCCGGCCCGGCCCGAAGGACAGGCCGGTCACGTCTGCCACCCTTAGCCCCGCCGCCTCGACCAGCCCGGCCAGTTCCTCGGGCGTGAGGAATTTGTGCCAGTCATGTGTGCCCTTCGGGATGCCGCCCACGCTTTCGCCCACGGCGATGAGCGCGAGGCGCGACATCGGCGTCCGGTTGGGCGTGGAAAGCACCATCAGCCCGCCCGGCGCCAGCCGCCGCGCCAGTTCCGCGACGAAAGCGGCGGGATCGGCGACATGCTCGATCACCTCCAGCGAGGTGACGAGATCGAAGGCGTCCACCTCGTCCATCTCCTCCACGCCGCCGACGCGATAGTCGATGGCGAGGCCCTGCCCTTCGGCATGGGCGCGGGCGACGGCGATATTCTCCGGCGCGGCGTCGATCGCGGTGACGCTGGCGCCCAGCCGCGCCAGCGGCTCGGCCAGCAGCCCCGCCCCGCAGCCGACATCCAGCACCCGCCGGCCGGCCAGCGGCTTCAGCCCGGCGGGGTCGCCGTGCCAGTGCCCGTCCACGGCGCCGCGGATGTAGCGCAGCCGCACCGGATTGAGCCGGTGCAGCATCGCCGACGATCCCTTGGGGTTCCACCAGTCCGCCGCCATCGCGCCGAAATGGGCGGCTTCGGCGGGATCGATCGTATCGGGCGTGCTTGCGTTCATGGCGCCTCCTCCCTATCAGGCCGGCACACCGCGCGCCAAGCCGGTTCCTGATAGAGCTAGAAGACCTGCCCATGGCCCGTATCGTCATGAAGTTCGGCGGCACCTCGATGGCCGGCATCGAACGGATCCGCAATGTCGCCAATCGCGTGAAGCACGAGGTGGACGCCGGCAACCAGGTGGCCGTCGTGGTTTCGGCCATGGCGGGCGAAACCGATCGCCTCGTCAATTTCTGCCGCGAGGCATCGCCCCTTTACGACCCGCGCGAATATGACGTGGTGGTCGCATCGGGCGAGCAGGTGACGAGCGGCCTGCTCGCCATCGTGCTGCAATCCATCGGCGTGAACGCGCGGAGCTGGCTGGGCTGGCAGCTGCCGATCCGCACGTCGGACGCGCATGCCTCCGCCCGCATCGCTGCGATCGATACCGCCGCGCTGGATGCGTCGCTGGCGGCGGGCGAGGTCGCGGTGATCCCCGGTTTCCAGGGCATGGCCGATGGCGATCGGGTGACGACGCTGGGCCGGGGCGGTTCGGATACGTCGGCCGTGGCGGTCGCCGCCGCGATGAAGGCGGATCGCTGCGACATCTATACCGACGTGGACGGCGTCTACACCACGGACCCGCGCATCGTGCCCAGGGCCCGCAAGCTCAGCCGCGTCACCTATGAGGAGATGCTGGAACTGGCCAGCGTTGGCGCCAAGGTGCTGCAGACCCGGTCGGTAGGCCTGGCGATGAAGGAGAAGGTGCGCGTGCGCGTGCTTTCGTCCTTCGACGACAGCCGCGACGATGACGGCCATCGCGGCACGCTGATCGTAGGCGACGACGAGATCGAAGAGGGAAGCATGGAACGTCAGCTCATCACGGGCATCGCCCACGACAAGAACGAAGCCAAGGTGACGCTGGTCGCCGTGCCGGACCGGCCGGGCGCCGTCGCCACCATCTTCACGCCGCTGGCCGATGCCAGCATCAACGTGGACATGATCGTCCAGAACATCGCCCATGAAACGGGCAGCACGGACGTGACCTTCACCGTCCCCAAGGCGGAGTTGGCCCGCGCGCTGGACGTGCTGGAAAAGGCGCGGCCGACCATCGGCTTCGAACGCGTCCTCCACGCCACCAACGTCTGCAAGGTTTCGGTGGTCGGCGTCGGCATGCGCAGCCATGCGGGCGTGGCCGCGACGATGTTCAAGGCGCTAGCCGATCGCGGTATCAACATCCAGGCGATCACCACCTCCGAAATCAAGGTCAGCGTGCTGATCGAGGACGATTATACCGAGCTGGCCGTTCGCGTGCTGCACACCGCCTACGGCCTGGACGCCGAGGAAGAGACGGTGGACGCGTGAGCCTTTCCAGCCCGCGCCTCGACGCGCTGATGGCGCGCGGGGCGGAATTCCTCGGCACGCGCCATGCGATCATGGCCGGCGCCATGTCGTGGGTGTCCGAACGCCATCTCGTCGCGGCGATCTCCAATGCCGGCGGCTTCGGCGTGATCGCCTGCGGGGCGATGACGCCGGCACTGCTGGATGCCGAGATTGCGGGCACCAAGGGGCTTACGGACAAGCCTTTCGGCGTCAATCTCATAACGATGCACCCCGATCTTGATGAATTGATCGAGGTTTGCGCGCGCCATCAGGTCGGCCATGTCGTGCTGGCCGGCGGCCTTCCGCCGGGCGGCGCGATCGAACGGATCAAGGCATCGGGCGCAAAGGTGCTCTGCTTCGCGCCCGCGCTGGCGCTGGCCAAGAAGCTGATCCGTTCCGGCGTGGACGCGCTGGTGATCGAGGGGATGGAAGCCGGCGGCCATATCGGCCCGGTCTCCACCTCCGTCCTTGCGCAGGAAATCCTGCCCGAGGTGGCGGACAAGCTGCCCGTGTTCGTCGCCGGCGGCATCGGCCGGGGCGAGGCGATCGCCGCTTATCTGGAAATGGGCGCGGCCGGCGTGCAGCTCGGCACCCGCTTCGTCTGCGCGGTGGAATCGATTGCGCATCCCAATTTCAAGAAGGCGTTCATCCGCGCTTCCGCCCGCGAGGCGGTGGCCAGCGTCCAGATCGACCCGCGCCTGCCAGTGATCCCGGTGCGCGCGCTGAAGAACGCCTCCACCGAGCTGTTCACGGCAAAGCAGCGCGAAGTGGCGCAGGCGCTGGACGAAGGCCGGGTGGAGATGGCCGAGGCCCAGTTGCAGATCGAGCATTATTGGGCAGGCGCGCTCCGCCGCGCGGTGATCGACGGCGATGTGGAGAACGGATCGCTGATGGCCGGCCAGTCGGTGGGCATGGTGACCAGGGAGGAACCGGCGACCGACATCATCGCCGCGCTCGTCACCGAAGCCGAAACCGCGCTCACCGCGCGCGGCTGAACGCGGGCCACGGGGCGCCGCCGCGACAGGGCGCCCCACCGTCATTCCGCTTTCTCGGGAATTACGGATAAGGTCGCGGCATCTGCCTTGCCCAGCGCCTAGAATGCCTGCTGCAGGCGCTCCACGAGGCTGCGGGCCGGACTGGGGACGGCGCGGAAACCGCCCATGTCGCGATCTAGCCGGTCGACGCGATCGTAAAGGTCCCGGCTGGCGGCGATCAGGTGGCGCGCCGTCGGCGGAAGATCGGCGACCACCTGCGGATCGCTGTCATGCGCGCCGCCCAGCCGCCGGCCCGGCTCGCGCGCCTGCTCGGGCGTCAGTTCGCCCGCCTCGACCGCCTTGCGCACCAGCAGCCAGGCAATCACGTGCATCAGCCGCGTCGTCACCTTGAGCGATTCGCAGGAGAAGCTGACGCGCGCCAGCGGCGACAGCGCATCCCGCTCGGCCCGGCCGGGCTCGTCGAAATAGGCCCGCACCTCGTCGGCGAGCACCATGGCCTCGAGATAGAGGCTGTCGACCAGCCGGGCGGCCATGCGGCCGTCCACATCCAAGTGCCCATCACCCTGCATCTCCGCATGATGCCACGAAAGCGGCGGCGGCGCAGCCCGGAAAGAGGGTGAATGCCGGCTTTGCCCTGTCCCGCAAGGCCCGTCCGCGCCCGCCGGCTCCAGCCGACGGAGCCGCGCGATCCGGCAAGATTTCGATGCACATCCCGCCCCTTGAAGCCTGCTGCCGGCTGCCTATCTCGATCGTGGCGCATCGTCGCCTGATGGGACGATGACGCTACGGCCCGGCGGGTTTCCGCGGGCCTGTTCCATCCTCAATGCCAGAAAGGATTGAGACAATGCGTGCAGTGGATTTCGCCCCCCTCCTCCGGTCCTCGATCGGTTTCGAGAACCTCAACCGCCTCGTCGATTTCGCGACGCGCGGCGAAGGGGACGCCTACCCCCCCTATAATATCGAAAAGCTGGGCGACGGCGCCTATCGCATTTCGATGGCCGTTGCCGGCTTCAGCCGCGACGAGCTTGACCTCACCGTTCAGGAGAATGTCCTGATCGTGGTCGGCCGCGCGGGCGAAGCGCAGGAAAACGGCACGCGGGAATTCCTCCATCGCGGCATCGCCAAGCGCGCCTTCGAGCGCCGCTTCCAGCTTGCCGACACCATCAAGGTGACGGGCGCGGGCTATGAGAACGGCCTGCTGAACATCGACCTGGTCCGCGAGGTGCCCGAGCACAAGAAGCCGCGCCGGATCGAGATCGGCCATGCCGTCGCGCCGGTGCCGGAAGCGATCACCGAGCAGCGCGACGCCGCCTGACGCAGATATCGTGGCATGAAAAAGGGGCCGGCGGATCACCCATCCGCCGGCCCTTTTGCTGTCCCGATCGCTTTCAGGCGATGATGTCGGGGATGAGCTGGTCCTCCAGCAGCGCGATCTCGTCCCTGAGGCGGAGCTTGCGCTTCTTGAGTCGCGCCAGGGCAAGCTGGTCGGCGGCCGGCGCATCGCCCATCGCCTCGATTGCGATGTCGAGATCGCGATGTTCTTCCCGCAGAATCTCGATTCGCCGGCCGATGCCGATATCTTCCATCCCGCGCGCTCCCTGCCGGAAATTCCGTGCCATGCCAGCGATATCGGCGATCGGGCCGGCGCTCAAGCACATCCCGCCCCGCCCATCCATCGCATGCCCGATGGCAAATATCGCAACCATGCGAATAGGTGGATTACAAGCGGGCCGATCGGTGATTTACTCCCTCTCCCCATAGTGGGAAACGAAAGGAGGATCCTTCATGGACAACGCCCATTCGTCTGCACTGATCGCCAAGCATGCCGGCCTCGACGCCCGCATCGCCGCCGAGAACAACCGGCCGGCACCCGACGGCATCCTGATCGCCAACCTCAAGAAACAGAAGCTGAAAATCAAGGAAGCGCTCCGCCAGGTCTGAGCGCCGCCGCACCGGGTCGCTGCCCAGGAACGGGCAGCGACAGCGGCCTCCTTCCGCTCCATCCCAAAGTCGAATCGACCCGCCTGCCCCTCACGGCTAGGTCTGGAGGGACGAAATTTCCAAGCCGGCGCCGCGCCCGGCCCGCCCTTCCCCCGCCATGCAGATCGATCCGCTCCGGCGGCGCTAGCGCCCCGTGCGGAAGCCCGGACGGCGCATGCGTTCCAGATCGGCGATCGTCATCGTCTGCGGTTTTGGCCCGGCGATCGGCTTGCGAGCGAGATGGGGATCGATCGGCGCGTCGAAGGCGACGCCCACGCGGCCCTGCGCGCACCAGGCGATTCGGCCCGCCACCGGCCCGACGCCCCTCAGTTCCACGATGAGTCGATCCCCGGAACGGCAATCGCGAAGGCAATCGGCCATCAGCCCGCCTTCGGAAAGATTGCGGACGCGCAGCTGCACCGAATCGCCGCGATCCGAAAAGGTCGCCATCGCCTGCAAAAACATACTGTCGCGGGGCGCGCGACCGCCATTTCCTGCGTCCGCGACATCCCCGATCTCGTCATCCGAGACGGTGCTATCCTTCACGACCGGCCCCATATTTTCTTATAGATCGCGCACTTGAACCGCAGCGCGCCATGGGGACAAAAAAGCAGCAAATCATCCAGAAACGGTTAACGGTGCGGTAGCGTATTATTCGTCGCGGGAGATCTTTTCCTGCCGCTCGTGCCGTTCCTGCGCCTCGACGGTCATCGTCGCGATCGGGCGGGCTTCCAGGCGGGCCAGCGAGATCGGTTCCCCCGTCACTTCGCAATAGCCATATTCGCCTTCCTCGATCCGGCGCAGCGCGGCTTCGATCTTGGAGATCAGCTTGCGCTGGCGATCGCGGGTACGCAGCTCGATCGACCAGTCGGTCTCGCTGGAGGCGCGGTCGGTGATGTCGGGTTCGCGCAGCGAGTCGGTCTGCAACTGGGCCAGCGTGCCCTGGGCCTCGCGCAGGATCGACTCCTTCCAATCGATCAGCTTGCGGCGGAAATAGGCCATCTGCCGCGGGTTCATGAACTCTTCGTCGGGAGACGGGCGATAATCCGCGTCGATGATATCGTCCTGATGAGCACCGTTGGAACCGGGAGTCGAATTGAGCGCCGTCGCCATCACGTTCTCCGCTACCACCCGCGTTGGCCGCGGTGGGCTATTTGCCGGGGCGCTATACCGGCCCGCCGAACCGGGCACAAGCGCCGGAATCAGCGACATTTCGATGAAACAACGATCGATCCCGCAACTATGCCGATTAATCCCGGCGCGTTCCCGGATCGATCGCCGCCCGATTGCCACCGGCCAGCCGAAACAGCGGAAAGCCGCGCCCGGCCTTTCGGCTGGACACGGCTTTCCCCGTTCTTTCGCCTGTCTCTTCCGGCAGGCGCCGCCTTAGCGGCCGCCGCCGCTCGGCGTGTTGGCGCCGGCCTGCGCGTCGAGCTGATCCTTCGTCATGCCGATCACCGGGCCGTCCTCGCCCGCCGCGAAGGCGGTCAGGGGCAGGCGGACCTGCACCTTGCTGGTGTCGACCAGGGCATATTGCGCATCGACCGACTTNATGGTGCCGACAGTGCCGCCGGACGGGTCCTTCACCGTGGCGCCGGCCACGAGCTGCGACGCCTTCTTCGCTTCGGCCTCCTGCGCGGCCTGCGCGTTGGCGGCGCCGGCCTGGGCGTCGATCTGGTCGCGTGTCAGGGCCAGGACCGGGCCATTGGCGCCCTCACCGAACGAGGCGACCGGAATGGAAACCTTGCTCTTTTCCGTCGCCAGAACGGCAAGATCGCCATTCACCGACTCGATCGTGCCGACGGTGCCGCCCGACGTGTCATAGACGGTGGAGCCGACGGCGACCTTGGCCGATGCGCTCGCCGCCGGGGCGGCCGTCTGGGCCAGTGCCGGCGCCGTGGCGAGCGCAAGGGCGGAAACCGCAAAAGCCATCTTCAATCTCATCAGAATCGTCTCCTAGCGATCAAAATCCCGATGAGAAAACGCGAGAAGCCGGCCATCAGGCCATGCCAAGGCGATGAATTGAGACCAAAAGGCGACGGATCGCCCCGGTGGATCAATCCATCTCGGCAATGATGCGGCTGATCGCACCCACGGGATGACCGGTCAGGTCCTTGGCGATCTCGCCCTTCAGCCGATCGGTGACTTCGCGGTGATAATGCTTGCGCAGTTCGCCAAGCGTGCGGGGCGGCGCCACAACTATCAGCCGATCATATTCGCCTTCCATCGCCATCCGTTCTAGCATGGCGGCGGCATCGGCGGCGAAGCGATCCTCCTCCTGCTGCTGGAAATCGGTCTCCTCCATCGCACTGCGCGATCCGCCGACGCTGGCGAAGGCCCGGCCGGGGGCGTCGCGCTTCATGTCGCGGTCGTAACGCACCGGCTGCTGGGCGGCGTTCATCACCTCGAGCTGGGGATATTGGGCATCGCCCATGTTGCGCAGCAGCAGCATCTTGCGGCCATCGGCGACGAGGACCACGCTGTTATAGGGCAGGATCATGCTTTGCCTCCTTCCCGCTATCGGAACAGCACCGCAACGCATGAGGCATGACGGAGTTGCGCGGGCGAGGATCGCGCAGGCTTGCGCGGGCCGCGCGGCTTGGCCATAGCCCGGCCATGCACGACATACGCGCCATCCGGGAAAACCCCGCCACCTTCGATGCCGGCCTCGCGCGACGGGGCGTGGAGCCGCATGCGGCCGAGATCATCGCCCTCGACGAGAAGCGCCGCGCGCNCGCCACCGNGCTGCAGGGCATGCAGACCCGCCGCAACGAGGCATCGAAGGCGATCGGCCAGGCGAAGGCCCGGAAGGACGAGGCCACCGCCACGGCGCTGATGGCCGAGGTCGCGACGCTCAAGGAACGCATGCCCGCGCTGGAAGGCGAGGAGCAGCAGGCCGGCACCGCGCTGGATACGCTGCTGGCGGCGCTACCCAACCTGCCCGCCGACGAGGTGCCCGAGGGCGCCGACGAGGACGGCAATGTCGAGGTCGGCCGCTGGGGCGAGCCGCCGGCGTTCGATTTCGAGCCGAAGGAACATGCCGATATCGGCCCGGCGCTGGGCCTCGATTTCGAGAGCGCCGCCGCCATCGCCGGCGCGCGTTTCGCCGTGCTGAAGGGCGGCATCGCCCGGCTGAACCGCGCGATCGGCCAGTTCATGCTGGACGTGCAGACCCTGGGCAACGGCTATATGGAGGTCGCGCCCCCGCTGCTGGTGCGCGACGAGGCCGCTTTCGGCACCGGCCAGCTGCCCAAGTTCCGCGAGGACCTGTTCCAGACGACCGACGGCCGCTGGCTGATCTCCACGGCCGAGATCAGCCTGACCAACCTGGTGCGCGAGCAGATCGTGGACGAGGCCGCGCTGCCGCTGCGCTACACCGCGCTCACCCCCTGCTTCCGGTCGGAAGCGGGCGCCGCCGGCCGCGACACGCGCGGCATGATCCGCCAGCACCAGTTCGACAAGGTCGAGATGGTCGCCATCTGCACACCGGAGCAATCCGAGGCGGAGCATGAGCGGATGGTGGATGCGGCCGAGATGATTCTCGAGCAGCTCGGCCTGCCCTATCGCCGCATGCTGCTTTGCGCCGGCGACATGGGCTTCACCGCGCGCAAGACCTATGATCTGGAGGTCTGGCTGCCGGGCCAGGGCCGCTATCGGGAAATCAGCAGCGTTTCCAACTGCGGCGATTTCCAGGCGCGGCGGATGAACGCACGCTACCGCCCCGGCGGCGACACCAAGGGCACGCGCTTCCTCCACACGCTCAACGGATCGGGGCTGGCAGTGGGCCGCACCCTCGTCGCCATCCTGGAAAATTACCAGGAGGCCGACGGATCGGTCCGCATTCCCGAAAAGCTCCGCCCCTATATGGGCGGGATCGACCGGCTGGTGCCGGCCTGATGCGTATCCTGCTGACCAACGACGACGGCATCCACGCCCCCGGCCTCGCGGTGCTGGAGGCGATCGCGCGGACCATTTCCGACGACATCACCATCGTCGCCCCGGCCGAGGAGATGTCCGGCGCGGGCCATTCGCTCACCCTCACCCGGCCGGTGCGGCTGCGCAAGCATGGCGAGCGCCGCTTCTCCGTCACCGGCACGCCGACCGATGCGGTGATGATGGCGGTGGCCGAGATCATGAAGGACAATCCGCCCGATCTCGTCCTCTCCGGCGTCAATCGCGGCGCCAATCTGGGCGAGGACGTGACCTATTCGGGCACCGTCTCGGCCGCGATGGAAGGCGCGCTGGCTGGTTTCCGGTCGGTCGCGCTCAGCCAGGTCTATGCCCGCGAGGCGATGGGCGATGCCGTTCCCTTCTCCGCCGCCGAAGCCTGGGGCGCCCGCGTGCTCGCGCCGCTGCTGGACGGGCCGTGGACGCCGGGAACGCTTGTGAACATCAACTTCCCGGCCGTGCCCGCCGATCAGGTCCGCGGCGTGCGCGTCGTCGGCCAGGGCATCCGCGATTATGGGCGGCTGCGCATCGTCAAGGGCACCGATCCGCGCGGCTATAATTATTACTGGTTCGGGCTGGGCGGCGCGGTGCCGACCCCCAAGCACGACACCGACCTGGAGGCGATCGCCGACGGCTTCATATCCGTGACGCCGCTACACCTCGATCTCACCCACGGCCCCTCGCTCGACAGCCTGCGCGGCGCTTATCGGGATATTTGATAATCGCCGCACGGGAACTGCTGATAGAGAGAAGGGCCGCATAGTCGGGGGATAGCGGACATAAGCTAGGCTAATTCGTCGCGCTTCTGCTTGGGTCTGGCGCGACCAATTTTCCTGGCAGCTCCATGCCAAAGACGCGTCTCGAAAGAGCGAAGCTGCGTGGCTGCATCGGTGTCGCCTGCCCGTGCCGCGCGCCGAAGCCTGTTGCGATAGCCCATCATGTCACGGCGATTGAAGCAGCTCATCGCGGCGTTCGAAGCAGCGCGGGCATCGCCTGCTCTGTAAGCGCGTCGGTAAAGTCCCGCAGCACTGAAACCATCGGCGGCCGGACCAAAGGACTGCAAGCTGTCCCCTGCTGAAAACCAGTCCGCCAACTCGATCATGGCGCCTGTGTGCCTTCGTAAAGCCAAATGCCACATGATGGGCATCCACAGTCCGCGCTGCCGATCGTAACGGATTCCGAGGCCCTTCAGATAAAGGCGGTCGAACTTCGTGTGATCGTTGGAGCTTTCCATCGACCGACCCTCGCATGAAGGCATTGCGTCCGCTATGTCGCGATGTCCCGACGGCCCAGATTTTTTCCAGCGTCGCCGCAGCTGCGGTAACGACCGAAAAGTTGGGGTTGGTGGAGGTTCGCCTTGACGAGGCCCTACCCGGCTGCGACGCGTCGAAAATGTCATCACGTTCTGTTTGGCTCAAGAGAGGCGGTATCCTCTTCGCCGGAGCTATCGTCCTGCGAGGACTTGCGGAAAGGCGACCTGACAAGCTGGCCATAATCTCGACGGTCGCGGGCTGCTTCGTTGCCGTGGTCCTCATTGGCTGGTTGTTCGCACTGCGGCGCGAACGCTAGGCGAAGCGTCCGCAAACTCGCCGTGTGCGGATAGTTCGGATTTTCAAGCGTCGCCGGGGCGCAACGGCCGGAAAGTCGAGGAAGTGGACGTTTGGCCAGCCTTCCGCTCGTCAATCCTGCGAGGGTGGGAGGCGTAGGTAAGCGCCGCTGGTCCGTGGAGGCGGTTGGCTCGATTGAGCCCCGACACAATGGATTCCCGCCTTCGCGGGAACGACGAAGGGGAGAGCATGTCTTATGTTGAGGGGCCGGACACTCCTCAGGACGGACGCCCCGGCCTCGAAGTCCGCCTATGCGGCGCGGGTCTCCCGTCGCACGGCAAGGGTGATGATCGCGAGGATCGCGGACACGCCCGCCGCAATCCACAGGGCGTGGAGGCCGAGCAGCGGATAGATGGCGGCGCCCGCGCAGGCCCCCAGCGCCAGCCCCGTCCACAGCAGCGCATAAGGCAGCCAGCCCAGCCGGTCCCCGCCGAAGCAGGCGGCCGCGATGCGCTGGCCCATCTTCACCAGCGTGCCCGTCATGTAGGTGAGGCCGATATGGATCTCGCCGTCGCGCTCGAACATCGCGTTCTCGCTGCCCAT
>NZ_MIPT01000001.1:1767741-1877312 GCF_001853345.1 Edaphosphingomonas haloaromaticamans | reverse complement strand
GCGCGCCCGCGCAATGATCATATCGGCGGGCCGCGACGACACGTCGATCCTGATCGTGCTGACGGCGCGCAGCCTGGCGCCCGACCTGCCGATCAGCGTGGTGATCCGTTCGGAGGATAACGAGGCCCTCGCGCGGCAGGCGGGCGCCACCACGGTCATCAATCCGGTGAGTTTCGCGGGGCTGCTGCTGGCGGGATCGACTCAAGGGTCGCACATCGCCGAATATATGGCGGATCTTGCCGCGGCGGACGGCAGGGTAGCGCTGAACGAACGGCCCGTCACCGCGGAGGAGATCGGGCGGCCGCTGTCGAGCATCGCCACGGGCCTTGGCCTGCGCATCTATCGCGACGGCAAGCCCCACGGCGCCTGGGACGACGCCGCGTCGGAGCTCAGGGCCGGGGATGTCATCGTCGAGATCAAGCCCCGACGCCCCCGGCCCTGACGGCACCGGTTCATATATTTCCTCTTATCCGACCGATCCGGCCTTGTCCCGGCACTGCTCCAGGCAGCGTTCCAGTTCCTCGGCATAATCGATCAAGATCTTGACAACGCTTTGATTATGAGAGAGCGCCGCTATACGGCGGGCTCGTTCAGCCTCCTTCTTGATGGCCTCGGGCCGTTCCATTTACTAACTCCAAACGCTACACGCCCCATGCGATTGCGCCCTCCTCAATTCGCGGGATACGGGGGTTGAACACCTGTCGCGTCACAAGACGGACCCAACCGGCACAAACCTTGACCATGGTTGAGATTCGATAAATTTTTGCGCCGCAGCACGGCGAAATCGCTCCCCCTCTCGCAAAATGCCTCGCGATCCACTATGTGGCGCGCGCTCATGACAACGACACTCCCCTCCGCGCCGAAGGTCGGCATGGTTTCGCTCGGCTGCCCGAAGGCGCTGGTGGACAGCGAACGCATCCTCACCAAGCTGCGTGCGGACGGCTACGAAATGTCCGGCAATTACGACGATGCCGATGTCGTGCTGGTGAACACCTGCGGCTTCCTCGATTCCGCCAAGGAGGAAAGCCTGGAGGCGATCGGCGAGGCGATCGCGGAAAACGGCCGGGTGATCGTCACCGGCTGCATGGGCAATGAAGCGGAGGTGATCCGCCAGCGTTTCCCCGGCGTGCTCGCCGTCACCGGCCCGCACCAGTATGAAGCGGTGGTCGGCGCCGTGCACGAGGCCGCGCCCGTGCCCCCTTCCCCCTTTCTGAACCTGGTGCCGGAACGCGACCTGAAGCTGACCCCGCGTCACTACAGCTATTTGAAGATTTCCGAAGGCTGCAACCATCGCTGCGCCTTCTGCATCATCCCTTCGATCCGGGGTGATCTCGTCAGCCGCCGGCCCGACGCGATCCTGCGCGAGGCGGAAAAGCTGGTCCAGGCCGGGACGAAGGAACTGCTGGTCATCAGCCAGGACACCTCGGCCTATGGCGTGGACATCCGGCACCAGCCCCGCGCCTGGAAGGGCGGCGAGGTCCGCGCGCACATGACCGATCTCGCCCGCGAGCTGGGCAGGCTGGGCGCCTGGGTGCGGCTCCACTACGTTTACCCCTATCCCCATGTCGATCAGGTCATCCCGCTGATGGCCGAGGGGCTGGTGCTCCCCTATCTCGACATTCCCTTCCAGCATGCGAGCCCCAAGGTGCTGAAGGCGATGAAGCGCCCGGCGAACGAGGCCAAGGTGCTGGAACGGCTGAAGGCGTGGCGGGCCATCTGCCCGGATATCGCAGTCCGATCCTCCTTCGTCGTCGGCTTCCCCGGCGAGACGGAGGAGGACTTCCAGTATCTGCTGGACTGGCTGGACGAAGCCCAGCTCGACCGCGTCGGCGCCTTCCGGTTCGAGCCGGTCGAGGGCGCTGCCGCCAATGCGCTGCCCGATCCGGTGCCGGAAGAGGTTAAGGAAGAGCGCTACGCCCGGGTCATGGAGAAGACCGCCGCCATCTCCGCTGCCAAGCAGCGCGCGAAGATCGGCCGCACGCTCGACGTCATCATCGATGCGGTCGATGCCGAGGACGGCGGCGCCACCGGCCGGTCCAAGGCCGATGCGCCGGAGATCGACGGCGAGGTCCATCTGCGCGATGCGGGCCACCTGAAGCCCGGCGACATCGTCAGCGTCGTCATCGAGGATGCCGACGATCACGACCTGTTCGGGGCGCTGCCCGGCGCCTGAAGCGTGGGGCAAGGCGTGGAAGCCCGTCTCGCGCGCCGCCATTTTATTGGCTAGGAAGGCGTCATGACGGATTTCGCGCCCCTGCTGCAGCCCGATCGCGGGCAGCCCGCCCACCTCCTCTACACCGTCCGCAAATCGGGCTTCGACGAATGGTTCGCCGGCCAGCCCGAACGCGCGCGCGGCGCGCTGGAAGCCGCCTTGTTCAAGGGCAAGGCCGGCCAGTTCGCGCTGATCCCCGGCGCCAAGCCCGATGACTGGGCCGTCGCGCTGGGCCTGCCCGAGGAAACAGGGCCGTGGGATCTGGCCGGCGCGGCGGCGCGGCTGCCGGCGGGCACCTATCGGCTGGCGGAAGGCGATGCCGGGCCGGCGGCGCTGGGCTGGCTGCTCGCCCATCATCGCTTCGATCGCTATCGCGGCGAGGCGGAGCCCATTCCCGAACGGATATTGCTGACCGCCGATCCCGCGCGCATCGACGATATGGTGCGCATCGCCGGCGCCGTCGCGCTGGTCCGCGATCTGGTCGATACGCCCGCCGCCGACATGGGGCCGGCGGAGCTTGCCCATGCGGCGGAGGCTGTGGCCAACGCCAACGGCGCCAACTTCACCGTCACCCAGGGCGACGCGCTGGCCCAGGGCTTCCCGATGATCGCCGCCGTCGGCCGCGCCGCCATCCGCGAGCGCGCGCCACGGCTGATCGAGCTGGAATGGGGCGATCCCGCCCACCCCCGCATCGCCATCGTCGGCAAGGGCGTGTGCTTCGATTCCGGCGGGCTGGATATCAAGCCTTCCTCGGCGATGCTGCTGATGAAGAAGGACATGGGCGGCGCGGCGCATGCGTTGGCGCTCGCCTCGCTCGTCATGCAGGCGCGCCTGCCGGTGCGGCTGCACCTGCTGATCCCGGCCGTCGAGAATGCGGTTTCCGGCGATGCCTTCCGCCCGGGCGACATCCTCAGGAGCCGCAAGGGCCTCTCCGTCGAGATCGGCAATACCGATGCGGAGGGACGGCTGGTGCTGGCCGATGCGCTGGCGCTGGCGGCCGAGAAGGAACCTGCGGTCATCATCGATTTCGCGACGCTCACCGGCGCGGCGCGGGTGGCGCTCGGCCCCGACCTGCCGGCCTTGTTCGCCAACGAGGACAGGCTGGCGGACGACCTGATCGCCGCCGCCGCCGCCGTTTCCGATCCCATATGGCGGATGCCGCTATGGGCCGGCTATGCCGACATGCTGAAATCCACGATCGCCGACATCAACAATGCCGGCGAAGGCGGCATGGCGGGCTCCGTAACGGCGGCCCTGTTCCTCCAAAAGTTCGTGCCGGCCGCCATCCCCTGGGCGCATTTCGATACCTTCGCCTGGCGCCCGTCCGCCAAGCCCGGCCGCCCGCGCGGCGGCGACGCGCTGGGCCTGCGCGCCGCGTGGGAGATGTTGCGGACCCGTTTCGGCGGATAGGCGGCATCTGCAAATCGGCTTGCCGGCGTTTGCGCCAGAATTCGCCGGGGCGAATTTTCAAACCAACGCTCACGCGGCACGCTGCGTCCCCGCGACCCGCAATTTTTTTACGCTGCCGTGACGATGGGATGAAACCAGCAGGGCGCTGGCTGGTTGTTGCGGATGTGGGCCGATCCCCGCCCCCGCCTGCAACGAGGAGTCCCGGTGACGGACAGAGCACTCTCCGACTGGATGGACGCCCTGGTGCGTTATGTCCGATCGGGCAGTCCCGATCTCACCAACCGCCAGATGGCGCTGCTGCTGGCGGTTTACCTTGCCCCCGGGCCACATACGGTCCGCGGCCTCGCCCAATTGCTCGGTGTTTCCAAGCCCGTCGTAACGCGCGCCTTGAACACGCTCGGCAGCCTCGGCTATCTGCGCCGCGAACGGGACGAGTCCGACCGGCGCAACATATTCGTCGCGCGCACGGACAAGGGAGCGGAATTCCTTGCAAGCTTCGCAAGCCTCATCGCGGCTCGGCCAGAGCCGCACCAGCATCGGCACGCCGGCGGCTCCGCGGGCTGAACGCTTTCGCCTGACGGGGCCGAGCGTCCGGCTCGATCCGCGCATCTACGCCGTCCGCAAGGACATTGCCGATATCGCGCTGGCCGACCGGGTCTTCGCCCCCCATTATGCCGAGGCCGAACAGGCGCGCGTCGCCGTGCCGTCCGTGGCGCTCCGCGAAGGCCCTTCGGATGATGCCCGCGCCGTATCCCAATTGCTGTTCGGCGAAGGCTTCGCCGTGATCGACAGCGAGGGCGGCTGGGCCTGGGGCTATGGACTGCACGATCATTATGTCGGCTATCTGCCCGCCGCCGTCCTGGGCGATATGGGTGCGGAGCCCGATCATGTCGTGCGGGCGGCCTCGGCGCTGGTGTTCGCCGATGCGGACATCAAGTCCCCGGTCGTCGCGACGCTGCCGATGGGCAGCCGCTTCGCCGCCACGGCGGAAGGCGCGTTCCTCAGGGCCGAAAACGGCTTCATCCATTCGCGCCATGCCGGCGCCATCGCCGCCGCCGAACAGGATGTGGTGGCCGTCGCCGAA
Organism: Edaphosphingomonas haloaromaticamans; assembly: GCF_001853345.1. Lineage (NCBI taxonomy): Bacteria > Pseudomonadati > Pseudomonadota > Alphaproteobacteria > Sphingomonadales > Rhizorhabdaceae > Edaphosphingomonas > Edaphosphingomonas haloaromaticamans. The sequence goes on along the minus strand of NZ_MIPT01000001.1, from coordinate 1,872,606 downwards.
CGGCTGCTCGGCCAGCCCTATCGCTGGGGCGGGCGCGGCGGCGACGGCGTCGATTGCTCGGGCCTCGTCCAGACGGCCTTCGCGCTATGCGGGCTGGCCGTGCCCCGCGACACCGATCAGCAGGCCGAAGCGATTGGCGAGGAGATCGCGGACGGCGCGGCGCTGCGACGCGGCGACCTGATATTCTTCCCCGGCCATGTCGGGCTGATGGCGGACGGCGAGACGCTGGTGCACGCCAACGCCCATTGGATGGCCGTCGTCCGCGAGCCGCTGGCCGATGTGATCGCCCGGCTGCAACCTGAACACGAAAAGCCCGTCCTTTCGCGGCGGAGAGTATTGCCATGACAGTGAAGGTCTTCATCGACGGCGCGGCCGGCACCACCGGCCTGGAAATTCGCGAGCGGCTGGCCGACCGGAGCGACGTGGAGCTGCTCCACATCGCCGAGGACCGGCGCAAGGATGCCGATGCGCGCGCCGAGATGCTCAACACCGCCGATGCGGTGGTCCTCTGCCTGCCGGACGATGCCGCGCGCGAGGCGGTGGCCCTGATCGCCAACGATACCACGCGGGTGATCGATGCTTCCACCGCGCACCGCACCGCGCCGGGCTGGACCTACGGCTTCGCCGAGGTGGAGCCCGGCCGCCGGGCGGAACTGGCGACCTCCACGCGCGTGTCCAATCCGGGCTGCTATCCCACGGGCTTCCTGGCCCTGGTGCGCCCCCTCGTCCGCGAAGGGCTGCTGGCGGCGGATGCGCTGCTCTCGGTCAACGCCACGTCCGGCTATTCGGGAGGCGGCAAGTCGATGATCGCCGCGTTCGAGCATGCCCATGTGCCCGACGCCACCGACACCGCCTTCCGCATCTACGGCCTCGGTCTCGGCCACAAGCATGTGCCGGAAATGCAGGGTCATGCGGGCCTTGCCCATCCGCCCATCTTCCTGCCGGCGGTGGCGCGCACCTATCGCGGAATGCTGGTGGAGGTGCCGCTGCACCCGCTATGGCTGAAGGGCGGCCTCGCCGACGTGCGCGATGCGCTGGTCGAGGCCTATCGCGGCAGCCCGGTCGTCCATGTCGAAACGGCCGGCGATCAGGCGCTCCTCACGCTCGAGCAGGCGGCCGGCACCGATCGGCTGGAACTCTACGTGTTCGGCAACGCCGCCACCGGCCAACTCCGCCTCGTCGCCGCGCTCGACAATCTCGGCAAGGGTGCGGCCGGCGCCGCCGTCCAGAACCTCAACCTGATGTGTGGCCTGGGCGAAACGGCGGGGCTGCGACTGTAAAGGCCGCCGCCACCGCGGGGGCAAACCGCCTCCGCAACACACTCGCCATTCCCGCGAAGGCGGGAGCCGTAGGCCAGCGCAGCTAATCCATTGTGTCGGGAGCTATCGGCTCAATCAGGCCGGCCGCATCCGGGGAGGAGGCGTGGGACGCGCTGCTCCAGCTTGCGAAAGTGGCGAGCGAAGCGCAGCGCAAGCATCAGCATCGCCCGGACGACCACCCGCCCAAAACGAACCGCCCGCGAAGCTGCCCAACCTCTCGGCGGGGCATCCTCGCGGGCGGCAATCGCTTTATCAGGTGTGGAGCCTGCCGGCGTCAGGCCGCCGGGCTGGCTTCCTTGCCCTTCTTGGTGAAGACGCGGACGGGCTCCTTGCGGCCCTCGACCACATCCTTGTCGACCATGATCTCGTCCACCCCGTCCATCGACGGCAGGTCGAACATGGTGTCCAGCAATATGCCTTCCAGGATCGATCGCAGGCCGCGCGCGCCGGTCTTCCGTTCGATCGCCTTGCGGGCGATGGCCGAAAGCGCCTCGTCGGTGAAGCCCAGCTTCACGTCCTCCATCTCGAACAGCTTCTGATACTGCTTCACCAGCGCGTTCTTCGGCTCGGCCAGGATCTTCACCAGCGCCGGCTCGTCCAGGTCCTCCAGCGTCGCGATCACCGGCAGGCGGCCGACGAACTCGGGGATCAGGCCGAACTTCAGCAGGTCCTCCGGCTCGCACTGGCGCAGCACCTCGCCGGTGCGGCGTTCCTCGGGCGCGGCCACATAGGCGCCGAAGCCGATCGACTTGCCCTGCAGGCGATCGCCGATGATCTTCTCCAGGCCGGAGAAGGCGCCACCGCAGATGAACAGGATGTTCGTCGTGTCCACCTGCAGGAATTCCTGCTGGGGATGCTTGCGCCCCCCCTGCGGGGGCACGGAGGCGGTGGTGCCTTCCATCAGCTTCAGGAGTGCCTGCTGCACGCCCTCGCCCGAAACGTCGCGGGTTATGGAGGGGTTGTCCGCCTTGCGGCTGATCTTGTCGATCTCGTCGATATAGACGATGCCGCGCTGCGCCCGCTCGACATTATAGTCGGACGCCTGGAGCAGCTTGAGAATGATGTTCTCCACATCCTCGCCGACATAGCCCGCCTCGGTCAGAGTCGTCGCATCCGCCATGGTGAACGGCACGTCGAACGTCTTGGCCAGCGTCTGCGCAAGCAGCGTCTTGCCGCAGCCGGTGGGGCCGACGAGCAGGATGTTGGACTTGGCAAGCTCCACCTCGGCGCCCTTGGCGCCATGGGCCAGCCGCTTGTAATGATTGTGGACCGCGACGGAGAGCACGCGCTTCGCCTGGCTCTGGCCGATCACATAATCGTCCAGCACCTTGCAGATTTCCTGCGGGCTGGGGACGCCGCCATCCTTCTTGCTGACGAGGGCCGACTTCGTTTCCTCGCGGATGATGTCGTTGCACAGCTCGACGCACTCGTCGCAGATGAACACGGTTGGGCCGGCGATCAGCTTGCGCACCTCATGCTGCGATTTCCCGCAGAACGAGCAATAGAGAGTGCTCTTTGAATCGCCGCCACTCAGCTTGGTCATACTTCTTTCCTTCGGCCGGGAAACGCCAGCCGTTCGCAGCGCGGATATCCTAAACCCGCTTTTTCCCGGCGGGCAATGCCGAATCTGCCACCGCCCGCCGTAGAAACAGTTTAAGCCGCCGCAGCCTCCTCGGCCGGCGTGGGACGCTTGTCGAACACCTCGTCGATCAGGCCGAATTCCTTGGCCTCATCGGCCTCGAGGAACTTGTCGCGGTCCATCGCGGTCTCGATGGCTTCCAGCGACTTGCCCGTATATTTCGCATAGAGCGAGTTCAGGCGATGGCGCATCCGCAGGATTTCCTTGGCCTGGATCTCGATGTCGCTGGCCATGCCCTGCGCGCCGCCGGACGGCTGGTGGATCATGATGCGGGAGTTGGTGAGCGCGATGCGCATGCCCGGTTCGCCGGCGGCGAGCAGGAAGCTGCCCATCGAGGCGGCCTGGCCGATGCACACCGTGCCGACGCGCGGGCGGATATATTGCATGGTGTCGTGGATCGCGAGACCCGCCGTCACCACGCCGCCCGGCGAGTTGATGTACATGAAGATGTCCTTCTTCGGATTCTCCGCCTCCAGGAACAGGAGCTGGGCGGTGATGATCGAGGCCATATGGTCCTCCACCGCGCCGGTCACGAAGATGATCCGCTCGCGCAGCAGCCGCGAATAGATGTCGAAGCTACGCTCGCCGCGGTTGGACTGTTCGATCACGATGGGCACCAGCGCGCCGGTGATCGGGTCGACACGATACCCCGGAGGAGCGAACTGGCCGGTCTCGAACGGATTGTGCATGGGAAAATCTTGGTCCTTGTGCCTCTCTAGCCTTCGCAACATCGGCGTTCGCGGAGCCGAGTTCAAGGGGATTAGGCGCGCGCCCGGGATTCGCCGCCCGCCCCCGGCGCCGGCAGCGCCAGATAGGCCAGCCGCCTCACCTCCCGCCGGCCGCGCACCACCGTATCGAGGATGATGCCGCAAAAGCCGTTCAGGAAGGCGAGAATCATGAGGCCGGTGGAAAGCAGCGCCGTGGGCATGCGGGGGACGAGGCCGGTCTGCGCATAGGTGATCGCCAGCGGGATCGCGAGGATGACCGCAAGCGCCGCAAGCGCCGCGCCCACCACCCCGAAATAGACCACCGGCCGCTCGATCCGGAACAGGGTCAGGATCGTGTTGAGGATGCGCCAGCCGTCGCGATAGGTGGAAAGCTTGGAGGCCGATCCTTCCGGCCGCGCGCCATAAGCGGTGACGATCTCCGCCACCGGCATGCGCAGCTCCAGCGCGTGGACGCTGATCTCGGTCTCGATCTCGAACCCTTCGGAAAGCACCGGGAAGCTCTTGACGAAGCGGCGGGAGAAGACGCGGTAGCCGGACAATATATCGCTGAAAGTGCGCCCGAAAATGCGCGCGAGAATGCCCGTCAGCAGCCGGTTGCCCAGCCGGTGGCCCCGGCGATAGGCGGCCTCCACCTCGGATTTGCGCGCGCCGACCACCATGTCCAGCCGCTCCTCGACCAGCAGGCGCACCATCTCCGGCGCGGCGGAGGCATCGTAGGTCGCGTCTCCGTCCGCCATCACATAGACGTCCGCCTCCACGTCGGCGAACATGCGGCGGACGACATGGCCCTTGCCCTGCATCCGCTCCGTGCGGACGATCGCGCCCGCGGCCTCGGCGACGGCGGGCGTCCCGTCCGTGCTGTTATTATCATACACATAGACGACCGCATCGGGCAGCGCGGCGCGAAATGCCGCGACGGTGCCGGCAATGGCGGCGGCCTCATTATAGCAGGGCAGGATCACCGCGATGCGGGTTGGGGCGGCCTCGAATGTCATGGGCCGCGTCTCTAATGGGCAAAGGTTGAAATGTCTCTAGCCCGGCGATCCCGATTTCCGGCCGGCCTCACCCCCCGCCGCTCAGCGCCAGCGAGGGTTCCGAGCGGGGCCGCCGCCGGGGCTGGCCGATCAGGAAGCCCAGCGCGGGCGCGAATCGCATCATCGCCACCTCGACGAGGATCGGCCCCGCCAGCCCCAGCACGATCCCGATCACTGTGACGGAAAACAGATCGAAGCCGATGCGGTTCGCCAGCGACAGAAAGACGAAATGATAGAGGTAGATGGTGAAGGAATAGACGCCGATCCGCGCAAGCAGCCCGATCCGGGGGAAGAAGATCAGCAGCCCCCCGCAGGCGAGCAGGCCCAGCGCCAGCGCCGCCGGCGAATCCCGCCCGCTGCTCATGCCCCGCGCCATAAGCATGAAGTTGATGGCATAGACGATGATCGTCGCCGCCAGCAGCCACGGCCAGCCCCGCGCCATCCGCGGCGTGATCTCATCCCGAAAGAGGTAGATCGCCGCCCCTCCGAAGAAGAAGGGCGCCAGATAGAAGGCGTTGCCGATGGCATAAGCCTGGATCTGCCGCAGCGGACTGAAGAAAAGCAGGCATGCCGCCGCCAGCGCGATCAGCGTCGCGCGGCGGCGCTGCTGGGGGAACAACACGTCCAGCGCGGCCGCCGCCACGAACACGCAGAATATCGCCGGCAGGAACCAGAGATGTTCATAGGGCAGGACCAGATGGCCCAGCATGCAATCGGTGTCGCACGGCGCGCGCCGCCCCAGCATGTTCTTGGCCAGGATCAGGATGATCGTGGTGAAAATGCAGGGGACGAGGATGCGCCAGCCCTTCTTCCGCACGAAACGGGCATAGCCGCCCGGCGCCACCGGATGCATGGCGTAGATGCACCCCGCGATCATGCTGAACAGCGGCATGCGGATGGAAAGGAACGCCTGCTCGGCGATCAGCGAAAGCGTCCGATCGCCATGCCCCATCGCCTCGGTCGCGCTCGTCACGCTGTGAAAGGCGACGAGCAGCAGGCAGGCGAGCCCCCGCACCGAATTGATGCGCTCCCTGTCGGAAAGCGATCCTGCCGCGATCATCGCATCCCCGGATTCGGATAAAGCCCGAGTCCAGTCGCCTTCGCCGGCCGGCGCAAAGGCGATAAGGCATATCAGCCATAAGGAAGGCCACCCTATCCTTATGGGCATCATATCGGGTGGAATCGGCATGGCCGCACGCCACCCGAACCCGAAGCTCCGTCACCCCGGACCTGATCCGGATCGATCGTGCGCTGACGTATCGAGGAGCGGCAACCTCGAACCAGCCCCTCACCATCAAGCGTCATGCCAGCGCAGGCTGGCATCGTCTCGACATTTATGCCGCGTCTGCCGCGCACATGGAAACGGACCGAGCAGCTCCGAAGGGAAGGAGCCGCTTGAACCGCTCGCGATGCCAGCCTGCGCTGGCATGACGTTTCGGGTTCGCCGTTTCACTTGGCGTTGCGGGCATGGGCATGGGCTTGCGCGCCCACCCAAGCCGCCGAACACAGGTCGCCAGCCTCGCGCGCTCCGGTCCAACCCACCCCATCAGAAAACAAAAAGGGGGACGTTTCCGCCCCCCTTCTTCGTTCATCTGACCGGCAAGGCCTTATTCGGCGGCCTTCTTCTTGGCCGGAGCCTTCTTCAGCTTGGCCGGAGCCTCGGCGGTTTCCTCCACCGGAGCGTCCGCCTTCTTGGCGGCGGCCTTCTTCGCCGGCGCCTTCTTGGCGGGCTTTTCCTCGGTCACGGCTTCGGCCGGGGCCTCATCTTCCTTGGTGGCTGCCTTCTTCGTCGCAGCCTTCTTGGCCTTGGGCTTCTCGGCATGGTCGTGATCATGGTCATGATCGTGGTGATCATGGCCGCAGCCGGGGCCGTGGACATGGCCGCTGCCGATGCTGTCGTCATCCGCCTCGATCGCGGCTTCCAGCTCCTCGCGGGTCACGGCGCGGTCGCTGATCTCGGCCTTGTCGAACAGGAAGTCGACGACCTTGTCCTCATAGAGGGGAGCGCGGAGCTGCGCGGCCGCCATCGGGTCCTGCTGGACATATTGGATGAAGCGCTCGCGATCCTTGGGGCCATACTGCTGGGCGGCCTGGATGATCAGGCGCTGCATTTCCTGCTGGCTCACCTCGACGCCGTTCTGCTGGCCGATTTCCGACAGCAGCAGACCCAGGCGCACGCGGCGCTCGGCAATCGCCTGATAATCGGCGCGATCCTTCTCCATCTCCGCGCGGGCGGCTTCCGGGTCGGCCTCGTGGCTCGCTTCATGCTCGAGCTGCGCCCAGATCTGGCCGAATTCGGCCTCGACCATCGACGGCGGCACCGGGAAGTCGTGGCTCGCGGCGAGCTGGTCGAGCAGCTTGCGCTTCATGTGGGTGCGGGTCAGGCCGTTCAGTTCCTGCTCGATCTGGCCCTTCAGCAGATCGCGGAGCTGATCGATGCCCTCCAGGCCCAGGCCCTTGGCGAATTCGTCATCCGCCTTGGTTTCCTTCGGCGTCTTCAGCTCGGTCACCTCGACCTCGAAGATCGCTTCCTTGCCCTTCAGCGAATCGACCGGATAGTCGGCCGGGAAGGTCACGACGACGCTGCGCGCCTCGCCCTGCTTGATACCGATCAGCTGGTCCTCGAAACCGGGGATCAGGCGGCCGGAGCCGATCTCGATCGACATCGCCTCACCGGTGCCGCCTTCGAACGGCTTGCCGGCGACCGAACCCGCGAAGTTCATGACGACCAGGTCGCCTTCCACGGCCGGATGGCCTTCGGCGGCCGGGTCATAGCTCTTCTGCTGCGAGGCGATGCGATCGACGGCGGCGGCGATCTCGTCCTCGGTCGGCTCCACCGTCAGGCGCTCGAGCTTCAGGCCCTCGATCGCGGGGGTGGGAACGTCGGGCAGCACTTCCAGGCTGATCTTCACCTCGGCATCCTTGCCGGGGGCATAGCCTTCGTCCAGCTCGACGGCCGGCTGCACGGCCGGACGGAGCTTCTGCTCGACGATCAGCGACTGCACGCCTTCCTGAACCGCCTTGTTCAGCGCTTCCTGCTCCAGCGCGGGGCCGTGCATCTTCTTGACGAGGTTCGCCGGCACCTTGCCCGGCCGGAAGCCCGGCATGCGGATCTGCGGGGCGACCTGCTTCACCTCGGCGTCGACGCGCGCGAGAATGTCCTTGGCCGAAATCGTCAGCGTGTAGGCGCGCTTCAGCCCCTCGTTCAAAGTCTCGACAGTCTGCATCGGGTTTCTTCCAGAGCCTTCCGGGTTGAATTTCGTTTGGCGCACTCCGCGAACATGTCGCGGAATCTGGTGCGGGCGAAGGGACTCGAACCCCCACATCTTGCGATACTGGAACCTAAATCCAGCGCGTCTACCAGTTCCGCCACGCCCGCAGGGACCGCCGGTCGGCGGGGTCTATAGCAGGAGACACGCGCGGAGCAAGCTGGAACGGTGCCAAACCCCGCCCCCACGCGCATCATTGCGTCAATATTGTTTCGGGACCGTGCGAGAATGGGGCCACGCCCATCCGGAGGGCGCCGACCCTCCCGCAGCGTTGGCGGCATGGCACCTTGATCGCGCGCGCCACCGCGAATTTCCTGAGCTTCGTTTGCGGGTATGTCCCGATGGTTAGTCCATCGAGGGCAATCTAACCTCGCCCCGGAAGATCGAGGTGAGCTGCCATGACGGACATCCCCTATGTCACACGCCAGTTCATGCCGGCGCATCCCGATCTGAAGAACGGAGCCGGCATCCCCGCCAGCCTCGGCTACCAGGCCTATGTCGAATCGCTCGCCCGGATCATCTATTATTGGGGCTATCCCGCAGTGGATGGCTTCGGGCGAACAAGCTCCTGGGACGTCATGAAGGAAGCCGGTCCGGGCGCGACGATGGGCCTCTTCCCCGGCGCCCCCAAAAACCGCATGGGCTATCTCGACGATTATATGTCCCCGGCCCAGCGCAAGGTCGTCACCCCTAATGCGGATACCATCTACGGCGTCAGCTTTGCCGACCTCAGCGTCGAACCGCTGGTGATCCAGACGCCCGTCGATGTGCCGCCCGGTCATTACTGGACGATACAGATCGTCGACATCTTCACCACCGTGACGCATCAACTCGGCTCGGCCTCATACACACCCGGCGGCAAGCTTCTGCTGGTAGGGCCCGGCTGGCAGGGCGAGAAGCCGGATGGCTTCATCGATGTGCTGCATTCGGCAACCGCCGTGGCCGGGCTGTTCGGACGCAGCTTCACCGCCCATTCGCCAGAGGACAAAGCCAGGGCGCGTCGCGTGCTCAACCAGATCGGCGTCTATCCGTTGAGTGAGGACGCACCCGAACGCAAAACCTTCGATTGCGAGGCCAGCGCGCGCAACAAGGTCTATCCGGCGGGCGTCACCGCAGAAATGCTGGAACGAGATCCCGATCTGCTGCGCATTCGCCCGGTCGATGCGCGAAAGTTCTGGGACGATCTGGAAAAAATGCTCGATGCCAACCCGGTTGTCGGGCCGGACGATGCGCCCATGGCGGAACAGGCGCGCGCATTGCTCGCCCTGCGTAAATCATCCGATCAATGGCGAACGCTGCTCGACCGCGTGGCGCTCGCCGCCGATGCCGAACTGCACGCCGCCGCTCGCTATGATCAGGTCGGCGTCGACGCCGGAAACGGCTGGCAGCGGCAGGAAAATAGCGGCGTCTGGGGTAGCGACTGGTTCGGTCGCGCACTCGCCGCGGTGATCTATATCTACGTCAACGATTATCACGAGGCGATCTACTTCATCCGCGGCACGGACGCTGATGGCGCGCTGTTGCAGGGCCGCTATCGCTATGCGATCCGGTTCGAGAAGGGTCAGCTTCCACCGGTCGATCCAGCCCGCGGCGGTTTCTGGTCGCTCACCATGTATGACCGGGATTATTATATGCTGGCACGGAGCCCGAACGACCGAAACAATATCGGCCGGGTCAATCTCGACGCGAACGAGCTTAAATTCGCCGATGATGGCTCGCTGACACTGATCCTCTCGCACGAGGAGCCCACGGACACCGAGGGCAAGGCGAACTGGCTCCCTGCCCCTGACGACCAGTTCGCCCTGCTGATGCGAACTTACGTGCCGACCGAACCGATCCTCAACGGCAATTACAAATTGCCCGATGTGAAGCGGGCCGGCTGAAATACTCGCCTGCCCACAGAGCGAGTCACATCCTCAACGCCTGTTCCCCCGCTCGACCTTCCGAACGAAGGGCGACAATCGGCCCACAAACTCCCAAAGCGGCCGTGGTCCGCATTTGCCCACACTGCCCACATCGTTCGAAAATCCGCGAAGGCCGGCGCCCAGACAAAATGCGCCTTTCCGCATCTTCAAACGGCTCTTTCAGCGCCCCCGTCCCTGATGGCGGATATTGCCGGGCCGTCCGCGCCGTCCCATCACGCGCCTGTCCTTGCCGCCCCGGCGCACGGGCATGTGGCTGGCGCCTTCGGCCAGCTCGAAACGCAGGCTGCCGCTGATCGGATTGGCCTCCACCAGCCGCAGCTTCAGCTTCATGCCGGGCGTATAGCGATCGCCGGATTCCTCGCCCTCCAGCGCCTGCGCGGCCTCGTCGTAACGGAAGCGCTCGGCCCCCAGCGTGGATACCGGCACCAGCCCGTCGCCCCCCAGCCCTTCCACCGTGGCGAAGAAGCCGAAGCTCTGCACCCCGGTGATCCGCGTATCCATGAGGTCGCCGACATGGGTGGCGAGATAGGCCGCGACATAGCGGTCGATCGTCTCGCGCTCCGCCTCCATGGCGCGGCGCTCGGCCTGGCTGATCGCGGTGCCCAACCGCTCCATCGCGGCGGCGTCCTCCGCCGTCAGCCGCGTCGCCTTCGCATCGGGATCGAGGCCATAGGCGCCCACCAGCGATCGGTGGACGATCAGGTCGGCATAACGGCGGATCGGGCTGGTGAAATGGGCGTAGCTGCCCAGCGCCAGCCCGAAATGGCCGGCATTGCGGGGCGCGTAATAAGCCTGCGTCTGGCTGCGCAGCACCTGTTCCATCACCTGCGGGCGGAAATCCACATCCTCGCCGATACGAGCCAGAAGCTGGTTGAAGGTGGCCGGGCGGATCACCTGCCCCAGCGCGAACTCGACCCCGAAGGTCTTGAGATAATCCTTCAGCGCGACCAGCTTTTCGCGGCTCGGCGGCTCGTGGACGCGATACATCACCTCCGCCTTCTTCGCCTCCAGCGCCTTGGCGGCGGCGACATTGGCGGCGATCATATAATCCTCGATCAGGCGGTGGGCATCCAGCCGCTCGCGCGGGGCGACCGAAAGGATGCGCCCCTTCTCGTCCAGCACCACGCGCCGCTCGGGCAGGTCGAGGTCCAGCGGCTCGCGTGCGTCGCGGGCGCGGGCCAGGGCCGCCCAGCACGCCCAGAGCGGGCGGAGCGCGCCTTCCACAAGCTCCCTCGGGAAGGGATCGCCCACGAGATCGCCATCGATCGCCGCCTGCGCATCCTCATAGGCGATGTTGGCCGCGATGCGGACGAGCGCGCGGGTGAAGCGCCAGGCGACCAGCTTGCCGTCCTTCGATATGGTCAGGTGGCAGGCCATGGCCGCGCGATCCTGCCCGGCCTTCAGCGAGCACATGTTCGCGCTCAGCGTCTCGGGGAGCATCGGCACCACGCGATCGGGGAAATAGACGCTGTTGCCGCGCTTGCGGGCCTCCTTGTCCAGCCGGCCGCCGGGGCGGACGTAGAAGCTGACGTCGGCGATGGCGACGATCGCGCGGAAGCCGCCGGGATTGGCGGGGTCGTCGTCGGGCGCGGCCCACACCGCATCGTCATGGTCGCGCGCGTCGGCGGGATCGATGGCGACGATCGGCAGCGCGCGCAGATCCTCGCGCCCATCGCCCAGCGGCAGCGCGGCGACGCGCTCGGCCTCCTCGATCGTTTCAACCGCGAAGGCGTTGGGAATGCCGTGCTTGTGGATCGCGATCAGGCTGAAGCTGCGCGGCGCGAAAGGATCGCCCAGCCGCTCGCTCACCTTCACCGTCATCCGCGGCGGGCGGCCGGTCTTTTCGGCCAGCACCAGATCGCCCGGCTCAGCCTCGCCGGCATCCGAAACCGGCCAGTCGCGCTTCTCCCGCTTGTCGACCGGCTTCAGCCACAGCCGATCGCCCTCGGCATGGAGCACGCCCAGCACCAGCTCCTCGCCGCGTGCCAGCTTCTTCATCGGGTGGGCGATCCAGCCGGCGCCCTTCTCCTCGGTGCGGGCGAGGATGCGATCGCCCGGCCCCAGCGCGGAACGGCGGCCGCGCTCCTGCACCCGGAGGCGTGGCGGCGGGGTTTCCGCCTGCCAGCTTTCCGGAACCGCGATCGGCTGGTCCCCATCCACGTCGACGATGCGCAGCACCGTGACCTTGGGCACCCCGCCCATCCTGTGGAAGGCGCGGCCGGGGGCGCTGTCGATCAACCCTTCGTCGGCCATGTCCTTCAACAGGGCCTTGAGCGCGATCTTGTCCTGCGCGGAAAGGCCGAAGGCGCGCGCGATCTCCCGCTTGCCGGCGGGTTGATCGGACTGGGCGATGAAATCCAGTATCTGCTGGCGGCTCGGCAGGCCGGGGCTTTGGCGACGGGGCATCGCCGTCATGTAGGCCGAAGCCCGGCCGCCGTCACCCCGGCCCGGGCTCTTTTGCCGGAAGGCCATCGCCATGGCGGGATGGCCACGCCGCACGCCCTGTCCGTTCGGACGTTGCGAAGGCCGGGGGCGCATGGCAATCGCATCGCCACCATAAGGGAGACAATGATGCCGGATTCGACCGCCACCAAGCCGTTCATCGTCGGAATCGGGGNCACTGCCAGCGCCAATTCCTCGACCGAGCAGGCGCTGGCGATCGCGCTCACCTCGGCCGAGCGGGCCGGCGCGGAAGTCAAGCTGTTCGGCGCGGCGACGCTCGCCGCCCTGCCGCATTACATGACCGAGGCAAGCCCCGCATCCAGCGAGGGCCGCGAGCTGGTGGAGGCGGTGCGCCGCGCGGACGGCGTGATCATCGCGAGCCCCGGCTATCACGGCTCGATCTCCGGCCTGGTGAAGAACGCCATCGATTATCTGGAGGAAACCGCGAAGGACGCGCGCGTCTATCTGGATGGCGTGCCGGTGGGGCTGATCGCCACGGCCTATGGCTGGCAGGCGACCGGCAGCACGCTCGCCACGCTGCGTTCGATCGTGCACGCGCTGCGCGGCTGGCCGACCCCGCTGGGCGCCGCGATCAACAGCTCGGGCGGCATCTTCAAGGCGGGCGTGTGCAGCGATGCCGGCGCCAATAACCAGCTCGAGCTGGTGGGCAAGCAGGTGTTCGAGTTCGCCCGGCTGCGCCGCGCCGATCCCAGCGTGACGGAGACGACGGCGGGATGAGGCCGCTTGCCGCGCTGATCGCGCCCGCCATTGCCATCGCCCTTCCCCTGCCCGCCACCGCCGCGCCGACGGCCCAGCCGGCGATGCAGAAGACGGCATCCGGCATCCAGTATCAGGTGCTGCGCCCGGCCAGGACGAAGGGCAAAGGCCCCCACCCGGCCGCCACCGATCGCGTGCAGGTGAATTATCGCGGCATGCTGGCGGACGGCACCACTTTCGACGCGAGCCGTTATGACGAGCCGGCCACCTTCGCGCTGGACGAGGTGATCCCCGGCTGGACGGAGGGCGTGCAACTGATGGAGCCGGGGGCGAAATATCGCTTCATCATCCCGCCGGAACTGGCTTACGGTGAGGGCGGCGCCGGCGGTGTGATCCCGCCCAACGCCACGCTGACTTTCGATATCGAGCTTCTTGCCATCAACCCGCCGGAATGACGGCAGACAGGAGGAAGACCATGACAGTCGCCAGGCACTATATCATGAATGCCGTGGAAGGCAGGGACGCCACGCTGGAAACCGCGCTGCGCGACCTGGCGGACAAGGTGCGCGCAATATCCGGCTGCCAGGGCGTGGAATTGCTGCGCGACATCGGCAACGAACGCCGCTTCATCTTCATCGAGAAGTGGGATTCGGTGGACGCGCACAAGGCGGCGGGCCCGCAGCTCGGCAAGGATGCGCTGGCGCCGATCCTCGCGGTGCTCGATGGCCCGCCGGACGGCGATTATCTCGATTATCTGAAAGTGGTCTGATCCACGCGCGCCCCGGCCGGCCAGCGGCTCCGGGGCGCTTTTTTTTCAAGCCCGGCCCACGCGGACGATTGCGGCCATCGCGGTGCGATCGGCTGCCTTCGGGCGTGGCAGAGGCAGCATCTTTCGAAAATTGGCACGTCGCGCCTCGGCGGGGCGTTGTCCGACACGGCGGACTGGTCTAGCATCGGCGCCGTCGCGAAAAACGACCGCCGGGTCAGAGCATCAAATGCTTGCCAGGCCGTCGAATATACGTCGGCCATGCGATCGGCATGGTCCGGCCAGCGTCTCCGTAAGCAACCGCCTGACGACCTGTCGGGTCGATGGCAGCCGCCAGCGTCGATCGACGCTGGCGCGACAATTGGAGCGCTGAAATGCGAAAGGAGATTGCGATCGTCGGTGCCGGGCTGGGCGGCCTCATGCTGGCCCGCGTCCTGCACGTGAACGGCATCCCCGCGACGATCTACGAAGCCGAGGCAACGGCCAGCGCGAGGGCGCAAGGCGGCCTGCTCGACATCCACGAACATAATGGCCAGCGCGCATTGCGGGATGCGGGCCTGCTCGATGCATTTCAGGGCCTCGTCCGCCCCGGCGAGGATGCCAAACGCGTCGTCGACCAGAACGGCAACATCCTGTTCGACAGCCCCGGCGATCGCGCCTCCACCCGTCCCGAAGTGGATCGGGGCGAGCTTCGAGACATGCTGATCGGGTCGCTTCCGGCCGGAACGATCCGATGGGGCCGCAAGGTCACCTCCATCGCGACGGATCGCGGCCGCCACATGATAATCTTTGCCGATGGCGCGACAGTCGCGGCCGATATGGTCGTGGGCGCGGACGGCGCCTGGTCGAAGGTCCGGCCGCTCCTCTCCGATGCCAGGCCCGTCTATGCCGGCACCTGCTTCATCGAGATAGCGCTGCTCGACGGCAGCGCGCGCCATCGGGCATCCATCGACGCGATTGGCAGCGGCACGCTCATTGCGGCCGCTCCGGGCAAAGGCATCATGGCCCACCGCTACGCGGACGGGACCGGGCGCGGCTATGCGGCGCTGGACAAGCCCGAGGATTGGATCCGCACCATCGACTTCGGCGATGCGCGGGCCGGCCTGGCACATGTCGCGGGCCATTTCGAAGGATGGGCGCCGCATCTGACCGCGTTCATCATCGACAGCCAGATCGAGCCGCTCCTTCGCCCGATCTATGCGCTGCCGGCCGCACATCGCTGGAATCGGGTGCCGGGACTAACGCTGGTCGGCGATGCGGCGCATCTGATGTCCCCTTTCGCCGGCGAAGGGGCCAACCTGGCCATGCATGACGGCGCGGAACTGGCCAAAGCGATCATCCGCCACCCCGACCACATCGAAGCCGCGCTCGCGGCTTATGAAACTGATCTGTTTCCCCGCAGCCGCGAAGCCGCCGAAGCATCCGCCCGGAACCTGGCGCGCTTTTTTGGCGATGGCGCGCCGTGGAGCGTGGTCGAGCTGTTCCAGCAGATCGCGCATGCGGTCGCCTGAAGCGGATTGCCCTAACGGCCTGTGCCGGGGCGAGGCGCCCTCCGCCGGTTGCGGGACCGCGGGCTCGATCGCGGCAGCCGCCCGCCTCAACGCAATAATATTACGCAGAATCGCGCTGGACTTTGTTAACCGATCCACGTTAAGGCCCATGGCATGTTGTCGTGCCGCGGCCTTCTCCTGCTTCGACTTACGCGCCCTTAGGCGCGCGATTTCGCTTGGCCCCATCCATGGGGCTTCAGGCCACGGCGTCTAAGGGCAAGGCAAACCACCCCGAACGACAACCCTGCGACAGGAGCAGGCCCCCGTGACTACCAACGACACCATTCTGATTTTCGATACCACGCTGCGTGATGGCGAGCAGTCGCCCGGCTGCTCGATGAACCTCGAGGAAAAGCTCCAGGTCGCGGCCCAGCTCGAAACCATGGGCGTGGACATCATCGAAGCCGGCTTCGCCATCGCCAGCCAGGGCGATTTCGAGGCGGTGAGCGAGGTCGCCCGCCAGTGCCGGAAGGCGACCGTGGCCAGCCTCGCCCGCGCGGCGATCGCCGATATCGATCGCGCCTGGGAAGCCGTGCGCCATGCGGCGAAGCCGCGCATCCACACCTTCATCGCCACCTCCCCGCTCCACATGCGCGTCAAGCTCAACAAGAGCCCGGAGGAAGTGCTGGAAGCGATCCAGCGCACCGTTTCCCACGCCAGCGGGCTCTGCCCCGACGTGGAATGGTCCGCCGAGGACGCGACCCGATCGGAGCCCGATTTCCTCGCCCGCGCCATCGAGACCGCGATCGCCGCCGGCGCCCGCACGATCAACCTGCCCGATACGGTGGGCTATGCGACGCCGGAAACCTATGGCGCGATGTTCCGCGACATGATCAACCGGGTGCCGAACGCGGACCTCGCCGTCTTCTCCACCCATTGCCACAATGATCTGGGCCTCGCCGTGGCCAACACGCTTTCGGCGGTGATGGCGGGCGCCCGCCAGGTGGAATCGACCATCAACGGCATCGGCGAGCGCGCCGGCAACGCCGCGGTGGAGGAAATCGCCATGGCGCTGAAGGTGCGGCACGATGTGATGCCGGTGCGCACCAACATCGTATCGACCGAAATCACCCGCGCCAGCCGCATGGTTTCGGGCATCACCGGCTTCCAGGTGCAGCCGAACAAGGCGATCGTGGGCGCCAACGCCTTCGCGCACGAAAGCGGCATCCACCAGGACGGCATGCTGAAGGATGCCTCCACCTACGAGATCATGACCCCGGAAAGCGTGGGCGTATCCACCTCCAACCTCGTGATGGGCAAGCATTCCGGCCGGGCGGCCTTCCGTTCCAAGCTGGAGGAGCTGGGCTATTCGCTGGGCGACAATGCCTTCCAGGATGCCTTCGTCCGCTTCAAGGCGCTGGCCGATGCCAAGAAGGCCGTGTTCGACGAGGATATCGTCGCCCTCGTCGACGACGAGGTGCTGCGCGGGCACGACCGCATCCAGGTGAAGGAGGTGGAGATCCACTGCGGCACCGGCCCGGCCCGCGCCATCCTGACCCTGGAGATAGACGGCGAGGAAAAGACCGCCGCCACCCGCGGCAGCGGCCCGGTGGACGCGCTGTTCGCCGCGATCGGCGAACTCGTGCCCCACGATCGCGGATCGCTGGAACGCTATGAGGTCCATGCCGTCACCGGCGGCACCGATGCGCAGGCCGAGGTTTCGGTGCTGCTTTCGGAGGATGGCCGCACCACGCGCGGGCGCGGCGCGCACCATGACACGCTCGTCGCCTCGGCGCGGGCCTATGTGAACGCGCTCAACAAGCTGATGGTGAAGCGCGGCCGCGCGCCGGTGGACGTCGCCGCCGGCTGAGGCCCGGAAGGAGGGCGGCGGACGACCGGCATCGCCCCTCGCCCTCCCTTATTTGCCGGCGAGGAAATCCTCCGCCGCGCGGCGCTTGGGCGTCTGATCCATCGGCTGGCCGCCATATTCGCGCAGGCCCCAGGCCCCGAACGGGCCATAGGGGCCGGTGGCGGCATAGAGCGTCATCGTATCGCCGACCCGGCTTTTCCACGCCGCCAGATATTTGCGATAGACGTCATACATCCGGGGATCGCGGTTGAGCTGCGCCACTTCGGCGGCGTGCGGCGGATAGACCAGATGCTGCCCCGCCTCATAGGCGATGTAGCGCTTGCCGTAACGGGTCGCGACCGCCTTGTTCGCCAGCGCCTTGCCGATGGCGGCGTCGACGTCCTTGTCGAGATAGGCGAAGATGTTGGCCGGATCGAGGATCGTCGCGCGCTCGCCCCGGAAGGTCGAGTTGCCGAAATAGGGCGCCGTCGCCACGGCATCCACGAATTTGGCGGTGTCGCGGAAGCCCAGCACCGCCTCCGTCCCCTGCGGCCCGGCATTCTGGGTGGCGACGACGCGGACCAGCCGGCCGGGATCGGCCTTGAACACGTCGGTCCAGATCCTGTTCATCCACGTCGCCTTTTCGGCATAGCGGAGCACGATCACCCGATACTGGTCGCTGTCCAGCCCCTCCTTCAGCCCTTCCGCCTGCGCCTGCTTGGTCACGGGGAAGGCCAGGTTCCAGACCTCGTTGGACATTTCGACATAGGCCTTGCGGCCGGGCGCCAGATTGTCCCGCACATATTCGGCGAAGCGGCGGACATAATCCTCGTCCGCATTCCAGTGCATGTGAAACCAGGGATCGACCTTCGCCTCGTTGGCGAGCGCCACCATATATTCCACGGCAGGCCCCGCCGGCCCGTTCTGCTCGAGGCTCCCGGTCGTGGCGCGGGTGGCCCAGCTCACCTCGGCATTCCCGTTCACCTTCTGCCAGTCGAGGAAGCGGACGAGGCTGAAGCCCGAAAGCGACTGGAGGAAAGCCGGCGCGAAAAGGGCCGTCGGCGAGGCCGATTTCTCCCGGCAATCGATCCCGCGCACCGGATCGGCCGCGTCGATCCGGCTCAGCGATATCCAGGCGCCCTTGGGCTTGCCGCCGTTGCTGCCCGGCCAGTCGAAATCGAAGGCATTGCCCGATTGCGAGGCGTTGCGCGCGCCGCCGCCGGGGGCAAGGCTGCCCTTCCCCTGCCAGGTGCAGCGGATGCGGACCGCATTGGCGCCATAGACGCCCTCGGGTATCGCCAGCGATCGGTGCATGACCTCGCCGTCCTGAAGCGAAATAGGCATGCCCGCGGCATTGAGGCGCGTCGCATCGATCTTCTTCCAGCCGCGCTGCCCCTTGATCTCGCTGGCCCAGCCCCCGCCGATCGCGAGGTTCATGAAGGTGCGCTCGCCGCCCCAGGTGCTGAGGCCGGCCAGGTTGAGGCCGAGCGTGGTGGGCGGCACCGGGCCGGGCGCGACGGGCGCGGCCGGCGCATCCCCGCCGCCGCCGATCAGCAGCGCCGCGCCGAGCCCGCCCGCCGCCAGCGCCGCCGTCGCGATGCCGACCAGGATACCGGCGCGGGCCTGGCGCCTACCGCCCCCGGAAGCCGTGTTCAGCCGCAGCGCCATCCTCTCATCCCCATTCCACGCCCGCCAGCGGGCCGCCTGATCCTTATGACGGGCAAAGCCGCCGGACGCGACCTAAAGCGTCTCCTGCTCGCGACCGCGCAGTTCCGCCTCGTCCCTCACGCCCACCGGCCGCGCCGGCGCGCCGACCATGATCGTGCGCGGCGGCACGTCCGAAAGCACCACCGCGTTGGCGCCGATCAGCGCGTGATCGCCGATCGTGACGCCGCCCAATATCCGGGCGCCCGCGCCGGCCTCCACCCAGCAGCCCAGCTTGGGCGCGCCGCCCGGCCCGCGCTTGCCGATCGTCACCTGCTGGAACAGGCAGCAATTGGGGCCGATCTCCGCCTCGGGATGGATGACCACGCCGTTGGGATGCGGCAGCAGCATTCCCCCGCCGATGGAGACGTTGAGCGGAATATCCGCCCCGGTCACGACGCTCCAGAAGCGATGGCGCAGGATGGCCGATCGCCGCGCGATCGCCGCGAACGGCCCGTGCCGGGCGGCCGCCCGCTGATAATCGCGAATGCTGCCGATCAGGGCGCGCGAGGGCGTCCAGGACCAGCGCCGGCGCCGCTCGCGCGACCAGTCCGGCCGCCAGCCGGCTTCGTCCCGCGCCAGATCGCCACTCCTGATATCGCCCTTCACCCGCCTCACCTTCATCCGACCGGCCACTTGCCTTCGCGACCATGGCTATCCAAATGAAGCGCCGGGCGAAACCGCTAATCGGCCATGCCGGCAAACGGGTGCGGTGAAACCCCTTGGCGAAATCCAACAGCCGCCCTATATAGCCCCCATACGGATTTCACGGCCTTTTCGACCCGCCTTGGGAGGGGAAGGCCGCTTCGTCCGCTTCCGGGACACGGCCTGCTTTGCGCACAGGCCGCGACGAATGGGGAGTTTGGCGAGGTTCTACCAGACGCAGGCAGTGCGGTTCCGACGGCCCGGACCCGCACTTTTTTTCGTGGGACCTACCCCGCGAATCGGCTGCGATCCGCTGCGAGGCGGGTGAATTTTTGATCGGACGCGAGGACAAAATATGGCGACCCAGGCGGCATCCGGCCAGGCCCTCATCAACACAGCGAAGAAGCGCATCCGCAAGGTTTTCGGCAACATCCACGAAGTGGTGCAGATGCCGAACCTGATCGAGGTGCAGCGCGAAAGCTACGAACAGTTCCTGCGCTCCCGCCCCGAGGACGCTTATGTCTCCGGCCTGGAAAAGACGCTGCGCTCCGTCTTCCCGATCCGCGATTTCGCCGGCACCGCCGAACTCGACTTCGTGAACTACGAACTCGAGCCGCCGAAATATGACGTGGACGAGTGCCGCCAGCGCGGCATCA
This sequence comes from Edaphosphingomonas haloaromaticamans, assembly GCF_001853345.1. Taxonomy (NCBI): domain Bacteria; kingdom Pseudomonadati; phylum Pseudomonadota; class Alphaproteobacteria; order Sphingomonadales; family Rhizorhabdaceae; genus Edaphosphingomonas; species Edaphosphingomonas haloaromaticamans. Next base: position 1,852,423 of record NZ_MIPT01000001.1, on the reverse strand, counting down.
CCTATGCGGCGCCGATGCGCGTCACGCTGCGCCTGATCGTGTTCGAGGTGGACCCCGATACGGAAACCCGCTCCGTGCTCGATATCAAGGAGCAGGACGTCTACATGGGCGACATGCCGCTGATGACGGAGAACGGCACCTTCTTCGTCAACGGCACCGAGCGCGTGATCGTTTCGCAGATGCACCGTTCGCCGGGCGTGCTGTTCGATCATGATCGCGGCAAGACGCACGCTTCGGGCAAGTATCTCTTCGCCGCCCGCGTCATCCCCTATCGCGGCTCGTGGCTCGATTTCGAGTTCGATGCCAAGGACATCGTCAACGTCCGCATCGACCGCAAGCGCAAGCTGCCGGTCACGACCCTGCTCTATGCGCTGGGCCTGAACGGCGAGGAAATCCTCAACCATTTCTACGGCCGCCTCACCTGGGTCCGTGGCGAGGGCGGCTGGAAGGTGCCCTACACCCCGGAGAACTGGCGCGGCCAGAAGCCGAATTTCGACGTGGTGAACGCCGATACCGGCGAGGTCGTGTTCACGGCCGGCACCAAGATCAGCCCCCGCGCCGCCAACAAGGCCGGCAAGGACGGCCTGACCATGCTGCTGATCCCGACCGACGAGATCTACGGCAAATATTCGGCCTATGACCTGATCGACGAGCAGACCGGCCGCATCTGGATCGAGGCCGGCGACGAAGTGACGCCGGAAAATCTCGAGCTGCTCGACCAGGCCGGGCTCGAGAAGCTCGAGCTTCTCGACATCGACCATGTCTCGACCGGTCCGTGGATCCGCAACACGCTGAAGGCCGACAAGGTCGAGGACCGCGATCACGCGCTGTCCGAAATCTACCGCGTCATGCGCCCCGGCGAACCGCCGACGAAGGAAACCGCCGAAGCGCTGTTCGCCGGCCTGTTCTTCGATCCCGAGCGCTATGATCTCTCGGCCGTGGGCCGCGTGAAGCTCAACATGCGCCTCGACCTCGACGCCGAGGATACGGTGACGACGCTGCGCAGCGAGGACATCCTCGCCGTGGTGAAGACGCTTGTCGACCTGAAGGACGGCAAGGGCGAGATCGACGACATCGACAATCTCGGCAACCGCCGCGTGCGTTCGGTGGGCGAGCTGCTGGAGAACCAGTATCGCGTCGGCCTGCTCCGCATGGAGCGCGCCGTGAAGGAGCGCATGTCCTCGGTCGACGTGTCGACCGTCATGCCGAACGACCTGATCAACGCGAAGCCGGCGGTCGCCGCCGTGCGCGAGTTCTTCGGCTCCTCGCAGCTCTCGCAGTTCATGGACCAGACCAACCCGCTGTCGGAAGTGACGCACAAGCGCCGCGTCTCCGCCCTCGGGCCGGGCGGTCTCACCCGCGAGCGCGCGGGCTTCGAGGTGCGCGACGTGCACCCGACGCACTATGGCCGCATCTGCCCGATCGAAACGCCGGAAGGCCCGAACATCGGCCTGATCAACTCGCTGGCCTCGTTCAGCCGCGTCAACAAGTACGGCTTCATCGAGACGCCGTATCGCAAGGTCGTGGACAACAAGGTCACCAACGAGGTGGTCTACCTCTCCGCCATGGAAGAGGCCAAGCACACGATCGCCCAGGCGAACGCGGAGCTGGATGCCGAGGGCCGCTTCGTCGAGGAACTCGTCTCCTCCCGCCAGGCCGGCGAGTTCCTGATCGCCCCGCGCGACCAGATCACGCTGATGGACGTGAGCCCGAAGCAGCTCGTGTCGGTCGCCGCCTCGCTGATTCCGTTCCTGGAAAATGACGACGCCAACCGCGCGCTCATGGGATCGAACATGCAGCGCCAGGCCGTGCCGCTCGTCCGCGCCGAGGCGCCGTTCGTCGGCACCGGCATGGAAGAGACGGTGGCGCGGGATTCGGGTGCCGCCATCGGCGCCCGCCGCTCCGGCATCGTCGACCAGGTGGACGCGACCCGCATCGTCATCCGCGCGACCGAGGAGGTCGAGGCCGGCAAGTCGGGCGTCGACATCTACACGCTGATGAAGTTCCAGCGCTCCAACCAGTCGACCTGCATCAACCAGCGTCCGCTGGTGAAGGTGGGCGATGTCGTCCGCAAGGGCGACGTGATCGCCGACGGCCCGTCGACCGAGTTCGGCGAGCTGGCGCTGGGCCGCAACGCGCTCGTCGCGTTCATGCCCTGGAACGGCTACAACTACGAGGACTCGATCCTCATCAGCGAACGGATCGTGAAGGACGACGTGTTCACGTCGATCCACATCGACGAGTTCGAGGTGATGGCCCGCGACACCAAGCTGGGGCCGGAGGACATCACCCGCGACATCCCGAACGTCGGTGAAGAAGCGCTGCGCAACCTCGACGAGGCCGGCATCGTCTACATCGGCGCCGAGGTGGAGCCGGGCGACATCCTGGTCGGCAAGATCACGCCGAAGGGCGAAAGCCCGATGACGCCGGAAGAAAAGCTGCTGCGCGCCATCTTCGGCGAAAAGGCCAGCGACGTGCGCGACACCTCGCTCCGCCTGCCGCCGGGCGTGGCCGGCACGATCGTCGACGTCCGCGTGTTCAACCGCCACGGCATCGACAAGGACGAGCGCGCGATGGCGATCGAGCGCGAGGAGATCGATCGCCTGCGCAAGGACGCCGAGGACGAACGCGGCATCCTGAACCGCGCGACCTTCGCGCGGCTTCGCGAAATGCTGCTGGGCCAGGTGGCCACGGCGGCGCCCAAGGGCGTGAAGAAGGGCGTGGAAATCGACGCCGAGGTGCTGGATTCGGTCGAGCGCCACGAATGGTGGAAGTTCGCCGTGCAGGACGACGCCCGCCAGGCCGATCTGGAAGCCGTGAAGGCGCAGTATGACGACGCCGCCGGCGTCATCAAGGCGCGCTTCGAGGACCGGGTCGAGAAGCTGCAGCGCGGCGACGAGCTGCCGCCGGGCGTGCTGAAGATGGTCAAGGTGTTCGTCGCGGTGAAGCGCAAGCTGCAGCCGGGCGACAAGATGGCCGGCCGTCACGGCAACAAGGGCGTCATCAGCCGCATCCTGCCGGTCGAGGACATGCCGTTCCTGGAGGACGGCACCCCGGTCGATCTCGTGCTCAACCCGCTGGGCGTGCCTTCGCGCATGAACGTCGGCCAGATCTTCGAGACCCATCTCGGCTGGGCCGCGCGCGGCCTGGGCAAGCAGGTGACCGAGGCGCTGGAAGCGTGGCGCGAAGCCAATCCCAACCCGGAGGCGGCGGCCCCGCCGGCCGCGGTGGTGGAACGGCTGAAGACGATCTACGGCAATCAATATCATGCCGAGATCGACGCCCGCAGCCCCGACCAGATCGTCGAGATGGCGAAGGTGCTGAAGAATGGCGTGCCGATGGCGACGCCGGTGTTCGACGGCGCCCGCGAGGCGGACGTGTCGGCGATGCTGACCATGGCGGGTTACGACACGTCGGGTCAGGTGGAGCTGTATGACGGCCGCACCGGCGAGGCGTTCGATCGCCGCGTCACCGTGGGCTACATCTACATGCTGAAGCTCCACCACCTGGTCGACGACAAGATCCACGCGCGTTCGATCGGGCCGTACAGCCTCGTCACCCAGCAGCCGCTGGGCGGCAAGGCCCAGTTCGGCGGCCAGCGCTTCGGTGAAATGGAAGTGTGGGCGCTCCAGGCCTATGGCGCCGCCTACACGCTCCAGGAAATGCTGACGGTGAAGTCCGACGACGTGGTCGGCCGCACCAAGGTCTATGAAGCGATCGTCAAGGGCGACGATACCTTCGAGGCCGGCATCCCGGAGAGCTTCAACGTGCTCGTCAAGGAAATGCGGTCGCTGGGCCTCAACGTCGAACTCAAGAGCATCGAGGACGACGGCCTGGCCGAGGCGGCGGAATAAGGGGTTCCGGGCGCTGCCTTTTCGAAGGCCGCGCCCGCATCCTCCCCCCAGCCGTCCGTAGATTTGCCCTCTAGAGGGAAGAGAAAATGAACGAACTCACCAATTTCGCCAATCCGATCGCGAAGCCCGAGACCTTCGACCAGATCCGCATCGGCATCGCCTCGCCGGAACGCATCCGTTCCTGGTCGTTCGGCGAGATCAAGAAGCCCGAGACGATCAACTACCGCACGTTCAAGCCCGAGCGTGACGGCCTGTTCTGCGCGCGCATCTTCGGTCCGATCAAGGATTACGAATGCTTGTGCGGCAAGTACAAGCGCATGAAATACAAGGGCATCGTCTGCGAAAAGTGCGGTGTCGAAGTCACCGTCTCGAAGGTCCGCCGCGAACGCATGGGCCATATCGAGCTGGCGGCGCCCGTCGCGCACATCTGGTTCCTGAAGTCGCTGCCGTCGCGCATCGGCCTGCTGCTCGACATGCAGCTCAAGCAGCTCGAGCGCGTGCTCTACTTCGAAGCCTATATCGTCATCGAGCCGGGCCTGACCCCGCTTGAGAAGTATCAGCTCCTCACCGAGGACGAGCTTCTCGAGGCGCAGGACGAATATGGCGAGGACGCCTTCACCGCCGGCATCGGCGCCGAAGCCGTGCGCAAGATGCTCGAAAGCCTCGATCTCGAGGGCGAGCGCGTCGATCTTCTCAAGGAACTGGCCGAGACCAAGTCGGAGCTGAAGCCCAAGAAGATCATCAAGCGCCTGAAGGTCGTCGAAAGCTTCATCGAATCCGGCAACCGCCCGGAATGGATGATCCTGGAAGTGATCCCGGTCATTCCGCCGGAACTGCGCCCGCTGGTGCCGCTGGATGGCGGCCGCTTCGCGACGTCGGACCTGAACGACCTCTATCGCCGCGTCATCAACCGCAACAACCGCCTGAAGCGGCTTATGGAGCTGCGCGCGCCGGACATCATCGTCCGCAACGAAAAGCGCATGCTGCAGGAAGCCGTCGACGCGCTGTTCGACAATGGCCGTCGCGGCCGCACCATCACGGGCGCCAACAAGCGTCCGCTGAAGTCGCTGTCCGACATGCTCAAGGGCAAGCAGGGCCGCTTCCGCCAGAACCTGCTCGGCAAGCGCGTCGACTATTCCGGCCGTTCGGTGATCGTGACCGGTCCGGAGCTGAAGCTCCACCAGTGCGGCCTGCCGAAGAAGATGGCGCTCGAGCTATTCAAGCCGTTCATCTACGCCCGCCTGGACGCCAAGGGTCTCTCCATGACCCTGAAGCAGGCCAAGAAGTGGGTCGAGAAGGAACGCAAGGAAGTCTGGGACATCCTGGACGAGGTGATCCGCGAGCATCCGGTGCTGCTGAACCGCGCGCCGACGCTCCACCGCCTCGGCATCCAGGCGTTCGAGCCAGTGCTGATCGAAGGCAAGGCGATCCAGCTTCACCCGCTGGTCTGCTCGGCCTTCAACGCCGACTTCGACGGCGACCAGATGGCCGTGCACGTCCCGCTCTCGCTTGAGGCGCAGCTGGAAGCGCGCGTCCTCATGATGTCGACCAACAACATCCTGTCGCCCGCCAACGGCAAGCCGATCATCGTGCCGTCGCAGGACATGGTGCTCGGTCTCTACTATCTCTCGATGGAGAAGCAGGGCGAGCCGGGCGAAGGCATGCTGCTGGCGGACATGATCGAGGTCCACCAGGCGCTCAACACCGGTGCCGTGACGCTCCATACCAAGATCGTCAGCCGCGTCCCGCAGACGGACGAGGCCGGCAACCAGTATATGAAGCGCTACGAGACCACGCCGGGCCGCATGCTGCTGGGCGAATGCCTCCCCAAGAGCCACAAGGTGCCCTTCGAGACGGTCAACCGCCTGCTCACCAAGAAGGACATCGGCGACGTGATCGACGAGGTCTATCGCCACACCGGCCAGAAGGAAACGGTGCTGTTCGCCGACGCGATCATGGCGCTGGGCTTCCGTCACGCCTTCAAGGCCGGCATCTCGTTCGGCAAGGACGACATGGTGATCCCGGCGGCGAAGGACCCGCTGGTCGAGGAGACGCGCACGCTCGTGAAGGATTACGAGCAGCAGTATCAGGACGGCCTGATCACCCAGCAGGAAAAGTATAACAAGGTGATCGACGCCTGGTCGCGCTGCGGCGACCGCGTGGCGGCCGAGATGATGAAGGAGATCCAGGCGGTCAAGACGGACCCGGAGACCGGCCGCGAGAAGCCGATCAACGCCATCTACATGATGGCGCATTCCGGTGCCCGTGGCTCGGCCGCCCAGATCAAGCAGCTTGCCGGCATGCGCGGCCTGATGGCCAAGCCTTCGGGCGAGATCATCGAGACGCCGATCATCTCCAACTTCAAGGAAGGCCTGACCGTCCTTGAGTACTTCAACTCCACCCACGGCGCCCGCAAGGGCCTCGCGGATACGGCGTTGAAGACCGCGAACTCGGGTTATCTCACCCGTCGTCTGGTCGACGTGTCGCAGGATTGCGTCGTCGTCGAGCTGGATTGCGGCACCGAGCGCGCGCTGGAGATGAAGGCGATCGTGCAGGGCGGCGCCACCATCGCCTCGCTGGGCGAGCGTATCCTGGGCCGCACCACGGCCGAGGACATCGTCGACAGCAAGACGAACGAGGTGGTGATCCCCGAGGGCACGCTGCTCGACGAGGCGCACATCGTGCAGATCGAGGCGATCAGCCTCCAGTCGGTCAAGATCCGCAGCCCGCTGGTCTGCGAATCGAAGAACGGCGTCTGCGCGGCCTGCTACGGGCGCGATCTCGCCCGCGGCACGCCGGTGAACATCGGCGAGGCCGTCGGCGTCATCGCGGCGCAGTCGATCGGCGAGCCGGGCACGCAGCTGACGATGCGGACCTTCCACATCGGCGGCGCCGCCCAGCTCAACCAGGAATCGAACCTGGAAGCCGTGGCGGACGGCACGCTCGTCTATCGCGACGTGCCGACGATCATCGACCCGCGCGGCCGCCGCCTGACGCTGGCCCGCAACGGCGAGATCGCGATCCTCGACATGGATGGCCGCGAACGCGCCACCCATCGCCTGCCCTACGGCGCCACCCTGCTGGTGGAAGACGGGGCGATCGTCTCCAAGGGCGATCGCATCGCGGAATGGGACCCCTCGTTCAGCCCGGTCATCACCGAAAAGGGCGGTATCGTCCGCTTCCAGGACATGATCGAGAACCGCACGGTTCGCGAGGAAACCGACGAAGCGACCGGCATTTCGCAGCGGGTGATCGTGGAAGATCACCTCAAGTCGAAGAAGGACGACTTCCGTCCGCGTATCACCCTGCTCGACGAGAGCAGCGGCGAGACCGGCGTGTCGCGCCTGATCCCGGGATCGATCGTCGCGGTCGAGGACGGCCAGACCGTGCAGGCCGGCGACGTGCTTGCCCGCGTGCCGCGTGAAGCCGCCAAGACCCGCGACATCACGGGCGGTCTGCCGCGCGTGGCGGAGCTGTTCGAAGCGCGCAAGCCGAAGGAAAATGCGATCATCGCCAAGGTCTCCGGCCGTGTCGAATTCGGCAAGGACTATAAGGCGAAGCGCAAGATCCTGATCCGTCCGGAAGATGGCTCGGAAGCGATCGAATATCTGATCCCGAAGTCGAAGGTGATCGACGTTCAGGAAGGCGACTACGTGAAGCGTGGCGACAACCTGATCGGCGGCAGCCCGGATCCGCACGATATTCTGGAAGTGCTCGGCATCGAGCCGCTTGCCGAATATCTCGTGTCGGAAATCCAGGAAGTCTATCGACTGCAGGGCGTGAAGATCAACGACAAGCACATCGAGACGATCGTCCGTCAGATGCTGCAGAAGGTTGAGATCACGGCGGCCGGCGATTCGACGCTGCTTCCGGGCGAACAGCTCGACCGGATCGAGATGGACGAGGTGAACGAGAAGCTGGTCGCCGAGGGCAAGCTGCCCGCGGAAGGCAAGCCGGTGCTGCTGGGCATCACCAAGGCCTCGCTCCAGACCCGCAGCTTCATCTCGGCCGCGTCGTTCCAGGAAACGACCCGCGTGCTGACCGAGGCTTCGGTGCAGGGCAAGATCGACACACTCGATGGCCTGAAGGAGAATGTGATCGTTGGCCGCCTGATCCCGGCCGGCACCGGCGCGGGCATGAACCGCCTGCGCGTCACCGCCTCCAGCCGCGACGCGGCGCTCCGCGCCTCCCAGAAGGCGTGGCAGGCCTCTCTCGTCGCGCCGGAAACGGCCGCCGAGGAGCACGCCGCGGAACTCCGCCGCCCGGTGGAGGACGACACGGGTGACGATCCCCTGGGCGCGGTGGTCGGCGAGGACTTCACCACCGAAGACCTCGAATAGGACCAGCCCGTCCGGGCAGGAATGAACGACCCCGCCGGAGCGATCCGGCGGGGTTTTTCATGGCCGGCAGGGGCCGCCGCCCGAAGGGGCTGGCATCCGCCACCGCCCCGCTTTATCCTCCCGCCATGATCGCCAAAGTCATCATAATCGCGCTTCTGGCGCTGTTGCTGCTGCCGATGCTCGCGGGCATCCGCGCCTTCCGCCGGCTCCCCCGCGATCAGCAACCGCCCGAGGAATGAACGCCACCGCGATGTCCGATACGATCAAGCTGCACCAAAGCTGGAAAGGCCCGCTGGCGCCCGAATTCCAGGCTCCCCACATGGCCGCGCTCAAGCAGTTCCTGCTCGACGAGAAGGCGCGCGGGCGGCGCATCTTCCCCAAGGGCAGCGAATATTTCCGCGCGCTGGACCTGACGCCGCTGGAGGATGTGCGCGTCGTCATCCTCGGCCAGGACCCCTATCATGGCGAAGGGCAGGCGCATGGCCTCTGCTTCAGCGTGCAGCCGGGCGTGCGGACGCCGCCGTCGCTGGTGAACATCTACAAGGAAATGCAGGCCGATCTCGGCATCACCCCCGCCCGCCACGGCTTCCTGGAACATTGGGCGAAGCAGGGCGTGCTGCTACTCAACAGCGTGCTGACCGTGGAGATGGGCCGCGCCGCATCCCATCAGGGCAAGGGCTGGGAACGCTTCACGGACGCGGTGATCCGCCTCGTCAACGAACGGGCCGAGCCCACGGTGTTCATGCTCTGGGGCGCCTATGCGCAGCGCAAGGCGGCCTTCGTGGACGACAGCCGCCATCTGGTGCTGAAGGCGCCCCACCCCTCCCCGCTATCGGCGCATAACGGCTTCTTCGGCTGCCGCCATTTCTCGAAGGCCAACGCCTTCCTCACCGCCAAGGGGCGAGAACCGATCGACTGGGCGCTGCCGGACGTGTGAGGGCGGGGTGGATCACGCCCGCACCAGCACCCCGCCTTCGATCCGGCGATAGAAGCAGTTCGGCGCCCCCGTATGGCAGGCGGGGCCGGCCGGCTCGGCCTTGATCCAGATCGCGTCCTGATCGCAATCGACGCGCATCTCCGCGACCCGCAGCACATGGCCGCTGGTTTCCCCCTTGCGCCACAGGCTGCCGCGCGAACGCGACCAGAAATGCGCCTCACCGGTTGCGATCGTCCGCTCGATCGCTTCTGCGTTCATATGCGCCACCATCAGGACGTCCCCATTACGGACATCGGTGACGACGGCGGTAACAAGCCCCGCCGCATCGAATTTCGGTTGGAATTCCGTGCCGGTTTCGCGATCCTGATCCATGGATCGGGGCCTATCGCGGCGGATGGAATCCTACAAGCTGCAACGACACGGTTACAAAGGGGCGACAAATGGGAAAGGCATCCCTATATGCCGCGCCAACAGGATCACCCGACGGGCGCACGCGATGATCACGACTAATCCTTTCGACGACGACAAGCTCCGCGAGGAGTGCGGCATTTTCGGCATCTGGGGCGCGGAGACCGCGTCCGCCATGGTGGCCTTGGGCCTCCATGCCCTCCAGCATCGCGGCCAGGAAGCCGCGGGCATCGTAAGCTGGGACGGCCGCGCCTTCCACGCGCACCGCGCGATGGGCCACGTCGCCGGCAATTTCGACCGCGACGACGTGATTCGCGGCCTGCCGGGCAATGTCGCCTGCGGCCACGTCCGCTATTCGACGACCGGCGAGACGGCGCTGCGCAACGTGCAGCCTCTGTTCGCCGAGCTTTCGTCCGGTGGTTTCGCGGTCGCGCATAACGGCAACCTCTCCAACGCGATGAAGCTGCGTCGCGAACTGGTGCGCCGCGGCGCGATCTTCCAGTCGACCAGCGACACAGAAACGATCATCCATCTGGTCGCCACCTCCACCTATCGCACGCTGCTCGATCGTTTCATCGATGCGCTGAAGCGGGTGGAAGGCGCTTATTCGCTGATCTGCATGACGCCCGAGGGCATGATCGCCTGCCGCGATCCGCTGGGCATCCGCCCGCTGGTGATGGGCCGTATCGGCGATGCCTATATCTTCGCGTCCGAAACCGTGGCGCTGGACGTGGTTGGCGCCACCTTCCTGCGCCAGGTGGAGCCGGGCGAGATCGTGATCGTCTCCGAACAGGGGATCAAGTCGCACCGGCCGTTCGCGCCGGTCAGCCCGCGCCCCTGCATCTTCGAGCATGTCTATTTCTCGCGCCCCGATTCGATCGTGGACGGTTCCTCCGTCTACGGCGTGCGCAAGCGGATCGGCGCGCAGCTCGCCATGGAAAATCCGGTCGAGGCCGATCTGGTCGTCCCCGTGCCGGATTCGGGCGTGCCGGCGGCGATCGGCTATGCCCAGCAATCGGGCATCCCGTTCGAGCTCGGCATCATCCGGTCGCATTATGTGGGCCGCACCTTCATCCAGCCCGGCGATCAGGTCCGCCACCTCGGCGTGAAGCTGAAGCATAACGCCAACAAGGAATTGCTGGACGGCAAGCGCATCGTGCTGATCGACGATTCGATCGTGCGCGGCACCACCAGCGTGAAGATCCTGCAGATGCTGCGCGATGCGGGCGCGGCCGAGGTGCACCTGCGCATCGCCAGCCCGCCGACGCGGCATAGCTGCTTCTACGGCGTCGACACGCCGGAACGCGCCAAGCTGCTCGCCGCGCAGATGACGGTGGCGGAAATGGCGACCTATATCGGCGCCGACAGCCTTGCCTTCGTCTCGGTCGACGGCCTCTACCGCGCACTGGGCGAGGACATGCGCGAGGAAGGCACCCCGCAATATTGCGACGCCTGCTTCACCGGAGATTATCCGACCCACCTGACCGATCAGGACGAAGTGGCCCCCGCCGATCAGCTTTCGCTGCTCGCCGAACGGGTGGTCGCATGACGGCGAGGCCGCTGGAAGGCCGCACCGCACTCGTCACCGGCGCCTCGCGCGGGATCGGCGCGGCCACGGCCGAGGCGCTGGCCGCGGCCGGCGCCCATGTGATCCTGACGGCGCGCACCGCCGGCGGGCTCGAGGAAGTGGAAGGCCGCATCCACGCGGCCGGCGGCACCGCCACCATCGCCCCTCTGGACCTGACCGATGGGGAGAGCATCTCCCGCCTCGCCACAGCCATCGCCGGCCGCTGGCCGAAGCTCGACATCCTCGTGCTCAACGCCGCCACCCTCGGCACGCTGGCGCCCGTGCCTGCGATCGACGGCAAGGAATTCGCCAAGGTGCTGGCGCTGAACGTGGTAGCGCAGCAGGCGCTGATCGCGGCGTTCGATCCGCTGCTGAAGGCGGCGGATGCCGCGCGCGTCATCGGCATCACCTCCAGCGTCGGCGGGTCTCCCAGGGCCTATTGGGGGGCCTATGGCGCCTCCAAGGCGGCGCTGGAAACGCTGCTGCTGGCCTATGCGGACGAAGTGGCCAATCTGGGCGACGTCCGCGTGGCGATCGTGGATCCGGGTGCCACCGCGACGAAGATGCGCGCGCGCGCCTTTCCCGGCGAGGACGCAGCCACCCTCAAACCCGCATCCGTGGTGGGTAACGCGATCGTGGAGCTGCTGGCCCGCGATTTCCCGACCGGCCACCGCGTGCGAGTGGAAAGCGCGCCGGCAGCCCAGGCGGCGGAATAACCGGCCGCCGCAGCCCGGCGGTTACAAACGTGTTCGGAAGGGCGTGAAATTGGTGTCCTCATCGAAGATGTCGACACCTTCGCGGCGCTTGAGGAAGCCGACGACGACATAGGTGACGGGCGTCAACAGCGCCTCCCAGCTCACCTTCAATATCCACTGCGTTATCAGCACCTTGAAAACGAGGGCATGGGTCCATTCCGCGGCGCCCCAGAAGGCCAGCGGATAGAAGATCAGGCTATCCACGCCCTGCCCGACGACCGTGGAACCGATCGTGCGGGTCCAGAGATGCCGGCCCTGCGTCCACACCTTCATCCGGGCCAGAACGTAGGAATTGGCGAACTCGCCAGCCCAGAAGGCGGTGATGGACGCGAAGACGATGCGCGGCACCTGGCCGAACACCTGCTCATAGGCGGCCTGCCCGCCCCAGCTTTCGGCCGGCGGCAGCGCCACCACCACCCACGACATCAGCGCCATGAACAGGAGGGCGACGGTGCCCACCCAGATGCAGCGCCGGGCGCGGGCATAGCCATAGACCTCGGTCAGGACATCGCCGATCACATAGCCCAGCGGGAAGAAGAGGATGCCTGCACCGAACGGCCAGAGGCCGATGCCCGGCAGGTCGATCACTGCCACCTTGCCTGCGCCCAGCACGTTCGACAGCAGCATGATCGCGACGAAGGCCGCCATCACGAAATCGAAATAGCGCAGCGGACGCGCGCCCAGCGCCCCCGCCTCGACCGCGATCGGCCGCCCCTGCTCTGCCCCGTCCATGACGGTGGAGACTAGAGCCGAGCGCGCCTGATGCAAGTGCCCGCGGTCACTCCGAAATCTTCACGACCAGTTTGCCGATCGCGCCGCGCGAGCCCATTTTCGCAATGGCATCCCCCCCTCGGGCGAAGGGGAACACCTCCGACACCACCGGCGCGATGCGCCCCTGTTCCCACAGGTCGAAAAGCTGGGCGATCCGCGCCCGGTTCGCCTTGGGGTCACGCGCCGCCCAGGCACCCCAGAACACGCCGCAGACGTCGCAGCTCTTGAGCAAAGTGAGGTTGAGCGCGAGCTTGGGGATGCCGGCCGGGAAGCCGACCACCAGATAACGCCCTTCCCAGGCGATCGAACGCAGCGCCGGCTCGGCATAATCGCCGCCGACCGGATCGTAGATCACATTGGCGCCGTCCGGGCCGACCGCCGCCTTGAACTGTTCGGCCAGCGCCTTCGACTGATCCTTGTCGAACGGCGCGCGACCATAGATCACCACCTCGTCCGCGCCGGCCTTGCGCACGGCCTCGGCCTTTTCCTCGCTGGAGACGGCGGCGACCACGCGCGCGCCGAACGCCTTGCCCAGTTCCACGGCCGCCAGGCCGACACCGCCGGCCGCGCCCAGCACCAGCAGGGTTTCACCCGCCTTCAGATGCCCGCGATCGAGCAGGGCGTGGATGGTGGTGGCATAAGTGAGGAGCAGCGCCGATGCTTCGACGAAATCGCGGCCTTCGGGCAGACGGTAGCATTTGACCGCATCGACGGCGACCTTCTCCACCATCCCGCCATGGCCGGTGGTCGCGACCACGCGATCGCCGATGGCCCAGCCTTCCACGCCTTCGCCCACCGCCGCGACGGTGCCGGACACCTCGGCGCCCGGCGCGAAGGGGCGCTGCGGCTTGAACTGATATTTGTCCTCGATGATCAGCACATCGGGATAGTTGATCGCGCAGGCCTTTACCGCGATCAGCAGTTGTCCGGGGCCGGCAACCGGATCGGCAAGGTCGAGCAGCTCGAGCGTTTCGGGGCCGCCGGGAGTGGTGGACAGCAGGGCCTTCATGCGCGTCTCCTCATATCAATTCTGTTTTTCGCCTGTTCCGGCGATCAGCCGGCCTTGGCGGCCAGCCAGGGCCGCTCGCCCGCGATCCTCGCCTCATAGGCGGAAATCGCTCCGTCCCGCGCCAGCGTAAGGCCGATTTCGTCCAGCCCCTGCATCAGGCAGTCGCGGCGGAAGGGATCGATCTCGAAGACGAAGCGGTCCTGGAACGGTGTCGTCACGGTGCGGCTTTCGAGGTCGACCGTGATGGGGTGATCCTTTGCCACCTCCAGCAGCCGGTCCACCGCTTCCTGCGGCAGGACGACGGTGACGATGCCGTTCTTGAAGGCGTTGCCGGAGAAGATATCCGAGAAGCTGGGCGCGATCACCGCCTTCACGCCCATGTCGCCGAGCGCCCAGGCGGCATGCTCGCGGCTGGAGCCGCAGCCGAAATTGTCGCCGGCGATCAGGATCGGCGCGCCGGCATAGGCCGGATCGTCGAAGACGTTGCCCGGTTCGGCACGGATCGTCTCGAACGCGCCCCGGCCCAGGCCCGCGCGCGTGATCGTCTTCAGATAATGCGCCGGGATGATGACGTCGGTATCGACGTTCTTGCGGCCGAGCGGATAGGCCCGGCCCTCGACGGTGGTGATGGGGTCCATCAGTCTGCGGCCTCCGGAAATGCGGGGAGCCGGGCGACGTCGGCCGGCTCATGTTCGATGATGACGGTGGGCTTCAACGCCGCGACGATCGCGTCGAAGCGCTGCTGGCTGGAAAGCGTGGCCACCCGATCCATGTTGAAGCGCGCGACGCCGTGGACGGGTATCTGGTCAGAGACATGGTAGAGATCGCCGGTGATCAGCACTGGCCCCTTGTTGGAAAGCCGGACCAGGAGGCCGTGATGGCCGTTGGTGTGGCCGGGCAAGGCGAGCATGACGACGCTGCCGTCGCCGAACACGTCCTTGTCGCCCACCACGCCCTCGCTGGGGGCGCCGCCCTTGAGCCACGGATCGAGCCGGGCGGCATCGACCAGCGGATTGCGGGTGCCGGACTGGAGTTCGGCCAGGTCCGCCGCGCCGATCAGCAGCTTCGCCTTCGGGAAGCTGGCCGCCTGGCTGGCGTGATCATAATGCATGTGGCTGATGCCGAGGATCGACACGTCCTGCGGCCGGACGCCGATATCGCGGAGCTGATCGACCAGGGTGCGGGCCAGGCTGACGCGGACGCCGGGCACGGGTTCCTCCTCCCGCCCCGCCAGCTCCGCGCCGAAGCCGGCATCCCACAGCATATAATCCTGGCCGTGACGGATCAGGTAGCAGCTTATCACCATGTCCTTGCGCTTGCCGGCGAGGGCATAGCTGTCCGCGAACATGTCCAGATCCGCGTTCTTCACCCGCCCGCAATCGAGCCGCCAGAGCTTGACGCCGGCTGCGGGGGCGGGCGGCGCGGACGGGGCGGGAGCGGCCGCGACGAGCGCGAGGCCCGCCGCCAAGGCCGCCCGCAGCCTCAAGCCGATCCTCCGACGAGATCGCGCACGTCGGTGAGCCGGCCGGTGACCGCCGCCGCCGCCGCCATGGCGGGCGAAAGCAGATGGGTGCGCGCGCCCGGCCCCTGCCGGCCGACGAAGTTGCGGTTGCTGGTGGACGCGCAGCGTTCGCCCGACGGCACCTTGTCCGGGTTCATCGCCAGGCACATCGAGCAGCCCGGTTCCCGCCACTGGAAGCCGGCCTCGATGAAGATGCGGTCGAGCCCCTCGGCCTCGGCCTGCCGCTTCACCAGCCCCGATCCCGGCACGATCAGCGCCTGGCGGACATTGGATGCCACGCGGCGCCCGCGGGCGACGGCGGCGGCGGCGCGCAGATCCTCGATCCGGCTGTTGGTGCAGGAACCGATGAAGATATTCTCCACCGCCACGTCCTGCATGCGGGTGCCGGGCGTGAGGCCCATATAAGCGAGCGACTTGCGCGCGGCTTCCTGCTTGGACGGATCGGCGAAGCTTTCCGGATCGGGCACGACGCCGGTGATCGGCACGACATCCTCGGGGCTGGTGCCCCAGGTGAGGCTGGGGGCGATATCCGCCGCATCCAGCACCACCACCTTGTCGTAACGCGCGCCGGGATCGGTGGCGAGCGTGCGCCACCAGGCGACGGCCGCATCCCAATCCTGCCCGGCGGGCGCCATCGGCCGGCCCTTCAGATAGGCGAAGGTCGTCTCGTCCGGCGCGACCAGACCGGCGCGCGCGCCGCCTTCGATCGACATGTTGGAGACGGTGAGCCGCCCTTCCACGGACATGTCGCGGAACACGCTGCCGGTATATTCGATGACATGGCCGGTGCCGCCCGCAGCGCCGATGCGGCCGATGATCGCCAGCACCACATCCTTGGGGCTGACGCCGAAGCCCAGCGCGCCATCGACGCGGACCTCCATCGTCTTCGACGGCGACAGCAGCAGCGTCTGGGTGGCGAGCACATGCTCCACCTCCGACGTGCCGATGCCGAAGGCCAGCGCCCCCAGCCCGCCATGGCAGGAGGTATGGCTGTCGCCGCAGACGATGGTGGCGCCGGGCAGCGAGAAGCCCTGTTCCGGCCCGACGACATGGACGATGCCCTGTTCCGGCGCGGTGGCATCGATATAGCGGATGCCGAATTCCGGCGCGTTGCGTTCCAGCGCGGCAAGCTGCTGCGCCGATTCCGCATCCGCGATGGGCAGGCGGTGGCCCGCCGCATCCACGCGCGGCGTGGTCGGCAGGTTATGATCCGGCACCGCAAGCGTAAGATCCGGCCGCCGCACCCTGCGCCCCGCCACGCGAAGGCCTTCGAAAGCCTGCGGGCTGGTGACTTCGTGAACCAGATGGCGGTCGATGAAGATCAGGCAGGTGCCATCGTCGCGGCGTTCCACAACGTGCGCGTCCCAGATCTTCTCATAGAGGGTGCGAGGTGCGTTCATAATGCCCCCGCTTTATGCCCTCCCCCGCCATTTTCAAGCGGCCGGCCGCGCAGACTTTATATCAGCGTCCCTGCTTGCGCTTCTTGTCCAGTTCCAGCCAGTCCTCGAAGGGGCGGCCGTAAAAGGCGTCGAACACCTCGTTCTGGACGCCCAGCGGCTTGCCGCTCTGCGAGTTCCAGAGCATCGCCACGCCGTTCTTCGTTTCGGGATCGAAGAAGACGAGCGAGCGATAGCCCGCCACCGCGCCGCGATGGCCGACGATATGGTGGCCGGCATATTTCATGTCGCGCCAGCCCATGGCGTAGCGCTGGTCGGTCACGTCGCGATCGTAGCGCGAGCGGGCGTGGCGGCGCTCCACATCCACGCGCGGCTCGTGGATCACCTGGATCAGCGCGGGATCGAGCACCTGCGGCTCGCCGCCCATCTGCGCGCGCAGCCACAAGCCCAGATCGAAGATGGAGGAGTTGACCCCGCCGGCCGCCGGCACATGATAATAAGCGTCCGACACCTTGAGCGTGCGGTGGCCGACATGCGGCCGCGCCCAGCTTGGCGAGGCTTCCAGGCCGGCGCGCGTCACCGTCGCGCTGGTCATGCCCAGCGGCACGAACAGCTTGCGCGCCACCATTTCGGCATAAGGCCGCTTGGTCGCGTTGACGACCGCCTCGCTCGCCGCGTCATAGGCGACATTCTGATAGGTATGGCAGGTGCCCGGCTTGCAATAGGCCTGCAGCGCGCCAAGCTCGGTGCGGATCTGATGCGGGTCCTCGCCCGCCTCCAGCTTGTCGTCATAGGCATTGTGGACGATGCCGGTGCGGTGGGCGAGCAGATCGGCGACCGCCACCACATCCTGCCCGTTGCCCGGCAGCTTCAGCGAGGGTGCCCAGCGCGAGATCGGATCGGCCAGCGAAAGCCTGCCCTCCTCCGCCAGCTTGGCGACGAGGGTGGCGGCGACGCCCTTGGAGAGCGAGGCCCAGCGGAAGACGGTGCCGGTCGTCACCCTGTCGTCCCCGCCCGCCTGGGTGACGCCATAGCCCTTCACGAAGCTGATCTGGCCCTTCTCGACCACGGCGATGGCGAGGCCGACCATATCGTCCTCGCCCACCAGCCGGGTCAGCCGCTCATCCAGGCGCTTATAATCCACGAGGTGCGGGCCGGCGGTGGGCACGCCCGGCTTGATCGCGATCCGCCCCGGGGAGACCGGGCGCACGGCGCGTTCGGGAACCCACTTGTCGGCATCGAAGGTGGCATAGCCATAGCCGACGGCGACCGCGAACAGGCCGGTGCCGATCAGCGCCGCCCGCTTCCAGGAGCGCCGCGCCCGCGATACGCCCGAATCGGCCGGACCGGGCCTGGTATCGTGGAGGATATCCCGCTTGGGATCGGCATCAGCCACGATGGGGGTTCCGGAGCGGATTCCCGCCGCGTTCGAATGGATTCAGGCTCATGAACCCTTCCCTTAACGACGGGATTCCGGCAGTCAAACACCGATCGGCGCACATTTTGCTCGATCCGGCGCTGCATTCGCGACGCTAGGAAGTTGACAGCGCGCCGGGGTTCAAGTAGCAGCGCGGCCTTCCCGTGCGGGGGTTTAGGCCGCAGCCTTTATCTATGCGCGGGTCCAGCTTTTGAAAAGTGATGAGGGCCATGTTCGCTATCGTGCGCACGGGCGGCAAGCAGTATCGCGTTGCCGCAGGAGACAAGATCGTCGTCGAGAAGATCGCGGGTGACGCGGGCTCGACCGTGCAGCTCAGCGACGTGCTGCTCGCCGGCGAAGGTTCGGAACTGAAGGACGTGAACGGCCTGACCGTCGCGGCCGAGATCATCGCCCAGGCTAAGGGCGAAAAGGTGATCGTGTTCAAGAAGCGCCGCCGCCACAATTATCGCCGCCGCAACGGCCACCGCCAGCAGCACACGATCCTGAAGATCCTGTCGATCGGTGGCGAGCAGCCCAAGGCCAAGAAGGCGTCGAAGAAGGCCGAGGCCGAAGCGCCCGCGGCTGCCGAAGCCTGAGCCCCAGCGGAAGGAGTAAGAGAAAATGGCACATAAGAAAGCAGGCGGCTCCTCGCGCAACGGTCGCGATTCGGCTGGCCGTCGTCTCGGCGTGAAGAAGTTCGGCGGCCAGGAAGTGGTCGGCGGCAACATTATCATCCGCCAGCGCGGGACGAAGGTCTATCCCGGCCGCAATGTCGGCATGGGCAAGGATCACACCCTTTTCGCGCTCGTCGACGGCCGCGTGGCCTTCCACGAAGGCAAGCTTGGCCGGAAATACGTAAGCGTGGACGCGGTGGCGCAGGCCGCCGAATAATCGGACGAACCGGTTTTCGGGTCGTCCAGTGGGCGACCCGGAAGGTCCTGTAGACGGACCGTGAGGGAGACGGGTCGCACCGCCTCCCTTTTTGCTGTCTCCCTCAGAAAACTGTCGTCGCCTTGTAACCCTTTGCGGGCAGAGGCGTTGCACAAGCCGAGGGAGAGGCTTCTCTATGTTTGCACGTACCGAACGGCTGCTGTTGCGGCCAGCCTGGGATGAGGATGCCGATGCGCTGCACGCGGCGATCGGCGACGAGACCGTCGTCCGCAACCTCGCCAAGGCGCCCTGGCCCTACCGGCTGGAGGATGCGCGGAGCTTCGTGGGCGCCGCCCGCGACGCGGCCCTGCCCGATTATCTGATCTTCGCGCGCACCCATGGCACGCCGCGCCTGATCGGCGGGATCGGCCTGGCCCGGGAAGATCATGGCGACGAGACCGGCACGATCGAGCTCGGCTACTGGATCGCGCGGCCTTATTGGGGACTCGGCTTCGCGACCGAGGCGGCGCGCGCCGTGGTCGCCACCGCCGATCACACCCTGCGCATCCCGCGCCTGACGGCCAGCCACTTCCTGGACAATCCGGCATCCCGCAACGTCCTCTACAAGCTGGGATTCCGGCCGACGGGCGAGGTGTTCATGCGCCGCAGCGTCGCCCGGCGGCGCGAGGTCGCCTGCGCGCGGTTCGTCCGCGAGGCCGGCGCCGAGGGCGAAAGCTCCAACCCGGCGCTTGCCGCCTGATCCAGATGCCCGGAAAAAAGGGGCGCGCGACCTGAGTCGCCCGCCCCTTTTTCATGCGCCGGCCATGCCGGCCTGCGCGATGGATCAGCGCGCCAGAACGGCGTTCCCTGCCCCCGCTTTCGATTCGCCGCGATCGATCAGCGCGCGATCATCATGCCTCCACGGATGGAAGCCGGGCAGGAAGAAAGCGAGCCAGGACGCGAAGATGCGCCGCATCATGCCGGGCCGGACGAAGGCGAACCAGAACATCCGCGCCCAGATGCGCGGGCCAGACAGCCCATCCTGACGCAGCAGATCGATCATGCCGCGCGTGCGATCGACCGTGAAGTTGCGGGTGACGAGCATCATCACCTTAGCCTTCACCGACCAGCGCCTGAAGCGGGGCCAGTTGCGCGTCGCATGCAGCCAGGTATCGTAGGCGACGCCCTTATGCTCGATCTCCTCCATCGCGTGCCAGCGCCACATCGCCGCGGCATCGGGATCGGCGCCGGCCAGGTGGCGCGGATCGGCGAGCAGCTCATGCGCCAGGATCGCGGTGAAATGTTCCAGCGCCATCGTCGCGGCAAGGCTGGCGATCGGCGGCTTGGAACGGACCAGCGCCAGCCGGCGATCCACCGCCGCCTCCAGCCGGGTCACATCGTAGCCGGCATCGGTAACGCGGCGGTTGAAGGCGACATGCTCGCGCGTGTGCATCACCTCCTGCTTCGTGAAGGCGGCGATTTCGCCGGCCAGCCGGGGCGGCGTGCCTTCGCGGAACTGGCGCACGCTATCGATGAAGAAACCCTCCCCCTTGGGAAAGGTGGCCGAAAGGCAATTGTAGAATGCGGTTGCAACCGGATCGCCGGCCAGCCACCAGCGATCCATGGAGAGACCGCGACCGAAGCGGCGGTCGCGGGGGGTGATGGTAAGGTCCGTCGGCGTTCTGGTCATCCGCGCCTCCCTGATCCGGGTGCAGGATAAGGCTACTAACATCAATGTCAATAATACGACCCAGATTGAGCGCCGAAGACAGCCGCCTTGCCGCGCTGGAGGCGGCCCGCCTGCTGCTGATCGAACAAGGCCCCCAGGCGGTGACGCTGAAGGCGGTGGGCGCCAGGATCGGCCGCACCCACGCCAATCTGCTGCATCATTTCGGATCGGCCGCCGGGCTGCAGCAGGCGCTGGCCGCCAGCATGGCGGACCGGATAACGGCGCAGATCGGCGCCGTGGTGCTGCGCGCCCGCGCCGGCGAGGCGGACCCGCGCGAGATCGTGGACCTCACCTTCGACGCCTTCGACAAGGAAGGGGCCGGCGCGCTCGCATCCTGGATGATCCTGTCCGGGGATCGCGCCGCGCTGGACCCGATCGTCGGCGCCATCCACCGTCTGGTGGACGAGCTCGGCCCGCATGAGGACCGCCCCGTCCACGCCATAACGCTCGCGCTCACGCTTTCGGCGCTCGGCGACGCCCTGATGGGGGAGGCCATGGCCGAGGCGCTGGGCCTGCCGCGCGGCACGGCGCGCGAAATGGCGCTGGCCCAGATCCTCTCCTTCGCCGGCAAGGACAAGGAAACGACTCAGCCGGGGTGACGTTTTCCGCTTATTCGCTATATGCGCGACCATGCATTTCCTTGACCAAGCCAAGATCTACGTCCGCTCAGGCGCCGGCGGCCCCGGTGCCGTGAGCTTCCGGCGCGAGAAGTTCATCGAATATGGCGGCCCTGACGGCGGAAACGGCGGCAAGGGCGGCGATATCGTGTTCGAAGCGGTGGCCGGCCTGAACACGCTGATCGACTTCCGCTACACCCAGCATTTCCGCGCGCCCCGCGGCAAGGGCGGCGCCGGATCGAATCGCACGGGCGCGGGCGGCGAGGACCTCGTCATCAAGGTGCCGGTGGGAACGCAGGTGCTTTCCGAGGACAAGGAGACGGTGCTGCTGGACTTCACCGCCCCCGGCCAGCGCCACGTGTTCCTGCGCGGCGGCGACGGCGGGCGCGGCAACGCCAGCTACAAGACCTCCACCAACCGCGCGCCGCGCCAGCACGGCACCGGCTGGCCCTATGAGGAAGCCTGGGTGTGGCTGCGGCTGAAGCTGCTGGCCGATGCCGGCCTGGTCGGCCTGCCCAATGCCGGCAAGTCCACCTTCATCAACGCCGTGACCAACGCCAAGGCCAAGGTGGGGGATTATCCCTTCACCACCGTGCGCCCGCAGCTCGGCGTCGTCACCCGCCACGCCCGCGAATTCGTGATCGCCGACATTCCCGGCCTGATCGAGGGCGCGGCCGACGGCGCGGGCATCGGCGATCGCTTCCTGGGCCATATCGAACGCTGCCGCGTGCTGCTGCACCTGATCGACGCCAGCGGCGAGGACCCGGTGGAGGCTTATCACATCGTCCGCGAGGAGTTGGACGCCTATGGCGCCGGCCTTGCGGACAAGCCGCAGGTGCTGGCGCTGAACAAGATCGACGCGGTCGATGAAAAGACGCTGACGAAGCTCCGCAAGAAGCTGGAGAAGGCGGCGGACGGGGAGGACGTGCTGCTGCTTTCGGGCGCGGCCGGAACCGGCGTGGAGGCGGTGCTGGACCGGCTGGTCGAGGCGATCGGCCCGCTGGAGGAGGCCAGCCCCGCCGGCGAGGACGGGGGAGAAGCATCCGAATGGTCGCCGATCTGAAGGGCGCGGCCGCGCGCTTCGCACCCGATGCGTGCCCCCGGCTGGTGGTGAAGATCGGATCGGCCCTGCTGGTCGATCCGTCGGGCGAAGTGCGGCGGCCGTGGATGGCGGGCGTCGTGGCCGACATCGCCGACAGGATCGCCGCCGGGCAGCGCGTGGCGGTGGTATCATCCGGCGCGATCGCGCTCGGCGCGCGGCGGCTGGGGCTTCCCAAGGGCGGGCGCGCCAGCCTGGAGGACGCGCAGGCGGCCGCGGCAACGGGCCAGATCGCGCTTTCGCACTGCTGGGCCGAGCTGCTCGGCGAACGGGGCCTCACGGCGGCGCAGATGCTGGTGACGCTGGACGATCTGGAAGATCGCCGCCGTTACCTCAACGCATCCGCCACGCTCGACCGGCTGATGGCGCTGGGCGTGGTGCCCGTCATCAACGAGAATGATTCGGTGGCGACCGAGGAGATCCGGTTCGGCGACAATGACCGGCTTGCCGCGCGGATCGGCCAGGCGGCGGCCGCGCGCGGCGTGATCCTGCTTTCGGATATCGACGGGCTCTATACCGCCAATCCCCACCGCCACGCCGATGCCGAGCTGGTGGCCGAGGTGACGCGCATCGACGCGCGCATCCGGGCGATGGCGGATGGCGGATCGGCTTCGGGCATGGGTTCCGGCGGCATGATATCCAAGCTGGAGGCCGCCCGGATCGCGATGAGCGCCGGCGCGCATCTGGCGATCATATCGGGCAAGGTGGAACGCCCCCTCGCCGCCTTCGCGGCGGGCGGGCGCGGCACCGTCTTCGTCGCGGAGCGCGGCGCATCGGCCCGCAAGGCCTGGCTGGCCGGCCGCCTGACGGCCAGGGGCTCCATCCACGTCGATGCCGGCGCGGCCGAGGCGCTCGGCAACGGCCGCAGCCTGCTGCCGGCGGGCGCCGTTTCCGTGGAAGGCCGGTTCGAACGCGGCGACGTGGTGGACATTATCGGCCCGGATTCCGCCCCCGTCGCACGCGGCCTTGCCGAATATGACGCCACGGACGCGGCCCGCATCGTCGGCCGCCGATCGGACGCGCTGGAGGCGCTGCTCGGCTACGCGCCGCGCGCCGCTTTGGTCCATCGCACCCATATGGTCCTGCTGTGAGCGACGCGAGGGTGCCGATCGCCATCACCGGCGGCACCGGCTTCGTCGGCGGGCACGTGCTGCGGATCGCGGCCGAACGGAGCGTGGCCGTGCGGGCGCTGACCCGCAGGGCGCAACCGCCCGCGCCCGGCGTGGAATGGGTGGCCGGCACGCTGGACGACCGCGACGCGCTCGCGCGCCTTTGCGACGGCGCCCGCGCGGTGATCCACATCGCCGGCGTCATCAACGCGCCCGATCGGGCCGCCTTCGCCGCCGACAATATCGCGGGAACCGAAGCGATGCTGGCGGCCGCGCAAGCGGCGGGTGCGGCGCGCTTCATCCATGTCTCCTCCCTCGCCGCGCGGGAACCGGACCTGTCCGATTATGGCTGGTCCAAGGCCGAATCGGAAAAGCCGGTCGCCGCCTCCGCACTGGCATGGACGATCGTCCGCCCGCCGGCCGTCTATGGCCCCGGCGATCGCGAGATGCTGGAAATGTTCAGGATGGCCGCCAGGGGCTTCGTCGCGCTGCCCCCCGCCGGCTGCCTTTCGGTGATCGAGGCGAGCGACCTTGCCCGCCTTCTCCTCGATCTGGTCGACGCGCCCGAGGCCGCGGGCCATATATACGAACCGGATGACGGCGTGGCCGGCGGCTGGAGCCATCGCGATTTCGCGCTGGCGCTGGGGAATGCGGTGGGCCGTCCGGTAAGGACTATCGCCCTGCCCGCCTCCCTGCTGCGCCTCGGCGCCTTGGCCGACGGCCTCGTGCGCGGCAAGGCCGCCAAGCTGACACCCGATCGCGTGCGCTATTTCTGCCACCCCGATTGGGTGTGCGGCCCCCACGCCCGCCCGCCGGCAACGATCTGGCGGCCACTGGTGGAAACGCCGGCAGGCCTGAAGGCAACCGCGCAGAGCTATCGCGCGATGGGCTGGCTTTAGATTGGGCCACTCCACGCCTGCGCCCTGAATGGCCGTGGCAGGCCCTGTTTGCTGGGGGGCGGACAGTTGGACGTTCCAGCATAGCGGCCTTCTCCCCCGTTCGCGGGAGAAGGCGCGCGCGCCGCAGCAGGCGGTGGGTGGATGAGGGTCTTCTTCTTGTTTCAGATGGTTGAAGGAAGAACCCCCTCACCCAGCCCTCTCCCGCGAAAGCAGGAGAGGGCTCAGATTGCCGTCCGCTTCCTTCGACGGCGTCGTCATTGAAAGGTGGCGCCGAACTGGCGCATTCTCGACAATCGGCGCACCGATACGTGACAGGCAGCTTCCCGTGGATTCCGCCGAAATCCCGCCTATCAGGATACGACGACTTATCGGCGTCCTAGGAGGCACCCGAGCAATCCGGAAGCCGCCATCCGTTCAAGGCGTAATTGCCTTATCGCAAGGGTCCGCACTCACCCCTTCTAAGGGTCCGCCCTAGTTACGCACTTTGTCGACAAGGCTATGTTGGCGCACGCCAGAGTTGGGCGGACGAACTTTATCGATCTCGTGATGTCGGCGCTCGTCGCTATCCGAACGATGCGCGATGCGACAAAGGAGGATCACGCACTGCCCCATCATCACACAGCCACTGCAAGCTTCCCGGCGCGCAACCCGTATCTGACCGATAGCGTCTACCCGATGGCGCATTTCAATCCCGGCGCCACGGACTCTGTCCCCCATGCTGGGCCAACGAAGGGCCGCAAACTTGTCCCGTCGGATGTAAAGGCAGTGATGCTGCCGTTCACTTCCAACCCCACGGTGAAGAAGATTGGCGACAGCACAATCGTAATCGCCGGCTGTACCGACGGTATCCGAAAGATCGACGCGACAGGCGACAAGTTTGAGCTGGTCTCAATCCTTCCTTATCCGGGCATGGAGCAGTTGCCGGAGCAATCTACCGACGCTGCGTTGGAAGGGCTGATCGCGCAACTCGACGCGGCGGCACGCGCGCGCGACGATGCGAAGATCGTCGCACTTACCAAGCAGGCTGAGGAGCTGAACTTTTCCCGCAAGCTCATGGCCAATGGTGCGTACGGCTTCATCGATCGCGACGGGTGCCACTATGCGGCCTTTGCTGCGACCAAGATCCTCAAAAGCACCGACGACAATGATCCGGCGAAGCCGCTTCGCATCCTTCAGGTGGCCGATCTGGCCGAGCATCTGCCCGAGGGTACGCACCTCGTCGTCGCAGCACAGCTTTATGACGGACACATCGCCGCGATGGCCTATGGTCACATGTTGCTGCTTGACCGCGATCTCAAGCCGCTGGGGAGCCTGTCGTTCGACGGCGAGCCAGTTGAGAACAGCGTCTGCTTCGACGAAACGGGTCTCTACGTCGTGACATCCCGGCACATGCACAAGATCGTCTGGACCGGCTCAAAACTTTCCTATGACGAGGCCGATGGCGGGTGGCGCAGTGAATACAACACCATGTCGCGTGAGCAGGCGACAGCGGCGGGTTCACTTACTCAATCGGGCGGGTCAGGAACGACCCCCGTGCTGATGGGGTTCGAGGACGGCGATGACAAACTAGTGATTATCGCCGACGGTGACCCTGAAGGCACCAATCTTGTTGCCTTCTGGCGCGATACAATCCCCGACGGTTTCCAGCAGAAGCCCGGCACGAAGTCGCGGCGGATTGCCGACCAAATCCGCATCGCTATCTCGAAGGTGACAATTGAACCTTCGCCTGAAGTTTTGGGCACGGGCGTGATCGTCCTCAACTGCAGCTTTCCTCAGCCAGTGGCCGACATTTTCGGCGATACCTTTACTGGCGGCCTCACGCGGCCGGCCGCGAAAGGCGCCCAAAAGTTCGAGTGGGACAGCGAAAAGCATGCGTTTGAAAGCAGCTGGATCAACTCCGAAATCGACAACACCGATGTGATGGTGCCGGTGATCTCAGCGGCGACATCAATGATCTATATGGCTTCCAAGGCGGATGGGAATTACGTTTATCTCGGTCTTGATTGGGAGACCGGCGAGGAGCGCGCGCGATGGGAGTTCCCCGACGATAGCCGCCGCTGGAATGCCTATGGTGGCATCACCACGCTGCTCGAAAATGGCGACTTGATGCTCGGGGGCATCTTTTCCGTAAAACGCGTTTGCATCGGGGAGGGATAATAAATGGAGTCGTCTCCAGACTATGAATGATGGGCTGGTTTCACCCTTTTCGGCTCATTAGCGGACTGGCCGGATACCATGGCGGTCGCAAGCTCGGGATGGTCGCGCAGAAAAGGCCGGATCGGGGCAGCAGGCGCGGAGGGCAACCGAACGGAGCGAACAGGTAGGGTTGCGAATTTGCCGGCGGCGCCCCTGGGTTAGGGCGCGAGCCTGCCGGCCGTCACATGACCGATCTGTCATTTGCGCATCATCTGGCCGCCATTTGGGGGCGGCTAGCGTGGCGGGCATGCTTGGCTCCTCCTTATCAGGCCCGATACGGGATCGGCTGATCATCGTGGCTGCGGCGGCGATGCTCGCCCTCGCGGCGGCGGCGTTGATCGGCCACTGGATGACGGCACCTGCCGCCGGCGCCTGCCGGGACGACGCGCAGCCTTACGCCGCCGCCGCGCCGCTGCCGGGCCTGACGCTGGAGCCGATCGCCGCCCTCCACGCCCTGGCCGTCACCAGCCTGCGTTCCGGCGGGCAGGCCCAGCGGATGGGAGTGCGCGTGGGCGATCTGGTGGAAAGCATCGACGGCCGGCATGTCGAGACGCTCAGCGCCCTGACGCGCATGGCCGGCGCGCAATTTCCGGGAATAGTATCGTTGCGTATGCGTCGTGGTATGCAATTCTACGATATCAGGCTGGTTCGACTGGGGCATGGCTGCGGTGACACACAAGATCCTCGTCATTGAAGACGATCAGGCGGCCGCATCCTATATCGTGAAGGGGCTGGTGGAGGCCGGCTTCACCGTCGACCAGGCGGATAATGGCCGCGACGGCCTGTTCCACGCCACCGACGGCCGTTACGACGCCATCATCCTCGATCGCATGCTGCCGGGCATGGACGGCATGGCGGTGCTGGGCGCGATGCGCGCCGCCGGCATCGAGACGCCGGTGCTGATCCTTTCCGCGCTGGCATCGGTGGACGACAGGGTCGCGGGGCTGACGGCGGGATCGGACGACTATCTCACCAAGCCCTTCGCCTTCGCCGAGCTGCACGCCCGCCTGAACCTGCTGCTGCGCCGGCGCGGAAGCGGAACCGCGCCCGAAACGCGGCTCGCCTGCGACGATCTGGAAATGGACCTCCTGTCCCGCAAGGTGCGGCGCGGCGGAACCGGCATCGACCTGCAGCCGCGCGAGTTCCGCCTGCTGGAATATATGCTGCGCCATCGCGGCCAGGTGGTGACGCGCACCATGCTGCTGGAAGGCGTGTGGGATTATCATTTCGATCCCGGCACCAACGTGATCGACGTGCATATCAGCCGGCTGCGCAAGAAGATCGACGAGGGATTCGATCGTCCGCTGCTGCATACGGTGCGGGGCGCCGGCTACCGCCTGGGCGCGGACGGCTGAGGGGTGCGGCCGCGCAACTTCCTGCGATCCTCCACCATACGCTTCGTCGCGCTGGTATTCGCGCTCCAGATCGGTTCTTCGGTGCTGCTGCTGCTGGCCGTCCAGCATATCGCGGCGGGCGAGCTGCGCCAGCTATCCGTGGATATCGCCGATGAGCTGCGCGGCGATCTTGCCGCCAGCTTCGACGAGGGCGGGCTGCCGGCCCTGAAGGCACGCGCGCAGGCCCGCATCGCCCGTTCGCCGGGGGATGACGTGGTGGTGCTGGTGGCCGATGGCGGGGGCCGGGAGCTGGCCGGCAATCTGGGCGCATGGCCGCCGGGGGTGAAGCCGGATGGGGAATGGCGGGCGATAACGCTCTATCGCGTCGATTCAGACCGGCCGGAACGGATGATCGTATCCGCATCGCGGATGGCGGACGGATCGCTGCTGCTGGCCGGCCATGTCGTCGAGGGAAGCCTGCAGTTGCGGGCCACGGTGGAGGAGGCGATGGCCAGCGTGCTGCTGCTGGCCCTGCCCATCGCGCTGCTGGGGGCGATGCTGGCCGCGCGGGTGGTCGACGGGCGGATCGCTCGCATCGCCACGACCGTGCAGGCGGTGCGGACGGGGGATCTTTCGCGGCGCATCCCGCTCGACGGATCAGGCGATGCGTTCGAGACGCTGGCCGCCGGCATCAACGCCATGCTCGACCGGATCGAAACGCTCGTCACCGAATTGCGGATCGTGACGGACGGGCTGGCGCACGACCTGCGATCGCCGCTGACCCGGCTGAAGGCCGGCCTGGAACGCGCGATCGCGGAGACCGGCGACGATATGCAGGCGACGGCGCTGCAATCCGTGGCCAACGAGGCCGAAACGCTGCTGGCGATGCTGGGCACGGCGCTGCAGATCAGCCGGGCCGAGGCCGGCATCGGCCGGGACCGCTTCACCGATGTCGACGTCGCGGCGATGCTTTCGGATATCGCGGAGGTCTACGGCCCCGTGGCCGAGGATCATGGCTTCAGGCTGGAATGGGATGCCCAGGGCGACATGGCGATCCGCGCCCATCGGGAATTGCTGGGACAGGCGCTCGCCAATCTCGTCGACAATGCGATGAAATATGCGCGGCCCGGCCCCATCCGGCTGCGCGCGCGACGCACGCCGGACGGCATCGCGATCGGCGTGGCGGACAGCGGCCCCGGCATCCCGCCGGAACATCGCGCGGAGGCGCTCCGCCGGTTCGGGCGGCTCGACCCCGCCCGTCATATCGGTGGCGCCGGATTGGGGCTGTCGCTGGTCTCGGCCGTCGCGCGCCTGCACGGGGGGGAAATACGGCTGGAAAGCGACCCGGACGGATTGGCCGGCGGCTTCGAGGTGGAGATTCGTCTCCCCGGCTGAACATATCGCCGCACGGAAGGCGCCGCATGAGCCGCCGATCATTCCACGGATCAAACAAAGCGGCCATATGTTCAGTGGTTTGCAGCAATGAATCGGAGGGGTGTTTGGCGCAAACGAGACGCTGGCTGGATGCCCGGTTGAAAAGTCGCGCCAACCGCCTGCCTTCCGATATCCTGTTGCTGGGGTTGGCGGCATTCGCCTGCCCCACCCTGGCGCAGGCCGAAGATATCGTCGACATCGACTACAGGCTGGAGGGGCCGGCCCCGCTTGCCGGCGGCGACGGCCAGCCGGCGGGGGATGCGCCGCCCCCGCAACCGGTGGCGATCTATGGCCCCACCCCTTCCGGGGAATCGGCTGCGCCGGTGCGGAACAGCCGCTACGACAGCTTCGGCGAGCAGGTGGGCGCGGTGAAATGGGAAGTCGCGGGCATCGCCGCCTACATGACGATCACCCAGATCGCCGTCACCCATGAAACCACGTCCTTCCACTTCCAGGACGAAGGCTGGTTCGGCAAATCGACCACCAACCTGGGCGTCGACAAGCTGACCCACGCCTATAATTCCTACCTGCTGGCGGAGCTGCTCAATGCCCGGATAGGGCGGAAGAGCGGCGATCGATCCAGCGGGGCGCTGACCGCCGCCGTGCTGGCATCGGGCCTGATGATCTATAGCGAGCTATATGACGCGCATAAGGTGAGCAGCGGATTTTCCATCCAGGACGTGCTGTTCAACACCGGCGGCGCGGCCTTTTCGGTGCTGCGCAACACCGTTCCGGGATTGAAGGACAAGCTGGATTTCCGCCTGCTGCTGATGCCCAATTCGGACATCTACACCTTCAAGGGCAAGGAGCATTACGAGCAGCAGCGCTTCATGCTGGCGCTGACGCTGGCGGGCTTCGATCAGTTCCGCGAGACGCCCTGGCGCTTCGTGGAACTGCATGTCGGCTATCACGCCTCGGGCTTCACCGCCAAGGACAAGGCCAAGGGCGAGGACCCGAGGCGCAGGATATTCTTCGGCGTGGGCCTTAATTTGAAGGAGCTTTTCTTCAAGTCGCCGCAATCGCGCGTGGGTCGCGCGGCGGGCAGCGTGCTGGATTATATCCAGATCCCCTACACGGCCATCCACGTGGAGTAAGGAAAAAGGCCCGGTCGACGCTGGTTCTGGGCAAGAGGACGTCGACCGGGCATATCCGGCCCCAGGACAAGGGGGAAATTCGGGGCCGGAGGCGGGGCGGATCGGCGCGACGATCGCTGGCAGCGCGGACCCGCCGTCCGCGATTCAGTTCGCCTTCTTCGGTTTCGCGGCATTCGCCTTGGCCGCGGGCTTGGCGGCCTTGTGCTGCACGGTTTTGGCGGCGGCGGCAGGCTTCGCGGCGGCGGCAGTGGTTGCGGCGCTGGCCGGGCCGGCGATGATCGCGACGGCAAATCCGGCCAGCAGCGGCGCGGCAAGGAGACGCTTGGTAATCTGCATGGGGGCAACTCCAACATCCACCCAGGCCCATTGTCCGATCGAGCCGGGCCGGGTGATGCCCCCTATGTGCCAGCCATCATCCCGCCGGGGCGTGGCGGGCACATGAAACTTCGGTAAGGCCCGGAACGGGCTTAGGACCAATCGCCATTCAGGCCGGATAGCCGCCGCCGGTGGCGCGAACCACCGCCACGGCCGCCCGCATCCGCAGGGTCTGCACGGAAATCGCCGCGCGTTCGGCATCGAGCGCCGCCGTCTGCGCCGTCACCACCTCCAGATAATCGGATGCGCCCTCGCGATAGCGGATCAGCGCCAGATCGCGCGTGCGGGCCGCCGCCACGGCGGCCGCCTGCTGATCCCCGGCCTGGGTGGCGAGCGTCCGCACGGCCGCCAGCCCATCCTCCACCTCGCGGAAGGCGGCCAGAACCGTGGCCCGGTAATCGGCGGCGACCTCATCATATTGGGCGCGGCTGATCCGCACCTCTGCCCTGCGGCGGCCGCCATCGAAGATGGACAGCACGGCGGACAGCGGCCCCAGCGCCCAATAGCTGGCCGGCGAGCTGAGCAGCGAGCCGTGCGCGGCCTCGAACCCGGCGCCGGCGCCCAGCGTGATCGACGGGAACAGCGCCGCGCGCGCCACGCCGATCCGCGCATTGGCGGCGGCGACACGCCGTTCGGCCGCGGCGATATCGGGCCGGCGCTGCAACAGATCGGACGGCGCGCCGGATGCGATGGCCGGCGGCTCGCGCGGGGGATCGGCGGGCGCGATGGAGAAGCCGGACGCCACCTCGCCAACCAGCGCGGCGATCTCATGCTCGGTCGCCGCCCGTTCGTTGGCGATGGCGGATATCTGCGCCCTGGCATCGGAGAGGACCGTGCGCGCGCGGCTGACGTCGAGCCCCGAGGCGATGCCGCCATCGTGGCGCGTATTCGTCAGCTCCAGGGCGCGGCCGAAAGCCTCGACCGTATCCTTGAGCAACGCGGCTTCGGCATCGAGCCCGCGCAGGCGGAAATAGGCGTCCGCCAGCGCCGCCTGGAGGCTGAGCCGCGCCGAGGCGAGATCGGCGGCGCTCGCTTCCGCATCCGCCTTGCCCGCGCGCACGGAGTTGCGCACCCGGCCCCAGAGATCGAGCTCGTAATCGAGCGCCGCGCCGACCGAAAAATCGTTGTAGATCGCCTTGTCGCTGGCGAGCGGACGGCGCGCGGAGACGCGCTGGCGCGAGGCATCGCCGCCGACGCTGAGTTCGGGAAAGCGATCCGCGCCCGCCGCCCGCGCCGCCGCCTGCGCCTGATCGTAGCGCGCGACGGCCGCCGCCAGCGTGGGGCTGGCCTCGTTCAACCGGCCCTGCAATCCATCGAGCACCGGATCGCCGAAGACCGCCCACCAATCGCCGCGCGGCGCCGCATCCTGCGGGCTGGCCTCGGTCCAGCCGGCGGGCAGTTCCTTATAGGCGACCGGGGCCACGGTGGCCGGCCGTTCATAATCCGGCGCGAGCGAGCAGCCGCCGAGCAGCGCCAGCGCGGCGAGCGCCGCCACGCGATCAGCCACGGCGCGCATCCGCCTTGGCCGGCGCCTTGGCCTTGCCGGCATCCTTCCCCGGCGCGGCCTCTGCATTGACGCGGACATGATCGCCGTTCTGCACGGCATCGGGCGGCGTATCGATGATGCGCTCCGTTCCGGCGAGGCCGGACGTCACCTCCACCTCGCGCCCTTCGTCGCGGCCGACGACGACGGGCCGGATGGTGACCTTGTTCGACGCATCGACGATCGCGACCGTCGGCCCCTTTTCGCCGAAGATCAAAGTGCTGGCGGGCAGGCGGAAGCTGCCGGCGATCGCGCGGACCGGGAAGCTGACCTGCGCATAGGCGCCGGGCTTCAGCGCGCGATCGGGATTGTCGGCCTGAAGCTCGACAAGGACGGTGCCCGATTGCGTATCCACCGCATCGGCGGTGCGCTGGAGAACCGCGTCGAAGGTGCGGCCCGGATATTCGGGCAACGTCATCGACGCGTGCATGCCGGGCCTGATCTGCGCCGAAAGCCCCTGCGGCACGCGGACATAGACGCGCATGCGATGCACGTCGGAAACGGTGAACAATGGCTGGGCGGCGGCATTGCCCGACACCACCAGCGCGCCGATCTGGGCGGATCGGCTGCTGACGATGCCGGCGAACGGCGCCGTCAGCCGGGTGAAGCCCTGCAATGCGCGCAGGCGGTTCACATTGGCGCGCGCAGCGTTGGCGAGCGCCGTCTTGGCGGCATAATCGCCGGCCTTCTCGTCCGCCTCCTGCCGCGACACCGCATCCTGCCCGACCAGCGCCGCCCAGCGGGTGGAGGTGGTGCGGGCAAGCGCCTGGTTGGCCAGCGCCGTCTGATAATCGGCCTCGGCCTGCGCGAGCTGCTGATCGACCTCCGGCGCGTCGAGGATCGCCAAGGTCTGCCCGGCGGCGACATTATCGCCGATATCGGCCGTCCAGCGGCGGACATAGCCGTTGGTGCGGGCATAGATCGCCGCGCTGTTGAAGGCCTGGATGCTGCCTGGCAGCACCACCCCGGTGCCGTCTCCCGACGGCGTGGGGCGCACGACATCGACGGAAGGGATCGCGGCCTCGGCGGCCACCTCCTTCAGGCGGCTATCCGTGATGGTGCGCGCGGAGATGCCGATGGCGACCACGGCCAGCGCCGCGACGGCCGCGCCGATACCGACGCGCTTCAGCTTCCGGCTCTCGATTTCCTCAGACATGCGCGGGTTCTAGCTCCTTGGACCGGTCCTGCACGCGGCCATGCCGGTGGACGAAACTGAAGACAGTGGGGACGAAGAACAATGTGGCGATGGTGGCGACGACGAGACCGCCGATCACCGCGCGGCCGAGCGGGGCGTTCTGCTCGCCCCCCTCGCCCAGGCCCAGCGCCATCGGCAGCATGCCGATGATCATGGCCAGCGCCGTCATCAGCACGGGGCGGAAGCGGACGAGGCCCGCCTCCATCGCGGCGGCGGTGGAATCGCCCAGCTCCGCCAGCCGCTCGCGCGCGAAGCTGACCACCAGGATCGAGTTCGCCGTCGCCACGCCCATGCACATGATCGCGCCGGTGAGCGCCGGCACCGAAAGCGTGGTGCCGGTGGCGAACAGGGTCCAGATGATGCCGGCCAGCGCGCCCGGCAGCGCCATGATGATGACGAACGGATCGAGCCAGCTCTGGAAGTTGACGACGATCAGCAGGTAGATCAGCAGGATCGCGCCGACGAGACCGAAGCCGAGGCCGGAAAAGGCCGCGTTCATCGTGGCATATTGGCCGCGGATCGTGACCGTGACGCCCTGGGGCTTTTCCTTCTCCAGCTTCTGGATCGCACGCTCGACATCGCCGGCGACGGCGCCCAGATCGCGGCCCTGCGGGGCAGCGAAGATGTTGACCATCGGCTGGATGTTGTAGTGGCTGACCACCGGCGTCGTGTTCGAACGCCGCACCGTGGCGATGCCGCCCAAGGTCTGCGGCACCGTGGCGTTCGGGCCGGTGACGGGGATGCTCTGGAGATCGGCGATCGATCCCACCCGATATTCCGGCGTCTGGGCGACGACGGCGTAGGAGACGCCGTTTTCCGGGTTCAGGAAGAAGACCGGGGCCGTCTGCGACGTGCCGGCGAGCGAGCTTGCGAGGCTGGTCGTCACGTCGCGCTCCGTCAGGCCATATTGGCCGATCCGCGTGCGATCGACATCGACGTTGAGCTGCGGATAGCGCGCCGATTGCTGGATGCGCGCATCGGCCAGCCCCGGAATGGTGCGGATCGCCCGCAGCAGCCTGGCGGCATAAGCGGCATTGTCCGCCTGGTTGCGGCCCGTGACCTGGATATCGATCGGCGCCGGCGCGCCAAAGTTCAGGATCTGGCTGGTGATGTCCGCCGGCAGGAAGGCGAAGGTCGTGCCCGGGAAGCTGCGGGCGAGTTCGCGCCGCAGCGTCGCCACATGCTGTTCGGTGGGGCGATGATGCTCCTCCAGCGCGATCAATATGTCGCCGTCCTGCGGGCCGATCGTTCCCGAATTGCTGTAGACGGTGTTGATGGCGCTGACCGGCAGGCCGATATTGTCGACCACGGAGCGCAGCTCCGAAGCCGGAATAAGCTGGCGGATGCGGTGCTGGATCCGTTCGAACTGGGCGGCGCTGTCCTCGATCCGCGATCCCACGGGCGCGCGGACGTGGATCATGATCTGGCCCGAATCCACGCTGGGGAAGAAGTTGCTGCCCAGGAACGGCAGCAGCAGGCCGGACAGCAGGACCACCGCCATGAAGCCGATCATGAAGGGCTTGCGCGAACGCATCGCCCGCTCCAGCAGCCCGCCATAGCCGGCGCGGACCTTTTCGAACCGCGCCTCGAACCCGCGCTGGAAGCGGACCAGCGGATTGCGCGAGGTCGGAGAACCGGCGGCATGCGTATCCTCGCCGGGCGCGTGCGGCTTCAGCAGATACATCGCCATCGTCGGCACCAGCGTGCGCGAGAGGATGAAGGACGCGATCATCGCGAACACCACGGCGAGCGCCATCGGCACGAACAGGAAGCCCGCGACGCCCGGCAGGAAGAACATCGGCACGAAGACGATGCAGATGCACAGCAGCGAGACGAAGGCGGGCGTCACGATCTGGGCGGCGCCGTCCAGGATCGCCTGGATCACGCCCTTGCCCTGTTCCAGGTGCCAGTTGATATTCTCGATCGTCACGGTCGCGTCGTCGACGAGGATGCCGACGGCGAGCGCCAGCCCGCCCAGCGTCATCACGTTGAGCGTCTGCCCCGTGGCGGAAAGCAGGGCCACCGCCGCCAGCACCGCCAGCGGGATCGAGATGGCGATGATGACGGTCGAGCGCCACGATCCCAGGAACAGCAGGATCATCAGCGAGGTGAGCGCGGCCGCGATCGCGCCTTCCTTCACCACGCCGGAAACCGCCGCCTTCACGAACAGGGACTGATCGCCGATCGGCTGGATCTTCAGCGTATCGGGCAGGCCGGCCGCGATGGCGGGAAGCCGATCCTTCACGCCCTGGACGATGGCGAGCGTGGAGGTGGCGCCGTTCTTCAGCACTGTCATCAGCACCGAGCGCCGGCCTTCGACATGGACGACGTTGGTCTGCGGCGAATTGCCGTCGCGCACATAGGCGACGTCGCGCATATAGACGGTGGCGCCGTTCACCACCTTCACCGGCAGGTTGTTGAGCTCCTCGATCGTGCCCGGCGCGTTGTTGAGCTTCACCGCATATTGATAGCTGCCGATCTTCACGAAGCCGGCGGGGTTGATCTGGTTCTGCGCGGCGATGGCATTGCCCACGTCCTGCGCGGAAAGGCCCTTGGACTGGAGCGCCTGGGGATCGATATCGACCTGCACCTGGCGCTGCTTGCCGCCCGACGGGAACGGCATGGCGGCGCCCGGCACGGTCACGATCTGCGGGCGGATCTGGTTCTGCGCGAGGTCGAACAGCTGCTGCTCGCTCATCCCCTTGCCCGACATGGCGAGCTGGATGATCGGCACGGTGGAGGCGTTGTAGTTCAGGATCAGCGGCGGCGTGATGCCCGGCGGCATCTGGCGCAGCACCGTCTGCGAGATGGAGGTGACCTGCGCGGTCGCGGTGCGGATGTCCGCCCCCGGCTGGAAGAAGATCTTCACGATGCCGATGCCCTGCATCGACTGGCTTTCGATATGCTCGATATCGTTCACCGTGGTCGTCAGCACGCGCTCATAGGGCGTGATGATGCGGCCGGACATCTCGTCCGGCGAAAGGCCGGCATATTGCCAGGCGACCGCGATCACCGGCACGCGGATGTTCGGAAAGATATCCACGGGCGTGCGCAGCGCCGCGAGGATGCCGATGATCGCTATCAGGAGCGCCATGACGATGAACGTCAGCGGCCTTCCCAGCGCGACCCGGACAATGCCTATCATCCAGTTTCTCCGAACGGACGAACGCCGCGAACGGCGCGCCCTGCACCTGCTTTGAGCCCGATTGGGCGGACGGATCATGGGCGCGCTTCACTGTCGAACGGGTCTAAACCGTTGAACCGACAGGGCTGGTCGCCGCCTCCCCAAGGCGGTCACGCATCCGATGACGCGATGCACCATTGCAATTTTCGCGTCTAATATCAAATTCGGCATGATTGATATCAAAGGCGAATGAATTGGACCTCCGCCATCTCCGCTATTTCGTCCGCGTGGCGGAGGAACTGCATTTCGGCCGCGCGGCAACCCAGCTCGGCATATCGCAGCCCCCGTTGAGCCAGCAGATCCGCGCGCTCGAGGACGAGCTGGGCGTGGCCCTGTTCGAACGCACCAGCCGCCGCGTGCGGCTGACCGAGGCGGGCGAGATATTCCTTCCCGAAGCGCGCAAGGCGCTGCAGCAGGCGGACCATGCCGCCGAGGTGGCCCGCCGCGCCGCCCGCGGCGAGATCGGCGAGCTGGCGCTCGGCCTGCTCAGTTCCGTGCTTTTCGTGCCTGCGGTCGCCAGCGCGCTCTTCCGATTCCGCCAGGCCTATCCGGCGATCCGGCTCGACCTGCGCGAATTGTCGCTGGAGGCGCAGCTGGAAGCGCTGGCGGAGGGCGACCTCGACATGGGCTTCGTCCGCAGCCCGGAGCCGCCCGAGCTTTCGCACGGGCTGATGGCGACATTGATGCTGGAGGAGGAGATGGTGGTGGCGATGCGGCGCGATCATCCGCTGGCCGATCGCGCCACCGTGGCGGTGGCCGACCTCGCCGAGGAATCCTTCGTGCTCTACGAACGGCGGCTGGGCGCGGGGTTCAACGAGCAGCTGATCCGCATGTGCCGCGCCGCCGGCTTCGAGCCGCGCGTGATCCAGGAAAGCGGCGGCATCGCCACGCTGCTGGGCCTGGTTTCCGCCGGTTTCGGGATCACCTTCCTCGCCCGGTCGCTGAGCGTGATCCACCTCGACAGCCTGGTCTATCGCCCCCTGGCGGGGAACGACACGCTGAGCCGGCTATGGATGATCCGGCCGGTCCGCCCGTCGCTGGCCTGCCGGCAACTGCAGGCGATGTTCGTGCCGGCGCTGGCCGGATAACGATCGGGGACGGGGGTGGCGCCGTTTGCGGGCGCCCTCCCCGTCCGCAAACGCCCGCTCAGGCCCGGCGAAGCCAGCCGCGCGTATCGGCCAGGGTGCCGCGCTGGATGCCCACAAGCTCCTCGCGCAGCCGCGTGGTGAGGGGGCCGGTCCCGCCGTCGCCGATCAGGAAGGAGCCGCCGGCATGCCGCACCTCGCCGATCGCGGCGACCACGGCGGCGGTGCCGCAGGCGAACGCTTCCCGTAGGCGGCCGGATGCCGCATCCGCCTGCCACTGATCGAAGGAATAAGGCTGTTCCTGCACGACGATGCCGGCATCGCGGGCAAGCGTGATCAGCGACTTGCGGGTGATGCCCGGCAGGATGGTGCCGAGCGGCGGCGTCACCAGGCTGCCGTCGTCCATCGCGAAGAAGATGTTCATGCCGCCCAGCTCCTCGACCCAGCGATGCTCGGCCGCGTCGAGGAAAACCACCTGGTCGCAGCCATGGCGCGAGGCTTCCGCCTGCGCGACGAGGCTGGCCGCATAATTGCCGCCGCACTTGGCCGCGCCGGTGCCGCCGGGGGCCGCGCGGGTATAATCGTCCGACACCCAGAGCGTCACCGGCTTGGCGCCGCCCTTGAAATAGGCGCCGACCGGGCAGGCGATGACGCAGAAGATATATTCGGATGCCGGCCGCACGCCCAGGAACGGCTCGCTCGCGAACATGAAGGGGCGCAGGTAGAGGCTGCCCTCGCCGCCCGGAATCCAGCCCCGGTCGATTTCCACGAGGCTTTCGATCGCCGCCAGGAACAGCTCCTCGGGCACGTCCGGCATCGCCATGCGCGCCGCCGATTCATTGAAGCGGCGGGCATTTTCGTCCGGCCGGAACAGCGTGACCGATCCGTCCGCCAGCCGATAGGCCTTCATGCCCTCGAAGATTTCCTGGGCATAATGCAGCACCGCCGCCGCGGGATCGAGCTGGAAGGGCCGGCGCGCGCCTACCTGCGCGTCGTGCCAGCCCTTGTCGGACGTCCATTTCACCGTGACCATATGATCGGTGAACACGCGGCCGAAGCCGGGATTCTCCAGCAGCACGGCCCGCTCGTCCGCCGCGACGGGCGACGGGTGGGGGGTGATGGTGAAGCGGGTTTCCTGTCCCATATTCGCTCTTCCGTGAATCGAGTCCGCGCCGACCTAGCCCAGCGGATCGCGCGATGCCATGCCGATCGCCGTCTTTTTGGCGGCCGCCTCTCCATCACGACGGCCACCGGCCCTGCCCGCGATTGGACATGCGCCGCCGATGAGATATGGTGCGCAACACAAACTATCGTCTCCAAGTCGTTGAAAGCCAAACTCCTGTGGGGACCTGGCAGGCATGGCGCGAGCTGTATCGGTTGCGGACGGACTGACGATCGACCATGCGCCCGGCCCCCGCCGGGGCACATCTGCATCGCCCGCCGGGCGGATGGGCAGGTTCGCGCCGCTCGGCTTGCTGCTGCTGGCCGGATGCTCCTTTGCGCCGCCTTATGTGCAGCCGCCGATGCCGGTGCCGGACAGTTTCTCGACAACCTCCGCGTCCGACGGGAGCATCGCCCGGATCGGCTGGCGCGATTTCTTCCGCGATCCCGAATTGCAGGGGCTGATCGGCGAGGCGCTGGTCCATAATCGCGATATCCGCATCGCCGCCGGCCGGGTGGAGGAAGCGCGCGCCAATTACCGCATCCAGGGCAGCGCGCTCTACCCGCAGGTCGATGCGGTGGCCGCCGGCAATCGCGGACGCACGCCGGCCGGCCTCTCGCTGATCGGCCGGCCCGTCACCGCCAGCCAATATCAGGCGCTGCTGAGCGCGGGCTGGGAGATCGATTTCTGGGGGCGGCTGCGCAACCTGAAGGAAGCCGCCGTGCAGCAATTCCTCTCCACCGAGGAATCGCGCCGCGCCGTGGCGACGAGCCTGATCGCGCAGGTGGCGACCGGCTATCTGCTGGAACGGGAATATGAGGAACGGATCGCGCTTGCCCGCGATACGGTGACGACGCGCGACAAATCGCTGTGGATCATGCGCCGCCGCTACGAGGTCGGCTCCGGATCGAAGCTGGAGATGACGCAGGCGCAGCTGCTGCTGGCCCAGGCGAAGACCGCGCTCGAGGCGTTGATCCAGGACCAGGCGGTCAACCGCAACGCGCTGGCGCTGCTGGTAGGCCATCCCGTGGAATTCCGCCCCGGCCCGCTGCGGCTGGCGGAAACGGACAGCAACCGCGAGCTGCCGGCGGGATTGCCGTCCGACCTCCTGATCAACCGCCCCGATATCGTGGCGGCGGAACACCGCCTGCGCGCCGCCAACGCCAATATCGGCGCGGCGCGGGCCGCCTTCTTCCCCAACATCAACCTTACCGGCACGTTTGGCACCGCCAGCAACGAGCTGGACGGCCTGTTCGGCGACGGCAGCCTATCCTGGAATTTCAGCCCGACGATCACGCTGCCCATCTTCAACGCGGGCCGCAACGCCGCCAGCCTCGATGCCGCCGAAGCCCGGCGCAACGTTGCCGTCGCCGAATATGAGCAGGTGATCCAGCAGGCCTTCCGCGACGTTTCCGACGCGCTGGTCCAGCGCCGCCAGCTCATCGCCCAGATCGCCAGCACGCGCGACATGGTGGCGGCGCTCCGCGAGCGCGCGCGGCTGGCGCAGCTGCGCTTCGACAACGGCCGGTCCGCCTATCTGGAGGTGCTCGACGCCCAGCGCGACCTGTTCGACACCCAGCAATCGCTGATCCAGCTTCGCCGCGGCTATTATGCCAGCGGCGTCGCGCTCTATGCCGCGCTGGGCGGCGGCTTCGCGGACGATGCGACCTTCGCACCGCCGTCCCCCGCGCCCTCGCCTTCCCCATCGCCTTCCGTCGAGGAGGATCAGCCCCGATGAAAATGCCCGATCGACGCTGGCTCATCCGCGGCGGCATCGCTGCCGTCATCCTGCTGGCCGCCTGGCTGCTGTGGAAGCTGGCGGCCCCCGGCGGCCTTCCCGAAGGGATCGTCGGCGGCAACGGCCGCATCGAGGCGACCGAGATCGACATTTCCGCCAAGACACCGGGCCGCGTGGCGGAGATCGCGGTGGACGAGGGCGATTATGTGAAGGCCGGCCAGATCGTCGCCCGGATCGATACCGATGTCCTGCAGGCGCAGAAGGCGGAAGCGGAAGCGCAGTTGCAGCAGGCCCTGAACGGGATCGACGTCGCCCAGACGCAGGTGGCCCAGCGCCAGGGCGATCGCGCCTCCGCCTTCGCGGTGGTCCGCCAGCGCGAGGCGGAGCTGAACGCCGCGCGCAAGCGGCTCGCCCGATCGACCACGCTGGCGCGCGAAGGCGCCACCGCCGTGCAGGAACGTGACGACGATCAGGCCCAGGTGGAAGGCGCCTATGCCGCCGTGGAGGCGGCGCGCGCGCAGCTTGCGGCGGTCGACGCCGCGATCCTGACGGCCAAGTCGCAGGTCATCGGCGCGCGATCCAATGTCGACGCCGCCCGCGCCACCATCCGCCGGCTGGAAGCCGACATCACGGACAGCGACCTCAAGGCCCCGACGGACGGGCGCGTGCAATATCGCGTCGCCCAGCCGGGCGAGGTGGTGGCCGGCGGCGGCCGCGTGCTGAACGTCGTCAACCTGACGGACGTCTACATGACCTTCTTCCTGCCCGAAACGGTGGCGGGCCGCGTGGGCGTGGGCAGCGAGGCGCGGATCGTGCTGGACGCCGCATCCCAATATGTGATCCCCGCCCGCGTCTCCTTCGTCGCCGATGTCGCCCAGTTCACGCCCAAGACGGTCGAGACGGAAAGCGAGCGGCAGAAGCTGATGTTCAGGGTGAAGGCCCGGATCGATCCCGCCTTGCTGAGGAAGCATATCAACCAGGTGAAGACCGGCCTTCCCGGCATGGCCTATGTGCGGATCGACCCCAAGGCGGAATGGCCGGCCGATCTCGCGGTCAATGTCGGCCGATGACGGCGCCCGCGACCGCGCCTGACCCGCCGGTCGCAAGCCTGGCCGGGGTGAGCCTGCGCTTCGGCGACACGAAAGCGCTCGACGGCATCGACCTGGACATTCCGGCGGGGCGCATGGTCGCGCTGATCGGGCCGGACGGGGTCGGCAAGTCCAGCCTCTTCTCGCTGATCGCCGGATCGCGCATCATCCAGGCCGGCACCGTCACCGTGCTGGGCGGCGACATGGCCGATGCCCGCCACCGCAACGCCATATGCCCGCGCATCGCCTATATGCCGCAGGGGCTGGGCAAGAATCTCTACCCCACGCTTTCGGTGGCGGAGAATCTGGAATTCTTCGGCCGGCTGTTCGGCCAGGACGCGGCGGAGCGGGAGGAACGGATCGTCGATCTGCTCGCCAGCACCGGCATGTCGCGATTCCGCGATCGCCCGGCGGGCAAGCTTTCCGGCGGCATGAAGCAGAAACTGGGCCTGTGCTGCGCACTGATCCACGATCCCGATTTCCTGCTGCTGGACGAACCCACCACGGGCGTGGACCCGCTTTCCCGTGCGCAATTCTGGGACCTGATCGATCGCATCCGGCTCGACCGGCCGGGCATGAGCGTGCTGATCGCCACCGCCTATATGGAGGAGGCCGCCCGTTTCGACTGGCTGGTGGCGATGGATGCCGGCCGCGTGCTGGCCACCGGCACGGCGGCCGAGCTTTACGAACGCACCGGCAAGGACAATCTGGAACAGGCCTTCATCGAACTGCTGCCGGAGGAGCAGCGCCGGGGCCATCATGCCGTCACCATCCCACCGCGCACCGGCGAGGGGCTGGATGAGGTCGCGATCGAGGCGAAGGGCCTC
The DNA here is from genome assembly GCF_001853345.1 of Edaphosphingomonas haloaromaticamans. NCBI lineage: Bacteria > Pseudomonadati > Pseudomonadota > Alphaproteobacteria > Sphingomonadales > Rhizorhabdaceae > Edaphosphingomonas > Edaphosphingomonas haloaromaticamans. Next base: position 1,809,868 of record NZ_MIPT01000001.1, on the reverse strand, counting down.
ACCAAGCGCTTCGGCGATTTCACCGCCGTCGATCATGTGAACTTCCGCATCGAGCGCGGCGAGATCTTCGGCTTCCTGGGATCGAACGGCTGCGGCAAATCGACGACGATGAAGATGCTGACCGGGCTCCTGCCCGCGACCGAGGGCCAGGCCTGGCTGTTCGGGCAGGAGGTGGACAGCCAGGATATCGGCACCCGCCGCCGCGTCGGCTATATGAGCCAGGCTTTCTCGCTCTACAGCGAGCTTACCCTGCGGCAGAATCTGGTGCTGCACGCCCAGCTCTTCAGCGTTCCGGCAAGCGAGATTCCGGCGCGGGTGGACGAGATGGCGAGCCGGTTCGGGCTGAGCGACATACTGGACGCCCTGCCCGATGCCCTGCCGCTCGGCCAGCGGCAGCGGCTGTCGCTGGCGGTGGCGCTGATCCACCGGCCGGAGATGCTGATCCTGGACGAGCCGACATCCGGTGTCGATCCCATCGCGCGGGACCAGTTCTGGCAGAGCCTGATCGACCTGTCCCGGCAGGACAGGGTGACGATCTTCATCTCCACCCACTTCATGAACGAGGCGGAGCGCTGCGACCGCATATCGCTGATGCATGCCGGCAAGGTGCTGGTGAGCGATACGCCCAGGGGCATCGTGGAAAGCCGGCACGCGGCGACGCTGGAGGAAGCCTTCATCGGTTATCTGGAGGAAGCGGAAGCCGCCGCGGCCGTGCCGGAGGAGGCCGTCCCCCAATCCGCCCCGCCCGCCGCCCACGCGCCCGAGGACAGGATCGGCGGCTTCAGCATCCGGCGGATGCTGAGCTACTCCCAGCGCGAAAGCCTGGAGCTGCGCCGCGATCCCATCCGGGCGACGCTGGCGCTGGTGGGCAGCGTGATCCTGATGTTCATCATGGGATATGGCATCAGCATGGACGTGGAGGACCTGTCCTTCGCCGTGCTGGATCGCGACGGCACCGTCACCAGCCAGAATTACGCGCTGAACCTCGCCGGATCGCGCTATTTCGTCGAACGGCCGCCCGTCACCGACTACGACCAGCTCGACCGGCGGATGCGCGCCGGCGAGCTGAGCGTCGCGATCGAGATTCCGCCCGGCTTCGCCCGCGATCTGCGCCGGGGCGACAGGGTGGCCATAGCCGCGTGGATCGACGGATCGATGCCGCAGCGCGCGGAAACGGTGCAGGGCTACATGCAGGCGATGCACGCCCAATGGCTGGGCGACATGGCGTTGCAGGAACTGGGCGAGCGGCCAAGCGCCGGGCTGATCGATATCGAGACCCGCTATCGCTACAACCCGGACGTGAAGAGCCTGGTGGCGATCGCGCCCGCCGTGATCCCCGTCCTCCTCCTCCTGCTGCCGGCGATGCTGACGGCGCTCAGCGTGGTGCGCGAGAAGGAGCTGGGATCGATCATCAACTTCTACGTCACCCCGATCACCCGGATCGAATTCCTGATCGGCAAGCAGCTTCCCTATGTCGCGCTGGCGATGCTCAACTATGCGCTGCTGGTGATCCTGGCGGTGGCGATCTTCCGCGTGCCCATCACCGGCAACATATTGGCGATGACGGCCGCGGCCTTCCTCTACACCATATCGGCCACCGCGATCGGCCTGCTGTTCTCGGTGTTCATGCGCAGCCAGATCGCCGCGATCTTCGCGACCGCCATCGGCACGATGCTGCCGGCCATACAGTTTTCCGGCCTGATCAACCCGGTATCCTCGCTGGAGGGCGCCGGCGCCCTGATCGGCCGCATCTTCCCGACCGCCCATTTCGTAACCGTGTGCCGGGGCGTCTTTTCCAAGGGGCTGGGCTTCGGCGATCTGCATACGCAGATGCTGGGGCTGGCGCTGGCGATCCCGGTCCTGATGGCCGCCTGCGTGGTGCTGCTGCGCAAGCAGGAACGCTAGGCATGGCGGCGGCCAACATATTCCGGCTGGGCGTCAAGGAACTGCGCAGCCTCTGGCGCGATCCGATGATGCTCGCGCTGATCGCCTGGGCCTTTTCCTTCAGCATCTACGTGGCGGCCACCGCCATGCCGGAAACGCTGCACAAGGCGCCGATCGCGATCGTCGACGAGGACCAGTCCCCCTTGTCGCAGCGGATCGTCGCCGCTTTCTATCCCCCGCATTTCACCCAGCCCTTCATCATCTCGCAGAACGAGATCGATCCGGGGATGGATGCGGGCCTCTATACCTTCGCGCTCAACATCCCGCCCGGCTTCCAGCGCGATCTGCTCGCCAACCGCCAGCCGGCGGTGCAGCTGAACGTCGATGCGACGCGGATGAGCCAGGCCTTCACCGGCAACGGCTATGTCCAGCAGATCGTGAATGACGAGGTGAACGAATTCATCCAGCGCTACCGCGCCAATCCGCAGCCGCCGGTGGCGCTGGAGCTGCGCGCGCGCTTCAACCCCACGCTGGCGCAAAGCTGGTTCGGATCGGTGATGGAGGTGATCAACAACGTCACCATGCTTTCCATCGTGCTGACGGGCGCGGCGCTGATCCGCGAGCGGGAACATGGCACGATCGAGCATCTGCTGGTGATGCCCGTCACCCCGTTCGAGATCATGGCCGGCAAGGTCTGGGCCATGGGGCTCGTCGTGCTGCTGGCCTGCGCCTTCTCGCTCACGGTGGTCGTGCGGGGGCTGCTCCATGTGCCGATCGAAGGTTCGGTCGCGCTGTTCCTGCTGGCCACGGCGTTCCACCTGTTCGCCACCACATCGATGGGCATCTTCATGGCCACGGTCGCGCGATCGATGCCGCAATTCGGGCTGCTGCTGATCCTGGTGATGCTGCCGCTCCAGATGCTGTCCGGCGGCACCACCCCGCGCGAAAGCATGCCCGAATTCGTGCAGAACGTGATGCTGGCCGCCCCCACCACCCATTTCGTGAAGCTGGCCCAGGCCATCCTCTATCGCGGTGCCGACCTTGCTGTCGTATGGCCACAATTCCTTGCGATCATGGTGATAGGCGGGCTGTTCTTCGGCATCGCGCTGGCCCGTTTCCGCAAGACGATCGTTACCATGGCCTAGGAACCGACACGCCCGATGCCCCCTTCCCGCCCATCATGCCACCGCCCGCGCTTGCGCCCATGGCTCTGCGCCGCCGCGATTTTCGCCGCGCCTGCCATGGCCCAGGCGGAGCCGCGCGATCTCGTCGGGGCGATCACGCCCGCGCCCGACGGCGATGGCCTGATCGTCGGCATCGTCACGCTCAACCCGGACGCGGCACCCGCGCGCGTGGCCCGGCCGGAAAGGCTGGAGGCGGAGCTGAAGGTCGCCGGTCGCACCATTCCGGTGGTTCTCGACCGGATCGATCCCGTCGCGGAACAGGAGGTGCCGGCACGCGGCTTCGCCGAGGCGCGCTATGCGCTGCGCCTTCCCGTGGGAACGCCCCGCCGCGATGCCGTGCTGACGCTGCGACCCGGCCCGGACGCCGAAGGATATGCCTTCCGGCTTCCGCCGCGCGATGCCGGGGAACGGCGCGGGGCGCTGGCGCAAAATGACGATCCGGGCGTCCCGGCCCCCCGCCCGCCCCGCCCCGTGCCGGCCTCGCCCGTGGAGGCCCCGCCATCGGCCAAGCCCGATCAGGGCAATGCCTTCCTCGGCAATCTCTCCAGCTATGCGCCGATCTATGCGGCCTATGGCCCCGGCACCAACAGCGACGGGCGCCTGCAGATCAGCTTCAAATATCAGCTTTTCGGGGAACCGGGCGCCGTGGGCAAGGGCGAGCCCGCGATCAACGGCGTCCATTTCGCCTATACCCAGCGCATGTTCTGGGATCTGGATGCCAAATCCTCGCCCTTCCACAATATCGATTTCATGCCGGAGCTTTTCTACCTCGTCCCGGCCACGCCCGTGGGCAAGGGCTTCGCGCTGGGCGGCCAGGCGGGCTACCGCCATGAATCGAACGGCCGCGACGGGCTCGATTCCCGCAGCATCAACATGCTCTACGTCCAGCCGGTCGCGACCATGTATGCCGGCCGCTACACGATATCGGTGGGGCCGCGGCTGTGGGTCTATATCGCCAGCCTGGAGGACAATCCCGATATCAAGCGCTATCGCGGCAATACCGGCCTGTTCGCGGAAATCGGCGAGGATGAGGGCTTCCGCCTCACCACCAACAGCCGCTTCAACTTCGGATCGGGCAAGGGCGCAATCGATGCGGAGCTAAGCTACCCGCTGGACCGCATCTTCGAATCCAGCCTCAACATCTATCTCTTCGGTCAGGCTTTCGCCGGCTATGGCGAAAATCTGCTCGATTACCGCAAGAGCATGACGCGCCTCCGCTTCGGCATCGCCATCGTCCGATAGAAGGCTTTCCGATAGAGGGCTTCACGACATCGCGGCCAGCACCGCATCCACCGATCCGGTCGCGAAGGTCGTGTAGGTATCCGCCACGCCATAAGGCAGCAGCAGCATGCGATTGTGGACCAGCGCGCCGCAGCTATAGACGACATTGGGCACATAGCCGCCCCGCTCCGCCGGATCGGGATAGACGATCGGCCGATCCGTCCTGCCCAGCACGCGCGACGGATCGGCCTTGTCCAGCAGGCAGGCGCCGATGCAATAGCCCCGCATCATGCCCACGCCGTGGGTCAGCACCAGCCAGCCCTCCTCGATCTCGATCGGGGAGCCGCAATTGCCAAGCTGCACGAATTCCCAGGAATATCTGGGCGTGACGATCCTCTGCCCGCCATCCCAGCGATAGAGATCGTCCGAGGCAAGCAGCCAGATATTCTCATTATCCTGCCGCCCGAGCATCATGTAGCGGCCGTCGATCCGGCGCGGAAACAGCGCCATGCCCTTGTTCCGCACGACATCGCCTTCCAGCGGGCGCAGCTCATAGGTCCTGAAGTCCAGGGCGCGCAGCATCTCGGATCGAACCTCGGCGCCGCTGAAGGCGGTGTAGGTGCCCAGCAGGTTGCGCGATCCATCCTCCTCGACGAACAGCACCATGCGCAGATCCTCCACGCCCTGGCGCTGGCTGGGCGTGACGGGAAAGACCACGGATTCGCTGATATTGGTGCTTTCCGGGCAGGAAAGGCGGATCGTGCGCCCGTCTTCCTCCACCTCCTCGATGCGCGGCGGCACACCATGCGCGCTGGCCGGGTCCACCGTCACCTGGTTCGCCACCGTGTCCCAGGTGCCGGTGCGGAAGGTGACGGACGATATATGCCCTTCGCCGATCCCGCGGAGCGACATCACGAAGCGCAGGCAACCGGGCCGCGCGGCATCCTCCAGCGGATGGGCGACGATGCTGGGATTGAACAAAGCGGCGGATTCGAAGGCATATTCCTGGCTGAAATAGGCGCCGATAAGCAGCGCCTGTTCCCGGCTCACCGGTCCTTCGCTCAGTTCGCCGCGCACTTCCTCAAATCGCCGCAGGAAGAATTTTTCGGCATTGGGATGGCGGCTCGCCATGGCGGGAACCATCATATCCACCATCATGCGCGCCCGGTCCGCCGGAAGGTTCAGCACGCGATCGACGATCCGCTGCGGCCGGGGGCACCCGTCGATCGCGAACTGGGCGGGGTCTTCGGCGTAGAAGGGGCGGATCACCGTGCGCGACGGGTCCGGCTGCAGCATCGTCGGCAAATGCGTGAGAATGGTGTTGATCGCCATCACGCCCTCCTCCGCTTCCGCCCCACCGGGCCCTAGGCCGTTTCGCGCTGATCCTGCCGCCGTGTCACCAGCACGCTGATCTTGGCGTCGCGGATGATGGAGGAGGCGTTCGATCCCAGCAGCCGCGTCGACATCGAAGGCTGGCGCGATCCGATGATGATGAGGTCGGCCTCCCGCTGCGCCGCTTCGTCCAGCACCTCCGCCGGCACCGGTCCGCGCCGCAGGGTGATCGTAACGCGGTCCTCCGGCAGGCCCAGGCTCGCCTTCCACGCCCGCAACTGCTCCATGCAGCTCTCCTTTTCCTCCTGGTCGAAGCTGGAAGGGAGGAAATCGACGTAGGACAGCGGCAGATAGAGCCGGACGTGCAGCAGGTGCACCGTCGCGCCCGCCGCTTCGGCCAGAAAGCGGGCATCCTGAAGCGCGCGATCCGCGTTAGCCAGATCGTTCACGTCCAGCGGCAGCAATATGTTGCGGAATGCCATGTCTTTTCCTCCGTGGAAGGTTCAGCGCGTCCGGGGTCTGCGGACGACCAGCGTGTCGCCCTGCGCGGATTCCAGCAACCGCTTGGTCATGCTGCCGATCAGCACGTCGAAGAACGCGCTGCGCCCATGGCTGCCGATCACGGTGAGGTCGGCCTCCTGATCGGTGACATAATCCCATAGCAGCCGTTCGGGATTGCCATGCTCGATCAACAGGTGGACGCGCTCCCGCACGGCATCGTCCAGCGGCGTCTTGGCGAGGAAATCGGCCTTGCACCGCTCCTCCATCGCCGCGAGCTGCCGGCCGAATTCATCCTTGTCCAGCAGGTCGTCGAACGGGATGTCATATCCGTGGAACAGCACATATTCGGCGGTGGGAAACCATTTGGCCGCCGTCGTCAGCGCGCGGGCCGAGCTGTCCGAAAAATCCGTGCCGACCACGATCTTGCCGTAGGGCCGGTTCACCCGGTTCCGCACGATCAGCACCGGCACCTCGGCATGGCGGACCAGCTTGTTCACGGTCGTGCCCAGCACCATCGGCCCCAATATGCCGTCGCGCGCCACGCCGGTGACGATGAGGTCGCATCTCTCCTCGGCCGCCACGGCGAGAAGCTGCTCCGCCGCCTCGCCCTCCACCACCCGCACGTCGACATCGGCCATGTCGCCGGCCAGGTCGCGCCATATCTGGTGCCGCATCTTCGTCGCCGGATCGCCGGTGCGGCGCCATGACGGCACGTCCGGCTCCGTCCGGATTCGATCGGCGAGGCCCGGCTCCATCACATGGACGAGAACCAGCGTCGCCTTCCAGTCGCGGGCGAGCCGCCTGGCGCGATCGAGCGCGCGATCGCAGCGGCAGCTCAGATCGGTGGCGAGCATGATGCGCTTCGGCGCGGCGACCACTGGTTCGTCCAAGGTTCTACTCCCTGTCGTTCAGGATGAGGATGCGTCGTGGCGGCGCGCCGGTCATGCCCGCAATTCCTCGAACCAGCCGAGGCGGCGCATCAGCAGCTTCTCGCCTTCCAGCACCAGCATCAAGCCGAATCCCGCCGCGATGATGGCGATGCCGTCGCGAACCGGCAGCGGCCGGCTGTGGAACAGCCCGTGCATGAAGGGCGCATAGGTGAAGGCGATCTGGGCGATCACCACCACCGCGATCGCGCCCAGCACCGCCGGCGTCCCCAGCGCGCCCCGCCAGGTCAGCGATCGCATGTGCAGGTAACGCACGTTGAAGAGGTAGAATATCTCGGCCACGATCATGAAGTTGACCACGATCGTCCGGGCCGTCTCCAGGTCGCGTCCCTGGCCCAGGGCGTGGAAATAGAAGCCCAGGGAAGCCGCCGCCAGCAAGATCGATACGATCAGCACCCGCCACAGCAGGAACGGCGTCAGCAGCGGCGCGCCGGACGGCCTGGGCGGGCGCCGCATCACGCCGGGCTCCGATGGCTCGAACGCCAGCACCAGCCCCAGCGTGCCCGCCAGCACCAGGTTGATCCACAATATCTGCGTCGCCGAAAGCGGCATGGCGAACCCGGCCAGGATCGCCAGCACCACCGTCAGCGTCTCGCCGCCATTGGTTGGGATCGTCCACGAAATCACCTTGCGGATATTGTCGTAGACCGTGCGCCCTTCATGCACGGCGGCGACGATCGAGGCGAAATTGTCGTCCAGCAGCACCATCTGCGCTGCTTCCTTGGCGGCCTCCGTGCCCTTGCGGCCCATCGCCGTGCCGACGTCGGCCTGCTTGAGCGAGGGCGCATCGTTCACGCCGTCGCCCGTCATCGCCACGATCGCGCCGTCGGACTGGAGCGCGCGGACGATGCGCAGCTTATGTTCCGGGCTGGTGCGGGCGAAGACGGATATGTCCCCGACGATCGCCGCCAGATCCGCATCGGACAGGCCGTCCAGCTCGGCGCCGGTCATCGCCCTGGGATCGTCGGCCAGCGCGATCTGCCGCGCGATGGCGAGCGCGGTCGCGGCATGATCGCCGGTGATCATCTTCACCGCGATCCCGGCGGACCGGCATTCCGCGATCGCCGCCACCGCTTCCTCGCGCGGCGGATCGATGAAGCCCATCAGGCCGAGAAATTCCACGCCGCCCTCGAGGTCGCCGAAGCCCAACCGGTCGGGCGGCGTCGAAAAGCGCTTGAGGGCGAAGCCCAGCACGCGTTCGCCGCGATTGGCGGCCTCCGCCATCCGGCCGTCCCAGCCGGCCTCGCGGATGCCGGCTTTCGCCATCACCGCCTCCGGCGCGCCCTTTATGAACGCCACCACCTCGCCCGTGGGCGCGCGATGCAGGGTCGCCATGAAGCGATAGGCGGCGTCGAACGGTATCTCGTCCAGCCGGGGCCATTGGCCGCGCAGATTGTCGGGGCTCAACCCCGCTTTCATCGCCAGCGCGACCAGCGCGCCTTCCATGGGATCGCCTTCGACCCGCCATTCGCCGTCGCGAAGATCGAGCGCGGCATCGTTGCACAGCAGGCCGCATTCGATGATCCGGCTGGCGGCCGCGACGGCGGCGGCATCGTCATCACCGCCATCGGCGGTAAGGCTGCCTTCGGGCGCATAGCCGGCGCCACTCACATGCAGGGAATGCCCGTCGATCAGCAGGTGCCGCACGGTCATCTCGTTGCGGGTCAGGGTGCCGGTCTTGTCGGTGCAGATCACCGATGTGGCGCCCAGCGTCTCCACCGCCGGCAGCTTGCGGATCACGGCGTTGCGCGCGGCCATGCGCTGCACGCCGATGGCGAGCGTGATAGTGATCACCGCGGGCAGCCCTTCCGGGACGATGCCCACCGCCAGCGCCACCACGGCGATCAGCGCATCGGCCCAGTCGAAATTGCGGACCAGCACCGCAAAGGCGAACAGCAGCGCCGCGCCCGCCATCACCACCCAGGTAAAGCGCCGGCCGAAATCGTTGATCTGCCGCAGCAGCGGCGTCGTCATCGGCTCCACGTCCTGGAGAAGCTGGCTGATCCGCCCGATCTGCGTGCCCTGCCCCGTCGCCGTCACCACGCCCGTCGCCTGCCCGGTGGCGACCAGCGTGCCCGAAAAGGCCATGTCCGTCCGATCGCCGATCGCCGCATCCGGCGCCACGGGCACCTCATGCTTGTCCGCCGTCACGGATTCGCCGGTCAGCAGCGCCTCGTCGATGGTGAGGCCGCGCACGCGCAGCAGCCGCATGTCGGCCGGCACCCTGTCTCCCGGCTCCAGCAGCACGATATCGCCGGGCACGATGCTGGCCGCGTCCACCGACCGCCGATGCCCGCTTCGCAGCACCGTCGCATGGGGCGTGATGAGGTCGCGGATCGCGCCCAGCGCCTGCTCCGCCTTGCCCTCCTGCATGAAGCCGACGATCGCGTTGACCAGCACCACCACGATGATGACGAAGGCATCCACCAGATGCCCCAGCGCGGCCGCCGCCGCCGCTCCGGCCAGCAGGAAATAGATGAGCGCGCTGCGGAACTGGGCGACGAAGCGGGTAATGGCCGAAGCGCGCGCCGGTTCCGGCAGGCGATTGGGGCCATGGCTTTCCAGCCGCCGCCGGGCCTCATCCTCGTCGAGCCCGGCGCCATCGGCGGCGAGCCTGGCGAGCACGTCATTCCCTTCCAGGCCGTGCCACGGAGCATCGCTGTCGATCCGCACACGCTACTCCCGCCGTGGAACCCCGTGCCGCTCGACCAAGCCTAGCACGAGATGCCCTCAAGGGAAGAAGATATGTGCCCCAGATACTTCCAGCGCGGTCTGCGCGATGCGCGCGAACCCTGCCGCCGCGATCAGCCCAGCGCCTCGGCCATCTCGGCCAGTTCCAGCCAGCGCAGCTCCGCTTCCTCCTTGCGCTGGCGAGCCGCCTCGATCGCCCTCGTCAGCTCCGCGAAGCGCGCGGGGTTCCTGGCATAGAGATCGGGATCGGCCAGCGCCGCCTCGTCCCGCGCGATCGCCGCCTCGATCTTCTCGATCTCGGCCGGCAGATTGTCGTAATCTCGCTGGTCCTTGTAGCTGAGCTTGGTGCGCGTCTTTTCGCGCGGCGGCAGCGCATCTGCTTTGGGAGCAGAGGGTCGCCGCGCCTCTACCTTGGGCGCCCGCTGCCGTTCCCAATCCTCATAGCCGCCGGCAACGATATCCACCTTGCCCGATCCGTCGAGGCCTAGCGTCACCGTCACCGTGCGATCGAGGAAGTCGCGATCGTGGCTGACGATCAGCACCGTGCCTTCATAATCGGCGATCACCTCCTGCAGCAGGTCCAGCGTCTCGAGGTCGAGGTCGTTGGTCGGCTCGTCCAGCACCAGCAGGTTGGAATGGCGGGCGAATTCCCGTGCCAGCAGCAGGCGCGAACGCTCGCCGCCGGAAAGCGTGCCGATCCGGGCATCCGCCAGCGAGGGATCGAACAGGAATTCCTTCAGATATCCGTGGACGTGCTTCTTCTCGCCCAGCACCGTCACCCAGTCGCCGCCGTCGGCCAGCACGTCGCGCACGCGCTTGTCGGGCGCCATCAGGCTGCGCTGCTGGTCGATGACGATGCCGTCCAGCGTCTTCGCCAGCTTCACCGTGCCCTCGTCCGGCGGCAGCTCGCCGGTCAGCAGCTTCAGCAGCGTCGTCTTGCCCGCGCCATTGGCGCCCACCACGCCGATCCGGTCGCGGCGCGTGATGCGGAAGCTCAGATCCTTGATGACCTCGCGATCGCCGAAACGCTTGGTGACATGCTCGGCGTCGATCACCACCTTGGTCTTGCTGTCGTCGCTGGCGACGGCGAGGTTGGCGGCGCCCTGCGGGCCGATCATCGCCGCCCGCTGCGCGCGCATCTCCTTCAACTGGGCCAGCCGCCCCTGGTTGCGCCGCCGCCGCCCGGTGACGCCGCGCTGCAGCCAATGCTCCTCGATCTTCAGCCGCGCATCCAGCCGCTGGGCGTTGCGCGCCTCCTCCTCATAGATCTTCTCGGTCCACGCCTCGAACCCGCCGAAGCCGATCTCGGCCCGGCGGATCGTCCCCCTGTCCAGCCACAATGTCTGGCGGGTCAGCCGGGTCAGGAAGGTGCGGTCGTGGCTGATCGCGACGAACGCGCCATTATAACGGCCCAGCCATTGCTCCAGCCAGTCGATCGCGGCGATGTCCAGATGGTTGGTCGGCTCGTCCAGCAGCAGCACGTCCGGCTCCTGCGCCAGCGCGCGGGCGATGGCCGCCCGCCGCCGCTCGCCGCCCGATGCGGTGGCCGCCTCGCGCGAAAGATCGATGCCGATCTGGTCGGCGATCGCCTCCACCTCATGCGCGGCGGCGCTGTTGCCGGCCAGCGCGAAGTCGCGCAGCGTCGCATGGCCCGCCATGGAAGGCTCCTGCTCCAGCAGGATCACGCGGGTGCCGGGCACCACCGTCCGCCGCCCCTCATCGGGCTCGATCGCGCCGGCCAGAAGCTTCAGCAGGGTCGTCTTGCCCGCGCCGTTGCGCCCGATCAGCGCAAGCCGGTCGCGCTGCTGGATATAGATGTCGAGATGGCGGAACAGCCACCCCGAACCCTGGACGAGGCCGAGATCTTCGAAAGCGAGGACAGGTGCGGACATGGCCGCGACATAGGGACGATCCGCCGCCGGGTAAAGTTGCCGGCGCGNTCGGGTCAGGGGATGGGTGGCGGAGCGCGTGGACAAATCCATCATGTGGCCCGTGCAGGCTCACAGATGTGGCAGTATCCTTAAGCCCTCTCCCGCCTTCGCGGGAGAGGGTTGGGTGAGGGTCTTCTTCCTTGGTGCTCAACGGCTGGCCAGCGCGCGGCCGATACATTCCAGAACGCCGTCGAAACTTTCGATGACATCATTGTTCCAGAACCGAAGGACACGGAATCCCCGCGCTTCAAGATAAGCGGTGCGGGGTGCATCGGCTGCTTCTCCATGCTGTCCGCCATCGAGTTCGACGATAAGCCGCGCTTCGATGCACAAAAAATCGACGATGAAGGGGCCGACCGTCGCCTGTCGGCGAAACTTGAACCCGTTCAGCCGGCGATTCCGCACGGCCAGCCAAAGCTTGCGTTCGACGTCGGTCATGTCGCGGCGAAGGCGCGCGGCATGGGGGCTGATCTGGCGCCTGACCGGATACATGCGCGCAGATTAGAAGAAGGAAGACCCTCACCCAACCCTCTCCCGCGAAAGCGGGAGAGGGCTCAAAGCAACGCCCCTTCCAGCCTTCCGGCCCTCCCGGCCATCATTCTGAAACCTGTCTCCCCAACGCCCGCGCCAGCGCCTGCCGCCAGCCCGCCAACAGGGCGGCGCGCGTATCGGGATCGCCGGCGGGCTCGAACCGCGCCGCCTGTCGGGTCAGCGCCGCCACGCCGGCCCGGCCATCCCACAGCCCCACCGCCATGCCCGCCAGGAATGCCGCGCCCAGCGCCGTCGTTTCCAGATTGGCCGGCCGTTCGACCGGCAGCTCCAGGATGTCGGCCAGGAACTGGCACAGCCAGTCATTGGCCGACATCCCACCATCCACGCGCAGCAAGGCGGGCTTGGCGGCGCCGTCGTCGATCATGGCGGTGATGAGGTCCGCCGTCTGATAACCCACCGATTCCAGCGCCGCCCGCGCGACATGGGCGGCGGACGTGCCAAGCGTCAGCCCGCAGATCAGGCCGCGTGCATGCGCGTCCCAATGCGGCGCGCCCAGCCCCACGAAGGCCGGCACCATATAGACGCCGCCATTATCCTCCACCCGCGTCGCCATGTCGTCCGTCTGCGAAGCATGGGTGATCAGGCCCAATCCGTCGCGCAGCCATTTGATCGCGGCACCCGCGACGAAGATCGAACCCTCGACGGCATAGCTCGTCTCGCCATCGATGCGGTAGGCCGTGGTCGTCAGCAGCCTGTTGACCGAGGCGACCGGTCGCTCGCCCGTATTCAGCAGCATGAAGCAGCCCGTGCCATAGGTCGCCTTGGCGCTGCCCGGATCGAAGCATCCCTGCCCCACCAGCGCGGCCTGCTGGTCCCCCGCCATGCCCGCGATCGGGATCGGCGCGCCGAACAGCCCGGCATCGCAATGGCCCACTATCTCGCTGCTGTCCCGCACCTCGGGCAGCAGCGATGCGGGAATGGCGAACAGCGCGATCAGTTCGCGGCTCCATTCCTGCCGGTGGATGTCGAACAGCATGGTCCGGCTGGCATTGGTGGCATCGGTCGCATGCACCCGCCCGCCCGTCATCCGCCACAACAGGAAGCTGTCGACCGTGCCGAAGGCCAGTTCCCCGCGCTCCGCCCGTTCCCGTGCGCCTTCCACATGGTCCAGCAGCCAGGCGAGCTTGGTCGCGGAAAAATAGGGATCGATCAGCAATCCCGTCCGCGCCCGCACCAGCGCCTCATGGCCCGCTTTCTTCAGCCGCTCGCAGGCATCCGCCGTCCGCCGGTCCTGCCACACGATGGCGCGGTGCAGCGGCTCGCCCGTCGCCCGGTCCCACAGCAGCGTCGTCTCGCGCTGGTTGGTGATGCCGATCGCCGCGATCCCGGCCGCCGTCAGCCCGGCTTCGGCAATCGCCTCCCGCGCCGTGGCCAGCACGTCGCGCCAGATATCCTCGGGCTCATGCTCCACCCAGCCCTGCGCCGGATAATGCTGCGCGAACTCGCGCTGGGCGGTCGCCACCACGCGGGCCTCCGCATCGAAAACGATGCTGCGCGTCGATGTCGTTCCCTGGTCGATCGCCAGGATATGGCGCGGCTCAGCCACGGGCGGCCTCCATCTTCCCTTGCGCCAGCCGCCCCGCGATCCTGGCGATATCCCCTTCGGTCATCCGCAGCCCCAGCTTGGACCGGCGCCACGCTATGTCCTCTGCCGTCCGCGCGAATTCATGGTCGATCAAATAGGCAAGCTCGCTTTCGCTCAGCCCCCCGCCGAACGCCTCCCCCAGATCGTCCAGCGATCTGGCATCGCCCAGGATCATCGCCATCCGCGTGCCATATGCCCCGGCCATGCGCTCGGCCGTCTCCGACGGCAGGAAAGGCCAGCGGCGGCGCGCCTCCGCCACGAAGGCGGCAAAATCCCCTTCGGGCAGGTCGCCGCCGGGCAAGGCCTCGCCATCGGTCCAGGCGCCGCGCCGCATCGGCAGGAACGGCGCCAGCTTCTCCAGCGCATGCTCGGCCAGCCGGCGATAGGTGGTCAGCTTGCCTCCGAACACCGACAGCAATTGCGGTCCCGCCGTCGTGCCCAGCTTCAGCACATAATCGCGCGTCACCGCCGATGCGCTGGCCGATCCGTCGTCGTAGAGCGGCCGCACGCCGCTATATCGCCAGATCACGTCCGCAGGCCCGATCCCCTTCGCGAACCAGCGGTTCACGCCCTCGCAAAGATAGGCCACCTCCTCCGCCTCGATCCGCGCGGCGGCGGGATCGCCCGATACCGCGACGTCGGTCGTGCCGATCAGCGTGAAATCCCGCTCATAGGGAATGGCGAACATGATCCGCCCGTCCGGATTCTGCAGGATATAGGCATGGTCGCCCGCGAACAGGCGCGGCACCACGATATGGCTGCCCTTCACCAGCCGGGGCGGCCGCTCGGCGCGGGCCCCCTCGATCGCGCCCAGCACACCGCCGACCCACGGCCCGGCGGCGTTGACGATATTGGCCGCGCGCACCTCGCTCCGCCGTCCGCTCGGCCCATCCTCGATGGATACCGCCCATGCATCGCCGTCGCGCTTGGCCCCGATAAAGCGCGTCCGCGTGCGGATATCCGCGCCGCGCGCGGCGGCATCCATCGCGTTCAGCACCGTCAGCCTGGCGTCATCCACCCGGCAATCGGAATAAGCGAAGCCGCGCGTCACGCCCGGCCTCAGCCCCGCGCCCAGCCCATCGCCGGCCAGGCCATCGCCGGCCAGCCTCACCGCCGCCGATCCGGGCAACATCCCGCGCCCGCCCAGATGATCGTAGAGGAACAGGCCCAGCCGCACCATCCAGCCCGGCCGGCCGCTCTGTCCCATGGGCATCACGAACCGCAGCGGATGGATGATATGCGGCGCGATCCGCAGCAATTTCTCCCGCTCGATCAACGACTCCCGGACGAGCCGGAATTCGAGATATTCCAGATAGCGCAGGCCGCCATGGATCAGCTTGGTGCTGGCGGACGAGGTATGCGCCGCCAGGTCGTCCTGCTCGACCAGCAGGGTCTTCACGCCCCTGCCGGCGGCGTCGCGGGCGATGCCCACGCCGTTGATCCCGCCGCCGACGATCAGCAGGTCGAACCGCATGGTCATGCGTGGGCGCCAGCCCGAGGCGCATCGTCCGTCGGGCTTCGCCCGTCCATCGCCCTCTCCCGCCTCATTCTCTCCGGCTCCTGTCTAGAGCGGTTTCCCGGCGGGCGGAAGAAGAGGGGGAAGCAAGCCTCCCCGGCGCGAGCGTCAGGCACGCTCCTTCGTGGCGGAAAAGCGCAGCGTGGGATGGCGCTGCATCACATAGTTCAGCTCCCACGCATCCTTGGCCATGAACACGGGCTGCCCGTCGCGGTCGCTGGCCATGGCGTTGCGATGGTTGGCCGCGAAATCCTTGATATCGCCCTCATTGTCCGCGCTCAGCCAGCGGGCCGTATCCCAGGGCGAGGCATCGAGCTTCGCATCCACCTTATATTCGTGCTGCAGCCGCGATATCAGCACCTCGAGCTGCAGTTGCCCCACCACGCCCACGATCATCTGCGATCCGATCGCCGGGTGGAACACCTGGATCACGCCCTCCTCCGAAAGGTCGTCCAGCGCCTTGCGGAGCTGCTTGGTCTTGGTCGGATCGGCCAGCTGCACGCGGCGCAATATTTCCGGCGCGAAATTGGGCAGGCCGGTGAAGCTCGCCGCGCCCGCCACCTCGGTCAGCGTATCGCCCACGCGCAGAGTGCCGTGGTTGGGGATGCCGATAATGTCGCCCGGCCAGGCTTCGTCCGCCACCTCGCGGTTCTGCGCGAAGAACAGGATCGGGCTGTGGACCGCGATCGCCTTGCCCGTGCCCGACTGGTTCAGCTTCATGCCGCGCCGGAACCGGCCGGAACATAGCCGCATGAAGGCCACGCGGTCGCGATGCTGCGGGTTCATGTTCGCCTGCACCTTGAAGATGAAGCCCGCCACGGCGGGATCGTCCGGGTCCACCGGCGCGGGCGCGGCCGGTTGCGGGCGCGGGCTCGGCGCCAGATCGCGCAGCGCATCGATCAGCTCCGGCACGCCGAAATCGCGCAGCGCCGATCCGAAATAGACCGGCGTCAGATCGCCGTGCCGATAGGCCGCGAGGTCGAAGTCGGCATAGCCCGCCCCCGCCAGCTCCGCTTCCTCGCGCAGCTTCGCCAGGGCGTCCGCGGAGACAAGCTCATCCAGCCTGGGATCGTCGAGCCCCGCCACCTGCACGCTCCCGCCCGCCGCCGGCAGCAGGCGATGCCCGGCCAGATCATACAGGCCCTCGAACGTGCCCCCCATGCCCACCGGCCAGATCATCGGGCAGACGTCCAGCGCCAGCTGGTCGGCGATCTCGTCCAGCAGGGCAAAGGGCTCCCGCCCCTCGCGATCCACCTTGTTGACGAAGGTGATGATCGGCACGGAGCGCAGCCGGCACACCTCGAACAGCTTGCGCGTCTGCGCCTCGATGCCCTTGGCGGCGTCGATCACCATCACCGCGCTGTCGACGGCCGTCAGCGTCCGATAGGTGTCCTCGGAAAAATCCTCGTGGCCCGGCGTGTCGAGCAGGTTGAAGGTCAGCCCGTCATATTCGAACGTCATGACCGAGCTGGTGACGGAAATGCCGCGCTGCTGCTCGATCTTCATCCAGTCCGAACGCGCGCGCCGCGTTGCCCCGCGCGCCTTCACCTCGCCCGCCAGATGGATCGCGCCACCGGTCATCAGCAGCTTTTCGGTCAACGTGGTCTTGCCGGCGTCGGGGTGCGAGATGATCGCGAAGGTGCGCCGGTCGGGGCGGCCGGTGGGGCGGTCGTTCATGATAGCGGGAAATCCGAAGGATTGTCGTTCGCGGCTCCGTTAGCAGGCGCAGCGGCGCTTGGCGAATCCCCCACGCGCTTCACCCGGCATCCAACCGCAATGGACGACGGGATCGCCGGCGCCGGTGACGGCCATCTCGTTCCGGCCAAGAAAAGATATCACCGGAAAAGAAAAAGGAGCCGACCCGAAGGCCGGCTCCCAATTTCCGCAGCGATCGCTCCCGAGGGAGCGATCCGCCACCTTACATGCCCGAACCCGGACCGAAGGTGATTTCCACGCGGCGGTTCTGCGGCTCGCGCACACCGTCGGCGGTTTCGACCAGCGGACGGCTTTCGCCGAAGGCCTCGGTCGACATGGCCGTGTCGGGCACGCCCTTGCCAGCCAGGTAGGACTTAACCGCATCGGCGCGACGCTGCGACAGACCGACGTTGTACTGGGCCGAGCCCGACTTGTCGGCGTGGCCGGCGAGGACGACCGAAGCCGTTCCGCCCTGCGCATAGGCAGCGGCCGCATTGTCCAGAATGCCAGCGGCTTCCGGCGTGATGTCCGACTTATCCCAGTCGAAGAACACGATGAACGGTCCCGGGATCGCAGCCGGCGGAGGCGGCGGAGCCGGTTCCGGCGGCGGGGGCGGCGGGGGCGGCGGAGGCGGCGGGGGCGGCGGAGCCGCCGGTTCGCCGAAGTTGAAGATCACGCTGGCGAGCAGGCTGTGCGACTGCCACTTGGTCTTCACATCGTCGCCGGCCGCAGAGACGAGCTTGATGTCGTCCACGCGGAAGTAACGATACTTCAGGCCCAGATCGATATTCTGGGTGATCGGCGCGCGAATGCCGGCCAGGATCTGCCAAGCGAACTTGGAGTCGCTGTCGTCCAGAAGCGTCGGGCCACCGTCGAAACGATAGTCGTTCAGCTTGACGCGGGCGATACCGACACCGCCGCCGACGAAGCCGTTGATGCCGTCATCGTCGCCGAAGTCCAGCAAACCGTTCAGCATGAAGCTGAGGGCCGAGGAATTACCGGAATACTTGCTGTCATAGGTGCCAGCATCGTAATCTTCGAGCGGCACGTTCAGCGTGTGGCCATCGACCTCGGCACGCTTGTAGCCGACTTCGCCCTCGACGCGGAACACACCGAAATCATAACCGATGATACCATCGACATCGAAGCCATACTTCTGGTCGGAGGAAATGACGTTCTTCACGTCATCCACCTTCAGCTTGATGTCTTCGATGATCATCGCGCCGCCCTCGACGCCGACATACCACGCACCGTCACGCGCCATCGCGGGCGATGCCAGCGCGGTGGTTGCGAGCGCGGCCATGATGGCGAGCTTACGCATATCATTCCCCTTTCAAAGCAGTTCCTCGCGGAAGCACTGCTACCTAACCAAACTGGACTATCCGCGCAAGCGCGCATCTTCCACATCTGTTGCGGAAATGTCTCACAGAACAAGCGAAACACGCCGCTGCGGCCACCCCATTACAGACGTCGCCTAAACTCTTATTGCCTGCCCCGGTTTCGTTTCGCGTAAAAAAAAGTTTCAGTTCGCGATCAGTCCGTGCGCCTCGAGCGCGGAAAGAATCGCATCCAGCGCCGTCCGCGCCTGCTGGTCGACGGTGGCGCCCCCCGCCGGACGGGCGATCGCCGGCTGGCGGCCGCCCACGACCTGCTCGCCCCCCACGGCCACGCCGAAGGTCGGCGCGGGCGTCGCCCGCCAGCCGTTGCCATCGTGCCACACCCATGCCGAGGCCGGGGTCAGCCAGGCCGTCATTCCCGCGACGGGCCTGATGAATCGCCACCCGCCTTCGGTCCGGATCGCCAGATCGCCGGCATGGCCGGCCCATTCTCCCGTCGGCATAGGTCCTGCGATCCACGCCTTCCCCGGCTCGGGGACGGCCGGCGGCTCATTCTGATCGAGCGCCTCCACCACGGGATGCAGCAGGCCGTCGATCCGGGCGAGCGCCTCATTGTGGAACAATTCCTTCTGCGCCTGCCCGGGCTGGAGATTGGGCAAGGCGAAGCGCGCGGTGCTGTCTGCCATGATGTGCCTTTCAGAAAGTCATGCTGGCGGTTGCCGGATCGGAGAGGCCGCCCGCACCGATCTGGTGGACGGCGATGTTGATGGCGGGCGTGCCCGCCGCCCCGTCCGCCGCCATCCGGGCCGCGTCATAGGCATAGGCAGGCTCGCTCGTTTCCGCCGTCCGCACCGATCCGATCGCGGGCGTGATGACGATTCGATAGCGCTCCGCCTCCTCGGCCAGCGGCGCGTCGGCCCCATCGATCCAGGGCCATCCCGTCCGGCTTCGCCGTGTCCAGCCTATGAGGACGCCGCCGTCGGCGCCCCGCTCCAGGCGCAGGTGCGCGGGCGACGGCGGTCTCAGGGCGCGGCCCAGGAACGCGGCCTGCGCGGTCGCGGGCGCGCCGTCGCCCACGCCCCGCGCCATCAGCCCGATATGGCCGCCGATCGAGGATGCGGGCAATTCGATGGGAAGAAGGCTGGGCGTCTCGATCAGGACGAAGCGCTCGCCCGCCGCGTGCCCCGCCATCGCCGCCTCGGTGCCGCGCCGCCCGCGCATCAGGCGGGAAAGCCGATAGCGCCCGCCTCCCAGCGGCGCGGCGCTGCCGAACTGAATCAACTCGTCGCCGATCATCGCGACATTGGCCCCATTCACCAGCGCCTCGTCATCGCGCCCGATCAGCACCATCCCGTCATGCAGCAGCGCCACATCCACAAAGGATGTCCGGTCCATCAGCACGCTGCTGCCCGGCGGCAATATCGTCTCGGCAACACCCATCACCGCCGGCATCGCGGTCTGCCCGGCATCCTGCCACGTCGCGCCGCCATCGATGCTCCAGCCCAGCTCCGCCCGCCGCCAGCCCGGCAGGGGGCCGGCCGCGGCCGCCCAGATGCGGGGCACGCTTGCCGCCGTGGCGTCGAGAGGCGGCAGATCCAGCAGGGCGACAACGGTCGGCCCATGCGGCGCATCGGGTTCGCGCACGCCATCGCCGGCAACCGCGCTCCGGCCCGCCCCCGCCAGCGGCAGGCCCGCCAGCTTCAGCTCAAGCATCATCCTTGCCGTTTCGCGATGCATGCGCAGCAGGAACATCACCATCCTGTTGTCCGGCACCAGCACCTCGCCCTTGGCCTCGCCGCCATGGATGATCGGCGTCAGCGTGCCGCCCAGCGCCCGCTGCAGGGCCACCTGCTCCAGATGCTCCAGCCCTTCCTCCAGCGCCGCCTTCCACGCGGCCCGGAAATCCGCGTCGCGGCGGCGCAGCTTATAGGCTCCCGGCTCGCCCATCCCCACCAGCCGCGCCGATGCGCTCACATTGGCCGTTACCGCCAGATGCGCCAGGAACGTCTCCCGCTTGGCCTCGGTCCAGCCGCCCGTGCGCACCACGCGGCCGATGGCGTTCAGTTCCGGCGCTTCGCGTTTCGCGCGGGATGCGGCCGGCCGGCGTTTCGTTTTCGGCTCCGACGTCGGCTCCGGCTCCGGCTTCGGCTTCGGCTTCGTTTTCAGCTCCGGCGCCGGCTTCGCGCCGGCTTCGCCCGTCATCGTGCCCGGCGCGGTTTCTTCCACCTTGCCCATGGCCCTACCTCCAGCAATCGAACAGGCAGAAATGGAACGGGCCGGCGGCGATCCCTCGCCCCGGCCCGAACGCATTAATCCAGCTTGCGGTTCTTCTATCTCAACAGCGTCGCGCTGTCAATCATTTTTTACCTATTTGGTTCGTAACCGACCTTGGCGAAGAACGCCCGTTCCCGTTCGATCCACGGCGCGATCGAAGGCCGCGCCTGTATCTCGGCCACATAGGCCGCCACCCTGGGGTGGCGCGCGGCATCCACGCCCGCGCCCACATGGCCGAAATTGGCGAAAGGCTGGACGATCGCGATATCCGCCAGCGTCAACCGGTCCTCCACCAGATATCCCGATTCCGGCACGCGCGGCTCCAGGAAATCCAGCAACTTGGGCAGATCCTCGCGCTCGGCCCGGTCCGCCTCGGCCAGGTCGCCCTCCTGCTTCAGGAACAGCGGGCAGACGATGCGGTTGAAGAACATCTTGGCCATGCACGGCACGAACTTCGTATCGGCGATCTCGTCCCACCAGATCGTCATCGCCCGCGCCCTGGGCTCGGCAGGGATCAGCGCCGGATCGGGCTTGATGGCCTCCATATAGGTTACGATGGCGGTGGAATCGGACAGGCGAAAATCCCCGTCGCGGAACGCCGGCATCAGCCCGAAGGGGCTCGCCGCGCGGAAATCCGGGTCATCCGCCTGCAAGCCCAGCGATTTCAGCTCGAAATCCAGCCCCTTCTCGGCGGCAAAGGCCAATACCTTGCGCACATAAGGCGACATGGAACTTCCATAAACGATCATCGGCGCGCCTCTCTCTTCTCGTCATCCCACCCCGGCTGGCCACGCTAGCTGGAACGCGTGGGATCGGTCATCGGATCAGCCATCTCGCGGGCGCCCGGCGCGCGGGTCCAGGGCAGCGATCCGGTCTGCCGCTCGATCATGCGGTGGATCACCGGCTTGTCGTCCCCGCGGTGGAGCGCGCGGATGCGCTCGAAATTCTCGGCATCCGCCTGGGTGCGCCGTTCCTGATGGCGGATATAGTCCAGCCAGGTCGGCACATTGTATCGCTCGATCCACAGTCGCGGGTCGCCCAGGTCGCGCAGCAGCGTCCAGTGCCGCGCGCCGTCGCGGATGCGGATGCGCCGCCGCTCGTTCATCGCCGCCAGGAACTCGATCACGTCCACCGGGTCGATATGATATTCGATGCTGATCACGATCGGCCCGCTCGATGGCTGCACCGCCACCGCCGTTTCCGGCACCGTCCATTGGCCCGCCGGGTCCAGGTTCATGAAATCCGCCTGCGGCAGCTTCAGGCGCAGGCCCACGATCAGGCCGATGCCCTGCGCCAGCCCGGCGGCGATCAGCGCCACGCGCACGCCATGGTCGTCGGCCACCTCGCCGAACAGCCAGGCGCCCATCGCCATGCCGCCGAATGCCGCCATCTGGTAAAGCGCCAGCGCGCGCGCCACCACCCAGCGGGGGGCCGCCATCTGCACCGATACGTTGAAGGTGGATAGCGCCAGCACCCAGCCCGCGCCGGCCAGCGCCAGCGCCGCCACCGTCACCAGCGTGATGTGGCTCATGCCCGCCACGATCGCGCCGATCGTCAGCGCCAGCGTCGCCGCGCGCACGATCGTCTCGGTCGAAAAGCGCTGCCGCAGCCGTCCGCTGCTCAGCGCGCCCGCCACCGCGCCCAGGCCGAACGCGCCCAGCAGCACGCCGTAGACCAGCGGTCCGCCCGTCACCAGGTCGCGCGCCACCAGCGGCATCAGCGCCGGCACCGCGCTCGCGGCGATGCCGAACAGCCCCGCGCGCAGCAGCACCACCCGGATCGTGGGGGACATGGCGACGTAGCGCACCCCCGCCGCCATCGCCGTCCCCAGCGTCTCGCGCGGCAGCATGCGCGGCGGCCGCACCGGGTGCCAGCGCGTCAGGACAACGATAAGTCCCAGATAACTAACGGCATTCACCGCAAACGCCGCCGCCGGCCCCGCCGCCGCCACGATCAGCCCGCCGATCGCCGGTCCAACACTCCGCGCGATGTTGAACCCCATGCTGTTATAGGCCACCGCGCTCGGCAGCACCGGCCGCGGCACCATATCGCCCACCGATGCCTGCCACGCCGGCCCGTTCAGCGCCGTCCCGCACCCGATCAGGAAGGTGAAGGTCAGCAGCAGCCAGGGCGTCAGCACGCCCATCCACGCGCAGATCGAAAGCGTCAGCGACACCAGCAGCATGAAGCCCTGGGCGCACAGCATCACGATCCGCCGATCCAGATTGTCCGCCACCGCCCCCGCCCACAGCGAAAGCAGCATGATCGGCAGGGTGGTGGACGATTGCACCAGCGCCACCAGCGTCGGCGAATGGGCGATGGTGGTCATCAGCCAGGATGCGCCGACGGACTGGATCAACCCGCCGAAATTGGATGCCATGCTGGCGATCCATACCGCGCGGAAGATCGATATGGTCAGCGGCGAAGGCGGTGGCGGGGAATCGGCGGTGGATGCGAAAGGGCCGGCCATGCCCCTTCGATGCGTCAATTCCGCGGTTTGGGCCACCCCCTAACTGGCGATTTTGTCGCTCACTCGCCGTCCAGCGGCTTCACCAGCACAGCGAAGCGCAGCGGCGGCTCCACCGCGACCGGAAAGGGCCGCGTCTCGCCCGTCACGCGGTAGCCGCGCCGTTCGTAGAAGGCGATCAGCTCGGCCCGGCTGTCGATCACGGTCATCTCGATCCGCGCAACGCCGAACAAGGCCCGTGCCTGCGCCTCCGCCTCGGCCATCAGCCGCTTGCCCAGTCCACCCGCCTGCCGCAGCGGATCGACACAGAGCAACCCGAGATAGGCGGTGCCGTCGCCCTTGTCGGTGATCTGCACGCAACCGAGCATCGCGCCGCCGGCTTCGGCGACCAGCAGCCGCTCGCCCGGCGCCGCAAGGATCGCCTCCAGCGTCGCCCGGTCGGTGCGCTCGCCTTCCAGCAGGTCCGCCTCGTGCGTCCACCCGCCACGCGCGGCATCCCCGCGATAGGCCCGCTCGATCACGGGGTGCAGCATGGCGAGGTCATCGGGGCGGGCGGGCCGGATGGTCAGCAGCGAAAGATCGATCATTCCGCGCCTGATAAAGCGAAGCCGGCGATGGAGGGAAGGCCAACCGCCACAAAAAACCATCCGCCGGAAACAAGCGGGAAATCCTCACCCGCCTAAAGCCTTCTCCATTGCTCGCTCTTCGGAGCCGCCCGGCAACGAGATCCCATCCAAGGGACGGCCGAACAGGGGAGGCGCTCGCTCCGGTCAATGTCTGGAGGCACCACGTGAACATTCTCTGGCTCGCAGTCGCTTATACGATGAGCCTCGACGCTCCCATTACCCATCAGGTCACTGTCGAACATGCCGGCAAGCCGGTTGCCGTCACCTATGACGCTGAGGTCGTCACCCGCATGAAGACGGTGGGCACCACCCCGCCGCCGCGCCCCAGTTCGGAACGCTGCCGCTGGAAGGCCAGCGTCACCGTCATCCGCCAGGTCCATTCGGCCTCCGGCGCCAGCCTCAACCGCACGCTGCCGGAAGTGAAGGAAATCAGCGGCCAGCGCCCCGGCACCTGCATGGCCGGCCGCAAGGCGATCATGGCGGAGCTGGACGGCAAGATCGAACGCGTGCGCGAACATCTGCGCGCCACGGCCGAAGCCGATCGGCCGACCCTGCTTGCGGATATCGACGCCGCCCGCACGCTCGCCCTCAACTGACGCCCTCAACTGAACGATGCTCCATTGCAGGGCCGCGCCGCTGGCGCTCGCGCTGGCCGGCGCGGCTTCGGCCGCTGCCGCCACCTCGCCCGCCCAGGCGCAGGCATTCGCCGGGCCGCAATTCTCGGCTGAAATCGTCACCGATCAGCGCCGCCGCGGCTTGAGCTGGAGCGATGGCAAAGCCGCAGCCGAGGCCACCTTGCGCCTTCCGCTGGGCGACAGGCTGGAAGCCGGCGCCGCGATCGGCACGTTGCGCGGCAGCCGCCGTCATGGCGGCGCCGACGCCGGCCTGGATCTCGATCTCGGCTATCGCCACGATGCCGGGCCATGGCGCCTGACCGCCACGGTCATCGGCCATATCTTCCCCGGCGAAGGCCGGCTCGATTATGTCGAGGTCGAAGCCGGGGCCGGCCTGCTGATCGGCCCGGCCCAGTTCGATCTGCTCGCCGCTTATGCCCCCTCCCAAGCGGCGATCGGCGGCGACAATCTCCATCTCGCCGCGCGCGCCCTCGTCGCCCTGCCCGGAACCCCCTTCACCCTCACCGCCGGCATCGGCCGGTCGAGCGGAGACGTCACCCGCCCCGATCGCGCCGTCCGCCTGCGCCCCTCCGGCAGCTATTGGGATTATCGCTTCGGCGTAGACCATGTCAGCGGCCCGATCACCCTCGGCCTCGCTTTCACCACCACCTCGATCGACAGGCCGGCCGCAAGCACCCCCACCCGCTATCTCGATCGCCACACCGGCTCTGGGCTGCTCGCCCGCGCGCGGCTCAGTCTGTAAGGGGCAGCGCCCGTTCAAGCATCGCACGCGGGCGCCCAATCCAGCCCGGCCTTCGTGCTGCCGCCTCATCGCACACCATAGAAATCCGCCACCCGGTCCAGCGCCATCAGCAACACCAGCTTGCCCGCGCGCCTCGGCCAGCCCAATGCCCGCTCCGCGCCCTCCAGCCCCTCGCCCCCGCACACGACCCGCCAGCAGATATCGGCCAGCCCCGGCCCTGCTGCGGCAATCGCCCCGTCGAACCGGCGTTTCGCCGCGATCTGTGCCAGCGTCGGGTCCAATGGCGCGTCCGGCCCCCTCGCGCCCCGCGCCACCGGGGCCGCATCCCAGCGCATCGTCACGCGCGGCGAAAGCCCCGCCATCTCCCAGTCCGCACGCAGCCTCTCCCCAGCGTCGAACTGACGCCGGGTCAGCAGTCCGCGCGACAGCAGCCATCCCAGCGGCGATTCCCCCGCATTTNCCGCCACGCTCCGCGCGGGCCGCGCCGGCCCACACTCATTCCCGCCCGTGCCATCGCGTCTCCGCGCTCCGTCAGCTCCACCACCCCGGCCGCCGCTCGATTCCGCCGCAGGCACGGGCCGCTCCACGATCAGCCGGTTGGCGCGATCGGGCCGGGCGATCCTGGCTGTGAATCCCTGCCCCGCCGCCGTCAGCCGCAACGCCGTGCCTGCCACCGTCACCAGGTCGGCACGGGCCAGCGTGTCGATCAGGCTGTCAGGCGCGTCCAGCACGCCCACCCGCCAACCATCGCCATGCCGCTTCGCGGGGCGCCCTTCCTCCAGCGCCGCCATGATCCGCCTGCCATGGGCCCCAATTGCCGCCATGCTGTTTCTCCCTGCCTCGACAAGGCAGTTGATTGCCACATGGGTAATGCTGTAGGAAAGCAATGAACCATATGGGTTACACGCCATGATCACATGCATCCGAGACGTCCGCCGGGCCAAGGGCCTTACCCTCCAGGATGTGGCCGATCGCTGCGTGCCGCCCACCACTGCGCAGACGATCGGCCGGCTCGAAACCGGGACCCGCACCGTCTCGGTCGGCTGGCTCAACCGCATCGCGGCGGCGCTGGGCGTGGACGCGGTCGATCTGGTCCGCCTGCCCGATCGCATCGACCTGCCGGTGCTGGCGATGATAGGCGCCGATGGCGCGCATGCTCCAGCGCGGCCGCTCAACCTCACGCCCCCCGCGCCGACGGCAGGCGCGGTCGCGTTGCTCGTCGAAAGCTCGATCGGCGATTATCGCTCCGGCGACGAGATATGGTGCGAGCGCGTTGCGCCGGATGGCTTCGCCCGCGCCCTCAACCGCGACGTGCTGGTTCCCCGCCCGGCCGGCCGCTTCGCCTTCGGCCGGCTCATCGGCGCGGAGGAGGATCGCCTGCTCCTGCTCCCCCCCGGCGCAGGTTCCCGCCAGCAGGTCGTCACCAATCCCGCCTGGATCGCCATCGCCACCCGCCTCGTCAGGATATTGGCGTAGCGCGCGGACGCCGATCGACGGGCGCCGGCCGTTGGGGCTGGCCAACCCGCCCTATACGGGCGGGCGCGCCACCGACAGGGCGGTTGCGGCTTCCCCCTGCGGATCGCATCAATTGTTCTTCATAAGAAACAGTCTGGTCATCTTCACGCTCTTGTTGAAGGTCGGCCTATCCGCAAGGATATGCTGGCAACGATTGAAGCAGGCTTCCGGCATTGCGCATTCGATCTGCAAATGACTGCGAAAATCGCAGCATGATGGGGGAGATCGGGCGCCGGAGCATGTCGGTGCGGCGCTTGTCCCCCCACTTCATATGAGGGAGGGGAATATGAGGCGCCGCGTCCGACTGATTATACTGATGAACAGTGCCATCGCAATTTCGGCACCGGCGGCCGCCCAGGAAACCCATCAGCCTGTTGAGGACAACAGCGGAATCGCGGACATTGTCGTTACCGCGCAACGCCGCGAAGAACGGCTGATCGACGTGCCGATTTCCGTCTCCGCGCTGCGCGGCGAAGCGCTCGAGCGCGGCGGCGTCACAACCGTCAGCAATATTGAAACGCTCGTTCCCAACATCCAGATCAACCAGACCGTCGGCAACACCTTCGGCCCCCTCATCTCTATCCGCGGGCTTGCTCCGTCGTCCGATACCAGCCTCGGCCGTGATCAACCCGTCGGTCTCTATATCGACGGCGTGCCGATCGCGAAGTCGACGGGCGCGGCATTCGACACGGTCGATCTCGAGCGGATCGA
The DNA here is from genome assembly GCF_001853345.1 of Edaphosphingomonas haloaromaticamans. Taxonomy (NCBI): domain Bacteria; kingdom Pseudomonadati; phylum Pseudomonadota; class Alphaproteobacteria; order Sphingomonadales; family Rhizorhabdaceae; genus Edaphosphingomonas; species Edaphosphingomonas haloaromaticamans. The sequence goes on along the minus strand of NZ_MIPT01000001.1, from coordinate 1,782,522 downwards.
GGTGCTGCGCGGCCCGCAAGGCACCCTGTACGGCAAGAACACCATAGGCGGCGCGGTGAACCTGGTAACCCGCCGGCCTTCGGGAGAATTTGGCGGGCGCCTCGTGCTGGGCGCGGGCGAATATGATCTCTATACCCAGCGCATCTCCGTCGACCTGCCGACAATGGGCACGCCTGACGACGCGTTGGGCACGCTGAAAGCCAAGTTCGCTTATTCCGGTCGCCAGTTTGACGGTTTCTACAAGAATGACGGCCCGTCGGCTGATTTCGGCCGGCAACGGCTCAAGGCGGGACGCGTGGACCTGCTATGGGAGCCTAGCGATCGGCTCTCGCTGGCTTATGGTTTCGACATCAGCGACAGCAACGGCACCGGCGCGATGCTCGCGATCAGCGCGCCGGGCACGATCGCTCCCGGGACACCCCTCTATGGCCTGATCGGCCCATATATTCACCCCGATCGCCCGGACCGGATTTCCGCCGACAACAATGTCCGCAGCGATTTCAAGGTATGGGGTCATGCGCTGACGACGCAGTTTGACGTCGGATCGACCGGCCTGGGCGATATCACGCTGAAATCCATCACCGCCTGGCGGCAGCTCAAAACCCGGAGCGACAGCGATTTTGACGGCACGCCGAATGACCTCGTCCGCTTCACGCTCAACAATGATTATCAGCAGTTCAGCGAAGAATTTCAGATTATCGGAAGCACCGATCGTATCAAATATACACTCGGCGCATTTTATATGCGGGATAAATATGGCGTGTATAATCCGCGCTGGAACTTCCAGTTCGGCGGCAATAAATTCGACCTGAGCGAGCGAGGGGCCAATAATTATTCCGTTGCGGGCTACGGGCAATTTACGTGGACGCCCCCCATTGCCGGCGACCGCCTGGATCTTACCGTCGGCTTGCGCTGGACGCGGGACACCAAGGACGTATGGGAACGTTTCATTTCCTACACCGCCTATGCCGCCGATCCGGCGGCCCCCGGTTCGGGCGTTTTCCAGCGTGGCCCCGATGGGACGCCGATCACGATCAGCGGTGGGCCGCCATCGGGCGCATTGCCCGGCGCGGATCCGGGGCCTGACGATCTCATTCCTCTCCAGAATGATCGATCCTGGTCGCGGCTGACGCCGGAATTCAACGTCAGCTACAAGCTGCAGGACGACTGGAACGTCTATGGACGGGTCGCGACCGGCTTCAAAAGCGGCGGCTTCAACGACACGGCGTCCAACAATGCGGCCTTCAACGCGCCTTACAATCCGGAAAAACTGCTGTCTTTCGAACTCGGCACCAAAGGCGCCTTCTTCGATCGCCGGTTGAGCGTGAACGCCGCCGTCTATCACAGTATCTACAAGGATTTTCAGGCCGGCGTGTTCGTGCCGGCGGTGATCACCACCAACATCATCAATGCCGGGAAGGCCGAATTCACCGGCTTCGAGATCGAAGGCCAGATACGCCCGATCGACAGCCTGAGCCTTAATTTCGGCTATGGCTATCTCGACGCGCGATACAAGGATTTCGTTCTGCCATCGGGTGAGGACGTGACGGACCTCTACAAGATTCCGCTGGCGCCAAAGCACAACTTCCTGCTTGGCGGGGAACATCGGCTCGATCTCGGCTCGATGGAGCTAATCACCAGCCTGAACTATTCTTGGCGCAGCGCCCAATGGGGCACGATCACGCCCGACGAGCTCAGCAAGCGCAAGGCCTATGGCGTGCTCGATGGACGGATCTCGCTCGCCGGTATCGCGCTCGGCGGCAACACGGAACTTGAGCTGTCGGTTTGGGGCAAGAATATCACCGACGAGAAATATTGGGTCAGCGGCATCAACCTCAGCCTCTTCACGGTTCGGCAGTGGGCCGATCCCCAGAGCTTCGGGGTCGAGGCCAGCCTCAAGTTCTGAATGCGCTGGTGGCGGGCGCCGGAAGGATGAGGGAAACCGCGATCGCCGGCGCCAACGGCTTGCCGCGGATGGCGTTCGCGGCGCTCTTTGCCACGACGCTGGCGACCGCGATCGGCAATACGGGTCTCATATCAGTGATGCCCGCGGTCGGTCGTCAGCTTGGGATATCGGACTTCCTGATCGCCAGCATCTTCTCGCTTTCGGCGCTGATGTGGGCAATCTTTTCGCCATATTGGGCTGCGCGATCCGATCGACGGGGACGCAAGCCTTTCATCCTTGTCGGTCTTGGCGGGTTCATATTCTCGATGCTGGGCTGCGGCCTCGTCGTCCTCGCCGCGACGGCCCAGCTTGCCGGGCCGACCGTGATCTTCATGGCCTTTCTCGTGATCCGATCCAGCTACGGCATGTTCGGCTCGGCTTCCGCGGCCGCCGCGCAAGCCTATGTCGCCGATCATAGCGAAGGCGCGCGCCGGGTCAGGGCGATCGCGACCCTGGGCGGCGCGCTCAGCCTGGGGACGATCTTAGGCCCAGCACTCGCACCATTCCTGATCCTGCCGCCGGTGGGGTTGTCGGCCCCGATGTTCTTCTTCGCCGCGGGCGGCGTCGCCATCCTTTTGCTGGCGGCTATCGCGCTGCCTGCGGATGGCCCGCCGAAACTGTCCAGCCGCCGCGTCGAAAGGACAGCCTCGATATGGGGCGACCAGCGCATCCGTCCCTTCCTCCTATATGGCTTCACGGTCAGCTCGGCTCAGGCCGCTAACACCTATACCCTTGGTTTTCAGGTCATCGACCGGCTCGGCCTTCCTCCGATGGAGGCGCAGGGTGCGATCGGGTTGGCCATGGTGACGGGCGCCGCCGCCGGGCTGCTCGCCCAATGGGGGCTGATAGCCATGGCCGGCATGATGCCCCGGGCCTTGCTCCGCTGGGGCGCCGCGCTCGCGCTCGGCGGCAACATGTTGATCGTGATGCTTCCCGGCTATGGCGCCCTTGTTGCCGCCTTCGCGCTGACCAGCCTGGGCTATGGGCTTGCGCGGCCCGGCTTCTCCGCCGGCGCATCGCTTGCCGCGCCGGATGAAGGACAGGGAGCGGTGGCAGGCGCTGTCGGGTCGATCGCCGGCGCCTCGATCGTCATCTCTCCGATCCTGGCCGTCGCGCTTTATGAGATCGCGCCAAGCGGCCCCTTCATTGTTCTCGGCGGGCTGATGGCGGCAATGCTCGGCTATTGCTGGACCAGCCCGTCGCTGGCCGAAAACCGGGTGCGATCGGACGCGATCGTTTCCTGTGAGCGATAGTTTGTGCGCGGTGGTTGCCTTGTGGTGGCGCCGTGCGGCGCGATAAATCGGACAGGATCAAATCACCGGGAAGCCCCGCGCAAGCAGCAGCGAAATCCCGCGCAGCCGTCAGCAGGAGAATGTCATGGACCGCTACCTCGTCATATCGTCCGACGGTCACGCGGGGCTGCCGCCTGAACGCTATCGCGATTATCTCGAGCGCCAATATCATGCGGAGTTCGACGAGCGCCTCGAGCGGGAGATCAAGGCTCGGGAAGAGCATGAAAAGCTGTTCCTGCTCGACGATTTCAACACGAAATGGCGCGCCAAGGTAGGCGACGGGCTGGAAGGCGCATGGGATCCCGTCATCCGCAACCGCGTGCTCGATCAAGATGGCGTGGCCGCCGAAGTGCTGTTCCCCGACGGCATTACCGAACGTAATGCTCCGCCCTTCGGCGCCGATGTCGGCCTGCGCCCGTTTGGCGTGGCCCCGGAACTGCAATGGGCAGGCGCCCGCGCGCATAATCGCTGGATGGCCGATTTCTGCCGCGACGACCCCGTCCGCCGCATCGGCCTCGCCATCATTCCTGCGCTCTATGACGTCGAGGAAAATCTCAAGGAAATCCGGTGGGCGCGCCAAGCCGGGCTGAAGGGCGTTTTCCTGCCCGCGATCATGGATGGCTATGCGATGTATAACCATCGGAAATATTATCCGATGTGGGATCTGCTTCAGGAACTGGACATGCCCGTTCATTTCCATTCGGGCGGCGCACCGGCCTATGATACCAGCCAGCCAGGCTGGATCGGCACCTATCTGTCCGAATATGCCTTCTGGCTGACACGGCCGATGTGGACGATGATCTTCGGCGGCGTGTTCGAACTCTATCCTCGCCTCAAGGTCGCCTTCACCGAAGCGGGCGGGGAATTCTGGTTTCCCTGGGTGCTCGAGCTCATGGATATCCGCGCTTCGGTGAAGCACACCAGCGGCAAGCTCGGGGATTATAATTCCAACCTGACGATGAAGCCGAGCGAGTATTTCGCCCGCAATATCTGGGTGGGATGTTCCGCGCTGCCGGACGAGGAGACGACCGAATCCTATTACAAGATCGGTGTCGACCGGATCATGTGGGGCACTGACTATCCTCACCCCGAGGGAACCTGGCCGGCGACGCTCCAGAAGATGAGCCTGAGCCTGGGCGGCCTGCCCGAGGCGGATATTCAGAAGATGCTCGCCGGCAACGCCCTCGACGTCTACGACGTGGACAAGGCGGCGCTGTGGAAGCTCGCCGCCGAAATCGGTCCGCAAAAGGCGCAGTTCGTCAAGCGTGCCGCATGATCGCGACCGGCCAACAGATTTGGCCCCTATTGTAAACAATCCCGGCCAAACCGGGTTTCCTCCGGTGCCGCACAGGAATAGCGTTCCGCGCAATGCCGCCTTCGAGGCGGCACTGCAGGGGACACGACAGGTGACTTGGCGCGGTATCGAGGAGTTTCTTGCAGTCGTCGAGACCGGCAGCTTCACGGCCGGAGCCGAGGCGCTCGGCGTCTCCAAATCCTTCGTCAGCAAGATGGTGAGCGAACTTGAGACGCGTGTCGGCGCCCGCCTGCTTGTCCGCACGACACGGCGCCTGTCGCTGACCGCCGCTGGCGATCTGTTCCACCAGCGCTGCATGGAAATGCGCTCGTCTCTCATCGATGTGGAACGTCAGATGGCGCAGTTCCAGGAACGCCCCGTAGGGCGTCTCCGCGTGGGGCTTAGCGACATATTCGGCGTCACCTTCATGTCATCGATCGTCGCCGAATTCAGCGCCCGGCATCAGGAAATCTCGCTCGAGGTCGTGGCCTATCTGCGCGAGGCGGATCTCGTGCAGGAACAATTCGATGTCGTTATCCGATACGGCAGGCTGATCGATTCCGGCCTCAAGGCGCGTTTATTCGGCTATCTCTCATACTGCCTGTGCGCCTCTCCCGAATATATCGCGCGCCACGGCTGGCCCGAAAGCCCTGCCGATCTGGCGGCGCATGCGTGCCTCGCCGATCTGGGCGGCTATTTCTATTTCAACGAAAAGCAGGCGCCCAACAATCGGGTGAAGGTTTCGGGCACGTGGAAGAGCAACAGCGGCATCGCGCTCGCCTCGGCCGTGCGGCATGGACTGGGAATCGCGCAGCTGCCGATCAGCATCATTCGCGATGACCTGATGGATGGCCGCTTGGTTGCGCTCAACCAGGACTGGGCCTTTTACGACAAGGAAGTGTGGGCGGTGTTTTCACCGGGCATGATACCCGCTGCCACCCGCGCATTCATCGATCACCTTGCCGTCAGCTTTGAGCATCGCAAACTACGGCCATGGATGCGGCCGGCGATGACCGCTTTGGGTGAACATATCCACCGGCGATAGGCGCCATTGTCCGCCGACATGGACAGTGCTTCCCCCCCGGCGATCTTCACCCGCTGGAATGAAAGGTTATTCTGCATCTTGAAAAGCGCCAAAGAGCAGCAACCGGACCGCCACAAGGCGGCCGGCGATAGGAGAGGATCGATGCTCCAACGGTTTCCGATGACGATCCCATTTGGCTGGTTCTTTGTCAGCTATAGCGATGAGCTCGCGATCGGCGCGGTCCGCCCGATCCATTATTTCGGCCGCGACCTCGTTCTTTTCCGGGGCGAATCCGGTGCGGTCGGCCTGCTTGACGCCTATTGCCCGCATCTCGGCGCCCATATGGGCCATGGGGGCACGGTGGAGGGAGACTGCCTTCGCTGCCCCTTTCATCATTGGGCCTATCGCCCGGACGGCTTCTGTGCCGACATTCCCTATGCCAGGCTGATGCCGCCCATCACCAGGCGCGAGCCGATCGCACGGCCTTATCCGGTAGTGGAAAAGAACGGGGTGGTGTGGGCCTGGTATCATCCCGATCGCATCGCGCCGACATTCGACGTGATCGAACATGCCCCCTTTACCGATAGCGGCTGGAGTCCCCCTGTCCGCCGTTTCTGGAGCTTTGCGAGCAACCCTCAGGAAATTGCCGAGAACGGCGTCGACTTCGCGCACTTCGAATATGTGCACAAGATGGAAGCGGTCCCCGAAGGCAAGACCACCTATGACGGCCATATCCGGCGAAGCAGCGCACATGGCGAGCGCGTGGCGGTGCTGCCCGATGGAACCACCAGGATCATTCCGTCCAGCGTCAACACCATCCAGAACGGGGCGGGCCAGAAGTTCACGCAACTGCAGGGCGTCGTCACGCTTTCGCTGATGGTTCTGGCAACCCCCGTCGAGGCCGATCAGGTCGAGCTGCGCTTCTGCTTCACCTTCCCTGAAACGGATGAAGGCTCGCCGGAGCATCGGGCAGCGCTCATGGCGATCGAATATACGTGCGGGCAGACGGGCGTCGAAGGCGATATCCCGATCTGGCATCACAAGATCCACCGGGCGCAACCGCTCCTGTGCGACGGTGACGGCCCGATCCTCCGGTTCCGGCATTATTTCCAACAATTCTACGCAGGCGAGGACGCCCCGCAGCAGATGGCGGCCGGCTGACCGACCGATTCAGGATCTGGATGTTCTGCGTGCAGGCCACCGCCTGCGCGATGAGGGCAATTTTGCTCAAGGGAGAAGCGCATATGGCCAAGCTACGCTTTGTACAGGGATCGTCCGGCGCTCCGGCTTCGGCGAGCCTCAACAACACGGTGCGGACGGTCCGGGCCACCTATGAAACGGATGCCGAGATCGTCCGCGCCATGTTGCCGCGGCCTCTCGTTCCGGCAGCGCGGCCCGAGGTTTTCCTCCAGTTCGCCCATGTGGCCATGCACGTCACGCCAGAAACCACCGTCGAGATCGGCGCGCTGACGCTGGGCCTGATGTGCGACTATGAAGGCACACCCGGCGGCTACGTGTTCCATATGGCAATGGAAGGCGAGTCCGTGGTCACGAGTGGCCGGGAACGTTTCGGCGAGCCCAAGAAGATCGCGGAAACCACCTTCGAAAAGGATGGAAATCACGTGCGTGCCACCTGCACGCGACACGGCATCACATATTTCGAGGTCGACGGTACGATCGGCGAGGATCAGGGCAAGCCCGAACCCTTCGAGGAATATTTTTATTGTTACAAGGGTTTGCCATCAATCTCCACGCCGGGTGAATTCGATGGTGACGTGTTTCTCACACGGCTCAACTGGAAACGGAACTACAGCTTGAAGCGCCGCTTCGACGGGCAGATCCGCTTTCACGAGTCCGCATATGATCCGCTGGTCGATGTGCCCATCCGCCGCATCGTCAGCCTCGATTATGTCGAAGGGGCGACCAATACGAGCGGGCAATTGCTTCGCACCGTGCCCAGCGAGTTCATCGCGCCTTTCTGGGTCCAGCGCAACGACGTGCCATCGAATCCCGGAATAGACGTTCCCCTGATCGGCTCCAAGGCAGCCTGATGCGCGACTTCAGGGATCGCGTCGCCGTCATCACCGGCGGCGCCAGCGGCGTGGGGCGTGCCCTGGGCGCCCAGTTGGCGGCGGAGGGCGCGAAGATCGTCCTCGCCGACATCGACCAGGCGAGGCTCGATGCCACCGCCGCGGAAATAGCGACGGAAACCGGTGGCGACGTGATTGGCCTCCAGGTCGACGTCACCAAGGCGGACTCGGTTGAAGCGCTGGCCGAGGCCGTTTGGGCGCGCCATGGAGCGGTCCACCTGCTTTTCAACAATGCGGGTGTCGGGCTGGGGGAGGCCCAGCGGACGATCTGGTCGCTTCCCACCAGCGATTGGCATTGGGGGTTCGACGTGAACCTCTTCGGCGTGGTTTACGGCATCCGCTCCTTCGTGCCGCGGATGCTCGCATCGGGTGAAGAGGGGGTCGTCATCAACACCTCTTCGTCCAATGGCGGGCTGCGCTCGCTTCCCAACACCCCAATCTATGCCGCGTCGAAGGCGGCGGTGACGAGCATCAGCGAAGTCCTTTACCAGCAGTTGCTGCGCGAGGGCGATCGCGTGCGGGCGGCGGTGTTGTTCCCGGGTCCGCATGTCGTGAACACGTCCATCCTGGCCTCCAAGCGCAACCGCCCCGCCGATTATGGCAACGATGACGGCAACAAGCCCGCATATGAGACGATGGAAGATCTGGTTCGGACAACCGGCCTGAAAATGGCGCTGACCGAACCCGAGGAGGTCGCGGCCTTCGCGCTCGAAGGCATTCGGGCAGGCCGCTTCTGGCTGTTGCCCGAAAGCAGCGAGAATGACGACAAACTGCGGGAGCGGATGACCACGCTGTTGGCCCGGGCCAACCCCGTGTCGGCCTGGTAGCGATAGGAAGGAAAACGCGCGTGGCGAGCAGGGTGTTGGAGCGGCAGCGGCTGGCGCAAGGCGAGCCGAGCACGCCTTACCGTTGGTATGTCGTCGGCGTCCTTTCGCTGGCTTATTGCTTCAGCGCGATCGATGCGCGCGTGCTCACCCTCCTCGTCATCCCCATCAAGCAGGATCTGGGCCTCAGCGATTTCCAGATCAGCCTTCTGCAGGGGTTCGCCTTTGCGCTGCTATACAGCGTTGCCGCGATTCCGATCGGGCGGTTTGTCGATACGAGCCGAAATCGCACGCGGATCATCGTCTGGGGCGTGGCCTTCTGGTCCATAATGACGATGGCATGCGGATTGGCGCGCAACTTCGGCCAGCTCTTCGCGGCGCGTATCGGCGTAGGCGTGGGGGAAGCGACGCTCAGCCCGACGGCATATTCGCTGATCAGCGATTATTTCGATTCAAAGCGCCGCGCGCTCGCGATCAGTTGCTACGCAATCGGCTACCCGATCGGCGGCGGGCTCGCCCTCATCATCGGCGGGGCGCTGCTGCAATATTTCGTCGGCAAGGGCGGCGGCGATCTGCCGATCATCGGGGCGCTCGCGCCATGGCAGATGGTTTTCGTGGTGGTCGGCTTGCCGGGCACCTTCATCGTCGCCCTGCTGCTCACCATCCGTGAACCGATGCGGCGGGAGCTCGCTAAGGGATATGAAACCCATCGGATGCCCTTGTCGGTAACCTTCGACTATCTCAAGGCGAACTGGAAACTCTACGCCATGCTGATCAGCTCGATTTCGCTGATAGGCATGCTCGCGATAGGCGTTTCGCTCTGGTATCCGACATTCCTGATCCGAACCTACGGCATGTCCATCAAGGATGTCGGACTATATTACGGAACGGTCATGCTGGTCTGCGGCGCGGCTGGAACCGTTGGCGGGGGCTGGCTTTCCGGGCGCCTGATGAAAGCCGGCCGGGCCGATGCCAATATGCGCATCGTGCTGGCGACGACCCTTATAAAGGCACTCCCGCTGATCATCGGCCCGCTGATGCCGAACGCGGCCCTTGCGCTCGGCTGCATGGCGGTGGGCACGCTGGTCGGCCAGGCGGCGCAAGGGGTCATGATCTCGGCGATCCAGGATGTGACCCCCAATCAGTTGCGGGGGCAGGTGATGGCGCTGACGCTGCTGTGCGTGAACCTCGTCGGATTGGGGCTGGGTGCCAGCTTCATCGCCGCGATCACGGATTTCGGGTTCGGCGACGAGGCAGCGCTCCGCTATTCGATCTCCATCGCGGGCGGAATCCTGTTGCCGGTGATTATCGGGATCCTGTTGATGGGGCTGCCCATCTATCGCGCCAGCCTGAACAACGCCCGGGATCGGATCGTCTGATCTGCGGCGGCCGACTGTGGGATACCGCCACGCTCAGGAGAAGGCATGCGCGAATATACGAAATTCTACATCGACGGAGCTTGGGTGGATCCCGCTGGCGGGGCACAGTTGCTCGACGTCATCAATCCGGCGACCGAGGAAGTCGCCGGACACGTATCGGCCGGAACTGCGGCCGATGTCGATCGCGCAGCGGCCGCGGCGCGGCGAGCATTCGCATCATGGGCCGTGACGACGCGCGAGGAGCGGATCGACCTCCTCCAGCGGATCATCGCCGAATATAAAAGGCGCGAAATCGAGATCGCGGACGCGATCACCGAGGAAATGGGCGCCCCGCGATCGCTGGCGTTGCGCGCGCAGACGGGAAGCGGCCTCGCCCACCTCGAAGCGGCAGTCGCCGTGCTGCGGAACTATGCCTTCGCGGAGGAGCAGGGAACAACTCGGATCGTCAGGGAGCCGATCGGCGTGTGCGGCCTGATCACGCCCTGGAATTGGCCCCTGAATCAGATTGCCTGCAAGGTCGCGCCGGCCATCGCCACCGGTTGCACGATGATATTGAAGCCGTCCGAGATCGCTCCCTTCAGCGCCTATCTGTTCGCCGAGGTGCTGGATGCGGCCGGCGTGCCCGCGGGCGTCTTCAACCTCGTAAACGGCGGAGCCGCGGCAGGCGCGGCCATCGCTTCGCATCCCCAGGTGGACATGGTTTCGTTCACCGGCTCGACACGCGCCGGTATCGAAGTCGCGATCGCCGCCGCCCCTACCGTCAAACGGGTTTCACAGGAACTGGGCGGCAAGTCACCCAACATCCTGCTGGAGGACGCCGATTATCCCACGGCCGTCGCGGCCGGCATCAGGCAGGTGATGAACAATAGCGGCCAGTCATGCAACGCGCCGACGCGGATGATCGTGCCAAAGGCACGAATGATGGAGGTGAGCAGGCTCGCGCGCGACGCGGCGGCGGCGATCAGCGTTGGCGATCCGGCTACGGACGTTTCGATGGGGCCGGTCGTCTCGGCCACGCAGTGGGGCAAGGTCCAGCGCCTGATAAAAAAGGGAATGGACGAAGGGGCCACGCTGATTGCCGGCGGCCCCGGCCTGCCCGACGGAATCGACAAGGGCTATTTCGTCAGGCCGACCGTCTTCGCAGATGTCACCAACGGCATGACCATCGCGCGCGAGGAGATTTTCGGCCCGGTGCTCTCGATCCTGGGATATGAAACGCTCGATCAGGCCTGCGAGATCGCCAATGATACCGACTACGGCCTTGCCGCCTATATCTGGGGGACCGACCCTTCGCAGATTCGCGAAGTCGCAGCCCGCCTGCGCGCGGGCCGCGTATCGCTGAACGGGAGCACTGGCGACAGCCTCACGCCATTCGGCGGATATAAAATGAGCGGAAACGGGCGGGAATGGGGCGCCTTCGGCTTTGACGAGTATGTCGAGATAAAGGCCGTGATGGGCTTCTCCAATGCCCCCTAGGCTCGGGGAGCGCAGGCTTCAATCCAAGCCTCGTCCAATTCAGGAAAAGATCAAACACCCGAGATTGATGAATGTTATAGCGAAAGCCGGCGACCTGCCGTTGCGGATTCCCCTTAAAGGCTTAGCTTGATCTCAGTTCACGGATGCCGATTCCATTTGCGGGCCGGCGGTTGGAGTTGCAGGCTCGCCTTGCTAAGCATGTGCGAAAATTCGATGCCAACCATCAAGCAAGGAGCGCTTCATGATGGGATCGGACAGCAGAGCGATCAGGCTCGTTACGGCGTCTGATGCCGCCGCCCGGACGGACAACCAGCCGCCCGACGCCGACGCCACGGCATGGCTCGGGGCGATCATCGACAGCAGCTTCGATGCGATCCTCAGCAAGACGCTCGACGGGCTGATCACAAGCTGGAACGGCGGCGCCGAAAAGCTCTTTGGCTATACCCGCGCGGAGGCGATCGGGCAGCCGATCACCATGCTCATTCCGGAAGACAGGCTTCACGAGGAAATCGATATCATCGCCCGGCTTCGCCGGGGGGAACGTATCGACCGGCTGGAAACCGTGCGGCTCGCCAAAGGCGGGATACCGGTCGAGATCGAGGTCACCATTTCGCCGGTGCGCGACGCGCAGGGGCGCATCATCGGCGCTTCCAAGATCGCCCACGACATTAGCGAACGCCGGCGCCAAGCCGAGGCGCAGCAGATGATTCTGCGCGAGATGCATCACCGCATCAAAAATCTCCTGACGATCGTGCAAGGATTGGTCAGCGTCAGCCGCCGGAGTGCTTCGACCGTCGACGCATTCGCCGACGATCTGGGCGACCGGCTGGCCGCGCTCGGCGCGGTGCATCGCCTGATCCTTACCGAACCCGGCTTGGAGACCGATGAAAGCGCCGCCCTGGACGCCGTTCTCCACGCGGTCCTCCACCCCTATCTCGAGGGTGGGCGCATCACGATCGAAGCCCCGCCTGTGGATATAGGGCGGCACGCCCTCACCTCCATGGGGTTGCTGCTGCATGAGCTGGCCACCAACGCGGTGAAATATGGCGGCCTTTCAAACGCGCGGGGCACGCTCGACATCAAGGCCGAGCTTGATGGGGACGACCTCTTGCTCATGTGGCGCGAGCATGGCGGACAAAAGCCGAGCGAAGAGCGGCACGGATTCGGCACGGACCTGATGGCCGCCGCCCTCAAGGGGCTGGGCGGCACGATGGAACGGGCCTGGCTGGCGGACGGCCTGGAACTGGCATTGCGTCTGCCGAGGGACAGGCTGGGGCGATAGGCCGGGAAAGGCGCGCCCGTCCCGCCCATCCCCACGATGGTCGCGGTGTTCGAGCGGATGCTCCTAGCGGACGGTTTCAGAACAGCGCATCCGGCGACCGGGCGAGGATCGAGGGACGACGCTGGCCGGGACCAGGACCAGCTTGTCGACGGAATATATCCGTTCAGGGATGGTTGAGCCGGGTCTCGACGCGCATGAGCGAGATCGCCGTGCGCCGGGGTTGCGTAAGCATGAAATGCGTGGAGACGGCGATATCCTCCGCCCGCAGCATCCTATGCTGCCGGATCAGCTCCCGCTGCTTTTCGGGAGGAAATTCGGGATACTGGAAATCTGCGCCCGTGAAGCCCGGCTCTATCAGGCCGACCTTGATGTCCTGCTCGGCCAGTTCCTCCCGCAGCGATTTCGCAAATCCCTGGATGCCCGATTTGGCCGCCACGTAGATGGAATTGCCTCCCTTGCGCGACACGGCGGACATCGATCCGATCAGGATGATATCGCTCCCCGCCTTCATCCGCTTCGCGGCGGCCTGTGTGGTGGTGAGGTAGGACGCGAAATCCACGGCGATCTGGTAATCGGTATCCCCATCGTCGGTTTCGGCCAGCGCCTCGGCCGGGACCGCCGCGTTGATCACGGCAATGTCGATGCCGCCCAGATAATCCTCGGCGGCATCGAAAAACCGCTCGGCCTCCTCCCGGTTGGCAAGGTCGACATTGATGCCGTCCCCCTCGCCTACCTCGCGGATGCGCTTCAGCGCGTCATCCAGATGCTCGGGCGTTCGGCCGCAGACGAATATCCTGGCGCCTTCGGAGGCGAGCAGCACCGCGATCGCGCGGCCGATCCCCGTCGTGCCGCCGGTGATGATGGCCTTGCGCCCCGCCAGTCCCGGCTGCTGGGTATGTGCGTCGGATAGCTCGGTCATGCTTACCCTTTCCCGTCGATCCAGCTGATGATGAGACGGCCACTGGCCGGCACGTGATAATCGATGCGGTCGGCCCCCATCGGGTGCCCGCGCAGGACATCGCCGTCGGCGGCCGCAACTTTTGTCCTGGGCAGCTTGCGGCGCTTTTCCCGAACGAAGCTCAGGGTGGCGACGCAGGTTTCGCCGCCGTCCAGCATGATGCTCAGCGACCGATCGCCGATGCGCTCGATTCCCCTGATGAAATGGTCGCAGAACAGCTTGAAAGGCGCGCCTTCCACCGCGTGGAAATTGCGGGTTGCAAACACCATCGCGGCACCCGCGCCGTATATTTCCTGGCCGACCTGACCGGGACATTGACCATCGGGATAGAGGTCCTCCAGCGGGAACGACAGCTTGCGATCGATATGGCCGTTGCGGTTCCCGGTCGCGAGGATCCCGGCCGGCAGGACATCCGGATAATAATACCAGGCGCGATCGAGCGCATATCTGCAATATTCGGCCACCAGCATCCGCACCGCCGGATCGAGATCCGGCCCGCTCTGGTCCAGATAGACCTCGAAGGCGGTGAAGGCGTCGAAACACTCGTAGATCGCCATATAGGGCGCGTCCTGGAGGCAGGTGACGCTCAGGAAATTGCGGTAATGCACCGCATGCTCGAGCTCGCTCTCCCATATCTCGCAATTGTGGAAGAAGCTGGCGAGATAGACATAGCTCTGCTCGGCATATTTCACGTCATTGGTGATGCGGTAGAGCCGCATGCAGGCCGCGGCGCCCCAGGCGGTGAGGTTCGCCTGATAGTTGAGGTTGAACCGCATCCCCATGGCCGCATCGATCGCTGCCTTTGCCTCGTCGAGAAAGCGCGGATCGCCGGTCAGCTCGTGCGCCTGCAGCATGACATAGGCATAAAGGCCGCCGACATCCGTCTGGCCGCGATCGTCGTTGGCGGTCGCGGTGATGACGGAAAAGTCGGTTATCTTATATTGGATCGGCCATTTATAGTCGAAGTGCCGGGCGGCCCTGATGCTGAAGTCGATGCAATCGAGGAACAGCCTGGCCGAAGACCCATCGCCCGCCAGCGCCATCCGCCCCAGGTTGAGCATCGGGTGGTAGAGATACCAGCTGTCGACCGCGTCGGCGTCCTTGTCGTCGCCGACATTGGGCAGGTAGCGCCTGAGCGCCTTCAATTCCGGATCGTAAAAGCGGCTGAGCCCGGCGCGCAGTTCGGCTTCGAGCGGATGGGCCGCGCCCTGCCATCT
>NZ_MIPT01000001.1:1579693-1767724 GCF_001853345.1 Edaphosphingomonas haloaromaticamans | reverse complement strand
CNGCNANCACCGAGATCTNCACCATCGAGTCCGGATATTCGCTCGCGGTATAGGGGTGGACATAGCGATGGCCATAATGGCGGATCGTCGCTTCCGGGGCCTTGTCGAGATCGATGAGCGTCCGTTCGGCGCGCGCCACCCAATCCCGATAATCCGTGGGCGGGAGGTCGAGAAGCTTATAGGCTTCGCCCAGCATCTGCAGGAACTGGCGCGCGGATTCACGCTCATGCGGCGGGGCGTGATGGCGGAAGACGAGGATCGCGTCGGACAGCGTCACCTCGACCCCGGCAGTGAGCGGGTCGGACGGCAGCTTGCCCGATTGAACCGGCGTCGGCAGCAGATAGCCGAGTTCCGGCCACAGGCCGCCAACCGCGCCGTCGGGGCTGGTTTTTGTGGCGCGGTAATAAGCGTTCATCGCCGTCAGGTTCTGGAAATAGAGCACGTTGCCGAAGGCGGGCTCGTCGATGCGGAAATAGATCATCCCGCTGTTGAGGCCGCGCTGCGCCGCCTCGACACGGCCTTCCGCTCCAAGGGGATCATCGTCCCCGTCAAGCGGGTAGAGATCGCGCGGCATGAACGGAATGAGGGCGGGCATCGACGGCGTGAAGGTGGCCGTCATGCGGATATGCTCGAGCGCATCGCCGCCGGCCCTGAGCACGATGGAGTGGTTGCCCATGGCGCTTCCGAGCTCAAGCCGCATCGTCTCGCCCGCATGCGCCGCAACCTTCTGGCAGGTGAAGGCGGTCGGCAGGAATGCGGCACGCAACGCCAGGCCGCCGGCACCTTCACGGCGGATGAGGACCCACACCGAATCCCGCGAGATCAACACCTCGCCGGCGAGATCATTGATATCGAAACGCGCCGCGATCCGCCCTTCGCCGTCGGCCAGCGTCTGTTTCAGGCCGATAACGAAAGGACTGGCCGGGCATCCGGTCCGGCCAGTCGCCCCGCGGCGCCGGGACGCACCGGACCTGACAGGCCTTAGCCCCGTGCGGACCATGGCAATCAGGCCGGCATATCCGCGCCGACATATCGTTCATATTCTTCGGCATAGCGCCTGGTCAGCATGGCCTGGTCCGCGGCCGAAGCCTTTTCCTTGAGGTCGAGGAACCAGTTGCCCTCCTCGGCATACATATGATGCGCGACCGCGCCCTCGATATGCTCGAGCTTGTCGATGAAATCCTGGCTCATGGGGTCCAGCTTCTCGAGAAGCGCCATCTGGACCTTCACCATCGCCTGCTCGTCATATCCCATGCTGGCATGGGCCTTCTCGCCATCTTCGGCGAGCGCGGGATAGATCACCGCCTCCTCCGCGATCGCATGGCCGGTCAGGAGGAGCCCGAGCTGGTTGAGCGCGGAGCTGCGGCCCGCGGCATCCGCGCTGGCCTTCACCTCGGCAAAGGCATCCTCGAGGTCCATGTGATGCTGCAGGATCTGGTCCAGCCAATCGCCCGGGGCGGCTGCGCTGGTCGCCTTCGTGCGCGCTTCCAGGCGGGCTTGCTCGGTCTCAGGCGGCGTAACGGCGGCTATGAGGCGGTCGAGGACGGACATCGGCATTCTCCTGATCGGGACAGCCAGCGGCTGGCACCATGCCCCGAACAACCGGCGCCGATGGTCGGCGTTCCGGCCGGCCGGGCGAAATCAACACCGATCAATACGAATCCCGCATCGCCAGCACGCATGCCGATGTGGCGAGCATGCGCCGCCGGCAGACGGCTCCGGGCGGAAGGTGGCCGCGCATCATTGCCCTTCCGATCTATCCTTGTCCGCCCTCTGCCGCTCCGCGATTTCCGCGGCCGAGATCAGGTTCTGGCCGGTCCGCGTCGCGGCATCCGGCGTCATCGTCACCGCCACGCCATCGGGTCCGTCGAGGACGACGAGCCCATCTTCGGCGCTGGCGATACCGGCTTTGGTCTGTGGCTGCGGAACGGCGGGCGGTGCGGGCATGAAGCTATGGCCTTGGATTTGAGGGCGGATTTGAGGGCGAGTGCTCGGGCGGGGCGTAGTCGATATAGAGATAGGCGGGATTGAACTGCCCGCGTTCGGCCAATCGTTCGGGATCGAGGATTTCGACGAGCGAGGATCGGAAAATGCAGAGCCGATCTTCGCGCAGATGCCGCATCACCCGGTTCACATGCACATTGGTGAGGCCGCATATCTCGGCGAGATCATTCTGGGTGAGGCCGAACGCGAAGCGGCGACCATCGCTGAGGCCGGCCGATACGAGCCGCACATTGGTCTCGCACAGGAAATGCGCAACGCGCCCGATCGCATCGAGACGGCCGAGGCGGAACAGCCAGGCGCGGTGGATGGCGGCATCGATGAGCGTCGCGAACCAGAGCTTGCGGGCTAGTCTGGGCATCTCGCGCGTGATGGCGTCGAGCGCCACGTGCGGCACGATCGCCACCGTCGCCGCGGTCATGGTCGCGACATCATGGTCGAGGATCTTGAGCGGATAGGCGTGCAGATCGACGAAATCGCCCGGAACATGCACCGCCACGAGCTGCCTCAGGCCGCGCCGGTCATCGATATAGCGCGACATGATGCCTTCCAGCAGCAGCGTGCTTTGCTGAAGGGATTCGCCCGCGCGGGCGATCGTCTTGCGGGGTTCAACCGTCTGAACCTCGACAATGGCCGCCTCGAGCCTTTCGCGCTCATCAACCTCGAGGCTGACACCACGTTTATCTCTCAGGAAACGTTCGGTGAACACGGCAGACCATCCTCCGGGGTGGGCCAGGATGCATCGGCGGTCGCGCCGTGCTTCTCCCCAACGGGCGACGTGGCCGGGTGTTGCGCCGGCCCGGGCGCAATCATGATGACGCAGGTTAATTTAGCCCCGGCCCCGGCAACCGCCCGGCGTTGCCTGGGTTCTTAGGCCACATCCCGCCATTGGCGTCGCGGCCGCATGTCCGGAACCATCCCGGCCGGCCGCCTCGTCCAGGCATCGAGCGAAGATGAGGATATCACCATGGCCAGGACACCGGCATCGGGCAAGTTACCCGCGAAATCCACCGGCGGCATGACGTCGCCAGAGCTGGCGGGGGTGGATGTCGGAGGCGAATCGCCGCAGAAGGCCTCGCCCCTGCCCGCCGATGCCGCGATCTCCTTTTCCTATGACGAGCCGCAGGGTAGCGGCGGCGAGACGCGCCAGGCCGCCGACCGCGACGTGGCGACGCTCACCACCCAGCAGGGCATTCCGGTGGCGGACGACCAGAACAGCCTGAAGCAGGGCAAACGTGGCCCCACCCTGCTCGAGGATTCCCATTTCCGCGAAAAGATCTTCCATTTCGATCATGAGCGGATTCCCGAGCGCGTCGTGCATGCGCGCGGCTATGGCGCGCACGGCTTCTTCGAGCTGCCGACAGCCTGGCCGATGTCAGCCGGGCCGATATCTTCCAGCGCGTCGGCGAGCGCACGCCGGCGTTCGTGCGCTTCTCGACCGTCGCCGGCTCCAAGGGATCATTCGATCTCGCCCGCGACGTGCGCGGCTTTGCGGTCAAGCTCTACACGCAGGAGGGCAATTGGGATCTGGTCGGCAACAACATCCCCGTCTTCTTCATCCAGGATGCGATCAAGTTTCCCGATCTGATCCACTCGGCCAAGCCCGAGCCCGACCGCAACTTCCCGCAGGCGCAGACCGCGCATGACAATTTCTGGGACTTCGTCAGCCTGACGCCGGAGAGCTTCCACATGATCATGTGGACCATGTCGGATCGGGCGATTCCCCGTTCCTTCCGGACGATGGAGGGCTTTGGCGTCCACACGTTCCGGCTGCTCGACGCGGAGGGCAGATCGACCTTCGTCAAGTTCCACTGGAAGCCCAGGCAGGGCCTGCAATCGGTCGTCTGGAACGAGGCGGTCAAGATCAACGGCGCCGATCCCGATTTCCATCGCCGTGATCTGTGGGACGCGATCAACGGCGGCGATTTCCCCGAATGGGAGCTGGGCGTGCAGCTGTTCGACGATGATTTCGCCGACGGCTTCGACTTCGATGTGCTCGACGCCACCAAGATCATCCCCGAGGAGCTGGTGCCGGTCCGCATTGTCGGCCGGCTGGTGCTCGACCGCGTGGTCGACAATTTCTTCGCCGAGACGGAGCAGGTCGCCTTCTGCACGCAGAATGTGCCGCCCGGCATCGACTTCTCGAACGATCCCCTGCTTCAGGGGCGCAATTTCTCCTATCTCGATACGCAGATCAAAAGGCTGGGCGGCCCCAACTTCACCCATATCCCGATCAACGCGCCCAAATGCCCGATGGCCCATTTCCAGCAGGACGGGCACATGGCGATGCGCAATCCCAAGGGCCGTGCGAACTATGAACCCAACAGTTGGGGCGCGGCTGATGGCGGACCGCGCGAGGACCCGGCCCGCGGCTTCACGAGCTTCGCCGAAACCGCCGACGGCCCCAAGCAGCGCATCCGTTCGGAGAGCTTCGCGGACCATTACAGCCAGGCGCGGCAATTCCTCGTCAGCCAGATGCCGATCGAACGGAAGCATATCGGCGATGCGCTGGTGTTCGAGCTTTCCAAGGTCGAACGGCCCGATATCCGATCGCGCGTCGTGTCGCATCTGCTGAACATCGATGCGACGCTTGCGGCAACCGTTGCCGATGGCCTGGGGCTGGCGCTTCCCGATCCCGCCGTGGCGGCGCGCGAGCCGATCGCCGACCTGCCCGCTTCCGACAAGCTCAGCATCGTCAAGAACGGGCCGGCCAGCTTCAAGGGGCGCAAGCTCGGCATCCTGCTGAGCGATGGCGCGGATGCGGCGATCTTCACGGCACTGTTGAAGGCGGTCGAGAAGGAAGCGGCGGTTTATGAGGTGATCGCGCCCAAGATCGGCGGTGTGACACTGTCCGACGGCACGACCGTCTCTGCCAAGCACAAGATCGACGGCGGACCCTCCGTCCTGTTCGACGCGGTCGCGATCTTGGTCTCGGCGGACGGTGCGGCGCTGCTGTCGCGCGACGCCGCGGCCAGGGATTTCGTCACCGATGCGTTCGCGCACTGCAAATATATCGGGATCGGCGCCGAGGCCGAGGCGCTCTTCGCCGCCGCCGGCATCGCCGAGGATCTCGACGAAGCCTGCCTGCCGCTTGGCAAAGCCGCAGACGCCGCCCCGTTCATCGAAGCCTGCCGCGCGCTGCGTTTCTGGCCACGGGAACTGGCGGTCGATCTCGACGCGCAGCCCCAGGTCTGATCTATCGGAGAAGCGGGGTCTGCCGGGCCAGATCGTTGCGGATCGTGGTCGCGGCGACACCGCCCTCGCCCATGGCATGGCTGATCTGATCGAGGCCGAGCACGACATCGCCGGCGGCATATAGGCCCACGACGCTGGTGCGCTGATGCGCATCGACCTTCAGGCATCCCTCTTCGGACAGGTCGGCGCCGACCTGTCCGGCAAGCTCCGAGCGGGCATCCGAGCCCAGCGCAGGGTAGAGGCTGTCAAATGCCCGTGGCCCGGCTTCCAGATCGACCAGGATCTCATTTCCGTCCAGCCGGATCGCGCGGCAAGGCCCGGCAATGCCGACTCCCGCTTCGCCTAGCAAAGCCCGCTGCTGTGCCGAGAGTTGGCGCGCCGCCTCAGGGGCGATCAGCGTGACATTGGCGGTGTAGCTGCGCAGGAACAAGGCTTCGTTGCACCCGCGCTCGCCCGTTCCCAGTACGGCGACGGCTCGGTCAGTCACCTCGTAACCGTCGCATATCGGGCAATAGCGCAGCCGGCCGGCGGCCACCGCACGCGCGTGCGTGGAATCATCGATCATGGGCGGGCGGCGATTGACCACGCCGGTGGCAAGCAGCACCGTCCGCGCCCGGATCGTCGATTGATCCGTGCGGGCGAGGAAGTCTCCCTGCCGCCGCTCGAGCGCATCTACGTGGCCGTTGCGAAGCTCCACGCCAAAGAGGCCGGCTTGCGATCTCATCCGGGCCAGCAGATCGGGGCCCGTTATCCCTTCCGGAAACCCGGCATGATTGCGGGTCAGCGGGATGAGGCTCGCCCGGCTCTGCCCCGCGTCGATCACGATGACGGCGAGATGGAACCGAGCCAGATAGATCGCGGCAGTCAGCCCCGCCGGGCCGCCGCCGATAACGAGGCAATCGCAGATACCCTCCGCGGAAGCGATCGACGGGTCGACCGCTTCTGGCGGGTGGGGCGCCGGGGAGGTCCCGTCTATTACCGGGCCTGCGCCATGAGTTCGGCCTTGCGCTCGGCAAGCTGGACGCCCAGCGCCTTGAGGTCGAGATCGCTGTCGCGGCTCTCGGGGAACATCTCGCTCTCCTCCTCCTCGACATGATGCTCGATATATTCGCCCAGCACCGTCACCTTGGCGTCGAACAGCCGGTCGCCCGCCTTCATCGCCTGGATCTCCGCGATGAGCTGCTTGGCGCTGGCATGCTCGACCTCGGCCTCGTCGAGCAGATCGTCGTCGTCGATCGCCTCGCGCGCGGCGGGATAATAGATTTCTTCCTCGATCTGCGCGTGGACCGTCAGCGCCAGGCAAATCTTCTCCGCGAGCGCCTGCTTCGCGGCATCGTCCTCCAGCGTCTCATAGTCCTTGAAATAGCCCTTCACTTCCTTGTGGTCGTTCTTGAGCAGCCTGATCGCGTCGACGGGCTTGCCTTCGGCACGCACATTCTTGCGGGCGACCTTCGAAGCCGGTCTGGTCTTGGGCGCGGGTTTCGCGGTCTGGGCGGTAGCCATGCAGTCTCTCCGAGATAAGGGAAGCGCCGAAATCCGGCATATTCCCCTCGATGAACCTTCCAGCCCCTGAAAAGACCCCGCACGCTGCCGTGAATTAACCTGCGTCAGCGCGATTTCCGCCCTCCTGCCCTGCTATCCGGGCGCGCCAACGACCGATTGATCGCCCGCCCCGCAGATCAACCCCACCGCCCAATCTATCGCGGTGTCATGGGCTATCCCGATTGCGGCCCTATGCCTGCTGCTGCGACTCCGCGCGCGGCGTTCCGCAGGTGGTGGTCTCCGCCGAGGCGACCAGCGCCCGGATGGCCTCGGCGTCGGCCGGCGATGCGGGATTATAGACGACCATGCCCAGTTCCGGCCTGCCGTCGACCGAGAAGGACGAGAATTCCAGCTCGATAAGGCCGGCTTCGGGATGGTGGATGCGCTTGAACCCCTCGCCATGGGCGACGACATCATTGTCCCGCCAGAACGCATCGAATTCGGGGCTGATGCGCACAAGCTCCTCGACAAGCCGGTTCGCTTCCTCGCCCACGCCGGCACGGGCGACATCGGCGCGGAACGCACCGACCACCCAGCGCGCGACGCCTTGCCAATCGTCCTGAGCCGTGCGCGCCCGCGCCGTGCCGAACATCAGCCGCAGGATGTTGCGCTCCTCCCGGGGGATCTTCGCATAATCGGTGAACAGCGTGGCGGCCGCCCTGTTCCAGCCGACCACATCCCAGATCGCCGTCTTGATGATCGCGGGGCTACCGAGCGTGTCGAGCAGACGCCGCAGGCGAGGCGAAACGCCTTCGACCGGCTTGTAGAGCACTTCCGGCGGCCGCCCGAGCCCGAGCATGTAGATATGCTCGCGCTCGGGCTCGGTCAGCATCATCGCCCTGGCGATGCGGTCGAGCACGTCGGCGGACGGAGCCCCGCCCCGCCCCTGCTCCAGCCAGGTATACCAGGTTGGGCTGATATTCGCGCGCTGGGCAAGCTCCTCGCGGCGCAGCCCCGGCGTCCGGCGGCGGCCGCCCGTATAGCCGAAGGCCGCGGGATCGAGCCGGGTGCGCCGGTTGCGAAGAAAGGTTCCGAGCTGGTTGGCGGATTGGGCGGGCACCATGCGATCCTGTTGGTCCTTATACCATGATAAGGTCACTACTTTAACAGGTTGATATCTAGCCCGAGATCAGTCCCCGGACAATTCGGAGATATTCCATGCGTGTTTTACTGACCGGCGCCACGGGCTTCATCGGATCGCATATCCTGCCCGAACTGATCGGCGCGGGCCACGAAGTGCTGGGCCTCACCCGCTCCGACGAAGGCGCCCGTCGGCTGGAACAGGCGGGCGCGCAGCCCTATCGCGGCACGATCGACGATCCGCGGAGCCTGTTGGCCGGCGCAGAGCAGGCCGATGCCGTGATTCACACGGCCTTCGATCACGATTTCTCCCGCTTCGTCGAGAATTGCGCCAAGGACGCCCGGCTGATCGAGGCCCTGGGCACGGTGCTTGCGGGGACCGGCAAGCCCTTCATCATCACCTCCGGCACCGGCATGGGCAGCAACGGTCCCGGCAAGCCCGCCACCGAAGACACTGTCGACTGGAACAATCCCAACCCGCGCATCGCATCGGAAAAGGCCGGCGCGGATGCGCTGGCAAAGGGCGCATCGGTCGCGGTGGTGCGCCTGCCGCAGGTGCACGACACCCTGAAACAGGGGCTGATCTCCCCGCTGATCGCCATCGCGCGCACCAGGGGCGTTTCGGCCTATATCGGCGATGGCGACAACCTCTGGCCCGCCGCGCACGTCACCGATGTCGCCCGGCTGTACCGGCTGGCGCTTGAAAAGCATGAGGCCGGCATTCGCTACCATGCCTCCGCGGAGGCGGGCGTCCCGGCGCGGGCGATCGCCGAAGCGATCGGGAACGGGCTGGGCCTGCCCGTCATCTCCCTCGCCCCCGAAAAGGCGACGGAGCATTTCGGCTGGATGGGATCGTTCATGAGCTACGACATGCCTTCGTCAAGCGAATGGACACGCCGGCGCCTCGACTGGCAGCCGGACGGGCCGAGCCTGATCGCCGATCTGGAGGCGATGGATTATGGAACCTCGCCTTCCTTCAGCAGGTAGCAACGCCGGGCTGAAATACGCAGCGCACGTCGGATCCACTGATAGCTAGGAGCGCTGCCTGCGCGGAGATCGAGAGGATCATCGAAGATCGAATTTCGCGTTCCGGGAGCGCTTCACCGGAGACAGCGAAAGCCGCGATAAAATCCGCGCATAAAAAACCCCGGCAAGTCGTTGGACTGCCGGGGCTTTTCATGGTGGGCGTGGCAAGGATTGAACTTGCGACCCCTGCGATGTCAACACAGTGCTCTACCACTGAGCTACACGCCCGCCGTGAGGCGCTCCCCCTAGCGAAGGGCCGGGGGCTGCGCAAGCCGGTTTGCGAAAATTTTGCGCCTTATCCTCAGATTTCCGTCGCGCTGCCCACTTCGAACATGCGGTCGACCTCCATCACGAGGTCGCGCAGGTGGAACGGCTTGGACAGGACCTTCGCGGTGGGCGGCGCGGCACCGCCCTTGAGCGCCACCGCCGCGAAGCCGGTGATGAACATCACCCGCATCGCGGGCGCGATCACCGCCGCGCGCTGGGCAAGCTCGATCCCGTCCATTTCCGGCATCACGATATCGGTGAGCAGCAGATCGAACGTCTGGCTTTCCAGCAGCGGCAGCGCCGCCGTGCCGCGATCGACCGCGGTTACCTTGTAGCCGGAGCGATCGAGCGCGCGCGCAAGATATTCGCGCATCGAATCGTCGTCTTCGGCCAGCAGGATTCGAATCATCACGGTCCCCAAGGCGGCAGACCCGCCGCCCGCGCCTGTGGCTGCTTATGCGCCGGCCAGTTAAAATTTTCCAGTCCGCAACGGCCGGACCGACGCCCCGGATTGCGCGCAGGTGGCGGCCCGCTTAGGTTTGCACATCATGCGCCCGCCGATTTCATCCGTTGAGACAGCCGAAGGCTTCATCCGTCTCGGCCCCACGGCCCCGGCCTGCCCCGTGCTGATTTCGGTTCCTCATGCCGGGCGGGATTATCCGCCGGAGCTGCTGGAAATGTCGCGTGTGCCGCGGGCGAGGCTCGAGGCGCTGGAGGACAGATATGCCGACCTCCTCGTCGACGAGGCCATCGCCGCAGGCACAACCGCCTTCATCGCGCGCCGCCCGCGCTGCTGGATCGATCTCAACCGCGACGAGCGGGAAATCGATCCCACCATGATCGATCCCCGGCCCCGTGCGCATGACGTGATCCTGAGCACCAAGGTCAGGGGCGGGCTGGGCCTGGTGCCCCGGCGGATGGCGGGCGTGAGCGAGATATGGGCGCGGCGGCTGGACGCGGAGGAGCTGGAGGCCCGCATCTTCAGGGATCATCGCCCCTGGCACGCGGCCATTGCCTCCACGCTGGAGGAAGCCCGTCGCCGCTTTGGCGTGGCGCTGCTGATCGATTGCCATTCCATGCCGCAGCTTCCGGCCCATGGCGGCGGCCAGCCCCCGCGGATCGTGCTGGGCGACCGCCACGGCCGCACCGCGCCGCCTTTCCTGATGGATCGCCTGACCCGCATCGCGGAGGAGCATGGTTTTCCTTGCGCGCGCAACAGCCCCTATGCCGGCGGCCATACGCTGGACCGCCAGGCCCATCCCGCCCGCGGCATCCATGCCATCCAGATCGAGGTGGACCGTTCCACCTATCTCGCGCCCGACCTGCGCGGCCCCGGCGAGGGGCTCCCCCGCATGCGCGCGCTGATCGCCGAAATGGTGGCCGCGATGGTGGAGGAGCTTTCCGCCCCCCTCGCCCGCGCCGCCGAATGACCTGCGGCACATAAAAAACCACCTCGTGCATTGCGGCACGAGGTGGCCAAGGTTCAGGGAGGAAGCGCGTCAAAAGACGCGCTCATGCGCGGTCGCGAAAGGGGGACACGCCCGCGCACTGATGGGAAGATATGCCTCGCCACCCCCGATTTCAATATCTGCAACCAAGTTTTTCGGCAGTGCGGCGTCCGGTGCAAACCGGACGCCGCTCATTCCCGCTCACCCGGCGGGAAAGCCCGGATCGAACCCGCCGATCCGGGGTGGGATGACGATCAGACCTGCAGCTGCGGCTGCTGGGCCGGAACCTTGCCGGCCTGAAGCTGGCGCGCGAACAGATCGCGGATCAGCGAAAGCGAGAAAAGGTGGGCATAGACCAGCGCCAGCAGGCCGGACTGGATCAGCTTGCGAGCCTGATCGCCGCGCAGTTCGCGCAGCTTGTCCTCCGCGATCATCTGGAACCCGCGATAGATGAAGGGCTGCGGCGCGCCTTCCGGCTGGATCGAGACTTCGCCGTCGATCAGCAGCTTCAGATCTACCAGTTCCTGCATGAAGGCGGCGGTGCGCTGGCCGGCCTGCTCGAACTGCTCGCAGAAACCCAGGATGCCCTTGGTCGCATCGGAAGGCTGGCCGTCGGCGAACAGCGCCGCGCCCTCGCCGCCCTGGCCCACCGTGTCGGACGTGGGATCGAAGCAGAGCGAAAGCTCCTCGCTGTTCGGCTGCAGCTTGGCGAGCATGAACGGGTAACGGCGGACATAAGCGGGGATATAGGCATCGCCCGCCAGCTTGCCGTCTTCGCCGACGAACATGTTCACGCCTTCGTTCAGGCCCATCAGCGCGAGCGGAACCGGATTGGGACCGGACGAGAAGACGATCGGATAGTGGCGCTGGGCGAGGCCGAATTCCTCCACCGTCAGCGGCACCGCATGGACGCCGGCCAGGAACGGCACGCTATCCCGCTGGCGCAGGACATAATCGGCGTGGAGGCTGCTCGAAAGCGGCTGGAGCTGGTTGTAGAAAAGCGGCAGGCCGCTCGGCGGTGCGCTCGCCATGTAATGAGGTCTCCCGAACCTGTCTTTGCGGCCCGGGAAGGATTCCCGGACCTGTGAGCCGGTTCGTCTATGGCCCCTCGCGCCGGGAGGCAAGTTCCGCCTGGATCTTCGGCTGCTTTTACCTTGGCACCAACTTGCCCGGATTCATCAGCCAGCGGGGATCGAGCGCGGCCTTGATCGCCTGCTGCGCCGCCAGCCGGGCGGGATCGGCGAGGCGGGCATATTCGGCGAGCTTGGTCTGGCCGATGCCATGTTCGGCGGAGATCGATCCGCCGGCCGCGACGGTGAGGTCGTTGACCATCCGGCTGACGGCGGCGCCGGTTTCCGCGAGCCAGGCCATCCCCTCCGCCCCCGTGGCCGGGATGCCGGCCGGGGCGCGGACGTTGAAGTGGACGTTGCCGTCGCCAAGATGGCCGAAGGCGATGACGCGGGTGCCGGGGAAGGCCGCCTCCACCGCCACGCGCGCCGAAAGGATGAAGTCAGGCATCGCCGAAACGGGAACGGATATGTCGTGCTTCGCCGCCATGCCGTCCGCCCGCTCGGCATCCGAGATGGATTCGCGCAGCCGCCACAAGGCCTCGGCCTGCGCCTCGCTGGCCGCGATCGTGGCATCCCCCACCCCGCCATCGGCCATGGCCTGGCCCAGCACCTGGCCCAGGGCATCGGCGGGATCGGCGGCCCCCTGCGGCGCGGTCGCCTCGATCAGGGCATGCCAGCGATGGGCGCCGCCAAGCGGGGCCCGGCTGCCGGGGATGTGGCGGATCACAAGGTCCAGCGCGTCGTCCGGCACCAGCTCGAAACTTTCGACCGCTTCCCCCGTCGCCGCTTCCAGCCGCCGCAGCAGCGCCAGCGCGGCCTGCGGCGAATCCAGCCCGGCCCAGGCCACGGCCCGCCGGCCGATCGCGGGCACGAGCCTGAGGCTGGCGGCCGTCACGATCCCCAGCGTGCCTTCCGCCCCGGTGAGAAGCTGGCGCAGGTCATAGCCGCGATTGTCCTTGCGGAGCGCGGAAAGCCCGTCGAAGCGCGATCCATCGGGCAGGACCGCCTCGATCCCCAGCACCAGCGCCCGCATCGGCCCGAAGCGGAGCACCTGCGTGCCGCCGGCATTGGTGGAGACGAGGCCGCCGATCGTGGCCGATCCCTTGGCCGCGAGCGACAAGGGGAAGCGCAGGCCGTGAACGGCGGCGGCATCGTGGAGATCGGCGAGCACCACGCCCGCCTCCACCACCGCCACGCCATCGGCCGCCGAGATCGAACGGATCGCCCGCATGCGCCGGGTGGACAGGATGAGCGCCGATCCATTGGCCGGCGGCGTGGCGCCCGCCACCATCGACGTATTGCCCCCCTGCGGCACCAGCGGCACGCCGGCGGCCGCGCACATCGCCACGATATCGGCGGCTTCCGCGGTGTCGGCGGGCGACAGCAGCGCCACCGCGCTTCCCCGCACGCGGCCGCGCCAATCGATCGTCCAGGGATCGATATCGGCGGGATCGGCGGTGAAGCCGCGCGGCCCCAGCCGGTTCGCCAGGCATTCCAGGAATGCGGGGTCGGGTGGAGACGAAACCATCGTCGAACGCTATAGCGGCGGCTTCGCCCAACGGAAACGACATCCAATTAAGCTCTTGTTCAACCGCGACGGGGAATCGATGCCAGCCATTATGCGGGCGAATTCATGATCGGGGCGGAATTGCTGTCCGCGCTGCTGCTGTCGAGCGGTGCGGCGCCCCCACCCGAATCCGCCGCCGTGACGGCGCGATTCGCCCAGCTTACGATTCGGGAAAGCGTGATCATCCGCGTGCCTACCCGCGGCCGCCAGGCCATCGCCCCGATCGAATGGAAGGAAGGCAAGGGCCCGAAATGCCTGCCCATGTCGGAAGTGGCGGGCGCCACCGCGGNGGAGGAGGACAGCGTCGACATCATCCTGCGCGGCGGCGGCCGCGTGCGGGCGGNGTTCGAGGACGAATGCCCCGCGCTCGATTATTATAACGGCTTCTACATCCGCCCCACCGAGGATCGGCGCATCTGCGCGGGGCGGGACAGCATCCACGCCCGGTCCGGCGGCGAATGCCAGATTCGCCGTTTCCGCACCCTCACGCCGGTCGAAGGCAAGAAGAAGTAGCTCTTCGAGCGGCCGAATCGCCCGTTCCGCTTGACAAATCGCGCCCTTCCGCCCAAGCGCCCCGGAAGGAGCGGCGTCGTTCTCGCACACCGCCACATTTCCAGGTCGCTTATGACTTTCGCCGATCTCGGCCTTTCTGACGAACTCCTGCGCGCCGTGGCCGAAGCCGGCTATGACGAGCCGACTCCCATCCAGGCCCAGGCGATCCCGCCCGTGCTGATGATGAAGGACCTCATCGGCATCGCCCAGACGGGCACCGGCAAGACGGCCAGCTTCGTGCTGCCGATGATCGACATCCTCGCCCATGGCCGCAGCCGGGCGCGGATGCCGCGATCGCTGATCCTGGAGCCGACGCGCGAGCTGGCCGCCCAGGTGGCCGAGAATTTCGAGAAATACGGCAAGTATCACAAGCTCTCCATGGCGCTGCTGATCGGCGGCGTGAACATGGGCGATCAGGTGGCGGCGCTGGAAAAGGGCGTGGACGTGCTGATCGCGACGCCCGGCCGGCTGATGGACCTGTTCCAGCGCGGCAAGATCTTGCTGACCGGATGCAGCCTGCTGGTGATCGACGAGGCGGACCGGATGCTCGACATGGGGTTCATCCCCGATATCGAGGAAATCTGCACCAAGCTGCCGGCCCAGCGGCAGACCCTGCTATTCTCCGCGACGATGCCGGCGCCGATCAAGAAGCTGGCCGATCGCTTCCTCAACAATCCGAAGCGGATCGAGGTGGCCCGCGTCGGCACCGCCAACGCATCGATCGAGCAGAAGCTCGTCGAATGCCAGCCCCGCGCCAAGCGCGAGGTGCTGCGCAACCTGCTGAGCGCCGACGACGTGCGCACCGCGATCATCTTCTGCAACCGCAAGACGACCGTGCGCGAGCTGACCACCAGCCTGCAGCGCCACGGCTTCCACGCCAGCCAGATCCACGGCGACATGGACCAGAGCGAGCGGCTGCGCGAGCTGGACCGGTTCAAGAATGGCGAGATCAACATCCTCGTCGCGTCGGACGTCGCCGCGCGCGGGCTCGACATCAAGGGCGTGAGCCACGTCTTCAATTTCGACGTGCCCTGGCACCCCGATGATTATGTCCACCGCATCGGCCGCACCGGCCGTGCCGGTGCCACCGGCAAGGCCTTCACCCTCGTCACGCCCGACGATGCCGAGGCGGTCGAGAATATCGAGAAGCTGGCCCAGCAGAAGATCCCGAGGATCGGCGAGGCGAAACCCGCCAGGGCGCCCGCTGCCGCTGCCGAGGAAAAGCCCGCCCGCCGCGCCCGTGGCGCCAAGGCGAAGCCCGCCGAGGCCGAAGCGAAGCGGGCCGATACCGAACCGAAGCGCGCCGATGCCGAACCGAAGCGCGCCAAGGCCGAGGATCAGCCCCGGCGCGAGGAAAAGCCCCGGCGCGAGGAACGTCCGGCCAAGGCGGCTGCCGCTGCCCCGCGTCATGAACGCCGCCCGGCGGATGACGGCCCCGGCGAAGGCTGGAACGGGCCGATCCCGAGCTTCCTCGATTTCGGTTTCGGCACGCGATCCTGATCCGCGCGTTTCGCGTTCCCCAAAAAAGCCGGGCCTGCCGTCCGCCTCCTGAAAGGCTTTCGACAGGCCCGTCCCCACATGCTTCGGGGGTTTGATCGAGGACGCCCTGTCAGCGCGATGCGAGCCGCATCGGACCGTTGAGGCGTGCGATCAATCGGGGGTCTCGATTATAGGGATCCTCCAGCATGGCGACCTTGCCGTCCGGCCCGGCCTGGGCCGTGAAATAGACCAGCCAGACCGGCCGGGCTGTGTCGAGCTTCACAGTCGTGGTCGTCCGCCCGGCGAGGCCCCGCTCGATATCGGCGGTGCGGCCATGATCCAGGCGCACCATCTCCTCGGCCAGCCGATCGATATCCTTCACCCGGATGCAGCCATGGCTGAACGCCCGGGAAGGCTTGTCGAAATAGGCCTTGGCCGGGGTGTCGTGCAGGTAGATCGCATGGGCATTGGGCATGTCGATCTTGATGCGGCCCAGCGCATTGCCCGGCCCCGGCCGCTGCCGCACCGCATAACGCCCGCCGCCGACCGGATAGAATTCATAACCCCTCGCCGGATTGACCGCCCCCGGCCGCAGCCGCGACGAGCGGATGATGCTGGCCGGCACGTTCCACCAGGGGTTCACCACGACGGAGCTTGCCGCCATCGCGATCTGCGGCGTGGGCGTGGCCGGCGCCCCGACGACGACGGTGTAGCTCGACACCGGCTTCCCATCGTCGACGAGGTCGAGCGTGTAGCTCGGT
Source organism: Edaphosphingomonas haloaromaticamans (assembly GCF_001853345.1). NCBI lineage: Bacteria > Pseudomonadati > Pseudomonadota > Alphaproteobacteria > Sphingomonadales > Rhizorhabdaceae > Edaphosphingomonas > Edaphosphingomonas haloaromaticamans. Next base: position 1,751,736 of record NZ_MIPT01000001.1, on the reverse strand, counting down.
ACGTTCACATAGATGTGATCGGCGCCGAGATCGCGCGGCAGCCAGCGCCAGCGTTCCATGTTGGCCGCCAGCCGGTCGCGCCGGCCGGCATCCGCAGGCGGTGTCGCGGCCAGCGCCTCGCGCAGCGCGGCATAGCGCGGATCGGCCGGCAGCAGCGACCGCAGCCACGGCCGCACCTGCCCGGCGGCGAGCGCCTGGCGCAGGCCGGCCTGCAGGCGGGCGGGATCGGCATCCGTCCGCTCGATATGCCAGTCGAACCCGGCCCGATCGGCGACCCGGCCGTTGAGATAGTCCCCGGCAAGCCTGAGCGCGGCGGCATCCGCGAGCGCATCCAGCACCGCACCGCCCTGCCCGCTCGCCATTTCCTGCCTTATCGCGTCGCCGCCATAGGGCGCGGCATCCAGCCCCTCGCCGGGCGCCGCGTCGATTTCCTCCAGCAAGGCCGCGACATCGGCGGGCTGCCACCGTCCCGCGGGGGCCGCCGCCATCGCCGCCGGCGCGGCGGTCGATGCCTCGGCCGGGCCGGCGCCCATCGTCATCGGCTCGCCCGCCAGGGCCAGCGTCGTCATTGCGGTGGCGCCCGCCGCCGCCAGCCAGCGAACAAGCCGGCCGGAACGGCGCAGACGGCCACCCACCGTCCTGCTCGTTTCCATGATACGCTCCGCAACTGGCGGCGCGATACATCCGCGCCGATGCACCGCGACGGCGATGCATGGCGATAGTCCTAACCCCGGCGCCGCCGATCGCACGGCCGCTGCGGCGAGGGCTCCCGCCCGCGCGACCATGATGGCCAGGGACCGCAGGAGCGCAGATTCGTCGCGCGGACCGTCAATTTCGTCCCGCTGATGTGGCCAGTTGCTGCCGGACTGCCAAAAACCCCCGGCATGGAACTCGCACTGCGTGACGAAAGCGTGATTTTGGGGCAGAACGGCTCGCATACCCACCGGGGGGTCACCACGTTCATGCCAGCCGCGAAATCCGATGCGCGATGGGCCGATGCCGTGCCGCTCACGATCGGGCTATGGCTGTTCATGCTGCTCGTCTTCATGCCGGGCATCATCGCGCGCCATCCGGGGGACTGGGTGGGCGTGGCGATCGATTCCTCCACCGTCTGCCTTTCGATCGGCCTCGGGCTGCTTCTCTTCATATTGTTTCGCGGCACGGCGGACTGGCAGGGCGGCCCGCGTCTGGTGCTGATGGTTGCCGCCACGATCGGCATGGCGCTGGCCAGCACCATCTTCGATCTGAAGTTCACGGATTGGGGCGCTCGCAACCTCGGCGGCAACTGGCTGGCGATCCCGGTCGATTTCAAGCGCGCCTCGCAATCGCTGCTCAACTATCTCTGCGTCTTCTCGGTCAATGTCGCGCTGTTCCAGTTCTCCTTCTCCCGCCGCCGTTCGCTGACCCGCGAACGCCAGCTCGCCGCCGCTGAGACCGCCGCGCGGCAGGCGGAGCTGGAGGCGCTGCGGCTCCAGCTCAACCCGCATTTCCTGTTCAACACGCTGAACGCCATCTCCTCGCTGATCGTGACGCGCCGGAACGAGGATGCGGAGGAGATGACCGACAAGCTCTCCAGCTTCCTGCGCGCCTCGCTCGCCTGCAATCCGACCGAACTGGTCCCGCTGGAGGAAGAGCTGGACCTGATGGCCGATTATCTCTCGATCGAGGCCGTCCGCTTCGGCGAGCGGCTCCGCGTGGAGATTAGCTGCACGCCGGAAGCCCGCGCCGTCCATGTGCCGGGCCTCCTTATCCAGCCGCTGGTGGAGAATGCGGTGAAATATGGCGTGGCCCGCTCCGCCCAGCCGGTGACGATCGCGATCGACGCGGTGGTGGACGAAGGCGACCTCTGCATCGTCATCACCAATGATGGCGGCGCGGGCCTGCCTTCGGTGAAATCGACGGCCACCGGCGTCGGCCTGCGCAACGTGCGGCGGCGGCTGGCGGCGCTTTACGGGGAACGGGCGAGCCTGGTGGCGGAGCCGGTGGGCGCGGGCTTCCTGGCCCGCATCTGCCTGCCGATCGACAAGGATGTCGTGGCCGCCCTGCTGCACCGCCAACAGGGATTGCCCCTTCCGCGCTGATGCGGGGAAGCCGCATTTCTGATATGGGCGGAATCGGCGTGTGGGGGCGATGTGTTGGGGGTGGACGGTATAATGCGCGTGCTGCTGGTCGATGATGAGGTGCTTGCCCTCGATCGCCTGAAGGCGCTGTTCGCCAATGTCGACGGCGCCGAAGTCGTCGGCCAGGCGATGACCGGCGAGGAAGCGCTGGAAGCGATCGTCACGCTGAAGCCGGATCTCGTCATCCTCGATATCCAGATGCCCGGCCGCAACGGGCTGCGCACGGCCGCCGACATCGATGTCGATCCGCGGCCGGAGATCGTGTTCGTCACCGCGCACGAACATTATGCCCCCGATGCCTTCGACGTGGATGCCGCCGATTATGTGCTGAAGCCGATCCGCTTCGATCGCCTGCGCCAGGCGGTGGAGCGCGCGCGGCGGCGGCGCGTGCTGAGGGAACAGGCGGAGCGCGTGGACGTGCTGGAGGAGCAGGTGCAGACGCTCCGTTCCAGCGCGGCGGAATCGCGGGACGACGCCGCCTTCTGGATTCCCGAGCGCCACGGCCAGCGCCGCGTGCCGCTGGAGACGATCAACTGGATCGAGGCCGCGCGCGATTATGTGCTGCTGCATACCGAAATGCGCAGCCACATGCTGCGAACGACGATGAGCGCGCTGGAGGAGAAGCTGGCCGGCAGCGGCCTGATCCGCGTCCACCGTTCGGCCTTCGTGCGGCCGGAAAGGGTGATGGAGGTGCGCCGCGCCAACCGTTCGATCGCGCTGGTGCTGGAGGACGGGGCCGAGGTGCAGGTGGGGCCAAGCTATTCGCAGGTCGTGGATTCCGCGCTCGGCCTGAACTGAGGGAACGGGGTTCGCGCGCCCGGAGCCGGCCCCACGCCGGCGCCGGGCGGCGCATATCGCATCAGAGCATCTGGTGCAGCGGCCCCTGCGCGAAGGATGTCGCGGCCGTCACGAACAGGCTGGTCGTGAACAGGGCGGCGAACCAGGTGGCCGCGGTGCGAACATGATTGCTGGTCATTCTATGTCCTTCCCAATGTGATTCCGGTTTTCGGGCACGCGCCCGTCGCGGCTTGGGCATGGCCTGTTCCCGGCCCGGCCCCCGCTTTCCCCGCGGGATCGCCGCCATGCCGATCGATTCCCGTCCGGCGCGGGGGCAGCCATAGGCAGGCGCGCGCCGCATCGCCCCGCACCCGCGACCGCCCCGCGCGGCGGCGCGATGGATGTTCCGGCGAAACGACGAAATCGACGCTTTCATCGACGAAGCCGCGCGCGCCCATGCCGGCGCCCAAAAACCGGCTCCCTCCGACTCCCGAAATGTTCTAGCGCAGGGCCATGACGACGCCCCCGTTCCCGACCGATGCGCTCGCCGCTGCCGAGCGGCTGGCATGGCTGGCTGCCGAGATCGCCCGCCACAATGCGCTCTATCACGACAATGACGCGCCCGAGATTTCCGACGCCGAGTTCGACGCGCTGGTGCGCGAGAATAACACGATCGAGGCGGCCTTCCCGCATCTGGTGCGGGCCGATTCGCCCTCGCGCGCGGTGGGTTCCACGCCGAGCGGGCCGCTCGCCAAGGTGACGCATGCCAAAGCGATGCTGAGCCTCGACAATGCCTTCGCCGACGAGGACGTGGCCGAGTTCGTCGAGCGTATCCGCCGCTTCCTGCGGCTGGCGGACGACGTTCCCGTGGCGATGACGGCCGAACCGAAGATCGACGGCCTTTCCTGCTCGATCCGCTACGAAAACGGCCGCCTCGTCCAGGCCGCCACGCGCGGCGACGGCCAGGTGGGCGAGGACGTGACCCCCAACGTGCTCACCATCGCCGATATCCCGCACCGCCTGCCGGCCGGCGCGCCCGACCTGTTCGAGGTGCGGGGCGAAGTCTATATGGCCAAGGCCGATTTCCGGGCGCTCAACGCCCGCCTGCTGGCCGAGGCGCCCGACCCGGAAAAGGCCCGCCAGTTCGCCAACCCGCGCAACGCCGCCGCCGGATCGCTCCGCCAGAAGGATGCCGCCGTCACCGCCGCCCGGCCGCTGCGCTTCCTGGCCCATGGCTGGGGCGAGGTCTCGGCCCTGCCCGCCGACAGCCAATATGGCGTGATGCGCGCGATCGCCGGCTGGGGCCTGCCGGTTTCCGACGCGCTCGTGCTGGTCGATGGCGTGGCGGCGATGCTCGCCCATTATCGCGCGATCGAGGCGGAACGCGCCGATCTGCCCTTCGACATCGACGGCGTGGTCTACAAGGTCGATCGGCTCGACCTGCAGGAACGGCTGGGCTTCGTCGCCCGCGCGCCGCGCTGGGCCATCGCCCACAAATTCCCCGCCGAACAGGCGCAGACGACGCTGCGCGCGATCGACACGCAGGTGGGCCGCACCGGCAAGATCACGCCTGTCGCCCGGCTGGAGCCGGTGACGGTGGGCGGCGTGGTCGTCACCAACGCCACGCTCCACAATGCCGACGAGATCGAGCGGCTGGGCGTGCGCCCCGGCGACCGCGTGGTGGTGCAGCGCGCCGGCGACGTGATCCCCCAGATCGTCGCCAACCTGACGCGCGAGGAGCCGCGCGCGCCATGGCACTTCCCCACCCAATGCGCCGAATGCGGATCGGCTTTGGCGCGCGAGGAAGGCGAGGTCGACTGGCGCTGCACCGGCGGCCTCATCTGCCCCGCCCAGCGCGTCGAGCGGCTGCGCCATTTCGTGAGCCGCCATGCGCTGGACATCGAGGGGCTGGGCCTCACCCATATCGAGGCCTTCTTCCGGGACGGCCTGATCCATTCGCCCGCCGACATCTACCGCCTCCACGAAAGGCGCGAGGCGCTGATCGCGCGCGAACGCTGGGCCGAAACCTCGGTGGACAATCTGATCCGCGCGATCGATGCGCGCCGGACGCCGCCGCTCGATCGCCTCCTCTTCGCGCTGGGCATCCGCCATGTCGGCGAGGTGACGGCGCGCGATCTTGCCCGGCGCTATTCCACCTGGGAGGCGCTGACCGCGATGATCGACGCCGCCCGCGCCCGCCGCGCGGAGCTGGTGCAGGCGGTGGGCGAGACCGACGAGAAGTTCCGCGCCCGCACCGCCAAGGAACTTGCCGCCATCGTCGAGACGGCCGGCGTCGGGCCGGAGGTGGCGCAGGCGCTGGTCGATTTCTTCGACGAGCCCCACAATCAGGAGGTGCTGGCCGATCTGCTGGCGCAGGTGACGATCGAGCCCGTGATCCACCAGACCCGCGCCTCGGAGGTCAGCGGCAAGACGGTGGTGTTCACCGGCAGCCTCGAAACCATGTCGCGCGACGAAGCCAAGGCCCAGGCCGAGGCGCTGGGCGCGAAGACGGCGGGATCGGTTTCCAGCAAGACCGATCTGGTGGTGGCCGGCCCCGGCGCGGGCTCAAAGCTCAAGAAAGCCGCCGAACTCGGCATCCGCGTGATCGACGAGGCCGAATGGCAGGTGATCGTGGCGGCAGCGGGATAGGTCGCGGCGCAATGCCGCGCCCTTTGGAAGGCGGATAAGCGAAAGGCCGGCGGCCCCCATCCGTCATGCTGAACTTGTTTCAGCATCCATCCATCGACGCACACCAAGCTCGGTTTGGAAAGATGGCGCCCGAAACACGTTCAGGTGGCGATGGGGCGGTGTCCGTGATGGGGCCAAACTCGAACAACTGCCTTCTAAGCGCCCGCATCGATGTCCGCCCCTGCCCCACGCCCGTGCTGGCGCTGCCCCGTTTTCTCCCATAGCCTCGGATAAGGCCGGTCGTCCGAACCGGCCGGGGGGAGACATGCCATGACGATGAAGGAGCTGTTCTACGTCGCGATCGGCCTCGTGGCGATTGCGCTTACCATCTATCCCAACCGCCACCTCCTTTCGCGCCGGGCGGGCGGCGTTTCCGCGCTGGAGGGCTTTTATTACCTGATCGCGATCGCGGCCCTGCTGGTCGGCTGGTATTTCAACTTCCGCTTCATGCGCGAATATGGCGATGAGGCGACCTGGGCCAATTGGGTGCGGCTGCTGTTCGTCAATCCGGCGTCCGCCTCCGGCGGGCAGGACCTGCTGTTCGCCAATGCCGTGCTGTTCATCCCCTGGACGATCGTGGACGGGCGGCGCGCCGGCATGAAATGGAACTGGATCTGGTTCCCGATGAGCGCCGTCACCAGCTTCGCCTTCGCCATGGCCCTGTTCCTGGCGCTGAAGGAACGGCAGTTGCGCTGGAAGGCCGAAGCCTGACGCGGGTGCGCGGGGCCGGGGTTCAGTCCCGGCCCCGCCAGCCTTTGCGCAGATCGTCCAGGTCGTGCGCCCCGCCTTTCTCCAGCGCCCGCCGGTAGGCCGGGCGGGCCTGCATCAGCGCCAGATAGCGGCGGAGCGCGGGATAGGGATCGAGCATGCCGCGCAGCGACGCCGCCTCCACCACGAAGGCGGCCTGGATGTCCGCGCCCGTCAGCGCATCGCCCACCACATGGTCCCGGCCGGAAAGCTCCCGCTCCATGAAGCCGAAATGGCGATCGATCTCGCCATGGATGCGTTCATGGATCGGCGCGCCGGCCGGCCCCAGCATCTCGAGGTAGATGCCCATGATATAGGGCAGCATCACCGATCCCTCGATCAGGTGCATCCATTGGAGATAGCGCACCCAATCGTCGCTGCCGACCGGCGGCCGCAGCCGCCCGCCGCCGTGCACCTCGATCACATATTCGATGATCGCCCCCGATTCGGCGACCACCCTGCCCCCGTCGGTGATGACCGGCGCCTTGCCGAGCCCGTGCAGCCGTTCATATTCCGGCGGAGAAAACAGCCGGTCGCGCCGCTTGTAGCGTTCGATCGCATAATCGAGCCCCAGTTCCTCCATCAGCCAGAGGATGCGGTGGGATCGCGAATTTTCGAGATGGTGGACCGTTATCATCAGGGCCTCCCGCCAGGCGAGCCCGATCATAAGCCCACCCGGCGCCGCCCGTCATGCCGCCATGAAGGCCACCCCCATGATCCGGGCCGCCATTTCCCCTCGCCGCCCGAGGCTGCTACACTCGGGCCCATGGAACTAACGCTGGAACGCCCGCCGGAGGGCGCCGCCGCCGACTGGACGATTGATCAGAACTGGGAACGCTTCACGCCGCAGGAACATGCGGTGTGGGACACGCTGTTCGAACGCCAGGCAAGATTGCTGCCCGGACGCGCCTCCAAGGCGTGGCTGCGGGGGCTGGACGTGCTCAGGCTGTCGCGCCCGGGCATCCCCAATTTCGAGGAGCTTTCCGAACGATTGATGGCCGCCACCGGCTGGCGCGTGGTCGCCGTGCCGGGGCTGGTGCCCGACGACATTTTCTTCGACCATCTCGCCAACCGCCGTTTCGTCGCCGGCAATTTCATCCGCCGCGCCGACCAGCTCGATTATCTCCAGGAACCGGACGTGTTTCACGACGTGTTCGGCCATGTGCCGATGCTCGCCGATCCGGTTTTCGCCGATTATATGCAGGCTTATGGCCAGGGCGGCCTCAGATCGCTGGGCTTCGGCGCGCTGCACAAGCTTGCCCGGCTCTATTGGTATACGGTGGAATTCGGGCTGGTGGAGGAGGAAGGCGCGCTCCGCATCTACGGATCGGGCATCGTATCCAGCCGGGGCGAAAGCCTGTTCGCGCTCGACGATCCCAGCCCCAACCGCATCGCCTTCGATCTCCGACGCGTGATGCGCACCCGCTATCGCATCGACGATTATCAGCAGACCTATTTCGTCATCCCGAGCTTCGAGGAGCTGCTGCGCTGCACGCTGGAGACGGATTTCGCCCCGCTCTATGCCGAGCTGGAGGGGATGGAGGATCTCGATCCCGAAACGGTGCTGGCCGAGGACAGGGTGCTGACGCAGGGCAGCCAGGCCTATGCGCGGAGCCGCCCGCGCGGCTGAAACGGAAGGCCGGCGGTCGAACCGCCGCCGGCCCTTTCCATCCCTTATTCCGCGGCCACCCCGGCGCGGCTGAACATGTCCTCGCCGCCGGCATCCTCATTGGCGGCCGGCCCGTTATGCGCGGCCTTGCGGCGATCGAAGGCGTCCCACACCTCGCCCCAGTTGCCGCGCGTCGCGGCCTTGGAATATTCGGTGGCGCGGGTTTCGAAGAAATTGGCGTGCTCCACGCCGTTCAGCAGCGGGGCGAGCCACGGCAGCGGATGCTCGTCGATCATGTAGATCGGCTTGAAGCCGAGCTGCCCCAGCCGCCAGTCGGCGATGTAGCGGACATATTTCTTGATGTCCTTGGGCGTCATGCCGGGCACCGGCCCCATTTCGAACACCAGGTCGATGAAGGCGTCCTCCAGTCGCACCGTCTTCTGGCACTGGTCGAGAATGTCGTCGCGCACCGCCGGCGTCAGGCAGTTCCGTTCCTTCACGAAGGCGTGGAACAGGCGGATGATGCCGTCGCAGTGCAGGCTTTCGTCGCGCACGCTCCACGACACGATCTGGCCCATGCCCTTCATCTTGTTGAAGCGCGGGAAGTTCATCAGCATCGCGAAGCTGGCGAACAGTTGCAGCCCTTCGGTGAAGCCGCCGAACATGGCGAGCGTGCGGGCGATGTCCTCGTCCGTGTCGACGCCGAACTGGGACAGATAGTCGTGCTTGTCCTTCATCTCCTTATATTGGAGGAAGGCCGAATATTCGGTTTCCGGCATGCCGATCGTATCGAGCAGATGGCTGTAGGCGGCGATGTGCACCGTCTCCATATTGCTGAACGCGGTCAGCATCATCTTGATCTCGGTCGGCTTGAACACGCGGCCATATTTGTCGTGGTAGCAATCCTGCACCTCGACATCGGCCTGGGTGAAGAAGCGAAAGATCTGCGTCAGCAGGTTGCGTTCCGACTGGTCGAGCTTCTGCGCCCAGTCGCGGCAATCCTCGCCCAGCGGCACCTCCTCCGGCAGCCAGTGGAGCTGCTGCTGGCGCTTCCAATATTCGAACGCCCACGGATATTCGAAGGGCTTGTAGGTGCGGGAGGCCTGGAGGAGAGGCATGGTCTTCGTCCCTTCGTCAGTCCCGGCCGGGCCGGGCGGTAATGGCTTGGTCCGCCGAGGGACCGGCAATGGCCGGCGCCTCGGCGCGGAATTCGTGGGCCGCCGTCATCCGGCCCAGGGCAGATAGAGCAGCATCAGCAGCACCACGCCGGACAGCAGCAGGATGATGCCCTTGGCGCGGGCGGAGCTCACTTCCTTCAGCCCCGGAAAATCGGGGTGGCGGCTATGTTCCTCGAACAGCGGGTCGTTCGCGCCGATGCGGCTCTTTATATAGTGATTGTGGCGCGCGGCGTCACGCAGCGTCCACAGGCCGATCACGATGTTGAACACGGCGATCGGCACGATCAGGGTCCAGCCCGGCGCGGTCATCGCTGATTCGCCTTCCGGCCTGTGCCCATATTCCCGACAATCGCGGGCATCCCCGCACCCTTATCCATAGATCGGCCCCGCCAGTTCCGGGCCGCCTGATCCGACGCCGAACGGCTAACCGGATCGAACGCTGCGGCACCCTTTCCGAACATGAAGGCAGCCTATTCAATCGGCCCCGGCATGGCTACCCGGAAAGTGGGCCGTGATCGACAAATCTGGGGATAGTCTCGCAACAGCTTGTGGCCCGGCGGCTAACCGGGCACAATTTATGGGTGAAGCCGCGACATGCGGAAAGCCGGCTTCAAGGCCGGATCGCCACGTCTTCCGCCACGGGATCGGCACCGTAACGATTGGGTCCGCTCGTCCCCGGCAGGCACATGAAATAGAGGATGGCGAAGACGCCGACGACGGGCACGAAACCGATCAGCACCATCCAGCCCGGACGCCCCAGATCGTGGAAGCGGCGGACCTGCACGGCCAGCCCCGGCACGAACATCACCGCCACATAGAGGCCCAGCAGCGGCACAATCACCCCGAGCGTAGCCGGCAGGACGCCGGCCATCCCCCGGAAGAAAATGCCCGACAGCGGAACATAGAAGAGCAAGGCGACAAGGGCGTGGAGGGCGGCGAACATCCAGAATTCCCTGCGGCTCGAACGACCGGTGAAATCGGCATAACGTTTGAGCGGCAGCAGCATCCACTCCATTCCCAACCCCCTGTTTTGGCGACCTTTGCCCGTTATTCGGGCCATCATGCCTCGTGCCGCATCGCCGGAAAGGCGGCCACGCCCGCGCGACGAGCACGCATTTCGGGACTGCGAACGCGCAAGGGCATACGACGAAAATGCCATTTCCTTCGACGAAAGCCCTTTGTCGGGGTGACTCGAAGGCCCTTTGTTCCTATGATGTTCCAAAAGGGAAGCCATGGGCCAGCCGGAACGGCCAGCAGTGACGCGCAAGATCATCCACATCGACATGGACGCCTTCTACGCCTCGGTGGAGCAGCGCGATTCCCCGGAACTGCGCGGCAGGCCGGTGGCGGTGGGCGGTTCCAGCGCGCGGGGCGTGGTGGCGGCCGCCAGCTATGAGGCGCGGCGCTATGGCGTGCGATCGGCGATGCCTTCGGTCACGGCGACGCGCAAATGCCCGGAGCTGGTGTTCGTCCGCCCGCGCTTCGATGTCTACAAGGCCGTTTCGCGGCAAATTCGGGAGATTTTCGCCGAATATAGCGATCTGGTGGAGCCGCTTTCGCTGGACGAAGCCTATCTGGACGTGACGGCCAACCGCCAGCAGCTGCCTTCCGCCACCGCCACGGCGGAAGCCATCCGCGCCCGCATCCTGGCGGAAACCGGGCTCACCGCATCGGCCGGCATCTCCTACAACAAGTTCCTCGCAAAGCTGGCTTCGGACCAGAACAAGCCCAACGGCCAGTGCGTCATCACCCCGGCGCAGGGCGAGGCCTTCGTCGCCGGGCTGGAGGTCGGCCGCTTCCACGGCATCGGCCCGCGCACGGCCGAAAAGCTCAACCGTTTCGGCATCCATACCGGCGCGGACCTGCGGGCGAAGGACGCGGAATGGCTCCGCCGGCATTTCGGCAAGTCGGGCGCCTGGTATCATGCGATCGCGCGCGGGATCGACGATCGGCCGGTGACACCAGACCGGCCGCGCAAATCCAGCGGATCGGAAACCACCTATTTCGAGGATCTCGCCACGGCGGAGGCGGTGGAAAATGGCGTCCGCGCCATGGCGGACGAGGTGTGGGGCTGGTGCGAACGCACGCGGGCCGCCGCGCGGACGGTGACGGTGAAGGTGAAATATGCCGATTTCCAGCAGATCACCCGCAGCCGCACCCTTCCCGCCACGATCGACAGCCAGGCGATGCTGCATGCCGTCAGCGTCGATCTGGTCCGCACCATCTTCCCGCTGGTGAAGAGCGTGCGGCTGCTGGGCGTCACCCTCTCCAATTTCGAGGATGAGCAGTCGGCCGCCCAGGCGCAGCTCGCCTTCGTGCTTTGATCGCAAGCGGCGGGATGCGGGCCTGCCGCGTTCCCGCCAGGGAAGGCCGATGGAACGACGGGACATGACAAGGCATCGGATCGAGGCCATCGACAGGCGGGCGATCGCCGCCGGGCTGGACGGCGGCGGCTGGGCATTGCTGCCCGGCCTGCTCGATCCAGCCGGCTGTGCGGACATGGCGGGGCTGTATGACCGGCCGGCCGGCTTCCGCAGCACGGTGACGATGGCGCGGCACAGCTTCGGCCGGGGCGAATATCGCTATTTCGCTTATCCCCTGCCCCCGCTGGTCGAAACGCTGCGCACGGCCTTCTATCGCCTGCTCGCGCCCATCGCCAATCGCTGGCAGGAACGGATGGGGCTGGCGGCGCGCTTCCCGGAGGAGCATCGCGATTTCCTCGCCCGCTGCCACGCCGCGGGGCAGGCGCGGCCCACGCCGCTGATGCTGCGCTATGGGCCAGGCGATCATAATTGCCTGCATCAGGATCTCTATGGCGAACATGTGTTTCCGCTGCAGGCGGCGATCCTACTTTCGGCGCCGGGCGCGGACTTCACCGGCGGCGAATTCGTGCTGACCGAGCAGCGGCCGCGCATGCAATCGCGGGTCGAGGTGGTGCCGCTGGCGCAGGGCGATGCGGTGGTCTTCGCGGTGAACCAGCGGCCGATCGCGGGCGGCCGGGGCGACTATCGCGTCACGATGCGCCACGGCGTCAGCACCGTCCGCAGCGGCCGGCGGCACATGCTGGGGATCATCCTGCATGACGCGGCCTGAGGAGATGTCGGCCGGCCCCGACCTGTTCGACGCCGAGCCGCGCGATCAGGCGCTAAGCCCCGGCGCGATGGTGCTGGGCGGATTCGCCCGCGACATGGACAGGGATCTGCTTGCCGCGATCGAGGGCGTGCTGGCGGACGCCCCGCCGCGTCACCTCGTCACCCCCGGCGGCCGGCGGATGTCGGTGGCGATGAGCAATTGCGGCCGCGTCGGCTGGGTCAGCGATCGGCGGGGCTATCGCTACGATCTGATCGACCCGGAAAGCGGGCGGCGCTGGCCGGCCATGCCGGATATCTTCACCGATCTCGCCATCCGGGCCGCGGCGGCGGCGGGCTTTGCCGGGTTCGCACCGGATGCCTGCCTGATCAACCGATACGAGCCCGGCGCGCGGCTGTCGCTGCATCAGGATCGCGACGAGCGGGACCGGGCGGCGCCGATCGTCTCCGTCTCGCTGGGATTGCCCGCCACCTTCCTGTGGGGCGGCGAGAAAAGGAGCGACCGGCCGCGCCGGATCAGGATCGTCCACGGCGATGTGACCGTATGGGGCGGGCCGGCGCGGTTCGCCTTCCATGGCGTGGAGCCGGTGGCGGACGGCGCGCATCCACTGACCGGCCGGGCGCGCTACAACCTGACGTTCCGCAAGGTTTTCTGATGCCCGGCCATGCTATCGCGCTATAGCTGGCTGTATATAATGGTCCTTATGATGCGGGGCATGTTCAGATTGGGGAGGCCGGCCATGCAATCCTTTGGGCGCCGGGCGATATTGGCGCTGGCCGGGACATTCGCCCTTGCGGGGTCCCTGGCCCCGGCGGCGATCGCCGCGCCGACCGACGAGCCCGCGATCGCGGCGGCGGCGGACCTCAATGCCGCCCTGCCCCAGATCGCCGATCTGTTCCGCAGGAAGACGGGCCGGACGGTGAAGCTGACCTTCGGCGCATCGGGCAATCTGACCCAGCAGATATTGAACGGCGCGCCCTTCCAGCTCTTCCTTTCCGCCGACGAAAGCTATGTCGCGCGGCTGGCGGAGGCGGGGCGGACGGTGGATGGCGGCACGCTCTACGCCACCGGCCGGATCGGCCTGTTCACGCCCAGGGGATCGCCGGTGAAGGCCGACGGCAGGCTCGCCGATCTCGCCGCCGCGATCCGCGACGGGCGGCTAAGGAAGTTCGCCATCGCCAATCCCGAACATGCCCCCTATGGCCGCGCCGCGCGCGAGGCGCTGACCACGGCGAAGCTGTGGGATGCGATCCAGCCCCGGCTGGTGCTGGGCGAGAATGTGGCGCAGGCCACCCAGTTCGCCACCAGCGGATCGGCCGACGGCGGCATCATCCCGCTTTCGCTGGCGATGACGCCGCAGGTGCAGGCGGCCGGCCGCTTCGCCCTGATCCCGGCCGAATGGCACAAGCCGCTGCGGCAGCGCGCGGTGCTGATGAAGGGCGCGGGCGAGACGGCGCGCGCCTTCTACGCCTTCATGCAGAGCCCGGAGGCGCACAAGCTGCTCGATCATTACGGCTTCACCCTGCCCCGGACGGGCCAAAGCAAGCCGCGCTGAGTGGACTGGACCGCCTTCGCCCTGTCGCTGAAGCTGGCCGGGTGGACGGCGGCGCTGCTGCTGCCGATCGGCCTCGTCGCGTCGCGGGCGCTGGCCTTCCATGCCCGCCGCTCCCGCCCGCTGTTCGAGGCCGCCGTCGCCCTGCCGCTGGTGCTGCCGCCCACAGTGCTGGGCTATTATCTGCTGGTGGCCTTCGGCGGCGCCTCGCCGCTGGGGAAGCTGTGGACCGACCTGTTCGGCCACGGCCTGGCCTTCAGCTTCCACGGCCTGCTGGCGGCATCGGTGCTGATCAACATCCCCTTCGCCGTCCAGCCGATGCAGCGCGCCTTCGAGGCGCTTCCCGCCGACATCCGCGAGGCGGCCTGGGTAAGCGGGCTCACCCCCTGGGCGACCTTCTGGCGGATCGAGCTGCCGCTGGCCTGGCCGGGCGTGCTTTCCGCCTTCGTGCTCACCTTCGCCCATACGCTGGGCGAATTCGGCGTGGTGCTGATGGTGGGCGGTTCGATCCCCGGCGAAACGCGCACGGCGGCGCTGGCGATCTACGATCGGGTTCAGGCGTTCGACAATCAGGCGGCGGGCGCCATGTCCCTCCTGCTCCTCCTGATCTCCATCATCGCCATCCTCATCGTCCACGGCCTCTCCTGCCGGATCGGGCGGCGCCGTGGCTGAGGGGCTCGGCGTATCTCTGGCCATGGCGCGGCCGGTGCCGATCGCGGTGGATTTCACCTGCGCGCCCGGCGAGCTGGTCGCGCTGATCGGCCCCTCGGGCGCCGGCAAGACGACGATCCTGCGCGCGATCGCCGGGCTGGACCGCGCCGCCGCCGGCCGCATCGCCTGCCGGGGCGAAACCTGGCTGGACAGCGCCGCCGGCATCCGCCTGCCGCCGCATCGCCGCCGGGTGGGGCTGGTGTTCCAATCCTATGCCTTGTTCCCGCACCTGACCGCGATCGGCAACGTGGCCGCCGCCATCGAAGGCCGGCCGCGCGGGGAAAGATTGCGGCGGGCGGCCGAGCTGCTGGCGCTCGTCCATCTCGACGGGCTGGNGCAGCGGCGGCCGGCCGAGCTTTCCGGCGGCCAGCAGCAGCGCGTGGCGCTCGCCCGCGCGCTCGCCCGCGAGCCCGAGGCGCTGCTGCTGGACGAACCCTTCTCCGCCGTCGACCGCCGCACCCGCCGGCGCCTGCGCGAGGAACTGGCCGAGCTGCGCGGCCGGGTGCGGGCTCCGATCATCCTTGTCACCCACGACCTCGACGAAGCGACGGCGCTGGCCGACCGGCTGGTGGTGATCGACCAGGGCGCAATGCTCCAACAGGGCCGGCCGGCGGACGTGCTGGCGGCACCGGCATCGGAACGGGTGCGCGCGGCGCTGGACCTGGAAGGATGATCCCCCGCTGGCGGCACCCCTTCCCCCATCATTGACTTGCCCCCCACCCTCCCGCATCAATGCGGGCATGATAACGGCGCGGCAACGGCGACATCGCCATCATTCTGGGCAGCTTCCGGCGCGCATCTAGCCCGGGTCTGACAGCAGGCGCGCGTCCGGCCCAGGCCCGGGACTTTCATTTTCGAAACCGAAAAGCGGCCGCCCGTCCGTGGGCGTGGCCGTCCCGTTCCCATTCCCGAAAAGGCTCCGCCCGTGACCAAGACCGATATCCCGCCGTCAACCCGGCCGCCCCTGCACATCATCGACAGCGAATATGACGCCATCGCCGGCATCGCGATGCGCGCCGAGCATAGCCAGCCGGAGCTGGCCCGCCTGCTGATGGCGGAGCTGGACCGCGCCGAGATATGCGACGCGGCCAGCTTGCCGCCCGACACCGCGGCCATGCATTCGCGCATCAGCTTCATCGACGAGGGCAGCGGCGCGAGCCGGACGGTGGTGCTGGTCTATCCGCAGGAAGCCGATATCGAGGCCGGCAAGATATCGATCCTCACCCATGTCGGCGCCGGGCTGATCGGCATGCGGGCCGGCAGCTCCATCCTGTGGCCGGACCGCGACGGCCGCGAACGGCGGCTGAAGATCGTGCGCATAGAGCGGCCAGCGCCGTGACACGGGGCCGCCGCGGCTGGATGCGGCGCGGCTTCCGCCCGGCCGGCGGGCCAGGCGAACAGGCTCGGGCGGACGATGATGGCGGCCGAGACCCCGCCCCGTGCGATACCGCCGCGCCCGCGCCGGGTGCGGGAGGAGGACCGGAAATCCAGCATTCGCGACATTCCCGCGAGGCTGCTACCATTTCCGTGGAATCGCGGCAGGGAAGCACCACATGAACGCGCCCAGACTTTTCGAGCCGATCGACATTGGCGGGCTGAAACTGGCCAACCGCATCGTCATCGCACCGATGTGCCAATATTCAGCGGTCGACGGCCGCATGACGGACTGGCACCTGATCCACCTCGGCCATCTAGCCCTTTCGGGCGCGGCGCTGCTGACGATCGAGGCCACGGCGGTGCTGCCCGAAGGCCGGATCAGCTATGCCGACGTCGGGCTGTGGGACGACGCGACCGAGCAGGCGATGGCGGAGACGCTGGCGAGCGTCCGCCGCCATTCCGACATGCCGATCGCCATCCAGCTCGCCCATGCCGGGCGCAAGGCATCGACCGACCTGCCCTGGCTGGGCGGTGGGCAGATCGCACCCGGCAACGCCAATGGCTGGCAGACGGTGGCGCCGTCGCCTTATCCCTTCGCCGACGGCGAAAATGCCCCGCTGGCGCTGGACAAAGCGGGTTTGGCGCGGGTGCGCGACGCCTTCGCCGATGCCGCACGCCGGGCGGCCCGCATCGGCATCGATGCGATCCAGATCCATGGCGCGCACGGCTATCTGCTGCACCAGTTCCTCTCGCCGCTGTCCAACCGGCGGGAGGACGAATATGGCGGCAGCCTGGAAAACCGGATGCGCTTCCCGCTCGAGGTGTTCGATGCGGTACGGCAGGCTTTCCCCGCCGACCGGCCGGTGACGATGCGGGTATCGGGCACCGATTGGGTGGCTGGCGGCTGGGATGCGGAGCAGACCATCGCCTTCGCCCAGGCGCTGGAAGCGCGCGGCTGCGCCGCCATCCACGTATCGAGCGGCGGGCTGGACCCGCGCCAGCAGATCCCGGTGGGGCCGAGCTATCAGGTGCCGCTGGCCCGTGCGGTCAAGCAGGCGGTTTCCATGCCGGTCGTGGCGGTGGGGCTGATCACCGATCCCGAGCAGGCCGAGGCGATCGTCGGCACGGGCGACGCCGATCTCATCGCGCTTGCGCGGACGATCCTCTACGATCCCCGCTGGCCGTGGCATGCGGCGGCCCAACTGGGCGCGCGGGTGCATGCTCCCCACCAGTATCTGCGATCCCAGCCCCGGCAATATCGGTCCCTCTTCGATATTGCCGGCAGCGCGGAGAATTGAGGGCCGGCCGTTCCGGCCCCCCTCGCTTCGTCGCCCGTCTTTATCTGGATTTTGTCGGTGCGGCGGCGGAAGCCTTTGGAATGCCGGCCTCCGCATTGAAGGCGGCCCATTTATCCTCGTCGAGATGCTCGGCGAACTTGCCGACTTGCCGGGCCGTATTTTCCTCCGCCATCAATTCCCGCATCGCGATCTGGCCCAGCAGCCCGAAGCTGGTCTCGATGGCGTGAGGGCCATCATATTTCACCGCCTGCACCGCTTCCTTCCGGCAATCGGCGAGCAGCAGACGCTCCACCGTCGCGGCCATCTTCACATCGCTTTCGGCCAGTTCCCGATCAGTGACGTTCACCATCGATTTCAGCGAGGGATTCCCCGACAGCGCCGAGAATATCCAGCGGATCATCGCCGCCTTGTCCTCCGTGGAAGTCTGCCTGACCACGCAACGGTCGAGATCGTCGGAATAGACCGACGCCTGGGCCGCAGGCGCCAGCGCAACCAGCGCGCAGGCGCATGTCGACAGGATCCTGTTCATGAAATTCCCCCAATGATTTGAATGGACATGCAGGCGGCCCCGCCGCTCCCCGGGGGCCGACGCTTCAATAACGGTCGCCCGGATCCTTGATGTCCTCGCCCTTGATGACGGTGAGCTTCTTGCCCGATCCGCTCGATTTCAGGCTGTCCGGCGTGAGGACCACGGTAGTGCCGGGCGCGAGGATGGCAGCGAGACGGGCGCGGAAGCCTTCGGGAACGTGCAGGCGCTTGCGCTCCTCGGGCAGCAGCTCCTGATTGGGCGACACCGTCTGCCCCGGCAGCGGCAATTGCAGCCAGTGATACTGATTGCCCTCGATCGCGCGGAGCGTATAGGCCGTCGTCTCGGCGACAGGCCCGTCGATGGTAATCGGGGTGCGGCCGATCTCCACGCCGTCGCGCAGCACGATGAGCTTGAGGTCCTTGGCGCTGATGACGATCGAGATCGGGCCGGTGGGGGCGAGATTGGGCTCCCATTTGCCGCTATCGCCGTCCGTCGCCACCGTCCCGCCATCGGCGCGCAGGGCATCGGGCGTGGGGGCCACGCGCGGCACCTCCCCGTTCCGGGTGATAACGACGGTGAGGCCGAGCGAGGTGACGCCGTAGAGCTGGCGGGCGAAGGCCATGGGCAGGCGGATGCAGCCGTGCGAGGCGGGATAGCCCGGCAGGCTGCCGGCGTGCATGGCGATGCCGTCCCACGTCAGCCGCTGCATGAAGGGCATCGGCGCATTGTTGTAGAGGTTGGACTTATGGTCCTTCGCCTTCTGAAGGACGGTGAACACGCCGGTGGGCGTTTCATGCCCCTTCTTGCCGGTCGATACGGTGGAAACGCCGATCAGCACGCCGTTGCGATAGACGTAGGCGCGCTGTTTTTCGAGGCTGACGATGATCATCACCGGGCCGTCGGGCGCGACATCGGGCGCCCAGATGAACTGGCCGGGGCGCAGCTTGGCGACGGCCTCCTCCACGCTGCTGCCCGACAGGGCGGCCTGCATGGCACGCGCAACGCCCGGCAGCGTGCCGAGCATCACCGTCCCGCCCGCCAACCATGAGAATGCGCCGCGCCGATCGATCTGGATCATTACCGTCCGTTCCGTTGCCTGCCCGGCCCCGAGCATGGCAAATATCCGGCCCGGACGCTACTGCTTAGCCGGTTTCCCAAGGGCCGGATCAGGCGCGCGGGCCACCCAGAATCACCGCCGCGCCGGCGACGCAGACCAGCCCGCCGAGCAGATCCCACCGATCCGGCCGCGCGCCTTCCACCAGCCACATCCAGCCGATCGCCGAAACGATGTAGATGCCGCCATAGGCCGCATAGGCGCGGCCGGCATGATCGGCCGCCACCAGCGTAAGCAGCCAGGCGAACAGGCAGAGCGAGGCGATGCCGGGGACGAGCCACCAGGCGGGGCGATCCATACGCAGCCAGGCCCAGAAGGCGAAGCAGCCACCGATTTCCGCCAGCGCGGCGCCGATATAGATCAGGAAGGCCATGGCGACCAACCTGCCATCGCGGGGCGGGTCGCGCAACGGCCGGAATTCCGGGACGGACGAATTCGCGCTAGGATGGCGCCATGGATGCCGCCTTGCCGCTTTCGCGCCGCGAAGTGCTGGGCGCCGCCTGCGGCCTCGCGGCGCTGGCGGCTGCGCCTTCCCGCGCGCTCGCCCAGAACGTGCCGGGCCTGTGGAGCATCGGCAGGAACATCCGGCTGGAGCTGCGCGCCGAGGTAATGGCGGCGCTGGCCCGGCACGAACGGCGGATATGGTCCCGCGACGTGATCGGCGTGGTCGATTACGGCCAGCCGTCGAACGTGCCGCGCTTCCACATCGTCAACCTGCTCGCCGGCACCAGCCGATCCTTCCTGGTGGCGCATGGCAGGGGTTCCGATCCGGCCTTCGAAGGGCGGCTCAGGATGTTTTCCAACATGGAGGGCTCGGAGGCCAGTTCGCGCGGGGCCTATCTGATCGGGGAGGCCTATCAGGGCGATCACGGCCTGTCGCGCCGGCTGATCGGGCTCGATCCCACCAACGACAATGCGATGGATCGGGCGATCGTGCTCCATTCCGCCCCCTATGTCGGCCCCGATGTGCTGGCGCGGCAGGGCAAGCTGGGCCGCAGCAACGGCTGTTTCGTGGTATCGCCCGCCGATATCGATGCGGTGCTGGCGGCGCTCGGCCGGGGGCGGCTGCTCTATGCGGGCGCGTGAGAAGTATCGGTAACGCGCGGACTTTTAACGGCCCCCAGCCCTTTATTTCCGGCGCTCTTCATGGTCTATCAACGGCCCATGAAACGATCCATCCGCATGGCCCTGTGCCTTTCCGCCGCTTTCGCCCCCTCCATCCTGGCTCCATCGGCGGCGTCGGCCGCGACGGAGCGGTTCACCGTGATCTTCGGCGGCCGCAATGTCGGCCACCTCAATGCCGACACCGATGGCGACACCACGAAGATCGATTTCGATTATAAGAATAATGGCCGCGGGCCGACCATGGCCGAAACCGTGCGCACCAACGCCGCCGGCCTTCCCGTCGCCTGGACGGTGAACGGCACCACCACCTTCGGCAGCAAGGTGAGCGAGAGCTTCGCGCTGAACGGCAACCGCGCGACCTGGACCGATTCCACCGGCACCGGCAAGGCGACGCTGAAGGAGCCCGGCATCTATGTGGCGCAGGGCGCGAGCCCCTGGGCGCTCGGCCTCTATGCCCGCGCGCTGCTGAAGGATGCGGATCATGCCATGCCGGCGCTGCCGGGCGGCACGCTGCGGCTGGAGAAGGGCGAGGCGTTGCAGATCGCCGGCACGGCGGGCACCGTCGCCGTCACCGCTTATGAGGTGGGCGGGATCGACCTCAACCCCGATACCGTGCTGATCGACGGCGATGGCGGCATGTTCGGCTATGTCACGCCCGAATTCATCATCATCCGCGAAGGATATGAAGGCGAGGAGAAGCGCCTGCGCGGGCTCGCCGCCAAATGGTCCACCGATCGCTACGTGGCGATGCAGAAAGAGGTGGCGCACCATTATGGCGCGCCGGTGCGCATCACCAATGTCCGCCTCTACGATCCCAAGACGCTGACCCTGACCGCGCCGGTGGCCGTGGTGGTGAACGGGCGCGAGATCGCCGCCGTCGAGCCCGCCGACAGCCCCGCCACTCCCGGCGAGGTGACGATCGATGGCGCCGGCGGCACGCTGGTGGCCGGCATGTACGAAATGCACGCCCATATCGGCCAGGACGATGCGCTGCTGAACCTGATCGCCGGCATCACCTCCGTCCGCGACATGGGCAACGACAATGCCGTGCTGGACAAGCTGATCGACCGGATCGAAGGCGGCGTGATCGCCGGCCCGCGCGTGGTGCGCAGCGGCTTCCTGGAAGGGCGCACCAAGTTCAGCGCCAATAACGGCATCGTCGTGGAGAATGAGGCGCAGGCCGTGGATGCGGTGCGCTGGTATGCCGCGCGCGGTTACTGGCAGATCAAGGTCTATAACAGCATGAACCCGGATTGGGTGCCCGCCGTCGTGGCCGAGGCGCATCGTCTGGGCCTGCGCGTCGCCGGGCATGTCCCCGCTTTCTCCACCGCCGATGCGATGATGGAAGCCGGCTATGACGAGATGACCCACATCAACCAGTTCATGCTGGGCTGGGTGCTGAAGCCGGGCGAGGATACGCGATCGCTGCTGCGGCTGACGGCGCTGAAGCGGCTGGAGACGCTCGATCTCAACAGCGCGCCGGTGCAGCACACCATCGGCCTGATCACCAGCAAGAAGCTGCCGATCGACGTGACGCTGGGCATCCACGAGCAGTTGACGCTCAACCGCGACGGCCAGGTGCCGCCGGGCGCCGTCGACTATATCGATCACATGCCGATCGGCTACCAGCGCAGCGCGCGCAAGGCGTGGGTCGATACCTCCGCGCCGGGCGACGACAAGGCCTATCGCGCGGCGTTCGAGAAGATCATTGCCACCGTGAGGATATTGAACGATCGCGGCGTGATGCTGATCCCCGGCACCGACACGGGCGGCGCCTTCACCTATCATCGCGAGTTGGAGCTGTTCCAGCGCGCGGGCATGACGCCGGCCCAGATCGTCAGGCGCGCCACCTGGGACATGGCCCATTATCTTGGGCAGGACCAGCGGCTGGGATCGATCGAAAAGGGCAAGCTGGCCGATTTCTTCCTGATCCCCGGCGATCCGACCAAAGACCTGAAGGCGATCAAGACCATCGGCATGGTGGTGAAGGATGGCGTGTTCTACTATCCGAGCGAGGTCTATCCCAAGTTCGGTATCAAGCCTTTCGCCCCTGCCCCCAAGGTGACGCCGGCGGCCGCGACGCCCGTGGCCGATCGCTGATCCATCGATAATATCGGGACTTAGCCAAGACATGTATTCCAAGCTGAAGATGCTGCCGCTGGTGCTGGCGGCGACCACCGCCCTTGTTGCCCCCGCCGCCGCGATCGAGCGGAGCGCGCCCGAGCCGGCTTACCTGACCGACACCATCCCCGCGCCCAAGGACGTGGCCTATCCGGGCACGATGGTGCTGAACGTGGACGCGACCGATATCGATCGCGCCATATTGCGCGTGAAGCAGGCAATCCCCGTGGCGGAAGCCGGGCCGATGACGCTGCTTTTCCCGAAATGGCTGCCCGGCAAGCACGGCCCGCGCGGCGAGATCGAGAAGCTGGCCGGCCTGAAGATCATGGCCGGCGGCAAGGTGCTGCCCTGGCGGCGCGACAATCTGGACGTCTACGCCTTCCACATCGACGTGCCCCAGGGCACGAGCCAGCTGGACGTGAGCTTCGAGTTCCTGGGCGCCACGAACAAGCCCCAGGGCCGCATCACCATCACCCCGGCGATGATGAACATCCAGTGGGAACAGGTTTCGCTCTACCCCGCCGGCTATTTCACCCGCCGCATCCCGATTTCGGCGACCGTGACCTATCCCGATGGCTGGAAGGCCGCATCCGGCCTGCCTTCCACCGCGACGGGATCGACCTACCGCTACGAGACGACGGATTATGAGACGCTGGTCGACTCCCCGGTCTTCGCCGGCAAATATTTCCGCCAGGAACGGCTTTCGCCGCGCGTGCGGCTGAACATCGTTGCGGACGAGGCCAAATTCCTGGAAGCCAAGCCCGAGCAGATCGAGGCGCACCGCAAGCTGGTGGATCAGGCGGTGAAGCTGTTCGGCGCCCAGCATTATGACAATTACGAATTCCTGCTGGCGCTGACCGACAAGATGGGCGGCATCGGCCTGGAGCATCATCGCAGCTCCGAAAACGGCGTGAACCCGGAATATTTCACGGAATGGAACAAGGGCCCCGGCCGCCGCAACCTGCTGCCCCATGAATTCACCCATAGCTGGAACGGCAAGTTCCGCCGGCCTGCCGGCAACTGGACGCCCGATTTCAACACGCCGATGAACGACGACCTGCTGTGGGTCTATGAAGGGCAGACGCAGTTCTGGGGCTATGTGCTGGGCGCGCGTTCGGGCCTGTTCACCAAGCAGGAGACGCTGGACGCGCTGGCCGCCATCGCCGCCAACCTGGATATCCGCCGCGGCCGCGACTGGCGGGCGCTGCAGGACACCACCAACGATCCGGTCATCACCGCGCGTTCGCCCAAGGGCTGGGTGAGCTTCCAGCGATCCGAGGATTATTACAACGAAGGCATGCTGGTGTGGCTGGAGGTGGACAGCCTGCTGCGCGCGCAA
Organism: Edaphosphingomonas haloaromaticamans; assembly: GCF_001853345.1. Taxonomy (NCBI): domain Bacteria; kingdom Pseudomonadati; phylum Pseudomonadota; class Alphaproteobacteria; order Sphingomonadales; family Rhizorhabdaceae; genus Edaphosphingomonas; species Edaphosphingomonas haloaromaticamans. Next base: position 1,728,361 of record NZ_MIPT01000001.1, on the reverse strand, counting down.
TCGGGCGGCCGCAAGTCGATGGACGATTTCGCCCGCGCCTTCTTCGGCCAGAAGGATGGCGACTGGGGCATCGACACGTTCGAGTTCAAGGACGTGGTGGCGACGCTGAATTCGATCGTGCCCTATGACTGGGATGCCTTCCTGACGACCCGGCTGGGCGAGAAGGCCAAGGGCGCGCCGTTCAACGGCTTTGTCAACGGCGGCTATCGCCTCACTTATGTCGACGAGCCGACGCCCTTCATCAAGGACCAGGAACGCACGTCGAAGGCGATCGACCTCAGCTATTCGATCGGGCTGACCAGCAAGGGCGGCGAGATCACCCAGGTGATCTGGGACGGCCCCGCCTTCAACGCCGGCCTCGCCATCGGCAGCAAGATCCTGGCGGTGGACGGCATGGCCTATTCCGACGACCGCCTGAAAGAAGCGATCCGCGCGGCCAAGGGCGGCAAGGAACCGATCCGCCTGCTCGTCCAGTCCGGCGACCGTTTCCGCGACATCGCCATCGAATGGAATGGCGGCCTGCGCTATCCGAAGCTGGAAAAGACGGGCAGCGGCACCGGCACGCTGGACCTGCTGCTGACCGCGCGGAAGTAAGCGTCGTCAGCCCTTCCCTCGGGGGAAGGCTGCGGCGGCGGGCGGGGCGTCCGATGGACGGCCCCGCCCACGCCCTTTACGGAAAGCAGGCTTCTTTCAGGCCCTGTCGCCGCGCCATGGCCTTTCACCCGTGGGCGGCGCCTTTCCGCCTCATGGCGCCAGCAAGTGGCGGACGAGCGGCGGGTCTGTGCCGATGTGGAACTGGTTGACGGCCGCCTGATCGAGCCGGTCCGCCTGCGTCACCCGTTCATGCTGGCGGAGATGTTCCAGCCAGCTTTCGAGGACAAAGCTTTCGAGCATGATGCCGGGCTGGGCCGCATCCTCGTTCAGGCACCAGTTGAGCGCCCCGTCCCGCCGGCGAATGCGGCGCATCTCCTGCATGGCCCGCACGAATTCAGCCTTGCGCGCTGGATCGATCCGATATTCCACCGTCACCATCACCGGCCCGCGATCGGGCGCGGGGTCCTCGGCGACGATTGGCGCCGGCCAGTGCGAGGAAGGCGCGAGATCGCGGCTCTCGCCCCCGATCCGCCAGCGCAGCGCCAGCAGCAACGCCACCACCAGCCCGGCAGCGGCGATGACCAGCGCGAGCGGAATGCCGATGCGCCCCGCCAGCCAGCCCCAGAAGGTGCTGCCTGCCGCCATCGCCCCCTGGAAGACGACGAGATAGACGGCGAGCGCGCGGGCCTTCACCCAGGCCGGCACCGCCATCTGCGCCGCGACATTGAGCGCGGAGAGCATGGCGATCCAGGCGAGACCGGCGATTGCCATCACCAGGCAACCGACCGCGAAGCTGCCCGTCTTCGCCAGCCCGAGCATGGCGACGGCGAACAGGATCGCCGCCAGCACCGTCAGCTGGTTGGATGGGATCAGCCGGCGCAGGCGCGGCAGCAGCAGCGCGCCCGCGATCGCGCCCGCGCCCATGAAACCCAGCAGGCCGCCATAGCCGGTCGGGCCAAGCCCCAACTCGCGCCGGGCGATGATCGGCAGGAAGGCCCAGAGCGCGCTGGCGAAGGGAAAGAAACCCAGGCAGCGGACCAGCACCGTCTGCAACTCCGGCGACTGGCGGGCATAGCGCCCGCCCGCCCGGAGCGCGCCGAAGAAACGTTCGGCCGGCAGCGTCGCGGCCTGGGCTTCCCGTTTCCATGCGAACAGCACCCCCAGCACGCCCAGCACCGACACGGCATTGAGCGCGAACACCGCCGGCGGCCCGGCCATGGCGATGATGACCCCGCCCAGCGCCGGGCCGATGGCGCGGGCGATGTTCACTCCCAGGCTGTTGAGCGCGACCGCATCGGCCAGCGCGGGGCGCGGCACCAGTTCGGGCACGATCGCCTGGAAGGCGGGCGCGCTGAGCGCCGCCCCGGTCGCGAGCGCGAAGGTGAAGGCGAGCAGCAGGGCGGGCGTGGTGAGCCCCGCGAAGGTGATCACCGCGAGCAGCCCGGCCGCGATCAGCACCCATAGCTGGGCGCCGATCAGCAGGCGGCGGCGATCGACGATATCGGCGAGCGCCCCGCCCGGCAGCGCGAAGAGGAACATCGGCAGCGTCGTCGCGGCCTGGACGAGGGCGACCATCAGCGGCTCCGCCGACAGCGACGTCATCAGCCAGCCGGCGCCGACATCGTGCATCCACGTGCCGACATTGGAGACGACCGTGGCGATCCACAACGCCCGGAACATGGGATAGCCGAGCGGGCGGCCGCCTTCCTCCCTGGCCTGCCCGCTCATCGTGCCGCGCGCCCGCGTTCGGCGAGGATCGCAGCCAGCATGAAGCCGCCGACCAGGCCGATATGTTCTAAAAAGCTGTTGCGATCGTGGAAGCGGGCGACGGGATCGGCGACCGTCCAGAAGGGATGGCCGATCAGGGTGGCGATGATCGTGAACACGCCGAGCGCGCCGGCCGCGAGCCACACCCAGCGCCCGGCGACCAGCAGCAGGGACGCGCCGACCTGGACGAGGATGGTGGTCGCGACGACCAGCCCGGCCGGCTCCAGCCCGAAATGGCGCGCTTCGCCCAGCGCGCCGGGCAGATCGAACAGCTTGGCGAGGCCGCTCATCCAGTAAGGCAAGGTGAGCAGCGTGCAGGCGAGCGTGGTGAACCAGCGGCTGGCGAGCAGCTCGGCGATGGGAGCGGGCGCCGCCATCAGACCGCCCAGCAACCGCAGCCGAGCGTGCCCCAGAAGGACTGGACATCCGCTGTGGGGATATCGGCGGCGAGGGCAGCGGCATGATCGTGGCCATGGACATTGCAGGTGCTGGCGCAACCACAGGCCGACGCCAGCTTCGCCGCCTGTTCGGGACGGCGATAATAGCCGCCGAAGGTGGCGACCGGCGACCAGTCCGGCATCGGCTTCGGCAGGGGTGGCGCGAGATCGCGATATTCGCCGGCGCCGTGCACCACCTCGCCCCCCAGCAATGTCAGGACGGATTCGATATGGGCGATCCCGTCCTCCGGCACGCTGAAATAATCATCGCTCAGCAGCACGAGATCGGCGAGCTGACCGACCTTCACCTGCCCCTTTTTGCCCTGCTCGTTGGAGAACCAGCTATTCGCTTCCGTCCACAGCCGGAGCGCGGTTTCGCGGTCCAGCCGGTTGGCGGGCGGATAGAGCCGGAGCCCGCCCACCGTCTTCGACGTCACCAGCCAGGAAAGCGAGACCCACGGATTGTAGCTCGCCACCCGCGTCGCATCGGTGCCGCCGCCCACCGGCAGGCCCGCCGCCATCATCCGCCTGATCGGCGGCGTCCGCTCCGCCGCCCTGGCGCCGTAGCGCTCGACGAAATATTCGCCCTGATAGGCCATGCGGTGCTGCACGGCGATGCCGCCGCCAAGCGCCGCGATGCGATCGATATTGCGGTCGCTGATCGTCTCGGCATGGTCGAAGAACCAGTGGAGGCCGTCGAACGGAATGTCGCGATGGACCTTCTCGAACACATCGAGCGCGCGGCTGATCGTCTCATCGTAAGTGGCGTGGAGCCGCCACGGCCAGCGATTTTCGACCAGCAGGCGGATGACGGGCTCCAGGTCGCCTTCCATATTGGGCGGCATATCCGGCCGGGCGACGCGGAAATCCTCGAAATCCGCGGCCGAATAGACCAGCATCTCGCCGGCGCCGTTATGGCGATAGCTGTCGTCCCCCTGCCCCGGATTCACCGTTTTCGCCCAGCCCGCGAAATCGNCCAGCTCCTCCTTCGGCTTCTGGGTGAAGAGGTTGTAGCTGATGCGCAGCGTCAGCTCGCCGTCCGCATGCAGCTTCTCGATGATCGCATAATCTTCCGGGTAATTCTGGTATCCGCCGCCCGCGTCGATCACGCCGGTCACCCCCAGCCGGTTCATCTCGCGCATGAAATGGCGGGTGGAGTTGACCTGATATTCGGGCGGCAGCTTCGGCCCCTTGGCCAGCGTCGCGTAGAGGATCGTCGCATTGGGCTGGGCCAGCAGCAGCCCCGTCGGATTGCCGGCGGCGTCGCGCACGATCTCGCCCCCCGGCGGGTTGGGCGTATCCCTGGTATAGCCCACCACCCTGAGCGCCGCCGCGTTGAGCAGCGCGCGATCGTAAAGGTGGAGGATGAACACCGGCGTATCGGGGGCGACAGCGTTCAGCTCGTCGATCGTCGGCAGCCGCTTTTCGGCGAACTGATGCTCGGTGAAGCCGCCGACCACGCGCACCCATTGGGGGGCTGGCGTATTGTCCACCTGCCGCTTCAGCATCCGCATTGCCTCGGCCAGGCTCGGCACCCCGTCCCAGCGCAGCTCCAAATTGTAATTCAGCCCGCCACGGATGATGTGCATGTGGCTGTCGATCAGGCCGGGTATCGCCCGGCGCCCGCCGGCATCGATCACCGCCGCGTCCGGTGCCGCCGCCGCGCGCACATCCGCGGCACTGCCCACGGCGGCGAAGCGCCCGTCCCGGATCAGCACGGTATCCGCCTGCGGGTTGGCGCGATCCAGGGTGGTGATCTTCGCATTGGTGACGATGAGATCGGACATGGTTTTCCTCCCGGAAGCGCGGGAACGGGCGGCCAGGGGCGCCCCGTGAAGCGATGATGCGAGAAGCGCGGCGGCGCCGCCCGCCAGCGTCGTGCGGCGGTCGAGATCGCTCACCTCGAAGGCTCCCGCCGCACCGGCACGGCAACCGGCACCGGCCGATAGCGGATCGCCGCCATCAGCCCGATCAGGACGAAGAGCAGGAGCACGGCGAGCTGGGTGAGCTGGAAGGGACGTTCCGCCCCCGTGGGCGCGAGGCTGTGGAGCGACGGCACCTTGAGAAACGCCTGCACCACGCCGACGAACACCAGCAGGTAGAGACTGGCGACCATGCCGGCAGCGTAGATCCAGCGCCATGCGCCGACGAGGCGGAAGCGGCGATAGGCGAGGAGGACGAAGGCCAGGATGATGAGCGCCACCACACCGGTGACTATCGCGGGCGTGACGCCGTTGAACGGAAAGAAGAAGCCGGTGACGCTGGTGGCAATGGCCGTCACCAGGAACAGGCTGGTCCATGCGCGATAGGCGCCGCCGTGAAAGAGGCCGGCGACCGCGACGAAGCCGGCCGCGATGGCGACGAAGCTGATGGCGGTGTGGAAAATCGTGATCGCCTGAAGATAGGTCATCATCCGATCCTTCCCTGATATGCGGTTCGTTCAGGCGGCCCCGTGCGGTGGATCATGCGGGGGATCGCGCGCCTCATCGTCCCCGCCGCCCGGCATCGTCCCCAGCACCTGTTCGGCACAGCTCGTCCGCACGTAGGAGGCGACCGGGCGGCCCGCGATCAGCCGTTTGGCGATGGGCACGACCTGCTCGCCTAGGAGCATGCCGAACAGCCCGATCAGGGCAATGACCGGCGGCGCGGGCGATCGCACGTTGAGCGCGCCGTATAATATGCCCACGACAAGGCCGACGGCGAGCGAGATCAGATAGGGTTTCATGGGCGCGACCCCCGATATGGACCGGGCGGCCTTCCGGCACGGGAAAGGCCGCCCCGCCCCGGTTTCAGTGCCCGCCTTCAGAAGCGCCGAACATCGTCTTGGCGTAGATGATGCCGAGGCCGTAGGCGCCGCCATATTTGCGGGCGATGCCGGTGGTCATGTCGTAGGTTCCGGTCCGCGCCCAATCGCGCTGCAGCTCGAGCAGATATTGCAGCGACGTCATCGGCCGCACGCCGGCCTGGATCATCCGTTCCATCGCGCGTTCGTGCGCCTCGTCGGAAACGTCGCCACAGGCGTCGGAGATCACATAGACCTCATAACCCTGGTCGATCGCCGACAGGGTCGGGCCGACGATGCAGACCGAGGTCCACAGCCCGCCGAACACCAGCCGGTCCTTGCCGATCGCATTGACCCGCTTGATGACGTTCGCATCCTCCCACGTGTTCATCGAGGTGCGATCCGTCACCTCCACATCGGGCAGCGCCTCCTTGATCTCATCGAAGATCGGGCCGGAAAAGCTCTTCTCGGCGACGGTGGTGAGGATCGTGGAAACCTTGAAGCCGGCGGCCGCATGGGCGACCAGCGCAGTGTTGGTGCGCAGCGTCGTCGCGTCGATCGAATGGGTGGCGAAGGCCATCTGCGACTGGTGATCGATCAGGATCAACGTGTGATCGCCCGGGGAGAGCAAGGTCTTCCCCGGGGTGGGCGTGGCGGTGATCGGCATGAGGCAAATCCTTGGCGGATGAGGATTTAGGCCCGGCGATCATGCCATGTGCGCAACGATGCTTCTTGTATGGAATCGACATCGCGCAAGGAGCGCGGCGGCGGCGGACGAGCGTGCCGCGCGCGCCGCCCCGCGCGTCCGATCACATTGTATGGGGCTGCTTTTCCACCTGCCAGGTCTGGCCTTTTGAGATCAGCTTCTGGAGATCGCGCGCCTTGCCGGCGGCGGCGGCGGCGTTCTGCTCCACCACCGCCCGTTCGAAGGTGGGGCGCGGGTGGTTGTAGANCACGCCCAGCACCACCGGGCCGCCTTCGCCCGGCGCGAAATCGATCAGCATCTGGGCCAGGCCGTGATTGGTCTGGTCGTGGACGATCACGCCCGCGCCCTTCCAGTCCCCGTCCACGACATCCACGATGCGCAGGCGCAGCGCCTCGCCGTCCATCGCCAGCCCCTTCGCGCCGCCGGCGAACAGCACGGGTTCGCCATGTTCCACCCAGATCTGGCCTTCGGGCGCGGCCTTCTTCTCGGTGAAGGGATCGAACACGCCGTCATTATAGACGATGCAGTTCTGGTAGATTTCCACGAAGCTCGCGCCCTTGTGGGCATGCGCGGCCTTGAGCACGGCGGGCAGGTTCTTGTGGGTATCGATGCCCCGCGCCACGAAGCGCGCGCCCGATCCCAGCGCGAAGCTGCACGGGCTGGCCGGCCGGTCCACCGATCCGAACGGCGTCGAGGGCGATCGCGTGCCCACCCGGCTGGTCGGCGAATATTGGCCCTTGGTGAGGCCATATATCTCGTTGTTGAACAGCAGGACCTGGCAGTCGAGATTGCGCCGCAGCAGGTGCATCGTGTGATTGCCGCCGATCGACAGCGCATCGCCGTCGCCGGTGATGATCCACACGTCGAGTTCCGGGTTCGCGAGCTTCACGCCCGTCGCCACCGCCGGCGCGCGGCCGTGGATGGTGTGGAAGCCGTAGGTCTCCATATAATAAGGGAAGCGCGACGAGCAGCCGATACCGGACACGAACACGGTATTTTCCGGCCGCACGCCCAGTTCCGGCATGGTCCGCTGCACCGCCTTCAGGATCGCATAGTCGCCGCAGCCGGGGCACCAGCGCACTTCCTGATCGGTTTCCCAATCCTTGGGGCTGGTGGGGATGCTGGTCATCTCGTTCATGCGAGCGCCTCCTCGATGGCGGCTTCGATCTCGGCGATGCGGAAGGGCTGGCCGGATACCTTGTTGAGCGGGCGGGCATCGACCAGATACTGGTCGCGCAGCACCGTCTTGAGCTGGCCGGTGTTCATTTCCGGCACGATGATCTTGTCATATCCCTTGAGCAGATCGCCCAGGTTGCGCGGCAGCGGCCAGATATGGCGGATATGGACGTGGTGGACGTCCCGGCCCTTAGCCCGCTGGCGCCGCACCGCCTGATGGATCGGCCCGAAGGTGGAACCCCAGCCGACCAGCACCAGCCGGCCCTTCGCCTCGCCCAGCGTGACCTCCAGTTCGGGAATATGATCGGCGACGCCGTCCACCTTGGCCCTGCGCAGGTCCGTCATCGCCTGGTGGTTGGCGGGGGCATAGTCGATATGGCCGGTGTCGACCGCCTTCTCGATCCCGCCGATGCGGTGGATCAGGCCAGGCGTGCCGGGCTTCACCCACGGGCGGGCGAGCTTTTCGTCCCGGCCATAGGGCTTGAAGCCGCCTTCGGGCACGTTTTCCAGATACTGCACCGGGAAGGGCGCGTAGCCGCTCATGTCCGGCACCTTCCACGGCTCCGCCGCATTGGCGATATAGCCGTCGGTCAGCAGGATCACCGGCGTCATGAACTGGGTGGCGATGCGCACCGCCTCGATCGCGCAATCGAAGGCGTCGGCGGGCGAGCGCGCGGCGATCACCGGCAGCGGCGCATCGCCGTTGCGGCCATAGACCGCCTGATAGAGATCGGACTGCTCGGTCTTGGTGGGAAGCCCGGTGGAAGGGCCGCCGCGTTGCGAGTTGACGATGACCAGGGGCAGCTCCGTCATCACCGCCAGACCCATCGCCTCGCCCTTCAGCGCGATGCCGGGGCCGGAGGAGGAGGTAACGCCGAGCTGGCCGGCATAGGATGCGCCGATCGCCGCCGCGATGGCCGCGATTTCGTCCTCCGCCTGGAAGGTCGTGACCTCATATTCCTTCAACCGCGACAGATGGTGCAGGATCGCGGAGGCCGGCGTGATCGGATAGCCGCCGAAGAACATCTTCACGCCCGCGAGCTGCGCGCCCGCGACGAGGCCCAGCGAGATCGATTCCGCGCCGGTGATCGTGCGGTAGAGGCCGGGTTCGGCCGGCGCCGCGGCGATATGGTGCTGCTTGAGCGGGCCGGAAATCTCCGCCGTCTCGCCAAAGGCGTGGCCGGCATTGAGCGCGGCGATGTTCGCCTCCGCCAGCGTCGGCGCCTTGGCGAACTTCTCCTTCAGCCACTGGATCAGCGGCTCGCGATCGCGATCGAACATCCAGAGCGCGAGGCCCAGCGTCCACATGTTCTTGCAGCGCAGCGCCTCCTTGTTGCCGAGGCCGAAGGGCTTCACGGCATCGAGGGTGAGCTGCGAGATGTTGAAGCTGAGCACCTGCCAGCGGGCGAGGCTGCCGTCTTCCAGCGGCGATGCCTCGTAACCGGCCTTGGCGAGGTTGCGGACGCCGAACTCGCCCTCGTCGGCGATGATCAGGCCGCCGGGCTTGAGCGCGCCGACATTGCTCTTGAGCGCAGCCGGGTTCATCGCGATCAGCACGTCCGGCGCGTCGCCCGCCGTCTCGATTGCCGTCGATCCGAAATTGATCTGGAAGGCCGACACCCCGAACAACGTGCCCTGCGGCGCCCGTATCTCCGCCGGGAAATCCGGGAACGTCGCGAGATCGTTCCCCGCCAGCGCGGTCGACAAGGTGAACTGACCACCCGTCAGCTGCATCCCGTCGCCGCTGTCCCCCGCAAAGCGAACCACGATCGCTTCGGCCGGCGGATGGGCGTTTGCTTCCTTGGGGGTAAGTTCGTGAACGGCAGTCGCCATGCCCAGGTCACCTCGATATTTGTCGTTGCCTTCCTCGTTCCCGGTCATCCGGGCCTTCGACGCGAAAATATCCAAGGCCGCCACGCATGTCGCAGCGGCACGCAGGCGCCATCATAGCCCCGATGCGGGGCGGCGCCACCTCTCTCCTGTCTTCCACCATAGTCCCCGTCGCACCCGCTTGCCAGCGCCGGTTGCCATGGCCCCTTATGCTCTTAAGACGCACGCTGAACGCGGGAACGGAGCCGGTAAAGTAGCAAAAGAAGACGGAATCCTGAGATAAAGCCATCAACATGGCTCATCCGGGGTTCAGGCGGGCCGGTCCAGGGCGGGCGCGGCAAAGGCGCCGACCGGCTCGACCGGGGCCGCCGCCGCCGCTAAACCGGGCGAAACCAGCCAGCCGAAGGAGATAGCGCGCGCATGACAGGGCCATCCGTTCCCCCCGCCCGTCGCCCGGCGAAAGCGGACCGCGTGCCCGAGCGGCCGCCGGTGCGGCCCGACGTGCGGGCGATGCTGGACTATATCGCCACCGCCCCCATCCCCAGGCTGCACGAGATGACGCCGGCCGACGCGCGCGAGCTGATGAAGACGGGGCGCGACCTGATCGACCTGCCCGTGGGCGAATTGGCGGTGAAGCGGGATTTCGCCATCCCCGGCCCGCATGGCGCGGATATCCCCGCCCGCCTGTATGACGCGCGGGCGACGCGCGCGCCGGGACCGCTGATGATCTTCTTCCACGGCGGCGGCTTCGTGCTGGGAAGCCTGGACAGCCATGATCCGCTGTGCGCGGAGATCGCCCGCGCGCTCGACATGCCGGTGATCGCGGTGGATTACCGGCTCGCGCCCGAGCATCCCTGGCCCGCCGCCCCTGACGATGCCGAGGCGGCCGCGCGCTGGATCGCCGCCAACCCGCCCGAAACCGGCCGGATCGCCACCGGGCTGGTGCTGGCCGGCGACAGCGCCGGCGGCACGCTGACGATCGTGACCACGCTGGCGCTGCGCGACGCGCCCGCCGCCGTGCCGGTGCTGGCGCAGTGGCCGATCTATCCGGCGGCGGACCCCGGCGGCCGATATTATTCCTACCGCGACTTCAGCGACGGCTATTATCTGGATTCCGCGCTGCTGACCTGGTTCCACGAAAGCTATGGCGCCGATCTGGCGCACTGGCGCGCCTCCCCGATCAAGGCCGACCATGCCGGCACGCCGCCGACGCTGGTGGTGACGGCGGGGCTCGATCCGCTGCGCGATTCCGGCCGGGCCTATGCGGCGGCGCTGGTGCAGGCGGGCGTGCCGACCGTCTATCGCGAGGCCAGGGGCAATATCCACGGGTTCATGAACATGCGCAGGGCCATCCCTTCCTCGCAAGACGACCTCGCCGGCTGCCTCGCGGCGCTGGCGGCGATCGTTGCCGAGGCGGAAGCAGGGCGCGCGATGCTGGAGAAAGCGGCGTGAAGGAAAACGACCTCCCCTATCGCGATGCGGCGGCGGTGATGCTGCTGAACGGGGACAATAAGGTGTTCGTGGCGCTCAGGATCGATAATGCCGCCGAGGCCTGGCAGATGCCGCAGGGCGGGCTGGAGGAGGGCGAGGCCCCCGAGGCCGGCATGCTGCGCGAGCTGGAGGAGGAAACCAGCATCCGCCCCGATCTGGTGCGGGTGATCGCCCGCGCCCGGCGCACCCTGTTCTACGACCTGCCGGAGGATCTGGTGGGCAAGGTGTGGAAGGGCAAATATCGTGGCCAGCGCCAGCACTGGTTCCTCGCGCGCTTCCTCGGCACCGACGCCGACGTGAACCTGGAAACCGCCGAACCCGAATTTCGCGGCTGGCGGTGGGCGGAACCGGCCGAGCTGCCGCGCATCATCGTGCCGTTCAAGCGCCGTCTCTATGAAGATGTGCTAGAAGAATTCGCCGACCACCTTTGACATTATCGTGACGCTTCACGGCCCGATGGAAGGACCGCGATGACCCCTGTTCTCGCTTTTGTATTGCTTGCCCAGGCCGGCCAGCCACCGCTGATCGCGCCCCACCCGCCCGTGATGGCCGCCGATCCCATGGAGCCGGTGCCCGAGCCGCTGGCGCCGGTCCTGGATATCCCGCCGGCGCCCCAGCGGCCCCTGCCCCTGCCCCGGATTGATGTCGCCCGCCCGACCGAGCTTCCGCCAGCGGTGCGCGCCATGCTGGACGCGGCGATCGCCAGCGGCGACGCCCAGGCGGTGGCGACGGTGACGAAGCTCGCCAAGCAGGCCGCCCCGTGGGGCGCGCGCCAGGCCGAAGGGCTGAAGGACGGTTTCGACAAGGATCAGGCCGACAAGAAGGCGCTGGCCGAACGGCAGCGGCAGGAACGGATCAAATCCGCCAGCTTCTTCGATAATTGGGGGGGCGAGGTGGAGATCGGCGCCGCCCGGTCCACCGGCAACACCCGATCGCTGGGCCTCTACCTCGCCGCCAAGGGCGAGCGCGAGGGGCTGCAGGTGCGCCATCGCTTCAACGCGCGCGCCGACGTGCAGGAAACCAACAACGTCACCACCACCGAACGCGTGATCGCCGCCTACCAGCCGAACTTCAAGTTCGATGACAGGCTCTACGCCTATGGCCTTGCCCAATATGAGCATGACCGGTTCCTCGGCTATGACAGCCGCTACACGCTGGGCGGCGGGATCGGCTACACGCTGTTCACCGGCCCCAAGCTGAAGGTGGACCTGGAAGGCGGCCCGGCGGTGCGATACAGCAACTATATCGAGGAGCCTGACAAGACGACCGTGGCGGGCCGCGCATCCGTGGCGCTGCGCTGGCAGATCGCGCCGACCGCCAGCCTGACACAGGATGCGGCCCTGTTCATGGAAGCGGGCAACACCAACGCCAGCACCACGCTGGCGCTGGACACCAAGCTGTTCGGCCCGCTGAAGACGCGGATATCCTATAACGTGCAATATGAACGCGATGCGCCGGCGGGCCGCGATCCCGTGGACACGCTGACCCGCGCCACATTGGTCTACAGCTTCTGAGGATGGACCCCCGCCCATGACGCTTCCTACCCGCCGCATCGGCCCCTTCACCGTTTCCGCCATCGGCCTGGGCTGCATGAACCTGAGCCACGGCTACGAGCCGTTTCCGGCGGAGGAGGATGCGGCGCGGCTGCTGAACCGGGCGCTGGACCTGGGCGTGACCTTCCTCGACACCGCCGCCATCTATGGCGACGGCGCGAACGAACGGCTGATCGGCAAGGCGGTGATGCATCGCCGACGCGAATTCACGCTGGCCAGCAAGTGCGGACTGGGCGTCCATGACGGCAAGCGCGGGCTGGACGGGCGGCCGGAAGCGGTCGTATCCACGCTGGATGGGGCGCTGGCCCGGCTCGGCACCGACCATATCGACCTTTATTATCTCCACCGGCTGGACCGGAACGTGCCGATCGAGGATTCGGTCGGCGCCCTGGTCCGCGCGAAGGAAGCCGGCAAGATCGGTGCGATCGGCCTTTCGGAAATGTCCGCCGCCACCATCCGCCGGGCGCATGCCGTCCATCCGATCGCCGCGATCCAGACCGAATATTCGCCCTGGGTGCGCAACCCCGAAGTGGCGGTGCTGGATGCGTGCCGCGAACTGGGGATCGGCTTCGTCGCCTTCTCGCCAGTCGCGCGCGGCTTCCTGGCAGGGGCGGTCCGCGACGATCGCTATTCGGGCAGCGACATCCGGGCGGTGATGCCCCGCTTCCTGGAACCGCAGCTTTCGCGCAATCTGGCGCTGTTCGATCGGTTCCGCGCCGTGGCGCAGGCGGCCGGCTGCACGCCCGCCCAGCTTGCGATCGGCTGGGTGCTGGCGCGCGGCGAGAATATCGTGCCCATACCCGGCACCCGCAGCATCGCCCATCTGGAGGAGGATGTGGCCGCAGCGGGCATCGCCATCGATCCCGCCGCGCTGGCGGCGGTGGATGCCATCTTCACCCCCGGCGCGGTCGCCGGCCGCCGCTATCCGCCGGCAATGCAGGCGCAGGTGGATACCGAGCTGCTGCCCGAGGAACTCGAGGACGCCTGAGGCGCGCGGTCACGGCGACAGGCCCGATTGCGGCTGGCATCCGGCTCCTGTAGGCGAACGGCCAATGCCCCCGGCGTCCTATCAGCCTTCATCCTATCGAAACGAGGCGCCGCTCCACCGCCGGGCCGGCGCCCTTTTCGTGGCGATCGCGGCCAATGTGCTGCTGGTTGTGATGCTGATCCGCATCGCGGCCATGCCGCCGTCGGAGCCGACCGAGCCCACGAAGCCGCTGACGGTGGAATTGCTGCCGGATACATCCACCTCCTCCACGCCGTCGAAGGCGGCCGAGAAGAAGAGATCGGCCGAGGCGGCATCGCAACGATCGCGGGCGCCCAGGGCGGTGCCCGTGCCGACGCCCACCCAGCCGCCGCCGGCCCAGGCGCTCGGCCCGCTCAAGATGCTGATCCTGACGCCCGAGGAGTTCGCGGCGTCGGACATATCCAAGCTGCCGTCGCACGCCGAGGGCCGCGCCACCGCAGATGCCAGCACGGCCGGCAGCGGTGCCGGGCAGGACAGCAGCTCCGACGGGCCGGGTTCCGGCCCCAATGGCGAGCGGCTCTACAATGCCGAATGGTATCGCCCGCCGACCAATGCGGAGCTCAATTATTATCTGCCCGCCAATGCGCCGCGCGTGGGCACGGGCCTGATCGCCTGCCGGACGGCGCCCAATTATCGCGTCGAGGATTGCCGCGAGATCGCGGATGCGCCGCCGGGCTCGGGCCTGGCCCGCGCGATCCGCCAGGCGGCCTGGCAATTCCGCGTGCTGCCGCCACGGATCGGCGGGCGGCCGATGGTGGGCGCCTGGGTGCGGATCAGGATCGATTTTACCGAGCGCGGCGCGAACTGATCGGCCGGAAAGGGAAAGGGAGGCCGCCGACCCGACGACCTCCCGATGCGACCCTGCGGGTATTCTTGCCTGAGGGTATTCTTGCTCGAGTCCGCACAATAATATGGTCAGGACGGATTGACAGTTAATTACCGTTAAATCCCCTCCGAAGCCGCATAATGCGTGGCCGCGGGCGATCCCGCCGGGCCGGGCGGGCCCGCGCCAAGTTGGCCCTTGCCTTCGCGCCTCATGTTTTTTAGTCCATACGGACGATAAAAGGAGAATGCGGTGGCGATTCTGGGCGAAGAGGACAGGCTCCACCCGTCGGGCACGGACGATAGCTGGTTCGAATCCTGGTGGTTCGCCTTCTACGTGCCCGAGCGACGGCTATCGGTTTACATCTATCCCTGGTTCCGCCCGAACCTTGGGATATGCGGCGGCGGCGTGTTCGCCTGGGACGATCGCGGCTCCCTGCCCTGGACGATGCTGCACCACGACTATCTCTGGAGCCGGCGCTTCGACGGCTGGGATGCGATGGCCGAGGGCGGACGGATCGCCATGCCGCAGGGCGTGACCATCGACGTGATCGAGGGCGGCCGCGCCTATCGCATCCGATACGATCATCCGGGCCTGGCCTTCGACGTCCGCTTCGAAGCCACGGCGGCCGTGGAGGCCACCAGCGCATCGACCACCGAGGAGAGCATCTTCAAGGGCCATATCGATCAGCCGGGCCGCTATGCGGGCTGGGTGCGCACCGGCGGCGAGACGCTGGCGGTGGATTGCCATTGCGTGCGCGACCGGAGCTGGGGGCCGCGCCGCGACGACGTGACCGGTATGCATATCGGCTATTTCCACGCCACCGCATCGGCGGACGACGCCTTCCTGATGGTGACGCATGCCGGCGCCGATCCGGAGAGCTTCTCCCTGCTTTCGGGCTATCTGATCCGCGACGGCGCGCATTCGCTGCTGGCCGAAGGCAGCGCCCGGATCACGCGCGGCGACGATCTTTCACCTGAAAGCTGCGTCATCGAAGCCACGGACCGGCGGGGCCGCCGGCTGGAGGCGCAGGGCCGCGCGATCACCCGCATGGCGGTGCAGGTGCAGCCGGGCATGTTCAACTGGTCCAGCTTCGCCGAATGGAATTTCGGCGAGGCCACGGCCTATGGCGAGCTGCAGGATACCTGGCACCCGGACGGATATCGCGCCTTCGCCCGCGAACGGGGAGCCGCGGCGTGACCGGCATCGTCGATGACGAGGCCCTCGACGCCAGCCTGCGCGCGTGGATCGAGGCGACGACCGGCAGCGGCATCACCGCGATCCAGCGGGTGAGCGGCGGCGCCTTCCGCACGAGCTGCCGGGTGGACCTGGATGGCGCGCCCGGCGCCGCCTTCCTGAAGATCGACCTGGGATCGGCCCCGCGCACCCCCTTCGACCTGCGCCGCGAGCATGAACTGCTGACCCGGCTGGACGGGCGCGCCCGTACGCCGCGCACGATCGGCTGGCACGAAGGCGCGACCGCGATGGCAATGCACTGCCTGCCGGGCGAGGCGCGCTGGGCGGGGATCGCCGACGAGGCCCATCGCGACCGCATCGAACGATCCTTCGCCGAGGCGCTGGTGGAATGCCATGCGGTGGACATCGCCTCCCTCGCGCTGGATCACCTGCCGCCGGGCCTGACGATCGGTGAGGCGATCCGCCGGGAACTGGACATGTGGGAGGAGCTGCTCGACGCCAATGTCGCCGATCCCGATCCGCTGACCCTGTTCGCCTTCCGCTGGCTGCGCCACCGCCTGCCGGCGGACGACCGCCCGGCCGTGCTGGTGCAGGGCGATGCCGGCCCCGGCAACTTCCTGTTCGATGCTGAGCGCGTGACCGGGCTGGTCGACTGGGAGATGACGCATCTCGGCCATCCGCTGGAGGATCTGGGCTGCGTGCTGGCCCGATCGCTGGTGCAGCCGATGGCGAGCGCGGAGCGGCTGCTGTCGCTCTATCGCGCGGCATCGGGCCGAGACTGGACGATGGACGAGCTGCTCTATGCCACCATCCTGGTGATGGCGCGGTTCAGCGTGCCGATCGCGCTGGCGCTGGAAAGCCGCCATACCGGCATGGATTTCGGCCTGACCAATGGATATTTCCGGCTGTCCCAGATATCGCTGATCCGGCTGATCGCCCGCGCCGAGGGGCTGACGCTGGACGAGACGCCGCCCGCATCCGGGCCACGCCCCGCCATCGGCTTCGAATTCGATTATCTGCGCGACGTGCTGGGCACGATCGTGCGGCCAGCGATCGACGATCCCTATGTGCAATATCGGCTGGACGGGGCGATCGGCCTGATCGGCTATCTGCGCGCGGCGCTTGCCGACGATGCGGCCGGCCCGCGCAGCGACCGCGATGAGCTGCGCGCGCTCTATGCGGACCGGATCGCCAAGGGCGACATCGCCGCGACGCTACAGGAATTCCTCGCCGAGGCGCTGTGGCGCGAGACGCTGATGAAGGACATGCTGGGGCCGCTCCATGGCGGGCGCGTGAAACTGTGACGCAGCCGGATGCCGACGCGCTTCTGGCCGCCATCCGGGCTCACGCCCCCAATTTCCGGCCGCTGGGCGAAGGGCTGATCGCGCCCGGCCTGCTCTATCGATCGGGCGAGCTGGCCAGCCTCGACGGCCATGCCTGGGCGGCGATGGAGCGGATCGGCATCCGCACCCTCATCGACCTGCGCGGCCCCATGGAGATCGAGGCGATGCCGGTCCGGCCCCCGGCCGCGATGCGGCTGGTCTCCATCCCGCTTCATCCTGGCCAGGGCGCCGGGATCGGCGCCGGCGCCATCGACAATGCCGCCGCCGCGCAACGGATCGGCAATGCCTATCGCCATCTGGTCCAGGCATATGGGCGGGATATCGCCGGCATCCTCCATTTGCTGGCGGGGGAGGATGCGCTGCCGGCCGTGCTGTTCTGCACCGCCGGCAAGGACCGGACGGGAATCGTCTCCGCGCTGCTGCTGGCGGCAATCGGGGCGGACAGCGCCGCCATCCATGCGGACTATGCCATCACCAATGCGATGCTGAGCGGGGCGGCCCGCCAGCGCGTGTGGGACATGAGCACCCGGCTTGCCACCTTCGACATGCCGGCCGGCCCGATCGTCGATGCCATGCTGGCGGCGGACCCCGCCTATCTGGAGGCCGCGTTCGACGCCATCGCCCCCCTGCCCGCCTTTTTCGAACGCAGCGGCTTGGACGGCGCCGCGATCGATCGGCTGCGGAAGCGCCTGTTACCGCGCACCTGAATCTTTTTCGTCCATCTGGATTGGAATATTGACTTTATCGTCCGAATGGATGATAAAAATCACATGGCGTCTTTCATCACCCCCGATCAGCCGTTTAGGAGCGGATCGACGGCGCAGCCCGCCCGTCGAATCGGGGAGGTGCCGGATGCCCAAGATTGTCGACCATGACGAACAGCGCCGGATCATTGCGGCGGCCGCCGTCCGCTGGATCGCCAGCCACGGGCTGGAAACCCTGTCCCAGCGCAACGTCGCGGCGCTCAGCGGGCGGTCCAAGGGCAATGTGCAGCATTATTTCCCGGACAAGGCCTCGCTCATGTTCGGCGCGCTGCGCTGGATCTCCGGCGAGCGGGCGGAACGCGAGCGGCCCCGGCCGGGCGATCCTCAGGCGGACGATCCCTTCGCCACGCTCAGCCGCCGCCTCTATGCCGTGCTGCCCACGGACGAGCAGCGCGCGGACGAATGGCGCGTGCGCCTGTCGCTCTACGTCTATGCACACAACGATCCCGACATGCAGGCCTATCTGGCCGAGCATGGCCGCGAGCTTGCCGAGCGCGGCGTCGCCGATGTCCGCGCCTGCCAGGAAAAGGGGGAGATCCGTGCCGATCTGGACCCTGCGCTCACCTATCAGCGGCTCTCGGCCGCCGTATCCGGCATCGCCGTGGCGGCGCTGGCCAATGGCGGCGAACTGGGGCCGGACGACCAGAAAGCGATGCTGGCCGAAATATTGAAATCGATCGCAGCCTGAGGGGGCGCCAGACCCTCCGGGCAAAAGGGAGGGGAAAAATGAAGATCCGGGTTATCGCGGCTTTGCTGGGCTGTTCATCCTCATTCTGCGCCATCGCCCAGGCGCAGGAAGAAGCGCCGCCGCCGGGCGGCCTCGCCGATATCGTCGTCACCGCGCAGAAGCGGGAGGAGAATCTGCAGGAGGTGCCGATCTCCATCGTATCGATGGGATCGGAACGGCTGACCGACCTCAATGTCGATCGCTTCACCGATATCGGCTTCACCGTGCCGGCGCTGCGCCTGAGCCAGCATCCGACGACGCCCTTTTCCACCCGCCTGTTCATCCGCGGCATCGGCAACAACGATGCGCAAGTGACGCAGGACCCGGCGGTGGGCGTCTATGTCGACGGCGTCTATATCGCGCGCTCCACCGGCCTCGCCTTCGACTTCGGCGATGCCGAACGGGTCGAGGTGCTGCGCGGGCCGCAGGGCACGCTATACGGCCGCAACACCACTGGCGGCGCGATCAACATCGTCACCCGCCGGCCGAGCGGCGAGCTGAAGGCCACGGCCGAATTCGGTTATGCCACCAAGGATTATATCCGGGCGCTGGGGCGGATCGACCTGCCCGAATTCGGCGGCATCGCCACCAGCATAACCGCGCTCTACGCGGAACGGGACGGGCTGGTGAAGAACGTGGGCGCGGGCCGCGATTTCGGCGAGAATGATCGCTGGGGCGTGCGCTTCGTGGCGGCGGCCGACCTGTCGGACAATGTGGACGCCTTCTTCGCCTACGACCATTCGCTGGAGCATAACACGCCCTTTTACTATCAGGCCGAGGACGTGGCGGCAGGCCCGCCCTTTTATTATGACAGCTTCATCCCGGTGGCGACCAAGCGGGTGAAGCGGGCGACGCTCGCGGCACCGGTGGAACAGAGCCGGCTGCGCACCGACGGCCTCGCCTTCACGCTGACATGGAAGCCATCGGACGGGCTGACGGTGAAATCGATCACCGGCTATCGCGATTTCAACGCCAGCGTCTATGCCGACTTCTCCGGCAATCCGGTGGCGACCCTGTTCCGCACCAACCGGCAGGATACCGACCACCACCAGTTCAGCCAGGAGCTGCAGCTGCTGGGCACGGCATTCGGCGACCGGCTGGAATATATCCTCGGCGGCTACGTCTTCTCCGAGCAGGCGGACCAGACCGAGGATTATGACGCCGGCGCCTTCGTCATCAGCAACCGCTACATCTACGCCAGGAACAGGGCGCAGGCGCTGTTCGCCAATGCGACCTGGGCGTTCGACGACCGGCTGAAGCTGACGGTGGGCGGCCGATATTCCTGGGATCAGCGCCGCGCGACCAAGGACAATGTGGATTTCACGCTCCCCGATCCCGATACGGGGTTGCCGCCCTTCGCCTTCATCGGCCAGGGCGACCGGCATTTCTCCAAGTTCAACCCTTCGGCCAACATCTCCTGGCAGCCGATCGACGACCTCAACCTCTATGCCAAGATCGTCACCGGCTATCGCGCCGGCGGCTTCGGCACCGGGGCCGCGACGAAGGCGGATTTCGAGCGCGGGTTCGACGAGGAAAACCTGACCTCCTACGAAGCCGGGATCAAATGGCAGGGCTGGGACAGGCGCCTGCAGTTCAACAGCGCCTTCTTCTATTCCCGCTACAAGGACATATTGATCGATCTGGCGGTGCTGGGCGCGCCGCAGTTTGTCGCCAGCTTCAATGCCGGTCGCGCGCGCATCTATGGCATGGAAGCCGATATCAGCCTGCTGCCCATGGAAAGCCTGCGGCTGGATCTGAGCTATGCCTATCTCAACGCAAAATATACCGAGGTGATCGATCCGCAGACCGGCGCGGACGTGACCGACCTGTTCAAATTCCCCAACGCGCCCAAAAACAGCTTCAGCATCACGGCGGACCAGCGGCTGGCCTATATCGGCGGCGATGCGCCGCTGCACCTGATCCTGAACTATGCCTGGCAGGACAAGGTCGTCACCACCGCGCCCTATATCGAGCGGCCGGGCGCGCGCATCGGCGCCTATGGCCTGCTGAACGCGCGGCTGGAGGTGAAGCGGCTGCCGCTCGGCTCCGCCAATGTCGATCTGGCGCTGTGGGGCCGGAACCTGACCGACAAGGCCTATGTGATCGATGCCGTCGGCAGCTTCCCCTGGTCCACCAACATGAAGGCCTATGGCGAGCCGCTGACGGCGGGCGTGGAAGCCCGGCTGCATTTCTGAGCCGGGCGCTGCGGCGCCCGCCGCCGGCGATATCTACCGGTTCGCCTCCTGATAGGCGGCGGCGGCGCCCAGCAGGCCGGGATCGGGGTGGACGGCAAGGCGGATGGGGAATTCGGCCATGCGCTGCGCGAACCGCCCCTTCGCCCGGAAGCGATCGTTGAACAGCGGCCCGGCCAGCCGATCGCGGATGCGGTTGGCGAGGCCGCCGGTGACGACCACGGCGTTGGCGCCATGGGCGAGCGCCAGATCGCCCGCGACCGATCCGAAGGCCATGATGAAATGATCGAGCGCCTGCGCGGCCAGCTTGTCCGTGCCTTCGATGGCGGCCGCCCATAGTGTCGCATCGTCGCCCGGCACGATCGAATGGGCGCCGACGAAGGCCAGGGTCTCGTGGATTTCGCCCAGGCCAGGGCCGGAGACGACGCGCTCGGTGGAAACGCGGCGATGGCGCTGGCGGAGGCGACGGAGCAACTTCTCCTCGAAATCATCGAGCGCCGCGAAATCGAGATGGCCGCCCTCCGTCGCCAGCACGATCCGCCGGCCCTGCCAGCGCAGAAGCTGCGCCACGCCCAGCCCCGTGCCCGGCCCGATCACGGTGGTGACGCCATTTTCCGGCATCGGCCCTTCCGGCCCGCCGATATGGACGAGCTCCTCATCCTCCAGCACGGCGACGGCGGCGGCCATGGCGGCGAAATCGTTGATCAGCAGCGGATCGCCGGCCAGCCCGAGATCGCGGCCCAGCGTGGCGGGCTGGAGCGTCCAGCCATTGTTGGTGAAGCGGATCAGTTCCCCATCCACCGGCCCGGCGATGGCGATGCAGGCGGCCCGGGGCAGATCGCCGCCGCTGTCGCGGCCGAAGGCGGCCCAGGCATCCGCCAGGCTGGCATGGTTGGCCGTCTTATATTTGCGCACTTCCTCGAGCACGGGGCGCCCGTCATCCCGAAGGTGCGCGATGGCGAAACGCGCGTGGGTGCCCCCAACGTCAACAGCAACGATACGCATGTTTAAAGTCCGGCCTCGTGAAGCATGGCGGAGGCGCCTTGTTCGGCGCCGTCGGCGGAGTGGCGCATGAAGGCGAAGAGTTCGCGGCCGGTGCCTGGCTGGGCGCGGGGCGGGGCGGCTTCGGGGCGGGATGCCCATTCGGCCTCGTCGACCAGCGCCTGCAGCGTGCCGGTGGCGGCGCAGACGCGGACGACATCGCCGTCGCGCAGCCGCGCCAGCGGGCCGCCGCCAAGCGCTTCCGGCGTGATGTGGATCGCGGCCGGCACCTTGCCCGACGCCCCCGACATCCGCCCGTCCGTCACCAGCGCCACCTTGAACCCCTTGTCCTGCAGCACGCCCAAAGGCGGCGTCAGCTTGTGCAGTTCCGGCATGCCGTTGGCGCGCGGGCCCTGGAAGCGCACCACCACCACCACGTCGCGATCCAGCTCGCCCGCCTTGAACGCCCGGTTCACATCGTCCTGGTCGTGGAACACCCGCGCCGGCGCCTCGATCGTCCAGCGGGACGGATCGACCGCGCTCGTCTTCATCGTCGCCCGGCCGAGATTGCCCTGGAGCAGCCGCATCCCGCCATCCGGCTGGAACGGATCGGCCACCGGCCGCAGCATCTGCGGGTCCAGGGGATCGGCCGGCGCCGGCTGCCAGGCGAGGCTGTCGCCCGCCAGCACCGGATCGGCCGCATAAGCGCGCAGCCCCCCCTGCCAGATGGTGAGGATATCGCCATGGAGCAGGCCCGCATCGAGCAGGGTCGAGATCACATAGGCCATGCCGCCGGCCGCCTGGAAATGGTTCACGTCGCCCGATCCGTTGGGATAGACGCGCGCGATCAGCGGCACCGCCGAGGACAGCCGGTCGAGATCCTCCCAGTCGATGACGATGCCCGCCGCCCGCGCGATCGCCGGCAGGTGGATGGCGTGGTTGGTCGATCCGCCCGTCGCCAGCAGGCCGACCGCGGCGTTGACGATCGCCTTCTCGTCGATCACGCGGCCGATCGGGCGGTAATCCTCGCCGCCCCAGCCGATCGCCGCCAGGCGGTGGACGGCGGCGCGCGTCACTTCCTGCCGCAGCTTGGTGCCCGGATTGATGAAGGCCGCGCCCGGCACGTGCAGGCCCATCACCTCCATCATCATCTGGTTGGAATTGGCCGTGCCGTAGAAGGTGCAGGTGCCGGCATCGTGATAGGAGGCGGCCTCCGCCTCCAGCAGCTCCGCCCGGCCGACCTTGCCTTCGGCATAAAGCTGGCGGACGCGCTGCTTCTCCTTGTTGGCCAGCCCCGAGGGCATCGGCCCGGCCGGCACCAGCACCATCGGCAGATGGCCGAAGCGCAGCGCGCCGATCAGCAGGCCCGGCACGATCTTGTCGCAGATGCCGAGCAGGGCCGCGCCCNCGAACATGCCGTGGCNCAGCGCCACCGCCGTCGACAGGGCGATCACGTCGCGGCTGAACAGCGACAGCTCCATGCCGCGCTGCCCTTGCGTCNCCCCGTCGCACATCGCCGGCACCCCGCCCGCCACCTGCGCGGTGATCCCCGCCTCGCGCGCCCAGAGCTTCATCCGCTCCGGATAGCCGCCATAAGGCTGATGGGCCGAAAGCATGTCGTTATAGGCGGTGACGATCCCGACGTTCATCGCCCCGCCCGCCCGGATCGCGGGCTTGTCCGCCCCCGACGCCGCGAAACCGTGCGCCAGGTTGCCGCACGACAGACGCGGACGATCCACCCCGCCATCCCGCTCCCGCTCGATCAGCTCCAGATACGCCCCGCGCCCCGCCGCCGACCGCTCCACCACCCGAGACGTAACTGACGATATAATCGGGTGAAGATCAGTCATGCCAGCTTACTCCATCGCGTTCGGTGAGCGCGATCGCGGCGGTCGGCCCCCAGGTGCCGGCCGCGTAACCGCCGGGGATCATGCCGGTGGCCTTCCAGCCGGCGCGGATGCCATCGATCCAGCGCCACTGCGCCTCCACCTCGTCCCGCCGGACGAACAGGGTGGGATCGCCCTCGACCAGATCGAGCAGCAGCCGTTCATAGGCGATGCGCCGCCGGACGCCGGCAAAGGCATTGGGCACGGAGATGTCGAGCGGCACTTCCCGCACCAGTATGCCGTCGCGATCGAGGCCCGGTTCCTTCGCCATCACGAGGAGGCGGATATTCTCGTCCGGCTGGAGACGGATGACGAGCTTGTTGGCCGTAAGCCGGCGGCCCTCGAAGATCGAATGCGGCACGCCGCGGAACTGGACGATGATCTCCGACTGGCGGGCGGGCAGCCGCTTGCCGGTGCGCAGATAGAAGGGCACGCCCTTCCAGCGCCAGTTATCGATATGCGCCTTCAGGGCGACGAAGGTTTCGGTATCGGACGCGCGGCCAAGCTCGTCCGCATAGCCCGGCACGATCGCGCCGCCGACCGCACCGGCGCGATACTGGCCGATCACGCTGTGGCTGCCGATGCTGGCCGCGTCGATCGGGCGCAGCGATTTCAGCACCTTCACCTTCTCGTCGCGCACGGCGGCGGCATCGAAGCGGGCCGGCGCCTCCATGGCCACCAGCGCGAGGAGCTGGAGCATGTGGTTCTGCACCATATCGCGCAGCGCGCCGGTGCCGTCGTAGAAATCGACGCGCCCTTCGAGGCCGACGGTTTCCGAGACGGTGATCTGGACATGATCGATGCCGGCGGCGTTCCACAGCGGCTCGAACAGGCTGTTGGCGAAGCGCAGCGCGATCAGGTTCTGGACGGTTTCCTTGCCCAGATAATGATCGATGCGGAACGTCCGGTCCTCCGGGAAGGCGGCGGCCACCGCATCGTTGATCGCCCGGCTGGACGCGAGATCGAAGCCCAGCGGCTTTTCCAGCCCGATGCGAACGTTGTCACCGGCCAGACCGGCGGCGGCGAGGCCGGCGATCGTGGGTTCGAACAATTGCGGCGCGGTCGACAGGAAGATGGCGATCCCATCGCCCGCGCGCGGCCCCAGCGCGTCGGCCAGCCGGCCGAAGCTTTCCGGCCGCGAGGCATCGAGCTCGACATAGCTCAGCCGGTCCAGGAAGGCGGCGATGCTGTCCGCGCTGCGGTTTTCCGGCAGGACGTGCCGTTCCAGCGCCGCTTCGGCCATGGCGCGGAAGGAGGCATCGTCCTCCCCGCTCCGCGCCGTGCCGACGATGCGGAAATCCGGGGCGATCAGGCCATCCGCATGCAGGCCGTAGAGCGACGGCAGCAGCATGCGGCGCGCGAGATCGCCCGTCGCGCCGAACAGGATGAGGGTCTTCGCAAGCGACGGCATGGGAGGCTTACCGGTCTCCACAAACCGTCATCGGGGTCGAGACATAATCGAGCCGGATATCGGAGATCGACAGATCGAGGCCAGCCCCGCCCGAGAGGATGAAGGGCACGCGCACCTGCGACATATCGAGCCCGTCGCGGCGGAAGCAGCCGAGCGGGATGGCGAGCGTGGTCCATTCGCCCGGCTTGGCGGCGATGGTGCGGGTGACGGGCATCGCCTGGCGGCGGCCTTCGGTGCCCATGCCGATCGTCACCGGCCCCTGCCCGGCCTTGTCCAGCCGATATTCGACGATCAGGCTGATCTCGCCATTGGTCTCGCGCGAATAATCGAGCGGCTTGGGCGCCTCCAGCCGCGCCTCGGCCGTGCCGCTCCAAACGAGGCGGCGCGAATCCTCCTGCGCGCGATGGTCGACGCCGGTGACGGCAAGCGCGCCGCCCTTGCCGACCGCGCCGGCAAGCTTTGCGCCGCCCGCCCAGAAGGACCAGCCGTCCGGCAGGCGCCCCTTGCTCCAGAAACGGGTGGCCGGGCCGGTTTCCATGCCCTTGGGCCGGGTTTCGTCCAGCTTGCCGACATGGGCCGGCTGCGCATAGGTGAGGCCGTAGCCGATCGGGAAGAGCGGGTCATAGCCCGGATCGCGGCGGTTGAGGACGAACTGGTTGGGCAGCTTCGGCCAGGAGAAGCTGAGCCTGCCGCGCCAGTCATAGGCGATCGAGCCATCCGGCTTGCGGAACAGCATGTCGGCCACGCCGGCGCCTTCGGCACCCGGCAGGAAGGCCGCGACGAAGGCGTCCGAAGCGTTGATCTCCGCATTCACCCAGAGCGGCCGGCCGGAAAGGAACACGGCGACCACCGGGATGCCCTGCGCCTTCAGGCGGCGCAGCATCTCCAGATCGGACTTGTCCTCGGCGCTATATTCCAGATCGGCGCGGTCGCCGCGGAACTCGGCATAAGGCTGTTCGCCGAACACGACGATCGCCGCATCGGGCTTGGCGGTGAAGCGGCCTTCGGGCGAGAAGGTGGCGGTGCCGCCGCCGGCCTTAACCGCATCGGCGATGCCGCTCCAGATCGACTGGCCGTTGGGGAAGGCCGAATTGGGCACGTCGATCCCCTGCCAGGTGATCGACCAGCCGCCGGCCGCCTGGCTGATCGTATCGGCGCCCGCCCCGGCGACGAGGATGTTGGCGCTGGGCTTCAGCGGCAGCACGCCTTCATTCTTCAGCAGCACCATGGATTCGCGCACCGCCCGGCGCGCCAGCGCGCGATGGGCCGGGGCTGCGATATATTCGAACTTGCCGGCCATCGGCCGCGAGGACGGGCGGCCCCGTTCGAACAGGCCGGCGCGGATCTTCACGCGCAGGATGCGGCGCACGGCATCGTCCAGCCGCGCCATCGGGATCTCGCCCGATTTCACCTGGGCGAGCGTGTTGGCATAGAGCTTCTTCCAGTCCGGCCCCGAATACATGAACATGTCGAGGCCGGCATTGATCGCCTTGGCGCAGCTTTCGTTGGTGCAGCCATCGACCTGGCCGTGGCTGTTCCAGTCGCCGACGACGAAGCCGTCGAAGTGCATGCGATCCTTGAGCACGCCGGTGAGCAGGCTCTTGTTGCCGCTCATCTTCTCGCCGTTCCAGCTCGAGAAGCTGGCCATCACCGATTGGGTGCCCGCCTCGATCGCCTGCGGGTAGCCGCCGAGATGGACGTCGCGCAGCACCTCCTCGGTCACGCGGGTATCGCCCTGATCGCGGCCGCCGGTGCCGCCGTCGCCCAGGAAATGCTTGGTCGTGGCGATGACATGGCGGGGCGAAAGGAAATCCGGCGTGTTCACCTTGCCCTGCACGCCTTCGATCATGGCGCCGGCATAGGCCTGGGGGATGGCCGGTTCTTCCGAATAGCTTTCGTAGGTGCGGCCCCAGCGATCGTCCTGCACCACGGCGAGCGTGGGCGCGAACGTCCAGTCGAGGCCGGCCGCCGCCGTCTCCAGCGCGGTGGCGGCACCGATTTCGCGGATCAGATCGGGATCGTTGGCGGCGCCCAGCCCGATATTGTGCGGGAAGAGCGTGGCGCCGACGATGTTGTTGTTGCCGTGGACCGAATCCGTGCCCCAGATGATCGGGATGCGCGGGCGGCCGTCGCTGCGCTCCATCGAGGCGTCATAATATTCGTCCGCAAGCTGCATCCACTTGGCGGGCGAGGCGTATTCGTCGCCATAGGGGCCGGAATTGCCGCCGTTCAGAACCGATCCGATCTTCCACGTGCGGACATCGGCCGGCGTGATGCTGCCGATATCGACCTGGATGAGCTGGCCGACCTTGTCCTCCAGGCTCATCGCCGCCATCAGCTTGTCGATCCGCGCCTCAACGGCCGGATCGCGCGAGGGCTGCGCCTTCACCTCAGGCCAAATTTCCGGCCGGGCGACCGACGAGAGGTTTTCGGCGGTCGCCGGCCATGCCCCGACCAGAGCGACGGCGGCGAGGGAGACGGCAGTCAGATAGCGTGTCATCTTCTTGTCCCGGATCAGGCTGAAGCAGGCGGCCCAGCGACCGCCCGGATGGAAGAATGGAAAGGTGCGGCCGGCATCAGGCCTCCACCGGCGGCAGGGCATCGCCAGGCTCGGCGAGCCCAAGCTCGGTGGGATTGCGCCGGCAATAATAAGCGAAGGCCGCGATCAGCGCGTAGCAGACGGCCGGCACGATCAGGGCGAAGCGCAGGCTGGTGACGTCAGCCGCCTTGCCGGTGAGGAGCGGGACGATCGCGCCGCCGACGATGGCCATGCAGATGATGCCCGATCCTTCGGCCGCGCGTTCGCCCAGCCCCTCGCTCGCCAGGCTGAAGATCGTCGGGAACATGATGGCGTTCATCAGCCCGATGGCAAGCAACGACCAGCCCGAGACGATCCCGGTTGTGTTGGCCGAGATCAGGATCAGCAGGATCGCGCCGAAGGTGACCGCCATCAGCATCCGGGCGGGCGCGATGAAGCGCATCAGCGCGGCGCCGATGAAGCGGCCGACCAGCGCGCCACCCCAGTAGAAGATCAGGTGCTTGCCGGCATCCTCCGCGCCCAGCCCCATCACGTCCGACTGGACGAGATAGTTGACGATCAGCGATCCGATCGCGACCTCCGCCCCGACATAGAGGAAGATGCCGAGCGTGCCGAAGGCGAAGCGGAGGCGCTTCAGCAGGCCGAACGCCTGCAGGATATTGTCCTGCGCCTGATGCTCGCGCAGCCGGTTGCGGCCCATCCACACCACGCCGGCGATCACCAGCAAGGCGGCGGCGAGGCCGAGATAGGTGTGGACGATGGTGCGGGTCTCCTCCGCCCGGAACGCCGCCAGCGCGCCGCCGGAAAGCGTGGAGGGATCGACTGTGGCGAGCGAGCCCAGGATGAGGATCGACCCCACCGGCGGGAAGATGGTGGTGCCCAGCGAGTTGAACGCCTGCGCGAAGGTGAGCCGGCTGTGCGCCGTGCGCGGCGCGCCCAGCATCGAGATCAGCGGATTGGCGACGACCTGGACGATGGTGATGCCCGCGCCCAGCACGAACAGCGCGCCCAGGAACAGGCCGAACTCGCCCGCCCCCGATGCCGGCACGAACAGCAGGCAGCCCGCCATCATCGTCAGCAGGCCGATCGAGGCGGTGCGCATATAGCCCATGCGCTGCACGATCATCGCGGCCGGCAGCGAGACGATGAAATAGGCCGCGAAGAAGGCGGACTGGACGAGCATCGCCTCGTGATAGCTGAGCGTGAAAAGCTCCTTCAGCTTCGGGATCAGCACATCGTTGAGGCTGGTGATGCCGCCGAAGATGAAGAAAAGCGCGAAAACGAACCAGCGGAGGCTGGCGACCGATCCGGTCGTCTCAGCCGCCCGGCCCGTGGACGCCACGGAAAGCGCCATGTTTATTTCCCCCCTGCGATATGGCGGCCGATGACCGGAACCGTCACGGCTGCATCCGGTCCGCGGCGAGCGTAATCGTCCCTTCCGCGACATGATCGATCGCGGTGCGGCCGATGGCGAAGCGGCGCGGGCCGCCATCCACCACCCAGCCGCGCTGCGCGGTATCGAAACGCGCGAAGGTGCGGCGTTCCAGCGGGATCGTCACCCGCTGCGTCCGGCCCGGATCGATCGAGACGCGGGCGAAGCCGGCCAGCCGCCAGGTCGGCGCATCCGCCCCGCCCTGCACATAGACCTGGACGACATCGTCGCCGGCCCGCGCGCCGCTGTTGGTAACGTCGATGCTCACCGTCGGCGCGGCGCCGCCGGTCGCCTCGGGCTTGCCATAGGTGAAGCGGGTGTAGCTGAGGCCGTGGCCGAACGGGAAAAGCGGCTTCCGACCGGTCTTCTCATACCAGCGATAGCCGACGTCCGCGCCTTCCTGATAATCGACCGGGAAAGACTCCACGCCCGCGGATACGCCATGGTTGGAGGTGGCGCCCGCCGCCTTCGCCGCCTGCATCGCCTTTAGCTGGGCAAGGCCCACCGGCTCGGGCCGGGGCGCCTGGTTGGCACTCGCCGGGAAGGTGATCGGCAGGCGGCCCGAGGGGTTCACGGCGCCCGTCAGGATATTGGCGATCGCCTCGCCGCCGCGCTGGCCGGGATACCAGGCCTGCAGCACCGCCGGCACCTTGCCGATCCACGGCATCAGCACCGGGCCACCGGTTTCCAGCACCACCAGCGTCTTGCCGTTGGCAGCCGCGACCGCATCGATCAGGGCGTCCTGATCGTCCGGCAGCGCGATCGTCTCGGTATCCTGCGCCTCGGTCTGCCATTGCCAGGCGAAGACGATGGCGAGATCGGCATCGCGCGCGGCGGCCGCGGCGGCGGCGGGGTCCTTCCCGTCGACATAGCGGACGTCCGCGCCCGGCAGTGCCGCCTTGATCGCCTTCAGCGGCGACGAAGCGTGCCAGGTGACGCGGGCGAAGGACGCGGCCTCGCCCTCGGTCAGCGGGATTTCCACTGGCGCGCCGCCGGTAGACCGCACCTGCGAGGAGCCGCCGCCGGAAAGCACGCCGACATCGGCATGCGCGCCGATCAGCACCACCTTGCGCGCGGTGCGCGCCAGCGGCAGCAGTTCGCCTTCATTCTTGAGGAGAACGATGCCCTTTTCGGCCACCGCCTGCGCGACATCGGCATGATCGTCGAGCGGGATGGGCTGCGGCGTGGCGGGCACCGGATCGTCCATCAGCCCGCTGGCGATCACGCCCGTCAGGATGCGGCACACCATATCGTCCAGCCGCGCCTGCGGCACCCGGCCGGCCTTGATCGCCGCGCGCAGCGGCTTGTCGAAATAGATCGCCTTGTCGAGTTCCTGGCCGGACTGCTGATCCAGCCCCGAAAGCGCGGCCTTCTCGGTCGAATGGACGGCGCCCCAATCGGACATCACCCAGCCCGGATATTTCCAGTCGCCCTTCAGCACGCCGTTCAGCAGCGCATCCTGCTCGCACGCATAATGGCCGTTGATCTTGTTGTAGGCGCACATCACCGAACCGGGCCGGCCGCGCTCGATCGCGATCTGGAAGGCGAGGAGATCGCTTTCGCGCAGCGCCTGCTCGCCGATCCGCGCGTCGAGCACGTGGCGGCCGGTCTCCTGCGAATTCAGCACATAATGCTTCACGGTGGAGACGATGTGATTGCTCTCTACCCCGGCGATCGCCTCGCCGCCCAGCACGCCGGCCAGCAGCGGGTCTTCGCCCAGATATTCGAAATTGCGGCCGTTCCAGGGATCGCGCGTCAGGTTGACGCCGCCGGCTAGCAGGATGTTGAACGTCTTGGCGCGCGCCTCCGCGCCGATCATGACGCCGCCCGCGCGGGCCAGTTCCGGGCTGAACGTCGCCGCCGTGGCGAGGCCGGCGGGAAGCGCCGTCGCCGTATCGCCCTTGCGCTGCTCGATCTGGTTGGCGACGCCAAGGCTCGCATCGCTTTCGCGCAGCGTGGGGATGCCCAGGCGCGGGATGCCGGGGATATGGCCGGCGGACGGGATCATCCCCATCTTCTTCGCCGGCTTGGCGAGCGGCGGGAAATAGCCGTGCACCATCTGGATCTTCTCGTCGAACGTCATCGCCTTGACGAGGAGGTCGGCCCGCGCGGCGGCATCCAGGCTGCGATCCGCCCAGGGCTGCGCTGCGGGAGCGGCCATGGCCGGCAGCGCCGCGACGGGCACCGCACTGGTTGCGAGGAGGACGGAGAGGATCAGCTTCTTCATATCGGTCCTTGACGCTTACGCAGCCCGCAACTGTTCGAGCAGCGCACGATGGGGCGGAAGTTCGGCCACCGCCTGGCGGGCGGCCTGGAAAACGCGGACGAAGGCGGCGCCGGCCTGCTCATCGTCGCGATGGCTGGAGGAGACCGCCGCCGGATCGGTGCGGAATCCCATGCCGTAGAGGATGAATTGCCAGCTCGCCGGCAGGAAGGTTTCGTGATCGACGACGAAATCGAAGCGCGAGGGCGGGCGGTGGCGCCATTGCGCCAGCTTGTCGCGCAGCCCCTCGGGAATGCTCGCCGCGTCGCTATTGTCGCGCCAATAGGCGGTGTCGCGGCGGCCGCTGATGCAATAATGGAGCTTCAGGAACTCG
Source organism: Edaphosphingomonas haloaromaticamans (assembly GCF_001853345.1). Classification (NCBI taxonomy): domain Bacteria; kingdom Pseudomonadati; phylum Pseudomonadota; class Alphaproteobacteria; order Sphingomonadales; family Rhizorhabdaceae; genus Edaphosphingomonas; species Edaphosphingomonas haloaromaticamans. The sequence goes on along the minus strand of NZ_MIPT01000001.1, from coordinate 1,697,106 downwards.
ACGATCGCATCGAAGCGGGCGAGCATGAGGCGGTTATACTGGCGCGCGGCGGCCGCCATTGCGGCCTCGTCGATCGCCGGGGAGCCGAGGAAATCGGAGATCATCCGCGCCGCCACCTCGATCAGCATGATGCCGGTCGATTCCAGCGGCTCGAAAAAGCCGGCCGAAAGGCCGACCGCCGCGCAATTGCCGATCCACTGGACCGAGCGATAGCCGCTTTCGAAACGAAGCTGGCGGGGCGAAAGGCCATCCGCCGCCTTGCCGACATAAGCGCGCAGCACGCGCTCGGCCGCCTCGTCGTCGCTGTGGCGGCTGGAATAGACATAACCGATGCCCCGGCGCGCGCCGAGGCCGATATCCCACGTCCAGCCCGCCTCGTGCGCGGTCGCCAGCGTATAGGGGCGGATCGGGGTATCGGCATCGCCGTGCGGCACCTGCATCGCCAGCGCGCGATCGTTGAACAGCACGTCGCCGACATGCCGGAAGGGCGAACCCAGCGCCTTGCCGATCAGCAGCGCGCGGAAGCCGGAGCAATCTATGAAGAAATCGCCCTCGATGGCCGCGCGGCCATCCCCGGGAACCACGGCGGCGATGCGGCCGTCCTCGGCCTGCCGCACCTCGTTGATGGTCGCTTCGATCCGCTCGACGCCGTTGGCCGTGGCCACCTTGCGGAGATAATCGGCGAAGCGCGCCGCATCGAAATGATAGGCATAGTTCATCGGGCCGTCGAAGCCCGGATCGCTGGCGCGCTTGGGCGCGCAGCCGGCGCGGATCACATGCCCCTGCACCGTCACGGCATCGGCATAGGAAGGCCGCCTGGCCTCGCCCGCCGCCTTGATCCAGTAGGGAAGCAGCCCTTCGTCGCCGCCATAAGGCAGGTTGAAGGGGTGGAAATAATCGTCGGTATCGTTGCCGGGCGTCGGACCGCCGGTCCAGCCGGAAAAGCGCACCCCCTGCTTGAAGCTGCCGTCCGCCTCGCGCAGGAATTCCCGTTCGTCGACGCCGATGGCCGACAGGGTTTCGCGGATCGTGGGGAAGGTGCCCTCGCCCACGCCGATGATGCCGATATCCGGGCTTTCGACCAGGGTGATCGACCAGCCGGACCGGCCGAGCGAGCGGATGAGATAAGCAGCCGTCAACCAGCCGGCGGTGCCGCCGCCCACGATGATGATCCGCTTCGCCATACCGCACCGTCCTTCAAAAAGGAGGCGGTCATTGCCTTCCGAAGATTGCAATGACCGCGAAGGGTTGGGCCGCGCGAGGGGACGCGCGGCCCGGGGAGAGACCTTAGAACTTGGTCCGCGCCCGCACGCCCCACGTGCGCGGCGGCTGGAGGTTGGAGAGGAAGACCGGGTCGTAACGCGGTGCGCCGAAGGCGCCTGCGCTGGTGCGGATCTTCCCGTTTTCGATGTTCTGGATGAAAGCCTCGACCGAATATTTGTCGTCCGCGGCAGTGAAGCGGATCGACGCATCGGTGCGGATATAGGCCTTCTGACGATCCCAGCTCGTGCCCCAGCCACCGCGGTTCGGAATGTTATCCGTATTCTCGGTGATGAAGGGGTTGCCGTCGCCGTTGAAGTAGCTGAGCCAGCTCTTCGTCTCATAGTGGGTGCTGACGCGCGGCGTGATCGTCGCGCCGCTGGCCAGCTCGAAGTCATGCTCGTAGCTTGCCGTGGCCGAGAAACGCGGCGCGTGGGCCAGCTCGTTGCCCTTCAGCTGAACGACCGAGGAAGGCTTGCCGCCGTCGTAGAGGCGGCCGTCCACGCTCTCCAGATCCTCCAGCTTGGTCTTCTGGATGGTGCCGGAGAATTGCAGGCGATCCTGATCCGTGACGTTGGCGACCAGTTCCGCTTCGAGACCATAGGCCTTGGCGCCCTTGGCGTTCTGCGTGACCATCTGGCTCCGGATGACATTGCCTTCGTCGTCGCGGAAGGTGACGGCCTGGTTGACCTGATAGCCCTTGAAGTCGCTGTAATAGGCCGCGAGGTTCAGCGTCACGCGACGATCGAACAGGCGGGTCTTCAGGCCGACTTCATAGTTGGTCAGCGTCTCCGGCTTGGTGAGGCCGGCATTGTCCTGGATGTTGCCCGACTTGAAGCCCGAGCTGATGCTCGCATAGCCCAGGATGTCGTCGGCCAGATCCGCATCGACGCGGGCGAGGTAGGTCACCTTGTCCCACTTGCCCTTCACGTCGTTGTTCGAGATCGAGTAGCCGGGCAGCAGGTTGACGAGCTCATCGGCGGTCGCATCCGGATAGGCGCCGAAGATGCCGCCCTGGCAGGCGCCGCCGGGGGCCTTGTCCGCATCCGAGCAACCATCGCCCGAATACATCACGTTGCGGCCGCCCTTGTCCTGCTTCTTGTCGGACGTGTAGCGCAGGCCGCCGGTGACGCGCAGCCAATCGGTGGCATGCCACACGGCCTGGCCGAAGACGGCGCGGGAGTCGATCTGGCGGTTGGCCTGGATGAAACTGCCCGCCCAGGAGAAGGTGCCGTCGCGATAGCCGTTCCGCTGGTCGATATCGAAGCGGATCTTGTTCTTCTCGTGGCTGTAATAGGCGCCGAGGATCCAGTCGACGGCCTGCTCGCCGGTCGACTTCAGCTGGAGCTCGTGGCTCTGGAAGTCATAGCGCGACCAGACGGTGCGGTTCTCGTTGAAGGCGCCCAGATACAGGTCGTTGCCGTCGGCATCGACCTGGCCGGTCGGCGGCAGCGCGCCGGCATCGGAATCGACCTGGGTGGAACCGCCGATGCGAGACCAGCCGGCGATGTAGCTGACCTGGATGCCATCGGTGACGTCATAGTTCATCGTGCTGCGCACGGCGACCGAGTAGCGATCGGTGTCGGGCGCGGTATCGCTCAGCGTCGACCAGCGCTTGGTGCCGGCACGCGCGGTCTGGAGCAGGCCGACGACCGGGGCGCCATTGTCGAGGAAGCCTTCAGCGGAGAGGTTCCAGCTAAAGCGATCGCTGGGTTCCCACAGCATCGACACGCGGCCGGACTGCTGATCCGCGGCATAATATTTCTTGCCGGTCGACACGAAGGCCGACTTGTTGATCCCCGGAACGTCCGGCGCCTGCTGGAAATCGGCATAGCCATCGTGACGATCGGTCACGAAGGCGACGCGGAAGGCCAGAGTGTCGGTGACGGGGATGTTGATCGCGCCGCGAACGCCGAGGCGATCATAGTTGCCCGCGACGACTTCGACATTGCCGCCGAATTCGCCGAGCTTCGGCTTGGCCGAGATCAGGCTGAGCGCACCGACGGTGGCGTTGCGGCCGAACAGCGTGCCCTGCGGGCCGCGCAGCACTTCAACGCGCTCCATGTCGTACATGAGCACCGAGGCGCCCTGCGCGCGCGGCGAATAGATGCCGTCGACATAGATGGCGACTTCCGGGTCGGCGACTTCCGTGAAAGCGCTGTCATTGCCGATGCCGCGAAGCGTGAGCAGCACGGCCGACTGGTCGCCCTGCTGGTTGAACTGGAGGCTCGGCACGAAACGCGCCAGATCCGTGACATCCTTGACCTGCTGCTTGTCGAGCGCGCCCTGGCTGAAGGCCGAGACGGCGATCGGCGTGCTCTGCAGGTTGGTTTCGCGACGCGTGGCCGTGACAACGATGTCATCAACGCCACGATATTCGCCGGCCGTCTGGGCGGCATCACCCCCCGCGGGCGAGGTCTGCGCGAAGGCGCCCTGCGTCCACGAAATCGCTACGGCGAAGGCGGTGCTGGCCGCCAAAATGCCCCTATTCTTCATGCTCGGTCTCCCTGGCCGGGCCTTATTATCAGGCCGCGACATACGTCAACACGCCCGAAATCGTCCAGCGATTTCGGGATTTATCGATTATACGACAATATCACCCGCCACCCCGTTGGGATCGCGAGCGAATTTCGATGATCTTTAGTTGGATCCAGTCACGCGCATAACTGCGCTCATGCGGAACTGCTCATAGGACATCCCCTAAATTGCCGGGCTCAACCGGTCTCTGCGACTCCCCTTTAAGCAGATATTGAGAACGTTCACAATATCAAATCGCCACCCCAGATTCCCGTTGCGGCGCGGCGCGCGCTGGCTGATAGCTTGGGGAAACAAGCGAACCAGTGGGAAACGGGTCGGCGGAGATGGGCGCAGTTACGATAAAGCATGTGGCGAAAGAGGCCGGCGTTTCGCTTCAAACGGTGTCCCGCGTTGTCAACAACGGACCCAACGTCACCGATGCTATGCGCGAACGGGTGCGCGCCGCGATCGACAAGCTGGGCTATGTGCCCAACATGGCCGCGCGCCGCATGGGCGGATCGAAATCCTACCTCCTCGTCGCTTTCAACGATCGCAAGCCGACGCTGGAAAAATGGCGCGCGGGCCGCGGCAGCGACTGGGTGGCGCAGATGCTGCTGGGCGCGATCCCGCGCTGCGAGCGCGACGGATATCACCTGCTGCTGGAACTGCTGGACGGCCATTCGGCGAAGCTGCACCAGAAGATCGATGCCATCATCTCCTCGCTCCGCCCGGACGGCGTGATCCTCACCCCGCCCCATTCGCAGGACCGGAGCATCATCGACCAGCTCGAGCATCGCAAAGTCCCCTATGCCCGCCTCAGCCCCGGCGAGGACGACGAACGCGGCTTCCGCGTGCGGATGGACGAACGGCAGGCGGCAGTCATGGCGACGCGCCACCTGCTCGACCTCGGCCACCGGCGCATCGGCTTCCTCACCGGATCGGCGGAATATGCCGTCAGCACGGAACGGCTCGAAGGCTTTCGCGCCGCGATGGCCGATGCCGGCGCGGCGATCGCGCCGGAATGGGTGCGGCAGGGCGAGTTCAGCTTCGAATCCGGGATCGCATCGGCCGACGCGCTGTTCGCCCTGCGCGAACCGCCCACCGCGATCATCGCCAGCAGCGACGAACAGGCGCTGGCCGTCCTGCATCGCGCCAAGGATATGGGGCTGGACGTGCCGGCGGATCTTTCGTTGATCAGCTTCGACGATACCCCGCCGATCGCCTTCAGCCTGCCGCCGCTCACCGCCATCCGCCATCCCACCGCCGCCATGGCCGAACGCGCCGCCGCGCTGCTGATCGAAGGTCATGGGCTGGACATGCCCGCCTCCCCGCCCTGCACCCTGCCGTTCGAGCTGGTCGTGCGCGGCTCCACCGTGCCGCCACGCCGTTGACCCGGCCGATGGCCTCGCCGCCGCTCCGGCGCTTCCTCTGGCTCTATCCGCTTGCCAATGGGGGGGCCTATATCGCCTTCCTGCCCTTGCTGACGCTGATCGTGCCGCTGCGCGCGGCGGAGATCGGCGGCGCCGGCAAGGTCGCGCTGCTGAGCGAGACGCTGGCTGCCGGCGTGCTGATGGCGACCGTCGCCAACATCCTGGCCGGCATGGCGAGCGATCGCACGCGGGCGCGCTTCGGCACGCGGCTGCCCTGGCTGTGGATCGGGCTGGCGGCAAGCTGGATCGGCTACGGACTGGTGCTGGCCGCGCGGGACATGATCGCCCTCATATTGGCGGTGGCCTTCTTCCAGGCCGGCTTCAACACGCTGTTCGGGCCAATGACAGCGTTGTTCGCGGATAAGGTGCCGGACCGGCTGAAGGGCCGGGTTTCGGCCTTCGCCAGCCTTGCCTGGCCGGCGGGGCTGCTCGGCACCGCCTTGATCGGCCTGCCCGCCTTCACCGGCAATAACGGCCGGGTGCTGGCGCTGATCGGGCTTACCGCGCTGCTGATCCTGCCCCTGCTGCTGGCATGGCCCCGCGCGCTGGCCGATGTGCCGACCCCGCCGGCAGGCGCGGACGACAAGCAGGCGAGGCCGCGTCTGTCGGCGACATTCTACAGCCTGTGGGCGGCGAAGCTGCTGGTCCAGCTATCGGGCAACGTGCTGCACAGCTATTTCCTCTTCTATCTGCAAGAACTGCTGCGCCACCCCTCCCCCCACGCGCCGCCGACTGCCGAGATCGGCTTTGCCGGGATCATGACGCTGTCGACGATTGCCACGGCGCTGCTGTCGATCGCCTTCGGGCACAGTTCGGACCGCGCCGACCGGCGCAAGCCGTTCCTGCTCGCCGCCATCGCCCTGATGGCGACGGGGCTGGGCATCCTCATCCTCGGCAGCAGCTGGACGGCGGCGCTGATCGGCTACACGCTGACCACCGCCGGGCTCGGCGCGTTCATGACCGTGGATATCGCGCTCGTCGCCCAGATCCTGCCTTCGGACCGGCATCGCGGCCGCGACCTCGGCGTGATGAACGTGGCCAACACGCTGCCCGCGATGATCGGCCCGATGATCGCGCTGACGATCCTGGACAGGATGGGCGGCGGCTATGACGGCCTGTTCGCCTTCCTCCTCTGCGCGCTGGCGGGAAGCGCCATCATCCTCATCGCCAATCGGACGCTGCGCTAGGGTATAGCTATCGGATTTTCCGGGGGACTCCCTCGCTGCCCCGCTTCGCGCTACAAGGACGGCCCAGACAGCCGGGAGACCGCCATGAGCATGTCGTCGAGCCGCCCCAAGCATGCCCTGATCCTCTGCCACCCCGACGAGCACAGCTTCAACGCCGCGGTGGCCGAGCGATATGAGCGAACGATACGGTCGCTCGGCCATGAGGTGGTGGTCCGCGATCTCTACCGGATGCATTTCGATCCGGTGCTGAAGGCGTCCGAGCGGCCGACTGCCGCCGATTTCACCCTGTCCGCCGATGTCGCGGCCGAACTGGAGCTGATCCAGGGCGCGGCGGCCTTCATCCTCGTCTATCCGCTCTGGTATGGCATGCCTCCGGCGATGCTGAAGGGCTATGTCGAACGGGTGCTGGGCGCGGGCTTCCCCTTCGGGGCGCTGCGCATGCAGATGCCCAATCCCCTGCTGAGCGGGCGCCGGCTGCTCAGCTTCACCTCATCGGGCACGACGCGCGCCTGGCTGGACGAGCAAGGCGCCGCGCTTTCGCTGCGCAACCTGTTCGACGATTATCTCCGGCACGGATTCTCGCTGGAATCCACCGACCACGTCCATTTCGCGTCGATCGTGGAAGGCATCCAGCCGCGCGTGGTGGAGGAACATCTGTTCGAGGTCGAGCAGACGGCGCGGAAGCTCGCCAGCCTGCTGCCGCGCAACGGCTAGGTTCCGGCAGATCAGCAGGCGAGCGCGCGGCGGCGGCTCGCTTTCTCGTCCCACACGGCGATGCCGAGGATCGCCAGCCCGCCGAACGCGAGCAGGCTGCCCACCGGCCCGGTCGAAGTCCAGCCATAGCCGGCGGCGATCGCCAGGCCGCCCAGCCACGGCCCCAGCGCATTGGCGAAGTTGAAGGCGCTGTGGTGCAAGGCGGCGGCAAGCGTCTGCGCATCCCCCGCCACATCCATCAGCCGCGTCTGCAGCACCACGCCCACGCCGCCGCCCAGGCCGATCAGGAAGATATTGGCGGAAAGCGACCAGATATTGCCCGCCGTCAACGGGAACAGCGCCAGCGCCACCGCGCTCCACAACAGCATGCCCGCCGCCGTCGGCATCAGGGCGCGATCGGCCAGCCAGGCGGCGCCGAGATTGCCGATGGTGAGGCCGACGCCGAATATGCCGAGCACCAGCGGCACCATCTCGCCCGATACATGCGTCACCTCCAGCATGGTGGAGGCGACATAGGTGTAGACGGCGAAGAGGCCGCCGAAACCGATCGCGCCCGTGCCCAGCGTGAGCCAGACCTGCCGGCGGCCGAGCGCCCCCAGCTCGCGCAGGGGGCTCGCGCCGGCGGCCGGGCGGTCATGCGGCGCGAACTTCCACACCAGCAATGCGGTGATCAGCGCCAGCACCGCGACGATGGCGAAGCCCCAGCGCCAGCCGATCAGCTGGCCCAGCCCGTTGGCCGCCGGCACGCCGATCACCGTGGCGATGGTGAGGCCGGCCATCACGCGCGCCACCGCCTGCGCCCGCCGGTTGGGCGGGACGAGGCCGGCGGCGACAAGGGCCGCCACGCCGAAATAGGCGCCATGCGGCAACCCGCTCAGGAAACGGAACAGCAGCATCCAGCCGTAAGTGGGGGCCAGCGCGCTCAGGCCGTTGCCCAGCGCGAACATCGCCATCAGCAGGATCAGCAGGGTGCGGCGCGGCATGCGCGCGGCCAGCACCGCCACGATCGGTGCGCCGACCACGACGCCGAGCGCATAGGCGCTGATCACATGGCCCGCCGTCGGCGCATCGATGCCCAGCGCCGGCGCGAAATAGGGCACGAGGCTCATCGCCGCGAACTCGGTGGTGCCGATCGCGAAGCCGCCCATCGCAAGCGCGAGCATGACGAGCCCGGGGTGAACCGCCGGGGGAGCGGAGTTGGTGGTGTCGGCCATGATGTCCATGCTGCACTGCAAGATGGCATGCAGATAACGCTACCACTCGGCTCCATCAACCCACGGCGGCGAATTGGCGGGCCGCCCAGTCGAGAAAGACCCGCACGCGCGGCGACAATTGCCGGTTGGGCGGATAAAGCAACGACACCGGCACCGATGGCGGCGGCGTTTCGACCAGGATCGGGACGAGCGAACCCTGGCGGAGATCCCGCTCGGCATGGAACAGCGGCACCTGGAACAGCCCCAACCCCAGCCGCGCCACCACGATATAGCTTTCGGTGCCCGTGACGGAGACGGGCGCGGGCAGCATGATCGATCGATAGCCGCCCTTGCCGTCGGCGAATTCCAGCGGCGCGAGGTGGCCGGTGGTGATCGATCGGAGGCCGATCATGCGATGGCCGGCAAGGTCGTCCGGGCTGCGAGGCATGCCATGTCGTTCGAGATAGGCGGGCGCCGCGCAGGTCAGCCGCTCGATCATCGTCACGCGGCGGCGCACCATCTCGCTGTCGGGCAGATGGCCGTAGCGCAGCACGCAATCCACCCCTTCGCGCACCATGTCCACCCAGCGCTCGCCCTCGCTGATCACAAGCTCGATATCGGGATATTCGGCGAGGAAGGCCGGCAGGCCCGGCAGCAGGAAGTGGCGCGCCAGCGTGCCCTGCACCTCCACCCGCAGCAGGCCCCGGGGCTTCGCCGCACCGAAGGCGCCTTCGGCATTTTCGATATCGGCGAGAATCGCCACGCAGCGGCGGGCATAGGCCTCGCCGTCCAAAGTGGGGCTGACGGAGCGGGTGGTCCGCTGGAGCAGCCGCACACCAAGCCGCTCCTCCATCTGCTTGATCACCTGCGTCACGGTCGATCGCGGCACGCCGGTGTCATGGGCGGCGGCCGTGAAGCTCCTCCGCTCCACCACCCGCACGAACAGGCGCATCGCATCGATCCGGTCCATGGCCGCCTTATTGTTTGTTAAATCGGAACAGTGATGCCGAATATAGGCCGATTATCTTCCATCCGTCATGCGGCAAATTGCCTTCGTCAACCCGCCCGGTCCCTGGGCGCACGATGGAGGAAGAGATGAACCAGCAGACAGGCAAGGTTGCGATCGTCACCGGCGCGTCGCGCGGCATCGGCGCCGCAATCGCCCGGCGCCTCGCCGCCGACGGCCACATCGTCATCGTCAACTATGCCGGCAGCGCCGCGGCGGCCGAAGACCTCGTCCGCACGATCGAGGCGGGTAGCGGCCGCGCCATCACCGCCCAGGCGGACGTAAGCGACGCCGGCGCGGTCGCCCGCCTGTTCGACAGCGCGGAGGCCGCATTCGGCGGGGTCGACATCCTCGTCAACAATGCCGGCATCATGAAGCTGGCGCCGATCGCCGAAAGCGACGACGCGCTGTTCGACAGCCAGATCGCGATCAACCTGCGCGGCACCTTCAACACGCTGCGCGAAGCCGGAAACCGCCTGCGGGACGGCGGCCGCATCATCAACTTCTCGACGAGCGTCGTCGGCCTGCGGCTGAAAAATTACGGCGTCTATGCCGCCACCAAGGCGGCGGCGGAGACGCTGACCGCGATCATGTCGAAGGAGATGCGGGGCCGTTCCATCACGGTCAACGCGATCGCCCCCGGCCCCACCGCGACCGCCCTGTTCCTCGACGGCAAGTCGCCGGAGCTGATCGATCGCATGGCAAAGATGAACCCGCTCGAACGGCTCGGCACGCCCGAGGATATCGCAGCCGCCGTGTCCTTCCTCGTGGGGCCGGACGGAGGCTGGATCAACGGCCAGGTGCTCCGCGCCAATGGCGGCATGATCTAGCGGCCGCCGGCAAAGCGATCCGCTGTTTCCTTTCGAAAAGGATCATAACGATGAAGCAGGTCATCATCATCACCGGCGCATCGAGCGGCTTCGGCGCCCTCGCCGCGCGCCAGCTCGCGCTCGCCGGCCACAGCGTCTATGCCGGCATGCGCGCCACCCAGGGCCGCAACGCTCCGCAGGTCGCCGCGGTCGAGGATTTCGCTCGCGAACATGGCGCGGACATCCGCGCCATCGAAATGGACGTGCAGTCCGATGCATCGGTCGCCGCCGCCATCGACCGCCTGATCGCGGAGCGGGGCCGGATCGATGCCGTCATCCACAATGCCGGCCACATGTCCTTCGGCCCGGCCGAAGCCTTCACCCCGGAACAGTTCGCCGAACTCTACGACGTCAACGTGCTGTCTACCCAGCGCGTGAACCGGGCCGCGCTTCCCCATCTCCGCGCGCAGGGCAAGGGGCTGCTGCTCTGGGTTTCGTCCAGCAGCGCGCGGGGCGGCACGCCGCCCTATCTCGCCCCCTATTTCGCCGCCAAGGCCGCCATGGATTCAGTGGCGGTTTCCTATGCCGGCGAGCTTGCCCGCTGGGGCATCGAAACATCGATCATCGTGCCCGGCGCCTTCACCAGCGGCACCAACCATTTCGCCCATTCCGGCAAGCCCGCCGATGCCGCGCGGGTCGCAGCCTATGATCAGGGGCCGGGCGCGGACATAGCCGCCATCGCCCTGAAGGGATTGGCCGATCTGGAGCCCGCGGATGCCGATGCGGCGGAGGTGGCGCGCGCCATCGTGAGGATAGTCGGCATGCCCCATGGCAAGCGCCCCTTCCGGGTCCATATCGATCCTTCCGAAGACGGCGCGGAAGTCGTCAACGCCATGGCGGATCGCGTGCGCGCGGAGCTGCTGCGCCGCATCGGGCTGGAAGATCTGCTTCGGCCCCGTATCGCCGCCTGACCGGCGGAGAATGAAAGGTCGGCGCGGCGCATCCGGCCGCGCCGGCTTACTCCGCGTTCGGCGGCACCTTGTAAGGCTGGCCGATCTTCACGAATTCCTCGACGAACCGGTCGGCCGCCGCGCGGGCCTCCTTCAGCTTCGCATAGGGGAATTCCACGCGGCCGCGCACGTCCCAATAGCCCCGCTCGACCGTCCACAGGCCGACGCCGACGCGCTTGTCGCCCTGCTGCGCGCGGAAGATGCCGATATAGCCGTCCACGCCCTTGCCGGGCCGGTCATACGGGCCTTCGGACACCACCTTCACATCGGCCAGCCCGTTGAGCGCCATCGGCTTGGCGATGATGAAATGCTCCTTCGCGGTCATGCCGATGATGTGGACGATCGCGATCCTCAGCGAGATCGGCGTGCCATCCGCCAGCGTGCGCTTGTAGGCGACGCCGACATAGTCGCCGCTGCCGTCGAACGCCGCCTGGCCGACCCGCTCGAACCCGGCGATCCGATCGGGGAAGCGCGTGCCGCTTTCCACATGCACCAGCATCGCCCCCTCGGTCGCGAAGGCGCCCGCCTCGCCCGTTTGGGCCGGGGCCGATTGCGCCGCGATCGCCAGGCAAAGCAGAGGGGCCAGGACAAGAGGCAGCTTCCGCATCATTCGTCTCCACGGTGGACATGCTCGACAGGAAGCCCTGCCTCGCGCGCCCTCTTAGCAGCCGTCGCCGCGAACGGAAATCCATCGCTCTTGCGCCGATGGCCGCGATCGTGCGTTCTGTCCCTCGTGACCGAAACCAGACCGCTCCCCCGATCCGCCGTCCTCATCGTCAATGCGAAGTCCCGCAAGGGACGCAAGCTGTTCCGCAGGGCCGTCACCGGCCTCAGGGCGGCAGGCGTGGAGATCATCGCCGCCCATGCGGTGCGCAAGCCCAAGCTGTTCGCCCCCGCCATCCGCGAAGCCGTGCGATCGGGCGCGCCGATGGTGATCGTGGGCGGCGGGGACGGATCGCTCTCCTCCGCCGTCGATCATTTCGTCGGCCATGATTGCGTGTTCGCGCTGCTGCCGCTGGGCACGGCCAACAGCTTCGCGCGGACGCTGGGCATCCCGCTCGACCTGGAAGGCGCGATCGGCGTGATCGCTCGCGGACAGCGGCGGCGGATCGACCTCGGCATGATCGACGGGGACTATTTCGCAAACTGCGCCGCCATCGGGCTTTCGCCGCTGATCGCCGAAAGCGTGCCCCACGGCTTCAAGGCCTGGGCCGGCCGTGTCGGCTACCTCAGCTGGGCGATGCTGGTGCTGTTCCGGTTCAAGCCGTTCCGGCTGACGGTGGGCGAAGGCGATACGGCCGAGACGATCGATGCGCTGGAGGTGCGCATCGCCAATGGCGGCTTCCATGGCGGCACCGAACTGGTGGACGACGCGGAGGTGGACAGCGGCGAAATCGTCGTCCAGGCGGTCGTCGGCAAGGCGCTGCCCTATCTCGGCTGGAGCTGGCTCACCAGCCTGCTCCGCCTGCCCCAGCGCCGGCAGACCACCCGCGAATTCCATGGCCGCGCGCTGCGCGTGGCGACCGATCCGCCGCTCTCCATCTCGATCGACGGCGAGGTGCTGGCGAAAACGCCGGTGACGGCGCGCGTGGCGAAGGGCGCGATCGNGGTGGCCGCGCCGGCTGGGTGACGGGCTGCCATTGACGCGCTGCCCCACCCCCGCCATATCGCCGGCCACGGCAATGGATTCCTGCCGGGCCTCGCGCCGAACCGCCATTGAGGGCTGATGATTCCTACCTGCGGCCGCCCTGCGGCAAGGAGGAATCATGCGTTCGGTATTTCTCGTCTTCATCGGATCGGGCCTGGGCGGGGCGTTGCGCCATCTGGTCGGGCTGGCATCGCTGCGGCTGCTGGGGCCGGGCTTTCCCTGGGGAACGCTGACGATCAACGTGCTGGGATCGACGCTGATGGGCGCCGTCGCCGGCCTGTTCGCGGCGCGGAGCTGGGGCCATCCCGAATGGCGGCTGTTCCTCGCCACCGGCGTGCTCGGCGGCTTCACCACCTGGTCCACCTTCTCGCTGGACGTGGTGACATTGTGGGAACGCGGGCGGCCGGCGGCGGCGCTGGGCTATGTCGCCGCCAGCCTGATCCTGTCCTTCGCCTTCATGGCCGCGGCCCTGCTGATCGCGCGGCGATGAAGGTGGGCCGGGTCAATCCAGATTGGGTCTGAGCCAGCGTTCCGCGGTTTCCAGATCGACGCCGCGCCGCACCGCATATTCCTCAAGCTGATCGCGGCCCACCCGCGCCACCCCGAAATACTGGCTTTCGGGATGGCCGAAATAGAAGCCGGAAACCGCCGCCGTCGGCAGCATCGCGAAGCTTTCGGTCAGCGTGATGCCGGTCGCGTCGCCGGCCTGCAGCAGATCGAACAGGATCGGCTTCTGGCTGTGATCCGGGCAGGCCGGATAGCCGGGCGCGGGGCGGATGCCGCGATATTGCTCGCGGATCAGCGCCTCGTTGGTCAGTTGCTCGCCCTCGGCATAGCCCCAGAGCACGGTGCGGACATGGGCGTGCAGCCGCTCGGCAAAGGCTTCCGCCAGGCGATCGGCCAGCGCCTTCAGCAGGATGTCGCGATAATCGTCATGCTCCGCCTTGAAGCGGGCGAGATGCGCGTCGATGCCGATGCCCGCCGTCACCGCGAAGCCGCCGATCCAGTCGCCGGCGGGATCGATGAAATCGGCCAGGCACATGTTCGCGCGGCCTTCGCGCTTGGCGATCTGCTGGCGGAGGAAGGGCATGCGCACATCGCCGCCCTCGGTTTCCATCACGACGTCGTCGCCTTCGCGCCGGCACGGCCACAGGGCGGCGACGCCCTTCGCCGTCAGCCATTTCTCCGCGATGATCTGGTCCAGCATCGCGTTCGCGTCGGCGAAGAGGCTGCGCGCGCTTTCGCCGACCACCTTGTCCTCCAGGATCGCCGGATAGTTGCCGGCCAGCTCCCACGCGCGGAAGAAGGGCGTCCAGTCGATATAGTCGCGCAGATCCTCCAGCGGCCAATCGGCGAAGACATGGCGCCCCGGCTGCCTCGGCGACGCCGGCTTCTGCGCGAAATCGGTGGGGAAGCCGTTGGCGCGGGCGGCGGCGATCGGGATCAGCTCGCTCTGCCCCTTGCCCTCGCGCGCCTTGCGGACGGCTTCGTAATCCGCCGCCGTCTTTTCCACGAAGGCGTCGCGCTGGGTATCGGACATCAGGGTCGAGGCCACGCCTACCGCGCGGCTGGCATCCAGCACATGCACCACCGGCCCCTGATAGGCCGGCGCGATGCGGAGCGCGGTGTGGACCTTCGAGGTGGTGGCGCCACCGATCAGCAGCGGCATCTCCATGCCGGCGCGCTGCATCTCGCTCGCCACCGTGACCATCTCGTCCAGCGAAGGGGTGATGAGGCCGGAGAGGCCGATGATGTCGGCGTCATTCTCGTTGGCGGCCTTCAATATATCCATCCACGGCACCATCACGCCGAGATCGATCACCTCATAGCCGTTGCACTGGAGCACGACACCGACGATGTTCTTGCCGATATCGTGGACGTCGCCCTTCACCGTCGCCATGACGATGCGGCCCTTGGAACGCTGGCCCGCCACCTTCTCCGCCTCGATGAAGGGCAGCAGGTGCGCCACCGCCTTCTTCATCACGCGGGCAGACTTCACCACCTGCGGCAGGAACATCTTGCCCGATCCGAACAGGTCGCCAACCACGTTCATGCCGTCCATCAGCGGGCCTTCGATCACCTCGATCGGCCGGGCGAACATCTGCCGCGCCTCTTCGGTGTCGTCGACGACATAGGCGTCGATGCCCTTGACCAGCGCATGTTCCAGCCGCTTGACGACATCCCAGCCGCGCCATTCCTCGGCCGCCTTCTCCGCCGCCGCATCCTTGCCCTTGAAGCGTTCGGCGATGGTGATGAGCCGCTCGGTCGCATCCGGGTTGCGGTTGAGGATCACATCCTCGCACGCCTCGCGCAGCTCGGGATCGATCGTGTCATAGACGTCGAGCTGGCCGGCATTGACGATGCCCATGTCCATCCCCGCCGGAATGGCGTGGTAGAGGAAGATGGAATGCATCGCCCGGCGCACGGGCTCGTTGCCGCGGAAGGAGAAGCTGAGGTTGGAAAGGCCGCCGGAGATATGCGCGTGCGGGCAGCGCTTCCTGATCTCGCGCGCCGCCTCGATGAAATCGACGGCATAATTATTATGCTCCTCGATCCCCGTCGCCACCGCGAAGATGTTGGGATCGAAGATGATGTCCTCGGGCGGGAAGCCGTCTCCCACCAGCAGCTTGTAGGCACGCTCGCAGATTTCGACCTTGCGGTCCTTCGTATCCGCCTGCCCAACCTCGTCGAACGCCATGACGACGACGGCCGCGCCATAGGCCCGCACCTTGCGGGCATGTTCCAGGAACTGGGCCTCGCCCTCCTTCATGCTGATCGAATTGACGATCGGCTTGCCGGATACGCATTTCAGCCCGGCCTCGATCACGCTCCACTTGGAGCTGTCGATCATGATCGGCACGCGGGCGATGTCGGGTTCGGCCGCGATCAGCTTGAGGAAGGTGGTCATCGCCACCTCCGCATCCAGCAGCCCCTCGTCCATGTTGACGTCGATGATCTGCGCGCCGTTCTCCACCTGCTGGCGCGCGACCTCCACGGCCTTCACATAGTCGCCGGCCATGACGAGCTTCTTGAACGCCGCCGATCCGGTGACGTTTGTGCGCTCGCCGATATTGACGAACATGGCGCGGGCCGGCGTGGGAGCGTCGTCGGGAAGGTCTGGTGCGGTTGCCACTATCTTCTCTCTTCTTCGTCACCCTGAACCTGTTTCAGGGTCCACCGCGCGACGGGCGAAGGCGACGCCGGTGAAAAATGGGTGCTGAACCAGGCTCAGCAGACGGCGTGGACAAGGCTATGCAGCGATCACCATCGTCTCCAGCCCGGCCAGCACGGTGCGGACCGGGGGACTTGCGATCGCGCGGGGAGCCGCGCCCTGCACCGCGTGGCGCATCGCCGCGATATGGGCGGGGGTGGTGCCGCAGCAGCCGCCGACGACGTTCATCAGCCCGTTTTCCGCCCAATCGCGGATGAAGCCGCCGGTGGTCTCCGGCTCCTCGTCATATTGCCCCAGATCGTTGGGCAGGCCCGCATTGGGATAGACCATCACCAGCGTATCGGCGATGCCAGCAAGCGCCGACACATGCGGGCGGAGCTGCGGCGCGCCGAACGAGCAGTTCAGCCCGATGGTGAGCGGCCGGGCATGGCGCACGCTGGCCCAGAAGCTTTCGATCGAATGGCCGGAAAGGTTGCGGCCGGACATGTCGGTGACGGTGAAGCTGATCATCAGCGGAACCTCCGCGCCCCGCGCCTCGGCCGCCTCGATCCCCGCCATGATGCCGGCCTTGGCGTTCAGCGTGTCGAAAATCGTCTCGATCAGGATGAAATCGACGCCGCCGTCCAGCAGCGCGTCGATCTGCTCGCGATAGACCTGCTTCAGCTCGTCGAACTCGATCGCGCGATAGCCGGGATCGTTCACGTCGGGCGACAGCGACAGCGTCTTGTTGGTCGGCCCCAGCGCACCGGCCACGAAGCGCGGGCGACCATCCTTCGCCTCGGCCGCCTTCGCCGCGTCGCGGGCGATCTGCGCGGCGGCGAGGTTCATGTCGCGCACCAGATGCTCCGCGCCATAATCGGCCTGGCTGATCCGGTTGGCGTTGAAGGTGTTGGTGGAAACCATGTCCGATCCGGCATCCAGATAGGCTTCGGTGATCTCGGCGATCACGTGCGGCCGCGTGATCGCCAGGATGTCGTTATTGCCCTTCTGGTCGAAGCCGAGGTCGAGCCCGCCGCGATAATCCTCCTCGGTCAGGCGATAGCCCTGGATCATCGTGCCGAACGCGCCGTCCGTCAGCAGGATGCGATCGGCGGCCTCCGCGCGGAAGCGGCGGGCGGCTTCGGATGGGGTCAGCATGTTCATATTCTCAACTCCAAACCGCTCATTCCGAGGAGCCATTGAGCCTGGCGAAACGGCATCTCGAAGGATGTTCCGAAACGAGCCCTCGGCAAGCCCGGTCCCTCCTCAGCATGAACGGGAAATCCGCAGGTTCACGCCGCCTTCTCCGCCGCCGCCGGATTGGGCCGGAGCCCGAGCAGATGGCAGATCGCGTAGCTCAGCTCCGCGCGGTTGAGCGTGTAGAAATGGAAATGCCGCACGCCGCCCGCATAAAGCTTGCGGCACATCTCGGCCGCGATCGTGGCGGCGACGAGCTGGCGGGCGGCCGGGCGGTCGTCCAGCCCCTCGAACAGGCGGTCCATCCAGGCGGGGATGGCGGCGCCGCACATGCCGGCGAACTTGCGCGTCTGGGCGACGTTGGACACCGGCAGGATGCCCGGCACGATCTCCGCATTGATGCCGGCGGCCTCCACCGCGTCGCGGAAGCGGAAGAAGGCATCGGCCGAAAAGAAGAACTGGCTGATCGCGCGGTTGGCGCCGGCATCGATCTTGCGCTTCAGATTGTCGAGATCGGCCGCCACGTCCGCCGAATCGGGATGGCATTCGGGATAGGCCGCGACCGATATCTCAAACGGCGCGACCGACTTCAGCCCCGCGACCAGCGCGGCCGCATTCTCGAAACCGTCGGGATGCGCCTGGAACTTCTCGCCCTCGCGCGGGGGATCGCCGCGCAGCGCCACGATGTGCCGCACGCCGGCCGCCCAATATTCGCGGGCGACATCGAGTATCTCGTCGCGGCTGGCATCGACGCAGGTGAGGTGCGCGGCCGCCGGGATCGCCGTTTCCCGCGCGATCCGGGCGACGGTGGCGTGCGTCCGCTCGCGCGTCGATCCGCCCGCGCCATAGGTGACGGAAACGAAGCGCGGCCCCAGCGGCGCCAGCGTCTCGATCGCGTTCCACAGCGTCTCCTCCATCTTCTCCGTCTTGGGCGGGAAGAATTCGAAGCTCACCTGGCAATCGCCGGCGAGGTCGGCGAACAGCGGCGCATCCAGCGCGCGGCGGGCCTCCTCCATCTGGGCGATCGAAACGCTCATGCCGCAATATCCTCTCGTGCGTCGGCCGGGCGACACCGCCCCAGCCACAATTTCACCGTCAGTTCGCCGCCGTCGAGCCGCTCGACCGCCTCGACGTCCAGCCCGGCGGCCGCGAACCAGCCCGCCATCTGCTCGTCGTCGAAACCCAGGCGGACATGCGCGTCGCGGGTGCGCAGCTCCTCCTTCTCGTGCCGGTCGAAATCGACGATCAGCAGCCGCCCGCCTTCCGCCAGCAGCCGCGCCGCCTCGGCGATCGCGGATGCCGGTTGATGGGCATAATGCAGCACCTGGTGCAGGATCACCGTATCCGCCGATCCGCTCGCCAGCGGCAGGGCATACATGTCGCCCTGGCGCAGCTCGGCCTTGTCCAGCCCGGCCTCCGCCAGCTTGGCCCGCGCCATGCGCAGCATCTCCGGGCTGCGGTCCACGCCCAGCGCGCTCGTCGCCGTGCCGCCGACCAGCTCGATCATCCGGCCGGTGCCGGTGCCGATATCGACCAGCCGGCCGATCGCATCCCGCACCAGCAGGCGCCGGATCGCATCCTCCACCGCGCTTTCGGCGACGTGGAGCGAGCGGATGGCATCCCATTCATCGGCATGGGCCGCGAAATAGCCTTCCGCCGCCGCCGCGCGATCGGCGCGCACCGCCGCCAGCCGGGCGATATCCGCGATGGCCCAATGATCGCCGGGCTCGCCCGCCGCCCAGGCATCCATCGCCGCGAGGAGCGGCGCGACCCGCGCATCATCCCCCAGCGTCAGGAACACCCAGCTTCCTTCCTTGCGGCGATCGGCAAGGCCGGCATCGGCCAGAATCTTCACATGGCGCGAAACGCGGGGCTGGCTCTGCCCCAGCACCTGTGCCAGTTCTCCGACCGAAAGCTCCATCGCACGCAGCAAGGCCACGATCCGCAGGCGCGTCGGATCGGCCAATGCGCGGAAGGTGTCGAGCATGCGCGTCATGATGGATAAGGATATAAAGATATCTTTATATCCGTCAAGCAACTTGTTCGCGCTTTGCCCCTATGGCAGGCGCGGGACAGGGGGCTGTGGAATCGTTGCAAGAGGCCGTTTAGATGCGCATTTTCGTCACCATCGCCGCCGCCGCGCTGCTGGCAGGGTGCGCCACCACGCAGAAAAGCGCCGCGACCGATCTGGAAGCATCCGGGCCGCGCGATCCGCTGGAAGGCTTCAACCGCGCCGTCTGGGGCTTCAACCAGACGCTCGACAAGGTGGCGATGAAGCCGGTTTCGACCGTCTATCGCACCATCACCCCGCGCGCGGCGCGGCGCGGCATCCTGCACGTCTTCGATAACCTCACCGAGCCATGGTCCTTCGTCAACAACCTGCTGCAGGGCAAGCCCGGCCGGGCGGTGAACAATCTCGGCCGCTTCGTCGTGAACACCACGATCGGCGTCGGCGGCCTCGCCGATCACGCCACCGGCCTCGGCATCAAGCCCGCGCCGGAGGATTTCGGCCAGACGCTGGCGGCGTGGGGCGTGAAGAGCAGCACCTATATCGTCCTGCCGCTGTTCGGCCCCTCCACGATCCGCGACGGCATCGGCACCGGCGTCGGCATGTTCGCCGATCCGGTGAACATCTGCCTGCGCGAATGCACCGACCTGTCGTGGACCGAACGGATGATTCCCGATGTGGTGAATCTGGTGAGCATCCGCGCCAACCTGACGGAAACGGGCGCCGATACCCTGCTCAACACCAGCCTCGATCCCTATGCGACCGCGCGTTCGGCCTATTTCCAGCGCCGCGCGGCGGAAATCGCCGATCAGGCGGGCGACGCCGGATCGGCCAGCGACGCGGACGTCGATGCCGCGATCAAGGAACTGGATTCGGATACGCCCACAGCCGATGCGCCGAATCCCGATTCCGCGCCGGCCGAGGACGAACCGGCCGCCACCCCTGCCCCGCAACCCACGGAGCAACCACAGGAAGAGCCGGCCGCGCCGCCGCAGCCATCCTCGTCCGATCTTAACCTGAAATGATCAGTCTACCGGAACAAGAGAGATTGCGCCGCCGCATCGAACCCGATAAAGGGGGCATCGCTGGTTTCGGGGGAAACACGCCTTGATCTGTGATTAAGCGGCGTCCACGCATCCATCAGCTATTGCCACCTGGAGGGTTTAGCCCATGAAGAAGATCGTTGTTCTCTCGCTCGCCGCCGTCGCTTCGTTCGGCCTCGCCGCCTGCAGCAAGCAGGAGCCGGCTGCCTCGAACGAGACCGAAGTCACCAACGAAGTCGCCGACGTGAACGCGACTGTCGAAGAAGCCGTGACCGACGTGAACGCGACCGCCGAGAACGCCGTTGCGGACATCAACGCCGCGGCCGAGAACGCCACGAACGCCGTCGAGAACGCCACCAACGCGCAGTAATGCCGTTGGGGACGTTGCGCGCGCCATAACGCGCGCACGGTTCCGGGATCAGGGGCCGCGCCTCGCACGAGGTTGCGGCCCCTTTTCTTTGCCCCTCCCACATCCCGGCCCGGCCGCCGGCCGCCGGCGATTTTGCGTCCGGCGCCAATCGCGATACTATTCCGGTTCCTGACCATTTTCCCGGAGCCGGCGCCATGATGCGGACGAAGTGGATGTCGATGCTGGCGGCGATCGCCGCGATCGGCCCGCTCAGCGCCTGCGGGCGCCCCTCCCCCGACAACGCGCAGGTCAACACCGATCCGGCCGCCACCGAAATCGAGAGCGTCCCCGCCGACGGCCTCGTCGCGCCCGCCAACATGGCCGAGGACAGCGAGAGCAGCCAATCTTCCGACAACGGCTATTGAGGAACGGCGCCGGCCGAGCCGACCGGCGGGCAGCCGTCACTCTCTGAAGGCATAGAAAAAGGGCCGGGGATCGCTCCCCGGCCCTTTCCTTTGCCGTTCGGCTGGAAGCGTGGACTTAGAAGTCCATGCCACCCATGCCGCCCATGCCACCCGGCATCGCCGGGGCGGGCTTGTCGTCCGGCAGCTCGGCGATCGTCGCCTCGGTGGTGATCAGCAGGCCGGCGACCGAGGCCGCGTCCTGGAGCGCCGTGCGCACCACCTTGGTGGGATCGATCACGCCGGCAGCCACGAGGTTCTCGTAGGTGTCGGTCGCGGCGTTGAAGCCCTTGGTCTCGTCATTCTCGCGGAGCAGGTTGCCGGAGACGACGGCGCCGTCATGGCCGGCATTCTGGGCGATCTGACGAAGCGGGGTCTGGATCGCCTTGCGGATGATGTCCACACCACGGGTCTGGTCGTCATTCGCGCCCTTCAGGCCTTCGAGAGCCTTGGTGGCGTAGAGGAGAGCCGTGCCGCCGCCGGGAACGATGCCTTCCTCGACAGCCGCGCGGGTGGCGTGGAGGGCGTCGTCGACGCGATCCTTGCGCTCCTTCACCTCGACCTCGGTCGCACCGCCGACCTTGATGACGGCGACGCCGCCGGCCAGCTTCGCCAGACGTTCCTGGAGCTTCTCGCGATCATAATCGGAGGTCGTGATCTCGATCTGCTTGCGGATCGCTTCCACGCGGCCCTTGATCGCATCGGCATCACCGGCGCCATCGACGATGGTGGTGTTGTCCTTGTCGATCGTGACGCGCTTGGCGGTGCCGAGCATGCCGACGGTGACGTTCTCGAGCTTGATGCCGAGATCTTCCGAGATCAGCTCGCCCTTGGTGAGGATCGCGATGTCCTCGAGCATCGCCTTGCGGCGATCGCCGAAGCCCGGCGCCTTGACGGCCGCGACCTTCAGGCCGCCGCGCAGCTTGTTGACGACGAGCGTGGCGAGAGCCTCGCCCTCGATGTCCTCGGCGATGATGAGGAGCGGACGGCCCGACTGCACCACCGCTTCCAGGATCGGAAGCATCGACTGCAGGTTGGACAGCTTCTTCTCATGGATCAGGATGTAGGGGTCGTTAAGCTCGACCTGCATCTTTTCCGGGTTGGTGATGAAGTAGGGCGAGAGGTAGCCGCGATCGAACTGCATGCCTTCGACGACGTCCAGCTCGAATTCGAGGCCCTTGGCTTCCTCGACGGTGATCACGCCTTCCTTGCCGACCTTCTCCATCGCTTCCGCGATCTTCTGGCCGACTTCGGTGTCGCCATTGGCCGAGATGATGCCGACCTGGGCGACTTCGTTCGATCCGGCGACCGGCTTCGAACGCTTGGCCAGATCCTCGACGACCTTGGCGACGGCGAGATCGATGCCGCGCTTCAGATCCATCGGGTTCATGCCGGCCGCGACCGACTTCATGCCTTCACGCACGATCGCCTGGGCGAGCACGGTGGCGGTGGTGGTGCCGTCGCCGGCGACGTCGTTGGTCTTCGAGGCGACCTCGCGGACCATCTGGGCGCCCATATTCTCGAACTTGTCCTTCAGTTCGATTTCCTTGGCGACAGAAACGCCGTCCTTGGTGATGCGCGGCGCGCCGAACGACTTGTCGATCACGACGTTGCGGCCCTTCGGACCCAGCGTCACCTTCACCGCATCGGCAAGGATATCGACACCGCGCAGGATGCGTTCACGCGCGTCGCGCGAAAACTTGACGTCTTTCGCTGCCATGTTCTTGTTCCTCTAGCTTATCTGAATTGGAATTCTGGTCGGTCGGGCGATCGGCTCAGGCGATGATGCCCAGGATGTCCGATTCCTTCATGATCAGCAGGTCTTCGCCGTTCACGCGGACCTCGGTGCCCGACCACTTGCCGAACAGGATGCGATCGCCGGCCTTCACGTCGAGCGGGGTCACCTTGCCGTCCTCGGCCTTGGCACCGGCGCCGGCGGCGACGACTTCGCCTTCCTGCGGCTTTTCCTTGGCGGTATCGGGAATGATGATGCCACCGGCCGTCTTCTCCTCGGCCTCGACACGACGAACCAGCACACGATCGTGCAGCGGACGGAAATTCATTGCGCGTCACCCTTTCTAGTCTTGCGGCTCGCCGATCCTCCCCGTGGTCGGACAGCGGCGGCGCGCTGGGAACGAATGATCTGTTAGCACTCCCCATTGGCGAGTGCCAGCCGCCATATTGGAGCCGACCCGAAAACCGTCAAGCGTGGCCGGGACGAAATTTTCGCTTTCCGCCGCGATCCGGGGCGGCGGCGCGACGATCGCCCTTTCATGCGGCCGCCGAACAGGATAGCCCCTGCATGTTTCAGCATGGGGACGATGATGCAGTTGCTGCGCGGATTGTGGAAAATCCTGGTCGGCGTGAAGGATGCGCTGGTCCTGCTTTTCATGCTGATCTTCTTCGGCGGGCTCTATGCCCTCCTGTCCGCCACGCCCAAGCCCGCGACGGCGACCAGCGGCGCGCTGGTCCTCGATCTCAGGGGCACGCTCGTCGAGCAGCCGGCCCAGCCCGGCACGATCGACACGCTGACCGGCGGCAACCCCGCCAGCCGCGAATACCGCCTGCGCGATATCGTGCGCGCGCTGGATGGCGCGGCGCGC
The DNA here is from genome assembly GCF_001853345.1 of Edaphosphingomonas haloaromaticamans. Lineage (NCBI taxonomy): Bacteria > Pseudomonadati > Pseudomonadota > Alphaproteobacteria > Sphingomonadales > Rhizorhabdaceae > Edaphosphingomonas > Edaphosphingomonas haloaromaticamans. The sequence goes on along the minus strand of NZ_MIPT01000001.1, from coordinate 1,673,520 downwards.
AATCCCTCGATCAAGGCGGTGGTGCTCGATCTCGATCGCTTCGCCGGCGGCGGACAGGCGACGCTTGCCGCCGCGGCCAAGGCGATCGACGGCGTCCGCGCCGCGAACAAGCCCGTGCTCGCTTATGCGACAGGCTATACCGACGACAGCTACCAGCTTGCCGCCCATGCCAGCGAGGTGTGGGTCGATCCCTTCGGCGCGGTGCTGCTCACCGGCCCCGGCGGATCGCGGCTCTATTACAAGGGGCTGCTCGACAGGATCGGTGTCCAGACCAAGGTCTATCGCGTCGGCCAGTTCAAATCGGCGGTCGAACCCTATACCCGCACCGATCAGTCGCCCGAGGCGCGGGCCGCCAACCAGGCGCTGGTCGACAGCCTCTGGGGGACCTGGCAGGCGGACGTGCAGCGCGCACGCCCCCGCGCGCAGCTCGCAACCTATATCGCCGATCCCGAACAGGCCCTGGCCAAGGCCGGCGGCGATATCGCCAAGGCGGCGCTGGGCGCCGGGCTGGTGGACAAGGTGGGCGATCGCGTGGAATTCGGCCGGCGGATCGCCCAGATCGCGGGCGAGGCCGGCGATCGCGAGGCCGGCGCCTTCAAGGCGATTCCGCTGGAAGGCTGGCTCGCGGCCAACCCGGAAAATGCGAGCGGCCAGATCGGCGTCGTCACCATCGCCGGCGAGATCGTCGACGGCGAGGCGGCACCCGGCCGGGCCGGCGGCGATACCATCGCCAAGCTGATCCTGAACGAACTCGCCAGGAACCGGATCAAGGCGCTGGTGGTGCGCGTCGATTCGCCCGGCGGATCGGTCACGGGCTCCGAACGGATCCGGGAAGCGATCCTGGAGGCCAAGCGCAAGAAGCTGCCCGTGGTCGTCTCGATGGGCACCTATGCGGCATCCGGCGGCTATTGGGTCTCCACGCCGGGCGACTTCATCTTCGCGGAACCGGCCACCGTTACCGGATCGATCGGCGTGTTCGGCCTGCTGCCCAATTTCGCGGGCACGCTCTCCAAGGTCGGCCTGTCGGTGGATGGGGTGAAGACGACGCCGCTATCGGGCGAGCCCGATCTGCTGCGCGGCACCTCGCCCGAATTCGATCGGCTGATGCAGGCCGGGATCGACGATATCTACCGCCGCTTCACCGGCCTCGTCGCGCAATCGCGCAACCTGCCCGTTGCCCGCGTGGACGAGATCGGCCAGGGCCGGGTCTGGTCCGGCAGCACCGCCGTCGGCCTCCGCCTCGTCGACAAGACCGGCGGGTTGAGCGACGCCATTGCCGAGGCCGCGCGCCGGGCGAAGATCGATCCCGCCAAGGCCCGGCCGCTCTATATCGAACGCGCGCCCAGCCTCATCAGCCAGTTCCTCGCCGGACTGGTGCAGAGCGAGGAGCAGGCCGATGCGCCGCGCGATGCCTATAGCCGCATCGCCCGCCTGCCCGAACAGCAGATGCTGCGCGCCTTCCATGATCTGAAGGCGATGGCGGAAGGGCCGGCCATCCAGGTGCGCTGCCTCGAATGCCCCATTGCCGTTACCCCCGCGCCCCGCGCCCGTGGCGGCCTGATGGAGGCGCTGCTCATGAAGCTGGGTCTGGAACGGCTCGTCCTCTGATTGCGCCGGATCGGCCGCTCCAGCTTTTGTTTGCCGCGATTTCTTAGAGAGCCTCTCTAGCCGCGGCGATAGGCGGGCAGCCCCAGCCCGCGGGCGATGGCGAGGGCACGGAGCGCGAAACCCGCGACAGCGCCCGCGCCCCAGGCGATCGGCAGTGATGCCCCGAGCAGGGTGAGCACGACGAACAGCCCCGCCGCCAAGGCGGCGGCGGTCACGTAGATTTCGGGCCGGAGCAGGATGGAAGGCTCGCCGGCCAGCACATCGCGGATGATGCCGCCGCAACAGCCCGTCACTACCCCCATCATCGCCGCGGCAAGCGGCGGGACGCCGAAGGCCAGCGCCTTGGACGCGCCATAGACCGCATAGGCCGCCAGCCCCACCGCGTCGAACCAGTCCAGCGCGCGCGGGCGCCACCAGCGCGACGGCGTCAGCCACACCAGCCCCGCCATCACCAGGCACACCGCCAGCGCCGGATTGTCCTGCATCCAGAAGACGGGCGCGCCGATCAGCAGATCGCGCAGCGTGCCGCCGCCCGTGCCGGTGATGACGGCGAAGAAGGCGAAGGTCACCAGCGTCTGCCGCGCGCGTGCCGCCGCCAGCGCGCCGGAAGCGGCGAACACCGCGATGCCGGCAAGGTCCAGCCACTCGGGCGCCTGGTCGAGGATCGGGGCGTGGATCGACATGGTGGCTCCGAATGGGTCTGGCTGATCGTTAGACGAACAGGGGGCATTCCGTCATGCTGAACTTGCCCCCTCCCCGCCCGATGCCGCGATTGCCGGCACCCGGCGGGACGATATGAAAAAAGGGCCGCCCACCTCCCGGTCGACGGCCCCTTTCCCGAAAATGTCCGGTCGGATCAGTAGCGGTAATGATCCGGCTTGAACGGGCCTTCCGGCGTCACGCCGATATAGGCCGCCTGCTTCGGGGTGAGCTTGGAAAGCTTCACGCCCAGCTTCTCGAGGTGGAGCGCGGCCACCTTCTCGTCGAGATGCTTCGGCAGCACATAGACCTCGTTCTTATATTCGTCCGACTTGGTCCACAGCTCGATCTGGGCCAGCACCTGGTTGGTGAAGCTGGAGGACATGACGAAGCTGGGATGGCCGGTGGCGCAGCCCAGGTTCACCAGGCGCCCCTTGGCCAGCACGATGATCTTCTTGCCGTCGGCGAACTGGACCTCGTCCACCTGCGGCTTGATCTCCGTCCACTTCATGTTGTTGAGGCCGGCGATCTGGATCTCGCTGTCGAAGTGGCCGATGTTGCACACGATCGCCATGTTCTTCATCGCGCGCATGTGATCGACGGTGATGACGTCCTCATTGCCCGTCGCGGTGACGAAGATGTCGGCGCGGGTCGCGGCCTCCTCCATCGTCACGACTTCATAGCCTTCCATCGCCGCCTGCAGCGCGCAGATCGGGTCGATCTCGGTCACCAGCACGCGCGCGCCGCCGTTGCGGAGCGAGGCGGCCGAACCCTTGCCGACATCGCCGAAGCCGGCGACGCAGGCGACCTTGCCGGCCAGCATCACGTCGGTGGCGCGGCGGATGGCGTCGACCAGCGATTCCTTGCAGCCGTAGAGATTGTCGAACTTCGACTTGGTGACGCTGTCGTTCACGTTGATCGCCGGGAAAGGCAGCTTGCCCTTCTTCGCCAGCTCATAAAGGCGGTGGACGCCGGTGGTCGTCTCTTCCGAAACGCCCTTGATGGCCTTGACCGTCTCGGTCAGGTAGCCGGGGCGTTCCGCCAGGAAGCGCTTGAGCGTCGCGACGAAGATTTCCTCTTCCTCGTTGGACGGGGTGAACAGCGCCTCGCCCGCCTCGACGCGCGCGCCCCACAGCGCGAACATGGTGGCGTCGCCGCCATCGTCCAGGATCATGTTGGTGGTGGTATCGCCCCAGTCGAAGATGCGGATCACATAATCCCAATATTCCTCCAGCGTCTCGCCCTTCACGGCGAAGACGGGGATGCCCTGCGCGGCGATGGCGGCGGCGGCGTGATCCTGGGTGGAGAAGATGTTGCACGAGGCCCAGCGGACCTCGGCGCCCAGATGCACCAGCGTCTCGATCAGCACCGCCGTCTGGATCGTCATGTGCAGCGAACCGGTGATCCGCGCGCCCTTCAGCGGCTGCGACGGGCCATATTCCTTGCGCAGCGCCATGAGGCCCGGCATCTCGGTTTCGGCGATCTCGATCTCCTTGCGGCCGAATGCGGCGAGCGAGATGTCGTGGACCAGATAATCGGTGAAGCTTTCGGCAGGCAGGGTCGCCACGTCGGTTCTCCTTGGGGGGGACACGGGTACTACCGCGCGGGAAAATGGCGCGCGGAACATGACTGCGGCACTTAGCCGGGCCGGCGCCGCAACGCAATTCCAAATATAAAGATTTCTTTATGTCCTGTGGAAACGGCGATCAGGCGTGGCCGATTTCGGGCGCGAGCAGGCGCGCGTCGATCCCGGCATTGGCGAAGGCGCAGGTCCAGCGCTGGTCCACCGCGGTATCGAACAGAACGCCGGGGCTGCCGCCGGTCGCGAACCAGGCATTGCCCGTCATCTCGTCCTCGAGCTGGCCGGGGCTCCACCCGGCATAGCCCAGCGCGACCAGCCAGCGCGAAGGCCCCCTGCCCTCGGCGATGGCGCGCAGCACGTCCAGCGTGGAGGTCAGCGCCCAGCTTTCACCCACCTGCAGCGTATCCTGCCCGCCCCAGTCCAGCCCATGCAGCACGAAGCCGCGCTGCGGCTCCACCGGCCCGCCCACATGGATCGGCACGTCGGGCGCCTCGCCGGGATCGATATCGAGCTGGGCGAGCAGGCTGTGCAGGCGGATGCGCGGCATCAGCTGGCCCACGCCGATGCCCAGCGCCCCTTCCTCGTCATGCGCGCACATCGCGATCACCGCGCGCGAGAATCGGGGGTCGCCCATGCCGGGCAGGGCAAGCAGCAATTGGCCGCTGAGATAGGCTGGCGCATCCATATCCCCAATCTATAGATGGCTGGAGCGGATGGAAGGTGTGCTTTCCACAAGGCGTTCCGAACATGCGCCATGCTTCAAACTGCAATCGCGCTGGCGTAGACCAGCGCGACTCCTGGCTACAGAAGGATGCCGATATGACGATCAAGGCGGGCGACACGCTTCCCGAAACCACCTTCACCAAGCCGACCGAAAGCGGCCCCGAAGCGGTGCAGAGCGCGGATTTCTTCAAGGGCCGCAAGGTCGCGCTCTTCTCCGTGCCGGGCGCCTTCACCCCCACCTGCTCCGCCAAGCATCTGCCGGGCTTCATCGAGAAGGCGGCCGAGCTTAAGGCCAGGGGCGTGGACGAGATCGCCTGCACCGCGGTGAACGACGCCTTCGTGATGGGCGCCTGGAGCAAGAGCGCCGGCGCGGGCGAAGCCGTGACCATGCTGGCGGACGGCAATGGCGATTTCGCCAAGGCGCTGGGCCTCACCATGGACGGCAGCAAGTTCGGCCTCGGCACGCGCGGGCAGCGCTTCTCGATGATCGTGGACGACGGCGTCGTCAGCGTCCTGAATGTCGAGGCGCCGGGCGAGTTCAAGGTGAGCTCGGCCGATTACATGCTCGGCCAGCTTTAAGGCCGCGTCCGGGGGCCGCGCCCGCCCGGCGCGGCCTTCGCTTATATTCGACCACAGCAGACCATAGGAGAAGCCCACATCGCCACCAAAGCCAGCCTCGCCATCGTCGACCAGCTCGACACCCTCTATCAATCCTCCGTCGAAGCGCTGCGCGCGGCACTCGGCCGCTATATCGCCACCGGCGAACGGCCCGACGAGGCCGCCCGCGCGGCGGGTGCCTTCACCTATCCCGAACTGCACCTCCGCTATGACGGATCGACCCGCCATCATCCGCTGCGCGCCTTCGGCCGGCTGACCGCCGCCGGCCATTATGCGGTCTCCGTCACCCAGCCGATGATGTTCCGGGAATATCTGGCCGAGCAGATCGACCTGCTGGTCGCCGATTTCGGCGCCGAGATCGAGGTTTCGCGCGGGCGCCAGGAAATCCCCTATCCCTACGTGCTCGATGCCGGCGTCGACCTTGCCGACGCGGCGGCGGCCGAGCTTGCCCGCGTGTTCCCGTCCAACGACCTCATCCATATCGGCGACGAGGTGGTGGACGGCCTGTGGCAGGGCGAAGGCGGCGAGGCCCGCCCGCTGGCGCTGTTCGATGCCCAGCGCGTCGATTTCTCGATCGCCCGGCTGCGCCATTATACCGGCACGCCGACGCAGCATGTGCAGAACTACATCCTGTTCACCAACTATCACCGCTATGTCGATGAATTCGTGCGCTGGGCCTGCACGCAGCTATCGGATGACGGCCCCTATCGGCTGCTGAGCTGCTCGGGCGGGCTGGAGCTTACGGCGGCCAATGCCGATCCCGATCGCGCCATCACCGACAGCGCCTGGCGGCGGCATCAGATGCCGGCCTACCACCTCGTCGGCCCCAACCGATCGGGCATCACCCTGGTCAATATCGGCGTCGGCCCGTCCAACGCCAAGACGATCACCGATCACCTCGCGGTGATGCGGCCGGAGGCCTGGCTGATGATCGGCCATTGCGGCGGCCTGCGCCCGTCGCAGCGGATCGGCGATTATGTGCTGGCCCACGCCTATCTGCGCGACGATCATGTGCTGGACGACGTGCTGCCGCCGGAAATACCGATCCCGGCCATTGCCGAGGTGCAGCAGGCGCTGAGCGCGGCGGCCGAGACGGTTTCGGGCGAGCCGGCCGAGCAGTTGAAGCGGCGCCTGCGCACCGGCACCGTCGTCACCACCGACGATCGCAACTGGGAACTGCGCTACACGCGATCGGCGCTGCGCTTCAACCAGAGCCGGGCGGTGGCGATCGACATGGAATCGGCCACGCTCGCGGCCCAGGGCTATCGCTTCCGCGTGCCCTACGGCACCCTGCTCTGCGTGTCGGACAAGCCGATTCATGGCGAGATCAAGCTGCCCGGCCAGGCCAACCGCTTCTACGAGCGCGCGATCAGCGAGCATCTGCGGATCGGCATCGCCGCGATCGACGAGCTGCGCCGCACCGGCGATCGCCTCCACAGCCGCAAGCTGCGGGCGTTCAACGAGCCGCCGTTCCGCTAAACGCGGCATCGCCACCGGAAAGGGCGAGAGGGAGAGAAAGCGAAATCGCGTTCGCCCTCTCATGCCCGCCATCCCCTTGCCACCCGGTGGCGGCCGATCTAGCCGATGGTCCACCGGCGCGGATCATGAGGCCGGATAAGGGGGAAGAGGCCGGCATGCGCAAATGGGGCGAAAACGACATTCCCGATCTGTCGGGCAAGCGGGTGCTGATCACCGGCGCCGCCAGCGGCATCGGCTTCGAAGCGGCCAGGGCGCTCGCCCGGCGCGATGCCGAGATACTGGCGGTCGACCGGAACGAGCAACTGGGCCGGACGATCGCCGATCGCATCAGGACATCGAAGGCCGATGCGAAGCTCGAATTCCGGATGCTCGATCTCAGCCGCCTTCAGGCCGTGAAGGATTTCGCCGCGTCGCTCGCGGCGGAAGGCAGGCCGATCGACATCCTCGTCAACAATGCGGGCATCCAGCCGATCAGCGAGCGGCGGACGAGCGGCGACGGATTCGAGCTGACCTTCGCGATCGGCCATCTCGGCCATTTCACCCTGACGGGCCTGCTGCTCCCCCTGCTGAACGCCGCCCCGGCCCCGCGCGTGGTGACGGTATCGAGCCTGGTGCACGGCCAGGGGCGGTTCAACTGGAACGACCTTCAGATCGAGCGCGGCTACCGCGCCCAGCGCGCCTATAACCAGACCAAGCTTGCCAACCTGCTTTTCGCGCGCGAATTCCAGCGCCGGATCGATCAGGCCGGCAGCAATATCAAAAGCATCGCCGTGCATCCCGGCGTGGCGCAGACATCGATCGGCGCCAATCGCAAGCAGCTGGGCAAGTTCCGGCTGGCCGATCATTTCATCAGCTCGATCCTGTCGGTGGTGATGCCCTATCTCGGGCAACCGGCATCGGCAGGCGCGCTGCCGACGCTCTATGGCGCCACCGCTCCAGACGCCGAAGGCGGGGGATTCTACGGGCCGGGCGGCTTCGGCGGGATGAAGGGCGCGCCCGCGCCGGCCACGATCAAGCCTTCGGGGCAGGACATGGCAGCCGCGGGAAAATTGTGGGGCATTACGGAGGAGCTGACGGGCGTCCGCTTCCAGCTCTGATCCGGCAGCGGCCTCGCGTCCTCAGGCCGCCAGCCGCGCCGAATCGAAATGGGTCCGGGCGGCCTGCAATTCCTCCAGATTGTCCTTGGTCCACTGGCAGATCACGCTCGCGGCGGAAAGGAAGGTGCGGCCAAGCCCGGTCAGCGCATATTCCACCTGCGGCGGGGCGGTGGGCAGCACGCTGCGGTCGACCATGCCGTGCCGCTCCAATCCGCGCAGGGTCTGGGTCAGCATCTTCTGGCTGATCGGGCTGGCCCGCCGCTTCAGCTCGGAAAAGCGCATGGCGCCCTCGCCCAGCGTATAGACCAGCAGCAGCGTCCATTTGTCGCCCACCAGATCCATGATCTCCAGCGTCAGCGCGGGAAAATCATCCTGCATCGCTCATCCGTCCCCATGGTTTCCATTTGGATACCAAGCGCCGCGAAGGTGCGTGGTTGCCATTGGTTTGTGCGTATCATAGCCTCCGTAAAAATACGAACTATTGCGTTTGGAGAGGTCATTTGATCGACTTTGCGGGAAAGATCGCGCTGGTAACGGGCGGCGGCGTCGGTATCGGCCGCGCCACGGCGGAAGCCTTCGCCAAGGCGGGGGCCACCGTCGTCACGATCGAGAAGGATGCCGACCGCGCGGCCGACGTGCGCGCGGCGCTGGGCGACGGGCATCTGGTGGTGGAAGGCGACGTCACGGTCCAGGCCGATGTCGATGCGCTGGCCAGGGCGATCGACGACCGGTTCGGCGGGCTGGACGTGCTGGTCAACAATGTCGGCGACTTCCTGATGATCGTGAAGCGCTTCGAGGATCATACCGACGAGGATATCGAGCGCCTCTACGCCACCAACATGCGGCAGATCTTCTCGGTGACGCGCGCGATGATCCCGCTGATCCGCAAGCGCGGGGCCGGCGGCAGCATCATCAGCGTATCCTCGATCGAGGGCTTTCGCGGCATCCCGTTCAACAGCGTCTATTCGGCGTTCAAGACGGGCATCACCGGCTTCACCAAGAGCCTGGCGCTCGACCTCGCGCCCGACGGCATCCGCGTGAACCTGATCGCGCCCGAGACGACCGATACGCCGCAGGTGGCGATCAGCCAGTATATCAAGCCGGAATATAAGGATCATCTGAAGCAGTGGATTCCGCTCGGCCGCTTCGGCACGCCGGAGGACATGGCGGGCGGCATCCTGTTCCTGGCGAGCCCGCTGGCCGCCTGGATGACGGGCGCGGCGCTCAACGTCGATGGCGGGGCGCTGGCGGCGGCCGGCTGGTATCGCACGGCCGAGGGCAAGTGGACCAACGTGCCGGTGATCCCCACCGACGGCCTGATTTTCTGATTTCCTGAACAAATCCCCGGAGAAAGACCATGAAGATCCTCGTTGTCGGCGGTGCCGGCATGATCGGCGGCCACGCCGCGCTCCACCTCAAGTCCAAGGGCCATGACGTCAGCATCGCCGGCCGCACCCCGCCGACCCCCGGCACCCCGCTGGGCGAGCTGCCGTTCATCAAGGTCGACTATATCAACGACACCAGCTTCCCGGCCGGCTTCGACGCGCTGGTGTTCTGCGCCGGGCAGGACGTTCGCCACATCCCGGAAGGCGAGGATAACGAGACCTATTGGAAGAAGGTCAACTCCGTGGCGGTGCCGCGCTTCTTCCAGCTCGCCAGGGATGCGGGCGTAAAGGTCGCCGTCAACGTCGGCAGCTTCTATCCGCAGGCCGCGCCCCACCTCGTCGCCGGCAACCGCTATGTCGAATCGCGCAAGGAAAGCTGCGAAGGCATCCGCGCGCTCAACGGGACGGGCTTCCGCACCCTGAGCGTCAACGCGCCGTTCGTCGTCGGCACGGTGCCCGGCCTCGTCGTGCCGATGTTCGTCGCCTATACCCAATATGCGCAGGGCAAGTTCGCGCCCATGCCGGAATTCGCGCCGGGCGGCGGCGTCAACTTCATCTCCACCCAGTCGCTGGCCGAGGCGGTCGAAGGCGCGCTCGAACGCGGCGAAGGCGGCAAGGCCTATCTGGTCGGCGACGAGAACCTCTCCTACCAGCAATATTTCGGCTTCTTCTTCCAGGCCGCCGGGCGGGATGTGCCGCCGGTGCTGGATCAGGAGCATCCGATGCTGCCCGACGCCGCGATCTTCGCCGGCCGCGGCAACGACCTGTTCTACGAACCCGACGCCGCCGAGACCGCGACGCTCGGCTATCGCCGCAACGACATCCAGCGCACGGTCAACCAGATCGTCGCCCAATATAAGGACATGTAAGGCCATGGCGGGGCGGTTCGCCGGCAAGGTGGCGCTGGTCACCGGGGCCAGCGGCGGGATCGGGGCGGCCAGCGCCGTCCGGCTCGCCGCCGAAGGGGCGGTCGTGGTCTGCCACGGCCGCGACGAGGGGCGGACCGCGGCCGCCGCGGATGCCATCCGCAAGGCCGGCGGCACCGCCCATGTCGTGATCGGCACGCTCACCGGCGATGCCGAGGCGGCGGCGATCGTCGATGCGACGCGGGCGGCGGCGGGCGATGTCGACATCCTCGTCAACAATGCCGGCGGGGAATCGGCCGGCGGCGGCATGGCCGGCTGGTTCGAGGCGAGCGCCGAGGACTGGCTGGCGACCTACGATTCCAACGTCGCCTCGATGGTGCGGCTGATCCACGCCTTCACCCCCGCGATGCGGGACAAGGGCTGGGGCCGGCTGATCCAGATGTCCAGCGGCGTGGTGGACGTGCCGATGCCGATGATCCCCGATTATCAGGGCGCCAAGGCCGCGATCCGGGCGCTGACCGTCAGCCTTTCCAAGGCGCTGGCCCGCACCGGAATCACCGCCAACAGCATCAGCCCCGGCTTCGTGCTGACCGACACAAACCGCAAATGGGTGGCGGCGATGGCCGAGCGCAGCGGCGTCACCGGCGACTGGAGCGAGGTGGAACGCTGGGCCGCGCGCAAGTTCGTGCCCAACCATGCCGGCCGCCTCGGCAAGCCGGAGGATATCGCCAACGCCGTCGCCTTCCTGGCCGATCCCGCATCCGATTTCGTGAACGGCATCGATATCCGGGTGGACGGCGGACACTAGGCTGCGGGGGACGGATCGGCGCCGCGCTCCGAAATCCGGCGGCAAGCAAAAGCCGGGAGGAATAAGCGGGCCGCCTCCGGGGCAACCCGCTCATCCTTCAGGACGCTCCGAAACCGGGATGATATTCGACCCGGCCCTCCGGCGCGGGATCGACGAATGCGATCCGCATGAAATAAGCGGCGGGCGCGCCGTCATAATATAGGGCTTCGTCCCTTTCGAAGCCGAAGCGCCGATAATATGCGGGCTCGCCCAGCACCACGCAGCAGCCGGCGCCCTGCCGCCGAAGCTCTTCGAGCCCCGCGCGGATCAGGGCGCCGCCGATGCCGGCCCTTTGCCGATCGGGGCGGACGGCCACGGGGCCGAGCCCGAACCAGCCCCCTTCCCGCCCGTCGATGGTGACGGGGGAAAAGGCGGCATGGCCCGCGATCCGGCCGTCATCGTCGACCGCGACCAACGACAGGGCGAGCGCCCCGGCATCCCGCAGCGCGGAGATGATCGCGGGCTCGGTCCCGTCGCTATGATCCACGCCGGCGAAGGCGTCGGCGGTGATCCGGGCGATCGCGGCATGATCCTGCGGCTGTTCCTTGCGGATGATCATCCCCTGCCTCCTGCTATCGGTTATCGGGTTGCGATCGCACCGAGCGCCTGCCCAGTTCGGAAATGCGATAGGGGCTCGATTCCCTGGATTCGATCAGCCGCTTGCGCCGCAGTTTCCTGAATATGCCCAGGGTGCAATCGGAAAGAACATGGCCGTCCCGCGTGAAGCAGAGGACGTCGGCGATCCGCCCCCGTTCGTCATGGCGATGACGAATGAAGCCGCCTTGAGCCAGCACGTGAAGCACGCGCTGCTCGTATCGTGAAATGTTCATTATAAGCTCGTGGATAGAACCGCACGGATGACAACCCAGGACGCGCGAAGGCGCACCCGGACGATCGTTGTCGGCAGTCTCGGTCGGCCGAGACGTCAGGCGGTTTGCACAAGCTCCAACATGAAACCCGCCCATACGACGTGGTTTCCGGCCATGTCAAACGCAGGGAGGACGGGCTCGCGCCGATGACATGACGGCGGGCGCGGCGCGCGCTATCGTCCGCCGCCATGACCGAAACCGATACGCATTCCGCCCATCCCGCCGCCGATATCGCCGCCGACATGCCCGCCCGGGTGCTGATCGTGGAGGACGATGCCGGCATGCGCGTGCTGCTGGTGCGCGCGCTTCATGGCGAAGGGATCGAGGCGATCGGCGCGCGGGACGAGAATGAGGCCTGGCCGCTGCTGGATGCCGGCGGCATCGATCTGGTGATGTTGGACGTGATGCTGCCGGGCCGATCGGGGCTGGACATGCTGGACGACATCCGCGCGCGCCATCCCATCCTGCCCGTCATCATGGTGAGCGCGCTGGGCGGCGAGGCGGACCGGATCGCGGGGCTGGATCGCGGCGCCGACGATTATGTCGCCAAGCCGTTCAGCCGGGGCGAACTGCTCGCCCGCGTTCGCGCCGCGCTCCGCCGGGCGCGGGCGCCCGTGGTCGCCGATATGCCGCGCGGCGACATCGCCCGCTTCGCCGGCTGGACGCTGGACCTGCGCCGCCGCACGCTCACCGCGCCGGACGGCACCGCCGTCGAGCTTTCCGGCGCGGAGCATGATTTGCTGGCGATCCTGGTACAGCACCCCCATCGCGTGATCGGCCGCGAGCGGCTGCTGGAGCTTTCCCGCGCGCGGCGCGCCCAGGCATCGGACCGCAGCATCGACGTGCTCGTCAGCCGCCTGCGCCGCAAGCTCGGCGATTCGGATCAGGGCGACACGCTGATCCGCACCGTGCGGGGCCGGGGCTATATGCTGGCGGCGGACGTGACCCGATCCTGAGCCATTGACCGGAGGCGCCACCGCCATGCTGAAGGGATCGCGCCTGCTTTCGATCGGGCTTGCCGGCCAGATCGCGCTCGTCATCCTCGTCACCACCAGCCTTTCCTTTTTCGGCAGCGAGCTGCTCTACAAGCGGGCCGAGACCGAGCTTGTCGCATCCAGCCAGGCGGAGCGGGTCGCCGGCCGATTGGCATTGGCAGACCGGCTGATCGCCCCCCTGCCCCGCGCGGAACGGGGCGAGGCCGCCCGCCGGCTTTCGACCAACAGCCTCGCCCTGGGATGGTCCGCCGGGGCCGCGCCGCCCATGGCGGAGCCATCGCCACATCTGCCCGTGGGCCATATCCGCAAGCGGATGTCCGAGCTGGAGCCGGGGCTGGCCCACCGCGACATCCGCATCGTCGAGGATGCCGGCGGCGGCGTGGCCGGCGCGCTCCGCCTGGGCGACGGATCAAGCATCATCTTCCGCGCCGAAGGGCGCAGCGCCCGCGTGCCCACGCTGGGCAGCCATCTGGTGTCGCTGCTGCTGCTGACCGGCGGCGTGCTGCTGGCGACGCTGCTGCTGCTGCGCGCGCTGGCCGAGCCGCTGCGCACCCTGGCCCGGGCCGCCGACCGCGCCGGGCTGGGCGAGCCGATCACCGTGCCGGAGGAAGGCCCGCCCGAGGTGATCAGCCTCGCCCGATCGGTGAACGCGATGCAGGCCCGGCTGATCGCGCTGGTGGAGGATCGCACCCAGGCGCTGGCGGCGGTCTCCCACGATCTGCTGACACCGATCGCCCGGCTGCGGCTGCGGGCCGGCGCGCTGGAACCGGGCGAGACGCGCGATGCGATCCTGCGCGACCTCGACGAGATGCAGGCGTTCATGACCTCGATCCTCGGCTATCTGCGCGGCGCGGAGCCGGAAGCCGCCAAGCCGATCGATCTCGCCTCGCTGCTGATGACGATCGTGGACGATGCCGCCGATACCGGCGCCGACGCCAGCTATGACGGGCCGGACCGGCTGCCGGCCGTGCTGCCGCCGCTGCGCATCCGCCGCGCCGTCGCCAACCTCGTCGAGAATGCGCTGCGCCATGCCGGGCAGGCGCGGGTCCGCCTGTCGCGCGAAGCCGATGCCATCCGCATCACGATAGACGATGACGGCCCCGGCATCGCCGAGGCGGACATGGCGCATGTGTTCGAGCCCTTCCACCGCCTCGATGCCTCCCGCAGCCGGGAAAGCGGCGGGGCGGGCCTTGGCCTCGCCATCGTCGTCCGCGCGCTGGAGGGGATCGGCACGGTCACGCTCGCCAACCGCCCCGAAGGCGGCCTGCGCGCCGAGATACGGCTGCCGGTGCGCTAGAATGCGGTCCGGTCCACCGCCATCGCCCCCCCCCAAGCATAACTGTGTGGCGCGGCGGGCACTTCCTCTGTTAGCAGGGGCACATGCCCGGAACGACCGCCACCTCCGCCGCCCGTGAGATACTGACGCGCCTGCACGACGTGATGGCCGCGCGCACCAATGCGCAGGCCAAGCTCAACCAGGTGGTGAACATCATCGGCGAGGCGCTTTCGAGCGAGGTCTGCTCCATCTACCTGCTGCGCGACGGGCTGCTGGAGCTCTACGCCACGCGCGGCCTGAAGCAGGAGGCCGTGCACGTCACCCGCCTCGCGCTGGGCGAGGGCCTCGTCGGCCACATCGCCGCCGAGGTGAAGACGCTGAACCTGGACGAGGCGACCAGCCACCCCGATTTCGCCTACAAGCCCGAAACCGGCGAGGACCTGTTCCACAGCTTCGCCGGCGTGCCGATCGTGCGGCGCGNGCGCGCGGTGGGCGTGCTGGCCGTGCAGCATGCCGAGCCGCGCCGCTATGACGAGGTGGAGATAGAGGCGCTGCAGACCGTCGCGATGGTGCTGGCCGAGCTGATCGCCGGCGCCGGCCTGATCGACGAGGCTTCCCCCGGCACCGGCGGCGCGCGCGAGGCCGGGCCCGTGCGGCTTGGCGGGCTGAAGCTGGTGGAGGGCATGGGGCGCGGCCATGTGGTGTTCCACCAGCCGCGCGTGCACATCGAATATACCGTGGCCGAGGACATCGAGGTCGAGCGCCAGCGCGTCTATGCCGCCTTCCGCCAGATGCGCGAGCAGATCGAGCGGATGACCAGCCAGGCCGAGTTCGGCACGGCGGGCGAGCATCAGGACGTGCTCGAGACCTACAAGATGTTCGCCTATGACGAAGGCTGGACCCGCCGGATCAACGAGGCGATCGACAGCGGCCTGACCGCCGAGGCGGCGATCGAGCGCGTGCAGCAGCGCACCCGGATGCGGATGCGCGAGATCAGCGATCCGCTGCTGGCGGACCGGATGCACGACCTGGAGGATCTTTCCAACCGGCTGCTGCGCACGGTTTCCGGCCAGCTCGGCACCGCGGCCCAGATGGGCCTGCGGCAGGATTCGATCCTGGTGGCGCGCAACCTCGGCCCGGCCGAGCTGCTGGAATATGACCGCCGCCGGCTGAAGGGCGTGATCCTGGAGGAAGGATCGCTGACGGCGCACGTCACCATCGTCGCCCGCGCCATGGGCGTGCCGGTGCTGGGGCGGGTGCGCGACATCCGCCAGATGGTGCAGGAAGGCGATCTCGTCCTGCTCGATACCGCGCAGGGCGCCGTGTTCATCCGGCCGACCGCCACGATGGAGGAGGCGTTCGACGCCAAGCTGACGCTGGGCCAGAAGCGCCGCGCCGAATTCGCGGCGATGCGCGATCTGCCGCCCGTCACCCTCGATGGCCGGCGGATCACGCTGATGGTGAATGCAGGCCTGCGCGACGACGTTTCCGCGCTGGACGTGACGGGCGCCGACGGGATCGGCCTGTTCCGCACCGAATTCCAGTTCCTGGTTTCCGCCACCCTCCCCCAGCGCGAGCGCCAGCAGCGGCTCTATCGCGACGTGCTGGAAGCCGCCGGCGACCGGCCGGTGATCTTCCGCACCGTCGATATCGGCGGCGACAAGACGCTGCCCTACATGAACCATGACGCGCATCAGGAGGAAAATCCCGCCATGGGATGGCGCGCCATCCGCCTCGCGCTCGATCGCGATGCGTTGATGAAGGCGCAGGCGCGCGCCCTGCTGGAGGCCGCCGCCGGACGCACGCTCCACGTGATGTTCCCGATGGTTTCCGAACCGTGGGAGTTCGATCAGGCGCAGGCCCTGTTCGAAACCCAGCGCCGCTGGATCGCCGATCGCAACCGTCCCCTCCCCACCGCCGTGCAATATGGCACGATGCTGGAGGTGCCGGCGCTGGCGGAGATGCTGGACGTGCTGCTGCCGAAGCTGGATTTCCTGTCGATCGGCACCAACGACCTCACCCAGTTCCTGTTCGCCGCCGATCGATCGCATCCCAAGCTTGCCGAACGGTTCGACTGGCTTTCCCCCGCCATCCTGCGCTTCGTCGCGCGCGTTGCCGAAACGGCGCGCGCAGCCGGCGTGCCGACGGCAGTTTGCGGGGAAATGGGCGGCCGCAGCCTGGAAAGCATGGCCCTGATCGGGCTGGGCATCGAACGCTTGTCCATCACGCCCGCTGCCATCGGGCCGGTCAAGGCGATGGTGCGCACGCTGGATGCCGCGCGGCTGCGCGCGGACATGGCGCGATGGCTTGCCGAAGGCGCGCCGGACATGCGCGCCCGGCTGACGGCCTGGGCCGATGAACAAGGCGTGGCTATAAGCTGATTTTTCGCGTAAATATGGGCCGGGACGATCGTTTCGATTTGACGTCCCGGTTTGCATTTGTGACAAGGCAACAGGTGGCGCGCGCTTTTTCGGGATAATGGGATGGAGCGCCCCGGAGGTCGCATGAATGACACGACCGGCGAATTCGCCGTGGAGGCTCCCTTTACTGTAGGCGCACGCCTGGCCGAGGCGCGCAAGGCGCACGCGCTCGACCTCGCGGACATCGCCGCGCGGACGCGCGTGCCGCTGCGCCATCTGGAAGCGATCGAGGCGGGCGACATCGCGGCGCTTCCGGCCGTGCCCTACAGCGTCGGCTTCGTCCGCGCCTTCGCCCAGATCGTCGGGCTCGACGCCAACGCCCTGGCCCGCGAATTCCGCGAGGAGATGGGCGGCGGCCAGCCCGAGCGCATCATTCCCGAACCCTTCGAGCCCGCCGATCCGGCCCGCGTGCCCTCCCGCTTCCTGGTGACGGTGGCGATCGTCGTCGCGATCGTGCTCGGCGGCGCCTATGCCTTGTGGCGGAGCGGCGCCTTCACCGGATCGGGCGACGAGGAACGGGTGGCCAGCGCCACGCCGGCCCAGGGCCTGCCCGAACCGACGCCGCCGCCCGCCTCGATCGCGCCACCGGCTCCCACGCCGTCGAGCGGACCGGTGGTGCTGACCGCGCTCGAGCCGGTATGGCTGCGCGTCTCGGACGGCGGCACCCGTCTGATCGAAAAACAGCTTAACGTCGGCGAGACGTGGGAAGTGCCGGCCACGGCCGCCGATCCCCGCATCCTCACCGGACGGCCGCAGGCCCTGCGCGTCACCGTAGGCAGCGCGGTGATCCCACCGCTGGGCGCCCCGGAACGCACGATCCGCGACGTGAGCCTGAAGGCGGATGCCCTGCTCGCCCGGCTCAATCCGCCCACCGCTTCCGCGGCCCCGGTGCCGGCAGCGGCGCTTCCCGGCGATCCGGCGCCCGTCCTGCCCAACCCGGCGCCGATCAACCCCTGATCCCTGCCACCGGCTCGGCCGTTCGCGGCCGGCATCCGGCGCGCTTTCGCGCGATCGGGGCTTGCTTCATCGCAGCGACAGCCGCCATGGAGGATGGACATCCTATCCATCAACCGAGCTGAGGGACTAATCATGCGTTTCGCGATCACCGCGGCCCTGCTGCTGGCGACGACGGCCGCGCCTCTGGCGGCGGCGCCCCAACCCGCCGATGTCGGCCAGCGCGTCGACAAGCTGGAGCGCGAGATGCGCGCGGTGCAGCGCAAGGTGTTTCCCGGCGGCAACCAGCAATATTTCGAGCCGGAGATCGCTCCCCAGCCGGCGGCGCCCGCGGCCGGCGGCGTGCCCGCCAGCAACCCGCTCGCCGATCTCACCACGCGGGTCAGCTCGCTGGAGCAGGAGCTGGCGCGCCTGACCGGCCAGATCGAACAGAACAGCTTCAAGATCCGCCAGATCGAAGAGCAGATGAGCCGTTTCAAGGGCGATGCCGAATTCCGGCTGAACGCACTGGAAGGCAATCCCACGGCCAAGCCGGGCGGCAGCGCCGCGGCCCCCGTGCTGACGCCGCCCGCCCCCGGCCGTCCCGCCCAGCCCGCGCCGGAGGTCGCCCCGCCCCCGCCTGCCGCCGTCGCCTCCAGCCGCCCGGCATCGGGCGATGCGGGCGAGGATGCCTATCTTGCCGGCTACGATCTGTGGGCCGCCAAGAAATATCCCGAGGCGGAAAGCACGCTGCGCGCCTTCATCGCCAAATATCCCGATCACAAGCGCGCCAGCTTCGCCCGCAACCTGCTGGGCCGGACCTTGCTGGACAGCGGCCAGCCGGCCAAGGCGGCCCAGACCTTCCTGGAAAACTACAAGAAGCTGCCGCGTGGCGAGCGCGCGCCCGACAGCCTCTATTATCTCGGCCAGTCGCTGATGGCGCTGAAGCCGCCCAAGCCCAGCGAGGCGTGCGAGGTCTATCGCGAGCTGGACGACGTCTACGGCACGACGATCGCGGCCGCGCTCAAGGACCGGGTGACCAAGGCCAGGGCCGACGCCAAGTGCAAGTCCTGACCGGCCTTCAGGCTTTCGCGACAGGTTGATGATGCCGGCCGGATCGCCCGTCGCCGATCGGATCGATCGCTTCCGGTCCGACATCGGCAGGCTGGCCGGCGATCAGGCCCGTATCGGCCTGGCCGTATCGGGCGGGCCGGACAGCGTTGCATTGCTGCTGCTGGCGGCCGAGGCGATGCCCGGCCGGATCGCGGCCGCCACCGTCGATCACGGCCTGCGCCCGGAAGCCGCCGCCGAGGCCGCGTTCGTGGCCGGCCTCTGCGCCGCGCGCGGCGTGCCGCATGCCACGCTCGCCGTAACCGTGGCGCCTACGGGCGAGGGCGTTCAGGCCGCCGCCCGCGCCGCCCGCTATGCCGCGCTGGAGGGCTGGCGCGCGGACGCGGGGCTGGCCTTCGTCGCCACCGCCCACCATGCCGACGACCAGGCCGAAACGCTGCTGATGCGCGCCAGCCGGGGCGCGGGCGTGGGCGGGCTGGCCGGCATCCGGGCAGCGAACGGCGCGATCATCCGCCCGCTGCTCGGCTGGCGCCGCGCCGAGCTTGCGGCGATCGTCGCCGAAGCCGGGATCGATCCCGTCGACGATCCTTCCAACCGCGATCCCCGCTACGACCGCAGCCGGATGCGCGCGCTGCTGGCCGCCAATCCCGAGCTGGACGTGCCCGGCCTCGCCCAGGCGGCAGCCAACCTCGCCGATGCCGCCCGCGCGCTCGACTGGGCGGCCGAAAGGTTGTGGAACGAACGCGCCGGCGTGGCCGGGAACGGGGTGACGCTCGACCCCGCCGGCCTGCCCGCCGAGCTGGTCCACCGACTCGTCCGCCGCGCGCTCGCGAATCTCGACGAGGAAGGCCGGGCGGACCGAATCGCGCCGCTGATCGCGCGACTCGAGGCCGGCCAGCCCGCCTCGATCGGCGCGATTCTGGCCCGGCCGGGCGCAATCTGGACGTTCGCCCCCGCCCCACCCCGCAGATTCGGCTGAAAAAGCGGCCCCATCCCCCGGCGTTGGATTGCCATTAACCGGGGACCCCCTATCTTGGTGGCCTCGAAAGGTCAGGAACGCATGAACGACGACAAGGAACCGCAGGGCAACCCCTGGATGAAAAGCCTTCTCATCTGGGTGGGCATATTGCTCGCGCTCGTCGCGTTCGTTTCGATGTTCGACAGCTCGTCACGCCGCGCGGACGCCAGCGCCATCCCTTATTCGGAATTCCTCAACCATGTGGAGGAAGGCACCGTCAAGGATGTCGAGATCGCGGGCGACGTGGTCACGGGCAAGCTCAACAACGACCAGAGCTTCCGCACCATCGCCCCCTCCGATCCGCAGCTTGTGCAGCGGCTTGCCGAAAAGGGCGTGAACTTCCGCGCCAAGGCGGAGGAGCAGGCCAGCTTCTGGATGATCCTGCTCTACCAGTCCCTGCCCTTCCTCCTGATCCTGGGCATCGCCTTCTTCGTGATGCGCCAGATGCAGAAGAATGCCGGTTCGGGCGCGATGGGCTTCGGCAAGAGCCGCGCCAAGATGCTCACCGAAAAGCATGGCCGCGTCACCTTCGACGACGTCGCCGGCATCGACGAGGCGCGCGAGGAACTGCAGGAGATCGTCGATTTCCTGAAGGACCCGACCAAGTTCGCCCGGCTCGGCGGCAAGATCCCCAAGGGCGCGCTGCTGGTCGGCTCGCCCGGCACCGGCAAGACGCTGCTAGCCCGCGCCATCGCGGGTGAGGCGAACGTGCCCTTCTTCACCATTTCCGGCTCCGACTTCGTCGAGATGTTCGTCGGCGTCGGCGCGTCCCGCGTGCGCGACATGTTCGAGCAGGCGAAGAAGAACGCGCCCTGCATCGTCTTCATCGACGAGATCGACGCGGTCGGCCGCCATCGCGGCGCCGGCCTCGGCAACGGCAATGACGAGCGCGAGCAGACGCTGAACCAGCTCCTCGTCGAGATGGACGGGTTCGAGGCG
Source organism: Edaphosphingomonas haloaromaticamans (assembly GCF_001853345.1). Classification (NCBI taxonomy): domain Bacteria; kingdom Pseudomonadati; phylum Pseudomonadota; class Alphaproteobacteria; order Sphingomonadales; family Rhizorhabdaceae; genus Edaphosphingomonas; species Edaphosphingomonas haloaromaticamans. The sequence goes on along the minus strand of NZ_MIPT01000001.1, from coordinate 1,653,095 downwards.
AACGAGGGCATCATCATCGTCGCCGCTACCAACCGGCCCGACGTGCTCGATCCCGCGCTGCTGCGCCCCGGCCGCTTCGACCGGCAGGTCGTGGTGCCGCGCCCGGACATCGAGGGCCGGCAGAAGATCCTCGAAGTCCATATGAAGAAGACGCCGCTCGCCCCCGACGTCGATTCGCGCACCATCGCGCGCGGCACGCCGGGCTTTTCGGGCGCCGATCTCGCCAACCTCGTCAACGAGGCCGCCTTGCTTGCCGCGCGCAAGGGCAAGCGCCTCGTCGCGATGAAGGAGTTCGAGGAAGCCAAGGACAAGGTGATGATGGGCGCCGAGCGCAAGTCCATGGTCATGACCGAGGACGAGAAGAAGGCGACCGCCTATCACGAGGCCGGCCACGCGCTCGTCTCGCTGCACGTCCCCGGCTGCGATCCGCTGCACAAGGTGACGATCATCCCGCGCGGCCGCGCGCTGGGCGTGACCTGGAACCTGCCCGAGCGCGACCGTTATTCCATGTCGATGAACCAGATGAAGGCGCGGCTCGCGCTCTGCTTCGGCGGACGCATCGCCGAACAGCTCATCTACGGCAAGGACGCGCTCAACACCGGCGCCTCCAACGACATCCAGCAGGCCACCGACATGGCCCGTTCGATGGTGATGGAATATGGCATGTCCGAACGGCTCGGCTGGCTGCGCTATCGCGACAATCAGGACGAGGTGTTCCTCGGCCATTCGGTCGCCCGCTCGCAGACCGTGTCGGAGGAGACCGCGCGCCTGATCGACCAGGAGGTCCGCCGCTTCGTCGAGGAAGGCGAGGCGACCGCCCGCCAGGTGCTCACCGAGAATCTGGACGAGCTGCATCGCCTGGCCGAAGCGCTGCTGGAATATGAGACGCTGACCGGCGAGGAAGCCAAGCACGCGATCAAGGGCGAGCGAATCGGCCGCGACGAGACGGGCGGCCACCGCCATGTGCAGATCGGCGTCGGCGGCTCCTCCATCCCCAAGAGCAAGCGTCCCGGCGGCGGCTGGGGGGATCCGGCGCCGCAAGGGGCCTGAACCCACCCGCCATCAACCAATTGCCAGGGGCCGCTCCGTTGCGACGGGGCGGCCCTTTCTTTCAGACCGGACATGGGGGGCAGGATGCCGATCTTCTGCGATGAAAGCGGGGCGCCCGCCACGGGGGCGATGACGCTTGCCGCCGTGGCGATCAGCGACGAAGGCGCGGAGGCCCTCCTCGCCCGCTATCGCGCGGTGACGGGGCTGACCGGCGAACTGAAGGGTAGCCGCATCGATCCGATCGAGCGCGCTTATGTGCTGGAACTGATCGAGCGCTTCGGCGGCGAGGCGATCATCAGCGTCGCCACGCCCGCCCGCCATCCGGGCGAGGATAGCGGCGCGCTCGATCTCAAGACCTATTCGGCGCTGCTGGCCGATGCGATCGGCGCGCATCTGGATGCCGCACCCGGCCCGGTGACGGCGCTGATCGACGACGGCCGCTATTCCGATGCAACGCTGGCCCGCGTGCGCGACGAAGTGGAAAGGCTGATCGACCGGCACGATCCCGCCTCGCGCGCGGAACTGCGCGACAGCCGCCGCACCGCCGGCATCCAGATCGCCGACATCCTGGCCAACAGCGCCTGGAACGTCGCCACCGGCACGCTGCGCAGCGCCCGCATCGCCGTGATCCTCGAACCCTTCATCGCCAACGGCGTGATCCGCATGCGGCAGGTGAAAATTCCCTGAGGCGTCTCCCCCCGGTCCCCGGCCATCGCGCCGGGACGGCGATTGAATCCACCCTGCCCCGGCCCCACATGCAACCTCCCCACCCGAGGCAACGGAAGGTGGTGCCAAGATGGTCGCGGAACTGAACCACATCATCGTCTGGTGCGCCGACACGGCGGCCTCCGCCGGCTTCCTGGCGGATATCCTCGATCGCCCGGCGCCCACCCCCTTCGGCCATTTCCGGGTGGTGGCGCTCGACAACGGCGTTTCGCTGGATTTCCTGGCGAAGGACGGCGATGTCTCGCCGCAGCATTACGCCTTCCTTGTCGGCGAGGAGGATTTCGACGCCGCCTTCGCCCGCATCCGCGAACGCGGCCTCACCTGGTGGGCCGATCCCGCCCGTTCCAGGCCGGGCGAGATCAACCGTCATGACGGCGGCCGTGGCATCTATTTCGAGGATCCGAACGGCCATCTGCTGGAAATCATCACCCGGCCCAATGGCGGCTGATCCGCCATCGATATGGCGGCCCCGCTCCGGGCGGTCTCAGCCCGGCATGGCGTAGCCGGCCGCCACATCGGCCAGCATTGCGGCGAGCGCGGGGGCATCGTGCCAGCGCCCGCCCGCCATCACGCCGGCCGGCCGGCGAAGCGTGGCGAGGTCGTCGAGCGGGTTGGCCGATGCCAGGATCAGGTCCGCCCGGCTTCCCGGCGTGACGGTGCCGAACGGCATGCCGCCGGGATGGGTCTTGGCGATGAATTCGCCGGCGCGGCGCGTGGCCGTTTCCAGCGCGGCATGGCGGCTGAAACCGGCAGCGACCAGCCGGTCGAGATTGCCGTGCAGCGCGAAGCCCGGCACCAGCCCCGGAATATCCGGCGAATCCGTGCCGGAAAGCAGCGGCACGCCCGCCTGTTCGAGCGCGTAGGCGAAGACGCGCAGGAAGCGGACGCGATCGTCGAGGCTGCCGGCCTTGCGGGCATAGCCCTCGCGCGGCCAGGAAAAGCGATAGGCGGGCGCGAGATAGCGGGCCTCGGGCGCGGCGAGGAAGGCCTGCACCTGTTCGGGCTTTCCCCACTGGCTGGCGATCGTCCCGTAGGTGACGAGATCGGCGACGATGAACGTGCCCGCCTGCTTTGCCAGGGCCACGGCCGCCGGGATGGCGGCTTCATCCGGCGCGGCGTTGGGCGCGCTTTCCGGCGGCTGGGGGAAGAAGGTGTAGAAGAATTCCTCCAGATGGGCGACCATCGCCTGGCCGGCCGCGATCTGCCCGGCCAGCCCCACCGCCGTCACGCCATGGCCCACGATCGGCAGGCCCATGGCCGGCCCTTCCCGCGCGAGCACCGCGAAGCATTCGGCCGAGAGATTGTTGTAGACCTTGATGAAGTCGTAGCCGTTGGCGCGCGCCACGATCAGCGCGGCGCGCGCCTCATCCGGCGTGCGCACCACCAGATGGCCATATTGGGGCGATCCATCGACGGCGAGCGCCGCGAAGACGCGCGGCCCCGGCACGTCGCCCCGCGCCACGGCGGCGCGGGTGCGGCCGACGAAGCTGTTGCGCGCCTCGCCCATGTTCAGGCTGGTGGTGATCCCGCAGGCGAGCTGCACCGCCAGATCCTGCCGGCTGTCCGAATGATTGTGCATGTCGGCAAGGCCGGGCAGCAGGAATGCGGTGCCGCCGCCGTCGATGCGGCGCGCGCCCGACGGAACGGCGATTCCCCGGCCGATCGCCCGGATCAGCCCGTCCGCCACGATCACCGTCTGCCCCCGCAGCACGCGCTGCCGATCCATGGGCAGCACGTTGACGTTCACAAAGGCGGTGACGGGCGATGCCGGGGCGGGCGCCGCAAGCGCCTGCCGGCCCGCCGCCAGAAGCGCCAGCCCGCCGGCCAGCGCCTGCCGGCGCGTCCACCCCCGCATCCCCGCCACGCCCGGATCAGCCGGCGTATTTCACCGAGCAGCCATAGGGCTTGCTGGTCGCCACCGCGACCGGCTTGCCGGCCTTCACGTCCGCCAGCGCCGCCAGCACATGGTTGCGCGCCGTCGTGATATCGGCCTGGTCGGCGGTGGGCTTGTCGTCGATCGCGCCGGCATAGACGAGCGTGCCCGCCGGATCGATCACATACATGTGCGGCGTCGTCTTGGCGTCGTAGAGCTTGCCGACGATGCCCTTGGGATCGAGCAGATAGGCCGTCGCCTCCGCCTTTTCCTTCTTTTCGAAGGCCTGCGCCTCGGCGCCCGTCATATAACCCTGCTTGCCCGGCGCGCCCGAATTGATCGTCAGCCACACCACGCCCTGCGCCTTCGCGGCCGCCTGCGTCTTCTGCATGTTGCCGCTGTCATAATGCTTCTGCACGAAGGGGCAGCCGGGATTGTTCCATTCCAGCACCACCGTCTTGCCGCGGAAGCCGGAGAGCTTCACCGGCTTGCCATTGGCATCGGCGGCGATGAAATCGGGCGCCGGCTGGCCGACGGTGGCGGTGGCGAAGGCGGGCGCCGCGATGGCGATGGCGGCCGCGAATGCGATGCTTTTGCCGATCATCTGATGGTCCTTCCTCTGCTTCCAACTCTCGATATTCAGGCAGCGAGCGCGGTGAGCGTGCCGGGGGTCAGCACCTGCGGCAGCGTCTCCACCGGCCGGCCGGGGCGGTAGAAGAGATAGAGCGGCACGCCCGATCGGCCCTGCTGGTTGAGGAAACGGCCGATGGCGGCATCGCCCTTGGTCCAATCCCCCACCAGCACCGCTACATTGGCGTCGGCGAAGGCCTTGGCCACCTCGGCCCGGTCGATCGCCACCTTCTCGTTCACCTTGCAGCTCAGGCACCAGTCGGCGGTGAAATAGACGAAGACCGGCCGGCCTTCCGCCTGCAGGGCGGCCAGCTTCTCCTCGCTGAAAGGCTGGGCGCCGAGCGCGCCTTCGCTCGCCTGGGATGCCGCGGCGACCGCGGGCTCGCGCGGCACCGCCACCATCAGCGCCAGCGCGGCGGCGGCGGCGGGCGCCAGCGGCCACCAGGCGGCGGCGCGCCCGGTCGCCTGCCGGCGGCCGACCCACCACAGGCCGAAGCCGGTGAGCAGCGCGGCGCTCAGGCCCAGCGTCATCCCGTCCACGCCCGCCTGCTGGCCCAGCAGCCAGGCGAGGCCAAGCGCCGTCAGGAACATCGGGATGGCGAGGATGCGGCGCAGCCGGTCCATCCACGGGCCGGGGCGCGGCAGCCGCCGGCGCAGCGCCGGCACGAAGCCGAGCGCGAGGAAGGGCAAGGCAAGCCCCAGGCCCAGGCCCGCGAACACCGCCAGCGCGGCCGCCGCCGGAAGCACCAGCGCCGCGCCCAGCGCCGCGCCCATGAAGGGGCCGGTGCAGGGGGTGGCGATGAAGGCGGCGAGCGCGCCCGTCCAGAAGGCGCCGTGCGTGCCGCCCTTGGCCGCCAGCGCCTGGCCGCCGGCCACGGCCGGAAGCTCGAACAGACCGGCGAGGTTGAGCGCGATCGCGGCGGTGAGCAGCAGCAGCAGCAGGATCACGCGCGGGTCCTGCAGCTGGAAGGCCCAGCCCGCCGCCTCCCCGCCGGCGCGCAGCGCCAGCAGCACGCCGCCCAGCGCCAGGCAGGTCGCGACGGCGCCCGCCGTATAGGCCAGGGCTTCGTGCCGCGCGCCGCGCCCGTCGCCACCGGCGCGGGCGAGGCTCAGGGCCTTGAGGCTGAGGATCGGGAATACGCAGGGCATGACGTTCAGCAGCAACCCGCCCAGGATCGCCCCGCCCAGCGCGAGAAGCGCGGTGCGGACGCCGCCGGCCCCGATCCCCGCGCCTTCCGACGAAGCCGTCACCGGCGCGCCGGCCGCCGGCACGTCGCCGGGCTTCGCCGACAGCGCCAGCCCGTTGTCTCTGCCGATCCTGAGAACGCCGTCGACCTCGTTCAGGCCCGCCGCCCCGCCGCCGGCCTTCACCTCGACGATCAGATTGTCGCCGTTGCGGCTTACCGCCTGCGGTGCGGCATAATCGATCGCGCCGTCCGTCAGCGGGAAGAAATAGACGTCCGCCACATCCAGCTTGGCCGGGATCGGCACGGCGAGGCGGAAGGTTTCGCCCTTCACGACGAAGCGGCCCTCGCTGCCGAGCGGCTTGGGCATGGCGGCCCGCCAGCGCGCGAAATCCCCGGCCAGGGCCGCATCGGCGCGGCCGTCGCCCACCTTCAGGTCGATGGCGATGTCGGCTTTCTCCGGGACGCAGATTTCCTTGGTGCAGGCGAGCCATTTCGCCGTGCCCCGGATCGGCAGCGTCGTGCCCGGCGCAAGGCCGGCGGGCAGCTTGAGCTGGATCAGCTGGGCATATTCGCCTTCATAGACATAGTTCATCAGCCCCGCGACGATCAGCGTGTGCGGCACCGGATAGGCAAGCTCGCCCGCCGTGACGCCATCGGGCAGCTTCCAGTCGATGAGCGTCTCGATCCCCGAGTCGCCGGGATTCTTCCAATAGCCGTGCCAGGTGGGCGCGGGCTTCATCACCAGCGCCAGCGTGGTCGCGCCGCCGGCCGCCGGCTCCGCGCTTTCCGCCACCAGCCGGGGCGCGATGTGCAGGCCCTGCGCGGATGCGGGCGCTAGGCCGATCAGCATCAGGCCAAGCATCGTCATCAATCGGCAACCGAAGGCGATCATCGGGGCTCCAATTTCCATGGTCACGCCGCTATAGCACCGCCGGGGCCAGCACGCATACCGGGAGCATCCAAGTGAAATTGTGGCAAAAGGTTACGATGGCGGCGGCAACGGCCGCCATGCTGCCGGCGGCGGCGCAGGCGGACGGCGCGGCGGCGCAGCCTTCCCGGCCGAAGCTGCTGGTGGCGATCTCGGTCGATCAGTTCTCCGCCGATCTCTTCGCCGAATATCGGCAGCATTATACCGGCGGCATGAAGCGGCTGGCCAATGCGATCGTCTTCCCGGCCGGCTATCAGAGCCACGCCGCCACCGAAACCTGCCCCGGCCATTCGACGATCCTCACCGGATCGCGCCCCGGCCGCACCGGCATCGTCGCCAACAACTGGTATGATCTGTCGCTGCCGCGCGCCGACAAGAAGGTCTATTGCTCGGAAGATCCGTCCGCGCCGGGCAGCGATTCCGATCATTATGTCGTCTCGCCGCTCTATCTGAAGGCGCAGACGCTGGGCGATCGGATGAAGGCCGCCGATCCCGGCAGCCGCGTCGTCGCCGTCGCCGGCAAGGATCGCGCCGCCGTGATGATGGGCGGCCATGTGACCGACCAGATGTGGTTCTGGGGCGGCAAGAGCTATGTGACGCTGCCCGATCGCAAGGATCGCCCGGTGCCGGCCGCGATCGGCCCGATCAACGCCCGCGTCGCCGCGCTGGTGGCGAAGCCCGGCAAGGCGGAATTGCCGGCGATGTGCCGTTCGCGCTCGGTGGCCGTGCCGATCGGACAGGGCAAGCAGGTGGGCGTGCTGGCCGATCGCAAGGCGGAGGATTTCAAGGGCTTCCGCGCCGCCGCCGATTTCGATGCCGCCACCACCGATCTCGCCATCGGCCTACTCGACGAGCTGAAGCTCGGCCGCGGCGCCGGCACCGACGTGCTGACCATCGGCCTTTCGGCAACCGATTATGTCGGCCATACCTACGGCACCGAGGGCGCGGAGATGTGCGCGCAGATGGTGGCGCTCGACAATAATGTCGGCCGCATCCTCGCCGCCCTGGATGCGACGAAGGTGCCCTATGCCGTCGTCCTCACCGCCGATCATGGCGGCCACGACCTGACCGAGCGCACCCGCCAGCGCGGCTTCGCTTATGCCGAGCGCGTCGATCCGAAGCTGAACCCGGCCGCCTATTCCGAGATCATGGCCAGGGAGTTCAACCTCTCGCTGAAGGACGATCTGATCCACGGCGACGGGCCGTTCGGCGACTGGTATCTCTCGCGCGAGATCCCGGCGGATGTCCGCCCGCGCCTGCTCGCGGCGCTCAAGGCGCGGCTGCTGGCGCACCGCCAGGTGGCGGAGGTGTTCACCGCCGACGACATGCGCCGCCTGCCGATGCCGCAGCCGCCGGTGGAGGAATGGTCGCTGGCCGAGCGCACCCGCGCCTCCTTCGATCCGGAACGCTCGGGCGACCTGATCGTCCTCCTGAAGCCCAAGGTGATGCCGATCGCCGATCCCACAAGGGGCTTCGTCGCCACCCATGGCTCGCCCTGGCAGAACGACCGGCGCGTGCCGATCCTCTTCTATCGCCCCGGCGCCACCGGCTTCGAACAGCCGCTGTCGGTGGAGACGGTGGATATCCTGCCGACGCTGGGCGCGCTGGTCGGCCTCAAGATCCCGGCGGGCGAGATTGACGGCCGCTGCCTCGATCTGGATGCGGGCGCGGCCGACAGCTGCGCCGATTGATGGTTTTCCGGGCGCCATGACCGCCGAAACGCATTGTTGCCTTGTTGCAGCGCGGCGATTCGGATATGGCGCCCGGCAAATTCCCTCTCCTCCGCAGGATCCTTTTTCATGAGCCTCCGCAACGTGGCCATCATCGCGCACGTCGATCATGGCAAGACCACGCTGGTCGACCAGCTTTTCCGCCAGTCGGGCACGTTCCGCGACAATCAGCGCGTGGAAGAGCGCGCGATGGACTCGAACGATCTGGAAAAGGAACGCGGGATCACCATTCTCGCCAAGCCGACCTCGATCGACTGGCAGGGCACGCGGATCAACATCGTCGACACGCCCGGCCACGCCGATTTCGGCGGTGAGGTGGAACGCATCCTCTCGATGGTCGACGGCGTGATCCTGCTGGTCGACTCCTCCGAAGGCGCGATGCCGCAGACCAAGTTCGTCACCGGCAAGGCGCTGGCGCTGGGCCTGCGTCCCATCGTGGTGGTCAACAAGATCGATCGTTCGGACGCGCGCGTGCAGGAAGTGCTGGACGAGGTGTTCGATCTGTTCGTCAGCCTCGACGCGACGGACGAGCAGCTCGACTTCCCCGTGCTCTTCGCCTCGGGCCGCAACGGCTATGCCAGCGACGATCCCGAGGCGCGCGAAGGCACGCTGACCCCGATGTTCGAAAAGATCATCAGCCATGTGCCGCCGCCCAGCGTCGATCTGGATGCGCCCTTCTCCTTCCTGGTCACGCTGCTCGATCGCGACAATTTCCTCGGCCGCATCCTCACCGGCCGCGTCAATTCGGGCGTGGTCAAGCTCAACCAGCCGATCCACGCGCTCGATGCCGACGGCAATGTGATCGAGGCGGGCCGCGCGTCCAAGCTGATGACCTTCCGCGGCCTCGATCGCGTGCCGGTGGAGGAAGCGCAGGCGGGCGACATCATCAGCCTGGCCGGCCTGGCCGTGGCGACCGTGGCGAACACCATCGCCGATACCTCCGTCAGCACGCCGATCAAGGCGCAGCCGATCGATCCGCCGACGCTGTCGATGCGTTTCGCGGTGAACGATTCCCCCTTCGCGGGCCGCGAGGGATCGAAGGTCACCAGCCGCATGATCCGCGACCGCCTGTTCCGCGAGGCGGAATCGAACGTCGCCATCAAGGTGACGGAAGCCGCCGACAAGGACAGCTTCGAGGTGGCCGGCCGCGGCGAGCTCCAGCTCGGCGTGCTGATCGAGACGATGCGCCGCGAGGGCTTCGAGCTCGGCATCAGCCGCCCGCGCGTGCTGTTCCGCGATGGCGAGAACGGCCGCGAGGAACCGTATGAGACCGTCGTGATCGACGTGGACGAGGAATTCTCCGGCACCGTCGTCGACAAGATGAACCAGCGCAAGGCCGAGATGACGGACATGCGCCCGTCCGGCGGCGGCAAGACCCGCATCACCTTCTCGGCGCCGTCGCGCGGCCTGATCGGCTATCATGGCGAATTCCTGTCGGATACGCGCGGCACCGGCATCATGAACCGGCTGTTCGAGAAATATGGCCCCTATAAGGGCACGATCGAGGGCCGGAAGAACGGCGTCCTCATCTCCAACGGCAATGGCGAGGCCAATGCCTATGCCCTGAACTCGCTGGAAGATCGCGGCATCCTGATGGTCGGCCCCGGCGAGCCGCTCTACGAGGGCATGATCGTCGGCGAGAACGCCAAGGATGACGATCTCGAAGTCAATCCGATGAAGGCGAAGCAGCTCACCAACTTCCGCGCCTCGGGCGGCAAGGACGACGCGATCCGCCTGACCCCGCCGAAGAAGATGACGCTGGAACAGGCCATCGCCTATATCGACGATGACGAGATGGTGGAGGTGACGCCCAAGACCATCCGCCTGCGCAAGCGCCACCTCGACCCGCACGAGCGCAAGCGCGCCAAGCGGGCTTCCGAAGCGGCCTGAGGCATCCTGATCGCCCCGTCTTCGTCGGGGCCGGAAGAAAGAACCCCGCGCAACCATCGTTGCGCGGGGTTTTCTGTTTCGGGCGCCTGCGGGGCGGTGACGGCGCTTTCCGGGCACGAGCTGCGCCCGGCACCCCGAATATCGCCCCGCCCTAATAATTGTTGAGCCGGGCCACCCGCNCCGCATGGAAGGCGGTGTCGCCGAACAGCTCGTCCAGCAGGCGATGTCGCTTCATGTAGAGGCCGATGTCATATTCGTCGGTCATGCCGATGCCGCCGTGCATCTGCACGCCTTCCTGCACCGCCAGCATCGCCGCCTTGCCGGCCTTGGCCTTGGCCACCGCCGCCATCAGCTCCGCCTTGGGGTCGTCCGCATCCATGAGCTGCGCGGCCTTCAGCGTCGCGGCGCGGGCGATCTCCAGTTCGGAATAAAGATGCGCGGCGCGGTGCTGCAGCGCCTGGAACTCGCCGATCAGCCGGCCGAACTGCTTGCGCTGGCGCAGATAGTCCATCGTCATGGCCATCGCCGCGCCGCCCACGCCCAGCATCTCGGCCGCAGCACCCACGCGCCCCGCATCCAGCGTGCGGGTGAGCAGGCTCCAGCCGTCGTCGACGGTGCCGATCACCGCGCCGGCATCCACCTCCACGTCCTCGAACAGCATCTCCGCCGCGATCGAGCTGTCCACCATCCGCACCGGATCGGCGGAAAGGCCGGCCGCGCCCCTTTCCACCGCGAACAGGGTGATGCCCCGCATCTCGCCCACGTCGCTGGAGGTGCGCGCCGCCACGATCAGCAGATCCGCGACATGGCCATGCACCACGAAGCGCTTGGCGCCGTTGAGGCGGAAGCCATTGCCCGATCGCTCGGCCGCCAGCGCGACATTGGCCGGATCGTGCCGGCGCCCCTCGTCCACGGCGATCGCCGCCACCGTCTCGCCCGCCGCGATGCCGGGCAGCCACCGGGCGCGAAGCTCGGCATCCGCGCCGCCGATCGCCGTCACCGCCGCCACGGCGGTCGACAGGAAGGGCGATGGCGAAAGGTTGCGGCCGATCTCCTCCAGCACGATCCCGGCCTCGACATGGCCCAATCCGCCGCCGCCCTGCGCCNCCGGCACCAGCACGCCCGCCAGCCCCATCTCGCCGAACCGCCGCCACAGATCGCGGGAAAAGCCGGCGGCGTCGTTCGCATCGCGCAACTGGCGGAGATGCTTCACCGGCGCCTGATCGGCCAGGAAAGGCCCGGCCATGTCCTTCAGCATCACCTGCTCTTCGGTAAGGAACAACGCCATTGCTCAGGCTCCCGGCAGGTTGAGGATATGCTTGGCGATGATGCCGAGCTGGATCTCGCTCGTGCCGCCCTCGATCGAATTGGCCTTGGAACGCAGCCAGTGGCGGGAAACAGCATTGTCGTCGCCCCAGACCAGCGCGTCCGTGCCGCCGGCCGCCATCTCCAGTTCCAGCCTGCGCTTGTTCAGTTCGGTTCCCGCATATTTCATCATCGATGGCTGGGCGGGATGGGCCAGGCCGGCCTTGAACTCGTCCAGGAATTTCTCGGACATGGCGCGGAAGGCCAGCATGTCCACGTCGTGCAGCGCCACTTCGGCCCGCAGCACGGGGTTGGCGAAGGCGCCCAGCCTTTCCGCCAGGTCCCGCCCCAGCGAGGGATCGCCGCTGCCGAAACCCATCGCGCTGATCATCTCGCGCTCATGCCCCAGCAGATATTTGGCGACGGTCCAGCCCTGGTTCACCGCGCCGACGATCTGCTCCTTGGGCACCTTCACATCGTCGAAGAAGGTCTCGCAGAAGGGCGAGGAGCCGGAGATCAGCAGGATCGGCTTGGTCGAGACGCCGGGCGAGGCCATGTCGAACAGCAGGAAGCTGATGCCGCCCTGCTTCTGCGCGGGATCGGTGCGGACGAGGCAGAATATCCAGTCCGCCTTGTCGGCATAGCTGGTCCAGATCTTCTGCCCGTTGACCAGCCAGTGATCGCCCTTGTCCTCGGCCCGCGTCTGGAGGCCGGCGAGGTCCGATCCGGCGCCCGGTTCCGAATAGCCCTGGCACCAGCGAATGCGGCCCTGCGCGATATCAGGCAGATAGCGGCGCTTCTGCTCCTCCGTGCCGAATTTCAGGAGCGCGGGGCCGAGCATCCAGATGCCGAAACTGTGGAGCGGGCTGCGGCAGCCGAGCGCCGCCATCTCCTCGCGCAATATCTTGGTCTCGGAAGGACTGAGGCCGCCGCCGCCATAATCCTTCGGCCAATCGGGCACGGTCCAGCCGCGCGCGGCCATCGCCTCGAACCATGCCTGTTGCTCCGGGCTGGAAAAGCGGCCGTTGCGGCCGCCCCAATAGACATCGTCCAGCCCCGTCACCGGCTCCCGCATCGCCGGCGGGCAATTCGCCTCCAGCCAGGCGCGGGTTTCGGCGCGGAAGATTTCCTCGTCTGCCATGCTATCCTCTCCGGCGGGCCATGATCCCCGTCCGCTGGGGAGACTGCCATCCCCTTACGCTAACGTAAAGGGCAACATCGACGGGGGAGAGACGGATGGAGGCGACCGCACTGATGCGCCGTTATTACGATGCCTATAATCGCGGGGATGCGGCGGAACTGTCGGCGCTGCTGGCCGAAGACGTCGTGCTGCGGTCCGCCGCGGGCGAGCAGATCGGCCGCGACGCCTATCTTGCCACCTATCGCTGGATGATCGAGCGGTTCGAGGACCGGATGACGCCGGAACATATCGAAAGCGATGCCGCTGGCGCCACCGTATCGATCCACGACAGGCTGACGGCGCGCATCGACGTGCCGGATTTCCTCGGCCGATCCGTCCGGGCGGGGGACGTGATCGAACTGGCGCTGACGGGGCGCTATACGATTGCCGGCGATCGCATCGCCCGGATCGAGATCAGCCCCCGTTCGCCCGACTGATCGGCACCGCCCGGATCATGGCGATCCGGGCGGCCCTTCGCATCAGAAGCGGAAGCCAAGCTCCACGCCATAGGTCGCCGGCTGGCCATAGGATGCCGCCTGCGAGAAATAGCCGTCGATGATCGATCCCGAGCCGACGACGAAGCCCGGATAGCGCTTGTCGAAGATGTTCTTGCCCCACAGCGCCAGCGATATGCTGCGATCGTCGCCGCGATCGATCGTGTAGGTGATGCGCCCGTCGACCAGGCCGTAGCTGGCGTTGATCGGCTTGTCGCGGCCCATCGGCACGGACGGGCCGTCGCCCGCGGTGGTGTAGATCTTGTCCTTCCAGGTGTAATCGGCATGCAGCGCCAGGCTGCCGGGGCCGATATCGCCCACCGTCCAGTCGCCGGAGAGGCGGAGGCTGTGCTTGGGCGTGAAGGGCAGCACGAAATAGCCGGAGATGTCATCGCCCACCTGCACCGGCGACCCGGCGTTGACGACGGGATCGAAGATCGAGCCTTCCGGCGCGAACACCTTGGTGATCTTCGAATGGGTGTAGGTATAGCTGGCCGCCAAGGTGAGGCCGCGCACCGGCACCACCGTCAGGTCCGCCTCGAGGCCCTTCACGTTCGCCCGGCCGACGTTGAAGGTATCGGCAAGCGACGCATCGGCCGCATCCGCCGAGATATCGAGCTGCAGGTCCTTGTAGATGGCGATGAAGCCGCTGAGGTTCAGGCGGACGCGACGATCGAACAGATCGCTCTTCACGCCGACTTCGTAGCTCGTCACCGTTTCCGGGTCGAAGGTGCGGGTGAAGGTGGGCGAGGCTTCGTTCGATCCGCCGGCCTTATAGCCCGTCACCACCTTGCCGTAGACGGAGACATTGTCCGTCGCCCGATAGTTCAGGATGACCGAGGGATTGAACTTGTGGCTCTTCACCCGGATATCGCCGACCGTCACGCCCAGCGGCAAATAGGTGCCGTTGCCGAGGAAGCGGCGGTTCACCAGCGGAGATACGTCCTCCGGCGTATCGCCGATGAAGAATTCGGCGCTGCGGGTGCGATCCGCGCTACGCTTGTCCCAGGTGTAGCGCCCGCCGACCGTGACCTCGAGATTGTCTTCCAGGATCGGCGGCGTCCAGGTCGCCTGGCCGAAGATCGCCTTCGACGTGGACTTGGCCTCGGTATAGCGGTCCGACATGGCGAGCTGCCCCGGCACTCCGGTGCCGACATCCACCAGCAGCAGATGGTCCGCCTTCTCGCGGAAATAATATAGGCCGCCGACATATTTGATCCGGTCGCCGATGTCGCCGATCGCCTGGAATTCCTGCGTGTAGGTCTTCGAATGGATGAAATCGATCGAGTAGAATGGCGCCAGGAAGGATTCCACATAATCCTGGTAGGCGGTGTAGTTGATGTGGCGATAGGCGGACAGCGACTTCAGCGTCAGCCCGTCATTCGCTTCCCATTCGGCGATCAGGGTCTGCCCGTCCGATTTCACGCGGCTATAGGGCAGGTATACCGGGCGATAGGCCTCCTTCGGATTGTCGGTGTAGCCAGGGAAGATATAGGAAGCGACCGACGGATCGGTCACGTAGCGCACCGGCGTGGTGCGCGCATTGCTGTAATCGCCCGAATAGTCGATCGTCACATTGTCGGCCGGCTCCCAGCGGATCGCGCCGCGCACCGCATATTTGCGGTCGCTCTGGAAATCGTTGGCGTCGGGCGTGTCGCCGGTATCGTCGGCATTCTTCGCCCAGCCGTCGCGGTTGCTGTAGAGGCCGGTCAGCTTGATCTTGAAATCGCCGAGCTGCGGCAGGTTGGCGTTCACCAGCACGCGCTGATGGTTGTAGTTGCCGATCGTCACCAGCCCGTCGACCGAAGCCTCGCCGGTCGGCTTCTTGCTGATGATGTTCACCGCGCCGCCCGTAGTGTTGCGGCCGTAGAGCGTGCCCTGCGGGCCGCGCAGCACCTCGACCCGCTCGACATCGGCAAGGTCGAAGGCGGACGCCTGCGGACGCGACTGGTAGATGCCGTCGACATAGAGGCCGACGCCGCCATCCTTGGTGATGATGCCCGGATCGCCGATGCCCTGCCCGCGCATGTAGAGGATCAGCGTGGTCGACGAATTGGGATAGGGCGCGAAATAGAGGCTGGGCGTCGCCTGGACGACCCCGGTGATGTCGGTGATGCCGGCGGAGGTCAGCGCGCTGTCGGTCAGCGCGGTGATGGCGATCGGCGTGGTCTGCAGATTTTCCGAACGGCGCTGGGCCGTGACGACGATATCCTCAAGCCCGCCATTCGGCGCCTGCGCGGCGGCCGATGCCCCCTGCTCGGCCTGCGCAAAGGCGGTCGCCGTAGAAAGAGCGCCAATGGAAACAGCGGCATAAGCCAGGCCGAGTGCCAGCCGGCGCGCGGTGAACGAACCCATTTATGATCCTCCCTGTATGGTTATGTCTTATTATGGTTTTCACGCGGATCGGCTTAATCATTGCATTCAACAACGCATATGCGTTTCCGCTGTCGCTTTTCATAACGCAATTCGGATGAAAAAAGAAAGAGCGACGATGCACCTCGAAAGGCGCCAGGGATGCGGGCCGGCGGCTTTCGAGTTTGTCGATCTAAAGCAACGGAAAATGATCTAGGATCGCCTCGCCGCGATCGAGGGAAAGGAGAGCGCATGGCGCACTGGCTGATGAAATCCGAACGCGAAAGCTATGCGTGGGAAGATCTGGTCCGCGATGGCGCAACCGAATGGGATGGCGTGCGCAACCCCACCGCCCGCATCAACCTGCGCGCCATGCAGGTGGGCGACGAAGCATTGTTCTACCATAGCGGCGCGGACAAGGCGTGCGTGGGCGTGATGCGGATCACCCGCACCGCCCGGCCGGATGGGCCGGATGGCAAATGGGCATCGGTGGCGGTGGCCCCCGTCGCCCCGCTGGCCAAGCCCGTGACGCTGGCGGCGATCAAGGGCGATCCCCGGCTGGCGGGGATGGAGATGGTGCGCCAGTCGCGCCTGTCCGTCTCGCCCGTCAGCGATGCCGAATGGGCGGCGATCCTCGATCTGGCGGGCGGCCTCAGCCGATAAGGGCGTCCGCCGTCGCGCGGATGACGGGCGCCAATATCCCCGCCCAGCGGGCAACGCCGGCCTCGTCGCCGATCAGGTCCTGCCGCACCTCGATGCCCAGATAGGGGATGCCGCTGCCCTCCCCGTGCAGGTTCATCGTCGCGTTCAGCACCTTGCCCGAATAAGGCTGGTTGTCGCCGGTCGCCACGCCGGCCGCCTCCAGCAGCGGGATCGCGATCCGCGCGGCGCGATCGTCCTCATTGTAGAGGATGCCGATCGACCATGGGCGCGGCTCGTCCGACGTGGCGAGCTTCGGCGTGAAGCTGTGGAGCGATATCAGCATCGCCGGCAGGCCGGACGCGATCAATTCCGCCACGCGGGCGTGGTAGGGCCGCCAGAAACGGGCGATCCGCGCCTCGCGCCCGGCATGGTCCAGCGCATTGCCCGGAACGGCGTGGCCGTCGCTGGCGATCGGCACCAGGCCGGGCTTGTCCTCCTCCCGGTTCAGGTCCGTCACCAGCCGCGACACCCCGCCCAATATGCCGGGGCAATCCAGCGCGGCGCAGAGCGCCCGGCCGAGCGGATCGACGCCGATGTCGATGGCGACATGCTCGTTCAGCAGCGCCGGATCGATGCCCAGGTCGATGTCCGCCGGCACGCGGTTGGAGGCATGATCCCCGATCAGCAGCAGGCGCGACGCCGGATTGCCGGGAATGTCGATCCACGCCTCGCTCATCGCCGGAACTCCGGCTTGCGACGCTCGCGATAGGCGGCGATCCCTTCGGGGAAATCCGCCGATCCGAAGCTCGCGTCGAACAGCGCGTCGGTATCCACGCCCGGCCCCACGCCCGCGATCATCCGCTTCAGGGTCGCGAAGCTCGAAGGCGCGCCCTCCGCCATCGCCGCCGCCAGCCGTTCGGCCTCGGCCAGCGCCACGGGCACGGCGCGCTCGACCAGCCCGATCCGCGCGGCTTCCGCCGCATCGATCGTCTCCATGCCCAGCAGCATCAGCCCCGCCTGCCCGCGCCCCACCCGCGCGGCCAGCCGGTCGATATCCTCCTGCGGATAGGCGATGCCCAGCCGCGCCGGCGGCACCGCGAACCGCGCGCCTTCGCCCGCCACCGCCACGTCGCAGGCCAACATCAGCGCCACGCCCGCGCCGAAACAGCCGCCGTCCACGGCCGCGATCACCGGAAAGGGCAAGGCCGCCAGCGCGTCGATCGCCCCGCGCATCGCCAGCCGGAACGCGGTGCGCCCGCCGACATCCTGCCCCAGCGTGGCGAGATGGCCCAGGTCCGCGCCCGCGCAGAAGGCCCCTTCCGCCGCCGATTGCACGATCAGCGCGCACGGCGCCGCCATCTCCGCCGCGACCGTGGCAGCCGCCAGCTCGCCCCAGCCTTCCAGCGGCACGGCATTGCGCTGGCGTGGGCGATCGATGATCAGGCGGCCGAACGGCCCGTCGCTAACATATCGGAACATGCGACCAGTTGCCGTGGATCGCGGCGGATGTCACCACTGCAATTCACGGGCATGGGGATGATCGGATGGATCGGGGCGGAACAAGGCGCGAAACCATGAGGTTGCTGGGCGGCGGCGCGATCGCCGCCTGGGCCGCGCCCTCGCTGCTTTCGCCCGCCGCCGCCAAGCCCCCGCCCCCCTGCCCGATCCGTGCGCCGCTGGATGCGATCGCCGATCGGCTGCTGGCCCATACGCCCGAAACCGCCGTCTATAACGGCGTCGCCGATGCCGATGTCGGCGGCCCGCTCGCCACCCGGCTGGACGATTATTCCCCGGCCGGCGAGGTCGCCTGGCGGGCCGCGCTCGCCCAGGCGGCGGCCGATCTCGCGCCCGTCGCCTGCGGCAAGGACGATGATCTCGCCCGCCTGCGCCTCGCCACCGCCGCCAACATCCTCGCCAATGCCAACCGGTCGGCCGCCATTCCCTATGGCCGGATCAACGCCTTCAACTTTTCGGGCCATGTGCCCTATCTCGTCACCCAGATCGCCGGCCCGCACATCGACACGCCGAACGCGATGCAGGCGCAGCAGTCGCTCGCCACGCCGCAGGCGGTGGACGCCTGGATCGCCAAGCTGGACAGCTTCCCCGCCGCCTTCGCCGGCGTGATCGAAAAGGTGCGGGCGGACGAGGCGGCCGGCGCCGTCCCGCCCGCCGCGCTGATCGCCAGGACGCTGCCGGTGCTGGATGCCTTCCTGGCCGGGCCGGAGGCGGATCATCCCCTGATCGCGGCCTTGCGCACCCGCACCGACGCCGCCCGGCTGGACGCCAGCTTCCGCGCGAAGGCGGAGGAACGCGCGATCACCGCGCTCCGCAAGCGCGCGCGGCCCGCCTTCCAGGCGCTGCGCCGGCAGATGGCCGCGATGCTGCCGCGCGGCCGGGCGGAGGCCGGGCTCTGGGCGCAGCCGCAGGGCGAGGCGCTTTATGCCGCCAACGTCCTGGCGCTGGCGGATTCGCACCTGCCGGCGGAGGATATCCACGCGATCGGCCAGTCCGAGGTGGCGCGCATCTCCGCCGCCATGGGCGATCTGCTCGCCGCGCGGGGGCTTACCCGGGGCAGCATCGGCGCGCGCATGGATGCGCTGGCCCATGATCCGGCCAACCTCTTCGCCGACAGCGATCGGGGCCGCGCCGACCTGCTCGATTATGTGCGCGGCCTCGTCCGTCAGATGGAGGAGCGCTATGCCCAGATCCTGCCCAGCGCGCTGATCCCCACCCAGCCGCTCGAGGTCCGCCGCATCCCGCTGGCGACGGAGGATGGCGCCCCCGGCGGCTTCTACGATGGCCCGTCGCTCGATGGCTCGCGCCCCGGCACCTACTGGATCAACCTGCGCGACATGAACGCCGTCGCCCGCTTCCGCCTGCCCACGCTCAGCTACCATGAAGGCGTGCCCGGCCATCATACGCAGAGCTGCATCGCGCTGGCGCTGGGCGAGGCGCCGCTGCTGCTGCGCATCGCCAGCTTCAACGCCTATCAGGAAGGCTGGGGCCTCTATGCCGAGCAGCTCGCCGCCGAGATGGGCGCCTATGCCGGAGACCCGCTCGGCAATCTCGGCCGCCTGCAGGACGAATTGTTCCGCGCCGTCCGCCTCGTCGTCGATACCGGCATGCATGCGATGCGCTGGAGCCGCGAACAGGCCATCGCCTATATGCGCGACGTCACCGGCGTGGCGGAAAGCCGCGTGGTGGCGGAAATCGAACGCTATATGGCCTGGCCGGCGCAGGCGCTGGGCTACAAGCTCGGCCAGATTCGCCTGCTCGAGATACGGGACGCCATGGCCAAGGCGCGCGGCCGGCGTTTCGACCGGCGGCAATTCCACGCGCTGGTGCTGGCGAACGGCCCCATGCCCCTCGATCTCGTCGCCGGGCAGGCGGATCAGCTTCCGTCCCGATAGATATCGCCGGTCCGGCAGGGGAAGGGCGGCGGCTCCGCAAGGAACCGCCGCCCCCTGACGGCGGGTTGCATCATGGGGGATGGACCGGCCGCCCGCGGATGGATGCACCGCCGCGCGCGCAGCGATCCGCTACCGTAACGATCAGCAAGCGTCATGCCATATGGGCGGAGGGCGGAAAGCCGGGGCTTTCGGCGGAACGCCCCGTCCCGTTTCGGGACGGTCGGGTCAGATCAGTGCCGTTGCGAGACACCACCAGCCCGGCCGCGCGGCCATCAGCCGGCCGGCCGCGGCATCGCGATCGGCCGCATCGGCGAAAAGGGCGAAGCAGGTGGCACCCGATCCCGACATGCGCGCCAGCACCACCCCCGGCATGCCGGCGATCAACCCGATCGCCTCGCCTATCTCTGGCACCAGTGCCCTAGCCGGCGCCTCCAGATCGTTCCGGCCGGCCAGCGCCGCCCGCAGGGGATCGCCCTGCTCCAGCGGCCCGCGATCCACGCCGTCCCAGCCCCGGAACACCGGCCCCGTCGGACAGGCGACGCCGGGATTGACCAGCAGCAGCGGCATTCCGGCCAGCGCCTCGGCCCCCGCCATCGCAACCAGCCGGTCGCCGCGCCCGTCCGCCCAGGCCGTCCGGCTCGCCACGCAGGCCGGCACGTCCGCACCCAGCNCCGCGGCGATCGCCATGATCCGGGCATCATCCGCCGGCAGCGCCCACAGCTTCGCCAACGCCCGCAGCGCCGCCGCCGCATCGGCCGATCCGCCGCCGATGCCCGAGGCCACCGGCAGCCTTTTGTCCAGCCGGATCGCGGCTCCCGCCGAAACGCCGAATGCGCCCCGCAGCGCCCGCGCCGCGCGCATCACCAGGTTGGTCTCCGCAGGCTCCGCCGCCAGAACGGCGGCATGGGGCCCATCAATCGCAAGGCTCAGATCCTCGGCGGGCGCCACCGCCAGCCCGTCCCCATCCCGCGCGAAGGCGAAGATCGTCTCGATCGCGTGATAACCGTCGCCACCCCGCGCGCGGACATGCAGCGCAAGGTTGATCTTGGCGTGGCCGATATCGGCGATCGCGCTCAGGGAGCCGCCATTTCAGGCGTCCAGCCCATGTCGATCTTGGCGCTGATCCGCTGCTTTTCCTTGTCGTCGGCATGCACCAGCGCTGCGCGCCAGGCAAAGCGCGCCTCCAGCCGCCGCCCGGCCGACCAATAAGCGTCGCCGAGATGCTCGTTGATCGTCGGTTCGCCCGGCTCGCCCTCCACCGCGCGCTCCAGCAGCTCGATCGCGCGGGGCACGTCGCCGCGCACATAATGCGTCCAGCCGAGCGAATCGGTGATCGCGGAATCATCCGGCCGCAGCTCGCTCGCCCGTTCGATCAGGGTCTGCGCCTCCGCCAGATTCTCCCGCCGCTCCAGCTGCGCATAGCCGAGATAGTTGAGCACCACCGCCTCGTCCGGCGCCGCCTTCGCCGCCTCCTCCAGCACGGGGCGCGCCGCCGCCCAGTCGCCCGCTTCGTGGAGCGAGCTTCCCAGCAGCAACAGCAGCGTCCAGCGCGGTCCGGCGCCGTCGCCGCTTCCGGCAAGGTCGATCGCGCGGCGATAGGCGTCGGCCGCGTCGGCCGGCCGGTCGAGCTGGCTGTATATGCCGCCCACCCGCGTCCACGCCGCCGGCTCGGTGGATCGGCGCGCCGTCTTCAGTGCCTCGTCCAGCGCCGTCTCGCGATCGCCCAGCTTCACCAGAAGCTCCATTCGCTGGCCCCGCGCCGCTTCCGCCATCGGATCGCGCGACCCGATATTGTCCAATATCTTCAGCGCGGTGCCATAATGCTCCTGGGCGGTCAGCAGCTCGCTCGCCACCAGCCAGGTTTCGGCATGCTTGGGCGCCATGAAGGTGCCCAGCCGCGCGAAGGTCAGCGCGATCGGCGTCACCCGCTCACGGTTGATGTCCACGGCCACGCGGGTGAACAGCTCGGCCAAACCTTCCGGCGCGGTGGAAACGCCGGGCGGCAGGGGCTTGCGCTCGGCGATCCGGCGGCGGGCCACCGCCAGCAGCGGCTCCTCGCCATCCAGCAGGGCCAGGGCCTGCGCACGATCGCCCGCCTTCACCAGCGCTGCGGCCGCCGCGATGCGCAGCCGCAGCGCCCCGCGCCCGCCCGGCCCGGTCAGCGATTTCACCGCCGCCACGCCCTCGTCGCGCTGGCCGGTCGCGATCAGCAGCAGCGCGCGATGCTCGGCCGCATAAGCCGCCGCGATGCCCCCGGCCCGGCGCGCGCCGTCCAGCGGTTCCAGCGGATCGCCCTTGCCGCGGCCGCGCACGATCCAGGCGCGCAGCACCGGCACGGTGAAGGCGAACACTTGGTCCTTCTCAATCCGGTCGGCCAGCGCATCGGCGCCGTCCCAGTCCCTGGCGGCCACCGCCTCGACCAGCAGCAGCATCTCGCCATCGGGCGGCAGCCTGTCCTTGGCATCCAGGATGCGCGCCGCGCGAACCGCCAGCGCCCGATCGCCGGCCATCATCGCCTGGCGATAGGCCCGCGTGGCGATCAGCTCGTCATCGGGGGAAGCCGCGAGCGCGGCGCCATAGCCCACCGCCGCAAGCTCCGTCAGGCCCGCCGAATCCGCCGCCCGCGCGCGCACATATTCCAGCACCGGCGAAATCTCCGGGCTCACCGTCGCGCGGAGCTGGGGCGCCGGGGCGGCCGCCAGCGCCGGCAGGGTCGCGCCGCTGGCCAGCAGGCCGGCGATCAGGGCGGCGGCGATCGGGCGAAGCGGGCTCATGTCATCCTCATTCCGGCCTTGCGGCCTCAATTCTTCGATTCCTGCCGATCATAGGCCCTTGTTGCGGGATTTCGACCGTTTTTCGGTCAGAATAATCTCAACTGGTCGCCTTCCGGCGGGCGGAACAGATCGGTCCTGAGCGGGACGTGGCGATTGACGAGGCCGTGCCTGCGGCAGGCGATGTGGAAACGGGTGCGCATCAGCTCCGCCCAGGCGCCCTCCCCCTTCATCCGGCTGTGGAATCCGGGATCATTGTCCCGCCCGCCGCGAATGTCGCGGATGATCCCCATCACCTTGGCCGCGCGGTCGGGAAAATGCGCATCCAGCCAGGCGCGGAACAGGGGCGCCACCTCATGCGGCAGGCGCACGGGGATGAAGAAGCAACCGATCGCGCCTGCATCCGCCGCCGCCTCCACCAGATGCTCCATCTCATGATCGGTGATCGCCGGGATCACGGGCGCGATCGATACGAAGGTCGGCACGCCTGCCGCCCGCAGCGCCCGCACCGCCGCCAGCCGCCGCTCTGGGCGCGGCGCGCGCGGTTCGATGGTCCGCGCGATCTCCGGCGTCAGCGACGTCACCGAAAGCGCCACCGCTGCCAGCCCCTTCTCGGCCATCGGCGCCAGCAGGTCGATATCCCGCATCACGCGATCGGATTTGGTGGTGATCGTCAGCGGATGGCCTGTCTCCGCCAGCACCTCCAATATGCCGCGCGTGATGCGCCATTCGCCCTCGATCGGCTGATAGGGATCGGTATTCGTCCCCATCGCGATCGGCCCCACCCGATAGCCGGGCTTCATCAGCTCACGCCGCAGCAGCGCCGGGGCATCGGGCTTGGCGAACAACCGCGATTCGAAATCCAGCCCCGGCGACAGATCGTGATAGGCATGCGTCGGCCGCGCGAAACAGTAGATGCAGCCATGCTCACAGCCCACGAATCCGTTAATCGAACGGTCAAAACCAATATCAGGTGATTGATTATACGAGATAATCGTCTTAGGAGTAAGTGTCGTGACTGTAGTGCGTATTGGGGCTGGAGTGCCGTCGATCTGCTCCCGTGCATCTAACCAGTCACCATCAGCCTGACGTTCGGGCAGGTTGAAGCGCCTGCTCGTTTGGTTCTCTGTTGCGCCTCTGCCAGCGATTTTTGACATGGTGGCATGGGAACATAAAAAGAACAAATAGGCAAGTTCTAGCGCAAGGGGGGGCGCGTTATCGGGGACTCGCGCTCATTGGAGCGTTGGCTCGTCAAGCCGCTGCCCAAGCCAACTGTCGATAATAATAGAAACACCGAAAGGTACGCGGAGAGCCGTAAAAATCTCTAGCGCGTCCGGCTCAACGGCGAACCCAGCCGCCCCATTGTTCGAGCGATAGCCGCAGAACACGTCTACCTTGGCGTTAAGAGCATTCAGATAATCAACGTGCGGCTTTATCACACGCCAGAGTTCGCGAAGATGATGGGTAAGTTCGCGTTCCTCAGCGACCGGCGCCGTTAGATGCCAAGCGTCGTCATTGTAGGGGCGCAATCCAGCCCGGCGCTTTTCACCGCGACGATGCTGGTGCGTTGCCTCGATGCCTAGGTACTTAGAAATCGCATCGAGCGGTAGTCGGGGGCCGTGAATACGCAGCGTAGCACTGTACGCATAATAATCGGGCTCATCACTGTCGCTCATATCGGTCATAAGGCAAGACTAATCAAAGCGGAGTTCGCTTTCCACAACTCTTAAACGCTTTACGCAACCGTTGGGGACTGCTCACAGCCGCCAAAGGCGTTGATGGAGCGATCGAAGCCGATGTCGGGCGATTTATTGTAGGTAATGATCGTGCGCGGGGTCAGCGCCGTCACAACCGTCTTCAGCCGCCGGGGCGGCGGCCCGTCCACCGCCTCACGGTCGTCCAGCCAGTCGCCGTCGGCCTCCCGCTCGGGAAGGCCGAAACGCCGGCTGGTCCGGTTGCCCGTCGCTCCACGCCCGTTGATCGCCATGGGCCGAATGGAACATAAAGAGAACAAAGATGCAAGCCAGGCCGATCAGCCCGGCGGCAGGGCGAAAGCCATCACTGTCGCTTTCCGAGGTTTCGCGAACCGGGTCCAAGGATCGCGTATTGGTCCAAGGTTTTGCGGACTCGATTCGTTAAACCTTGGCCAAGGGATTGCGAGATGGGGAAGCAGATTCAGCGATGGCTTTGTGTTCGGTTTCAGGCCGGTATTTGTGCCACCATCGATCGACCCTGTGGCGCCGGTGGTTGCTCTCATCGACTATCGCCTCGACCGAGGCGCCCTCGCGGCAACGGGCGATGGCCAGCAGCTTTCGATATATCGGTTCGCTCGTGGCGACGGCACCGTGCCGTTGCAGCGTATCGGAGTCCGGATAGCAATCGGTCTGGCAAAGGGGGTCACTTAGCGTTCGCATATAGGCCTGTCTGCGCACGGTCGCGTCAACAGAGAGGATGTTCAATAACCGTGTTCTCTGACGCATCGGCAGACGCATAACGACTTCCGATGCCTGTTCTGTGTCGGGCTTTACCCCAAGGATGACAGACCATCGTTCCGAAGGTTTTCGCAACATCCAGACGAGTATCAGCATCAACTCATAAGCCCGGCTCCCCGACCCTGATTGGGTCGGTGGCAGACCGAGTTCCTGCGCGATCCGGACGAACAGAACGAGCCGACGGCGCCCGTCNCTCGATTGCCATAAGGTCCAGGNGATTTGGGCTACAAGGGCCACCATCGTTGACCACGCGCAAGTTCGCAGACCGGGGAAGCGGGCTTTACCCTCCCGCATCGCTCTCAACATCTTTTCCTGAAGCTCGAGAACCGGCGGGTGGGCGATCGTTAAAGGCGCGTCACAATGACGAGCGCCGCATTTATGGCAGGTTCCCAGAGTGGGCGTATAGTTTACCTCCAGCGTAGGCATGCGCAACGGGGCGTGACATTTCCTGCATCGTTCGATGAGCACTGTCCCATGCACGGGGCACAAGGACGCCCATCCCGTCAGCCAGTCGAGCCGCACCCAAGGCTCTCGATCGTCCACGAGGCATTGCGGACAGGCGACGCAATGTGGGCTGCAGTCCGCTCTCGGCCTGACAAGATCCCGTGACCAACGGCCGACGATGTGACCGGGATTTCTTTGCGATGACAAGCCCTTCCAGTCGAGGAAGGTCATGGCTCGTAAGCGCTTCATGCCAACGCCAGTGCGACGCGAGATCGCCAAGAGCACTTCCGGGCCGGGACGATGCCACCACGCCGGATCGCTGGTGTCTACGCCCAGCATGCGCGCGGTCTGGTGGAGACGAAGGCCGAGGCGGGCAGCGAGGCGATGGCACCAGGAGATCAGGGCCTCTCCCTCCATCGGATCGACCATGATCGGCAACGGCACGACGCGCGGTGGCGGTCGCGTCACCGGCGTCACCTCATAGAGCATGGCGGCTGGCCCTACGGCGTTCGGAGAGCGGGATGAACCGGANGTCGTCGATCAGCCGTGCCGAGATCGCCTCGGTTCCCGNTTTGACTGCCAGCACGGCGGCACGATTGACGATTGCGATCACCTCGCCGAGCACGCCTTCGGCCGCAGTCAGGATCTTGGCCGACAGCGCGGGATCGGTCAGGTTCGAAGGGCGTCGTAGCGGTAGCACCGCTTCCAGCGTCCCGAGCAGGCGGCGATACGCATCGCCTTCGGTCCACAGCGGCAACATGAACGGCTCGAACCGGCTGACGAGCTGGTCGTCACTGTTGATCGCCTGCAACGCTTCGCCGGTGCCGACCCCGACCAGCGGGATACGCAGCTCGTTGCCGAGCCAACGCAGCAGATTGAGTAACTGGCGCTGTCTGGACCTTGAGCCCGAGAGAAGGTTGTGCAGTTCGTCGATCACGAGCATCCGCACGCCGGTCAGCCGCATTGTGCGCACCGCCACGTCCTGCAAAGCGACGGGACGCGCTCGGTTGTCATACGGCATCCCAAGCTCGTCAAGGATGGCGGCGAAGAACCGGCTCTCGTCCGGGGCGGAGGGCATCTGCACCGACAGCACCGGCACGCTTGCCACCCGGTTCTCGCAGTCCGTCGCGTCGATCCGAGGATATGCGCGCCGGAACTTCTCGACGATCATCGTCTTGCCGTTGTTAGTCGGCCCGACCAACAAGAGATTGGGCATGCGCGTGCGCTGCGGGAAGTCGAGCAGTTCCTCCAGCGCCTCGNCGGCAGCGTCCGCCCGAGCGTAGCCGATCCACCTGTCCATGCGGATATGCCAGATACGGCTCGCCGCATCCTCGTCGGCCAGCGGCCGAACCGCGGCATGGAGATGCGCGTAACTCCCGGTCACGACCATTCCTCGAACGGATAAATGTCGTCGNGATTGAAGGGCCGGGCCTCGGTCTGATCGTCGGCCTCGGTGCGCAACGCGGCGCGCGCATCATCCATCCGACCGCCATCAACGACCCTCAGCCTGCGCGCCCGCTGGCGTCGCGCTGTCTTGCTCGCCAGCACGGCATCGTCGGCGATCCGCCGCATCGCCGCGATGGTGCGGAAGATCGCCGCCTCATCGACAAGCGCGCGGCCTTCCTCGCGCAACCGCTTGNGCGCCAGGCGGTGCTCCCACAGGCTGATCGGCGGGCGGCCGAGGTCGCGGTAGCTGATGTCGTAATAGTGATTGTTCTCGCCGAGCAGGTAGATGCGGCTGAGATCGCGCGGGTCGTAGCGCACGATCATCGGCTCGGGATGGCCGATCCAGGTCCGCAGCACGTCGGCCCAGTAGTGGATCGAGTGCAGCGAGATGCCGTCGCGCCGGACCCGGCGCATGGCAATCGGNAGGAAGTCGATCAGGAACCGGCGTGGATCGGGCACCATCGTCGGCGCNCCGCGGCCCAGCACCTTGTCATCGCCGGCGATCCCCCTGGTCCACGCCGCCAGCGGCGGCATGCCAANGCCGCGATGCAGGCTGCGGTGATAGACGCCGGCGATGGCATGGGCGAGCCAGCGCTCCACCTCGTCGATGGTCATGGCGGCCGTCTTCTCGGGATTGAGGTCGCCCTTCACGCGGATGTCGGAGAAGGTCGTTCCAGGGAGCAGATGGACCTTGCCCATCATCGTGCCGATCAGCCGCTCTATGTGCCCGCCATAGTGGGGTGTCCGGACGGGCCGATAATCGATGTCGATGCCATATTCCTGGCAGCCGCGCCTGAGCGCCTCCGACCTGAACTCCTTGGCATTGTCGAGGTGCAGCCGCTCGGGGATTCCATAGACCGGCCACTCATCCNCGATGCCCCGCGCCGCCAGCCAGCCTTCCTTCATCAGTGCCGCATGGCTGATGCACAGCGCCACCGAAGTTGCCGACGGCGGCTCCNGCGACAGGTGGAAGCCCGCCACGCATCGCGTCGCCACGTCAATCGCCAGCGTCAGCCAGGGCCGCTGGATCGGCTCCCGCGTCTCGGTGTCCACCACGATCACGTCGACCAGCGTATGGTCGATCTGGATCAGCGACAGCGGGTATTCCGCGACCAGCGNGCCGGTGACGGGACCATAGCGATCGCGCGCAGCCTTGCGGCCACGCCGCTCGGCGAGCNCCTTGGCGGCGGGACGCTTCTCTACCCGGCGAGCGATCGTATTGCGGCCCGGCACCGGAAGGCCGGCCTGATGGCAGCGTTCGTGAACGACCCTCACAAGGTCGGCGATCAGGGGCTGCTGCCGGGTCAAGTNGNAGCTGTCGATTACCTCTTCGATCACAGTATCAACCGCCGGATCGAGCAAGGCTCCCCCCGGCGCAGGCCCTCTCGCACGCGGCAGGAGGCTNGTAAGGCGGGGATCGTCCAGATAGCGACGCAACAGGCTGTAGAGATGGGTCGGCCCATAGCCCAGTTCGCGCGCGGCGACTTCGACCTCGGCGCGGGTCCGGTCGGCCTTGTTGGCGAGCATCCTGACTACCGGCAAGCAACGGCGGGCTTCCGCCCAGGCATCCTCGTCTACGTTCAGCAGGTGCGGCCGTGTCATGGCAGGCCGATCCGTGTCGCCGGCACGATCGGCGCCGACACGTCGATGCGCAGCATACCTTGTGCGATCATGCGCCAGATCACGCCAAGCGCTTCTTCCCGCGCCGCCGGCATCGCGTTCGCCAACTCCTGGAAGGTCGGATCTCGCAACGTCCGCACCATCGCCAGCGTGGTTTTCGCAAGATCAGGATCGAGAGTGGCGCTCCGCAAGGGCAGCAGGCGCTTCGCGGCATCCAGTGCAGGACATCGGACTGTCCGGTCGGTCGCGATCCGGAAGCTTCCACCGCGCTCCCTGATCCAGCGCCGCCCCGCCGCGAACGCCGGCCTGAACCGCTTCCNTCCCGCGCGCAGGTCCGCCCGATATTTGACCTCGACCAGTTCCGAGCGGCCGTCGCTCCATTCCAACAGGAAGTCGGGCGTGTATCGTCGCCTATCACCATCATGCTCGAACCGGATCGTGATCGGCTGCGACGTGNTCTTCGCATCGCGATCGGCGAAGCTCGACAGCGTGACGAAGTCGCGTTCGNGCGCGCTCTCGTGCNCCGTCATGCCTGTCGGCACGGCGTTGAAGCCAGTCACATGCGACCGATGGCTGAGCGGAACGCGCCTCAATTTTCCTCCAAAGTTGCATGCGACTCAGTTCGCACAACCTTGGACATTTTCAGGCCGATTCACAAACCTTGGATATTATCGCGGGGAGAAGCCCGCACGAAGACTCATGTTTCGGCTCTCGCCGATTCACGAAACCTTGGAAACTGACAATCACATAATCGCCCACCGCCTCGGAATGGGCCGCGCCACCTACCGACACGACCACATATTGCCGCCCCGTCCGGGGGGAGATGTAGGTCATCGGCGTCGCGCTCGATCCCACCGGCAGCGGATGCTTCCACAGCTCGCGTCCGGTGGCGGTGTCATAGGCGCGCAGGTAGAAATCCTGGCTGCCCGCGAAGAAGAGGAGGCCGCCGGCCGTTACCGAGGTGCCGGCATAGGTGGGCATGCCGATCGGCATCGGCAGGCCGAGCTTCAGGCCCAGCGGGCCAAGCTCCTCCGCCGTGCCGGCCGGCACCTGCCAGGCGATCCTGCGGCTGTCGAGGTCGATGGCAGTGATGGTGCCGAAGGGCGGCTGCACGCAGGGGACGCCCAGCCCGCTCATCCACAGCGTCGTGCCCATGCCGTAGGGCGTGCCCGCCTGCGGCGACGGGCCGTGGCCGGTGCCGTCGCTCGGCACCTTCTTCGAGTAAGCGGGATAGTCGGCGCGCGGCACCAGCCGGTAGGATGCGGGCGTCCGGATATCGTTCATGAACACCCGGTTGGTCGCGACGTCGACCGAAAGGCTGCCCCAGTTGAGCCCGCCGACATTGCTCGGCTGCTCCAGCGCCTTCCTGAGCCCGATCGGGGTGAAATCCCCATCATAGCGATGCTGGCGGAAGGATATGCGGCAGGCGAGCTGATCGAACATCGTCATGCCCCACGCCCGTTTCTCGCTGAGCCGCATGGCACCGATCACCGGCATGCCGACGGAATAAGGCTGGGTGGGCGAGAGCCGCTCGCCTGGCGCCGCGCCCACCTGCGTCACCGGCTTTTCCGCCACCTCCGCCAGCGGCGCGCCAGTCGCGCGATTGAGCAGGAAGAGCTGGCCGCGCTTGGTGGACAGCAGCAAGGCGGGCACCTTGCCGCCGCGGCCGTCCGCCACGTCGATGAGCGCGGGCTGGGCCGGCAGATCATAATCCCAGATGTCGTGGTGCACGGTCTGGAACTTCCACCGCTCCCGCCCGGTGGCGACGTCGAGCGCCACGAGCGTCGCATTATAGGCATCCGCCCAGGGCGCGCGGCCGACGCCGTAATAATCGGGGGTGGCGTTGCCGAGCGGGAGGTAGATCAGCCCCAGCCGGTCATCATAGGCGGCGGTGGTCCACATATTGGGCGTGCCGCGCGTATAGGTCTGCCCCGGCGGCGGCAATTTGGTGATGGCCGGATTGCCGAGATCCCAGGCCCAGGCCAGTTCCCCGCTGCGCACGTCGAAGGCGCGGATCACGCCGGAAGGCTCGCCCACCTCCTGATTGTCGACCACCCAGCCGCCGATGATGATGAGGTTGCGCGCCACCAGCGGCCCGGATGTCTGGAAATAATAGCCGGGCTTGATCGGCCCCATGCCTTGCGAGAGCGCGACCATGCCGTCCTGCCCGAAGCCGGGGCAGCGCGCGCCGGTGCGGGCATCCAGCGCGAAGAGGCGGGCATCGATGGTGGTGGCGATGATCCGGTCGACGCAGGGCGCGTCCGCCGCGCTCGCATCGTCGTGGAAATAGGCCAGCGACCGGCAGCGCTGCCAGATCGGCGACCTGGCCTGGGGATCGAAGGTCCAGCGCGGCTTGCCGCTGTCGCCGTCGATCGCGGCGATGCGGTTGTTGCGCGAGCAGGTATAGAGCGTGTCGCCGATCTGGAGCGGGGTGTTCTGGTCGATGCCGGGGCCGCTGTCGCCGGTGCGGAACGTCCATGCCGGGCGCAGCTTGCTGATATTCTCCCGGTTGATCTGGGTATAAGCGGTGTAGCGCAGCCCCTCGGTCGTCTTGCCGTAGGAGGTCCAATTGTCCGGGCCGTTGCTGCCGCTGCTCGCCGGATAGGCCGCGCCGGCCGCGGGCATGATCGCGCCATGCGGCACGAAGGCGAAGGCGAACAGGGCGGCGAAGGCGATGCCGCAGGCCCCCGCGCCGGCATAAGCCGCCTTCCGCGCACCCGTGCGGACCAGCGAAGGCAGGAAGGCCAGGCCGAGCCCCGTCAGCGCCAGCGGCGCCATCAGGCGCGGGAACAGCGCCCAATAATCCAGCCCCGCCTCCCACAAGGCCCAGGCCAGCGTCGCCGCCATGATCGCCGCCATCAGCCACAGGGCGGCCGCGCGCCCGCGCCATGCCAGGAAGGCGGCCGCCATATAGGCCAGCCCGACCAGCAGATAATAAGGCGATCCGCCCAGCGCGGCCAGCCATGCGCCGCCAAGCGCAAGGCCCAGTCCGATCAGGAGGAGGATCGCGGCGAACAGGCGGGCAAGCAGGCGCATGGCTGGGCTCCCGAAGCATGCGCGGGAACGCGATCGACGCCTCCCGCAAAATCTGGCCGCGCAACATGCCCTATCGGGCGCAGTATCTTGTGAAGATGTTCGCCAAATATCAAACGATTAATGCGGACGCCCGAAAATGACGGGCA
The DNA here is from genome assembly GCF_001853345.1 of Edaphosphingomonas haloaromaticamans. Classification (NCBI taxonomy): domain Bacteria; kingdom Pseudomonadati; phylum Pseudomonadota; class Alphaproteobacteria; order Sphingomonadales; family Rhizorhabdaceae; genus Edaphosphingomonas; species Edaphosphingomonas haloaromaticamans. The sequence continues at coordinate 1,621,743 of NZ_MIPT01000001.1, read as the reverse complement.
GAACCAGTCAGGACGAAGGCCGGGTAATGCCGTCCTTCAATATCGATCGGGCTACTTCGGCGACCTGATCCGCCGGCAATTCTTCGGACCAGATACTGTAGCGCAGGCCCAGGAACACGTTCATGCCCATGATCGCCCAGGCATGGGCTTCCTGAAGATCGGTGCGCAGCTCGCCCGATCGGCCGCCGGCCTGCAATCGTTCGAAGATGCGCCGCGCGGTCGATTCGTAATGGCTGCGATAGCTTGCGGGGTCGACGAACTCGGCCTCGTCGATGATCCGGTAGATTTCCTTATGCTCGCCGGCGAAGCGCAGGAAAGCCGCCAGCGCCTCGCGCTCGGTCTCCAGGGCGCCGCCGTCCGCCCTGCCGGTCAGCGCCGCGCCCACCGTGGATCGCACGCGATCGCTCAGGTCCGTCACCAGCGCGCGGAAGATTTCGTCCTTGGAATCGAAATAGGTGTAGAAGGTTCCCAGCGCAGTCTTGGCCCGGCCGGTGATGCCGATGATCGAGGCTTCGTGAAACCCCTTCTCGCCAAATTCGATGGCCGCGGCGTCCAGCAGCTTGCGCAGGGTCTGCCGCCCCCGCTCCGTGCGCGGAACCTTGTTTCCGACGGGCCCGGAGGACGGTTCTGATGTGGTCATGAAGACACAGCTACCCGCTGACCGATGCTATGGCAACGAGCCATATTGAAAGATGGTTCAACTATCAATATAGCTCCCTCAAATAGAACGAAACCAGGGAGAGTGATGCGATGGGCAAGGCCCGTTTTCTCGTGCGTGGCGCAAATATCGGTCTTGCGGCGGTGCTGGTCGCGTCGGGCCTCGCCTCCGGCGGCACGGCCCAGGCGCAATCGATCGAACCGACCGTCTCGATCGACGAAGCCGACGCCGCCATCATCGTTACCGCCCGGCGGCGGGAGGAACGGCTGATCGACGTGCCGATCGCCGTCACCAGCTTCAGCGGCGCGCAGCTCGAAAAGGCCGGCGCCATCGATCTTACCGATATCGGCCTCACCACGCCCAACGTCACGCTGGAAACCTCGCGCGGCACCAACTCCACGCTGTCCGCCTTCATCCGCGGCATCGGCCAGCAGGACCCGGTCTCCGGCTTCGAACAGGGCGTCGGCATCTATCTGGACGATGTCTATCTCAACCGCCCGCAGGCAGCCGTGCTCGATATCTACGATGTCGAGCGGATCGAGGTACTGCGTGGTCCGCAGGGCACGCTCTACGGCCGCAACACCATCGGCGGCGCGGTCAAATATGTTACCAAGCCGCTGCCGGAGGAATTCTCGCTCAAGGTGAAGGGCAGCTACGGCAGCTACGATCAGGCGGACGGCGTCGTCACGGCTTCGGCGCCGATCGGCTCGATCGTCCGCGTCGGCGCCTCGCTGGCAAGGCTTTCGCGCGGGGGCTTCGGCAAGAACCTCACCACCGGCCTCGACAATTACAACAAGGATGTGTGGGGCGCACGCGGCACGCTGGAAGTGGGCGGCCATGGCGCGCCGGTGGAGATCCGCATCTCCGGCGACTATACCAAGGACAAGAGCAATCCGCGCGGCGGGCACCGCCTGATCCCGGGGCTGGTTTCCGGCACGCCGGTCCTGTCGGACGTGTATGACAGCGAAGGCGCGCTCAACGATCCCAAGCAGGATGTGGAGGCATATGGCCTCTCCATGAACGTCACCGCCGATCTCGGCGCCGGCTTCACGCTGCGGTCGATCAGCGGCTGGCGCAAGGACGACAGCGCCTCGCCGATCGATTTCGATGCGCTGGCCGCCGTCGACGTGGACGTCCCGGCTTATTATCGCAACGAACAGGTCAGCCAGGAATTCCAGCTGCTATATGACAATGGCGGCCCGCTGACCGGCCTCATCGGCGCTTATTATCTGTCCGCCAAGGCCGATACCCAGTTCGACGTGCGGCTGTTCACGTCCGATCCGATACTGCTCCCCGGCCTCACCGCCTTCACCCAGGCGGATGTGGATACCGATACCTATGCGATCTTCGGCGATTTCACCTTCAAGTTCACCGAACAGCTCAGCCTTTCGGCCGGCGGCCGCTACACCTGGGACAAGCGCAGCGCCTATATTCTCCGCCAGAATTATCTCGGCGGCGGATCGCCGGTGTTCGGCGGGATCGGCCTGCCGCTCGGCGCGCCGGGCACCGATTTCGACGGCAGCCGGAAATTCAACAAATTCACCCCGCGCGTCTCGGTAAGCTACCAGCCCAGCCGCGATCACAATATCTATGCGAGCTATTCGCAGGGCTTCAAGGGCGGAGGCTTCGATCCGCGCGGCGTCGGCGTGAACGCGCCCGATCTCAACCGCGACGGCGTGCTCGAGGATTCGGAAATCGCCGCCTATCTCAGCTTCCGCCCGGAAACGGTGGACAGCTACGAGGTCGGCTACAAGGGCAACCTGCTCGACGGGGCGCTCTATGTGGCGCTCGCGGCCTTCCGCATGGATTACAAGGACGTGCAGATCCCCGGATCGTCGGGCTGCGTGGTCAACGGCGTCCCCACCTTCTGCGGCGTCATCACCAATGCCGGCAAGGCGCGCTTCCAGGGGCTGGAGCTTGAGACGACCGCCCGCCTCGGCCGCGATCTGGCGATGGCGGGGGACAGGATCACCTTCTCCGGCTCGCTCGGCTACATCGATGCCAAATATAAGGAATATGTGACGCAGGTTCCCGGCCAGGGCCCGGTCGACGTCGCCGATTTCCGCAAGGTGCAGAACACGCCCAAATGGACCGGCAGCGGCACCTTCACCTATGCCGCGCCCCTGGCCGATGGCGAGATCAGCCTGAGCTCGACCGTGTCCTACCGCAGCAAGACCTACCAGTTCGAAATCCCCAACCCCTATATCGACCAGAAGGGCTATGCGCTGTGGGATGCGAGCCTGGTCTATACCGCGCCGGCCAATCGCTGGAGCCTCGGGCTGCACGGCCGCAACCTCCTCGACAAGCAGTATAAGACGTCGGGCTATACCTTCCTCGATGCCGATCCCGTCACCGGGGCGCTCAGAACGGCGCCGAACGGCAACCTTATCCCGACGCTCGGCAAGGAGGGCACGCTGACCGCCTTTTACGGCAGCCCGCGCCAGGTCTTCGTGACCGCGACCTATAATTTCTGACGCGGTCGCGGCGCCCCTTCGTGACGATCGATCCCACCGCCTTCGTGCCGCACCGCTATCGCAGCGCGTGCGGCCGGCTGGAGCTCTTCGCCCGCATCTACCCGGGCGAAGGGCCCACGCTGCTGCTGATGCACGGCCTGACCCGCAACAGCGCCGATTTCGAGCCGCTGGCCCGGCATCTCGCCGGGCGATACCGCCTGATCGTGCCGGACCAGCGGGGGCGCGGCCTTTCGGATCATGATGCCGATCCGGGCAATTACCGGCCCGATATCTATTCGGCGGACATGTTCGCGCTGCTGGACGGGCTGAGCGTGGATAAGGTGACCCTGATCGGCACCTCCATGGGGGGGCTGATGGCGATGATGATGGCCGCGATGCAGCCCGATCGCATATCGGCCATCGCCCTCAACGATATCGGCCCCCGCCTGGAACCCGCGGGCCTCGCCCGCATCCAGGGCTATGTCGGGCCGGGCGCGGCCTTCGCGGACTGGGCCGAGGCGGCCGCGCGCTGCGCCGCGATCAATGCGGAGGCCTTTCCCGGTTTCACGGCGGAGGACTGGCTCGCCTTCGCCCGCCGCACCTGCCGCGAGGATGGGGACGGCGCCGTCCGCTTCGCCTACGATCCCGCCATCGCCGGCAGCATCGGCGGCGACGAGCCCGGCACGATCCCGCCCGATCTCTGGCCGCTCTGGGATGCCCTGTCCGCCACGCCGGTGCTCGTGGTGCGCGGCGCCCTTTCCGACCTTCTTTCCCCCGCCACCGTCGCGGAGATGGCGCGCCGCCACGGCGGGCCGTTCGCCCATGTCGAGGTGCCGTCGCGGGGGCATGCGCCCCTGCTCGACGAGCCGGCCGCGCTCGATGCGATCGAACATTGGCTGCGCGGCCTGCCGGACGGATCGATATGAACGCCAAGCCGTCCCGGCCCAATGTCGTGCTGGCGATGCTGCTGGTCGTCTACATCTTCAATTTCGTCGACCGGCAGATATTGGCCATCCTGGCGGCCCCCATCCAGCACGATCTCGGCCTGTCCGATGGCCAGATGGGTCTGCTCGGCGGCGTCGCCTTCGCGCTCCTCTACTCCACCCTCGGCGTGCCGCTCGCCTGGCTGGCGGATCGCACGCGCCGCAGCTGGGTCATCACGCTTTCGCTGATCTGCTGGAGCGGCTTCACCGCGCTCTGCGGCTTCGCGCAGAATTTCTGGCACATCTTCATCGCCCGGCTGGGCGTGGGCATTGGCGAGGCGGGCGGCGTCGCCCCGTCCTACGCCCTCATCGGCGATTATTTCCCTAGCCATCGCCGCGCCTTCGCGCTTTCCGTCTATTCGCTCGGCATCCCGCTGGGCTCGGCGGCCGGCGTCCTCGCCGGCGGCTATATCGCCGCCACGGTCGACTGGCGGGCCGCCTTCCTGGCCGTCGGCTGCGCCGGCATCCTGATCGCGCCGCTGTTCAAGTTCCTCGTCCGCGACAGGAAGGTCGCCGCCGATGCCGCCGGGGAAGCGCCCCGCCTGCTCGCCACCGCCCGGCTGCTGGCGGGCAAGCCCTCCTTCTGGCTGCTCTCCTTCGGCGCGGCGACAAGCTCGATGCTCGGCTACGGGCTGGCTTTCTGGCTCCCCAGCCTGCTCCAGCGCAGCTTCGCGCTCGATCTGGTGGAGACATCCTATTTCATCGGCGCGGTGCTGCTGATCGGCGGCGTGGCCGGCATGCTGCTCGGCGGGTGGCTGGGCGACAGGCTGGGCTCGCGCGATCGCGCCTATTTCGCCTATCTGCCGGCTTCAGCCTTCCTGATCGGCGTGCCGCTCTTCGCCATCGGCATCTACAGCGCCGACGTGCGCCTCGCCTTCATCCTGTTCCTCGTGCCGCAGGCCATGGCCTATGTCTGGCTGGGGCCGGTGCTGGCCGCCATCCAGCATCTCGTGACGCCGCCGGCCCGCGCGACGGCCTCGGCCCTGTTCCTGCTGATCAACAACCTGATCGGCCTCGGCGGCGGCATCTACGCCCTCGGCGCCCTCTCCGACGCGCTGGCCCCGATCTACGGCAGCGAAGCGCTCCGCCATTCGATGCTCTATTCGCTGGCGCTCTACCTGCTGGCGGCGGCGCTGATGGCACTGGCCGGCCCCCGGCTCCGCCGGGACTGGATCGGCGACCTGCCGGCCTGACGGCGCCACCCCGGACCGAAAGCCCCTACGGAACGAACCAATGGCCGGATAAAGGCAGGCGAAGCCCCGAGGAGGCCACGGGCCCTTGATCCGCAATCACCCGGCGATATCGCGACCTGGCAATTCCAGACACAGCGTTTCGGTCAAGAAACTTTTCTCACCACCGAGGAACAGTCGCTCCACGGCTACCATTCTCAGAATTCTTTAGCCCCCCTTGCCACCACATCTCGGGGGCCTCACTTTCTCAATAAGCTGANATACTCCCATTCATATCCGCGCCTCCAATATTCCTTCCGATAGATATCGCGACACGACTCCGCCCTTTGGCAGCCACATCTTCCATATCTCTATTTACGGCGTTCGGACATTTTGCCATCAAGATGAGGCAGCTCCGCAAATCGGGCTGCGGGGGGCGTCGTAACCATTGCCATGGGCCGGTCGGTTTTCCGGCCGGATGGCTGTCGCGCATGTCCAAGGCTCTGCCCAACGACGGCAAAGCCTCGACCTGCGCGGGGATGCGAACACCGGGCCTTGGTCCGGGAAGCCTCTCAATGAAAGAATGAGGGGCCATAGATGCGGACAGCGAACGCGCTTTTCATCGACGTGGGCGTCACAACCGAATTTGACCGGGCCAAGGATATCGGCCTGAGCGGTGGCATTCCGCCCGCCAAGGCATGCCTGGCTTCATAAGCGGGGGGTCTGGGATCATGTCCAATACACAAACCGCTTATGCCGCATCTGAGGAAAGCGACGGAGATGGCGCCAGCGCTCGCGAGCGCAAAGATACGGCGCTTCAAGCATCGAGCGGAAACGAACCATCTCCCCTTGGCGAGCCGACATCTCAGGCAAGGGGCCACTCAGGGCTCGCCTTTCGGACCATATGCGCCGCAATCGGACAATGGCTGAAGCGGATGTTCCGGCGGAAACCCAAAGCCATCATTCCTCGCAGCGAAGCGGAGTGGCTCGAGCTGGAGGCGGGCTCATCCCCGGACGAAGGGGAGGTCTGATCGACCAGCGCGGGGAAAAGTGGTGGAAATCCCGTCGCTTGAAAATGGTCGGGGAGACAGGATTCGAACCTGCGACCCTCTGCTCCCAAAGCAGATGCGCTACCAGGCTGCGCTACTCCCCGACATGCCGGCCTTAGCGGCGGTGGATCGGCGGGCGCAAGCCCAATCCGTCATCCGCCGCCCCGGCGGCCGGCAAAGTCATCGATGGCGCTTCACCAGCCGCAGCGTCGGCCAGTCGCCGCGCACGATCGTGTCGGCCAGCCGCATGCCCTGCCGGCGATAGGCGGACGCCACCGCATCGGCCTGGTGATCCAGCAGGCCGGCGAGGATCAGCGACCCGCCCGGCAGCAGCGCGCCCGCCAGCACCGGCGCCAGTTCGATCAGCGGGCCGGCGAGGATATTGGCGATGATGAGATCATAGGGCACCCGCGCGCGCAGGCGGCGATGGGCGAGGCCGGGCGCCGTCACCAGCTCGATCCGGCCCGCGCCGTGCCCAATCATGCCTTTCCTGGCCGGAATGCCGTTCACCGCCGCATTTTCCGCCGTCACCTCGATCGCGACGGGATCGATGTCGGATGCGATCACCCGCGCGCGCGGCCATACCGCCAGCGCGGCGAAGGCGAGCAGCCCCGTGCCGGTGCCGACATCGGCGATGTCGGTGAAGCGGCGGCCGTTGCGCTTCAGCCGATCGATCATCAGCAAGCAGCCGGCGGTGGTTTCATGATGCCCCGTGCCGAAGGCGCGGCCGGCCTCGATGGTGAAGGCGATCGATCCTTCGGGCGGCGCCTCGGTCGCGGCCGGGGTGCGGACGTGGAAGCGCCCGGCGTGGATCGGCTCCAGCCCCGCCTGCGAGAGCGTCACCCAATCCTCCTCGGGAATATGGGCGATCACCGGCTCGACGCCGTCCGCGCTGGGCACGAGCGAGCGGACCAGCGCCACGGCCGCATCGTCGGGCCGCCCTTCGAAATAGACATCGAGCTGCCAGTCGTCCGGCCGGGCCGGATCGGGCTCGCTGGTCATGATCGTCGGCATCGGATCGATCAGCGCCAGCGCCGGCACGTCGTCCGCCAGCAGTTCCGCCTCCGCCTTGGTGCAGGGGAGCGTCAGCTTCCAGCTTCCCTCGCGCGGGGCATCGAAGGGAAAGCCGATCACGCCGTCGCCCTTCGGCTCCGCCGCGGGGACCCTGCGGCCCCTGCGGGCGACCGGTTGCTTAGCGGACATAACTTGCTCCATTGATATCGATCACGGCCCCCGTCATCGACGCGGGCGCCTCCAGCGCGAGGAAACGCACGGCCTCGGCCACCTCCTCCGGCATGGCGACGCGGCCCAGCGGAATATCCGCCAGCAGCCTGTCCCCGCCGCGGCTCGCCATATATTCCTCCGCCGGCCCGTTCATGGTGAAGCCGGGGCAGACGGCGAAGGCCAATATGTCCTGCCGGGCATAAGCGCGCGCGATCGTCTTGGTCGCCGCCAGCAGCCCGGCCTTGGACGCGGCATAATGCCAATGATCGGGGCTGTCGCCACGGTGCGCCGCGCGGCTGGCGACATTGACGATGCGGCCACCGGCCTTCCGCTCTTGCCAATGGAGCACCGCGCCGCGGCAGAGATCGGTGGCGGCGAGCAGGTTCACCTGCAGGGTGCGCTCCCAGCCGGCGCGCCATTCGGCGTCGGGCAGGCCGATCGGCGTGGCTTCGAAGATGCCGGCATTGTTGATGAGCACGTCGATCCGGCCGTCCAGCCGTTCCAGCGCTTCGCCCCACAGCCGCGCAGGCGCATCGGGATCGGCGAAGTCGCAGGCGATCGTTTGCGCGTCCGCCGCACGGGTGGCCTGGCCGACCACGCGGACGTCCGGCAGCCCGCCCAGGCTTTCGCGGATGGCGGCGCCGATACCCCGGCTCGCGCCGGTCAGGAGAATATGAATGGACATGGCCATGCCGATAGGACGACACCGGCCGTCTGGGAAGGCCCTGTCGCCGGATCGTGGCGCGACGGGGTTGACGTCCCGAGCTTTCCGAACGAGTATCCGAATGTGATTCGAGAAATGCCTACGCCCCGCCGCTCGATCGGCCGACCACGCCTGCTCACCCGGGATATGGTGATCGACGCCGCGATCGACATCGGCCTGGCCGCCATCAGCATGAAACGCCTTGCCGAACATCTCGGCGTGGGCACCGCCACGCTCTACCAATATGTCGGCAGCCGCGACGAGCTCCTGAAGCTGGCGGCCGCGCGACAGGTCTCCTCGCTCGACATGGACGAGGCGAGCGACCTGCACTGGTCGAAATATATCGCCGCCTTCGCCCATGCCATCCAGGACCAGCTCGTCCGCTATCCGCAGATCATCGTCCAGTTCATCGATGCGGGCCTGGGGCCGGAGGTCGAGCTGGAGGTGGCCGAGCGGTTCCTGCAGGGCATGGTGACGCGCGGCTTCACCCCGGAAAAGGCGCTGGAGATACAGAGCCATATCGGCGCGCTGGCGATCGCCGGCGCGGTGGCGATCTGCCGCGAGCGGGCGAGCCGCGCACGGGGCCGCTCCTCCACCGCGCGCGTCCAGGCGGCGCTCACCCATTATGCGGCGGAGGAGCTGCCGCTGATCCGCGCCCAGGCACAACATTATTCGACCGACACCGAGACCATAATCGACCGGTTGATCGTTCCACTGATTGAAAAGATCGCGCGCGAACGCGGGGAGGCTCTGCCTGAGGGCTGATCCCCTCCCCCCGTCAGCCTGCCAACGACATCAAATGAGAGGATGAAGGCAAATGCAGGATTTGAAGGATAAGGTCGCGGTAATAACCGGCTCCGCCAGCGGGGTCGGCAAGCAGCTCGCGCTCCGCCTGTCGCGGGCCGGGGCGAAGGTCGTCCTCTCCGATATCGAAGCGAACGCGCTGGAAGCCGCGGTGGCCGAGGTGAAGGCCGCCGGCGGCACCGCGATCGGCCAGGTGGCAGACGTCTCCAAGCGCGAGCAGGTGGACGCGCTGCGCGATCGCGCGCTGGCCGAATATGGCAAGGTCCATCTGGTGTTCAACAATGCCGGCGTCGGCGGCGGCGGCGGCCCCACCATCTGGGATACGCCCGAAAAGGCCTATCGCTGGGCGATGGACGTGAACTTCTTCGGGCCGCTGAACGGCGTCCTATCCTTCATGCCCACCCTGATCGCGCAGGGCGAGGAAGCGCTGATCGCGGCGACATCCTCGGGCGCGGGCATCGTCTTCCCGCCGTCGGGCGCGGCCTATTCGGCGTCGAAGGCGGCGCTGATCGCGCTGATGGAGGTGCTTTCCTACCAGCTCCAATTCTCGGGCACGCAGGTTCGCGCGGCGATCCTCTTCCCCGGCCCGCACGTGGTAGACACCAACCTGTTCAGCTCGCACCGCAATCTGCAGAAGGAATATGACGATCCCGCCATCGCGTCGGGCGCCGGCATCAACAATGTCGACGAATTCCAGGCGGCGATGAAGATGCTGATCGGCCATGAAGTGCCGTTGACCAAGCCGGAGGATTTCGCCGAGGAGGTCTATCAGTCGATCCTGCGCGACGATTTCTACATCCTGCCGCTGACCGACAAGACCAAGGACGCGATCCGCAAGCGGTATGACGACATGATCGAGCGTCGCCAGCCCGCCATTCCGGACATGATGTGAGGAGTTGGCCGAGATGAACCAATATTCCCCCGTCGCCGAAGCCAATCCCTATCAGGACGTCTTCGACAGGCTGCAGGCCCGCGCCCCCGCGCTGGCCCGCACCACCGCCGCCGAACGCATCGCCAAGCTGCGCGCGCTCTACCAGGCCGTCTACGAACTGCGCGCCGAAATCGGCCAGGCCGGCCATGACGAGCTGGGCATGGACGGCAAGCTCCACCTCATCCCGCTGAAGGAGGAGATCAACTTCTTCTGCGAGCGGCTGGAAAGCTGGATGGGCAACGAGGCCGTCGAGGATGTGCCGATGCTCCAGGGGCGCAAGGCCTATATCCACTGGGAACCCAAGGGCGTGGTGCTGCACCTGTCCACCTGGAACTCCCCGGTGCTCATCAGCCTCTCCCCGCTCATCAGCATGATCGCCGCCGGCAACGCCGTGGTGCTGAAGCCGTCCGAGGTGGCGCCGCTTTCCGCCGAGATGGTGCGCCAGGTGATCGAGAAGGCCGGCCTCGCGGATGATGTGGCCGTCATCACCGGCGGCCCGGAAGTGGCGCAGGCGCTGCTGAAGCTGCCGTTCAACCACATCTGCTATGTCGGCAACAACCGCGTCGGCCGGCTGGTGATGGAAGCCGCCGCCCGCCATTTCGCCGGCGTCACGCTGGAAATGGGCGGCAAGAACCCCGCCGTGATCGAACGCGATGCCGATCTGGAGGATGCCGGGTCCAAGATCGCCTTCGTCCGCCACCTGATCGCCGGCCAGGTCTGCCTGTGCCCCGATTATCTGCTGGTCCATGAAAGCATCAAGGATGCCTATGTGGACAAGCTGAAGGAGAAGATCACCGCCTTCTACAATCCGAACGGCGATGGCTTCAAAAGCTCGGAGGATCTGCCGCGCATCGTCAACGAGCGCCATACGCTCCGCATCAAGGCGCTGATCGACGATGCCGTGTCCAAGGGCGCGCGCGTGCTGATGGGCGGCGAGGTGGACCCGGCGACCCGGTTCGTTTCGCCCACCATCCTCGACAATGTGACCGAGGATATGGAGATCTTCCAGGAGGAAGTGTTCGGCCCGGTGCTGACCGTCCACAGCTTCTCCACCCGCGAGGAAGCGGTGAAGGAGATCGCCAAGCGGCCCAAGCCGCTCGGCCTCTATGTCTTCACCCAGGATCGCGAGACGGCCGACTGGTATATCAATCATACCCGTTCGGGCTCGGCCGCCGTCAACAATGCGGCGATCCAGGCGAACATCCCCACCCTGCCCTTCGGCGGATCGAACCACAGCGGCATCGGCCGGCTGGGGGGCAAGGCCGGTTTCCAGGAATTCTCGAACGGCCGCGCGGTCGTGGAGGATGCACTGGATCCCGCGCAGGGCGCGCCGATGTTCTACCCGCCCTTCCCGAAGGAAGCGGCGATGTTCGTGGAGCATCTGCTGATGCCCTGATCGGGCCGATATCGCCGGTTCGCCCCATGCCGCCGCCGGTGGCGCCGGGGCGGGCCGGCACCGGCCGGATAGACAGGAGGTTGTCTTGGCCACGCTACTCGAAAGACCAATGGCGCCGGAAACGAGCGATCCTTCGCTTGCGCGTCCGGCGAGCGAGATCCCCCTTGTCTCGGGCGTGCCCTTCCTCGGCAACACGCTGGAAATGGCGAAGGATCCCGCCGCCTTCTTCCTGCGCTGCTATCGCGAATATGGCTCCGTCTTCAAGGTGAAGGTGTTCGGCCGCGAATCCATCGTGATTGCGGGCCCCGAATCCGCCCTGTTCATGACGACGCGGGAGGGCCGCGATGCCCTGCGGTCGAAGGAATATAACCAGGGCGTCGCCGACGAATATGGCGCGACCGAGGTGATCAACGGCGTGGACGGCGAACGCCATGTTCGCCTCCGCACGCTGATGCGCCAGGGCTTCTCGCGCGAGGCGGTGCACGGCCAGTATGACGATCTGGTCCGCATCACCGACAGCGCGATCGCGCGCCGCTGGCAGGTGGGCTCCCGGCTGCCGGTCGTCTCCGCGATCCAATATATGATCGTCGAGCAGCTCGGCATGATCCTGACCGGCCAGGCGCCGCTCGATTATGTCGAGGATATCCGCTTCGCGATCCTCACCATCCTGAACGTGCTGGTCACGCGCCAGCGGCCGAAGATCATGCTGAAGGACCCGCGCTACAAGCGGGCGCGGGCGCGCGTGGACGAGCTTGGCCACCGGATGATCGCTGATTTCCAGCGCATGCTGGACGAAGGCACCGCGCCGGACAACCTGATCACCGACATCATCCGCGCCAATCGCGATGACAAGGATCTGATGCCGGATCGGAACCTGATCCTCACCGTCACCGGCCCCTATGTCGCTGGCCTCGATACCGCCGCCAACACCATCGCCGCCTGCATATACGGCATCCTGAAGGACCCGGAGATCACGGCGCGCGTGCAGGCCGAGGCGGACGATCTGTTCGCCAAGGAAGCGCTGGGCGAGGAGGATATCCGCAAGCTGCCCGTCATCAACGGCGCGGTGATGGAAGCCATGCGGCTCTGGCCGATCGCCGTGGCCCAGATGCGGGCCGCCAATTTCGACTTCGTATATGACGGCTACGTCATCCCCAAGGATTCCATGCTCTATGTCGGCACCAGCGTGCCGCATTTCATGGAGGAATTTTATCCCCATCCGATGCGGTTCGATGTGGACCGCTATCAGCGCCCGCGCGCCGAACACCTCCAGAAGGGCGCCTATTCGCCCTTCGGCCGCGGGCCGCACTCCTGTCTGGGCCAGGGACTTGCCGAGGTGCTGATGGCCATGAGCATCGCGCGCGTGTTCCACCGTTTCGATCTGGCGCTGCCGACGCCGGATTATGTCCTGAAGACCAAGACGGCCCCCAGTCCCGGCCCCGCGATGGATTTCGCGATCCGCATTCTCGGCGAACGCCGCCCCGGCCTCGCCTGAACGAACAGAGGCCCCTCGGAAGGGCCGCGATTGAAAGGAGACGTTTGATGGCAACGGTTCTCGAAAAGCCGACGAATGACGCCAGTCCGGCGCCCAGGGCACGCCCTGCCAGCGAGATTCCGGTGGTCCCCGGCATTCCCTTTCTGGGCAACACGCTGGAAATGGCGAAGGACCCCGCCGCCTTCTTCGTCCGCTGCTATCGCGAACATGGGCCGGTGTTCCGGATCAAGGTGTTCGGCCGCGAATCGATCGTCATCGCCGGGCCGGAATCCGCCACCTTCATGACGACCCGCGAGGGCCGCGACGCGCTCCGCTCGAAGGAATTCTGGGAAGGCCTCATCAAGGAATATGGGGCGACCGAAACCATCACCAGCACCGATGGCGAACGGCACATCAAGCTGCGCACCCTGATGCGCGAAGGCTTCTCGCGCGAGGCGGTGCAGGGCCAGTATGACAATCTGCGCGACATCACCGATCGCGCGATCGGCCGCCGCTGGGATGTCGGCACCGACATCCCCGTGGTCGAGGCGATGCAATATATGGTGGTCGAACAGCTCGGCATGCTGCTCACCGGCCAGGCCCCGCTGGAATATGTGAAGGATATCCGCTTCGCGATCCTCACCATCCTGAACGTGCTCGTCACGCGCCAGCGGCCGAAGATCATGCTGCACGATCCCCGCTTCCGTAAGGCGCGCCGCCGGGTGGAGGAACTCGGCCACACCATGATCGCCGATTTCCAGCGGAAGGTGGCGGACGGCACCGCGCCCAAGAACCTGATCACGGACATCATCCGCGCCAATTTGGACGACAAGGATATCATGCCGGATCAGAACCTGATCCTCACCGTCACCGGCCCCTATGTCGCCGGGCTCGATACCGCCGCCAACACCATGGCCGCCTGCATCTACGGCGTCCTCAAGAATCCCGAGGTGCTGGCCCGCGTCCAGGCCGAGGCGGACGAGCTGTTCGCCAAGGAAACGCTGAACGAGGACGATATCCGCAAGCTGCCGGTCATCAACGGCGCGGTGATGGAAGCCATGCGGCTCTGGCCGATCGCCGTGGCGCAGATGCGCGTCGCCAATTTCGACTTCGAATATGCGGGCTACACCATCCCCAAGGACGAGATGATCTATATCGGCACCAGCGTGCCGCACTTCATGGAGGAATTCTTCCCTGATGTGAACAAGTTCGATGTGGATCGGTATCAGCGCCCCCGCGCGGAGCATCTCCAGAAGGGCGCCTATTCCCCCTTCGGGCGCGGCCCGCATTCCTGCCTGGGCCAGGGCCTGGCCGAGGTGCTGATGGCGATGAGCATCGCCCGGATCTTCCACCGGCTCGATCTCGCCCTGCCGCATCCGAACTACGAGTTGAAGACCAAGACTGCGCCCACGCCGGGGCCGGCCATGGACTTCGCCGTCAAGGTCATCGGCGAACGGCGGCCCAGCGGCATCTGATCGCGCCTGCGCCCATGCCCCCTTCCCATTGCGGGAGGGGGCATGGGGCTATTTCAGCCAAGGCGCCGGGCGTGCCAGCGCAGATGATCCTCCATGAAGGTGGAGATGAAATAATAGCTGTGGTCATAGCCCGGCTGCATCCGTGGCGTCAGCGGGATGCCGGCGCGATCGCACGCCTCGGCCAGCAGCTCGGGCTTGAGCTGGGTTTCCAGGAAAGCGTCCGCCTCGCCCTGGTCGACCAGCAGCGCATCGACGCGCGCGCCGTCCTCGATCAGGGCCGTCGCGTCATAATCCCGCCAGCGCGCACGATCCGGTCCCAGATAGCCGCCCAGCGCCTTCTCGCCCCAGGGGCAGCGCATGGGCGACGCGATCGGCGCGAAGGCGGAGATGCTGCGATAGGCGGCCGGATTGCGGAGCCCGATCGTCAGCGCGCCATGGCCGCCCATCGAATGCCCCATGATCGCCTGCGCCCCCATGTCCGCGGGGAAATGCCCGGCAATGAGCCCCGGCAGCTCGCGCTCGACATAGCTGCGCATGCGATAATTGGCGGCGAAGGGCGCCTCGGTCGCATCGACATAGAAGCCCGCGCCCAGCCCGAAATCATAGGCGCCGTCGGGATCGTCCGGCACGCCTTCCCCGCGTGGGGACGTATCGGGCGCGACGAAGATCAGGCCCAGTTCCGCGCAGACCCGCCGATATTCCCCCTTCTCGGTGACATTGGCATGCGTGCAGGTGAGGCCCGAAAGATACCACACCACCGGCCGCTTCTCCCCCGCGATCGCCTGCGGCGGCAGGAAGACGGAAAAGACCATGTCGGTGCCGGTTTCGGCCGAGGCATGGCGATGCACGCTCTGGATACCGCCGAAGCTGCGATTGCTCGACAGGGTTTCGATCGTCATTGCCCGGCCCCTTTTTCAGATTTCCCGATTGCCCTGCCCCGTTAGATGGATTTCCCAACGGATGGAATTGCCGACCGCTCCACGCCTCGCCGGATGGGGCGAAGGAATTCCAAAGCGGCGACCATCGGCTGTCGGCGACAGAAAATAGAC
Organism: Edaphosphingomonas haloaromaticamans; assembly: GCF_001853345.1. NCBI lineage: Bacteria > Pseudomonadati > Pseudomonadota > Alphaproteobacteria > Sphingomonadales > Rhizorhabdaceae > Edaphosphingomonas > Edaphosphingomonas haloaromaticamans. The sequence continues at coordinate 1,606,375 of NZ_MIPT01000001.1, read as the reverse complement.
CCGCGCGGTCGGAGGTGGGGCGGACAACGCCCTATCGTCACCCCGGGCTTGTTCCGGGGTCCACCGTCAAGCAGGTGATGGCGCCAGCGGCTCAAGCCCGAGCGGCACCGCCAGATCATGCCAAGACGGATTATTCCGTTCGATCAGATTCCGTTTCCAGTCCCTTCGCCAGCGCTTGATCTGCTTTTCGCGCAGGATCGCGGCTTCCATCGTGCCAAACGCTTCCCAGTAGACGAGATATTTCACCCCATATCGCTCGGTGAAGCCATCAAACATGCCGTCGCGATGCCGGGCGATGCGGCGCAGAAGATCGAACGTTACGCCGACATACAGCGCGCCGTTGAAGCTGCTGGCGAGGATGTAGACGCAAGGCTGGCGCTCGATCATCAACGCCAATGTCTGCGGCACCATGGACCCCGGAACAAGTCCGGGGTGACGATGGGGTATGCGTGCAGAGCTATGTCCGCAATGCCGACGTCTTTGGAAAGCCACTTTGCCAGACGCCCTATCCGCACCGATGCAGATCAAGGAAACCAGCTTTCCGAAACAGCCCCCCACGCTGCCGGGGGTTTACGCAGATTTCACCTCCTCGCGCGATAATCGGCATCGAGGGCCGGCGAATTGCGGGGCAACGGAATGTCGGAAGCGACCAGACGAAGCATGCGGCATGATGTGATCGCGCAGGCCATCCTGCATGTCGCCGGCGAGGCGCCGATGGCCGCCACGCTCTGCAATATCTCCCGCCATGGCATGGTGATCGACAGCCTCGCCTCGCTTTCCAGCCACAGCGATATCCGCATCGAATTGATCGAGGGGCAATTATTGCCGGCCCGGCTGATCTGGCGCGAAGGCTTCAAGGCCGGGCTCGAGCTTGTCGAGCCGCTGCGCGCCAACGATTACTGGCCGCTCCTCGTCGCCCTGGCGACCGACGACGCTTCGGCGTCGGACGCCTGCTGAGGCCGCTTGGGGCCGCGCGGCAGGCAACTCCATCTCCGGCAGCGGGCAAAAAAGAGGCCGACCCAAGGGCCGGCCTTTGAAGTTTTTAGGAGAGGATGCCTGAAAGGCCCGTCCTTTTTGCGTCCGCGAACGATATTACGCAAGTGCAAAACAGCGAGCCATGGTTGCAAAATATGCAATCACACCCCATTCCCCCCCATGATCCCGGTATCAGCAAATCATAAACATGAGTTTGCGTATCGTGAGGTCGATTTTCCTACGCACCCATTGCCTAATATGGGTGCAGATGCTGCAATGCAGCATAAAGCGAATCGCAGCGATATCCTGGAATTCCGGCGCTCCCGCCGGATTTGCCCGCGCGCCGACATCTGCCCGCTTTTTAGGCACAGCATCCGACACACAGCCGCAGGCGGGCCCGCCGCCATCGGGCATCCATCCAGCGCGGGGAAAGCGCGGTGCGCGCGGGGACGGGGCGGACACTCCGCCGCCCCTCCCCGCCGGCCCACCGCCGCTGCGATCAGAAGGCGCCGTGGCAGTGCTTATATTTCTGCCCCGATCCGCAGGGGCAGGGCGCATTGCGGCTGATCTTGCCTTCCCAGTCCGCCGGATCGCTGCCCAGCTCGTCCGCCGCCGATGCCGTGGCGATGGAAAGCGGCGCGATGCGCGTCGTCACCAGGCCGAGCGCCCCCGCATCGATATCGCGGGTATCGTCCTCGCCCGTGAATGGATCGATATGGCTGGTGATGAAGTCCGGCATCGGCGGCAGCTCCGGCGGCGCGCCGAACTGCACATGGCTCAGCATGCGGGTCACGTCCTCGCGGATGGCCACCAGCATCCGTTCGAACAGCGCGAAGGCTTCCTGCTTATATTCGTTGATCGGCGTCTTCTGCGCATAGGCGCGCAGGTGGATCACCGCGCGGAGCGCATCGAGCGTCGCGAGATGCTCCTTCCAATGATGGTCGAGCGACTGGAGCAGCACGCTCTTCTCGACGCTGCGGCGGGTTTCCGGCTCGACCGTGGCGAAACGCTCGGCGATCCGCTCCTCGGCGAGAGCCTGCAGCCGCTCGTTCACCATCTCCGGTTCGACCGCCTCTTCCTTCAGCCAGTCGTCGATCGGCGGCTCCAGGCCCAGCAGCTCGGCAACGCGCGCCTTCAGGCCGGCGAGGTCCCACTGCTCGGGATAGGAATTGGGCGGGCAGGCATCGGCGACGATCGCGTTCACCGTCTCGGCGCGCATGTCGGCGACGACATCGTCCACCGTCTCGGCGTCCATGATGTCGGCGCGCTGCTCGTAGACCACCTTGCGCTGGTCGTTCATCACGTCGTCATATTCGACGACCTGCTTGCGGATGTCGTAGTTGCGCGCCTCGACCTTCTTCTGTGCGGTCTCGATCGCCTTCGATATCCACGGGCTGATGATCGCCTCGCCATCGGCGAGGTTCTTGTTCATCATCTTGGCGAACATCGTCTGCGGGCCGAAAATGCGCAGCAGGTCGTCGTCCAGGCTCAGGTAGAAGCGCGAAAGGCCCGGATCGCCCTGGCGGCCCGAACGGCCGCGCAGCTGGTTGTCGATGCGGCGGCTCTCATGCCGTTCGGTGCCGAGCACGAACAGGCCGCCGGCCGCCAGCACGGCTTCCTTCTCCGCCGCGATCTCGGTGCGGATCTCGGCCGCCTTCGCCTCATATTCGGGCGTGCCTTCCACCAGATCCGGATGCTCGTCCAGCATGCGGAATTCCAGGTTGCCGCCCAGCTGGATGTCGGTGCCGCGGCCGGCCATGTTGGTGGCGATCGTCACCGCCTTCAGCCGCCCGGCCTGGGCGACGATATGGGCTTCCTGCTCGTGATAGCGGGCGTTCAGCACCTTGTGGTCGACGCCTTCCTTCTTGAGATATTCGGAAAGCAGCTCCGACTTCTCGATCGAGACGGTGCCCACCAGCACCGGCTGGCCACGCTCCGCCGCCTCGCGGATCGCCTTGGTGATGGCGCCGAACTTGTCGGTGATGTTCTTGTAGAATTCGTCGTCCTGGTCGATGCGGCGAACCGGCAGGTTCGTCGGGATCGTGACGACGTTCATCTTGTAGATCTGGTAGAATTCGCCCGCCTCGGTGGCGGCGGTGCCGGTCATGCCGCCCAGCTTGGGATACATGCGGAAATAATTCTGGAAGGTGATCGAGGCGAGCGTCTGGTTCTCCGGCTCGATCTTCACGCCTTCCTTGGCTTCCACCGCCTGGTGGAGCCCGTCGGACCAGCGGCGCCCGTCCATCATGCGGCCGGTGAACTCGTCGATTATGACGACCTTGCCGTCCTTCACGATATAGTCGGTATCGCGCTTGAACACGACGTTGGCGCGCAGCGCCTGGTTCAGGTGGTGAACAACCTGCGTATTCTCGAAATCGTAAAGGTTGGCGCCTTCCAGCAGCCCCGCCGCTTCCAGCAGCCGCTCGATCCGCTCGGTGCCGTCTTCGGTGAGCGTCACCGATTTCTGCTTCTCGTCGAGCTCGTAATCCTCCGGCGTCACCTGCTTCACGATGGCGTCGACGGCCAGATAAAGCTCGGACTTGTCGTCGGTCGGGCCGGAGATGATCAGCGGCGTGCGCGCCTCGTCGATCAGGATCGAATCGACCTCGTCGACGATGGCGTAGGCGAAGGGCCGCTGCACCATCATCCCGCGATCATATTTCATGTTGTCGCGCAGATAATCGAAACCGAATTCGTTGTTCGTGCCGTAGGTGATGTCCGCCGCATAGGCATCGCGCCGCTGCTGGTCAGAAAGGTTGGGCACGATCACGCCCACGCTCAGCCCCAGGAAGCGATAGACCTGGCCCATCCACTCGGCATCGCGGCTGGCGAGATAGTCGTTGACGGTGACGACATGGACGCCCTTGCCGTCCAGCGCGTTCAGATAGGTGGCGAGCGTCGCCACCAGCGTCTTGCCCTCGCCCGTCCGCATCTCGGCGATCTCGCCGCGATGGAGGACGATGCCGCCGATCAGCTGCACGTCATAATGCCGCTGGCCGAGCACGCGCTTGGCCGCCTCGCGCACGGTGGCGAAGGCTTCGGGCAGGATATCGTCCAGCGTCTCGCCGGCGGCGAGGCGGCCTTTCAGCACCACCGTCTGGTTCTTCAGCGCTTCATCGTCCAGCGCGGAAATCTGGGGCTCCAGCGCGTTGATCTTCGCGACGATGGAACGCAGCGACTTCACGTAACGGTCGTTGGACGATCCGAAAATGGCCTTGGCGAGTCCGCCCAGCATGGTGATTCCTGTTCGTTGAAATTGGCAGATGCGGGGCCGGAAGGGCCGGCCCGAGGCGCCTTTCGGCGCATGAAACCGGGGAACGGCCGCGCCAGCGCGCCGGCCGTCGACGCCGGGCGCGTTATTCGCGCCGGCGCTCGCTGACGCGGAAGGGATCGGGCGCGGGCGCCGTGACGATCGCGAAGGCGCGCACGGACAGAATCGTCGCGAGCGCGGCGACGGCCGCCAGGACGACGGGCGCCCGGACGGCGGCCTCGGCCAATTCCTCCGCGATCACCGTCACCTCGGCGCTGGCGCGCTCCAGGCTCGACGGCGCAGCCACCCGATCGCCGGAGATCACCCCGGTCAGGCCGCTCAACAGCGCAGAGAGGAAAAGCAGAAGCTGCAAGGACGATCCCATAGTTGCGAAGCGCACCACATAGGTGCTCCCGGCCCGTCCGTCCAACCGAAATCGAAAGGACAGGCCGTCCTTCGCGCAACGAAGCGCTACTTCGATATTACTTCAGCGCGGCGCCGGGCTGCCGCGTTCAGCCTCGGCCGACGCCGCCCCGCCCCCGGTCTCCACGGCATCCTCCACCGTCAGCGAATTGCGGAAGGTGACATGTTTGCGCACGGGCTTGCCCGCCGCATCCCGGAACGGCTCCATGCGCACCCTCTCGGATCCGCCGCAGGGATCGGCGCCCGGTGCGGCGCCGCTTCCCCACGCCACCTTGCAATTCTCGATCAATCCCGCTTCGGAAACGTCATATTCGTAGATGAACGAATAAGGCTGGGGAGCCCCCAGCTTGATTCGCTCCCCCTCATCGTCTTTTGGCAGCTGCCAGCGGACACGCCGCGAATAGACCGATGAAACCGGCTGCCCCATCTGATCCCTGGCCGGTTCGAACCGGCCGCGCAGCAGCAGCAGATTGCAGGTGGTATCGTCCAGCAGCTTGTGGCCGCTGGATACGGTGACCGCGCAGCCGGAAGGCCGCCCCTCGGCCGAAATTCTAAGCTGGACGGCCGTCATCCCCTCCATCCCCGCGCGCAGGGCTTCGAACGGATAATCCTCGGTCGTCACCCAGGTCAGGGTATCGCCAACCTCTTTCGGCTCCACCGCCACCAGCGCGACGGCGCCCGACATCGTCAACAGCAATGACAGCAAATCCGTGTCCCCCCGAACATTCCCGCCATTCCCTACCAAGGCGACGGCCAATGGCAATGAGCGCCCTTCTATCGCGGGCGGACTCGCATTATGGCGCGCCCATGGAAAAATCGCCCCTCGCCCCCGCCGCCTTCCCCCTCCTGCCGTCGATCGCCGGCGTCCGCCCGGCGGTGGCGCGCGCGCGATACAAGGCGTGGGACCGCTGCGACCTCACCTTCGTGGCGCTGGACGAGGGCACGGCGGTGGCCGGCGTGACGACGAAGAGCCTCTGCCCTTCGCCCGAGGTCGAATGGTGCCGCGCCGCGCTGCCGCTGGGCCGCGCGAGGGCGCTGGTGGTGAATGCCGGCAATTCCAACGCCTTCACCGGCCATCGCGGCCGCGCGGCGGTGGAGGCGATCGCCGCCAGGGTGGCGGGCGCGATCGGCTGCGCGCCCTCGGACGTGTTCGTCGCCTCCACCGGCGTGATCGGCGTGCCGCTGCCCATCGACAAGGCCGAGGCCGGGATCGATGCCGCGCTCGCCGCGCCGGAAGCGTCGTGGGAGGAAGCCGCCGCCACGATCATGACGACGGATACCTTCCCCAAGGCCGCCGCGACGCGCGTCGTGATCGGCGATCGCACCGTCGATCTCGTCGGCATCATCAAGGGTTCCGGCATGATCGCGCCTGACATGGCGACCATGCTCGGCTTCATCTTCACCGATGCCGCGATCGAACCCGCCTTCCTCCAGCAGATGCTGAACGCCGCCAATGGCCGCAGCTTCTCCTGCATCACCGTGGATGGCGATACCTCCACGTCGGATACCGTGCTGGCCTTCGCTACGGCCAAGGCGGGCAACGCGCCGCTCGCTTCGTTCGACGATGCCGGGGCCGATGCCTTCCAGGCGGCGCTCACCGATCTCTGCACCCAGCTCGCCCAGCTCGTCGTGCGCGACGGCGAGGGCGCGTCCAAGTTCATCGGCATCACCGTGGAAGGCGCGGTTTCCGACGAAAGCGCGCGGCGCATCGCGCTTTCCATCGCCAACTCCCCGCTGGTGAAGACCGCCATCGCCGGGGAGGACGCCAATTGGGGCCGCGTCGTCATGGCGGTGGGCAAGGCGGGCGAGCCGGCCGAGCGCGACCGGCTGGCCATCCGCTTCGGCGCCACCCAGGTCGCCCACGACGGGCTGGCGGTGGAAGGCTATGACGAGGCCCCCGTCGCCGCCCACCTGAAGGGACAGGAAATCGAGATCGGCGTGGAGCTTGGCCTGGGGGACGGGCGCGCCACGGTCTGGACCTGCGATCTCACCCATGGTTACATCGCGATCAACGCCGATTATCGGAGCTGACCCGATGCTGACGATCTGGGGAAGGCCCAATTCCCACAATGTGAAGAAGGTGGTCTGGTTCGCCGAGGAGATCGGCCGCCCCTTTGTCCGCCTGAATATCGGCGGCGCCTTCGGCATCACCGACAGCTATCGGGAGATGAATCCCAACGCCCTCATCCCCACCATCGAGGATGACGGGCTGGTGCTATGGGAATCGAACGCCATCCTCCGCTATCTGGCCGCCAGATATGGCGAAGGGACGCTATGGCCGGCCGATCCCGCCGCCCGCGCCCGGGGCGACAAGTGGATGGACTGGCAGTTCGGCTATGCCGATGCGCAGCGGGATGCCTTCCTCAACCTCGTCCGCCATTCGCCGGAAGAAAGGGATGCCGCCGCGATCGCCCGATCGGCCGAGGCGACGGCGAAGATGATGGCGATCCTCAATCAGGCGCTGGCCGATCGCCCCTGGCTGTCGGGCGACAATTTCGGCGTGGGCGACGTGCCGATGGGCGTCTATGCCCATAGCTGGTTCGCCCTGGATATCGAACGTCCGGCCATGCCCCATGTCGAGGACTGGTATGCCCGGCTGCGCGAACGGCCCGGCTATGCCGCCCATGTGATGATCCCGCTGACCTGACGGGACGGCGTCAGGACGGGGTGACGGGCGCCGTCTCCCCCGCCGCCTGCCCAGCCATCGCCTCGCACAGCGCCCCGGCCATGCCGGCGCGCGGATCGCCCCCGTCCTTCCGCCCGTGCGGCCGGATCACGGCGACATGATAGATTTCCCGCGCGGCGGCGATGTCGGTGATGCTGAAGGAAAGCGTGGCGTTCCGGTGCCGTCGGTCGCGGCTGGGCGCATCGGCCCAGCGGCCGTTCACCGCCTCAGCCCCGGCATCGGGCGCCGCCGCCTCGTGGATGAACAGGTTGGTGCCGGCCGATCGATCCGAAAACGCGACCTGCGCGAGATAGGCTGGATGGGCATCGTCCGCGCGGAAGCCCATGCCGGCAAGGCATCCGGCCACCGTGTCGCCAAGGTCGCCGGCCTGATCCAGCCGGAAGCCCGCCCCGGACGCCGCCGGCAGCGCGCCGGTCTGCACGATGCGCATCCGTGGAGCCCCGCCGCAGCCCGCAAGCAGCAGGGAAAGGCCCAGCAACGCCCCGAAATGCCTGTTGATTGTCATGAGCCTCCGATAGCGCCTTCCGGCACCTCTCGCCAGTTCGCCGTCGTTGCGATCAGCCCCAATATCCCTGCGCCGGCGGATGCATCGTGCCGCCGGTGAAGACGAAGCCCGGCGCGCGATCCTTCGCCAGCAGCAATGGACCGTCCAGATCCACCCAGCGCGCGCCCTGCGCCGCGAGGAAGGCCGGCGCGATGCCGAGCGAGGTGGAAAGCATGCAGCCCACCATGATCTCCAGCCCCGCCGCGCGCGCTTCGGCGGTCAGCGCCAGCGCCTCGGTGAGGCCGCCCGCCTTGTCCAGCTTGATGTTCACCGCCTGATAGCGGTCGATGCACCGCGCCAGATCGGCGCGATCCTGGCAGCTTTCATCCGCGCAGAGCGGGATCGGGGAACGGATGCCGTCCAGCAGCGCATCCTCCCCCGCCTTCACCGGCTGCTCGATCAGCTCCACGCCATAAGGCAGCAGGGCGGCCGCTTCCGCCGCCACGTCCCGCCCGGTCCAGGCTTCGTTGGCATCCACGATCAGCCGGGCCGCGGGCGCCCCCCGCCGCACCGCCGCCACCCGGTCCAGATCGCCCACGCCCGCCAGCTTGAGCTTGAGCAGCGGATGCCGGTCCGCCGCCGCGCGGGCGTCCGCCTCCATCCGCGCCGGTTCGCCGAGCGAGATGGTATAGGCGGTCAACAGTGGCGCGGGCGGCGCCAGCCTGGCGATCGCCCATGCGGGCCTGCCCGTCCTCCGCGCTTCCAGATCCCACAGCGCCGCATCCACCGCGTTGCGCGCCGCGCCGCGCGGCATCAGCATCTGGATCGCCGCGCGATCGGCGCCCGCCTCGATCGCGTCCGCCGCCGCCATCACCTGCGCCGCCACGCTCTCCGCGCTTTCGCCGTGATAATAAATGGCGGTCGCCTCGCCCCGGCCGACATGGCCGTCCGCCGCGATCTCGGCAATGACGACATCGACATGGGTCTTGGCGCCGCGCGCGATGGTGAAGGCGCCCGCCACCGGCCAGCGTTCGATCCGCGCGGAAAGGCGCGGGGTGCTTTTTTCGGTCATGGTCCTCAGGTGAGTGTCGAGGGTTCGTCCGTGCCGCGGCGCGGGATGGGTCGCGGCGTCCGCGCCGGCCACAGGCGCCTGGGCAGGATGCGCGCGCTCCTGTCGAACGCGGCCTTCACGTCCGTCCGGGTGAGGAAGGCCACCCAGAGCCCGCGCAGCCGCGATCCCGCCGGCGCCCAGATCGCCTCGTCCGGCTGGAACTGGTCGGCGATGGCGGCCGTGCCGTCCGGGGTGGCGAGGGTGGCCACCGCGATCTTCGCGGCGTCGTCGGCGCGGCCGGCGCAGAGCAGCGCCTCGATGGCGGCGGCCTCATTGTCGGCGGAACCGGCGATCAGCCCGTCGGCGATCGGCTTCGCCTCGCCCCCGCGCCCCATGGTGGAAAGCGCGCATACCTCCGTCCGCCGCAGCCAGGCGCGGCCCCATTTGCTGATCGTATCGCCGCTGGATGCCTGGGCGGCGCGCGCCACCGCCAGCGCCTCCGCCGGCCGGGCCGCCTCGTCCAGCAGCTCCGCCAGGCCGATGAGGCCGGAAACGCTGGACGGCGTCTTCGCGGGATCGATCGTCGTGAACGGCCGCAGCCGCTCGATCGCGCCCGCCCGGTCGCCTTCGGCGGCCAGCGCCTGCGCGTGGTAGCGCACGCTCGCCACCGCATCGTCGCTCATGCCGTCGACCACGGCCACCTTCTCGCCAAGCTCGATCGCTTCCGGATAGCGGCCGAGCAGGATGAAGGCGCGGATGGCGTCGCGGCGCGTGCGATCGTCATTCTCGCTGCGGGTGAAGGCTTCCAGCCGGCCCAGCGCGAAGCGATCGATCGCCAGCCCCGAATGATCGCCCAGCCGCACCTCGATCGCCGGCCAGAGCGGCTCGTAAAGCCGTTCGGTCGCCATGGTGACGAGGATTTCGGGCATGGCGATGCGCGGCAAAAACGCCTCGGCCTCGGGCAGCCGCCGATCAGCCAGCAGCGCCTCTATCGCGCCCTGCGCCACGCTTTCCCGCATGTCCGGCTCGTCCGCCGGCTGCCAGTCGGCCCGCGCCAGCGCCACGAACAGGCGCTTGCGGCCGGCAAGATCGTGCCGCTCCCCCAGATCCTGCAGGATGCCGCGCGCCAGCACGCCGTTGATCGAGCCCAGGCCGTCGGGCGCCTGTTCGGCCAGCGCCGTCAGCCGGCGGGCGGCCTCGGGCATGTCGTCCTGCTGCGCAGCGACGAACACGCCCACCGCGCGCACCGATGGATTGTCCGGCTCCGACGCCGCCATTTCCTTGTAGATGCCCGGAATCTCGTCGCCCCGCCCCGCCGGCCCCAGGCAGGAGATGCGCAGGATCTGCACGGCGTTGCGCTGCCTGCCGGCCATGTCCGCGACAAGCGGATCGAGGATCGCCAGCGCCCCCGCGCAATCGCCCTGCTGCAAGCGGGAAACCGCCGCCGTCAGCCCCTGCTCCCGGCCCGGCTCGCCGCCCGCGGCCGGCGGATCGATCCGGGCCGGGCGGGATGCCTCCGCCGGCATCGGCGCCAACAGGCAGGCGACGGCGATGGCCGGCGGCAGAAGCGCGCCGATGCCGGTGCGGCCCCGCCCCATCAGGCGTGCCCGCTCAACGGCGCGCGGCGATCAGGCGCGATCGTCATGCGCGGCCATCCAGTCGATGACCACCGGTGCGATGATCTCCCGCCAGCGCCGGCCGTTGAAGATGCCGTAATGGCCGACGCCCTCGGCCATATAATATTTCTTCAGCGCGTCCGGCAGGCCGGTGGAGATGGTGAGCGCGGCCTTGGTCTGGCCGATGCCGGAAATATCGTCCCGCTCGCCTTCCACGGCCAGCACCGCGATGTCCTTGATCGCGGCGGGATCGACCTTGCGGCCCCGATGCATCATCCGCCCGTCCGGCAGGGCATGGTCCTGGAACACGACATCGATCGTCTGCAGGTAGAATTCGGCATCCATGTCGCAGACGGAACGATATTCGTCGTAGAAGGCCTTGGTCGCGTCCGCGCTGTCGCCGTCGCCGTCCACCAGATGCTTGAACATCGTCCAGTGGCTGATCAGGTGGTTGCCGAGATTCATCGCCATGAAGCCGGTGAGCTGGAGGAAACCGGGATAGACCCGCCGCCCGGCGCCCGGATAATAAAAGGGCACCGTCACGATCACATTCTGTTCGAACCAGCTATGCGGCCGTTGCGTGGCGACGGTGTTCACCTCCGTCGGCGCCTTGCGCGTGTCGATCGGCCCGCCCATCATCGTCAGCGTGCGCGGCCGGGCGGGATTATCGTCCTCCGACATCAGGCAGGCGGCGGCATAGCAGGGCACCGAAGGCTGGCAGACCGCCAGCATATGCGCGCCGGGGCCGATATGCTCCAGGAATTCCACGATATAATCGACATAGTCGTCGAGGTCGAACAGCCCTTCCGACAACGGCACCATCTTCGCGTCGCGCCAGTCGGTGATGTAGACGTCATGGTCCGGCAGCATCCGTTCCACGGTGCCGCGCAGCAGCGTGGCATAGTGGCCGGACATCGGCGCCACGATCAGCAGCTTGCGCCCGCCCTTCACGCCCTTGCGCGCGAAATGCTTGAGCTGGCCGAACGGCTTGCGCAGCACGATCTCTTCCGAAACCGGCACCGTCTTGCCGTCCACGATCGTGCTGGTGAAGCCGAAGGCGGGCTTGCCGCGCGGCGCGGCGGCATGGGCGAAGACATCCAGCCCCGATGCCATCACCGGTCCGAAAGCCGTGTAGGACAAGGGATTGGCCGGATTCTGCATCCATTCCGCCCCCATATTGGCGAGCGAGCTTGCGCCCGCCAGCAGGGTGCGCTGCATTTCATAGGCGTTGTACAACATCAGATACAGAATCCCGGAAAAGACTTGACGGCAGCTTACGCCCAAACTTCGCGACGGTGCAATGCAGCATGGCCCCGGCCGCCGTCGCCTGCGGCATTCCGCCCCGTTGAGCAGGGTGCGGCGTCCTGCTAGTCGGGCGCGCATGGCCGACCAGCAAACCGCCCCGCCCGCCGATCGCAAGCTCGGAAATCTCGGCCTCATCTGGCGCTTCGCCATCCGCTATCCCGGCCACATCGCGGCGGCCGGGCTGGCGCTGGTGGCGGCCGCCGGCGCGACGCTGGCGATTCCCCAGCGGCTGCAGCGGATCATCGACAAGGGCTTCATCGCCGGCGGCGGGGAGGTATCGCCTTATTTCCGCTACCTGCTGATGATCGTCGTCGTGCTGGCGCTGGCGACGGCGATGCGATTCTATTTCGTGTCGTGGCTGGGCGAGCGGGTGGTGGCCGATATCCGGGCGGCCGTGCATCGCAACCTGCTGACGCTCGCCCCCCGTTTCTTCGAGGAGAACCGGCCGGCGGAAATCGCCTCGCGCCTGACGTCGGACACCACGATCATCGAACAGATCGTCGGCACCACCGCATCGGTCGCCCTGCGCAACCTCGTGCTGGGGATCGGCGGCATCCTCTATCTCTTCACCCTCGCGCCGAAGCTCACGGCCATGCTGCTGCTGGGCATTCCGCTGGTGATCGCCCCGATCGTGATCCTCGGCCGGCGGCTGCGGGCGGTTTCGCGGTCCAGCCAGGATCGCATCGCCGATGTCGGCGCGATGACGTCCGAGACGCTGGGCGCGATGAAGATCGTGCAGGCCTTCGGCCAGGAGGACCGCGAGAGCGGCCGCTTCACGGCGGCGGTGGAAAGCGCCTTCGGCACGGCGCGCCGGCGCATCACGCTGCGCGCGGTGATGACGGCGATCGTGATCCTGCTCGTCTTCGGATCGATCACCATGGTGATGTGGCAGGGCGCGGTGGACGTCGCCTCGGGCCGCCTTTCGGGCGGATCGCTGGCGGCCTTCATGCTTTCGGGCGCGATCGTGGCGAGCGCCTTCGGCGCGCTCACCGAAGTCTATGGCGATCTGCTGCGCGGCGCGGGCGCCGCCAGCCGGCTGGCCGAGCTGCTGGCCGAGGTGCCCGATATCGCGCCGCCGCCGCATCCGGTGCCGCTGCACCTGCCGGCACGCGGCGCGCTTGCCTTCGATCACGTCACCTTCCGCTACCCCACCCGCCCGGAGGTGAAGGCGCTCGACGATTTCACCCTTGCCATCCAGCCCGGCGAGATGGTCGCCGTGGTCGGCCCATCGGGCGCCGGCAAGTCCACCCTGTTCCAGCTCGCCCAGCGCTTCTACGATCCCGAAGGCGGCAGCGTGCGGATGAACGGCGTGGCGCTCACCGATGCCGATCCCAAGGACGTCCGTGCCCGCATCGCCATGGTGCCGCAGGAAACGGTGATCTTCGCCGCATCCGCGCGCGACAATCTGCGCTACGGCCGCTGGGACGCGGACGATGCGGCGCTGTGGGCGGCGGCCGAGGCCGCCAACGCCGCCGAATTCCTCCGTGCCTTGCCGCAGGGCCTCGATACCTTCATGGGCGAAGGCGGCGCGCGCCTTTCCGGCGGCCAGCGCCAGCGCCTCGCCATCGCCCGCGCGCTGTTGCGCGATGCCCCGCTGCTGCTGCTGGACGAGGCGACCTCCGCCCTCGATGCCGAATCCGAACGGCTCGTGCAGACGGCGCTGGACCGGCTGATGCGCGATCGCACCACCATCGTGATCGCGCACCGCCTCGCCACCGTGCGCGCCGCCGATCGCATCGTGGTGATGGAACGCGGCCGGATCGTGGAACAGGGCAGCCATGATGCGCTGGCGGCCAATGGCGGGCTTTACGCCCGGCTTGCCCGCCTCCAGTTCGAAGGCGTGGAATAGCCGCGATGGCGATCACCCTCGTCGGCCTCGATGCGGACGACACGCTCTGGCATAACGAGACGATCTTCCGCCTCACCCACCAGCGCTTCAACGCCCTGCTCGCCGATTTCGCCGATGCGGAGACGGTGGAAGCCCGGCTGGCCGAGGTGGAGAGGCGCAACCTCGCGCTTTACGGCTACGGCGCCAAGGGCTTCACTTTGTCGATGCTGGAAACCGCGCTGGAGATCAGCGGCAATGCGGCCCCCACGGCCGTGATCGCGGAGATCGTCGCCGCCGGGCGGGAGATGATGGCCCATCCCGTCGATCCGCTGCCCGGCGTGCGCGAAGCCCTGGAGACGCTGGTGGCCGACCATCGCCTCGTCCTCATCACCAAGGGCGATCTGTTCCATCAGGAACAGAAGCTGGCGGCATCCGGCCTCGGCGGCCTGTTCCACGGCGTCGAGATCGTCAGCGAGAAGACGGCCGATCATTATGCCCGCGCCTTCGCCCGCCATGGCGGCCGGGCGGAAGACGCGCTGATGGCCGGCAATTCGGTGAAATCGGATGTGCTGCCCGCGCTGGCGGCCGGCGCCCACGCCGCGCTGATCCCCTACCCCCTCGTCTGGGCGCATGAGGCGGCCGACGCCCCGACCGATCATCCCCGTTATCGCGAGCTGGCGGCGCTGGGCGATCTGCCCGCGTGGCTTGCGGAGCTTCGGGGCTGAACGCCTGCGCAAAACGCGGCGGCTTGCCAGCCCGCGCCACGCCCCCTATCGCTGGACCGGCTTGACGCGAACGGCAAGGGAGTGGCGGGGTGCGTTTCGAAGGCACGAAGGATTATGTCGCGACCGACGACCTGAAGGTCGCCGTCAATGCCGCGGTCACGCTCCGCCGCCCGCTGCTGGTGAAGGGCGAACCCGGCACCGGCAAGACCGTGCTGGCGCATGAGATCGCCAAAGCCACCGGCGCGCCGCTGATCCAGTGGCACGTGAAATCCACCACCAAGGCGCATCAGGGCCTTTACGAATATGATGCCGTCGCCCGCCTGCGCGACGGCCAGCTCGGCGATCCGCGCGTCCACGAGATTTCCAACTATATCCGCAAGGGCAAATTGTGGGAGGCCTTCACCTCCCCGCAGCTGCCCGTGCTGCTGATCGACGAGATCGACAAGGCCGATATCGAATTCCCGAACGACCTGTTGCAGGAACTCGATCGGATGAGCTTCGACGTCTATGAGACGGGAGAGACGATCGCCGCGCGGGAGCGCCCGATCGTCGTCATCACATCGAACAACGAGAAGGATCTGCCGGATGCCTTCCTGCGCCGCTGCTTCTTCCACTATATCAAGTTCCCGGATCGGGAGACGATGCAGGCGATCGTCGACGTCCACTTCCCCGGCATCCAGAAGATACTGGTCTCCCGCGCGATGGACATCTTCTACGAGGTGCGCGACGTGCCGGGCCTCAAGAAGAAGCCGTCGACCAGCGAGCTGCTCGACTGGCTGAAGCTGCTGCTGGCCGAGGATATGCCGCTGGACGTCCTCCAGTCCAAGGACGCCCGCAAGGCGATCCCGCCCCTCCACGGCGCGCTGCTGAAGAACGAGCAGGACGTGATGCTGTTCGAACGCCTCGCCTTCATGGCCCGCCGGCAGGGCTAGGGCCGGACGGCATTCGGTTTCCGTGCCGTAAGCCGGCCCGCTAGGCCGGGCGCGGCGCCGTCCGGGTGATCGGGCCGGTGGCGGCCGGCGGGGCGCAGGGGGCATGGGCTTCCGCGATCAGGCTGGCGAGCGCGCCCGCCACCACGGGCCGGGCGGCCTCATTGCTCAGCCGGTCGAGCGCCGCCAGGCTCCGTTCGCGTCCCGCTTGTTCGGCGATGCGCAGGCCGACATAATAGCCGAAGCGCGATGGCAGCCCCGCCGCCTGGGCGCCGCCGGTGAACACGGCATCGATGTCGCCGCCGTCCACCGCGTCGAAGCGGGTGGCAACGAAGCACAAGGCCTCTCCCCAGCGCGCGTCGGTCGGCGCGCGGATCGGCGCCGGCTGGTCCAGCAGTAACTGGTGATCGCTGGCGCCGGGCGTCAGCGTGGCCGCGGCATGGGTCGCCAGCCCTTCCTGCCACAGCACGCACCATAGCTGGTCGCAATCGTCGAAATGCCGGGCATGTTCGAGATGGAACAGCTCATGATCGAGGAAGGTCGGCAGCGAATCGTCATTATGCAGCCGCGCGATCATATCGGCGCCGAACAGCATCACCTTGCGCCCGTTCACATAATCCGATCCGCCGTCACGCACGCCCAGCTGATGGGTCAGGTATATGGGCAGCGGCGGCACGAAATCGGGGAAGACCTTGCGGAACCGCGCCACCGATCCCGCAAGAGTCGCCGGAAATTCGCGCTCCACCTGCCGATAGGCCGTGCGGATCACGGGAAACTCCGCCAGCGCCGCCGCGATCCGCCGGTCGAGCTTCGCGGGGTCCCTGGCCGTGTAGAGCCCCGGCGCCAGCCGATCGAAGGTGGCGCGGAATTCCGCCACGCGCCGGGCAGGGTCCATGCCTGCGGTGCGCGCCTCGAATGCGTCGAACGCCGGTGCCAGATTGGTGAAGGGCACGGGCGCCGGCGCGGCGGCCACCGTGGCCAGCCCCAGCAGCGCCAACATCGCTTTGCGCATCCGTCTCTCCGTCGTTACGCCAGGAATTCCCCCACCAGCTCGACATGGGTGGACCAGCGAAACTGCCCCACCGGCGTGATCCGCGCCAGCTCATATCCGCCCTGGATCAATATCTTGGCATCGCGGGCGAAGGTGTGCGGGTTGCAGGAGACATAAGCGATGCGCGGCACCCCGGCGCCCGCCAGCTCCTCCGCCTGCTCGACGGCGCCCGCGCGCGGCGGATCGAGCACCACCGCATCGAACCGCGCCAGATCCTTGGCGTCCACCGGCCGGCGGAACAGGTCGCGATGCTCCACCATCACCGCCCGGCCCGCGCGCGCCGCCGCCAGCTTCAGCGCCGTCGCCGGATCGCGCGCGCCTTCCGCGGCATAGACCTTCGCCTTCTCCGCCAGCGGCAAAGCGAAGGTGCCGATGCCGGAAAACAGGTCCGCCACCACCGCCGCGTCGCCCACGATCCGCCGCACCTCGGCCAGCAGCGCCGCCTCGCCATCCGCCGTCGCCTGCAGGAAGCCGCCGATCGGCAGCCCCACCGCGATGCCGCCGAGCGTCACCGTCGCCGGCGCCGGTTCCCAGCGCACCTGCGGCCCGTCGCCCTCATCCACCGCCAGCCGGGCCAGCCCGTGGGTTTCGGCAAAGGCGGTCAGCGCCTCGGCGGCGGCCAGCCCTTCGGCCTCGACCTTCTCGATCAGCAGGTCCACGCCCTGATCGGCCAGCGTCATCTGCACCGCCGCCGCGCGCCGATCGCGCACCAGCCCGGCCAGCAGCCCCTTCAGCGGCTCGATCAGCCTCGCAAGCTCCGGCCGCAGCACCGGGCATTCCTTCAGGTCGACGATCCGGTGGCTGGCCCCTTCGTTGAAGCCCAGCAGCACGCGCCGCCCCTGCCGTTCCGCCCGCATCGTCGCGCGGCGCCGGGCGCCCGGCGGGGAGAGGTGCGGCAGGTCCATCGGCGGCGGCTCCACGCCCTGCGCGCGCAGCGATCCCACGATCCGGCTCGTCACGAAATCGGCATAGACCTCGTCGTCGACATGCTGGAGCTGGCAGCCCCCGCAACGCGGGAAATGGCGGCACAGCGGCTCCACATGCTGCGGGCCGGGAATGACGGTGCCGTCCGCCGCCACCATGTCGCCCGGCGCCGCCAGCCGGACATGCCGGCCATCGGCGGTCACGCCGTCGCCGCGCCCGGCGAGGCGGACGACCAGTCCGTCCTCGCTCATGCGCAGGCCGCCAGCGCGGATGCCAGATGGGCCGGCAGGTCGTCGGCGATCAGGCCGGGGCCGGCCTGCGCCGCCGCCGCGCCGTGCAGCCACAGGCCGGCCTGCGCCGCCGCGAACGGGTCCAGCCCGCGCGCCAGCATCGCGCCGGTGATGCCCGCCAGCACATCGCCCGTGCCGGCGCTCGCCAGCCAGGCCGGCGCCGTGGCGGCCACCGCCGCCCGGCCATCGGGGTGGGCGACCACGCTGTCCGCGCCCTTCAACACAATCACTGCTTCACTCCGTCGCGCGGCTTCCCGCGCGCGATCCAGCTTGCTGCCCGGCAGATCGCCGAACAGGCGCTTGAATTCGCCCTCGTGCGGGGTCAGCACCGCCGGCATCGCCAGCCGGCGGAGGCGCGATAGCCCAGCATCGGCCAGCAAGGCCAGCCCATCCGCATCGATCACGATCGGATGGCCCGAATCCATCGCCGCCCGCAGCCGCCGGCGCGCCGCGATGTCGCGCCCCAGCCCCGGCCCCGCCACGACCGCGCCGGTGCGCGGATCGGCCAGCGCCGTCGCATCGTCCCGCCGCACGATGGCATGGGGCAGCGTCCCGGCGCCCTCGCCCGTCAGCACGACATAGCCCGCACCGGCACGGGCGGCCGCCGTCGCCGCCAGCATCGCCGCGCCCGGCATCGCGCCGCCGATCACCGCCACCAGCCCGCGCGTATATTTGTTGTCGGCGGGCGTCGGCGCCGCCAGCCGCGGCCGCTCCACCCGCCACGCGCGCGCTTCGCCGCCAAGGTCGATATCGGCCACCGCCACCCGCCCGCAAAAGGATGCGGCTGGCTGCAGCACATGCGCCGGCTTCAGCACGCCCAGCGCCACCGTCAGGTCGAAACGCGGCACGGGGGAAAGGATCGCGCCGTCGTCGGTGGCGATGCCGCTCGGCAGGTCCACCGCGATGGCGAGCTTCGCCGCCGCCGCCAGTTCCGCCAGCCGGCCCGCGACGTCGCCGTCCAGCGGCCGCGACAGGCCGGTGCCGAACAGGGCATCGATCAGCAGCGGCGCCGGCTTCGCATCGGCCAGCGCCTCCACCGGCCCGCCCCACCGCGCCCGCATCTCGCGCGCCGCCTCGGTTGCGGGCTCGCCGGTCGCCGCCACGCGCACCGGCACGCCGCGCTCGCGCAGGTGCCGCGCGACGACATAGCCGTCCCCGCCATTATTGCCCGGTCCGCACAGGATCAGCGTCGGCGGCATCGCGGCGAAGCGCCACGCGGCCTCGGCCACGGCGGCGCCCGCCTGCTCCATCAAGTCCGCCACCGGCACGCCGTGGGCGAAGATCGCCTCCTCCGCGGCGCGCGTTTCCGCCGCCGTCAGGATCGCGCGGCGCGCCGCCGCCGGATCAGATGTCGGCGTAGACATGGGTCTCCGCCCTGGCGCCGGGATGCGTCACCGCCCCCTTCCACGCCGGCCCGACATTTCGGGCATAACGCCACAGCGCGCCCGAATTATAATCGGTCCTGCGCGGCTGCCACTTCGCCCGGCGCTCCGCCAGAACGTCGTCGGCCACCAACAGGTCGATCGTGCCGGCCTCGGCATCGATGCGGATGGGATCACCATCCTCGACCAGCGCGATCGGCCCGCCGTCCGCCGCTTCCGGCCCGACATGGCCGATGCAGAAGCCGCGCGTGCCGCCCGAAAAGCGCCCGTCGGTGATCAGCGCCACCTTCTCGCCCATGCCCTGCCCGTAAAGCGCCGCCGTGGTCGAAAGCATCTCGCGCATGCCCGGTCCGCCCTTCGGCCCTTCATAGCGGATGATGATGACCGATCCCTCGGCGATGTTGCGCGCCTCGACGGCGGCGAAGGCATCCTCCTCGCAATCGAACACGCGCGCCGGCCCTTCGAACTGCAGCCGGTGCATGCCGGCCACCTTCACGATCGCCCCTTCCGGCGCCAGCGTGCCCTTGAGGCCGACGACGCCGCCGGTGGGGGTGATCGGGGTCTTGGCGTCGTAGATCACCTTCTGGTCGGGGTTCCACGTCACCTCGTCGATATTCTCGGCGAGCGTCCTGCCCGTCACCGTCATGCAGTCGCCGTAGAGCAGCCCTTCGGCCATCAGCGTCTTCATCAGCATGTAGATGCCGCCCGCCTCGTGCATGTCCTTGGCGACATAGCGGCCGCCCGGCTTCAGATCGGCGATATAGGGCGTGGACTTGAAGATCTCGGCCACGTCGAACAGGTCGAACTCGATCCCCGCCTCGTTCGCCATCGCCGGCAGATGGAGCGCGCCGTTGGTCGATCCGCCGGTCGCCGCCACGATCCGGGCGGCGTTGATGAAGGCTTCGCGCGTGCAGATGTCGCGCGGGCGGATGTTCCGCGCCACCAGTTCCATCACCTGCCGTCCCGCCGCGCGGGCGATCTCGTCGCGGCCCTTATAGGGCGCCGGCATCATGTTGCTGTTGGGCAGCGACAGGCCGATCGCCTCGCCCACGCAGGCCATGGTGTTGGCGGTGAACTGGCCGCCGCAGGCGCCGTGGCCGGGGCAGGCCACCTTTTCCAGCGCCGTCACTTCCGAAAGCGGGCAGGCGTGCGCGGCATATTTGCCGACCACCTCGAACACGTCGACCACCGTCACGTCGCGGTCGTGGAACCGGCCGGGCAGGATCGATCCGCCATAGACGAAGATCGAAGGCACGTTCAGGCGCAGCATCGCCATCATCATGCCGGGCAGCGATTTGTCGCAGCCGGCAAAGCCCACCAGCGCGTCATAGCAATGGCCGCGCACCGAAAGCTCCACCGAATCCGCGATCACCTCGCGGCTGACCAGCGAGCTTTTCATGCCCTGATGGCCCATGGCGATGCCGTCGGTCACGGTGATGGTGTTGAACCGGCGGGGGGTGCCGCCGCCCGCGATCACGCCCTCGCGGCAGATATCGGCCTGTTCGTTCAGCGTGGTGTTGCAGGGCGCGCTGTCGTTGCCCGCGCTCGCCACCGCCACGAACGGACGGGCGATCTCCTCCTCGGTCATGCCCATCGCGTAATAATAGCTGCGATGCGGCGCGCGCTCCGGCCCCACGGAAACATGGCGGCTGGGCAGGCGGGACTTGTCGAACTGATGGGTCATGACACGCTATCCTGGGGCTTGAACGTCTCGATCGCTCCGCCGGGTGCCGGCCGATCGGATCGTGAATCAGGCTCCGCTCCTTTAAGGGTTGGGTTTGCGGGGCGTCTTTGGCCTGTCGCGCCGCTTCGCGCAACCCGTGGCCCATGATTTTTTGAAACGACGTTACTCTTTACCCGTCACATGAGTAATTTTCATTCAACGCCCCGCATCCGGTCACTCCGGATTGTGGATGGCGAAGGTGGTGAAGGCCAGCGCCAGCAGGATCGCCAGCATCACGATCAGCGGCCACGGCACCCAGCCCACCCGGTCCACGTCGCGGCGGCGGTTGCGGCGGTGGTCCGCCAGCGCCGCCAGCCCGGCCACCGCCGCCGAAGCCCCCGCCAACGCCCAGAGTGTGCCTTGCATCCCCAACCCGTCCTCCGCATCATGCCGCCATCGTCATGATTGGGAGAGAGACTTTGCGCCACCCTGTTTTTGCGGCAGCCCTGCTGGCCGGCCTGGCGGCTTCCGCGCCGGCCTTCGCGCAGGAGGATCATTCCGCCCACGCCGGCCACGCCATGCACCACGCCGCCGCTTCCGGGCCGATCGCGGCCGCCGTGGCCGATCCGCGCCGCAAGGCGGAAAATCGCGCGCGCGATCAATATCGCCATCCGGTGGAAACGCTCAGCTTCTTCGGCATCCAGCCGGACCAGACGGTGGTGGAAATCTGGCCCAGCGGCGGCTGGTATACGGAAATCCTGGCCCCGCTGCTCAAGGACAAGGGCCGTTACATCGCCGCCGCCCAGCCTCCGGGCAAATATCGCACCGCCACCGAAACGCTGGTGGCCAGCGATCCGGCCCGCTTCGGCAAGGTGGAGATCACCACCCTCGATCCCAAGGCCCCCGGCGATATCGCGCCGGCCGGCAGCGCGGACGTGGTGCTCACCTTCCGCAACGTCCACAACCTGCTGATGACGGGCGAGCCGGAAGCCAAGGCCGCCTTCGCCAGCTTCTACAAGGCGCTGAAGCCCGGCGGCGTGCTGGGCGTGGTCGATCACCGCCTGCCCGAGGACCGCGATTCCGCGCTCGAAAAATCCAGCGGCTATCTGAAGAAGTCGACGATCGTCCGCCTCGCCGAAAGCGCCGGCTTCAAGCTGGCCGCCGAATCGGAAGCGAACGCCAATCCCAGGGACAAGGCCGATTATCCGAACGGCGTGTGGACCCTGCCGCCCACCCTTTCGCAGGGGGACCAGGACCGCGAAAAATATCTCGCCATCGGCGAAAGCGACCGGCTCACGCTGAAATTCGTGAAGCCCTGATCGAAGGGCCGGCGCGCGGAAAGCCGCCGGCCCGCCCGCTTATTCGCCCAGCTTGTCGATCTTGGCCTGCAGGCCGGCAAGCTGCGCCTTCAGCGCCGCCAGCTCGTCATCGCGCGATCCGCCAGCGGCCCCGGCCGCTTCCTCGCCGGCGGAGCCGTTCTTCTTCGGCGGCTGGAACGCCTTGGCCGCCGCCTCGAACATGTCCATGTTGCGCTTGGCCAGCTCCGCGAACGGGCCGCCGGCGAACGCCCCTTCCATCGCCTGGCGGAACTGCGTCTGGTTGCGGCGGAACGCATCCATCGATGCTTCCAGATATTGCGGCACCATCGATTGCATCGAATCGCCATACATGGAGATAAGCTGCCGCAGGAAATTCACCGGCAGCATCGTCTGCCCGCGATTTTCCTCCTCCATGATGATCTGGGTGAGGACGTTGTGCGTGATGTCCTCTTCCGTCTTGGCGTCGATCACCTTGAAATCCCGCCCCTCGCGCGTCATGTGCGCAAGATGATCGAGCGTGATGTAGCTCGACGTCTCGGTATTATAGAGCCGGCGATTGGCGTATTTCTTGATGATGACCGTGCCAGAACCCCCCGTGCCCGAACCAGCTGATTTCGCCATGACCGCGCCCTTTCCCACGAATTGCGGCAGCGTAGCATCATTTTCTGACGCACCGCAACAGAAGCCCCGCCCCCTTCCGCTGTTCCTTGCCATGCTGCAGCATGAAACCGCGGGCGATCCGGCCCGGCTACGCGCGGCGCTCGCCGGGCTGCGCCGCTACCAGGGCCATGATCGCGCCCCGCGCCCGCCCGAAATGCCGGTGATCGCGCGCATCGGCCGCGCCGCGATCCGCGATTATGGCGGCGATGGGCCGCCCGCATTGTTCGTGCCCTCGCTCATCAACCCGCCGCACGTCCTCGATCTCGCCGAAGGCCGGTCGCTGCTGCGCTGGCTGGCGACGCAGGGCGTGCGCCCGCTCCTCCTCGATTGGGGCACGCCCGCGCCGGAGGCTGTCTCTTATACACATCTAGATGTGTATAAGAGACAGGGGCAGGGCACGCCGCCCGCCAGCGCCCGGCCCCGTCCCTCGCCGAAACCGCGCAGATAGCCGTCGGCATAGCCCACGTTCAGGATGGCGACGCGCATCGCCGCCGGCGCAGCGAAGGTCGCGCCATAGCCGACGGCCAGCCGCATCGCCCTGGAAAAGGCGGGCTGGACGGTCGCCGATCTCGACCTGATCGAGGCGAACGAGGCCTTCGCCGCCCAGTCGCTCGCCGTCGGCAAGGAACTCGGCTGGGATGCAGACAAGGTGAACGTCAACGGCGGCGCCATCGCCATCGGCCACCCGATCGGCGCCTCGGGCGCCCGCGTCCTCACCACCCTGCTCTACGAGATGGAAAAGCGCGACGCGAAGAAGGGCCTCGCCACGCTCTGCATCGGCGGCGGCATGGGCATCGCCATGTGCATCGAACGCTGACCCGGAACACCCCGCCGTCGCCGCGACGCCCGGATATCGGGCGAAGCGGCGATGGCGGGCCGCAGCCGATCCGATAACGTCGGGCCAGCGCAGGCTGGCATCGCTGGCGGCTCCGGGACAACGCTTTTCCACGCACCGGAACCCTCCGGAATATCAGAAGCAGGCGGCCTTCGGCGCTTCCTCTCCCCTCCCTGCAAGGGAGGGGTTGGGGGTGGGTTCCGCCGAGGCACTCGGCGGCCCTCGCGGCGGCCGCCCCAGCTACGCATGGGGAATGGAGAGCATCTCCCCATTCCGGAACCGATTGATCCTAGCGGATCGGCCCCTCGGCATTGCCCTGGACGAACTGGTCCACATAGGGATTGCCGGAATCATAAAGCCGGTCGCGCGGGCCGTGCCAGATGATCTTGCCCTGGTAGAGCATCGCCACCCGGTGGGCGATCTTCCGCGCGGATGCCATGTCGTGGGTGATGGTCAGCGCGGTGATGCCGAGGTCGTCGACCAGGCTCATGATCAGGTCGTTGATTACGTCGGCGCGGATCGGGTCGAGGCCGGTGGTCGGCTCGTCGAAGAAGATGATCTCCGGCCGGGGCGCGATGGCGCGGGCCAGCGCCACGCGCTTCTGCATGCCGCCGGAAAGCTCGCTGGGCCTGAGGTTCAGCACCTCCGGCCCCAGCCCCACCCGCTCCAGATTCTCCTGCGCGATCGCCCGCATCCGGGCGGTGTCCCGCGCGCGGCCCTGCGTCAGCGCGAAGGTCACGTTGCGCCACACGGGCAGCGAATCGAACAGGGCGCTGCCCTGGAACAGCATGCCGAACTTGGCGCGCACGCGGGCAAGGTCGCGCTCGCCCAGCCCCACGATCTCCTCGCCGTCGATGCGGATCGATCCGGCATCGGGGCGGACGAGGCCCAATATGCATTTCAGCGTCACCGATTTGCCGCTGCCGGACTGGCCGATGATCGTCATCGATTCCCCGGCCTCGACCGCCAGGTCCACGCCGTCGAGCACGCGGTTCGCGCCGAACGTCTTGGCCAGCCCGCTGATCTGAATCTTGGGCGAGCCGGTGGCGCTTGCCGGCTATTGCCTGGGGGGCACGATGGCGCTCGCCGCCGCCGCGCGCCATCCGGTCCGCTCGCTCGCGCTGATCGCGGCGCCGTGGCATTTCAGCGCGTTCCCGCGCGCGGCACGCGATGACCTTGCCGGCCTGTGGAACCAGGCCGAACCCACCGCCGAAACGCTGGGCGTGCTGCCGATGGAGGCGCTGCAGGCCAGCTTCTGGCGGCTCGATCCCGCGCGCACCATCCGCAAGTTCGAGGATTTCGGCCGCCTGCCCGAAGGCGATCCCCGCATCGAGGCCTTCATCGCGCTGGAGGATTGGGCCAATGACGGTCCGCCGCTGACGCTCGCCGCCGGGCGGCAATTGCTGGTCGATCTCTTCGGCGGCGACATTACCGGCAAGGGCGGATGGCTGGTGGCCGGCGCGCCGGTCGATCCGGCCGCGATCGCCTGCCCGGTGCTGGACGTCGCCTCGCTCACCGATCGCATCGTGCCCGCCGCCAGCGCGGCCGGTATCGGCGATGCGATGCGGCTCGACCTCGGCCATGTCGGCATGATCGTCGGCAGCCGGGGCCGGCAGGCGCTGTGGGAGCCGCTGGCACATTGGCTTTCGCAACCGCGAAAGAGATGATAGGCGCGCTGCCGAAGAAGCACCGCAAAGGGCCGATCGAGCCACGTTCGCACAGGAGCCTAGCATGACCGAAGTCGTCATCACCGCCGCAAAGCGCACCCCCGTGGGCAGCTTTCTCGGCGCCTTCGCCGCCACCCCCGCGCACGAGCTGGGGCGCATCGCGATCGAGGCGGCGCTCGCCCAGGCCGGAGTCGCGCCGGCGGATGTGGACGAGGTGATCCTGGGCCAGGTGCTCACCGCCGGCCAGGGGCAGAACCCCGCCCGCCAGGCGGCGGTCAATGCCGGCCTGCCGGTGGAAAAGACCGCGATCGGCATCAACCAGCTCTGCGGGTCCGGCCTGCGCGCGGTCGCGCTCGCCGCCCAGGCGATCCGCGCCGGCGATGCGAAGATCATGGTCGCCGGCGGGCAGGAGAATATGTCGATGGCGCCGCACGCCCAGTTCCTGCGGGCCGGCGCCAAGATGGGCAATGTCGCCCTGCTCGACACCATGATCCATGATGGCCTGACGGACGCGTTCAACAATTACCACATGGGCATCACCGCCGAAAATCTGGCGGAGAAATATCAGATCACCCGGGCCGAGCAGGATGCCTTCGCCGTGCGCAGCCAGAACCGGGCGGAAAAGGCCCGCGCCGACGGCCGCTTCAAGGATGAGATCGCGCCCGTCACCGTGAAGGGCCGCAAGGGCGACACCGTCGTCGATCAGGACGAATATATCCGCGCCGGCGCCACGCTGGAGGCGATGCAGGCGCTGAAGCCCGCCTTCAAGAAGGACGGCACCGTCACCGCCGCCAATGCCAGCGGCATCAACGATGGCGCCGCCGCCATCGTCGTGATGTCGGCGGATGAGGCCGCCCGGCGCGGCGCCAAGGTGCTGGGCAAGATCGTCTCCTGGGCCACCTGCGGCGTCGATCCCGCGATCATGGGCATCGGCCCCGC
The DNA here is from genome assembly GCF_001853345.1 of Edaphosphingomonas haloaromaticamans. Classification (NCBI taxonomy): domain Bacteria; kingdom Pseudomonadati; phylum Pseudomonadota; class Alphaproteobacteria; order Sphingomonadales; family Rhizorhabdaceae; genus Edaphosphingomonas; species Edaphosphingomonas haloaromaticamans. The sequence goes on along the minus strand of NZ_MIPT01000001.1, from coordinate 1,580,373 downwards.
GCCGGCCAGCCGCATCGCCCTGGAAAAGGCGGGCTGGACGGTCGCCGATCTCGACCTGATCGAGGCGAACGAGGCCTTCGCCGCCCAGTCGCTCGCCGTCGGCAAGGAACTCGGCTGGGATGCAGACAAGGTGAACGTCAACGGCGGCGCCATCGCCATCGGCCACCCGATCGGCGCCTCGGGCGCCCGCGTCCTCACCACCCTGCTCTACGAGATGGAAAAGCGCGACGCGAAGAAGGGCCTCGCCACGCTCTGCATCGGCGGCGGCATGGGCATCGCCATGTGCATCGAACGCTGACCCGGAACACCCCGCCGTCGCCGCGACGCCCGGATATCGGGCGAAGCGGCGATGGCGGGCCGCAGCCGATCCGATAACGTCGGGCCAGCGCAGGCTGGCATCGCTGGCGGCTCCGGGACAACGCTTTTCCACGCACCGGAACCCTCCGGAATATCAGAAGCAGGCGGCCTTCGGCGCTTCCTCTCCCCTCCCTGCAAGGGAGGGGTTGGGGGTGGGTTCCGCCGAGGCACTCGGCGGCCCTCGCGGCGGCCTGTCTCTTATACACATCTAGATGTGTATAAGAGACAGGACCAGGACCGCGAAAAATATCTCGCCATCGGCGAAAGCGACCGGCTCACGCTGAAATTCGTGAAGCCCTGATCGAAGGGCCGGCGCGCGGAAA
>NZ_MIPT01000001.1:1576740-1578678 GCF_001853345.1 Edaphosphingomonas haloaromaticamans | reverse complement strand
CTCCCCATTCCGGAACCGATTGATCCTAGCGGATCGGCCCCTCGGCATTGCCCTGGACGAACTGGTCCACATAGGGATTGCCGGAATCATAAAGCCGGTCGCGCGGGCCGTGCCAGATGATCTTGCCCTGGTAGAGCATCGCCACCCGGTGGGCGATCTTCCGCGCGGATGCCATGTCGTGGGTGATGGTCAGCGCGGTGATGCCGAGGTCGTCGACCAGGCTCATGATCAGGTCGTTGATTACGTCGGCGCGGATCGGGTCGAGGCCGGTGGTCGGCTCGTCGAAGAAGATGATCTCCGGCCGGGGCGCGATGGCGCGGGCCAGCGCCACGCGCTTCTGCATGCCGCCGGAAAGCTCGCTGGGCCTGAGGTTCAGCACCTCCGGCCCCAGCCCCACCCGCTCCAGATTCTCCTGCGCGATCGCCCGCATCCGGGCGGTGTCCCGCGCGCGGCCCTGCGTCAGCGCGAAGGTCACGTTGCGCCACACGGGCAGCGAATCGAACAGGGCGCTGCCCTGGAACAGCATGCCGAACTTGGCGCGCACGCGGGCAAGGTCGCGCTCGCCCAGCCCCACGATCTCCTCGCCGTCGATGCGGATCGATCCGGCATCGGGGCGGACGAGGCCCAATATGCATTTCAGCGTCACCGATTTGCCGCTGCCGGACTGGCCGATGATCGTCATCGATTCCCCGGCCTCGACCGCCAGGTCCACGCCGTCGAGCACGCGGTTCGCGCCGAACGTCTTGGCCAGCCCGCTGATCTGGATCTTGGGGGTCGCCATCAGCCGAACGCCATCACGGTGATGAGGAGGTTGGAAAGCAGGATCAGGATGAAGGCGCTCACCACCGCATTACGGGTGCCCTCACCTACGCCGGCCGCGCCGCCATTGGCGCGGAACCCGTGATAGCAGCCCATCAGCGCGATGAAGAAGCCGAACACCGCCGCCTTCACCAGCGCCATCATGAAATCGCTGGCCTCCAGGAATTCGCGCGTCACCTTCAGATAGCCGACGGCGTTGAAATCCAGCTTGTAGACGGCGATCAGATAGCCGCCGAAGATGCCGATGGCATTGGCGATCATCACCATCAGCGGCAGCGCGATCACGGACGCGAACAGGCGCGGCGCGATCAGGTAGCGGAAGGGATCGGTGCGCAGCGTCGTCATCGCGTCGAGCTGCTCGGTCACGCGCATGGTGCCCAGCTCCGCCGCCATCGCCGATGAGACGCGGCCCGCCACCATCAGGCCGACCAGCACCGGACCCAGCTCGCGCACGATGCCCAGCACCACGATGGCCGGCACCGTCGAGGTCGCGTTGAAGCGCGATCCGGCGGTGAAGGTCTGCTGCGCCAGCGCGGCGCCGGTGAAGATCGCCGTCAGGCCCACCACCGGCAGCGAGAACCAGCCGATATGGGCGAGCTGCTCCAGCCATTTGTGCGGATAATAAGGGGGCGTCAGCCCGCGCCGGATCGCATTGATCGCGAACAATGTCGCCCGGCCCACCGTGGCGAGCGAGCGGATGGCGATCCGGCCGATCGCGGCGAAGAATGAGATGATGGCTTCGGCCAAGCGCTTACCCGTCATAACCAGCACCGCTGATAGCGGCGGCCGAGCGAGGTCAGCAACTCATATTGTGACAGGCCCGAAGCAATCGATGCCGTTGCGGGATCGTAATCCAGCTCCAGCCAGTCGCCTTCCTCCACGTCCTGCGCGGCGCCGATGTCCACGGCCAGCAGGCTGTCTCTTATACACATCTAGATGTGTATAAGAGACAGATGACGAGCTGGCGGCGCTGAAGGCGCAGCTTGCCGGCCTGCAGGCCAAGATCGACAAGCTGGGCGAATAAGCGGGCGGGCCGGCGGCTTTCCGCGCGCCGGCCCTTCGATCAGGGCTTCACGAATTTCAGCGTGAGCCGGTCGCTTTCGCCGATGGCGAGATATT
>NZ_MIPT01000001.1:1573075-1576140 GCF_001853345.1 Edaphosphingomonas haloaromaticamans | reverse complement strand
CGCCTCCGCGAACCAGCGCCAGTTGGCGACGAGGGCGGCGGAGTCGATATCGATGCGGAGCGGGGGAACAGGCGCGGTCACATCCACGCCGATAGGCAGGCGGGCCGTCAAGGGCAACCGCTCGCCCGGCAATCCGACCTCAAATTCGATCAGATTTCATACTCGATCTGCCATTCGGGCTCGTTCCACCCGGCATGGCGCTGCTCGCGGGCGCGGGGGGAAGGCTGGCGCGCGGCCATCTGCGCGTGCAGCCGCTTCACGGCATTGCTGCCGGTCCGCACGAACAGGGCGGGAACGATGCCATGGACCATGCAGGCGAGGCCGCTTGCCACCATCGTCGCGCCGAAGCGGAAGGCCACGCCGAAATGCTCGACATAGCTTTCGTTCACGCTGCGCGGATGGGCGAGGAACAGGCGATCGAACATGGCTACTCCAGAACGCTGATGCGCCACCATGCCACGCCGGGCCTCCCCCGCCCACCCCTTTCCGTCAGACCATGTAGGAACCGCCATTCACCGTCAGCACGCTGCCGGTGGCATAGCTCGCCTGCTCGGATGCGAGGAAGGCGACCGCCGCCGCGATCTCGGCCGGGCGCGCCATCCGCCCCAGCGGGATCGCCGCCTCCATCGCCGCCACCATCGCATCGGGCACGCTTTGCATGATCGGCGTGTCGGTGGGGCCGGGATGGACGGCGTTCACGCGGATGCCGCGCGTCGCAAGCTCGCGCGCCAGCGCGCGGGTGAGGCCGACGACGCCGGCCTTGCTCGTCACATAATGCAGCGGGCCTTCGCCGGACGCCGCCGATGTCGATGCGATGTTGACGATGCTGCCGCCATGGCCGCCCGCCGCCATCAGCCGCACCGCCGCCCGCGCGCAATGGAACATCCCGTCCAGGTTGACGCCCATCACCCGCCGCCATCCCGCGTCGGACATGTGGATCAGCTGGTCGGCATGCGCGGTCGGCGCCTCGCCCCGCGCGATCTGGGCGGCGCGCTCGGCCGCACCGGCATACATCTGGTCGCTGCCGTCGTCGGGGCCCCGGCCCGTGCCGGCATTGTTGACGAGGATGTCGACGCCGCCGAACGCGCCCGCGATCTCCGCGAAGGCCGCATCCACCGATCCGCTGTCGGAAACGTCGCAGGCCAGGCCGATATGCCCCCCGCCCGCCAGCGCCTCTGCCGTGCCGCCGGCCGCGCCGGCATCGATATCCAGCACCGCCACCCGCGCGCCGTCCGCCGCCAGCCGCTCCGCGATCGCCCGGCCGATCCCCTGCGCGCCGCCGGTCACGACGGCGCGCTTGCCCGAAAGCGCCCCGCTCATGACGGCATGTAGAGCTGGACGGTCTTGCCGCCGTCCACGGGCAGCGCGACGCCGTTGACGTAGCCGGATTCGTCCGAAGCCAGGAACAGCACGGCCCGCGCCAGCTCGGCCGGCTCGCCGCTGCGCCGCATCGGGATCGCCTGCGTCACGGCATTCGCCGCATCCGGCGCCATTTCCTGGAAATGCAGCGTCGCGGGCGTCGCGATCTGGCCGGGGACGATGCTGTTCACCCGCACGCCGTGCGGCGCGCCCTCGATCGCGGCGCAGGCGGAAAAGTGGATCAGCGCCGCCTTGGACGCGGAATAGCTCGCCATGCCCGGCATCGCCCGCACCCCGCAGGCGGAGGAAATATTGACGATCGATCCGCGTCCGGCGGGGATCATCAGCTTCATCGCCTCGCGCGTGCCCACGAACACCGCCTCGGCATTCACCGCGAAATCGCGCCGCCAATCCTCGATGGTGAGGTCCGCGATCGACTTGTAGGCGGCGGACATCGCATTGTTCACNAGCACGTCCAGCCGGCCATGGCGCCCGGCGACGTCCGCGATCAGCGCGGCGTAAGCGTCGAGATCGGACACGTCGAGCCGATGCGCCTCCACCGATCCGCCGGCCGCCGCGATTGCCGCGCGCGTCTCCTCCAGCGGCTCCGCCCGCCGCGCGGCGATCGCGACATGGCCGCCTTCCGCGGCGATCAGCTCGGCCGTGGCGCGCCCGATTCCCTCGCTCGCGCCCGTTATAAGCACGATCTTGTCGCGCATCCTTCCCATGGCAAACTCCCGCAAAGCATCGCTTATCGGCCGCGCATCCGTGGCCATGCGCAGCCTTGCTGCATGAATCCCGCGCGGAAGCGAAGGGAATTTTTGAACGCCATGGAGTCGAATTTTACCGCATCGTCGCACGGTCGATGTGGAATTTTGTCGATGCGGAATTTCGCGGCGGGTCCGGGGGAGAAGGGCCGGGGCTGCTTTCCCCTACAACCGCCTCAGCTTCAGCCAATCGACGCCGTGATCGGCCTGCTTGTGCAGGATCACGTCGGCGCGCGAGCGCGAGGGTTCGATATTGTCGCGCAGATTGGGGCCGTTGATCCGTTCCCACAATTGCAGCGCAAAGGCCCGCGCTTCATCGAACGGGGCGTGGGCCATGTGGTGGAAATAGGATGCCGGGTTCTGGAAGGCGGTGCGCTGGAGGAGCATGAACCGCTCCAGATACCAGCGCTCGATATTCTCCTCCGCCGCATCGATGTAGATCGATATGTCGAAGAAATCGCTGGCGGTGAACACCGGCGCGTTCGCCCGCTCCATCCCGGCGCCGATCTGGAGGACGTTCAGCCCCTCGAAGATCAATATGTCCGGCCGGTCGACCACATGTTCCTCGCCGGGCAATATGTCGTAGGCCTGGTGGGAATAGACCGGCGAGGTCGCCCGCCCCGTCGCGCGGATATCGGCGAGGAAGCCGATCATCCGCTTCACGTCATAGCTTTCGGGAAAGCCCTTGCGCGCCATCAGCCCCCGCGCCTCCAGCTCCCGCGTGGGGAAGAGGAAGCCGTCGGTGGTGACGAGGTCCACCTTGGGATGATCCGGCCAGCGCGAAAGCAGCGCGCGCAGCAGGCGGGCGACCGTGCTCTTGCCCACCGCCACGCTGCCGGCGATCGCCACCACATAGGGCCGGGGCCAGCTCGGCCGGCCGACGAAATCGTCGGTCACGCGGGCCAGCCCGCGCGATGCGGCGACGTGCAGGTTGATGAG
>NZ_MIPT01000001.1:1569063-1571565 GCF_001853345.1 Edaphosphingomonas haloaromaticamans | reverse complement strand
CCGCCGGATCGGCACCAGCGGCGATCCGCCGCCCTCGCCCATGAAGAAGCGGTCATAAGGCTCACCGCCCCGGTCGAAATCCTCGTCCCGGCCGGCATCGCAGAAGCCGTTGTAGCGCGCGACCGTCGCCTCCAGCCGATCGGCCGGCACGCCGATCTCGCTTGCCAGCTCCGCCAGCGTCGCGCCGCGCTTGCGATAGCCGGCGGCCACATAATCCTCGGCCTTGCCCACCGGCACGGTCGGGAAGATCACCGGCGGCTCGCCGCCCGTGCTGTCGTCATAGACCATCCAGAAGGGCCGCTTCAGCCGTCCCTCCGCCTCCGCCGCGATGATGTCGCGGCCCAGCCGGTCATAGGCGGCGGATTCGTTGGCGAAACGCTCGCCATTGGCATCGACGAAGATGCCACCGGTCAGCCCGAGCGAGAAGGTTGCCGTGCCGTCCGGGTGCAGGATGCCGGGGGACCACCAGGCCTCGCCCATCAGGTCCACGTCCGCGCCGATGGCGATGCCCGCCTCGATCGGCCGGCCCATATTGCCCGGCGCGCCCACGCAGCCGGAAAGCTCGCCCGGCACGCCAAAACGCGCCCGCATCTCGCCATTGCGTTCGAACCCGCCGGCCGCCGCCAGCACGCCCTTGCGCGCCCGGATGCGGCGTTCGGCCCCGTCCTTGCCCACGACCACGCCGGTAACGGCGCCATCCTCCACCACATAATCGCGGAACGGCGTGGAAAGCCTCAGGTCCGCGCCGGCCTGCGCCTTCAGCGCCAGCAGCAGCCGCCCGATCAGCGCCTGCCCGCCCACCAGCTCCTCCGGCAGGGGCTCGCCCAGCCGTTCCACCGGCAGGGTCGGCCGCAACTGGTCGCGCAAGGCCCCGATCTCCTCGGGCGTCAGGTTCAGCGGCATGATGTGCCGGCCGCCGGCGCGCGCCTTGGGCGCCTTCCCGTAATAATCCGGCCAGGGATAGACGGCGAATTCCAGATGCGGGTCGCTCTCCAGGAAATCGAGCATGGCCGCGCCGTTATCGAGGAAGGCGTCCTGCACCGCGCGCGGGGTGCGGCCCCCCACCACGGCGCGATAATATTCCCGCGCATCCTCCATGGTGTCGTCGTCGCCCGCGCGGCGCAGCGCGGCATTGCAGGGCAGCCACATGCCGCCGCCGGAATAGGCTGTCGTGCCGCCGAACCGGTCGGTCGCCTCGACCAGGATCACCTTCAGGCCCGCCTTGGCGGCGGCCAGCGCGCCCACCAGCGCGCCCCCGCCCGATCCGATGACGACGACGTCGCATTCCTCGTCCCAGGCCATTGCTCTCTCCCATATGATCTTTGCCCGATCGATACCGGCCCCGCCGGCTCAGGCCCAGCCAAGGGGGTGAGCTTATGGCCGCCTGTCGCTTGAGGACGCTTTGGCGAAATTCGCCCGCAGCGCCGCCAGCGCATCGGGCGTATCGGCATCGATCAGGACGGCGGGCGTATCGCAGGCCATGAAGGTCACGGCATCGCCCAGCGCGTCGATCAGCCCGCGCGCGCCCTTGTCGCCCCGGATCGCCATCAGCCGGGGGAAGTAGCTCCGTCCCCAGATCACCGGATTGCCGCGCCGCCCGCCATGCACGGGCACGATCACCCGCTCCCTGCCCGCCTCGTCCGCCAGGCTGCGCAGCACGGCCGCCGGGATCGATGGCATGTCGCCCAGGCAGATCATCGCCGCGCCCCAATCGTCCGGCACTGCGGCTATCCCCGCCGCCAGCGATCGCGAAAGCCCCTCGGCATGGTCGGCGGCATGAACGAAACGGCAATCCCTGCCCGCCAGCGCCTGCTCGATCGCCGGCGCGTCATGCCCCGTCACCACGATCGGCGGCGGCAGGCCGGCCGCGCGGATGGCCTCGGCGACGTGAAGGATCAGCGGCCGCCCGTCCAGATCGGCGGTCAGCTTGTTCGCCCCCATCCGCCGGGAGGAGCCGGCGGCGAGCAGGATCGCACCCGCCTTCGCCGCGCGGACGCTCAATCCTCCGGCTCCCAGGCTTCCTGCCCATAGGGGCCGTCCCTGCGGATCTGGTCCGCGATCAGGCCGCCCACGCCCATCCGCGCGATCACCCCGCCATCGACCGGCAACCCCACCGCGATCCGCTCCAGCACCAGATCGATGCCGTTGCGGCGCGGGCTGCGCGCGCAGCCCGGCAGGCCGATCACTGTCTCTTATACACATCTAGATGTGTATAAGAGACAGCCACCACATAGGGCCGGGGCCAGCTCGGCCGGCCGACGAAATCGTCGGTCACGCGGGCCAGCCCGCGCGATGCGGCGACGTGCAGGTTGATGAGGCGGGTGAGCGGTAGGAACACCTCCTCCACCTCGACCATCGACGTCGGCTCGTTGGCGCCGCGCAGCGCCTCCACCTCGGCCTCGCTCAGCATCATCGGCACGCTGGAGCGGCTGTCTCTTATACACATCTAGATGTGTATAAGAGACAGGGGCAGGGCACGCCGCCCGCCAGCGCCCGGCCCCG
>NZ_MIPT01000001.1:1560716-1569003 GCF_001853345.1 Edaphosphingomonas haloaromaticamans | reverse complement strand
CTCGTCCTGTTCCCCCAGCCGCCGGGCAAGCGCGGCCTCGTCATGGTTGCAGATATGCTCCGCCGCCAGCGCCGCCCCCAACCGGGCAAGGCGCTGCCGGGTCGCGACGGCGGTGCCGGCGAACATCTTGTCGGGCTGGCCCGGCAGCCGCGTCTGGATCAGCGCGGTCGGCGGCAGGGCGAAGGGCCGCACCCCGATATCGGCGCGCCTCGCCGCCGCGATCGCCGCCGCCAGCGCCTGCCCGCCGATCGCATAGGGGATGATCTTCATCGTCGCGACGGCATCGCCCGCACGCACCGGCCGGCAGGGGTGCAGCGTGCCGAGGCCGATCGCCTCCGTCACCAGATTCACCGCGTCGATCGCCGCCCCGTCGCAATGGAACAGCCCATCATGCAGGGCGATCAGGTCCACCCGGCCGTGGCGGGGAACGGATGCCTCCACACCCGCCCCCGCCAGCGCGGCGGCAATCGCCATGGCCGCCTCGTCCTCACCCACGTCGCCGGGGTCGAGTTGCGCCACCACCAGCTCGGCAAGGCCTTCGCGCTCCGCCAGCGCAATATCGTCGGGCGTAAGGCTGCGGCCCTTGGGCAGGCGCCGGCCGCCGATCATGCGGCCATGGCCCAGCAGCGCGCCCACCGCCTCGCCTGTCGGAACCGGGCCGAACCTCATTCCCGGCCACGCAGCCGGGCGGTGGCCTGCGCCAGGATCGAAAGCGCGATTTCCGGCGGGTCGGCCGCGCCGATGTCCAGCCCCGCCGGCCCGGCGATCCGCGCCAGCGCTTCTTCGCCGAACCCCTGCGCCGCCAGCCGCTCCAGCCGGGCAGCGTGCGTCCGCCGCGATCCCAGCGCCGCGATGTAGAAGGCCGGCGATCCGAGCGCTGCCGCCAGTGCGGGATCGTCGATCTTGGGATCGTGCGTCAGCGTCACCACCGCGCTCGCCGCATCCGGCCGCCATTCGGCCATGGCCTCGTCCGGCCAGCGTTCATCGGGAACGATCCCCTCCACCCCGAAGGATGCGGCGAAGCTGCCGCGCGGATCGACCAGCAGCGGCGCATATCCGATCATCCGCGCCATCGGCACCAGCGCGCGGGCGATATGCACGGCGCCGACGATCATCAGCCGCAGGGGCGGCGCGTAGCGCGCCACGAAGTCGCCTTCCCGTCCCTCTCCCTCCACGCTGCGCCCGTCGTCGAGACCGGTCGCGACCGCAACCGTCTCGCCCCGCGCCCGCGCATCGCGGATACGGGCGATCAGTTCCGGCGGAAAATGCTTCGCGTCGATCGTCTGCACCAGCACGGAAATGCGGCCACCGCAGGCCAGCCCCACCGCCCAGGCGGTCTCGTCCGCGACGCCATAATCCAGCCGGCGCGCGCCGCCCGTCGCCAGCAATTCCTGCGCGGCCACGATCACGTCGCCCTCCACGCAGCCGCCGCTCACCGATCCGGCGAAGCGGCCGTCGTCGCGGATGATCGCATGGCTGCCGCGCCGCCTTGGCGCCGATCCCCAGGTTTCGATGACGGTGGCGATGGCCACGCGATGCCCGGCGGCCAGCCAGTCCGCGGCCGTCGCCAGCATGATATCGAGATCGTCCCCCGTCCCATTCATGGGACACGGGCGTAGAGCATTTTCCCGTGCGTTGGAACGCCGCCGGATCGGCCTTTATCCCTTGATTGCCGTCCGCAGCAGCCACGCCACCGCGCCGATCGCGAGGACGCTCATCGCCCAGATGGCGACGAACCAGCCGATCCGCCGCAGCCAGGGCGGCGGCTTGCGCTCAGTGGTCGCCATGCGCGTGATAGCCGTCATCGCCCACCTTGCCGCGGAACACCCAATAGGCCCAGGCGGTATAGGCCAGGATCACCGGGATCAGCACGCCGGCACCGATCAGCATGAACACCTGGCTCGAATGCGGTGCCGCGGCATCCCAGATCGAAACCCGGCCCGGTATCACCCACGGCCAGATCGAAATGGCCAGCCCCGCCATGGAAAGGGCGAACAGCCCCAGCGTCCACAGGAAGGGGTGCGAATCCGGGGCGCGGCCGATCGACCGCCACAGCATGAAGGCGACGAAGGCGATCAGCAGCGGCATCGGCACCGCCACGATCAGCCCCGGCCATACGAACCAGCGCTGCCAATATTGCATCTCGAGGAAAGGGGTGGAGAGGCTGACAGCGGCGATCGCCACCACCAGCGCAGGCACCAACGGCCGGGCGAAGCGGCGGGCGTCCGCCTGCAACGGCCCTTCCGTCTTCCAGATCAGCCAGCCCGCGCCCAGCAAGGCATAGCCGATCACCAGGCTCACCCCCGTCAGCAGGCTGAATCCGCTCAGCCAGTCCCACCACCCGCCGGAATAAGCGCGGTCGTGCACCTCGATGCCCTGCAGCAGCGCGCCCAGCGTGATGCCCTGCGCGAAGGTCGCGACCAGCGATCCCGCGAAGAAGGCGAAATCCCAGAACCGGCGATGATTGGGGTCGCGCCAGCGGAATTCGAAGGCCACGCCCCGGAACACCAGCGCCAGCAGCATCGCGATCAATGGGGCATAGAGCGCCGGCAGCACGATCGAATAAGCCAGCGGGAAGGCCGCCAGCAGGCCGCCGCCGCCCATCACCAGCCAGGTCTCATTGCCGTCCCACACCGGCGCGATGGCGTTCATCGCGGCATCGCGCTCGCGCCCCACCCGGAACTTCGGGAACAGGATGCCGATGCCGAGGTCGAACCCGTCCATCAGCACATAAGCGGCAACCGCGATGGCGATGATCGCCGCCCAGATGACGGTGAGGTCCATCATTCGCCCTCCTGCACGGCCTGCGCGGGCGTTATCCCGGCGCTGCGAATGGGCGCGCGTTCCGGCGCGCCCTCGCGCGGCCCCGGTGCCTTGCCCGCCAGCTTCAGGATATAGAGCGTGCCCACCGTGAAGCAGGTGAAATAGACGATCACGAACGCCACCAGCGATGCGCCCACCGCCGGCGAGGCGAGCGGCGAAACCGCGTCGGACGTGCGCAGCAGCCCCTGTATCACCCAGGGCTGGCGCCCCACCTCGGTCGTCACCCATCCGGCGATCACCGCCACGAAGCCCGATGGCCCCATCACCAGCGCGAAGCGGTGCAGCCAACGCCATTCGTAAAGCCGCCCCGTCACCCGCCCCAGCAGGCTCCACAGGCCCAGCGTCAGCATCAGGAAGCCGATGCCCACCATGATGCGGAACGACCAGAATATGATCCCGACCGGCGGCCGATCCGCCTTGGCCACGGTATCGAGGCCGGCCAGCGGCGCATCCAGATCATGCTTCAGGATCAGCGAGGAGAGCTTGGGAATCTCGATCGCGGCATGCACGGTCTCGGCCTTGCTGTCCGGTATGCCGAACAGGATCAGCGGCGCGCCGTCCGGGTGGCTCTGATAATGGCCTTCCATCGCCATCACCTTCACCGGCTGATGCTCCAGCGTGTTGAGGCCGTGCAGGTCGCCGGCGAAGATCTGGATCGGCGCCACCAGCGCCGCCATCCACATCGCCATGGAGAACATCGTCCGCACCTGCGGCCCGCGATCGCCGCGCAGCAGGTGCCACGCGCCCACCCCGCCCACGGCCAGCGCGGTCGTCAGATAGGCGGCGATCACCGTATGGACCAGGCGATAGGGGAAGCTCGGGTTGAAGATGATGTCGGCCCAGCCCGCCGCCGGCACGAACTGCCCCACATCGTTCAGGGTGTGGCCGGTCGGCGTCTGCATCCAGCTGTTGACCGAAAGGATCCAGAAGGCGGAGATGAAGGTGCCCAGCGCCACCGCGCAGGTCGCGGTGAAGTGCAGCCCGCGCCCCACCTTCTTCATCCCGAACAGCATCACGCCCAGGAACCCCGCCTCCAGGAAGAAGGCGGTCAGCACCTCATAGGCCATCAGCGGCCCGATCACCGGCCCGGCCTTGTCGGAAAAGACCGACCAGTTGGTGCCGAACTGGTAGGACATGACGATGCCGGAAACCACGCCCATCGCGAAGGCGACGGCGAATATCTTCATCCAGTAACGGAAGAGGTCGAGATAATGATCCTTGCCCGTCTTCAGCCACAGCCCCTCCAGCACCGCGAGGTAACTCGCAAGGCCGATCGAAAAGGCCGGGAAGATGAAGTGGAATGAAACGGTGAACGCGAACTGCGCGCGCGCCAGGATTAATGCCGTTTCGCCTTCAGCCATCATGGCCCCCGTTCATAGGCTGCTTTGAAATACCCGAAATCTGACAAATTGTCCAAGCGGTTCGACGAACGCCCCAGCCGCCCGCCCCGGCGCTTGAACCGCGCGGCTTTCCCCTCCATCTTGGATGCCTTCAAAGGGTTGGGAGGACCTGCATGGCGACGGACGCGACGGAAACCGAAACCGATCTGGTGCTGAAGGCACCGGAACCGGTGAAGATCGTCGCGCCGGAAAAGGCCGCCGGGCTCGTCCCCCTGCGCGACGAGCAGCGCACCCAGCTCGATGCCAAGGCCGAGGCGTTCGTGGACGAGCTGGCCGCGCTCGACGCGAACAGCCCCGAATTCGGTATGAAGGTCGATCAGATCTCCAACATGGGCCGGCGCGAGATCGCCGAGGCCGCCGGCCAGTCCAACCGCTTCCTCGATTGCCCCGTGCGCGCGATGGACAAGGATACCGGCGTCGGCACCGACCTGGCGGAGCTTCGCCGCACCATCGAGGATCTCGATCCCGGCAGGCAGGGCAACCTGCTCGCGCCCAAGAAGCTGTTCGGCATCCTCCCGTTCGGCAACAAGATGCGCGACTATTTCGACGGCTACAAGTCGGCGCAGAGCCACATCTCGTCGATCCTGGCGAGGCTGGCCGGCGGCAAGGACGAGCTGCTGAAGGACAATGCCGCCATCGATGTCGAACGGCAGAATCTGTGGGCGGCGATGGGCCGGCTGGAACAGATGATCCACGTCTCCAAGGCGCTCGACGCCCAGCTCGAAGCCAAGGCGATGGAGCTGGAGGCGACCGATCCGGCCAAGTCCAAGGCGATCCGCGAAACCGCACTCTTCTATGTGCGCCAGCGCTCCACCGATCTCCTCACCCAGATGGCGGTGACGGTGCAGGGCTATCTCGCGCTCGATCTCGTCAAGAAGAACAATGTTGAGCTGGTGAAGGGCGTCGATCGCGCGTCCACCACCACGGTGGCGGCGCTGCGCACCGCCGTCACGGTCGCCCAGGCGCTCACCAACCAGAAGCTGGTGCTGCAGCAGATCACCGCGCTCAACACCACCACCGCCAACATGATCGATTCCACGGGCGAGCTGCTGCGCACCCAGACCGGGGAGATCCACAAGCAGGCGGCTTCCTCCACCATCCCGCTCGAAACGCTGAAGCGCGCTTTCCAGAACATCTATGATACGATGGACAGCATCGATAAATTCAAGCTGGAAGCCCTGTCGTCGATGAAGCAGACGGTGACCACCCTGACCGACGAGGTCGAAAAGTCGCGCGGCTATATCGCCCGTGCCGAAGGCGCGGCGCAGGCGCGGATCACGGCCGGCGGCCCGGCCGATCCCTTCACGCCGGTCGATCGCTGATGGCGGATTCCACCCGCGTCCTCGAACAGGCCGAAGCCCTGCTGCGCCGTGTCTCGCCGGAAGGGCGGCGGATGCGCCAGCGCGCGCGCCAGCGGCGCTGGACCGCCTTCTGGCGCCGGGTGAAGCTCGCCATCGCCGCGATCCTCGCGGCCGCGCTCGCCGCCGGCATCTTCGGCACCTTCGTGGCCCCGCTGGGCATAGGCGGCGTGTTTCTCACCCTCATCGTCATGGCGATCCTCGCCTTCGCCATCCTGATGTGGCCGGCGGGCGCGGAGCCCACGCCCGAAAAGCTGGTCCAGGCCGATATCAAGGCGCTGCCGCTCCAGACCGAGCAGTGGCTGGAACGCCAGCGCCCCGCGCTCCCCGCCCCCGCCCAGCGCCTTGCCGACGGCATCGGCGTGCGGCTGGAGGCGCTCGCCCCCCAGCTCGCCACCCTCGATCCGGCCCAGCCCGCTGCGGTCGAAATCCGCAAGCTGCTCGGCGAGGAGCTACCCGAACTCGTCTCCGGCTATCAGCGGGTCCCACCGTCGCTCCGGCGCGACGAACGCAACGGCAAATCGCCCGACCGCCAGCTTGTCGAAGGGCTGGAGGTCGTGGACAGCGAGCTTGCCCGCATGACCGAGCAACTCGCCTCCGGCGATCTCCACCGCCTCGCCACGCAGGGCCGTTTCCTCGAGCTCAAATATCGCGGCGAGGGCGAGGACTGACGCGCCTCGACACCGCCCCCGGCCATCCCCTCGCGCAGCCGACTTGACGACCGCCCCGCCCCCGCCTATCCCGCGCCCTCACCGCTTCGAGGCCCGATGGCGGAGTGGTTACGCAGAGGACTGCAAATCCTTGCACGCCGGTTCGATTCCGGCTCGGGCCTCCACCTACCCTTCCAGCACAGTCCAGATTCGTCCAGAAAATGGCTGTTTTTCAAGGGTTTTGTGTGGTATAAAATCCCTGCCGGTCCGGCTTGATCCGGGGGCATACCAACAAAAAGTGGGTATATTTGTTGGTATCCCTGGGGGCCTCCGGAAGGAGATACCAACAAATGGCCCTGTCCGCTGTAGCCGTTAAGAACGCCAAGCCCGCCGAGAAGTCGTACAAACTGAGCGACGGTGGCGGCCTGTTCCTGCTCATTTCGCCCGCCGGCCATCGCTACTGGCGGATGGCCTACCGATTTGACGGCAAGCAAAAGACCCTCGCCTTTGGTGTATATCCCGAGGTTAGCCTCGCCGACGCACGCGAGCGTCGCGATGAAGCCCGGCGGCTTCTTGCCAAGGGAACCGATCCCGCACAGCAGGCCCGGCTCGACAAGATCGCCGCTAGCATTGCTGCTGCTTGTACCTTCGGGGCTGTTGCCGATGAATGGCTGGAGAAGGCCGCAAAGGACGGCATATCCGAGGTCACGCTCAAGAAGAACCGATGGCTGATCAACCAGATTCGCCCGTCGCTCGCGAAGCGACCGATTGCGGATATCGCAGCGCCAGAACTACTGCTGGCGCTGCGGAAGATCGAAGCCAAGGGGCGCTATGACACGGCGCAGCGGCTAAGAGGCACCTGCGGCCAGATTTTCCGCTACGCGATTGCAACATCGCGCGCTGAGCGTGATGTGTCGGCAGACTTGCGTGGCGCGCTTGTCCTCCACAAGGTCACGCACCGAGCGGCGGTCCTCAAGCCAGATGCCGTTGGCGCGTTACTTCGCGCGGTCGAGACATTCGACGGCCATGTCCTCACCCGGACCGCGCTCCGGCTCCTGCCCCACGTCTTCGTGCGGCCCGGAGAGTTGCGTTTCGCGGAATGGAGCGAGTTCGATTTCGATGCTGCCGTGTGGACGATCCCGGCTCACAAGACGAAGATGCGGAAGATCCATTCTGTCCCCTTGTCGCGCCAGGCAATTGCGATCATCGAGTCGCTTGAGACCGACGTCGAGTTCAGCCCCTACCTCTTCCCTTCACTGCGCTCGGGAACGAGGCCGATGTCTGAAAATACGATCAACGCTGCTCTGCGCCGCCTTGGCTATGCCAAGGACGAGATGACAGGGCATGGCTTTCGGGCAATGGCCAGCACCTTGCTCAACGAGATGGGGCAATGGAATCCCGATGCGATCGAGCGTCAACTTGCTCATGCCGAGGGCAATGCAGTGAGGCGTGCCTACACCCGCGGTGAGTATTGGGATGAACGCGTGCGCATGATGCAGCACTGGTCAGACTATCTCGATCAGCTTCGGGACGGCGCAAAGATACTGCATCCCGCCTTCCGGCGTGGCAAGCAGACCTCGCGCTAGACGCCGGTAAGCGTTTTCAGACTCTTATATGGAATGAGCGTGGTGCGACCGACCTTTACGGTCTCGAGGTCGCCCGACTGGATCAATTCATAGAGGCGGGATCGACTTATACCCGTGAGTTGCACGGCGGTCGATATCCGCACGGTCAGCGGCTCCATCGCGCTCGATCGAGCGCGCGAGCTTTCAGCAGCGGACGATTCTGACTTGGTCATGGCTAGCCTACCGATGACGCGATCGAGTGATCGCGGCGCGAGGCCGCAGTGAATCCGTGCTCGGATCGGTGGTCCACTCGGGGGTTTCTAGACTTTTCATATTGCCTCGGCGGAATATGAGGCTCGCAGCGGACAGTCAGGAAGCCGTCATATCCTGGCGCAGTCTCTCGCTTCCGATCCACCACACAATCTGCATCTGCGGCACTGAGCTTCCGCATTTCAGGAATCCGTCCACCAGTTGGGCCGCAGCTCCGCAGT
>NZ_MIPT01000001.1:1431722-1560693 GCF_001853345.1 Edaphosphingomonas haloaromaticamans | reverse complement strand
CNNCGAGATCTACACAAGCACGCTCAAGCTGACGAAGATCGGTATGGAGGAGCGTTTGCGGGACAGGCATTCTCTGCGATATGAACAGGATCGGCAGCACGATATGCCCGGCCGACAGGCCCAGCCGGATCGTAGCGTTAAGGTGATCATCGAGCTTCGTGCCCGGATTGCCAGCCTCTATCTCGCGCAGCCACCGCGAACTGACGCCCATCTCATCGGCTAGCTCTCCCTGCTTGATCCCGCGTCGACGGCGCTCATCGCGAATACGCTCGCCTGAGACTTTTTTCACCGAACGCAGGCCCGAGAGGTCGGCTTCGGCAAGGCGCTGCGATCGTACCATCTCGATCTCCCAGCTGTTGAAAGCACGTCGCCATTCGGGACGTGCCGACAGCGTATCGAACTGAGCTGAGAGGCAGCAATTGTAGATGCTGCACGTTTCGCAAGAAGTGAAGTTCCGAACATATATATAAATGCAAATCTAGCGCGAGATATTCACCTAAGTCCGTTGACGCGATTATAATGTCGGAAAGCGGAGCGGTCGGAAGGATAATGCCGATTATCTGCATTTTATCGAGAGCAGAGTCGAATCAACCATTTCGGATTGATTTCGCATCCAAGTAGTTATTTCCGAGCGATCGGCAAATCATTTCCTGTTGCTGTTGCATGGCCGTCGATTGCCTTTCATGCACTGGGCATCTCGGAAGGCCGGGCTGAATCGCCGGCCATTCGTAGTCGCATCTTCACAGTAGCCGGCGCCCACGGCGTCGAACGGGGAGTCACGTATGACGAAGCCGATTATCGGCGCGATCGCTGCTGCCCTGGTGTGCCTGACAGGCTCGCCGGGCATGGCGCACACGCTCAACAGCGGCGCACAGGCCGAACCGAGCATCATCAGGGAGACAGCCGAGGGGTTCGCGATCTGCAGCTGCGCCTCGGCCTGTTCCGCGCAAACCGCGAAGCGGCCGGCTCCTGTCCGGATTGGCGCCAATGTCCTCCTCGATCCGGCCGTGATCAAGGCTGACCGCCTCAACGAAAAGGACGCCCGCCATGCGAAATAGCCGCATCGTCAATCTGTGTGCGGCGCTCGCGCTTGGCGCGGCGCTTCCCGTGGTTGCTCACGCACAATCGGAACCATCGCTCAACAAGGCTGTGGAAGAGGCGCAGGCACAGCTCCAGCAGACCTTCACCAACCTCCAGTTCGAGGACTTCGGGCCGTCCCCCGTGAAGGGGCCGATCTACCAGGCGAGCGCGGGTGGGCGGATCGTCTACTATGCCCCCGACAGCGAGCATATTTTGTTCGCGGCCGTCTATGACCGCAACGGGCTTAATGTCACCGCGCTGGCGCAGGACGCCGCTGCCCGGCGCAAGCTCGCCGGCATCGATACCAGCAAGGCGCTCGCGCTCGGCCCCGTCGATGCGCCGACCGTCATCGAGTTCACCGATCCCGATTGCCCCTATTGCCGCGCGCTGGACCGCTTCTGGGCCGCGAAGGCAGCCGAAGGAAAACCTGTCCACCGGCTGATCTTCTTCGTCAGCGGCATCCACCCGGAAGCTGCCGCCAAGGCCGAGCATATTTATTGCTCGCCCGACAAGGAGCAGGCCTTCAAGGCGATCTACGCCGGCGCTGGGCCTGCCGACTTGCGCAAATGCGCGGCCGGTGCAGCCAGGGTCAAGGCCGATGCCGAGGTGGTCAGCAAGATCGGGGTCAGCGGCACGCCGACCATCATCGCCGACGGCAAGCTGATCTCCGGGTTTCAGCAGGCAGAGCTTGAAGAGTTCCTGAGCGAGAAAGCCAAGGCGCGGACCGATGCGCCGCGCTGAGAATCTTTCAACCCCATCCTTGGCGGTCGCTTGCGGCAGCGCGCTCCGGCGCGTGGCCCGGCGGACCGGAATGCCGGCGGCCATGGCCCAATCGGGCCGTCCAGTCATGCCGCCGGCCGACAGCGATCACGATCGATGCCGGCAGGCAGTGACCCGGACGGCCCATATTGCACGGAGCAAGTCCATGATCAGAAAGATCGGCAACCGGGTCGTCTCGGTCGCCAATGTCGGCATCCCTTTGGCTGCCTTCGCCCTCGTCAGCGGTGGCGCCCACGCCTTCACCGCCCCGACGACCGGCGACCTCGGCTACGACATCTACGATATCGTCGTGAACAAGGGCGTGAAGGGACCGCTGGGGTTCGTCGGCGGCGTCGCCGCCTTCCTCTTCGGCGTGTCGCGGCTGTTCTCCAACGTCATGGTGGGCATCCCGACCATCGTCGCGGCCGTCTGCCTCATCAAGTCCGACACCATCCTCCAGACCTTTGGAATGGTGATCTGAGCCCCCCGTCCGCGCGCGTCGGAACGGGCGCGCGCGGACACCCCCGGACCTGGGCGCGCAGGCGCCTTGGTAAGCCATCCAGATAGTCAACCGGCTTCTCTGGACGGTCCTGAAGCAAGAGGAGAAGGCTCGTGGACGAGCGACTACCCCAATATCTCCACAAGCCGGTCCAGATCCTGTGGTTTGGTTCGGACGAGTTCGTGCTGGTGATCACGGTCATCTTCGTCGCGGTCGTCGTCGGCGGGATGCTCGGTTGGGCGCTCATCGCGGGTCTTCTCCTTTTCGTTCCCTGGCTGCGCACCAAGCCGCGCGGGTTCATCCCGCACCTGGCCTGGCGCTGGGGCCTCATCTCCTTCCGCAACTATCCGGGTCCGACGCAGACCCGCTTTTTCGAGTGAGGCCCCGCGATGTTTCGGCGATCCTCCCGCAAGACCGACGATCTCCTGGCCGGCAAGCCAGCGAGCTACGGTATCCATCGCTACCTGCAAGGGTCGAGCAATCTGTTCGAGGAGAACCGGCTGCTGAAGGTCGCGGTCGCCGGCCTGTTCGGCATCACCGCGGTGCTCGGCACACTGATCTACACGTCCAACCAGAACACACGCACGGTGGTCGTGCCCTTCGGCGCGGGCGGTGATCTCTATGTGACCGGCAGCAAACCGTCCGAAGCCTATCTGCGCACGATCACGCGCAACATGGTCTCGCTTTCGGGCACTTACTCGGCCTATTCGGCGGACCGGCAGTTCCAGGAACTGCTGAGCATCACCCATCCTTCGGCCTACAACAGCCTGCGCGACAGCCTCAACCGGCTGCTCGACGAGCTGGCCGACAACCCTACGCTTTCGATCGCGACCTATATCCGTCCCGATCAGCCGGTGACCTGGACCGACCGCGAGATCCTCGTGCCGGTCGAGAAGGTCCGGGTGATCGGCGGCGTGATCCGCAAGTTCCGGGGCAATCTGCGGATTCGCTACGCGATCGACAATGGCCGCTTCTGGCTGATCGCCCTTTCCGAGGAAAATTTCGATGCCAATCCCCGTTAAGCGGTTGCTGGCGCTCGGCCTCGTGCTCGCGCCGCTCCCCGCGGCGGCGCAGACGATCGTCGCGCTGCCCGACCAGACCAGCACGATCCGCCTGTCCAACCGCGACATCAACCATGTCATCTGCGCGGGCGGCGAGATCGAGGACATCAAATTCTCGGCCGAGAAGGCGATCGCCGTCGAGCGCGCCGGTTCGAACGCCTGGATCAAGTTCCTCGTCCGCGAGGTCGATGATGCCGGCGCGGTGACGCGCTCGTTCGTGACGGTCGCCTCCGAGTTCTTCATCAGCTGCAACGGGGCGGTCTATGCGCTCTATGCCGAGCCGTCGGATATTCCGGCGCAGACGGTGACACTTCAGGCTGGCGCGACCCAGCGGGCACGCGCGAACGAAGAGCTGCTCGGCCCGTTGGTCGAGGAAGAGCGGGCGGTCTCGATCACGCTTTCGCTATTGCAGGACCGTATTCCGGCCAGCTTCACCTCTGTCGCGCCCCGCGCGGATCGCCTGCGCCTCGCCAATCTGGCGGAGGCCGAGATCGACGAGCGGCGGCGCGTCGAGATCGAAGGCTCCGGCCTCTCGGCCTCGGAATATCTGGTGACCGCGATCGCCGAGGTCACGCTCGATGAACGCAGCTTCCTCGTGCCCGACCTCGGTGCCAACATCTTCGCGGTCACGCTCGATCGCACGATCCTTAAACCGGGCGAAGCGGCGCGGCTGATCGTCATTCGCCGGGGAGCGGTGCAATGACGCCGGCCGACGAACCCGCCGGTCCGGCCGATACCGGCGCGCCGACCAGCTACCGCGAGCATCTCGCCGCGCAGGCCCGCGCCGATGCCAGGACGCCCGAACGCGGTCCGGCGCTGCTCGACATGCGGGCACGTTGGGCGTCGTTCAATTCTCGGCAGCAGCTTCGCCTCAAACAACTGGGCGTCGCCGGCATCGTCGGTCTGCTCGGCGCCGGGCTCTATTTCGCGAGCGGCGATGCGCCGCAGGATGCGGGCGCGCCGGCATCGTCGAAACTGGACATGGGCGCAGGGCTTCGCGGCGACAGTCTCGAAGTGAAGTTGCGCGGGGATCTCAAGAAGATCCTCGACGGCCAGGGTCTCCTCGGCGATCGCGTCACCGCGATCGAGGAAGGCCGCATCGGACCGGGCGCCGCAGGCGCGCCGGGCTCCGATCTGCCCCAGGCGCTGCCGGGCGAAGCGCCGGCTTTTCCCGAACCGCCCGATACGAGCGATCTCGATCCGTCGATGACCGCGCCGCCGGCCATTCCTTCTGCGCCTCCCGCGCCGCCGGCCCCGCCGGTCGAGAAGACGGTGGGCGCGATCGGCGCCGCGACCAGCCCGGTCGCGGCCGCCGAAGGGGTAGCGGGCGCTAAAAAAAAGAGCCGGACGATCTATTTGCCGCCTGGTTTCATGAAGGCGCGGCTGCTGACCGGGATCGACGCGCTGGCGAGCCGGGACGCAACCAGCAACCCGGAGCCGCTGATCGCCCGCGTTCAGGCGCCCGCCGTGCTTCCCAATGACGTCAAGGCCAACCTCGCCGGCTGCTTCGTCATCGGCAACGCGACCGGGAGCCTCGCCAAGGAGCGGGTGGAAATCCAGCTCGTCTCGCTGTCCTGCGTCGACTTCGACGAACGCTCGGTGGTTGATCAGCCGATCAAGGGCTTCTTCGTCGATACCGACGGCAAGAAGGGTCTGTCCGGCAAGGTCGTCACCCGTGCCGGCGCAGCGCTTGCGCGGGCCTTCATCGCCGGCACCATCACCGGCATCGCCGATACCGTCGAGAACACGGTGGGCGATGTCTCGACCTCGGCACTCGGCTCGGTGCGCAGTTTCGACGCGGGCGATGCCGCCAAGGCGGGCGTTGCAGGCGGTCTGGCGCGGTCGTCGGAGAAGCTCACCGACTTCTATCTCGACCTCGCACGCCAGGCCGGCCCGATCGTCGAGGTCGGCGCGGCCAAGGATGTGGTCGTGGTGATCCAGGAGGGCGTGACCCTCGAAATCAAGCCAACCGCGGGCGCGAAGTTCTGATGCGCGCGCACCCTCATATCCAGGGAGCCAGCCCCATGCCCCAATCGCAACGCCGGCGCGCCACACGCGCCGCCGCCCTCATCCTCCTTCTCCCCGCGCTGTCCGCCTTGGGCGGCTGCGCGACGCTCGGCTCGGTCATGTCGCCCTACAGCGAGAAATTCTCCTGCAAAAATGACGACCATGGCCAGTGCATCCACCCGGAGAAGGCCTATGCCGACGCGGTGGCGGGCGCGACGTCGAAGTCGGACCCTGCCGTCACCCGCGATAAGGCCATGCTGCGCGAGCGCGGTGACAGGCGTTCGGCCAGGAGCCGGCCGGCGGACCAAGGCTACGCCGGCTATCGGACAAGCGTCTATCGCGAGCTTCAGGGACTGATCGACCAGCCGGTCACCCCGATGCTCAAACCCGCGCGCACGATCCGCACGCTGATTCTGCCCTATGCCGACCAGCATCGGCCCGACCGGCTCTACATGCAGCGCTACGTGTTCTCGATCCTCGAACGCCCGCAATGGGTGGTCGGCGACTATCTGGTCGGCCCGCAATCGTCGAGCACGCGCGTGCCCATCCTCGAACAGGTGCGCGAGCGCGAAGCCGACGAAAGCAAGCAGCCATGAGCGCGCTGGTGGACCAGCGTGACGGCATGACGCTGGCGCGGCTGCGCCAGAGCGTTTCGCGCGACAGCTTCTCCGACTTCCTGCCGCTCGTCGCCTGGGTCGAGGAGGAGGAAGCCTTCCTCTGCATCGACGATGGCTGGGGCTATGCCTGGGAGCTGGTCCCTTCGGCCTATATGTTCGCGCATGTCCATGAAGCGCTGCTCGGCCTGCTTAATGTGCATTTCCCCGAAGGAACCGTGCTCCAGCTTCATAGCTTCGCCGACCCGCTGATCGACGATGCGCTCGATGCCTATCTCGACCTGAAGACCCGCCCCGATCCGCTGATCCAGGCCTCGGCGCGGCGGACGTTCGACTATCTGCGCGCCGGCACCGCGGGTCTCAAAGCCCTGCACGGCATTCCGGTCCGCGACTTCCGGACCTTTCTGTCGGTGAAGACGCGCGCGCCGATGGACAGTGATCTCAAGCGCCAGATCGAGGAGCAACTGGCGAAGCTCGGCATCCGCAAGCTGCCGCCGCAGGAACTGGTCTCCTTCTACCGCCGCATTTTCAATGGCGTGTTCGACCATGCGCCCGGTGTCTTCTCGCAAGGCGACGCAACCCGCGCGCTGGCGATCCGCAAGCAGATCATCGACGCCGGCCCGGCCTTCGCGTTCGAGGGGCCGGAAGTGTTCCTTGGCGATCAGGTCGCCCGCTGCCTGACGCCCAAGTCGCCGCCGCGCCGGATCACGGCCGAGCGCGCCAATCGCCTGACCGGCGGCATGCGTGGCAGCAGCGAGGACAGCGACCAGATCGGCGGGCCGTTCCTGTTCACGCTCAACGTGCTGTTCGATCATTCGGCGTTCGAGATCCACAAGCGCGCGCAAATCCTCTCCGCTCAGAAGGCGGCGGGCAGCTTCGCGGTCGAGGTCGGCAAGCAGATCGAGGAGATCGGCTGGATCCTCGACGAAATCGGCAACAGCCGGTTCGTCTCGGTGATTCCGACCCTGTGGGTGTTCGGCAGCGACCGTCATCAGGCGCGCGAGATGGCGGCGCGGGCCAAGCGGCTGTGGGAATCGGAACCGCTGCCCTGGATGGTGCAGGAGGAAAGCTACCTCAATCCGATCCTGCTGGCTTCCAGCCTGCCGTTCGGCCTCTATCCCGACAAGCGCACGATCCGCATGTTGCAGCGCGATTTTCGCCTGCCGGCGCGCGCCGCGGTGCTGATGTCGCCGATCCAGACCGATTTCAGGGGCGGCGGCCGACCGGCGCTGCTCTACACCGGGCGCAAGGGACAGCTCGTCACGCTCGACCTGTTCGATCCGCGCATCAACAATTACAATTTCGTCGTGTCGGCGGAGAGCGGTGCTGGCAAGAGCTTCCTGCTCAACAATCTTTGCCAGCAATATTATGCGCAGAACGCGCTCATCCGCATCATCGATATCGGCGGCAGCTACCGCAAGCTCTGCACGCTCTGCTCGGGCCGCTATATCGACCTTGGCGAAGAGCATCTCGTGCTCAACCCGTTCGATCTCGGCCTCGCCATGGACGGCGATGACCGGGAATCCGCGATCTCGATGGCCGTCGCGATCGTCGCGGAAATGGCCAATGCCGCCACCCGCAAGCCCGTCACCACCTCGGAATGGAACCTGCTGAAGTCGGCCGTGCAATGGGCGATCGACAGCGGCCGCGCCGAAGCAGGCATCGATGCGGTGCGCGAATGGCTCGGCGCCTATCCGGCCAACACCGCTTCCGATCTAGACCGGGTGGACCATCTGGTCCCGACCGCCCGCGAACTGGCGTTCAACCTGCGCGATTTCGGGTCGGACGGCGCTTACGGGCATTATTTCAACGGCCCGTCGACCTTCGACATATCGAGCGACGAGTTCGTCGTGCTCGAACTCGAACGGCTGAAAGCCATGCCCGACCTCTTCAACGTGGTCATCATGGTGGTGGTGAACGCGGTCACGCAGGAACTCTATCTGTCCGCGCGCGATCGTCCGCGCTTCGTCCTCTGCGACGAGGCCGCCCAGTTCATGACCCGCAGCGACGGGCAGGATCTCTCCCGCCTCGCCGAAGCCTTCAGCCAGGGCTATCGGCGCGCCCGCAAATATCGCGGCAGCTTCGGCATCGTGCTGCAAAGCATGAACGACCTCATGCTGTTCGGCGGCACGGGTCAGGTCATCCTGGAGAATGCCGCCACCCGGTTCCTGCTCCAGGGCTCGACCTACGACAAAGCCGTCGAGAATAAGATCCTCGACTATTCGGGCTTCGTCCTCGATCTCCTGAAATCGGTCCGCAACAACAAGCCGAACTACTCCGAAGTTTTCATCGACAGCCCATTGGGCCTTGGCATCGCGCGGCTTGTCGTCGATCCGTTCAGCTACTGGATCAACACATCCGCGCCCGACGAGGTCGCGGCCTTCGAGGCGCTGGTCCGGAAGGGACGCTCGCCGCTCGAAGCGGTCTGCGAACTGGCCGGAGTGGATCCCGCCGAGATCCTGGCGCCGACCGGTTCGGACGGGAGGCCGTGATGCGGACCCGCAAGCCCGACGCCGCCCAGATGACGCTCGAACTGAACCCGGACGACGAACTCGAACGGATCATCGAGGCGCGCGTCGCCGAGCGGGCCGAAGCGCAGGCGCTCGGCTGGCGCTTCCGTCTCGTCATCATCGAGACGGTGATGATCGCCTCGCTGGTGCTCGCCGCCGGCATCGCGCTCGATCTGCCGATGTCGAAGACGCTGACCGGCGCGGCCACTGTCGGCATCGGCTGCTTCCTGACCGGCCTGATGCTGATCGGTCTCACCGGCGCGGCCAGCCGCCTTCTCGCAAAGCTCAGGAGGAAACCATGAGCCTGGAGCCGTTCACCTACAGGTCCGACACACATCTCACCGAAGTTCCGCGCGAGCCGGACGAAAGCCTTCACGAGTATCTGGTCCGGGCCAATCGCACTTTGGTCGGCCGGGTCAGGATGCTCTCACGGGCGCGCGACGAGTCCGACTATATCCAGGCCGGCGAACAGGCTCGCTGGCGGATCGACAGGATGCTCCTGACCCTGGCCGGTCCGCTGATCGGCACTGCGGCCTATGTTGGCCTCGTCCGGGCTGGCATCACGCAGGTCGCCCGGTTCGAGTTCATCGCCGGGGTCATCGCCTTTGCGGGCCTCACCGGCGGACCGTTCGTGCTCGCCTTCGCAACGCTCGGGCCGAAGGTTACGAACTGGCTCCTTTCGCACCGGTCGCGCTGCGCCATGCTTCCCATGCGGAGGCGGCGATGAACGGCATCTTCTCAGCCGCGCCCTGCCAGTCGTCGATCCGCCTGCTGGTCGGAGCGCATCTGATCCTTCTCGTGCAGGCCTTCCTGCTGATCTGGTCGGGCGCCGACCTCGACGGCACGCGCCCGCTCATCTGGCTCGCGCTGCTCGTCGGCACGGCGGGCCTGTGCTGCGCCGTCTGGGGCGAGAGCCGCAATCCGCCGCTGAGCTGGAGGGAGCGCCGCCGTGGACGATGAGGGCTACCCGCAGGGCTGGCATGTGGTCGCAATCCAGTCGGCGTTGATCGGCGCGATGATCGTCGGCGCTCTGATTCTCGCCGGTGCGGCGCGCGCCGAGACCTCCAATGTCGGCCGGACCTGGCCGATCGCCGAGCCCGATGCGATGGCCGAGATCGAGGCCGCGGTGGCGCGGCAGCCTGCCAGCATCGCCCCGCGGTTCGGGCCGCGCTCGGGATGGAGCGCGCTCAAGGCCGCGCCGCTCGGGGTCGCCGAGAAGGGCCGGGTTCGCAGCGTCGTCCCGTTCTACACGCTCGACCAGGAAATCCGCTTGGCCGACGGCAAGCTACTCTACCCCAAGGGCTTCACCTTCAACCCGCTTACCTATGTGTCGCTGCCGCAGCGCCTGGTGATCGTCCATCCGCGCGATCTTGGCTGGGCGCTTAAAACGGCCGCGCTCACCGACTGGATTCTCCTGACCGGCGGCGGCGAACCAAAAGACGATGCGCTCTCGCTCGGCGAGAAACATGGCCGCGCGCTCTTCATCCTCGAGGAGCGGGTGAAGGACCGGCTCGGCCTCACCGTGGCGCCCGTCATCGTCCGCCAGTCCGGCCAACGCCTCGAACTCACCGAAGTCCATCTGGAGCGCAAGGGAAGCCAAGGTCTTCCCCAGGAGAAACGGCCATGACCCGCATCACCTCCGTGCTGCGCGCTGGCGCCGCCGCCATCGCGCTGGCGCTGCTGGTCCCGGCAACCCCGGCCCATGCCTCGAAGTGCGAGGCGGGCACCGTGTTCAATCCGATCACCAAGGTCCGCTGGAACTGCATCTTCCCGATCACCATCGGCGGCGTGCGGGTCGGCAGCTTCGACAAGCTCGACAAGGCGCTCGATGCGCAGTCGGCGTCCAAGCCTCTGTGCGCCTGCCGCAAGGGCGCGACCTTCTGGTTCGGCGTCAAGGTCAGCTTCTGGTCGCCCAACCGCATGGTCGATGTGGTTACCGAGCCGGGCTGCATGATGGCGCTGGGCGTCGATCTGCTGCCGACCGGCGGCAAGCTTCAGGGCAGCCAGTCGTCGATCTCGGACGGCACCAACACCACCAAGCTCTTCGCGCAGGCGCATTACTACATCTCGCCGGTCTGGAAGATGCTCGACATGTTCACGGACCTGCCCTGCATCGAGGACGAAGGGTTCGACGTCGCGATGATCACCGAGGTGCTGCCGACCTGGCAGTCGGGGACGTTGGGCGCGATCATCCAGCCCGAGGGCATATTGTTCGGCAATCCCGCCGCCGGCCTTGCCTGCATGGCCGACAGCGCGGCAGCAGCGGCGGGCAAGACAATCGATCCCCTGTTCTGGTGCATGGGATCATGGGGGTCGACCTATCCCATCGCCGGCGACATCCATATGGGCGACCGGGTCGAGGCCTGGGCGGGCCTCGCCGCGCGCACCACCTTCATGATGGGGCGCCTGGGCTTGCTCACCATCCATTCCGAGGACGGCTGTTCGCTCAAAGCTCAGCCGATCTGGACCAAGAGCCGTTACAAGCTCCAGATCATGGAGCCCGTAAAGGGCGGCAAATGCGTCAATATCGGGCGGCCCGGCGCGCTGTGGACCAGCGGTAAACATGCGCCCGGCAAAGACAATGCCCAGTTCATGCTCTTCGAAAAGGCGATCTGCTGCGCGGGGGTATCCACCCCATGAGCGGATCGCTTCCCCCACGCTGCGCGCAAAACCCTGAACCGAGCTGGTCCGTCCGCCAAGGACCGCTTGACGATGCGGCCTCGCGCGCGGCGGGAGCGGCGGTGACAGCCCCCTGCGCCGCCGCTCCACCCTCGGTCAGCACGGTCGCCGGTCTCCCTGCCGGGCCGGCGAGCACCCCTCTCACCGTCGCCCCGGTCGCGGCCGTGCTGACCACCTTCCAGGGGCAAGCTGTCTATCGGATACTCTCGCCCGGATCGCCCTCGTTCCGGGCGGGAGACCTGCTGCGCTTCGCCTATGGGTCGCGCACGGCTCGGGAGCGCCCGCTATGAGGGTGCGCGCCCTTGCCCTGCTGGCCACCGCGCTTTCGATGCCGATCTCAGCCCACGCCCAGACCGTGGAAGAGCGCGCGCGTGTTGCGGCGCAGGCCGCGCGCGAGAAGAGCGCCGACAGCGAAGCGATCCAGAAGAACTATGTGACGCCCGGGCTCGCCGGCGAGGCGATCACCACCGTCGACGGGACCAAGAGCTTCAACCCGAGCCTTGCCTGCCAGACGACCTCGACCCTGCTCGAAATCCTCGCGCAGCCGGGATCGACCGGCGACATCACCAGCCTGCGCATCAGCCGCGACAAGGATCTCAACGGTTCGTTCGACCAGACGCTCACCCTGCCGATGCCGGTGTCGGGCATCTGCGCCAATGGCGTGATCGCCTGCCAGCCGGGCACCTGGAACCAGTGCCGCAGCTATAGATGGGACGTCTCGGCTGCGGGCGATCTCAAGCTGAGCGAGGTCGACCTGACCGCGCTCGCGGGCTGCTACTGCGTCAACAATAGCTGCGGCAGCAATCTGGTCTGGGGCAATATGGCCGCGACGTTGAAGGATATCGGCGGCGGCGTGGTCGGCGCGCTGACCTCGGCCGATCCGCGTATCGGCGTGGCACAGGCGGCGATCGACGGGCCGATCATTCGCTATACCGGCGCGCAGTCGACCGCCTGTGCTCCCAATCCATCGCTCGCCCAGACGGTCTACCGCGCCAATCCCGCCCAGATCCAGGGCGACGCCGCGTCGCTCGCGGCCGGCAACAGCGTGTTCCAGGCATTGAAGGGCTCGCCCGCCGGCATGGGCAAGGCCGAGCAAATCCGCGCCTGCACGATCCGGCGCGAGGTGAAGCTCGAGGCGGTCACGGCCGATAATATCATCGCCCGGACCTCGGGCGGCTACGCCACCTACGCCGATACACCGGACACGCGCGCGTTCCTGCTGGGGTCGCCGCGCGATGACAGCCTGAGCGGCGGAAGCTGCCGCCTCCATGATTTCCGGATGACGCTCGATGTCGGCGATCCCGATCGCCTCGTCTCGGCGCGGCTCTCGCAGATTCTCTTCGACGACTGGGTGCAGGTCCGGGTGGATGGCGCGCTCGTCCACGCCGACCCCGGTGGTTGGACCGGAGCCGGACTGCCGCCGGGCAAATGCGAGCGCGGACGGACCTGGTATGGCACTCCCAATCTCGACCTGAAGCCCTTCCTCACCAAGGGATCGCACGAAATCTGGGTGCGGGTCGCGGTCGGCGGCGAAGGCGAAGTGTCGGCGCGGATCGACGCCACGCTCGATCTCAGCTGCAATCCGACCGAGCGGGTCGTCGATCTGTGCGCCGGCTATGCCGCCGACGCCAATTGCCAGCTTCACGACGAAACTGTCGATGGCGTCCAAACCTTCCGCAATGCAGTCGGCACCGGCCTGACGCCGCTGCCCCAGACCCGCCTGTTTGAAAGCGGCGCCTGTTCGCTCAGCCTGGTCCGGCCCTGGTTCGAGCGCGACCGCCGCTATCGCTGCACGATCGACACCGGCGTCCTGCCGCAGCCCGATCTCAGCCGCGGCGCCTATATCATCGACCATTCTACCGAGACGTTGCTGGCCGACCGGGTGAAGACCAAAGACGGCGGCTATGCCGCATCGTCGCGTTCGTTCGCGCTTCCCGACCGTGGTTCGGTCGCAGCCTGCGAGCCGATCTGCAAGACCCGCGCGCCCAAGGCCAACACGGGTGTCGCGCCCGATGGCGTGGTCGGCGCGCGCCAGAACGCGCCCATCGGTTGGGACACTTTCTACCATGCCTGCACGCGCAGCAGCGCCGGCGCCGACATCTGTCCGGTGGGCGACGGCGAGGAGCTGGTCTCCGCCTGCGGCTGCCTCGACAATTTCCCTGAGGCGATCGTCATGATGCAGACGGTGCGGCTCGGCGGCGCGGACATGATCTGCACCTCGGAGTCCCGCTGATGCGCCGAACCTTCCTCCCTCTGATCGCCGGGCTCTTTGCAGCCCTGTCAACGGCAATGCCCACCACGTCCGCTCTGGCGCAGGCCACGCAGATGTGCGCCGCCGACCTCAATGGTAATGGCGATGCCGACGATCCCGGCGAGACCGCCGCCTGCGAGATCACCTCGCTCGGGCAGTATCAATGTCCCCTGCAAAAGGTCGCCTGCGTGCAGGAGCAGGACGGCGCCTATAGCTGCCCGCTGGGCGAGCAGTTCGCCTGCCTGCCGCAGGATGGCGGCCCGGCCTGCTCGCCCAACCAGTGCGTCAACCTCGCGGTGACCCCGATCGAGGACGAGCCCGTGCCCGACGATCCGGGCGTTCCGGCCGATGGCGCGGTCGATGCGGATGGCGCCTGTCTCGGCAACATCGAGATTTTCTCGGGACGCGCGGCGCGCTGCCGTCCGGCGGGCCTGCGCACCACCTTTTCGAACTGCTGCAAGGACAAAGGCAAGATCGTCAAGGACGGCATGGGCGGCTCGATCTCGTCGATCGGCACCAAGATCGCGGTCGCCAAGGGCGTGTTCACCGGGATGAAGGCGGCCTACGGCGCGTTCAGGGCAGGCGCGACCGCCGGCCAGGCCGCGAGCGCCGGCGCCAATGCGATCGTCGTCGGCATCGATCCGACCTCGATCGCGATCAGCCTCGCCATCAATTTCATGATGGATTTCCTGCTTTCGGGCTGTGACCAGCAGGACATGGAGGTCGGCATGCTGCGCGGCTCGGGCATGTGCCACGAGGTCGGCAGCTATTGCTCCTCGAAGATCCTCGGCATCTGCATCCAGAAGGCGCGCGGGCATTGCTGCTTCAATACGAAGCTCGGCCGCATCATCCAGGAACAGGGCCGCCCGCAGCTCAAGAGCTTCAACGGGCTCGGCTGGGGCACGCCCAAGCAGCCTTATTGCCGCGGCTTCACCCCGGAGGAGTTCCAGGCGCTGGATTTCTCCAAAATGGACCTTTCCGAATATTATTCCGAGATCGAGGCCCGTGCCCAGGCCGACATCCAGATCGACATGAAGGACAAGATCGATGCGTATATGGACGTCATCGGGAAATAGCGTGCGCGTGCTGCTCGGCGCCGGCGCGCTAATGCTCATGCCTGTCGCCGCGCACGCGCAGGATGTGGCCGCGCAGGACGCTGCCGCGCCGGACAATGCGCGCGACCGGGCCGCGGCACACGGCGACGCGGCGCTCGACCGCCTCAGGCGTGCGACCGAATCGCGAAAGCAGGATGCCGAAGCGCGCGGACCGACCACGCTGCCGACGCCATCGGAGGACACGCGCCGCCGCGCATTCGATGGCCTGCGCAAACGGGTGACTTCGCCCGAGATGGAGGCGCGCGCGCGCAACGCCCAGCGGCAATCGGTCGAAGCCCTCGCCGCCGAGCAGGCAGCGATGGCGAAGCGACTCGGCCAAGCGCTCGGCCTCGAAGCGCCCGACATGGACGCGGTCGCCGGCGTCAGGAAGCCGGCATCGGCGCAAGGCTGGGTGCCGGTGCTGTTCGTCTCCTCCTCGATGCCGGTGACGACGCTGCGCACCTATGCCGCCCAGCTCGAAAAGGCTCGCGGCATTCTCGCATTTCGCGGCATGCCGGGCGGGCTCGCCAAGGTCGCGCCGATGGCGAAGCTCTCGGCAGAGATCCTCCGGCTCGATCCCGGCTGCGAAGGCCCGGCCTGCGCGATGCGCGACGTGCAACTCATCGTCGATCCGCTGGTCTTCCGGCAGCACGGCGTCGCCCGTGTGCCCGCGCTTGCGATGGTGCCGGGCGATCCGGCGCTGCCCTATTGCGAGCGCGAGGATGAGAGCCCGCGCGCCGTCCATGTCGTCTACGGCGACGCGGCGCTTTCCGGTTTGCTCGAAGAATATGCCCGCCTCGGCGGCAAGAAGGAGGTGCGCGATGCTCAGGCTCGCCTACAGGGCCGCTAAGGCGGGCTGGTTCGAACTTAAGGAGTTGCCGCTCAAAGCCGCCGTCGCGCTCGGCAGCGCCGGGCTCGGGCAGCCGCCACGCCCGGAGCAACTGTGGAAGGCCTATGGCATCGTCCTGCCGATCGGCCTCCTGACCTTCTGGGCCTTGCCGCAGGTGACGATCGTCATGAGCCCGTCGGTCGAGGCCTATCTGATCCGCAAAGCGCCGGGACCAATCGCGCGCGGCGATCTCGTGTCCTTCACGCTGTCGCACCCGCTTGCCGGTCCCAAGCCGGTGACCGTCACCAAATATGCGCTGTGCCTGCCCGGCGACCGCATCTCGATGATCGAGAAGCCCTCGATGACGCCGGGCAAATGGGACGGCTGGTATTATTGCAACGAGCGCCTGCTCGGCGTCAGCAAGCCCTATGGTCACAATGGCCAGGAACTCGAGCACTGGCAGCCCGACAACGGCCAAATCCTGCCCGGCACCATTTATGTCGGTTCTTCACATGTCAGCGGGTTCGACAGCCGTTATTATGGTCCGGTCGAGATCGCACACCTACGCCGGATGGAGAAGCTGCTGTGAAGCGGCGTGTCTCCAGCCTGGCGGTGGTCGTCATGCTCGTCGCTTCTGCTGCGCAGGCGCAGCAGCGCGATGAACGCCGCACCGGCTACTGGTGGTATCAGGCGCCGCCCAGGCCCGCCGAAGAGCCTGACGATCCCGATGCGCTGGTGAAGCCCGCCATCCCTCCGATGGCCGAACTGGCGACCTGGACGCCGCCCAAGATTCGCAAACTGATCGAGCAGCAGCGCGACTATGCCGCGACTGTGCTCACCATCGATGCGGTCGCCGACTTCTGGCGCTTGCAGGATTTCGCCCGGAGGAAGGCGCGCGCCTTTGCCGGCGTGACCCAAATTGCACTGCTCCAGCATCCCGAACTCAATGCCAAGTCCGCCAACCCGATGGTCGGCGAAGCACGCGACCAGCTTTCCGCGCAGAAGGATCAGGTTCGCCGCCAATATCTGCGCGGCCGCGCCAATGAATATGCGCTCGTCATGTTCTCGCGCTCGACCTGCGGATACTGCCGCGTGCAATGGCCGATCGTCCAGCGCTTCCAGGAGGAGATGGGCTGGCAGGTCACGCTGATGGACATCGATCGCAGACCCGAG
Organism: Edaphosphingomonas haloaromaticamans; assembly: GCF_001853345.1. Taxonomy (NCBI): domain Bacteria; kingdom Pseudomonadati; phylum Pseudomonadota; class Alphaproteobacteria; order Sphingomonadales; family Rhizorhabdaceae; genus Edaphosphingomonas; species Edaphosphingomonas haloaromaticamans. Next base: position 1,544,137 of record NZ_MIPT01000001.1, on the reverse strand, counting down.
CTTGCCCAGCGGTTCGGGGTCGAGGTCACGCCGACCACCATGATCATCCGGCGGAACAGCCAGCAGCGCATGGTGATCGCGAGCGGCGTCGAAGCCTATCCCAATCTCATCCAGATGGCCTATCAGGCGGTGCGGCTGCTGGCGGGCGACATCCGCCCCGAGCAGTTCATGACCGGCGCGGGCGAAGAGGATGGGTTCTTCGACGCGCTTGCCAACGGCCCGGTATCAGCCACCGATCCGCGCGTGCTCGGCGGTGATCTGGTCGGCGCCAGTGTGGCCCCTCAGCGATGACCGGCCGGGCCGCGCTCGCATTGCTCGCTTCGATCGCGCTGATCCCGGCTGCGTCGGCGCAACCCGTCACGCGTGAACAGGCGATGCGCGCGGCCATCCACCCGGTCGCAACCGAGGCCGCGATGCGCGAATGGCTCGGCCGTGTGCCGGTGACGCGCGACTGGCCCCCCGACTTTGCCGAGACGCTCACCGGACAGGCCCCGGCCTATATTGTCGAGATGAGCACGGCGCCCGGCTGCATCCCCTGCGCCGATCTCTGGACCAAGCTCGGATCGCTCGGCCGCCGCTATGGCTGGCAGATCCGCACGATCGGCAGCCAGGAAGCGATGCTGCGTTCCGGGCGCCTGGGCCTGCCGTGGGTCGGTCATCCGGTGGCCTGGGTGCGCCCGGTGTCAGATCCGAACCGGATCGTGCCCATAGCGATCGGCACCGACCACGCGCCAAACCTTGCGCGCAATCTCTATCTCGCTGCCAAGATGCTGACCGGCGTGAAGCCCGCGGTCGGCGTGCGCGGCATGGCGAAGTTCACCGGGATCGTGGGTGATCCCACGCGCCCCAATCCCAGCAAGCGAGGACACTGAGCATGGCGGGCCAGTTCTTCGCATCGTCTCGAAAAGGAAGCCTGCCATGGCGAAACTCCGCGCCCGCCTGACCTTGCTCGCCAGCTCCATCGCCATCGCCGCGACCGCCACACCCGCCTCCGCGCAAAGCTGGGCGGAAAGCTGGTTCGACAATGTGACCTACACCAGCCCCGGCAGCTTCGAGGATCAGACGCGCGGCTATGTGACCGCGGGCGGCATGTCGGGCCGGGTCGACGTCCATAACGACTATCTGATGAGCGTGACCCTGCCCAAAGTGCGCGCCGGATGCGGCGGCATCGACATGTTCCTTGGCGGCATGTCGTTCCTCGACCCCGATTATCTAGTGCAGAAGCTGGAGAGCATCCTGCAAGCCGCTCCCGCCGTGGCGTTCCAATATCTCCTGGAAACGCTCGACGAGAAGATGGGCAACATCATCTCGAAGATGGAGGCCGCGACCAACTTCCTGAACTCGATCCAGGTCAACGACTGCCGCCTCGCCAACCGCATGGTTCAGATCGCCAAAGGCGACGACAATATGTCGGGGATCATCGAGGAGATGACCGGCTACAAGTCGGTGCGCGAAGGTTTCTCGAAAAGCTATCAGCACAGCCGCGAGAAGATCCAGGCCAACCAGGGCAATCCGACCGAGGACTTGCGCGATGCGCTGGAGAACTGTCCGGCCGAGGTCACCGAGATCTTCAAGACCGGCTCGCTGCTCGCCCATGCCGCCGCCCGCGTCGGTGCGTCCGACTGGGCTGGCGTCATGCGCGCCCGGGTCGGCGACGTCTATATGCGCTGGGACCCGGCCGACAAGGTGCCGCTGTTCACCGCGATCCCCGCCTGTCCGCGCCAGGACACCGAGAGCGTCGATGATTTCCTGTCGGGCAAGGTTCAGAAGCGCGCGATCGCGGTGCCGCCGAGCTCCGCCGACTGTGCGGTCGATGGCAGCGGCAAGGGCGCACTGGTCCTGGCCCGCGCCCGCATGGACTCGATCGCGCTGAAGATCCGCACGCGCTCGGCTCTGACAGCCGAAGAGAAGCAGTTCGTCGCCAATGTCCGCACGCTGCCGGTCTATCGCCTGCTCGAATGGGGTGTCCGGCAAGGCGTCGTCGACAGCGTGATCGGCGACACCGACGAACTGGTCGCGCTGACGCTCGCCTATCAGATGCTCAACGATCTCACCCGGTCGATCGACTTTGCCGTCACCAATGCCGAGCGCGGCGTGAACGCCGCCGGCGCCGGCGATGCGGGCAATGCCAAGGCCTGCCAGACCCGCATTCTCGCCAAGGGGATCGAGCAGCTCGGCGGGCTGCGCGAGGAGGTGCTGCGCCAGCGCGCGCAGATGCGCCAGTCCTATATGGCAGCGCTCAGCCAGGCGAACCTGTCGGCCAACTATGCCGGCGTGGTCCGCCAGCGTGACCGCGACGCCCGCGACGCCGCCGGCGCGGCCGCCAACCGCAACCGCTGACCCGGAGCCGAGCATCATGACCCGTCTGGTTCGCAGCCTTCTTGCCCTGTTCGCTGTCTTCGCCGCAACGCCCGCGATGGCGATCGATACCAGCTTCCACACCTATGACGGCTTCGCCGAGACGGTGGACGCGTTCCGGCTGGTGGCGATGATCTTCGGCGATCCGCGCTATGAGACGCTGGTGCTGATCGTCGCTGTCGTGGGCATCGCGCTTGGCGTCCTGCTCGCCAGCGTGCGCGGCCAGGGCATGGGCCTTGTCGCCTTCGGGTTCCAGATGCTGATCGGCGTCGGGCTATTCGTCGGTCTCGTCGCCACGACCGGCACGGTCCATGTCTATGATCGGGTACGCAACGCCTATCAGCCCGTCGGCGACGTTCCCAACCTCATCGTGCTGGTCGCGGGCATGACCAACATGATGGAACGGGCGCTGGCCGAGGTCATCGACGACAATACGACCGATCCCAACGCCAAGCTGGAGTTTGGCGCGGGCGGCCATAGCTTCGACCTGTTCCTCAATGCCGCGTCACCCCGCGGCCCCATGACCGACACATTCCTCGATGCGACGATCAAGGACTATGTGCGGCAATGCTATCCGGTGGCGCGGGTATCGCCCGCCTATGGCGTCGACGACGATCAGCTCTTCCGCACGACGGCGGACTTGCCCGCGGCCTTCGCCGCGATGGCCGGGCCAGCCACGTTCAGCACCGTCTACTCCTCCACGGACAAGGCCGGAACGACGGTGAGCTGCAACGAGGCCTGGGAGCATATCTCGACGCGCCTCTCCGAGCCGGCGCTGTTCGACAGCTATGTCGCGCAGGTCTGCACCCGCACCGGCTATGACATCGCCAATGCCGCGCAGCTTCAGCGCTGCCGCGCCAATCTCGGCGAGATGGGCCAGATGATGATGGATGCGCCGCAGTCGCTCCAGCAATTCCTGACCAATGTGCTGCTCGGCAACACGGTCGGCGACGTGCTGTTCGAGGACAGTCCGGCGACCGCCGCCCGGGTCATGGCCAACCGCGCCGTGGTCTCCGGCGGACTGGCCACCATGTCGACCGCCAATGAATGGATGCCGACCATCCGCGCCACGGTGTTCGGGATCATGTTGTTCATGATGCCGGTGGCGCTGCTGTTCATTCTCACCCCGATCAATTTGCGGGTCGCGAGCTTCGCGCTCGGCCTGTTCGTGTTCGTGGCGCTTTGGGGCGTCATCGATGCCGGCATCTATCAGCTCACGCTTGGCCGGGCGACCGATGTGCTGGCCGAGATGCGCTCCAACAATGTCGCGGCGAATGCGTGGATGCTGGCGCCGTCCGCCGCGATGAAAGCGCTGGCGATCTTCGGGTCTTTCCGGACGGCGGCCGCCGGTCTTGCCGGCGCCTTCGTGTTCACGGTGTTCCGGTTTAGCGGCAATGTGTTCACCGCCTTCACCAGCGGCGCGCTCGGTGTGCAGGGTCAGGGCACGGCGGCAGCCGCCCCGCTCGGCACGCGCGAAGGTTATGCTGGCGCGCTAGAAGCGCAGGCAGGCGCTTCGGGCACCATGGCGCGCGCGGCTTCTTCATCCAGCTTCGGTGATTTTGGCGAGCGGTCGAGCTTCGGCGCCAACCGGTCATTCGGCGCGGCAAGCCGCTACCTCGGAGAACAGGGAGGCGGCGCGGCAGGCACCGCCGCCAAGGCGCTGGGGGGGCTCGACGCCGCGCGCGAACTTGGTGGACTCTCGCCCGCGCTTACCGGCCGCAGCCTCTCCGATCCGGCCACCGTTCGCGCGGTCCGCGACAATGCCGCGACGAGTGCGATCCATAACTTCGCGGAGAAGGATGCCCTCCGGGCACTCGGCACCGGCTATTTTGGCGAGGGCCAGTCGGGCGAGCGGGCTTTTGCCGCCTTCGCCCAGAAGATGGTGCAATGGCGCGCGTTCGGCGATCAGCGATCCTACGACATGATGATGCAGGGCGCGCAGCGGCATTTTGAGCGCAATGGCTATGATCCGAAAGATGCCGCGCTCAAGGCCTCGACCGTGATCGGGCAAGCCTCGGCCGATCCCACCTTCGCCAAGCTGATCGCCAACACCTTCGATCAGGAGCAGATGCTGCGCAACGACCTGACCGGCGCGCAGGTCCAGGTCGGCGCGATGGAGGGCCGGCGGGACTTCGCCGGTGACAATGTCGCCGGGATCGAGCGGCGCAATGTGGCGACCGAACAGGCCCACCGCACCGGCAATACCGAAGGTCAGCGCAATGCCGCCGCGATGCTCGGGCTTCCGGTGCAGGAGATGTCCCGGCGGACCTCCTTCATCAACAGCCTGTCGGGCGAAGCGCGCTCCACGGCCATCTCCCAGCTGTCCCGCGCGACGGGCCGCAACGAGGCGCAGGTTCTGCGCGCCCTCGAAACCTACAATGCCGCCGTGCAGGTCGGCACCGCCGACGGCGCGACCGCGGAGGCAGGCCGTGAAGGCACCAGCGTTTACGGCCGCACGCGCGAAGCGGCCGGCTATGATTTTGCCGAGCGGTCGGGCAAGCTCGACGCGCAGCGCGAGGTCGGTCACGACGGCACCCGCTCGGCTGCGCGGATCGGCGAGCAGCGCCGGCAGGCCGATAATACCGGGTTTGCGGAGGGCGCGGCCGCGGCCGGCATGTCGGTGCGCCAGGCGGCACGGCTCGACAGCTTCATCCGCACCTTGAGCCAGGGCGTTGGCAACCAGACCGATATGGCCGAGGGCGGCGCTGCCGGTATTGCCGACCGCGCGCGCAACGAGCGGCTTACCCGCATCGTCGAGAATGAGCGGCTGACGCGCATGCAAGGCCTGCTGCAAGAGCATGGCGTCGATATGTCGAAGCGGGAGATCGCGATGGCGCAGAACGGCGATCTCAGCCTCAATCTCACGCCCGAGACCGCGGCCCAGATGTGGCGCGGCGGCCTCATCAACGAGAGCCAGCTCGGCGCGATCGCCAATGGTGGACGCGCACGGTTCAGCTTCGCCGAGAATGATGTGCTGGTCTCCAGCTCGGTCGGGTTCCAGCAATCCGGGCGCAGCGATACCAGCACGCGGTTCGAGGCGGGCAAACAGGCTGGGCCGGACACGATCGAGCATTTTATGGGCGGCGGGGCCGAAGGCCAGGCGATGATGCAGAACTGGTTGCGTGGCGGGTTCGAGATGGATCGGCACGGTAACTGGCGGCTCAACCCACAGGTGGCCGACACGCTTCAAAGGGATGTCCAGGCCATCATCGGCCAGACGGGCTGGCAGCGGTCATTGGGTCGATCCGCTCAGGACCAGACCACAATGGGTACTACTGTCGGTCTCGATATCGGCGGGTCGGTCAATACTTCGGATTCGGAGGTGTCGGGCGGCACCGGTCGAAGCGGTCGGTCTGGCCCCGGAGATCAATCGCAACGACAGGCTCGCTCGACTACCGGACGAACTGGAGCGCAATTGGGCTTCAACAGCCGCGATGTCGGGGTCACGAATGAATCAGCTCAATCGACTCTTGATATCGTCAACTACGATGTGCGCAGCGCCATTGCCGCGTCGGAGCGCGCTGCTGCGCGATCCAGCGATCCGGCGGCAACCTTCTCTCGTGAGCTTTCGAACCGGATCCTTGGACCGGATGGCATGCGCAACCGCTACTTGGGAGATGCCGATTCTGGACGCGAGACGTTTGATATAACCGGCCCGTTGACCTCAATCGAGCAATCATCCGTTCTGAAATCCGGGCGCTTCTCGACCGATATCGAGGGCAGCCCAGGCGATGGCGATAGCAGTTTCAAGAAACGCTAATGTCTTCCAGGATGCTGTAAGCTGAATGGATTGCCGATATAGAGTCCGCCAGATCTCGGATCGTGAATATCGGTGGTTGCGTTGATCTCGTCGAATGCGCGGAGATACTCCTCCTCGGCATCAGCCAGATCGGCGAAGTCACCTGTTTTCATAGCTCCGGCCTGCACAAAACCGTCGATCCAATGCCGGACATAGCCGACCCCAAGCACCATCAGCGCCGTCATTGGAAAAAACAGGATGTTGAGAATGCCCGCCGCTGCACTGTCGTAGAAGCGGGATAGCGGCTCGAATGCCGAAGCTACGGCCATCCCCGCCCACCAGATCGGTATCGCAGACCACCAGAGCTTGACGTACCAAGGCCTCCAGAGCCAATCGGAAGCCGATAGGTGGGCGCCCTTAGTAGTTCGAGCAGAATGATCATTGGATGACGAGATTGAGATCATGCCAAATTCCTTCCGCGTGAATATAGCACATCACCCGAAAAAATAAACAATAATCCCAGTTTCTTAAATACTTCTAATTGCTCGGCGCCTGATTGTTATGTCCAAGCGGGAGACTTCATCAGATGTTGCGGCGAGGCGAAGAAGATCAACAGAAGGCGATCCTGCGATCTTCGCAAATGCACGATCGAAGATGGCAACCGCAGGCAAGTTCGTCAGGCGCGAAGAAAATAGAATGCCATCGGCTTTGGTCTGCTTGTGCAGTGCCTCGGCGAACCGCTGACCGGTCAGGTGGGCTCGTGCGCCCTTGGCATCGGTATCGACGCCCATTTCATACGCTGCCGGCCCGCTGAGATCGACCAATGTAAGTGGATGGATGGTACTGATCTCCGTCGCGACAATCTCCTCCAGATAGGGGCGGTAGAGAAACCGCCGCTGCTTTCCGACAAACCGGTCGCGCACGACGGCTTCGGCAAAGGCAGTGCGGAAATCCTGCGCGGCATAAAGCACGCGAAACTGATCGTTCGGGCTGGAGAAGCGGCTCGAGCCGAAACCTGCCTCGGTTGGCGTCGTGCGATGCCTGGCCGGGAATATACGCGGCCAGGCATCCAGATCCAGCGGTGCGGTCCGCGCCGCTATACGCGACAGGTCGAGTTTCACTGGTAATCAAGCGCGCCTTCGGCCGCGTGCGCAACGTCATCGACCTTACCCTTGCGCAGCCATTCGATCGGCTCGATGCCGCCAGTGAACCGGTTCGGCGTCACCAGCCACTCCCATGCCGTGTCGTCGGCATCGAAGTGCTGGCGCACTCGATCGAGACCTTCAAGCGGCCCCTGGCGCGCGAACTGACGCGCCGGATAGACGAAATTGCGCACGCCCTTTCGAAAGGCGAGAATCTTGTGAGCGCGCCGCCAGTTATCGAGGGAGGCTCGCGCGATACCCAGCCGTGCGGCCGTCTCGCCGGCGCCCAGCAATTCGGTAGCGGCCCATTCATCGTTCTCGTCATCGACCGTCAGTGTGTCGAGCCGTGCGTCAGCATCGGTCTGGGACAACACTTCACCGAGCCCGCTCCCTGTGAGCTTGCGCGCCGCAGGCGTCTCGTCGAGGATGGAAACCACCGCGCGCGCGAGCGTATCGCCCACCGGGCTCGGCCGCTGGAGGGCCGCAACCAGTTCCCTGAGCGCGACCATGCTGGCCGCGCCGACCTTTTGCTGGAAGAGTTCCGTGACCGCTTCAACAGCGTCGCGGCGGGTTCTAAGCGTTGCGTGAGTCATGGGCACATCCTTTCTGCCCAATATAGATAATCTGCACAAGTTGTCTAGATGGAGGCTGGTGCGTTATCGCAGGATCGCCCGTTCCAGCCAAGTGACAAAGCCGCCATCCGCCCATGCCGCTGGTGTCACGATAAAACCAATCTCATGGGAGGGTGGCGCCATGGTCTCATCGGCGTGGACCGCGAACCGCACCGTGCGGATGACGCTGTCTTGCCGGGAAATGGTCAATTCGATTGTTGAGGCATCGTAGCGGGCAGGTTTCCCGATCACGCGCTCGATCCTGCAATCAACCCCCTGCGCGTCGAGCGCCACCTGAAGCTGCTCCAGTGCCCGGAGCACGTCGCGTTCCAGTTCGGACGCCACCGGCATGAACCGGCGACCATGGAAGATCGGCTGGGCGTATGCGAGTGGGGCTTCAGCGCGCCCGTCCGGCGCTAATCGACATCCGACCAGAACAAGGAATGGGCCAGGAATGCCTGATGGCCTCTCGATCGCCTGACTGACCCGAAAGGGCATCATATTGGGGCCGTATAGTATCGGGCTCTCTACGTCGGTTCCGTAAAGCACCAGGAAGCCATCGACAGACATGGCCGAATGCTTGCTACTATCGCGCAGCCGCTCGGCGACCTCACCACGCCGAAACGGCTCGCCATGGGTCCAGAAATGGTCGACCAAGCGAACACCAGGCGCAATCTCGAGGCCGTGTGCCGCTTCGACCAGCCGGCCGAACTCATCGACGATCGAGGGATCATCCGGCGCCTTGCCTGGCGCATCGATGACGTTGCATCGCGCAGCCTCGATCAGGATGGACAGTAAAGAGGCAAGACCATGGCTCTGGCGCTGCGCCGATTCACCGGGAAAGGGCGGAAAATCGTCCTCTGGGCTGAATCGGAACAGGGAGCGGTCGGTCATCGGTTTCTTCTTTGGCGCGCTTAAGGTGGAGTGGCATCGCCGGGCGTACATCTCAATTATGTCGAGCCTGTTCCTTACCGTCTATTAAACCGCTCGCGCATATGTCCCGCGACCAGCAGGGCATAGCGTCGCTGCCTCCAGGGCGTCGGGCTGTGATAGACGCCGACCGCTTTCCAATAGTCGCCGGTCTGCTCCAAAGCCGCGAGGAATATCCAGCGTGCGGCCTCCGCATTGAAACACGGATCGTAGCGCAACCAGTGGCGGATGTGTCGCTCTTCACGGCCGAGCATCCGGGCAAAACGCGGCACCCACCAGCTATTGATCTGCAATGGCCCGAGATCATGGGTGCCGTTGCTGTTGGTGATCTCGGCGCCCAGCCATCCCGCTTCCTGGTCGCGCAGGCCCCATAGCGTTTGTTCGAGCCATGGCCGGCCCCGCGCGGCCGCCTTGATGCAGCGCCCGATGCGGACGTCATCTTCCCTGGAGGATTTTGCTGCCGCATCGGTGGGAGCGACCATAAATGCTGTCACGGCATAGAATAGCACCCAGAATGGGCGATGCTGACAACGGGCGCTCATGATGACCACCCACGATCACGATCTTGCGGTCGCGACCCACCGGGCATGTGGTGTTCTGACGGTCCGCTGCTCGTCCGGCTCGGGACCGCAAAGGGCGCGCCGGTCAGGAGTGCAAGCAGCCTCTGTCCGGAAATGATTTCGATGTCCGCGAGGCCCGCGAGCGCCTCTCTGCTCTGCCCGCCGGTGCGGCCAGTATGTATGAACAGTCCGGGTTGGCCATGCCGCGAACAGAGCGCCGTGAAGTCGCGGACATGCTCGGGCCGAATGGCGCTTGCGTAGCGCTTCGCCTGTATGAGCCAGGTGCGGCCGGCGATCACGACTTGCCCGTCGATGCCGCCGTCACCGCTATACCGCTGATTTCGGATGACCCGGAACCCGCGGCGCTCGAACGCTTCGAGCAGCAACTCCTCGAACGCGAGGGCATCCATCGCGCGCAGGCGGGAAAAGTGCAGGACGGCGGGCTGATGACGGTCGCGCCCGCTAAATTGCGCGAGCATCTCCCTGGCCTGGCGTCGGCGCCAGCGATGCCGGATCGGCACGCGATAATGCCGGTAGACCAGCAAAAGAGCAGCGACGAGCACAAGGATCAACAAGGACTGCGTCATGGTCATGGGATTTCCTATCGGTCATGCCCGCCATGGTCATGACCATGGTCGGGTTGCGGCTGCGGGGTGTGCGGTGCGGGATCGGCGCGTTCGGAGCTGTCGGTGCGAGCCGAGCCCTGGTCCTGGCCGCGCGAGAGGGTCCCGCGCAGGAAGCGGTCGAGCGCGGTCGCGCCTTCATGGGCACGATTGGCAAGGATTTCGCCGATGCCGCGCGGCTCCCGGTTGGCACGTTCGCGGGTCTGCCGTTCGCGCTCTTCGCGCTCCGAGAGGCGAACATCTCGTTTCTCGGCGTTGCTTCGCCGCGCTTCATCGAGACGATCTTTGTGGCGAGTCCCGCGCACGCGATGGCTGTCTGTGCGCAGGCGTCCGAGGCCCTCGATCGACGATGTCTTTTCGCCGGAGCGCGAGGCCAGTTTCGCGGCGAGCCGCTCCTGGCTCTCGGTCCAGAGCTTCACGCCATATTGGGCGCGGGTAATCGCGGTGTAGTAGTTCTGGCCGTTGACGAGCCCGGACTCGACAGGCGCCAGCACATAGACGCGGGCATAGGTTTTGGACTGTGCGGAATAGACGGTCTCCGCGTAACCATGGTCCCAGGTCTTGTGGATGCCGAGGTCAACTGTTTCCACCCGCTTGTCGCGATCCCACCGGATCGTCGCTACCATTCCGTCGAGCTTTTGGACCGTTCCCCGCTCGGCGTTTTTGAGGCCAAGGTCCTTGTTGACCAGGCGCCACTGAATGCGGTCACCCTCAGCAAGGTCGCGCTGTTCCGCCATGAACACGTTGACGTGGCCGGCTTTGCCGAGACGTGGATTCCACGCGATCGTCCGGCCGTTCTGATCGACCAGGCGAACGACCTGTCGGCCCTTGCTGTCTCGGCCGGTGCCGACGACGCGATATTCGGCATCGCTAGCGATCCCGAGGCCCGCATTGTCGCGGCTGAACATGACGACCTGTCCGCCCGAATAAAAGCGCGCGAAGTGCTTCTCCTGATCCGACATGCCGGCGGGCGTCAGCACTTCCAACCGCCGGTCCTCGGCAGCGACGGCCCCCTCACGTTTCAGAACTTCGCGGATCTGGCTGTTGACGATGAGGCGGGTGGCGTTGTCGAGCACGAGGATATTGGTGGCGGCACGTCCTGACGGTTTGAGCCGAGTCCAGGCCGCGACCATATCCTTCGCCAGATCCTCGCTGGTCGCCGCCGTGGTGACGCGATCGAGCGCGCCGAGCGAGGCGGCGTAGTCTCCCTTGCGCGCCAGGGAGACCGCATCCTTCATCGCATCGGTTTCCTGACGCCTTGACTCGGTCAGCAGGTTGGTTGGCATCCCGAGCTTCTGCAGAAGCCAGAAAGCCTTGCCTTGCTCGATCGCGCCCGTCTGCTTGGTGTCGCCGATGAGGATCAACAGCGCACCGGTATGCCGGCTGATCTCAAGCATGCGCATGGCCTGGCGGTTGCCGAGCTGCCCCGCTTCGTCGAGGACGAAGATATGGCGGTCGGTGATGTCGCGGCCGCCGGTCGCGAGCAGGTCCGCGACCGTTCGGGATTCGATCCGGGCCTTGGCACCCAGATCGGCCGCCGCCGACGATGTCGGTGCCAGTGCAATTACCTCCCGGTCTGGCCGAACGGCTTGCACCAGCGCGCCTACCAGCGTGGATTTTCCGGACCCCGCGACCCCCTGGATGGCCACCAACCGGTCCGTGCCCAGCGCGATCCCGTTCAGGGCGGCGCTCTGCGCCGCGGTAAGACCGGCGGCGCGCGCGGCTTCAACCAGGCGTTCCGGCGTGGCCGCAGGCGCGGCATCTCCCATGGCGAGGGACAAATGTTCGGACAGCGCCAGTTCCAGCCGGACGGTGCGCAGGCTGGTCCGCCCCTTCAGCAGGGTCTGGTCGCCTGTTTGCCGGATCGTGCGCAGGAGCTTTATCCTGGCTTCTTGCTCCGCGACCAGGGGGCGCACCTCGCCGAGCCGGACTTCACCGACATGGGAGGCGAGCGCGGTGCGATAGTAGCGACCAAGATTGTTGACCGCCTCGTGCGTTTCCGTTTGGCGGATGCCAAACAGCACTGCGCGGGCGGCGGTTCTGGGATCTGGGATGATCGATTGTTCGCCCTTTTCACACACCTGTTCGGAGACACGGTCGATCTCCGCCTGCCAGGGACGTGCGCGATCGGTCCAACGGGCATGGAGGTCGTCGAGCCCGACCTTCTCCTTGGCCCGGCGCGTGGCGTAGAAGGATTTCGCGCGCTGGGCTTGCCCGACATGGCCATGCTCCCTGGCGTGCGCCTCGATCTGGTCGGCACGCTGCGACATATCGCGCACCATCGCTTCGGGGACGCCCCGGATCTCGAACAGGCCGCGCCTGGGATCGAACTCGACCTCATACCCGATCTCGCGCAGGGAATAGGCCAGCTCGTTGCGATAGACTTGGCCCGCGACCATCTGCTCGGTGAACATGGCGCGGGTTTCGAGACTGACGATCTTTTCGCCATCGGCCGTATTCGTCATGTTCATGACGACGACATGTGTATGAAGATGGGGGTCCAGCTCCCGGCTGCTATGTTCGGTGAACCGCGCGAACAGCAGGCGGCCGGTGGTCTCGTGGACGATCTCGCCCTCGACCCGGCGGCGCAGCTCGGCGTTCTCCTCAAGATAGGAGATGGCAACGCCAACCGCTCGCTCGTGGGCGGCGACGATCCGTTCATCGCCATGCACGAGCGCCATGATCGAAACCGACTTGGGGGCGTTGACGGCGAAGTCCCAGCCAGGATGGTGTTGGACACCCTCCTTGCGGCGGCGGCCGAGCTGCTGGTCGCCGACCTTGCCTGACAACAGTTCCTCGAACCGGGCGGGATCGACCTTGCCCTCGAGCCCCAGTTCGGCGGCGAGCTTGCCGCCCCATTCGCTGTGTTCGTCGCTGCCTTTCGAATAGTAGTCGCCGATCGTGTAGTACCGCGCGAGATTGGTGGGCGTGCCCTTGAGGCGGCGGGGATGGATCATGCCGGCCTCGCCCGGTCACGGGGGCCATCGGATCTTGCGTGCGCCTCCAGGGGCACGTTCATCCGACCGCGCGCCGCCCCCAGGAAGGTGACAGGCCCGGCCGGATCATCTGGCGTGGGCGGTTCGGAGACCGGTTCGCCGGGCGTTGCCTTGCTGTCATCGGACGGCACCTGGGACGGGGCTTCACGACCCGTCGCATCGGCCGGGTCGATTTCCTCGTCGAACAGATCCGGCTGAGGGGGCGGCGCAGGCGGCGTATCAGGTGGGCGGTTGCCTGCGTCCCGCGCAGCGGCGGCGCGCGCGTGCGCGGCCGCCCGCATCTGGCCGATGATCGCACCGCCGACCGGCAACCTGTTGGGTGGCGTCACACGCTCCACGAAGGCGGGGCAGATAGTAGCGATCGGGTTGAATCGATCGGTAAAGCGAAGGACCGGCAGATTGCGCCCGAAGCGCAGATAGCCGGACAGGTTCGGCAGGTTCGTCACCTCCGTGTGCATCACTAGCGGGCGGGTGACCTGCATGCGCGACAGGTTCACGCCATCGCGCATGTCGTTGACGCCGTAGGACATGCCTTCATTGGCCTCGACCTGCTCAACCTGGCCGAGATTCTCGCTGACATGTTTCGCGGTGGCGGTGTCGTTGGCGCGCAGCGCGATCCAGGTCGAGCAATAGCCGGTGATCGCAGCGGCGTCCTGAATGCCGTAGGTGGCTTCGAGCTGCGGGTAGCTCTGGAAACCCAGGATGCCGCACCCGCCATATTTCCTGGCACGGGCAAGAAAGTCGGAGAGCGAGGGTAGCTTCTGGAGCGTCGGCAGCTCGTCGATCACGCAATAAAGGCGTCGATCGCGGTTGGGCGCGAGGCTCATGATCGCACTGATCGCGATGTCGAGCCAGACGGTGATAAGGGGACGCAGCGACGGGAGCTGGTCCGCCTTCACGGTGATGAACAGCCAGCTATCGTCTTCCTCATTCTCGACCCAGTTGCGGATCGAGAAGCCGTCGGTGGTGTCGTCGAGATAGGAAAAGCTGCGCATCACCGAGGCCAGCTCGGCCTGGATGCCCGCCGAGGTCCGTTCCCCCTCCGAAGAGATGAAGGCGGCAGCGTCGGTGCCTTTGACGAAGGCCGCGAGATCGGCGACCGGAGAGCGGAGCACGCGCTCGAGCAATACCGAAATCAGGGTGTGCTGCTGCCGGGCGAGTTTGCGCAAGACAGCGACCAATGTGCCGCGGGCCGACTTCGACCAGAAGGGATCGCCATGTTTGTCGGGGATCGTCGACTCCGCGATCTGGTCGTAGTGATAGTCCCGCGGCACATCGACCCAGGGCGACCAGATGTCGGTGCGCTGGTCGAGGGGGTTCAGGAGGACATCATGTCCCTCGCGGTAGAACTTCTCGACGAAGCTCCCGGCGGTGTCATAGACGATGGCGCGCTTGCCGCTCTTGCGGATGCCTTCGAGCATGGTGGTGATGAGGTTGGTCTTCCCCGTTCCGGGAGCGCCGCAGATCAGAATATGCTCCGGTTCGAAGGCATCGGGCATGGCGACGCCGCCGATCGCGAAACTCCCTTTCTTCTGCCGCCAGAGCGCGCGGCGGACTTGCGCGGTGGTTCCGAAGCGGGCGCCGCGGATATACTCGTTGGAGCCCAGGCCCCGACCCGTGCGGGTGAAGTAGAACCATGCCCAGATGAGGGCGAGGATCGCTCCACCGCCGGCGATAGCGGCCCCGTGAATGAGATCCTTTTCGAGCTTCTTAAGAGCCTGCTTGGCGATAGGGGATTCGAGAAGGCGGTCGGCCGAGGTCCAGTATTCTTTCCCCTCTGGAGTGCGGAAACGGACGGGATCATGTGTCCCCGGCGCGGCATCTTCCTTGAAGGTCGCCTCGACTAATTTCACGAGGACGAAACGATGGTAGTCGGTCGACTTCTCGAACGCATACCACGCCGTTCCCAGCGCCCAGATTGCGAGCCCGGCGAGCATGGTCTGGATGAAGACCTGCGTGGTCATCCGGACATTGTGAACGATGGCCTGACCGCCCCGTGTCCATGATCCCAGCGTATCGTTGCGGAAGATGCTCATGACCGCTCCTCCGGTGGGAGCAGGCCGCGATCGCTGAGCATCTGCTTGGCGTCGGCCATGCCCTCTTCGAGCGTTTCCGGGGATCTCCGCCGGATCGAAGCAGCGACGATGGCGAGCGTCTGGATGACGCCGGACAGGATCTCGTCCTGGGTGGTATAGACATAGCCGCTTCGAGGATCGGCGGCCTGGTCGATGGCGGGGCGGAGGAGTTCGGCGACGCTGACGCCAACGCTGCGCGCCCGGCGTTGAAGCCGGAGATAGAGGGCGTCGTCGATACGAATTGTGACTCTTGCCAAGGCGGTGCTCCGATGGAGCTTCGCCTGGACGGTCTTGAAGCGTTGTCCTTATAGCCCAAAGGCCCCGAAATCACAAGAAAATCGCAGGTGGCAGACTTGTCTGCCAGCGGAAGGACAAGGAAATGCTGGGCTTTTTGCATATCCCACGCTGAGCCGGCAGACGTGTCAGCCAGAGACAATGCCTGTTGGCTGACACGTCTGCCAGGGCAACGCTTTGTTTATATGTGTTTTTCTGGTCAAGGCACCCGTGCGTAGGGTGCATTACAAACGCCGAAGCGGCGTGCGTCCCTCGCCACGCTGCGACGGCGTCGCTGCGTCAGCAAATGATGGTGCGGGCGGCTCTCTTGCCGATGCTCTGGCGATTGCGACGCGCGGCCTGTCATGCGACAAGGCGGGCGGCGGACGGACCGGCAGTGAATGAGGAAAGCGGTCATGCCGAAAATGTCCGATAGGGAGCGGCTCGCCGATCTGGCCGAGAAGAGCCGCAAGCTGGCTGAGGAAATGGAAACGACGCGGCGGCGCGTGCGCGAACGCTATGGCGCGCTCGTCACCGCGTTGCCGGTGGAGTCGATCGGGGAACGCGAGTTTCGCGAGGCGGTCGGGCTTCTGGTCAAGTTGGACGGGCAGACCGCGATTGCCGCGCTCAAGGCGGCGCTTCCCAAGTCCTGACCGGGGATGTCGTGGGCCACGACTATTCCCCCTGAGCGGGGATCGCGCGCCCTGTGCGCTCTCCCTTTTCTTGGGATCCTTGCCGCCGCGCCGTCAGGTGCGGCGGCGGCCTGTTGCACAAGAAAAGCCGATGCGGCGCGAAGCCGCATCGGCCATGTTCTGGCGGTTTGCGCGGTGGGTCAGGCGGCGAAGCGCCTGCGGGTCTTGGGCAAGGGCGTTGCGGCCTTCTGGCTGGCGCGCATGATGACATGCGTGGGCACGCGCCGTCCGCCCGACTTGGGGTTGAACAGTTCATATAGATGGTTCTGGATGCCGGAGCCTTCGCAAAGGATCGCCTCGATTGGCAGCAAGTCCAGAATGTCCCTGTTGCGGTCGAACGCGCGCTTCTTGCCTTTCCCGCGTCCTTGCAGATCGAAGCTGATGCAAAACACGCCGTTGCGGGCTGCCCAAGAGGCGGCGGAGGCATCTACTCCGGTGCGCTGGCCGGTGGTGACAAGCGCCATATGCGGGATACGGGCATGGATGACGTCCAGCCGGTTCCAGATGATTTCCCAATCGTGCCAGTCGGTAGGCCCGGATACGACGACGACCGGACCCTGCGGCTCGTATCGGTCGCGGCGCTTTTCGGCACGGGCGCGCAGGAAGTCTAGCGCGCTGATCTGGCTGGCGGTCGTGATGTGGGAGGCTTTGGAGCCTTTCGTCGGGGTCCATGCGCGGCCCGAACATGCCTGATACATGGCGGCGGCATAGTCGCGCATGGCTTCGACTGCGGCGCGCTGCTCGGCAAGCGACTGGCATTCAAGTTGCTTGTCTTCAAGCTCCTTGTTGAACACTTCGCCGGGGTCGAGCCGCCGCGTCATGTCGCGGATAGTGTCGGCCAGGCGGTCTTCGGACCGTTCCAGTTTTCCGGCGGTAAAGTGGAAGCTGTTGACGAAACCCCAAGCGATTTCCGGGGCGAGCGGGTCAAGCCGGGTGTCGGTCAACAGGTCGAACATGGCTGCAATGATGCCGCCACATTCCGCCTGTGCCGCGAGCGGGTCGGGCATGTAATGTTCGCCCGCATCCTCGCCGGGTTCGATGATGGTCAGGGGCAAGGGATCGCCGAACGAGGCTTCAAAGGCGTCCGTTGCCGTCATCTCCGCGTAGAGTTCCGGCAGGTCCGTAAAGCTGCTAATGCTGCGCTTAGCCGTGGTCTTGTTCATGGGTGCTTACTCCATTGATCTTGCATCGGTCAGGGTCCGGGGAAGCGTTCCAGCGCTCCCCCGGCCCGTCGTTGGCTTGGGTTAGAACGGGATTTCGTCGTCCAGCTTCTGGGTGGCGTCCGGCCCGACATACTCCCCGCCGTCATCAGCGGTGCTTTCCCCCATGCCGCCCGCGTTGCGGGGGCGTTCGTCGCGGTAGCTGTCACCATTCGAGCGCGTAACAGGCGCGAAGTCGTCCCGCCGCTTGGGCCTGCGCCATGCGACATTGAAGCCCTCTTCTCGCGTGCCGAACAACGCGATGGGGAGCGGTTCCGGCATCGATGGATCGTCGATGTTTCCCTGAAGGAAGATTTCGCCGGTCTTGTTCGATGTGGCTTCCCAAAGCGCCCCGATCTGAACCCAGCGGTTGCTGACGTTCTGCGCGAGGATTTCGTAAACCGGGGCTTGGTCGTTTTCGCTTTCGACCGAACGCAACCCCAAGCGGGGAAGATCGATCGTGTGCGTGGCAATCCAACCGAGAAGGCGGCCATTCTTCAAGTTAAACTCACCGATATTCATGTCCTTTACTCCTTCATTTCTTGCTTCCGGGCCTTTCCCTTCCGCACCTTCTTTATACTTCCTCCGCTACATTCCATCTATGTGATTGTTTTCTTGACACGATTTCATCGTGTCTGGTGAGCCTGAGCCACAAAAGAGGACGCGATAGCGGCCCTCAATCAAGAAAAGCATGCCGGAGGCATTCCTGCCTGATCATCGGAGAACGAGGCCTGGGGCGTCGTTCATCGCATCCGGAGCCGCCTTTCGCCGGGGCTCAAGGGGCGGGACCGGACCGATGGCGCAAGGGACGTCGCGCTGCGGGCTTTAGAAGTTCTAGGAGATAAGAGGCCTGTCGACACCTTTGGATCAAGTAATTCCGTCGACAGGCCTCTTATCTCCTAGAACTTCTTGCCCGGAGGCAGCCCTTGCGACAGCGGTTCGGTTCCGTCACGCCGAGACACTGCGAAAGGTGGCTCTGGATGCGATGAACGACTTGGTTCGACGGTGATTGCGGGGTGCGGCGTCCTCGCCGCGCCCCGCGCCAAGGTGGCCGCATGCGCTTCGGATGGGGAGGCCGCCAACGGGTGCGAGAGACCATGGGCAACCACGAATTGTGTCAGTTTCCAAGGTTTCGTGAATCGGCGAGAGCCGAAACATGAGTCTTCGTGCGGGCTTCTCCCCGCGATAATATCCAAGGTTTGTGAATCGGCCTGAAAATGTCCAAGGTTGTGCGAACTGAGTCGCATGCAACTTTGGAGGAAAATTGAGGCGCGTTCCGCTCAGCCATCGGTCGCATGTGACTGGCTTCAACGCCGTGCCGACAGGCATGACGGNGCACGAGAGCGCGCNCGAACGCGACTTCGTCACGCTGTCGAGCTTCGCCGATCGCGATGCGAAGANCACGTCGCAGCCGATCACGNTCCGGTTCGAGCATGATGGTGATAGGCGACGATACACGCCCGACTTCCTGTTGGAATGGAGCGACGGCCGCTCGGAACTGGTCGAGGTCAAATATCGGGCGGACCTGCGCGCGGGATGGAAGCGGTTCAGGCCGGCGTTCGCGGCGGGGCGGCGCTGGATCAGGGAGCGCGGTGGAAGCTTCCGGATCGCGACCGACCGGACAGTCCGATGTCCTGCACTGGATGCCGCGAAGCGCCTGCTGCCCTTGCGGAGCGCCACTCTCGATCCTGATCTTGCGAAAACCACGCTGGCGATGGTGCGGACGTTGCGAGATCCGACCTTCCAGGAGTTGGCGAACGCGATGCCGGCGGCGCGGGAAGAAGCGCTTGGCGTGATCTGGCGCATGATCGCACAAGGTATGCTGCGCATCGACGTGTCGGCGCCGATCGTGCCGGCGACACGGATCGGCCTGCCATGACACGGCCGCACCTGCTGAACGTAGACGAGGATGCCTGGGCGGAAGCCCGCCGTTGCTTGCCGGTAGTCAGGATGCTCGCCAACAAGGCCGACCGGACCCGCGCCGAGGTCGAAGTCGCCGCGCGCGAACTGGGCTATGGGCCGACCCATCTCTACAGCCTGTTGCGTCGCTATCTGGACGATCCCCGCCTTACNAGCCTCCTGCCGCGTGCGAGAGGGCCTGCGCCGGGGGGAGCCTTGCTCGATCCGGCGGTTGATACTGTGATCGAAGAGGTAATCGACAGCTNCNACTTGACCCGGCAGCAGCCCCTGATCGCCGACCTTGTGAGGGTCGTTCACGAACGCTGCCATCAGGCCGGCCTTCCGGTGCCGGGCCGCAATACGATCGCTCGCCGGGTAGAGAAGCGTCCCGCCGCCAAGGNGCTCGCCGAGCGGCGTGGCCGCAAGGCTGCGCGCGATCGCTATGGTCCCGTCACCGGCNCGCTGGTCGCGGAATACCCGCTGTCGCTGATCCAGATCGACCATACGCTGGTCGACGTGATCGTGGTGGACACCGAGACGCGGGAGCCGATCCAGCGGCCCTGGCTGACGCTGGCGATTGACGTGGCGACGCGATGCGTGGCGGGCTTCCACCTGTCGCNGGAGCCGCCGTCGGCAACTTCGGTGGCGCTGTGCATCAGCCATGCGGCACTGATGAAGGAAGGCTGGCTGGCGGCGCGGGGCATCGNGGATGAGTGGCCGGTCTATGGAATCCCCGAGCGGCTGCACCTCGACAATGCCAAGGAGTTCAGGTCGGAGGCGCTCAGGCGCGGCTGCCAGGAATATGGCATCGACATCGATTATCGGCCCGTCCGGACACCCCACTATGGCGGGCACATAGAGCGGCTGATCGGCACGATGATGGGCAAGGTCCATCTGCTCCCTGGAACGACCTTCTCCGACATCCGCGTGAAGGGCGACCTCAATCCCGAGAAGACGGCCGCCATGACCATCGACGAGGTGGAGCGCTGGCTCGCCCATGCCATCGCCGGCGTCTATCACCGCAGCCTGCATCGCGGCATTGGCATGCCGCCGCTGGCGGCGTGGACCAGGGGGATCGCCGGCGATGACAAGGTGCTGGGCCGCGGAGCGCCGACGATGGTGCCCGATCCACGCCGGTTCCTGATCGACTTCCTNCCGATTGCCATGCGCCGGGTCCGGCGCGACGGCATCTCGCTGCACTCGATCCACTACTGGGCCGACGTGCTGCGGACCTGGATCGGCCATCCCGAGCCGATGATCGTGCGCTACGACCCGCGCGATCTCAGCCGCATCTACCTGCTCGGCGAGAACAATCACTATTACGACATCAGCTACCGCGACCTCGGCCGCCCGCCGATCAGCCTGTGGGAGCACCGCCTGGCGCNCAAGCGGTTGCGCGAGGAAGGCCGCGCGCTTGTCGATGAGGCGGCGATCTTCCGCACCATCGCGGCGATGCGGCGGATCGCCGACGATGCCGTGCTGGCGAGCAAGACAGCGCGACGCCAGCGGGCGCGCAGGCTGAGGGTCGTTGATGGCGGTCGGATGGATGATGCGCGCGCCGCGTTGCGCACCGAGGCCGACGATCAGACCGAGGCCCGGCCCTTCAATCNCGACGACATTTATCCGTTCGAGGAATGGTCGTGACCGGGAGTTACGCGCATCTCCATGCCGCGGTTCGGCCGCTGGCCGACGAGGATGCGGCGAGCCGTATCTGGCATATCCGCATGGACAGGTGGATCGGCTACGCTCGGGCGGACGCTGCCGNCGAGGCGCTGGAGGAACTGCTCGACTTCCCGCAGCGCACGCGCATGCCCAATCTCTTGTTGGTCGGGCCGACTAACAACGGCAAGACGATGATCGTCGAGAAGTTCCGGCGCGCATATCCTCGGATCGACGCGACGGACTGCGAGAACCGGGTGGCAAGCGTGCCGGTGCTGTCGGTGCAGATGCCCTCCGCCCCGGACGAGAGCCGGTTCTTCGCCGCCATCCTTGACGAGCTTGGGATGCCGTATGACAACCGAGCGCGTCCCGTCGCTTTGCAGGACGTGGCGGTGCGCACAATGCGGCTGACCGGCGTGCGGATGCTCGTGATCGACGAACTGCACAACCTTCTCTCGGGCTCAAGGTCCAGACAGCGCCAGTTACTCAATCTGCTGCGTTGGCTCGGCAACGAGCTGCGTATCCCGCTGGTCGGGGTCGGCACCGGCGAAGCGTTGCAGGCGATCAACAGTGACGACCAGCTCGTCAGCCGGTTCGAGCCGTTCATGTTGCCGCTGTGGACCGAAGGCGATGCGTATCGCCGCCTGCTCGGGACGCTGGAAGCGGTGCTACCGCTACGACGCCCTTCGAACCTGACCGATCCCGCGCTGTCGGCCAAGATCCTGACTGCGGCCGAAGGCGTGCTCGGCGAGGTGATCGCAATCGTCAATCGTGCCGCCGTGCTGGCAGTCAAANCGGGAACCGAGGCGATCTCGGCACGGCTGATCGACGACNTCCGGTTCATCCCGCTCTCCGAACGCCGTAGGGCCAGCCGCCATGCTCTATGAGGTGACGCCGGTGACGCGACCGCCACCGCGCGTCGTGCCGTTGCCGATCATGGTCGATCCGATGGAGGGAGAGGCCCTGATCTCCTGGTGCCATCGCCTCGCTGCCCGCCTCGGCCTTC
This sequence comes from Edaphosphingomonas haloaromaticamans, assembly GCF_001853345.1. Lineage (NCBI taxonomy): Bacteria > Pseudomonadati > Pseudomonadota > Alphaproteobacteria > Sphingomonadales > Rhizorhabdaceae > Edaphosphingomonas > Edaphosphingomonas haloaromaticamans. Next base: position 1,522,375 of record NZ_MIPT01000001.1, on the reverse strand, counting down.
GTCTCCACCAGACCGCGCGCATGCTGGGCGTAGACACCAGCGATCCGGCGTGGTGGCATCGTCCCGGCCCGGAAGTGCTCTTGGCGATCTCGCGTCGCACTGGCGTTGGCATGAAGCGCTTACGAGCCATGACCTTCCTCGACTGGAAGGGCTTGTCATCGCAAAGAAATCCCGGTCACATCGTCGGCCGTTGGTCACGGGATCTTGTCAGGCCGAGAGCGGACTGCAGCCCACATTGCGTCGCCTGTCCGCAATGCCTCGTGGACGATCGAGAGCCTTGGGTGCGGCTCGACTGGCTGACGGGATGGGCGTCCTTGTGCCCCGTGCATGGGACAGTGCTCATCGAACGATGCAGGAAATGTCACGCCCCGTTGCGCATGCCTACGCTGGAGGTAAACTATACGCCCACTCTGGGAACCTGCCATAAATGCGGCGCTCGTCATTGTGACGCGCCTTTAACGATCGCCCACCCGCCGGTTCTCGAGCTTCAGGAAAAGATGTTGAGAGCGATGCGGGAGGGTAAAGCCCGCTTCCCCGGTCTGCGAACTTGCGCGTGGTCAACGATGGTGGCCCTTGTAGCCCAAATCNCCTGGACCTTATGGCAATCGAGNGACGGGCGCCGTCGGCTCGTTCTGTTCGTCCGGATCGCGCAGGAACTCGGTCTGCCACCGACCCAATCAGGGTCGGGGAGCCGGGCTTATGAGTTGATGCTGATACTCGTCTGGATGTTGCGAAAACCTTCGGAACGATGGTCTGTCATCCTTGGGGTAAAGCCCGACACAGAACAGGCATCGGAAGTCGTTATGCGTCTGCCGATGCGTCAGAGAACACGGTTATTGAACATCCTCTCTGTTGACGCGACCGTGCGCAGACAGGCCTATATGCGAACGCTAAGTGACCCCCTTTGCCAGACCGATTGCTATCCGGACTCCGATACGCTGCAACGGCACGGTGCCGTCGCCACGAGCGAACCGATATATCGAAAGCTGCTGGCCATCGCCCGTTGCCGCGAGGGCGCCTCGGTCGAGGCGATAGTCGATGAGAGCAACCACCGGCGCCACAGGGTCGATCGATGGTGGCACAAATACCGGCCTGAAACCGAACACAAAGCCATCGCTGAATCTGCTTCCCCATCTCGCAATCCCTTGGCCAAGGTTTAACGAATCGAGTCCGCAAAACCTTGGACCAATACGCGATCCTTGGACCCGGTTCGCGAAACCTCGGAAAGCGACAAATTGCGCCTGTCCGGGACAACCGGCGCGATTGTCCGCTTGTAATTTTGTTCGCAAAATGTTCTGATGCGCTCCGAAAGCATGGGTGCATTATGATCGAAAAATATCTCGCTGATTTCGACTTCAACCTGCCGCTCGATGACGCAACAGGTGACCCTGAGATCGTGTTCGTGCGCCGCAAGCTGGCGCATGTTGCGCGGTCCGAAGGTCTCGACGGCGGCTATTACGAGGCGCAAGAGCTTGCAGAGGCGTTTCTCGACGCCGCGCGAGAGGCTAATGCACAAATCGTCGACGAGGAGAGTCCAGCCCGGCTGGGGCTTAGGGACATTCTCGATCGGGGCTCTCCCTACCAGCGGGCGCTGTTCGATACGGTTGCCGAACTCCCTCTCCCGGACGCTGCGTCGCATCTTTGCTGGCTCACCGATCTGATGAAGAGCCGGGCGGAGATGTTCCGTCCCGTGCAATCCGCGCGTCTGGCATCGAGCTGATCGACCTCATTTGGGGTGCCCCAATAGCGGGTCCAGGCGCCCCCGCTTGATAATCTGAATTCCTGAACCCGGTTCGCTTGGCAGCAAACCGGGTTCTGCCTATAGGAGCGCGGCCTGCCGGTGGTGGGCCGGAGTGTCGAAACTCTGAACGATAGAGCTGGCTGCATGGCTTTTCGCGGCCGGATGGCCTGTGCGCATGTCCAGGCTGTTCGCAGCTAAAGGTTCAGGCACGCGTCTATCGTCGCGTTTTCGATCGTCCGGCTCAGGGGCCGGCACCCTCTCTGGTAGAGGGTGCCAGCCGGCTGAGCGATTTGAGGAAGGGCACGATCATGAATCAGGAACCCGATGGTCTGACACGGGCCATTGCGTTGATGGAGGAGGCACTGGACCTCCTCGTTGACCCCGAGGACGGCGTGGTTGCCATGCGTCTGTCCCACGCTCTCGATCTTGCGCGGGAACGTCAGAACGCGAAGCACCGTTCGGTCTAACTCACCGGCTTCTGGCCGGAACCATTGGAGATGCAGTCAGGCGTAGCCCGCGGCGACGCCCTCGGTGGGCACGGTTTGAATACGGACCTCTGAACCGAGGATCCGGGCAAACTGAGCGGTCGCCGCCAGGAGTTGCGACTGCCCAGTGAACATCTCGATCGTGTAGGCATCGCGGGCCAGCATCTCGCCATCTTCCTCGACCTGTTGGGTATAGGTCTTGGGCCAATGGCAGAGCAGCAGCCAGGGCCAACCGGGTTCCGATGGGCAATACTGGAAGAAGGTGATGCAGGTTGCGGCCAGGTGGCTCGGACGCCGCGCAAGCAGGTCGGGTGGGACGGGCTCAGACCGTTCGGCTGTCAGAAAAGTTTCGAGTTCGACCAACTCTTCCGCCGTCTCGACGATGATGGGATAAAATCGGCCGAGCGGAAGAGACTCGCTGGCATAGTGGCGGGGAATGTCGATCAACACCACCACCGGCGCCGTCGGTAATGGAAAGGNATAGAGCCGTCTGCGGGCGGCGAGGTCATCTGTGAGACGCATGATGAAGATCCTGATGCTGGAAGCAGCATGTGACGATCAATCGAAACTGCTGCTGGATTGAGCGGCATCTCGCGATCCGCAGCCTTCCTCTGAAGACCGCCGCCTTCATCCATCCTCCCCCTCCCGCCAAAGGGCGCTTGAGGGATGCCGGCGATTGACGGACCTGTTGGGCTACTGCTGGACTCCAGCGCATTCAGCATTCGGGGTCACCCTTGCGGCGCTGGACGTGTCCTTTCCTGTCGGCCTGTCCTCACCCGATCCAACATGCACTTATGCGGGACCGATACGCGGACCTTGGAGGGATGTTGGATTGCTGATTTGCGCTGAAGGTGCCTCGCTCGGGTCCCCCTCGACTACCAGTGGCGGAACTCGAACGTCAGCCGCATCGAAGTATGCGATGATTGCGTCCAGCGATGCGAGCTTTTCGACCGTGCCACGGTTGATCACGACAGTGTCGTCTTCATCCGCTGCGAATGATACAGGTGCGCCATCGCCCGTAAACACGACACGTTCGGCTCCCCATTCGCCGGCATAGGCGCCGGACCATCTGGCGAAGACCAGGCGCTTTTCAACACACCACGTCTCGAGCTTTTCGAACCGCCCCCACGCGACTTCATGCGCGTAGAGACTGAGCCGCGCACCGGCAACGCGATGATCAGGTTCGAAGGGTTCGCCGTCCCATTCAATTGACAGGCCTTCACTGGCAATGATCTCCGACAATTCGATATAGTCGGTCGCAGTGAGCGATCCGCCCAATTCGATCGACGCTGAAACACGATTGGCCATGGATATCCTCCTCAGGCGTGGTCACGATGAACATTGGCAGGGCTAGTGCTCTCTGCTTCAATCCATTCGGCCAAACTGTCGCCTTCACCGTTGCAGTTGTCGCAGAATGTGCAGTCGTAGACGCCGGTGAGTGACCAGTCCTGCGCAGTGACATCCCACCGGGCGCTGGCATCACGGACGATTTCACTGCTTCCGCAGTTGCGGCAAACAGGACGGACCATTGCCTTGTTCGTAGCGTTCGTCGACATCGTGGTGGTCCTTTCTTTGATCGGTCGATTTTCACGCAACCTGGAGCAGAAGATTTTCATCGGGTTCGGGAGAGGTGCTCGTGACACGGAAGGGTTGCGTCGGATTGTTCGTCCGAACCACGAGCTGATAGCGGCCGGTTTCCCGGCGCCTCTGGACGGCGACGGCATAGGCGTGCTCGAACGAAGCGAGCCTTCCCCGTAGGGGCGAGTTGCGGGACATGAGATGCTCCCTGAATCGAGGGTGGCGAGATTGGTGGGCTGACCAAACTTCCGGCCGACCTAGGCGATGGTCCGGTCGGCTCAATGGTTGGCGGTTAGGATGTCGAGGGCCATGTGCAAGCCAGCTTCACCCGCGTCGTTCAGTATGATGGCGTCGGGATTGGCACGCAGCACGGCTAGGCGCACGTTGGCGCGGGCGTAGCGACCGAACGGATACTGATAGATCTGCCCATGCTCGATCGTCACCAGATGGGTCTGCATCAGCTCGATCAGACGCCGATGTTCCAATGCCCGGTTCAGCAGCAGGCCGATTTCCCATTCCAGATCATGGTCGATGCGGACGCCATCGATGACGGGTTGCGGCCGGTTCGCCTTGAGCCAGGCGTTCACCTCGTCTTCCGTCGGGCGACCTTGCCGGGTGATGAAGTCGGCGCCGCCAGTGCCGCTGTTACGGGCGCGAAAGGCAAGTTCGCCGTCGATCCAGACCTCCGCGGCGTAAGCGGTGGAATTGATCGAAAGCGCTTCGCTATATTCGATATTGCGCAGTTCGATTTGCATGGCATCTGCCCTTGGCTATTGTCGGCGCTCCCACGGGCACGAGGGCCGGCACGCGATGCGGCCAGCCCCTCGGCTCGGGTTTGGAAAAAATGATCTTGCGGCGTGGACGCTCAGGCCGAGATATAGCCGGCGGCGACGGCTTCGCGGGCATATGCGCTGAGCGACTGCTTGGGCTCGAACCAGAGGTCGCGTTCGATCGACATGCCGGTCGCGCCGAGGATATGCTGAAGCTCGGCAAGCGAAACGCAGCCAAGTTCCGGGCTGCCGACGCCAAGATCACATAAGCCGAACAGCATGTCCGGATCTTCGACATCCACCTCGGTGAGAAGCCAGGTCGCGTTGGCGTCAGGCGTGAACAGCTTCACGACCGGCAAGGGGTCGATATCCTCGCCTTGAGCGGCGCGCCGGCCATTGGCGAGAAGGGCTCCGCGGATTTCGGCGGTAATGAGTTCCATGAGTCACCTCGTCGTAAGAGAAAGCGAGGCGCTGATCCGACCGATAACGGCCATCGCGCCTCACCGTCCCCGACCTCCTTCCCTCCATCGACTGGCCTGGATCATCGCGGCGCTGTCGATGGATGGGTCAGAGCGTTCGGCGAGGAAGACCGCGAGACATTGAGCGTCATCGTAATGATCGGCATCGCTNACGCAGGCGCGGGCGAGCCGGCGCCATGTGGCATCTTCGAAGTGGCTGGCTGCAAGACCGTAAAGGGCGTCGTCCTCGTAGGACTGTGCCGATTGCAGCGCGGCGGGAGAGATATTGGCCTCAGGATCGAAGGCCAGGATCGTCGCGGCCTCATATTCGGCTGCCGTAAGGGCGATGACGCAGGCAGCGAGGTGCTCGGGCACCGCAAGCGCGGCATGCTGCGGCAGGTGGACAGTGTTTGGCATGGACAGGTCTCCGGTCGGGCGACGGACATCCCGCCGCACGCCCTTCACCACCACCTTCCCTCCACGCGGCGGCACGGCGGAATTCGGCGAACCATTATGGCGCATGCGAGGAAATGATCCGGCTGGCCAGAACCGCAATCTCGTCGCGGTCCGCGGTCAGGGTGCAGTCGCCGGGCAGGACGACGGAATCCTCGGAGCCGATCCGGCCTTTGCTGATGAAGATCCGCCAAACGCCACGTCTGATTTCACCCTGCGTCCTCGGGACGGTGTCCAGGTGGAACAGATCGGCCCATTGGCGCCTGTCGGGATCATCGGAGATATCGGCCCAATCACCCAACATGCCCCAGACCGTATATCCGTCGATCGACGCATGATGTTCGCGGGCCGCTCGGCGCTCGGCCTCCCGCCGCGGGGCTTCACGCCTTGATCGCGCTTTAGCCTGTTTCAAGCGGAGCGATACCAGTCCCTTTTCAAGCTGGTCGACGATCGTGGGAGCTAGAGTCGCCTGCCGGCCGGACAGAAGCCACGGCCGATCGCCCGATGGATGCGCCGCGCTGTGTCGCAGCAGGGTCAGGAGCGTGTCCAACTCGGTCCTGGACAAGGTGACTCGCAGGCCCGTGGTCATTGCCTGCGTTTTCATGACGAGACCGCGGCTGCGGCGCGGGCATCCAGATCGGGACGGGTCGAGGCCTCCGACTGGACATCTTCGTCGCATGGCGGGGCCGGCTCCGAGAGCGTCCGGTCGATCGCGCGTCGGGCAAAATCCGATATGCGTTGCTCGTCATTGTAGACGCTGCCGGATGCCAGATCGAATGCGACCCGCTTTGCCTGGCTCCAATCATAGGCCTCGATACGGTAGGTCTCCGAGGCGAAGCGCTCTTGGCCGCTGACGAACTCGATCTCGACGGAGAAGATAGTCGGCTCGGTTGGAGCTGCCGCCAGCGACACTGCCTCGGCGCCCAGCAGGTCGCTTGCCGTGGTGCGGAGGCCGTCGATTTCAGGGTCGAAGTCTTCCCAATGCTCATCTTCCGGGCATTCGTCGACGAGATAGTTCGAGAGCAGGTCGTAGATCTGCTCAAGTACGCGATAGCGCGCGGCTGAGGTGGTCATGGCTATTCCTTTCGGGAGATGATCGGCGCGGGCGCGCCTATGAGAAGCCCGGCGCGGTGGCCGGGCTTCTCGCGTCGGTGGATGCTTGCTGGCTTCAGCGGCGCAGCCCGCCGGAAGCGATGTCTTCGATCCAGCCCGATGCCTCGTCGAAGTCGGCGTCATCGTCGCCAACGAGCGCCGCGAGCGCGACGGCGCCTGTGCGTCCGAGTTGCCCCAAACGCTGGAGGGCGGCATGCAGGATCGGAGCAAGCTGTTCCGGCGATGCCGTGTCGATCTCGTCAATTTTCATCATATTACTCCTCGGTGGAATATGGCCGGGAATGGCCCGCAGTCGCGGGGTGAGAATCCGGCGTGCCCGGCCGGTCACGCTGGAAGCGAGACGACTGGCTTCAGGCCGCTTTGGCGGGGAACCATTGGTACAAGAGATGAGCGTCCGGACGGTCCTCGGTGCCGATCGCGATCCGCACCAGCGTGCCGTCACAGGCAAACTGCGCCGCACGCGGGAGGGTGAGATAGCTCGATCCCTCAAGGATAATATCTTTCGACCGAACGGCCTTGATGGTCCGCGTGGTTCCGATGGCGCGATGCCAGCCCGGTGCGCTGATGAGTTTCAGCTGGTCGCCTGGCTTCACCCGCTTTTTGAACGCGGCGAGCGATACGATGCTCGCGACCGTGCTGCCTGATCCGCGCCGGTCAGCCAACGCCGCCCAATAGGGTTGTCCTATGCGGACCTCGCAGAAGAAGGCGCAGTGGTGCGAGTCCTGGTAGATGTTCGAACGGGTAAAGCCGAAGCGCTCGATCTGATCCTTGACCGTGACGATGAAGGCGTTTTGCGCGTCCCGCCCGGTGAGGTCCTCGGGCGCGTCGAGAACCTCCGCGATGATCTTGCGACCGCCGGAGAAGCTTTGCGTGAGAATTGCAAAGCGCGCGTTGGGGAAAGAGACGCGCAGATGCGGTTCGAGCCGGGCGACGATCGCGACGAGGCTTTCGCCCGGCCGCTGGAGATCACCCTGGTAGAGGAAGTTGCCGCGGTCATCGAACGTGACCTGGCTGTAGAGAGGCGCGGTCGACGCGGCCGCCGAACTCGGTTCGCTGTGCATGGATCATATCCTTCAGATGCACGAAACCCGGCGCGATGGCCGGGTCTCGTGGGTTTCATGGTGGGAGGGTGGACCAGCGTGTCAGGCCGGATCGTCGGGCCGATCGAGCAGCAGGACGGCGATCGACGGCTTGTCCGATATGGCGGACTTGCGGCTGTCGTAAGGATGGCGGCCTTTTTCCGCGATCGTCAGCATGTCGAACACCGGCGCGGGAGCCCCTCCGCCGTCCGGCACGGTCATTCCGGCATCGTGATACTGGATATCGACAAAGCGCGGCGGGCCATCGGTGCGATAGGGACCGAAGTAGAAAGTGACGCGCAGCCCCTCGCTCGACTTGGCGCTGACGGTGAATCCGCCGTCCGGTATGTCGATCGGGAGCGTCGGGACGTCGTTGAACGGAGCAAATCCCATGCTCGCGGCGCTGGCGCTGGTCATGATCGGCAAACCGAGCGTCTTTGCCGGCTCGTTGGGCAACGCCTTGAGGGCTTCGCTCATCAGCCATTCCGTGCCGCCCCCCAGGATTTCGGTGGGCGTGATCACGAAATAGCCGCCGCCCCGCGATCCGGGACGGGCACGCGAGCAGCTGGTCGACCACTCGAACCCGAAGGGCAAGGCCGAGAGGCATATCGCCTGGATTCCGGAGGCGATCGCAGCCACGTCTGCGCAGTCACCATGGATGAAAACGCGTTTGCGCATCCCATCGGCATCATCTTCGATCGAGAGATCGGCGTCGAAGGTCGGAAAGTCCGGGTCGGTCCAGATTTGCAGGAATCCCGCGAACGGGTCTTCTTCCTGTGCGAGTGGCGGAAATGCAGCATGGAATGCGTCGCTGCATTCGGCGTAGTAGCCCTTTGCCGCGTCAAGCCCGTCTTCCTCTCGTCCGGGAAAACCGCAGACAATCGTGTGCGAGACTTCGAAGCATTCGCTCAGAAGATCGGCTTCCGCCGCGCTCACCGCGATCTCGAATGCAATGGAGGTGAAATAATCGGCCATTGGAATGTCTCCATGGGGATGTCCGGCACCCGACCCTGTCGAAGTCGAGCGCCGGCCAGGTGGAAGTGCGCGATCAGCGGACCTGCTCGAGGAGATGGCGTGCCTTGCCTTCGAGTTCGAGCCGGCCATCCTGCTGGGTCTTGGTCCGCGCGAGCGCGGTGATGCCGCTCACGAAGTCGAAGACACTCTCGGGCGGCTTGCCCTCCTCGTTGAGCACGGTTTCGATGATCTTCGTGGTCTCGGATTTCGAGAAGCCGCGCTTGCGCAGAAAGTCGGTGCGGTCCTCGTCGGTCCGGGCGATGACGCGCTCGCGCGCCGACCGGATGCCGTCGATGAACGCGCGCGGCGAGGCGTCGGCATAATGCGCGAGCGCCGGTTCGGCCTGCTGGGCGAAGCGTCCGGCGGCGAACTTGGAGTGCCGGATCTTGATCTCCTCGAAATGCTCGACGCCCCAGAGGATGCGATTGGCGCACACGGCGCGAAGGTAGAATGTCGCGATCCCTAGTGTTTTTGCGCCGACCTCGCTGTTCCAACAATAAAATCCACGAAAGAAGAGATCGGGATCGCCGTTCGGGAGCTTGCCCGCCTCGATCGGATGCGTGTCGTCGACGAGGAACAGGAACACGTCCCTGTCCGACGCATAGAGCGTGGTCGTCTCCTTGGTGACATCGACATAGGGGTTATATTGATGCGTCGCCCAGTCGAGCACGCCGGGCACTTTCCAGCGTGTGTCACCGGTCCCGTTGCCGGCGAAGCGCATGACCGCCGACACCAGTTCGTGATCCCAGATGCGGCCATAATCGGGTCCGGTGATCGCGCGCAGTTCGGTGCGGCCGTCATCGGTCTGGAGCAGCTTCACCTGTTCGCCGCGGTGATGGAGCAATCCATGCTGGAGATTGATGCCGGCGAGCGCGGCCGGGAGATTGCGCAGATAGGACGCGGGTGCCCCGACGAGGCTGCACGCCTGGCCGAAGGACCAGTTGGTCGGCGCGATCGGACGGTCATTGCCCGGAAGCATGAGGGCGAGCCGTTCGGGCTGGTCGCGGCTGGCCTCGACCCGGATCGAGCGGCTTTCGACGATCTGGGTGTGCGCGCGATCCGCGCGGCGGTGAACGCTGTCGTAGAGGTCGCCGAGCGAGAGAAAGCGTTCGTCATCGGGCCGGTTGAACCATTCGGACGAGACGCGGCTATTGGATTTGCCGCGCGAGACGTCGACGCGGTAGCTTCCCGCAGCCGGGGTAGCGGAAGCCTGGGCAAGCGTTGCCATCTGGATAACTCCTGTCTGGTGAGGATTGGAGATCCGCGCCCCGGCGCATTTGCCCGGCACGAACCCACCACTCACCTTCTCCCTTCCCTCCAGACCGGGCCGATCCGAATTGCTGCTGAATCCGGCAGCATCTCAGGCGGGGTGAGAAGCAAGTTCAGCTTCACAACGCCGATGAACAGCGATAGCGACAGGCCCACCGGCGCTTCCCTGTTTCGAGAAGGATTAACCAATGACTGAGACAACGGACGGGCAAGCGACACTGGTTACTTTGACCGCCGATATTGTTGCGGCCCATGTCAGCAACAACAGTGTGGCGGTTGGCGATGTTGCCTTGCTGATCCAGAACATTCACGGCGCGCTGAGCGGCCTTGGCGCCCCGCAGGCGCCGATTGAAGTCCGTCCCGAACCGGCGGTATCGATCCGCGCATCGGTGAAGCCTGACTATATCGTCTGCCTGGAAGACGGCAAAAAGCTCAAGATGCTCAAGCGTCACCTGATGACGCACTATCAACTGACCCCTGAAGACTATCGCGCGAAGTGGAATCTGCCGGCAGACTATCCGATGGTTGCGCCGAGCTATGCGGAGAAGCGGCGCGCGTTGGCGCACAAGATCGGCCTCGGTCGTAAGCCGGCGGCGAAAGCGCCTGAGCCGGCCCCAGCCGCAAGTCCTGCAAAAGCCGCCAGTCCCGCGAAGGCGCCCGCCGTTCGCCGCCCGCGCAAGAAAGCCGCCGAGGCGACGCCGCCCGCGTGAGGCCCAACCGTCGAGCTACCGTTCGATCGGCGCTGATCGCAATGGCTCTCGTGGCATTTCCATCGGCTGCGCACGCGGATCCCTGTACCGCACCGCTTCCGGCGCGGGGCACCGTGTTCAGCGGCGTGGTGCGCTATGTCGGTGACGGCGATAGCCTTTGCATCGGCCCGAAGGGTAAACCGGATCGCTGGGTCGAGGTCCGCCTGGCGGATTTCAATGCTCCGGAATTGAATGAGCGCGGCGGCCAACAGGCCAAGGCGCTGCTCCGCCAGCGGGCGATGGGCCGCCAACTGGTCTGCACGGCCGGACGGCGCAGCTACGATCGCGTTGTGGCCGCCTGCACGCGAGACGGCCGCGCTATGGGCGACGAACTGCGACGCCGCGGTGGGACAGAGGGCGGCCGCTAAGCCGCCCCCGCCGGTCGCCAGTCACAACGCCGACATACGCTCCAGCATGGTTTCAGCCTTATCCGGCGGCAGAAACAACCGGGTGCGGAAGCTGATGATCTCGGTGAACGCGCCCAGCGACTTCAACCAGTCGAGCCGCTCATACGGATAGCCCCGGATCTCGAGCCTCTGCTGGCCGTTGACGCGGACCCGGTGGAGCCGCGCGCCGGGCAAGGCGTCGATCGGGGCACCGTCGATCCCGCTCGCCGAAGCAATGATGTCGGCAGGCGAGAGCTTCACCGCGTCGGCGACATCGAAGCTGGCGGCGGTTTCGGAGAGCATTTCGGCGGAGATGATGCGGCCGAGCCGCGCCTGGCCGCTCGCCTCGTCGACGATCCGCCAGACCCGCACATCGTCCTCGGGCAGCTTGTTCCAGACCGGCAGCAGCAGGCCGGTGGCGATATGGACGGTCTCGATCTCGACCTGTTCGCGCGCCTGATCGGCTTCCTCACGCCAGAACTGTTCGAAAGCCCCCTTGTCGATCCGCTGCCAGAAGCTGCGGGCAAGGCTTTCGAACCGGGTTCGATCCTGGCCCGTGGGCCGCACGAGCTGGCACATTGCGATCGGCTGGCCGTCCTCGTCCATCGTCGACCAGGAGGGTACGCGCAAGGCGACCCGGCCCGACCGGGAATTGCGCAGATACGCGATGTCGTCGGTCTCGCTCCACACACTCATCAGCCGCTCGAACCCGGTGACATTGCGCTTGAGATGAAGCTGGAGCTTCTGGAGCCGGGTTTCGGCGCCGGAAACATCATCGCGATGGATGACGATGTCGGAAAGCAGCTCGACCTTGCGCGCTAGGATCGTCTCGACGCCGAGATCGAGCGTTCCCGCCTCGCGCGCCGCATCGATGCGCGCCTGGATCAGCGCGAAGAACTCCTCGAAGATCGCGTTCTGCGTCGCGATGCGCAGCGCCAGCAGGCGATTGAGCCAGCGCTGGATCGTCGGCAGCTTTTCCAGCAGTTCGCCGGCGTCGCCCTGGGTAAGCTTGAGCGCCGTCATTTTCTCGAACGCGTCGAGCGTGGTGCTGGCGAGCTTGCCGGCGTGGAGCAGATGATACCATTGATGGAGCGCGTCCCTTGCATAGTCGCTCTCAAGATTGTCGGCCGGGTCGAACAGATTCTGGCTGCCGGCCTGCCGCTGGCCGCGCGTCAATGCACCCAGCGCATCGAGCCGGCGGGCGATGGTGCTGATGAACCGGCGCTCGCCCTTGCAGTCGGTGGTCACGGGCCGGAAGATCGGCGGTATCGTCTGGTTGGTGCGGTGCGTGCGGCCGAGGCCTTGGATCGCGGCCGATGCGCGCCAACCCGGTTCGAGCAGGAAATGGACGCGGCGTCGCCCGGCGCTCTTGCACCCCCGGTCGGAGTGATAGGAGCGCCCGGTGCCACCGGCCCCGGAGAAGACCAGCACCTCCTTGTCACCATTCTGGAAGGCATTGGTGTCGGCGATCCGGGCCAGCGGGCTGAGCCGTTCGATCTTCTGCCGTCCCGAGCGATCGGTGACGATACGACGCGAGCGGCCGGTGACCTCGGCCACCCGGTCGGTGCCAAAGTGGCGGATCAGCTCGTCGAGCGCGGTCGCGACCGGCGGCATCGCGCAGAGTTTCTCGATCAATGCGTCGCGAGCACGCACCGCTTCCTGGCTGAGGACGGGATTGCCGTCCGCATCGCTGGCGGGGCGCGAGCGAACCTCGCCGCTATTGTCCTTGAACACCTCCATCTGCCGGACGGGGAATGCGTCGGTCAAATATCGGACAAGGACGTCGCGGGGAGACAAGTCCAAATCCAGATTGGCGCGTTCGTCGGGCGACAGCGCCGCGAGCCGCCGTTCGAGGATGGCTTCCGAGGTCGAGACCAGCTGCACGACCGCGACATGGCCCTGCGCCAGCTCGGCCTCGATCGCCTTCAGCAGCGTCGGCATCTTCATCGCCACCAGCAGGGCCGAGAAGAAGCGCTGGCGCGAGCTTTCAAACCGGGACAGCGCCGCGCCCTTGGCCTGTGCGTTCAGCGTGTCGCCGCCGACCCGGTCGATGACATTGGTCGCCTTGAGCACAGCGTCGAGTCCGGCATGCACCACCTGCCAGGCGTCGGCATAGGCGTCGTAGATCGCGATCTGCGCCGGGGTCAGCTTATGTTCGAGCGGCTCATATTCGATGCCGGCATAGGACAGCGAACGCGCAGTATAGAGGCCGGTGGCCTTGAGATCGCGGGAGACGACCTCCATCGCCGCGATGCCGCCTTTCTCCATCGCGGCGGTGAAATTGGCGCGGGTGGCGAAAGCGGTGCCCACGCCCCAGAGGCCTAGCCGCTGAGCATAGCCCAGATTGGCGGGCGTGGTGGCGCCGGTCGCCGAGACGTAGAGGATGCGGGCGCGGGGCAGCGCGTTCTGGAGGCGCAGGCCGGTGATCCCCTGCTGCGAGGCGACCCCATCCCCGAAATCGCTGGCCGAGGGCGCGGCATTGGCGAGCGCATGGGATTCGTCGAGGACGATCAACCCTTCATAATCGTCACCCAGCCAGGCGAGGATCTGGTCGAGGCGCGATGTCCCCTTGTCGCGCACCGAGCGCAAGGTGCTGTAGGTCAGGAACAGGATGCCCGCCGACAGGGTGATGGGTTGACCCAGACCGATCGCGTCTAGCGGCTGGATATCGACACCCATGCCGCCGAGTGCTTCCCAGTCCCTGCGGGCATCGCCCAAAAGCGGTCCGTTCAGCGAGATCCATAGATGGCGGCGGTTACCGCGGCACCATTGGTCCATGAGGCAGGCGGCGGCTTCGCGGCCCTTGCCGACCCCGGTGCCGTCGCCGACGAAGAAGCCTTGCCGATAGACATGGCCTCCCTCTTTCTCGAACAGCTGGTCACCCGCCTCGTTTGGCAGATAGTGGCCCGGCAGATCGCGCGCGAACGCGCTGCCCGCGAGAAGGACGGTCTCGAGCTGGGCGCTCGAAAGCGCCGCAAAGCTGCCCGGCGGCAACGCGGGTGTGTAACTTGGCACCGGCGGGAGCACCGAGGCCATCGCCAGCGTTTCGACCAGCTCGTCGGGATGCTCGGCAGCGCCCGGAATGTCGATGCGCGACAGTCTCCAAGGCGCGAAGATGCCCGCCGTCTCGCCTATCGGCAGCGGCTCGTTACGCACGACGAACTCTACCGGCAGCGCGGCGGAAGCGACGCTCGCGACAACCGGCGGCGCGAGCGGTCGCGGCACGGTCCCCTTGGTGAACATGGAAAAAGCCGGCCTGCGGGTGCAGACCGGCTTGGGAGGCACAACGGGTGCCGGCGTCGCGGGCGGTGTCGGCGGCCCCAGTCGCTCGGGCAGCGCGAGGACGTGCGGCAAGGCCTCGGCCAGCGTCTCGGCCAGGATGCGGCGGGTCTCGCCGGTCCAGCCCTTGTCGAAGATCAGCAGCCGGATGCGCGCGCTGGTGCCGTGCTTGGCATAGACGTCGCCGAGGATGTCGATCTCGGCGCGCGGACGCACAACCTCGCGCACCGACGCATAGCCGGTTCGGCCGGGACCATCGGCGGTGAAGCTCGACGGCATGATCGCGACGCAGCGGCCGGCCTCGCGCAATCGCAGCAGCGCCGAACGCAGATGACGGGCGCCGGCATGGCGGTCGCGGCCGCGGCCCTCGCTGCGCGAGAAAGGCGGATTGATGAGCACAACGTCGGGCGCGAAGCTCGCCGGGAGCCAGTCGTCGATCGACCCGCCGTCATACCGCGTGACCAGCTGGGCCGCGACATGAGCGAGCAGGTCGGCACGCTGGGGGTCGCGTTCGTTGAGATGCAGCACAGCGCCGGCGCGCGCTGCGAGCATGGTGAGCATGCCGGTGCCCGCGGAGGGTTCGAGCACGACATCCGACGCTGTCACCCGCGCGCAAAGGGCGGTGAGCCAGGCCAGCGCGGCGGGCGTGCTGAACTGCTGGAAATCGACCTGATGTTCGGAGCGATAGGTCTGGGTCGGTAGCCCGCGTTGAAGGTCGACGAGCACGCGCAGGACCGCGGCCGGCTCGGACAGCGCCAGCGGCGAGGCGTCATCATCGCGCAGGAACAGCACCTGGCCGGCTTCGAGCGCATCATAGGCGTCGCGCATCGACCAGGCGCCAGAAGCGTCGTCGGCCCCGAATGTCTCGCGCATCAGCCGGGCAAGATGCTGGCGCGAGAGCGTGCCGGCGCGGGCAAGATGATCGGCGATGGCAAGGGCGACGCTATGGAGGCCCGCCGCCTTGCGAGCGGTATCGGCGGCGCGGGCGTCGAGGCCCGCGGCAAGCTGGATAGTCATGATGATGATCTCCGGAAGAAGCGCGCGCCATCGGTCCGCACACGCGGACGCAAAGGAGCGGCGACGAAAAAGGAACGGGCCGGAACGCGATGCACCCCGGCCCGAGAGGGATGAAAAGGTCTGATCAGGCGGCTTGCGCCAAATCATCGCCATCGACCTCATTGGCGAGGTCATTGGCCCCATCGTTCGCCGCCTCGACCGGCTCGTCGGCCGATTCGTCGGTCAGCGAGGCATCCCCGCGCGCACCGATGGCGGCGGCAAGTTCCGCACGGGTCGGACCGCTGCTTTCGACGGGCGCCGGTTCCTCGATCCGCATCGGCTGCGGCAGCCAGGCGACCACCTTGTCCTTGATCTCGGCTTCGATGATCGTCTGGCCGGCGAACAGCTTCTCGGCCGAGGCCGCGAGGTCGGCCTTCTTTGCCGCGCCGTAGCGGGACTTGAGATCCTCGCCGCCGATCTCTCCGAACAGGTCGAGGATCCAGTTTCGGGTCACCGCGTCGAAGAAGTTGCGGGCGGTGGGACGCCACCAGCGGGCGACATCGATGTCGAGGCTGCGGCCGAGATGGCGCAGGAACGGCGCCCCCGAACCGCTGTCCGTCACCGGCTCGATCGTGCGCGCGATCGCCCAGGCGAACCAGGCGGCGCGGGCCTCGTCGGGAAGCGCCCGGAACGCATCGAAGCGCGCGACCGCATCGTCCCCGTCACGCCAGCTCTGATCGAGGTCGGCTTCGAGCTTTGCCCAGGCTTCCGCCGCCGCCGTCTCGCTGACATAATTGCCGACCCGGCGATCGGGCAGCGGCGCCTTGAGGCCCGACGCGAGGTCATAGGCCCCGGCGAACTTGCGATGGGCGCCGTCGACCATGATGAAGGTGCCCAGATCCATCGCGAAGTGCGGATCGTTCGCGACATGCAGCGCGACCAGCTCGGTCCGCATCAGCGCAAGGCGATCGACCAGCTTCTGGCTCAGCGAGGCCTTGCGCGGCGTCTCGGCGGCGTCCGTATCGTCCGAGCCGTCGCCGTCATCCCCGTCGGCGTCGGGATCGATATCCTCGTCTTCCTCGTCCGACGCAGCGACAAACAGGGTTTCCTCGACCATGGGCTGGCCGTCCTCGCCGATCACGACATAGGCGAGCGCCCGGGCTTTCTGCTCGGGTTCATAGACCGCCTGCCGGTCCTGGATCGCGCCGAGTTCCTCTTCGAGTTCGTCGATCCGTTCGAGCTGTTCCTCGCTATAGTCTTGGCTATCCGCGGCGGCTTCCTCGATCTCTTCGATCTCGGCCTTGATCGCCTGCTGACGGGCTTCCTGCTCCTCGGTGAGGGATGGCAGGATGCCGTCGATACGCCGCAGGCCCATGGTCGCGGTATAGGGCACATGGGTGGCCGCGATGGTGCGGACCTCGGCGAAACCTTCGCGCTCACGGATCGCCTCGGCGGCTTCGGCGAGGGCTTCATCGGCGAGTTGATCGAGGAGTTCACGATTGGTCCAGAGTTCACTTTCGGCATTGGAGTAGAGGTCGCGGTCGATCGTGCCGCCCGCCGCGAGATAGGCGTCGCGCCCGACCAGCAGTGCCTTGGGATGGCCGCCATTATAGCTGCCGGCGCTGACCTGCCGTTCGATCTCGGCGACATTGTTCGCGTAGTAGGTTCCGGCGAGGCTTTCGAACACGGAGGCCTGACGGACCGGATCGGAAGTCTTGGCATAGGCCTTGGCGATGTCGAGCGTGATCTCGCCCCTGGCCAGCGCCTCGAACACCGGGGTCGCGAGATTGGCGAGGCGCAGGCGTCCCTCGACGAACCGCACGGTCAGGCTGAACCGCTTGGCGATGTCGGCGACCGTCTTCTTTTCCTTGTCGATGATCGTGCGGAACGCGGTGCAGGCGTCGGCGGGATTCATCGCGAGCTGGAAGAAGTTCTCGGCGAGGCTCATCGAGATCGCGTCGGCGGCGCTCGGCACCACCATCACCGGGACCTGGAAGTCCTTCGGCAGCACGCCCTTTTCGATATTGGCGAGGGTGCGCGAAAGGCGGCGACCGCCGGCATAGATGTCGTAATGATCCTTGCGGCGCTTGATCGGCACGCCGATGAGGTTCTGGAGGACGATGCCGGTCTCGCCGAGATGGGCTTCGAACTGGGCATCCGCGTCGGCATTGCTATGCTTGCGGACATTGTCTTCGGCCACGCGGCAGTTGACCGCGGGCACGTAGAGGATGGGATAGGTCATGCGTCTTACTCCTTTGCGGCGCAGGCACCCGACCATCAGGCCGCTTTCCGCACCCAAATCCCCTCTCTCTTCCCTCCACTGCGGAGCTGGTCGTTCCAGTCGTTGTGACCGCGAGCCGGCAAGAGGAGATCGATCGTCCGGCCCTGGCGCGCGTGGGCGACAACGGCTTTCCCGGCGCCGAGGCGGCCGGGCTGATCATTGTCGGGAAGCAGGATCAGCCGCGTCACGCGATCGGGCACGGCGACCTGCGCGAAGCGCTCGCTGCCCAATGTCGCCCAGACCGGGATGCCCAGCAGGATATGGGCCGAGAAAGCGGTCTCCCAGCCTTCGGCGAGCCCGAGCGTGGCTCCCGGCACCCCGAAATGCACGGTGCCGTCGCGCGGTCGTCCGAGCAGCCTCTTGGGAGGATCGAGATCGGCGGCCGGCAGACCGCCAGGGAGATCCAGAAACAGCCGCTCGAGCGCGATGACTTCATTGGCGCCGGAGCGCACGGCGGCGAGGATCGCGGGTCGGAAGCGCACCGATCGGCCACCACCCAGCGGCGTTTGCCGATGAAAGCGCAAGGCAAGGCAACTGCCGCCTAGACCGCGCCAATCCAGATAGCGGCTGCCGGGTGAGGCCAGCAGTGGAATGGCGTCTTCCCAGAGCGTGCGAGCGCGCGCGGCAATGGCCGCGTCACGCG
This sequence comes from Edaphosphingomonas haloaromaticamans, assembly GCF_001853345.1. Classification (NCBI taxonomy): domain Bacteria; kingdom Pseudomonadati; phylum Pseudomonadota; class Alphaproteobacteria; order Sphingomonadales; family Rhizorhabdaceae; genus Edaphosphingomonas; species Edaphosphingomonas haloaromaticamans. The sequence goes on along the minus strand of NZ_MIPT01000001.1, from coordinate 1,504,081 downwards.
GTCGCCACGGCCGGACAAGCGGTGCATCGGCGGCCGGAATGTCGAGCCGAAGGCGGCGGACCGCGCGCAGGACATCGATGCTGTCGCAGCCGGCGAAGCAGTGGAACAGGAGGCTGAACGTGCCGACGCGGATCGAGAGGCTTGGGCGACGGTCGGCATGGGCCGGGCACAGACACAGGCCGCCGCGCCCGGTCCAGGTCCCGCCCAGTTGCTTGACGATGCGCGCGGCGGCGGATTCGAGGTCGAGGTTTCTCGCGGCGATGGCATGAGGCATTGGCGACACGTCCTTTCGCCAACGCCCCTCATCCTCCTCTCCGAAAAGAGACGGCGCCGTCAGCCGGCCAATCGGCGGGGGACGCCTGTTGCCACCTCGTCAACCGAGAGAGCCGCGCTACAAAGGATCACCTCGAAACATTCCTCGAGTAGCTCACGAGCCGAGGGGGTGAGTTTGACCAGTGCCCTCCGGCCATCGCTCGGATCACCGGTGCGGACGATGAATCCGCGTCTTTCCATCATGGTGAGCGATCGTCGCGCCGTCCCCAGGGCGCTGCTCGCCGCGCCCCAAAAGCAGGTGATCGAAGTCGTCAGGCCTTCATGTTCGCGCACATAGAGGTCCAGCAACATTTCGCTTGCCGGATCGCTGATCAGATCATGACCAAAAGCGCGCCCGGCTCGCTTGCGGGCAGCGAGAATGGCGCGGCACAGATCGACATAGCGCTGGGTCGGATCGACCTGCGGCGGATCGGGCGGACCGGAACAAGATGGGACGAGATGCATGCGTCCGCCGCCCGGCGGCAGGGCTTGAACGAAGCTCTGCGGTTCGCCGAGGTTCTGATGAGTCCGGCCGTGGACAGTATCATCGCGAGCGGCAGACCTTGCATCGGCGAGGCGCAGGCTCACCTGGTCAGCCCGCCACAGCAGATGCTCGGCGTCCTGCAGGAATTCCCCTCCGTGCGCTGTTGGCCGCAATGTCTCCCCTTCAGGTTCGAAGAGCGTCAAACCGACGCGGGTTTCGAGGGCCGACACGATATTTTCGACTATAGTCTCCGAAGTTCCCAGGACATCGGCGGCGCGGCCGAAGCTGCCGTGCCGGGACACGCAGAGCGCGTATCGGAGCTGATTGAGTTCAAAGGGCATGGCGTGCCTCCCATTCGACCCCGATCATTTTGGGCGGTTGTCTCTTCGCCATCAGCGTCCTCCTTCGCGCGCCATCATTTGGGGGGCAGCGGCGTCATGCGGCGCGCTTCAGCCGTCGCCAGGGAGGAACTGGTCGCAGCGATGTGAGAAGAACGCGAATTGCCTCCCACTATGAGACAGGCGGGAGGGCTTGGACGCGAACAGTTTTTTACAGATTTGTTACGTCAGCCCATGAGGACGATGCCACCCGGCAGTTCGCGCACGCCAAGGTGCAGAAGCTGCTGGATCTGGGCGACGGCATTCTCGATCTGATCGGTGTGGAAGATGCCATTGACCTGACGTCGGCCGATATCATTGCTGGTGAGGATGATCTTGGCGCTGCGATAGCGATTGATGTCCTCGACCGCTTCGGCGAGCGGCGTGTTGCGGAAGACGAGCAATCCTTGCCGCCACCCGGAGATTCTGACCGGATCGACCTGCACGACCCTGGTTTCGCCCGATGGCGATGCGACGAGTTGCTCGCCGGGTTTCAAGGCTTGCGAGACATCACCACTCTCCCGCGTGATCGCGCCGGAGAGGCAGGTCACGCAGGTTTCGCGCTCGCTCGTGCGGATATTGAAGCTGCCTCCGCGCGAGGCGAAGCGTTCGCCGCCTGCTCGGGCCAGGAACGGCCGCGCAGTTTCGGGAAGATCGACAAAGGCTTCGCCGGTGACCAGGCTGATGCCGTGGCCATCATTGATGACCGACAGGGCGGACCGTGCGTTCAAGTCGATGGTGGCGCCACCCGCGAGTTTGACGTCGCGGCGCTCGCCCTGTCCCGTGCGATAGTCGGCGGTCAGCTCGGCGAAGGAAGGCCAGAGCCCGAGCGGTGGATTGGCGACCATGACAGCGGCGGCCGAGGCGGCGATCGCGCCCGACCCGGCGAGCATGGCGCGCCGGTTCATGAGGACGGGCCGCGATCGGGGCCGGATGGGCGTCACATTGGTGGCACGCAGCGCGGCCGGGTGCGGCAGGTTCATCGCGCGCACGGTCTGTCGGAACGCGGCGGCCTCACGGAAGGCTTCCTCATGGGCTGGCCCTTGAGAGCGCCAGCTCGCGAAATCGCGCGCGTCGGCGGTCGTGGCGGCCCCCGAGGTCAAGCGCACGATCCATTGCAACGCCTCCTTCATCAGGGGGTCGAGGTCGTCATTCAAGGCATCGTCGTGGTTCATGGATGCAGCGCGGTTCCGCTTGGGTGGGTTTTCATTCATCGTCTCCCTGCTTTGATGACAGTTTCGGCAGGCCGGTTGCGAACGATTTTTGTCGTCCGAGCCGTTTTGCGCAGTGCTCGACCGCGCGCTGGAGTTCCTTCTGGATCGTGCGCAGGGTCACGCCGTAGCGCTCCGCCAGGGCGTGATGCGATTCATTGCCGACGAAGGTTTCGTAGAAAATGTCCTGCTGCCGCTCGGTCAGTTCCGCGAGGGCAGCCTGCATACGCTCGATCTCGCGGCGATCGCCGGCGATGATCTCCGGTCCGGGGGCTTCCTGGACCACATCGATCAGATCCATGATGTCGGAGAAGTCGAGCAAGCGTTCGCGGGACGTGAGAATGTTTCTGGCCCGGTTGGCGACCGCACGCGACAGATAGGACGCCGGATCGCGGACAGGACTGAGATCGCGCGGCTTCTGGAGTCCTAGCCAGGTGTCGTGGAGCGCGTCTTCGACAAGATCGGGCGCGAAGCTGCGCGATAGCCGCGACTTGAGTTCGGCATAGCGGTCCTGCAGCGCGCGCAGGAGCTGGTGGCGCGTCGTTTCCGACACGGGGGATTCCGTATCCGCATCGTCTCGATCTCCGGGGCGCGAATCAGCGGTCATGGCTGCCCCCGATCGTCTCGCGCCGCCGGCGGATAGGAAAGCGGAGATGCTGTCGATTCCAGCACCAACTTTAGCTGGCGGGCTCGAAGAGAATCGCGGATCATCGCGCCGCCACCTCGAACCACACCGGTTGCGGCAGATCGGCCGGCGGTGGGACCGGCATCCGCGCGCCATCGAGCACGAGACGAATATCCCGGTCGAGCCTTTCATCGCCGCTGGAGTGGATGATCGTCGGGCGTCGAACCAGGCCGGCGGGGTCGATCTCGACGGTCAGGCGCACGCGAAACGGCCGGGCGCTCGTGCGCGGATCGTTTTGCAGCCGCTGGTTGATGGCGGCCTGGACGCTGCGGCCGAACGGCTCGAAACGGTCACGCGAGGGCGTACCGATCATCGGCGGCGCGGTGACCCGCAAGGTATCGAGCACGAGGCGCGGCGCGCCTTCGGCTTTGACCCAGGCGTCGATGCCGGGTTCCGGCGGGCGTTCGGGCGGAAAGACCAGGACCGCGGTGACGCTCGTGAACCGGAATGCCAGCCCGGTGCCCTGGAGCATGGTGGCGATCGCCTCGCGCTCGGAGAGGGTGCCGCTGACGGCGTGCGACCGTTTCCTCTCGACGACGCCATTCTCGTAGAGGATGTCGATGCGGCTCACGGTGCCCAGTTCCTTGAGGGCCCGATCGAGCGGCTGCGCGGGGATGTCGTAGCGCTGCCGCTCGGATGATGCTGCCGGCCTTTCCTGCTGCGCCCACGCCGGTGCGCCGGGGGGCGTTGCCACAAGCAGCAACGGCAGCGCGGCGCGAAGGAGGTTTTCCCTTCGCCGGCGGACTGATGGGGCGCGCGCGTCATGATCAGCCACGGTGCCGCCGACGGGAGATGGCGCGAGCGATCGTCAGATATCCAGGGCGCGCGTTCGGCTGCATCATTCGATGCTGAACTCGATCGGGACCGTGATATCGATCTGCGCCGGCAAACTGTCGGGAATGGCGGGCAGCGGTGCTGCGCGGCGAACCGCCGCGATCGCTTCGCTGTCCAGCATCGCAATGCCTGACCCGCGATCCAGCCACATTTTCAGGACTCGCCCGTCGCGATCGAGGAGGAAGCGGACCCAGGCCGTGCCCTGCTTGCGGCCCAGGCGGGCCTCTTCGGGATATTGGCGGTAGCGGGCGATATGGGCGAGGAGGATGTCGCGATACTGAAGCGCGGTCGCGCCCGAGAGGTCGGCGGTGGTTTGACCGGGCTCGCGCACCGCGTTCGCGGCCGGCACGGACTGTGAGCCGCCGGGGCTGAGCGGATCGGGTATGCTGCTCGTGAGGTGCCGGGGCGGACGAACGGGCGTTTCGGCGGGCACGGCATCACTTGGCAGTTCCGGAGGTGCCAAGGGCTGGTTGGCGACGGCGCCGCCATCGTTTCGATCGAGCGGGAGCAACTCGACGACCAGCACGCGCTCGCTCTGGGAGCGCACGCGGGACCGTCCGCCATCGCCCGCGAGGGGATCGAGCAGGAACAGGAAGGCCATCAGCGCTGCGTGGGCGAGCAGCGACAGGATGATCGCGAAAAGTCGGGACGATACGGTTTCGATCATCGCCACGCCGCGCGGCTGATTTTTGACATGGCAATGATGCACAAGGGTCCACCCCAGCGCGCGAATAGTCGGCTACCATGACAGTTCTGCTGCACGCGACAGGATCGGCGGATTTCGGTGACTTTCCACCGCTCGCCATGAGCTGACCGAAAATAATCTTTGCCCCCGCGCATTTTTGCGTTCGCGATCGCGTCGTCCCGGCTGTCGAGCTTTTGAATGTCGATGAGATGGCGGTGATTTTGCGCACGAGCATGTTGGACTATTGCGACCCTGAGCCGCGGGCCATTGCGCTGCCTGTCGGCTCTGGCGCCGTGCGCGGCCAGGCGCCGTTGCGGATCGCTTCCGCCGAGGACGATCGTGCGCGGCAGCGCGTCAAGATCGGTCGTATCGAACTCGATCGCCGCGTCTTCGGCAGACAGCGCGCCGTATCGATTACGCCGACCGAGACGATGGTGCATGTCCTCGTTCCGCTTGCCGGCCATGCCGTGATCGTCGGCAATGGCGAAAGCCACACGCTCGAGCCGGGCATGGCGCTGCTCGTCGCTGGTACGGAGAAAATCACCAGTGTCTGGGTTGCCGGATCGCGGGCGCTGATCCTGCATGTCCCCCGCGCGTCGATCCAGGCCGTCGGTTCGCGTGTGTATGGCAATTCGCGGCGCCTCGCCGCGATCGATTGCCGGTTCGTGCTCTCGGCCCAGGCAATCGCCCACGAAAATCCCGCTGAGCTTACCGAGAAGCGCATATTGGACGCTCTGGTCGAGGCGCTGCGCGCCAGCCCTCGGGAAGCGGCCCTGTTTCCCTTGGCGCGGTCGGTGCAGCGCGCGGTGGATCATATCCGCGCGAACCCGGTGCTGTCCTGGTCGATCGTTGATCTGGCGGCGGTCGCCGGTGTCACGGCGGGGACGCTGCGCCGCAATTTTAGCACCTGCCTCGGCATGTCGGTGACGCAGCTCGTCCTGCAGGCGCGGATCGAGTGGGTCCGCGCGCGCCTCGAAAGCGTGACCGAAAGCCGATCGATCGGTGAACTCTCGATTGCGGCCGGTTTTGGCGCGTCGGGCATGCTCAATCGAACCTACCAGCGTCATTTTGGAGAAACGCCGAGTCAAACGCGCACGCGCGCGTTCCGGTCGCGCCGCGACTAACATCGCCCCAGGAATTGGGGCCTTCAAGAATAATGAACTGTCCTGAAGCATATTCAGGGCGAACCCCCTTTTTCATTCTAAGTAACAATCAAGATGGACTGTCCACGAATCCGCTGATTAGGTCCATTTAATCCTGAGATACTCCACGATCTTTTGTAACACAACTTTCATAGTGTTTAGACTGGATTATACGAAGCGACACTGATCAAGTTTTCTCCTTGAGAATCGGAACCATCCCCTTCTAACACGCTGACGTCAACGGGCGCTGCATTGCAGCAAACGAGTCTTCGGACACCCGTATTGAGATGCGAGCGACCGTTCGCCGCCCGGCCTCCCGCCGTGGCGGCGCTTATGGTGGGGGGTATGGTTTTGAAGTTCGAGAAAGATAGCTGGCGGCTCGCGTCAAGCGGTGCTGCGATCGCGCTTGCACTGTGGTCGGTCACGACACCGGCTTTGGCGCAAGACGGTGCGGTGGAGGCCGAACCACCGGCGGCACGGTTCGATATTCGCGCCTTTCAGGTCAAGGGCAACACGGTGCTGTCGCCGGATGCGGTGGAACGCGCGGTCTATCCCTTCATGGGACCGAGCCGAAGCGAAGCGGATGTCGAGGCTGCTCGCGCAGCGCTCCAGAAGGCGTTCGAGGACGCGGGCTATGTTGCGGTGTCGGTGTTCCTGCCGGAGCAGTCGGTAGACAACGGCGTGCTGGTGCTCGAAGTGCAGCCGCAAGCGGTCGGCCGGTTGCTGGTCGAGGGCGATACGAAGAATGCGGACGCGGTCCGGGCTCAGGCCCCGTCGGTCGCGGTTGGCGTCACGCCCAACCTTCCGGCCTTCCAGCGCGATGTCATAGCGCTGAACAGCAACCCGACGCGGCGCGTTACACCGGAACTGCGGGCGGGCGAAGCTCCGGGCACGCTCGATGTGGTGCTGAAGGTCGAGGAAAGCTCGCCCTTCCACGCCTCGGCCGAACTCAACAATTTCAGCAGCTCGGCGACGAGCGACCTGCGTGCCTCGGCGACGATCCGCTACGACAATATGTGGGGCCGGGGCGACAGCCTCTCGCTCTCGGCGCAGACCGCGCCGCGCCGGACCGACGACGGCACGGTGTTCTCGGGCAATTACCTGATGCGCCTGGGCCAGGGCACGCAGCTTTTGCTCTACGGCGTCTATTCCGACAGCGACATCGCGGTGGTCGGCGGCACCAGCGTCATCGGCAAGGGCAAGATGGGCGGCTTCCGCCTGATCCAGTCGCTCGGGAGCAGCGAAGGCTTCTATCACAGCCTGACGCTGGGGATGGATTACAAGGACTTCTCCGAAGACGTCCTGCTCGGCTCCGACCGGGCATCCGCGCCGATCAAATATGCCCCGCTGATCGCCTCATGGCGCGGTGACTGGTCGGGCGATCGTTCGACCAGCAACATCACCCTGTCGGGCACCTTTGGCATCCGGGGTCTCGGCGACAGCTGGAAGCGGTTCGACGACAAGCGCTACATGGCCCGCCAGAGCTTCATCGCTTTGAAGCTCGATGCGGAGACGACGCGGACCTTCGGTCCCGACCTCCAGCTCAATGCGCAGCTGACCGGCCAATGGTCGCCGGACCCGCTGATCTCGAACGAAGGTTTCAGCCTTGGCGGCATGTCGAGCGTCCGGGGCTACTTCGAGTCCGAAGCGATCGGCGACTATGGCTTTGCCTACCAGACCGAGCTGCGCTCGCCAGACCTTGCAAAGCTGCTCGGCAGCGATCTCGTCAACGAGCTGCGGTTCCACGCATTCGTCGACACCGGCTATGTCGGCATCAACCAGCCGCTGCCGAGCCAGATCGCGACGCGTGACACCTGGCTTTCCAGCGCCGGCCTCGGCGCCCGGCTCAAGCTCTTCAACCATCTGAGCGGTGCGATCGACGCCGGTGTGCCGCTCAAATCCGGGCCGGAGTCCAACTCCGGCGACATCTTCGTCCGCTTCCGCATCCAGGGGGAATTTTAATGTCTATACTCACGCGTGCCCGTAAGGGTGCGGTGGCGAGCGCCGTCGCGCTTGCCGCCATCACCGCTGCTTCGCCGGCCCATGCCTGGTGGGAAGCGGACTATAGCTACCGCACCAAGATCAACCTCAATACGCAGGCCGCCGGGATCACCGGCGAGGTGGCGCGTGCGCCGGTGCTGGTGCGCCTGCACTCGGGTAATTTCAACTTCAAGGATGTGAAGGCCGACGGTTCGGACCTGCGCTTTGTCGCGGGCGACGATCGCACCCCGCTCAAGTTCCACGTCGAAAAGTGGAACCCGCAGGAAGAACAGGCTCTGGTGTGGGTCGATGTGCAGGGTCTCCAGCCCGGTGCGGCCTCGGCGATCTACGCTTATTACGGCAACGAGAAGGCGGCCGCGAGCCAGGACATCGCCGGCACTTTCGGGCCGGATTACCGTTTGGTCTATCACTTCAATAACGAGGGAGCCCCTCGGGACGCGACCGCCAATGGCGCCAATGCCACCGGCGGCGGCGAAGGCCGGAACGCGGGCGGCCTGATCGGACAGAGCCTCGTCCTCGACGGGACGAGCCCGATCACGTTGCCTGCGTCCGCCTTTGCGGCCGGGCCGCTCTCGATCAGCTTCTGGGTCAAACCAAGCCGCGACGGAACGGTGTTCAACCTGCCGGGTAGCGTGAGCCTGGTTGCCGAGGGTGGCCGGCTCTTCATCGACGCCAATGGCAAGCGCAGCAATGGCGCGGCGTTGACCGCCGATAGCTGGACCAATGTCGCGCTGGTCAATGACGGTGCGAAGAGCGTTCTCTACATCAACGGCCAGCCTGCCGGTGAGGTGCCGGGTGCGCTTGCAGCCGCCACGGGCACCGCGCAGCTTGGCACCGGGTTCGCAGGCGAGATCGACGAACTGCGCGTCGCTGGCGCGGCGCTGCCGCAGTCGGCGTTTCAGCTTGCTGCCGCGAGCGAGGGCCAGACCTCGAAGCTGGTCACCACCGATACGGCGCAGAAGGTCGAGACCGGCGGCGGCGGCCATTTCGGGATCCTGTTCGGCGCGCTGACGTTCGATGCGTGGGTGGTGATCCTGATCTGCGCGTTCATGTTGCTGGTCGCGATCGCGATCATGATCAGCAAGGGGTTGCTGATCGGCAAGGTCAGGAGCGCCAATGAGGCGTTCCTGGAAGCCTATGCGGGCCTCTCGCGGCGCGCAGGGGACCATGACGGACTCCCGGCCTTCGATCCGGGCTCGGCAGCGGCGGACTCGACGCTGGGCCGGCTCTACGCCATCGGCCGCCGCGAACTGACCGAGCGGTTGAAGGAAGGCAAAGCCACAGGCTCGCGCTTCGCGATCCGCGCCCAGTCGATCGCGGCGATCCGCTCGGCGCTCGACGCCGGTCGTGTCCGCGAAGGCCAGAAGCTGAACGCGCGTCTGGTGCTGCTGACCATTGCCATCTCGGGCGGCCCGTTCATCGGCCTGCTCGGCACCGTGCTCGGCGTCATGATCACCTTCGCCAGCGTCGCCGCTGCGGGCGAGGTCAACATCAACGCGATTGCACCGGGTATTGCCGCTGCGCTGCTCGCCACGGTGGCTGGCCTCGCGGTCGCGATCCCGGCGCTGTTCGGCTACAACTATCTGCTCAGCCGCATCGAGGAGATCACCGCCGACCACGACATCTTCGTGGACGAGCTCGAAAAGCGCATCGCCGAGACCTGGCAGGATGTTCCTGCCGCGGCCCAGGCCGCTTGAACCTCACGATCTGACAGGAGGCTCAAGCCATGGGCATGCAGGTAGGCGGCGGCAAGAAGCCGTATAACGAGATCAACATCACCCCGTTCGTCGATGTGGTGCTGGTGCTCCTCATCATCTTCATCCTGATGACGACGGCGGCGGTCCAGGGGATCAAGGTGGACTTGCCGTCCGCCTCCTCGGCCAAGACGCTCGAGGCGCAAAAGAGCCGGGTGATCGCGGTCAGCAATGACGGGACGGTCTCGATCGACGCGATCCCGGTGTCGCTGGCGGAATTGGAGAGCCAACTGCGCTCCTCGATCGCCACTACGCCGGACCTCGCGGTGATCCTGCGCGGCGACCGCGCGGTGCAATACGACAAGGTCATGCAGGTGCTCGACCTGTGTTCCAAGGTCGGCGTCCCCTCGCTCGGCATGGCGTCCACGCGCCCGCCAAGCGCCAACTGAGCGGGGAGGGGCAAATGCATCATGTTCTCTTTTCGCCGATGGCTCGACCGCAAGCTGGATCGCAGGCCGATGGTGCGGATCTCGCGCCGCAGCTTCCGCAAGCCCTGGTGGCGTCGCAGCGGCCGGGCATTTCTGCTTCTGACGTTCCTGCTGGTTCTGGGCGCGGCAATCCTGCTGCTGCTCCAACCCGTGTCGGCGATGCAGACGTCGGCCCCGTTTCCCGGTGCCCCGCCCACCGATCGGCCGGACTCGGCCTGAGGCTCGAAGCCATCCGTTTTGGCCTCGATCTCTCGGGCTGGGATGCGGACTGGACCGGCGCACGCCTGTTCCTTGCTGGCCTTGGCCGCGAGCATGACGCCTCGCTGGTGCTCTTGTGATGGCGGCCGCAACCTTGATGCCGCCCGGCCGCCCGAATGGCCCGCGCCGCCGCAAGCAGTCCCCAATCACTTTCGGGCGCGTGCTGGCCGTGGTTGGCGTCGGCCTGGTGCTGGTCATCGGCTACAGCTTCCTGGGGCAGCAGACGATCTCGGATCGTCCCAATGAGATGAAGACGACGACGGTGATCTTGCCGCCGCCGCCACCACCGCCACCACCGCCAAAGGAACAGGTCGAGCAGCCGCCGGAGCCGACGATCGCACCGCCGATCGAGCAGCCGCTGGACACGCCGCCGCCACCTGATCAGGCGAACAGCGATCCAACGCCCGGCGACAATGCGCTCACCGCCCGTGAAGGCGCCGGCCCCAGCAACTACGGCCTCGCCCGTGGCGACGGCTCGGGCACGCGTATCGGTGGTCGGCCCGGTGGAGGAACCGGCGATGCGTTCCGTGCCTACGCAGTCACCGCTCAGGCCTGCATCCAGCGGGCGGCGCAGGCGGATCGCGAGCTGACCCGCGGCAACTATCGCGCTCAGCTTTCGGTCACGATGGGCACTGATGGACGGATCGCCACGGCGCGGGTGACCAGCGGGGTCGACGATCGCCGCGCGGCACGCATTCAGACCGTCCTCTCCGGCGTCCAATGCCAGGCGCCGCCCGCAGGCCTCCCGGCCATGCGCCTTGAACTCTCCACCCGTTCGGGAGGCTGACGATGTCCGTGCAGCTCACCGACGCATCCACTCCCAGGGGGAAAAATAGCATGTCCTACAATTTCATTCGCCATCGCCTAAAACCCGCGCTTCTGGCCTGTGCTGCCGGCACCAGCCTGATGGCGAGCCCCGCTTTCGCACAGGCCGTCGACCCGAACAGGCTGCTGGAGATCATGGTCGAGAAGGGCCTGGTCAGCCGCGCCGAGGCCGACGCGATGATCGCCGAGGCGCGTACCGCGCCGGCCTCGCCGCAGCAAGTCCAGGCCCCGATCCAGGGCGGGGTTTCCGCCGACGGCACCCAGACCATCCCCTATGTCCCGCAGGTGGTGCGCGACCAGATAACCGAGCAGGTCCGCACGCAGCTCGCCAGCCAGGCGCAGGCCGAAGGCTGGTCGAAGCCCGGCGAGACGCCCGAGTGGACTCGGCGCATCAGCCTCTATGGCGATATTCGTGCCCGCTATGAGGGCATCTTCATGGACAAGTCCAACTCGGACATCTTCCCCAATTATGGTGCGGTCAACCAGGGTGATCCCCAGAACATCAACCCCCGCACGCCCGGCTATGTCCCGCCCGCGTTTCTCAACACCCTGGAGAACCGCACCCGCTTCCAGCTTCGCGCGCGTCTCGGGCTCAAGGCCCAGATCGCCGACTGGGTTTCAGGCGACATCCGTATCGCCACCGGCAACGATCGCACGCCTGTATCGACCAACCAGACGCTGGGTGCCTTCGGCGGCGGCGGTTATCAGGTCTGGCTCGACCGCGCCGCGATCCATTTGACCCCGGTCAAGGGCGTGGGTGTCGATTTCGGCCGGTTCAGCAATCCTTTCTGGACCAGCGAACTGCTGTTCGATCAGGATCTGAACTTTGACGGCGTCGCGGTATCGGCACGCGGCAAGCTCGGCGACAATCTTGCCCTGTTCGGCACGGCGGGCGCGTTTCCGATCTTCAACTCCGATCTCAACCTCGGCTCGCGCAACGCGCCGGTGGGCACGGGCGGACCCTATAAGAGCCAGGACAGATATCTGTTCGCGGTGCAAGGCGGCGCTGAGTTCAAGCCCATCGACCAGGTCAGCCTGCGTCTGGCGGGCGGCTATTTCCGGTTCGACAATGTCGAGGGCAAGCAGTCAGCGCCCTGCTACTGGTATGAGCTCACTTGCTCGACCGATGCGACCCGGCCTGCCTTCCAGCAGTTCGGCAACAGCATGTTCCCGATCCGGAACATCACTCCCAATCCCGCCGATCCGGTAGGATCGCCCGAGAACCAGTATTTCGGGCTCGCCTCGAATTTCGAGATCCTCAATATCCATGGCGCGCTCGAATATCGCCCCTCCGAACGCTTCGGCGTCCGGCTCGAAGGCGACTATGTCCGCAATCTCGGCTGGAAGCGCGCGCTGGTCAGCACGCGGGCGATCAACAATCTCGGTGCCTCGACCACCATCCCGGACCCGAACGATTCGACCAAGACCATTACGGTCGCAGGGCCTTATGAGGGCGGTAACAGCGGCTGGCACGTCCGCCTGGCCATCGGCTCCGCGCTCGATGCCAGTCAGGGCAATGTCACCGGCGCGCGCGCAGGCGACTGGAACGCCTGGGTCAGCTACCGCCGCCTCGAAAGCGACGCGGTGCTCGATGCCTTCACCGATAGTGATTTCCACATCGGCGGCACCAATGCGCGCGGCTGGCAGGTCGGCGGCAACTACGCGGTCGCGCCCAATCTGCTGTTCGGCGGACGCTGGATGTCGGCCGAGGAAATCGCGGGTTCGCCTTTCTCGGTGGACCGCTTCTTCATCGACCTGTCGACGCAGTTCTAAAGAAAGATGTCGACCGCGACGCTCCTCTTCGTCTCCACCTGGCTGCGGACGATTGCACCCGCAGACAGGTGTCCGCACCCGGCTTCGTCCGTCGCCCTCAGCGGGCGGAGCCGGGTCACGCGAAGCATCGCGGCGATGTCGCTTAATGGATTCACCACCCTATTCCAGCGCCTCCGCGTCGGAATCCGTTCGCTTCGCTTCCCCTTTGCGCGGCTAACGGTTCGTCCACTGGCCTGCGCGAGCGCGCGATTGCTCCTTTCGCGCGCTCGCGTCTTTTCTCTTGGCGGTCTGCTCGCACTGGTCCCGGCTGGGAGCACGCAAGCTCAGAGCCCACCGGAGCTAGCGTCTCCTGAAGCCGCGCCATCAACACAGGGGGGAGAAGCGAGCGGCGCCCGCGNGCCGGTTCGCATCGGTGGCGAGGCACCCGCCACACCCTGCGTCGAGGTCGAAGTCGCCGGTTACAAAGCCGGCCATCTGGATTGCGCGACCCGGCGGCTGACCGAGGCTGCCCGCATCGCACGAGAGCAGGCGCGCGCCGGCATGGATATGCCGGTCCCCGAGGCCGGATCGCCCGACGTCCAGGTGGGCGTCGCCAACCAGACCGCGACACGTTTGCGCATGGGCGACGCGCTTGGCCGATCGGTCAACCCCGAACGTCCCAATCGGCCGCCCGCAGGGCCGCGCCGATGACCAGCATTCCCGTGGGCCGCAGCGCCCGCACCGTCACATCGATCGAACATGAGGCGTCCGCTGATGCGGCGCCCAGGACTTTTGGAGACCCAAGATGAACGCCACCCGCAGCAAGCTGCTCATCACCGTTTCGGCAGGCGCCCTGCTCCTCTCCGGCGCCGCACTGGCACAGGATCGTTCGGGAGCGCCCCTGTTCGGCAGCCGTGGCGGTGGCTCCACCAGCGACCCGGCCGCAGCCGCCGCGAACGCCGCGTTGGAGCAGGCAACACGTCAGGCCCAGACCAACAGCGCCACCCAGCGCGCGATCGAGGCGTTCCGCCAGGCTGCCCAGACGCGCGCAGCAATGCAGGACGCCCAGGTGCAGGCCCGCGCCGCCGCCAAGGCCGCGCAGAGTCTCGTGCCCAATGGGCTCAATCCAGGCGGACTTCAGGTCGCAGGCGAGATCGCGATCGATCCCAGCCTCTGGCTTGGCGCCAAATCGCCGACGCAGACGACCGGAACGGACGGGCGCACTAGCGTCTTGGTCGACCAGACCCAGCAAAAAGCCATCCTCACCTGGGACAGTTTCAATGTCGGTCGCGACACCGATCTCGCCTTCCGCCAGGACGGCGCCGACTGGGTCGTGCTCAATCGCGTGCGCGACATCAACCCCAGCCGCATCGAGGGCACCATCAAGGCGCCCGGCACGGTCCTGATCCTCAACCAAAATGGTGTCCTGTTCAGCGGTACATCGCAGGTCAACGTCCGCAATCTCGTCGCCGCAGCCGCCACGATGAGCGATGACCAGTTCCTCAATCGCGGTATCTACAGCCAGGTCACGGGCGCCAATTATGCGGCGGCCCTCGCCAACGCCGGCGGCGCGGTGAGGGTCGATGCCGGCGCCCAGATCAACACCGCCGCGCCGACGTCGGTCACCGCGGGCGGCGGCTATGTCATGCTGCTCGGCAAGGAGGTCACCAACGCCGGCTCGATCACGACGCCCCGCGGCCAGACACTTCTCGCGGCGGGCGACAATTTCCTGGTTCGCGCGGGCGTCGGCACGGAAGCCAATCAATATTCGACGACGCGCGGCAACGAGGTGCGTTCGCTCCTCAATGCCGACAGCAGTGCCGGATCGGTCGTCAACAATGGCCTCATCGAAGCCACGCAGGGCGACATCACGCTGACTGGTCGTACTGTCCGACAGGAGGGTGTCGCGCTCGCCACCACCTCGGTCAACCAGCGCGGCTCCATCCATCTGAGCGCCTCGGCCAGCGACACCAAGGGATCGGTGACGCTCGGCAAGGACAGCCTCACCATCATCCTTCCCGAACTCGACAGCAAGGACACCGCCCTGGACGCGCAGCGCGACGCGATCATCGCGGAATCGGGCGTCCAGGACAGTGCGCGCCAGCAGGCGAGTTTCGGGCAGTTCGATAATCTCGCCAAGCTACAGGATCGGCGCGACCAATCGCGCGTCGAGATTGTCTCGGGCGGCAACGTTCTGTTCGAGGGCGGCTCGCAGACCAGCGCGCAGGGCGGGCAGGTTTCGGTTCAGGCCAATGCGGGCCGCATCACCGTCGCCGATGGCGCGCGCATCGACGTCTCGGGCGTCATGGGCGTCGCGCTCGACATGGAGAGCAATTCCATCAAGGTGAACGTGCAGGGCAACGAACTGCGCGATTCCCCGCAGAACCGCGACACCGCCGGGCTCAAGAGCCAGGATGTCTGGGTCGACGTGCGTGACCTCGTCCTGCTGCCGTCGGGCACCGGGGGCTATGAAGGCGATCGCTGGTATACGCCAGGCGGCCTGCTCGAAGTCGGTGGCTGGCTCGGCAACACCGCCCATTCGATCGGCGAATGGAGCGCGGTCGGCGGCACGATCACGCTCGCGGCGAAGGAGGTGGTCGCCGAGAAGGGCGCTGTGTTCGATCTTTCAGGCGGCAGCCTCGACTATCAGGGCGGCTATATCCGTTCGACCCGCGTCATGGGCGCGGATGGCAAGCTTTACGACATCGCCCAGGCGCCCGCCGGGATGGCGATGCTCGGCTATGGCAATGTGTTCGTGCGCAAGCATGAGCGCTGGGGTGATGCGCTTACCCAGAGCTGGTCCGACAAGCTGTTCAGCGGACGTGAAAGCGCGCGCTGGGAGGACGGCTATAGCGTTGGCCGCGATGGCGGCCGCCTCATCCTCTCCGCGCCGACTGTGCTGTTCGATGCCGACATCCTCGCCGAGACCATCACCGGCGGCCGCCAGCACATCGCCCGGCCCGACGGCACCGTCACCGACGGCTACAAGCTCGGCCAGAACCAGGCCGCGCTCGCCGGTGGCCTCATCCTCGGCAACTATAACGCGCTCGGTCTGCTCGGCGGATTCAATAGTGACGTGCGGATCGCCGATGGATCCTTGATGGTTGGGCTCGACGACCCAGTTGCGCCGGACCAAGTCAACACCGCCTGGTTCGATGGCGAACGGCTATCTTCGTTCGGGTTGGGTCGCATCGAACTCAATACAAGTGTCAAAGCGGTGGTCGATGCTGACTTGACCATGGCCAATGGCGGCCAGTTCAGCATTACCGCGCCCAATACCGACATCTCGGCCAAAGTGACCGCGCATGGCGGCGACATTACGCTTACCAATGTATACAGGACCCAGAGCGGCAGCGTCGCCGCTGGCCAGGGCTCGATCGTGCTCCACGACGGCGCGGCGCTCGACGTCTCTGGCAAATGGACCAACGCCTTCCAGAGCCCCGACGACCTGTCGGGGCTGGCGTTCCTTGATGGCGGCACCGTCAACATCCGCTCCACCCAAGATGTCGTGCTTGAGGAAGGCTCGCTGATCGACGTCTCCTCGGGGGCAGCCCTGCTCGCCGACGGATCGCTGGCGGGTGGGCGCGGCGGCGATGTCTCGTTGATCGCTGACATCCGTTTCAATACCACCGCCAACAACAGTTCCGGCAGCGTGGTGCTCGACGGTACGCTCAAGGCGAATGGCGTGCTCGGCGGCGGCACGCTCACCATCGAGGGCGGGCCGGGAATTGTGATCGGCGGCGGAATGCTGGCCGAAAACGGCACGCTGAGCGCGGGCGAGACCTCGTTGGTGGACCTCACTACCACTGAGGCGATCACCGTGCGGATGGGTGACACGCTCCCCGCTGACTTCGGATTCACCAAGACTCGGGCTAATCCCGGCGAGCAGATCGGCGGCGCGCCCAACTTCTCGGCCGCAAGTCCGGTCACCCTTGCCGCGGCGTGGCAACCGCCGCAGCCGGCGGTCAGCTCCTACACGATTTTCTTCACCGATGGCACTGCGGTGTCCGTCTTCTCCGGTGCCAGCAACACGCCGCCAACTATTGCAGCCGGTAAAACGATCCGCTCGATCGATGCGCCGGGCCTGTTTCCCAAGGACTATGTCCTGCCGGCGAATGCTTTCCCGAACGGCATCGCCATCCAGCCCTCGCAGGCGATCGCCAAGGCCGGCACCCCTGCGCCGGTCGATGCCACGATCGCCGCCGGCGCCAGGATTCCGGCCGGCACGCGTGTGGCCAGTCCGGTGCGAGTGCAGAAGCTCCAATATCTGGATACGTCGCTGTTTCAGCAGGGCTTCTCCAACTACGTGATCGATGGCCACCAGGGATTGGCCGTGCTGCCCGGCACGAAAATCGAAGGCGTATCGCCGGTCTATCGCCTCAAGGCCGATGGGTTCGACGTCGCCACCGGCGCGAGGCCCGATGCGGGGCTCGAGCTGTGGACGCCGCCCGTTTACCAGGAGGATGCGGTCAACGACCGCTTCGTTCAGCGCACCGGCACCAATATCCAGCTCAATTCGAACGCCAGCACGCCATTTGGCAACACTGTCGGTAGCGGTGGCAGCGTCGTGATCGGCACGCAGGCTGAGGTGACGGTCGATCCCGGCAGCCGGATCGCGATCGGCACCACCGGCACGATTTTCGTCGATGGACGCCTCACCGCGTCCGGCGGGAACATCGACCTGATCCAGTCCAATGTCGCTTCGCTTGTCGGTGTGCCCGCCGATCCGTTGGTGGGGCAGCGCGCTATCACGGTGGGCGAGCATGCGGTGCTCGACGTGGCCGCTCGCGCGGTGACGGCGACGGGCCGCGATGGGCTGCGCTACGCATTGGTGCCCGATGGCGGCAGCATCACGATCGGCGCGCCGACCCTGCTTGCCAATCCCGGAAGCATTGCCCAAGCGGCCGAGGCGTTCATCGTGATCAAGCAAGGCGCTGTCCTTGATGCGAGCGGTGCCAGCGCCGTGATCGACCTGCCGCGGGACGGCGGGCTGGGCGATCGCTCGACACCGCTCACGCTCGCCAGCAATGGCGGCACGATCGCGCTGAACAGTTTTTATGGCCTCTATCTCGACGGCACGATGCGCGCGAACGCCGGTGGCGCTGGTGCTATGGGCGGTTCGCTCATTCTCGCTCTGGAAACGCCGCGCTACAGGACGAGCACCGCCCAGCCGCTAATTCCTGACGATGTCCGCTACATCCGTGAACTGGTGATCGGCCAGGATTACGAAGCGAGCGGATCAGGCGGCCCGCTCCAGACCGGCTCCGCGCGGATCAGCGTCGAGCAGATCGACGCGGGCGGCTTCGACAATTTTACCGCCTATGCCGATGTGCTCCGCTTCGACGGCAACGTCGACCTGGCCGTGGGCAATGCCTTGTCGCTCTATTCCGGGATCAACGCCACCGATGGCTCGGACATGGCGGTGCGGTTGGCCGCTGACTATGTGCTGCTGAGTGGTTCGGCCTATCAGTCGATCGAAGGAAATCCGATCTATCCCAAGGCCGGCGGTCCGATCGGCACCCCGTCGACACGCCCCACTAGCGCGACGCTGACCGTAGATGCCGATTTCCTCGATGTCGTGGGGCTGACGCTCTACGGCGTCAAGGGCAGCGTGCCTCTATCGAGCGGCAGCCGCGCCTTCGACTATGCGGGCTTCGACAAGGCGACGCTGAACAGCCGCGGTGACATCCGAATGCGCGGAAGCATAAGCGGCGCGCGGGAGATGGATCTCAACGCCGCGCAGATCTACCCCGAAGGCGGCGGTACGATCATGGCGAAGGATCTGGTGCGCATCGGCCGTATCGGCGACCTGCTGCCGGCGATGCCCTATTCGGCGTTCGGCACCCTCGGCATCTACGCGACCGAGATTGAGCAGGGCGGCATCCTGCGCGCGCCGCTGGGCAGGATCACGCTTGGAACCGACCTGGTGCTGCAGAACGGTGCCGCCTCGGCCCCGATCGCCGAAAAGGTCACATTGCTGCCGGGCAGCATCACGTCGGTCAGCGGCAATGGCCTGATGCTGCCCTATGGCGGCACGATCGACGGCATCACCTACATGCACGGCGCGGGGACCGTGACAGGATCGATCGACGCGCTTCCTGGTGTAACGCTTGGCGGCAAGGCGTTCGAGGTTCAAGAGGGCGCACTGATCGATCTCTCGGGCGGCGGCGACCTGCTTGGCGCCGGCTTCACAAGCGGTCGTGGCGGTTCTGTGGACGTTCTCACGACTGCGCTCGCCAATGCCAATCCGGCCTATGCCCTCAGCGCTTCGGGCAACGAAGTCTATGCGATCGTGCCGGGGGTCCAGAACGGCTATGCGCCGCTTGACACCACCAATGGCGCGATCCCCGAGGTCGGTCGCCAGATCACCATTCCCGACGGCGTTCCGGGCCTCAAGGCCGGCACCTATACGCTGATGCCGGCGCGCTATGCGATGCTGCCGGGCGCCTATCGCGTCGAGTTGGGCGCGCGCCAGACGAGTCTGGCCGGCGGCGCGATCGATGCCGGCGCAGGCACCTGGGGCGTCCAAGGTTATCAAGGTCTTTCAACCAACGGCTATCGCGATGCTCTGCCCACGCAGATGCTGATCTCGTCCGGCACGGCGGTGCGCACCCAATCCCAATACAATGAGATGCGTTACGACCAGTTCCTGGTCGCCGATGCCGCAAAGTTCGGAGCGCCGCAGCCGGTGCTGCCGCGCGATGCGCACAACCTGTATCTGAGATATGCCCTGCAGCCGAGCGCTACCGAGGAGGCGCTACGCTTCGACGGCGAAGCCGACTTCACGCCGGGCCAGGGTGGCCAGGGTGGCAGTCTATTCGTCACCAGTGCCTTCACGGGCATGAAGCTGGAGATTCTTGCCGACGACGCAGCCGCGAACACCGGCTTCACGTCGCTGCGCGCGTCTGATCTCAACGGCATCGGCGCCCAGCGCATGGCGCTCGGCGGCAATTTCCAGTTATTCAGCGACACCAACCAGCTCAGCATGCGCAGCTTCGCCAACTCGGTGACAGTGCGCGAAGGCGCGGTGTTGGCGGCACCGGAGATACTGCTGCTCGCCACCAACGGCGGCGTCACGATTGAGGACGGCGCGACGGTCACTACGATCGGCAAGGGGGCTGACACGCCCTATTCGGCCGGCGAGGGCTATGCCTATGCGGTCGATCTGGGTGTGAATGCGCTGATCCTCTCCAACGGTGTTCTCAATCTCAATTCGCGCAGCGGCGCAGGCACGGGCGGCGGTGGCATCACCATTGGCGATGCCGACCTCCTCACCGAAGGCACGCTCGCCTTCGCTACCAACACCGGCGGAAAGCTGACGCTCGGCGACGGGGCACGCTACGGTGCGAAGTATCTCTCGTTGGTCGTGCCGACCATCAACATCGGCGAAGAATCGGCACTGGCGGATGCCGTGGCGGCCGGCGTGCTGCCCGATGGACTGGTCTTCAACCAGAAGATCTTCGCGGACCTGTTGCGCGGCAATGTCGCCCCCGGCGTGCCCAAGGTGGAGACGCTGATACTGTCGGCGAGCGGATCGGTGAACTTCTTTGGCTCGGTCACGCTCGACACGATCGATCCGACCACCGGCAAGTCCAGCCTTGCTCAATTGGTGCTCAACACGCCCGGCATCTATGGCCTGGGTGGTGCTGGCGACACCGCCACTCTCACCACCGGCGCGCTGTTTTGGAATGGCGTGAGCGACGGCAAGCGGCGCGATACCAATTCGGAACCCGGCAGCCTGCCGCCTGCGGCGGTGATCCCCGGCGGCGCGGGCACCGGCAGCGGCAAGCTCCACATCATCGCCGACCGGATCGAGTTCGGCTATGAGCCCTTCGCCCTGGCGGACACGCAGCTCACCCTTGACCGGACCGTGCTGGGCTTTTCGGAGGTCGACCTCACCGCCGCTGATCGGATCACCTCGAACAGCCACAACAGGCTCTCGGTCTATCAGTCGAAGGCGAGCGACGGCAGCTTCAGCGGCGGCAACCTCAACCTCGTCACGCCGCTGCTGACTGGCGAGGGCGCTTCGGTGACGCAGATCGCCGCTGGCGGCAATCTGCTGTTAACGTCGCCCCAGGGAACAACGCTCGCCGTCAATGATGTGCTTGGCGCGGAGATCAGCCTCAAGGGCAGCACCGTCACGATCGATGGCACCGTCTCGCTCCCGACCGGCAAGCTGTCGGTGGAGGCGGATGGCAACGTCCTCCTCACCGACCACGCACAGATCGACCTTTCGGGCCGCGCCGTCGAGATGTTCGACGTGACCAAATATAGCTGGGGTGGCGACCTGGTGCTCGCCAGCGCGAACGGTGACATCCGCCAGGCGGCGGGCTCGAAGATCGACCTGTCGGCGGAGAACAACGCCGCCGGCACGCTTGCCGCTACCGCGACCGGCGCGGGTGCCGGCCTCGTCGACCTGGTCGGCACGATCCTGGGCTCAGCGAGCGGTGAGCATGACGCGGGCGGGACGATGGTGCCTTGGCTGGGCGGCCAGATCGACATTCGCGCGCAGACGATTGCGGACTTCACTGGCCTCAACCAACGACTGAGCAACGGTGAGATGTTCGGTGCGCGCGGTTTCCAGATCAAGCAGGGCGACCTCGTCATCGGCGACGAGCTGAAGGCCAACAGCATCAGCGTGTCGGTCGACGGCGGCAGCCTGACCGTCACCGGCAAGGTGGATGCGAGCGGCGCCGAGGTCGGCACGATCCGGCTCGGCGCGCGCGACGGGCTGATTCTGGCGCCCACGGCGGTGCTTGACGCGCATGGCACCATGTTGCGCGTCGACAGCCGCGGCCAGCCGATCGACTCGCCCAACCGCGCGATCGTCGAACTGACCGCCACCGGCGGACGCCTGACGCTCGCCCCGGGCGCCACGATCGACGTCCGCTCGGCGGACGGCATCGCGCGCGGCACGGTGACGCTCAACGCGCCTCGCCTCACCGAGACCGGCGGCGACATCGACATTGACGCATCCGGCACTGTGGCGATCGAGGGCGCGAAGAGCGTCGCGGTCAACGGCTTCTGGCGCTACACCGATGCGCCCGCCGGAACGCCGGGAGACGACGGCAAGTCGGTCCAAACGGTCGACCAGGCCTATCTCGACGCGATCCACGGCAAGAGCACGGCGTTCATGAACGCGGCGCTCGGCAATGGTGGCCTTCAGGGCCGTCTGGCCGGCCTCAAGGCCTATGGTGATGCCTATCACCTGCGCCCCGGCGTAGAGATCGCGAGCGCCACGTCCGACGGCAATCTGGTAGTGACCGGCGACATCGACTTGTCGGGCTATCGCTACGGCCCCGGCATCGACCCGGCGGTGCGCGGCTCGGGCGAGCCGGGCGCTCTCCTCCTGCGCGCCGGTGGCGATCTCACCATCAAAGGCAGCATCAACGACGGCTTCGCGCCGCCGTCGCGCACGCCGGACGACAATGGCTGGGGCGTCACCGGTCTGCTCGCGGAGGATTTCACCACCACTATCCCCACCTTGCTTCAGGGATCGGCTTTCGGCAACTCGACGACGCTGCCGTTCAGCTTTGGCCAGAGTTTTGGTTTCGACATCACCGCCCGCGATTTCTCCGTCCCGGTCGGTCTCGTCATCCCGTTTGAGTTCGTGGCCAGCGACTATTTTGAGTATACTGACGCCGACTATAATTACGTGCCGTGGCGAGCGACCGCACCGATCTGGGATGCGGACGGCAACCTGCTCTATGCGGCCGGCGACATGGTAACCGACTTTCTTCAGCCTGACTTCCGTTTCGGCGCGGGGACAGTGCTGCCTGTGCCGCTTCCAGACGCTGCATTTCCCTATATGCAGTTGCCGGTCGGTTCGATGACCATCCCGAAGGGGACACCGATCGACTTCGTCCTTCCTAACACGAACAAGATGGTCCTGGCGGCGAACGTCACCGTGGCGGCCGGAACGGTGATCCCTAGGGGCACCACGGTTCGCGGTATCCTCTCCACACGGCCGACATTGCCCGACGGCACCCAGGGCAAGATGTGGGCGGTGGCACCGATGCTGGAGCAGGGCACGCAGAGCTGGTCGATGCGGCTGGCGGGCGGCGCCGATCTCGCCGCTGCGGATACGCGCTCTCTGAATGCCGCCAGGACAGGAGACCTGATCCTCTCCGACCCCCATTTCACCGGACCGGCCAAGACGGCTGAGGCGCCCAGCGTCATCCGCACCGGCACCGGCGACCTGGAACTGCAGGCAGGCGGCGATTTCACGATGAGCTCGCTCTACGGCGTCTATACCGCCGGCACCCAGTCCGCGCCGATCCTTGCGGACGACGGGTCCAATCCCTACAACCAGCCGCGCGGGCTGGAGCGGACGAACAGCGGGGCCGGCACCTCGGTGCTCGGCTCGGCCGGCGGCGCTTATGAATCGCTCGTGAGCGGTGGGGCTTCGCTCTATCAGGCCTGGTATCCCGAGCAGGGCGGCAATCTGCTGGTCGAGGCTCAGGGCGATCTCTCCAGCTACAACCTCAAGACCGAGACCGGCGACTGGCTGTGGCGCCAGGGCGGCGACCTCTCGGGTCTGCCGGCGGCGTGGTGGATAAATTTCGGCACCTATGTCCCCAGCATGAATCCGGACGGTGCATATAATCCCTTCGGCAGCATGAGGCTGGCCGCCTTCACCGGCTTCGGCGCGCTCGGTGGCGGCGACGTGGTGATCCGCGCGGGAGGCGACGCCGGCGTGATCACGCCGCTCAACGCCATGCGCAGCCACGGCGTTTCAGCGGCGGTGGGCGGCAGCGGCCGGATCACGGCGGGCGATCAGCTGGTGCAGACCGGCGGCGGCGATCTGAGCTTCACAGTCGGCGGCACGCTCAATCCGCTCGATGCCAACCTCAATCCGGGCAGTAATCTTGCCCAAAACACCTTCTGGGTGCGTGGCCAGATCTCCGATCCGCAGCTTAACGGCGTGCTTGCTAATCTGCGCGGCATGGTGACGCTGGACGCGGGCGCGATCGGCCGTCTCGATCTCGGCTATGGCACCACTTCACCCCAGTTCAAGCCCGATCCACGTCCGATCGACCTCAACGAGGCGAACGGCGCCCGCCCGAATGGTGGGCCGCAGCTCGTGCTGGGCGACGCGGTGGCCTCGTTGACAGCGCGTGGCGACCTGGTGCTGTCGCATGCCGCCAATGCCGGTCGCGTCCCCGTGCCGAACAGCACGCCCTTTACTGCAACGGTGAACGGCGTCACCACGGTCTCGACCGGCGGCGGCTATGCCTGGTTCTCGCTCTGGACCGATCATACTGCGGTGGAGATGTTCTCGGCGGGCGGCAATCTCCAGCCCTATGTCACCAACACCGGCGGGCTCGACAGCCGGTTCGATTTCCCCGGCACGCTGCAGGCAGTCGCGCCGGAGGGCAACATCTATTACGGCATGCACCGTGGCGAGTTCGCGACCACAACGGCGATGGTGCTCGCTCCGGTCTCGAACGGCCGGCTTGAGATATTGGCGGGCGGATCGATCTATGCGCTCGGCAGCTCGCTCGACATGTCGGGCGCGGACCCCAGCGCGATCCCGACGCCGTTCCGGCCCGCCTTCATGGGCTATACGACCGCGAGCATCCCGAGCATTACCAATCTGAGCAGCGCTGGTGAGGGCGTCAGGACCGGCCTCGCCTTCTATGCTTTCGGCCCCAATAGCGTCTCCGGCAATCTCCATGCCGGCGACGACCAGCCGATCCGCTTCTATGCCGTGGACGGCGACCTGATGGCGGTGCGATCGGGCGAGGTGCTGGACTTCACCAACGGGGGCAGCGTCCTGTCGCCCAAGACGCTCGACCGCTGGTATGTCGGGGCAAAGCCTGTGTGGATGCTCGCCGGGCGCGACATCGTGTCCTCGGGCGCGCAGCCGCAGATCGTCATCAACGGCAAGCCGCTCTACGAAAGCGGGCGCTATGGCAGCCAGTCGACCAGTGCCCTGTTCTTCCATACGGACGCAGATGACGTGTCGGTGATCCGCGCCGGTCGCGACATCCTGCAGCTTGGGCTTCAGGTGGCAGGACCGGGCACGCTGGACCTTTCGGCGGGGCGCAACTTCTATCAGGCCGACAAGGGTTCGATCACATCGATCGGTGCGCTGTTGGCCGGAGATACGCGGCCGGGCGCCTCGATTGTCGCGGCGGCGGGCGTCGGCGCGACGGGGCCAGACTATGCGGCGATCGCGGTGCGCTATCTTGATCCGGCGAACCTCGCCGATCCCGAACGCCCGCTCGCCGACCAGGGCGGAAAGGTCGCCAAGACCTATCAGGCCGAGTTGGGCGACTGGCTGGACGAACTCTACGGTTTCGCCGGAACCGATGCCGAGGCGCTGACATACTTCGCGGGACTTTCGTCCGAGCAGCAGTCCATCTTCCTGCGACAGGTCTATTACGCCGAGCTGAAAGCGGGTGGACGCGAATATAACGACCCCGACAGCCGCCGCTTCCAGAGCTATCTGCGCGGCCGCGACATGATCGCGACGCTGTTTCCCGAGAAGGATGCGCAGGGCAACGCGATCGTCCGCCAAGGCGACATTACGATGTTCGGTGGCTCGGGTATCCGCACCCTGTTCGGCGGTGACATCCAGCTCCTGGCACCGGGCGGGCAGATCGTTCTTGGTGTCGAAGGCGCTGTGCCGCCGGCGACTGCGGGCGTGGCGACCCAAGGAGAGGGCGACATCGCCATTTATAGCAAGGGAAGCCTGTTGCTCGGTCTGTCACGCCTGATGACCACCTTCGGCGGTGGCATCCTGGGATGGTCGGCCGAGGGCGACATCAATGCCGGCCGCGGCGCGAGGACGACGATCCTGTTCACCCCGCCGCGGCGCACCTACGACAAATACGGCAATGTCCAGCTCGCGCCGCAGGTGCCCTCCTCAGGTGCTGGCATCGCGACGCTCAACCCGATCCCCGAGGTTGCGTCTGGCGATATCGACCTGATCGCACCGCTGGGCACGATCGATGCGGGCGAAGCGGGCATCCGGGTCTCGGGCAACGTCAACCTCGCCGCACTCCAGGTGCTGAACGCCGCCAACATCCAGGTGCAGGGCGAAGCGACCGGTATCCCTGTGGCGGTGAGCGTCAACACCGGCGCGCTGACCTCCGCGTCCTCGGTGTCGAGCGCGGTCGCCAACCAGGCGGCCCAACTCGCCGAACGGGCAAGGCCGCAGGTCCGCACCGAGGTGCCGGTCATCGTGCAGGTCCGCCTGCTGGGCTTCGGCGAGAATCCCTGACCAGACACGCGCCGCTGAAGAGCGGCGCGCCCACCGGGATGGCGCCTCCCACGCCATCCCGGACCATTCAATCGCAAGTGAGTAGTTTATGACCGATAGTGTTTCGCAAACCGCCCCTGCGGCGGACCAACCGCTGCTGCCGCTGTTCTACAAGTCCGTTCAGCCGCTGCATGGCGCGGCGCATGCCAGCTGGCGCTTGAAGGATGGCGATGCGTCGTTCGCCGATGACACGCCGTTCGTGCCGATCGTCGCCGGTGAGCTGGCGTCCGCGGCGCGCGATTATCCGGTCGTGTTCGCGGCCGATAGCGCGCAGCCCCTTGCGATCCTGGGCCTCGAGCGGCGCAACCTGTTCATCGAGGGCGGCCGCTGGTCGGCGGATGCTTATATCCCCGCCTATGTCCGGCGCTACCCCTTCGCTTTCGTCGCGACCGTCAACCCGGACGGGTTTGCGCTCGCTATCGATGCCGGTTCGGAACGGGTCGTGGAAGCCGGCGAAGAGGGCGACGACGAAGGCACGGCTCTGTTCGAGAATGGCGAACCCAGCGCCCTGACCAGACAGGCGATCGAGTTCTGCGCGGCCTTCGGGCGCGAGGTGGAGCTGACGGCGTTGTTCACCACGGCGCTCAAGGAAAAGGATCTGCTGATCGACCGGCGCGCCGATGCGACGCTGCCGGACGGCCGCAAGCTCGGCCTCGACGGCTTCCAGATCGTCGATGCGGAAAAGCTCGCCGCGCTCGACGATGAGACGGTCGTCGCCTGGCACCGCCAGGGTATCCTCGCCCTCGTCCATCATCACCTTGCCTCGCTCGATCGGTTCACCCTGCTGCTGAACCGCCAAGCGCTGGTCTCGGCCGACGAACCGGTCATGCAAACGTCATTCGCAGATGGTTCAGCCGTGGCAGCTAACCCCGAAGCTGAAACAACCTCGCCTCCCGCCGACGCGCCAGCGCCGGCTGCTCCCAAATCGAAGAAAGCCTGACCCATGAAATCCCCACTCCTTCTCCCCGCGCTCCTGCTCGCAGCCGCCAGCCTCACCACCACCGCCTCCGCGCAAACGGTCGGCGGCGCCCCGGCGGCGGCGCCCGCTCCAGCAGCCCAGCCTCTCGGCGGCCCGGTCGTGCCGGGCGTCTGCCTGCTGTCGCGCGAGGCGATCTTCGCCAATGCCGCGGTCGGCAAGGCCGCCTCTGCGCAGCTCGCCGAACTGACGCGCGCGGCGCAGGCCGAGATCGACGGCCAGCGTCCCGCCATCGAGAATGAGGCCAAGGCGCTCGAAGGCCAGCCCGACAACGCAGCGAACAAGCAGAAGCGCGAGGCGCTTGCCGTCCGCTGGCAGACCCTCCAGCAGAAGGCCGCGCATACCAGCCGCGAGATCGAGGCGACGCGCGCCAAGGCGCTGGAACGCATCGCCAACGAGGCGCAGCCGATGATCGCGCAGGTCTACGCCGCAAAGAAATGCGGCCTGCTGTTCGATCGCGGCGCGGCGCTCGGCGGCAATTTCGCGAATGATCTGACCGCCGATGTCGTGCGCGCGCTTGATGGGCGGATCCAGACCATCACCTTCGAGCGCGAGCGACTGCCGGATCAGCAACCCGCCGCGCCCGCCCAGCGCTGACGCGCCTGAAGGAGAAGCCGCATGTTCGTCATCATCGTCGCGTTCGTCAGCTTTGCTTGTGGCGTGCTACTGACGGGCATGCTGGCCGCGTTTGTCATCGGTCTCCTCCACCGCGAGGCGGCACAGATGGTGGATTCCGCGATCCTGATGGCCGGCCTGGGGGCTGGCAGCGCGGTCGTCTATCATCACGACGGCGCGCAAGGCGTGCGGGTCATTCCGTGACGGACGACAGATCCGCGATGGCGGTCGCCGGGACCGGGCTCGCGCCACGCGGGCGCTGGCTCGGCAGCGTTCTTGCCTCGCACCGCGCCGCGATGGCCGAGGCGGAGCTCCGCCGCCTGGTCAAGTGCGCCCCGCCGCTGGGCCGGTATGAGGCACTCTTCTATCAATCGATCGCAGCCGGTGGTCTCGTCCTCTGCGCGCTGCTGATCCCTGGAGCGAGATCATGAACAGCAAAGTCCCTCGCGCCACGCGCTTCGGCCGCCTGGCCTGGAGGCTGGCCTCGGCGCTTGGCGTGGGCACTGCGCTCGCTGCCTCCCCGGCGGCAGCGCAAAGCGTATCGCCCGAACAGGCGCCCGCCGAATGGGTGCGCTATGCCGACTATGCCACGAAGACGATCACCACATGGCTCGAAGCGCAGAGCGAGGCGGCCATCCGGCTACGCACCTATCTGGACGCGACCCGCGCCGCGCCCGATCAGCCGACCGCGCCGCTGATGCTCAAGATCTGGATCGGCAAGGACGGCAAGGTCGCCCGCATCGAGCACACGCCGTTCGCCCACGCAGAGGCCAATGCCGATCTTCGCGCGCTGATCGTCGGCGGCGAACTCGATGTCTCGCCGCCCGAAGATATGCTGCTTCCCTTGCGCATCCTTGTCCAGCTTCCGCCGGCTCCCGCGCAGGCGACGTCGCAAACCGCGATCGAGACCGCCAACCGCAAGCTCCAGCCTTCCGCGCCGGATCAGCGCCCCGCCACCGACGCGCTCGGCCTGCCCGAACGCGGCGGGGTCAACCGTTTGCAGCTTGAAGGCCAGCCTGGCGCAAAGCCGCCGACTATCCATTGAGGCCCACATGCTGCTGCGCTGGCTGAGACGAAGAGGCTGGCGGCGGACGGCGGCGTTCGAAGAGGATGTCACGCTGGCGATCGCGGAAATGCGGCAGCT
Source organism: Edaphosphingomonas haloaromaticamans (assembly GCF_001853345.1). Classification (NCBI taxonomy): domain Bacteria; kingdom Pseudomonadati; phylum Pseudomonadota; class Alphaproteobacteria; order Sphingomonadales; family Rhizorhabdaceae; genus Edaphosphingomonas; species Edaphosphingomonas haloaromaticamans. Next base: position 1,475,331 of record NZ_MIPT01000001.1, on the reverse strand, counting down.
GCATGGTGAGGCCGCGCTTGACCATGCGCGCCGTAAGGCTAGGCGCCGCGATCAGCGAACCCGCCGCAAATGGGTCTGGCGCGAGGCCGTCCGCCGGCTCGCGGCGGACGGCCTCGCAGATGCAAACCTCAAGGCCGGTGCAAGTCCATCGGAACCCGGCTATCGGTCCCCTTTGCAACACCAATGAAAGTAAGCTTGAGATATGACTGGAAATGACCTCGCCGAAGCCCTTGCTGCCGCTCATGGCCTGACGAAAGCGGACGCCAAGAAATATGTCGATGCCGTGTTTGCTGCAATCGGCGACGCCGCCGCGAAAGGCGAGGACGTCTCGCTGAACGGCTTCGGGAAGTTCGCCACAAAACGCACTCCCGAGCGCCAGGGCCTCAATCCCGCGACCAAGGAACCCATTACCATCAAGGCTGCGAACAAGATCAGCTTCAAGCCCGCGAAGGCGCTCAAGGACAAGCTCAACGGCTGATCGGCCGCTCAGGCGAAGGATGGGCGATGCCATCACCAGACGGCGCAAAGGTGATCGTCATCGACGGCGATGCGATCACCGGCATCGCCAGCTTCTACGGCGAGATAAACCGGGCGTTCATGGCTGGGGAAGACTGGACGCTGGGGCCGAGCCTCGATGCCCTGAACGACCTTCTCTATGGTGGTTTTGGCGCGATCGAGGGCGCTGAGCCGGTGACGCTTGTCTGGAACAAGATCGAGCAGAGCAGGACGGCGCTCGGACGGGACGCAACGCGCGACCATTATCGCGCCAAGCTTGCTCGCCCGGGCGTCTATGACCGCGCGCGTATCGAGAAAGACATCGCAGCGCTCGAGGCTGGAACCGGTCCGACCTATTTCGAGATCATCCGCGAGATCATCGCGGACCATCCCAATATCGAACTGCGCGAAGCATGATGCGCCGGTCAGCCGGTCCCGTCAGGACTGTCCGGTCCTCCCACGCGCAAGGCGCGCCGCCGCTGAGCTTTACGCTCAAGCGCAATGTCGATCTCGGGCCGGTTCCAACGCATCGCGCCTCCGAGAGCGCCCAGCTCCTCCGCGTAGGTCAGGAAGGTGAACACCTTGTTGGTGATCTCGATCATGAGCGTCTTCATCTCCGCGTCCGAGATGCGCGAAAGCCGGGTCCAGGGGATTTCGCCGAAGGGCGTCACCACCTTGACGTCGCTATAGTCGCCGCTGGCGCTGTCGGGCACGGTCCCGGCATGCAAGTCTTCGAGGAACGTGTTGCGCACGCACTGCTCGACCAGCGCCAGTGTGAACCGGGTCTTTTCGGCATAGGTAAGAGCTTCATCGGACATCGGCGTCTCCAAGATGGCGCAGCGAAGGCGCCGATTCCGGTTGCGAGACCGGATTGTCTTGTCGGTGCAACAAGCTCATCCTAAGGGATTGACGGGCAACATAGAACAGGGGGATTTTCGAGAGGAGATCACCTTGTCGTGCGTCGCAGTTTTCGGCTTTGCCGCAACCACCGCTCCGGAGACGATCATCGTCGATGCGGTTCGATGCTGGCGCGATGCGATCGATCGCAAGTCCCCTGTCCTGCCGACCCTGTTCGCTCGCCTCGAAACGAATGGCGCTGGCTTCCTGGCGCCGGCGATCGCGGCGCTGCTCGCCGTGCATGAGGCGTGGTCGGGCCAACGCTTCCAGGCTGGTGATCGAGCGGCTTCGGCCTTGACCGAGGACGAGATGAAGCTTTTGGGTTTGCTGGAGACCACCGCGCCACCGCCGACCGCCATTCCTTTGAGACCTGGCCTGACCGCACCGCTGCGGATCGCGCTGCGGTCGACGCGCATACTGCTGCTGCGGGTGCTCGGACGGGATCTCGGGGACGGAGGGCCGGCGTCTCCCGCCGCGACGAATATCCCGATGTTCTTCGCGTTCAGCGACGAGGCTCCGGCAATGCCCGATCCGCACGGCGTCCGCCAAACTCAGGACGCGGCCTGACTCCGTGCTGGCCCGACAGCCTCGCACGGCGGTCCATCGCGCGCGATTGCCGCGTTGCGATAGCGCCGATCATGCGTCACCTCGTCGCCGATCCATTCGGGACGGTCGAGAGACTGGTCGATGGATGCAAGCTCGACTTCGGCAATTACGAGGCCCGAGGCGACGCCTTCGAACACGTCGATCTCCCAGACCAGTGCGCCGCGCATGACGCGGTAGCGCACCTTCTCCAGGATTGGACCGGCGCAAAGCGAGGTGAGCATTTCGTCGGCGTCGGCGCACGGAATCTCATATTCGAACTCTGGCCGCGCTATGCCGTCCCGCTCGCCCTTGACCGTGATCCAGGCGTGATCGTCGGCGCGTCGAACCCGGATACTGACACCGCCGCCATTGGCCAAATAGGCTTGCCGGATTCGCGACCCGTCGTCGGCTTCTGCGCGCCAATTCTCGCCGATGACGAGGAATTTTCGTTCGATCTCGATCCCCATTTGGTTCTTTTCCTAGTGCAAAGTCCGCTTTCCCGCGACCGATAGTTGGCGGCACGACTGGTCAGTCAGTGGCCGATCTCGATGGCGCACGCCGTCTCCTGATCCGCCTGCGGGTGGTCAGTGCGGATTGTGGGAGTCATCTGTCGGCAAGCGTACCACCTGTTTGGCTGGACGCCGCAGACCGCTTGCGGAGGCGGCAAGGCGCTCGATCTTGCGCTGCCAGACGACAAGATGCTTCTCGACCCCGCCTTGGCGAACCGGGCCGAACCTGGTGATGCGCAGGGGCTTGAAGCCGCAGAAGCCCAGGATCTGTCCGCGCCAGCGGCGCACGACCGGATTGCCATAGGCGAACCGCAGGAACCAGGAAGGCGTGTCTGTCGTGATGAGGACGTCGGCTGAGCGTCCTGCAAGAAGCCGGTCCCAGAACGGATCGTTCCTGTGATAGCGAAACGCGAAGCCTGGCAGGAGGACACGGTCGAGCAAGCCCTTCAGCTCGGCCGGCTCGCTGCCCCACCACATCGGGAAAGCGACGACGAGATGATCGCAGGCGGAGATGGCCGCGCCCACGCGTTCAAGGTCCGGCTCCCATGGTTGCACCTGCCTGTAACCCTTTCGAAGGATCGGATCGAAGGCGAGATCGCGCACCGCGATGCGTTCGACCTCCGCGCCATCGCCGAGCCCGGCCTGGTAGAGGTCGAGCAGATGGCTGACCAATCGGCCTTCGTCAGGATGCCCGTCGAGGATGAGAACGCGCATCACGAGCTTCCCTCAGAGGTCGATCTCGGCCCACAAGGCTGCGTGGTCGGACCCGGCGTCGGCGGGCCTTCCGACCTCGGGATAGGCCTCCCAGCGCTTAGGCCGCGACCCCGGCCACATACCGGTTCGAAACACGCCGCCCGCCCGCACGCGATCGAAGAGTGCCGGCGACAGCAGCATATAGTCGATCTTGTTGGCGGCGTTGCACAGGCCATAGGTGCCAGGATAGCCGCCGTCGTCGAACGCCGGGTGCGTGAAGATGTCCCGCAGGTCGGTGCCGTCCAGCAGCGGCGCCAGCGGCGCGCTGGCGGGCGTGTCGTTGAAGTCGCCGATGATTGCGACGTGCCTTTCGCCGTTATCGGTCATCTCCCGGTAGATCGCGGTGATTCGCTCTGCCTGCGCCTTGCGCTTCGCGTTGGCCTCGGCGGTGCCGCCATAGCCCTTGCTCTTGAGGTGATTGACGAGGACCGACAGGCGGGCGCCCGATGGCGTAGCCACCTCGAACGCAGGGCAATCGCGCGAGAAGACAGGCTGGCCGTTCGGCAACCGATCGTCGACGCGGCTACGCATGGCGCCGATTGGGAACCCCTCCCGGCTCATCAGGCCGACATCGATGCCGCGCTCATCATTACCGTCGATCAGCATCACATGACGGAACGGGGAGCCGCCGAGCGCGGGCAATATCTCGCTGTTGAACGCGGCAAGCACCGGGCGGCTCTCGGCTTCGACAACCCCCAGCACATCAGCGCCAAGGTCGATCATCACGCGGGCGGTGTTGCGCATTGCATGCTCGTTGACCGGCTCATCGCGCAGCTCGAGCGATCCTACCCAGTCCGCGCGGCCGTCCGCCTCGATCAGGATGCCGCCAGTCTTGGGCCGGCGCAGCAGGCCGCCGCGATTGCGCCGCAGGATGACGAACGGGCCGGTATCGGATTTCTCCAAGCCGAGATCACGCATCAGCTCGGCCATGCGAGTCTTGTCAGCGGGGTTATAGTGGAGCTGGCCCAAAAGCCCGTTCAGCGCCGCGAACTTTTCAAGGATGGGACGCCCTTCTTCCCAAGTGTCGAGGTTCATCGCCTTGGCGCGGTCGAACAGATTTTCGACGTTGTAGACGGCCAGCTTCATCGCACTATCTCCTCGTTCAGGATGGACTTGCCCGACAACTGTTGCGTGACCGCGACGTATGGTGGGCTTCGTCTAGCCAGCCAAGCCGTTTGGCGGTCCGAAAGCCTGGTTTTCAGGTCGATGCACCCCAAAATGCAGCCAGAATTTCTTGGCAAGGGGCAGCAGACCGGTCACTTCGATCCGATCGAGGCGCAGTTCACCGATCAGCGTTTCGTCCTTAAAGGCTGGCCGCGTCTGGTAGTGGTCGCCAAAGATCATGAAGTGATCCTTCACACCATAGACACTCGCTATCACGATCCAGGGCCCTTCGACCCCGAACTGCTGGAGCCGGGTCTGGGTCGCGCGTGCCGCTGTGATTAACCCCTCTTCGAAGGATGGCGCGAAGACCAGCTTCATGTCCTGACCTTGCTGGTTCTGCCGCGTTCCACCGATCGTCCAGGCAACGTCGGTGCGCCCGTTACGATATGTGATCGCAAAGCTGCGCACCCGCCCGGTCGCTTCATCGACCGGAGTGTGCAGCATCACGCCTTCCATCATATCGATGGAACTGTAGGCGTTGGGGCGAATGGGAACGAGTGCATGATCGTCGGTGATCGCGATCTCGCGTTCTTCACGGAACAGCGAAAGCGGCATGGTCGAGACCACGGCGGTCGGATCGTTCATGATCGCAAACGGCATGTCGATACCCCGCGCGCGCTCGATTCCTTCCGCGTGATATTGGCGGAAGCGTGCCGGGAGCCGACTTGAATCGACAAAGGCGTGGCGCAGTTCGTGGACATCCAGCTCATATTTGCCGCGGCTCGTCCGCGCATAGAATTTGCCGCTGTTGCGGAAGGTGACGCGGTGGGGCGGCTGAAGACCCGGTGGAATGCGGATGAGCAGCGCGCCATTGCCGGCAGCAAAAGGAATATGGCGGATTCGCACGCCGATGAGCCTCGGATCGACATTGGTTCGGATGATCTGCTCGAGCCGCAATATTTCATTGTCGATATTGGCGATCGCGACACCAGGGAGCCCGGCCGCTACGCCGTCGACATCCTCGATCCCGAAGATGAGATCGCCGCCGTTTGTGTTGGCAAGCGACGTCACATCGGCAAGGAATTCGCGAATATTGTCGGGCTCCTGGCCGGGCAAGTCACGTTTGAACTCAAGGTCGCGGCTTTCCGGGGTCTCGTTTGCGACAAGCTGGGCGAGCGCCGCCTCGTCGATGTCATCGAATGCTATGTCGAGCATGGTCGGTATCTCTCCAGTGTGCCTGAAACGTCATCATTTCGGCGGACGTTATCCGCACCGGATGACCGGCAGTCGAACGGCCAATCTTCCATCATAGCCTTGGCGTATTTGCACGCCGCCTCGATCAAATGCTTGCGCGCTGGTCGAAGCGCCGAAGGAAGAGGCGCGCGGTGATCAGGCTGATCTGAAGGCGAAACGTCGCATCCTCTTCTTCGGAAAGCCCCGGATGACCGCCATGAGGATGGAAGCGGTTCATAAGCCCCTGCACATATTGCGGCTTGCTGTCATTCTTATCCCATTCATTATAGTCGCTCAGCAGAAAGGGTGGATCGAGCTGGCCGAGATAAGCCCGCTTGTCCTTGCTAGAGTCCGCCCGATCACACCCAAGCCGTTCCGCAATCTCGTTGAGGTAGCCCTCATAAAGCTTGCGCAGCTCGCCGTTGGAGGCCGACCAGTCCCCGCGGCTGAACGCTGCGATCGCTTGTTGCAGATGCCCTTTGGAGACGGCGAAGTTATGGCGGTCCAGCAGGCGCACGACCTCGCTCTCGGCCTCTCGGAAATCAAGCTCGGGCACATCTTCGGGCAACATGCGGACCAGTTCGAAGGTGGCGGTGCGCGTGTTCCCCCACCCGAAGCGCGAACTGTTCTCCGCTTGCATTGCCACCAGCTCGAACCCGTCAAAGCGCAAGCCTGCCACCAGCTTCTTCCAGCTTGCTCCATCCCTCGTCTTGGGTGGTGCCAGGATGGCGATGTCGATCATCGCCCGGCTCAAGGGAAGCCGCCCGTGCTCAGTCAGGACTTCGAGCCCATCGTCGATCGCAATGCGGGCGAGGCTGGCGATGCGTGCGGGCTTGCTGGAGCCGTTGCATCGCCCGACAATGTCCCATTGGACTTCGAGGACCTCCATGTCGCTATGGGAGTTGAACTCGGCCACGACTTCTGCGGCCGCAACGATGGTCATGCGATTAAAATTGCTCATCTGGATAATGAAGCAAAACGCCTTCGGGTCGGAAAGACGAAATTGTGCCCGCAGCGAAGATGGTCTGATCGCGCGGACCTTTCTCATCGAGGAGATCAAACCGGGCAAACGGCAGAAGGGGGTCCCGTGAACGCAGTCCTGCGACTGAAACCGATAGTAAGATCAATCCGCGGCAGTAGCTTCGGCGCGCCTAGTCGAGCAGCATTCGGTGTAGGCCGCGCGCTACGCAGCGTGCCGGCTCGTCCGCGACCGTAACGGCAAGTCCTGTGTCGGCTTTGATCATGGCGCTGAGCAGCGGCGTTGTCGCGCCTCCTCCCGTGAGCACGATGCCGCGCTCGTGAATATCCTGGCTGAGTTCGGGGGGTGTGTCGCTCAGCACCTCGCGAACCGCATCGACGATCTGCTGGAAATGCTTCTCGGCCACCTGGTCGAGTTCCGTGAGCGGCAGCGCCAGGGCAGCGGGCAGTCCGGTCGTGAGGCTGCGCCCTTTGACCTGAATCGTCTCGTCCTTCACCGCCTCAGCGCGACGTTGTTCCCCATACCCCAGCTTGATCCGTTCCGAGGTCAGCTCGCCGGCCAGGAACTTGTGCTTGAAATGCAGATGGTCGGCGATCGCCTTGTCGAGCGTTGCGCCGCCGACACGCACCGAGCGCGTCAGGCAGATACCGCCGAGCGACAGCACCGCCACCTCCGTCGTGCCAGCGCCGCACTCGACGATCATGGTTCCGTTCGGGGCGCTGATCGGAAGGTCGGCTCCGATCGCGGCAGCGAAAGGCTCGGCGACAAGCCGGACCGGGCCAAGGCCGGCATCGTGCGCGGCCGTCATCAGGGCTCCGCGTTCCGCCTGGGTCGCATCGGCGGGCACGCCGATCATGGCATGGGGTGTACGAAAATGCTTGCGGCCGCGCGCCTTGCGAACAGCGTAGCGCAGCAAATGCGTCGCGGCGTCGATGTCCTGGAGCACGCCGCGCCCCAGCGGCCGCCTGATCTGGAGCTTGCCGGGCGTCCGATCAACCATCGCCTGCGCCTCTATGCCAGCGGCGTAGAGGCTGGGCGCCGTATCGATATCCGCAAAGCAGCAAATCGACGGCTCATCGAGGATGATACCCTCATCGCGGCCGATCACGCGCAGATTGGCGGTCCCGAAATCAATCGCGAGTTCGGGCCGCTTCCAGGAAAAGTGCGAAGCCACTCTGAGCCGGTAGCAAGCGGCGTGGCATTTGTCTCGCGCGACATCTCGAAAGCGCTCATCGTGCGGAGCTATTTGCGGTCGCTATCACGTCGACGTTGACGCCAGGCCTCTGGCACGACATGCTTTGCCGATCATGCAAATGCGCAGTCTTCTTGTCCGGAACCGTCATCACGCGGGCCAACTCGTAACGGGCATCTAGCCCCGGGTTCCGGCGCTTCGTGCCCGAACTCGGGGCACAGACTCCATCGCCTTATCTGCCGTCGCCCCGTTGCCGATCGGCGTGCCTTTCCGCAGAAAGCCTTTGTCATGACCAGCCCGAAGCACGTGGCTCGCCCGCCCGTTCATATGATCGATACGCAAGCCGATGCTCTCTCGGACCTCGCCCTGCGGACCGAGGATCGCAATCCCGAGGTAAGCGCCCTGCTGCTCGAGGAGATTACCCGCGCGAAGATCCACGTCGTGGAGAAGATCCCCGGCGACGTCGTTACCATGCATGCGCGCGTGGAGTTCGTCGATGAATCGCGCGGGATGCCGCATATCGTCGAGCTTGTCTGGCCCGGCGAGGCCGACTTCGCGGCGGGACGCCTCTCAGTTCTGACCCCGACCGGCGCGGGCCTGATCGGCCTGCGCGAGGGCGGCTCGATCCTCTGGCCCGACCGCGAAGGGCGCGAGCGCCGGCTGACGATCGTCAAGGTCACCCAGCCCGATCCTATGCTGGGGCGGCCCGGTCGATAATCATAGTGGCCTAGTCACGCGATGTTACCTTCAGCACATAACTGAAGCAGGCCTTCATATTTCATGGCGGCTCCTCAATAACGCGCCTGCCTGCCTGCCGCGGACGGTGGCGGCACCTGAGCGTGCGCCACGTTCATTATCCCACCGGGTGCTTCGCAGCTATAGCTCGTTCGTAGACTTTCCGAGCGTGCATCGGGTATCGCGTTCAATAAATGATCCCTCAAAGGAGCAGTCAGTCAGAACAGGCCATGAATGCCGCCCACGGCACCCGCCAGCGCGATGACGGAGGCTGCCAGCAAGACGCGGTGCATCTGCTCCATGCGCGCGAAATCCCGAGCCGGCCGGGCCGTCCTCTCCATATGTCGGTGCAGGAATAAGGGCTCGATGAGGAATAGCATGGCCGCGAAGACGAGCCAGACGGCGACCATCGCATGCATCCACCAGAAGGAGGGATCGAGGAAGCGGTCCCACATCTGGCCGCGCCACGTCATCCAGAACCCGCTGGCACCCGCCAGCAGCACCCAGATGCGCGCCTGCGGGGCAAAGCGACCTTCGATGCGGTGAAAGGCTGAGAGCCTTTCCTCCGGCAGATGGCCGGTTCGCACCGACGGCATCACCACGAGCGTGACAAAGGCGACGCCGCCGATCCAGAACAGGACCGACACGACATGGATCACGCGCGCGATGATGAAGTCGTCCATGGCGAGCCTCAGGCTGCGAGCAGTTCGTCGGCGGGGCCGAAGAACTCATAGTGGATGCGGCTTGCGGGCACACCTGCGAGGGAAAGCGCAGAGACCGCATGCCGCAGGAACGGGCGCGGACCACAGATGAAATAATCCGCCTCCGCAACCGGGGTGCTGGCGACCAGCCATTCATCGGTGATGATACCGGCCACGTCGTAATCGCGGCCCTCGACCTCGTCGCCGAGCGGCGCCTGATGGAAGTCCGTAACCGTGATCGCCTGTCCGTTGGCGGCCTGCTCACGGACGTGATTGCGCATCGCATGCGTGTCGCGGTCGTGGGTGCCGTGAATGTAATGGACGGGTGCCTCACAGCCCTGCGCCACGAGCGCTTCGAGCATCGCCACCATTGGAGTCAGACCAACGCCGCCTGAGAGCAGCACGACCGGACGTTCGGGCTTGCCATCCAGGAAGAACTCACCGGCCGGTGCAGCCACCTTGAGCACCGTGCCCACCGTTGCCTGCTCATGCAGCCATCCGGAAACGAGCCCCAGCGGCTCGCGCTTGACCGAGATGCGATAGCTCTCGCCATTTGATGCCGAAGAGATCGAGTAGTTGCGCTTGATCGGCGCATGGCCTGGGATCTCGATCCAGAAGGTCAGATATTGACCCGGCTTGTGAGCCATGACCGGAGCGCCATCGACGGGCCGCAGGATGAAGGACTTGATGACGCTGCTTTCCTCGACGACATCCTCGACCCGAAAATCGCGCCAGCCGTTCCAGCCGCCGGTCGTCTCCTTCTGATCGTCATAGATGCGGTGTTCGCGGGCAATCAGGATATTGGCAAGGAACCAGTAAGCCTCACCCCAGGCGGCCAGGATCTCGTCGGTCGCAGCATTACCCAGCACGGCCTTTATCGCCCCGAGCAAGGCCTCGGCGACATAGGGATAATGTTCGGGCAGGATCTGCAGGCCGACATGCTTTTGCGCGATCCGCTCGACCGCAGGAGCAAGGGCTCCAAGATTGTCGATGTTATTGGCATAAGCGAGGATCGCGCCGGTCAACGCGCGCGGCTGCGAGCCGGCATCGCCATGATGCGACTGGTTGAACAGATCGCGGATCTCCTGGTTCTGAAACATGCGCGAATACATCTCGCGCACAATATCTAGGCCATGTGCTTCGAGCGCGGGAACGGTGGCTTTGACGAGCGCGATGGTCTGCTCGCTCAAGGGCTGCGACATGAAATTCTCCTGGCTTGGGTATTGGTTGTTGAAAGGTTCAGACGCCCTCAGGCGGCTGATCGTAGAAATCGACCTTCATCTTCATCGGCCCGATCGGCGTCACGAAATGCGGCTGCTGTGGCTGGATGAGCCCAGGATTGTCCGGCGTCAGTACGACCTCGGCGGGAGGATCGAGATAGCTGAGCCGGAGTTCGCCCTCGATCACCCGGATCACCCCCCAAACGCCCGCCTTGGTATCGTGTCGGGCGCGAAGGGCTGCGGGCAAGGTGTCCTGATCGAACACCGGCGTCGAACGGTAGGGCGCCCGGGCCGCCATATCAGGCGGCCCGCCGGATATCGTCGGCATGCGCTGGATAAGGCGCGGTCTTGCCCGTCGGCGCCAGGCCGGCAAGCTCGCTGGCGAAACCATGATTGACGTCGCGGTGATGCGCCTCGTCAGCGCGAACCACCAGCACGACATCGCGCAGGGTCGCGTCATCGGCGAGCTTCCAGTAATGCCGCGCGATGGCCGGTGCCGGCAGGTTCGGGCTGCGGCCCTCGTCGATCTCCTTGAGATAGAGGGTGTAGCTGATCACCGCTTCCTCCTCGAAATAGCCGACGATGCGGTGCGCGGTGCGCGGGCTGACCAGGTAAAGCGCGAAGAAGGCCAGATAGAACACCCACTGGACGCCCAGGATCACCATGCGCTCGAACAGGGTCGGCTTCGCGACCTCGATGAAGGTCATGAGGTGCATGCGCTCATTCTCCGCTTCCTCCATGAGGGTGCGGATCCAGCCCTTGTCGTCGCACATGCGGCGCAGGCATTTGAGATGATTGATGGTCGCGCCGACCATGCCCGTCACCGCCGCCACGGTTTCCAGCACAATAGCGCGGTGGCCGTAGCGCTTGGCGAAGAAGGTGTCGGCGCTCCAGCGCAGGACCTTCGTGAAGCCGAGCGCGATACGGTCGCGCAGATCGCGCGGCTGGTGATGGACGCTGAGGTCCACGAGAGGGATATCGGTCATGGCAGCATACTCCTTGGGTGAGGGTCCGTCGCGTCGGCGTTGCGGCGTGCGGGTCCGGGGATCGTCTGGTCATCCAGCCTGAAAAACATGGCGAGTTGCAGGCTCTGCGCGATGCGAGCCGCGCGGTCCTGCAAGGCGACCGCCGCCCCAGGCGTCATCAGCTCCTCCGTGGTCTGCGCCCAGAGTTCCAACCAGCGGCCGAACAGCGCCGGCGCGATGCGATCCTTGTGCTTCATATGCGCGGGCACCGGCTGCCCCTTGTAGCGGCCGCTGGTGAGCATGACCGACGACCAGAAGGCGGCGAGCTTGTCGAGATGCTCGGGCCAGTCGGCGATGGCGTCGTTGAAAATCGGGCCGAGCGCGCCATCGGCACGGACGCGCGCATAGAAGGCATCGACCAGCGCCTTCAGCCCTTCATCGTCCATTTCCAGCGCGGCCATCGCTCCGACTCCAAATCATGCTTCACGAATGCATCTATACGGGGAGCCAAAAACATGCAACAAGAATACATGATTATGTGATGAGCCGACGGCTCGCTGCGGAGTTGCCATGAAACTGACCCTGTTCACCGATTATGCGATGCGCACGCTGCTCTATTTGGGCGCGCGTCCGGAGCGGCTCTGCTCGATCGGTGAAGTCGCAAAGGCCTATCGCATCTCGCAGAACCACCTGATGAAGGTGGTGGTCGAACTGGTGCGAAGCGGCCATGTCGAGAGCGTCCGGGGACGGTCCGGCGGCATTCGTTTGGGCATGCCACCGGAGGAGATCAATGTCGGCGCTGTCGTTCGGCACACCGAAGATGGCTTCGACCTGGTCGACTGTGGAAGCTGCATCGTCGCCCCGGCCTGCGGGCTCACGGGGGTGCTGAAGGAGGCGCTAGGCGCATTTATGGCTGTGCTCGACCGCTATACGCTTGCCGACCTGCTCGCCAAACGCGGCGATATCGCCGCGATCTTCGCTTCCCAGGAGATCAGTGCGCTTGACGCAGCCCCGATCCGAAAACGTCGCCAGGAGTTGGCGTTGCAAAAGGAGGCCTGAGCCATGTTCTGCCCCGAATGCGGTCAGCCGGTCGATCCCGCACCGTTCGACCCTCGTCACCAATCGTCGGGCCTGCTTGCAACGCTCGCGGGATTGTTTCGCCGGATCATCGGCAGCGATCCGCGCAGACATTGCGGTCATCGCTCTGCAACGCAGGAATGCGAATAATGGCGCTGCATCACGCGACATCTGGTGAGGTGATCGATCTTTCCTTGCGGCCGATCTCAGCCGAAACCGAGCACTCGACGGCGATCGTCAAGACCGACCAGTTCGAAGCCATTCGCCTCGTGATCCCGCGGGGGACGGATATGCCCCGGCATCAGGTCCCCGGCAGCATAACGCTGCATTGCCTGGAGGGTCGTGTGCGATTGGGGCTCGGCGAAACGGTGACCGAGCTTGGCGCGCATCAATGGGTCTATCTCGAAGGCGGCGTCTCCCATTCGGTCAAGGGCCTCGAAGATTCCGTACTGCTGCTGACGATCCTTTTTCCATCTGCCGACGCGAGCATCGGATGACGTCCGAACGATACGGCTGCGTCAGCTATTACTTGCTGTCAGCACAATAACAATTTTCGCCGCTGTAGGCGGCAGCCATGGACTGTTCTGAGCGAAGAGGGGTTGGGGCATGAAGAGCTATCAGACGACATTCAGCATCAAAAGGCTGTGGATCATCCTGTCGGTCGGCATGGTGGTCATGTTCGGTATCCTGCTGCTGCTCGGCCAGCAGATCTATCAGCAGGCCCCGCCCATTCCCGAAGCGGTGAAATCCCAAAGCGGCGAGACAATCTTCACGCGCGCCGATATCGAGGCTGGCCAGAATGTCTGGCAGTCGATCGGTGGCATGCAGCAGGGTTCGATCTGGGGCCATGGCAGCTATCTGGCGCCCGACTGGAGCGCGGACTGGCTGCACCGGGAGGCGGAGACCTTGCTCGCTCTGTCCACCGCGCCGCTGCCAGCGGGCCTCTCCCCAGCGCAGACCGATGCCGTGCGAGAGTCCGCGCTGAAGGAGGAGATGCGCAGGAACAGCTATGACCCTGCCTCCGGTATCATAACGGTCAGCAACATCCGTGCGCAGGCCATCGGGCAAGTGCAACGGCACTTCGTCAGCCTGTATGTGGGCAGCGACGCGGCCTCGCTCAAGCTCCGCCGCGACTATGCCTTTCCGGTCCATGGCACATTGACGCCCGCGGAAGCCCGGCAGCTTACCGCTTTCTATTTCTGGACCGCCTGGGGAGCGACGACGAACCGTCCGGACCAGACCATAACCTATACCAGCAACTGGCCGCACGAGCCGTTGGTAGGCAATAGCCCGACCACCGGCACATTGTTGTGGAGCCTTGCTTCGGTCATCCTGCTGCTCGCCGCGGCCGGAGCACTGATCGCCTATTACGCCAAGCAGTTCGACGTCTGGCGCGGCGACATCTTGCCCGAAGGCGGCATGGCGACTTCCGACCTTCTGGGACAGGCTGTCATCACACCATCGATGCGGGCCACGGCAAAATATTTCTGGGTCGTCTGCGCGCTGTTCGTGGGCCAAGTGCTGCTCGGCATCGTCACCGCCCACTATGCGGTCGAAGGGCAAGGTCTCTACGGTCTGCCGTTCGCCGAGTATCTCCCCTACACGGTCACCCGAACATGGCACACGCAACTCGCGGTGCTGTGGATCGCCACGGCCTGGCTGGCGACGGGGCTCTATGTCGCGCCGATGCTCGGCGGGCGCGACCCCAAATTCCAGCGACTTGGCGTCAACTTCCTCTTCATCAGCCTGCTTATCATCGTGGTCGGTTCCTTTGCCGGCCAGTGGGCGGCCGTCCACCGCTTCTTCGGTGATCTGACGGCGAATTTCTGGTTCGGACACCAGGGCTATGAATATGTCGATCTCGGCCGCTTCTGGCAGATCTACCTCCTGATCGGCCTGTTCCTGTGGGTGGCGCTGGTCGTGCGCGGGCTATGGCCCGTGCTGCGCCGCGAAGGCAGCAAGTCGCTGATCTATCTCGTGCTGGTATCGGCACTCGCGATCGGACTGCTCTATGGCGCCGGGTTGATGTGGGGCCAGCATACCAACATCGCCGTCATGGAATATTGGCGCTGGTGGGTGGTGCATCTGTGGGTCGAAGGCATCTTCGAAGTCTTTGCGACGGCGATCATCTCGCTGCTGTTCGTTCAGATGGGAATCCTGCGAACCTCCACCGCCACCGTGATGGTGCTGTTCGCGACGATCATCTTCCTGTTCGGCGGGGTGCTCGGAACTTTCCATCATCTCTATTTCAGCGGGACGCCGACCTCGGTAATTGCGGTCGGTGCGACCATCTCCGCCCTGGAAGTGGTGCCGCTGCTGGTGGTTGGGTTCGAAGCCTATACGCGGCACAAGGTCGAGCACGAGGCTGAATGGGAACGGATCTATCACTGGCCGTTCATGTTCTTCGCCGCCGTCCTGTTCTGGAATCTGGTCGGCGCCGGACTGTTCGGCTTCCTGATCAATCCACCGATCGCGCTCTATTACATGCAGGGGCTGAACACCACGGCGAGCCACGGCCATGCCGCGCTGTTCGGCGTCTACGGCATGCTCGGCCTCGGGCTGACGCTCTATTGCATGCGGGGACTGACCGACGTCACACGGTGGAACCAGAAATGGATCAGGATATCCTTCTGGTCGCTCAACGTCGGCCTTGGCATGATGACCTTCCTGTCGCTGCTTCCGCAGGGCATCCTGCAAACCTATGCCAGCATCGAACATGGCTATGCCTATGCGCGCTCGGCGGAGTTCATTCAGAGCCCGATCATGCAGGCACTGGTCTGGGCAAGGGTGCCCGGCGACATCGTCTTCGCCGTCGGCGTCTTTGCGTTCGCATGGTTCATGGTCCAGGCATTCATGCCCGGTAGGAGGCCCGGTCCAGAAACGGCCACCGTTCCAAAATCAGTGCTTTAGATCCGCCACTCTGCTCCCGGCCGCACCTCGGTTTTCAACGGAGAGTCGGCTAATTTCCGGCCTTGGTCGGGAGCGAATAGTGCCTTTTGCCGGGACGCGACTTCAGGATCGCCGGACAGGCTCGCCTGATAGAGACTGCGGTCACTTCACGACCTTGCCTCTATCGGGGCCTCGGCGCCTCCCCAACCGACATTGCCCTATGTGCTATGGCCCCGAATTTAGCGCCACGGCCGCAGCAGTGGCTGGCCAGGATCGACGTGAAGACACTCTATATCTCGTTCGGCAGCCCTCGGGAGATCGACGACTGCGAGCCCTTCCACGGCTCGATGCATGATGAGCTGCTCAATGGTGAAACTTTCAACAATGCCTCTGTGGATGCCCCGACAGACGCAAGCACTTCAAGACGGACATGATCTGACGGCAGTAGATTTCGAGCCTGTTGGGCCACCGGATGCCGTTGGCTATGCCGGTCGCATCTTCGATCGTGACGAACGGCATGCCTTTGGCCGAGCCTGGCCGCTCGCGAACGAGGATGACCCCTGCGACCTCGATATTGCTCCCGTCGCTGATGGAGGGAAGATCCGGCGCAGCGCATGATCTTCGACGTAAGGGTCTGGAGATTCGTCAAGCATGGCCAGCCATTGCATCACCATGCAGGCGATCGGGACAACATCGAATCCAGCAGCATATCACAACGCATAACGGGCTCCAGTCTGCTCCTCCTTGTATGGCCCGGGACGAGAATAGAGCGACGAATGCTCGCGCTAAATGGAGGAAAACCCATGAGTATAACCAAGACCGCCACCGGTTCGGAACGGCCTCGCCATCGTCTGCTGATTGTCGCCGCCATGAACTCGGCTGTCGCCGCCGCATGTCTGTTACCCATGCCGCTCTCAGCCGCACCGCCGTCGGCGGAGCGGGTGAGTGACGACACTGCCATTCGCCCTTTCTCCGTCAGTATCCCGGACGCCGCCCTTGCCGATCTTCGGCGGCGCATTGCCGCAACCCGCTGGCCGACCCGGGAGCTGGTCGCCGACGATACGCAGGGTGTGCGGCTCGCGACAATGCAAAAGCTCGCCGATTATTGGGCGAACCAGTATGATTGGCGAAAGGCCGAAGCGAACCTCAACCGATATCCCCAGTTCGTCACCCGCATCGACGGCGTCGACATCCATTTCATCCACGTGAGGTCGAAGCACGCGAACGCCTTGCCGGTCATCATAACGCATGGCTGGCCCGGTTCGATCATCGAGCAGTTGAAGATTATCGACCGGCTGACCAACCCGACCGCGCACGGCGGCACGCCGGCTGACGCGTTCGACGTGATCATCCCGTCGCTCCCCGGCTACGGATTTTCGGGCAAGCCGACCGAACTCGGCTGGGATCCGCAGCGCGTCGCGCGCGCCTGGGCCACGCTGATGGACCGGCTGGAATACAAGTCTTATGTCGCGCAGGGCGGCGACTGGGGCGACGCGGTCAACGAGCAGATGGCCTTGCAGAAGCCCAAGGGGCTGCTCAGCATCCACACCAATATGCCCGGCACGCTGCCCGATACGATTTCGGCGGCTTTGGCGGGCGGCCCGCAACCGACCGGCCTGACGGCGGACGAAGACTATGCCTGGAAGCAGCTCGATTTCTTCTACAAGAACCGGGTCGGCTATGCGACGGAGATGGGCGCCCGGCCGCAGACGCTCTACGGCCTTGATGATTCGCCCATCGCGCTGGCCGCTTGGATGATCGACCATGATCCGGAGAGCCAGAAGCTGATCGACCGGGTGTTCGGCGGAGCATCCGAAGGGCTGACGCGCGACGATATCCTCGACAATATCTCGCTCTATTGGCTGACTGGAACCGGACTCTCCTCGGGCAGACTCTTCTGGGAGAGCAAACTCGCCTTTTTCGCGCCGAAGGGCGTGACGCTCCCGGTGGCGGTGAGCGCCTTCCCGGACGAGATCTATACCGCTCCGGAGAGCTGGTCGCGCAAGGCGTTTCCGAACCTCATCTTCTACAAGCGGCATGACAAGGGCGGCCACTTCGCTGCGTGGGAGCAGCCGCAAGCGCTTGTCGAGGACATGCGCGAGGCGTTCCGGCCGCTGCGCGAATCCAGGTGATACTCCCGGAAGGCGGCGCACGCCGCCTTCTCCCGCCGGTCTCGCAAGAAGGGCACGATCGAAACGGAACGGCCTCATGGCGAAAATGGCGAGCGCCACCGGGGTCGGTCACTCGGACCGCCAAGCCGGGCACCTTGAAGAACTCGATCGGCCGTCGCAGTGGCAAGCCGTCGTGCGGCTCCCGATCATATCGCCGTGCCCTTGCTCGATGAGAGTGGTTGAGAAAAGATACTCATACCGGGTGAGATGGCGTGGAAAGATAGCCTGTCGCAGGCGCCCTTAGTCCACCGCTGTTGACCGAAGCCCCGTCAAGTCGCCGATGGCATGAGCTTGGCCTGTACGAGCCTGAAAACCTCGGCCTGGTATCGCGCATCCGTCAGAGCGTCATGCGTGCCGACCATTGTTGGCTCGACTTTGTGTGCAATTCGGCTCGACCTCGTGTCGGCCCAGGAACAGCCGGTTGCTCCCATATACATCGCTTTGATGTCGAGTGCAGTGAAGCCGAACGGATTATGGCCTAGAAAGCGATGGAAATAATAGTTCACGAACGACCAGTCGAATGGCGCGTTGAAGCCGACGAACACGACCTCGCCGTCGACACCGGCGAGAGCGGCCAGCCAATCTGCAAATCTCTCCATGGCGAGACGGGGATCATCTCCGGTCTGCGCCAGCGTCTCCAGCGAGAGACCCGTCACCTCGAGAGCCTTGGGGTCGAACTTGTCGCCGATCGGCTTCAGCTCGCAAGCAAAAGCCTCTTCCGGCGCGAATACCGAGCAGGCTCCGATCGAAAGCAGGCTGTATTCACCCGGAATTGGCCCTGCAGTCTCGACGTCTACCGATATGAAAATCTCGCGCTTGTCGCTCATGAGATCAGAGGCTCCGTCGGCACGAGGGAGGGACGATTGCGGATCGCGTTCCAATGCTCGCGGAACGCGCGCTTGCGATCCTCGGCGCTGCCGCTCGTTTTCCAGTGGAGCCCGGAAAAGGTCGTGATATCGAACGGCAGGCTGGCGCCTTCGCGCACCATGACCATGGTGGGCAGGCAGCGGCCAAGGGCATAACCCAGTTCAAGGAAGCAGTTGGGCCGCGCTCCGGTGATATCGGCGAGCACGATGCTGCTGCGGTGGAGCTTGGCGAATATCTCCTGGTCGATGCGGGCATGCTCATAGGTTTGCCGCCCGTCGATCACGACCAGACGATAGCCCAGTTCGTCCTCGATCACGGGTTTGACGACGAGGTCGAAGAAGGTCTGGACGTCTTCATAATCTTCCAGATCGGGATTGAGCAGGCGAACCGCAAAAGCCTTGGGTCGTTCGAGCGCCTCGAGCAGGTCGACCAGCGCGGCTATGCGATCGGGTATCGCCTGACGGCTCGGAAACCCGATCCGGTTGATCCAGTCATGGGCGTCTCCGTCGTCGGCGATCTGGAACAGGCGGCGGGTCTGGCTGCTCGCCAGGCCATAATTATAGAGCCGCCGTGCGCCTTTCGTCTCGGCGCAGAGCGGGAGGTTCAGCGGCACGATCGGCTTGCCCGCGTCGTGATAAAGGTTTGCCAGATAGAGGACGCCCTCATCGCCACCCAGAGCGACAAGCACGTCGCCGAAGCGTGCCTGCGCCTCCATCCGCTTGCTGTTCATATTCCACTGCGCGGCGCTCTCGATCTTGATGAGCTGCGATGAGCGCAGCTCGTCCCAGATCCCGGCATGATCGTCCGGAATCTGCTCCTCGGTCTTGTGATGCTGGACGGCGACCACGAACGGCCCCGGCACATTGGGCGGCCGATGCGCCAGATTGTCTTTCACGGCCTTCCAGACCAGCCAGTCGAAGCAGATCGGCAGGCCATCGGCTTCCCGGAGAGGTTCGGCATCGACGGGAATGACGAAGTTGGCGCCGCGTCTGACCAGTTCCTTGACCAGTCCGGTGACCAGCGTGCGCGCGGCTTCCACGTCGACGGTGGGTGCGGCCGTGAGATCCTTGGCCACGCTGCCCGAGATATGGATGCGGCGTCCGAACAGCGGAGAGCGCGCCATCACTTGTCCTCCATGACCGGTGAGGCATGAAGCGCCGCCGCGACCGAAAGCAGATCGTCGAACCGCAAGGCGCGATCGGGATAAGCCTGGGCGAGCGCCGTTGGATAGAGCCGCGTGCGGATATCGGAATAGGTCCAGGGCGGACGCCCTTCGCGCGCCGCCGTGGCCTGGACCAATTGGCCGATCTGCGCCGCGCTCGCATCGAGGCCGGCGAGATCCATCCGGAACAGTTCATCTCGTTCCGCATCAGAGGGCCGACGGAACTCCTCGACGATGGCGGCCCGGCGCCGGAGCGCGGCGTCGAGAACCGAGAGCCGGTTGGTACAGAGGATGACGACGATCCGCCCGCCATATTGCCGAAGGTCATCGACGCCCTGGATCAGCGTGTTGACGGCGACCTTGTCTTCATGATGGCTGTGGTCCTGCGAACGCGATGCACCCAGGCTGTCTCCTTCATCGATGATGAGGATGGCGCGCCGGCTCTTGCCGGCCGCCTGGACGACCTTCTGGAAGGCTTCGGTGATGAGGCTTCCCATCTCGCCGACCATGCCACTGCCTCGGACGCGGTTCGACAGTTTGAACAGCACGGAATCCGGGCTTCTGGCCTCGGCGACAAGACGGTTGGCGATACATTCCGCCGTCGCCGTCTTGCCGGTCCCCACGTCCCCGTGAAAGATGACCAGGGGATATTGCTCGGCGACAAGATCACACAAAGCAAGCTTGCCGCCATGCTTCTGGCGGTTCCAGTCGCCCAAGGCACCGACGTTGAGCAGCAGGCGCAGTTGGTCGTGGACGCGGGTATAGCGGGCCTCGAACCCCAGCAACCGCTTTTCGCGAGAGGCGAGAACATCGCTGGGCAGCGCGATTTCGCTATCGAAGATGCTCGGCTGGCTCATGCGGCCCAATCCTTGCGCTGCATGCCATAGGAACTGCTGACATAGTTTCGTCCGCCTGACGAACTCAGGCTCGAATGGCTGGTGTCGTCATAGGATGTCGTCCAGCCGATCTTGAGCTTGCCGCTGGTCGCCCGGCGCGCTTCCTCGGTATAGGCAGCGGTGTAGCTGATGACGATCCGCAGCGTCGCCCCCGAGAGGCGAGGCCAGAGCACCCCGCCCGGCCGGCTCGTGGTCAGGCCGCCGGCATCGGTATCGACATTGAAGCGGACGGCCTTTTTCTCAACCCCATATTGAAGCAAGGTGAGGTCGACCCAGGCGAGATAGCCCGCCTTGGCCAGCACTTCGATGTCATGGGCATAGTTGGCGGCTTCGGTTGCCGTCCAGGCGCCCGTGCTGTCGGCGATCATGGTGAGGTCTGCTTTCACCCGCCGCACGACATTCTCGACGTCGGTCGTCGTATAGGTGGCGGATGCCGTTCGCGTCTGGCTCATGCTCAATCCTCCACCTTGAAGCCGGGTCCGAAAAGTTCTTTCCAGACCCCGTTGTCGTTTTCCGCCGAAGCAAAGTTTGCCGTCTCCCAGGCTTCCTGGGCGGCCGCGACGATCTCCTTGCGTTCCGCCTCGGAAATCCGGCTGGTCACATTGTTGAGGCTATAGACCGGATCGAGGATCACGACCGGATCGGAGAATGAACCGAACGGCGCGGTGTTCTCCGGGAAGCTGATCTGATCCTTGAGGCCCGACTGGGCGATGTAGAGCAGGAAATTGCGGAAGCGCTGCTCGATGCTGCCTGCCTTGCCCTGCGTCGCCAGAATATGCGCCATGATCAGTTCGATGGCGAAGGACTTGAGCGGTTTGATCTCCGCATAGTTGCGCCACTTCTTCGCCATCCGGACCAGGGTGCGAAAATCGCCGTCCTGGTTCTTGCGATCACGGACGAACTGGATCTGGCAGGGCGCGCAGGTCTGGATCTTGGTGCCGTCGTGGATGTCATATTGCCAGCCATAGCCTGCCCGGGCCGCGTCCTCGATGACCGGCACGATGTCGACGCTCAGCCCCGACCCGACGAACTTCACCGTGGCGGCCTTGCGCTGGATTTCGAAATCCTCGACCGACTTGGTCGGATAGATCTTGATCAGCAGGTCGTAGATCGTGGCGCTGAGGCTATCGAGGGTCTCCTTGGTCGCGTCCCGATCCGAGATGTAGAACACCACGTCGACATCGACGGGATCGGAGACCGTTTTGCGCAGGATCGTATATTTCGCGAACGATCCCGCCTTGACCACCTTGGTGATCTTGATCTCGGTCTTGTCGCGGACGCTTTTGCACAGCTCGGTAATCAGCCGATCGACCTGCGCATGATAGTCCTTCCGCTTGTCCGCAGGCAGGCGCAGCACATTGCTGTCATAGTATCGCAGTTCCGTGTTACTCAATGCCATCGCCCACCCCTTTCCGGTTCGGCCTTACCCGCCGGATAGAGGCCGGCCCCTTCGAAATGCCCCGCTCCGGTTTACAAAAATCCGGACATCAGCGGCGTTAGGCGTCATCTGGGACCTGTTTACCGTATTTCAAGAGGTTTTGGTTTACAAAAATATCTCCATATAGCAGTTATGGAAACCGACCTGTTCGTAAGGTCGTCAAGGAGGCCATCATGATCGGAAACAAGCTGAAGGTCGCGAGGTCGGCGTCCGGCCTGTCGCTGCGAGCGCTTGCCGACGCCATGAACGGCATTGTCTCGGCGCAGGCGATCGGCAAATATGAGCGTAACGAAGACATGCCGAGTTCGCGTGTGCTGATCGCTCTTGCGAAAGCGCTGGCGGTCTCCGAGGAATATCTGCTGAGCGAGGATGAACTGTCGCTGGAAGGCGTCGATTTCCGCAAGAAGGTCGGCACGTCCTCGCGTGAGGAAGCCAAGCTCGAAGCACGCGCCATTCACATGCTCGAACGCTATCTTGCGGTCGAGGACATGCTCCAGATGCGCAGCGTCGAATGGGAACAGCCGCGTAGCGCGCCGCACCCGGTGGCCGATATACGCGACGCCGAGGATGCGGCCCGCTCGGTTCGGGACGATTGGGGCCTCGGCAACGACCCTATTCCGAACCTCGCCGAATTGCTCGAGGAGCGCGGCATCAAGGTGCTGTCGCTCGATCTCGACGATGTCGACGGGCTTGCCGCCAAGGTCCGGCGCAAGGGCAATGATGCGGCGCGCGTCATCGTCATCAAGCGGAGTTCCTGGTCGGAGCGCAAACGCTTCAATCTGGCGCATGAGCTTGGCCATATGGTCATCGCACCCTCTGGCGGTGTCGACGAGGAAAAGGCCGCACATCGCTTCGCCGGCGCATTCCTGATGCCCGCGGACGTGCTGCGCGCCGAAGTGGGCGCCCATCGCTCCTCGATCAGCATCGGCGAACTGGTCGCGCTCAAGAAGCTGTTCGGCGTCAGCATCCAGGCTCTGGCGTATCGCTGCAAGGATCTCGGCATCATCAGCCAGGCGGCGTGCGCCCGGCTGTTCAAGGTGTTCGCGGAGCGTGGCTGGCGCACGGCGCCTTTCGAGGAACCGGAAAGCATGAAGCCGGAACTGGAGGAGCCGCGTCGTTTCGAACGCCTGTGTTATCGTGCCCTGGCTGAGGGCGTGATCGGAGAATCGCGCGCCGCGGAGCTTCTGAGCATTTCCGTGCGCGAACTCGATCGGCGTCTGGATCAGGTCGCAGCCTGATCCGTGGCCGTCCTCGTCTCCGACACCTCGGTAATAATCGATCTCGAACGGGCGGGACTTCTCGATGAGATGTTCCTGTTGCCGTTCGAATTCGCAGTGCCCGATCTGCTCTATGTCCGGGAACTCGAAGGTGATCTCGGAGACCGGTTGATCGCGCTCGGACTTCGGGTCGAGGAGCTTACAGCAGCTGAATTGCAGCGCGCTACCAGCGTCAACCGCCAGCATGTGAAATTGTCGGTGCCGGACACCTTTGCGTTCGCGCTCGCGGAGGCGCGCACATGGACGTTGCTGACGGGTGACGGCACATTGCGGGAATTGGCCACTGCCGAGCAGATCGTCATGCACGGCGTCCTATGGCTGTTCGACCAGATGGCCGACGGCGACCATGTGGTATTCGAGCGACTTCATGGGGGCTTGTCTCAGCTTTTCGCGCATCCTCGCTGCCGCTTGCCGGCGCACGAGGTCAACCAGCGTCTGACCCGTTTCTCTGGTTGAGGCGGCAACGGCGTCGATCAGAGCGCCAACGGCATGCATCCAATTATCGAACAAGGGCCTGGATTGCTGCTTCTGCACGAGCGCCTGCTGGCGGGGCGCTTGCGCCCACCAGAGGCCGCCGCGGACCAGCCGGGGGCAAGGCTATGACGCCAATCGGGTGAAGACGAAGTCGTGTCCTTTAACGCGCGCCTCGTGACAGGCGAAGCAGGTCCGATGCTGCGCTTCATCCACCGGTCGGCCGTCGATGAACCGGCCGAATCCCCATCCTCCGGTCGCGGCGTAGCGCCGGGAGTTCTTGACCATGACCTGCACGGTCGTAGCGGCGCCGGGAACGGCGGCTGGCTCGAACTCCGGCGACGGCGTGCGCTTCCAGGCGAGCTTGACCAAAACCGTCCCGTCCGGGAACGGCAGGTTGCCCTTGCGATAGGCCTCCATCGCGATCCTGTTCCCCACGACGGCGCGCAGCTCGTCCAGCGGCTCGCCTTCCAGGGCAGGCGCGATCAGTTCCCATCGCCGATATCCATCGGGAAGCGACACGCCGTAGATCGGCGAGACAGGCTTCGCGTCCTCATCGCCATGCGCGCTCGCTGCCACCGCCAGGGACACGAGCATCGCGCTTGCGACCGGCAGGAATTGGATCGGTCTCATCGGATGTTCCTTTGTTCGCCCATCAGAACCGATCGACGTCGATCACGGCCCTGACAAACGCCTGCGGCGCTTCTTGCGGCAGATTGTGGCCGATGCCGCTCGATATCAGCCGGTGCTCGTAACGTCCGGTGAACTTGCCACGATAGGCGGCGGGATCCGGATGCGGCGCGCCGTTCGCGTCCCCTTCGAGCGTGATCGTCGGGACGGCGATGGTGGGCGCGGCAGCAAGCCGGGCTTCGAACGCATCATAAGCCGGCTCTCCCGCCGCCAACCCAAGCCGCCAGCGATAATTATGAATGACGATCGCGACGTGGTCGGGGTTCGCCAAGGCCTGAGCCGAGCGCTCGAACGTGGCATCGTCGAAGTTCCATTTCGGCGATGCGAGCTTCCAGATGAGCCGCGCGAAGTCGTTGCGGTTGGCCTCATAGCCGAGCCGCCCGCGCTCGGTCGCGAAATAGAATTGATACCACCATTGCAGTTCGGCGGCGGGCGGCAAAGGCGCCCGGTTGGCGGCCTGGCTGCCGATCAGATAGCCGCTGACGGAGACCATCGCCTTGCAGCGCTCCGGCCAGAGCGCCGCGATGACGTTGGCGGTCCGTGCGCCCCAGTCGAACCCCGCGAGGATCGCCCGTTCGATGCCGAGCGCATCCATCAGCGCGACGATGTCGACGCCGATCACGGCCTGCTGGCCGTTACGCACCGCTTGGGCCGACAGAAAACGCGTCGTGCCATGGCCGCGCAGATGCGGCGTGATCACCCGGTAGCCGGCGGACACAAGCAGCGGGATCACCTCCACGAAGGCGTGGATATCATAGGGCCAGCCATGCAGAAGGATGACGACAGGACCATTGCCCGGCCCGCTCTCGACATAACCCACATTCAGCGCGCCGGCGTCGATCTGCCTGAGCCGCCCCAATGAGCCGCCCGGCCTCGCTCCTGTCTGCGCGGTTGTTGCGCGCGTTGGCGCCGTTTGTGCGGTCTCCGCGCCTGCCGGACTGGCGAGGACGAACGGGCTGGCGGCGATCGATGCGACCGCGATCTCCAGGAAGTGCCGCCGATCGGGGCTGATCTTGCTGGTCATTTTGAACCTCCTCTGCGCTTCCTGTTGAGCGCTCTTCTATGCGCGCGCCTCGGCGAAGGTGACGGCGCTGCCGGCGAAATCGGTCGATGCGCTGACTGCGGCCCATTCCCTGGCCTCCGCCTGCCGCGCTGCCTCGGCCTCGCCGATGACATGGAGCGCGTCGCTGCCGAGCACGAGATGGGCGGGCAGCCTGTCGCGGCGGGTGAGCGCGACAATGACATCGGCGATCCTGGCCGGGTCGCCGACCTCGTTCCCCGCCAGAGTCTTGTGCGAGGCAAGCCGTGCACCGACGCTGTCCGCATATTCGGGAAGAAGCGCTTGCGCGCCGCCGCTCGCGATGGCGGCCCAGTCGGTCCGCATGCCGCCCGGCTCGACCGAGACCGCGTGAACGCCGAATGGCGCGATTTCCTTGGCCAGCACTTCGGTGAACCCGGCGACCGCCCATTTGGCGGCCTGGTAGGCGGCGAGGCCCGCCGTGCTCACGCGGGCGCCGACCGAGGCGATGTTGATGATATGGCCGGCGCGCTCCCAGCGCATTCCCGGCAGGGCCGCGCGCACAAGGTTGACCACGCCGTAGAAGTTGGTGTCGATCTGGGCGCGGAAATCCGCCTCCGAGGTCTGCTCGAAGGGCGCGACCTGCCCGAAGCCGGCGTTGTTCACCAGAATGTCGAGACGGCCGAAGCTCTCGATGGCGAAATCGACCGCGGCTTGCGAAGCCGCCGCGTCGGTCACATCGAGCGCGAAGGTGCGAAGTTGGTCACCGTGCCTTAACTGCAAGTCGGCGAGGCGAGCGGGATCGCGCGCCGTTGCGAGGACATGATCGCCCGCGGCGAGCGCCGCCTCAACAATGAAGCGACCGAGACCGCGCGCGCTGCCGGTGATGAGCCAGGTCTTCGACATGATCGGATCCTTTCGAGTTACGCGAATTTCGGGATCGGCGCTCATCGCGCCGTTGCAGCCCGTTCGATGAGCGCCGCGACCCGGGCCGGGTTCGACACCATCACGACATGCGATGCGCCCTTGATCACGACGGTCTCTCGGGAGCGCGCCCGATCGGCCATGAACGCGAGCGCCTGCGGGGGAATGTTCCGGTCCGCGTCGCCATAGACGAACCAGGAAGGGATGGTCCGCCATGCCGGCTCGCCCGACGTCTCGCCGAGCGCGGCCTCAGCGATCGGGCGCTGCTCCGCCGCCATCAGCCGTGCCTGCGCCGCGGGCACGTCGGCTGCGAACTGTGCGTGGAACCTGTCTCGCCGGACATAGAGGTCAGCGCCGCCGCCGCGCAGCGCCACCGGCGGGGCCAGTGCCGGCCCGAGTGTGCTGCCCGGGAACTTGCCGGACAGCNCGGCCGCGGTTTCTCCCGCTTCGGGCGCGAAGGCGGCCACATAGACCAGCGCCTTCACATTGGCATGGCCGTTGGCGGCCCCGCTGATGACCGAGCCACCATAGGAATGGCCAACCAGGACGACGGGCGCCGCGATGCTGGACACAAGGCTCGAGATATAGTCGGCGTCGCTGCGCACGCCGCGCAGCGGATTGGCCGGAGCGATGACCGAATAGCCGTCCGTCTCCAGTATCTCGATCACGCCGTTCCAGCTCGACGCATCCGCGAATGCGCCGTGGACGAGAACGATGGTCGGCCTGGCCGGCTGCGCGACGCTCGGCGAACTGCCGAACAAAGCGGTCGCGGCGATGGCAATGCCTGTGATGAACCTGTTCATGGGAGGGCTCCTCCTCGAGCGATCAGATGAGGCTGATCGCGACGTCGATATTGCCGCGCGTGGCCTTGGAGTAGGGACAGGTCCGATGCGCGGCATCGACGAGCGCCCGCGCGGTGTCGGGGTCGATTCCGGGCAGGCTGACCTCGAGGCGGGCGCCGAGCGAATAGGCGCCGTCGGCGATGTTGAGGTCCACCTCGGCATCGATCGCGAGATCGGCCGGGAGCGCGACCTTCATCTCCCGCGCGGCGATCCCCATCGCACCTTCGAAGCAGGCCGACCAGCCGGCGGCGAATAGCTGTTCGGGATTGGTGCCGGCGCCCGGCGCACCGGGCGTGGACAGCTTGACGTCCAGCCGGCCGTCGCTGCTGCGCGCCGCGCCTTCGCGGCCGCCGGTGGTGTGAACGCTGGCGGTATAGAGGGTCTTGGTCTCACTCATGGTCATGCTCCTTGATGAAGGCTGGTGTGCGCTCAGCGCAGAGGCCGGAATGCGGCGCGCACTTCGTCGGTGAAGATCGCGGGCTGTTCCCACGAGGCGAAATGGCCGCCATTGCTGGCTTCGTTGAAGTAGATGAGGTTGCCATAGCAGCGCTCGGTCCAGCTTCGCGGCGCGCGGTAGATCTCACCCGGAAAGACCGTGACGGCGACCGGCAGCGCCGGGATGTTCACGGCGTTGAAGTTGTTGGAATGATCTTCCCAGTAGATCTGCGCCGCCGAGGTGCCGGTTTCGGTGAACCAGTAGAGCGAGATGTCGTCGAGCATCTCGTCGCGGGTCAGCACCCGCTCGGGGTTGCCCCCGCTGTAGGTCCAGGTGGCGAACTTGTCGTACATCCAGGCGGCAAGCCCGATGGGAGAGTCCACCAGCGAATAGCCGATGGTCTGCGGCCGCGTGACCATCATTTGTGCATAGCCCGAGCTGTTCTTGTAGAAGGTATCGAGCGCGTCGAACGCGGCCTTCTCCTTCTCGGATAGACTGGCCGGAGCCGGCCCGCCGGCAGTAAGGATCGTCGCGATCTCGGGCGGCACGATCCCTGGCATGTTGAGGTGGATGCCAAGCAGCCCGGGCACCGTTTGCAGCGCCATGCGCTGCGAAATGACCGAGCCGCAGTCGCCGCCTTGCGACACGTAGCGATCATAGCCGAGCCGCTGCATCAGCGTGGCCCATGCGCGGCCGATATGATCCGAGCCCCAGCCCGTTGTCGCCGGCTTTCCGGAAAAGCCGAAGCCCGGAATCGAGGGCACGACAAGGTGAAACGCATCCTCGGCCCTGCCGCCATGCGCGGTCGGATCGGTGAGCGGGCCGATGACCTTGACGAACTCGAGGATCGAGCCCGGCCAGCCGTGCGTCATGACCATCGGCAGCGCATTCTCGTGGCGCGAGCGGACGTGGATGAAATGGATGTCGAGCCCGTCGATCTCGGTGACGAACATCGGAAAGGCGTTGAGCTTCGCCTCGATCTTCCGCCAGTCGTAGCCCGTCGCCCAGTATCGGACGAGCGGCTGCAACCGCCCCAGTTGCACACCCTGGGAATCATCCGGCACATTTTCTCTCGCCGGCCAGCGGGCAGACGCCAGCCGTCGCCGCAAGTCGGCGATCGCCTGATCCGGTATATTGATTTTGAAAGGCCGGACCGAACCACTGCCAGCCCGGGCCAGCAACGGCGCGGGCATGAGGCCGATCGCGCCGGCCGCGGCCGAGGCCGCGAGAAACCGGCGGCGGCTCGTCGATAGATCTGATACGGACGCTGTGGACATCACCAGTCTCCCCTGTGCGGAAAAAGCGATTTGGTGACGGAGCATCTAGACCGGGTCCGGCGGACATGCCCGTTATGGTCTGTCATGCTTTGCGAGCGGCCGCGAGACGGCGCTGTTCGCTTTGAGATGCCTCGCAGCCTCCTTTGCTCTAGAAACGAAGCCATCACGATGAGGATTGGAAAGAACAGGGACGGATCATGAGCCGATGACGGGCACTTCCGCGCAGACCGGGGAGATCATCTCCTTCGGTCCGTTCAGCCTGACGGCGAGCGAACGACTTCTCACGAAGGCTGGCGTTCCCGTCGAGTTGGGCGCGCGGGCGCTCGACATTCTGATCCGGCTGGCCTCGCAGCCCAACGAGGTCGTCAGCAAGCGGGATCTTCTTGCACATGTCTGGCCGGACATCATCGTCGAGGAAGGCAGCCTACGATTTCACATCGCGAACCTGCGCCGCGCGCTTGGCGACGGTGTCGAGGGCGCACGCTACATCACGACCTTGACCGGGCGTGGCTATTGTTTCGTGGCGCCGGTTTCACGCACGGAATGCCGCGGCGAGCAAAGTCCCGCAACAGTGATCCGCTTGCCGCACGCCAATATGCCGAACCGCCCAATCGGCATCGTCGGCCGCGAGGACGATGTGGCCGCCTTGTCGCGGCATCTCTCGGAGCACCGGTTCCTCACCATCGTCGGGGCGGGCGGCATCGGCAAGACCACGGTCGCCGTCGAGGTGGGCCATGCGCTGATCGACAGCTTTGCCGGCGCGGTGCAGTTCGTCGATCTTGGCCTCCTGAGCGATCCGGCCCTGGTGGCGACCGCGGTGGCCTCGATGTTCGGCCTGTCCATCCAGTCCGACGATCCGACGCCCGGGCTGATCGTCTATCTGAGGAACAAGCGGATCCTGCTGATCCTCGATACGTGTGAGCATCTGATCGACGCCGTGGCCGCCCTCGCGGCGCGGGTTTTCGCCGCCGCCCCGCAAGTCCATATCCTCGCGACGAGCCGCGAGGCGCTCGAGGTCCCGGGCGAGCGTATCCATCGGCTCGTGCCGCTCGCTTGCCCGGCTGACGACGGCGAGCCGATGGCCATTCATGACTTCCCCGCCACCCGGCTGTTCATCGAACGCGCGGCAGCCGGCGGGGCCGGACTGAATCTCGGCGATGCAGATGCCGCGATGGTAAGCGGCATCTGCCGCAATCTGGGCGGCGTGCCGCTGGCGATCGAACTGGCGGCCCGGCGGGTCGAGGCCTACGGGCTGCGGCAAATCGCGGCCCATCTCGACCAGAGCCTGGCTCTGTCCTGGGCAGGGCCGCGCAGCGCGCCGCCACGCCAGAAGACGCTGCTCGCGACCCTGGAATGGAGCTACGGGCTTCTCACGGACATGGAGCGCACGGTGCTGCGCCGGCTCGCCATCTTCGTCGGTGATTTCACGATCGAGGCCGCCTTGGCGGTGGTGACCAGCGATGCGGTCGATCAGGCCGGCGTGTTCGTCGCGGTGGACAGCCTCGTCGCCAAGTCGATGGTGGCAACCCGGCCTGCCGGAGCGATGATGCGCTATCGGCTCCTCGATACGACACGCGCCTATGCGCTCGGGCTCACCGATAGCGCGACCGAACGGACCGAACTGGCCGCGCGGCACGCCGCCTATTACCGCGACTGGCTCGACCAGAGCGGCGCCGCGTCGCGCATCCTGGCGAACAGCGCGGAACGTGCGGGGCATTTCGCCGCGCTGAACAATGTCCGTGCGGCGCTCGAATGGTGTTTCAGCGAGGGTGGCGACGTGCGGATCGGGATCGATCTCGCCGCCGTGGCGGCGCCGGTCTTTCTCGCCATGTCGCTCCTGTCGGAATGCCATCGCTGGTCGGAACGCGCGCTGCTCGAACTGGACGAGGCCGCGCGCGGCGGGCGGGTGGAGATGCACTTCCAGGCGGCGATCGGGGTCGCTGTGATGTTCATCCGCGGTGGGCGGGACATGGCGCGCGAGGCCTTGCACCGAAGCCTCGCCATCGCCGAGGCGGCAGGCGATCCGTTCGAGGAATTGCAGGTGCTGGGTCCGTTGCAGCTCTTCTATATACGCACCGGCGATTTCAAGACGGCGCTGCACCATGCCAGGCGGTGCGCCGCGATCGCCGGCACGCTTGATGATCCGGTCGCGATGACGATCGCACGGTCGCTCCTCGGCATGGCGCTGCATTTCGGCGGCGCGCTCGAGGAGGCCCGAGGCGAACTGGAGACCGCGCTCAGGAACGCGCCGCGCGCACAATCCACGACAACGGTCTATATCGGCTTCGAATGCCGCATTCTCGCCGGCGCGGTCCTGGCGCGGACACTCTGGCTGCAAGGCCATCGGACGGAGGCGGTGGAGCGCGCGCGGCAGACCGTCCGGGACGCGCACGATCTCGATCATGCGGTGTCGTCGTGCATCGCCCTGATCTGGGCGACGACGATCTTCCTGTGGGCGGGCGATTTCGCAAGCGCCGGAGACTATGTCGACAGGCTCGAAGGCCTTGCCGAGGCGAACTCGCTGACGCCCTATCTCGCGGTGACGCACAGCTTTTCCGCGCAGCTCGCGCTCCTGCGTGGCGATCCCGGGGGCAGCGTTGACCGCCTTCACGCCGCTATCGGCGAGCTGCGGGCGGCACCTTACGGGATGCTCGACACGCCATTCAACCTCGCGCTGGTCGAGGCGCTGGCGGGCGCCGGACGCGTCGCTGAAGCCCATGCCCTGCTCGGCGACACGATGGCGCAGGTCGCGGCGAAGGGCGACGCCTGCTATGGTCCGGAACTGGCGCGGGTAAACGCGAGTATCACCGCACCGCGAGAATAGCGTTCGGCGTCAGGATGACTTTCCGGCGAGGTCCAGGCGCCGGCTGATCCCGACATTGGTCAGGAACGTCTCGTCGTGGCTGACGATGAGGAGCGCGCCGTCATAGGCGGCGAGCCCGGCCTCGATCGCATGGACCGAGTCGATATCCAGATGGTTGGTCGGCTCGTCGAGGATCAGCAGCGACGGTGGCCTTGGCCCGCCCAGCACGCAGGCGAGGCCGGCCCGCAGCATCTGGCCGCCGCTCAATGTGCCGACGATCTGCAACGCCGCGTCCGCCCGAAACAGGAAGCCCGCGAGCGAGGCACGGCAGGCATTCTCGCTGGAGCCGGGATTGAGGCGCATGAAATTGTCGAGGATCGACACGTCGGGATCGAGCATGCCGACGCGCTGGTCGAGCAACGCGAAATCCACGCCGACCGACACGCTGCCCTGTGCTGGCTGCATCTGTCCCGAGATCAGCCTGACCAGGGTGGTCTTGCCCGATCCGTTCGGTCCGACCAGCGCCACGCGCTCGGGGCCGACCATGGTGAAGGACAGGTCGCGCAGGATGGGGTGGCCGATCTCGTAACCGGCAGTCACCGAGTCGAGCGTCAGGACCGTGCGGCCGGCGGCGAGACCGGTCGGTGGCAGCACGAGCGACAGCTTCTGCAAGGTTTCGATCCGCGTCCGCGCCGTCGCGGCCATCGCCAAGGCTTGCTCTTTCTGCCGCTCGGCGAGGCGGGCGCCGTCGCCGCGGCTCGCCTCGGCGGCATTCTTCCGGGCGCCTGCGAGAATGCGCGGCATGTCGCCCCGCGCGCCCTTCCTTGCGCCGGCGGCGTCCCGGCGATCCTTCCGTTCGGCGGCGAGCTGCGTCTTGCGATTGACCTCGGCGACCCTTTTCTCGGCAAGCGCCAGATCATGCTCTGCCGCCTCCAGCTCGACCGCCTTGCGCTCCCTGTACCGGCTCCAGTTGCCGCCATAGCGGCTGGCGCCCAGCGATGTCATCTCGACGATCGCATCCATCTGCTCGAGAAGCGCGCGGTCATGGCTAATGACGATGGCGCCGGCCTTCCAGTCGGTGAGAAGCGCAATCACGGCATCGCGGCCGGCGCGGTCGAGATTGTTGGTGGGTTCGTCGAACAGCAGGAAATCCGGCTCATCGAAGATCGCGGCGGCCATGCCGGCGCGCGTCCGCTGACCGCCGGACAGCTCGGCAAGGCGCGTATCAGCCCGCGCTTCAAGGCCCACTTTCGCGAGCGCGGCGGCAATACGTTCGTCGAGCGTCCAGTCGGCTTCCGCCAGTTCGTCGATGCCGGCTTCACCAGCCTCCGCGCGGCGCAGGATCGCCAGGGCCGCGGTGGCGCCGAACAGGTCCGCCACCGTCTCGCGCGGGCCGACCTGAACGCTTTGCCTGAGCAGGCCCAGGGTGCCGTTGACGGATACCATGCCCGCTTGGGGCTGAAGCTCTCCGGCCAGAATCCGCAACAGCGTGGTCTTGCCGACACCGTTGCGCCCCACCAGCCCCGCGCGCTCTCGCCCAAAGCTGAGATCGAGATCGGAGAAAATGCGGCGGCCGTCCGGGGTCGACCAGGCGAGTCCTGACAAGGTGATGGATGACATGGCAGCGGAATCCGGTTGAAACTCTAAAACAGCACGATACCGTGCAGATATTAAGCGGTCGATGAAAACGCAACCTCATCGTGCCGTTTTAATCGAAGGGAAACGGGACGTCTGATGGAAACACATGCGCGCAAGGCTGGTGGACGACCGACGAGGGAACGCGCGGCGGGGATCGACGATCTCCTGCTCGACGGCGCCCGCTCCCTCTTCGGCCGGAAAGGCGTTGCGGCGACCTCGGTGGATGAAATCGCGATCGACCTCGGCATATCCAAGCATACAATCTACCGCCGCTATCCCAACAAGGGCGCGCTGCTGGAGGCCGTGGTCGAACGTGATATCCGCCAGTTCAAGACGGCGCTGACATCGGCAGCCACAGGAATTGCCGACCCGCTGGAGGCTGTCCGCCGAACGGCCCTGCGCTATTTCGAGATCGGATCCTCGCGCGACTATGCCGCCTTCTATCTGTCGGTCAGCGCCGAGGCGGCGTTCTCCCCGGCGCTTCGGCACCGTCTCGCCGCATGGTCGGAGACGACTCTGGCGCCGCTGGTCGATGTGATCGCCTCGGCCCAGGCGGCGGGTCTCCTGTTGCCGGGCGACCCTGCCGCGACCTGCGAAATCCTCGTCGACCTCCTGGAAGGTGCGAACAACCGTGTTCGCCTGCGCGCTGACGGGGCGAGCGACGTGCCCGAGCCTGACAAGCTGTTCGAGGCGCGCTGGACGATCTTCCTGCGCGCCTGCGGCCGGGCCAGCTAGACGCCCTCTGCCGTCCCATCACGATAGGCGCAGCTGGGCGAGCATCTTTCCGCCCTGTCAGGACATCACAGGACACAGCATCAGCTAACACCTCGCCCGGCTCCGCGCCTCTATACGCCAATGCGATCAG
Organism: Edaphosphingomonas haloaromaticamans; assembly: GCF_001853345.1. Lineage (NCBI taxonomy): Bacteria > Pseudomonadati > Pseudomonadota > Alphaproteobacteria > Sphingomonadales > Rhizorhabdaceae > Edaphosphingomonas > Edaphosphingomonas haloaromaticamans. Next base: position 1,441,222 of record NZ_MIPT01000001.1, on the reverse strand, counting down.
TTCGACGGCCAAGCGAGGGACAGCCATGAGAAAATTCCGTTCGACCGGCTTCATTGCCGCCGCGATCCTTGTGGCGGGATCGACCACCGCGCTCTGCTTCGCGGACGCTTTGAGCCTGGTGCCGGGCCAGTTCGCAAATCCCGCGGTCGCGGCCGCTCCGCCGGGAGCGACGGCCGAACCACTGGATGTCCTGCGCCTTTCGTCGCCCTGGCTGACGCCGGTGCCGGGCGGCGTGCAGTCTCTTCGCGGCAAGGTCGTGCTGGTGAACTTCTGGACCTATTCGTGCATCAATTCGCTGCGCGCGCTGCCCTACCTGCGCGCATGGAGCGAGCGATATGGCGACAAGGGGCTGGTGGTCGTAGGCGTCCATGCCCCCGAATTCGGCTTCGAAAAGGATGCCGCGAAGGTAGGTCAGGCAAGCGCGCAATTGGACGTTCGCTATCCGAACCTCCAGGACAATCGCTACGCGGTCTGGCGCCAGTTCGGCAACGAGGGCTGGCCGGGCTTCTTCTTCATCGATGCAAAAGGGCGCGTCCGGGGTTACCGCCTGGGTGAAGGCAATTATGCCGAGGCCGAGCAGTTGATCCGAACGCTTCTGGCAGAGGCTGGCCACGATCCATCGGACGTTCCCGTCACGCCCATCGTCGGCACCGGAGTAGAGGCCGAAGCCGCCTGGGGCGACCTGCGATCGCCGGAAGCCTATGTCGGTTACGAGAAGGCGGTGAAGTTCGCGTCTCCGGGCGGCCTCGTGAAGAATGCTGAAGCGTCCTATGCCGCACCGTCTGACCTCTCGCTCAATCAATGGTCGCTTGCGGGCCGCTGGGCCGTCGGCCGGGAGTTCGCGACCCTCGGTGCAGCCGGAGGGGCGATCGCGTTCCGGTTTCACGCACGCGACTTGCATCTCGTGCTAGGCGGCGCTGGCGATGGGCGTCCAGTCCGGTTTCGGGTTACGATCGATGGCGAAGCGCCCGGCGCCAATCACGGCAGCGATGTGGACGAAGCCGGCTGGGGAGCAGTGAGCGAGGATCGTCTCTACCAGCTCATTCGGCAACCCGGCCAGGTGATGGACCGAACCGTCCGCGTCGAGTTCGGGCGACCGGGCGTCCGCGCATACGTCTTCACATTCGGCTGACGATGTTTGCGTCGACTTCCCATCTGCCGATGCGATATGAGCCTGAAAGTCCTTGGCAGCCGAGATCGCGTGGTCGGGCGATATCCCCCAAATCGATGTCCATCGCCGAACTTACACCCTGCTGCTGAAGGATGCGCGGGCCTGTCGAGTTGACTTTGCCTGCCCGCAGGCCATGATTGTCTGCGGGGCTGTCGACTGCAGGTTCGATCGCACCCGGAGATCTCACATGCGCGGCTTCGTCGATCTCGCGGCATCGAGTTGCAGAGACAGCAACGTTAGTCGACTTTGATTCGATCTTGCCCGACCTTTAGCCCTTGCGTATCGAACAGTGACGCAAAGACGTGAATTGTGGCGAACTTGCTGCATCTCGCGATTTTGTTGGTACATATGTTGGCACTGAGATGGGCGCCATTGGAAAAATTCACCTAACTACAATATGTTATGGGGTTTTTTCGATTCCGGCTCGGCTCCAAAATCCTGTCTGGCGATAGTGCGAACAAGCGCGACCCGGCCCAACCGCTGACGGATGCGTCGACCACACCCAAGGTCGAGCGTTTCCCCGCGACCACCGATCCGGTGGCTGTCGACGCGCGGCTCCGGGCAGTCCCCCACGATATGCGCTCCGGGGCCGGGCCGGACAGGCTCCCGTGAAGCTTGACACCCGGCACGCCGGCGCCGTGAACGGGAGCCATTCACCTCATCTGGTCATATACCCAGGAATGGCCGGACGCGACGTCCGATACCCGAAGGTCGGTAGGGTTATTACCGATAGATTCGCGTCCTTCCGCTGAATAGGCTCGCTCTCGTTTCCAGGAGCAGAGCGATGCCCGCAACCGGCCTCTCCATCGCAACGCCCCCTTCCGCATCGGCCCCCAAAGAACGTGCCCATGCCGTTGGGGTCCACGCTTTTCTCCGGGGCTATCCGCCCGCCGAATATGGCCGCACGGCACCAGCGGCGCTCGCGGGTTTGAGGTGCCGTTCCGCACCTGCGACCCCGAAAAGTTCTTCTCTGACAAGAGTTGGGTGTTGCCCGATCTCGAGAAGGCCGGCTGAACGAGGAGACACGCGATGAACGGGACGCCCACCTTGCAGCAGCCCGGGACCGGCGGCGGTTCGATCACCGTCACGCCGGAAAATTTCCTGCGGGCGGAATCCGACCTCTATTTTTCGGCGATCGCGCTCAAGGAAGAGGGATTCGGCAAATTCGAGCATCATCGGGATGTGGCCTCGGTCGATAACCAAACCATCATCCGGCTCAATCGCGACACCCTCTATTCCGCGGCGCTGCTCGATCTCGATGCGGGACCAGCGACGATCACGCTGCCGGACAGCGGGGGCCGCTTCATGTCGCTGCAGATCATCGACGAGGACCAGTATGTGCCGGCGGTATATTACGACACCCAGCCGCACACGCTGACCCGCGAGGAGATCGGAACGCGCTACGTGCTGATCGGCGTGCGCACGCTGGTCGATCCGGCAGACCCCGACGACCTTGCCGTGGTGCACGCACTGCAGGATGCGATCCGCCTCGACCAGCCCGGCGGGCCGGGCGCGTTCGAAATCCCCGACTGGGATCACGAAAGCCAGGGCAAGGTGCGCGAGGCGCTGCTCGCGCTGGCGCGGACGATGCCCGATACCAGCAAGGGCTTCGGCAAGCGCGGGAAGGTCGATCCCATCCAGCGCCTGGTTGGCGGCGCGATGGGATGGGGTGCCAATCCACCGGAAGATGCAACCTATCTCAACATCACGCCGAAATTGAACGACGGCAAAACCGTGCACCGCCTCAGGGTGAAGGATGTGCCGGTCGACGCTTTCTGGTCGGTGACGGTCTACGACGAGACAGGTTACATTCCGAAAAACGAGGCCGGCATCTATTCTTATAACAGCGTCACCGCGAAGAAGGACGCCGACGGATCGATCACCATACAGTTCGGCGGCTGCGACGGAGGCGTCGCCAATTGCATACCGATTGTCCCGGGCTGGAACTACATGGTCCGGCTCTATCGTCCCCGTTCCATCATTCTCGATGGATCATGGACGTTCCCGGAAGCGCAGCCGATTGGCTGACCGCAGTCTTGCTAAGGCCAGCAGATATCAAATTTCGAGCACGTCCAAATGATATTGGGGCGCCACGCACGGGGCGCGAAGTCGGGAAGACCAAGAAGAACGGCCGTTGGTCTTCATCCGCAGCTAAATCCTCATGATGAAATAACTGACATATTCGCCAGTATCGGACATCATACAAAAAGACGTCCGATAAAAAGGGCGACAACGATGCTTGCGACCATCCCGACCGACGCATCGACGAAGGAGCGGATGAGAGACTGATTCAGTTCCCGGCTGAACCAGCGCACCTGGACGATGCCATAGAACAGAAACGCTGCGACGATTGCGGTCAGTCCGCCAAGCTGAACCGCGCCATGGCTATGCATCGCCCCGCTCACGCCGAGGCTGACCAGCAGCGCGAAGGGCGAGATGGCATAGCATTGCGCATAAAAGGCCGGCTTCAGCGTGTCGCGGTCCAGATCGACGCTGCTTCGATAAACCTTCCCCGTAGCCAGCACCAAGGCAAACGTCCCGAATAGAACGAGATGCAGGAGGAGGAGCGTGGTATTGTCATTGACGAGGGAAGCCAGACCGTGCTGGCTTTTCACGATCGGGTTGGTGCCGTCCTCTGCGAGTCCGATCGCCTGCTCGGCGACGATCGTCAGGACCAGCATGATGGGCGGACTGACGGTGCCGCGATACTGGCGATCGTCATCCAGCTTCAGCTGATCCTCGGCATAGCGCATCATCGCAAGGGGGTGGCGCAGCACTTTCCACAGCGTCACCGGGAAAAACACGAACCAGCTCATCAACTCGTAGAGGAGCTCATCGAGCGAATTCAGCCACTGGACGAAGTTCATCTGGCTCCCCCGCGCAGCACCGGCGTCGCACCCGTCCGATGCGGACGGCAAGCGTGGCTACCGCCCTTTCCTCTCGATCCGCTGATAGCTCGCACCCCCTTCATCGCGATTTTCCTCAGTCCGTTATACCGGGCAGGCGCAGCCGGATCGCTACTTCCGCACCCAGATTCGCTTGCCGCCGATCCAGGTTTCCAGAACCCGGGTCGCGCGGATATCCGCCGGGGTGGCGGCCAATATGTCGCGGTCGAGCAGCAGGAAATCGGCATAGCGGCCGGGCTCCAGGCTGCCGATCCGGTCCTCGGCGAAGCCGGCATAAGCGGCGTCGCGGGTGAAGGCGGCCAGGGCTTCGGCCGGCGACAATTTCTGCTCCGGCATCCAGCCGCCCGGCGGCTGGCCAGCGGGGTCCTCCCGGCTGGTCGCGGCGGCGAGGCCGGCGAAGGGATCGGGGCTTTCCACCGGGAAATCCGATCCGAAGGCCAGGGTCGCGCCCGCCTTGCGCATCGAAGCCCAGGCATAGGCCCCCGCCAGCCGCGCCGGCCCCAGCCGCGCCTCCGCCATCAGCCGGTCCGATGTCTGGTGCACGGGCTGCATCGAGGCGATGATGCCATGCCTGCCGAAGCGCGGCAGATCGGCGGGATCGACGATCTGGGCATGCTCGATCCGCCAGCGGCGATCGCCCTTATAGGTGTCCGAAAGCTCTTCGATCGCATCCAGCGCCTGCGCGTTGGCGGCATCGCCGATGGCGTGGATGGCGACCTGGAAATTGTCCATCGCCGCGCGGCTGCCCAGATTCTTGAGCTTGGCGTCGTTGAGCAGCATCAGGCCGCGCTGGCCGGGGGCATCGGCATAATCGGCCTTCAGCCAGGCCCCGCGCGATCCCAGCGCGCCGTCCTCATAGAGCTTCACCCCCACCATCCGTAGCCGGCCGCCATAGAGCCAGGGCGTCGGACCCGTGCCGGCGATGGCGATCAGCGGCTCGATGCCGTGCGCATAGGATATGATCCGCACGCGCAGCCGGCCGAGGTCGCCCGCGCGGCGCATCACCGCCCAGTCGTCCGCCGTGGTGCCCATGTCGGCGACGGCGGTGATGCCGTCCTCGATCAATATCTGCTGCGCCCTGGCGAAGGCGAGATCGCGCTCCAGCGGCTGGGGCGGCGGCACGGCGCGTTCCATCAGCGCGGTCGCGGCATCGACGAACAGGCCGGTCGGCCGCCCGCTTGCCATCTCGATCCGGCCGCCCGCCGGCGCCTGCGTCTTGCCGTCGATCCCGGCCAGCGCCAGCGCGGCGCTGTTGGCGACGCCGGCATGGCCGTCGATGCGGATCAGCCAGACCGGCTTGTCCGCCACGGCGGCATCGATGTCGGCGGCGGTGGGGAAACGGCCCAGCCCCCAGCGCTCCTGGTTCCAGCCGCGCCCGATCACCCAGCGCTGGCCGGGATTGTCGCGCACCCACTGGCGCAATTTATCCTGCGCCTCGGCCAGCGATCGGGTTTCCGAAAGATCGAGCTGGAGGGCGTTGAAGCCCAGCCCCATCACATGGCCATGCGCGTCGATCAGGCCGGGGACCAGCGTGCGGCCCTGCCCGTCCATGCGGAAATCGAGCTTCTCGGGCCGCTTGTCCTTATGGCCCAGCGTGCGGACGACCTTGCCCTCGCCATCGATCAGCAGGCCGGTGAAGCGTTCGACCTCGCCCCCCTTGCCGATGGTGTAGCCGTTCACATTGTCGATCAATGCATCCGCAAAAGCCGGCGTGGCGAGCAGCAGCGCAATCGCGGCCAGCGGCCGCGCGAGGACAGCCTTCATCGCCGGATCCGCCGGACCAGCGCGGAAAGATCCTGCCGGCCACCGCCCATCGCCTGCACCTCGGCATAGAATTGGTCGATCAGCGCGGCGGACGGCAGCGTCGCGCCGTTCGCCCGCGCTTCCTCCAGCGCCAGCCCCAGATCCTTGCGCATCCAGTCCACCGCAAACCCCTCGTCGAATTCCTCTGCCGCCATGCTTTTCCAGCGATTGACGAAATACCAGCTCGATGCAGCACCGGCGGAGACCGCCTCGAACACCTTTTCCAGATCCAGCTCGGCCGCCTGGGCGAAGCGCAGCCCCTCGGCGATCGCCTGCATCGTGCCGGCGATGCATATCTGGTTCACCATCTTGGTCTGCTGCCCCGCGCCTGCGCCGCCGACATGGACGATCCGGGCCGAATAAGCCTGCATCAGCGGCGTCGCGGCCGCCACCGCCTTGGCCGATCCGCCACACATGATCGAAAGCCGCCCTTCCTCGGCGCCCGCCTGTCCGCCAGAGACCGGGGCATCGACCACCAGCAGGCCACGATCCTTGCCTTCCACCGCAAGCTGCCGCGCGATCCGTGCCGATGCCGTGGTGTGATCGACGAAGACGGCGCCCGGCTTCATCGTGCGGAAGCAGCCGTCGGCCCGAAGCGTCACCGCCTCCAGATCGGGATCGGCGCCGACGCAGGTGAACACCGCGTCCGCCCCTTCGGCTGCCGCGGCGGCGGTGGGCGCCGTCCGCCCGCCATGCGCCTCGACCCACGCCTCCGCCTTGCTGGCGGTGCGGTTATAGACGGTCACGTCATGCCCGGCGCGAAGCAGGTGACGCGCGATGGCGCGGCCCATCACGCCCAGGCCGATAAAAGCTATGCTTGCCATGGCGACGGCATAACCATGGTTTCGCCGATCCGCCAGATGGGCTAGAGCCCCGGACCATCATGGCTACCGCAGCGACCACCCCGACCGCCCTTCCCGTATCCATCGCCGATGTCCGGGCGGCGCACATGCGCATTGGGGACAGCATCGTCCGCACGCCGACGCTGCTGAGCAAGACGCTGTCCGCCATGACCGGGGCGAAGGTCTACCTGAAGTTCGAGAACCTCCAGTTCACCGCCGCCTACAAGGAACGCGGCGCGCTCAACAAGCTGCTCCAGCTGGACGAAACCGCCCGCGCGCGCGGCGTGATCGCGGCATCGGCCGGCAACCACGCGCAGGGCCTCGCTTATCATGGCGCGCGGCTGGGCATCCCCGTCACCATCGTCATGCCCAAGTCGACACCGACGGTGAAGGTGTCGCAGACCGAGGGCCATGGCGCGACGGTGATCCTCACCGGCGAACGCTTCGACGATGCCTATGCCCATGCGCTGGTGGTCGCCAAGGATCGCGGCCTCACCTTCGTCCATCCGTTCGACGATCCGGCGATCATCGCCGGCCAGGGCACGGTGGCGCTGGAGATGCTGGAGGACGCGCCGGAAATCGATACGCTGGCGGTGCCGATCGGCGGCGGCGGCCTGATCTCGGGCTCGGCTATCGTCGCCAAGGCGCAGGACCGGCCGATCGAGGTGGTGGGCGTGCAGGCGGAGCTTTTCCCGTCCATGTACAACCGCATCAACGGCACCGATCTGCCGATCGGCGGCGATACGCTGGCCGAAGGCATCGCCGTGAAGGAACCGGGCGCGATCACCTCCGCCATCATCCGCGAGATCGTGGACGACCTGGTGCTGGTGACGGAGCGCGATCTTGAGAAGGCCGTGTCCCTCCTCCTCCAGATCGAAAAGACGGTGGCCGAAGGCGCGGGCGCCGCCGGCCTCGCCGCGCTGCTCGCCCATCGCGAACGCTTCGCCGGGCGCACGGTGGGCGTGGTGCTGTGCGGCGGCAATATCGATACCCGCCTGCTCGCCAACGTGCTGCTGCGCGATCTTGCCCGCGACGGCCGCCTCGCCCGCCTGCGCATCCGCCTGCAGGACCGGCCCGGCGCGCTGTTCCATGTCGCCCGCATCTTCGACGAGCAGCAGGTGAACATCATCGAGGTCTATCACCAGCGCGTGTTCACCACGCTGCCGGCCAAGGGGCTGATCACCGATATCGAGTGCGAGACCCGCGACAAGGCGCATCTGGAACGACTCGTGACCGCGCTGCGCGCCGGCGGATATGAGGTCACACCCGTCGAACTTGCCTGATGGTCAAGCGGCTCATTCGTTCGGATGCGGCCCTTAACCCTCTTTTCATGGTGAACGGGCTTTTCATATTTCCGGGCTGATAGCATATTCGTGGCGACGGGCTTTCCATGGTGGAACAGCCCCGGGGGATCAGGGCAGGCCGTGAGCGCTCCATTCCGTTTCCCGCGCTTTTTCGTCACCACGCCATCCCCGTGTCCGTATCTGCCGGGCAAGACCGAGCGCAAGGTGTTCACCGAGCTTTCCGGCCCGCACGCGGCGGAGCTGAATGACGCGCTGGGCCGGATCGGCTTCCGCCGCAGCCAGAACGTCGCCTACCGGCCGAGCTGCACGGATTGCGCCGCCTGCGTGTCGGTGCGCGTGGTCGCAGCCGAATTCCGCCCCAATGCCAGCCAGCGCAAGCTGATGCGCCGCAACGCCGATCTCAGCGTCACCGCCTGCAAGCCCTGGACGACGGAGGAGCAGTTCGATCTCCTCCGCCGCTACCTGGCCGCGCGCCATCCCGGCGGCGGCATGGCGGAGATGGACGAGCTCGATTTCGCCGACATGGTGGAGCAGACGCCGGTCAGCACCTATGTCGTCGAATATCGCGATCCCGCCGGCCGGCTGGTGGGCGCGTGCCTCAGCGATCACCAGGCCGATGGCCTGTCGATGATCTACAGCTTCTACGAGGCGGAATCGGCGGATCGGCCCGGTCTCGGCACCTTCATCATCCTCGATCATATCCAGCGCGCGGCCGAAGCCGGCCTGCCCTATGTCTATCTGGGCTATTGGGTGAAGGATTCGCCGCGCATGCAATATAAGGTCCGCTTCCAGCCGCTCGAACGGCTGGGATCGGGCGGCTGGACCCGCTTCGAGCAGGAAGAAGGCGGGCAAACCATGCTGGATGCGCTGCTCGATCGCCGCGCCGCGGGCCTGCCGGGCTGAATCCAGCCGATCTCGTAGCTTGACCGGGGCAGATGCTTTCGCATCCGTCCGGGTCAGACTGATCCCCCGGAGCCTCCGCCCTACAACCCCTCGCCGCCGATCCAGTGCGCGTTGGAAAGGCGCCGCGCGAGGTTCCATGTCTGGACGCGGATATCGGGCACCGCCACCACTTCCCAGAAAGCGCCCCGCGTCAGCGGTCCCAGCGCGAACAGCCGGGGATCGGCCCGGCCCGATCGGCCGATGACCCGCGCCTGCGGATCGACATCCAGCCCGATATGGCTGGGATCGGGACGGATGACGCCCCGCGCCCGCAGGTTGGCCAGCAGCGGCTCCTCCGTGCGATCGAGATCGATCAGCGGCCCGCTGCAATTGACCACGCGCCGCGCCAGCAGCGTTTCGGTGGCTTTTGCCCCGCGCGGCCGCCAGTCCACCTCTACGCCCGCCGTGCCATCCCGGAAGGCCAGCGTGCGGCCAGCGACGAAATCCAGCCGGCCGGAAGCTGTCTCTTATACACATCTAGATGTGTATAAGAGACAGGCCATGATGGCGTGGCCCGCCGGATAACGACAGA
>NZ_MIPT01000001.1:1337575-1430526 GCF_001853345.1 Edaphosphingomonas haloaromaticamans | reverse complement strand
CCCTCAACGTCGTCGGCGCGGAAACGCTGGAGCGATCGGGCGCCTATACGCTGGGGCAGGTGCAGCAGCTCGTGCCCAGCCTGCAGGTGTTCAGCTTCAACCCGCGCAACACCAACATCAACATACGCGGCCTCGGCAGCAATATCGCCTTCACCAGCGACGGGCTGGAAAACGGCGTCGGCGTCTATGTCGATCAGGTCTATTACGGCCGCGTCGGCCTGTCGCAGTTCGATCTGGTCGATCTCGAACGGATCGAGGTGCTGCGCGGGCCGCAGGGCACGCTGTTCGGCAAGAACACCACCGCCGGCGCGATCAGCATCAGCAGCCGCGCGCCCAGCTTCGATCCCGAATTTTCCGGCGAGGCGACGCTGGGCGACCATGGCTACCACCAGGTGCGCGGATCGGCCTCCGCCCCGCTGATCGCCGACAAGCTCGCCGCCCGCATCAGCATCGCCGACACGCATCGCGACGGCTTCATCGACAATGTCACCACGGGCAGCAAGGCGCAGGATTACGATAATTTCTCCGTGCGGGGGCAATTGCTGGCCAAGCCCACCGACACGTTGGCGATCCGCCTGATCGGCGATTTCGCGCGCCAGCGGCTCAATTGCTGCATCGGCGTCGTGACCGCCCTGTTCGATACGTTCGATAATGGCGCACCGATCGCCAACAGCTTCCGCCAGCGCGCCGCCCGCGCCGGCTACACGCCACTGCCGATCGATCCCTTCGCCCGCAAGACGGATGCGGACGGCCATTATCAGGCGAACATGAAATCCTATGGCGTGTCGGGCCAGATCGACTGGGATCTCGGCCCCGTCGCCCTCACCTCGATCACCGCCTGGCGCCGCTGGATATGGAACCCCGCCAATGACGGGGATTCGATCGGCCTGCCGATCATCACCCTGGCCGAACAGGCCAATCGCCAGCGCCAGTTCAGCCAGGAGCTGCGGATCGCCTCCACCGGCACCAACGTGATCGATTATGTGGCCGGCCTCTATTATTTCGACCAGACGGTGAACGGCTATGGCGCCACCGGCTACGGATCGGCCGCGCCGGACTGGTTCCTGCCCGCAGCCGCCGTGCCGCCCGTGGTGTCGCAGGCGGCCCTCAACGGCTTCATCGCCCGATCGACATCGACGCCCAGCATCAAGAGCTATGCCGCCTTCGCGCAGGGCACCTGCCATGCCAGCGAAGCGCTCAGCGTCACCGCCGGCCTGCGCTTCACCCATGAGGACAAGGACGGCCGCTACACGCAGACCCAGACGGAGGGCGTGGACCTTTCCACCCTGCCGGATCAGCTGGCCGGCGCCGCCCAGGCCATCCGCAACAACTTCAACCCCGATCTGGATTTCACCGCGAAGCGGCGCGACGACAGCCTGTCGGGCACGATCAACGTCTCCTACAGGTTCGCGGCCGACGTGCTCGGCTATGCCAGCTATTCGCGCGGCAACAAATCGGGCGGCCTCAATCTCACCGCCCTGCCCCCCGGCGTGCCCGCCACGGTGAAGCCGGAGAAGGTCGACAGCTACGAAATCGGCATCAAGAGCCAGTTCCTCGATCGCCGCGCCACGCTGAACGTCGCGGCCTTCTGGACCGACGTTTCCAATTATCAGTCGGCCATCCTCACCCAGCGGCCCAATGCCGCGATATTCGATCAGTATATCGCCAATGTCGGCAAGGTCCGCACCCGCGGGTTCGAGGCGGATGCCGCCTTCGCGCCTACCGACCTCATCAGCTTCAACGCGTCCGCCGCCTATACCGACGCCACCTATCGCAACTATCCGAACGCGCCGGCTCCGGTGGAAAGCGGGCTGACGGTGGTCGATCTTTCGGGCGAACGGCTCGCCGGCGTGCCCAAGTTCAGCTATTCGGTGGGCGCGGACGCGGCCCAGCCGATCGGCGCGTTCCAGCTTTACGGCCATATCGATTATGCGCATCGGTCCGGCTTCTTCACCGCCGTCAGCAATTCCCGTTATTCGAAGGTGGATGGCTACGGCATCGCCAACCTCCGCGTGGGCATCCGGCGGGAGGACCAGCGCTGGGATCTGGCGCTGTGGCTGCGCAACCTCTTCGACAAGAATTATTTCCAGACGCTGACGCCATCCAACACCGGCCTCGTCACCGGGCTGGTCGGCGATCCGCGCACCTTCGGCGTCACGCTCATCACCAAGCTCTAGGGAGGGAGGCCGGCCATGGCCACGGTGCTCAATGCCGCCTGGGAAGACAGGGCAACCGCCCCGCCGCCCGCATCACGATTGCCGGCCGGCCGGCTGCTCGCCTTCTCGGCCATCGCCTTGCCCGTCACCGCCGCGCAGATGCCGCTCAACGTCTATCTGCCGGCGATCTTCGCCCAGCATTATGGCGTGCCGCTGGCGGTGCTGGGCACCATCTTCCTGATCGAGAAGATATGGGGCGCCATCGCCGATCCGATCATCGGCAGCCTCAGCGATCGCACGCGCAGCCGTTTCGGCCGGCGGCGAAGCTGGATCGCGGCGGGCGGCATCCTGTTCGGCCTTTCCGGCCTGCTGCTCTTCTTCCCGCTTGCCGGCGTCACCCCGCTCTATCTGGGCCTGGTGCTGTTCGCCTTCTATCTCGGCTGGTCGATGATCCAGATCCCCTTCCTCGCCTGGTCGGGCGAGATTTCCGGGGATTATAACGAACGGACGCGGATCGCGACCTATCAGGTGGTGGTGGGATCGGCGTCGCTGCTGCTGGTGCTGGTGCTGCCCACGATCGTCGATCAGATCCGGCCGGGCGACGGCCCCCTCAAGCTCGGCGTGATGGGCGGGCTGCTGCTGATCACGCTGGTGCCGTCGCTGATCCTCACGCTGCGCGCCTTTCCAGAGCCGCCATTGCCCGCGCGGGACGTGCCGCGCCTGCCTTTCGGGCAGACGGTGCGGCTGGTGGGCGGAAACCCGCTACTGATGCGCATCCTCGCCTCCGATTTCGCGGTCACGCTGGGGCAGAACATCCGCGGCACGCTCTTCGTCTTCTTCGTCAGCAGCTATATGGGCCTGCCCCACTGGGCGAGCGGCCTCTTCCTCCTCCAGTTCGTGTTCGGCATCACCGCCGGGCCGATCTGGATGCGGATCGGCTATCGCCTCGGCAAGCACCGCACCGCCGTGCTGGGCGAGCTGGTGCAGGTCGCCATCAATCTCGGTCTGCTGCTGGTGGTGCCGGGCCAGCTCGGCCTGCTGATCGCGCTCACCGTCGCGCAGGGCTTCGCGCAGGGATCGGGCAATCTGATGCTGCGGTCGATGGTGGCGGACGTGGCGGATCAGCACCGCCTCGATACCGGCGAGGATCGCACCGCCCTGTTCTTCTCGGTCTTCAGCATATCGATGAAGGCGGCGATGGCCGCCGCCGTCGGCGTGGCGCTGCCGCTGGTCGCCTGGCTCGGCTTCGATCCGACATCGGCCGAAAACACGCCCGAAGCGCTGCGCGGCCTGCTCCTTGTCTTCGCGCTCGGCCCGGCGATCGCCCACCTCGTATCGGCTGCCCTGGTTCACGGCTTCCCGCTCGATGCCGCCGCCCATGCCGAAATCCGCAAATCCCTCGACCAGCGCGACGCCGCGCCGGCCGCCCTCAACGACTGATCTTTGGGAGACATCATCATGACGCTTCAGACCGTGAATCTCGAGGAAGCCGAAAGCCTGTTCGACATCCGCCCCCTCCAACCCAGCCTGGGCGCGGAGATCGGCAATATCGATCTGTCCCGGCCGCTGGACGATCACCGCCTCGGCGCGCTCCGGGCCGCGCTGCTCCGCTATCGGGTCCTCTTCTTCCGCGATCAGGATATCAGCCGCGAACAGCAGATCGCCTTCGGCGCCGCATTCGGCGAGCTGGAGGTCCACCCCGTCTTCGCGCATCCCGATTATCCGCAAATCCTGCCGCTGGTCTCGCAGAATTTCGTCGGCAAATATCGCGCCTCGCCGGACAGCAACTGGCATGCGGACACCACCTTCCGGCCGGAGCCGTCCGCCGCCTCGATCCTGCGCGCATTGGTATCGCCCTCGCTGGGTGGCGACACCGTGTTCGCCAACGCGGTCGCCGCTTATGAAAGCCTGGACGAGGCGGTGCGCGAACGGATCGACGGGCTGACCGCGATCCACGATCCCAGCATTTTCATCCAGTTCCTCGATACCGAGGAGAAGAAGGAGGCGCTGCGCGCCCAATATCCCGAGGTCGAGCATCCGGTGGTGCGCATCCACCCCGAAACCGGCGAGAAGGTGCTCTACGTCAATTCGGTCTTCACCCGCCGGATCAAGGGCCTGGACGCGGAAGAGAGCGATCGGCTGCTGGCCCTGCTGTTCAACCAGTTCAAGCGGCCGGAATTCCAGGTGCGGTGGAGCTGGCGGCCCAATTCGATCGCCTTCTGGGACAACCGCGCCACCCAGCATTACGCCGTGCCCGATTACAACGAGCCGCGCCACATGGAGCGCGTGACCATCATCGGCGACCGCCCCGTCGGCCCCGCTGCCCAACCCCTGTCCCGCTGACCTCCTCGTTCGCAAGGAGACGTGCCATGACTGCCATCCAGCAACGCTTCGTCAACGCCCGCGAGGCCGAAAGCCCGCTCGATATCGTGCCCGTGGCCGGCCGCATCGGCGCCGAGATACGCGGCATCGCGCTTTCGGGCGATCTGGACGACGCCACGATCGCCGCGATCCGCGCGGCGCTCGTCCGCCACAAGGTGATCTTCTTCCGCGACCAGCATGAGCTGGACGATGCCCGGCAGGAAGCCTTTGCCGAAAAGCTGGGCGAGCCGGTGGCCCACCCCACCGTGCCCGTCGCCGAAGGATCGCGCTTCCTGCTCGAGCTCGATTCCCGCGAAGGCTATGCCGCGTCGAGCTGGCATACGGACGTCACCTTCGTGCCGGCCTATCCCGAAGCCTCGATCCTGCGCGCCATCGTCATCCCCGAGGCCGGCGGCGACACGCTCTGGGCGAATACCGTGACCGCCTATGAGGAGCTGCCCGAGCCGCTCAGGCTCCTCGTCGACAATCTGAAGGCAGTCCACACCAACCTCTACGACTATGCCGGCCACTTCGCCAACCTGCCGCAGGACAAACTGGAGCAGCATCGCGCCATCTTCGCCTCCACCGTCTACGAAACCGAGCATCCGGTGGTGCGCGTCCATCCGGAATCGGGTGAACGGTCCCTGCTGCTCGGCCATTTCGTCAAGCAGTTCGTGGGGCTGAACGGCGCGGATTCGCAGCGCCTGCTCGCGGTGCTCCAGGATCATGTCGTGAAGCCCGAAAACACCGTGCGCTGGCGCTGGCGGGCGGGCGACGTGGCGATCTGGGACAATCGCGCCACCCAGCACCGCGCGATCGCCGATTTTGGCCTGCAGCGCCGCCACCTCCGCCGCGCGACCATCGCCGGCACCGTGCCGGTGGGCATCGACGGCAAGGAAAGCCGCCTCCTGAAGCCGGAGCCGTTGCTGCAGGCGGCGGAATAGGCAAGCATCCGCCGGGCGCCCGCACCCTGCGACCGGGCGCCCGGCTTCTTCCCGAAAGGAATGACATGGCTGTGAAGAACGGCGCCGATCGGCCCAACTTCCTGGTGATCCTGGTCGATGACATGGGCTTTTCCGATATCGGCGCCTTCGGGTCCGAGATCGAGACGCCCTATCTGGACGCGCTGGCCCATGCCGGCGTGCGCTTCACCGATTTCCACTCCGCCCCCGCCTGTTCGCCGACGCGGGCCATGCTGCTGACGGGAACCGACCATCATATCGCCGGGCTGGGATCGATGGTGGAGGTCGTCCGCCCCGATTTCGATCGGCCGCCGGGATATGAAGGCTATCTCAACGATCGCGTCGTCACCTTCGTGGAGCTGCTGCGCGACGCCGGCTATCGCACGCTGATGTCGGGCAAGTGGCATCTGGGCGATACGCCGGCGACGGTGCCGGCGGCCCGCGGCTTCGAACGCTCCTTCGCCCTGCTGCCGGGCGGGGCGGATCATTTCGGCGGCAGCCCGCTCGATCGCGCGGTGGTGCGGGGGCCGATCTATATCGAGGACGAGACCTTCGTCACCGAACTGCCCGAGGGCTTCTATTCCTCCGATCATTTCACCACGCGCCTGCTCGATTTCCTCGAGGAAGGCCGCGGGGATGAACGGCCCTTCTTCGCCTATCTGCCCTTTTCCGCGCCGCATTGGCCGCTTCAGGCGCCGGACGCGGAAATCGCCAAATATCGCGGCCGCTATGATGACGGGCCCGATGCGCTGCGCGCGCGCCGGCTCGATCGGCTGAAGGATCTGGGGCTGATCGCCGAGGATGTCGTTCCCCATCCGGTGGTGACGGAGGCGCCCGAATGGGATGCGCTGAGCGACGCCGAGCGGGCGGATTCCGCGCGGGCCATGGAGGTCTACGCCGCCATGGTCGACCGGATCGACCAGAATGTCGGCCGCGTGGTCGATTGGCTGAAGCGCAACGGCCGGTTCGACAATACGGTGATCCTGTTCCTGTCCGATAATGGCGCGGAAGGCGCGATCGTCGAGGCGATGCCGATCATCGGGCCGCTGTTCAGCCAACTGATCCGGGAGCATTGCGACAACAGCCTCGCCAATGCCGGCAAGCCCGGCTCCTACATCTGGTATGGCCCGCGCTGGGCGCAGGCGGCGACGGCGCCGTCACGGCTCACCAAGGCCTATACCACCGAAGGCGGCATCCGCGTGCCGGCCTTCATCCATTATCCCGCCGCCGCCCGCGCCGGCGAGGTCTCCGGCGAATTCGCGACGGTGATGGATGTGGCCCCCACCTTCCTCGACCTGGCCGGCGTCGCCCATCCGGGCGAAAGCTATCAGGGCCGGCCGATCGCGCCGGTGCGGGGCCGGTCCTTCGCCGGCTGGCTCCATGCCGGCGCCGATCGCATCCATCCGCCGGGCACCAGCACCGGCTGGGAATTGTTCGGCCGCCGCGCGATCCGCAAGGATCATTGGAAGGCCGTCTATGTGCCCGGCGCCGACGGGCGGTCGCGCTGGCAACTCTACGATCTCGCCATCGATCCCGGCGAGACGGACGATCTCGCCCGCGCCTATCCCGCGCGGCTGGAGGAGCTGCTGGCGCTGTGGCGCCGCTATGTCGAGGAAACCGGGGTCGTCGAGGATGCGATCAGCATCTTCGATGCCGATCCTGAAGCATGGGCGCAGGCCCGCCCGCTTCAGGCCGCCGCCGCCCCGGCCTGAGGGCGGTGGTGGCGGGCCGGCCTGAGCGGAGGCCGGCCCGCCTGGTCCATCGCCACGGACCAGGACGACACGGGCTATCGCACCGGGCCGTTGCGCTGTTACACTCCGGCCAAGGCGAGGGGTTTCGCCCGGCAACAACCGGCTCGGCGGGCCCATATCCGCCGGCGCGATGGAGTGGGCGATCCATGCCGCCATATGCTGACGATCAGGGCCCTGCCCGCATCCCGCCCGGCCGATCCGGCAACGCCGCCCTGCCTGGCCGCCCCTGGCTGGTGCTGGCGATGCTCCTTCTCGTCTATATCTTCAACTTTCTCGATCGGCAGATACTCGGCATCCTCGCCCAGCCGATCAAGGCGGACCTCGCGCTCACCGATACCCAGCTCGGCGCCCTGGGCGGCTTCGCCTTCGCGCTGCTCTTCTCGGTGCTCGGCGTGCCGCTGGCATTGCTCGCGGATCGCACGAGCCGAAGCTGGGTCGTCACTCTCTCGCTCGTGGTGTGGAGCGCCTTCACCGGCCTGTGCGGCCTGGCCACCGGCTTCTGGCAGCTCTTCGCCTTCCGGCTCGGCGTCGGCGTCGGCGAGGCGGGCGGGGTCGCCCCCTCCCATGCCCTGATTTCGGACTATTTTCCGCCGGAAAAGCGCGCGCGGGCGCTTTCCATCTATGCGCTCGGCATTCCCTTCGGCCTCGCCGCCGGGGCGATGCTGGGGGGCTATATCGCCAATGCGGTCGAATGGCGGGTTGCCTTTGTCGCGGTCGGCATCGCCGGGATCGCGGTGGCGCCCCTTTTCAAGTTCTTCGTCCGCGATGTGGCCCATCGACGCCCCACCGCCGGCCACCCGCCCGTGGCGCAGGTATTCCGCATCCTCGCCGCCAAGCGCAGCTTCTGGCTGATGGCGCTGGCCGCATCGTCCAGTTCGCTCGTCGGCTACGGCCTCGCCTTCTGGATACCGTCGATCCTGATGCGGTCCTTTGGCTTCGATCTCATCACGACATCGCAATATGTCGGCTCGCTATTGCTGATCGGCGGCGGGGCCGGCGTCCTCCTCGGCGGCTGGCTGGCCGATCGCCTCGGCCGGCGCGATCGCGGTGCCTATGCGAAGCTGCCGATCATCGCCTGGCTCGCCGCCGTGCCGCTGTTCGGCGCGGCCTTGCTCTCACCGTCGCCCGCGATCGCCTGGGCATTCTTCCTGCTGCCCAACGGCCTCAACATCCTCTGGCTCGGCCCGGTGACGACCGCCGTGCAGCACCTCGTGCCGCCCGCGATGCGCGCCACCGCCTCGGCCAGCTTCCTCCTCATCAACAATCTGATCGGGCTGGGGCTGGGATCGCTGGTGATGGGCGCGATGTCGGATGCGATGCACCTGCGCTTCGGCGAGGACGCGCTGCGCTACAGCGCGGTCGCGGCGCTGATCTTCTACCTGCTGGCGGCAGCGCTGATGCTCTTCGCCGTCCGCCCGCTGCGGCGCGACTGGGTGGAGGAAAAAGCCGCCTAACGCTCCATCAGGCGCGGCATCAGCTCCACGAAATTGCAGGGGCGGTGGCGGTTGTCGAGCTGGGTGGCAAGGATGCCGTCCCAGCCGTCCTTCACCGCGCCCGTCGATCCCGGCAGCGCGAACAGATAGGTGCCGCGCGCCACGCCCGCGCAAGCACGGGACTGGATGGTCGACGTGCCGATCGTCTGGTAGCTCAGCCAGCGGAACAGCTCGCCGAAGCCGGGTATCTCCTTGTCCCACACCCGCGCCAGCGCTTCGGGCGTCACGTCGCGGCCCGTGACGCCGGTGCCGCCGGTGGTGATGACGCAATCGACCTGATCGTCCTCGATCCAGCCGTGCAGGCGCGCCACGATCAGGTCGGCATCGTCGCGAACGATCGCCCGGTCGGCCAGCACATGCCCCGCCGCCTCCAGCCGGGCGACCAGCGCGTCGCCCGAACGATCCTCGGCAAGGCCGCGTGTGTCGGAAACGGTGAGGACGGCAATGCGGACGGGCAGGAAGGGCCGGCTCTCGTCAATCGGCACTCGCCACCCCGCTCACCGGATCGAGGCGGATGGCAGTGCGGCCGGGCATGCCGGGAAAGCGCGGCCACATGCCCTGCGCCATCGCCTTCAGGCTGGCCGATTGCTCGCCTTCCTGCCGCTGATACATCCAGTAGTTGCGCAGCACGATCGCCACATAAGCGCGCGTCTCGCGATAGGGGATGGATTCGATGAACAGCAGCGGATCGCCATTGTCGCGGCGGCGATCGTTCCATTTCTGCACCGATCCGGGGCCGGCATTATAGGCGGCGATCACCTTGGGCAGCAGCCCGCCCGTGCTGGAGAAATCGCGCAGCTCCTCCAGATAGAATTGGCCATATTCGATATTGGTGCGCGGATCGTTGAGGCTGCCGAGCGGTTCGCCCTTGCGCCGGGCGATCTGCGCGGCGGTGCCCGGCATCACCTGCATCAGCCCGCGAGCGCCGGCCGGGCTGACCGCATCGGCGCGGAACTGCGATTCCTGCAACGCGTGGGCGAAGATCAGCGACTTATCGACCCGCCAGCCGCCCTGCGGCGTCCAGCCGCCCGGCGCCGGATAACGGGCGGAGGTGGAAAGCCGCGCGCCGATCGGCCCGTTCTGCGCCAGCCAGATCTGGGTGGAAGGCAGGTTCAGCCGCGCCGCGAGGTGCATCAGCGCCTCATGATCCTGGCTGTCGCCGATCCGCGCCTGATGGCGCAGCACGGTATCCGCCTGCCCGGTTTCGCCGATCTCGGCCAGGGCCGCCGCGATCCGGGCATTGTTGCGCTGGGAGATGGTGGTCCAGTCCGCCTGGATGAAGCCCGGTCCCGCATCGGGCGTGGGCAGCGCCCGGCCCAGCGCCGCATCGGCGAGCAGGCCGTAGAAGGTCTCGCCCAGCCGCGCCGCGCTGCGCAGCCGCGCCTGCACCCGTTCGGGCTTGCCGCAGGCCATGTCGGCGCGCGCCGCCCAGAACAGGCCGGCCGCCGTCATCTCAGGATCGCGCGACCGGGATGCGACCGCGCCGAAGGCGTCCGCCGCCGCCGCGCAATCGCGCTGCCGCCACGCGGCAAGGCCCGATACCCAGTCCGCCTCGATCGTCCAGTCGCCGGTCCCGGCCCGCGCCGGGGTGGCCACACGCCGCGCCGCCGCATCGTCGCCGACGAGGAAATAGGCCCAGGCCACGCGCTGCTGCCATTCGGTCCGCGCCTCCGGCGTAAGGTCCGCCACCCGTTCGGACAGCAGCGCTTCCGCCTCCGCAGGCCGATCGTCGCGCAGCAACGGGCGGATGCGCTGGGCGAGCGCGGCGGCGGCCGCATCGCTGCGCGCCGATTGCGCCGTCGCCCGGCGCGGCGGCGCGGGCAGGCGCCGCATGTCCTGCACCACGGGAAGGGCCGGCAGCCCGGATATGCCCCGCCCCTGCAGGATACGCTCGATCGCGGCCGCCTGCGGCAGATCGGGATTGGCGGAAACCAGCGCCAGCAGCAGCTCCGTCTCCACCTTGGGCGATCCCTTGGCGAGATAGAGCTCCGCCCGGGCATAAGGCGTCAGCAGGCCGGCGGGCATGGCATCGAGCCGCGCGGCCGCGCCCGACCAGTCGCCCGATCGGATCGCCGCGAAGACGGCGCGATAATTCATCCGCTGCTGCGGATCGAGCTGCGCGGGCACCGCGCTTACCGGCGGCGCCTTCAGGCCGATCACCGGCGCGGGCAGGGTTTCGGTGCTGGCAAGCGCCGGTATCGCGGCGGTGCCGGCCAGGACCGCGAGCAGGAGACGGATCGTCCTCACTGGCCCAACTCCTCAAGCAACAGGCGCAGGTCCCGCCAGGCATCCGCCTTGCGGGCGGGCTGCTGGAGCAGGAAGCGCGGATGGAAGGTCGCCATGGCGCGCACGTTATGGCCGCCAAGGTTAAGGCTATGCACCCGCCCCCGCGCATCGGCGAGGCTGGTCCCGATAAAGGCACGGGTGGCCGCGTCGCCCAGCAGCAGCAGCAGGCGGGGCGCCGCGATCGATACATGGGTGCGGGCGATCTCGGTCCAGCGCGCAAGCACGGCCGATTCGGGCCGGCCGCCGGGAACGCGCACCGGCGTCATCGTCGTCAGATAGATGGAAGCGCGATCGCGGCCGATCGCCGCCAGCATCCGATCGAACAGGCGGCCCACCTCGCCGCCGACGATCTGGCCGGCCTCGTCATCGCCGGGCTCGGGCTGGTCGGCCAGCAGCATCAGCCCCGATGCCGCATCCCCCTGGGGCAGCAGCCGTCCGTCGGGACGGCCGAACATGGCATCTTCGGCATAGAAAGCGGCAATGGCGTCCAGCGTCGCGGGAACGGATGGGGGCGCCTCTGCCGTAGCGGCGGCGGATGATGCGGCGGGCGCCGGGGCGGGCCTGGGCGCCGCCAGCCAATCGCGCGCCTCCTCCTCCACCAGCGTGTCGATCCCGGCTTCGCGCCACCAGTCGATGGTGCTCAGAAATTCCCCGCGAAGGGCAGTATCGCTCACCGCCCGTCCAATCGCGGCTTGGCCGCCGAAAACAAGAAATGACCTAATCCCCGCATGCGCCGTTTAGACTCCATAGTTGACGTGCGGGTCAATCCAAGGCCATCGGCTTTCTGGCCGGGCCGTTCGCACGATGCGACAATCGGACGGAACGGGCGCGAAAGGAAGGACTGAGGACGATGACAACCCGCGAATCCATGACCTACGACGTCGTGATCGTCGGCGCAGGCCCCGCAGGCCTTGCGGCTGCGATCCGGCTGAAGCAGCTCGCGGAGAAAGCGGGACGCGAGCTTGCCGTCTGCGTGCTGGAAAAGGGGTCTGAGGTCGGCGCGCATATTCTTTCGGGCGCCGTAGTCGATCCGATCGCGCTGGACGAGCTGATTCCCGACTGGCGCGATCTCGATAGCCCGCTCACCGTGCCCGTCGTCCAGAATCATCACTGGATCCTGACGGAGAAGAAGCAGTTTGCGATGCCGCACCTGCTGATGCCGCCGTTCATGAACAACAAGGGCACCTATACCGTCAGCCTCGGCAATCTCTGCCGCTGGCTGGCCGGCCAGGCCGAGGCGCTGGGCGTCGAAATCTTCCCCGGCTTCGCGGCGGCCGAAATATTGTTCCATGACGACGGATCGGTGAAGGGCGTCGCCACCGGCGACATGGGCATTTCGCGCGATGGCGAGCATAAGCCCGATTACCAGCCGGGCATGGAGCTGCACGCCCAATATACCTTCTTCGCCGAAGGCGTGCGCGGCCACCTTTCCAAGGAACTGAAGCGCATCTTCGATCTGGAGGCGGACAGCCAGCCCCAGACCTATGCCATCGGCATCAAGGAATTGTGGGATATCCCGGCCGACAAGCATGTGCCCGGTCGCGTCATCCACACCCAGGGCTGGCCGCTGACGGACGAAGTGGGCGGCGGCTTCCTCTATCACCAGGCCAACAACCAGGTGGCGCTCGGCTTCGTGGTGGGCCTCGGCTACAAGAACCCGCACCTTTCGCCCTTCGAGGAATTCCAGCGCTGGAAGCAGCATCCGGCGATCCGCGCGGAGATCGAGGGCGGCCGCCGCGTCTCCTACGGCGCGCGCGCCATCAACGAAGGCGGCTGGCAGGCGGTCTGCAAGCTCGTCTTCCCCGGCGGCGCGCTGATCGGCTGTTCGGCGGGCTTCGTGAACGTGCCGCGCATCAAGGGCAGCCACACGGCGATGAAGTCCGGCATGCTGGCCGCCGAAGCCGCGTTCGACGAAATCCTGTCCGGCCGCGGCGCCAGGGAGCTTTCGGCCTATCCGCAGACGCTCAACGAAAGCTGGATCGCCAAGGAATTGAAGACCGTCCGCAACGCCGAGCCGGCGATTGCCAAGTTCGGCCCGGTGATGGGCACACTTTATGCCGGCGTCGACATGTGGCTGCATACGCTGGGCATCAAGCTGCCCTGGACGTTCAAGACGCACCGCGACAATGAGGGGCTGTGGCGCGCGGACGTCGCGCCGAAGATCAACTATCCCAAGCCCGATGGCGTCATCAGCTTCGATCGCCTCTCCTCGGTGTTCCTGTCCAACACCAATCATGAGGAGGATCAGCCGGTCCACCTGACCCTGAAGGACGCCTCGGTCCCGATCGAGGTGAACCTGAAGCTCTACGACGCGCCCGAGCAGCGTTACTGCCCGGCCGGCGTCTATGAGATCGTCGGCCAGGACGTCGGCGATCCACGTCTGCAGATCAACGCGCAGAATTGCGTCCACTGCAAGACATGCGACATCAAGGACCCCACCCAGAACATCAACTGGGTGGTGCCGGAAGGCGGCGGCGGCCCCAACTATCCGAACATGTGAGCGCGGATATTGGCGGCGCGGCGAACGGAGCCGGACATTCCCCGGCAGGATGGCAACAGCCTGCCCATGCCCCGGAGGTCGGGCGTCTATCTCCGCTCCCCTTCGCCGTCGAGAGACGCCTTGCCATGAACGACCGCGCCGTTCCCGTTCTGCCGAGCGCGGGCTTCGTTCGAACCGCGAAGTTCTTTCGTTATTTTGGCTTTGGGATCATCGCCCAGGATGACCATTGGCTCCGCCTGCGCAACGGCAGCGTCGAACTGGATTTCTGCCTGAAAAGCCCCGACCAAAACGCCCCGGAAAATCCCGCCCAAAGAGGGCTGTGCGTAATCCGGGTCGGCGATGCCGCAGCATGGCATGATATTTTTGCCAAAAGCCGGATGGCGTGGAAGGCGTTCGGAAAACCATCGCTCACATCGCTCAGCAACGCGGCATGGAATGTGCCCGCCTTCGCCGTCACCGATCCGGACGGCAATCTGATCTGGATCGTGCAAGACGCCCCGCCCTCCGACCCCACCGAATAAGGCGCGACCGGGCGATCAAGAGCGCGTCGGTGCCGGTGGAATAGCCTGATCGGCGGGCCGGCCATCGCGGCCGCCGCACGGGATTGCGCCGCCACACTCCGATAGGGGTTTGTCGCGCCCGCATTCGGGAATAATCCCGATTACATATCCGCGCATCGCGCCCGATCATGGCCCGTCACCCTCCCTCAGGCTTCCGCCTGGAATCGAAAGGATCGGCCATGCCCAAGCGCGCGATCATGTTGCTGACGGCGGTATCGCTGGCGATGCCCGTGGCGTCGGCGGCCTATGCCCAGGATATCACCGTCACCGCCCCCCGCCATAGAGAACGGTCGTCCACCACCGGTGCGCCGATCGAGACCGTCACCACATCGCGCGTGGTCAACACCGCCGATCTCGACCTTCGGACCGACGCCGGCATGAAGGCGCTGCGCGGTCGCGTCGAGGAGGCCGCACGCAAGGCCTGCGCCTGGCTGGATCAGGTCTATCCGCTCACCGCCGACGATAGCCCTCCCTGCGTCAAGACGGCGGTGGACAAGGCGATGGCGGACGCCCAGGCGCTAGCCGCCCGATAGGCGCCGCGCGGCGCCGGCCCGGCCCTAGCCGACCAGCGCCAGCTTCGGCGGCTCGACCGCGCCCAGCGTCACCGCATCGACGGCCGGCAGCCGCTCGATCCGGGCGACCAGTTCGGCGTCCAGGTTGAAATCGCGGCCCAGCAGCATATGGGCGATGCCGCCTTCGGGCGTGCGGGCGCGCAGGCGCAGTTCGCCCCGGCCGCCGCGCTGGTCCGCAACCAGATCGGCCAGCGTGCGGAGCGCCGAGGGATCGGCCGTCTCCACCTCCAGCCGCAGCCGCGTCTTGTCCGCCAGCCCCGCAAAGGGGCTCAGCGAACGGATCGTCACGCGCGGCGTATCCTCGCCCGGCCTCTTGTCCAGCTCCACGGTCAGCAGCGCGCATTCGCCCGCCCGCGCCGCCTTCTCGATCTCCTCGGACGCCAGATCGTCGAAGCAGGTGGCGATGAACTGCCCGGTCGCATCCGAACAGGTCGCCATCATGTAGCGGTTGCCGCGTGCCGACGTACGCCAGCGCGCGTCCTCGATCAGCGCCGCGATCGTCACGGTGGGCGCGGGCACGCGCCGGCCATCGTTGGACCGCTGCGGCTCCGCCACCGGCATCAGCATCAGTTCGGCATAGGTCTTGGCCCGGTTGGCGGCCGCCAGATGGCGGAAGCGATCGACGGGATGGGAGGAGAAATAGAAGCCGAACGCTTCCTTCTCCGCCGCCATCCGCTCGACCAGCGACCAGATCGCCGTCTTGGGAAGGCGGATCGGCGCCGCGCCGACATTGGCTTCGCCGAACAGGCCGCCCTGCCCGCTCTCCCGCGCCGCCGCCACCGTCGCGGCGTGGGCGAGGATCGTTTCCGCCGCCGCGTGGACGCCCGCCCGCTCGCTCGCGATGGAATCGAAAGCCCCGGCCCCCGCCAGGCTTTCGAGCTGGCGGCGGTTGAGCAGCTTGGGGTCCACGCGGTCGGCGAAATCGTCCAGCGACTTGAACGGCCCGGCCCGCTTCCGTTCGGCCACCAGCAGTTCCATCGCCTTCTCGCCCACGCCTTTCAGCGCGCCGAGCGCGTAGCGGACGCTATCGCCCTCCACCGAGAATTCGGCCTCGCTGTGGTTCACGTCCGGCGAAAGGCACGGCACGCCCATGCGGCGCATGTCATCGACGAAGATCGACAGCTTGTCCGTCAGCGCCATGTCGTAACACATGGATGCCGCGTAGAATTCCGGCTTGTGATGCGCCTTCATCCAGGCGGTGTGATAGGCGACCAGCGCGTAAGCCGCGGCGTGGCTCTTGTTGAAGCCGTAACCGGCGAACTTGTCGATCAAGTCGAACAGCTCGTTGGCCTTGCCGGCGGAGATATCCTGCTTGGCGCAGCCTTCCACGAAGCGGGCGCGCTGGGCGTCCATCTCCGCCTTGATCTTCTTGCCCATCGCGCGTCGCAGCAGATCGGCCTCGCCCAGCGAATAGCCGGCCAGGATCTGCGCGGCCTGCATCACCTGTTCCTGATAGACGAAGATGCCGTAGGTTTCCTTCAGGATGCCTTCCAGCAGCGGATGCGGATATTCGATCTCCGCGCGCCCGTTCTTCCGGTCGCCGAACAGGGGGATATTGTCCATCGGACCCGGCCGGTAGAGCGAGACGAGCGCGATGATGTCCTCGAAGCAGGTCGGCCGCACGGCGGAGAGCGTGCGGCGCATGCCTTCGGATTCGAGCTGGAACACGCCCACCGTATTGCCGCTTTGCAACAGCTTGTAGACTTCCGGGTCATCCCAGGGCAGCGCGGCGAGATCGACCTCGACCCCTTTCTGCTTCAGGAAATGCACCGCCTTCTGGAGCACCGACAAGGTTTTCAGGCCGAGGAAGTCGAACTTCACGAGGCCCGCGCCTTCGACGAACTTCATGTCGAACTGCGTGACCGGCATGTCCGATCGCGGATCGCGATAGAGCGGCACCAGCTTATCGAGCGGCCGATCGCCGATCACCACGCCGGCGGCGTGGGTGGAGCTGTGGCGTGGTAGCCCTTCCAGCTTCATCGCCAGATCGAACAGGCGCTTCACCTGCTCGTCCGCCTTATATTCGGCCGCCAGTTCCGAAACGCCGTTGAGCGCGCGGTCGAGCGTCCAGGGATCGGTCGGGTGGTTGGGCACCAGCTTGGCCAGCCTGTCCACCTGTCCGTAGCTCATCTGGAGGACGCGGCCGGTATCCTTCAGCACGGCGCGCGCCTTCAGCCGCCCGAAGGTGATGATCTGGGCGACGTGATCGCGGCCATATTTGTTCTGGACGTAGCTGATCACCTCGCCGCGCCGGGTTTCGCAGAAGTCGATGTCGAAGTCCGGCATCGAAACGCGCTCCGGGTTCAGGAAGCGTTCGAACAGCAGGCCCAGCCGCAGGGGATCGAGATCGGTGATGGTGAGCGCCCAGGCGACCACCGATCCGGCGCCCGATCCGCGCCCCGGCCCCACCGGAATGTCATGGTCCTTCGCCCATTTGATGAAGTCCGCGACGATCAGGAAATAGCCGGGAAAGCCCATGCGGACGATGATGTCGATCTCGAACTCGAGCCGCTTGGAATAGGCCTCGCGATCGACCGGCCCGTCCATGCGGGCGAGGCGCGCCTCCAGCCCCGCACGCGCATCGCGGCGCAGCATCTCGGCCTCGCCCTCACGATCGCCGGCAAGGCTGGGCAGGATCGGCTTGCGATAGGGCGCCATCACCGCGCAGCGCTGCGCCACCACCAGCGTGTTGGCGATCGCCTCGGGCAGGTCCTCGAACAGGCGGACCATCTCGTCCGCCGGCTTCATCCAGGCATCGGGGGAGGATCGCCGGCGATCGTCGCTGTCGACATAGGATGATCCGGCGATGCACAGCATCGTATCGTGCGCAGCGTGGAAATCGGGCTCCGCGAAGCAGGCGGGGTTGGTCGCGACGAGCGGCAGGTCGCGCGCATAGGCAAGCTCGATCACCGCATCTTCCGCCTCCTCCTCGGCCGCATCGCCGCGCCGGGCAAGCTCGATATAGAGGCGGTCGGGAAACAGCACCTGCAACCGATCGAGATAAGCGCGCGCGGCATCGGCCTGCCCTTCCGCCAGCAACCGGGTAATGGCCCCTTCCCCGCCGGCGGTGAGCGCGATCAGCCCGTCCGTCTTGCCTTCCAGCCGATCGAGCGGGACGTGCGCGTCCTCATGCCCCGGCCGTTCCAGATGCGCGGCCGAGACCAGTTCGCAGAGATTGTCATAGCCCTTTTCGTCCTGGGCATAGAGCGCCAGCCAATCGACGATCCCGGCCTTGCCCTCGGCCGCCCCCGGCCGCACCACGCCCAGCATCGCGCCGACGATCGGCTGCACGCCTTCCTTCTTGGCCGCATCCGAAAAGGCCATGGCGCCGTAAAGCCCGTTGCGATCGGTGATCGCGGCGGCGGGAAAACCCAGCACGCGCGCCTGCTTGGCGATCGCCTTGGGATCGATCGCCCCTTCCAGCATGGTGAAAGACGAGAAAACGCGGAGGGGAACGAAACCGGAATGGGGCATGGCCGCAGCCTAGGCCCCATGCGCCGATTCGGAAAGCGCATGTGCAGCCCGCCGCGCCGGAACCTTCTACCCCCGACGCACATTTTGCTACCGCAACGAACCACGGGAGGAGCATGTGGCCAACACCGCATCCGAACCGGGCCTGTCCCCGCCGCGCCCCATCGGCTGGGGCTGGATCCTGATCTACGGCATCGTATCGATCGCGATCGGCCTGTTCGCGCTTTTCTGGCCCTTTCCCGCAACGCTTGCGGCCACGCTCACCATCGGCGCCTTCTTCCTGATAACGGGCCTGATGTCGATCGTGTCCGGCATCAGCGCCCGCCACGAGACGCGCTGGTATGAAATCCTGTTCGGCGTGATCTCGGTCGTGCTGGGCGCGCTGCTCGCCTTCCGGCCGATCATCGGCGCGATCTCGCTCACGCTCACCGTCGCCACCTGGCTCGGCATACGCGGCGCGCTGGAAATCTACTGGGGCATCAAGATCAGGCGCCATCGCTGGCTGCTGATCGCCATGGGCGTGATCAACATCCTGCTGGACGTCTTCCTCCTGGCGACGCTGCCCTTCACGGCGCTGACGCTGCCCGGCTACATCCTCGGCATCAGCTTCCTGTTCGGCGGTTTCACCGCGATCATGGTGGCGCTGGGCTATCGCAGCGCGATCGCCGGTTTACGCTAGAGCGATTTCAGCCGGCGCTCGGAGGGTCGGGGAAGCGCGAAGGTCAAGGCTCGCGCTCCCAACCCCCGCCGAGCGAAAGGAAGATATCGACCTGGTCGAGCGCAAGCTGCACGCGCGCGGCGGCCGAAGCGCTTTCCGCCATGGCCAGGCTGCGCTGGGCATCGAGCAGGTCGAAGAAGCCGGTGCGCCCGAACAGGAACAATTTGTTGGCCTGCGTTTCGGAAAGGGCGGCGCTTTCGCGGGCCTTGTCCAACGCCTCCATCCGGTCGCGATCGCGCGCATAGGCGTTGAGCGCGGTTTCCGTCTGCCGCAGAGCCTCCAGCACGGCGGCGTCGAAGCCGGCTATCCGGGCCTCGACGCCCGCTTCCGCCTCGGCGATCCGCGCCTTCACCACCGGCCGGTTAGGAAAGGACCAGCTTATCAGCGGCCCCAGGCTGAAGCCGAAGGAAGTGCCGGTGCCGAAACCGCTCAGCGGACCCGCGAGGCCCAGTGATCCGCCCAGGCTGATCTGGGGATAGAGATCGGCCACGGCCACGCCGATCCGCGCGGTATCCGCCGCCAATGATCGTTCGGCGGCGCGGATGTCCGGCCGGCGGCGGATCAGCGAGGCGCCGTCGCCGATCGGGATCGGCTGGCGCACCGCGGGCAACCGCGCGCAGCCGGCGACCTCGCGGGGATAATCGGCCGGTGGGCGCCCCATGAGCGTCGCCAGCAGGAAGAGCTGCGCCTGCCGGTCCGCCTCGAACCCCGGCAGCGTCGCCTCGCTCTCGTTGACCGCCGTCTGCGCGCGGCTGACGTCGAAGGCCGTGCCGCGCCCGCCCCGGCGGAGCCGCCGGGTGGCATCCAGCGTCTTGGCCTGCAGCGCCACCACCTGCCGGTTGACGCCAAGGCCGTAATTGGCCGCGCACACGCCGACATAGGCCCGCGCCGTCGCGGCGGCCACGCTGACCCGCACGGCATCCCGCGCCGCCTGCACCGCCTCGGCATCGCCCTGCGCCGCCTCGATCGCGCGGGCGATCTTGCCCTGCAGGTCCAGAGGGTAGGAAGCCGAAAGGCCGATATCGTAGCCGACATTGCCCGGCAGGCCGCGCCCCGTGCCGGAGGGGCGGGCAAGATCGGCCGCGCCGCTCAGCGTCGTGGATATCGTCCGTCCGGCCGCCGCCTCGCGCACCACGGCGGTGGCGCGGCGCAGATTGGCGTCGGCTTCGCGCAGATCGGCATTGGCGGCCAGCGCCTGCTCGATCAGCCCGTCCAGCACCGGATCGTCGTAGAGCCGCCACCAGCGATCGGGCAGCGGTGCCTGCGTGAAGCCGCGTTCACCCGCGCCCGCGAACGCGCCGGTCGCGGCCCCGGCCGTCGCCGCAGAATGCTCCGGCGGACGATAATCGGGGCCGGCGGTAGTGCAGGCGGCAAGGCCCGCCGTCGCCGCGAGCAGCAGGGCAAAGGCGGCGCGGTTCATTTCTCGTCCGCCGGCTGCACCGTCACGGTCGCCGTCCGCCCGACGATGAGTTGCACGTCCTTGGGCACCTGCGTCAGCTTCACGCGCACCGGGATGCGCTGCGCCAGCCGCACCCAGGAGAAGGTCGGCTCCACATCGGGCAGCAGGTTGGGGGAATCGGCGCGGCCGCTGTCGTGGATGCCGGCGGCGATGCTTTCCACATGCCCCTTCAATTCCTCCTCCTCGCCCATCAGCCGCACCGTCACCGGTGCGCCCACACGGATGCGCGGCAGCTTGGTCTCCTCGAAATAGCCTTCGACCCTGAGGCTGTCGGTATCGACCAGCGCCATCGCCTGCTGGCCAGCGGCCACATAATCGCCGGGATGGAGATCGAGATTGGTGACGATTCCGCGCACCGATGCGCGCACCTCGGTGCGCTTCAGATTGAGGGCCGCCGCCTCCTGCGCAGCGATCGCGACGTCCAGCGCGGCGCGCGCGGTTTCCACGGCGGCCACATTCTGCTCGTGCGTCTCGGTGGCGACGAGATCGCCCAGCGCCACGTCGCGCTTCGCCTCGCGCTGCGCCTGCGCCAGCGTGGCCCGCGCGCTGGCGATGCTGGCGCGCGCCTGATCATAGGCCAGCGAATAACGCGGCCGATCGATCACGAAGAGGAGGTCGCCCGGCTGCACCACCTGATTGTCGCGCACCGCCACCTGGGTGATGAGGCCGCCGATATCGGGCGTCACCCGCACCACATCGGCCCGCACCCGGCCGTCCCGCGTCCAGGGGCTGCGTTCATAATGGTTCCACATCCACAGCGCGACGATCACGGCGAGGAGGACGATGATGATCGTCGCGGCGCTGCGCGAGATCGTGGACAGGAGGTTCTTCATAAGCGGATACCAAAGCGGGCGAAGGCCCAGACTAGCAGGCCGAGGATGAGGACGAACATCGCCAGGTCCACCATCGCCCGATAGGCGACGAAGCGGTAGAACCCGAACAGCGATGCCATCCGCACGGCGAAGCCGGTCAGCAGCAGCGCCACGAACGCCAGCATCAGCAGCGTCGGCACGAACACGCCGCCGATGGAAATCTCCCCGATCATGCCTCGGCTCTCCGATAGGGCACGGCATCGGGAAACAGCGCCCGCCGCAGGCTCACGAGCGAAAGCGCGGCGGTGCGCCGCACCGGCGCCGATGGATTGGCGACCAGCACGTCCATCGCCCGGTCGATATTGCGGAGCACCTTCTCATCCGGCGGGGTCGGCCGGTCGGGGTCCAGCCCGGCATAATATCGGCCCACGTCGCGCAGCACCGGCGTCAGCACGCCGCCCTGCACGCGCGGCAGATCCAGCCGCAGCTGGCGCAGCTCGCCGATGGCGAGGCCGGTGCGCATGTCGCGCAGCGCATCATAGGCCGGCATGCCCGGATCGCGGCTGCGCGCGGCGAGCCTGGGGGTGAGCAGGGCCGCGCGATCCAGCATGCGGTTGATCCACGCCCGGATATCGGGCGCGGTCGTCAGGTTGGCGCGGCTGGCGATATCCGCCCAGCCCGCCTTCACCGTGCGGCGGATGGCGCCTTCCGCGCCCGCCGACTGGAGCAGGCGGACGATCACGATCGCCAGAATGATCCCCAATAGCTGCGCGATGCCGCCATTCACATAAGGCGCGAACTCGCTGTCATAGGTCGCGGCGAGCAGGCTGGGATTGGCCAGCCCCATCATCGCCGGCAGGGCAAGCCCGGCATAGCGCGGCGACGTCATCAGCGCGCCGCCCACCAGCAGCGCCGGCGCCAGCGCCGCCGCCAGCATGGGAAAACCGTCCATGCGCGGCAGGATCGCGAAGGCATATATGCCGCCGACGATGATCGCCACCGCCGTGCCGATGAAGAAGGCCTTCAACGGCGCGACCGGATCGTCCATCGCCGCGAACAGGGCGATGAACACGCCCATCAGCATCACGGCGCCGCTGCCGTCCTGCCAGCCGCTGGCGATCCACAGCGTGCAGCCGACGATGATCGCGATGGCGGCGGACATGGCGGCGCGCGCCGCGCCCCAATAATCACGGTGCAGCGCGCGCGCGGTCGGCTGATCGAGCAGCTCGGCCACGCGCGGCGTAACCGGATGGCGCGAATGGGTCTCCATCTGGTCGCGCAGGTCGCGGCAGTCGCGATGCACGCCGATCAGCTCGGCAAGCCGGGAAAGCAGGCTGATCCGCAGCGCATCGTCCCACCCCATCGCCGCCGTCGCCTCCGGCTCCAGCATGGCGCAACGGGCGCGCAGCGCCTCGGCGGTGGCATCGCGTTCCGCCCAGTCCTGCGGCATGTCCGCCAGCCAGGCGCGCACGTCCTCGATCAGGGCGGCGATGGCGGGCGGCAGCCTGCCGCCATCGCGCACCAGCACCGTCATCCTGTCGTCCACCGCCGCCGCCAGCGGCAGCGCCAGCGAAAGCTGATCCTGCAACGCCCGCACCGTGCGCACGCGCGGCGCGATCCGCACCGTCTCATAAGGCAGGTGCGTGGAAAGCTGATGGAGCTCGTTGATATCCAGCGCCAGCCGCTGCCTGTCCTTGGCCAGGCCCGGCACCGCCTCGCGCGCGATCGAATCGCGGGACCAGCGCTCGGCATCGCGCAGCATCCCTTCCACCCGGTTCAGCAGCAGCTCCGTCACCGAGCTTGGCAGGATCGCGCCGTGGACGAAGCTGGCGCAGAGGATGCCGATGGTGATCTCCTGCACGCGCAGGCTGGCGACGGTGAAGATGTCGCCCGGCGCGTCCACGCTGGGCAGGCCGATGATGCAGGCGCTGTATCCCGCCAGCACGAACAGATAGGCGCGCGGCGTGCGATCCAGCACCGATACGAACACGCAGAGCGCCAGCCACAGCGCGAAGCCCAGCGTCAGCAGCTCCGGCGCGTTGACCAGCCGCGGCACCATGAACACGGCGACGGCCGCGCCCACGATGGTGCCGATCACGCGGAATATGGCCTTGGAAAGCACCGCGCCGGCCAGCGGCTGGGCAACGATATAGGCGGTGGTGACGGCCCAATAGGGCCTCGGCAGGCCGATGCGCAGCGCGATATAGAGCGCGAGCATGGCCGAGCCATAGCATTTCAGCGCGAACAAGGCGGCCGGCAGCCCAAACCTTTGCGTCATGCGCCCTGGCCTCGCTTCATGGACAGCCGGTCAGCGAGAATTTCGCACAAGCGCAGGGTTGCCTCAAGGTCGGCATCGGAAATGCCGTCCAGCAGGTCATGCCGCAGCGCGGCCAGCCGCTCCTCGATCCGTTCGGCCAGGGCATGGCCTTCGGCCGTCAGGTGGATGCGGTTGACGCGGCCATCCTCGGGATCGGGCTTGCGGGCGATCAGCCCCGCCCCTTCCAGCTGGTGAAGCGTGCGCACCAGCGTCGCCTCCGCCACCTCCACCACGCGGGCGAGATCGGCCTGGCGGGCCTCGTCCCCCATGCGGGCAAGGTGGATCAGGCACCAGCCCGTCGACGTGGAAACCCCCAGCCCCGCCAGCATCTGATCGCCCAGCTGTCGCCACTGCCGCGCAAGGGGCAGCAGCCGCATCGCAAGGCGGCGTTCGGACTCGTAACGGGGCATGAACGTTAGTTAGCACGCTAAGCGAATTTCTCAAGATCGATTTTGCACTGCACAATCGATTGCGCGCATCCTGTTCATTCGCGGAAATCAGGCACCG
The DNA here is from genome assembly GCF_001853345.1 of Edaphosphingomonas haloaromaticamans. Classification (NCBI taxonomy): domain Bacteria; kingdom Pseudomonadati; phylum Pseudomonadota; class Alphaproteobacteria; order Sphingomonadales; family Rhizorhabdaceae; genus Edaphosphingomonas; species Edaphosphingomonas haloaromaticamans. Next base: position 1,406,601 of record NZ_MIPT01000001.1, on the reverse strand, counting down.
GCATCGGGCCGGGTTATGGGAATGCTGGCCTGCCCCAGCCTGCAATTCTGGACGGTATCGTCGCCGGCAAGGGTGGCCGACTCTATCGTCAGGGGAACGGCCTGCGCCTGAAGCCGCCTTCCCCGAAGCGCCGAACCGGACCGATCTTCCTTCGGCCCGGCTCGATCCCGGCGAAACCTGTCGCAACGCGATGGCCTTCCGGCTCCTCCGAGACCGGCCGGGAATGCGGCTGCACTCCCGGCCGGGCACGATCATCAGAAGGAGAATTTGATCGTGCCGCCCCAGGTCTGGGGATCTCCCAGCTGGGCGGAGATCAGACCGGTATTACCCGGCGTGACTGCCAGCGATTCGAAGTAATTCTGATCGAACGCGTTACGCACCCACCCGAAGATATCAAAATTGTCGGTGCGGAAGCCCGCGCGGAAGTTATGGATCGAATAGCCGGAGATGTCGGTGTAGATCGACCGCGAGGCGTTGGACGAGAATTTCGAACGGTAGTTGGCGTCATAGCCGAGATAGGCCTGGCCATCGCGGCCGAGGATGGTCGCCGGGATGTTATATTCGGCACCCCAGGAGAAAGCCCATTTCGAGATACCCGGCATCCACTGCCCGGAGACATCGCAATTGGCCGGGCTGTTGGCGCCGGGCGTGGCCGGCGGCCCCACGGGCGTGCCGGTGCCGCCGCCCGCCAGTTCGGGCGGGCAAGGCGCGTCGACGAACTTCTTGAACTCATGATCGGTGAAGGCGCCGCTCAGATAGGCGTTCAGGCGTTCCGAGGGGCGCACGGTGAAATCGGCCTCGATACCGCGGACGCGAACCTTGTCGGCGTTGGCAAGATAGCCGCGCAGCACGTTGCTGCCGCTGACATTGCTGATCACGCTGGCCTGGAAATCCTTGATCTCGGTCCAGAAGCCGGTGAGGTTGAACGTCGCCCGGCGATCCCAGAACTGGGTCTTCACCCCCAGCTCGAAGTGGTTGACCTTCTCCGGCTTGATCTGCGCGACCTCCAGCGCCGGGGTGCCGTCGGCGTGGCTCGGCACGCCATTCAGGTTGATGCCGCCGGTTTTGAACGACCGCGCATAGGTCGCATAGGCCATCACGTCGGGCGTGAACTTGTAGGAGACGTTGAGGTCGTAGGAGAGATTCCAGTCGCTGAAATCGGGCTCGAAGAACTGGGACGCCTGCACGCCACGCTGCGCTGCGGTCCACGGATCGTTATAATAAGGGCTCGCGGGATCGCTGCTGATTATCTGGCGCGTGCCGTCGGAGGCCGTGCCCGTCACGACCGAGTCATAGAGCCCTTCCTTCTTGTCATAGTTGATGCGGATGCCCGGCGAGATCGTCAGTTCGTCGGTCAGGTGCCAGTTGAGCTTGCCGAAGGCGGCAAGGCTGAGATTCTTCAGCCGGATGTCATTTTCGGCCAGCACGCCGTTGAGCACGGCGGGATTGAGCGAAAGCGGGCTGCTCGGCGCCAGCAGCCACGCGCTGGCGGCCGTGCCGGTTTCCTGGACGCCCGTGGTGTGGATCTTCTGATAGAAAGCGAAACCGCCGACCACGAAATCGAACTTGTTCGCTTCATAGGCGTAGCGCAGTTCCTGCGTATACTGATCCTGATGGGTCGGATTGTTGACCTTGGTATAGACCGGAAGCCCGGTGAAATCGCGATCGTTCTTCGGCCCCCAATCCCAATAGCGCCATGCAGTGACCGAGGTCAGGGTGCCGCCGCCGACATCCCATTCAGCACGCAGCGATGCGCCGCCCAGCTCGTTGCGGGCGGCCAGATCCGCATCCAGATCGGTCAGGCGATCGAACGGGTTGGTGCTGGGCACCTTATAGCCGGGGAACAAGGCGGTCAGGGCGGCATATTGCCGGTTGAGCGCGCGCTGGGTGGTTCCCACGCGAGCATAGATCTGGCCGCAGCAGATCGGATCCTGCAGGTTCCAGTCACCCGAAAGCGTGATGTTGAGCGTCTCGGTGGGCTTCCAGAGCAATGCGCCGCGGATGCCGATATTATCCTGCGAGTTGATCCAGGTATCGGTCGTCACATTGTAGATCGTGCCGCGACGATCCGTGCTCGAAACGCTGATCCGCGCGGCCAGATTGTCGCTCAACGGCCCGGAGACCGAAGCCTTGGCCTGCTTGAAATTGTAATTGCCGAGCGAAACCTCGGCCTTGCCCTCGAAGTCGAAGGAGGGCGCACGGGTCGTGATGTTGATCGCGCCGGCGGTGGTGTTCTTGCCGTAAAGCGTGCCCTGCGGGCCGCGCAGCACCTCGATCTGCTCCACATCCACGAAGTCCAGCGTCGCGGACGCGATGCGGTTGTAATAGACCTGATCGATATAGATGCCGACGCCCTGCTCGAAGCCGTCGTTGGTCAGGCCGAACGGCGCACCCAGGCCGCGGATGTTGATGAAAGTGTTTCGCGGATTGGTCGAAAAGAACTGCAGGGTCGGCTGCAACTGGGTCAGCCGGTTCAAATTATAGGCGCCCTTGGATTCCAGCGCGGCGCTGCCGACCACGGAAACCGCCACCGGCACGTCCTGAACATTCTCCTCGCGGCGGCGCGCCGTGACCAGGATGTCGCCCGCGCCATATTCGGCGGCCGTGGTTTCCGGCTCTTCCGCATGCGCCGCCACCGTTCCGGCCGGCAGGCTGGCCAGGCAAGTCAGAACCCCGACGAGCAGCGATCGGCCGGCAACCTGGCCCGATCGGCCCTTCCCCCTGTTAAACATTGCTTCTCCCCTTATCTATAGAAAAAGTAGACAAAAAGCGCGCGCACAATCACGTCGGCGGAAATGCCGTCCGCAAATTCTCTTTCCAGTTGGTAGAGAAGATCTAGATCGCGCTGTTCCGGCCCGGAACAATGAAATTTTTGGGCCGCGCCTAGTTTGCCTTGGCCGATCGCGCGATTCTGCTTTCCCGCCGGGCAGGAAGTTCATGCCAGCCTTGCTGAAATCGTGTCCGGACCGTCCTTTCGGGGCGGTCCCACCGCGATCACCAGTTGGTCATGGTGCCGTCCTGGAGGCGGTTCACGGGGAGGTAGGCGCGCTTATANTCGTATCTGGCGGCCAGCTCCTCGTCGATGTCCACGCCCAGGCCCGGCTGGTCGCCGGGATGCATCAGGCCGTCGGCAAAGCCGTAGGCATGGGGGAAGACGGCATCGGTCTCGGCGGTGTNGCGCATATATTCCTGGATGCCGAAATTNGGCACCGACAGCCCGAAATGCAGCGCCGCCGCCATGCACACCGGCGACAGATCGGTCGCGCCATGGCAGCCGGTGCGGACATTGTGCAGGTCCGCGAAGCTCGCGATCCGCCTGAGATGGGTGAGCCCGCCGGCATGGACCACGGTGGCGCGGATATAGTCGATCAGCTGCTCCTCGATCAGCTGCTTGGCATCCCAGATCGAATTGAACACCTCGCCCACCGCCAGCGGCGTCGTGGTGTGCTGGCGGATCAGGCGGAAGTTCGCCTGGTTCTCGGCCGGGGTCGCATCCTCCAGCCAGAAGGGGCGATAAGGCTCCAGATCCTTGCCCAGCCGNCCCGCCTCGATCGGCGTCAGCCGGTGGTGGATGTCGTGGAGGAGATGCACGTCCCAGCCCAGCGCCTCGCGCGCGGCCTCGAACAGCGGCGGCACCGAACGGAGATATTTCTCGCTCGACCAGACATTCTCGGTCGGCAGGTCGGCATCGGCGGGCTCGTAGAAATAACGGTCCTTCGACACGCCATAAGTGGAGGTCAGCCCCGGCACCCCCGATTGCAGGCGGATCGCCTTATAGCCCTGCTCCTGATAATGGAGCGCATTGTCGATCGTCTCCTCGATCGTCCTGCCATTGGCGTGGCCATAGACCATCACGCCNTCGCGGCTCGCGCCGCCGAGCAGCTGGTAGACCGGAAGCCCGGCGATCTTGCCCTTGATGTCCCACAGCGCGGTATCGACCGCCGCGATCGCCGACATCGTCACCGGCCCGCGCCGCCAATAGGCGCCCTTGTAGAGGAACTGCCAGATATCCTCGATCCGGTGCGCATCCCGCCCGATCAGGCAGGGCGCGACATGATCGGCGAGGTAGGAGGCCACCGCCAGCTCGCGACCGTTCAGGGTCGCGTCGCCCAGTCCATATATGCCCGCCTCCGTCTCGATCTTCAGCGTCACGAAATTGCGACCAGGGCTCGTCACGATAACCCGCGCAGCGGTGATCCTCGGCATGGCTGTCCTGAAGCTATGCGGGAGGCGCCTTTCGCCTCCACCCTGACCAATATTATCAATTGGCCTTACCAAAATCAACGCCGGCTCGACGCATTCATCGTCGCCCGAAGCATAAGCCTGGAACGGAACGCCGGAACCGCCATTGCCCGAATTGGCCATACCGGTTAACACCCGGGCATGGAGCTTGAGGATACCGGCCGGCTATATGAGCGCGTGTCGCGCGACCTTGCCGGCAGGATCGCCGCCGGCGAATATCCGGTGGGCCAGCGCCTGCCGGCGGAACGCGCGCTCGCGCAGGCTTATGCCGTATCGCGCCCCACGATCCGCGAAGCCATCTTCGCGCTCGAGCTGGACGGGCTGGTCGAAGCCCGGATGGGATCGGGCGTCTATGTGATCTCCCGCCTGCCCCAGGAGGGCGAGGCGGTAAAGAATGATATCGGCCCGTTCGAACTGATCGAGGCTCGCCGCCTGATCGAAGGCGAGGCCTGCGCACTGGCGGCCGCGCGCATCACCGATGCGGAAATCGAGGCGCTTGCCGCATTGGTCGACGAAATGCGCGATGCGGACAGGCTTGCGGCCGCCGAGGATGCCGACCGCCGCTTCCATCTGGCCATCGCCAGGGCGACCCAGAACAGCGCGATGGTGGCCGCCGTGGACATGCTGTGGGATGCGCGGGCGCGCTCCCCCCAATATCAGATCATGAGTGGCAGGGCGCACGCCGCCGGCATCGGCCCCCGCGCGGACGAACATGCCCGCATCCTCGATGCGCTGCGCCTGCGCCAGCCCGATCTGGCGCGCGCCGCCATGCGCGATCACCTGACCCAGGTGCTCGAATCCGTGCTGGCGGCGACCGAGGTGCAGGAAATGGAACAGGCCCGCGCCCGCATCGAGGCGCACCGCCTCAAATACGGCACCCCCGCCTGAGGAAAGGCCGGCCGGCCGCAACATTCGCGGTAGTGCACGCGCGCCCAAGAGCCGGCTCACGCCGATTTTGATCCTCTACGCCGGCCATGTTGACAGGTCCGGCATCACCCCATAGTTGCCGCAAACGATTCTCAATAGCGTTTTTGCCAAGCTATTCCGGGGTGATTGAAATGATCCTACTGCCTTCCCTCGCGCTGTCCCGGCGCGGCCTGTCCTGCGCCGCGCTTGCCTTGGCATTGGCGATCGGGAGCCCGCCGGCATGGGCGCAATCGGAACAGGAAGCGAAAGCCGAAAAGGCCGGGGACAGCGGCGACATCATCGTCACCGGCTCCTACACCACCAACGAAAAGCTCGGCTCCGCCACCGGCCTCGGCCTCTCCATCCGCGAAACGCCGCAATCCGTGACGGTGATGACGGCGCAGCGCCTCGAGGATCAGGGCATCCGTGCGCTGAGCGACGTCATCAACAATGCCGCCGGCGTGTCGTCCAAGGCGTTCGACAGCGCCCGCAACGGCTTTTCCGCGCGCGGCTTCGCGATCGACAATTACCAGATCGACGGGGTGCCGCTGCAATGGGATTCTGCCTACAGCGCCGGCGAATCCGAAATCGACGTCGCCCTTTACGAGCGGGTCGAGATCGTGCGCGGCGCCACCGGCCTGCTGACCGGCGCGGGGAATCCCTCGGCCTCGATCAACCTCATCCGCAAGCATGCCGACAGCGATCGCTTCACCGCGACGCTCACCGCCGCAGCCAGCCGCTGGGACAATTATTTCGCGATGGCCGATGTCAGCGCGCCCGTCACGGGCAATGGCGACGTGCGGGCGCGGGTCGTCGCCAAATATGAGGAAGGCGACAGCTTCACCGATCTCCTCCACAACAAGAAGCTCGTGCTCTACGGCGTCGTCGATGCCGATCTGACGCCCACGACCAAGCTGAGCTTCGGCGCCAGCTATCAGGACAATGATCCGCGCGGCACCCAATGGGGCGGCCTGCCCGTCTGGTATTCCGATGGCTCGCGCACGGACTGGAAACGCTCCAAGACCGTGGGCGCGGACTGGACGCGCTGGGGTTCGACCAACCAGACCTATTTCGCCAACCTCACCCAGCAGATCGGCGAAAACTGGTCGGTCCTCGCTTATGGCAGCTATTCCGAGAACAAGAGCAACATGCATCTGCTCTATCTTTCGGGTCAGGTGGACAAGCAGACCGGTTTGGGCCTCGGTGCCTTTGGCGCCCGCTACGACGGCAAGCTAGACCAGGCGGATGTCGGTGTCCGCGTCAACGGCAAGTATCAGCTTTTCGGCCGCGAGCATCAGCTGGTTTTCGGCGCGAGCTACGCCAGGCAGGATCTGGATTTCTACAGCTTCGCCGCCGATCCGGCCACGGTCGCCACGCCGGGCGACTTCTTCGCATGGGACGGCTCCTACCCGGAACCCGTGTGGAGCAGCACCGCATCCCACGATGTCGATCAGATCACCAAGCAATGGGGCTATTTCGGCGCGACCCGTCTTTCGATCACGGATGAGCTGAAGGTCATCCTTGGGGGGCGGCTGAGCAGTTGGAAGCGCAGCGGCACATCCTATGGCGCGATCGCCGATTTTGGCGACAAGAACCGCTTCCTGCCCTATGCCGGCATCCTCTACGACATCGCGTCCAACCACACGATCTATGCGAGCTATACCAAGATCTTCCAGCCGCAGAACTATCAGGATCGCAACGGCGATTTCCTGCCGCCGGTCACCGGCATCAACTATGAGGGCGGCCTGAAGAGCAGCTTCTTCCAGGGGAGGCTCAATACCGCCATCTCGGTCTTCCGGATCGAGCAGGACAATCTGGGGCAGGCCGATCCCGGCCAGCTCGTTCCGGGCACCATCAACCAGGCCTATTATGCGGCGGAGGGCGCGCACAGCACCGGTTTCGAGGTCGAAGCGAACGGCGAGCTGTTGCCGGGCTGGGCGCTGAGCGCCAATTACACCCAGTTCAAGGCCAAGGACGCCGACGGCAACCGCATCAACACGTTGTTCGCGCAGAAGCTTCTGCGCCTGTTCTCCACCTATCGTTTCGGAGGATCGCTGGACGGCCTCACGGTCGGCGGCGGCGTGAACTGGGAGGGGCTGAGCTATACCGATACCGAAAATCCGGTGCTCGGCACGCCCGAGCGCCTGAAGGTGAAGCCCTATGCGCTGGTCAACCTCATGGGCCGTTACCAGTTGCAGAACGGCCTATCCCTGCAGGTGAATATCGAAAACCTGTTCGATAAGAAATATTACTCGCAGATCGGCTTCTACAACCAGCTTGCCTATGGCGAGCCCCGCAACGTCACCGTCACGCTGCGCTACCATTATTGAGGGATGACATGCCCGGCGCCCTCCCCCAAAGCGGAGGGCGCTTTTCTTTCGCTATCCCCCTGCCCGCCCACTGGAAGGAATGGCGCATCGTCGCGATATTGCGGCCGATACCTGCATCCCATTCCATGGAGCGCACACATGACCAGCTATCGCAAGACGGAGGAAGCCGTCGCCCGGCTCTCCCCCGAACAGTTCCGCGTGACGCAGCAGAGCGGAACCGAGGCCCCCGGCACCGGGGAATATCTCCACAATCACGAAGCCGGCATCTATGTCGATATCGTGTCGGGCGAGCCACTCTTCGCCTCGTCGGACAAATATGAATCCGGCTGCGGCTGGCCCAGCTTCACCAAGCCGATCGAACCCGCCAATGTGGCGGAACTGCGCGACACCAGCCATGGCATGGTCCGCACGGAAGTCCGATCGGCGCATGGCGACAGCCATCTCGGCCATGTCTTTCCCGATGGCCCGCGGGATCGGGGCGGCCTGCGCTACTGCATCAATTCCGCCGCGCTGCGCTTCATCCCGCGCGCCGAGATGGAGGCGCAAGGCTATGGCGCCTATCTCGACCAGGTCGAGGATATCGGCTGAATATATCGCGCCCGGAGATATCGCGTCCCGTCAATCCGGCGAGAGGATCAGGCCGCTGGTCGGAACGCCGGTGCCGGCGGTGACGACCACGTTGCGGATGCCGTCCACCTGATTGGGTGAGGTGCCGCGCACGAGGCGGACGGCTTCGGCGACGCCGTTCAGCCCGTGGATATAGGCCTCGCCCAGCTGGCCGCCATGGGTGTTGATCGGCAGCCGGCCGCCCAGCTCGATATTGCCCTCGCGGATGAAATCCCTGGCCTGACCCTCCTTCGCAAATCCGAACGCCTCGAGCTGCGGCAGCACGAAGGGGGTGAAATGGTCGTACAGGATCGCCGCCTGCACGTCGGCCGGGCCGATGCCGGCCTGGGCGTAGAGCTGGTCGGCGACGATGTTCATTTCCGATATGCGGCCGATATCCTTGCGGTAATAGCTGGTCATCATCTGGCTGTCGTCGCCCGCGCCCTGCGCCGCCGCGCGGATCACGGCGGGCGCGTTGCGCAGCCTGCGCGCGCGTTCCAGCGAGGTGACGACCACCGCGACGGCACCGTCCGATTCCTGGCAGCAATCGAGCAGGCGAAGCGGCTCGACGATCCAGCGGCTGGCCTGGTGATCGGCCAGCGTGATCGGCTTTTCATAGAACCAGGCGCGCGGATTGGTGGCGGCGTGGCGGCGGGCGGCAACGGAAACGCGGCCGAAATCCTCCGACGTCGCGCCGTGATCGTGCATGTAGCGCCGCGCCTGCATCGCCACCCAGGATGCGGGCGAGATCAGGCCGAAGGGCACATACCAGCCATAATGGGCGGACTCCGCGGTCGGCACCGGCGGCGGCGTGTGGCCGGTGCCGAAGCGATATTGCGATCGCTCGTTCATCGCGCGGTAGCAGACGACCACCTCGGCGATGCCGGCCGCGATCGCCATCGCGGCATGCAGGATCGGCGCGCAGGCCGCCCCGCCGCCATAATGGATGCGGCTGTGGAATTTGAGCTGCCGGCCGCCGATCGCGCGGAACAGCTCGATCTCGGGATTATTGTCCATGGTGTAGGTGGAAAGCCCGTCCACCTCCGCCGGATCGATGCCGGCGTCGGCCAGCGCGGCGAGCGTCGCCTCCACCGCGAGGCGCAGTTCCGAACGCCCGCTATTCTTGGAGAATTCCGTGGCGCCGATGCCCGCGATCGCCGCCTGGTTGCTGATCATGCCCATCAGCGCGCTCCTTCCGCAAAGCCGATGGTGACGGTGGCGGCGACATGCTCGCCGATGCCGTTGCGGCCGGATATCCTGATGTCGGCCGTCCGCCCGTCCTGATCGACGGCCTCGACCTCGCCATTGAGCTTCATGACGTCACCGACGAAATTGGGCGCCCCCAGCCGGATCGCGATCTTGCGAATGCGCGCCGCCGGCCCGGTCCAGTCGGTGACGAACCGCTGGACGAGGCCGTTGGTGGTCAGGATGTTCATGAAGATATCCGGCACGCCCGTCGCCTGCGCGGCGGCCTTGTCATGATGGACGTCCTGGAAATCGTTGGTGGCGATGGCGCCCGCGACGATCGCCGAGGCGGTGATCGGGATGGCGAGTTCGGGCAGCGCCTGCCCGGGCCGGATATCGTCGAAGGTCATGCCTCAACCCCTGAGAGCAACTGGGTTTCGCCGGCCGCAATGGCGCGGCCGATCGCGGCCAGCATGGGCTGGGCGCCGCCCAGCGCGACCTCCACCCGCTTGGCCGCCAGGAAATAGCGGTGGATGGGATAATCCGTATCCGCGCCGATCCCGCCGTGGAGATGCTGGGCGCTGTGCGCCACGCGATGCCCGCCGATCGCCGCCCAATATTTGGCCGTCTCGATCTCGGCCGGGGACGTGATCCCCTCGCCCAGCAGCCATGTCGCGCGCATCGCGGTGGATCGCATCGCCTCGACATCGATGAACCCGTCCGCCACGCGATGCTGCACCGCCTGCATCGATCCCAGCGGCCGATCGAACTGGGTGCGTTCGCTGGAATAAGCCGCCGTGCGCCGGAGCGCCTCGGCGCATATGCCGACCTGCAGATGCGCCAGCCCGGCGCGGGCGCGGTCCACGATCCAGCGGGCGATGGCGTCGCCGTCACCGGCCTTGCCGAGCAGATCGGCCGCGCCCACCGGCGCGGCATCGAACCTGATCTCCGCCTGCGGCGCGCCGTCCGTACCCTGCTGGTCCGCGACCGCGACGCCCGCGCCGCGGGGATCGACCAGGAAGACGAGGACGCCTGCCTCCCCCATCGCCGGCACGATGATCCGTTCGGCCTGCGCGCCATAGGGCACGGCCGTCTTGACGCCATCCAGCACCCAGCCATCGCCCGATTGCCTTGCGCGCAGCATCGGCCGGATGGGATCGGGGTTGCCGGCCTCCTCCAGCGCCGCCGTCAGGATCGCCTCGCCGGCCGCGACGCGCGGCAGGATCGCCTGCTGGGCGGCCGAGCCGAAAGCCGCGACCGGCAAGGCCCCCATCACCAGCGAGGCGAGGATCGGCACCGGCGCCAGCCTCCGTCCCTGTGCCTCCAGCAGCAATCCAAGCTCGGCCATGCCGAACCCCAGCCCGCCATGCGCTTCGGGAATGCCGATGCCGAGCAGGCCCGCTTCGGCCAGGGCACGCCAAAGCGCCGGATCATCGCCCGTTCCGCTTTTGGTCAGCGCCCGCAGGCTCTCGTCCGTGCAATGATCGGCGAAGATCCGCGCGGCGAGATCGCGCAGGCTCTTCTGGTCGTCGCTGAGCGCGAAATCCACCGCCTTCTCCTCAGGCCAGGCGGAAGGCGGGCAGGATGTAATCCGGCTCCACCTCCACGAAATCCAGCGTTACCGCACGGCCGATCGCGACGTCCTCGGGCGCGGTATCGATCATGTTGGCGACGATGCGCACGCCTTCCTCCAGTTCCACCAGCACCACCGGCAGCGGATATTGGAAGCAGGGAAGCTGCGGCTGGTGCATCACCACGAAGCTGTGGATCACGCCCTTTCCGCTCGCCTCCACCGTGGTCCATTCCAGCGATCCGGTTTCCGGGCAGGCCGGCACCGGCGGATGGACCAGCCGGCCGTCGAAGGACTGGATCAGCAATTTACGCTGCTTCAGCCCCTCCCAGAAAAAGGCATTGTCATGGGTGATGGCCGGGCGCGGGTGCGGAAAGGTATTGGCTCCGGCATCGCCGGCCGGGGCCGCCGCCTTCGACTGTTCGAGCGGCGGCTTGAACTTGAGGATGCGGAATTTCATCCGCCCCACCAGCTCGTCCGCCTGATCGGTGAACTCGTAATCGATCGTCACGAAATGGCCGATGCCGAGCCCGGTCCGCTTCTCGTCCGAAATATCGGAGACGATCGCGCGGGCATGGATGATGTCGCCTTCCACGAGGTAGCGGAGATATTCCTGCTCGATATTGGTCGCCACCACACCGCGATATCCGGCCTCGTCGAACAGGCGCAGCACCGCCATGTCCTCGTCCTCGGTGCGGCCGCCGGCGCGATAGGGCGCCATCGTCCACACCTCCAGCATCGCCGGCGGGGCCACGGCCCCGGCAAAGCCGGCCGCGGCGCGGACATCGGGATCGTGCCACAGCGGGTTCGCATCCCCCATCGCCTCCGCCCAGCGGCGGATCATCGGCTGGTTGACCGGGTCGCGCGCCGTCACCGGCGCGGTGGCGGGACGGCCGATCCAGGCCCGGGCGCGGCCCAGCAAATCGCTCTGCTCGGTCATAATCCTCCTATCGCCCGCGCGGCATGCCGAAGGCGACCTGCGCCACCATGTCGCGCAGGACCTCGACGGTGCCGCCGCCGAACGTGTTGATCTGGCATTTGCGATATTCGCGCTCGATCCGGCCCCGCAGTTGCGCGCCCGGCGATCCGTCGCGCACCAGCCCGGCCGATCCCATGATGTCGAGCAGCAGCCGCATCACCCGGATCATGCCTTCGGTGCCGAATATCTTGAGGCCGCTCGCCAATTCGGGCCGGGTAACGCCCTGCGATACTTCCCAGCCGACGCGATCGCCCATCTGGCCGATGGCGCGCAGCAGCGCATAGCATTCGGCCAGCGCCATCTGCACCCAGCCCTGATCGATCAGCCGCCCGCCGTCGGCCGCCGGCATCTCCCGCGCCCAGCCGACGACATCGTCGAAGCAACCGTTCGCGCCATAGGTCAGCGCGGCAAGGCCGATGCGTTCATGGTTGAGCTGCTCGGCGATCAGCCGCCAGCCCTCATTCTCGCGGCCGATGATCATCGACGCCGGCACGCGGACGTCCTCATAATAGGTCACGTTGGTGCGGATGCCGCCCACCGTCCAGATCGGCGAGACGGAGAAGCCGGGCAGCTTCGTATCCATCATGAAGATGGTGATGCCCTTGTGCTTGGGCGCTTCCGGGTCGGTGCGGGCGGCGAGGAACACATAGTCCGCGCCTTCCGCCCCGCTGGTGAACACCTTCTGCCCGTTGATGATGAAATCATCGCCGCCTGCGCCCCCCGATCCGGGGTCGCGCACCGCCCGCGTCTTGAGCGAGGCGAGGTCCGATCCCGCGCCCGGCTCGGTATAGCCAATGGCGAAGATCAGGTCGCCGGCCGCGATCCGGGGCAATATCTCCCGCTTCTGCGCCTCGGTGCCGATCCGCATCAGTGCCGGCCCCACCGTGTTGACCGTCACGAACGGAAAGGGCGCCTCGGCCAGCACCAGTTCCTCCAGCAGGATCTTCTGCATCGAAGGATCGAGGCCCCGCCCGCCATATTCCACGGGCCAGCCGGGGGTGAGCCAGCCGTCCGCCCCCATCCGGCGGATGACGTCGCGATAGACCGGGCCGCTTTCCGCGCCCACGGTCGCCGCGCGCACCTCCTCCGTCATGATGCCGGCCAGATAGGATCGGAACTCGCGCCGCAGCGCCCGCTGTTCCGCGCTCGGTTCGACGCGCATGTTCAGGACTCCGAAGCGAAGGGGGCGATGCCGAGCCGATCGAGCGCCTCGGCCGTCAGCGGCACATATCGGCCGGCGGCGGGATCGACGACGAACAGCGGATCGCCCCCTACATTGGCGGGATCATAGCCTTCGCGCTGCAGATCGATCTTGCGCAGCTTGAAAGTGCTGGTCATGTCCGCCGCCCGCGTGAGCCGCACGAACAGCGGCACCGCATAGGGCGCGAGCCGGCTGGTCGCGAAGCGATGGAAAGCCTCGCCGTCGAAGGCCGAGGGATCGGCATAAGTGAGCGCCGCCATGCCCGCCCGTCCCTCCGTGCCCGGCACGGCCACGCCATAGATGTTGACGATCTCCGGCCCCGGAAAGCCGCCCAGCACCGTCGCCACCTCCTCGGTGGAGACATTCTCGCTCTTCCAGCGGAAGGTGTTGCCGATACGGTCGACGAAGTAGAAATAATCCTCCTCGTCGAACCGCACGAGATCGCCCGAACGGAACCAGACGTCGCCGGGGCGCACCACGTCGCGCAGCAGCTTGCGCTCGGTCTCCTCGGCCGATGTATAGCCCTCGAAGAAGCCGGCGACGCCGCTGCCGCCCAGCACCTCGGCGATCAGCTCCGCCACCTCGCCGGGCTTCGCCTCGACGAGCCTGCCGTCGGCATCGCGGACATGATCGTCGGCTTCCACGTCATAGCGGACGAACTTCATGTTGGTGTGCGCCGGATAGGGAACGCGTCCCACCGACCCGATACGGTTGTCGACATTGGTGATGCCGTAATTGGCCTCGGTCGATCCCAGCCCCTCGAACACCTGGCCGATGCCGAAGCGCCGGGTGAAGGCTTCCCACACATCGGGCTTCAGGCCGGCGCCCGTCATCACCCGTAGGCTGTTGTCGCGATCGTCCGGCCGCTCCGGCGCGGCGAGCAGATAGCGGCAGATCTCGCCGATATAATAAAAGGACGTGATCCCGTGTCGGCGGACATCCTGCCAGAAGCCGCTGGCCGAGAATTTGCGGCGCAAGACGAAGGGCACGCCGAAGGCGAGCGCGGTCGAAGGCACCACCATGCCGCCCGCGCCATGATAGAGCGGCAGGACGCAGTAGAACACGTCCCCCGGCCCGAATTCCATCAGGCCGCCCATCATCTCCCCCGCGTTCAGGAAACGCATGTGGCTCATCTTCGCGGCCTTGGGCAGGCCGGTCGTGCCGGAGGTGAAGATCAGATAGAGCGGATCGCCCATCACCACGCCGGCGCGGGATGCGCGATCGGGATCGACACTGTCGGCGGCCGCCATCTCCCTTCCCAGATCGCGCGCGTCCGCCAGCCCGGCAAGCGGCGTTCCGGGCTCGGCCTGCTCCCACAGCAGCGACGGAAGATCGACCCGGTCGAGATCGGCCAAACCGCGCGCCAGCGCGGAATCGACAATCAGCCCGCGCGCGCCGACCTGGCGCAGCGCATGCACGAGCACCGGCCCGCTGGCGGACGTGTTGATCAGCGCCGTCACGACGCCGATCTTGGCCAGCCCCAGCCAGATCAGCACGAAATCCGGCCGGTTGAGCATCATCAGCGCGACGACGTCGCCCTTGCGCAATCCCGCCGCCAGCGCGGCGTGGGCAACACGGTTGGCGGCCGCGTTCGCCTCCGCAAAGGTCAGCCGCTGATCCTCGAACAGGATGAACGGCGTGTCGGCATGATCGGCCGCCCGCTCCTCCAGCCGGTCGGCCACCGTATAGTCCAGATCCCGGCGAAAGCCGGCGACCCGGCCATAGCCGCGCATCAGCCGCGCCATGGTTTCCTCGCGGGTGGGAAGCTGCCAGTCAGCCATGCCGCGCCTCCCCGGCTTCGGCCCGCCGCGCGACGAAGGCGATGATGGCGGTCAGGAAGGCATCATTGTCGTCGCCGGCCACCATGTGCCGGGCATCCGCGATCTCCGCTATCTCGGCATCGGGCCGCAGCGCCTTGAAGTCCCGGAGCGATTCCTCGGACACCACCTCGCTCCGGGTGCCGCGCACCAGCAGGATCGGCGCATCGACGGTCTGGAGCGCGGCGGAAAGCCGCCGGTTGGTCGCTTCCGGGTCCCAGTCGTCGCGCGGCCGCACGAAGGCCGGGTCCCACCGCCAGTAATAACGATCGTCCTCGCCTCGCCGCAGATTCTTGGCGAGGCCGTCCAGCGACCGGGGGCGCGGGCGGTGCGGCAGATAGGCGGCGATCGCCTCGGCCGCCTGCTCCAGGCTGTCGAAGCCGTCCTTGGTGCCGCGCATGAAGCCCACGACATGATCGCCGCCGCTCCGCTCCAGCCGGGGCACGATATCCACCAGCACCAGCGCCGAAAGCGGTGCGCGCGGCTCCTCCCCGCAGGCCAGCATGGAGGATAGCCCGCCCAGCGACGCGCCGATCAATATCGGCGCGCCGCCGATCTCGCGGATGACATGGCGCACATCCTCGGCGAACAGCTCCAGCCGGTAGATGCCGTCCGGGGACCAGGCGCTCTCGCCATGACCGCGCAGGTCGAGCGTGGTGCAACGGAAGCCGCGCTTCGCCAGCACATCCGCCGTCGCATCCCACGCCCGCCGCGTCTGGCCGCCGCCGTGCAGCAGCAGGACGGGCCGGCCGGCCGCTGGCCCGCGCACATCGGCCGCGAGGGCGATACCGCCATGCCCCCGAAAGCTGATCCGCTCGGGCAGATCCATCTCGCTCATTCCCGTTCCCGTCCGCATCGAGGATGGTTCAGAACTTGAAACGCATGTCGACGCCATAGGCGCGCGGCTCGCCATAGCTGTTGACGGCGAAGCCCAGCGAACCGAAGTCGATGCCGGAGATGCGATAGACCTTGTTGGTCAGGTTCTTGCCCCAGAGGGTGAAGGTGGCCGATCCGCCGCCCAGCGCCACATCCGCCAGCATGATCCGGCCATCGAGCAGGCCATAGCCCGGCGCCGCGATATCGGCGTCATAGGGCGAGAAAGGCGGCCCCGGCAGCACGTTATAGTGCACCTTGCTCTTGTAGGTATAATCGAGCCTGAAGGAGAGCGCGCCCACGGACAGGGCATCGATCGTATATTGCGCGCCGGCGTTCAGCGTCGTGCTGGGCGAATAGCTGAAGCGGCCGATGTCGGAATAATCCTTGATCTGGTTGTCGGCCGGATCGACCGCCAGCAGCTCCTTGAAGTTGCGATCGACATAGCCGAAGGCCGCGTTCAGGCGGAAATTGTCGAAGGGCAGCGCCTCGACCTCCAACTCCACGCCCTTGAAGTCCGCCTTGCCCGCATTCAGCGTCTGGCTGGCGGCGCCGCCGGTGCCGGCGACGAACTGGTTGAGCTGCTTGTCCTTCAGGTCGGCATAGAACAGCGTGCCGTTGAAGCGCAGGCGGCGATCGAACAGCTCGCTCTTCAGGCCGACTTCGTAGGACGTCACCGTTTCCGGATCATAGCCGTCGTTCACCGCGCGCGGGTTGAACCCGCCCGCCTTGTAGCCGCTGGCGATGCGGGCATAGGTCATGATGTCCGGCGTCGCCTGCCAGGTCAAAGTCGCGGCATAATTGAACTTGGAGAAGGACCGCGAAAGCTGCCGCACGAACGGCGCCCGCTGGATCAGTTTCTTGTCGTCCCAGGTGTAGCGCACGCCGCCGGTGAAGCTCAGCGTGTCGGTGAAGCTGTAGGTCCCCTGGCCGAACAGCGCCTTGGATTCGCTTTCGGTGTCGTAATCGACGAGATTTCCAAGGTTAATGCCGACCAGACCGACACCCGTTATGTTCTGCACGAAGGTATAGGCCTGCGGATTGCGCTCATGCGCTTCCTCGCGGAAGAAATAGGCGCCAGCCACATATTCGAAGCTGGAGCCGATCTGGCCTATCGCGTTCAGCTCCTGGCTGAACTGATGCTGCCGGCGGGCATTGTCCGCACCGAACAATTGCACCGGCTGGATACCCGGCGGCGTGGGGCTCACCACATACCCCTTCAGCCCGGAATTGCCGTCCAGATCGGTATTGGCGATCGTGTTCTTCCATTTGCGGAAGCCGGTGATCGACCGCACCGTCAGGTCCGGGGTCAGATCCACCTCGGCGGTGGCGGTGTGGCTGATGTTACGATCCCAGGTGGCGGTAAGATCGGGCCGCGCTTCCTTCAGCCGCGTCGTGCTGGGCGGGATGAAGGCCGTACCGCCCATCGCCGGAGAACGGCTGAAATAATCGATCAGGTTCTGCTTGGCGACCGTGAGCTGCGCCATCGGCGCGACGCCGCGCATATCGGCCCAGTCGAACGCATAGTCGAAGCGAAAATCCCCGCCACGATCGAAGCTGAGCGCCGCGCGCACGGCATCGGTGTTGTAGGCGCCGGGATCGCGGCTGCCCTTCAGGTCCAGATTGTCGACATAGCCGTCGGCCTGCTTGTGCAGGTAGCTGAGCTTCAGCTTCAGGCCGCTTTGGCCGATCTCGCCCGTGTCGATCGATCCCCTGCCCTGCCAGTAATTGCGGTTGCCGTAGCTGCCGGTGACATCCACCCCGAATTCGTCGGACGGCTTCTTGGTGATGAGGTTGACCGCGCCGCCCGTGGTGTTGCGGCCATAGAGCGTGCCCTGCGGCCCGCGCAGCACCTCGATCCGCTCCAGATCGACCAGCTCAAAGATGGCGCCGGTCGACCGGCCGACGATCACCCCGTCGACATAGACGCCGATCGGGCTGTCCGCCGTCAGGATCGGTTCGGATTCGCCGATGCCGCGGATCTGGATGATCAGGTGGCTGCGCGACGACGGCCCCATCGTCGTCGACAGGTTGGGGGCGACCGCGTTCAGCATCGATGCGTCGGTGATCCGCCGCGTCTCGATGGTCTCGGCGCTGACGGCGCTGATCGCGAGCGGCGTGCGCTGCAGGGATTCGCTGCGCTTCTGCGCGGTGACGACGATATCCTCCAGGCCCTGCGCGTCGATGGCCGCCTCGCTGCCCTGGCCCTGGGCCATGGCCGGCGATACCGCCAGCAGCGTCAGCCCGCTTCCAAGATAGGCCAGCCGGCGTCGCTGCGCCTTTGTCGATCGGCGAAGATTACGCATTGTCCGAAGCTCCTCCCTTCACGCCGATCGGGGTTCTCTGATCCCGTTGTCGGCGGCGATATGATCCGCTGGAGGAAGGTCTTAGAATGCCCGGCGCGGCGCGCAGCGGCCGTGTGTTGTCAAATCCCAACACCATTGCCGGATAGAATCATAAAATGGTCCATCCGCGCGGGCGGGCTTCAGTTCCACTGCGCGGAGGCCGCCGCCGTATCGGCGATGCGCACGCCCCGGATACCCAGCTTCTCGCGTGCCTCGCCGGGCGTCAGCGCGAAAATATCCTCGTAGCGCATCAGGAACAGCGGGTCGGACTGGCGCCCCACCGCCGCGCCCCTTTCCATCGCATCAAGCGTCGCCAGCCAGGTCTGCGGATAATGGAGCACGGCGCGAGTCAGGATGCGTGTCGATCCCAGGATCGAGAAAGCGGAAAGCTCGCCCGCCAGCTCCGCATCCAGGTGAACGAACAGATTGGCCAGCCGCATGTAATAAGGCACCAGCTCGCCGATGAAATCGAAGCCGCCGCCGCCCAATATATGTTCCAGATCATGCGTCTGGCCGGCGCGAAGCTGGAAATATTCATAATCGTTGTGGGGCGTGAAACGCGGCACGATATCGACCTGCAGATCATTGCCGGCAAGCTGCGCGTGGAACAGCCCACCCACGCTTTCCGGCGGATAATCCTTCAGGTCCTCCAGCTGGAAGGTGGAGACGAAGCCTTCCTCGAACCACGCGTCCAGCGCGGGATTGCGCTTGCGCTCCGCCGCGAACAGCGCGTTGATATGATCGATGTCCTGCACCTCGCGCAGGATCTGCACGAGCTGGATCGAATCCGAAGGCGTCGGCACGTCCGCGCCGTTGCGGCGGAGCATGTGGGTCGCCACCCAATCGCGCACGCGCGCGTCGTTCAGGTAGCGGGATGAGCTTATGAGCACGCTGCTTTCGGTCGCGACCGGCTTTATGCCCTTCATCAGGTAGGAATAATCCATTTCAGGCTCCTTTCCGGCCGGCGGGCGCGAGCGCCTCGGCCAATGCCGCCGGCACGGCGACGGGGAAACGCAACAGCATCTGGGCCATGCCCTTGGCGGCGGGATCCAGCCGGGTGCTGGCATTGATGCCGCCGGTAAGCGCGTCGTGGACCACGAAGTTCAGGGCGTGGAAGCCGGGCACCTCATGGCGGTCCACCCGCGGGGGCACGCCGTTCCGTCCGAAATGGCGATACCATCGGGCCACCGCCTCCACCGTCAGCGCCGCGCGCAGGAAGGGGAGATAATCCGCCCGCCGTGCGATCACCGCGACGTTGAACAGATGCCCCTTGTCGCCGCTGCGCGCCCAGGCGAGCTGCATCAGATCGACCGTCCCGGCGGGCCCCGCGAACGCACCGTCATCCGCGAATGCCGGCGCGGCCGGCGCGGGAACATCCCCGCCTTGGGGCGGGAGCCACGGTGGCGCCGCCTGCGTTACGCCGCCGATCGTCACGCGCGGGGCGGCCACGGCTGCCTTGTCCAGCAGGAAGAGGAATATGCCGGTCATCGGCAGTACCTGCGTGCCGAGGTTGATCGACGTGCCGGGCGCCATGCCGGAAATGCCGGCCCATTGCTCGCGCGCGAAGATGTCCGCCCCCGCCTTTTCGGGGTGATCGGCCACCAGCTTGCAAATGATCTCCCGCGCGGCGCCCGGCCGGGCATGGTCGCCATAGCTCGCCTCCGCGCCGATCATCACCGTATCCGTCGCGGTGAAATCGGGGAGGTTGCGGGCGCGGAGCAAAGCCCTCGCCCGCGCGAACAGCGCCTCGGCCTGCCGGGCCGCCTTCTCCGCCGCATCTTCGCCCAGGATGGGTTGGTAGGCGGTGGCGCGCCAGCCGGCGTCGAAGGTGACGCACACCTTATATTGCGCGGTGGGCGGATTGCCGCGCGCGCCGCTCACCCGCACCCGATCGGGGCCGATCTGCTCCAGCGCCACGCCGCTGAAGTCGCAGCGGACGTCGGCGACGATATAGTCCGCCGGATCGCTGACCTCGTAAAGCAATTGCTCCGCCACCGTGCCGATCGAAACCAGCCCGCCCGTTCCGTCCGGCTTGGTCAGCACGAAGCTGCCGTCGGCGCGGCATTCGGCGATCGGAAAGCCGATATTCGCCCAGTCGGGCACGTCCCGCCAATCGGTGAAGGTGCCGCCCGTCACCTGCGCGCCGCATTCCAGCAGGTGCCCGGCCAGCGTGCCGGCGGCGAGCAGGTCATATTGCTGCTCGCTCCAGCCATATTCATGGATCAGCGGGCCGAGCGCGAGGGCGCTGTCCACCACCCGGCCGGTGACGACGATATCCGCGCCCCGCGCCAGCGCCTCGGCGATCGGGAAGGCGCCGAAATAGGCGTTGGCGCTGATCACATTGTCCGGGAACGGGGCGCCGGTGAACATGTCGCGATGGCCGGCGGCGCGCAATTGCGGGACGTCGGGCCGCAGATCATCGCCATCCACATAGGCCACCGTCAGGCTCAGCCCCAGCTCCGCGATCATCGCCTCCAGCGCGCGGGCGAGACCAGCCGGGTTCACGCCGCCGGCATTGGCGACCACCTTCAGGCCGCGCGCGGCGATGTCCCGCAGGTAAGGGCCGATATGAACGGTCAGGAAGTCGCCGCCGAAACCGGCCTCGGGATCGGCCGCCTGCATGCGGCCGAATATCCCCATCGAACCTTCGGCCAGATAATCGAGGATCATATAATCGAGGTCGGGCGCCGCCAGCAGCTGCGGCACAGACAGAGCGGTATCGGAAAAGGACGCGGTGGCCCCGCCGATCCGGACGATCTTCTGCTCGCGGCCCGCCATCATCCTCTCCTCCCATTTTTGGGCGAGGCTAGAGCTTTGGCTGGCGGATGATTGTTACGATAGTTACAATCCTGCCATGAAATCCGACGAACGCGCCTCCGCGCTGGCCCTGCTGCGCCGAACCGAATGGCTAGGCCGGCACCCGGCCGAGCTGGCCGCCGCGCTGCTCGATCATGGCCGGCTGGTGCGGTTGAACGCCGGCGAATGGGCGCAGGCCGAGGGCGATGAGCGGGACGGCCTGTTCGTCGTCCTCCACGGCCTGTTCCATTCCTATTGCCAGGCGCCCGGCGATCGCGAGGTGATGCTGGGCGCATCCGGCCCCGGCGCGGTGCTGGGCCATGCGACGCGTTTCAGCGGCGGACCACGCCTCGTCACCGCGATCTGCGCGGAACCGGGCGTGGTGCTGGAAATCGGCGTGGAGGCGCTGGAACGGATCGGCGCCCGCCACCCGGAACTGTGGCGCGCCATCGCCGATTCCGCTTATGCCAATGTCCGCAACGCCTTGCAGATGGTGGCCGAGGTGATCGCGCTGCCGCCCCGCCCCCGTCTCGCCGCCCGGCTGCTGGCGGCCGCCGGCCGGTCCGCCGACGGCACCGCGATCGTGCGGCTGAGCCAGGAACAGCTTGGGGAAACGGCCGGCCTTTCCCGCAAGACGACCAGCCAGCACCTTGCGACGCTGGAGGCGCAGGGCCTGATCCGGCGCGGCTACGGCCACATCATCCTGCGCGACCTTGCCGGCATCGAAAGGGTCGCCCGCGAAGGCGGATGACCGCGACCAGACCAGCTGCCCCCCTCCCCCGGCCTGCGCTCCAGCCCAGGCGGATGGACAAATCCGGATCACGGCCGCTGTTGGAGTTTTCGCCGACAGAGCAGCCATTCCGGACTCGCCGACATTGCTGACGATCTGATTTCGGTTAAGCTGTATCTGTGGAAGAGCCTAACCGTTACAGCAATGGGACTACGATCGGCGGCAAATTCGGCTGTGCCACCGCCGTGTTTGTCGGCCTTCCCGTACTCACCATTCTAATGTTCCTGAGCTTTTACGGTAGCTGCGCACCAAGAGAGCCTTGTCATAATGGTGAGGGGATGCGCTCTCTGGTTGTTATCTTGACGACACTATCGATCGCCACTGCCAGCGGGTTATTGGCCCGCTGGATCGTCAACCGCAGAAAGACGCGCGGCAGCTAACCCCGACATTCCGGTCATTCAGCGCATCGCAAAACCGTCCCCAAACCTGACGGCCGAATCACCATCGGAATTTGTCCACCCGGCCGGGGGCCTGGTCAGTCCACGCCCTGGCGCATGTTGCGATAGCGGCCTGGCGCTTCCCCGGTCATGCGGCGGAAGGCGAGCGAGAAGCTGGCCGGATTGGCGAAGCCCAGCATCGCGGCGATCTGCTTCAGCGGCTTGTCGCTGTCGATCAGCAGGCTCTTGGCGTGATCCAGCCGGACATCCTCGACGAAATTATGCACCGTCTTGCCGGTGCTCTGCTTGAAGGCGCGCATGAAATGCCCGCGGCTGAGGCCGGTCAGCGCCGCAAGGTCGCTCACCCGCACGCCGCCGGCGGGCCAGGCGCGGACATGATCCTCGATCGCGCGCAGCTGGTGCGGCGCCAGCCCGCCGCGTATCGCGCTGCCGCGCATGGCGAGCCCTTCGAAATGGCGGACGAGTTCGACCGGCAGCATGCTGGTGAGCGCATCGACCAATATGTCGCTGCCGAAGCCCGGTTCCAGCGCCTCCTGCCCCAGGCGGCGCATCGCCTCGACGATGCGGTTCGACCGGATATCGCCGAAGCGGGACAGAGCATGATCGTCCCACCCCTGTTCGAACATGGCCAGCGCTTCGTTCGATCCCTTGGGGAAGGTGCATGTCACCATCGTCAGCGGACCGCCCGGCCCGCTGCCCCAGATGGGATGGCCGGCCGGCACGTAAAGCAGGTTGCCCAGCGAGTAGCGGTTCGACGATTGGGGCCGGCCGAAATAGGATCGGGACGTGTGGCGGCGGCGCGCCGACATCAGCGTCAGCAGATGCTGCGACGGGCAGCGCACCTGTTCCGAAGGCACGTCGTAATTATAGGTCTGGACGCGCACCCGCGTGGAGCCGCAATGCAGCTCCGCCTCCACCACGTTCCGGCTCATCGGCACCTCTCCGCATGCCTCGTTCGATCAGGTTTTCTTGTGAACCTGGTGTCACTTTTATCATTCGGATGCCTGCCGGGGCAATCCGCACACCCCTCCTCGCACCGCTTTGCGTTATCGTCACGTCATTTCATGCCGCAAAATGGCAATGATGCGATTCTTTCATATCAAAGCGCCCCGGACCGGGGATTGAACCGCGAAACGCCACGGCTAACCTCGCCTTCCACCGCAGCGCGACGGACGNCCGCAGCCCCATGCCTTCCCCCTCCTTCCCTTCCGCCGCCATCGCTTCCGGCCGGGCGCGTCGCGCGCCGGGCGGCGGATATGCGGGCCGGCAGCCATTGCCGCGCGGGCCGCGCACGGCACGGGGCGAGGCGGCGCGCGAACGGATCAAGGAAGCGGCGCGCATCACCTTCAACCGCATGGGCTATCGCCGTGCCCGCGTTGTCGACATCACCACGGAGGCGCAGGTCGCATCCGGCCTTTTCTATCGCTATTTCCAGGATCTGCGCGAAATCGCGGCCGAGCTTTGCGGCGAGATGATCGCCCCCTTCCTGGCGATCGACGAGGCAATGGATGGCGATGCGGCCGATCGCCTGTTCGAAAAGCTGCGCATCCACCATGCCATCCAGACCGGCAATTATCTGCGCAATCCCGGCCTGATGCGCGCCTGGGTGCCCTTATCGGAAGACAGCCCCAAGAGCCTTGCCGCCGCGCACGCCGATTATCAGCGTTATCTGGAATATCTCGTCACCGATCGCTGGCCGGAGCCCGGCGCCCCGCCTTCCCCCGGCAGCGCCCGCGCGCTGATGCTGGGCTATGCCGCGCTGGGCGCGGGCGAGATGCCGATGGTCGCTTACGCCAATTGGCGCCTGCGATCGCTGCGGCCGCTGGAGCTTGCGGAGGATGCGCTGGCCGAATGGCTGGCGCTGATCGTCTACCGCATGTTCCGCGGCCGCGATCCCGCGCCGGGCAGCCTTCGCCATGCCGATGCGCTTGCCGCCCTTCCCTTTCTGTCCGGCCTTGCCGGGCATCCCAGCCCAGGAGTGAGATGAATGCCGTTTCCAACGGATGTCCGCGTTGTCGATCTGATGCTGAACGTGCCGGTCAGCGCCACGAACGAGGAATGGTACACCCAGTTCCTGCCGCTGCTGATGGACAAGGAAAGCCGGCAGGCCTTCAAGATGCCGGCCCAATATATGTTCAAGGGCATCCCCAATTTCGACGGCGTGGACGACCTGATCGGCCACACCTTCGCGGAGATGGACAAGCATAATATCGGCACCGCGATGATGGGCTTCTACGAAGGGTCCGATCATATCGCGGAGATCGGGCGCCGCTTCGGCGACCGGGTTCTGTGGGAACTGCCGGTCAATCCCAATGAGGGGATGGACGAGGTGCGCCGGATCAAGCGGCTGCACAAGGACCATGGCATCGCCGCCCTTTCCATCTTCCCCTGCGGCCTCAACCCGCAGGTGCCGATCAACGACAAGAAGATGTACCTGCTCTACGCCGCCGCCGTGGAGCTGGACATTCCGGTGATGGTGAATGTGGGCGTGCCCGGCCCGCGCGTGCCGATGGCGCCGCAGAAGGTGGAGCTGGTGGACGAGGTCTGCTGGTTCTTCCCGGAACTGAAATTCATCATGCGCCACGGCGCCGAGCCGTGGGACGAGCTGGCCGTCAAGCTGATGATAAAATATCCCAACCTCTATTATTCGACGAGCGCGTTCGCGCCGCGTTATTATCCGAAGTCGATCGTGGATTTCGCCAACACGCGCGGCGCCAACCAGGTCCTCTACGCCGGCTATTACCCGTCCGGCCTCAGCCTCGATCGCATCTTCGCGGAGCTGCCGGAGGTGCCCTTCAAGGACGAGGTGTGGCCCAAATTCCTGCGCGACAACGCCAAGCGGCTGTTCAAGATCAAGGACCCGGCATGAGCTTCGCCTTTACCGAGGAACAGGCGATGCTGCGGGAAATGGCGGCGCGCTTCGTGGAGGAGGTCGGCGGATCGCAGGCCGTGCGCGCGGCGGCCGCGAGCGAGCCCGGCCATGATCCGGCGGTGTGGCGGCAGATGGTGGAGCTGGGCTGGAGCGGGATCATCGTGCCGGAAAGCGCGGGCGGCCTTGGCCTGGGCCAGATCGAGCTTTCGATCCTGGCCGCCGCCTGCGGCCGCGCGCTGCTGCCTTCTCCCTTGATCGCGACCATGCTGGCCGCCCGCGCGCTATCGATCGCCGGCGACGAGGAACAATGCGCGCGCTGGCTGCCGCCGATCGCGCGCGGCGAGATCACCGCGACCGTCGCGCTCACCCATCCCGAAGGCCGCCACCTGCCGGGCGACGTGGGCGTGCGCCTGCGCCGCGAAGGGCAGGACTGCGTGCTGGACGGCGCGGCGGGCTTCGTGCTGGACGGCCATGTCGCCGATCTGCTGCTGGTCGCCGCCCGGGATGGCGAGGCCATCCGCTTCGTGGCGATCCCGGCCGCGACCGAAGGGCTTGCCGCCACGCGCCAGAATTCGATCGATATCGGCCGCGCCGTGGCGCGGATCGACCTGACCGCCGTTCGCGCAGGCCCGGAAGCGGTGCTGCCGGGCGATGCGTTCGAGGCGCTGCTGCTCCACGCCAACGCCACCCTTGCGGCCGAACAGATGGGGGCCGCCGCCGCCGCGCTCGACCGCACGGTCGATTATGCCAGGCAGCGCATCCAGTTCGGCCAGCCGATCGGCGCCTTCCAGGCGGTGAAGCATGCGCTGGCCGATCTTGCCCTGCTGGTCGAGGCGGCCGAATCCGCCGTCTGGTATGCGGCCGCCGTCGCCGATCAACGGCCGGAGGAACTGCCGATCGCCGCCGCCACCGCCAAGCTGATGGCCAGCGACGCCCTGTCGCGCTGCGCGGCGGACATGATCCATTATCATGGCGGCATCGGCTTCACCTGGGAGCATGACGCCCATCTTTACTTCCGCCGCGCCCGCGCCGCTGCCGGCCTGTTCGGCGACACGGATCGCCAGCTTGCGATCATCGAGGACGGGATGACCACCGATCGGGAGATGCTGCGTGCGGCTTGATTTCACCCCCGAGCAGGAAGCCTTCCGCAGCGAGGTGCGCGGCTGGCTGGACCGCGAGCTGGACGGCCCCTTCCGCCATGTGCGCGGCATGGAGGGGACGAGCGAGGGCATCGACAAGCGCTTCGCCTGGGAACGCCATCTCGGCCGGTCCGGCTGGAACCGGCTGGCCTGGCCGGAGGCCTTTGGCGGCCGCGCCGCCAGCCTGATGGAACAGGTGATCTTTCACGAGGAATACGCCCGCAGCGGCGCGCCCGGCCGGCTGAGCCATGTCGGGCTGGAACTGGTGGCGCCCACCATCATGGCCTTCGGCAGCGACGGGCAGCGCGCCCGCTTCCTGGAGCCGACCGCGATGGTGGACATCGTGTGGGCGCAGCTTTTCTCCGAACCCAATGCCGGGTCGGACCTCGCCAATGTCCAGACCCGCGCGCGGCTGGAGGATCGGCCGGGCGGCCCCGTCTGGGTGCTGGAAGGCCAGAAGATCTGGAGCTCCTTCGCCCAATATTCGCAATGGGGCATGGCGCTGGTGCGCACCGAGCCCGGCAGCAGCGGCGCCAAGGGGCTTTCCATGCTGCTGGTGCCGCTGGACGGCAAGGGCGTGGACATCCGCCCGATCCGCCAGATGACCGGCGGCAGCAGCTTCAACGAGGTGTTCCTGGACGGCGCCGAGACGGCGGCCGAAAACGTGCTGGGCACGCCCGGCGAAGGCTGGCGCGTGGCGATGGCGACGCTGACCTTCGAGCGCGGCGTCTCCACCCTAGGCCAGCAGATGAGCTTCCGCACAGAGCTGGACCGCGTGATCCGCGCGGCGCGGGGCAACGGGGCAATCGGCGATCCGGCCATCGCCAAGCGGCTGGCGCGGGCCGAGGCCGAATTGCGGGTGATGCGCTACACCGCGCTCCGCATGCTGGGCGATACCGGGCTCAGCCGGGCGGGGCTTACCTACAAGCTCTATTATACGAGCTGGCACCAGCGGCTGGGCGAATTGGCGATGGACGTGCTGGGGCCGGCGGGCGACATTGCCGAGCCGGGCGGCGATGCCTGGCGACTGCAGAAGATGTATCTGGAATCGCGATCGGACTCGATCTGGGCCGGCACCAGCCAGATCCAGCGCAACATCATCGCCGAACGCGGCCTGGGCCTGCCGCGCGAGGCCAGACCGCCCCGGCAGGAACCCGCCAGACAGGAACCGGCCAAACAAGAGCCGGCGAAACAGGAGAGAGCATGACCGATCCGCTGATCCTCGCCCTGACCGCGCCCGGCGCGCCGCACGAGCTTGAGGAGATCGACGTGGGCGGCGTGGCGATGCGCGCCTTCCGCAACGGCCCGCGCACCTTGGCCGCGCTCTATCGGGCGGCGGCCGCGTTCGGCGATCGGGACTGCATCGTCCATGAGGGTAGCCGGTTCAGCTACGACGCCTTCTTCGCCCATGCCGGTGCCTGGGCCGCGATGCTGGCCGACCGGCTGGGCGCGGTGCGCGGACGGCATATCGGCATCGCCATGGCCAACCGGCCGGAATGGATGGCCGCCTTCGCCGCGATCACCGCGCTGGGCGGGGTCGCCGTCCTCATCAACAGCCGGGGCACCGGACCGGACATGGCGGCGGCGGCGGCCGACGCCGATTGCACGCTGATCGTGGCGGATGGGCGGCGCGCGCAGGCCCTGATCGCGGGCGGCTGGCCCGCCGGCCGGCTGATCGATTGCGACGCGGATGCCCGGCCGGGGGAAGGCCACCGCCTCGATCCCGTCGCCGTCGATCCCGATGACGATGCCGTCATCATGTTCACCACCGGCACATCCGGCCTGCCCAAGGGCGCGCGGCTCAGCCACCGCGCGCTGACGCAGGGGATCGCCACCACCATGTTCTCCCGCGCCTTCGTCGGCGCCAAGGCGATGGCGGGGATGGACCCGGAAATCGTGAAGCTACTGGCCGCCCGCCAGCCGGCGGTGCTCAACGCCTTCCCGCTCTTCCACATTTCCGGCTGCGGTTCCGATTTCCTGAACACCTTGCTGTCCGGCGGCAAGATCGTGATCCTCGGCAAATGGAGCGCCGATGCCGCGCTCGACCTGATCGAGCGGGAAAAGGTGACGGCGCTGTCGGGATCTCCGGCCATGCTGTGGGATATGGTGCGCGCCCATAACGGACAGCGCGACCTGTCCTCGCTGATGGGGCTGGGCATTGGCGGGCAGGCGCTGCCGCCGATGCTGTTCGCCGATATCCGCGCGATGTTCCCTCATGCCGGCTTCGGCTGCGGCTTCGGCCAGACGGAAACGGCGGGCACGGTCTGCGCCGCCTCCACCGCCGATCTGGTCGAGCGGCCGGGCACGTCGGGCCGGGTCGTCCCCGTCGCGGACGTGCGCATCCTCGACGATGACGGCCGCGAGCTTCCCGCCGGCGAGGCTGGGGAGATCGCGATCCGCGGCCCCATGGTGGCGCGCGGCTACTGGAACCGGGAGGACGAAAGCGCCCGCGTCTTCCGCGACGGCTGGGTCGCCACCGGCGACGTCGGCTATCTCGACGCCGACAATTATCTCTATGTCGTCGATCGCAAGAAGGACATCATCATCTCGGGCGGCGAGAATATCGCCTGCTCGGAAGTGGAGTTCGCGGCGCTGGGTGAGGCCGGCGTCGGCGACGCTGCCGCCTTCGGCCTGCCCGACGAACGCATGGGCGAGCGCGTGGTGCTGGCGATATCGCCAATGCCGGGCGGGGAAGTGGACGCCGCCCGGCTGACGGAGGCGCTCGCTACGAAGCTCGCCCCGCATAAGCTGCCCACCGAAATCCGCATCCTGCCCCACCTGCCCCGCAACCATATGGGCAAGCTCGACCGCCGGGCGCTGCGCGAGGCGGGTTGAGGCCGATGGCGGGGGATCGAGTTGGGCGAACGTTCGGCGGCCCGGCCTTCCATCCACTCCATTGAGGGAAGGAAAAACCCGCAAGAAAACCAGTCCAAAAAAAGCCGGAGCAGGCCCCCTTCGCCTGCCCCGGCCCTGCCTCGCCTGGGCGAGCCCTTATTCCACGTAGAACTGGCTGTAGAACTGGCGCCAGCGCATGATCGGACCATCGCCGTCGCAGATGATCGGCTGGGGCATGAAGCGCTTGTGCTGCCAGATCGGATAATCCTCGTTGAACTGCTTCACGATATCCCGGATCACCGCCTGCCCGGCCGCCTTGTGGCCATGGCTGGGAAGCGTGAAGTTGAAGCGGGCGTGGACGAGATCCTTCTCCACGGGGGTGACGCCGGCGATCAGCAGCGTTTCGGCGATGCCTTCGAAGCGCACCCAGCTCTGCCCCGGCCCCATCACGGTGGAGGTGATCGATCCGTCGATCGGCCCGCGCGGCGTATCCATCTTGGCTTCCACCCGGCCGCGCATCATCGGCCCGTCGAACACGGTATCCATGTCGGGATAGCTGGCGGTGCCGTGGATATAGCGGAAATGGGCGGCATCCGCGCCGTTTTCGGCCATGTCCTGGATGTGGACGGGCACCGTCCATTCATAACGCTCGAACTCGCCCCATTCGGGGTTCGTGGCCTCGGGCACCTCCACCACATCCCATAGCGGATCGACATTTTCGGGGTGATACCAGGCCCAGATCAGCCGGTTACGCTCCACCACATGCCATGCCTTGACACAGGGACGCTTCACCTGCGGCGGGATGACCTTGGCATAGGGGATTTCCACCACCGCGCCCGTTTCGTCATATTGCCAGGCGTGGAAGGGGCATTCCAGCCGGCTGCCCCGCACCTTGCCGCCATGGCCCATATGCGCGCCGAGGTGGCGGCAATAAGGGTGGAGCGCGCGCGCCACGCCGTCCTCGCCCCGGAACAGCACGATCTCCTCACCGAAATAGCGCAGCGGCTTCACCTGGCCGGGCGCGAGATCGGCCGAATAATCGAGCATATACCAGCCGAAGGGGATCGGCAGCGTGATGCCGCGCTCTTCCGCGGTCAACGGGCGGGTCGTCATCAAAAGTCTCCTTCACACGGCCGCGAGCATATCTGCCGGGCATGGCGGCGAAAGAGCTTTCACTTTTCAAAATGGCGCATTTGATGTCGCATTGGCGGCTCGGGCCCGGCCGGCCGCCGACCGGCCGGGCCCTCCGCCGCACGCCGACGGCCTATTTATGGTCGGTATAGTCCAGAGCCGGCGGCTGATCCCCGATCAGGGCCGTGTAGTGGAAATCCTTCCCCCGGCCCGCCTCGAACTCCGCCCTGGCGGCCGCGATCTCGTCCGGGCTGCGGAACAGCTCCGCGCCGGTTAGCGCCAGCGTCTTGGCGGCCAGCACCAGGCCCTTGTTGCCGATGCTGGTGCCGCTGGCCGAAACCGCCTGCCAGCTATGGGGCGAGGTTCCCTCCACCCAGGTGGCGGTGCTGATCTGCAGGGTCGGCGTCGCCCAGCTGACATCGCCGACATCGGTGGAGGCAGGCCCCTTCCGGCCTTCGACGAAGGGCTCCACGCTGTCCGGCCCGCCGCCGGCCCGGCCGCCCGGCGGCAGATTGGCCTTCAGCCGGGCGGCATAGGCCTGCTCCTCTGGCGAATAGGTGAAGCCGCCGAGATCGCGCAGATGGCGGTCGGCGATCCGGCCGAGCGTGTAGTTGGGCAAGGTGCTGTAGGTGCCGCCGATCAGCCGCACCGAAACCTTTGTGCCCGTGGCCAGCGCCGCCCCTTCGGCCGCCTTGGTCACGCGGCCCCAGATGTCCTTCACCACCTCCGGATCATAATGCCGGACATAATAGAAGCTCTCCGCCGATGCGGGCACGATATTGGGCTGATCGCCGCCATTGGTGATGGTGTAGTGGATCCGCGTTTCCTGCGGCACATGCTCCCGCAGATAATTGACCGCGACGTTCATGATTTCCACGCCGTCGAGCGCGGAGCGGCCCCGCTCGGGCGCGGCGGCGGCGTGGGACGGCAGCCCCTCGAAAAGGAACTTGCCGGAGATGACGGACAGCATCTGCGACTGCGATGCGCTGTTGCGATCGCCGGGATGCCAGGCCAGCGTCACGTCCACATCCTTGAAATAGCCATCCCGCACCAGGAACACCTTGGCGAAGCCGCCTTCCTCGGCCGGCGTTCCATAGAGCCGCACGGTGCCGGGCGTGCCCGTCCTTTCCAGCCATTTCTTGAGCGCGATCGCCGCGCCCACCGAGGCGGAACCCAGAAGATTATGGCCGCAGGCATGGCCCGCCCTTTGCCCTTCTATGGGATGGCGATCGGCGTCGGCGGCCTGCGCGAGCCCCGGCAGCGCATCATATTCGGCCAGGAGCGCGATCACCGGCCCGCCCTTCCCCGCCGAGGCGATGAAGGCCGTAGGCATGCCGTCCACGCCGGTTTCCACCTGGAATCCCGCCTGCTTCAGCTCCTTCTGCAAGCGGGCCGCGCTTTTCTGCTCGTGAAAGCCGACCTCGGCATAATTCCAGATATCGGTCGCCAGCGCCGACAAGGCCGGGCTCAGCCTGTCGATATCGCCGGTGATCTGCGCGCTTTCCGCCTTTGCCAGCGGCGCGGCCACGGCCGGCGAGGCCGCCAGGGTTGCGATCAGCAGGCCGGCTGCCCCGCGAAGATGCCTGTTCATCAGAAATTCCCCGTCAGATTGATGCCGATCGTGCGCGGCGGCACGGTGGAGATGACCTCGACGCTGCCGCCCAGCACATTGCCCGCAGACGTCCGCGCCACCTTGTTCAGCAGGTTGTTGACGAACAGATAAGCGCCCCATTCCTGCGTCCTGACGCCGATGCGCCCGTTGACGAGCTGATAGTCGCCGCCCTCGCGATAGTTGAACGGCCGGGCCGGATTGGGCCGGAAATCCGAATAGAATTTGCCGACATGGTTGAAGTCCGCCCGCACCAGGCCGGTCAGCGCGTTCGAAAGATCCCACTCATATTGGCCGGCGAGAGTGAAGCTGCCCTCCGGGATATTGGGAATGCGGTCCCCCGCCCGGCCCGTCGTGGCGCTCGGCACCGTGCCGGGAGCGATCAGATCCTTGGTGAGCTTGGCGGACAGGAGGTTGGCATTGGCCGAGAAGCTGAGCCCCGGAATGGGGTTCAGCACCAGTTCCGCCTCCACGCCCTTGGCCCGCGCCGCGCCGGCATTGCCCAGATAGGCGAAGCTGCCGCTATCCAGCGTGACCTGCAGATTATCCCAATCGGTGCGATAGGCCGTGAGGTTGATGAGCAGCCTGCGATCGACCAGCGAAAGCTTGATGCCGCCTTCATAGGTCCAGAGCTTGTCCGGCAGATAGGGAAGCGCGGCGGCCAGCCCGAGCACCTGGTTCACGCCGCCGGGGCGATAGCCGGATGCCGCCTGGCCGTAGATCAGCACATTGTCGTTCAGCTTGTAGGCAACATTGATCTTGTAGAGCCAGCCATTGTTGTCGCTGGCGAATTCCGCATAGGGCGCGGCCGGCGTTCCCAGCAGCGGGAAGCCGATCGTCGTATCGCCGGAAACCAGCTTGTCATACTGGTAGTAACGCAGGCCGCCGGTCAGCGTCAGCCGATCGAACAGCGTATAGGCCAGCTCGCCGAACAGCGCCTTCTGCTTCAGCTTGTCGCCCACATGGCGCTGCAGCAGGACGGTGGGCGGATCCTTGTCCTCCCCGGTCGCGGGATCGACCTGATGGGCCTCGGAAAGCACCTTGGCCTTCCGGTCTTCGTAGAAGCCGCCGACCGTCCACTGGAAGGGGCCGCTGCCCGCCGACTGGAGCCGGATCTCGCTCGTCCAGTCCGTCACGTTCTGGGGCTGGTAATAGAGGCCGGCCGGATAGGACTGGCCGCCCAGCAGCTTCCACAGATAGCTGGGATCGCGCGTCATCAGCAGATCGCGATCCTGATAGGATGTCGTGGCGACGAGGGTCGCGAAACCCAGTTCCCCCCTGGCGGTGAGGCTGTAGAGCCGGTTCTGGTCGCGGAAAGGCAGCACCGCCAGATTGGGCGATTGCCATTTGCCGACCGAAGGCGACCATAGGCTCGGGCTGCCCTTGCTATCCTGATAGAAAGCGGATGCGTCGATCGTCAGATCGTCGATCGGCTTGATCCTGAGCAGGATGCGCCCGCCGTCGCTATCCTCCTTGTTGACGCCCTTCAGGCCCAGCTTCGGATTGTCGATCCAGCCCGGATCGAACCGCCTGTATCCCACCACGCGCAGGCCGATGCGATCGGTGACGATCGGCACGTTGATCGCGGCGTTGAGCTGATAGCCCTCCCCGCCGTGCGACGTGGTGGTGCCGCTGACGTCGAAGGAGGCGCCGAAGCTGTCGAGATCGGGCTTGTTGAAGATGACGCGCAACGCGCCGCCCATCGCGCCTGCGCCATAAAGCGTGCCCTGCGGCCCGCGCAGCACCTCCACCCGTTCGACATCGAACAGCTTGATGTCGCTGGCGGCGCCACCGGCGTCGGTGGTCGTGCCCGGCGGGCCGGCGAGCGGCGCCTCGTCATAATAGATGCCGACCTGCGCGTCGCCCGCGCTGCGGATGCCGCGCAGCGCGACGCGCCGCTGGCCCGGCCCCGCATCGGTGATCACCAGCCCCGGCGTGGTGCGCTGGAGATCGTTGATATTGTCGATGTTCGCGGCACGCAGCGTCGCCCCGCCCAGCGCGGTGATGGCGGCGGGCGTTTCCTGCAGCGATGTTTCGCGCTTCAGCGCCGTCACGACGATCTCGTCGCCGGGCTCGATGGCCTCGGCGTGAAGCGCCGCTATCGGCACGAAGGCAGTCGTCAGGAACAGGCATGACGTAATCGGCTTGAATCGCATGGAATGATTGCTCCCCCGGGACCCGGCAATTTGTGAGAATCTGATCACGGGAATGCCCCCCGCGACGCACCGGCCCACGCATGTCGCGTGCCAAGCGGCCCGGAACCCCCGGAAACCCAAGCGGAAAGCGGATTCCCGATCCGCCGGAGCCGGGCGATCGAACCCGGCCTGGCGGTTTATGCGCAGCAACCGATGGGATTTGTGTGGATTTTTGCGCGCGGCATCGCGCCGGCGGCCGGCAGCGCCGCGCGACCCGCTGTTGCTGGAAAACCAGCGCCGGCGGCCGGGCTGCGCAATTCCAGCCACCGGCGGGCAGCGGCCGTCCGCCGCAATCCCATGGAAATCATGGTCTTAGATGAATGGCACAGCGCTTGCTCAGCCATCCCCGGCAAAGCCGCGCGAAGCGGGCAACATCAACGCATGGGGAACATCATTGTCGAACATATGGAATTCGCCGCGATCGCTCCGCACCATCGGCGCGAGCGCGTTCGCCCTGATCGCGGCCGGCCAGATATCCGCCGCCCACGCCGATGAGGTGCCGGCCGCCCCCGAAGCGGCGCCCGCCGCCGAGGCGGTGGATGCCGAAGCGGCGGGGACCATCCTGGTGACGGCGCAGCGGCGCGAGGAACGGCTGCAGGACGTGCCGGTCGCCGTCACCGCGCTGGACAAGGAATTGTTCGCGGTCGGCGGGCTCGGCCGTTCGGCCAACGAGGTGCTGAACCTCGTCCCCAACGCATCCGCCGGCACGCAGCAGCATGGCCGGCCGCGCTGGTGGATACGCGGCGTCGGCGCCGGTCAGCAGCAGCTCGACCTCGCCAATCCGGTCGGCTTCTATCTGGACGATGTCTATATCAGCAATTCCAGCGCCACCGGCCTGCCGCTGTTCGATCTGGAGCGCGTGGAGGTGCTGCGCGGGCCGCAGGGCACGCTGTGGGGCAAGAACACCACTGGCGGCGCGATCAACGTCATCTCCAAGCGCCCGTCCCTCAACGGACAGGACGATAATTATGTGAAGCTGGAATATGGCAGCTTCGACGACAAGATCGCCGAAGCCGGCGTGGGCACGACGATCATCGACGACAAGCTGGCCGCGCGCGCATCCTTCCGCTTCGACGATCGCGACGGGCGTTTCGACAACCTCTTTACCGGCGAAAAATCCAGCTCGGTGAAGGATGTCGTGTTCCGGGGCCAGTTGCTGGCCAAGCCGACCGACACGCTCGAGGCGCTGCTCAGCGTGCATTATCGCGATTATGATACCGACGGCACCTATTGGACCACGGCGAGCTATGCCGCCAACGGCGTCGTCCGCAACGGCTATGCGCCGTCGACCGACATCAACGATGTCAGCGCCAACGCCCCCGAATGGAGCCGCAACAAGCAGATCGGCGGATCGCTGCACCTCGACTGGGAGATCGGCGACTTCGCCACGTTGACGTCGATCACCGGCTATGAACGGTTCAAGACGCGGAGCGCCGGCGACAGCGATTACACCCCGCTCGAAATCTCACGCGGCTATTCGGATGCGCTGTCGAAGCAGTGGACGCAGGAATTGCGGCTGACATCGGCGCAGGACAGCCGCCTGACCTGGATCGTCGGCCTCTTCTATTTCAACGAGCATATCCGCTCGAACAGCTATTCCGCCACCCTGCCGCAGGGCGTCGTCCCCGCGCTGCCCGGCGCCACCGCTGCGGCCGCGTTCAGCGACACGGATTACCGCCACAAGGCGGAAAGCGGCGCGGTGTTCGGCAGCACAACCTATGAATTCACCGACAGCCTGAAGCTGACGCTGGGCGGGCGCTGGACGCGCGAGACCAAGACGCTCGATTTCGACCGCCTGTCCTCGCCCACCCCGCCGCCGGGGCAGCCCAGCACCGCATCGTGGAGCAATTATGCCCAATGGTGGAACAGCTATACCGGCACCTATGGCGGGCCGGGCACCTTCAGCGACAATCTGAAGCGGACCTGGGATGCCTTCACCTATGACATCACGCCGTCGTGGAACATCGACCGCAACAATCTGGTCTATGCGAAATTCTCGCACGGCGTGAAATCGGGCGGCTTCAACACCGCCGCGACCCTGCCGATCGCGCTGACGGACGTGGCCCCGGAAAAGCTCAACGCCTTCGAGATCGGCTACAAATCGAGCTGGTTCGACAATCTGCTGACCTTCAACGCCACCGCCTTCCATTATGATTACAAGGATGTGCAGGTGAACGTGGTCGGGCCGAACCCCGGCGCGGTCGGCGGCGCGACCGTCTCCTACCTCCAGAATGCGGAGAAGGCGAAGGTCAACGGCGCCGAGTTCGAGCTGACGGTGAACCCGATCGACGGGCTGAAGCTCAACGCCGCGCTCGGCCTGCTCGATACCGAATATAAGAAGTTCCAGGTGCTGAACGGCGGCGCCAACCTGGCCGGCGCGCGTTTCGTCCGATCGCCCAAGGTGACGCTGAACGCGGGCGCATCCTACAGCTTCGCGCTGGCCGATCTCGGCCGGATCGAGCTGGCGGCGGACGCGCGCTACCAGTCGCGCCAATTCTATTATGTGACGCCGCAGGACACGGTGAACCGCTATTATCTGACGCAGAAGCCCTACACGCTCACCAATCTGCGCATCACCTATACGACGAACGACGAAGCGGTGAGCATATCGGGCTTCATCAACAACCTGTTCGACGTGCGCTACCTGAACCACTCGCTGCCGGGCGCCAATCCGGCGCTGGGCGTGACCGGCGACACGGTGGCCTGGGCCGATCCGCTGACGGCGGGCGGTTCGGTGATCTTCCGCTTCTGACGATCGGGGGCCGGGGCGAATGCGTCCCGGCTACCCGCAAAAAGGGGGGGCGAGATATTTTCCGCCCCCTTTTTGCTGCCTTTTACCAGGGTGCTGATATGCTGACGCATCACGCCCTGGAAATTCCCAGGTGTGGCACGAGCTTAAACCGCGTGGACAAATTCCGATGATGAACGGCCATCGGGTTCCGGGAGACACCGGCGATCTCCGCAAGGCGGTTATTGTCGGGGGATCGGACGTCAGCGCTTTTTCCTCCCCTCCCTTTCAGGGAGGGGAGGAAGGCTGGCATTATTCGGCAGCAGCCTGCAGGGCCGAAACCTGGCGGCCGAGCAGCGGCAGCACCTCCTCGCCCACCCGATAGGCTTCCTCCAGATGCGGCGTGCCCGCGAGGATGAAGGCATCGGCGCCGCGCGCGATCAGATCGTCCAGCCGGGCGGCGCACTGTTCGTAGCTGCCGACGATGCCGAGCGCCGGGCCGCCGCGCAGCAGGTTGAAACCGCCCCACAGGTTGGGCGCGACGATCAGCTCGTCATAACGGCGCGCATCGCTGGGCCGGAGCGCCGCCTGCCGCGCCGCGCCCACCGAATCCGTCGCCTGCCCGCGCCAGCGCTGGCGGGTCTCCTCGCTCACATTCTCGAAGCCGGCGCGGATGTCGGCCCATGCCTCCTCCTCGGTCGGCCGGGCGACCAGATCGACGCGCACCGCGCATTTCTGCTCGCCCCCCAGCGCGGCCGTCCGCTCCTTCACCCGCGCGAACTTGTCGCCGAGCTGGTCGAACGGCTCCAGCCACGAAAGATAATAGTCCGCATGGCGCGCGGCCGTCTGGAGCGCCGCGTCGGATGAGCCGGAGAACCAGATCTCGGGAAATTCCTCGCGCCGGAACAGGGCCGGCAGGCCCCCCTTGCGGAGCTGGTAGAAGCGGCCGTCATAAGAAAAGTCCGACGACTCCCACACGCCCCGGAAGATATCGAGGAACTCGCTGGTGCGGCCGTAGCGGTCGTCATGCGCGAAGCTGTCGCCCCACCAGAGCTGGGCGGGGCCGCCGCCGCCGGTGATGATGTTGAACAGCAGCCGCCCGCCGGTCGCGCGCTGCAGGCTGGCGGCCATGCGCGCGGTGTGGACCGGATTGCCGAAGCCGGGCTGGAAGGCGATCATGAAGCGGAAGCTGCTCGTCTCCCGCGCCAGCAGGGAGGAGATCACCCACGGATCGTCCGTGTTCGGGAAGGACGGGATCAGCCCGCCCTGAAAGCCCACGCTTTCCGCCGCCCGCGCGATCGCGCCAAGATGGTCGATATAGGTGAAGCCGTCCGCTCCACCGTCGCGATCGAGCCCCGGCGCGATATTGCCGGGCTGCAACGGGGACCAGTCACCCCGTTCATAGCCGCTGGTGCGCAGGCTGTTGTGGCAGCCATGGGTGGGAAGCCGCCAGTAGAAGTCGATGGACATGGATGTCTCCCCTCAAGCCGCCTGGCGCGCGGAGCCGGCGCGGGCGCGCAGGCGCGGCAGGACGTGCTGGCCGATGCGATAGGCTTCCTCGAGCGTGGGCGCGGCCTCCAGCACCAATTCGCTCACACCCGCAGCGACGGCGTTGGCGAGCAGCTCCGCCGCCCCGTCATAGCTGGCGACCAGCGTGCCGGCGGCGAGCGGGACCGNCCGCGCGGCCCGCTCGGCGCTCTCCCGATCCTCGCGCGCGACGAGCGGCTGGATGAGGCCGGCGGCCACGCGCCGTCCCTCCGCCTCCGCAAGCCCGTTCAGCCGGGCGATGCGTTCGGCCAGCACATCCGCCGGCGCCGGCCGGAACAGATGGACATCGGCATGGCGGGCCGACTGGGCCAGCGCCTCATCCTCCTCGCCCTGCAGGAAGATGCGCGGGAAGGGATGCTGGTTGAGCGGCGCTTCGAACCCGCCGTTCAGCACCTCGAAATGGCGGCCCTGGAAGGTGAAGGGCCGTTCCCCATGAACACCGCGCGCGACGGTGAGGAACTCGTCGGCCCGCAGCCCCAGATCCTCCTCGTCGATGAAATCGGCGGCCGCCTCCCGCTCGTCGCGATCGGCATCCGGCGCCAGCGCCCAGCCCAGCCGGCCATGGGTGCCGCGCTGGAAGGTCGCGGCCTGCTTGGCGGCATAGACGGCCGATCCCACCGAGGCGGGAAATTCGGGCACGACAACAAGGCGCGGCACGGCGCGGGCGACGACCGCGGCGATGATGCGGCTTTCGTCCGCCTCGATGCGGTGGCGGATGAACAGGCCGTCAAAGGCCGTCTGCGCCACGGCGTCCGCCACCTGCAGATAATAATCGAAGCGGTTCTGGCTGGGCGGCCGGCGATCGCGGACCAGCGCCGGCAAGGGCGGCCGGGCGGCCGGCTCCAGCCGCTGCGGCTCGGCGGCGGGATCGAGCCGCCAGTGGATGTTCAGGGTCATGCGGCGTCCTTTTCCTGTGCGAAGGCCGGCGTTTCGAGCGAGCCTGCGAAAACCGTATCGATCAGCGGGCGACGGCCATTGGGGGCTTCGGCGGCGTGGAATTCGGGGTCCAGCCCGTCGAGATCGCCCCGGCGGCCGAGCGCCACCATCGCCTCGATCGCGAAGTCCTCCGGCACGTGGAGCCGTTCGCGCGCCGCTTCCCGATCGAACCCGCCGATGCCGTGCGTATGCCAGCCCAGCAGCAGCGCCTGATGGGCGAAATTGGCCCAGGCCGCGCCGGCATCGAAGCTGTGGGAAACATTCTCCACCGTCTCGCCCCGGCGATCGAGCCGGCGGGCCGAGAGGATCAGGATCAAGGCGGAAGCGCGCCCCGCCCACAGGCGATTGCGCGGCATCAGCAGATCCAGATAGCTTTCCCACCAGCCATCGCCCGGCCGCGCCACCAGGAAGCGCCAGGGCTGGGCGTTCATCGCCGAAGGCGCCCAGCGGGCGGCCTCGAACGCGCTCTTCAGGACGGCATCGGGCACCGGCTCGCCCGTGAAGCTGCGGGGCGACCAGCGATCCACGAACAGGGGATGGATCGGATGATCGGCGGCCCGGCCCATCAGCGCGCCTCCCGGCTGGGCAGGTGGACCAGATTGCCGGCATCCCCATCCGCATCGGCGCCGGAGGTCAGCTCGGCAAGGATCTCGTCCTTGAGGCGATGGAGCAGGGGCGATCGGCGATCGCGCGGGTGCGGCAGGTCCACCTCGACGATGCGGCGGATGCGGCCGGGATTGGGCGACATCACGATCACCCGGTCGCCCAGATAGAGCGCCTCCTCGACATCGTGCGTCACCATCACCATCGTCGAACGCTGCGCCATCCAGATGCGCTGAAGCTCGCTTTGCACATGCACGCGGGTCAGCGCGTCGAGAGCGCCCAGCGGCTCGTCCAGCAGCAGCAGGCGCGGCTCCGTCACCAGCGCGCGGGCGATCGCGGCGCGCTGCGCCATACCGCCCGATAGCTGGTGGGGATAGGCCTTCTCGAAACCCTTGAGGTTCACCAACGCGATATGATCGGCCACGATCTGAGCGCGCCGCGCCCTGGGCGTATCGGTGTTCAGCAGCGCCAGCTCGATATTCTGTTCCAGCGTCATCCACGGGAACAGGCGATGATCCTGGAACACGATGCCGCGATCCAGGCTGGTGGTGGCGATGCGCTCGCCATCCAGCCGCAGCTCGCCGCTATATTCGGTGTCGAGCCCGACGATCAGGCGCAGCAGGGTCGATTTGCCGCAACCCGACGCGCCGACGATGCTGACGAACTCGCCCGGACGGACGGTGAGGTTGATATTGTCTAGGATCCTGCGCGGCTGGCCGTTGATCGTGAAGCTCTTGTTGAGATCGCTGACGATCAGCTCACCCCGGCCTGTCTTGGCGGACAGCCGGTCTTCACGGGCGTGGGGATAGGGGGTCATGCCGGATTTTCCCATCATGGAAGCGAAGGTTGCCAGCGCAGCGCGGAACGGCGCAGGCGACGGAACAGATGGTTGATGACGAAGCCGAGGGCCGCGGTGGCGCCGATCACCACCAGCATCACGTCCAGCCGCTGCTGCATCTGCGCCTGGCCCATGGCGACGCCGAGGCCGGAGCCGGCGCCGGTCAGCAGCTCGGTGCCGATCGTCGCGATCCAGGCGAAGGCCAGCGCCTGGGTGATGCCGGTCAGCACCAGCGGCATGGCGGCGGGCAGCAGGATGAAGCGGATGCGCTGGACCGTGCCGAAGCGCAGGATGCTGCCCACCTCCAGATAGCGGCGTTCGACCTCGGCCACGCCGGCATGGCTGTTCAGCATGGACGGGAAGAAGGCGGACATGCTGACGACGATCAGCTCCGTGCCCTCGCCCACGCCGAACCACAGGCCCATCAGCGGCAGCCAGCCGATCATCGGCACCTGCCGCAGCGCATGGA
The DNA here is from genome assembly GCF_001853345.1 of Edaphosphingomonas haloaromaticamans. Classification (NCBI taxonomy): domain Bacteria; kingdom Pseudomonadati; phylum Pseudomonadota; class Alphaproteobacteria; order Sphingomonadales; family Rhizorhabdaceae; genus Edaphosphingomonas; species Edaphosphingomonas haloaromaticamans. The sequence goes on along the minus strand of NZ_MIPT01000001.1, from coordinate 1,365,660 downwards.
GCAACGGGCCGAGCACGCGATCGACAGGTTTCCAGATGCCCATGGCGATGCCCAGCGCCACGCCCAGCGGCGCGCCGATGGCGAGGCCGGTGAAGGCGCGGGCCAGGGTGGACAGCGTATCGCGCAGCAGATCGCCGCTGCGCAGCATCTCGACCAGCGCGCTGCCGACCGCGGCGGGCGGCGCGAAGGAGACGATATGCGCGCTCGCCTGCCACTGCCACCAGCCGATCAGCAGGGCGGGCGCGGCGAGGCCGATCAGCAGCCGGACGGGAAAACGGGCCAGCAGGCTGTTCATGCCGCCCTCCACCGGGTCGCGCGGCTTTCCACCCAGCGCGCGCCGCGATCGAGCAGGAAGCCGATCAGCCCGCTCACCATCACGCCCGCCAGCACGACATCGATCTGGAACAATTGCCGCCCCATCTCCATCATCTGGCCGATGCCGCTGTCGGCCGCGAGCAGCTCGGCCGCCACCAGCACCACCCAGGCGCGCGTCAGCGACACGCGCAGGCCGGTCAGCACCGCCGGCACCGTCGCGGGCAGCAGGATGCGCCGGATGAGCTGGGGCAGGCGCAGGCGATAGACCTTCGCTACCTCGAACCAGTTACGCGGCACGCCGCGAATGCCGTCGAAGGTCGCCAGCGCCATCGGGAAGAAGGCGGCGATCGCCACCACCGCCAGCTTGAACGGTTCGTCTATGCCGAGGAACATCACCATCATCGGCACGAAGGCGATGACGGGCACCTGCCACAGCGTCATGAACAGGGGCGACAGCGCCGCCTCCGCCAGCCGCGACAGCGCGATCACGGCGCCGAAAGCCATGCCGGCCACCGCCCCGATGGCGAAGCCGACGGTCAGGCGGAACAGGCTGTCGCCCACATGGCGCTGCAACTCTCCGGATTGCGTCATGTCGACCAGCGCGCGCGCCACGCCGCTGGGCGGCACCAGCACCTGCGGCGGGAACAGGCCGGTCAGGCAGGCGATCTGCCATGCCATAAGCAACGCAACCAGCGGAACGACCGCGCCGACCGGCGGCAGGCGGAAGCGGAAGCCCGCCCCCGCCCCGCCGGCCACGGGGAAATCGGCGGCCCGGCTCGCCATCAGCGCTGCCCCGGCGCGGGCTGTGCCCAGAAGCCTTCCAGCTTCAGATCCTTCAGCGCCTGAGTGACGAAGCGTTCGTCCAGCAGCGCATCGGCATCCACCTTGTTGCGGATCAGCCCGCGCTGCAGCGCATAATCGGCGACCGAGTGGTAATGGGTGCGCAGCGCGGGCGAGAAGATGGGCGAGAAACGTTCACGCCAGGCAATGTCGGAATTGGCATAATCGCGCTCGACCACCGCTTCCGGCATCGCGCCGCGCGCGGCCTTGCGGATCACCTCCGCCTTGTTGGCCTCGTCCGATGACCAGGTGGCGGCGCGAACATAGGCATTGACGACAAGCTGAGTCAGATCGGGATGGGCATCCACGAAATCCTGCCGCCCGAAAAGCTCGGCCCGCATCCGCCAGTCGGCTGGCGCATCGCGCGTGGACCAGATGACGCGGGCGATGCCCTTCTGATCCAGCAGCAGGCCATCCGAAAGCAGCACGGCGGCATCGACGCTGCCCGATTCCAGCGCCGCCGGGGTCGCGCCGGGATTGATGTTGACGATCTTGAAATCGTCGAGCTTCAGGCCGCTTCGATCGACCAGCTTGGAAAAGGGCAGTTCCCACGGCCGGCCGCGATGGAGCGCGATCCGCTTGCCCTTGAGGTCAGCCAGGCTGTTGGCCGCCAGCCCCTTGCGCACGACCAGATAGACGTCCTGCCCCTGCCCCACCGGCGCCACGATCTTCAAAGGCACGCCGCCCGCCACCGCGATGGCGGCGGGAAAATCACCATAAGCCGCGAAATCGATGCGCTTGCCGGAAAAGCCTTCGTTGATCAGCGGCCCGCCGACGGCCGTGGAAACCGGCTGGAACACCAGCTCCACGCCCTTTTTCGCGAGCTGTTCCTTCAACCAGCCCTGCTCGAGAACGACGCTGGTCAGCCCACTGAACACCTGCTGGCCCTGATAGGGATAGGCGATCGAGGCGATCGTCACCGTCTTCACATCCGGCGCGCCGCCCTTCCCGCCGCCCGATCCGCCGCAGCCGGCCAGCACCGCGCCCGCGAGGGCGAGGAGGATCGCGGTCAGACATCTGGTGGCACGGTCGAAGGGGAGGAACGAGGTCTGATTTGCCACCACGCAAAGGCTCCGTACTGCCCGAACCGATTTCGGGGCTCGCCCGGAGACGATGCACAGGATGTGCCAACCACCGGCATGGCGGACTTGCGCGGCCTTGGGCTTGCCCGGCCGGCGCGCGGCTGTTGATATCGGCGCAGCCGGCCCGCATCGGCTGCGCGAAATGAAGCGGCGGCGCGGCCCTTGACCCGTTGGTTCGCGCCCGTGCATCGGGATATCCGCAGGATCGCGCTTCTGGCACGGGCTTTGCGGATGGGTGCCCGTCAAAACCTGTCAGGAGGATGCTTGATGCCGGAAACCACGGGGCGCGGCGGCCAGACTATCGCGCGGCCCATGCCGGACAGCATCTGGATCACGCGCTGCCCCGTTCCCGCGGCATCCGGCGTCGCCTGCGCCAGAGGATGGATGGCGGAAGCCTTCGCCCGCGACGGCATCGCCGTAAAGCGCGTGTTCGAGCAGGGGCTGAACCTCGTCGATCGCGATCCCGACAACCAGGCGCGCCACCTGTTCCGCGAGGGCGGCAATATCCAGGCGCTGGCGGCGCGCGCGCTGGGCGCGCCGACGCGGGTGATCGGGCTCACCTGGATCGACGAGCGGCAGGCCATCATGGTCCGGCGCGATCTCGGCGTGCTGGCGCCCGCCGACCTCAAGGGGCTGCGCTTCGCGCTTCCCGGCTATGCCCGGTCGCGCGGCGAAAGCATCGCGCGCGGCATGGCGCTGCACGGCATCAAGNGCGCGCTGGCGCTGGGCGGGCTGAAGCTGGAGGACGTCCGCTTCGTCGAGGTGCCCGCCCCGCCGGTGGAACGCGCCAGCTTCCAGGGCATGCGGCGCCTGTGGCTCGGCCTGGAATGGCTGGCCTCGGGCCGGGTGGACGCGGTCTATGTGAAGGGCGCCGCCGCCGCCGAGGCCGCCCAGCGGCTGGGGCTGGAGGTGGGTATCGACCTGGATGCCTATCCCAGCCGCCTCGCCCGCGTGAACAACGGCACGCCGCGCCCGATCATCGTCCACCAGCATATGATCGATCACCATCCCGAGCTGGTCGAACGCTTCCTGGAACAGAGCCTGCGCGCGGCCGATTGGGCGGCGGGCAATCCGACCGAGCTGAACGGGATATTGGCGCAAGAGACGCTGGCCGGGATCGACGGCGTCGAGCTTGCCCATCGCAACGGCTTCCATCGCTTCCTCCATCCCGACCTGTCGGACGAGCGCGCGGAAATGCTGAAGATCCAGGCCAATTTCCTGTGGCTGCACGGCTTTCTGGAATCGCCCGTCGATATCGACGCCTGGATCTGCGCCGCCCCGCTGAAGGCCGTCCTGCAACGGCGGGCGGCGCTGGCACCCCGGCCCGATTATGCCGGCGATAGCTGAGCTAGGGCCTGGAAATTAATTTCTACTAAAACGAAAGACAATTGACTGCTATCCCTACCTCAAAGGAGGCGGGAAGATGACCTCAGGGAGTCGCGCAAGCAATCGATCGGTGGGGCTGGTATCCGCCACCAACGGGGATGGCCGCCCGCTGCTGGCCTATGATTGCGATCAGCATCATGCCGTGGGGCCCCGCGCCCGCGCGCTGATCTTCAACGATCCCCGGTCGCGATCGCTGCTGCCGCTGATCGAGCGGGTGGCCCCAAGCGACGCCAATGTCCTCATCATGGGCGAAACCGGCACCGGCAAGGAACTGGTCGCCCGCTATGTCCACAGCCTCAGCCAGCGGGCCGACGCGCCCTTCGTCGCGATCAACTGCGGCGCCTTTTCGGAATCGCTGATCGAAGGCGAGCTGTTCGGTTACGAAAAAGGCGCCTTCACCGGGGCCAATATCGCCCGGCCCGGCTGGTTCGAGGCGGCCAATGGCGGCACCCTGTTCCTGGACGAGCTGGGCGATCTGCCCCTGCCCCTGCAGGTGAAGCTGCTGCGCGTGCTGCAGGAGCGCGAGGTCGTCCGCCTGGGATCGCGTAAGGCGGTGCCGCTCAACGTCCGCGTCATCGCCGCGACCAATGTCGAGCTGCAGCAGGCGGTGAACGAGGGCCGCTTCCGCTCCGATCTCTTTTACCGGCTGCAGGTGGTGCCGATACCGCTGCTGCCGCTGCGCGAGCGGCGCGCCGATATCCTGCCGCTGGCCCGCCATTTCCTGGAAGTCTACGGCGCCCGCCTGGGCGCCGGCCACCCGGAATTAAGTGCGGCGGCCGAGGAGGCGGTGTTCCAGCACAACTGGCCGGGCAATATCCGCGAGCTGGAAAACGCCATCCATCGCGGCACCTTGATCTGCGAGAACGGCCGCATCCAGCCCGCCGATCTCGGCCTGGGCGAGATATCGGAAACCGGCGGAAACGGCGGCTCCGCCACGCTGGAGGAAGCGGTGCGGCCCTTCATCGCCCGGCTGCTGAAAGGCGGGCATGACAATCTGCTGGAGCGTGTCGTGGCGCTGACGGTGACGGAGGCTTTCCGCCAGTGCGGCGAAAACCAGATCAAGACGGCCGAGGCGCTGGGCGTCACCCGCAACGTGGTGCGCACCCATCTCAAGAATCTCGACCTGATCTGAGGCACGAACCCCGGCGGGGGTGAAAAACCAACAGCCCGTCTGCGCAATATTCCACATCCGCCTCAAGACGCGCCGGGTAAATCCTTTTGTTTCCGTAGTTTCCTGATTGGCACAGCCCTTGCTCCCTCTCCTTTGAACTTTACCGGAGAGGTGTTCCCCCGTGTCGATCCTGTCCAACCGCAAGCCTGCCGCGCCCGCCCGGCCTGACGAAATCTGGTTCACCCGCTGCCCGGTGCCGACGGCGACCGGCATCGCCTACAAGCTCGGCTGGCTGGGCGAGGCGTTCGAGGCGGACGGCATCGCCCTGCGCACCCTGCAGGAATCGGGCACGGAACTGGGCCGTCACCATTATGACCACCGCCTGCCGACGCTGATCCGCGAGGGCGGCAACATGCTGGCCATCGCGGCGCGCGCGCAGGGCGAACCGACCCGGCTGGTTGGCCTCACCTGGATCGAGGAAAGCCAGCTCATCCTCGCCCGGCCGGATTCGGGCATCCGCTCGGCCGCCGACCTCAAGGGCAAGCGCCTCGCGCTGCCGGGCTGGAGCCACAACGACATCCCCGCCCATGTGCGCGGCACCAGCATCGCGCGCGGCATGTCGCTGGCGGGCTACAAGGGCGCGCTCGCCTCCGCCGGGCTGACCTTCGACGACGTGGACCTGATCGAAACGCCCGATCGGCTGCGCAACATCGGCGGCAGCGGCCGCGATCTACTGCCGCGCGGGCAGGGACAGCGCAGCGGCGTCGGCCGGCTGTGGCCGATCGAGGCGCTGGCGGAGGGCAAGGTCGATGCCATCTACGTCAAGGGCGCGGCCGCGATCGACCAGGCGCGCGAGGCCGGGCTGGTGGTGGCGATCGACCTCGATGCGCTGCCCGACCGGCGCTTCCGCGTCAACAACGGCACGCCGCGCCCGATCACCGTGCACCAGAGCCTGATCGACGATCATTTCGACCTGCTCGTCCGTTTCCTCGCGGTCACGCTGCGCGCGGCCGACTGGGTGGCCGAGCAGCCGGACCGGCTGCGCGACATCCTGGAATATGAGACCGAAGGCAGCCCCGAGGCTGTCGACCAGGCCTATGCCCGGCTGCACGAAGGGCTGCACCCGACGCTGGATGCGGAAAGGCTGGCGCTGTTCGACAGCCAGAAGAAGTTCCTGTTCACCCACGGCTTCCTCGATGCCGATTTCGATCTTGCCGGGTGGGTCGATCCCCGCCCGCTGGAAGCCGCGCGGGCGTTCAACGAGCAGCGCCCGGCGCTCCATACGTCCGCCCTCCACACGCTTTGAACCGAAGGAAACACGCCATGTCTGATGTATCGGGACTGTCCAGGGAGGCGATCGCCTTCATCACCCAGGCGGCGGATGATGCCCGCCGCGCCTTCCGGCTGCTGCGCGAGACGCGGACCATCTCCGCCAGCGGCACGCTGGGCTTCGCCGTGCGCGTGCCGGACGAGGACAAGATCGTCACCCTGAGCTATGCGGGCCTCTGGGAGGACGATCCCGACAAGCCGCGCGTCAGCGTCATCGATTTCGACGGCAACCGCCTGTGGGGCGAACAGACGGGCGGCGAGGCCCGTTACCTCAAGATCTTCAGGAAATATCCGGACTTCAAGGCGATCAGCCACGTCCACACACCGCATCTGGGCGCCTATTCGCAGGCGCATCAGGAGCTGCCCCTGCTCTACGTGCCCAACCGGCGCTTCCGCTTCACCGCCGCGCTGCCCGTCTACATCAACCGTCGCCAGCTGGAGGCGGACTTCATCCTCGATGCGATCGAGAAGGATCGCGAGGTGCCCGGCATCGTCGAGGCCAATGGCGGCGCGACCATCTGGAGCTGGAAGGGCATCCGCGACCTCACCAACAATATCGTCCTGCTGGAAGAAGGCGCCCAGTTCCAGGTGCTGGCCGCCGCGCTCGGCGGGTCTAGGCCCTTCGGCCCCGGCGTGCTGGAACAGCAATGGAAGATGGGCAAGCTGGTGCCGCCCGACGCCCGCGTCGACGACGACGGCACCATCCACCTGCCGCAAGCCGCCGTCCAGGCCGCCGAATGACATGGCGCCGGCGCCCGGAGGCGGGCGCCGGCTCCCCTCCCCCGCGTAACCGGAGCGATCCGTCATGAGTGACAAGAAGCGCCAGCTCGCCCTTGCCGTGTTCCTCACCCGGCACGGCCATCATCCCGGTGCCTGGCGCCAGCCGGGCACCGCGAGCACCGGCAAGCCCGATTTCCGCTACTGGGCCGATCTCGTTCGCACCGCCGAGCGCGGCAAGCTGGACGCCGCCTTCTTCGCCGATTTCGTCGGCCAGAGCGGGGACAGCACCAGGGGCATCGAGCGCCGGCACGCCTTCCTGGATTTCGAGCCGCTGACCGCCACCGCCGCGCTCGCCAGCATCACCAGCCATATCGGGCTGGTGGCGACGGTGAACACCAATTTCGAGCAGCCTTATGCGCTCGCCCGCCGCCTTGCCTCGCTGGATCATATCAGCGGCGGGCGGATCGGCTGGAACATCGTCTCCTCGCTGGCGGACGGCGCGGCGAAGAGCTTCGGCATCGACCAGCCGGCCAGCCATGCCGAACGCTACGCCCGCGCCCATGATTTCGTGGAGTTGGCCAAGGCGCTGTGGAACAGCTGGGAGGACGACGCCTTCGAGGGCGCGGACAAGGAAAGCGGCATCTACCTGAACGCCGATGCCGTCCACCCCGTCCATTATCGCGGGCCTTATTACCGCATCGATTCCGTGCTCGACATGCCGCGCCCGATCCAGGGCTATCCGGTGTTCGCGCAGGCCGGCAATTCGGAGGTCGGCCGCGATTTCGCCGCCCGCCATGCCGAGATGATCTATGCCGCCGCCCAGTTCATCGAGGATGCGCAGGCCTTCTACAAGGACGTGAAGGCGCGCGTCGCCGGCCATGGCCGCGATCCCGATACGCTGAAGGTGATGCCCGGCCTGTCCTTCACCATCGGCTCCAGCCTTCAGGAAGCGCAGGACAAGTTCGGCGCGCTGGAGGAGAAGGTCGATTTTTCGGGCGACCTGAACCTGATGGGACAGGATGTCAGCGCCTATCCGCTCGATGGCCCGCTGCCCGACCTGCCGGAGCCGGAGAACGGCAAGGGCCGCTGGCGGCAATTGACGGCGCTGGCCCGGCGCGAGAACCTCACCATCCGCCAGCTCTTCCTGCGCTTCAACGCGGTGCGCGGCCATCGTGTCGTGCTGGGCACGCCCGCCGACATCGCCGACCAGATCCAGGACTGGTTCGAACGCGACGCCGCCGACGGCTTCAACCTCATCCCGCCGCTGCTGCCCAGCTCGCTCGAGGATTTCGTCGATCTGGTGGTGCCGGAACTCCAGCGGCGCGGCCTGTTCCGCACCGAATATGAAGCGACGACGCTGCGCGAGCATCTTCGCCTGCCGCGCCCCGCCAATCCCAACGCCTCGGCGGCCCGCGCGCCGGCCCCCATCCTCGAAGGAGAATTTGCATGAGCGAGCCTCTCGATACGCTCTGGTACACGCGCTGCCCCGTGCCCACCGGGCTCGGCATCGCCATCCAGCAAGGCTGGCTGGAGGAAGCCTTCCGCGCGCGGGGCACCAGCCTGTCCTCGCTGCTGGAATCCAGCGATTTCTCCAAGCGGGAGTCGCATTTCTCGCACACCGTGCGGAACAGCGTCCGCCATGGCGGCAACATCCCGGCGATCAGCGCGCGGGCGCGCGGGCGCGACACGCGTGTCATCGGCCTCTCCTGGGCGGACGAGACCCAGCTGATCCTCGCCAGCCCGGAATCGGGCATCACGTCGGTCCGCGATCTCAAGGGCCGGCGCTTCGGCCTGCCCAACTGGAAGAATGTGGAGATCGACTTCACCCGCGCGCAGGCCATTCGCGGCCTGGAAAACGCGCTCCGGCTGGAGGGGCTGGAGGTTGCCGACGTCGAGATCGTCGACCAGGATATCGAGACCCATTATAGCGACGGCCAGGCCCAGTCGGTCGGCGGCACGCTCGCCTGGAACGGCCGCAGCACCAGCCGCGCGCGCGCCAACAATCTGGAGCTGATCGCCCTCTTGCGGGGCGAGGTGGACGCGATCTTCCTGAAGGGCGCCCATGGCGCGCAGGCGGCCCACCAGTTCGGCCTGACGACGGTGATCGACACCGGCATCCATCCCGATCCGCTGGTCCGCGCCAACAACGGCACGCCGCGCACGCTCGCCGTGGACGGCCATCTGATCGACCATCATTTCGACGCCGCGGTCACCACCGTCGAACAGGTGCTGCGCGCCGAAGCCTGGGCGCAGGCGCATCCGTCGGAAGTGCGCCGCTATCTCGCGCGCGAGACCAACAGCAGCGAATATTGGGTCAGCATCGCTTATGGCGAGGATGCGCAGAAGAAGCTGAAGACCGACCTTTCCGAACAGTCGATCGTCGCGATCCAGGACTTCACGAACTTCCTCCACCGCTGGAAGTTCATCCCGGAAAGCTTCGACGTGCGGACATGGATCGACCCGCGCCCGCTGGAAGCGGCGCAGCCGCTCGCGCTCGCCAGCTAATCGGGGAGCATATGGGGGAGGAATCGACCGGCGGCTTCATGCGGCGCAGCCCGCTGCTGCGCTGCCTGGCCATCTATGGCGAGATGCCGGGCCGCTTCGCGCTGACGGCGATCCTGCTGGCGGCGGTCAACCTCGCGCTGGTGGCGCAGCAGGTGATGGTCGGCCATGCCGTGCAGGAAGCGCAGCATGGCCGGCTGGTCGTGGCCGGGGCGGACGGCATCCTCGATTATGACCGGGCCTGGTTCTGGGTGGCGCTGCTCCTCGGCCTCTCGCTCGCGCGCGCCGTCGTCCAATATGGCGCGGGGCTGCTTTCGCTGTCCATCGGCCAGCGGCTGCTCACCACCTTGCGCGAGCGTATCCTGGTCCAGATCCAGCGGCTCGACCTCAGCTATCACTGGCGTCACGGCGTGGGCGAGATGGTCACGCGGATGACGCGCGATGCCGACAAGGTGCGCGACGCGCTCATCAATTTCTGGCGCCAGATATTCGAAACCGGGCTGATCGTGCTGATCTCGCTCGGCCTGCTCTGCCTCTATTCGCCCTGGCTGGCGCTGGTGCCGCTGATCCTGCTGGTCGCGGGCATCGCCATGCTCTGGCGGCAGGCGGACGCGCTGGTCGCGCTGGACCGGCGGATCGGCGATGCCTATGACGCGGTGACGCAGGACCTGTCCGAAGGCGTCAACGGCGTCCGCGTCATCAAGGCCTTCTCGCTGGGCGAGGCGCGCGCCGAACGTTTCCGCCGCCATATCGATCTGTTCCGGGCGGAGGCGCGCGCCGCCATCCGCCATGCCTCCCGCCGGGTGCCCCTGCCCCAGACGGTCATCGCGCTTTCGCACGCCTGGGTGCTGGGCTTCGGCGCCTGGATGGTGGCGCAGGGCGCGCTCGGCCTGGGCGCGCTCGTCGCCGCCATGCTGGTGGTCAACACGCTGGTGCTCAGGATCGAGGGCATCGGCCGGCTGCTGCAGGTGATCGCCGACGCCCGCGCCTCCGCCGCGCGCATCTGGGAGGTACTGGATGCGGAGCCGGTGATCCGGTCGGGCACGCGCCCGCTGCCCGCCGGCCCGCTGGGCCTGCGCCTGTCGCATGTCGCCGCCTCGCCCCTGGGCGACGGCGCCGCCGTGCTCCACGACCTCAGCCTTGCCATCCAGCCGGGCGAGGTGGTCGCGCTGGTCGGCGCCACGGGTTCCGGCAAGAGCATCCTCACCGCCCTCCTTCCCCGCCTGGTGGAGGTGGATGCCGGCCGCGTCGAGCTGGGATCGGACGAGGCCGGCTGGCAGGATGTCCGCGACACCGAGCTGCGCGATCTTCGCCGCCGCGTGCATGTGCTGCCGCAGGAAAGCTTCCTCTTTTCCGATACGCTGGCCGCCAATCTCCGGCTTTGCGCGCCCGATGCCACCGACGCGCAGCTGCGCGAGGCGCTGGACAGGGCCGCCGCCGGCGAGCTGCTCGACCGCCTCGGCGACGGCCTCGCCACGCGGGTGGGCGATCGCGGCGCCACGCTTTCGGGCGGCCAGCGCCAGCGGGTCTGCCTCGCCCGCGCGCTGCTCGCCGATGCGGACCTGCTGGTCCTCGACGACGCCACCAGCGCGCTGGACGCCGAGACCGAGCGGCGGGCGATCGACAATATCCGGTCCCTGCGCGCCGGCCGGGCACGGCCGATCACCATGCTGATCGTGGCGAGCCGCCTGTCGACCGCACTGGCGGCCGACCGGGTGATCGTGCTGGCCGGCGGCCGGATCGTCGCCGAAGGCCCGCATCGGGAACTGGAGCGGACCAGCGCGGCCTATCGCGCATTGATGGGGCTTTGAAGGCATGAACGGGTTGGTCCCATGAACGGATTCAGGGGCGATAGCGCCCTTTCCGATATCGAGCTGGAGGAGAAATTCGCCCGGCGATCGCTGAACCAGAGCATGTTCGGCCGGCTGCTGCCGCTGATCGCGCCCGTATGGCGGCAGATCGCGGCGGTGATCGGCATAGAGATCGTGCAGGTGCTGGCGATCTTCGCCCGGCCGCTGCTGATCGGGCTGGTGATCGATCGCGGCCTGCGGCAGGCGGGCGCCGGGGTGGATGCGCCGCTGATCGCCTGGGCCTGCCTCGGCCTCGCCACCACCTGGGGCATACGCTTCGCGCTGGGCGGGCTTTCCCAATATTGCGCGGGGGTGGCCGCCATCCGCGTCCTCAACGATCTGCGCACGCGCGTCTTCGCTCATGTCCAGACGCTGAGCGTCGGCTATTTCGATCGCACCAAGGCCGGCCGCATCATCGCCCGCGCCGATCGCGACGTGGATACGCTGGAGCCGCTGCTGATCCAGGGTCCGCCCGAATTCCTGTCCGCCATCCTGCGCCTCTGCCTCGCCGGCTTCCTGCTATGGCTGATCGCGCCGGCGCTGCTGGCCGGCCTGGTCGCGGTGGTGCCGGTGCTGGTGGCCGCCACCTTCCTTTTCAAACGCATATCGCAACGCAGTTGGGCGAAGGTGGCCGAAAACCGCAGCCGCTTCACCGCCCATCTGGTGGAAACCGTGGCCGCCGTCCGGCTGATCAAGCAATCCGGGCGGGATCGCGAGAATCTGGCGAAATATCGCGGGCTGCTGGAGGATTTCAATTCCGCGCTGATCTTCGGATCGATGCGTTCGGGCTGGTTCGCGCCCTTCACCGGGCTGCTCACCACCGCCGGCCTCGCGCTCACCCTCGTGGTCGGCGGCCGGGGCATCGCGCTCGGCACGCTGAGCCTCGGGGAATTGGCGCAGAGCCTGTTCTACGTCTTCCTCTTCCTCGCGCCCCTCCAGGAATTCAGCGACCTGTTCGAACGCTTCGCCAACGGCACGGCCTGCGCCCAGCGCATCTTCCTGCTGCTCGATACCGAGCCGGACATCGTCGACGGGCCCGCCGCCGCCACCCTGCCCGCCGTCGAAGGCGCGATCGAGTTCCGCGACGTCCGCTTCGGCTACCGGCCCGATCAGCCGGTCATCAACGGGCTGGACCTGAGCATCGCCGCCGGGGAGCTGCTGGCGATCGTCGGCCCCACCGGCCATGGCAAGAGCACGCTCGTCCAGCTGCTGACGCGCTTCTACGATGTCGATCAGGGCGCCGTCCTGCTCGACGGGCGGGACATCCGCTCGATATCGGAGCGCAATCTGCGCAGCCATATCGGCGTCGTCCTGCAGGATAATGTGCTGTTCGGCGGCACTGTGCTGGATAATCTGCGGCTCGCCCGGCCCGAGGCCAGCGATGCGGAGCTGATCGCCGCGTCGGAACGGATCGGCGCCCATGAGGTGCTGCAATCGCTGCCCCACGGCTATGCCACGCAGGTCGGCCCGCTCGGCGGCCAGCTGAGCCAGGGGCAGCGGCAGCTCGTCTGCCTGGTCCGCGCCTATCTGGCCGACCCTTCCGTCCTCGTCCTCGACGAGGCGACCTCCGCGATCGACGTCAGCACCGAACGGCGCATCCAGCAAGCGCTCCGGGTGCTGTGCGAAGGGCGGACCGCGCTGGTCATCGCCCATCGCCTCGAAACCATCCGCTCGGCCCATCGCATCGCCGTGATCCGCAACGGCCGCGTCGTCGAACTCGGCTCGCACGAGGCGCTGACCGCGAAGGGCGGCCATTATGCCGCGCTCTACGGCACCTATGAGGATTCGGCGAAATCCAGCCCGCCGAGGAGTCAGCCGGCCCCCGCGCTCAATGCGGCCTCCTGAGGGCAGCGCATGAATCGGCAGCGACGAGGTTCTTGAACGATCGTTCCCGAAGCACTAGATGGCGTGCATGGCACGGCCACGGGAATTCGATGCGGACGCGGCGCTGGACAGCGCGATCGGCGTCTTTCGCGAACATGGGTTCGAGGGCAGCTCGGCCCAGATGCTGGTCGATGCCATGGGAATCGGGCGGCAGAGCCTTTACGACACGTTCGGCGACAAGTGGCAGCTCTACCGATCGGCGGTGCGCCGATATGGGATGGGCGAGTGCGCCGCCCATTTCGATGCGCTCCGCAGCGGCGCGCGGGCCATTGACGGGATCGCCGCGATGCTGCGCCGGGTGGCCGAAACGGCCAGCCAGCCCTGCCTCGGCGTCGCATCGATCTGCGAATTCGGCGCATCCCGCCCCGATCTCGCCGAAATCAACGCCGCCCTGGCGATGCCCCTGCGCGCCGCGATCGCCGCCCGTGTGCGGGACGCGCAGCGGGAAGGCGATGCCGCGCCCGATCTCGACGCGGAAGCGATCGCCGATTTCCTGACCGCGAACATCGCCGGCATCCGGATCGCCGGGCGCGGCGGCGCCGATCGCGCCACGCTCGACGGGCTGGCCGCGACCGCGCTCCGGGCGCTGCGATAGCCTCTTTTTTGCGAATTTATGGAATGATCGTTCAATATAGGAGCAGTCGATGAAAGCCATCGTGATGAACGGGACGGGCGGCCCGGAAATGCTGGAGCATGTCGAACGGCCGGAGCCGGTAGCGGGGCCGGGCGAGGCGCTGGTCGAGATCGCCTTCGCCGGGGTGAACTTCATGGACATCGGCGTGCGCCAGGGTGCGGCCTGGACCGAGATGCCCAATCCCAAGATCCTGGGCGTCGAAGGCGCCGGCCGGGTACTGGCCACAGGCCCCGGCGTGGAAGGCATCGCGCCCGGCCAGCGCGTCGCCTGGGTCTATGCGCCCGGCAGCTATGCGGAGCGGATCGCGATCCCGGCGACGTCGCTGGTGCCGGTTCCCGACGCGATCGACGATCGCACCGCCGCCGCGGTGATGATGCAGGGCCTCACCGCCAGCCATTTCGCGACGGATTTCTACCCCGTGCAGCCCGGCGACGTCGCCTTCGTCCATGCCGCCGCCGGCGGCGTCGGCCTGTTGCTGACGCAGATCGCCAAGCTCCGCGGCGGCCATGTCATCGGCCGCGTCTCCTCCGCCGACAAGGCGGCGATCGCCAGGGCGGCCGGCGCCGATCATGTCATCGTCGATACGGAAGGCCGGTTCGCCGAGGAAGCGCTGCGCCTGACGGACGGCGAGGGCGTGCATGTCGTCTATGACGGCTCCGGGCCGAAGACCTTCCAGGGCTCGCTCGACGTGCTGCGCCGGTCGGGCACCTTCTGCTGGTACGGCCCCATCCTCGGCGGCCCCGGCCCGCTCGACATCATGAGCCTGCCGAAGAGCATCAAGATCGGCTACGGGGTCTTCTCCGATCACATCCACACGCCCGAACTGCTGCGCGCGCGGACGATGCGGCTGTTCGACTGGATCGCCGACGGAAAGCTCCGCATCGAGATTGGCGGCGAATATCCCCTGGCGGATGCGGCGCGCGCGCATGCCGACATGGAAAGCCGCCGGACCACGGGCAAGCTGCTGCTCGTCCCCTAAGCGCGGACGGTGCCGGAGACGGGCCGCCCCGCCGGGTTCTGCCGCGCCGGGGGCCGTGCTAGTGGATCACATCCAGCAGAGCATCCGCTTTTGCTGGGTGTCCGATCCGCTAAGCCGGTGGCCTGACGTTCGAGGTGGTGCATGAAGATCAGCGCGCGCAATCAGTTCACGGGCACGGTGCTGGCGGTCACGCCGGGCGCGGTCAATGGCGCCGTGAAGGTGGATATCGGCGGCGGCAACGTCGTCACGACGAGCATCACCGAGGAAGCGATCGCCGAGCTCGGCCTTGCGGCCGGCGATCGGGTGACGGTGTTCGTGAAGGCCAGCGACGTGCTGATCGGCAAATAGGATGCGGATCGGCTCCCTCAAGCTCAAGGCGCAGATCTATTGCGGGGACCGGATCGCCATCGGCCCCGGCAAGGCCGATCTGCTGGAGGCGATCGACNGCGAAGGATCGATCTCGCGCGCCGGCCAGGCACTGGGCATGAGCTATCGCCGCACATGGCTGCTCGTCGATGAAATGAACCGTTGCTGGTCGGAAAAGCTGGTCGATACGGTGGCCGGCGGCGCGCGCAATCGCGGGGCGCGGCTNACCGATCGCGGCCGCGAGGTGCTGCGCCTGTTCCGCGCGATCGAGCGGGATCTGGGCGATGCGGCGGACGGCGCTCCGCTGGCGCGGCTCGCGGCCCTGCTGCGCGCCGAACCCGCCGATGCGCAGGATCAGAGCGATATGCCGCAGGCCGCTCGCGGCAGCGCGTAACGCGGATCGGAAACGAAGGCCCGATCGGTCAGCGCGCCGAGGAAGCGGACGATCGCCTGCCTGTCCGCCGCCGCCATCCCGGGCGCGACCGCGAGATGCCGGTCGATCGCCTCGGCGACCGTCCGGGCCGAGCCGTCGTGCAGATAGGGCGCGGTCAGCATCACATTGCGCAGGCCCGGCGTGCGGAAGCGGCCGTCGTCCGCCCGGCGCCCGGTAATCTCGCCAAGCCCGCGGTCGCCGGGTTCGAAGCGCGCCCTGTGGAAGCGCCCGTCGGTCAGGTCCGGGCCTGCATGGCAGGAGGCGCAGGATCGCCCGAACAGCCGCGCGCCCTGCTGCTCCTCCGCGTCGAGCGCGGAAGCATCGCCCGCCAGCCAGCGATCATAACGGGTATCGGCGGATATCAGGCTGCGCTGGAAGGCCGCCAGCGCCCTGCCGATCGTAACAATATCGATGCGCCCGCCGGCTTCGGGAAAGGCATCGCGGAACATGCGGACATAGCAATCGTCGCGCCCCAGCCGGAGCGCGATCTCCCCTTCCCTGCCCCGCATCCCCATTTCCACCGGATTCGTGCCGGTAAGGGGTATCAGCATCTGCTTTTCGAGTGTGCGGACGCGCGGATCGCCCCAGGTCAGGCTTTTCGCCCAGACGACATTGGCGAGGCCCGGCACGTTGCGCCGTCCCGGATCGCCATGGACGCCCGGATGCGTCGCATTGCCGTCCGCGAAGGCATGGCGCTGCACATGGCAGGTGGAACAGGCCATGCTGCCGTCGACCGAAAGATCGGCATCGTAGAAGAGGCGGCGGCCCAGCTCCACTCTGGCCGCCGACATCGCATTGCCGCCGGGCAGCTTCGGCGCGGCGCGCGCCGCGGGCCACGCCCAGCCCCCCGCGGCGGTGGCGGCAGAAGCGGCGCAGGCCGCCCCCAGCAGCAGCGCCGCCAGCATCAGGCCGGGGCCGATCCCTTTCCGCATGCCCGTTCAGGACCGGCGGGGTTCAGGGCAGGCGCGCGACGAGCACGGAGATCGCCGGCGATCCGCTGCCGGCGATCTGGAGCACATAATCGCCGGGCTGGAGCGTGAAATCCACCATCTTGCGGATGCCGGAGCAGGCCGGCCCGCGCCCGTGCGCGACCGACGCGACGACGGCGCCGTCACGCACCACGTCGATCCACGCGGCCGAGCTGATCGCCACGCGATAGCGGCCCTCGCGCTCCACCGCGAAGCTCGCCATGCCGCCATTGCTGACCGATCCGCCCGGATTTTCCGGCCGCAGCGCATAATGCAGCCGCGGCGTGGGCAGCAGCGACAGATCCACCGCGCCGCCGATCGTCAGTCTCGCCCCGGCAAGGCCGGGGACATCGGCGGCGGCGGCCAGCGGCGTCCGCGCCGTCCAGCCCGCAAGCTCGGGCGGAAGCGGCGCGGCATCGGCAGGGCATGCGGCTTCCACCGCCGGGGCCGGCTGCGCGGCGGCCGGCCCGGGGCTGGCCGCCATCGCCAGGATGATCGTTCCAAGCACCAGCCCTTGCCTACCGCCCATGATTCATCCCCGCGATATTTGCGTATATACAGTTCGCTATATCCGAACATATACGGTGTGCGAACCACGGCGGGCAACGCCGGCGATCAGGGATAGGGGGAATCATCTTGCGCGCCTGCCTGCTTGCATCCGCTTGTATCGCCACATTGGCGTCCTCCCCTGCCTTCGCCCAGGCGATCACCGCGCCGGTGGAGGAACGCGACAGCAGCTTCGCCCTCGGCCAGATCGTGGTCACTGGCCAGCGGCCCGAAGGCGTTTCGATCGGCATCGATACGATCGGCAGCCAGGCCATGGCGACCTTCAACCGCAACACGCTCGACGACGCGGCAACCCTGATCCCCGGCGTGGTTGCCGGCAACAGCGGCGGATCGCGCAACGAGCGGCTGCTGTTCGTGCGCGGTTTCGATCGTTTCCAGGTGCCGCTTTCGATCGACGGCATCCGCGTCTACCTGCCCGCCGACAACCGGCTCGATTACGGCCGCTTCGTCACGCCCGATCTGGCCGAAATCCAGGTGGCGAAGGGCTATGCCTCGGTGCTGGACGGGCCGGGCGCGATGGGCGGCGCGGTCAACCTCGTCACCCGCAAGCCGACCCAGCCGCTGGAGGTCGAGGCGCGCGGCACGCTCAACCTCGGCCGCAATGCGGATTATAACGGCTACAACGTCTCCGGCCTGATCGGCACGCGCCATGACAAATGGTATGCCATGGTAAGCTATGCGCGGAACTTCCAGGATCACTGGGACCTATCGGGCGATTTCACCCCCACCGCGAACGAGGATGGCGGCAAGCGCGATCTGTCGCGCAGCCGGGACTGGCGGGTGAACGCCAAGATCGGTCTGACGCCCAACGCCACCGACGAATATTCCATCAGCTACCTGCGGCAGGAAGGATCGAAGAACGCGCCGCTCCACGTCACCGAGCCGATCGCCACCCAGCGCAACTGGTCCTGGCCCTATTGGAATATCGAAAGCGTCTATTTCCTCTCGACCACGGCGCTGGGCGACATGGCGACGCTGAAGACGCGCGCTTATTACAACACGCTCGACAATCTGCTGCGCGCGTTCGACGATCGCACCCAGACGAGCCAGACGCGGCCGCGCGCCTTCAACAGCCCTTATGCCGACAAGGCCTATGGCGGCTCGGCCGAACTGGCGGTGCAGGCATCCGGCAGCGACACGATGAGCCTCGCGCTCTTCTATCGCCGGGACGAGCATAACGAGACGCAGCAGAGCTTCCCCGCCGGCACCTGGGAACCGAACCAGAAGTCGGTCGAGGATATGTGGAGCATCGCCGCCGAGAATAAGCTCGCATTATCGTCGCAGCTCCGCTTCACCGTCGGCGCGAGCTATGACTGGCGGGATCTGGACCGCGCGGAAGAATATTCGCAGGCAAGCGGTCTGTTCAGCTATCCGCTGCGCAGCGCCGGTGCCTGGAATGCCCAGGGCCGGATCGACTGGACGCCGGACCCGGCGACCACGCTGCATGCCAGCATCTCGTCCCGCGCGCGCTTCCCCACGCTGTTCGAGCGTTTCAGCAGCCAGTTCGGCACCGCCGTGGCCAATCCCGACCTCAAGGCCGAGCGCGCGACCAATTTCGAGCTGGGCGGCACGCGCGATTTCGGCATCGTCAACGTGACGGCGGCGCTGTTCTACAGCCATCTCGACGATGCGCTCGTCTCCGTCCGCACGCCCGCCAATCTCAATCGGCGCGAGAATTTCGGCTCGGCCGATTATTATGGCGGGGAGNTTTCGATCACGGCGCGGATCACGCCCACGCTCGATGCGGGCGTCAATTACAGCTACATCCATCGCGACTTCGATGTCGGCACGCCCGCGTCGGGCGATCTGATCCGCCCGTTCGCGCTGACCGACGTGCCCGACCACAAGGGCTTCGCCTACGTCTCGTGGCGGCCGCTCGAGGGGCTGGAGATCGTGCCCAACCTGGAATTCGCCTCCGATCGCACCACCGTCACCCCCGCGTCGGCGAACGGCCTCTCGCCGGTCTATTACGATACGGGCAGCTATGTGACCGCCGGGCTGACGATCGATTATGCGATCCTGCCCCAGGTCACGCTGAGCGTGGGCGGACGCAATCTGTTCGACCGGAACTATGTGCTGACGGACGGCTTCCCCGAGCCCGGCCGCACCCTCTTCGCCAGCATCAGGACGCGTTACTGACCGCCGCAGGCCGGATTCCCCACCGCCAGCACGAGGACATCCCGCGCTGCGTTGCCCATTATCCTAGCGGCCTGAGCTTGCCCGTGGCCCGTCCGCTCGCGGCAGCGGATGCGGACGGACCATGGACTTGCCTTCCGTCAGAGCTTCACGCGCGCCATTCCCGCTTCGCCATAACGCGGCCCCGCCGTGCCGCCGGCCGGCGCCGCCGCCGCGATGGCGGCAAGATCGTCGGCAGTCAGCGTGACATCGGGCGCGCCGGCGCTGTCGCGCATCGTCTCGCTGCGCTTGACGCCGGGGATCGGGACGATGTCCTCGCCCTGGGCCAGCAGCCAGGCGAGCGCGATCTGCGCGTTGGAAACGCCATGGCGCGCCGCCACCTCGGCTATCGCATCGATGATGGCGAGGTTCCTGGGCATGTTTTCGGGCGAATAGCGCGGATCGTTGCGGCGCCAGTCGCCGGCGGGAAGCGCGTCGAGGCTGCGGATCCCGCCGGCCAGGAAGCCGCGGCCCAGCGGGCTGTAGGGCACGAAGCCGATGCCGTTTTCCCGGCAGGCAGGAAGGATATCCTCCTCCACGTCGCGCTCCCAGATCGAATATTCGCTCTGCAGCGCGGCGATGGGGTGCACCCTGGCGGCGCGGCGCACGGTGCCGGCCGCGGCCTCCGAAAGGCCGAGGAAGCGGACCTTCCCTTCCTTCACCAGCTCGGCCATGCCGCCGATCGTCTCCTCGATCGGCACGTCCGGGTCGACGCGATGCTGGTAGAACAGGTCGATCGTGTCGATGCCCAGCCGCTTCAGCGATCCCTCGCAGGCGCGACGGGCGTTTTCCGGGCTGCCGTCGACCCCGATCGCCTCATTCCCATCCCAGCGCATCGCGAACTTGGTGGCGATGACCAGCCCGTCGCGACGCCCCTTGATGGCGGCGCCGAGCAGCTCCTCGTTGCGGAAGGGACCATACATCTCGGCCGTGTCGAAAAAGGTGATGCCGAGATCGATCGCCTCGTGGATCGTTCGCGTGGAGACGTCGTCGTCGGCCACGCCATAGTTGATGTTGCCTTCGCGGATCATCGGCATGCAGCCGATGCCGATCGCCGACACCTTCAGGCCCTGGCCCAGCGTGCGGTATTTCATCCCAGCCTCCTGCGTTGCAATCGCGGGCGTCAAAGCTGTTCGCCCATGTCGCGTGGACAGGCGATATCGGATCGATCGCCTCCATCCCGCAGCCTGATTCGATCGATCTCTTGCCCGATCCTATCAGGGTGGCCGGGTCAGAAGCGGAAATTGCTTTCGAGGCCGATCATGCGGATCGTGCGCGCGGGGCCGGTATCGCGGATGAAGGCACCGGGCTTGAAGAAGGAAAGCGAGGCCGAAATCTCCAGCTCTGGGGTCGCGAGCCAGGATAGGGTCGCCTCCGCTTCCTTGCCCACGAAGCGCGCGTCGCTGCCCTCGCCGCTGCGGATCAGGTGGCCGGGAATGTCGTAGATGCCGTCGCCTGTGCTCTCCCGCCAGAAGGCCATGCCGGCCAAACCGAGGCCGAAGCCATGGCCAAGATCGATACCGGCGCCGAGATGGGCGTTGACGATGTTGTAGGGGCCGATCGGCGAAAGCTCGCCAAAATATTTGCCCTTGGGGAACAGGGCATTGAACGTCTGCAGCCGGGGATCGTCGCGGTCATGGTCCCCGCTCACGATATTGGCGCGCAGCGTAAGCTGCGGCTTGAGCGGCGTATCGGGAAAGGAGCGGACAAGCTCCGTGCCCAGGGTCCAGGCGCGGATCGGCGCGCCCGCGAAATGGCCGAACTGCCAGACTCCCTCGACGTTCCAGCGCCAATTGCCCTCCGCGCCGAAGCTCCGCAGCCCGATCGTATGCCGCGTCTCGCGCCCCTCCCCCTGATCGAAGGCGGCGCGGCTGTTGCGGTAGCCGAGATAATAGAGGTCGATCCCGGTCCCGCCCGCGCTGCCCAGCGTGCGCGTCACATAGGCGCCCCACAGCCTGCGCGTGGGCGAGCTGCGATCGTCGAAGCTGTCGGCGCGCGCCTCCACGGGCAGGACATAGAGCAGGTTGATGGTCGCACGGCCGCTGTGCAGGATGGCGCGGCCGCCATCGAAGGCGAGCGGAACGTTGGGCCCGTAGCGCGTGCCGACCAGGCGCTCCGTCCCGAGCCCGATCAGCTCACGCCCGGCCCTGAGGCGCAGCGTCGCCTCCCCGTCCAGCGGCAGGACGACATCGGCGAAGCCTTGCAGCAGATCGACGCGGGTCTGGTCCACCGGGCCGGGGGATGGCTGGACGCCGATGGCATAAGCGGCGATCGGCTGGACGAAAATGCGGGCCGCGCCGACATGCAGATCGGCATAGGGCATGGCCCGCAGCCAGAGATAGCCGTCGTCGGGCGCATCCGCGCCGCCCCAGAGGTTGTTGCGATAGGCCTCGTTGCGCAGGCGGACCTCGATGCCCGTCGTCAGATAGCTCCGTCCGGCATCGTCGAGGGGCATATATTTGAACCGCTCGGTCCATCGGCCGGAACGCCGCGCGGGATCGGCAAGGTCGGACCAGTCCTCATTATAGCGTTCGGTGGTGAGAACGGGCGGCTGCCAGGGCTCGGCCACCTGGGCGGCCGCCGGGGCCGCGAGAAGCATGGCGGCGACGGCTGCCGGCCGTATGCGGCGCATCACCCATTCCGCTCGGCGCGCCCCGACGGATCGGGGCGCCCCCCTCATTCGGCGGACTCGCTGTGGATTTCGGCGATATAGCCGCCGGGGAACTGGACCATGGCGGCCTTGCGCCGGCCGGCCGTCCATGGCCCGGCCAGCACGGCAGCGCCGGCGGCCTTCGCCTTTTCCAGCGTGGCGGAAAGGTCCGCCACCTCGTAACCGGTCATGTCGCGGCCGAAGGGCCAGGGGAGTTGCCCGTTGGACACGAGCACCGCCATCTTGCCGTAGCCGGAGCTGATGTTGACGCGACGGATGGTCCCGCCCGGCTGGCCGACCTCGTCGCCGGGGGCCGCGCGATCGTCGGCAAGGATCCGCCCGTGCGAGAAGGCCAGCCAGTGCCGGATGAAGGCATCGGCGGCATCCGCCGTCAGATAGACGCGGTTCTCCGGCACCGTGCCGAGCGGCGCATAGCTGGGCTTGGTGGTGTGCCAATAAAGCTGCATGTTCACCCCGCCCGGCCATTGCACGATCGCGTCGCGGCCGATGGGGTCCGGGAAGGCTTCGACCAGCCGGGTCGCGCCGTTCCTGACCGCCGCGTCGACGGCGGCGTCCAGATCGGTGACGAGATAGCCGGTGCGCTCGGCCCCGAAGGGATAGGGGATGGGCGTCTTGAAACCGAAGACGGAGATGGTGCCGGCCGGCGTCAGCGCAAGCTGCGACATGGTCTGGCTGGGCGTCGGGGTGACCTGGAACACGCCCTGCCTGGATGTCGTGCCGCCGAAGGTCGCGACGAAGCTTGCGATGAAGCGATCGAAATCGGCCGCATCCACATAGACATGGGTCGTGTCATATTGCGGCCCCACCGAAAAATCGGCGGTCGCGACCGCCTTGTCCCTGGCCGAGGCGGGCGGGGCGATGGCGATCGCCGCGGCGGCGAGGAGCAGGGTCAGGCAATGACGCTTCATCGGACCTATCCTTCCAGTCGGGGGAAGCAAGCCGCGCGGCATCCATGGCCGGGGCTGCCCCACGAAGCCCGGATGCCGGCGGCGGCGATATCGGCGGCAAAGGAGGCGCATCGCGATGCGATCGCGGATCATCCGGGCATGGTCGAAATCCAGTGGAACCCATGTAACGGGATATCCCGATTGACCTTTTCGAACCCATCCGGCGCGCGGCCGATCATTCCATCATAGGTGGCACGGAACCGCCATGGCCAGCGATTTTCCATCGGCGGGCGGGCCTCGGTTCGGGGCCGCACCGATCAGGCGGTGAAGACGATCCGCCGGCCATCGTCGCGCGGCCAGGCCGCCTCCACGCCGGACAGGGGCACGGGATCGGTGGGCAGGGTGAGGCCGGCGGACAAGGCTGCGTCGAATACGCCGGCGATCGAGGCGAGGAGACCATCGAGCGATACGCTGCCGATGCCGCTGCCCATCAGCTCGATGGCCGAGGACCGCAATATCGCGCCGGGAAGGGTGATGTCCGCGCCGCTCGCGGTGCCCACCTGCACGAAGCGCAGCGGCACGCCTTCCTTCGCCACCCGGGCGGCGGCGATCAGCAGGCGTTCCGCGCTGATGCCCCAGAGATAGTCGACGACGACGTCGACGCCCTGCGCCAGTTCCGCCTGGAACCGCGCCTCCAGCGCATCGCCGTCGCCATCCAGGGGTATGACCGCGTCGGCGCCCAACGCGGCCAGGACATCCACGTTCCGGCCGGTGGCGATGACCTTGCCCGCACCGAGATGCCGGGCGATGCGGATCGCGAGCTGGCCGGAGGCGCCGGTCGCGCCGTTGATGAGCACCGTCTCGCCGGGCTTCAGATGCGCGCGCCGGGTGAAGGCGGCCCAGGAGGACATGCCCGGATTGGCGATGGCGGCCGCGGTCACGTCGTCCAGCCCGTCGGGCACCGGGATCTGGCGGGCAACGGGAACGACGGTCCGCTCCGCCATCGCGCCGAAGGGCGCGCGCGGCAGGAAGAAATAGACGCGCTGCCCGTCATCGAGCGTGCCCACCCCATCCACGCCGACGACGAACGGGAACCGGCCGGAGGAACTGTAGTGGCTGCCCGAAGCGCGCGCGCGGACCAGGGGCGCGAGGGCGGCGGCACGGACGGAGACGATCCGCTCGCCCGCGCCGGCGACCGGCTCCTCGAAATCCGCGTAAATGGGCAGGCGCCCTGCTTCGGTGACGATAGCGGCCTTCATCGGACTTCCTCGCGTTCAGGATGCGTGTATGATGCACATATATAGGGAAGGTCGGCATGACGGCAAGAAAGAATGTGCATAATACACATATGACCGGGCAGCTCCGGCTGCTGCACGGCGCCGTCCTCGATATCGTGGGCATGATGAACGGTCCGCAGCGGGACGAGGCGATGATCCGCGCGGCGGGCATCCGGCTGGATCGGGCGCTCTTTCCGCTGCTGGTGCTGATCGAGCGGTTCGGCCCCATCGGCGTGGTGGAGCTGGCCGACCGGGTGGGGCGCGATCACACCACGGTAAGCCGGCAGCTCGCGAAGCTGGAAGGGCTCGACCTGATCGAACGGCGGAGCGGCGCTGCCGACCGGCGGGTGCGCGAAGCGGTGATCCGCCCCACGGGCAAGGCCATGACCGACCGGATCGACGAAGCGCGCGAACGCATCCTCAGCGCGGGCTTCGCCGGCTGGCCCCAGGAGGACCTCGACACGCTCGTCCGCCTGCTACCAAAATTCGCGCAGGCGATGCGGGACAGCCTGCCGGGCGAAAGCACCGATCAGCGGGACGACGATCAATAGGCCGCTAGCGCGCCGGTCGGTGCCGGCCGCAGGGTTGTTGGCACAACGTCACCCGCCGGAACGCGGCAGGCCATATCCCCTAACCGTCCATCGGGACTTTCACCGATTGTGGGCTTTTCGGCAAAGGTCGAACATCGGCGCTCCTAATTGGGAGCCTCGCCATGGAGCATGTCGATCTGACAACCCCTTGGGGCGCGGCCCAGGACATCGGGGTTTCGGGATCTGCATTCCGGCGCCGGCAGATACTTTCCACCACGTCGGCGATGACGCTCGCTTTGTCGATGCTCCTCATCGATGCCATTATGTCGGATGCCGCGGGGCAGGAATGCGCAGTGCAGGCATCGGGGCAGGTGAGCGCCACCACGGCCTGCACCGTGAGCGGAACGAGCTATAGCACCAGCGCCAATGCCACGCCGGTGTTCCAGGCAGACTCCCCCGCTGGAAGCATAAGCGTCACATCCGCACCGGCAATCACCTCCGGCGGAACGGGATCAACCGGCGTGAGCGCCATCGATGGCGGCACCGTGACGTTTCTGGCCGGCGGGTCCGTCACGACGACCGGCACCAATGCGCTCGGCCTACAGGCGTCCGGCAACGCCTCCACGCGGATCACGGCCGCCGGCCTGGCCGTCACGAGCATGGGCCACGCCATTTCGGTCGCCAGCGGCGGGCAGGTGCAGTTCAGCAACGGCACGATCAACAGCATGCGCGACGGCGTCAACATCAACTTCACGAACGGCCAGGTGACGATCGGCAACAGCACCATCACTGCGGCTGGATCGGGCATATTCGCTGCCGGCAGCAATGCGGCGGTGACCATAACCGACACTCGTATCTCCACGACCGGAACCGGGGCGGGGCTGATCGCGGAAGGCGGCACGATCACGAGCACCGGCACGACGATCGTCATCGCGGCCGCCAATGCAGCCGGGCTCCGTGCCACGGCGGGCGGGGTGATCGGTTTCGATGCGGGGTCGATCACGACGATCGGCACCAATTCCTACGGCGCCCACGCTTCCGCCGGTGGCCGGATCGATATCGATCCGACGACGATCATCACCTCCGCAACCGGCGCCCATGGCCTGTTCGCGGACGGAGCGGGCGCGATCGTCACCTCGTCCGGGGATGCGATCTACACGGGCGTTAGAGTCGATGCCTCCGGGCAACCGGTCAATGGGGCCGGCCAGCCGGTCACCGATCCCGCGCTATATGTGTCGTCCGGCGCCAACACCGCTCACGGTGCCTTCGCCCAGGGCGGCGGCCAGGTCTGGCTCAATGTCGATCCGGCGACCGGGGATGCGACCGGCGACAGCGGCATCATCCAGACGCTCGGCGACGGAAGCGATGGATTGCGGGCGGACGGCACGGGCTCCGCCATCGCGGCGGCAGGCGAAGCCATCACCACCAAGGGGCGTTTCTCCAACGGCGCCTATGCGCTGAACGGCGGCGCCATCAGCATCACCGGCGGTTCGATCAGCACGACCAGCACCAACGGGCAAGGTGCCAACGCAGCCGGGCTTCGCGCCGAACAGAATGGCATGATCAGCGCCTTCGGAACCGCGATCACCACAAGCGGTGCGGGATCGCACGGCGTGACCGCGAGCGCCGGCGGCACCGTCAACCTCGGCGGCGATGCCACGCATCACACGACGATAAACGTCCTCAACACCAACAATCGCGGGCTGCAGACCGAAAGCGGCACGATCAATGCCGCCTTCACCGACGTAACGAGCGCGGGCCACGGCGCGCTCGCATCGGGAACGGGCGCGATCCATTTCGACGGCAACAGCACCGTCACGGCCACCGGCGCCTCCAGGGTCGGCCTGGGCGCGGAAAGCGACAGCCTGATCGATTCCACCGGGCCGATCACCGTCACCATGCGGCCGCCCGATCCCGTGCCGCCCGCGACGACCTATGCCGTCGCGGGCACCGCCGTCTACATGCATGACGGCGGGCTCGTCGCGCTCGGCGCGGGATCGACGCTCAACATTTCCGGCGGGGCCGGCGGCACCGGCATCACGATCGACAATTCCGATCTGGCCGCGCCGATCGACGGCCTCACCATCAACCTCAATGCCGCGACCGCACCGCCCCCTGGAGCGACCTTCCAGCCGTCGGGCAGTTCCGGCGTGGTCGCCCTCAACGGTGGAACCGCCAGCTTCGAGGATCTCGTCGTCACCGGCGCTTCCGCGGGATCGGGCGTGTTCGCGCGCGATGCCGGCAGCCATGTCACCGTCACCGGCGCGAGCGAGATCACCATCGTCCGCGACAGCCCCAATTTCTACGAGCTGCGCGCAGGCTCCACCCTGTTCACCGCGGGCAATCCGTTCACCTCCAACGGCAGCTCGCCCGCCCACGGCCTCTCCGCCCGCGATTCCGCTCTCGTCACCAGCACCGGGACCACCATCACGGTGGCCGTGAATTACGGGGCCGGCGCCTATGCGCTGCGCGACGGCCGGGTCGATCTGGACGACAATGCGATCACCACCACCGCCACCGGCACGAGCGGGCTGCATTCGGTCTACGGCGTGATCACCGCCAGGAATTCGACGGTCGATACCAGCGGCGGCGGCACCGGCGTGCTGCTGGCATCGGATACGATCGCCCCGGCCGCGGGCGCGAAAAGCGTCGTTGAGATCGCGGATACCGCCGTCACCGCCACGGGCGATTACACCTATGCCTTCTATTCGCGGAACCTGAACGGCGAAACGCCCAACGAATTCCGCATGTCCGGCGGCAGCCTCAGCAGCGAGAAGGCGGTCGCGATCGGCGCGGCCGGGCGCGTCGATATCGAATTATCGGACGGGGCGAGGGTCGAAGGCCCCTATATGCTCGTCGCCTTCGGGCAGGATTCCTTCCAGCAGAGCGGGGCCGCGGCCGCGCGGGTCGAAACCCTGGTCAATCTGGTCGCGAAGGGCGGTAGCGAGCTTGTCGGCGACAGCGTCGTCACCACCGGCTGCGTCTACGATACCTTCGCCGACCGGAACTGCGTTGCGACCACGCATGCCACGGCCAATGTCCTGCTGGATGAAGCGACGACGCTGACGGGCACCTTCACCACTGAACCGGGCAACACAGCCAACATGGTGCTGGACAGTGGTTCGACCTGGAACGTCACGGGCAATTCCAACGTCACCTTCCTGCGCAACGAGCTGAGCGATATCCTGTTCACGCCGCTGGCGGCCGGCGCCGATCCGGAGGTGCTCGCCAGCTACAAGACGTTGACCACCATCGACTATGTCGGCGCTGGCGGCCTGATCGGTCTCAACACCTATCTCGGCGTCGATGGCTCGCCATCGGATCGGCTGGTGATCGACAGCGGCACGGCAACGGGCGCCACCCGGCTCAAGATTACCAATTCGGGAGGAGAAGGCGCTATCACCACCGGCAACGGTATCCTCGTCGTCGATGCCATCCACGGCGCCACGACCGTGCCGGGCGGCTTCGCGCTCGCCAATCTCGTTATCGCCGGCCCTTACGAATATACGCTGCATCATGGCAGCATCGACGATTCTGCGCCGGAAAGCTGGTTCCTGCGTAACATCCTCGACTGCCCCT
>NZ_MIPT01000001.1:1296213-1337148 GCF_001853345.1 Edaphosphingomonas haloaromaticamans | reverse complement strand
CCCACCCCGACCCCAACGCCGACACCGCACTATCGGCAGGAAACCTCGGTCTACGCCGCGGCACCGGCGATGATGGCGATTTACGGACGACAGATTCTCGACACGCTGCACGAACGCGTCGGCGAGGAAGAACAGATCCGCGGCAATCCCGCGCTCGCCGATTCCGATAAATGGGCCAACGGCCTCTGGGGCCGGGTGATCCTGCGCCATGGCAAGTCCGATGGCGATCCGCTCGGCGTCTATGGCGACGGACCGTCCTACAAGTCCGATCTCGCCGCCTTCCAGATCGGCTTCGACGTCTATCGCGAACAGCAGAAACGCGACGACGGCACCGAGGCCGATCGCGATCATGCCGGCATCCTCGCCACCTATGGAACCATGGATGCCGATGTCGATCACAACCTGCTCGAACAGCGGTTCCGCGCCGGCAAGGTGAAGATGACCAACTATTCCATCGGCGCCTACTGGACGCACTTCGAGCCCGACGGCGCCTATCTCGATGCCGTCGTCCAGGCGACCTGGTACAATATGAAGCTGCGGTCATTGCGCCTGCCCGCCATCAAGACCGACGGCTTCGGCTTCGCCGCGTCGCTCGAGGGCGGCTATCCCATCCGCTTTGATGAGGATTGGCGGCTCGAGCCCCAGGCCCAGCTCATCTATCAGGCGCTCAGCATCGATAGCTTCGATGATCCCGGCGCCCACGTCCGCTTCCACGATCTCGATTCCCTTACCGGGCGGATCGGCCTCCGGCTCGCCAATTCGGGCGATCTGCAAGGCTGGCTGCGGGGCAATATCTGGCACGAGTTCCTCGGCAATTCGAAAACCGAATTCTCGTCTGCCGATGGCTTTGTTCCCTTCCGATCCGATCCGCCCGTCACCTGGTGGCAGATCGGCCTCGGCACCAGCCTGCTCGTCGATCCGAAGCTCACCATCTTCGGCCAGGGCAGCTACGAATCCGCCTTCGATGGCGACAGCCACGCCTGGCAGGGCAAGATCGGCGTCAGAATCAATTGGTGATGGCCCGCGGATGCGGGTCGGGAGGCCACTTTCGCCCTCGGGCCGGCGCCTGGGCCAGCCCGGCTCGCCATGTGCAGCGCTGATGGCCAAGCCCGTGGGTCACTCGAGCGCCGATTTCCCATGAAGCCACCACGGTTTCGCCCTTTTGCTTTACCTGATGCGCCAGATGGCGCGGATTCACTTCAGGCACCCTATCGGAGGACCCTCGCCCGCGACGGAGGGCGATAGAATTTCTTGATTGCCTACCAATATGATTAAAAATAGGTGCAACTCCTCCACCCGACGAGGCCAGTTTCGCATGGCATTCCCACCGCTGTCCGGCCAGGCAGCCAAGCCCGCATCGACGGCTGCATGACCGACCTCACCATCGTTTACGAACATGACCAATGGTTCGAGCCGCTTTTCGCGGCCCTGCAGCGGCGCGGCCTCCCTTATTCGGCGATGCGCGCGGGCGGGAGCTTCGACCCCAACTGCCCGGCGCCGTCGCGGGTCGTGCTGAACAGAATCGCGATGTCCGCCATTCTCCGCAGCGCGGAGCAGCCGATCTTCTGGGGATTGGCATTGTTCGACGCCTGGGAAAGGGCCGGCGCTCACGTGCTCAATGGCACCGCCACCCTGGCGGTCGATACATCCAAGGCGCGCCAGCTCTCGCTAATCGCATCGCTCGGGCTGGCCATCCCCCGCACGCGCACCGTTCATCGCGTCGCTGATGTGGCGCAAGCGGCGGAAGCGATTGGATTTCCCCTCGTGGTGAAGGCCAATATCGGCGGAGCCGGGGCAGGAATCGCGCGCTTCGACGATCGGGACGCTCTCCGCGCGGCCATTGCGGACCGGACGCTTCCCGGCAGCATCGACGGGACGCTTCTGGTGCAGGACTACGTGCCTGCGCGCGATGGCAGGATCATGCGGATCGAGACGCTGGACCGATCCTATCTCTATGCCCTCGACATTGCCGGCGCCGGTGCTTTCGATCTTTGCCCGGCGGATGCCTGCCAGCGTCCCGATGGCGCGATCCGGATGAATGCGGTCGAGCCCGTCGAACCGCTGCGCACCGCCGCCGAAGCCATTGCCCGCGCGGCGCATCTGGATGTCGGCGGGGTCGAGGTGATGATCGACGATCGCGACGGGACACCGCGTTTCTACGATATCAACGCGCTGTCCAATTTCGTTGCGAAGCCGCTGGATGTGCTGGGCTGGGACCCGCACGAGAAGCTCGTCGACAGGCTCGAGGCCTGGATCGCGGAATCCCGCTGATGCGCTATGGCTACTGGATGCCCGTATTCGGCGGCTGGCTTCGTAATATTCCCGATGAAGGGATGGAGGCCAGCTGGGATCATTGCCGCCGCTTGACGCAGGCATCCGAACGCTGGGGCTATGATCTTGCGTTGATCGCCGAACTCAATCTCAACGATATCAAGGGTATCGAACAACCCGCGCTCGATGCATGGTCGACGGCGGCAGCTCTTGCGGCGGTGACCGAGCGTATCGAGCTGATGGTTGCGGTCCGCCCCAATTTTCACCATCCGGCGCTTTTCGCGAAAGCCGCGGCCAATATCGATCATATCTCGGGCGGGCGGCTGGCGCTCAATGTCGTGTCGTCATGGTGGGCGGACGAGGCGCGCCAATATGGCCTGCAGTTCGACGAGCATGACGATCGCTATGCCCGCACCGAAGAATGGCTCACGGTCGTGGAAGGGCTTTGGACCGAGGATCGCTTCAGCTTCGAGGGCAGCCACTATCGCATGGAGAACGCCATCTGCATGCCCAAGCCGTTGGGCAGGCCGACAATATATGCAGGCGGCGAAAGCGATCGCGCCAAGGCGATGATTGCGCGGCAATGCCACGCCTATGTCATGCATGGCGATCCGGTATCCACGATCGCCCCCAAGATCGCGGATATGCGCGCGCGTCGCGCGAAGATCGGCGGCACGCCGATGAAGTTCGGCATGGCGGCCTACGCCATCGTTCGGGACAGCGAGGCGGAAGCCCTGCGCGAGCTGGAGCGCATCACGAACATGGGCAACTTGCCCGCCGGCTATGCCAATTTCGACCAGTGGCTGTCGGGCACGCAATTGGAGAGGGATCTGAAGCTCAGGGAATATGCGGTCTCCAATCGCGGCCTACGCCCCAATCTGGTCGGAACCCCGGAGCAGATCAGGGAACGGATCGCCGAATATGAACATGCGGGTGTCGATCTGCTGCTTCTCCAGATGAGCCCCCAGGCCGAGGAGATGGAACGCTTCGCCGCGCAGGTAATGGGTACGATATGATCCGCCTCGAAAATGTCGCGAAACGATTTGGCGACGGCACCGCCGCCTTGAGCGCGATCGACCTCGAAATTCCCCGTGGCGCGATCTTCGGCATCATTGGCCGGTCCGGCGCGGGCAAATCCACGCTGCTGCGCCTTATCAACGGGCTGGAGCATCCGAGCGAGGGCAATGTCCTTGTCGACGGGGCCTTGGTCTCGCGCTTGAGTGAAAGCGGATTGAGGAAGCTGCGCCGGCGTATCGGCATGATCTTCCAGTCGTTCGGGTTGCTGGCCAATCGGACGATCGCGGCGAATGTTGCCCTTCCCCTCGAACTGGATGGGGTGGCGCGATCGGACCGCGAGGCCCGTGTCGCCGAGCTTCTGGAGCGTGTCGGCATTGCCGACAAGGCATCCAGCTATCCCGCTGAACTTTCGGGAGGGCAGCGCCAGCGCGTCGGCATCGCGCGCGCGCTCGCGACCCGGCCGGAGATCCTGCTGTGCGATGAGGCGACGAGCGCGCTCGACCCGGAAACCACGCGATCGGTGCTGGCGCTGCTGGCGGATCTCAGCCGCGAAATGGGCCTGACCATCGTCCTTATTACCCATGAGATGGAAGTGATCCGGGCCATCTGCAGCCACGTCGCCGTGCTGGACCACGGGCATCTGGTCGAAGTGGGGCCGGTCGAGACGGTCTTCACCGCATCCACGCGGCAAGCGACGCTGGCTTTGCTCGGGGATGAGCGGAAATGATCGACTTCTTCCATAATATCGTCTGGGCCGATATCGGCCAGGCGACGTTCGATACGCTTCTCATGCTGGGCGGTTCGTTCGCCCTGACCCTGGTGCTGGGCATCCCCCTCGGCGTCCTGCTGTTCCTGACCGACCGTGGCCAGATCAGCCAGAATATCGCGGTGAACCGGCTGCTCGGCTTTTCCGTCAACATCCTGCGCTCGATCCCCTTCGTGATCCTGCTGATCATGATGATCCCGCTTACATTGGCCCTCGTCGGGACATCGCTCGGCGTCGCGGGAGCCATCCCGCCGCTGGTCGCAGGCGCGGCGCCCTTCTACGCCCGGCTGGTCGAGTCTGCCTTGCGGGAGATTCCGCGCTCCACGATCGAGGCCGTCCAGGCGATGGGGGCAACCCGCATCCAGATCATCACCAAGGTCTTGGTGCCCGAGGCGCTGCCCGGCATCGTATCCGGCGCGACGATTACGGCCATCGCGCTCGTTTCCTTCACCGCCATGGCGGGCGTGGTGGGAGCCGGCGGACTGGGAGATCTGGCGATCCGCTACGGCTATCAGCGGTTCCAGGGGGACGTCATGCTGGTGACCGTTGCGCTGTTGATCGTCCTCGTCCAGCTTATCCAGTTTGCCGGCGATCGGCTCGCCGGGGCCGTGGACCATCGCTGAGGGAGTTTTGTTCGATGCGTCGTCGATCGCTTGTCGCGCTCATGTCCGTGCTGCTGCTCGCCGCCTGCGGGGGGGCCAAGTCGTCCGATCCCGGAACGCTCAGTATCGCGGCGACGGCGGTCCCGCATGCCGAGATTCTGGAGCATGTGCGCCCCACGCTGGAGAAGCAGGGTCTCAAGCTCCAGATCCGGGTCTTCAACGACTATGTCCAGCCCAACCTCCAGGTCGATCAGGGGCAGATCGACGTCAACTATTTCCAGACCAGGCCCTACCTCGACGAATTCAACGCGGCGCGGCATACCAAGCTCGAACCCATTGCCGGCATCCATATCGAGCCGCTGGGCGCCTATTCCCGGAAATGGCGGGACCTCGCACAATTGCCGTCGGGCGCGACCGTCGCCATCCCCAATGAAGCGAGCAATGGCGGACGCGCGCTGCTCCTCCTGCAGAAGGCCGGGCTGATCCGCCTGAAACAGGTGGACAATCCGCTTTCGACCGTCCGCGACGTGGTCGAGAATCCACGCAACCTCCACTTCCGCGAACTGGAATCCGCAACCTTGCCCCGAATGCTCGGCGAGGTGGATCTGGCGCTGATCAACACCAATTACGCTCTCGATGCCAAGCTCAATCCCGTCCGGGACGCGCTGGCGATCGAGGATGGCAAATCGCCTTACGTGAACTTCGTCGTCGGCCGCCCAGGCAGCAGCAAGGACCCGCGCGTCGTCAAGCTGATCGCAGCTCTCAGAAGCGACGACGTGAAAGCCTATCTCGCCTCCAAATATCAAGGGGCCGTGCTTCCCGCCTTCTGACCCGCCAGGTTTGAACAAGGCCGCGATCCGACCATTCCGGACATGGACGGATCGCACCGATGCGCGGGCGGCTGGAGCGTCCGCAATGATCAACCGCCAGAGGCGATCTGCTTTGAGCAGAGCGTTGGCTGTAACGATTCGCTTTCGCATGACCGCAGCGACGGCGACCATGGCAGGTTTTTCGGCGGTGACCATCTGCCGATACTATACCTAAAGGTCGGGGTTGAAGCGCGCGGCGATCGGCGCCGGCGTGAAGAACTGCCGCCACCTGCGACCGGAGTATCTCCGGGAATTTATCGCCGGTGTGGAAAGATATTGGCGGCGGACATACAGGCATATGACCGCCTGCCTACGATACCGCATGATGCCAATGTGATTATATCAGCGGCCAAGCCCGCCGCCTGGGCATGAAAAAAGCGCGGCAAGCCGGGCTTTGAAATGGTGGAGCCGAGGGGGATCGAACCCCTGACCTTCGCAATGCCATTGCGACGCTCTCCCAGCTGAGCTACGGCCCCATCTCATTCATCCGCCGGTTGGGCCCGGCGGGGAGGCGCTCCTCTAAGCGGGCTCGCCTCCCCCTGCAAGATGCTTTTTTTACGAATATCGCATTTTTTAATTTTCGTCGTCGTCGCCACCCGTCGCGACGCCGATATCGTCGTCGCCGCCCAGATCGACGTCGTCGTCGGGGCTCGGCTCGGCATCCTCGTCGATGTCCAGATCCTCTTCGGACAGGTCGGCATCGACCTTCTCGGGATCATCCGCCTTCTTGGGCGCATCGAACGGCAGCGGCTGCTTGGACTTCAGGATGGGATCGGGTTCCCACGCCGTCCCGCATTCAATGCAGGTGACGGGATCTTCCTTGCCAAGATCGTAGAAGCGGGTGCCGCATTTCGGGCAGGTCCGCTTGGTGCCCCATTCAGGTTTCACCACGGCTATGAGACTCCACGGAAAGGAATTGGATAAACACCCCCGCGCCACCGGCACGCGAGCGAAACGCCGGGCGCCTTGCCATAGCGGGGAGCCGCTGTCAAAAGCCGCGTCCGATGAACGCCTCCTCCCCTTCCGTTCCGCCCGCATCCGCATCCTTCCACGCGCCGGGGCCGCTTGCCGGCGCCGTCCGCGTGCCGGGGGACAAATCGATCTCGCACCGTTCGCTGATGCTTTCCGCGCTGGCCGTGGGCGAAAGCGTGGTGGAAGGGCTGCTGGAGGGCGAGGATGTGATCGCCACCGCCGCCGCGATGCGGGCGATGGGCGCCGATATCGCACGGGGCGAGGACGGCCGCTGGCGCATCCACGGCGTCGGCGTGGGCGGGCTGCTCCAGCCGCGCGAGGCCCTCGACATGGGCAATTCCGGCACGTCCACCCGGCTGCTGCTGGGCCTCGTCGCCAGCCACCCGATCACCGCCACCTTCATCGGCGATGCCTCGCTGTCGAAGCGGCCGATGGGCCGCGTCACCGATCCGCTGGGGCTGATGGGCGCGGAATTCACCGCCAGCCCCGGCGCCGGCGGGAGCCAGTGCCTGCCGCTGATGGTGCGCGGCATCTGCCCGGCGGTGCCGATCGAATATCGCCTGCCGGTGGCATCGGCGCAGGTGAAGTCGGCCATATTGCTCGCCGGCCTCAACACGCCCGGCGAAACCCGCGTGATCGAGCCGGTGCCGACCCGCGACCATAGCGAGCGCATGCTGCGCGGCTTCGGCGCCGATCTTTCGGTGGAGGAGGACGGCCAGGGCGCCCGCATCATCTCCATCCGGGGCGAGGCGGAGCTGAAGCCGCAGGCGATCACCGTGCCGGGCGATCCTTCCTCCGCCGCCTTCCCCGTGGTCGCGGCGCTGCTGGTGCCGGGATCGGTGGTGACGGTGGAGAATGTGGGCCTCAACCCCACCCGCGCCGGCCTCTATCAGGTGCTCCGCGCCATGGGCGGCGACATCGCCTTCACCAATGAGCGCACCGTCGGCGGCGAGCCGGTGGCCGATCTCGTCGTCCGCCACTCCGCGCTTTCGGGGATCGACGTCCCGCCCGATGTCGTGCCGAGCATGGTGGACGAGTTCCCGGTGCTGTTCGTGGCGGCCGCCCTCGCCCGGGGCCGCACGGTGATGCGCGGGCTGGAGGAGCTCCGCGTCAAGGAATCGGATCGCATCCGGGTGATGGCCGAAGGGCTCGCCGCGATCGGCGCTCGGGTGGAAGAACTGGAGGATGGGCTGATCGTCGACGGCACCGGCGGCGATCCGCTTGCCGGCGGCGCCACCGTCGCCGCCCATCTCGATCACCGCATCGCCATGAGCTTCGCCGTGGCCGGACTGGTCGCGCGCAAACCCGTCGTCATCGACGATATGGCCCCCGTCGCCACCAGTTTCCCCGGCTTTGCCGCCATGCTAGCCCGTCTGGGTGCCGAGATTCGGCCCGCCCAGCGCGATTGAACCGGGATATGGAAATGGATCGCCGGACAACGCTGGCCATGGCCGGCGCCACCTTGCTCTCCCCGGCAACCGCGCTTGCCGAAACCGCGCCGCGCCTCGCGCCCGATCGGGAATTGATGGTCCCCGTTCCCGGCGGCCGCGCTTACGTGCGGATCAACGGCGATCTGGCGGGCGCCCGCCCCCCGGTCGTGATGGTCCATGGCGGCCCCGGCGGCTCGCACGGCGCCTTCCTGCCGGCCCTGCCGCTGGCGCGGGATCGCGCGGTGATCCTTTACGACCAGCTCGATTGCGGGCTTTCCGAAAAGCCGGGCGATCCCGCCAACTGGCAGGTCTCCCGCTTCGTGGAGGAACTGGAGGCGATCCGCGCCGCGCTGGGCGTCGATCGCTGGCATGTGCTGGGGCATAGCTGGGGGGGCACGGTCGCGCTGGAATATGCGGCGCGGCAACCGGAGGCGCTAGTCAGCCTGATCCTTCAGGGGCCGCTCATCTCCACCCGCGCCTGGATGGCGGATGCGGCGACGCTCCGCGCGAAGCTGCCGGCGGACGTGCAGGCCGCGCTCACCGCCTGCGAAGGCGCCAGCCCGCCCCCTGTCGCCGCCTGCACCGCCGCGGTCGATGCCTTCTATGCCCGTTTCTGGCGGCTGCGCCCGGCCCCGCAATGGGCGATCGACTATGAGCAGGCGCACGGGCTGAAGCTCGCTGCCAATCTCTATAATCACATGTGGGGTCCCAACGAATTCCGCGCGACCGGCACGCTCAAGGATTATGATGGCGAGCCGCTGCTGAAGCGCGTCGCCGCGCCCACCCTCTTCCTGATCGGCGATTCGGATGAGGTGACGCCCGAAACCGCGCGCCGCTTCACCGCGGAAATCCCCGGCGCCCGGCTGGAGATCATCGCCGGTGCCGCGCACCGCACCCAGTCCGACCAGCCGGAAGCCTATAATGCCGCGCTCTCCACCTGGCTCGCGGGGCACGACCCGAAATGATCATCGCCGTCGACGGACCCGCCGCATCGGGCAAGGGCACCATCGCCCGCGCGCTCGCCGCGCATTTCGGCCTCCCCTGCCTCGATACCGGGCTGCTTTACCGCGCGGTCGGCGTGCAGGTGCTGCGCGACGGCGGCGATCCGGAGAATGAGGCGGATGCGCTCGCCGCCTGCGCCTTCGACGACGCCCTCCTCGCCGATCCCGAGCTGAAGACGGAGATTGCCGGCGCCGCCGCCTCGCGCGTTTCAGCCATTCCGGCGGTGCGCGCGGCGCTGGTCGCCCGACAGCGCGCCTTCGCCGCCCAGCCCGGCGGCGCGGTGCTGGACGGGCGGGATATCGGCACGGTCATCGCGCCCGATGCCGATGCCAAGCTGTTCGTGAAGGCCACGCCCCATGTCCGCGCGCGCCGCCGGCATGACGAGCTGGTTCGGCTGGGGCATGACGATATCAGCTTCGACAGGGTGCTCGCCGATATCCGCGCGCGCGATCTTCGGGACAGCACCCGCGCCGCCGCGCCGCTCCGCCCGGCGGACGATGCCGCCTTGCTGGACACGAGCTATATGGATATAGACGCAGCCGTCGATCGGGCGATTTCGCTCGTGGAAGACCGGCTCGGGATCGGCCGCGCGGCCACCCGGTAGAGCGCGCATGGGGCACTGGCGGAACGACGCCGGGGCCTTTCTGCGCGCTTTCGGCTTTTCGCGGAAGAAGCGTCGGAAAGATGCTGCACGGGCATGGGGCTCGTGCGGCGGTTCGGCCAAAAGACCTCCGGAATCAACCGGATGGCCGGAAACCGTCAGTCAGGAAACACATACACATGGCCACTACGGCAAACCCCACCCGCGATGATTTCGCGGCGCTCCTCAACCAGACGCTCGGCGACGAGCAGGGCTTCGAGGGCCGCGTCGTCAAGGGCACCGTCACCGCGATCGAAAACGACATGGCCGTCATCGACGTCGGTCTGAAGTCGGAAGGTCGAGTCGCGCTGCGCGAATTCGCGCCGGCGCCGGGCCAGAAGGCCGATCTCAAGGTCGGTGACGAAGTCGAGGTCTATGTCGACCGCGTCGAGAATTCGATGGGCGAAGCGATGCTGTCGCGCGATCGCGCCCGCCGCGAAGCCGCGTGGGACAAGCTCGAGACCGAATTCGGCCAGGGCGCCCGCGTCGACGGCGTCATCTTCGGCCGCGTCAAGGGCGGCTTCACCGTCGACCTCAACGGCGCCGTGGCCTTCCTGCCGGGCAGCCAGGTCGATATCCGCCCCGTGCGCGACGTCACCCCGCTGATGGACATTCCGCAGCCCTTCCAGATCCTCAAG
This sequence comes from Edaphosphingomonas haloaromaticamans, assembly GCF_001853345.1. Classification (NCBI taxonomy): domain Bacteria; kingdom Pseudomonadati; phylum Pseudomonadota; class Alphaproteobacteria; order Sphingomonadales; family Rhizorhabdaceae; genus Edaphosphingomonas; species Edaphosphingomonas haloaromaticamans. The sequence goes on along the minus strand of NZ_MIPT01000001.1, from coordinate 1,326,941 downwards.
ATGGATCGCCGCCGCGGCAACATCGTCGTGTCGCGCCGCGCCGTGCTGGAAGAGACCCGCGCCGAACAGCGCACGGGCCTGATCCAGTCGCTGCATGAAGGCCAGGTGATCGAGGGTGTCGTCAAGAACATCACCGATTACGGCGCCTTCGTGGATCTGGGCGGCATCGACGGCCTGCTCCACGTCACCGACCTCAGCTACAAGCGCGTCGGCCACCCGAGCGAGATGATCAACATCGGCGATACCGTCCGTGTCCAGATCATCCGCATCAATCGCGAAACCCAGCGCATCTCGCTCGGCATGAAGCAGCTCGAGAGCGATCCGTGGGAAGGCGCCGCCGCCAAGTATCCGATCGGCGCGAAGTTCACCGGCCGCGTGACCAACATCACCGAATATGGTGCCTTCGTCGAGCTGGAGCCGGGCATCGAGGGCCTCGTCCACGTCTCCGAAATGAGCTGGACCAAGAAGAACGTCCATCCGGGCAAGATCGTCTCCACCAGCCAGGAAGTGGACGTGGTCATCCTCGAGGTCGACGCCGACAAGCGCCGCATCTCGCTGGGCCTGAAGCAGGCGATCAGCAATCCGTGGGAAGCCTTCGCCGAGAAGCACCCGGTCGGCTCCACCGTTGAGGGCGAAGTCAAGAACGCCACCGAATTCGGCCTGTTCATCGGCCTGGATGGCGACGTGGACGGCATGGTCCACATGTCGGACATCGCCTGGGGCGTTTCGGGCGAGGAAGCCCTGGCTCTGCATCACAAGGGCGAGACGGTGCAGGCCGTCGTGCTCGACATCGATCCGGAGAAGGAGCGCATCTCGCTCGGCATGAAGCAGCTTGAGCGCGGCGGCGTCGTGGCCACCGGCGGCGACAAGCTCAACAAGAACGCGATCGTCACCGTCACCGTCCTCTCGGTCGGCGATGCGGGCCTCGACGTGCAGGCCGGCGACGACGGCGCGGTCGGCTTCATCAAGCGCGGCGATCTCGGCCGCGACCGCGACGAGCAGCGTCCGGAGCGCTTCCAGGTCGGCCAGAAGTTCGACGCGATGGTCACCGGCTTCGATCGTTCGAAGAAGCCGACCTTCTCGATCAAGGCGATGCAGATCGCCGAGGAGAAGCAGGCCGTGGCGCAGTATGGCTCGTCCGACTCGGGCGCGTCGCTGGGCGACATCCTCGGCGCGGCGCTGAACAAGGCGCGCGGCGAATAATCGCTCCGCCTTCACGGGCGAACGAAAAGAGGGCGCGGATCGCAAGGTCCGCGCCCTTTTTCTTGGTCCGGCAGCAGGAAGAGCGGGCGCGGCGCCGGCGCGTGCGCCTATTTCAGCGACAGCATATAATCCGCGAGCGCGGCGGCGACCGCCGGGTCCTTCTGGCCCGCATAGGCCATCCGGTTGCCGGGCGCGATCTTGCGCGGATCGGTGATGAAGGCGATCAGCGTCGCGCGCGTCCACGGCTGCTGTAGCTTCTGCAGGGCGGGGGAAAAGGTGTAACCCGTAAGGCTAGCGGGCTTTCTTCCGCCCACGCCCCACAGGTTCGGCCCCATCGGCGATGATGCGCCGGGCTGGGTCTTGTGGCAGGCGGCGCACATCGCGAAGGCCGGCGGGCGCGGCAAAGGCGCAGCAAAGGCCGGGATCGACAGGGTCGCGGCCAGCCCCGCCGCCAATGATTTCCGAAAGCCCATCCTCATCCCGCTTCCCTTTCCCGCAGTCCGGCCCCTGGTGGCGACAAGCGATCGATCCATACAAAGGACCGTCGCTTTCCTCTTCGTTTTGCTGCATAATGCCGGAGTCCGGCAACCGAAAGGCCGCCGGACCGTTGCGGGTGCGGCGATCGTTTCGAAGGCATGGGACCGTGGGGGTCTCCGGCCGGAAAACGAAACGGCGGCGTATTCGCGGCGCGGACGGTCCGTGGGCATCAACTTGGGGGGAGGCCAATGATCAGATCGGAACTCGTACAATTACTCTCTAAGGATAATCCGGGTCTTTCGGCTGCGGAAGTCGAACGGATAGTCAGCATCTTCTTCGAGGAGATCGCTGAACGACTGAAGGAAGACGGGCGCGTCGAGCTGCGCGGCTTCGGTGCCTTTTCCACGCGCGCGCGCGTTGCTCGCACCGGCCGCAACCCCCGCACTGGGGAATCGGTGAAGGTGGATGCCAAGCGCGTGCCCTATTTCAAGCCGGGCAAGGAGATGCGCGCGCGCCTCAATGTGTAGGCGCGTGCAAATTCCGGCTTGACCGCAAACGCGGCTTGCGGCCTTTGGGCGCAAGCCGCGGACGTGGCGAAATCGGTAGACGCAGCAGACTTAAACAAATTGAGTGCCCATGGGGAAACCCATGGCGTAGAACCGCTCAAATTCGGGGAAAGCTACGGCCGGCCCATGCCTGCCATGCCGATCCCGAGCCAAGCCCTCCCCGCCCCGGCGGGAAGGGAAGGTGTAGAGACTGGACGGGCGGCGCCTTCGGCTTCCTTCAAAGGGGCCATGGCGAAGGGACAGTCCGGACCACGAACGGCTCGGCCTCCAGGGCCTGCCGGCGGCGAAAGCCGAAGTGGTGCGAAAATCTGCTTTTCTTCGTGAAAGTGCGGGTTCGAGTCCCGCCGTCCGCACCAGCTTTCCCGCGAAAGCCTCCGATCGGAAAGCCACCGCAAAGCGGGCCCGGCGATCAGCCGAATATCAGCCCCTGTTCCCGCGCCGCGCGGGCCAGTTCCTCACGGAATTGCGGCGCCGCGATCGCGATCAGGGCACAGGCCCGCTCCTCGCTGGTCAGCCCGCGCAGATTGGCCACGCCATGTTCGGTCACGATATGGTGCACATCGTTGCGCGGCGTCGTCACCGGCCCGTCCAGCCGCGGCACGATGCGGGATGCCGTGCCCCTGGCCGCCGTCGCATGGCAGGCGATGATCGATCGCCCGCCCGGCGAGGCCGATGCCCCGCGCACGAAATCCAGCTGCCCGCCGGCCGCCGTATATTGCCGCCCGTCGAGAAATTCCGAACAGCAGGCCCCCGTCAGGTCCACCTGCAGCGTCGCGTTGATCGAGACCATCTTCGCATTGCGCGCGATCACCGCCGGATCGTTCACATAGCTTACGGGATAGGCTTCCAGATCGGGATTGCCGTCGATGAAGTCGTAGGTCGTCCGGTCGCCCATGGAAAAGGTGAAGATGCCCTTGCCGGGATGCAGCGTCTTGCGCGCATTGGTGATCGCGCCCCTGCGCATCAGCTCCACCGGCCCCGGCGTCAGCATCTCGGTATGCAGCCCCAGGTCGCGATGCCCGGCCAGCGCCTCGCACACCGCATCCGGCACCGCGCCGATGCCGAGCTGCAGCGTCGCTCCATCCTCCACCAGCCCGGCGATCAGCGCGCCGATCGCCCGGTCCTCGGGCCGCAGCGCGGCGCGCGGCGCCTCGATCAGCGGCGCCGCATGCTCGACGATCGCCGCCACCTGCGAAACATGCAGCCGCGAATCGCCGAAGGTGCGCGGCATGTGCGGATTGACCTCGACGATCACGCGCCCCACCCGATCCGCGACAGGCTTGGCATAATCGGTGTTGGTGCCGAAGCTGAACCAGCCTTCCGCATCCATCGGCGAAACGGTGCAGACCAGGCTGTCCACGCCCACCTCGTCGCACATCAGGCGCGGCACCTGCTGGAAGCTCGTCGGGATGAAGCGCACGCCGCGCCGTCCGGCCTCGGCCGCGCGCCTGTCGATCGCGCGCTCCACCGGCCCGTGGAACAGGCTGTAGGGCTGGATGCGATCGGCCAGTTCCTCGCGCAGCACGGTCTCCCCGGCGATCGCGGTCGACAGCAGGTAATAGAGGCGGATATCGCCCGCCAGCCCCTGCTCCGCCCGCCGGGCGAGCGCCGCCAGCAGCGCCGGCGGCTGGGATACGCCCATGCCCATCGCCAGCTTCGCGCCGGAAGGGATCAGGGCGGCGGCCGCCTTGGCGCTCAGCAGTTTTTCCCGATACGCCGCTTCGAACTCCGATGCCATGCGCCGTCCGCCATCCTCTGCCCGCCGCCCGGTCGCGGCCCGCCCTGCCTAACCGCCCGCTCCCCGGCCATCAATCGTCCCGGATTCGGCCTGCGCCGGATATCGGGCTATCGATAGGCCAGCCGCCACCACAGCCAAGGGACGCGCCGCGCCATGCCGATCCTCCGCCCGATTGCCGAGCTCGATACCCATGATGTGTTCAACCAGCCGCCGCCGTTCGAGGATGTGGACCTGTTCAGCGGCGATCGCGCGCTCGCCGAAGCCGTGGCGGATGCGGGCGGCACCCGGCATTTCGATCGGCTCGGCGCCCTCGGCCGCCGCGTCGGCTCGGCGGAGGTGATCGACTGGGGTGTCGAGGCCAATCGCAATCCGCCCGTGCTGGAAGGCTTCGATCGCTACGGCCGGCGGATAGACGAGGTGCGTTTCCACCCCGCTTATCATCAGCTTATGGCGCTCGGCATCGAAAGCGGCCTCTGTTCCGTGGCGTGGAACGGCACGCCCGCCGGCCATGTCGCCCATGCCGCGATCCTGTTCCTCACCGGCCAGGCGGATTCGGGCACGAGCTGCCCGATGACGATGACCTATGCCGCCGTCCCCGCGCTCATGGCCGAACCCGACGTCGCGGCCGAATGGGTGCCGCGCATCCTCGCCGGCCGCTATGACCCCGCCTCACGCCCCGCGCCGGAAAAGGCGGGCATCACCATCGGCATGGCGATGACGGAGAAGCAGGGCGGATCGGACGTGCGGGCCAACGCCACCCGCGCGGAGGCTGCGGGCGAGGATGGCTGGTATCGGCTCACCGGCCATAAATGGTTCTGCTCGGCGCCGATGTGCGATGCCTTCCTCACATTGGCGCAGGCGGAAGGCGACGGCCTCACCTGCTTCCTGATGCCGCGCTGGCTGCCGGATGGCGCGCGTAACGCCGGATTCCGGGTGATGCGCCTCAAGGACAAGCTGGGCGATCGCTCCAACGCCTCATCGGAAATCGAATATCATGGCGCGCTCGCCCGGCGGATCGGGCCGGAAGGGCGCGGCGTGGCCACCATCATCCGCATGGTGCAGCACACCCGCCTCGATTGCGTGGTCGGCTCCGCGCTCCAGATGCGCAGCGCTCTCGCTCATGCGCTCTGGCACTGCGCCCATCGTTCCGCCTTCCAGCGCCGGCTGATCGATCAGCCGGCCATGGCGGCCGTGCTGGCCGATCTCGCGGTGGAGAGCGAGGCCGCGACCGCGCTCGCCTTCCGCCTCGCCGCGGCCTTCGATGCGGACGATCCCCTCGCCCGCCTGCTCACCCCCATCGCCAAATATTGGATCTGCNAGCGCGCACCCGGCTTCGTCTATGAGGCGATGGAATGCCATGGCGGCGCCGGCTATGTCGAAACCGGGCCGATGCCCCGCCTCTTCCGTCAATCCCCGCTCAACGCGATCTGGGAAGGATCGGGCAACGTCATCGCGCTCGATGTGCTGCGCGCCATCGATCGCGAGCCGGAAAGCGTGGAGGCACTGCACGCCTTCCTCCACGCCGCCCGCGGCCACGACGCCGCTTATGATCGCTGGATCGACGGCATCGCCTTTTCCGGGCTCGACGAAGCCGGGGCGCGGCTGCAGGTGGAGCGCCTGGCGCTTGCCGCCCAGGCCGCATTGCTGATCGGTCGAGGCAACCCGGTGGCGGACGCCTTCTGCCGCCTCCGCCTGCACCCGCGCGGCATGGCCTACGGCGCCTTCGATGCCGCCATCGATGCGCGGTCGGTCCTCGATCGGGCGATGCCGGGCGGCTGAGGCGGATATCCAAGGGGTAGTGTGCGGTTACGCGAAGAAATCCTCACCCTGAACCCGGCAGCCTGATCCGATTCCCTCCCGCCGGGAATCGCCCTATGGGCAGCCGATGCATATGCTGTCCAAGGCGCTGGTTCTGCTGGCGGGCGCGATCGGCCTGGGGGCTGTGCCGGCCGGCGCGGCGGCGCCGCGGCGCATCGTCTCGCTCAATCTCTGCGCCGATCAATATCTGCTGGCGCTCGCCGATCCCGGCCAGATCGCGGCCCTCACCCAGTTTGCGCGCGATCCCGCCATGTCGGCCGCGGCCGGCAAGGTCGGCGATATCCGCCAGTCGACCGGATCGGCGGAGGAAGTTCTCGCCCTCCAGCCCGATCTGGTGATCGCCAGCCCTTCGCGGCGGCGGGAAACGGTGGCCATCCTCAAGGCCCGCAACCTCCCCATCCTCTCGCTGCCGTCCGCCCAAAGCTATGCGGATATCGTATCGCAGGTGCGGCAGGTGGCAGGCGCCATCGGCCATCCCGAACGGGGCGAGGCGCTCATCCACCGGATGGATCAGGCGCTCGCCCGTCTGCGGCCGGCGCCGGGCGCCCCGGTCGCGGCTTATTATCAGCGGCGCGGCTATCTCACCGGCAGCGGCACGCTGATCGACGATCTGATGACGCGCGCCGGCGCGGTCAATCTCGCCGGCAGGCTCGGCCGCCCCGCCCTCTCGCAGCTTTCGGTCGAGGAAATGGTCGCCGCCCGCCCCGATTATCTGATCGTCGATGGCGATGGCGCTGCAACCGATCTCGGCACCGAAATGCTCCATCACCCCGCGCTCGCCGCCATCCCGCGCGTCCAGCTGCCCATGGCCTGGACGGTGTGCGGCGGCCCCGCCTACGTCCTCGCCGCCGAAAGCCTGTCGCGGCAATTGTCGCCCTGGCCCTCCGCTCATTACGGCGATGTCCGATCCGGCAGGTGATCCCGCCTGCCCGGAAATCCCTCTAGGACCAGTCGACATTCAGATGATGGCGCGACGAAAATGGTGGTTTTCTGTGACCCGGAGCGCAGCCTACTCAAAGTAGGTGAGCACCGGAAGCGCAGGAAACCGCCATTTGCAGGCCGTCAGGGCTGAATGTCGATTGGTCCTAGAACTCGATGCCCGGCTGCGCCTTCACGCCGCTGCGGAAGGGATGCTTCACCAGCGCCATCTCGGTCACGAGGTCGGCCGCCTCCATCAGCGGCTCGGGCGCGTTGCGGCCGGTGACGATGACATGCTTCATCTCCGGCTTGGCGGCGAGCACTTCCAGCACTTCCTCCAGCGGCAGATAGTCGTAGCGCAGCACGATGTTCAGCTCGTCCGCCAGAACCATCTGATAGGCTGGATCAGCGATCATCCGCTTCACCTCCTCCCATGCCTGCCGGGCCACCGCGATGTCGCGCGCGCGGTCCTGCGTGTTCCAGGTGAAGCCTTCGCCCATCGGGCGGAATTCCACGCGATCGGGGAAGGCATCGAACACCGCTTTCTCACCCGTCGCCATCGCCCTCTTCACGAACTGGACGACGCCCACCTTCATGCCATGGCCGATCGCGCGCACCACCATGCCCAGGGCCGCCGTGGTCTTGCCCTTGCCCTTGCCGGTGTGGACGATCAGCAGGCCCTGCTCGCGGGTCTTGTTGGCCATGATCTTCTCATGCGCGGCCTGCTTCTTCTTCATCTTCTCGTTATGGCGCTCGTCCGATCGTTCCATGGCTCGTCACTCCTGAATTTGCGCCAGCAGCATGGCCGCGCTGTTCGATTTCGGTTTCCACAGGCCGCGATCCAGCGCCTCGGCCAGCCGGGACGCGGTTTCGCGCAGCGCCGCCGGATTGGCTTCCGCCATGAAGGCGCGCACGGCCTCGTCCTCGATGAAGGCGGCATGGACGGCGTCGAAATGATGGTCGCGCACGGCATGGGTGGTCGCGGCGAAGGCGAACAGATAGTCGATCGAGGCCGCGATCTCGAACGCGCCCTTATAGCCGTGCCGCATCACGCCCGCGATCCACTTGGGGTTGGTCAGCCGCGCGCGGACCACGCGGCCGATCTCATCCTCCAGCGTGCGCGTGCGGGGCGTTTCCGGGCGGCTATGGTCATTATGGTAGGATAAGGGCCGGCGGCCGGAAAGATGCTCGACGGCGGCGGCGATGCCGCCTTCGAACTGGTAATAATCGTCGCTGTCGAGCAGGTCGTGCTCGCGATTGTCCTGATTCTGGACGAGGGCATCGGCCTCCGCCAGCCGCGCGGCGAAAAGACCCTGTGCCTCCTCCCCCTCCACGCCGGCGCCATAGGCATGGCCCCCCCAGTCGAGATAGACGGCGGCCAGATCGGCGCGGTCGTGCCACAGCCGTTCGTCGATCATCGCCTGCAGGCCGGCGCCATAGGCCCCCGGCTTCGCGCCGAACACGCGATGGCCGGCGCGGCGCGCGGCGGTGGCCGGGTCCGCTCCCCGGTCGATCAGGGCGGCCGTCTCGGCGCGATGGCGCTGGGCGGCGGGATTATCCTCCGCCGGCTCGTCCAGCCCCATCACCAGCCGGGCGGCGCTGTCGATCAGGTCGATCTGCTCGGGAAAGGCATCGCGGAAGAAGCCCGATATGCGGAAGGTCACGTCCACGCGCGGGCGGCCCAGCTCCGCCAGCGCCATCGCCTCGAACCCGATCACCCGGCCCGATGCCCAGTCCCATTTCGGCCGCACCCCCATCAGCGCCAGCGCCTGGGCGATATCGTCGCCGCCGGTGCGCATATTGGCCGTGCCCCAGGCCGATATCGCCATGGCGCGGGGATATTCGCCCTCGCGCTGCAGATAATCGGCCACCAGCAGCTCGGCGGAACGCCGGCCCAGCTCCCAGGCGGCGGGCGTCGGCACGGCGCGGCTGTCGACCGAATAGAAGTTGCGCCCCGTCGGCAGCACGTCCGGCCGGCCCCGCGTCGGCGCACCGGAAGGCCCCGGCGGCACGAAACGCCCGCCGACCGCCGCCAGCAGCGCCGCCTTCTCGGCCGGCCCGCAGGCATCCACGCGCGGGCCAAGCATGTCCCGCACCTCGCTCAATACCGCGGCCGATGTTCCGCCCGGCGGCAACGCCGCGCCCTCCACCACGGCCACGGCCAGCATCTCCAGCCGCTCCACCGTATCGCCCGCCGTCCGCCACGGGTCGGCCGTCATCTCCTCCAGCAGGCCCGGCCGCGCGCCCGTCCAGCGATCGCCCAGCCGGCAGTCGAGCGGGTCGAAGCCCAGCCCCAGATCGTCCGCCAGCGCGCGGATCAGCGATGCCTGGCCCGGGCGGTCATAACCCCGTGGCCCCCGCGCCAGCGCCACCAGAAGATCGGTGCGCAGCCGCCCCTCCGGCGATCGGGTGAAGATATGCAGCCCGTCGCGGATCTGCATCTCTTTCAGTTCGCACAGATAATTGTCGATCGCGGCCAGCGCGTCCTCGTCGTCGCCCGCCGCGCCGGCATCCACGTCCAGCCCCTGCGATCGGGCAAGGTCGATGATCTCGCCGCGCAGCCGCTCGATCCGGCGCGGGTCCATGCCGGCGGCCAGATAATATTCGTCGACCAGCGCCTCCAGCCGCTTCAGCGGCCCGTGGCTTTCGGCGCGGGTCAGGGGCGGTGTCAGATGGTCGAGGATCACCGCGCCGATCCGCCGCTTCGCCTGCGTGCCCTCGCCCGGATCGTTGACGATGAAGGGGTAGATCTGCGGCACCGGCCCGGCGCACGCCTCGGGAAAGCAGGTTTCGTCCAGCGCCACCGCCTTGCCCGGCAGCCATTCCAGATTGCCATGCTTGCCCACATGCACCAGCACCTGCGCGCCGAAATGGCGATCCAGCCAGGCATGGAAGGCGAAATAGCCGTGCGGCGGCACCAGCGCAGGATCGTGATAGCTGGTCTTGGGATCGATATTATAGCCCCGCGCCGGCTGCACCGCGACCGCGACATTGCCGAAGCGGTGGATCGGCAGCCGGAACGCGCCGTCCCGCACGAAGGGATCGCCTTCGGGCTTCCCCCATCGCCCGGCCACGGCCGCCCGCACCGATTCCGGCAGGCGGGCGAAGGCGGCGGCATAATCCTCCAGGGGCAGCGCCACGTCCCCATTCCCGCCGAGCCCGCNCCTTTCGGGCGAATGGGGGTCGTTCGTCACGCCCGCCAGCATCAGCCGCATCAGCGAGGCGCCATCGGTGGGCGCGTCGCCGATCGCATGGCCGGCCTCGCCCAGTGCCGCCAGGATCGCCGCCGCGCTGGCCGGCGTATCCAGCCCCACGCCATTGCCGATCCGGCCGTCGCGATTGGGATAGTTGGCAAGCACCAGCGCGATCCGCCGCGCGCCCGGCGGCGTCCGCCGGAGCCGCGCCCAATTGGCCGCCAGATCGGCGACGAACGCCGCCCGCCCCGGCGCCACGCGCGGCACCACGATCGCGCATTCGGTGCGCGCGTCGAACCGGGCGGCCGCCTTGAAGGCGATGGCGCGGGTGATGATCCGCCCGTCCACCTCGGGCAGGGCGATGTTCATCGCCAGGTCGCGCGGCCCCAGCCCGCGCGGGCTTTCCGCCCAGGCGCTTTCCTCCACGCCCGCGAACACCGCCTGCAGTATCGGGCAGTCGGCCGCCTCCAGCACGGCGGGCACGCGGGTCTCGCCCGGCGCGGAGGCCGCGAAGGACGTGGTGTTGACGATCACGTCCGGCGCGATCTCCGCCAGCAGCCCGCCCAGCCACTGGACGGCGAAGGGCGCCCGCAGCGCGCGGACATGCACCGGCAGCACGTTCATCCCCCGCGCGGCGAAGGCGGCGATCAGCGCGTCCACCGCCTCCAGCGTGCCGGCGATCAGCAGCGCGCGATAGAAGACAATCATCGCCACCGGCCGCCCCGCCACCCAGCCGGCGCGGATATCGTCCAGCGTCGGCCGCGCGATCCCCGGCGCGTAGAGCCCGGCATCGGCAACCGGCACGGGATCGTCGGCGATGCCCGCATCGATCCCCGCCCCGGCGGCGGCGGCGCGCAGGAAGGCGGTGGCATTGGCCACGCCGCCCTCGCGCAGATATTCGGCCAGCCGGTCCAGCATATCGGGCGCCACGGTGGATGCCGCCGCCAGCGCCGGATCGGGATCGCTGCCGTTGGAAAGCGCCGCGAAGGCGATGCCCCTTTCGCGCGCGACGGCGGCGATCTCGTCGACGCCATAGGGCCAGTAGCTCTTGCCGCCGAGCAGGATGACGCAGACGAACCGCGCCTTCGCGATCACCTTCTCCACATAGAGATCGGCCGAATAGGGATGCCTGAGCTGGAGCAGGTTGGCGAGGCGGATGCGCAGCCCCCCATCCCCCAGCCGCGCTGCCGCCTGGGCGAAGCAGGCCAGCTCGCTGTCCGCCACTGTCAGCACCACGATATCGCCGGGCGACTGATCGAGGTCGATCGCCTCGTCGCCGTTCGATATCGTGCCCGGCGTGGCGGAAAGCAGGTGCATCAGCCGAGCACCCCGGCCAGTCCCGCCTCGATCGCGGCCCGGTCCATCCCCTTCTGGCCGATCACCACCAGTTGCGACGCCCGCGCCTCGCCCGGATGCCATGCCCGGTCGAAATGATGCTGGATGCGCGGCCCCACCGCCTGCACCACCAGCCGCGCCGCCTTGCCGGCCACGGCGATCATGCCCTTCACGCGCAATATGTCGTGCGCGGCGATCAGCGTTCCCAGCCGGTCCGCCAGCGCCGCGGCATCGGCCACGTCGCCGCCGCGCACCACGAAGCTGTCGAAATCGTCATGGTCATGATCCTCCTCGCCGTCATGGTGGGAGGGGCGCGTGTCGAGATCGTCCTCCGCCCCCGCGCCGATGCCCAGCAACACGGCCGCGTCAATCACGCCATGATCGGCGCGCACGATCCTGACACCGGCCCGCGTCTCGCCCGCCAGCGCCGCCTCGATCCCGGCCAGCGCGCCGGTCTCGACGAGATCGCACTTGTTCAGCACCACCATGTCCGCGCAGGCGAGCTGGTCCTCGAACAATTCCTCCAGCGGGCTGTCATGGTCGAGCGATTGGTCCGCCGCGCGCGCCGCCGCCAGCGCCGCCTCGTCGGCGGCGAAGCGGCCGGCCGCCACCGCATCGGCATCGATCAGCGCAATCACGCCGTCCACCGTCGCCCGCGTGCGAATGTCCGGCCACTGGAACGCCTTCACCAGCGGCTTGGGCAGCGCCAGGCCCGATGTCTCGATGATGATATGCTCTGGCGGGTTGGGGCGACTGAGCAGCCTGGTCATCGTCGGCAGGAAATCGTCCGCCACGGTGCAGCAGATGCAGCCATTGGCCAGCTCAACGATATCCTCTTCCGGGCAGGTCGCGTCGTTGCAGCCCTTCACCAGATCGCCGTCGACGCCGACATCGCCGAACTCGTTGATGATAAGCGCCAGCCGCCGGCCCCCGGCATTGGCGATCAAGTGGCGGATCAGCGTGGTCTTGCCCGCGCCCAGAAAGCCGGTGATGACGGTGGTGGGTATCCTGTTCATGCCTGCGTCTCCGGCAAGGGGGTGGGGATCGCCTGCGCCTCGATCGCGTCGAAGCCCTTCCAGCGATAGATGATCGCGCTCAGGCCCCAGCAGGCCACGAACAGGCCGATGATGAGGAAACCGAGCATGTTGAATTGTTCGGAAAGCGCCGCGGCCCCCGCCCAGGGTGCGCCGGTCAGTCCGAATTTCTCGGAAAGCAGCGCCGCCGTCTGGATGCCGCCGATCACCAGCGCGACCAACGCCGAAACCAGCGTGATCGTCATGTTGTAGTAAAGCTTGCGGATCGGCTTCACGAACGCCCATTCATAGGCGCCCAGCATGATCGCCCCGTCGGCGGTGTCGATCAGCGCCATGCCGACCGCGAACAGCACCGGCAGCACCAGCACCGTGCCCAGCGATATGCCGTCCGCCGCATGCGCGCCGGAAAGGCCCAGTATCGCCACCTCGGTCGCGGTATCGAACCCCAGCCCGAACAGGAAGCCCAGCGGCGCCATGTGCCAGCTCTTGCGGACGAGGCGGAACAGCGGGCGGAATATCCGCGCCAGCAGGCCGCGTCCGGCCAGCAGCATGTCGAGGTCCTCCTCCACATAGGCGCCACCGTTCCGCACCTGGCGGAACCGCTCCCACACGCTGCGCAGGATCACCAGGTTCATGATCGCGATGGCGAACAGAAAGCCCGCCGATATGATCGTGGCGATCACGCCCCCGGTCTCGCCCAGCGCCTCGAAATCGGCAAGCGTGCTGGCGGCGATCGCGATGGCGGTCGCCGCGATCAGCACGATCGCCGAATGGCCGATCGCGAACCACAGGCCCACCGCCACCGGCCGCTGCCCGTCCTGCATCAGCTTGCGGGTCACATTGTCGATCGCAGCGATATGATCGGCATCCACGGCATGGCGCAGGCCCAAACTGTAGGCGAGGAAGGCGGTGCCCAGCATCACCGAATTGCCGGCGAACACCGCCCAGGCCCAGATCCAGGCGGCGATGTTGGCGGCGATCAGCCCCGCGAACAGCAGGGTGATCCGCCGCCGGATGGGCGGGGAGGCGTTGGTCATGGCGTTGCTCCCTCGATGGCGATGATGCGTGCGCCGCGCTGGCGGCGCCTGCGGTTGCGGACCCTGCGGAAATCGCGGCCCACCGCGCGGAAGCCCATCCACGTCCCCGTGGCGCAGACGAGGGTGACGGCCGCCAGCAGCGGCAGCACCACGATGTCGCGGATCGGGCGGAGGCGCAGCGCCGGCAGATCCAGGCTGTGGAGGCCGTCCATCAGCCAGCGGAAGGCCCGGCCGTTGCCGTCGAAGGCCCGGATCAGCCGGCCGGTGGCGGGATCGATGTAGAGCCGCGTCCGCTCGGCATCGTCCAGCACCGCCCGCCACACCGGCAGCGTCACCGGATATTTGTGGGCGTAATAATAATCGTCCTCGCCGCGCATCAGCTCCAGCGCGGCCACCGGCGGCCCGTTCGCCAGCGCGGCCGCCAGCTCGTCCCGGGCCAGCGGCGCCGGCCGGCCGTCGCCGCCCAGCCGGATGCGGCGGCCATCGGCGAAGACGGCAGCAAGGTAAGTCCGTCCGCCAAGCGGCGCCGACTCCAACCGCACCGTGCCCGGCGGCAGGGCGGGCAGCCGGCCGATCGCGGCGGCCACATCGCCCCAGCGCATCAGCCCGGCCAGCCGCTCGCGCTCGGCAAATCCCGCCTCGCTCTCCAGGAAGCCCCAGGGGTTCATCGAAAGCAGCCCGCTCGTCACCCAGCTCAGCGTCAGCAGGCCGAAGAACAGGCCCGCCATGTGATGCCACCACCAGAGCCCGCGATAAGGCGATGCGATCCGGCCCCGCCGGTTGCGGCGCAGGCGGGCGATGCCCACCCACAAGCCCGTCACGGTCAGGAAACAGCCGGTGAAGGCGCTCCAGATCACCATCTGGGACCAGAGCGCCCCGTCCTGCCGCAGCAGTGTCGGGTAGAGCCAGTGCGGCACCGCCCCCAGCCAGCCCCAGAAGCGCTCGGCCCGGCTGGTCTGCTGCACCACCTCGCCCGATGCGGCCACATAGGCGGTGGCGCCGCCGGCATAATCGATGCGGTGCATCGGCTGGTGGCGGCGGAAGGTCTGCACCGTCCACTGGTCCATGCCCGTGGGCACCGCCGCCAGCGCATCCCCGCCGATGCCGTAATGGCGGCCGAAGGACCGGCCCACCGCCAGCGCCTCCGCTTCGGAAAGGCCATCGATCGGCCGGCCGGTCGCAAGGTCGATACTGGCCGGCATCGCCCGCATCTGCGCGATCGGCCGGCCGGGATCGATGGCGGGCGTGGCGCGCAGCACCGCCCGGCCCGCCATCATCTCCACCCGTGCGGCGGAAAGCGGCATGTCCGCCGGCAGTCCGGCATGGGCCAGCGTCGCCGCCGGCAGGTTCAGGGGGGCCAGCCCCCTGATCTGCTCGTCGGGCATCAGTCGGGGATAGTCCCAATAGAGCATGACGAAGCCGGACAGGCACCAGATCGTCATCACCAGCCCCACCGCCACGCCCAGCCAGCGGTGGAGGAACAGGATGGGTCGCAGCATCGCGCCCTCCCCGCTCAGAAGCTCAGGCCATAGCTTGCCCGCAGCGTGCGGGGCACGCCGCGCACGCCGTAGAGGAAGCGGCCGCTGCCATCGTCGCGCGGTGCCGTGCGATAGCCGCTCGTCGCATATTCCCTGTCGAACAGATTCTCGATGTTGATGCCCACGCGATGCCGGCGGGCGTCGCCGTCCGGGTAGAAATGCAGGCCGATGTCGACCAGCGCGTAATTGCCGTAGTTGCGGCGGCCGAAGCCCGGCAGCGTCGACCAGGCATCCCCCACCCAGTTCACGGTGACGTTGGCGCCGAACGGCAGCCCGGCCGGCGCATAGGCGATGGCGCCACTGGCGAACTGCTTGGGCGTCCGATCGCGCTGCCGGTCTGACCCGGCATCGCGCGACCGGGTATAGCTGTAGCTGGCGCTCAGCTGCCAGCCGTCGCCCAGCGCCGCGGCCGCCTGCGCATCCACGCCGCGCACCTTCACCCGCCCGTCGGAATTCATGAAGATGCCGTCGGGATAGGCCGGGTCGTCGTAGCTCACGTCGATCAGATTATCGATCCGCCGCGCGAACAGGCCCGCCTGCCAGCTGACCGCGCCGCCCGCGAACGGCAGCTTGCCGCCCAGCGTTGCGTTGACGTTCAGGCTCTCCTCGGGTGCCAGGTTGGGGTTACCCTTCTCGCAACAGGGATCGATCTGGTAGAGCTGCGAGGCATCGGGCAGCAGGAAGGATGTGCCCCCCACGCCTTCGACATAGAGATTGTCGCTGATGTCGAACCGGCCGGTGACGTTCCACACCGTCTTCTTCGCCCCGCCGGTCTCGTTGTAGCGCAGGCCCGCCGCCAGCCGCGCGCGGCGCGAAAGATCGTCCGTCGTGCGCACCTGGAAGATTCCGGCATGCACATTCTCGCGCGTCTTGCCGATCAGCAGCACATCGTCGCGGCCGTTGAACTTCTGGTAATCATAGCCGACCAGATATTCGAGGCCGCGATGCGGCCGCAGCTTCACCAGCGCGCTGGCGCCGTAATCGCGATATCCCCAGAAGGTGCCGGGCGGGAAGATGGTGATCGGCTCGCCCGTCGCCAGATCGTTGCGGATCTGCACATAGGCGGTCTTCCAGTCGTGATAATAGCCCTTCAGGAAGAACTGGATCGCATCGCTGCCGGTATAGTCCAGCCGGACGCTGGCGATCTCCTCGTTGCGATCGTTGCGGCTCTCGCGCACCAGCGTGGCGTTGGCGTTGTCAAGGTTCGCTTCGGTGTGCTGATATTGCAGGTTCAGGGCGATATCGCCGCCGAAATCATATTGATATTTGCCGCCAACGGACCAGACGTCATAGCCGCGCCTGCGGTCGGTGGCGCTGGGCTCCATCTCGGTGAACGGGCGATATCCCTCCGCCCGGTTGTGCGATGCATAGGCCACGAACCGGTGCCGGCCGATGCTGCCCCGCACATAGCCGTCCAGGCTGGTGCCCGCCCGGCTGTCGACGCTGCCGTTGGCCTGGCCGTTGAAGTCGTCGGTGAACGATCGGGTGACGACGTTGATCACGCCCGCCGCCGCCTGCGTGCCGTAGAACAGGCTCTCTCCGCCCTTCAGCACCTCCACCCGCTCGATCATGCTGGCGGGCAGCGTGTCGTTGGGCGATGTGCCGCCATAAAGCCGGTTGTTGATGCGGATGCCGTCGACGGTCCACAGCACGTCCTTGGTCCGCGATCCCTGCAAGGCCAGGTCGACATAGCTGAACGGCCCGCTCGCCGGGCGGATATAGAGGCCGGGCACGGATTGCAGCGCGGTCGCCACGTCCATGGCCCCGCTGTCGCGCACCTGCCGCTCGGTGACGACCCCGATCGCGCTGCCGTAGCGCGCAATCTCCTGCGGCAGGGTCTGCTCCAGCCCCGCGCCGGTGACGATGATGTCCTCCATATCCCCGGCGTGGGCGATCTGGCTGGAACAGGCGATGACGGCGGCAAGCGCCGCCCTGGAAACGAATTGGGAATACATTCGGGCAAGACCCCGTCCGGCGTCAGCGAACCTGACGGGAGCGTCCGCGTGAACGGCCGGCGCGCATGGCCGGCGGACGCCATTGGCGCCGGGCACGCGAACCGGTGCGGCCCCCGCCGCACGTGCGTCGCTCAGACGGAGTTCCGTGCCACGGCCAGCCCCTGGGCCACAGCAAGAGCGACCAGACGCCGGCAGGTCTCCTGGCTCGCGGGTCATCGCTTGATGCACGGCCTTCCCAGGCCTCGCATGATTTAGCGTCCGGCCCAGTGGCTGCCCGCCCCGGTCATCGGGGGCAGGCGATATGCATCGCGCTCGCCGCTTACAGTTGCAGGGACAGCCGCGGATTTGGGCAGCCGAGGCCGCCCGCACCGCATTCCCTATTAAGCCCCTCTCGGGGCACCGGCGCGATCATGAAGGCATCGTTTCGGATGCCTTCGCGCAGTTCCTTAGGAAAATATGAGGGAATGTCCAACCCTTTTCGGGTGGAGGGGAAGCGCTCCGGGCGCCGCCCCTTGCCCGTTCAGTTCCAGGCGTTCCACACCAGCGCCAGGAAGCCGGCACCGAAGGCGAGGTTCAGGATCGGCAGCCCCTTGAGCGCCTCCCGCGATTCCGGCCTGGCGAAGCGGCGGGCGACCATGCTGGGCGTCCACAGCAGCCACAGCTCGGCCGTGGCGACGGTGATCAGCGCGGCGATGCCCGCCCAATAGCCGTAATCGGCCATCACCATGTCACGCGCGCTGAGCGGCGCCACCGGCACCGCGCCGGTCATCATCAGGCCCACCGTCATCGGCACGGCCAGCACCAGCGGCAGCAGCAGCGCGGGATGGGCGATGAAGCCGGCCAGCCGGCTGCCCTCCAGCGCCGGCACCGAAAGGCGCAAACTCGCCAGCAGCGCGAAAAAGGCGATGACGGCCGCAATCGTCCAGGCGTCCGGCGGCGTCATTCCGCCGCCTCCAGCCCGGCCGCCGGCCGCATGCCCTTGCCCGGCCCGTCCGCCTCGAAGGTCTTGCCCGGCTTGCCGAACAGCACGTTCAGCCTGGTCCGCCAATCCGGCGCGGCGCGGAAATCGCGGGCGAGGTAGCGGAATTCATGCAGCAGGATCGTGCCGGGATTGTTCGAATTCACCGGCCGCGTCAGGCCGTAGACGGGCGGCGTATGATCTTCCAGCCGCTGATAGGTGCCGAACACATGGTCCCAGATGTTCA
The DNA here is from genome assembly GCF_001853345.1 of Edaphosphingomonas haloaromaticamans. NCBI lineage: Bacteria > Pseudomonadati > Pseudomonadota > Alphaproteobacteria > Sphingomonadales > Rhizorhabdaceae > Edaphosphingomonas > Edaphosphingomonas haloaromaticamans. The sequence continues at coordinate 1,308,923 of NZ_MIPT01000001.1, read as the reverse complement.
GAAGCCCGCCATAGTTGCGATCGATGTAGAGCGGGTTGCTGGCATGGTGCACGGCATGGTTGCTGGGCGTGCAGAACAGCCATTCGAACCAGGGCGCGAACCGGCCGACCCGCTCGGTATGGCAGAGCGACTGGAAGGCCGGCGCGCTCATCGCGATCAGCACCAGCACCAGCGGGTTGAAGCCCAGCAGCGCCAGCGGCCCCCAGGCGATGAAGCGATACACGGTCGAAAAGGGCGTGTGCCGCAGGTTGACGGTGAAGTCGTAGATCTCGGCCGAATGGTGGATCGAATGGTCCGCCCACAGGATGCGCACCTCATGGCCGATGCGGTGGAACCAGTAATAGCCGAATTCGCCGACGAGGAAGTAGATGGGCAGCGTCCACAGCTCCACCGGCACGCGCAGCGGCGTGATGTTGTAGAGCATGAACATTCCCGCGATCAGCAGCCCGTTCAGGATCACCGCCTCCAGGAGCGGGCCGAAGGGGAACAGCACGATATTGGCCAGCCCCTCGCCGCCCAGCGGCCGCTTGCCCTCGCGCCAGCGCAGGAAAATCTCCGATATCACGAAGAACAGCAGGAATATGCCCGCCCCCGTGCCATATATGGTGATGGCCTTCGCCACCGTCGTCGCCAGATCGCCTTCCATCCCTCTAACCCGCCTTCTTCTCGCTTATGCCGGTTGGTCCCCTGATGGCGCCGCCGTCATGGCGGTGATCGCATCGATCAGTCGCGCCACCTGATAATCGTAGAAATCGTCGAAATGCCCCGGCCGCTCGACCATCCCGATCATCGTGCGGATGGGTTCGCGCACGCGGGGGTCGATCTCCTCCACCGCCTCCGGCGCGATCCGATATCGCGCCGCGCGGTTGTGCAGTTCCAGGTTGATCCCACTCATGATGACGCCCCACACCCACAGCACGGCGCGGGAAAGCGCATCGCCCTCCAGCCCCAGCCGCCGGAGCGCCTCGACCAGCACCAGCGTGCGATCCAGCCACGCGATCGATGCCTGGCCGCCCTCCCAGGTCAGCATGGTGATGAGGGGAGGATGGTTGAGGAAGAAGGCGCGCACCGCGTGGCACCAGGCTGCGATCGCCTCGGCGGGCGTCGCATCCTCCGCCACCGGGATCACCAGCCCCTTCAGCACATGCTCGGTCAGCGCCTGCAGCAGATCGTTGCTGCTGCCGAAATAGGTGTAGATCGCCATCGGCGTCACGCCCAGCTCACGGGCCAGCGCGTTGAGCGAGAAGGGCGCGTCGGGTTGCCGCTCCATCAACTCGACCGCCGCGGCGAGGATCGCCTCGCGCGAATGCCGGGGCCGCCGCCCCCTGCGCGCATCGCCCTTCAAAGGCTGCGCCGTCATGGAATCATCGCCCGGATCATCTTTTCTCTATGCCATATATTATACGGCATACAAGATGATCCGGGATCACGAAAACGGCCATCCGACTGTTAATCGGATGGCCGTTTCGGGAAAGTCCGGCGGGATCAGATCAGGAAGGAAGGCCGGTAAGGTAACGCGCCTTCAGCGCCGCCACATCGGCGTCGCTCAGGCCCAGGCCGTTCTTCACATAAGCGTCGAACGAACCATAAGCCCGCTCCACCTCGTCGAACGCCGCCTGGAGATATTCGGGCCGCACGCCCAGCACCGGCTCCAGCTTCGCCCGATCGAGCCCGCCGGGCAGCGGCCCCGCCCCGGCCGCCTTGGCCAGCATGGCATAGGTCGCCTCATTCTTGGCGCGCAGATAATCGTTGCTGGCGAGATAATCGGCCATCACCGTCTCGCGCGGCACGCCGAGCAGGGTCAGGATCACCGCCGTCGCCCAGCCGGTGCGGTCCTTGCCGGCGGTGCAGTGGTAGAGCGTGGGGCCGGCCTCCGGCGCCTCCAGTTTCTCCAGCAACGCGCGGTAGGATGTCCGCGCGCTATCCAGCGACACGAAATCGCGATTGGCCGCCACCAGCATCTCGGCGCCCTTGCCGGCGGCGATCGCCTCGCCCGCCTTGCGCATGTCGCCGCCCAGCGTGCCCTTGCTGTCCGCCGCCACGTCCAGCACGATCGGCTCGGCGCCCGCCGGCAGGCGATCGGGCTCGCGCTGGCGCTCGCTCACGGTGCGCAGGTCGGCCACCAGGCGGATGCCGAGGCCGCCCTCCCCCATCGCCGCCAGATCGGCATCGCTCAACCTGTCGAGCTGGTCCGATCGGTAGATCAGCCCCATCTTCACCCAGCGGCCGTCGGCGGTGCGATAACCGCCTATGTCGCGCAGATTATGGGCCGTCGGCAGATGCAGCCCGCGATCGGCCACCACCAGCGGCGCGCCCTGATCGGGCACCAGCGCGAAGAACCAGCGCCGCCCCGGCTCGAGCCCGGAAACGCGCAGGTCGCCGTCCGCCCCGCCCTGCCCCACGGCCCTGTCGCGCGGGATCGCCGCCGGATCGTGCCCGGCATAGACGGTCACCTTGCCGGCCCCCGGCGCCGTCCAGCGCAGGTGATAGCCCCCATCCTCCTGCACCACGGCGGCGACGGTGAAGGGAATGACGCCGCTCTGCCGCTGGTCGGCGACGGCCGCCGGCCGCTCCGCCGCCGTGCCCGCGCAACCCGCGAGCGCCGGCAGCGCCGCCGCCAGCGCCAGCGCGATCGCCGCGCGGAATGCCCCCGCGCGCCTCGCCTGCTGATCCGTCATTCCCCTCTCCTCTTGCTTATTTCACACCCGCTGGGATGAGATATTGCCGCCGTCCACGACGATTTCGGCCGCCGTGACATAGCTTGCCTCGTCCGAAAGCAGGAAGCGCACGACGCGGCCGATCTCCTCCGGCTGGCCGACCCGGTCGAGCAGGATGCGGTTTTCGAACCAGCGTTCGGGCAGCGCATCGAGCGCCGGCTGCATCATCGGCGTGCGGATCTGCCCCGGCGAAACCGAATTGACGCGGATGCCGTCCCGCGCCAGCCGATCGGCCATCGACCGGACGAGCGAGAGGATGCCGCCCTTGGCCGCGCTGTAGATCGGGTTCATGGCATTGCCGAGCGTGGCGTTGATCGATGCGATCGCCACGATGGCCGATCCCGGTTGCGCCTTCAGATCGGCATGGATGGCCTGGGTGATGAAGGCCAGCGACCGCAGATGGATGGCGATGCCCTCGTCCCAGCTCTGCTGCGTCAGCCCGTCGATCGACGCGGTGTCGACCACGCCGGCGGCGTGCACCAGCCCCCCCGGCGCGCCGATGGCGGCGCGGCTGGCGTCCAGCGCCGGGCCGATGGCGCCCAGATCGCGCAGGTCGGCGGCGACCCCGATGGCGGCGACGCCATGGGCGGCGGTGATGGCGGCGGCGGCATCGACCGCCTTAGCGCCGTTGATGTCCCACAGGGCCACGGGGCGGCCCACGGCGGCCAGCGCCTGGGCGCAGGCGAGCCCGATGCCGGATGCGCCGCCGGTCACGATCACGGGGCTGGCGGGGGATCCCAGCGCGGGTGCAAGCGTCATTCAGTCATTCCTTCCAATTGCATGTCCTTTCATGGGTCGGCCGGTCCCCTTTTCTCCGGCGATGATGGCGGAGCCGGCGGGGCCTGTCGCGGGGGAAGGGGCGGATTTCATGGCCCTGATCCACCCGCCGGCCCTATCGCGATAGTCAGGGATTTGCGGGCGCCGCCTCGGCGGGAGCGGCCGCCCTGGCCGGCCCCTGCTTGTCGAAGAAGCCGTCCAGCCGGATGTTGACGATCCGGGGCTCCCCCTCCGCCACGGAAATCCACATCACATGATCCACCACGGCGGGATCGTCCCCGGCGGCGCCCGGCATGCCGCCGGTGGTGCCGAGCTGGATGTAGTCGCGGCCGTCGCGCCGGTCATAGGCATATTTGTGATAATGGCCGGCCAGCACCGTATAGGGCCGGTCCTTCAGCATCGCCTCGATCTCCCGGAAGGCGGGCGAATCCACCTTCCACGCGGGGCGGTGCATCAGCACGAAGGTCCAGCGCGGCTTCGGGTTCCGCGCCAGCGCCTCGCGCACCATCTTCACCTGATCGGCGCTGAACGCCACATTCTCCGATCCCTGGACCTTCTCCGCCAGCTCGGCCAGCGTGGGATCGCTGGCGAAAAGCCTGCGGGCCTCCGCGGGATCGCCCTGCAGCGCGTGGAACACCTTGCCCATCGCCTCCGCGCCATATTGCTGGAACAGCTTCAGCCGCGCGATCTTCGGCTGGGGCGGGTCCTCGGTATTCAGCACCAGGAACAGGGCGCCCTTGTAGGTGAAGCTGTAATAATCCGCGCCCAGCCGGCGCCGCCAGTCGGCGCGCATCACCTCGTTGGTCAGATCATGGTTGCCCGGCACGTAGAAGAAGGGGATGCCGAGCCGGCCGGTCGCCGCCTGCATCTCCGCCCATTCCGTGTCGATCTGGGCCTGATCCTCGGTATTGCCCTCGATCAGGTCGCCGATGTTGATCACGAAATCGGGGCGCAGCCTGTCCACCTCGGCCAGCGCGCCCTCGAACACGCCGGGCCGGTGCTTGCCGGTGCGATCGCCCACCACGACGAAGCGGAACTCGCCCGCGCCGCCGCCGAACGGGCGCTCGGTCCGCGCCACCTTGGCCGGACCGGGGCGATAATCCGCCGCCGGCCCCGCCGCGATCGAGACACCGGCGATCGAAAGCGCCGCCAGCCCCGCGAGAATGCGTGCATATCCCATCGCTATCCTCCTCAGAATTCGAAGCTGAGGTCGACGCCATAGGTGCGCGGTTCGCCGAACAGCGCGCCGGGGCGGCCGATGTTGAACTGCATCACATAATATTCCTTGTCGGTGAGGTTGCGGCCCCACAGGCCGATCCGCGCGCCCTTCACCCCCGGAATGTCGGAAAGCGTCAGCCGCGCGTTCAGCAGGCCATAGTCGCCGACGATATATTTGCCGTTGTCGATGGTGGCGTTGGTGAACTTGTCGCTCTGCATCGTGTAGTTCACGTTGGCCGAAAGCATGCCGATCGGCAGCGGCGGCAGATCGTAGCGCAGATCGGCCGCCAGCGTGTGCCTGGGCGCGTTGGTGAAGCGGTAGATATCGGAAATGTCATCGCCCGCCGCGTTGATGATCTCATCATATTTCGCGTCGAGATAGCCGTAATTCACCGTCACGCGCAGCGCGCGCACCGGCTGCAGGGTGATGTCCGCCTCGATGCCCTTCACCGTCGCCTTGCCGGCATTCAGCACGTCGGTGATGCGGACGTTGGTCGGGTCCGACTGGACGTTGATCTGGATGTCTTTGTATTTCGAAACGAAGCCCGCGATGTTGAGGCGCAGCCGGTTGTCGAGGAACTGGCCCTTCAGCCCGGCCTCGTAGGACCAGAGCGTTTCCGATCCGAAGCCGTCGTCGAACCGCGTGATCGAGCTGGCGCGGATGTTGTAGCCGCCGCTCTTATATCCCTTCACCGCCTTGGCGTAGACGTTCACGCCCTCGGCCGCGTCATAGGCGATCACGAAGCTCGGGCTGAAATCCTTGAACTTGCGGTCGCCGTCGCCCACGCCGGGGATGGGCGTGATCGGGCCGTCGTTCACCTGTGTTTGGCGCGTCAGCGTCGCGGCGCGCTGGTCCCAGCTCTGCCGGGCGCCCACGGTCAGGTGCAGCTTCCGGTCCAGCCATTCGGGCGTGAAGGTCGCCTGGCCGAACAGGGCGTAGGATTCATTGTCGATCGTCGCGCGGGTGAAGCTGCGCGTCAGCGTCGGCGGGCTGTAGCTGTTGCTGAAATTGCTGCCGCTTTCGGAGAAATAATAGAATCCGGCCACATATTCGAGGCCGCCGTCCAGCGCGTCGCCCACCAGTTGCAGCTCCTCGCTCCACTGGTCCTGCCTGGCGCGGCTCTGATTCTTCTGGAGGGGGAACGGCCCCAGCGCGCCGGTGAGGTAATCCTGGTTCTGGAAGTTATCGAGCTTGCGATAGCCGGTGATCGAACGCACCGTCAGCGCGTCGGATGCCTCCCATTCGGCGATCAGGCTGTGTCCCTGCGAGGTCACGTCATTGGGCAGCAGATCGCGCACCGCCGGGCTGCCCTCCTTCGGCCGCGGCACCGTCAGCGGGTGGAAGGGCGAAAGCGCGACATAGACGGGCGTGTCGTCGATCTGCGAACGATCATAGCTGTAGCGCAGGCTGATCGCATCGGTCGCTTCCCACAGCACGTCCGCGCGCATCGCCCAGCGATCCTTGTCGCCCCAGCGCTTCACGCCGGTGCCCGGATTGCGGATGAAGCCGTCCTGCTGGATGTTGGCGTAGGAAAGCCGCGCCGCCAGCCGATCGCCGATCGGCACGTTCACCGATCCCTTGAAGCGGCGATTGTCATAATTGCCCAGCGTCACCTGCCCCTTGAAGCCGAAGCTGCCGAGGTCGGGCTTGCGGGTGATGAAGTTGATCGCGCCGCCGGTGGCGTTGCGGCCGTAGAGCGTGCCCTGCGGCCCGCGCAGCACCTCCACGCGCTCCAGCTCGGCCACTTCCAGCGCCTGCCCCTGGCTGCGCGCGACATAGACGCCGTCCATATAGACGGCCACGCCGCCATCCTGGGTGATCTGGTCGTCGCTCAGCCCCACGCCGCGCATGAAGATCTGGGTGGTCGCCGCGCTGTTGGGATGGGGGGTGAGCTGGAGGTTGGGCACGTTGGCGCGCAGATCGACCAGGCCGGTGATCTGCTTGCTCTCCAGATCCCGCGCGGTGAAGGCCGCGATCGAGATCGGCGTGTCCTGGAGCGATTCCTCCCGCTTCTGCGCGGTGACGACGATATCCTCCACGCCGTCGGCCGGCGCCTCCTGCGCCATGGCCGGCGCCCAGGCCGCCGATGCCATCAGGGCGCACAGGCTGGACCGGATAAGCATTTGACAGAACATGTATTCCTCCCCCTTGGAGCTGGATTTCGCGATGCCGGCGGATGATTCCGCTTCCCTTCATGCGCCAGCTTTTCTACCTACACGTAGGTAGAATTGAAAGCCCCTAGAGGCGCTGAATGACGATCGCGCTACGGCCATCCTTCTTTCGGGCGGCCGCCATTGCGCCGGGCCGGGCACGGGGCCTAAAGGCGGGAACATGAAATCGATCAGGGAACCGGTCCGGCAGGCGCGCGGGGATGCCACCCGGCAATCGATCCTCGATGCGGCCGAGGTCGTCTTCGCCGAACAGGGCTATGCCGCCGCCCGGCTGGAGGATGTGGCGCTGGCCGTCGGCATCAGGCGCCCGTCGATCGTCTATCATTTCCCCGGCAAGCAGGAGCTTTATGACGCGGTGGAGGCGGATATCTTCGCCTCGATGCACGCTTATGTCGTCGCCCACACCGCCGGCGTCACCGATCCGATGGCGCGGCTGCTCGCGCTTCTCGATGCCTGGCTGGATTTCATGGTCGCGCGGCCCACCGCCGCCCGGATCATCCAGCGCCTGATCGCCGATGTCGGCCCGCGCGCCGGCAATCCGATCGAATTTTCCGAAACGGCGCTGCGCGATATCGAGGCGATCGTCGCCGCGGGCGTCGAGGCCGGCCATTTCCGCCCCGTCCCGGCGATGATGATCCTGAACGGCGTCGCCGCCGGCGCGATCTTCTATGTCTGCAACGCCCGGTTGCTGGGCGAAGGCCGCACCTACGATCCGGCCGATCCGGCGGAGCTTGCCCGCTTCCGCGCGCTAATCCACACCCTCGCCCGTGCCGCCGTCACCAGCGGGGCGGGCTGATGCGCTATTTCCTCGATACCGAATTCAACGGCTTCGGCGGCGCGCTGATCAGCATCGGCCTCGTCCCCGAATATGGCGACCAGGAATATTATGCCGTCCTGCCGCTGCCGGAGGAGGTGCACCCCTGGGTGGCCCGCAACGTCGTGCCCTATCTGGACAGCGTGCCGCAGGCGCTTGCCAACCATGTCGACGCGGCCACCGCCGCGCACGAGGTCGCGGCCTTCCTGGCGGGCGATCGCGATCCGCTGATCGTCGCCGACTGGCCGGAGGATATCGCGCTCTTCTGCCGCCTGCTGCTCACCGGCCCGGCGGAGATCGTCGATGTCGGCAGCCTCGGCTTCGAATTCCGCCGCAGCCCCGGCTTTTCGACCGCGATGAACAGCCGCGTGCCGCACAATGCGCTGCATGATGCCCGCGCGCTCAGGGATTTCGTGCTCGGCCACGAATAAGCCGGCCGGTCCTCCCCGATAAAAAGGCCACGATAAAAAAAGGGCGCCCCGATCGGGACGCCCCTTTCTGCTTCAGCCGTTAAGGCCGCTCAGGCGTTCAGCGCGTCGCGCAGCGCCTTCGCCGGCTGGAAGCCAAGCTTCTTCGAAGCGGCGATCTTCATCGTCTCGCCGGTGCGCGGGTTGCGGCCTTCGCGCTCCGGACGGGCCTGAACCTTGAACTTGCCGAAGCCCGGCAGCGACACTTCCTCGCCGGCGACAGCCGCATCGGTGATCGCCTGCAGGACCTGATCGACGATCGCCTTGGCCTGCGCCTTGGTCAGGCCCTGGGTCTTGGCGATGCCGTCGGCGAGATCGGTGCTGTTCATGATGTTCCTTTCTGCTGAATCCTGTCGCTCCGCTGCCCGAGTTTTTCGTGGATGTCATCCCCCCAAGTGCTGAATTTTCGCGGTTACGGGGCACTTTGGCCCACTCTTGATGGCAATGGTCGCGTTAACCTTCATTTTCGGGGGGCGGATGGCCTTCATGAAGGGGCGCGATTGGGCTAGTCCGGATGGGGTGACGGGATTGTCTGATCGGTGCGGCCGGCTGGCCTGGAGGTTCGCGGCCGTGGCGCTGCTGGCCCTGCCGCTGGCCTGCGGATCGCCGCGCAAGGCAGGCACGCCGCCCCCGGCCGACACCATCGTCCGCCTTTCCGATACCGAGGCGAAAAGCGTCGATCCGCACAAGGCGTCCGAACTGTCCTCGGTCCGCGTCGCCGCCGATCTGTTCGAAGGGCTTACCCGATTCGATGCCGCGGGCCAGCCCGAACCCGGCCTCGCCACCGGCTGGACGACATCGGCGGACGGCCTGGTCTGGCGCTTCCCGCTGCGCCCCGGCCTGCGTTTCTCCGACGGGGAACCGATCACGCCCGCCACCTTCGCGGCCGTCCACGCCCGCCTCGTCGATCCGCGCACGGCATCGCCCAACGCCCCGCTCTTCGCCGCCATCGCCGATGTCGCGGGCGAAGGGCGCACGGTCGTCATCCGCCTGCGCCACCCGTTCGCCGCGCTGCCCGCCCTGCTCGCCCATCCCGCCATGGCGGCGCTGCCCGTGCATCGCATCGCGGCGCTGGGCGATGGCTGGACGGCGGAACGGCCGCTCGTCACCTCCGGCGCCTATCGGATGACGGCATGGACGCTCAACGATGCGATGCGGCTGGAAGCCAATCCCGCTTGGCATGATGCCCCGCCGCCGATCCGCGCGGCCGAATGGCGGCCCGTGCCCGATCGGCTCACCGCGCTCCGCATGTTCCGGGCCGGCGCGGCCGATACCACCGCCGATTTCCCCTCCACCCGGCTGGACTGGATTCGCCGCGAGCTGCCGGGCGCCGCCCATGTCGCCCCCTATAACGGCAGCTATTATTTCGCCTTCAACCTCCGCCACCCGCCCTTCGACGACATCCGCGTCCGCCGCGCGCTCAACCTCGCGGTCGACCGCCGCTGGATCGCCGGCCCCCTGATGGCGATCGGCACGCCGCCGGCCTGGGGCGTCGTGCCCGCCGGGATCGATGGCCTGCCCGCTTATCATCCGGCCTGGGCGGACTGGCCGAAGGAACGGCGCATGGCCGCCGCGGCCGCGCTTCTGGCCGAAGCCGGCTATGGCCCGCGCCGCCCGCTGATCTTCGACATCCGCTTCAACAGCGATGCCGATCATCGCCGCGTCGCCATCGCGCTCGCCGCGATGTGGCGCCCGTTGGGGGTGGAGGCGCGGCTGCTCAACAGCGAGGCGACGCTCCATTTCTCGGCGATGCGGCGCGGCGATTTCACCCTCGCCCGCTCGGGCTGGATCGCCGATCTCGCCGCGCCCGAGAATTTTCTGGCCGTCCATCGATCCGATGCCGGGCCGATCAACTATTCCGGCTATGCCAATCCGCGCTACGATGCCGCTTATGACGCCGCCATCGCCGAACCCGATCCCGCCCGCCGCGCCCGCGCGATGCGGGCGGCCGAGGCCGTGTTGGTGGCGGACACGCCGGTGCTGCCGATCTATTTCTACGTCAGCCGCGCGCTGGTGGCGCCGCGCGTCGCCGGCTGGCGGGACAATCCGGCCAATGTGCATCCCACCCGCATGCTGGGGCTGAAGCGATGACAGCGCGCCTGCTTCCCGCCATCCTGCTTTTCGCGCTCGCGGCCTGTTCCGGCCGGGGGGGCGATGACGGCCCGATCGACGTCAGCGTCATCGGCGCGGAACCCGTGATCGTCGATCCCAACCAGAAGCCGCTTGCCGATGCCGATGCCGTGCTGGTCGGCGCGACGGCGCAGGGCCTGATCCGCTTCGACGGCACCGGCCAGATCGAGCCCGCCGCCGCGATCCGCTGGGACGTTTCGGACGACGGCCTCTATTACACCTTCCGCATCGACGATGCCGCCGGGATCAAGGCCGAGGACGTCGCCCGCCGCCTGCGCGTCGCCATCGCCCGGCCCAGCCGCAACCCGCTGAAGCCCGTGCTGGGCGCGATCGACGAGGTCGTCGCCGTCACGCCGGAAGTCGTCGAGATTCGCCTGGCCGCGCCGCGCCCCACCCTGCTCCAGCTCCTCGCCCAGCCGGAAATGGGGCTGATCCTGTCGCGGTCGCGCGGCGGCAGCGGCCCGCTTGCGATCGACGGGCGCGGCGCGGGCACGATCCTCCTCCGCCCCGCCGGGGCCGAGCAGGCCGGGGAGGAAGACGAGGAGGAGGACGCCGCCGATCGCGAGCGCATCCGGCTGCGCGGCGAACGCGCGGCGCTCGCGGTCGCCCGTTTCCAGGCCGGCGGCGCCCAGCCCGTCCTCGGCGGCCGCTATCAGGACCTCGCCGTCGCCCGCGCCGCCGGCCTTCCCGCCAATATCCTGCGCTTCGATCCCGTCGCCGGCCTGTTCGGATTGCAGATCGTCGAGGCCAGGGGCTTCCTCGCCACGCCGGAAATGCGCGGTGCGCTGTCGATGGCGGTCGACCGCGACCGGCTGGTCAACGCCTTCGCGGTCAAGGGCTGGCGCAGCGCGCTGACCCTGGTGCCGGGCGGCATCGCCGATCTTCCCGCCCCCACCGCGCCGGGCTGGGCGGATATACCGCTCGCCGGACGCCGCATCCTCGCCGCCGGCGCGGTCGGCGCCTGGCGCCAGCAGAATGGCGGCGCCGCCCCCCGCGTCCGCGTCGCCTTGCCGCCGGGACCGGGCTCGCGCCTGCTCTTCTCGCTGATCCGCGCCGACTGGCGGGCGATCGGGGTGGAGGCGGAGATGGTCGGCATGAAGGACGATGCCGATCTCCGGCTGGTGGACAGGGTGGCGCCCGCCGACAGCGGCTCCTGGTATCTGCGCGAATTTGCCTGCGATCGCGCGGCGCTCTGCAGCGAGGAGGCGGACCGGCTGATGGATGCCGCGCGCAAGGTGCCGGCGCTGGCCGAGCGCAACCTGACGCTGGCGGATGCCGATGCGCGGCTGGCGCGGGTGGTGCCGTTCATCCCGCTGGCCATGCCGCTGCGCTGGTCGCTGGTGGCGCCCGCGCTCGTCCAGTTCCAGGAAAATGCGCGCGGGGTCCATCCGCTCAACCATCTCCGCCCGGATCGCCGCTGAAAGGCCGCCGGGATGGAATCCCGGCCCCGCCCCCCTACATGCGTGGGACAGGAGAATTTGATGGCCATATCCCCGCCCCGTTTCGATGATGTCGCCGCGCTTGCCGGCATGGGCCGCGATCCCGCATCCGTGCGCGCCCGGATCGAGGCGATGGAGGCGCTGCTGGAACGGATCATCGTCATCCCCAGCGTCCGCCAGCCGGTGGGCCTCGATTTCATCGTCGGCCTCGTTCCGGTGGTGGGCGATGTCATCACCGCGATGATGGGCGCGTGGATCGTGTGGGAAGCGCGCAACCTCGGCATGTCTAAGTTCCAGCTCGCGCGGATGGCCGCCAATGTCGGCGTGGATACGCTGCTGGGCGCGGTGCCGATGGTCGGCGATGCGTTCGACTTCTTCTATCGTTCCAACAGCCGCAACCTGAAGATCATCAAGCGCCACCTGGAAAAGCATCATCCGGGCACCGTCACGATCGATATGCCCCGGCGCTGACCCGGCCATGGCGGATCGCCCCCACAGCGCCCCGCCGGATTCCGAAGGGCAGGCGCCGTGGGATCATGTCGTCCGCATGTGGGATCTCGCGGTCGCCCGGCAGGCGTCAGCGGTCGAAGGCGCGCTCTACGAAGCGGATGTCGAGGCCGATGGCGGCCCCGCCTGCATCGCCGGCCGCTGGACGGAAATCTACCGCCGCACCGATGACGGCTGGCGGATGCTGTCGGTAGGCGGCGGGCCGGACAGGAAGCGCTGAAAGCCTATCTGCCGCCGCCCCGCCAGATCCTGACGGTTTCCTTCGGCTTGGCCCCCTGCTCGGACGCGCGGCACCTCTTGGGCTTCAGGCCCATGTCCAGGCACAGCCGCACCTCGTCCAGCCAGCCGCCGCGCGTGGTGGCGATCCGCCACATCGATGCGTCGGTGCCGCGATTGGCGGCTGCCAGCGCCTCGGCCAGCTTGCGGGCGTTGAGCCCCGGCTGCCGCGAAAGCGCCGCCATGTCGGGGA
>NZ_MIPT01000001.1:1279171-1281093 GCF_001853345.1 Edaphosphingomonas haloaromaticamans | reverse complement strand
GCGGCCGCTTGGCGGCGATGCGGGTCGCCTCGTCCAGCTCGATGCGCGGCTCCATGTCGCGCAGCGCGATATAGAGCTTCTCCATGGTGTTGAGCGCCATGTAGGGGCACATGTTGCAGTTGCAGTTGCCGTCCGCGCCCGGCGCGCCGATGAACTTCTTGTGCGGCGCCGCTTTCTCCATCTGGTGGATGATATGCGGCTCGGTGGCGACGATGATCGTCTCGGCCGGGCTCGCCAGCGCGAATTCCAGGATCGCGCGGGTCGATCCCACCTCGTCGGCATGATCCAGGATATAGGCCGGGCATTCCGGGTGCGCCGCGACCGGCGCGTCGGGATATTGCGCCTTCAGCTTCAGAAGCTCGGTCTCGCTGAACGCCTCGTGGACGATGCAGGCGCCCGGCCACAGCAGCATGTCGCGCCCGGTCTTGCGGTTGAAATAGGCGCCCAGATTCTTGTCGGGCGCGAAGATGATCTTCTGGTCCATCGGCAGCTGCGACAGGATCTTTTCCGCCGAGGAGCTGGTGACGATGATGTCCGAATGCGCCTTCACCGCCGCCGAGCAGTTGATGTAGGTGATGGCGATATGATCGGGGTGCGCCGCGCGGAACCTGGCGAACTGTTCCGGCGGGCAGCTATCCTCCAGCGAGCAGCCGGCATCCATGTCCGGCAGGATCACCGTCTTTTCCGGGCTCAATATCTTGGCGACCTCGGCCATGAAGCGCACGCCGCAGAAGGCGATCACATCGGCGCTGGTGTCCGCCGCCTTGCGGCTCAGGTCCAGGCTGTCGCCCACGAAATCGGCCAGGTCCTGAATATCGGGCGTCTGGTAATAATGGGCCAGGATCACGGCGTTGCGCTCCTTGCGCAGCCGTTCGATCTCCGCGCGCAGGTCCAGCCCGGCGAGGCTCAGATTGGGGGCATTCATGGTCTCGTTCCTCTTTGCGGACGCGCGTTCTGATTGTCGTTCAAACCGTATATCTCTTCCAGCGATCGCGATCCGTCCATCCTCTCGCCATCGCTCGCGGCCGGCTCGTCGGCGAAACGCACCGTCACCGCGGGGTCCAGCCCCTGTCTCTTATACACATCTAGATGTGTATAAGAGACAGTGGTCGCCGGGTCCATATTGTCTAGCAGCAGATGGGTGGCCCCGGCGGCGATCGCCGGCTCGATCTGGTCGATCCGGTCCACCTCCACGATGATCGATGCGATGCCCGCCGCCCTGGCGCGCCGAACCGCCTCGCCCACGCCGCCCGCCACCGCGACATGATTGTCCTTGATCATCGCCGCGTCCCACAGGCCCATGCGGTGGTTGGTCGCCCCGCCCATCCGCGTCGCATATTTCTCCAGCACGCGCAGGCCGGGGATGGTCTTGCGGGTATCGAGCAGCGTCGCGCCCGTGCCGGCGATGCGATCCACATAGGTCCGCGTCAGCGTGGCGATGCCGGTCAGATGCTGCGCGGTGTTGAGCGCCGATCGCTCCGCCGTCAGCAGCGCCCGCGCCCGGCCCTTCAGCCGCATCAGATCGGTGCCCGCCGCGACCTTGGCGCCCTCCTCCACCAGCGTCTCGATCTCCACCTCGGGGTCCAGCGCGCGGAAGAAGGCCTCGGCCAGCGGCAGCCCCGCCACGGCGATCGCATCGCGGCTCGCCATCACGCCCGCGAACATCGCATCGGCGGGGATGACGGCGGCGGAGGTGATGTCCCCCGCCCCCCCCAGATCCTCGGCCAGCGTGGACCGCACGAAGGCGTCGAGATCGAAATCGGGCAGGGTGAAGGGCATTTCGAAACCTCATTCCCCCTTCCCTTTCAAGGGCGGGGGCCAGGGGGGGAGTGAGCTTGCGGAAAGGCGGCGGGCATCGAGCAGCGTCGCCCGCCCCCCGGCCCCTCCCTTGAAAGGGAGAGGGGCGTCAGTCTCCCGTCACG
>NZ_MIPT01000001.1:1158997-1272526 GCF_001853345.1 Edaphosphingomonas haloaromaticamans | reverse complement strand
TCTCGCCATCGCTCGCGGCCGGCTCGTCGGCGAAACGCACCGTCACCGCGGGGTCCAGCCCGGCGGCGGCCAGCGGCATGGCGAAGCTGCGCTCCACCGCGCGGCGCCCGGCATCGCGCGCCAGCCGCATCGGCAGCGCGCCCTTCGCCTGGCGCAGCAGCNCGGCCTGCGCCGCCTTGCGGTTGGCGGCATCCAGCGCCGTCCCGGCATCGCTCAGCGCCATCAGCACGCCGCCGCCATCATATTCCCGGATCGCGGCCATATCCACCTCCGGCCCCGCCACGGCGGGCGGCGGCAGCGTGACGGTCAGCCGCCGCGTCGCCGCGTTCCAGCGCACGTCCCTGGGGCTCAGCGCCCCCAGATCGATCTCGTAGCGGACATTGCCCGGCATGATCAGCGTCTTGCGCGCGGAAAGGCCGAAGCGGCTCTGGGTGGACGTCACCACCGCCACATAGCGCGCGGCGAACACCACCAGCCGGTTCTGCTCGCGCATCGATTCCAGGCTGGCGCTGGCGATGGACACCGGATCGGGGTTGAAGGCGCCGGCGATGCGCCGCGCGCCGAACCAGCCGGCGGCAGCCGCCACGATCGCCACCGCGGCCACCGCGGCGATCCATCTGATCGTGCGGCCGGTCACGCCGCGCGCGCCCAGCTTTCCTCGCCCGTGCGCACCACCACGCCCCGCCGCTCCAGATCGATCAGATGGGCCAGCACCGATCGGCCGGCCGCCTGCACCAGCCGGGGATCGAGCCCGACATACATTTTCTCCACCATCGCCGGCACCGGCTTCTCGCCCTCGCCCAGCAGGCGCAATATCTGCCCTTCGCGCTGCTTGCGATGCCCCATCAGGCTGCGCACGAAGCGCTGGGGCCGTTCCACCGGATCGCCATGGGCGGGGTAATAGATGGCGTCGTCCCGGCCCATCAGCTTTTCCAGGCTCGCCATATAATCGGCCATGTCGCCGTCCGGCGGGGAAATGACGGTGGTGGACCAGCCCATCACATGATCGCCGGTGAACAGCGCGTTCGCCTCCGGCAGCGCCAGGCAGAGATGGTTGGAGGTATGGCCCGGCGTCGCCACCCCCTCCAGCGTCCAGCCGGGACCGGAAAGCGCCTCGCCGTCCGCCAATATCCGGTCGGGGGCGTAGGTGCGGTCGAACGCGGCGTCGGCGCGCGGGCCGCTGTCGTCCAGCACCAGCGGCGCGCAGCCGACGATCCCGGCGCCCGTCAGCGCCTTCAACGGGGCGGCCGCCGGGCTGTGATCGTTATGGGTGTGGGTGCAGACGATGTAGCGGATCGTCTCGCCCGCCGTCGCCGCCAGGATCGCGGCGATATGATCGGCGATGTCGGGGCCGGGATCGATCACCGCCACCTCGCCGTGCCCGACGATATAGGTCTGGGTGCCGTGATAGGAGAAAGCGGACGGATTCGGCGCCAGCACGCGCCGCACCAGCGGATGCAGGTCCTGCGCCACACCGGGATTCTGATCGTCCATGCCGGCCATGTGGCATCGCGCGGCGCGGATTTGAAGTCCCATCGCAAGAAGTGTCGGGATATCTTACGAATCGCCCCTTGGTTGAGGGATCGTCAACCATCGTGTGGCAGGAGAAAATCGGGAAATTCCCTTCTGGCACGCATCCTGCTGGATTATCCGCGTTCCAATTGTTCCCGCATGATGAAGCGGCGGGGGCTGCGCTGGTGTTCCGGTCTCGCGCTGCCCCCGCCCTTCACCGCCGGATCGGCGCCGGGCATGGTGCCGCCCAGCGCAAGGGCCGTGGCCGCATCCCCCGGCAGGAACGCATCCACCACGATTTCCGCCAGCGTCACGTCGATCGGCGCGCTGAAGGTGGTCGTCGTGCCGATCAGCGAAAGGCGCCCGCCATCGCCATCGATCACCAAGGGCACCGCCACGGCCGCCGCGATCGGCCGCCTGCCCGGCGCGGGCGCCGGATAGGCATGGCATTCGGCCAGCAGGTCGATCAGCACGGGATCGTCGGTGGCGTCGATCTGCAATTCCACCCGGCGGCAGACATGCGCCTTCCATTCCGCCAGGTTCACGATCCGCGGCGCCATGCCGGCGGGGTGCAGATAGAGCCGCAGGAGGTTCACCGGCGGCGCCAGCAGTTCCGGCGAAACGCCCGCCATCAGCATTTCGAAACCGGGATTGGCGCGCAGCAGCGTCCAGTGCCGGTCGGCCGCGAAGGCGGGAAAGGGATCGACGCAGAGCAGCAGCCGCTCGATGCCCTTATGGGCCGGGGCCAGGGCCGGATCGTCCAGCGCATGTTCGGGAAAGATCGGGGCGAAGCCGGCGGCGGCCAGCAGCGCGTTGCATTCGCGGGGCAGCAGCCGCAGCCGCTGGGCCAGCCGCAGCACCAGCCGGCGGCTGGGCCGGGCGCGGCCGGTTTCCACGAAGCTCAGGTGGCGCGGCGATACGCCGACATCCTGGGCCAGGTCCCCCTGGCTCATCCGCCGATGGCCGCGCCAGTCGCGCAGCAGGTCTCCGAATGCGGGCTGTGTCGCCATGGCCTCACGCTAGTCACGCTTGGCCCCCCCGGCGATGGTTCAAAAGGTCAGTTGGCCATGCCTGTTGGGCAAGGGCGACGCCCCCACGCCGCCCGCCATGCCCTCTTGTTCAGGCCGCGCGGGCGATGCCCTTCTGGTCCAGCAGGTCGGCCAGCTCGCCGGCCTCGTACATTTCCATCATGATGTCCGAACCGCCGATGAACTCGCCCTTCACGTAAAGCTGGGGGATGGTCGGCCAGTCGGAAAATTCCTTGATGCCCTGGCGGATGCCCTGGTCCTGCAGCACGTCGACCGTGGCATATTCCACGCCCAGATGGTCGAGGATCGCCACCGCCCGGCTGGAAAAGCCGCATTGCGGGAAAAGCGGCGTGCCCTTCATGAAAAGCAGAACGTCGGCGGAATTTACAGCATCCGCGATGCGGGCCTGCACGTCATCACTCATCTCACACTCCTCGGTCGGGCGTGGCGGTGGTGAGCTGCAGCGCGTGGAGCACGCCGCCCATCCGTCCGCCCAGCGCGTCATAGACGCGCCGATGCTGCTGCGGGCGGGGCAGGCCGCGGAAGCTCTCGCTCACCACCCGCGCCGCATAATGATCGCCATCGCCGGCGAGATCGGTGATCTCGACATGCGCATCCGGGATCGCCGCCCGGATCATCGCCTCGATCTCTTCCGCCGCCATCGGCATGGCCGTTACTGCGCTTCCATGAGCTGGCGGCGCGCTTCGATCGTCTTGGCCTCCAGCGCGGTGCGGATGCGCGCCTCGTCGGTGTCCACGCCGGCCGAAACCAGATCGCCCAGCAGCTTGCGGACGACGTCCTCGTCACCGGCTTCCTCGAAATCGGCCTGCACCACCGCCTTGGCATAGGCGTCGGTCTCTTCGGGCGTCAGGCCCATCTGCTCGGCCGCCCAGGTGGCGACCAGCCGGTTGCGCCGCGCGGTCACGCGGAAGGCCATTTCCTCGTCGCGGGCGAACTTGGCTTCGAAAGCCCGTTCACGGTCGTCGAAAGTCGTCATGCCCCATCCCTTGGCTGGCGTTGTCGCTAGTGCAGATAGGCAGGCCCCGCCCCCGGCGCAACGGCGGCGGCGGGACCTGCGGTCATTCAGTTGTCGAGCGCGGCCTTCAGCCGTTCGTTGACGACGCCCGGATTGCCCTTGCCGGCCATCGCCTTCATCGTCTGGCCGACGAAGAATCCGAACAATTTATCCTTGCCGCCGCGATACTCCGCCACCTTGTCGGCATTGGCGGCCAGCACGTCCGCGATCACCGCGTCGATCGCGCCGGTGTCGGTCGTCTGCTTCAGGCCCCGCTCCTCGACGATCTTCGCCGGATCGTCGCCGGTTTCCAGCATGATCTCGAACACCTGCTTGGCGAGGCTGCCCGAAAGCGTGCCATCGGCCACCAGCCCCAGCAGCTGCCCGCCCTGCGCGGGCGAGACGGGGCTGTCGGTGATGTCCTTGCCCAGCCGGTTAAGCGCGCCGAACAGGTCGGAAATCAGCCAGTTGGACGCGGCCTTGGCCACATCCGCCTCGGGCTTGCCCTGCACCCTGGCCGTCTCCGCCAGCAGCGCCTCGAACCAGCGCGCCGTCTCCACGTCCGCCGTCAGCACGCCGGCGGCATAGGGGGTCAGCCCCAGCGGCCCTTCATAGCGCGCGCGCTTGGCGTCGGGCAGCTCGGGCAGGCTCGCGCGGCATTCGGCCAGGAAGGCGTCGTCCAGTTCCAGCGGCAGCAGATCGGGATCGGGGAAGTAACGGTAATCATGCGCATCCTCCTTGGACCGCATCGACCGCGTCACCCCCTTGTCGGGATCGAACAGGCGGGTTTCCTGCACCACCGTGCCGCCGCTCTCGATCAGGTCGACCTGGCGGTTCGCCTCATGCTCGATCGCCGCCATCACGAAGCGCACGGAATTGACGTTCTTGGTCTCGGTGCGCGTGCCGAACGGATCGCCCGGCTTGCGGACGGAAACGTTCACGTCCGCGCGCATCGATCCTTCTTCCATATTGCCGTCGCACGAGCCGACATAGCGCAGGATCGCGCGCAGCTTGCGCAGATAGGCGCCCGCTTCCGCCGGAGACCGCATGTCCGGCCGGCTGACGATCTCCATCAGCGCCACGCCGGACCGGTTGAGATCGATGTAGGAGCGCGTCGGATGCTGGTCGTGCATCAGCTTGCCGGCATCCTGCTCCACATGGATGCGCTCGATGCCGATGGTCTTGGCCTGGCCTTCCTCGGGCTCGATGCTGATCGTGCCCTCGCCCACCAGCGGGTGATAAAGCTGGCTGATCTGGTAGCCCTGCGGCAGATCCGCGTAGAAATAATTCTTCCGGTCGAAGCGGGACCATTTGTTGATCTGCGCGTCGATCGCCATGCCGGTGCGCACCGCCTGGCGGATGCACTCCCTGTTCGGCACCGGCAGCATGCCCGGCATCGCCGCGTCGACCAGCGACACGTTCGCATTGGGCTCCGCACCGAACCGGGTGGACGCGCCGGAAAAGAGCTTGGCGTTGGACGTGATCTGGGCGTGGACCTCGAGGCCGATCACGACCTCCCACTCGCCCGTCGCGCCCTGGATGCGGTAGGTGCTCTCAGTCATCTATGCTTCCGTCTGTTCGCGCGCTCGCGGGCGCGCCGTTCCAGAATTTTCTGTCTGTGGCGGGTCTGAGGTTTGGACGGCAGTCGCCGTCCGAACTTCAGACGCCTGAAACTTTCGACGAGGCCTTCCCCAATGCATTGGAGAAAGATCTCGCCGAGCCAGTTCACCACCACTTCTCCGCGCGTGCGTTGAAGCCGGCGCGCTGCTCGATCGCCAGGCCCGCATTCAGCACGCCCTGCTCGTCGAGCGGCTTGCCGATGATCTGCAGGCCCAGCGGCAGCCCTTGCGCGTCCAACCCCGCCGGCACCGACATCGCCGGCAGGCCGGCGAGCGAGGCCGGCACCGTGAACACATCGTTCAGATACATGGCCAGCGGATCGGCCGATTTCTCGCCCAGCGCGAAGGCGGCGGACGGCGCGGTCGGCGTCAGCAGCACGTCGCACTGCTGGAAGGCCTGCTCGAAATCGCGGGCGATCAGCGCGCGCACCTTCTGCGCCTTGGTGTAATAAGCGTCGTAGAAGCCGGCCGACAGCACATAGGTGCCGATCAGGATGCGCCGCTTCACCTCGGGGCCAAAGCCGGCCGCGCGGGTCGCCGCATACATTTCCTGAAGATTGGCGTGGTCGGGCAGCTCGCGCTCGCCGTAACGCACGCCGTCATAACGGGCGAGGTTGGACGAGGCCTCGGCCGGCGCAATGATGTAATAGGTCGGCAGCGCATAGCGCGTATGCGGCAGCGAAACCTCGACGATCTCGGCGCCCGCATCCCTGGCCCAGGCGATGCCCTGCTGCCAGAGCGCCTCGATCTCGGGCGGCATGCCTTCTACCCGATATTCCTTCGGGATGCCCACCTTCTTGCCGCGCAGGTCGGCGGAAAGCCCCGCCTCCCACTGCGGCACCGGCAGGTCGAGCGAGGTCGAATCCTTGGGATCGAAGCCGGACATCGCCTCCAGCAGGATCGCGCAGTCGCGCACGTCGCGCGCCATCGGCCCCGCCTGGTCGAGCGAGGAAGCGAACGCCACCACGCCCCAGCGCGAGCAGCGGCCATAAGTGGGCTTGATGCCGGAAATGCCGGTGAAGGCGGCCGGCTGGCGGATCGATCCGCCGGTATCCGTGCCCGTCGCCCCCGGCGCCATCCGCGCGGCGACCGCGGCGGAAGACCCGCCCGAGGAGCCGCCCGGCGCCAGCGCCGCATTGCCGCCGTCCTTGCGGCGCCACGGGCTGATGACGTTGCCGTAATAGCTGGTCTCGTTGGACGATCCCATGGCGAACTGGTCGAGGTTCAGCTTGCCCAGCATGCCGGCGCCCGCGCCGAACAGCTTGGCCGTGATCGTCGACTCATAGGTCGGCACGAAGCCTTCCAGGATATGGCTGGCCGCCGTCGTCTGGTATCCGGCGGTGCAGAACAGGTCCTTGATGCCCAGCGGCACGCCCGAAAGCGGGCGGAACTCGGCCGAAGCGCGGCCGCGATCGGCCTCGTCGGCGGCCGCCAGCGCATGCTCCGGCGTTTCGACCAGGAAGGCGTTCAGCGGCTTGCCGGCGGCCACGGCGGCGTTGAACGCCTCGGCCACCTCGCGCGCGGAAAAATCGCCCTTGCGGAATCCGTCGCGGATGCCGGCGACGGTCAGGTCCGTGAGATTGCTCACTATTCGATCACCTTCGGCACCGCGAAGAAGCCATGTTCGGCCTGCGGCGCATTCTTGAGAATCTGGTCGCGGATATTGCCGTCGGTGACGACATCGTCGCGCAGGCGTAGATGGTTGGGGATGACGGCGGCCAGCGGGGCGACACCATCGGTATCGACCTCGCCAAGCTGCTCGATCCAGCCCAGGATGTTGTTGAGCTCGGGCACCATCGCGTCGACCTCGGTATCGGACACGGCGATCCGGGCGAGGCTCGCGATCTTGCGGACGGTTGTGGCATCGACAGACATGTCCGCGCGGCTAGCAGCCACGGGGGTCCGCTTCAAGCGAAGAGCGACGCCGGCGGGAGATCACGGCCTTTACCCCGTCGATCCGCGCCGCCGGGAGGTGACGGTTCTATGTCCCGGCCGCCACCGCTCCGCTCATTCGAACACCGTCCCCACGGGCCGCCCGCCCACGAACACCTGCCGCCGCGTCACTTGCCGCACCTCGATCTCGCCGCGCTCCGCCGCCGCCCGTTCGGCCGTCGCCTGCGCCTTCTTCGCCTCGGCCGGCGGAGGCGGCACCGGCCACCGTTCGGCGGCCGCCTCCCATTTCCCATCGGCACCGCGAACGAAATAGGCCGCGTCGATCGCGCACGCCTCGCATCCGGCCCTCCACGAAAGCACCACGGCCTCGCCGCTCCCGCCGACATGGCGGACGATGCAGCGTCCCCGATCGTCGTTCCGGCCGCAACCGCCGCCCTCGCGCAGGATCGCATCCACCAGCGCGTCGGGCAGCGGCGCCTTCTCCGGCAGCACCGTCACCCGCCCGGCAAAGGCGGCCTTGGCATCCACGTCGCGCGTCCGCTGCGCCAGCGCCCAGCGATCCTTCTCATCGAGCGTGCGGGCCGCCGCCGTGCGGATCGCGGGCGTGCCCGATTTCGCCAGCCGCTCCACCGCCGCCTTGCCCGCCGGGCCGAAATCATAGCGCAGCGCCGCCCAGTCGAACCGTTCGGGGCTCACCTTGCCGGCCTCCAGCCGCGCCACCTGGCTCCGCGCCGAAAGGGCACCGAAGCTGACGATCGGCGTGGAAAGCAGCAGCATCACCGCGCACAGGCCGATGGCGAGCGCGATATTGGCCGGCCGCGCGGGCGTGGCCCATGCCAGCCGCCGCCGCGCCAGCGCCGCCCAATAAGCCAGCCCCACCGCGCAGGCGAAGGCGATGAAGGTCAGCGCCCATAGCCGCGCCGGGGTCAGCCCATATTGGCCGACGCGAAGCCCGGTCGAAACCGCCGCGATCGCCGCCAGCGGCAGGATCGCGAAGGCCAGCGCCAGCGCCCCCCAGCGCAGCGGCCGGTTGCGGGCCTCGTCCTCCGGGCTGTCGCCGATCACCGCATTGGCCAGGATCAGCGCGCCCGCGCAGGCGGAAAGCAGGATCGGCGTCGTATCCCGCGTCGCCGCCCATAGCGGCTCCAGCCCGGTGAACAGGGTGGCGATCAGGAAGATCAGCAGCCCCGCGCCCAGCACCGGCGCCAGCACCGAAAGCACCAGCATCGCCACCCGCTGCAGCATGGCGACCACGCGGTCATGATCGCGCAGCAGGCCGATCGCCGCGCCCATCGCCGCCCCGCTCATCATCCAGCCGAACCAGTCCTTGCGCAGCAGCTCCTGCAGCAGATCGATGCCGATCAGGTTGAACAGCGACGCCAGCAGCCAGGCGAGCAGCCACACCACGCCCACGAAGACCAGCGCCAGCAGCACCAGCACCACATTGGTCCAGCCATGATCGTGCACCGCCGGATAAGGCAGCGCCCGCAGGCCGCGTCCCTTCCCGGCCTCCAGCGCGCCGTCGCGGATCGTCTGGAACAGCGGCCCGGCGATCCCCACCGCCAGCACCGCGCAGAACAGCCGCCAGCCGTCATCGGCCTCCCAGCGGCCCGGCCCGCCATTCCAGTAGATCACGGCCGCGATCACCAGCCCGGCGACAAGCGCGAAGGCCGCGCTCCAGCCGATCCGCACCCGTTCCAGCACCACGGCGAAGGAAAGCCCGGCCACGCCCAGGAAGGTGGCGGCGGCAAGGCGCAGGGGATCGTCGGTCATCCCGTATCCGCCGGCCTTGTCGGTCAGCAGGTGGATGCCAAGCCCGATCGCGGCCCCCAGCAACGCCAGCCCCCAGGCCCGCGCCGGCCAATCCGCCTTCGTTTCCGCCACGTCCACCGATCCCCCCTCCCGATCGCCGAATATCGGGCCAACCTATCGCGATCCGGGGGAAAAGCCGGCATGGAAAATCCGGGGCGGCGATCGGCCGCGGACGCGAAGCCGGCCCCGGCCAGTCAGGCAGCCTCGGCCATCTCCACCGCCGGGGCATCGTTGATGGCGGCAGGCGCGGCGGTCTCCACGGCCATCGCCTTATCCACGCCCGCATCCGCCGCCACCCGCCGCGCCGGGAAGATCAGGCGCGACAGCAGCACCAGCACGCCCAGCGCCAGATAGGCGCCGATCGCGATCTTCGGGTTCCACAGCACCAGCGATCCCAGCGCGATGCGCAAGACGATCGGGTTAAAGCCCAGATCCTCGCCCAGCGCCTCGCAGATGCCCAGCATGGTATCGGGGCGGCGAAAGAGGGAGGGCTGGTCGGCTTGCATCGGTCGTTCCTTCGATAGGGGCGGGATGGCCCGCATTCATGCCGGAGACTTTGCAGGCGGCGTGCCAACCGTGCCGAGGCCGCGATTTTCGGGCGTTCTCGCACGGAGATATTCCAGCGCAGCCGCCTGGAAACCGGCGTTTCCGCCAGATATTAGCAAATTCCACCAAAGGCCGTGGCGGCGTCTATCAACAGCCGCCCCTTGCCCGCCCGCCGCGAACGGCTGCACAGAAGCCGGCGAGGAGGAAGGCGGCAATGACGGTGACGATCGGCCCGGAAAGCACGGCGGTGCGCACGGCCCTGTGGCGGGCGATGCACGTGCGGATCGATCCGCCGCCTTATGTGCTCGAAGACGAGATCGGCCTCACGCTGGTGGCGCCCGATCCCGGCTGGCGCGATCGGCCGGACATGGACCCTGCCTTCACCGCCCCTTTCCGCGCCTCGATGGTCGCCCGCGCCCGCTTTGTCGAGGATCTGGTCCTCGAACGGTCGGCACATGGCGTCGGGCAATATGTGATCCTGGGCGCGGGGCTGGACAGCTTCGCCCAGCGCCGGCCCGATATCGGGGCGCACATGCAGTTGTTCGAGGTCGATCGGCCGGGCCCGCAGGCCTGGAAGCGCCAGCGGCTCGAGGCGCTCGGCCTTGGCGTGCCGCCATGGCTGCACCTCGTCCCCGTGGATTTCGAAGCGGGGCAGAACTGGTGGCAGGCCCTTGCCGACAACGGATTCGACGCCACCCGCCCGGCAATCGTCGCCTCCACCGGGGTCAGCATGTATCTCACCCGCGATGCGATCGCCGCGACGCTCCGCCAGGTCGCCGCCCTCGCGCCGGGAACGACCCTGGCGATGACGTTCGTGCAGCCGCTGGACCTGATGCCGGCCGATCTGCGGCCCGGTCTCGAACAGGCGATGAAGGGCGCGGCGGCCAGCGGCACGCCCTTCATCAGCCTGTTCGCCCCGGCGGAGATGACGGCGCTCGCCCGCGAAGCCGGCTTCCGCAATGTCCGGCACGTCGCGCCCGCCGATCTGGACCGGCTTTATTTCGCCGATCGCGCCGATGGCCTGCGGCTGACGAGCGGGGAGGAGTTTCTCGTCGCCTCCACCTGATCTCCCATGCCGCACCCCGTCCGCCCGGCCGGCCCTTCCCCGTTGCGCAGGCCGCCGATTGCCGGCTACGCACGCAGCAGGTGCAATCTTTCATGTTGCACTGCACAACAGGAGCCCCGACATTGCCGGCGAGACGCTTTCTCTATGTAATCGCGGGGTTGATCGTGCTGACTTTGGCGGCCGCTTTCGGCTGGAACATCTTCCAGGATCGGCTGATGCGCACGGCCTTCGTGCCGTCGGTGCCCTTCACCGCGCCGTCCGATGCCGGCGCGCCCGATTATGCCGCCGCGTCCGCCTGGCTGGCGCGCCCCGATCTGCCGGACGATCCGTCGCGCTTCACCGTGGCCGGCATCGCCCGCGCGGCGCGGCCGGAAGTCGCGGTCTTCTACGTCCCGCCGACCAGCTACATGAAACGGGATCGCTGGAACGCCCCGCTCGACGATGCCGATGCCAATCAGCGGCTCGGCCTCTTCGCCTCCTCGCAGGCCAGCGCCTTCAACGGCATGGGCGCGGTCTGGGCGCCGCGCTACCGGCAGGCGACGCTGGGTGCCTTCCTTGCCGGCAATGCCGATGCCGCCGCCGCGATCGATTTCGCCTATCGCGATGTCGCGCGCGCCTTCGATGCCTTCCTCGCCCAGATCCCGGCCTCGCGGCCGATCCTGCTGGCCGGGCACAGCCAGGGCTCGCTCCACCTGATGCGGCTGATGGCGGAAAAGGTGGCCGGCAAGCCGGTCGCGAAGCGCATCGTCGCCGCCTATGTCATCGGCTGGCCGGTCTCGGAGACGGCCGACATCCCCGCCATGGGCCTGCCCGGCTGCACCGGCCCCGGCCAGGCCGGCTGCGTGCTTTCGTGGCAGAGCTATGCCGAGCCCGCCGACACGCACAGCGTCCAGGCCGTCTATGATGCGACGCCAGGCCTCACCGGCGCCCCGCGCAAGGGCACGCCGATGCTGTGCGTCAACCCGCTGACCGGCGCGCCCGGCACGGCGGCGCTGCCCGGCGCCAATCGCGGCGCGCTCGTTCCCGATGCCGAGCTGAAGGGCGCGGAGCTGAAGCCCGCCCTCGTCCCCGCCCGCTGCGACGCCTCCGGCTTCCTGCTGATCGGCGCGGCGCCGGAAGGCTATTCGGGCTATGTGCTGCCCGGCGGCAATTTCCACGTCTTCGATTATGCGCTGTTCTGGGCGAACATCCGCGCCGATGCCGAGGCCCGCGCCCGCACCTTCCTGGGCCGGTGACGCCCCATCCGATGATCAGCCAGAGCATCCTCGATTTCCGCGAAGCGCTGCCCGAAGGCGGCCGGCTGGCGGGGCTGGACGTCGGCACCAAGACGATCGGCGTCGCGCTCTGCGATGCGATGTGGACCATCGCCAGCCCCGCCGAGCTGATCGAACGGCGCAAGTTCACGGTCGATCTCGCCCGCCTGCGCGATTTCTGCAAGGCGCAGGGGGTGCGCGGGCTGGTGGTCGGCCTGCCGCTCAACATGGACGGCAGCGATAGCCCGCGCACCCAGTCCGTCCGCGCCTTCGTCCGCAATCTGGAGCCGCTGGGCCTGCCTGTCCTGCTGTGGGACGAACGCTGGTCCACCGCCGCCGTCACCCGCACCCTGCTGGAGGCAGACGCCAGCCGCGCCCGCCGGGCGGAGCTGGTCGACAAGATGGCGGCGGCCTACATTCTCCAGGGCGCGATTGACGCGCTGACGCGGGGCTGAAGCCTCGGGAAACCCGGCTTTGCCGGATCACGGGGCCGCCCACTCCCCACCCCGGACATCCTACGGCAGCATCCTATGGGTGGCCGGGTGGGGGAGCGGGCCGGCGCCGCGCCGAAAATGCGCCCAAGCGCATTTTCCAACTGGCACCGCCCCCGCGATCAACTCAGCTGAACCGCTGCGCCAGTTCCTCGGGCGTCTGGTCCTTGGGGTCCGGGCCGAAGCGGTTGGGGCCTTTGGTGCCGTCCAGGCAGTAGAAGACGATCAGCACGATGCTGCCGATCAGCGGCACGATGCCGATCAGCACCCACCAGCCGGACTTGTCGATATCGTGCAGCCGCCGCACCGCCACCGCGAGCGATGGGAGGAACAGCGCCAGCATCGAGATGATCGTCAGCACCCCGCCATTGGAATAGAAGCCCACCGATGCCGCGCCCGGCGCCGTATCGGCATAACGGGTCATCGATCCGCCCAGCCCCAGCGCGGTATCCAGCGCCATCGCCACGAAATAGACGATCACCAGCAGCAGCACGAACATCCAATATTCCTTCCGGCGCGCCCGGCCGGAAAACTGGGCATAACGCTTCAACGGCAGCAGCATCCATTCCATGGGAATCCTCCTGTTCGCCCGCATCCTCTGATCGTTTCCCCGCAGGCAGGCGCAGGCTAACCCAGGCTGGGATTTCCGCAAACCTTCCTCGCTCATCGGCAACGGCCGGCGGCGCGGCGGCATGGATGCGCGCGCAAGCGAAGCCCGACGGGCGAGATGGACCGTGGATCAGTTCAGGGGCACGACGGACGGCACCCGCAACGATGGAAAGCGGTCATTCGCCCCCCACCCATCAGGTGGGAAGCCATTGTATCGAGCGTTATCGGCTCAATCGCGCCAATTGTGCCCTTGGTCAGCAATGCCGGCCTGCGGCTCCCGCCTGTCCGGGCGTGCGAGCTGACATCGTGAGCGCCGTTCAATTCGTTGGCGGCCTGCGCCGATAGCCCAGCGCCTCGGCCACATGCACCCGCCCCACCCCGTCGCTGCCGGCAAGATCCGCCACGGTCCGGGCTACCCTGAGCACCCGGTGGTATCCGCGCGCGGACATCCGCATCGCCTCGGCGGCCTGCGTCAGCAGCTTGCGGCCAGCCTCGTCGGGGGTCGCCACGCGATCGAGCAGCGCGCCGTCCGCCTCGGCATTGGTGCGGACGCCATGGCCTTCGTAGCGCACCGTCTGGATCGCGCGGGCGGCGGCCACGCGCGCCGCCACCTCGGCCGATCCTTCGGCGGGCGGCGGCAGCACCAGATCGGCGGCGCTCACCGCCGCCACCTCCACATGCAGGTCGATGCGGTCGATCAGCGGCCCGGACAGCTTGGCCTGATAGTCGGCGGCGCAGCGCGGCGCGCGGGCGCAGGCGAGCGCGGCGTCGCCCAGATGCCCGCAGCGGCACGGGTTCATCGCCGCCACCAGCTGCACGCGCGCCGGAAAGGTCACATGCGCATTGGCCCGCACCACCGATACGGTGCCGGTCTCCAGGGGCTGGCGCAGCGAATCGAGCACCCCGCGCTGGAATTCCGGCAGCTCGTCGAGGAACAGCACGCCCAGATGCGCCAGGCTCACCTCGCCCGGCCGCACCCGCAGGCCGCCCCCGACCAGCGCGGCCATCGATGCGGAGTGATGCGGGTTGCGATAGGGCCGCCGCCGGACCAGCCGGCCCTCGCGCAGCTCGCCGGCCACGCTCGCCACCATCGATACCTCCAGCGCCTCGGCGGGGGTCAGCTCGGGCAATATCCCCGGCAGGCAGGCGGCCATCAGCGACTTGCCCGATCCGGGCGGGCCGCTCATCAGCAGATTATGGCCGCCGGCCGCCGCGATCTCCAGCGCGCGCTTGGCGGTTTCCTGCCCCTTCACCTGCGCAAGGTCCGGCCCGCCGGCCGGCTCCTCCATCATGCCCGGCTCCGGCGCGGCCAATGGCAGGCTGCCCTTGAAATGGTTGAGCAGCGCGATCAGGTCCGGCGCGCCCAGCACCTCGATCGTCCCCGCCCAGGCCGCCTCCGGCCCCTGCGCCGCCGGGCATATCAGCCCCAGCCCGTGCGAAGAGGCATGGATCGCCGCCAGCAGCACGCCGGGCGAAGGCGCCACCCGCCCGTCCAGCCCCAGTTCGCCCACCACCAGATAGGAAACCAGCGTCTCGGCATCGATCACCCCCATCGCGCCCAGCAGGCCCAGCGCGATCGGCAGGTCGTAATGCGATCCCTCCTTGGGCAGATCGGCCGGCGAAAGGTTCACGGTTATCCGGCGCGGCGGCAGGGCCAGCCCGATCGCGGCGAGTGCTGCGCGCACCCGTTCGCGGCTTTCGGCCACCGCCTTGTCGGGCAGCCCCACCACGACGAAGGCCGGAACGCCCGGCGCAACCTGCACCTGCACCTCCACGGCGCGCGCCTCCAGACCCAGAAACGCCACCGTCGCGACGTGCGCCACCATGCGGAAGAGCCCCCCTGCCCCGATGTTCCCCGCCTGTTCTAAGCACGCCCCGCCATGCGAGTCGAGCCGCCCGCCGCTCCCTCCCGATTCGCCGGCGGTTTGTCGGCATCTGCCGGCTTTCCGTCGATCATCGGCGTTCGCCGCCTTGTGGCCGCCATCGGCGCACCCCATCTTTTCCCCATGGATATCGTCCGCTGGTGGAAGGCGCTCGGCCGTAACGAGCATGTCCGAATCGGCCTCTTCGCGCTGGGCTGCGTGCTCGTGGCGCTGGCGCCCGTCGTCGGCCTGCTGCCGGGGCCGGGGGGCATATTGGTCTTCGCGCTGGGCCTCGGGCTGATGCTGCGCAACTCGCTCTGGGCCAAGAAGCGCTATGTCGCCTTCAAGCGGCGCTGGCCGAAACATGGCGCCTGGGCGGACTGGGGGCTGCGCCGCAAGAGCGCGCGCCGGCGCGACAAGATCGCCAAGGCGAGGGCCAAGCTCAGGGCGGCGAACGGCCCGTCCGCCGCCGATATGGATTGACTTTCCCGGCCGCCCCTTATATCCGCGCCACCGACAGCGGCCGTCCCATGGGCGGCCCTTTTGGTTTCTGATCGATAGGGAATGACCGATGAAGCGCACCTTCCAGCCGAGCCGCCTTGTGCGCAAGCGTCGTCACGGCTTCCGCTCGCGTTCGGCGACGCCGGGCGGGCGCAAGGTCCTGGCGGCGCGCCGCGCCCGCGGCCGCAAGACGCTTTCGGCCTGAACGGGCCGAAGGGCGGCGCCGGACTGACCACGCTCAGCCGGCGCGCCGATTTCCTGGCCGCGAATGGCGGCCTTCGGGCGCCCATGCCGGGTTTCGTCCTGCTGGTGCGCCCGCGCGGCGACGGATCGGAAGCGATTCGCGTCGGCTACACCGTCACCAAGAAGATCGGCGGCGCCGTCATCCGCAACCGGATGAAACGGCGCTTTCGCGCGCTTGCGGCGGAATTGCTGCCGTCGGAAGGCGTGCCGGGCGCCGATCATGTCCTGATCGGCCGGGCCGGCGGCATCGAACGCCCCTTCGCCGATCTCCGCCGCGAACTGGCCAAGGCGCTCGCCAGGGTCCGTTCGGGCGCCGCATCCCCGGCCGCGCCGCGGCCGCCGCGATCGGGCGGGCGCCGATGATCGCCCGCCTCCTCATCCTCGTGGCGCGCGCCTGGCAATGGGGGCCTTCGGCGGTGCTGCCGCCATCGTGCCGCTATCATCCGTCATGTTCGGCCTATGCTATCGAGGCCATCCAGCGCTATGGGGCGCTGAAGGGCGGCTGGCTGGCCGCCAGACGAATCCTGAGATGCCACCCCTGGGGGGGATCGGGCATCGATCCAGTACCTTGAATTCGGGAGCTTGATCCGTGGAGAATTGGCGCAACGTGGTGCTGGCATGCGTATTGTCGCTGCTGGTGCTGTTCGGCTGGCCGATCGTGGCAAATCATTTCTTCCCGCCGGCCAATCCGCCGGCGACGAAGATCGTGAAGGGCAAGTCGGTGCCGCTCCCCGCTCCGGGCGCGACGCCCGCCGCCGATGCGCCTGCCGCCATCCGCGCGCGCGAAGTGGTGCTGAAGGATAGCCCGCGCATCGCCATCGATACGCCGCGCCTCCGGGGTTCGATCAACCTCAGGGGCGCCCGCATCGACGATCTCGTGCTCGCCACCTATCGCGAGACGATCGCCAAGGATTCGCCGCCCGTCCGCCTGCTTTCGCCCAGCGGCACGGCCGATGCCTACTTCGCCGCCTTCGGCTTCGCCGGCGACGGCGTGACGACGCCCAACGACCAGACGCTGTGGCAGACGCAGGACAGCCTGCTCGCCCCCGGCAAGCCGGTCACGCTCACCTGGCGCAACGATCAGGGCCAGCTCTTCACCATCAAGCTCTCCGTGGACGAAAATTACCTGTTCACCATCGAACAGAGCGTCGCCAACCTTTCCGGCAACGCCATCTCGGTCCGGCCCTGGTCGCTGGTCAGCCGCACCGGCCACAGCAAGGACCCGTCGACCTGGACGGCGCATACCGGGCCGATCGGCACCTTCAACGGCGCCACCAACTACGACGTGAACTTTGCCAATCTCGACGGGCAGGAACCGGGCTTCTTCGCCCGCATCGGCGGCACCACCGCGAAGGCCGGCACCAACAGCTTCTCCAGCAAGGGCGGCTGGCTGGGCTTCACCGACAAATATTGGCTGACCACGATCATCCCCGATCCGGCGAAGACGATCGACGCGAACTTCCGCAAGGGCGAAGGCGATCGCTACCAGGCCGATTTCTCGGCCGCGCCGGTGATCGTGCCGCAGAACCGGGTGGCGCGTTCCACCTCGCACTTCTTCGCGGGCGCCAAGGAAGTCACCGTCCTCGATGCCTATAAGAAGAATCAGGGCTTCGCCAATTTCGATCGGGCGATCGACTGGGGCTGGTTCATCTGGTTCGAAAAGCCGATCTTCAACGTGCTGGACTGGCTGTTCAAGCTGGTCGGCAATTTCGGCGTGGCGATCATCCTGCTCACCTGCATCGTGCGCGGGCTGATGTTCCCGATCGCGCAGAAGCAGTTCGCCTCGATGGCGGCGATGCGCGCCGTCCAGCCGAAGATGAAGGAGCTTCAGGAAAAGCATAAGGACGACAAGCAGAAGCTGCAGCAGGAGCTGCTGGCCCTCTACCAGAAGGAGAAGGTCAATCCGCTCGCGGGCTGCCTGCCGATCCTGCTGCAGATCCCGATCTTCTACGCGCTCTACAAGGTGCTGATGCTGACGATCGAAATGCGGCACCAGCCCTTCGTCGCCTGGATCAAGGATCTGTCCGCGCCCGATCCGATGACGCCGCTCAACCTGTTCGGCCTGCTCGATTTCACGCCGCCGGGCTTCCTGGCGATCGGCGTGCTGCCGATCCTGCTGGGCATCACCATGTGGCTGCAGTTCAAGCTGAACCCCACCGCCACCGATCCGGTGCAGCAGCAGGTCTTCTCGATCATGCCGTGGATCTTCATGTTCATCATGGCGCCGTTCGCGGCCGGCCTGCAGCTCTACTGGACGGTCTCGAACCTGCTCACCATCGCGCAGCAGAAGTGGCTCTACAGCCGCCATCCCACGCTGCGCGCGCAGGCGGGCAAGGCATGAACGGCGCGGCCGGCCCCACGCCCGGAACCGAGGAAGCGGCCGCCCAGCTGATCGAGGATGCGCGCCGGCTCTTCGCCGGGCCGATCGCCTTCCTCAAATCGGCGCCGTCGCTCCAGTTCCTGCCGGATCCGGCGGCGCCGGAAGTGGCGTTCGCCGGCCGGTCGAACGTGGGCAAGTCCTCGCTGCTGAACGCGCTCACCAACCGCAACGGGCTGGCGCGCACGTCCAACACGCCGGGCCGCACGCAGGAACTCAACTTCTTCGACGTGGGCGAGCCGCTCCGCCTCCGCCTCGTCGACATGCCGGGCTATGGCTTCGCCAAGGCGCCCAAGGATATCGTCCGCAAGTGGCGTTTCCTGGTGAACGATTATCTGCGCGGCCGCGCGGTGCTCAAGCGCGCGCTGGTGCTGATCGACAGCCGCCACGGCATCAAGGATGTCGATCGCGAGGTGATGAAGATGCTGGACGAGGCCGCCGTCTCCTACCGCCTCGTCCTCACCAAGGCGGACAAGGTCAAGGCAACCGAGCTCACCGCCGTCACCGAACGGACGGCGGCGGAGGCCCGCACCCATGTCGCCGCCCACCCGGAAATCCTAGCCACCTCCAGTGAAACCGGGCTCGGCATCGCCGAACTGCGCGCCGCCGTGCTGGAGGCCGTTCTCTAAGGGCTTTGCGCCCTTTCCCATGAAGGCGCGCCGCGCCCGCGCGGGCGGGAAGGGCGGAAAAGCAACGCGCCGGCGCCACGCAAGCGCCCCGGCGCGATCACCCGTCGACCTGCCGGCACAACCGGCCGGCCCGCCCGCCCTTCCCTTTCGGCGCCCGATGCCGCAGGGAGGGGGCGACCTTCGCGGGAAACGACGGAATCGGAATGCTCAAGCTCTTCATCGGCAACAAGGCTTATTCCTCCTGGTCCATGCGCGGCTGGCTCGCCGTCAGGCAGTCGGGCCTGGATTTCGAGGAGATCGTCGTCCCCCTTTATGACGACGATTGGGACAAGCGCCGCGAAGGCGACGAATTCGCCCCCTCCTCCGGCAAGGTGCCGATCCTGTGGGACGGCGATGTCGTGGTGTGGGACAGCCTGGCCATCATCGAATATCTGGCGGAAAAGGTCGGCCGCGATCGTTTCTGGCCCGCGGATGACGGCGCCCGCGCCATGGCCCGGTCGATGGCGGCGGAGATGCATTCCAGCTTCGCCAGCCTGCGCCGCGAACATTCGATGAATGTCCGCAAGCGCTTCCCCCCGCGCGAGCTGAGCGAAGGCACCGTCCAGGATGTGATGCGCATCGTCCAGCTCTGGGCGGAGGCCCGCGCCCGCTACGGCGGCACCGGCCCCTTCCTGTTCGGCGAGTTCGGCGCGGTCGACATCATGTTCGCGCCGGTCATCACCCGCTTCATCACCTATTCGATCCCGGTCCCCCGCTTCGCCCACCCCTATATGGAGGCGGTGCTGGAACATCCCTTCGTCACCGCCTGGCTGGAAGGCGCCTATGCCGAACCCTGGGTGATCGAGAAGTTCGAGCTGCCGGTCCTCTGAAGCTTCGTTCGCGCGCCCGCCTTCACCAGGGGCGCCCGTCCCTGTGGCGATAGCTCTGCGTCGCACCGTCGAGGTGCAGGTCGATATCGGGATAATGGCAGTCCGTTTGCGAAGCCCGGCCGATCGCGACGAGCAGGCAGGGCGCGTCGCCCTCGTTGATCAGATGATGGCCATCGGCCTGCCCCTTGGGGAAGGCGGCGCAATCCCCGGCCCGCATCGGCGTGCGGCGCCCTTCCTCGACGAGCACCGCCTCGCCCGAAAGGATCACGACGAACTCGTCCTCCCCCTCATGCCAGTGGCGCTGGCTGGACCATGCCCCCGGATCAAGCCGGACATGGGTGACGCCGAAATCGCCCAGCCCCGCCGCGATGCCCAGCCGGCGATACCATCGCCCGGCCACGTCCCGCGCATAGGGCTCGGGATATCCGGTGCGGTTGGTGGCCGGGATGGCGGCAAGATCGATCTTCGGCATGATCGGGGGAGGATAGGCAAAGCCGTAGCTTGCCGCTAGGCGAACGATCATGATCGATCCCGTCGCCCTTGCCAGCCGCCTCATCGCCTGCCCCAGCGTCACGCCCGAGGATGCGGGCGCGATCGACGTGATCGCCGAGGCGCTGGAGGCGATCGGCTTCACCGTCCACAGCTTCTGGGCGGGCGATACGCCCGACGGGCCGGTGCGCAACCTTTTCGCCACGCGCGGCCAGGGCGGCCCGCATTTCGCCTTCGCCGGCCATAGCGACGTGGTTCCCGCCGGCCCCGGCTGGGGGACCGATCCCTTCACCCCCGTCATCCGGGGCGATCTGCTCCACGGGCGCGGCGCGGTGGACATGAAGGGCGCCGTCGCCGCCTTCATCGCCGCCGCCGCGCGCATCCCCGATCATCAGGGCACGCTGAGCCTCATCATCACCGGCGACGAGGAAGGCCCCGCAACCCACGGCACGCTGGCGCTGATGGCGTGGATGGAGGAGCGCGGCATCCGCCCCGACCTATGCCTGGTGGGTGAGCCGACATCCGCCCACCGCCTGGGCGATACCATCAAGATCGGCCGGCGCGGATCGGTGAACATGTGGATCGAGGTGCCGGGCACGCAGGGCCATGTCGCCTATCCCCATCTCGCCGATAACCCCGCCCCCCGCCTGATCCGTATCCTGAACGAGCTGGATGGCTGGACGCTCGACACCGGCAACCGCTGGTTCCAGCCCTCCAATCTGGAAATCACCGATATCGCGATCGGCAATCCGGCGACCAACATCATCCCCGGCGTCGCCCGCGCCCGCCTCAACATCCGCTTTAACGATGCGCATCGCGGCGCCGATCTGGTGGAGCATGTGCGGCAGGTCGTCGCCCGCCACGCGCCGCGCGGCACGGTGGAGGCCAGGATCTCGGGCGAGGCCTTCCTCACCGAGCCGGGCCGGCTTTCCACCCTCGTCACCGATGCGATCCACCGCGCGACGGGCCTGGAGGCGGAGCTTTCCACCAGCGGCGGCACATCCGACGCCCGCTTTCTCTCCCGCCTCTGCCCCGTGGTGGAATTCGGCCTGTGCAACGCCACCATGCACAAGCTGGACGAAGCGGTCGCCGTGGCGGACCTCCACGCGCTGACGGATATCTACGCGGACATCATCACTCACGCGCTGCAAGGTTGATCGCCGGGCACCGCCATCGCCCGTCGCATGCTCGGAATCGCAGGTATTGCCCTGATCGGCTGAACTCGCCCCCCTTTTCCGTCATTCCTGCGAAGGCGGGAATGACGAGAGGGAAAGGCCACCACCGGAAAGCCCCGGCGCCGGCCCCATCGGCGCCGATGCGAATACGGCTTTCCGCGCCGCCTAGGCCATGGCCCGGAACGGCCCGCCGTCCCGCCGCCCGGCCAGCCAGGCGAGGAAGGCGGCCTCGTCCATCGGCCGGGCGACGGCATAGCCCTGCACCG
The DNA here is from genome assembly GCF_001853345.1 of Edaphosphingomonas haloaromaticamans. Taxonomy (NCBI): domain Bacteria; kingdom Pseudomonadati; phylum Pseudomonadota; class Alphaproteobacteria; order Sphingomonadales; family Rhizorhabdaceae; genus Edaphosphingomonas; species Edaphosphingomonas haloaromaticamans. The sequence goes on along the minus strand of NZ_MIPT01000001.1, from coordinate 1,251,271 downwards.
CATCGCAGCCTATGGCGCGCAGCACGTCCATCTGCCCCTGATTCTCCACGCCTTCGGCCACCGCCTGGAAACCCAGGCCGTGGACCAGCGCGACCACCGAATGCACCAGCGTCCGCGCGTCCGCCGAATCGGCGATGTCGCGGATCAGGGTGCGATCCAGCTTCACCCGGTCGATCGGCATGTCCTTCAGCCGGGCGAGGTTCGAATAGCCGGTGCCGAAATCGTCGATGGCGATCGCCACGCCGTCGGCGCGCAGATCGCGCAGGCCGGCCAGCACCGCATCGCTGCCCTGCATTGCCAGCGTCTCGGTGATCTCTATCTCCAGCCCTTCGGCCGGGGCGCCGCTTTCGGCGATCAGCGAACGTAGCCTGTCGAAAAAGCCCGGCTGCGCCATCTGGCGCGGGCTGATGTTGATGGCGATGCGCTGGCCCAGCCCGGCCCCGCGCCAGCCCGCCAGCGATTTCAGCGCCCGATCCAGCACCCAGTCGCCGATCTCGCGGATCAGCCCGCCATCCTCGGCCGCCTGGATGAAGCGGCCGGGCATCTGCAGGCCGTCCTCGGGGTGGCGCCAGCGCAGCAGCCCCTCGACCGCCACCACCTCGCCGGACATGCGCATCTGCGGCTGGAAGGCCAGCTCGAACTCGCCCCCCTCGATCGCGCGGCGCAGGTCGCGTTCCAGCCGCAGCCGTTCCTCGGCCGCGTCGTTCAGCACCATGTTGAATCGCTGCACCTGCCGGCGTCCCTGCGCCTTGGCATGATACATGGCGATATCCGCCGCCCGCATCAGGCTGACGAGATCGGTGCCGTGATCGGGGGCGATCGCCAGCCCGATCGAGGCGCCGACATCCACCGCCTGCCCGGCCACCACGAACGGTTCGGACAGCACGTGCAGCGCGCGCCGCGCCAGGCGTTCGGCATGCCCCGCGTCGCGCACCATCGGGAAAAGCAGCGTGAACTCGTCCCCCGCCAGCCGGCCGATCGCCGGTGCATCCGCACCGTGGGCATCCATGTCCTGCCTCGCCCGCGCCGCGACCTGGTGCAGGCGGCCGCCGACCATCGCCAGCACCTCGTCGCCGCAGGCATGGCCCATGCTGTCGTTCACGAACTTGAAGCGATCGAGGTCGATGAACAGCAGCGCCGCGATCTGCCCCGGCGCGCGCCGCGCGAGAAGCTGTTCGGCCATGCGCCGGAAATTCACGCGATTGGCGAGCTGGGTCACAGGATCGAACATGGCGAGCGCGTGGACGCTGTCGAAATTGGCGCGCACCTGGCCGAACAGCCGGTCCATCGCCTCGGCCAGTTCGGGCAGCGTTTCGCGCACGCGTTCCGGGGTGGGCGATATCAGGTCGCCCTCGGCCGCCGCGCGGATGCGCAGCGCCAACACGTCCACCCCTTCCGCCACGCCGGCGATGGCGCGCTCGGCCGATGCCCAGCTCATCGCCCCGCAGACGATGGCGACCAGCAGCGCGCCCACGATTTCCCGCTGGCTTACCGATCCGCTGGTTCCGGCGAACAACGCCAGGATGAAGACCACGGCACCGGCGGACAAGGCGAAGGCGACGGCCCGGCTTTTGAGCGATAGTCCCTCCATCGCGCCGATGCGTGCCCCTTCCCCCAGCGCCCGACCGCCGGGCAAAGCAGGCTTGTGGAGCAGAATCCGTTAACGAATGCTCCATGAATTGTAACGGGGCACCATATTTTACGATTTTTCTGGCGGTTGTGGCGGGGTCAGCGGCGGCGGCGCAGCACCACATAGAGCGCGCCCGCACCGCCATGGCGGGGATGCGCGGCACGGACGGCGGCGATGCGCGAGGACCAGCCCGAGGCGCCGAGCCAGTCGTCGATCGCGGCGCGGATCAGCCCCCGCCCCGGCGCGCCCGGCCGGGGCGCCCGGCCCGTCACCACCAGCAGCACCCGGGCGTCGGCGGCGATCGCACTGGCAAGCGCAGCCTCCAGGGCGGCATGGGCACCGGCCAGCGTATGGCCATGGAGGTCGATGGTGCGATCGGGCGCCACGATCCCCCGCCGCAGCCGCCTATCCCACCCGCCGTCCAGCGTGTCGGCAGGCTCGGCGGCGGCAGACGCGCGCGGGGATGGCGGTGGCGGCGGCGGGACCCTGCCCTGCCTGGATTTCGGCAGCGGCTTGGGCGGTGGGGCCGGGGGCGGCGATCCGGCGGCGGGTTCGGCCGGCGCCGGCCGCTCCGGGTGGAGCGGACGCACCGTCGCCGTCACCTTGCGCCAGAGCGCGCGCTCCTCAGCGTCGAGGCGCCGGCCCGCCATTGCCGGTCACGGTCGCGGCGTTCAGCCGGGCGACGCTCCCCTTGGGCAGCAGCAGCCAGGCATTGCCCCGGCCGGACATGCCGCCCGCGATACGGCGGGCATCCTCGCCCGCGCCCCAGAAGGTGTCGAACCGGTTGGCGCCCTTGATCGCGCCGCCCGTATCCTGCGCCACCCACAGCCCGGTCGCCTCCACCCGATCGAGCGCGAGGAACACCGGCGCTCCCAGCGGCACGAAGGCGGGGTCGGCCGCCACCGTGGTCCGCCCCGTCACCGGCAGGCCCAGCGCCCCCAGCGGGCCGGGGCCGAACAGCTCGCGGAAGAAAACGAAGCTCTTGTTTTCGTTCATGATGCTGGCGCCGCCATCGGGCATGGCGCGCAGCGTGGCCATGATCCCCTGCATGGAGGACTGGCCCGGCTGCAGCAGGCCGCGATCACGCATGAACGCGCCGATCCCGGTATATTCGCGGCCGTTCTGCGTGTCGTAGCCCACGCGCATCCGCCCGCCATCGGGCAGGTCGATGAGGCCGGAGCCCTGCACCTGGAGGAAGAAGAATTCGATCGGGTCCGCCGCCCAGGCGATCACCGGCGCCCTGCCGTCGATGGCCCCGCCCACGATCGCGGCGCGATCGGGATAGCGGATCAGCTTGCCGTCCTTGGCCTGGCCGCGAATCCGGCGGCCCTTGAGGTCGTCGGCGAACAGGCCGAGGTCGACCTCGATCAGATCGTCCGGCCGGCCATAGATCGGCACCTCATAGCCGGTGCGCCGCGTGCGCGATCCCTTGATCTCGGGCTCGTAATAGCCGGTGGCGAAGGCCTTGCCTTCGCCGACGATCGCGGTCTCGAAATAACGCGGGAAGAAATTGATCGCGTCACCATCCCGCCAGCTCGCCGCCGCGTCGCAGGCCGGCTGCCAGTCCGCTCCCCTGGTCAGCCCGCTATTGTCGGTGCGGCGGACGAGCGATCGGCAGGAGATGCGGAACGCCGCCAGCGCGGATCGCGCCTCGGCGTCGCTTATCCCGAGCGCCGTCACCGACGGACCCGGCCGGACGCCCTGCTGCTGGGCGGTGGCGCCCGCCGGCGGCGCGGCCAGCGGNGCGGGCGCGGGCGGCAGGGTCACGCGCGGCCCCCGCACGGGTCCGAGCGGCGGGCTCGAAACCGGCGCGCCGGCCGCCGGCGGGGCGGTGGGCGTGGTCGGGCGGGAAACGGGCGCGGGCGGCCCCTGCGGGCTCACGCAGCCGGCCAGCGCCAGCGCCGCGGCCAGCGCGCCCCCTAATGCGAGGCGGGTCACGCCGCCTCGTCGGTTTCGATCAGGATCCAGTTGGGATCGTCGGCCCGGACATGGCGACTGAACGTCCACACGTCATGCGTGGGCACCGCATCCGAAAGCGATCCGGCGATCACATTGCCCTCGCGGTCGTGGGTGACGGCGGCGATGTCCGCGTCGAAGCGCACCGTCACACTCGCCATCTGGCCGTCGAGGCGGGCGCGCTCGATCACGGCGCGCTCGATCGAGATCAGGCGGTTGTCCAGCACCTCGCCGGCTTCCTCGCGCTGGCGGATTGCCTCGGCGAAATCCTCGCGCACGCCATCGTCGACGAAGCGGGCCAGTTCCTCGGTATCGCCCTTCCAGAAGGCTTCGAGGATCATGCGATAGGCCGCCTGCGCGCCGTTCAGGAAGGACGTCACGTCGAAGTTCGGATCGGCGGAGACGATCGCCCGGATGCCCTCGTTGGCGCGAGGGTCGATCGCGGGTTCGGCCGATACGGGCTGCGAAGGCATGTCGCTGCTGGAACGCGCGATGGGGGCCGGCTTCGGCTGGGCTTCGACCGGCTTGGCGATCGGCTGTTCATGCCCCGTGCGGCGACCGAGGACGCTGTAGAGCCTCATCGCGACGAAGACGAACACCAACGCCAGGATAATGATCGTTTCCACCGGACCTCCGCTACGCTTGTCCGTTGCTACATAGGGATATGGCGCGCATGTTTCAAATGGCGCTTTCGGTGGCGCGGTCCCGCCATCGGTCCGCCGCGCGCGCCATTGCCCTCCCGCGCCCCGCCTGCTAGTCGCGCGGCGCATTCCACCCAATTAAAAGGCATATCCGGATGGCCGAAGAAGAAGGCATCGCGAACATGGGCGAAACGCTCGCCAACGGCGAGGACAACCTGCCCCAGGTGGCGTTGATCGCCCAATATGTGAAGGATCTGTCTTTCGAGAATCCGAACGCGCCGGCCGTGTATCAGTGGCAGGGCCAGCCGCAGATCGACGTGCAGTTCAACATCCGCGCCGATACGCTGGGCGAGGACGTGCACGAAGTGGCGCTGAAGATCGATGTCACCGCCGCCGCCGATCAGGGCGTCGCCTTCAAGGCGGATCTGCTGTTCGCCGGCCTGTTCGGCATCCGCAACGTGCCGCAGGACCAGCTCCAGGGCTTCCTGCTGGCCGAAGCGCCCCGCCTGCTCTTCCCCTTCGCCCGGCGCGTGCTGGCCGATGCGGTGCGCGACGGCAATTTCCCGCCGCTGATGCTGGAGCCGATCGATTTCGGCGCGCTCTATCTTCAGCAGCAGGCCCAGGCGCAGGCGCTGGGCACCGGCGAACCGGCCGGCCAGGCCTGATGTTCGCGGGGCCGGCGCTTCCGGCCCCGTCCCTTCCGGGCCGGCCCGCCGGCCGGCCCCGAGGCTTGCGACCATGAACAGGATCGGCTTGCGCGCATGAACCTTACCAGGGCGATCGGCACGATCGGCGGGCTGACGATGATCAGCCGCATCTTCGGCTTCGCGCGCGAAATGCTGATGTCGCGCATCATGGGGGCATCGGGCGCCGCCGATGCCTTCCTGGTCGCCTTCCGCCTGCCCAACACCTTCCGCCGCCTGTTCGGCGAAGGCGCCTTCTCGGCGGGCTTCGTGCCCCTGTTCAGCCAGCGGCTGCACGGGCAGGGCGGGATCGAGGATGCGCGCAAATTCTCGGAAGAGGTGCTGGCGGTGTTCCTGCCCACCCTCTTCCTCTTCACCCTCGTCTTCGAAATCGCGATGCCGGCCTTCGTGTGGGCGATCGCCTCGGGCTATGCGGACGAACCCGCCAAGTTCGCGCTCACCGTATCGCTGACGCGGATCACCTTCCCNTATCTGCTGCTGATCAGCCTCGTCTCGCTCTTTTCGGGCGTGCTCAATTCGCTGACGAAGTTCGCCGCCGCCGCCTTCGCGCCCGCGCTGCTCAACGTCGCGATGCTGGGCGCGCTGATCCTGGTGCCGGCGGGCGGAGTGAAGACGGCCTATGCGCTGGCGATCGGCGTCACCGTCGGCGGCGTGCTCCAGCTCGCCCTGCTGTGGAACGGCGCGCGGCGGGCGGGCATCTCGCTGCGCCTGCGCCGCCCGCGGATCACCCCCGGCGTGCGGCAATTCTTCGTGGTGGTGATCCCGGCCACGCTGGGCGCGGGCGTCTACCAGATCAGCCAGCTCATCGACACCTTCTTCGCCACCCGGCTGCCCGAAGGATCGATGTCGTTCCTCAATTATTCGGACAGGCTGAACCAGCTCCCGCTGTCGGTGATCGGCACCGCGCTCGGCACCGCCATCCTGCCCCAGATCAGCCGCTTCATCGCCAGGGGCGAGCCGGACGAGGCCGCCAAGGTCCAGGGCCAGGCGGTCGAGCTTTCGATGCTGCTATGCCTGCCGGCCGCGCTGGCGCTGGCGGTCGTGGCCGGCCCGCTCTGCGCGGCGCTGTTCCAGGGCGGCAAGTTCACCGCGCATGATGCGATGGTGACGGGCAATGTGCTCGCCATCATCGTCGCCGGCCTGCCGGCCTATGTGCTGGTCAAGGTCATCACCCCCGGCTTCTATGCGCGGGAGGATACGAAGACGCCGGTGAAGACGGCCGCGATCGTGCTGATCGCCAATATCGTCCTCAACTTCGCCCTGATCCCGCTGTTCGGCATCTACGGCCTCGCCTTCGCGATCGCCGCCTGCTCCTGGCTCAATTGCCTGATGCTCTATGCGATATTGCGCGCGCGCGGCCATTTCCGCATCGAAGGCTGGCTCTGGGGGCGCATCGCCCGCCAGATCGCCGCGGGCCTGGTGATGGCCGCCGTCCTCTGGGCCCTGCGCATGGCGTTCGCGGACTGGTTCGCCGGCTCCGTGGGCAAGCGGATGATCTCGGTCATGGCCCTCGTGGGCATCGGCGGGATCGTCTATTTCGGCGCCGCCTGGCTGTTCGGCGGCATGGACAAGGAAGCAATCCGGCTGCTCACCCGCCGCCGCAGGAAGAAGGAAGCATGATGCGCATCGTCTCGGGCATCCAGCCCACCGGCAACCTCCATCTCGGCAATTATCTGGGGGCGATCCGCAACTGGGTGCGCATGCAGGATGGCCTGGGCCAGGGCGACGAATGCCTGTTCTTCCTCGCCTCGCTGCACGCGATCACCGTGCATCATGATCCCGCCCAGCTGCGCGCCAACATCCGCGAGATGGCGGCCGCGCTGATCGCCGCCGGCATCGATCCGGCGCGCTCCACCCTGTTCAGCCAGGCGGACGTGCCCGCCCATGCCGAACTGTGCTGGCTGCTGAACGGCACGGCGCGGATCGGCTGGCTGAACCGGATGACCCAGTTCAAGGAGAAATCGGGCAAGAATCGCGAGGGCGCCTCGGTCGGCCTTTATGCCTATCCGGTGCTCCAGGCGGCGGACGTGCTGCTCTACCAGGCCACCCACGTCCCCGTGGGCGAGGACCAGAAGCAGCATCTGGAGCTGGCGCGCGACGTCGCGACCAAGTTCAACACCGATTTCGAGGTGGAGCTGTTCACCCTCCCCGAACCGATCATCCCGCCGGCGGCCGCCCGCATCATGTCCTTGCGCGACGGCACGGCGAAGATGTCCAAGTCCGATCCTTCGGACATGAGCCGCATCAACCTGACCGACGATGCCGACCTGATCGTGCAGAAGATCCGCAAGGCCAAGACCGACCCGGAACCCCTGCCCGCCTCGGCGGAGGAGCTGGCCGGCCGGCCGGAGGCCCGCAACCTGGTGGGCATCTACGCCGCGCTTTCGGATGAGAGCGTGGAGCAGGTGCTCGCCCGCTTCGCCGGCCAGGGCTTCGGCGCGTTCAAGCCCGCGCTGGCGGAGCTTGTGGCCGAGTCGCTGCGCCCGGTGAAGGCCCGGCTCGATGCGCTGCGCGCCGATCCTGCCGAGCTCGATCGGCTGCTCGGCCTCGGCGCCGCCCGCGCCCGGGAGGCGGCCGCCTCCACGCTCGACGCCACCTACCGCGCGATGGGCCTGCGCTGGTAGGATCGAAATAGGCATTTTCCGCCAAGGCGGAGGCGGAACGACTCCGTCATAAGGATCGGAAGGCACGGGCATTATCCCCCTGAGAGCGCCCAGCCCCCCCGTTGGGCGCGATGGCCGTGCCTTCCACCCGATTGCGCCTTCGGATCATTGCCGATTTTTCATTTCGCATCCGTCGATGTTCAACGCATGTTCAGCCCTACTATGCGATACATCGGCGTTGTTATATTCCGGGGTTACAACCCTTTGCCCTGCGAGGTCGCCAGCCATGTCCTTATCTAGACGGATATTCACCCTCGCCGTGCCGGCAGCGGCGCTGCTGGCGCTTTCGGGCTGCGCCACCCCGTTCAAGGCGGATGTCGCCCGCTTCCAGGCGATGCCGGCCCCGCAGGGCCAGAGCTTCACGATCCGGCCGGCCGATCCCCGCAACGAAGGCGGCCTGGAATTCGGCCAATATGCCGATCTCGTCGCCCAGCAGCTCGTTTCCCAGGGCTATGTGCCCGCGCGCGAGGGGGCGAATGCCACCCTTACCGTCACGCTCGATTACGGCGTCGACAACGGCCAGCAGAAGGTCGTCACCCGTCCTGGCTTCGGCGCCGGCTATGGCGGCTGGGGCCGGCCCTATGGCCGCTGGGGCTACCGCTCTTCCTTCTATTATGGCTGGAACGATCCCTTCTGGTATGATCCCTGGGCCTATCCGGACGTGTCGAGCTACACCTTCTATACCAGCTATCTCGACATGACGATCAGCGGCCAGAACGGCCAGCGGCTGTTCGAGGGCAAGGCCAAGGCGCGCTCGACCACCGATAGCCTGCCCACGCTGGTGCCGAATCTGGTGCAGGCGATGTTCACCAACTTCCCGGGCCGCTCGGGCGAGGAGGTGCGCATCACCATCCCGCCGCCCAAGAAGGACTGATCCGGCCACAGACCATGAAAAAGGCCCCGTCCGATCCATCGGCGGGGCCTTTTTCATGGTCTTGAGCTTGGGCCCGGTGCCTTGCGGAAGGATCAGCCTTCCAGCTGGCGCATCAGCAGGCGCACGTCGGCGTCCAGCNCGGCATCGGTCTGGCGCAATTTCTCGATCTGCTTCACCGCGTGGATCACGGTCGTATGGTCCCGCCCGCCGAAGCGGCGGCCGATCTCGGGCAGCGAGCGCGGCGTGAGCTGCTTGGCCAGATACATGGCGATCTGCCGGGGGCGGGCCACCTCGCGCGCGCGGCGGGATGACGCCATTTCGGATTGCTTGATGCGATAATGCTCGCACACCCGGCGCTGGATCTCGTCGATGGTGATCCGCCGCTGGGTGGCGCGCAGCATGTCCGCCAGCGTCTCCTGCGTGAACTCCATGTCGATCGGCCGGCCCGACAGCAGCGAATAGGCGACGACGCGGTTGAGCGCGCCTTCCAGCTCGCGGACGTTGGTGCTGATGCGCCGCGCCAGGAACAGCACGACATCCTCGGGCACCTTGGCCTGGGGCATCGCCTCCAGCTTCTTGACGATGATGTTCAGCCGCAGCTCGAAATCGGCGGGGTTCACGTCCGCCACCAACCCCCAGGACAGGCGGGAAAGGATGCGGCTTTCGATCCCTTCCAGGTCCTGCGGGCTGCGATCGGCGGTGATGACGAGCCGCCGGCCGGCCGAGATGATCTCGTTCATCGTGTGGAAGAATTCTTCCTGGGTCGATTCCTTGCCGGCGATGAACTGCACGTCGTCGATCATCAGCACGTCGGCCGCGCGCAGGCGGGCCTTGAAGCTGTGCGTGTCCTTGGCGCGCATCGCGGCCACGAACTCGTACATGAACTTCTCGGCGGACATGTAGATGATCCGCGCGCCCGGCTGGCGGGCCAGGAATTCCTGGCCGATCGCATGCATCAGGTGCGTCTTGCCGAGGCCGGTGCCGCCATGGAGGAAGAGCGGGTTGAAACCCAGCACCCCGCCCTCGGCCACCGTGCGGGCGGCGTTGTAGGCGACCTCGTTGGCCTTGCCGACCACGAACGAATCGAAGCTGTAACGCGCCTCGAAGCCGTGCTCCACCGGCGCCTGCGCCACGGGCGCGGCCACGGGCGGCTCGGCCCCGGGCTGGGCCGCGGCCTCCGCCTCGTCGCCGGGAATCGTGAACAGCGCCGGCCGGCCGCCATCGGCGCTGATCGCTACCTTGGAAACCTGCGGCAGCATCGCCCGCCAGGCCTGCAGCAGCTGCTCGGCGAAATGCGTCTCGACCCAATTGGCCATGAAATCGGAAGGCGCCGCCAGACGCACGGTGGCCTCGTCCGAATCGAACTCGACGAGCGTCACCGGCTTCAGCCACCCGTCGAAGGTGCGGGCGCCGCAGGATTTGCGCAGGCTTGCGCGAATCGCCTCCCACGCGGCCTCGAAGGGCGAAGGGGCCTGATCGATGGCCCCGGCGCCTGATTCGTCCGGCGTGGAAAGAAACGAAGCGGCTGATGTCACGTCGGTCCCTTCAGTTGGCCTCCCCACGGGCGCGCCGGGACACGAGAGACAAAACGCCCCCTCTGCGCAATCGCCCCCGCGATCACCGCATGTTCCCGTCGTTACCGCAATCCGCACAGGCCGGAGATTCGCCGGCGCGGACCGTCTTTGTGAAAGGCGATCGGCCTCGGATCAAGGCCCCCGGATGCAACAAAAAAGAAATAATGGCGCTTGACAGCAAAAGCCGGGCTTTTGCGTGCCCGCCGCGCAAACCGCTGAATTTAGGTCATAAAAATGCAATTCCCGAAAACGTCACACAGGACGAATCGTGGAGATTCCTAGAATTCGCGATTGTCATGGAAAAGAAACGAAAAGGCCCGCCGGGGCATCATCCCCGGCGGGCCTTTAACGTGGCAGTAACGATCGGTCAGCCGAGCGCGGCGACCCGCTTCGTCAGGCGCGCGAACTTGCGCGACGCGGTATTCTTGTGGAGCACGCCCTTGGAGACGCCACGGGCCAGCTCCGGCTGGGCGGCGGCGAGCGCGGCGCTCGCGGCAGCCTTGTCGCCCGTCGAGAGCGCAAGCTCCACCTTCTTGATGAAGGTGCGGATGCGGCTCACGCGCGCGCCGTTGATCTCGGCCCGGCGTTCGTTCCGGCGGATGCGCTTCTTTGCCTGCGGCGTGTTCGCCATGTCGTCCTCAACAGATCAAAAAGGGATGCGGCGCAAGGAGCGATCCCGCGCCGGGAAGGCCGGCTTCATACACGTCTGGCGGCATTCGTCAACCTTCACGCCTGGCAGGCCGGGCAGAAGAAGGTGGATCGGCCGCCATCCACGCGCCGCGCGATGGTGGCGCCGCAGGTGCAGGCCTCGCCCTCGCGGCCATAGACGCGCCACTGGCTGGCAAAATAGCCCAGTTCGCCATTGGGCTGCACATAATCCTTGAGCGAGGAGCCTCCCGCCTCGATCGCCGCCGTCAGCACGGCGCGAATCGCCTCCACCAGCCACCCCAGCCTCGCCCGCGTGATTCGCCCCGCCGGCGTGGCGGGCGCGATCCCGGCGATGTGGAGCGCCTCGCACACATAGATGTTGCCCAGCCCCGCCACGATCCGCTGGTCCAGCAGCAGCGCCTTCACCGGCGCGATCCGCCCGTCGAAGGCGTCGCGCAGATGGGTGGCGGTCAGCCCCGGCCCCAGCGGCTCCGGCCCCAGCGCCAGGAAGGCGGGGAAATCGCCCACCGCCTCCGTCGCCACCAGATCGAGCGAACCGAAGCGGCGCGGATCGTTCAGCGTCAGCCTGCGCCCGGCTTCCGTCTCGATCACCAGATGATCGTGCTTGCCGATCGCATCCGGGTCGATCCGCCAGCTTCCCGACATGCCGAGGTGGAAGATCAGCGTGTCGCCGCGATCCGTCTCGATCAGCCCGTATTTCGCGCGCCGGCCCAGCCCGGTGACGGTGGCGCCGGTCAGCCGCTGGCGCAGGTCCGGCGGGATCGGGCGGCGCAGGTCGGGCCGGCGCGGCTCCACGGTCACCAGCCTGTGGCCCTCCAGCGGGCCACGAAGGCCGCGGACGGTGGTTTCGACTTCGGGAAGCTCGGGCATGATATTGTTGCGATATGGCCCGTGACCTCGCGGGGCAACCCTTGTAGAGGCCGGGTCCATGGAAACCGTATCCTTCGGCTATTCGGACGTCAGCCCCGAGGAGAAGACCGAGCGCGTCGGCGCCGTCTTCCGCAACGTCGCCTCGCGTTACGATCTGATGAACGACGCGATGTCGGGCGGCATGCATCGCCTGTGGAAGGACCGCTTCGTCCGCCGGGTGAAGCCGCGTGCGGGCGAGGCGATCCTCGACATGGCCGGCGGCACCGGCGACATCGCCTTCCGCCATGCCCGCTCCGGCGCGCAGGTCACGGTGGCCGATATCAACCCCGCCATGCTGGAAGTGGGGATGGAGCGCGCGAAGAAGCGCGGCATCCACGGCCTGATCTGGGCGGAACAGAATGCCGAGACGCTGAGCTTCGGCGATCGCGAGTTCGATGCCTATACCATCGCCTTCGGCATCCGGAACGTCACCGATATCCCGGCCGCGCTCCGCGAGGCGCATCGCGTGCTGAAGCGCGGCGGCCGCTTTTTCTGCCTCGAATTCTCGACCAACCAGTGGCCGGGCTTCGCCGAAGCCTATGATGCCTATTCGCATCGCCTGGTGCCGAAGCTGGGCAAGCTGCTGGCCAATGACGAGGACAGCTATCGCTACCTGATCGAATCGATCCGCCGCTTCCCGGACATGCCCAGCTTCGAGCGGATGATCGCCGAGGCGGGCTTCGTCCGCACGAATGTCGAGCCGATTCTCGGCGGCCTCGTCGCCATCCACAGCGGCTGGAAGATTTGACCCACTTCATTGTCCATACTGCCCGCCTGCTGAAGTGGGGCCGAACCCTTGCGCGTCACGGCGCCTTGCTGGGCATAGAGCGCGATCCGCTTACGCCGCCGCCAGCACGTCGGATCGCTCGCATCCTGCGCATCGGCGCGCGCCTGCCCAAGGTGCCCGCTTATGCCGATGCCTTCCAGGCGATCGGCCCGGCGGCGATCAAGCTGGGCCAGAGCCTCGCCACCCGCCCCGATCTGGTGGGGGAGGAAGCCGCCAACGATCTGCTGCGCCTGCAGGATGCGCTGCCGCCCTTGCCCTTCGATCAGATCCGCGATCAGATCGAACAATCCTTCCACGGCCCGATCGACCAGCTTTTCGCGTCGATCGATCCGGTGCCGGTGGGCGCCGCCTCGATCGCGCAGGTTCATCGCGCCGTCACCACCGAGGGGCGCGAAGTCGCCGTCAAGGTGCTCCGGCCCGGCGTGGAGCGCGAATTCGCCAAGGCCATCGATACCTATGAATGGGCCGCCGCCCAGGCCGAGGCGATGGGCGGCGAGCTGGCCCGGCTGCGTCCCCGCCTGGTCATCGCGACCTTCAAGCGCTGGACCGCGCGCGAGCTCGATCTCCGGCGCGAGGCGGCATCCGCCTCCGAGCTGGCCGAAGGCATGGAGGCGGAACCCGCCTTCGTCGTCCCCGCGATCGATTGGCAGCGCACGTCGGGCAAGGTCCTCACGCTCGAATGGGTCGACGGGCTCAAGCTTTCCGATCGCGATGCGCTGGTCGCCGCCGGCCATGATCCGGGCGTGATCGCCGGCAACCTCGTCCGCGCCTTCCTCCGCCAGGCGATCGCCGAGGGCTTCTTCCACGCCGATCTCCACCAGGGCAATCTGTTCGTGCTGCCGGACGGGCGGATCGCGGCGATCGATTTCGGCATCATGGGCCGGATCGACCGGCGCGCGCGGCTGTGGCTGGCGGAGATCATCTACGGCCTCATCACCGGAAATTACCGGCGCGTGGCGGAGATTCATTTCGAGGCGCAATATGTGCCCGCCCACCACAATGTCGCCGAATTCGCCACCGCGCTGCGCGCCGTGGGCGAGCCGATGCGCGGCCGGCCGGTGAAGGAGCTGTCCGTCGGCCAGATGCTGGACGGGCTGTTCGCCATCACCCGCGATTTCGACATGCAGACCCAGCCGCACCTGCTGCTGCTGCAAAAGACGATGGTGATGGTCGAAGGCGTCGCCACCGCGCTCGATCCCGATATCAACATGTGGGAAACGGCCGCTCCCTTCGTAAGGGAATGGCTGCGGTCCGAACTCGGCCCCGAGGCCGCGATCGCCGATCGAATCGGCGCGGACGTCCGCACCCTCGCCCGCATCCCGGATCTGATCCGCCGAATCGAGGCACGCTTCCCGGCGGAAGGCGGCGCCCCGCCCTTGCCCCCGCTGGCCGAGGTGGAGGTGGTCCGCATCAGCCCGCCCTGGCGCTACCTTTTTGTTATTGCAGCCGGATTTGCGGCGGGCTTTGCCGCTCACCTGCTGCTGGGCTGAAATCCGCGATACCCGGATGGGACAATCGGGCGCCCCTTATCTGCATTGACAAAAGGTTAACTTTTCGTTCATATTTTGCAGTGCAGCGGAGCAGCCGGAAAGTGCTGTTGCCGGGTCCGCAGCCGCATAACAGGTCGCATTGTTGTTCTGTCGTTTGGCTCAGACACAGGGGATTTACCATGCGTAAAGTCCTGACCGCCGCTACGTTGCTTACCGGTACCATCATCAGCAGCGCCGCCTTCGCTGCTGTCCCCGTCACCACCGATCTCGATACCTGGAAGTCGCTCGCCGGCCCCTGGCTGGAGGACACGGAATATGGCGCCACCGGCACCAGCCTTTCCTCCGTCACGCTGGATGGCGGCGTCACGCTCAACTTCAACCATGCCGTCTCGGTCGCCGCGATCGGCAATGGCTGGGCCACCTGGTCCGGCGGCTATACCGGCGATGTCCTGCGTAATCTGGGCACCAGCTCGGTCACGGCCACGCTGGCCGATGCGGTCGACGGCTTCGGCTTCTTCCTGGAACCGAACGTCTTTTCCAACTTCCTCTTCACCATCACCACCAGCGACGGCACGGTCGTGAACCAGCTCATCCAGGGCAATTCCGGCGCCAAATTCTTCGGCTGGAACGGCCCCGGTATCACCAACTTCACCATCTCCGTCGCATCCGGCGCGGGCGGCTTCGCCTTCGGCGATTTCTTCCTCTACCGCCGCGATATCACCAACGTCCCGATCGTGCCCGAACCGGCCAGCTGGGCACTCATGATCGCCGGCTTCGGCCTGATGGGCGCCGCCCTTCGCCGTGCCCGTGCGGAGCGCGTAACCTACGCGCTGGGCTGAACGGGGGAGCCTGAAGTCCGGCCGGTCTTGCTGCATCGCGGCATATCCGCCGGTCAGGCTCCCCATTCGCCTCCTTGCGGCTCTCACGGCCGCAAGCCCGGTGCTGTTCGGCACCGCCTTTGACACAGTCTCTTGATACAGCCCCTGTCCTACGCGCGGCCGGCACGGCATAATCCACTGATGCCAGGCCCTTCCTCCCCCGCCCATCCAGCGATCCGCGCAACCGTCCGCCCTCGCCGGCCGGGCGGCTCCCGTCTCTCGACTTCGCGTCCGATCGGCTTCATGGATGCAGCGATGGCAATCCTCAACTTCCTCAACTTCGCTCCCGCAGCCGGGGATTTTCGCGCGTGACGGGGCATCGGATTCTCCTCATCGTCGGCGGGGGGATCGCGGCCTACAAGGCGTGCGAGCTGATCCGGCTGATTCGCAAGGCGGGCATGTCGGTGCGCTGCGTGCTCACGGCGGCGGGCGAGCAGTTCGTGACGCCGATGACGCTGGCGGCGCTTTCCGAACAGCCCGTGCATACCAGCCTGTGGGATCTGAAGGACGAGGCCGAGATGGGCCATATCCAGCTCAGCCGCGAGGCCGATCTGGTGGTGGTCGCCCCGGCCACGGCCAATCTGCTCGCCCGGATGAATGCCGGCATCGCCGACGATCTCGCCACCACCCTGCTGCTCGCCACCGACAAGCCCGTGCTGGCCGCCCCGGCGATGAACGTCCGCATGTGGCAGCACGCCGCCACGCGCCGCAACGTCGCCCAGCTCCGCGCCGATGGCGTGACGGTGATAGAACCGGACGAGGGCGCCATGGCCTGCGGGGAATATGGCCCCGGCCGCCTGCCCGATCCCGAAGCCATTCTCGCCGCGATCACCGCCCAGCTCGCGCCGGTGAAGCGCCTGCCGGCGAACGCGCGCCCGCTCGCCGGCCGGCACGTCATCGTCACCGCCGGCCCGACGCATGAGCCGATCGATCCGGTGCGCTACATCGCCAATCGCTCCTCCGGCCGGCAGGGTTTCGCCATTGCCGGCGCGCTGGCCGCGCTCGGCGCGCGCATCACGCTGGTGGCCGGGCCTGTCGTCCTGCCAACGCCCGCCGGCGTCGATCGGGTGGACGTGGAGACCGCGCGCGAGATGGCGGCCGCCGTCGATGCCGCGCTTCCCGCCGATGCGGCGGTGATGGTCGCCGCCGTGGCCGACTGGCACGTCGCCGCCGCCGATCAGAAGATCAAGAAGCAGCCCGGCGGCGCCCCGCCCGCGCTCGCGCTCGCCGAAAATCCCGATATCCTCGCCACGCTCGCCGCCAGCCCGCGCCGGCCGGCGCTGGTGGTGGGCTTCGCGGCCGAGACGGAGCAGGTGCTCGCCCACGCCACCGCCAAGCGCGCCCGCAAGGGGGCGGACTGGATCGTCGCCAACGACGTTTCCGGCGGGAAAGGCGAAAGCGTGATGGGCGGCGCGCGCAACAGCGTCCACATCGTCACCGCCGACGGCGTGGAAAGCTGGCCCGATCTTCCCAAGGAAGCGGTGGCGACCCGTCTGGCCGATCGGATCGCCGCGGCCCTCACCGCCTGAATCCCATGCGCATCCTGTTCGTGCTGACCTCGCATGCCGGCGATCGCCCGACCGGCCTGTGGATCGAGGAATTCACCGCCCCCTATTTCCTGTTCCGCGATGCCGGGGCGGCGATCACGCTCGCCTCGCCGCTGGGCGGCCCCGTGCCCACCGATCCCACCGGCGATGCCGTGGAGCCCGTGCCGCCCTCGGTCGCGCGCTTCCGCGCCGATGCCGCCGCGCAATCCGCCCTGGCCGCAACCCGGCCCCTCGCCGCGATCGCCCCCCATGGCTTCCCCCAGGGCTTCGACGCGATCTTCTATCCCGGCGGGCTCGGCCCGATGTGGGATCTCGCCCCCGATCCCCATTCCCGCGCCCTGATCGAAACCGCCTTCACGGCCGCCACGCCCATCGCCTTCGTCTGCCACGGCCAGGCCGCTCTCGCCGCCTGCCGGGCTCCCGATGGCCGTCCGCTCGTCGCCGGCCGCCGCCTCACCGCCTTCAGCCACGCGGAGGACGAGGCGGCCGGCCTCGTCACCCTCGCCCCCTTCGTGCTGGAGGATCGACTGCGCGCGCTGGGCGCGGATTTCCGCCACGGCCCGCCGGACGCGCCCTTCGTCGTCCGCGACGGGCATCTCCTCACCGGCCAGAACCCCGCATCGTCGCTGCCGCTGGCCGAAGCGCTGCTGGCTCTTCTCACGCTTGAACCGAGGTCGCCCGCGCCCTAACCCGGCAACCTCACCGCTCAGGAAAGCCCGCTCCATGTCCTTCGATCCGCGCCCCACCATCGAACTCAAGATCGTGGACCCGCGCCTCGCCGAATGGGGGCTGCCGCAATATCAGACGGATCTTTCCGCCGGCATCGATCTCCACGCCTGCATCGACGCGCCGATCGCGGTGGAGGCGCAGGCCCCCGCCATCCTCATCCCCTCGGGCATCGCGGTGCTGATGAACGATCCCAACATGGTCGCCTTCCTGCTCGCCCGTTCGGGGCTGGGCCACAAGAAGGGGCTGGTGCTGGGCCAGGCGGTCGGAACCATCGACGCCGATTATGCCAACCAGATCTTCATCAGCACCTGGAACCGCAATCCGCCCGGCAGCGATCCCATCCTGATCGAGCCGGGCGATCGCATTGCCCAGCTCGTCTTCCTCCCGATCCTGCGCCCGCAATTCGCCGTGGTCGATGAATTCAGCGCCACCACCGGCCGGGGCCTGGGCGGCTTCGGCTCCACCGGGGTCGCGCGCGGATGACGCTGAGCGACGCCCAGCTCGATCGCTATGCCCGCCATATCGTGCTGCACGAGATCGGCGGCGCGGGCCAGCTCAGGCTGCTTTCCGCCCGGGTCGCGGTGATCGGCGCGGGCGGCATCGGTTCCCCCGCTCTCCAATATCTCGCTGCGGCCGGCATCGGCCACATCACCCTGTTCGACGATGATGTCGTCGCCCTCTCGAACCTCCAGCGGCAGACCTTGTTCGGCACGGCGGATGAGGGACGCCGCAAGGTGGATGTCGCCGCCGAACGGGTGGCCGCGCTCAACCCCGACGTGCAGCTCGAAACCCATGCCGAACGGGTGACGGCGGAAAATGCGGCGCAGTTCCTCGCCGGGCACGATGTCGTCCTCGACGGGTGCGACAATTTCCGAACGCGGCTGGCGGTGGCCGATGCCGCGCTTGCCCTGCGCATCCCGCTGATATCCGCCGCTGTCGGCCAGTTCGAAGGCCAGCTCGCCACCTATCGCGGGTGGGAGGCGGACAAGCCCTGCTATCGCTGCTTCGTCGGCAACGATCCCGATCGCCCCGATGTAAGCTGCGCCGATCAGGGCGTGCTCGGCGCGCTCACCGGCGTCCTCGGCAGCCTCGCCGCGATGGAGGCGATTCGCACCCTCACCGGCTTCGGCGAGGACGCCGCCGGCCGCCTGCTGCTGATCGACGCCCTCGCCTTCCGCTTCCGCACGCTGTCCCTGCCCAAGGATCCCGCCTGCGGCTGCCGCCACGCCGCCGGATAACCGCCGGCCATGACATCGCCGCCCGCCGCCGCGCCGACCGGCCTCACCATCGTCGTCGCCACCGCGGACGGCGAACGCTTCCGCACCGCGCTGATGATGGCGCTGGCCCAGACCGCCCTCGGCGGCACCGCCCGGCTGTTCCTGCAGGAAGGCGCCGTGGCCCTGCTTCTGCCCGATGAGGTTGCGGAGGACGCCGCCCGCTATGCGGCCGCCGGGCTCCCCACCCGCGCCGCCATATTCGCCGATGCCTTGGATGCCGGCGTCGCGATCACCGCCTGCCAGAGCGGCCTCGCCCTGATCGGCGCCACCGCCGGCCGGTTCGATCCCCGCATAGAATGGGGCGGCATGATCGGGCTGCTGCAGTCTCTCGGCCAGGATCGGCTCGTCGTCATCTGATCCGGCAGGCCGCTGGGTCTGATCCGGCGGACTGCTCCTAAAGCCGGCGGACTGCTCCGAAAGTAAGCCGGCGGAGCAACCTGCTCCGCCCCCAATCATCCCGGCGCAGGAAAACCCCACATGCAAAAAGGGGCGATCCCGCAGGACCGCCCCTCTTTCACATTCGACGCCTTGGCGCGGCTGCTTACCAGCTGCCGTAAGCCTCGTTGCCGACGAAGCCCATCTTCTCGACCTGGGCCCGCTTGGTGACGGCGAGAACCTCGTCCACCACTTCGTAGCGCGCCTGGGGGTCCGGCTGCAGGTGCAGCTCAGGAACCGGGTTCATCGTCTGCGTCTGGTCCAGATACTGGCGCAGCACGGTGAGGCTCACCGGGCTGCCGTTCCAGAACACCTGGCCGGCGGGATCGATGGTCACCTTGTTCTTGACCGGATCGATCGGCGGCGGGGTCTTCTGGCTGGGATCATCAACCGGCAGATCCAGCTTCACGGCGTGGGTCTGGATCGGAATGGTGATGATGAACATGATGAGGAGCACCAGCATGACGTCGATCAACGGCGTCGTGTTGATGTCCATCATCGGCTCACCATCGGTGGTGCTTGCTGCCATTGCCATGATGGATACTCCTGATCAGAGACGCGGGCTGGTGGTGCCGGCCGGCGGCTGGGAGATGAACCCGACCCGCGCGAAGCCTGCCCGCTGCATGGTGAAGATGGCGCCGCCGATGCAACGGTAAGGCGTCTTCACGTCACCACGAATATGCGCTTCCGGCAGTTCGATGCCAGGCGCGGTCGGGCCGCCCTGCTTGTCGATCTCGGCCTTCAGCTTGACGACCGCCCTGTCGAGCAGTTCCTGCGGCGTCACCAGGGTCTGGCCCCAATAGACTTCGCACTTGCCATCGACCGAGCGCACCGAAAGCGAGACGTTCTCGGGCTTCGTCGTCGTCGGCTCGAACACGACCTTCGGCAGTTCGACTGGCACCGTCTGGACAACGACGGGAACGGTAATGAGGAAGATGATAAGCAGCACCAGCATGACGTCCACGAGTGGCGTCGTGTTGATGTCGGACATCGGCGCGTCGCTGCCCTCCGCGGGGCCGGCACTCATGGCCATAAGGTGTGATCCTGTCCTACTTCAAATTTCGCCGGCGCGTGGCCGACGGAACGACCCGGCATTCCGGCGCGGCCCCGATATCGGAGGCCGCGCCGGGCCGATTATCAAGCCTTGGTGGCGGTCGCGGCCGGCTTGGCGGCGGCCGGAGCAGCCGGCTTGGCCGAGAGGAGCGCCGGCTTCACGGCACCGTTCGAAACCATGTAGCCATGGACGTCGGTGGAGAAGGCGGCGATCTGTTCGGCGACAACCTTGTTGCGGCGGATCAGCCAGTTGTAGCCGAGCACGGCCGGAACGGCCACGGCGAGGCCGAGCGCGGTCATGATCAGAGCTTCACCGACCGGGCCGGCGACGGCGTCGATCGAGGCCTGGCCAGCCGCGCCGATCTTGATGAGCGCGCGGTAGATGCCGATCACGGTGCCGAACAGACCGATGAACGGCGCGGTCGAACCGACGGTGGCGAGCACGGCGAGGCCGTTGCCGAGCTTCGAGTTGATCGCCTGCTGGCTGCGGCCGAGCGAGCCGAGCAGCCAGTCATGCTGGTCGATCGGGTCGATCAGCTTGGTGTGCTCGTCCTGCGCGCGGAGGCCGTCGTCGACGATCTGGCGATAGGCCGAGTTCTTCTCGAGCTTGGCGGCGCCGTCCTTCAGGCTCGGCGAACCCCAGAAGGAGGTGCGCACGCGCTTGGCCTGGTTCAGGATCTTCTGCTGCTCGAGCAGCTTGGTGAACATGATGTACCAGGAGGCAGCCGACATCACCACCAGGATGATGAAGACGGCCCAGGCGATCGTTCCGCCCTGCTCCAGGGCGGCCATCAGGCCGTAGGGGTTTTCGCCGCCATGGGGCGCTGCAGCGGGGGTAGCCATTTCGGTGTTCTTCCTCTTCGTCGAATTTGGTTGGATCGGCTGGCCGGATCGCTTCAGCCGATCCGGCTCTCGCCACTATCAATCTTTGGGCATCTGCCAGCGAACGCGGCGGGTATAGCCGCTCGAAGCGATGGGATTGCCTGCCGCATCCTGCGCGGGCTTGTAACGGCCACGGCGCGTGATGTTCTTGCAGGCCGCATCATCGAGATCGGGCGATCCGCTCGACGAAGTCACGCGGCAGTTCACCACGCGTCCCTGCTCGTCGACGTCCCACGCGACACCGGTGGTGCCTTCGCGTTCCTCACGGAGCGCACGCGACGGATAGTCGTCGGTGGTGACCCAAAGGCTCGAATTGCCACGCTCGGTCGCCTTGGCAGCCTGCGAAGGCGGCGGTGGCGGCGGCGGTGCCGGCGGCGCGGTGGGCGTGATGACCACGGGCGGCGCTTCCCGAACCGTCGTCACCGGCGGCGGCGTGGGATTGGGCACGCTCACAATCGGGGGCGGGGCAAGAACGGGCGGCGGTTCCACCGGTTGATCCGGCGGCGGCGGCGGCGGCACTTCCTCCGGGGGTGGTGGCTCCTCTTCGACGTCGAAGGTCTTCAGATCCTGGGCGACCTTCTTGACGACGTTGTATGCCAGGCCAGTCACGAACGCATAGCCGATCACTGCGTGAAGCAGCGCGACAATGGCGATCGCCACGACCCGGCGGGAGCTCATCGATTGATCAGCGTAAGCCATTAAGGAACGACACTCCCTCCAATCCACAAGCTTCACGGGCTACGGGCTGCCCGTGGGGCGGGCCCGACATAATCCAGCGGGTACCGTCTTCGTTCAGTAATTATTGACGGGATGTGTGTCCTTATCGCGACACTTTCGGCGACGCAATTCCTTTGTCCAACGCTTGAACGTCCCGCATGCCCCGTGCGAAACCCGCCGGAGAGGCCGTTTCCGAATGGCTGCGGAGATTTGACACTAAGGAGTGGACATGCGGCGGAGCACCTTGGCCCTGGCTTTTCTGGCGGCGCTTTCCGCGAATCCGGCGGTAGCGCAACCAGATATGCGAATCGTCGGAAATCCGGCCTTCACCTATGCGGATCTGGTCGGATTGGCGGAATCATCGGACGCTGTCGCCGACGTCGAGGTGACGGCGGCGACCAAGCTAAAAGGCCCGGCCGCGGCAAATGTTCCGGCCGGGCACCAGCGCTTCTATCTTGAAGGGAATCTGAACGCGCTTCTCGGCGGGAAGAAGGGATTGCCGGGCCAGATCTCCTGGCTGGCGGACGTGCCGCTCGACGCCGCGAATCGGGCGCCCAAGCTCAAGAAGGCCCGGCTGCTGCTGTTCGTGGATGCCGTGGCGGGCCGGCCGGGCGAGGTAAGGCTGGCCGCGCCTTTCGGCCAGATCGCCTGGTCGCAGGAGGAGGATGCGCGCGTGCGCGGCGTGCTGCGGGACCTGAACGCCACGGACGCGCCGCCGCACATCACCCGCGTCGGCAACGCCTTCCACGTGCCGGGCTCGCTGCCGGGCGAGAGCGAGACGCAGATATTCCTGGGGACGGACGACGGGCGGCCGGTCTCCCTCAGCGTTCTGCGCCGGCCGGGCGAGGCGCCGCGCTGGGCGGTGGCGCTGGGCGAAATGGTGGACGACAGCGCCGCCCCGCCCGCTCCCGACAGCCTCCTCTGGTATCGGCTGGCCTGCACGCTGCCGCCCGAACTGCCGGAAAATTCCACCGCCGATCTTGGCGCCCGGCAGGCGGATGCGGCGCGGGCCGATTATCGCGTGGTGATCGAGGGGCTCCAACCCTGCGAGCGGAATTTTCCCGCTCGCTGAACCACTTATATTGCGCTCACCGCAATGATACCGCGCGGCCAACGCACTGGCAGGCAACCCGAAAGGCCACTGCCTAAAAAGAGGACAATTCCACGCCGACGGCCGCGCAATCGGCATAGATATCGGGCTTGCGCGTGGAAACCCGAAGGCCCGTGACCCCGGCGCGCGCCGCGATCAGATCGTAGATGGCGCGCGCCAGCGTCTCCTGCAGGTTGAACCGCCGGCTGTTCGCCAGCCGGCCGATCTCGGTGCGCAGGAAATCGTAATTCCACGCGGCGGACACATTGTCCTCGGCCGCGAAGCTCGCCTCGTCGATCCACACTTCCACCGTCACCAGCAGGCGCTGCGGATTGCCGACCTCGAAATCGTGGAAGCCGATGTCGACCGGCAGGTCGAAATCCTCAAGGAAGATGCGCCGTTTCTTCGGCGCGAGGGATGCCGGAACGAGTCCGTCGAGGATCGGTGCGGTGGTCATGTGGGAAATCTCGCTTGGTTCGGGGACGCGGTAGCCGCTGCCTGAAAATCGGGCAAGTCGGGCACGGGCAAGGCGGGGCTTGCCAGTCCCGTCACCCTCACAGGCTTATCCACAACCCTTTCCACGAACGCTGTGGAAAAGGCGTCCGGCGCGAATCGCCTCCATCCTCCCCAAGTCGATTCGCGCTTTCCTTTCGCGGCGGAACCACTAAGGGCGCGCGCAATCGAAACCTGAAGCATGGAAAGCTCCCCCCAGGATTGATCACGCTCGCTCCGATCGCCGCCGCCGCGCCCGCCGCCATCGAACAATTGCTGGATGCCGCCTTCGGCACCGATCGGCATGGCCGCACCGCCTATCGGCTGCGAAGCGGGACGGAGCAGATTCCGGCCCTGTCGCTGGCGGCTTTCGAATCGGGCGAGCTGGTCGGCACGATCCAGTGCTGGCCGGTCGAGCTGGCGGCGGAGGATGGCCGCATCGTGCCGATGGTGCTGGTGGGGCCTGTCGCCGTGCGGCCCGATCGGCAGAAGGACGGTATCGGCCGCATGCTGATGGAAGCGATGCTCGCGGCCGCCGATGCCGGCCATGCCGATGCGCTCGTCCTGATCGGCGACCCCGAATATTATGAGCGCTTCTTCGGCTTTTCCGCCGACCGGACCGGCGGCTGGGACGTGCCCGGCCCGGTGGAGCGCCACCGCCTGCTCGCGCGGCTGCGCGGCCCCGCCCCTCTTCCCGAGCGCGGAACGCTCCGGCCGCGGCAGGAGGCGGCGGCGGCGGCTTTGCGCTGAAGGCGAGGATGGCCTAATCGGGTCGCCATGCCCGAAACGAGCCCCCCGCCCGAGGACCTGACCGGCCTTTCGCTCGCCGAGATCGCCCGCCTCGCGGCCGAGCGGAAGCTGCCGCCGGTCGAGAAATGGAATCCGGCGCATTGCGGGCACAGCGACATGCGCATCGCCCGCGACGGCACCTGGTTCCACCAGGGATCGCCGATCGGGCGGGAGGCGATGGTGCGCCTGTTCGCCAGCATCCTCCGGCGCGAGCCCGATGGCCGGCACGTCCTCGTCACCCCGGTCGAGAAGCTCGACATCGATGTCGAGGATGCGGCCTTCCTCGCCGTGGAGCTGAAGACCGAGGGCACCGGGCGCGATCGCAGCCTCGCCTTCCGCCTCAACACCGGCGACATCGTCGTCGCCGGCGAAGGCCATCCGCTGCGCTTCGAGGACAAGGGCGATGGGCCCCACCCCTATCTCGCCGTGCGCGGCGGGCTGGAGGCGCTGGTGGCGCGCCCGGTCTATTATGAGCTCGCCGCCATCGCGATCGAGGAGGCGGGCGAGCCGCTCGGCCTCTGGAGCAATGGCCGCTTCTTCCCGCTGGAGTCCGAATGATGACCTTGAGCGAACGGCTCCGCGCCGCATTGCGGGACGGGCAGGCCCTGGCGCCGGTGCTGCTTGAGCATGACGACGGCGATTTCGCCCTGCGGGCGGGCGAGCCGATCGTGCCCGCCGCCGTGCTGGTGCCCTTCGTCGATCGGCCCGAGCCGACGATATTGATGATCCTGCGCCCCGAAACGATGCGCCGCCATGCAGGCCAGATCGCCTTTCCCGGCGGCCGGGTCGATCCGGGGGACGACGGCGTCGTCGGCGCGGCGCTGCGCGAGGCGGAGGAGGAGATCGGCATGCCCCGCGCGCGGGTGGACGTGGTGGGCACGGCCGATCGCTATCGCACCATCACCGGCTATGAAGTGACGCCGGTGATCGGCGTCGTGCCGCCCGATCTGCCGCTCGTCCCCCAGCCCGCCGAGGTCGCCGACATCTTCGAGGTGCCGCTGGCCTATCTGCTCGAGCCGTCCAACCATATCGAGCAGGCCGTGGAGTGGCAGGGGCGCGAGCGCCGCTATTTCGAGATCACCTGGCAGGACCGCCGCATCTGGGGCGCCACCGCCGCGATGCTCGTCAATCTCGGCCGCCGGCTCGCTTATCCGCTATGACGACGCTGCTGCCGGATGCGGCCTGGCGCCACGGCGCCGGCCTCGTCGATCTGCTTGCCGCGCTGGGCGCGGACGAAGGCGCCATCCGCTATGTCGGCGGCGCAGTGCGCGATACGCTGCTGGGGCTTGCCGTATCCGACGTCGATTGCGCGACGCGGCTGCTGCCGGACGAGGTGATCGCCCGCGTCCGCAAGGCGGGCTTCAAGGCCGTGCCCACCGGCATCGCCCACGGCACTGTCACCGCCGTCCTGCCGGGGTCCACGATCGAGGTGACGACGCTCCGGCGCGACGTTTCCACCGACGGCCGCCGCGCCACCGTCGCCTTCACCGATGATTGGCGCGAGGATGCCGCCCGCCGCGATTTCACGATCAACGCGCTGTTCGCCGATCCGTCATCCGGCGAGGTGATCGATTATTTCGGCGGCGTCGGGGATCTGGCCGAAGGCCATGTGCGCTTCATCGGCGATCCCCTGGTGCGAATCGCCGAGGATCATCTGCGCATCCTGCGTTTCTTCCGCTTCCATGCCCGCTTCGGGCGCGGCGCCCCGGACGGCCCCGGTCTCGCCGCCTGCGCGGATCGCGCGAACGACCTGATGGCGCTTTCGCGCGAGCGCATCGCCGACGAGCTTCTGAAGCTGCTCGCGCTTCCCGATCCCGCGCCCACGGTGGCGCTGATGCACGCCCATGGCATCTTCCGGCCGGTGCTGCCCGAAATCGGGGAGGAAGGCGTCGCCCGGCTTACGCGGCTGATCGACAGGGAAACGCGATCGGGGGCCCGGCCCGATCCCGTGCGCCGCCTGGCCGCGCTGCTGCCGCGCGATCCGGCCCTCGCCGCGCAGGTGGCATCGCGGCTGCGCCTGTCCAACGCGATGCGCGCGCGGATCGAGCTGCTCGCCGCCCCGCCCGCCCCGGAAACGGCGCCGATCCCGCTCGCCTATCGCCATCCCGACGCGGCGGTCGATCTGCTGCTGCTTTCGGACATGAGCGATGCCGAGCTGGCGGCCGCGCTCGCCGCGCTCGACGGCTGGCATCGGCCGACATTCCCGCTCAGGGGCGGCGATCTCGTCAAGCTCGGCCTGCGCCCCGGCCCGCAGGTGGCGGCGGCATTGCAGGCGATCGAGCGCGATTGGATGGCGGCGGGTTTTCCCGATGGCGAGTGGGCCGCCCGCGCGGCGCAGGCCGCGGTCGATCAGGCGTTGCGCGAACGCCAGTAAGCCAGCGCCTCATCGGCGGCGAGCGGGCGGGCGAAATAGAAGCCCTGGCCGCAGCTGCATCCCAGCGCCGCCAGCGTCTGCGCCAGCTCGAACGTCTCCACCCCCTCGGCGGTGGTATCCATGCCCAGCGCATCGGCCAGGCCCAGCACCGCACGCACGATCGCCACCGAATCGCGGTCGCCAAGCATCCCCGTCACGAAGCTGCGGTCGATCTTCAATATGTCGATCGGCAGGCGCTGGAGATAAGCGAGCGAGGAATAGCCGGTGCCGAAATCGTCCATGGCGATCTTGGCATCCAGTTCCTTCAAACCCTGCAAGGTGCGCGTCGCCCGTTCCGGGTCCTGCACGATCGAGCTTTCGGTCAGCTCCAGCGTCAGCCGCTCGCCGGTGATCCCGGCGCGGCGGAGCGCCCCTTCCACCGCGCTCGAAACATCGTCGCGGGCAAGCTGGATGGCGGATACGTTGACGCCGATATGGATCGGCACGGCCTCGCCCTGCGTGGCATCCCATTGCGCGAGCGTGCTCAAGGCCGTTTCGAACGCCCAGCGCCCCAGCGGCACGATCAGCCCCGATTCTTCCGCGACCGGGATGAACTCGGTCGGCGATATCAGCCCCAGCGCCTCATGCTCCCAGCGGGCCAGCGCCTCGAAACCGGCGACGCGATTGGTCTGCAGGTTGATCAGCGGCTGGAAGGCCAGGGTCAGCGAATCGCTGTCGATCGCGCGGCGCAGCTCGGTCTCCAGGCTGAAGCGGTGCCGCGCCTTGCTCACCTCGCCAGGCTGATACACCTCCACCCGGCCCGATGCCTTGGCCCGTTTCAGCGCGAACTGGGCGTTGCGCACCAGATCCTCCGCGCCCGCCGCCCGGTCGCTCACCAGCGCGCAGCCGATCGCGCAGTCGATCCGTATCTCCAGGTCCGAAATGCGGAACGGCGCGGTCATCGTCGCCTGGATGCGCCGCGCGGCGTGCAGGGCATCCCCCGGCCCGTCCGTCAGCGTCAGCAGGATGGCGAATTCGTCGCCGCCGATCCGCGCCAGCATGTCGCCCGCCCGCAACGATGCGACCATCCGCCGCGCGACGGTGATGATCAGCTCGTCCCCGGCGATCGATCCCATGCTCTCGTTGATGCGGCTGAACCGGGTGAGATCGACGATCAGCACGGCGTGGCCCACCGGATCGTCGCAGGC
Organism: Edaphosphingomonas haloaromaticamans; assembly: GCF_001853345.1. NCBI lineage: Bacteria > Pseudomonadati > Pseudomonadota > Alphaproteobacteria > Sphingomonadales > Rhizorhabdaceae > Edaphosphingomonas > Edaphosphingomonas haloaromaticamans. The sequence goes on along the minus strand of NZ_MIPT01000001.1, from coordinate 1,223,924 downwards.
CAGCACCGCGTCCAGCGCCTCGCCGAACGCGACCCGGTTGGGCAGCCCGGTCAGGCTGTCATGGGTCATCTCGGCGCGCAGGCTGCGTTCGTTCTCCACCTCGGCGGTGCGATCGATCAGCGAAAGCACGCAGCGCCGCGTGCCGTCGTCATAAGCGGAAAGCCGGCCCAGCCGGACGACGAAATGGCGCCCGCCCACGCCGTCGCCATCCTGCCAGCCGAATTCGTGGCCACGCTTGTCGCCGGCCAGGAAGGTCTGGAGCGCACGCTTCAGCGGCTCGCGCTCGATCAGGGGGGCGGCCGCGCCGGGGCGGATCGGGATGATGCCGGAAAGCGAATCCAGCATCTCGAACCGCTCGTTGGCGAGCAGCTCGATCGCGCCGTCGGGCTTCTGGGTGACGATCGCCGCCGCGATCGGCAGGGCGTTCAGATAATCGACCCGCGCGCGCCGGATCAGCTCGATCGCGGCCCGCTCGCCGACTGGGTCTACGCCTGACATGTCACGCAACAGGGCAAGCTCCATCGCTCCGTCCGTGAAGACGGCCAATTCGCTGCGAGACGGCTCGACCTGCATATTCTCCCGCGATAGAGCGAGACGGTTAATTTCTGCTTTAGGCCGCAACGCTTCCTATCGCGCGATTTCCGTGACTTGTATCAACTTCCGAAGCGATTGTCGCGCGGGAAGCCGATCGGCGGCATCCGCCCGCCCGCGCCCCGCGCGGTGCGCCAGGGGGTCATGTCGCTTTCCGTCCGCGTCCGCCCGGTCTCGCCGCCCATGGCCCAGCTCAGGCCCTCCTCGAAGCGGAAGGCCAGCGCGTCGGAAAGGCCACCGTCGCGATAACGCTGCAATTGCACGCCCGCCCCGCGCGCCATTTCCGGCATCTCGCGGATGGGGAACACCACCAGCTTCCGGTTCTCGCCGATCACGGCCATATAGTCCGCGTCCGCCGGCACCGCGCGGACGACGCGCAGCTTCGCGCCGGGGCGCAGGTTCATCACCTGCTTGCCCTTGCGGGTCTCGGCCACGATGTCCGCCGTGATGCCCAGGAAGCCGCGCCCGTCGGACGACGCCAGCAGCAGGCGCGCGCCCGCGCTCGCCGGCAGCAGCGCCACGGGCGGCGCCTCGCTCTCCAGGTCCACCATCAGCCGCACCGGCTCGCCGAAGCCGCGCCCGCCGGGCAGCTTGTCGGCGGCCAGCGTGTAGAAACGGCCGGTCTCGGTCGCCAGCAGCAGCTTGTCCGTCGTCTGGGCGTGGAAGGCGAAGAGCGGGCCGTCCCCTTCCTTGAATTTCAGCGCGTCGGCCGATCCCAGGTCGCTATGCCCCTTCATCGCGCGGATCCAGCCGCGCTGGGAAAGGATCACGGTGATCGGCTCGCGCTCGATCATCGCCTCAAGCGGAATCTCGCGCGCGGGCGCCGCTTCCTCGATCAGCGTGCGGCGGCGGCCGATATCGGTTTCCGGGCCGTAGCGCTCGCGCAGCTTCGCCAGGTCCTTCTTCATCCGCGTGCGCTGGCGCGCCGGGCTGTCGATCAGCGCGGCCAAGCCCTTGCGCTCCTCGTCCAGCGCGTCGCGCTCGCGCTTCAGCTCCATCTCCTCCAGCTTGCGCAGAGACCTGAGCCGCATGTTGAGGATCGCCTCGGCCTGCCGGTCCGAAAGCTCGAACTCCGCCATCAGCACGGGCTTCGGCTCGTCCTCCTCGCGGATGATCTGGATCACGCGATCGAGGTTCAGATAGGTGATCAGATAACCGTCGAGCAGCTCGATCCGGTCGTCGATCTTGGCCAGCCGATGCCGTGATCGGCGGACGAGCACCTCGAACTGATGCTCCAGCCAGGCGGCCAGCACCTGCTTCAGGCTCATCACCCGCGGCGTGCGCTGGGCATCGAGGACGTTGAGGTTCAGCGACACCCGCGATTCGAGCGCGGTCAGCCGGAACAGGCTGTCCATCAGCACCTGCGGATCGACGGTGCGGGCGCGCGGCTCCAGCACGATGCGCACGACCTCGTCCGATTCGTCGCGGACGTCGGCCAGGATCGGCAGCTTCTTGTCGTTGATGAGGGCCGCGATCTCTTCGATCAGCTTGGCCTTGGGCGTCTGGTAGGGGATTTCGTGGATCACCGCCGTCCAGGTGCCGCGCCCCTGATCCTCGATCGACCAGCGCGCCCGCACGCGGAAGCTGCCCCGCCCGGTCAGATAGGCCTCGGCGATCGTCGCCGGCCCGTCCACGATCACGCCGCCGGTCGGGAAATCCGGCCCCTTCACGAACTGCATCAGCTCGCTGTCCGGCGCGTCGGGCTGGTCGATCAGCAGGGTCGCGGCGTCGATCAGCTCGGCCACGTTATGCGAAGGGATCGATGTCGCCATGCCCACCGCGATGCCGCTCGCGCCATTGGCCAGCAGGTTGGGGAACAGGCCGGGGAAGACCTCCGGCTCCTCCTCCTCGCCATTATAGGTGGCGCGGAAATCGACGGTGCCTTCGTCCAGCCCGGCCATCAGGTCGATGGCGGGCGGCGCCAGCCGGGCCTCGGTATAGCGGTAGGCGGCGGCGTTATCGCCGTCGATATTGCCGAAATTGCCCTGCCCATCGACCAGCGGGTAACGCAGCGAGAAATCCTGCGCCAGCCGCACCATCGCGTCATAGACGGACTGGTCGCCATGCGGATGATATTTGCCGATCGTGTCGCCGACGACGCGGGCGCATTTCTTGTAGGCGGCCTGCGGATCGAGCCTGAGCAGCCGCATCGCCCACAGCAGCCGGCGATGGACCGGCTTCAGCCCGTCGCGGACGTCGGGAAGCGAACGGGCCGTGATCGTGGACAGCGCATAGACGAGATATCGGTCGGAAAGGGCGCTGTCGAACGGGGCTTCGATGATCTGGTCGAGCGGCTCGGCGGATGCGGTCATGGCGCAGGGATAGCAGCGCCGATCCGCTCATGCGAGGGCGCATTTCACCCCGGCGCGATCCGGCCGGGCATGGCCCATGGATAAGCTGTCCTTATGGAAACCGCCGCTGTTCTGATTGGTCTTTCCTCAAGCGAAACCCCATCTTCAGGATGCCTTCGACCAGCAAAGGATCATAAGATGTCCGGTGACTGCACCCAGCCGCTCCGCTCGCGCGCCCACGCCGGCCTCACCGCGCGGCTTGCCGCCATTCTCGATCAGGCGGCCTCCCCCTTCGAGCCGCTCCAGCGCGCCCGGTTCGACGCGCCGTGGCTGAAGGAGGGCGGCGCACCGTGCTGCGATCGCCGCCCCTGATCGATCGGAAACGCCCGCCCCGTCAGCCGCACTGGGCGCGGTGGAGCAGCTTCTGGTCGGCCAGCACGAGCGCCACCATCGCTTCCACCACCGGCGCCGCGCGGATACCGACGCAGGGGTCGTGGCGGCCCTTGGTGCGGATGTCCGCCGCCTGCCCGTCCCGCCCGATCGTCTCCACCGGCGTCAGGATCGAGGATGTGGGCTTCAGCGCCACGCGCAGCACCAGCGGCTGGCCGGTGGAAATGCCGCCCGCCACGCCGCCGGCATGGTTGGCGAGGAAAATGGGCTTGCCGTCCGGGCCGGGGCGCATCGGATCGGCATTGGTCTCCCCGGTCAGCCGCGCGGCATCGAAGCCGTCGCCGATCTCCACGCCCTTCACGGCATTGATCGACATGCAGGCCGCCGCCAGCTCGCTATCCAGCTTGGCGTAGAGCGGCGCGCCCCAGCCCGCCGGCAATCCATCCGCCACGCATTCGACGATCGCACCCACGGACGATCCCGCCTTGCGCGCGCCGTCGACGATCTCCTCCCAGCGCGCCGCCGCGGCGGTATCGGGGCAGAAGAAGGGATTGCGATCGATCTCGGCATCGTCGAACGCCGCGCGATCGATGGCGTCGCCGCCCAGCTCGACCAGATAGGCGCGGATGCGGACCTCGGGGATCACTGCCCGCGCCACCGCGCCCGCCGCCACCCGCGCGGCGGTTTCCCGCGCGGAGGAACGGCCGCCGCCGCGATAGTCGCGGAAGCCGTATTTGGCATCATAGGCATAATCGGCATGGCCCGGCCGATAGGCGAGCGCGACCTCGGAATAATCCTTCGACCGCTGGTCCACATTCTCGATCATCAGGCTGATCGGCGTGCCGGTGGTGCGGCCTTCGAACACGCCGGACAGGATGCGGACCCGATCGGGCTCCTGCCGCTGCGTGGTGAAGCGCGAGGTGCCCGGCCGGCGTTTGTCGAGCCAGGGCTGGATATCGGCTTCGTCGAGCGACAGCCCCGGCGGGCAGCCGTCCACCACCGCGCCCAGCGCCGGCCCGTGGGATTCCCCCCAGGTGGTGAAACGGAAAACGCGGCCGAAGCTGTTGAACGACATCTGCAAAAGCCCTCTCCCCTCCGGGGGGAGGGTTGGGAGAGGGGAAGTCCGCCCGCTGTTGGAACGGAAGATGGGCCACCCCGCCGGCCCCCTCCCCGGCCCCCTCCCCGAAGGGAGAGGGCTGCACTTCACGAAAGCGCGATGTCCGGCGCGTCCTCGGCCTTCATGCCGATCACGTTGTAACCGGCATCGACATGGTGGATTTCGCCGGTCACGCCGCTCGCGAGGTCGGACAGCATGTAGAGGCCGGCGCCGCCCACATCCTCGATCGTCACGTTGCGGCGCAGCGGCGAATTCAGCTCGTTCCACTTCAGGATGTAGCGGAAATCGCCGATGCCGGAGGCCGCCAGCGTCTTGATCGGCCCGGCGGAGATGGCGTTGACGCGGATATTCTCCGGCCCCAGATCCATCGCCAGATATTTCACCGACGTTTCCAGCGCCGCCTTGGCCACGCCCATGACGTTATAATGGGGAACCACCTTCTCGGCGCCGTAATAGCTGAGCGTCAGGATCGATCCGCCGTTCGGCATCATCGGCCGCGCCCGCTTGGTGACGGCGACGAGGCTGAAGGCCGATATGTTCATCGTCAGCAGGAAATTATCGAGGCTGGTGTCGACATATTTGCCGCGCAGCTCGTTCTTGTCCGAAAAGCCGATGGCATGGACGACGAAATCGATCGTCGGCCAGCGCGCCGCCAGCGTTTCGAATGCGGTGTCGAGCGCGGCCATGTCGCCCACATCGCAATCGATCAGGAAATCCGATCCCAATTCTTCCGCCAGCGGGCGCACGCGGCGCTCCAGCGCCTCGCCCTGATAGCTGAAGGCCAGCTCGGCGCCCTGCGCGCGCAGCGCCTTGGCGATGCCCCAGGCGAGCGACCGATCGTTGGCGAGGCCCATGATGAGCCCCCTCTTTCCTTCCATCAGGCCTGTCATTCTAACTCCATCAGCCTTGTGACGCAGGCCCCTTTACCGCCGGTTCGGGCGTTTCCGCCAGTGCTGCGTTGATGTTCGCGCCGATTACCAGCCCGAATCCCACCAGCCAGAAGAACAAGAGGGTGATGATCGTGCCCGCCAGGCCGCCATAAGTCAGGTCATATCCGCCCAGCAGGCCCAGCACGCGGGGCAGCGCCATCGTCACCCCGATCCACCAGAGCGTGACGAACAGCGCGCCCGGCCATTTCGGGCAGGGCGCGAAGCGATATTTGGACGGGGTGAGCGAATAGATCAGCCAGTAGAGCGCCAGCGCCATCAGCACGAGCGGGGCGATGCGCGAGATGCCGATCCACAGCATCGCCTTGTCCGCGAAGGGCAGCAGCCGGCCGACGAACTCCTCGGCCGCCGTCAGCAGCACCTGCATGGAAAAGGCGACCAGCGTGGCAATCACTGAAACGATGATGATCCCGATCGATCCCAGCCGGTAATGCCAGAAGGCCTTGGAATAAGGCGTGCCATAGGCCCGGCGCAGGATATCGCGAATCGTCTCGATGAAGCTGCCCACCGTCCACAGGCCGACGATCGCGCCCAGCCAGAGGAGCGATCCGGTGCCGCGCGCCACCAGCACGTCGGTGATCGGCTTGCGCAGCAGATTTTCCACCGTGGGCGGCAGCGTGCTCAGGAAGGTGGCGACGGCCGCCTGCACGTCGGGCTCGCGCCCCAGCATCTGGGCCAGCGCGGCGAGGATGATGAAGAAGGGGAACAGCGCCAACAGCGACAGATAGGCCAGGTTGCCGGCGTGGATGAACCCGTCCGAATAGACGCCCACGATCACCCGGCGAGCGATCTCGAAAGGGCGGGTGCCGGGTCGGACGCGATCGAGCTGCCTTTCCCATGCCGGCCGCAGCGCGCGGGCTTCCGGCGACTCTGGAGAGGCATCCTGCAAGTTTCCGCCCTTTCGCTATTCGGCTTTATCGGGGGTCAAACCCCCAAGGCCAGTCGCGGGTTGCGTCCCTTCCCCTTCCAACCCTCGATAAAGGCTTCCAGATCCGGATCGCCCAGCGGCAGATCGACCAGCAGGGTGACGAGCTGGTTGCCGCGCGATCCATCCTTGCGGGTGAAGCCCTTGCCGCCCAGCCGCAGCACCTTGCCCGATGTCGATCCCTTGGGGATGTTCATCATCACCGGCCCGTCGACGGTGGGCACGCGCACCTTGCCGCCCAGCACCGCCTCGTCGATGGTGATCGGCAGGTCCAGCCGCACGTCGTCGCCCTCGCGGGTGAAGAAGCGGTGGGGCTTGATCTCCACGGTCACGATCGCGTCGCCCGCGCCGCCGGGGCCGGCCTCGCCCTTGCCGGCCAGCCGCATCTGCGTGCCGTTCTCCACGCCCGCCGGCAGCTTGACGTCGATCGTCTTGCCGTCCGCCAGCGTCACCCGCTGGGGCTTCAGCGCGGCCGCGTCCTCGAACGGCACGGCCAGGCGATAGGCGATGTTGGCGCCCTTGGCCGGCTGGCGCCGCGCGCCGCCGAAACCGCCGAAACCGCCGCCGCCCCTGCCCCGCTGGCCGCCGAACAGGCCTTCGAAGATATCGCCGAAATCCGCGCCCTCGCCGGCAAAGCCGCCAAAGCCGCCGCCATGGCCGCCGCCCGTGCCGGCGCCGCCGAAACCGCCGCCGTAGAAGCCGCGCGGATTGCCCTGCTCGTCTATCTCGCCGCGATCATATTGGGCGCGCTTGTCCTTGTCGGAAAGCAGGTCGTAGGCGGCCGTCACCTCCGCGAACCTGTCGGCCGCGTCGGGCTTGTCCTTGTTGCGGTCGGGATGCAGTTCCTTGGCCAGCTTGCGATAGGCCTTCTTGATCTCGGCCTCGCTTGCACCACGGGCCACGCCCAGCTTCGAATATAGGTCCGCCATGTCCACTCGTTACGCCGGCCGCGCGCCGGCACCAACTGTTGCTGAAATGCAACATAGGAGATGTGCGCTGTGTCCGGTTCCCGCAAGGGAAAAATATTCGCCGCGAATTGCGCGGATAAGCCATGGTTCCCGGCGCATCGGCATCATGCCCTGATGCCCGGCGGCCGCGCTTGCGGGTTGCCGCGCCATCCCGCCTTCATTCCTCCAGCGGCTCTACATCCACCGAAACATCGATCTGCTGCGCGCCCTGCCCCAGGAAGATGCCGTCGATCGGCGATACGTCCCCATAATCGCGGCCGATGGCGGTGACGATATGGTCGCTGCCCATGCCGCAGGCGTTGGTGGGATCGAAGCCCAGCCAGCCGCGCCCCGGCCCGCACCAGATCAGCACCCAGGCATGGGTGGCGTCCGCCCCCACCAGCCGGGACTGGCCCGGCGGCGGGATGGTGCGGATATAGCCGCTGACATAGGCCGCCGGCAGGCCGTGGCCGCGCAGCGCCGCGATCATGATCTGGGCGAAATCCTGGCACACGCCATGCCGCGCGCGGAAGGCGTCGATCGGCGGGGTATCGGCCAGGGTCGCGCTGCCGTCATATCGGAACTCGTCATGGATGCGCTGCGCGAGCGCATAGCCCGCCTCCACCACGCCCCGGCCCGGCGCCAGATCGGCGGCGGCCCAATCGGCGATCTCGCGCTCCAGCCCGATCATCGGCGAGGCGGAAAGGTAATTGGCCGGCCCCACGGCCGAAAGATCGCCCGAATTGCGCGCCACCGCCGTCACCGTCACCAGATCGGGATCGTCGGCGCGCGGCTCGGGGGCGATCCGGTCCACCCGCATGCGGAACCGGCTTTCGATCACCAGCTCGTTCGCGGCATGATCCACCACCATCCGCATCGCATTGACCGGATAGCCCCCCGATCGCGCGGACGACAGGCGGGGGCGCGGCGTGATCTCCAGCCTGTGCGTCTCGAGCTGCTGGCCGTCCCAGGCGATCGGCTCCAGCCGCAAATTGCAGCGCGCGAAGCGGACCGGGCTGTCATAGCCGAACCGCGTGCGGTGCGTGACGGCATAGCGCATCACGCCAGGATCATGCCCGATGCGCGCAGCGTCTCGCTGCCCTGCAGGAAATAACGCCGCCCGATCGCGTCCGACAAGGTCAGCAGCCGGTTCTCCAGCGCCATCACCGCATTGGGGCCGAGCGCCTCGGCCTTGGCCAGCGCTACCAGCCCGCCCAGCTCGATCGCCAGCAACTGCTGCTCCTCCGCCATGCCGTCGTCGCGCAGCGCCGGCAGCGCCTTCAGATGCTCGCCGATCACCTCCACCTGGAAGGCCAGCGATCGCGGATTGAACGGATCGAGCGCCACCAGGTCGCGCACCGGCGCCAGCGACATGCCGGTCATGTAGCGCGCGCGATAGCTGATCTGGCTGTCCGTGAGGTCCAATAAAGTGGTGAGATCGTCGGAGGAGGCTTCGTCCGAGGCGAAGGTCCTGAGCAGCCGGCACACCGCCAGCCCCCGCTCGATCCGCCGGCCGACATCGTGGAACCGCCAGGCCGCCGTCCGCCCCATATTCTCCGCCGCCAGCCCGGCCAGCGCCGAGAAGCGCTCCTGCAACGCGGTGGCGCGGATCAGGATATCGGCCGCTCCGGCATCGCCGCCCGCCGGCACCGGCGTATCGATCAGCCGCCAGACATCGGCGGAAAGCCGGTCGCGCGTGCCCTCGCCGATCGACCGCACCGTGGCGAGCAGGGCGCGGACCGAGGCGAGGCCGCCGCCGTCGAGCGCCTCCAGGGCCAGCGCCCGCACATCCGCGGCCCCGTCGCCGCCGGCGGATACCGCGCCGGACGCGACGAGCAGCCCGCGCAGCCGGTCCATCGTGCCCTGCAGCAGCGCCGCGCCGCCATCCACGTCGATGCTGCCGCCCAGCATGGCGCGCACGAGGCGCAAGGTCGCCTCGCCGCGTTCCAGATAGCGGCCCAGCCAGAACAGATTGTCCGCCGCGCGGCTGGGCAAGGTGCCCGGATTGCGCCGGATCGCCACCTTCTGCGGCATCAGCGTCACCGCATCCACCGGCCGGTCCGCCACCACGCAGACATCGGCGGAAAGCGTCCCCTCCCCGATCCCGGCGGCGCGTATGTCATGCTCCTGACCCAGCCGCGCGAAGCCGCCGGGCATCACCGTCCATTCGCCATGCCCGTCGCGGGCGGCGAACAGGCGCAGAATGAAGGGGCGAGGCACCAGCATCGCATCGGCCAGCGCCGGCATGGTCGAAAGGTGGACCAGTTCCTGCCCCACATAATCCTGCGGGCGCCGGGCGATGCCTTCCATCAGCACCGCCCGCGCCGCACCGCCCAGCTCGCCGCCGATCACCGGCCGCCCATCCGGCAGGCCCTGCGGCGCGCGCCCGAAGGCGGGTGCGATCAGCAGGTCGTTGAAATGGGCGAGCACATAGGCCCGCTCGCGATCCTGCCCGCACCACCAGGTCGCGATATTGGGCAGGCGCAGCGGCTCGCCGGTCAGCCGCCGCGCCAATGCCGGCAGGAAGGCCGAAAGCGCGGGCGATTCGATCACGCCGGCGCCCGGCGCGTTCAGCACCACGGTGTTGCCCGCCGTCATCGCATCCATCAGGCCGGGAACGCCGATCGCCGATTGCGCGTCGAAGGCCAGCGGGTCGATGAAGCGCGTGTCCATCCGCCGCCACAGCGCGTCGATCCGCTTCAGCCCCTCGATGGTGCGGACGTAGAGCTGGTTCTCCCGCACGGCGAGGTCCTCGCCCTCCACCAGCAGGAAACCCAGATAGCGCGCGAGGTGGGCCTGCTCGGGATAGCTCTGGGTGAAGCGCCCCGGCGTCAGCAGGCCGATGCGCGGATCGGCGCGGCGGCAGGCGGCCGCCAGCCCTTCGCGAAAATCGGAGAAGAAGGGCGCGAGCCGGACGATGTTGAGCCGGGTGTAGAGCGTCCCCATCACCCGCGATGCCGCCATGCGGTTTTCCAGCGCATAGCCGGCGCCGGCCGGCACGCGGGCATAGTCGGCCAGGACGCGCCATTCGCCGTCCGGCCCGCGGCCGAGATCGACCGCCAGGGTATGCAGCCGCCGTCCGCCCGGCGGATCGACGCCGATCATCGTCCGCCAGAAATGCGGGCTGCCGGCGGCGAGAAGCGCAGGCAGCGCCTCGTCCCGAAACAGGGCCTGCGCGCCGAACATGTCGTCCAGTATCGCTTCCAGCAGCTCCGCCCGCTGGGCGATGCCGCGCGCGAGGCCGCGCCATTCGTCCTCGCCCATCAGCAACGGCATGGCGGAAAGCGGCCAGGGCCGCTCATGCGCCTCGCCGGGCAGGCGGAACGCCATGCCGATCTCGGCCACCTGCCGGGCCACGCGATCCTGCACCTGGTTCAGATTGCCGTCGGCAAGCTGGGCCATGCCTTCCAGCAGGCGATGCCACCAGCGCCCCCCCCGGCCGGCATCGCCGCGCAGCACGTCGCCGCCGGTCGCGCGCGGCAGATAGGATGCCATCCATCCCTCGCCCCATGTCGGCAAGCCCGGCAATTGCGCCATCGTCCCCACGTCTCCGCATCCAGCCGAACGGCCGCCAGGCCCGTTGCCGCTTCACCGTCGTCGCAGGATCGTCGGATAACCGCCCGGTTTCAAGGCCGGTTTGCGGCAGCGCGGCAAAAAGCGGAGCCGCCCGCGCGAGAGGATTGGCGCGGGGTAATAATTGTGGTTAATGGAAGCCGAATATCGGGGGAATCGACTGATGCGCAAAGCGTTGTTATTGGTCGCCTTATGCTGTGCGGCGGCACCCGCGAACGCGGCACGCTATCTTCATTACGACCTCACTTTCGCGATTTCCGGCGAAAACTTCGATTATGATCTCAATGCCTTCGTGCCTTTTCGCGGATTGGCGACGCTGACGGCGGACATCGACACCGATTGGGTGCTTGATGATGGCGTGGGCGAAAGCTTTTCATCGATCGACTTCGGCTCGATCGGAATGATCTTCCATTCGGCCTATGCGCAGGCCGATCGCCTCGATTTCTCCTTCCAGGCGGGCGAAGGCGAAACGTTCGAAACCTTCGGCGCGTCCGCCTTGTTCGTCCCCGGCAGCTTCGACGGCCATTTCCCGGCGGCGGTGGATGCCGCCGGCCTCAAGGGCGGATCGTTCGCCATGTCCTATGGCGCGCATCACCAGGCGGGGCGCGCCACCGGGACGATCCGGTCGATCGGGGTCACGTCCGGCGATGCCGCGCCCGACATGCTCGGCGTCCGCTACAGTTATACCATCAGCGCCGTTCCCGAACCGGCAAGCTGGGCGATGATGGTGGCGGGCTTCGGCCTCGCCGGGGGATGGATCAGGCGCGCGCGGCCCCGTCCGCAGGCCGCCTGAACGCCGATCCGCGCAAACGCCTCGCCCGGACGGGCAGGATCATTCCGTTACGGCCCGATTCCGATTAAGGCGGGCGGATGATGCAGCCATCTCGCGATCCTTTCGCCCTGTTCGATGCCTGGTTCGCCGAAGCGCGCGCCAGCGAGCCCAACGATGCCAACGCCATGGCGGTCGCCACCGTCGGGCCGGACGGGCAGCCGTCGCTGCGCATGGTGCTGCTGAAAGGGCATGACGATCGCGGCTTCGTTTTCTACACCAACCTCGAAAGCCGCAAGGCGGGCGAGCTGATCGCCACCCCCAGGGCCGCGCTGCTGTTCCACTGGAAATCGCTGCGCCGCCAGATCCGCATCGAGGGCCATGTCTCCCGCGTCAGCGATGTCGAGGGGGACGCCTATTTCGCCACCCGCAGCCGCGATTCGCAGCTCGGCGCCTGGGCGTCGGACCAGTCCCGCCCGCTCGCCGATCGCGAGACGTTCGAGGCGCGCTACGAAGCGATGGCCGCCCGCTTCGAAGGGCAGGACGTTCCCCGCCCGCCGCATTGGTCCGGCTTCCGCGTCGCGGCCGAACGGATCGAATTCTGGCAGGACAGGCCCCACCGCCTGCATGAGCGCCTGGTCTATACCCGCACCGGCGACGGCTGGACCACGGGCATGCTCTATCCGTGAAGGCGATCCCGCTCGCCCAGCGGGCGGCGATCGCCAGCGTCGCCACCGCCTGCTTCCTGCTCGTCCTCAAGGGCTATGCCGCCGCGCGCACCGATTCGGTGGCGATGCTGGGCTCGCTCGCGGATACCGGACTCGATCTCTTCGCCTCGCTCGTCACCTTGTGGGGCGTGCGCGTCGCCGCCGTCCCGGCCGATGACGATCATCGCTTCGGCCACGGCAAGGCGGAAGCGCTGGCGGCCCTGTTCCAGGTCGCGCTCATCACCGTTTCCGCCACCGCGATCGGCTGGCAGGCCGTCACCCGGCTGATCGACGGACGGCACGGCGCCCATGCCGAATATGGCATCGGCGTATCGCTGCTGGCGCTGGCCGTGACGAGCCTCCTCATCAGCTACCAGCGGCGCGTGCTGGCGCAGACCGGCAGCATCGCGATCCGGGCGGACAATGTTCACTACCAGTCCGATCTGCTGCTGAACGGATCGGTGATCGTCGCCCTCGTGCTGGATCAATATCTCGGCATCGCCGGCGCCGATCCCGCCTTCGGCGTGCTGATCGCCGCGTGGCTGGCATGGGGCGCCTGGGGATCGGCTGTCGCCGCGATCGACCAGCTCATGGACAAGGAATGGCCGGAGGAGCGGCGCGCGCAATTCCTGGCGATCGCCGCCCGCCACCCGGAGCTGCGCGGCATCCACGATCTGCGCACCCGCACCAGCGGCGCGCGCGATTTCGTGCAGTTCCACGCCGATGTCGCCCCGGACATGACGATCGCCGAGGCCCATCGCGTGATGGAGGAGGTGGAGGATCGCCTCCGCGCGGAATTTCCGGGCGTGGAAATCCTGATCCACCCGGACCCGGAAGGCTGGGTGCCGCACCGCCGGAGGAAACCGGACGACCGCCAGGCGGGCTGACCCGCGCCGGCGGCCGTCCAGTCAGCCGAGGCTCTTGGACGCCTGCTCGAACACGTCCTTCGACAGCCCCGGTGTCGCCACGATCCGTTCCAGTTCCTTGCGCATCAGCGCGGCGCGGCCCTCGTCGAACCGCCGCCAGCGGCCCAGCGGCGGCACCAGCTTCGCCGCCGTCTGCGGGTTCAGCTTGTCCACCGCCAGCACCATATCGGCCAGGAAGCGGTATCCACGCCCGGATGCATCGTTGAACGCCTTCTGGTTCACCGAGAAGGCCCCCACCAGCGCGCGGATGCGATTGGGGTTGGCCAGGGTGAAATCGGGGTGCTTCGCCAGCTTTTCCACCGCGTCGACCGTATCGTCGCGGGTGGACAGTGCCTGCGTCGTGAACCATTTGTCGATGACGAGGCCGTTGTCGCGATAGCGATCGTAAAAGGCCGCCAGCGCCTCGTCCCGCTCGGGCCAGGGGCTGTTGGCCAGCGTCGCCAGCGCGCCCTGCCGGTCGGTCATGTTGTCGGCATCGCGGAACTGGCGATGGGCGATGATCGCCGCATCCTCCGCGCCGCTCGCCGCCAGATAGCCCAGCGCCACCGTCTTCAGCCGCCGCAGCCCCTTGGCCGCCGGCGTATATTCGTAACGGTTGGCGTGGGTCTTGGCGTAGGAGGCGCGCCATTCGTCCTCCAGCTCCTGCCCCAGGTCGCGGCGCAGCGCCTCGCGCGCGGCATGGATGGCAACGGGATCGACCTTCGCCATCTGGTCGCCGATGAAGGATTCGCTCGGCAGCAGCACCGCCTCGGCGATGAAGGCCGCATCCAGCGCCGAATTGCGCAGCGTATCCTGCACGGCATCGATCACCGGCCGGTGATCCGCCGATCCCCTGGCGACGGCGCCCACCAGCGTATCCACCATCAGCTGCTGCATCGCCTCATATCGGGCGAAGGGATCGTCGTCGCGCGCGGAAAGGAAGGCGAGGTCGGCGGCCGATCGTTCGGAAACCACCGTCACCGGCGCGGAAAAGCCGCGATTGATCGACAGGATGGGCCGCTCGCCGATGCCTTCGAACAATATCTCCTGATGCTGGTCCTCCAGCATCACCAGCCGCTCGCCGCCGAAGACCTCGCCGGTCATCTCGCCGTAAAGCGCCACGCGCAGCGGGATCGGCATCGGCTGCTTGGCGGGCTGCCCCGGCGTCGGCGGCACTTCCTGCTCCAGGGTCAGCCGCGCCTGTCCGCCGGCCGGCTCGTGCGTCAGCGTCGCCCGCACGCGCGGCGTGCCGGCCTGCGAATACCACAGGCGGAACCGGGTGAGGTCGACGCCGGATGCGTCCTCCATCGCGGTCACAAAATCCTCGCAGGTCGCCGCCTGCCCGTCATGCCGCTCGAAATAGAGGTCCGAACCCGCGCGAAACTTCTCCGGCCCCAATATGGTGTGGAGCATGCGGATCACCTCGGCGCCCTTGTTGTAGACGGTCGCCGTGTAGAAGTTCGAAATCTCGATATAGCTTTCGGGCCGGATCGGATGGGCCAGCGGGCCGGCATCCTCGGGGAATTGCGCGGCGCGGAGCGCGCGGACGTCCTCGATCCGCTTCACCGCGGCCGATCCCTGATCGGCGGAGAAGCTCTGGTCGCGGAAGACGGTGAAGCCTTCCTTCAGCGAAAGCTGGAACCAATCCCGGCAGGTGACGCGGTTGCCGGACCAGTTGTGGAAATATTCGTGCGCCACCACGCCCGCGACATTGTCGTAATCCACGTCCGTCGCCGTATCGGGATCGGCCAGGATGTAGCGCGAATTGAAGATGTTGAGGCTTTTGTTCTCCATCGCACCGAAGTTGAAGTCGGCGACCGCGACGATGTTGAATTCGCCAAGGTCATATTCGCGGCCATAGACCTTCTCGTCCCAGGCCATCGATGCCTTCAGCGCGGCCATGGCATGTTCGGTGCGCGGCAGATCGTCCGGCTTCACCCAGATGGCAAGCTCCACCTGCTTGCCCGATCGGGTGGCGAAGCTGTCGCGGTTGGCGACGAGGTCGGCCGCCACCAGCGCGAAGAGATAGGTCGGCTTGAAGAAGGGATCGCGCCATTCCGCCCAGTGCCGCCCGCCCGGCAGATCGCCGCCGCCGGTGCGGTCGCCGTTGGAAAGCAGCACCGGATAGCGCGCCTTGTCCGCCTCCATCCGCACGACATAGCGGCTCAGCACGTCCGGCCGGTCGGGGAAGAAGGTGATGCGGCGGAAGCCCTCCGGCTCGCACTGGGTGCACAGGTTCCCACCCGAGGCATAAAGCCCCATCAGCTGGGAATTGGCCTCGGGCGCGATCTCCACCTCGGTCTCGATCTCATGCGCGTCGCCGGGCAGGTCGATCAGCAGGGCCGGGCCGTCCATCCGCCAGGCATCGGCCTGCGGCTCGCCATCGATGCGCACCGCGACCGGCGTCAGCCCGTCGCCGTCCAGCCTGAGCGGCCGCTGATGCACACCGTTGCGGGTCACGCTCAACCGCGCCTTCACTCGCGTCGCGGCGGGATCGAGCGTGAAATCCAGCGCGATATCGGGCACCAGCCAATCGGGCGGCCGGTAATCCTCACGGTGGATGACGGGCGGCGGCGCCGCGGCGGCGTTCTGGGCATCGAGCATGTCCATAGGTTTACGCCGTGCCGCCCGCCGATGCCAGCCTTCACCGGCACCGAAACGCCCGCTTGCCTGCCGGCCGGGAAACGGGCCAAGGATCATCCATGTCCCGCCTGCTGATCTTCGGCCCCGGCTATACCGCCCGCCATGTCGCGGCCGCCCTCGCGCCGCGCGGCTGGTCCATCACGATGGTCGGCCGCGACGGGATCGGCGATGCCGGCGCCGCGATCGCGGCGGCCACCCACATCCTCTCCACCGTCCCGCCGGACGGGGATGCCGATCCGGTGCTCGCCCGCCACGGCGATGCGCTGGCCCAGGCCCCGGCGGGCTGGATCGGCTATCTTTCCTCCACCGGCGTCTATGGCGACAGCGGCGGCGCTTGGGTGGATGAAAGCGCGCCCATCGGCGGCGGACGGCGAACGGCGCGGTCGGCGGCGGATGCGGCATGGCGCGCGCTCCATCCCGAAACCCGCATCTTCCGCCTGCCCGGAATCTACGGCCCCGGCCGCTCCGCGCTCGATCGCGTGGCCGCCGGCCAGGCCCATCGCATCGCGCTTCCCGGCCAGATCTTCAGCCGCATCCATGTCGCCGATATCGCATCGGCCCTCGTCGCCAGCATGGATCGCGGCCCGGCCGGCATCTACAATATCGCGGACGACCTGCCCGCCCCCCAGAACGCCGTCGTCGAATATGCGTGCGCTCTGCTGGGCCGCCCGCTGCCGCCGCTCCTGACTTTGGGTCAGGCCGGCCTGTCGCCGGCCGCGCGCGCTTTCTATGCCGAAAGCCGCCGGGTGGCGAACGGCAGGGCGAAGCGGCTGCTCGGCTGGCGGCCGGCCTTCCCCGATTATCGGGCCGGGCTGCGCGCCTTGAGCGCGATCACCAGCCCCGCCAGCGTCAGCAGCCCGCCGGCCGCGGGCAGCGCGCTCCAGCGATAGCCTTCGAAGATGGTGGAAAGCCCCATGGCCAGCACCGGGATCACCACGCTGGAATAAGCCGCCCGCGCCGGCCCGATCGCGCGGACCACCCCGAAATAGAGCGGGAAGGTGAGCGCCGATCCGATCACCCCCAGATAGAGCGTGCCCAGCGCATAAGCCGGCCGGGGATCGAACATGGGCGGGCCGACGGTCGCCAGCGCGATCAGCATGTTCAGGCCCGATCCGATCGCCATCGCCCAGGCCAGCACCGCCACCATCGGCTGCCGCTTGGCCGTCTCTGTGGCCTGCAGGACGTTGGCGGTGGACGCGCTCATGATCGCCATCAGGGTGAAGCCGATGCCCGCCGCCACCGCCGCCTGGCCGGCGCCGCCGGCCGCAAGCTCGTGGATGAACAGCATGGCGATGCCCAGCCCCGCCACCACCGATCCGGCGACGAACCGCCCGCTCAATCCCTGCCCCAGGAATATCCGGCCCAATATGGCATTGGGGACGACCAGCAGGGCGAACACCACCGCCACCAGCCCCGACGTCACATAATGTTCGGCGCGGTAGACGAAGTTGAAGTTGAGGACGAACTGGGTGATCCCCACCGCGATGGCCATCCGCCAGCCCTCGCGCGTCAGCCGCAATGTCTGCTTCGTGACGGCGGCATAGGCCATCATCGCCATGGCCCCCACCGCGAAGCGATAGGCGACGGACCATGTAGGCGGCACCAGCGCGATCTGGTCGCGGATCACCAGCCAGGTGGAGCTCCACACCAGCGTCACCACCGCCAGCGGCAGGAACACCCGGGCCTGGGTGGCGGGGCTGAGCGGCGCCTCGCTCACAGCGCGGCGAGCGCGGCGGCGAGCGCGTCCACCTCGCCTTCCGCCTGGTTCCAGCTCGTCACGAACCGCGCCTCGCCCGGCGCCCAGTCATGAAAGCCGAAGCCCTGCGCCCTCAAGGCCGCGGCCTCCGCCTCGCTCAGCCGGACGAATATCTCGTTGGCCTGCACCGGGTGAACCAGCCGCGCCGCGCCCGCGCCCCTGGCGATACGCGCGGCGGCGTCATTGGCCGCCCGTCCGTGCGCTAGCCACAGATCGTCCGCCAGCAGGGCATGGATCTGCGCCGCCAGATAGCGCCCCTTGGAAAGCAGATGCCCTGCCCGCTTGCGCCGTATCGCGACCTCGGCCGCCAGTTCCGGCCGGAAGAAGACGAGCGCCTCGGCGGACATGCCGCCATTCTTGACGAAGCCGAAGCTCAGCACGTCCACGCCCGCCCGCCACGTCACGTCGGCCGGCGCGCAGCCGACGGAGGCGACGGCATTGGCGAAGCGCGCGCCGTCCATGTGCAGGCCCAGCCCCCGCGCACGGGCGAGCGCGCCGATCGCGGCCACCTCGTCCGGCGTATAGACCAGCCCATATTCGGTGGCGTTGGTGATCGATATCGCCGCCGGCTGCACCCGGTGCACATCGTCGGCGATCAGATCGATCACCGCAGCTATCGCCTCCGGCATCAGCTTCGCGCCGGCGCCGTCCGCCGGCATCAGCTTGGCGCCGTGGGTGAAGAATTCCGGCGCGCCCGCCTCGTCATTGTTGATATGCGCGTCGCGATGGCAGACGACGCCGCGCCACGGCGGGCAGAGCGCGCCCAGCGCCAGCGAATTCGCCGCCGTCCCCGTCGCCACCCAGAGCGCCGCGACCCGCGTTTCGAAAAGATCGCTGAACGCATCGTCCAGCCGGCAGCTCAGCGCATCGCCGTCATAGGCGGCGTCCGCCGCGTTGGCCGCCGCCATCGCGGCCAGCACGGCATCGGAAACAGGGGCGGCATTGTCGGAGAAGAAACGCATGCCGCGTCTTTCGGCCGGGCCGGGCCGCCGGTCAATCCGCTAAGTGGCGGTCCGGGAATGCGCTGTCGATGCGGCGTGGCGGCGGCGGCCGGATGCCGGTTCCATAATTTTCGGTCGGTTAGCGCCCTGTTGACGATTTTGCGTCTAGAAAGTCTCGTTCGGCATGTGCCCTGGCAGGGCGCGGGCTTGGTCACGGGCAGGAACTGATGCACGCATTATCGCAGGAAAGCCCGCCAGGAACGGGGCAGGCGGCGAATGACGGCTCCGATGAGGCGCCCGCCGGCGGCACCCTTTTCGCGCGGATCGGCGCGCTGCTGGAAGCCAATGGGCTGGACCCTTCGCCCGCCCATTATGAGCTGTTCCACCGCTATCTCACCTCCGGGGACAAGCGGCTCGTCACCGCCGTGGACGAGGCGATCGCACGCTATGGCCGGCTCAATCCCGCCATGGCCGCCAGCATCGCCGCGCAGCGGCAGACGGCGGTCTCCGCCGCCCAGCTCCGCCGGCTGGCGGACGAGGCCCAGCGCCGGCTGCAGGCAATCGCGGCGCTCGCCGATCGTTCGGGCCGCGACGCGCTAGATTATGGCGATGCCCTCGCCCGCAACGTCTCCATGCTCGAAGGCGGCCTGCGCGGCGACGTGCTGGTGGCGCTGCTGGACCTCACGCGCGGCATGATCGACAAGACGCGGAGCGTCGGCGTGGAATTGCGCCGCACCTCCGAACAGGTATCGATCCTGCGCCGCAGCCTGGACGAGGCGCGCCAGACGGCCGAGACCGACGCGCTCACTGGCCTGCCCAACCGGCGCGCGCTGGAAAACCGCATGCGGCAGGCGTTCGACACCGCCCGCAAGCGCGGCACGCCGCTCGCCCTCGCCATCTGCGATATCGATGCGTTCAAGGCGGTGAACGATCACCACGGCCACCAGCTTGGCGACAAGGTGATCAAATATATGGCCGGGGCGTTGGCGCGCGGCGCATCGGAACAGCTTTTCGTCGCACGCTATGGCGGCGAGGAATTCGTGATCCTGTTCGAGAACATGACCGCCGCCGAAGCCGCCCGCCATGTCGATGCCGTGCGGCGGGAAATCGCGGCGCGCGAATTCAAGGTCGCGGAAACGGGCCGCCCGATCGGCCGGCTCACCTTTTCGGCGGGCGTCGCCGCGATGGAAAGCCGGAAAGGCCCCTCCTCCACGCTCAAGAGCGCGGACGCCGCCCTCTATCGGGCGAAACGCGACGGCCGCAATTGCGTGCGCGTCGCGGATTGAGGACATGTTTCGAAATATGCCCTCCAAGAACCTGGCTGGAACACAGTGGCGAACGCACGGTTAATCCACCTTTAGCTTCCTTCCTCTATAATAAGGCGTAGAATAGAACCGCCATGGCCAGTCTTTGGGGGGACGGAGCAGCGATGGATACGGCAGCGGCCGCTATGGATACGCAATCTTTCGCGAAATATGATCGCCGGCATGGCCGCTATCGCGTGCTGCTCTCGGCGCATCTCGATACGCCGTTCGGCGCGTCGAGCGGCGTGCTGCTGGACATTTCGGAAGGCGGCGCCCTCGTCTCCTGCCCCACTCCTATCGAAACCGGCACCTCCATCGTCATCACGCGCGGCAGCCTGCGCACGCGCGGCACCGTCGTCCGCGCCGAAGGCCGCCGGCTGGGCGTCGCCTTCGATGCGCCCATCCCCGCCGATCTCGTCGCCGCCGTGGTCACGCCGCTCGCCCGCTGGTCGGACTGACGGCGCACCGATCTTCCGACATAGCCCTCGCCGTCACAGGCCGCCGCACCATGGTTGCGATGCGGCCGGCCGCGCATTAGGCGGACCGGATAGAGCTTCATTCGGAGATTGCGCGTGAAACATGCCATGCTGGGCGCGGCCGCTTTTCTGTTCGCGACGGGTGCTATGCCGGCCGGCGCGGCGGAGCCGATCTCTCCCGAAAGGCTCGCCGAAACCGTCAAGGTCCTCGCTTCCGATGCGTTCGAAGGCCGCGCGCCCGGCACCGCCGGGGAAACCAAGACGGTCGATTATCTCGTCGCCCGGCTGAAGGCCCTCGGCCTCGAACCCGGCGGCCGCGATGGAAGCTGGATCCAGCCCGTGCCGCTCGTCCGCACCCAGATCGGCGCCGGCGGCACCATGCAGGCGACCGTCGCGGGCCAGGCCGTGCCGTTCGTGCAGGGCAGCAGCATCTATGTCAGCACGGTCCGCCCGGTCGATCGCGTCGCCATCGCCGATGCGCCGATGGTGTTCGTCGGCTACGGCGTCTCCGCACCCGAACAGGGCTGGGACGATTTCAAGGGCGTGGACCTCAAGGGCAAGGTCGCCGTCTTCCTCATCAACGATCCCGATTTCGAGGCGAAGCCCGGCGAAGCCGTGGCCGGCAGGTTCGGCGGCACGCGGATGACCTATTATGGCCGCTGGACCTACAAGTTCGAGGAGGCGGCCCGGCGGGGCGCGATCGCGGCCCTGATCGTCCACGACACCCCCGGCGCCGGCTATGGCTGGAACACGGTGGTGGCGCCGGGCGGGGAGAATTACGACATCCAGCGCGCGAACCCGGAGGAGCGTGTTCTCCTGCAGGGCTGGATCGAAGGCGATGCCGCCACCGATCTGTTCCGCCGCGCGGGCCTCGATCTCGCCGATCTCCGCCTCCGCGCCCGCCGCGCCGATTTCGCGCCCGTCGAGCTGAAGGGCGTCCGCTACAGCGCCAGCCTGCCGGTGACGTTCAGCAGGATGCAGAGCCGCAACGTCCTCGCCCGCATGCCCGGCAAGACACGGCCGGACGAGGTCGTCATGTTCGGCGCGCACTGGGATGCCTATGGCGTCGGCGCGCCCGATGCCGAAGGGCGCACCGTCCGCCCCGGCGCCAATGACGACGCGCTCGGCGTTGCCGGCCTCATCGAACTCGCGCGCGGCTTCGCGCAAGGCCCCCGGCCCGATCGCAGCCTCGTCTTCGGCTTCTGGACGGCGGAGGAACGCGGGTTGCTGGGATCGGAAGCCTATGCCGTCGATCCGGTCTATCCGGCGGAAAAGACAGTGGCGAACTTCACCCTCGATATCCTCCAGACGGCCGGCCTCTCGCGCGATGTGCTGCTCGTCGGCCAGGGCCAGAACGATCTCGAGGCCGATCTGGCGCGGGCCGCCGCCGCCCAGGGCCGCAGCGTGACGCCCGAGGCACTGCCCGAACGCGGCCTCTTCTACCGCGCCGATCATTTCCCGCTCGCCCGGCGCGGCGTGCCAACCCTGCTGCTGATGGCGATCAGCGGCGCCCCCGATCTGGTGGAAGGCGGCCGCACCGCCGGCGAGGCATGGCTCAAGGCCTACATGGCCTGCTACCACCAGACCTGCGACCGCTGGACGCCGGAATGGAACCTCAGCGGCGCCGCGCAGGATATCGCGCTGGTCCGCGACATCGCCGGCAGCCTCGCCAATTCGAGCCGCTGGCCGCATTGGTCTCCGACCTCCGAATTCCGCGCCGTCCGCGAACGGACGAACGGAAGATGATCCGTCTGATCTTTCGCCGCCAGGGATAGTAAACCCACTTCAAAATATCTTCGCTCTCCCTTAGTCCTCCTTCCGTCAGGGGGGACATGATGGGGATATACGCGAAGCTGGGCCGGCTGTTGCTGGCGGTCGTGGCGATGGCGGGCGCCCATCGCGGATGGGCGGCGGGCGCCGCGCCGCCGCCGCTTTCGCTCTACGGCAAGCTGCCCGGTTTCGAGCGCGCGGCCATCTCCCCGTCCGGCGACCGGATCGCCATGGTCGCCCTTCATGACAATGAACGGCGGCTCATCGTCGTCGACAGGAACAACAAGCTCCTTTCGATCCAGAATGTCGGGAACATCAAGGTTCGGGGCCTTTATTGGGCGGGGGAGGATCGGGTGTTGCTGCGCCGATCGGAAACCCAGTCGCTCGGCATCGGCTTCACGGCGGACAAGGCCGAATTCTCCGCCATGATCGTGATTCCGCTGAACGGCGAAAAGCTGTTCTCCGTCTTCCAGGGCAACAATAGGATCCCCGGCGGTATCCGCGGCTTCCACGGCGTCGTCGAGCGCGAGGGCCGCTATTACGGCTATTTCGGCGGGATAACGCTGGATGAATCGCGCGGGGCGGCCTATCTCGGAAGCACCTCGCCCGTCCTCTACGAGGTCGATCTCCAAAATGGCCGCGCCTCCCGCCTGGCCAATCGCGTCGACAGCGAACAGAACTGGCGGACCTGGCTGGTGGGCAGCAACGGGGCGGTCAGCGCGACCCTCGATTTCAGGTCCTCGGGCGGCGACTGGTTCATCCGCAATGCCGAAGGGAAAAGGATAGCGGCAGGCACCAACCCGCTCGGCGGCATCGACCTGGTCGGCTTCGGCGAAACGCCCGACAGCCTGATCTACAGCGTGGAAGATGAAACGAACGACCGCAGCCAGCGCTGGTTCGAAGTGCCGCTGGCCGGTGGCGAGGCACGCGAAATCCTCACCGATACGGCCATGGCCGGCACCTTCTTCGACAATCGCAGCCGCGCATTGCTGGGTTATGAGATCGAAGGCGACACGCCATCCTACCGCTTCACGGACCCGCGCCACCAGAAGGCCGTGGATGCGACCCTGAAGGCCTTTCCGGGCCGCAGCGTGCACCTTGTCGACTGGAACGACGCCTTCGATCGCCTGCTGGTGATGACGGAGGGACAGGGCGATCCCGAAAGCTGGTGGGTCGTCGATATCAAGACGAAGCGCGCCGACCCGCTCGGCACCGCCTATCCCATGGGTTCCGAGGCCGTCGGGCCGATGCGGATGGTCCGCTACAAGGCCGGTGACGGCCTGGACATCTCGGCCGTGCTCACGCTGCCTCCGGGCCGGCCGGCCCGCAACCTGCCGGTCGTGGTCCTGCCCCATGGCGGCCCTTCGTCACGCGACTATCCCGGCTTCGACTGGTGGGCTCAGGCCTTCGCCTCGCGCGGCTATGCCGTGCTCCAGCCCAATTTCCGGGGCTCCACCGGCTATGGCGTCGCCTTCCAGCGTGCAGGCAATGGCGAATGGGGCCGCCGCATGCAGACGGACATTTCCGATGGGCTGGCCTATCTGGTCAAGGAAGGGATCGCCGATCCGAAGCGGGCCTGCATCATGGGCGCCAGCTATGGCGGCTATGCCGCGCTGGCCGGGGTGACGCTGCAGAAGGGCATTTATCGCTGCGCCGTCTCGGTCGCGGGTGTCAGCGATGTGCAGAAGATGACCAGCACCGACCTCGCCGAAAGCGGCCGCAACCCGACGCTCCGGCGCGCGCTCAAGGCGGAGATCGGCTTCGGAAGCGATCTGCGCGCGGTCTCCCCGGTCAATTTCGCGGCCGAGGCCGATGCCCCCGTCCTCCTCATCCACGGCAAGGATGACGTGGTCGTGCTCTACGATCAGAGCGTCGCCATGGCCAACGCCCTGCGCCGTGCCGGGAAGCCCGTGGAACTGGTCACCCTCGCCGGCGAGGATCACTGGCTCTCCCGCAGCGCGAGCCGGCTCGCCATGCTGGAAGCCTCCGTCGCCTTCGTCGAAAAGCACAACCCGCCCGATCCCGCCCCCTGACGGCGGGGGAGGGAAAGCCCGCCGGCCGCCATGCGGACGGCCGGGGACCGCATGTGCGGAGGGACGGAAAGCGGTGCCCGGCCCCAAGGCCATCGCTCCAAGGCGGGCGCCGGCCAACCGCCAGACGCCGGATAGTGAAGTTTTGCCCTTTTATTTCTGAATTGTAGCGAAAGCGTCATCAACGCATGAAATAGGCGCGCTCCAGAAACCAGCCAGCGCCGCGGCCACAAGTTGACGCGGCGCTTTTCGGTACAAAGGGGGCGCGAATGTTGCAAAAGTCCGTTGTCACGTTGGCGGTTGCCGCCAGTTTTTCGGTACTCGCGCCGGCGGAGGCGCAGGCCGCCGCGCCCGGTGAGGCGGACAGCAGCGAAGCCGGGGATATCGTCGTCGTCGGCAGCGGGCAGACCCGTTCGGTTTCAACCCTGGTGCCGTCGAACCTCGAGGTGCTGCCGCCCGGCACCAGCGTGCAGAAGGCGCTGAACTTCCTGCCGGGCGTGATGGCGCAGTCGATCGACGCGCTGGGCGTCAACGAACAGTCGCTGTCGCTCCAGGTGCGCGGTTTCAACACCACGCACCTCGGCTACACGCTCGACGGCATGCCGCTCGGCGACGGCGCCTATAACAACTATAACGGCCTCACCATCAGCCGCGCGCTGATCTCCGAAAATCTCGGCCGCGCCGATCTCGCGACCGGCATCGCCGGCCTCGGCATCGCTTCGACCAGCAACCTCGGCGGTGCGCTGACCTATATCAGCAGCGATCCGCATCAGGACATGGGGCTGGCGGTCAGCCAGACATTCGGCAGCGAGGATGCGTTGCGCACCTTCGTGCGCTTCGACACGGGCGAGCACGGCGGTTTCTCGGCCTATCTCTCCGGCCAATATAGCGAACAGGACCTGTTCGTGAACCAGCGCGCCTGGAACAAGTCCACGGGCAAGCAATTCAACGGCAAGCTGAAATACGAATTCACCGGCGGCACGATCACCGCCTTCGCGGACTTTTCGCGCACCAACCAGGCCGACGATGCCTATCTGTCGAAGGAGATGCTCGGCCGTCTCGGCTGGGATTGGGGTGGCTATGCGCCCGATTGGCAATCCTATCTCGGCGTGGCCTATTGCGGCGTGACCGGGCCGACCGCGCCGGACAAGTGCGTCCCCGCGCCGTCGCCGCAGAAGAATTCCGACGTCACCTTCACCAACGGCCAGATCCTGCGGAACGACGACCTGTTCTACGTCGCCGGGGATTTCGACATCACAAAATCCCTCACCGCGCGCGTGCAGGTATATCATCATGAGGACAAGGGCGCCGGCAACAACTGGATCGTCGGCTGGTCCAAGCAGGGCACGCCGGCCACCGATGACGACGTGCCGGTCCAGATCCGCGACACACGCTACACCATCGACCGCACCGGCGCGCTTGCAAGCCTGAATTGGGACGTCGGCTTCAATCATTTCCAGGCCGGCTTCTGGCTGGAGGACAATACCAGCAGCGCCGCGCGCTATATCTGGACCAACGTCACGGGCCCCTTCAGCCTGGCGCATTTCCTGAAAGGCCAGCCGGATACCGCCCAGTGGGTGCAGGAAACCAAGTGGAAGACGCGGCAGTTCTACGTCCAGGATACGGTGAAGCTGTTCGATGAGGCGCTGAGCATCGATTTCGGGTTCAAGGGCACCTACTCGAAATCGGATGCCGAGGCCCAGAACGGCATCGCCAAGACGCCGCCGCCGGCATCCAGCCAGTTCGCGACAGGATCTCTGACGGCCAAGGATTATTTCCTGCCGCAGGTAGGCGTGCACTGGCAGGTCGCGCCCCAGCACGAGCTGTTCGCAAGCTATGCCGAGAATATGGCGATGTATCAGGGCGGCTTCAAACTCGGTCCGCAGTCGGTTTCGCAAGCCGTCTGGGATGTGCAGGGCAAGACCCTGAAGCCCGAGACGTCGAGAAGCTTCGAGGGCGGCTATCGCTTTGTCACCGGCCCACTGCAGGTTGCGTTGAGCGGCTATTGGGTGGATTTCGACAACCGCCTGCTGCAATATAATCCCTGCCCGACGAACCAGCAGCAAAATCCGGGTTGCGGCAACTCCTTCCACAATGCCGGCAGCGTCACCAGCAAGGGCGTGGAACTCGGCGTGCTCTGGAAGCCGCTGCCCTGGCTGAACTGGTACAATTCGGCCTCCTACAACAAGTCCACCTACGATGACGACCTCAACTGGTGCACGGCCACCTGCGTGGTGAAGGCCACGGCGGGCAAGCAGCAGGTGGATACGCCGAAGGAGATGTTCGCCAGCGTGCTGACCGTAAAGCAGGGCGGCTTCTCCGCCTCGCTGCAGGGCAAATATACCGGCCGGCGCTACTACACCTACACCAACGACCAGAGCTTTGGCGGCTACACCACGTTCGACCTCGGCCTCGGTTACGACTTCGGCACGCTCGGCGCGCTGAAGGGCGCGAAGCTGTCGCTGAACATCACCAATCTGACCAACAAGCGCTATGCCTCGAACTTCGACAGCAGCGTGTTCGCGCCCGACGATGCGGCCGGCACCATCCTGGTGTTCCACTCGTCGGCGCCGCGGCAGGCCTTCGGGACGCTCAGCATTGGGTTCTAAACCGCTGCGCGTCGCGCTGGCCCTCTATTGGCTCGTCACGGCCTTCCCCGCCTTCGCCGGCGGGGAAGAGCCCGTTACCCGCCCCCATCTGGATCATGCCGCCGCCGCGCGGAGCGTTTCGCTGAACGGCCGGACCTTCATCAACCGGGGACTGGTTGGCGCCGGCCGGCTGCCGGCGGGAACGGTCGATTTTCTCGGCGACACGCTCGGCTCCTTCTCCTCGCTGCAGATCGCGCCCGGCAGCTGGAAGCGCGTCGGCGATCATTATGAAGGCATCCTCTGGACGCTGCCGGACCGGGGGCGCAACGATCCCGGCGCCAATCTCTTCTTCGACTATCCGGCCCGGCTCGAGCGTTTTCGCATCCGCTTCACGCCGGGCGATGGCCGGCTCGACATCGCGCCCGATGGCGGGCTCGAGCTGCGCGACTTTCGCGGGCGGCGCTTCACCGGAGCCGATCCGGGCACGGGCATGCTGACAGAGCGCGGCCTGCTCCTGCCGGCGCCGGCCAGCGGGATCGGCAGCGGCAAGGTGTCGCTGGACGCGGAGTCGCTGCAATTCACGCGCGACGGCGGCTTCTACATCGGCGACGAATATACCGCCAACATCTACTATTTCGACCGGCGCGGCCAATTGCGGGGCTTGATCCAGCCGCCCCCGGCGGTGGCGCCGAGCCGCGACGGACGCCCTTATTTCGGCTCGCTACAGGCCCCGGATACGGGGCGCCGCAACAACCAGGGCCCGGAAGGCATGTCCCTGTCGCCCGATGGCCGGACGCTGTTCGTGGCGCTGCAGAGCGCGCTGATGCAGGACAGCGCCACCGGCAATGCCGCCGGCCGCACCGGCATACGCGTGCTCGCCTACGACGTCACCGGCACGCCGACACCGGCGCAGCCCGTCGCCCACTATGTGATGCAGCTGCCGGCCTATAATGACGCCGGCGATGGCCGCGCCCCCAATCGCACCGCCGCGCAGAGCGAAATCCGCGCGATCGACGCCCACAGCTTCCTGATGCTCGCGCGCGATGGCGCCGGGCTGGGCGCGGCAGGCTCGGCGCCCATCGTCTACAAGAGCATCCTGCTGGTGGACGTGACGGGCGCGACCAATCTCGCCGGCACCGAATATGAAACCGGCACGGCATCGGTGCTGCAGGACCCGGCCGGCACCGCGCTGCGGCCCGACATCGTCCCGGCCGAGCGGATCGAGCTGGTGAACATGCTCAATCCCGCGCAGCTCGCGCGCTTCGGGTTGAGCGTCGAGGCGCTGTCCGAGAAATGGGAGGCGATGGACCTTGTTCCGGCATTGGAGCCGGATCGTCCGGACGACTATTTCCTGCTCGTCGGCAACGACAACGACTTCATCGCGCGGCGCTGCCGCATGTCCGGCCAGTCCTGCGACTCGAGCCTCGACAATGACAGCCGGATACTGGTCTATCGCCTGAGCCTGCCGGCCCCGCTCCCGCAGGCGCGATCCCGGTAGCCGGGGTAACGCTCTATCCCAGCGCCCTGAGGAGACTGATCGTCCGGCGCAACAGAAAGCCGCTCCTCACATCGTCTCCACCGAGGCAGCCAGCGGCAGCTCGCGGTTCAGGGTGGCGTGAATGCTGAGCTCATAGGCCGGGCTCCAGTCGCGGCCATCGCCCGGCACGCGCTCCACCACCGGATCGCCGCAGCGGCCCCGCAGGAGCCCGGACCAGAAACGCGGCCATTCTATCGCATTGACGTGGGAGAGGTCGCGCGACCGGAGCGCCTGCGCCGCCACGGCGGGCACCAGCAATATCCGTCCGTCGGACGTGTAGATCAGCACGAAGCTCTCCGGCGTATAGCGCAGCATGTTCCCAAGCTGGCGCTGGAGCCTCGCATGGTCGCCACCCGACATCGGCCGGCCCGCATCGTGCCGTTTGGCCTGGAGCAGCAAGAAGGTCTGGAGCTGCCATTCCTCCGCGTCGCAGGAAAAGCGGATGAGCGCATCCGTCCCGTTTTCATGTTCGTCGGTGCGCTTCGTGAGCTTGACGGTGAGGGACAGCCCGAAGCCCGGTTGCGTCGCGGCGAAATTCTCCGCCTCATATTCGACGAGGGCGAGCAGCGAACCGGTCACATGCTCTTCCTCGCGCCAGTCGGTGCCGAATTTTCGGGCGTAGACCGCCTGCGTCCGTTCGCCGAACGTGACGCCCAGCTGGTCCAGCATGATCTGGAATTCGGTCTCCATCCCCATCTCCTCAGGGCGTCATGGACGACGGCCGCCAGCCGGGCTTGTCGGAGGTCGGCGCGGGCGCAAAGAGCTTTTCGCCGGTCAGTTCGCCAAGCCTGCGATAGGCCTCCCATTGCGCCTCGTCGAAAAACTGGTCGGCGGTCGTCTGCTGGGGGAAATCGCGATGCCCCGCCCCTGCCTGATAGGCCAGGATTTCAGGCGGCTCAGCCATGGTCAGCCGCGGCTTGACCAGGAGCAGCGTGCCGGTGCTGCCGTCGTCATAATCGATGTGCGCGATGGCGGCCACGGACTTGGCTTCAGCGGTCTTCGACAGGTCGGCAAACTCCCCGATCATGTCTGCAAGATCCGTATCCTGGCCAAGCTTCTCCTTGATCTGCGCCGAGGTGAGAAAGCGGATCCTGGCACCGAGGTCGGTCCGCGCGCGGCCCATCAGCCGGACCATGTCCGCCATTTCATACCGGGGGTCCGCGCCATTGTCGCAGATGATGATGAAGGCCACGCGGCGCTGCAGAAGCGCATAGGCGCCCGTATTCTCGAAATGTCCGCCATCCGTCAGATACCAGCGCCTGCGCCTGGTTCCGGCGAAGGCTCCGCGCAGTTCGAGCAGCAGATAATTCTGGACGAAGTCGCGCAGACTATTGGGAAGGCTTTGGCCCCACGCCGCCAGAGACGTGCGCGCGGCGTCCCGGTTCGCCAGCAGGCTTCGCATCCCGACCGAAGCGTCGCGAAGGCGCTGCAAAGGTGACGGCCGCTTGCGCGCGCGCCTGGCCTTCCACCAATAGCCAAGCCGCACATTGCCGAGCGTCGCCAGAATCGAGGTCCCGAGCGAGGTTCCCGAACCGATCGCCGCGGATACCGCCGCACCGGAAATGGCCACCCAGTTGGCAAGCGGCAGCTCCTCGCCAAACTGCAAGGGGAAGGCGCCCGTGCGGCCGACCATGGCCGTGCCGGGGTGGGAGCCTTCATAGACGATGCCCTTGGGCGACAGGTGCATCGGCTTGCCCTTGCGGTCCCGCGCCACGAGATTGGAATCCCCGGTCATCGTCTCGGCGATGGTGACGTTGATCAGGTGGAGCGGCACCAGATTTGCAGCGCCCCCGGAATAATAGCGTTCGAGCCGGATGGTATCCTGGGGATCATCGCTCCGCACCGATCCGGCTTCGCGCCCTGCGCTCGAGGCGCCCACATAGGCACGACGGAGGCGCGCGGCATAGAAGGTCGAAAGCGACGAGAGGTTGATGAAGGAAAACGACATCCCCAGCACGATGTTGGCGACGACGAGGAGCAGCGCCACGACGCAAGCGGGGCTCCATTCGCGCCCGAACAGCGTGACAGGCTCGACCCCGGAGGCTTTCAGGGCGCCAAAGCCCCACGCCGCGGCCGCGCTCCAGATCACCAGCCACAGCATGAGCAGGCTGAGGCCGGCGATCGCCACGATCGTCGGCAATCGCTGCTCGAGCCAGTTGTTGCCGACCTGCCCGGACCCGGATTTGAGCCGCGTGCTCGCAAGATAGCTCATGATCGGCGGAACGATGGCGGTAAGGAGCGGCCATAGCTGCGCAAGGTCGGGAAGGCTGGGCCCACCACCTTCCCAATTCTCGAATGCCTTGAGCAGGCGGACGATCACCAGATCGCCGAAGCGAACGATCAAAAGAAGCGCGGCGATCGCGACAAGGGCCATCAACGCCTTCGTCATGACATTGCTGAGCGCCGTGCGAACCCGATCTTCGGCTGCAATCAGATATTGCGGATTTCTGAGGTCGTTGGCGCGCTTCGCCTTTCGGGTCGCGGCATCGGCATCGCGCGCGATCGGCCTGTGCTCGACACCGCCATGAAGGGCCTCCATCGCCATGTAGAGGACGAGGGCCGCAACGAGCACGCAGACGGCAAACCCCGGCAGGAACGTCGCGGGGAGCATCCAGGTGCCCAAGCCACGGAGACTTGCGGCAAGCCATTCCCCGCCGGGCAGCCGCGGAAGGATGCCGATGACGCACGGTTGCCACCACGCCGCACTGAAATAGGCCGCCGCGACCACCATCGCCCAGAAGAAGCCGTTGCTGGCCGCGCGCTTGAAGCGATTGCCGGGGATCCATTCGCGCCGGGTCAGCCAGTAGGACGTGCCCGCCGCCAGGACGGTGCCGACGGCGACGAGGGTGAGCCGGACGAGCGTCGGGCTCCACCCATGCGTGTCGGTTGCGATCCACTGATCGGCGAGGCGCACCAGCCAGAAGAGCAGTAAGGCGACCATACCGAACACGAAATGGACGGCCGCCCAGTTGCGGAGCACGAGCGCGGCACCGAAGAAGGCGTCGCTCGTGCCGCCCGGCGTCAGATAGCGGCCGGCTTCCCGCAGGCGCCGGACGGCTTCGCGGCCGGCGGGGCTCTGCAGGGGCCTTGCGGGATCGAAGGCCAGCGCCTTGCCGGATCGCTCCCCATTGCCGCGATGGGTCTCGGGCACGAACAGCGCCCCGAAGAAGCTGCCGATATAGCTGCCGCCCGAGACCGTCGAGATATAGTCGATCCGGGGAATGAGCCCGTAGGCGCTCAAGGCCTGGAGGAAGCCGAGGCTGAATGTCGCACTTCGGATTCCGCCGCCCGACAGGGCGAGGCCCGTGACGGGCGCATCCGGATCGATCGGCGTTTTGAAGCCCTTGCGCCGGTCGTCGATCCGCTTGCGCTCCGCCGCGCGCAAGATGTCGAAGGGCTGATTGTCGACCGGTCCCTGCACCGGTTCCGCCGGCTCAGCCGCGATGTTTCCCTGATCGGGGGCCGGATCGACGGCGCCCGATGCTCCGCGTGGGCGCCGCGCGCGTTTCGGTTCAGGCGAAGCCGGCGCGCCACTGGCCGATGCCTCGGCGGCTTGCGGGTCGTTCTCCAATGCGTCCTCCCCCACGGAATCCCGGGATCGGATCATGGCGCGCCGGCTTCCGGATTCCGGCGGACGATTGCATGATCGATCCGCATCGCACTCGCCTGGCCGGCACGTCGCCCAGAAAATGCGCCTGCCGCCCGGTCTCTTTTGTGACGCCGCTTGAGGCGCAATTGAGCCAGCGATCCGCAACCGGAGTCAAATATAATCAGCGACGGCGCCGGATTCGGGGCCGGGTTGGGGATCGTCATCCCCAGTCGCCCCCCTCCCCGGTTCCGGCCGCCAGCCGGCGCATCAGCCCGGTGGGCATCGGCCAGCCCCAGTCGCGATACAGTTCCGCCACCACGCGCATCATCGTCGCCAGATGCGGCGACGGATCGTCCCTGCGATGGCTGATGATGATCGGGGAAACCGCGCGCTGCACCAGTTCGCGGAATATCACGTCGCGCCGGCCCATCATGTGCACCGCCGCCGGCACGATGCACACGCCGTCCTCCGCCGCCACCAGCCCCAGCGCGGTCTGAAGCTCGCGCACCTCGTGCACCGCCTGCGGCACCACGCCATGATCGTTGAGCAGCGACAGCACCTGATCGGCATAGCTCGGCCGCGGTTCGCGCGGATAGACGATCACCGCCTCGTCGGCGAGATCGGCGATATCGATCGGCCGCTCGCCCGCCAGCAGGCGGTGGCCGATCGGCAGGGTGACCACCATCGACTCCTCGCGCAGCACTTCGCGCTCCAGCGCCGGATCGTCGAAGCGGACGCGGCCGAAGCCCACGTCGATGCGGCCTTCCTTCAGCGCGGCGATCTGCTCGATGCTCATCATCTCGATCAGCCGCAGGTCGACATCGGGCGCGGCCCGTCGAAAGCTGCGGATGATGTCCGGCAGGCGGGCGTAGAGAACCGACGGCACGAACCCCACCAGGAAGCGCGGCCGGTTGGAGGTGACGAAGGCGCGCATCGCCTCCTTCATCTCGTCCATGCGGCGCGTCACCTGGATCGCCTGCTCATAGAAGAGGCGACCGGCATCGGTGAGCGCCATCGGCCGGCTTTCCCGATCGAACAGCTGCGCGCCCACTTCCTGTTCGATCTGCTGGATCTGCCGGCTGAGCGGCGGCTGCGCCATGTTGAGCCGTTCGGCCGCGCGGCTGAAATTGCGTTCGGCCGCCACCGCCAGGAAATAACGAAGCTGCCGGATATCCACCGCCATACTCCCAGGGTATAGGGCCGGACCCACTTAATCTTTCCCAGCGCCAGCCGCAAGGCATATCCCCGACGAAAGCGGATCGAGCCGCGCTGATCGGATGAGAGATGCCTGCAATCGAGTCCATAGATACCTTTCTGGTAGACTTGCCGACCATCCGGCCGCACATCCTTTCGATGGCGACGATGATGCGCCAGACCGCCGTCTTCGTCCGCATCCACTGCGCGGACGGCGTGATCGGCACCGGCGAGGCGACCACCATCGGCGGCCTCAGCTACGGCCCGGAAAGCCCCGAAGGCATCAAGCTCGCCATCGATACCTATTTCGCGCCGCTGCTGCTGAAAGCCGATGCCGCGCGCCCCGCGCTGATCATGGACATGCTGGGCAAGGCGATCGTCGGCAATCATTTCGCCAAATGCGCGGTGGAAACGGCGCTGCTCGATGCGATGGGCCAGCGGCTGGGCGTGCCGGTATCGGAACTGCTGGGCGGCCGCCGGCGCGACAGCCTGCCCGTCGCCTGGACGCTCGCCAGCGGCAATACCCGGCAGGATATCGCCGAGGCCGAGCAGATGCTCGAGCTTCGCCGCCACAACATCTTCAAGCTCAAGATCGGCAAGCGCAGCGTCGAGGACGACGTCGCCCACGTCGCCGCGATCAAGAAGGCGCTGGGTGATCGCGCCAGCGTGCGGGTGGACGTGAACCAGGCATGGGATGAGGCCAGCGCATCGCGCGGCATCTCCCTGCTGCAGGATGCCGGCTGCGATCTCGTCGAACAGCCCGTCGCCGCCCATGCCCGCAACGCCATGGCCCGCCTCGCCCAGGCCCATATCATCCCGATCATGGCCGATGAGGCGCTGACCGGCCCCAGCAGCGCCTTCGATTATGCGGCATCCGCCGCCGCCGACGTGTTCGCGGTGAAGATCCAGCAATCCGGCGGGCTCCATGCAGCGTGCAAGGTCGGCGCCATCGCCGATGCGGCGGGGATCGCGCTTTATGGCGGCACGATGCTGGAAGTCGGCATCGCTACCGCCGCCTCTGCCCATGTGTTCGCGACCTTCCCCAGGCTCGCCTTCCAGACCGAGCTGTTCGGCCCCCTTCTCGTCACCGAGGAAATCCTGGCCGAGCCGCTCCGCTATGCCGATTTCGCGCTCAAGGTACCGGACGGCCCCGGCCTCGGCGTCTCGCTCGACATGGATCGCGTCGCCTTCTTCCGGCGCGACGCGGACCGCAAATCCTTCCACGGCGGCACCGCCCCCCAGGCTGCAAGAGGCTGATCATGCTTTTCCACGTCCGCATGGATGTAAACATTCCCCACGATCTCGATCCGATCCGCGCCGATGAGCTGAAGCGCGTGGAACGGGAACGGGCGCAGGCCCTGCAGAAGCAGGGCAAGTGGCGCCACCTGTGGCGCATCGCCGGCCAATATTCCAACGTCAGCATCTTCGACGTGGCCGACGCCCAGGAACTGCATGATCTGGTGAGCACGCTGCCGCTGTTCCCGTTCATGGACATCGCCGTCACGCCGCTGTGCCGGCACCCTTCCTCCATCCATCAGGACGATCGCTGAGCCCTGATCCACACGCAGAAGAGGCGCGCCAAGAACCAAGCCCAAAGCGCCGGGAGAGCAAGACATGACCGAACATTTCGTTGATACCCCTGCCGTCCAGGACCTGCTCGAAAAGCTGAGTGGCGGGGATCAGGCCACGGGCGATCCGCGCATCAAGGCCATCGTCCGCCGCATCGTCGGCGATCTTTTCGCCACCATCGACGAATTTTCCGTCAGCGATGACGAATTCTGGGCGGCGCTGAACTTCGCGATCGCCGGCGCGCCGGAATTCGGGCTGTGGGCGGCGGGCCTCGGGCTGGAACGCTATCTCGATATCCGCGCCGATGCAGCCGATGCCGCCGCCGGCATCACCGGCGGCACGCCCCGCACGATCGAAGGCCCGCTCTATGTGGCGGGCGCCCCGGAATCGACCGGCTTCGCCCGCATGGACGNCGGCAGCGAGGACGACAAGGCCGAGGTGCTGATCCTCCACGGCCAGGTCCGCGACGTGAACGGCCGGCCGCTCGTCGGCGCGAAGGTGGAAATCTGGCACGCCAACACGCTCGGCAACTACAGCTATTTCGACAAGAGCCAGAGCGACTACAACCTCCGCCGCACCGTCATCACCGATGCCGAGGGCCGCTATGCGGTGCGCTCGATCGTGCCGGTCGGCTATGCCTGCCCCGCCGGCGGATCGACCGAGGCGATCCTGAGCGCCATCGGCCGCCACGGCAACCGGCCGGCCCATATCCACTTCTTCGTCTCGGCCGATCACCATCGCCACCTGACGACGCAGATCAACATCGACGGCGATCCCTATCTGCACGACGATTTCGCCTATGCGACCCGCGACGAGCTGATCCCGCCGGTCCACCGCGCGACCAGCAGCAACCTCGGCGCGAAATACGGCGTCGAAGGCCCCTTTGCCGAGATCGAGTTCGA
Organism: Edaphosphingomonas haloaromaticamans; assembly: GCF_001853345.1. Taxonomy (NCBI): domain Bacteria; kingdom Pseudomonadati; phylum Pseudomonadota; class Alphaproteobacteria; order Sphingomonadales; family Rhizorhabdaceae; genus Edaphosphingomonas; species Edaphosphingomonas haloaromaticamans. Next base: position 1,188,463 of record NZ_MIPT01000001.1, on the reverse strand, counting down.
TTTCGAACTGCACGCCGCCACGGCCGCCGGGGAAGAGGACGCCTCTACCCGCGCCCGCGCGCTGGCGGCCTGAACCGGGAGCAGGGACGATGGCTGCCGATATCATTGGCCGCATCAACAGCGCGGTCGTCGACGACAAGGAAAACGGCGTCTTCCGCTGCCGCCGCGACATCTTCACCGACGAAGCCCTGTTCGATCTGGAGATGAAGCACATCTTCGAGGGGAATTGGGTATATCTGGCGCATGAAAGCCAGATCCCCGAGCCCAACGATTATTTCACGACCTGGATCGGCCGTAAGCCCGTCGTCATCACGCGGGACAAGGGCGGCGATCTCAACGCCTTCATCAACGCCTGCGCGCATCGCGGCGCGATGCTGTGCCGGCGCAAGCATGGCAACAAGGGCAGCTTCACCTGCCCCTTCCATGGCTGGACGTTCAGCAACGCCGGCAAGCTGCTGAAGGTGAAGGACGGCAAGACCGGCGAATATCCGCCGTCGTTCAACCGCGATGGCTCGCACGATCTCACGCCCGTCGCCCGCTTCGCCAATTATCGCGGCTTCCTGTTCGGCAGCCTCAACGCCGATGTCGCCCCGCTGGAGGAATTTCTGGGCGGCGCGCGCGCGGTGGTCGACCAGATCGTCGATCAGGCGCCCGATGGGCTGGAGGTGCTGCGCGGCAACTCCTCCTACATCTACGACGCCAACTGGAAGCTCCAGATCGAAAACGGGGCGGACGGCTATCACGTCTCCTCGGTTCACTGGAACTATTCGGCCACCATGGGCCGCCGCAATTACGAGGCCGAAGGCACCCGCACCGTCGACGCCAACGGCTGGTCGAAGAGCGTGGGCGGCGTCTACGCCTTCGAGAACGGCCACATCCTGCTCTGGACGGAGCTCCTCAATCCCGAGGTCCGCCCCGTCCATGCGCATCGCGCGGAGCTGGAGGCACGGCTGGGCAAGGATCGCGCCGATCACATCATCGGCCAGACCCGCAATCTCTGCGTCTATCCGAACGTCTATCTGATGGATCAATTCTCCACCCAGATCCGCGTCGTCCGCCCGCTCGGCGTCGACCAGACGGAAGTGACCATCTACTGCTTCGCGCCCAAGGGCGAGAGCGCCGCCGATCGCACGCTGCGCATCCGGCAATATGAGGATTTCTTCAACGTCAGCGGCATGGGCACGCCGGACGATCTGGAGGAATTCCGCGCCTGCCAGACCGGCTATGCCGGCGCGGCGACCCAGTGGAACGATCTGAGCCGCGGCGCGATGCGCTGGATCGACGGCCCGGACGACAATGCCCGCGCCGTGGGCCTCGCCCCGCTGCTCAGCGGCGAACGCAGCGAGGATGAGGGCCTGTTCGTCCGCCAGCACGAATATTGGGCGGAAGCGCTGACGACCGCGATCGCGCGCGAGGCGGCGCGGGAACCCGCCCGCGCGCCGGGAGGAGCCGCCGCATGAGCGCCACCCTCGAAACGATCACGGCCTTCCTCCATCGCGAGGCGCGCCTGCTCGACGATCGCGAATGGGACGAATGGCTGACCTGCTATTCGCCCACGGCCAGCTTCTGGATGCCCGCCTGGGACGATGACGACCAGCTGGTCGACGATCCCCAGAGCCAGGTGTCGCTGATCTATTATTGCAACCGCGACGGGCTGGAGGATCGCGTCTTCCGCATCAAGACGGAACGGTCCGGCGCCAGCACGCCGGAACCGCGCACCTGCCACTTCATCGCCAATGTCGAGATCGTGGACGAACGCGACGGCGAGGTGGACGTGCGCTTCAACTGGCACACGCTCAGCCACCGCTACAAGGAAACCAGCAGCTTCTTCGGCACCTCCTTCTACACCGTCGACACCCGCGGCGATCGGCCGCTGATCACCGCCAAGAAGGTCGTGCTCAAGAACGACTACATTCACCAGGTCATCGACATCTACCACATCTGAAGATGGCCTGACGGAGAGAGATCATGACGTTCCGCATCGCCCTCAACTTCGAAGACGGCGCCACACGCTTCATCGACTGCAATGCCGGCGAAAAGGTGCTGGATGCCGCCTATCGCAACAAGATCAACCTGCCGATGGACTGTTCGGACGGCGTGTGCGGCACCTGCAAGTGCCGCGCCGAACAGGGCGATTATGATCTGGGCGACGATTATATCGACGATGCGCTCACCGCCGAGGAGGCGGAGGAAGGCCTGGTCCTCACCTGCCAGATGGTGCCTTCGTCGGATTGCGTGATCGCCGTGCCGGTGCCGTCGTCCGCCTGCAAGGTCAAGCCGGCGGATATCGCGGTGGAACTGGTCGCGATCGAACGGCTTTCGCCCCACCGGGTGCGCGTGTCGATCAAGGCGACGGATGCCGGCCTGCCCGCCTTCCTGCCCGGCCAATATGTGAACTTCGCCGTTCCCGGCAGCGGCGGGACGCAGCGCTCCTATTCGTTCAGCTCCGCCCCCGGCGCGGAGGTCGCGACCTTCCTCATCCGCAACATCCAAGGCGGCAGGATGGGGGATTATCTGGGCAAGCGCGCCGCGACCGGCGACCGGCTGATCCTCAACGGCCCGCTTGGCAGCTTCTATCTGCGCGAACCCAGGCGGCCGATGCTGATGCTGGCCGGCGGCACCGGCATCGCGCCGATCCTGTCGATGCTGGAGGATCTTGCCGCGAAGGGCGCCAACGGCCACGCCGTGCGGCTGCTCTACGGCGCGCACGACGCCGCCGATCTTGTCGAGGTGGAACGGATCGAGGCGCTGGCCGCCCGCATCCCCGGCTTCACCTTCGCCACCACCTGCTCGGGCGCCGGCAGCGATCACCCACTCACCGGCCACGTCACCGATCATTTCGGCGCGGCGGACCTGAACGGCGGCGATGCCGACATCTATCTCTGCGGTCCGCCGGAAATGGTGGAGGCCGTGCGTGCCCATGTCGCGTCGTGCGGCGTCACCGTCGCCAACCTCTATTATGAGAAGTTCGTCCCCGCGCAGGCCGAGGCGCTGGCGGCATGACCTTCCAGGGGCGCTTCGCGGGCAAGGTGATGGTCGTCACCGGCGCGGCCCAGGGCATCGGCGCGGAAGTCGCGATCCGCGCGGCCGCCGAAGGCGCGCGGCCCGTGCTGGTCGATCGCGCCGAACTGGTCGACGAGGTGGCGCGCACGATCCTCGCTGCCGGCGGCGAAGCGCTTGCGGTCCGTGCGGACCTCGAGACGTTCGACGGCGCCGCCACCGCCATGGCGGCCGCCGTCGAACGCTTCGGCCGGATCGACATCCTCGTCAACAATGTCGGCGGGGCCATCCGCATGCGCCCCTTCGCCGCCTTCGAGCCCGAACAGATCGAGGCGGAGATCCGGCGTTCGCTGATGCCGACGCTCTGGTGCTGCCGTGCCGCGCTGCCGGCGATGCTGGAAGCCGGGCGCGGCACGATCGTCAACGTTTCCTCCAATGCCACGCGCGGCATCCACCGCGTCCCCTATTCGGCGGCCAAGGGCGGCATCAACGCCGTCACCCAGAGCCTGGCGATGGAATATGCCGATCGCGGCATCCGCGTCGTCGCCACCGCCCCCGGCGGCACGCAGGCCCCGCCCCGCCGCATCCCCCGCAACGCCGAAGGCGATACGCCCGAAGAGCAGGCCTGGATGGCCGATGTCGTCCGGCAGGTGACGGAATCCGCTTTCCTCAAGCGCTATGCCACGCTGGCCGAACAGGTGGCGCCCATCCTTTTCCTCGCGTCCGACGAAGCATCGTACATTACCGGCAGCACCCTGCCCGTGGCCGGCGGCGACCTCGGCTAGGCGGACGAGCCCGATCGATCCGAAGGAGAGAAATCCATGCCCGACAAAATCTATCCGTCGCCCCGGGCGGCCCTGGAAGGCGTGCTGTTCGACGGGATGACAATCATGTCCGGCGGCTTCGGGCTTTCCGGCAATCCCGAAAGCCTGATCCCGGAAATCCGCGCCAGCGGCGTGAAGGATCTGACGGTCGTCTCCAACAATGCGGGCGCCGACGGCTTCGGCCTGTGGATGCTGCTGGAAAGCCGCCAGATCGGCAAGATGATCTCGTCCTATGTCGGCGAGAACAAGCTGTTCGAAAGCCAGTATCTGTCGGGCGAGCTGGAGCTGGAACTGAACCCGCAGGGCACGCTAGCCGAACGCATCCGCGCGGGCGGCGCGGGCATCCCGGCCTTCTACACCAAGACCGGCGTCGGCACCGTGGTGGCGGAAGGCAAGCCCACGGAAATGTTCGAGGGCGAGGAATATGTCCGCGAAACCTGGCTGCGCGCGGATCTTTCCATCATCAAGGCCTGGCGCGCGGACCCCGCCGGCAACCTGATGTTCCGCAAGACGGCGCGCAACTTCAACCCCAACATGGCCACCGCCGGCAGGATCACGGTGGTGGAGGTGGAGGAGATCGTGCCCGCCGGCACCTTCGACCCGGACTGCATCCACACGCCCGGCATCTATGTCGACCGCATCGTCCTTTCGACGATCAACGAAAAGCGGGTCGAGAAGCTGACGACACGGCCGCGCGCGCGCCTTGAGGAGAACGCCTGATGGCCGGCTGGACCCGCGACGATATGGCCGCGCGCGCCGCGAAGGAGCTGCGCAACGGCTATTATGTGAACCTCGGCATCGGCATCCCGACGCTGGTGGCCAATCATGTGCCGGCCGGCGTGGAGGTGACGCTCCAGTCCGAAAACGGCATGCTCGGCATCGGCCCCTTTCCCTATGAGGGCGAGGCGGATCCGGACCTGATCAACGCCGGAAAGCAGACGATCACAGCACTTCCCACCTCCAGCTTCTTCTCCTCGGCGGACAGCTTCGCGATGATCCGGGGCGGCCATATCGACATGGCGATCCTCGGCGCGATGGAAGTCGCCGCCAATGGCGATCTCGCCAACTGGACGATCCCGGGGAAGATGGTGAAGGGCATGGGCGGCGCCATGGATCTGGTGGCCGGCGTGAAGCGCGTCATCGTCGTCATGGATCATGTGTCCAGGAACGGCAGCCCCAAGATCCTGGACCGCTGCTCGCTGCCGCTGACGGGCAAGGCGGTGGTGGACCTGATCGTCACCGATCTCGCCGTCATCGCCGTCGATCGGAAGGCCGGCGGCCTCACCCTCCTGGAAACCGCGCCCGGCGTCGGCGTCGAGGAAATCGTGGCGAAGACCGGCGCGCCGATCCGCGTGGAGGCGCTGGCGGCATGACCGAAGCCTTCATCTGCGATGCCGTCCGCACGCCGATCGGCCGCTATGGCGGCGCGCTGGCCGCCGTCCGGGCCGACGATCTCGCCGCCATCCCGATCCGCGCGCTCATCGAACGCACCGGTATCGATCCGGCGGCGATCGACGACGTGATCCTCGGCGCCGCCAATCAGGCGGGCGAGGATAATCGCAACGTCGCCCGCATGGCCGCCCTGCTCGCCGGCCTGCCGGAAAGCGTCGGCGGATCGACCGTCAACCGGCTCTGCGCCTCCGGCCTCGATGCGATCGGCACGGCCGCCCGCGCAATCCGTTCGGGCGATGCCGATCTGATGATCGCGGGCGGCGCCGAAAGCATGAGCCGCGCGCCCTTCGTCATGCCCAAGGCGGAAAGCGCCTTTTCGCGCAGCAACGCGATCCATGACACCACGATCGGCTGGCGCTTCGTCAATCCGAAGATGAAGGCCGCCTATGGCGTCGATTCCATGCCGGAAACGGGCGAGAATGTCGCGACCGACCATGCCGTGTCGCGCGCGGATCAGGATGCCTTCGCATTGAGCAGCCAGCAGCGGGCGGCCGCCGCCCAGGCACGCGGCTGGTTCGCGGAGGAAATCGTTCCCGTCATAATCGCCGATCGCAAGGGCCGCGAAACCATCGTCGATACGGACGAGCACCCCCGTCCGGAAACCACCGCCGATGGGCTGGCGAGGCTGAAACCCATCGTCCGCCCCGACGGCACGGTGACGGCCGGCAACGCCTCCGGCGTCAATGACGGGGCGGCGGCGATGATCCTCGCCAATCGGGCGGCGGCGCAGCGTCACGGCCTCAAGCCCCGTGCCCGCATCCTCGGCATGGCGAGCGCCGGCGTCGCGCCGCGCGTGATGGGCATCGGCCCGGTGCCCGCCACCCGGAAGCTGCTCGCGCGGCTGGGCCTAGCGATCGACGATCTCGACGCGATCGAACTCAACGAAGCCTTCGCCAGCCAGGGTCTTGCCGTGCTGCGCGGCCTCGGCATCGCCGATGACGATGCCCGCGTGAATCCCAATGGCGGGGCGATCGCGCTCGGCCATCCGCTCGGCATGTCGGGCGCGCGCATCCTGCAGGCGCTGGTTCACCAGCTCGAAGCCACCGGCGGCCGCTACGGCCTTGCCACCCTGTGCATCGGCGTCGGCCAAGGCCTGGCCATCGCCGTGGAAAGGATCTGATGGAAAAATCCTTCTTCATCGCCGGCGACGGCTGCCGCATCGCCTATCGCCTCGATGGTCCGGCGGAGGCGCCGGTGCTGCTGCTCTCCAACTCGCTCGGCACCGATATGGGCATGTGGACGCCGCAGATGGATGCGTGGATACGGGATTTCCGCGTGCTGCGCTATGACGGCCGCGGCCACGGCGCCTCGGCCTGCCCCGCCGGCGCTTATTCCATCGATCGGCTCGGCCGGGATGCGGCGGAGCTGCTCGATGCGCTCGGGCTTGCCGCCGTTCATTTCTGCGGATTGTCCAAGGGCGGCATGGTCGGCCAATGGCTTGCCCACCGCGCGCCCGAACGGCTGCGCGGCCTCGTCCTCGCCAACACCTCGGCTTATATGGGGCCGCCTTCGGGCTGGCAGGCGCGGATCGAAGGCGTGCTGGCCGATGGCATGGCGCCGCTTGCCGATGCCTCGCTGGGCCGCTGGTTCACCCCGGGCTTTCCAGCCACCAATCCCGGTGCCGTGGCCCCGATCCGCGCCATGCTGCTGGCCAATGATCCGGCGGGCTATGCCGGCTGCTGCGCCGCCATCCGCGACATGGACCAGCGGCCGACGGCCGGCCTCAACCATAGCCGCACCCTGATCATCGCGGGAAGCGAGGACCCGTCCACCACGATCGCGGACGCCGAATTCCTGCAGAACCAGGCCCGCGACGCCCGCCTCCACATCCTGCCCGCCGCCCACCTTTCCAATGTGGAATGTCCGGCCGATTTCGCGGCGGCCGTCGCCGGCTTCCTGACCTAGCCGGCGTCGGCCTCGTCCGGCCTCAGCCGGATGAGGCCACGGCGATAACCGCATCGGCAAAGGCACGCGGCGCTTCCTGCGGCAGATTGTGGCCGATGCCGCCCGTGATCAGCCGGTGCGCATAGCGCCCCGAAAATTTGCGGGCATAGGCCGATGGTTCGGGATGAGGCGCGCCGTTGGCATCCCCTTCCATCGTGATCGTCGGCACGGTGATGACGGGCGCTTCCGCCAGCCGCGCCTCCAGCGCATCATATTGCGGCTGCCCGGCGGCAAGGCCCAGGCGCCAGCGATAATTGTGGATCACGATCGCGACATGATCGGGGTTGTCGAACGCCTGTGCCGATCGATCGAAAGTGGCATCGTCGAACTTCCATTCGGGTGAGGCCGTCTGCCAGATCAGCCGTGCGAAAGCGCCGCGGTTGCGTTCATATCCGATGCGGCCGCGTTCGGTGGCGAAGTAGAATTGATACCACCAGGCCAGTTCCGCCCTGGGCGGGAGCGGCGCCTGATTGGCCTGCTGGCTGCCGATCAGGTAGCCGCTGACCGACACCATCGCCTCGCAGCGTTCCGGCCAGAGCGCGGCAACGATATTCGCCGTCCGCGCCCCCCAGTCGCAACCGCCCAGGATCGCCTTGGGAATGCGAAGCGCATCCATCAGCGCGATCACATCCTTCGCCAGCACCGATTGCTGCGCGTTGCGCGGGGCTGCGTCCGAAAGGAAACGCGTGCCCCCGAAACCGCGCAGATAGGGGACGATCACCCGATAACCGGCCGCGGCGAGCAGGGGTGCGGCATCGGCATAGCTGTGAATGTCATAGGGCCAGCCGTGGAGCAGGATGACCGGGCGGCCGGAGGCCGGGCCGGTTTCGACATAAGCGATGGAAAGTTCGCCAGCGGCAACCTGCCGGAGCGGGCCGAAGCTGGCGGCCGGCCCGGCCGCCGCGGCCACCGGCCGGGTCAGGCCGAAAGCCATGGCCGCCGGAGCGATCGCCGCGAGCCCGAGGAAGTGGCGGCGGCGCGGATCAACGGGTGCAGCGGTCATCAGCGATCTCCCTCGGATTCAACCAGCGATTGCAGGTGTCCCGCAATGGCAGCCGATGCCCCGCCGATCACCGCCGCGCCTGCCAGCAGGGTGAAGCTCGCAACCTCGGGCGGCAAGCCCGAATAGAAGAAGCTGGTGAGACCGAGGAAATAGGCCAGCGGATTGTTGACCGGGGCGAAGGTCCGCAAGCTCATCACCAGCAGGACGACACCCACCACGGCAACCGGCGTGGCGGCCGTTCCCAACGCCGGCGCCAGCCAGGCGATGACTATCGCGGTGCCGATGCCGAAGGCCAGGCCGATCAGGAAGGAAAGCAGGTTGCCGGCACTTTCCCGCAAGCTCTGCCCGCCTACGCTGTAGGCGATCCAGCCAAGGAACATGGCCGGCGCCGGCAGGTGCATCGCAAGCGTGCCGAAGGTGGCCAGGCCCGCGACGATGGCGGTCGTGGCCGTCACGGCATGGAAGCGCGGCTGGGCGGCAAAGACGAGCGCGGGCGGGGCCGGCGTCGCTATGGCGTCGGAATATATGCTCATGGCAAGCTCCATCGATTTTGGGAACCGGGGCACGGACCGGGGCTTCAGAGCGATGAAGAACCCCGATCCGTGCCGGAGGATTCAGAGGATATTGGTCGCAACGTCGATGTTGCCGTGGACCGCCTTCGAATAAGGGCAGATCCCGTGCGCGGCATCGGCAAGCTCGCGCGCCACGGCGCGGTCGATGCCCGGCAAGCTCACGTCGAGCCGGGCGCGCAGGAAGAAGCCGCCGCCGTTGCGGGCCAGCTCGATCTGGGCATCCACCGCCAGGTCGGCCGGCAGCGCGATCTTCCGTTCGGCGGCGGCAACCCCGATCGCCCCGATATAGCAGGCCGACCAGGCGGCCCCGAAGAGCTGCTCGGCCGCCGGATGCGGTTCGGGCAGCCGGATGTCCAGAAAGCCGTCGCTACTGCGGGTGATACCGTCATGGCCGCCGCTGGTGTGGGTGCGGCCGGTGAAAAGCACCTTCTCAATCATGATCCATGTCCTTCGATTTGAATGATCGGTTCCGATTAGATCGGATACGATTGAAATGGACCTGCCCATCAAACATGTCAACCCTTCCGATTTCATCGGATGCGATATATATGAGCCTGACAGGCAACAAACCCGCTGGATCCCATCATGAACGAGAAATCGGCTGCCCCCACCAATCAGCCAAAACTGGCTGATTTCCTTTGCTTTTCCATATATTCGGCCAACCTCGCTTATGGCCGTGCATACAAACCGATACTGGAGGAGCTGGGCGTCACCTACACCCAGTGGATCATCATCGTCGCCCTGTGGGAGGAGGACGAACAGACTGTCAAAAGCCTTGGAGAGAAGCTGTTCCTCGAATCGAACACCCTCACGCCGATCCTCAAGAAGCTGGAGGAGCTGGGCTATGTGCGCCGGCAGCGCGATCCCGCCGACGAGCGGCAGGTCGTCATCAGCCTTACCGATGCCGGCCGCGCCCTGCGGGAAAAAGGCGCCCAGCGCACGCTGGTCGCGGCATCAGGCCTGGAAGCGGAGGAATTCAGCCAGGTGCAGAAGGCCGTCGCGCGGCTCCGGGACAATCTGCTCGAACATGCGCGCAAGAACGGCTGAAGCGCGATCTCAGAGAATTTCGAAGATGTTGTAGATCGGGCCATGGGCCAGCCGATGGCCCACCCCGATCGCGACGATGCGGTTGAGCCATTCATAGCGCGACGCGGATGTCGCGAAGACGGGCGCGATCCGGAAATAATAGGTCGTCGGGTCGATATCCTCGCCCCGGCCAAGCCGCGCCATCACCTCGGCCGGGCCATGGCGGATGCCGGTATAGCTCATCGCGATCGAGGCGCCGTCATCGGTGCGCAGCACGACGCGGGCATCCAGCAGGACGGCGCCGTCGCTGCGCAGCGTCTGCCAATCCGTCCCACCGGGAAGCACCGCGCCGGACAGTCGCTCGCCCCGGAAGCCGCCCCCGGAAATGTCGCCGATGCGGCGCTCCGCGCCGGCCGGGCCGCCGGGCGCATGGACCGTCGGAACCGTGACCGTCATCGCGAAGAGCGGCCGCAGACCGACGTCCCGCAGCGCGGCCGGAAGCTCATCGGGAATTGCCATCGCCACCTCCCCTGTCGGCCGATGCTCGCACATCGGCGGGGCCGGCGCGCAGCATGCCGCACGCTTCCGCCGCCATCTACCCGAAATCGGCCACGTCCGCCGGGTGCATCGCCACGAAGCGGGCCGGGTCGATCGCGCGTGCGGCGAGGCCGGCGGCCAGGCGGAGCGCCGGATCGTCGCGGGGCTCGTCGGTCAGCTTGAACGTGCCCCAGTGCATGCCGAGGGCGGCACGGGCATCGAGATCGAGCATGATCTGGATCGCCTCGTCGGGGTCGCAATGCTGCGCGGCCATGAACCAGCGCGGATCATAGGCACCGATGGGAAGCAGGGCGAGATCGACCGGGCCGAAGCGCTGGCGCAGCGCCCGGAAGATGTTGCCGGTGCCGTAGCCGGTATCGCCCGCGAAATAGATCAGCCGGCCCGCCGCGCGCAGCATGAAGCCGCCCCAGAGCGCCATGCGGCGATCGCCGAGGCCGCGGGACGACCAGTGCAGCGCCGGCACGACATGCGCCTCGGCGGCGCCGATCGCGACATGATCGCCCCAGTCGCCGGCCCAGATGCGGGCATCGGGGATATGGCGGAGGACGATGCTGTCATTGCCCAGCGGCGTGGCGATCAGCGGGGTGTGCCGGGCGTGGAGAGCCCGCAGGGTCGCGATGTCGAGATGATCATAATGGTTGTGCGACAACAGGATGGCATCGATCGGCGGCAGGGAGTCCAAGGCCACGCCAGGCGCCGTCGCGCGGCGCGGGCCGGCGAAGGACAAGGGGCTGGCGCGATCCGACCAGACCGGATCGGTGAGGATGTTGAGCCCGCCGGCCTGGATCAGCAGCGTCGCGTGGCCCACCATGGTGACGCGCAGCCCCGCCACCCGCGCATCGGGAATGACGGGCGCCACGGGGACCGACTTCGGCCATGACGTGCGCGGCGCGGTGCGGCGCCAGCGGAGGAGATCGCCGAGCGAGCGGTCCGTCTCCGGCTCGCCCGCGGGGTTCAGGAAACGGGTGCCGTCATAATGATCGGTAACGGGGCCGTCATGATAGCGATTGCGCCCGGACATTCAGGAACGGCCTTGGGCGGCGATGCGGGCGACATCCGCGGAGGTGACGATATGGGTGCCGTCCCCGCCCGAAATCGCCGCCTCGAGGAGCAGCGCGGCGACGGTGGCGGCGGGGCTGATCCGCGCGGCGGGCGGGAGGATCGGCCCCGCGACCCGCAGGACCATATCCATGAACCGTTCCATCGGGCGATGCTCGCCCCGGTCGCCGCCGAGCAGGCCCGGGCGGAGAATGGTGAGCGACGGGAAGGCCAGCCGGCGGACGGCATCCTCCACCTCCCCCTTCGTGCGGGTATAGAGGAAGCGCGACCGGGCATCCGCGCCCATCGAGGATGTCAGGGCGAAGCGCCGGGCGCCGGCCTTGCGGACCCGCGCGGCCACCGCCAGGACATAATCATGATCGACAGCGCGGAAGGCGGCCGCCGATCCGGCCTTGGCCCGCGTGGTGCCCAGCGCGCAGACGGCGCCGTCCACCGCCCACCATGGCGCATCGGCGGGAAGGCTGGCGCCATCCCCGATCGGGTTCAGCAGCCTGGGGTGCGGGGGCAGCGGCCGGCGGGTCGGGGCCACCACCTGCGTGACGCGATCGTCCGCCAGCGCAAGGGCGAGGACGCCGCCGCCGACAAGGCCGGTGGCGCCCGCAAGGAATATTCTGGTCATCCCATTGGATCTAGGATGACGCCGCCGGGAATTTAAGGGGTCCGCGACACCCGGCCGCCGCGGGCAAGCACCCAAGCCGCGCCGCCCGAAACATTTTGCCCCGAAACGTTTTGCCTCCTCGGATGTTGGAGGGAAGCGCGCCAGTTCGCCGCCGATCGTTCCCCTTCATGGAGACGCCCCGATGACCGAGGAAGCCGCCAAAGCCAGCCCATTCCAGGTCGAGGCGGACGCCACGGCCGGCTATTGGCGCAAGCGGGCCGATACCACCCTGCCGCCCCCCGACATGATGGGCGCCTATATGCGCAACCGCCCGGTGCCGCGCGAGCCGGTGGAAGGGCGCAAGGCGTGGATCATCGGCAGCGGCATCGCCGGGCTCGCCGCCGCCTTCTACCTGATCCGCGACGGCGGCATGGCCGGCGAGGACATCACCATCCTGGATACGATGCGGATCGAGGGCGGATCGCTGGACGGCGCCGGCAACCCGGAGGAGGGATATATCGTCCGCGGCGGCCGCGAGATGAACTGGAACTACGACAATCTGTGGGACATGTTCCAGGACGTCCAGGCGCTGGAGTTGCCCGAAGGCTACAGCGTGCTGGACGAATATCGCCTCGTCAACGACGCCGACCCCAATTATTCCAAGTCCCGCCTCATGCACAAATGCGGGCAGATCCGCGATTTCTCCACGCTGGGCCTTTCCCGATCCCAGCAATGGGAGCTGATCCGCCTGATGCTGAAGCGCAAGGAGGATCTCGACGACGTCACCATCGAGCAATATTTCAGCCCCGGCTTTTTCGAGACCAATTTCTGGTTCCTCTGGCGATCGATGTTCGCGTTCGAGAACTGGCAGAGCCTGCTCGAGATGAAGCTCTACATGCACCGCTTCCTCGATGCGATCGACGGGCTGACCGACATGTCGGCGCTGGTCTTCCCCAAATATAACCAGTTCGACACCTTCGTCCGCCCGCTCGTCACCCATTTGCAGGAACGCGGCGTGAAGGTGCGGTTCGATACGCGCGGCTATGATCTCGACATGGCGGTGGCGGGCGATGCGCGCACCGTCACCGCGATCAAGATCAAGGAAGGCGGCAAGGATGCGGCCATTCCCGTCGGCCCGAAGGACCTGGTGTTCGCGATCACCGGATCGATGACCGAGGGCACGGCTTATGGCGACATGGACACCGCCCCCGTGCTCGAACGCGGCCGGCACGATCCCGGCGACGAGAGCGACTGGGCGCTGTGGAAGAACCTCGCGAAGAAATCGCCCGTCTTCGGGAAGCCGGAGAAATTCTACGGCGATATCGATCGGTCGATGTGGGAATCGGTCACGCTCACCTGCTGGCCCTCCCCCTTTGTCGACAAGCTGAAGGAACTGTCCGTCAACGATCCCTATTCGGGCAAGACGGTGACGGGCGGCGTCATCACCTTCACCGATTCCAACTGGGTGCTGAGCTTCACCTGCAACCGCCAGCCCCATTTTCCCACCCAGCCCAAGGATGTGCTGGTGGTCTGGGTCTATGCGCTGCTGATGGACAAGGAGGGCAACCACGTCAAAAAGCCGATGCCCGCCTGCACCGGCCGCGAGATCCTGGCCGAATTGTGCCATCATCTCGGCATCGGGGAGCATCTGGACGCGGTGGTGGCGAACACCAAGGCGCGGCTCGCGCTGATGCCCTACATCACCGCCCAGTTCATGCCCCGCGCCGCGGGCGACCGGCCGCACGTGGTGCCGGCGGGCTGCACCAATCTCGGCCTGATGGGCCAGTTCGTCGAGACGTCGAACGACATCATCTTCACCATGGACAGCTCGATCCGCACCGCGCGCATCGCCGTCTACACCCTGCTCGGCCTGCCCAAGCAGGTGCCGGATATCAGCCCGACCCAATATGACATCCGTTCCCTGCTGAAGGCCGCGCGGGCGCTCAACAACAACGAGCCCTTCCCCGGCGAACGCCTGCTCCACCGGCTGCTGGGCAAGACCTATTACGCCCACATCCTGCCGCCGCTGCCCGAACCCGAGGCCAGCCAGCGCAAGGCGGCGGAGGAGGAGCTGAACGGCCTGCTCGGCAAAGGCAACCAGGCGCTCGGCACCCTGATCGGCTGGCTGGAGAGGGTGCGCGAAAACCTTGCGGCGCGGGGGCGGTAGTTAGGGCCTCGAACAGCCCGGCCGCGCCGATGCCGGCGCCGATATAAGGGACGGGACGATCCACCTCGTTCGCCTGTGCCCTCCCTTGAAAGAAGGATGACGGCCCGGGCCGGGCGGATCGCTTGATCCCGATTCCGTCGGCTGCGTCGCATCGAAACCCGACCCCCTTTCACCCAAAAATTCAGGGCATTGATAGATTTTCTATCTTTCACTACCGAAACGGTAGACTATCCCCGGCGGCAGGCAACAATGGGGGTCGTTCATGCGCCTGAAACCTGCACTTTTCCTCACCGTATCGCTGCTGTCCCTCGAGGCGCACGCACAGGGCATCGATGGCGCGCCGGCCGAAAGCGCGGCTGTCCGCGACGACATCGTCGTCACCGGCACCCGCTTCGGCGATCGCACCGTCACCACCTCGCCGGTGCCGATCGATTCCCTGCGCGGCGAGGATCTGCGCGCTTCGGGCTATCAGGAAACCACCGAGGTGCTGCGCCAGCTCGCGCCATCCTTCGCCTTCGCCACGCCGACCACGCCGGACGGCAACACCCAGATCCATTCGGCCTCGCTGCGCGGCCTTTCGCCAGATGAGACGCTGGTGCTGGTGAACGGCAAGCGCCTGCACAGCGCCGCCTGGGTGAATACCGGCGGCACGATCGGCAAGGGATCGACACCCACCGATCTCAACCAGATCCCCGCCGCCGCGATCGGCCGGATCGAAATCCTGCGCGACGGCGCGTCCGCGCAATATGGATCGGATGCGATCGCCGGCGTCGTCAACATCCTGCTGCGCGAGGATACGGCCATCCACGGCACGGCCAGCGCCGGCACCACCTATGACGGCGGCGGCGACACCTATGAATTCTCGCTGGGCGGCGGCGTGAAGCTGGGCGATGACGGCTTCATCAACCTGACGGGCTATTATCGCGACCATAAGGGCGCCAACCGCGCGCTGCCCGATACCCGCCAATTCTATTTCGGCATCTCGCCCACAGGCACGCCGCAGCCGCTTTCGGCGCGCTATGGCGCGGGGATCGGCCTCAACCCGCCGGGCGGCGTGGCCGGCACGACGCTCGATCCGCGCGAGGCGACGGTCGATCGCAATGTCTGGCGCTTCGCCGACGAAGGCGATCTCAAGGATGCCAGTCTCGTCGTGAACCTGAGGAAGCCGCTGGGCGATTCCATCGAGCTTTACGGCTTCGGCGGCTATCGCGAGAGCAAGGCCCATTCCAACGCCTCCTTCCGCCGCCCCGGCCAGGACGAGAATGTCCGCGCCATCTATCCGGACGGCTTCCTGCCCTTCATCGATACCAAGAGCATCGATTATTCGGCCGCCCTCGGCCTGCGTGGCGATCTTTCGGGCTGGGACTGGGATCTGTCCTCCGTCTATGGCGGCAACAGCATCGAATATCGGCCCAACAACACGCTGAACGCGACGCTGGGCACGGACAGTCCCACCAGCTTCTACGCCGGTAAGTTCAGCAACTGGCAATCCACCACGGACCTCACTTTCTCCCGCGATTTCGAGGTCGGCCTCGCCGCCCCCCTGGGCTTGGCCTTCGGCGCGGAGCTGCGATATGACGGCTACAAGATCTCGCCGGGCGAGCCGGCGAGCTATGCCTTCGGCCCGGCCCGCATCCTCGACGGCCCCAATGCCGGGGCGGTGCCGACCATCGGGTCGCAGGGCTTCGCCGGCATCCAGCCGGGCGATGCGGTGGATACGGATCGCCATGCGGTGGGCGCCTTCGTCGAATTGAACAGCGAGCCGGTGAAGGGCTGGCAGGTGAACCTGGCCGGCCGGTATGAGGATTACAGCGATTTCGGCGATACCTGGAACGGCCAGGCCGCGACCCGCATCGAGCTGCCGGCCGGCTTCGCGCTGCGCGGATCGGTGAGCACGGGCTTCCACGCCCCCTCGCTCGCCCAGCAATATTTCAGCTCCACCAGCTCGCGCACCATCGTCAACAACAGCACGGGCTTTCCGGAATTCGTGCTGGTCCGCACCGCGCCGGTCGGCTCGGCGCTGGCCCAGGCGCTCGGCGCGCAGGACCTGAAGCCCGAAAAGTCCACCAGCTTCGGCGGCGGCCTTACCTTCGCGGGCGGCGGGCTCACCGCCTCGGTCGATTATTATCATATCGATATCGACGACCAGATCGCCCTTTCCTCCAATTATGTGGATGCGGCCGGCAGCAGCAGCCTGCGCGACTATCTCGCCTCGATCGGCATTCCCGGCGTGACGAGCGTGCGCTACTTCACCAACGCCATCGATACGCGCACGCAGGGCGTGGACATCACCGCCGCTTATACCGCCAACCTCGATCAATGGGGCTCGCTGCGGCTGACCGGCGCCTATAATTACAACCATGTCCGCTTGCGCCGCGTGGGCGAAACGCCCGGTCAGATCACCGCGCTCGGCATCACCACGCCCCTGTTCGACATCAACGAGCGGGTTCGCATCGAACATGGCCAGCCGCGCGACAAGATCGCGCTCGGCGCGAACTGGTCGATCGGTCCGATCAGCTTCGATGCCCGCACCACGCGCTACGGCCGGGTGGAACAGGTGGCGCTGACCAACCAGTCCCCCGCCAATGTCGCGCTGATCGCGCAGGGCTCCACGCCCTTCCGCACCGTGCCCACCCAGTCGGGCGCGGCCGGCAATGTCGACGTGATCCAGCAGCTCAAGGCCAAATGGGTGACGGATTTCAGCTTCACCGGCCGGGTGACGGAAAATATCAGCGCCACGCTGGGCGCGAACAATATCTTCAACGTCTATCCGACCCGGAACATCGCCTCGACCCCGCAGCTTACCGGGGCGGACACCTTCGGCGTCTTCCCCTATAGCGAATTCTCGCCCTTCGGGTTCAGCGGCGCCTTCTACTATGTCCGGCTGGGGTTCAAATTCTGATGGCTGATATATCCGCACCGAAGATGAGCCGCCGGGGCTGGCTTGCGGCCGGGGGCACCGCTTTGCTGGCCGGCGCGATCGGGCCGGGCGTGGCGGCGGCCGCCGGCCCGGCCGGCGAGCCCATCCGCCTCAACCTCAACGAGAACGCCTACGGCCCCTCGCCGCGCGTGGGCCAGGCGATCGCCGCCCATGTGCAGGGCATCCACCGTTATGTGGACCAAGGCGAGGTGGACGCGCTCACCGCGCAGATCGCGGCGCTGGAGCAGGTCCGCCCCGATCAGGTGGTGATCGGCGAGGTGCTGGAGCCGCTCGGCCTCTACCTCGCCCGCCAGCGCGCCAGCGGCGCGGGGGGCAGCGGCGGCATCGTCTATTCCACGCCCGGCTATACGGCCCTGGTGGACGCCGCCGCCCCGCNCGGCGGCGTGGCCGTGGGCGTGCCGCTCAACGCGCGGCTGGAAAACGATCTGCCGGCGCTGGCGCGCGCGGTGGACGATCGCACGCTGGCGGTGAACCTCGTCAATCCGCACAACCCGTCGGGCACCGTCAACGATCGCGATCAGCTGGATCGCTTCATCCGCGAAACCGCGCGGCGGACGCTGGTCGTCATCGACGAAGCCTATCTCGAATATGATGATTTCGCGGCGCAGAGCGCGATCCGCCATGTGCGCGAAGGCGCCAACGTGCTGGTGTTCCGGACGCTCGCCAAGATCTACGGGCTGGCGGGCCTCTCTATCGGCTATGCCGTGGCCCCGACGCCGCTGGCGGAAGGGTTGCGCAAGGCCGGCATCGGCGCGCCGCATTCGCTCAACCGCCTCGCCCTCGCGGCGGCCGGCGCCGCGCTCGAGGATCAGCGCCACATCCAGGACGTCCGCGCCCGCACGCTCGCCGAGCGCGCCCGCCTCACCCGCGCGCTCGACGAGCTGTGCCTGGAACATAGCGACAGCCGCGCCAATTTCGTCTTCTTCAAATCCCCCCGCGCAGCGGCCCTGCGGCAGCATCTCGCCGCCGCCGGCATTGCCATCGCCCGCCCCTTCCCTCCGCTGGACGACTGGATCCGCATCACCATCGGCCTGCCCCACGAAAACGACGCCGTCATCGCCGCTCTCCGGGGAGGGTGAGGAGCGGCGTCCTCCTATCGACGCGCCCGAACTCCACGCCGTCTCCGAACCATTTCCGGCGCTCCCGCACAATGAGCCGGCGCCCCGCAGATGCGGTCGCGGCCTATACCCCGGACAGGGCATCCTGAACCTTCGCATAGGGCGCCTCATTCTCGACAGGCGCCAGCCGCGTTCATTATGAATGGGGCATCGAGAGGATTTTCCGATCGATCGAGGTGAAGAGAGAGTGAGGCGGCCAAGCCGGCGCTGGCTCGACACCCTGAGCGGATGAACGCCTGAAGGATCTGCGGGCGGCATCCGGCAACAGACATCATCGCTGCTTTCCGACTGGCTCGCCGGTCCGCTCCGCATGTTCGCCTGTGGACCCGGATATTCGCGCCAATGGAAATGCTCGACCGGTCTCATTGCTCAACAGCCAGGCCAGGAGGGTTATCATGTCCAGGAATATCGTGATTATCGGTTCGGGCTTTGCGGGAATGATGGCGGCGCTCGGCGCTTCCCGCCTGCGCCACGAAAAAGGCGTCTCGCCGGACGAACTGGCGATCACCGTCGTGTCGCCGGCGCCGGAAATGGTCATCCGTCCGCGTCTCTACGAGCGCAATCCCGAACAGATGGTCGCCCCTCTCGCCGAATTATTCGCGGCGACCGATATCGACCATCGTCAGGGCAGCGTAGAGACGATCGACAGCGCCGCATCGACGATCACGGTCGTTGCGGCGGACGGCGCCTCGGCCACCCTTCCCTATGACCGACTGGTTCTCGCGGCAGGCAGCGACGGCTTTGCGCCGCCCATCCCCGGCCTCGCCGAATTCGGCTTCGCCGCCACGCAGCTGGACGAGGCGGTCGCGCTCGATCGCCACCTGCACGCACTGGCGGAGAAGCCGGCATCGGCGGCGCGCAATACGGTGGTGGTCGGCGGCGCCGGCTTCACCGGGCTGGAATTCGCGACCGAGATGCCTGGGCGCCTCAGCGAGATACTGGGCGAAGACGCCGATATCCGCGTCATCATCGTCGATCGATCGGAACATGTCGCGCCGGCAATGGGCGCCGAACCCCGGCCCTTCATCGAGGAGCGGCTGCGCGCGCTGGGCGTGGAGACCCGCCTGAACGTCGGCATCGCGGCGCTCGATAAAGGCGGCGTCACGCTGGGCGACGGCGAACGGATCGAAACCTCCACCGTGATCTGGTCCGGCGGCATGCGCGCTTCCCCGCTGACCGCGCAATTGCCCGCCGAACGGGACAATCTGGGCCGCATCGTCGTGGAGCCCGACCTGCGCGTGCCGGAAGCGCCGCATATCTTCGCGACCGGCGATACGGCCAGGGCACGGACCGATGCCGCGGGAAATTATGCGGCCATGTCGTGCCAGCATGCCCGCCGCCTGGGCGCCTTTGCCGGGCATAATGCCGCGGCGGATCTGCTTGGGGAACCGACGCTCCCTTATGATCAGCCGGTCTATGTGACCTGTCTGGACCTTGGCCCCGACGCGGCGATCTTCACGCGCGGCTGGGACTCCCAGGTCCAGATCACCGGGGCGCAGGCCAAGGCCGTCAAGAAAGAGATCAACGAGGTCTGGATCTACCCCCCGGCCGCCGAACGCACGGCCGCTTATGAGAATGTGCTTGCCGCCCGGACCATCGATTTCTGACGGAGGCGGCTCCGCGGTGAACCGGGCGACGGCGGAGGGAAGCCCCTCCGTCGGCCCGGCCTCGGAAGGAGAGTCCGATGTTTCTGGAAAATCAGGATTGGTCGAACAGCGATTGTCTCGCAACCCTATCGACCTACGATTCACCGCTCGACACCAAGGGCTTCGCCGGCATGGCGAAGCCGGTGCAGGCTTCGCTGACCGCGCTGGAACAGGGCGTGGTTGCCCTATCGCTGTTCGATCACCCGTCCAGCATCCAGCCGCCCCGCGCGCTGGCGCGGCTCCTGGGCTGGCTATGCGGCGCGTCTCCCCCGAACCAACTGGCGGACGGGCGGCTGGAAGCGCTGCGGCGCTATTGCATCCTGCTCCGCGAAACGAACGGGGCGCCGGCCATCGAGGAAACCGGCAAGGCCCTGGCGGCGGGATTTTCGGAAAAGGCCCTGAGGGAGGCAGACGAGCTGGTTCAACTCGGCCGAAGGCGCTGATCGCAGGGCATGCGCGTCGCTGGCGTCATGCCCTGCCCTGACGGAGAATGCCGGGAACCGCCTTGCCCCGCATAACGCGGACCAATATAGTCCGTGTTATGGCTCACCTGACTGCCAGCGTGGAATATGGGATTCATTGCCTGCTATGGCTGGCCGGCACTGACGATCAGCCCCGCAGCGGGCGCGACCTTGCCGAATTTCAGGGCATATCCCCCAGCTTCGTGACCAAGATCTTCGGCAAGCTGGGAAAGGCCGGCATCGTTCGGGCCGTCGAGGGGGTGCGCGGCGGTTATCTGCTCGCGCGGGCGCCCGAACAGATCAGCATCCTGCAGATCGTCGATGCGATCGAAGGGGCCAACCCATTGTTCGCCTGCCAGGACATTCGGGGGCGCTGCGCGATTTTCGGCGCCCGGCCGCCGGGATGGGCCACGAACGGCACATGCTCGATCCATGCGGTGATGCTGAAGGCGGAAAAGGCGATGCGGGATATGCTGGCCGCTTATTCGCTCGCCGATATCGGGCAGGCCGTGACCCGCAAGGCGCCTGCCGGCTTTTCCGAAGAGGTAAACGGCTGGTTCGGCGACAGGCTCGACGCGCGCACCCGCAAGGCCGGAGAGGTGACGATATCAGGGGAATGAAGATGACCAGCACCGCCACGGCCGACGAGGCCCCCCTTGTTCTGATCGTCGATGATGACGAGGAGGTGCGGACGGCAATCGAGGAACTGATGCTGTCCGTGGGAATGGAAGCGCACGGCTTCGGATCGACGCGGGATCTGCTCGAATCGTCCCTGCTCGAGCAGGCGTCCTGCCTCGTCCTGGATGTGCGGATGCCGGGATCGAGCGGCCTCGACCTCCAGCAGCGGCTGAGCGCCGCCGGAATATCGAGGCCCATCGTCTTCCTCACCGGATATGGTGATATCCCGATGTCGGTGCAGGCGATGAAGGCCGGCGCGATCGATTTCCTGACCAAGCCCGTCAGGGACCAGACTCTGATCGATGCGGTCATCACGGGTGTCGAATGCTACGCAAAGCAGCGGGCGCATGCGCAGGTCATCCAGCAGCATGTCGATCGTTTCGCCACGCTGACGCCGCGCGAAAGCCAGGTGATGAGGGAAGTGGCACGCGGCCGCCTCAACAAGCAGATCGCCTTTGATCTCGGCATCACGGAAATCACGGTCAAGCTCCATCGCAGCAATGTGATGAAGAAGATGCAGGCCTCATCGGTCGGGGAGCTCATCCGCGCGTGGGAAATCCTGCCCGAGGAGTTGCGCCAGAGCCAGCGGGCCTAGGGCCAATTGACATTCAGATGATGGCGCGACGAAAATGGTGGTTTTCTGTGACCCGGAGCGCAGCCTACTCAAAGGAGGTGAGCACCGGAAGCGCAGGAAACCGCCATTTGCAGGCCGCCAGGGCTGAATGTCGATTGGCCCTAGACCTTGGTATGGTTACAAAATCCTCCCGATTGAGCGAGACCGGCCCAATCGGCCGAAGGCCGCCCCCTGTGAGGACTGAGCCGCTTGTCCAGAATTCCCATCGTTGCGATCGTGGACGATGACGAAGCTATCCGTGACGCGCTGTCGGACCTGCTGATGCTGGAAGGCTTCGCCTGTCACCCCTTCGAACGGGCATCGGCCTTTCTGGCCGAGGTCGGGCGCGCACCGTTCGATTGCCTGATTACCGACATGCGGATGCCGGGCATGAGCGGCCTCGAGCTTCTGGAGCATCTGCGCGATCTCGGCTCGGATCTGCCCGCCATTGTCCTTACCTCGGTGGTGGACGAACGCACCCGAGCGCGATCGCTGGCGCTCGGCGCGCGCGCGTGGCTCGGCAAGCCGGTCGCCGACGAGGTGCTGCTCGGTCAACTGAGGCTGGCGCTTCGGGACAGGGGCGCCGCCATTCCCCGGGGACCGGCGGAATGATACCCGCCGTGCCGGATGCGGGGGCCGCGAAAGCCGACCTCCATATCGCCGATCTGGCGTCGGAAAGCATCATCGTCTTCGATGCCGTGGATAGGATCCGATATTGGAACCCCGCGTCCGAGGCGCTTTACGGCTGGCCCTCGCTCGGCATGGTCGGCCGGAGCATCGATCATCTGTCCTGGCGATCCGCCGACGAGCGGGATCACTGGCAGCTCCTGCTGCGGGAGGGGGCCTGGCAGGGCAAGGTCAGCCGCCGCACCTTTTCCGGCGATCATGTCGCGGTCGACATCCGCCAATATGCCCGTTTCCACAGTGACGGCACGCTGCGGGACGTCGTGGAATATGGGCAGCGCGCGCCCACGGATGGCGAGCCGGCGAGGCCGGACTGGCATATTCCCGACCGCCTGATGGCGGCAAGCTGGGAAATCGACATAACCGGCGCGCAACCTTCGATTGCCGCGATTGCGGCGGGCGTCGAGGAGGGGCCGGCCGCGCGCGAGGCGCGACTGCTATCGCTGGTGGAGGCCAGCCGCGTGATCGAGGTGAATGATCGCGCCGCGCGCCTGGTCGGCGGCAATCGCGGCCCGGCCGTGATGATCGGCCAGTCGGTGGCGGCCTTCTGGCCGATCGAGAGCCGCGCCATATTGGGCGATCTGATCGCCGAGGCCGTCATTGCCGGCGCGACGGGGACCACCCACAGGCGGCAGCTCGCCTCCGACGGGATATTGCGCGATCCGATGGTGACATTGTGGCTGGCGGACACGCCCGGCCGGATATTCGTAGCCGTGAATGGCACGGCCGACGACGACCGGTCCTATCTCTATCTGCGGGCCAGCGAGGCGCGCTATCGCAAGCTCGTCCACTATATGCCGACCGCCCTTTTGCAGGTGGACGCCAGCCATATGGGGAAGATCTACAAGAGGCTCGGGTCCGAAGGCGTCGAGGATTTCGGCAGCTATCTGGACGATCACCCCGAGCTGGTCGAGCATGCGGCCGAAACCGTGGTGGTGACGGACGTCAACCGCAGGGCCGTCGAAATGTTCGGGGGGAACAGCGCGCTCGATCTCATCCGGCCCGTGGGCAATCTGCTCCTCGCCAATCGCACCACGTTGCGCAACGTGATGATCGGCCGTTTCAACAACCAGCCCAGCTATAGCGAGCTCACGAAGGTGCAAACCCTCGACGGAAGGGTCCGGGACGTGCAGCTATCCGTCACCTATCCCATATCGTCGGCAGAGCTGGACGTTACCATCTTCAGCGTGGAGGACGTGACGGCCCGGCTGGAGATGGAAGCCCAGCTACGCCAGTTGCAGGCGGATTTCACGCATGCGGCCCGCATATCCACGCTGGGCGAATTGACGACATCCATCGCGCATGAGGTCAACCAGCCGCTCGCCGCGATCCTCACCAACGCGGAAACCAGCCTGCGCTGGCTTGCGCGTGAGGAACCCAATATCGCCAAGGTCAAGGAATTGACCGCCCGCATCGCCGCCGGTGCCCATCGCGCCAACGATATCGTCCAGCGCATCCGGGGCATGGCGGCCAAACACCAGCCCGAGCGGGCGGCGCTGGACCTCAACCAGGCCGCGCAGGAATCCATGCTGTTCCTGCGCCATGAGATCGAATCCCGTTCCATCCGGATAACGACCGCCTTTGCCGAGGGATTGCCCATGGTGATCGGCGATCGCATCCAGCTGCAGCAGGTGATCGTCAACCTGCTCATGAACAGCATCCAGGCGCTCGAAGCGGGCAGCGGCGCCGAATGCGCGATCATTCTGGAGACCGGGCTGGACGATGACGGCATCGTGTTTCTCTCCGTCCGCGATACCGGTCCGGGCATAGACTCCGTCAATCTCGAACATGTGTTCGAGGGGTTCTTTACGACGAAGGAAAGCGGGCTGGGGATCGGCCTCGTCATATGTCAGTCGATCATCGTCGCCCATGGCGGCCATATTGCCGCCGCCAACCATCCCGAAGGCGGGGCCGAGTTCCGCTTCACCGTTCCGGGGGCACCGCCTCGCGCCTGAGGGCGGCGAGCCTCGCGCCTCGTCTGCTATCGGTCGGCGGAGCCGTTACCGCCTTATGCCTTCCGTTGTTCGCCCTGGGTATTCCGGCGCCCCGCACTCCGCATGGGGCGACCTATACCGTGGTAGGACAGGCCCGATCCTTCGATCCAATCGACCGTGGCCCCACCTGGACCTAGCCTCCTCAATGTCGCGCTCAGGGCGGCGTTCAGGAGGATAGAATCATGAAACTGGACAATATTTCGTCCCTCGGCGGATCGGTATCCGAGGAGCTGGTTCCGTCGCGCTATGCACTGCAGGTCGGCGAAATCGATGTGCTGGTGGTCAGCGACGGCGTGCTGCCCCTGCCGACCGCAACGATGTCCACCAACGTCGATCCGGACGTGCGGGCGGCGTGGTTCAGGGACATGTTCCTGGGGCCGGACGCATTCGACTGGGCATTGAACGTCCTCGTCGTGCGCAGCGGCGATCAGACCATACTCGTCGACGCCGGGCTGGGCGGCCAGTTTTCCGGCTTCCCGCGGGCCGGGCAGTTTCCCAGGCGGCTGGCGGCCGCCGGTATCGATCTCGCCTCGATAACCGACGTGGTGATCACCCACATGCACATGGACCATATCGGCGGGCTGCTCGTCGACGAGGTGAAGAACCGGTTGCGTCCGGACGTGCGGATCCACGTATCGGCCACCGAGGTCGATTTCTGGGGATCTCCCGATTTCGCCCTCACCGCCATGCCGACGCCGGTGCCGGATGTGCTCCGGTCGACTGCGCAGCAGTTCATGAAGGAATATGGCGGCAAGCTGCGGATCTTCGAGGAGGAATATGAGGTCGCGCCGGGCGTGCTCGCCTGGCGCACCGGCGGCCATACGCCGGGACATAGCGTCGTCCGCGTGACATCGGAAGGCGAGCGGCTGACCTTCGCCGGGGATGCCATATTCCCCGTCGGCTTCGACCATCCCGACTGGCACAACGGTTTCGAGCATGACCCGGAGGAATCGGTCCGCGTCCGCCTCCGCCTCCTGCAGGAAGCGGCCGCGACCGGCGAGCTGCTGGTGGCGACGCATCTGTCGTTCCCGTCCGTGGGACGGGTGGCCATTGACGGCGATGCCTTCCGGTGGGTGCCGGCCATCTGGGACTATTGATCCCGCACCGATCGGGCGGGGACTCGCTGCCCTCCGCGAGTCCCCCTCTGACGGCGGCCATGCCCGACGTCCATGTCGGCATCGGCGCCACTGTGGGCTCGGTGATCCCGACCAAGGGCGCGGTGATTCCGGCCGCGGTGGGTGTCGACATCGGCTGCGGCATGATGGCGGCGCGTACCTCGCTGATGGCGAGCGATCTTCGGGACAATCTGGAGGGCATCCGTTCGGCCATCGAACAGGCGGTGCCACATGGCCGGGATGTCGGCCCGGGCAAGCGCGATACCGGCTCATGGGGCGATCCGCCGCCGGCGATCGTGGAAGCCTGGACGACGCTCGCCGAGCGGTTCGATCGCATTACGGTCAAGTATCCGCGACTCAGGAACACGAACAACCTCGTGCATCTGGGAACTCTGGGAACGGGCAACCACTTCATCGAGCTCTGTCTCGATACCGAGCAACGCGTGTGGATCATGCTCCACTCGGGTTCGCGCGGCGTGGGCAATGCGATCGGCAGCTTCTTCATCGAGCCAAGAAGCTGGTAACGCTCGACGAACATATCGCCGATACGGCGGGCGTCGAATGCCGCAAGGACGAGGGCGTGATCGACGAAACGCCCAAGGCCTACAAGCCGATCGAAGCCGTGATGGCCGCCCAGGCCGACCTGGTGGAGATCGTCCACACGTTGAAGCAGGTGGTGTGCGTCAAGGGGTAGCCCCCAGGGCGCATACCATACTCTCTGGAATTTCTCATGAATACCGAAGTTCACGATCCCATCGATCCTGCCGTGCGGCGTGAGATCGAAACACGGCTCGATGCGATCGAAGCTGCGCACAGCGTGCGCATCCTGATGGCGGTGGAATCCGGTTCGCGGGCGTGGGGTTTCCCATCGCCGGACAGCGATTTTGACGTCCGTTTCGTCTATGTGCGGCCGCGCGACTGGTATCTGTCACTCGTCCCCGGCCGGGACGTGATCGAAACCCCGATCGAGGATGAGATCGACCTTAACGGCTGGGATGTACGCAAGGTGCTCGGGCTGTTGCTCAAGTCCAACGCCGTCATCAGCGAGTGGATGAAGTCGCCGATCCGTTATCGGCCGGATGACGCCTTCGTGGGGCGCCTTGCTACGCTGGCTGGATCGGCCGGGCGACGTGCCGGTGAAGAAATATTTCTACGCGCTTCGTCCGGCGCTGGCGGTGCGGGCATTGCGGCTCAATCCGTCCGTGCGTCCGCCAATGAACCTTCAGAAGCTGCTGCAGGTCGTCGACTTGCCTCGGCCAATGATCGGCCGGATAGAACTTCTGGTGGAAGCCAAGGCCCGCACGAATGAGATGTCCAATGGGCTTCGCGCGCCTGAACTCGAAGCGCTGATCGCGGACGAGCTTGGGCGGGTGGGCGACATTCCCGCCATGTCGATGCACCCGGATGCGGCGGATCGAGCAAACGGGCTTTTTTTGGAACTGGTGAATATATGATCATCATCGATGGATCGGGGGGCGAAGGCGGCGGACAGGTGGTGCGCAACGCGCTCGCGCTGTCGCTGGTCACGGGCCAGCCGTTCCGCATCACCAATATCCGTGGACGGCGCGACAAGCCGGGGCTGATGCGGCAGCATCTGACGGCCGTCGAGGCGGCATGCGCTGTCGGCGGCGCCGAATGCGAAGGTGCAGCGGTCGGCTCAACCGAAATCTCGTTCACGCCAGGTCGTGTGCGCGCGGGAGATTATCACTTCGCCGTGGGCACGGCGGGAAGCACAAGTCTGGTGCTTCAGACAGTCCTGATGCCTCTGCTCACGGCGGAGGCACCGTCGCGGCTGGTGCTGGAGGGCGGCACGCACAACTTGATGGCCCCGCTGTTTGAGTTCATCGAGCGCGCGTTTCTGCCGGTCATCAATCGCATGGGACCTCGGGTCTCCGCGCGGTTGATGCGCCACGGCTTTTTCCCGCGAGGCGGTGGACGGATCGAGATGGAGATTGCGCCGACGCGGCTCGCGCGGATCGATTGCCTCGATCGCGGTGCCATGAAGTCGGTTTCGGGGACCGCGCTGTTCGCGGCGTTGCCGTACGGCATCGCCGAGCGCGAGATCAAGACGGCGCGCAAGTTCCTTTCGGACTGGCCGGAAGAAGCGTTCGCCGTGCGCCAGCTGCCGGAGGAACAGGGACCGGGCAACGCACTATTGCTGGAGGCCGTATTCGAACATGCGACCGAGATCGTCACCGGTTTCGGCAAGCTAGGCGTATCGGCGGAATCATTGGCGAAGACCGCGGCTCAGCGCATGGCCGGTTTCCTGGCTTCGGACGCATTTGCCGGACCGTATCTGGCAGATCAGTTGCTGCTCCCGTTCGCAATTGCCGGTGGCGGCCAATTCACCACCGTAAAGCCAAGCCAGCATGCGCGTACCGCCGCCAACGTTATCGAGCGCTTCACGGGGCAGCGCTGGCTGTTCGAACAGGGCGCCAGCGGCAGCCATCTCGTTCGGCTTGCTTAGATGCCTTGTACCGCACTGATCATCGTGATGCGTGGCGCCTCGCGGGTAGCCACGCATCACTGCTGAACAGATGACCGGTTTCGGGAGCTCACTTTGCGCCCCCACTGGCCGCTTTGGCGGCGGCTCCTGCCCGGTGCCCGCAGACGGCGACAGGACAGCGCCTAAGTCGCTTTCCCGCCTTTTTGCTGCATATCCGCCGTTCCGGAGACGGCCCCAAGCGGACATCACAGACCATGCTATGTCGTCGCCATGTCTATGCGCCTCTTTTTGCTCATCGTCTTTGGCTACGATTGCCGGTGCAATCATTGGGGCCCTTGCATATTTCGCTCTGGCCAACGTCGGCCGTCAGCACGACCAATGGGATGAGCTATTTGCAGCGCCAGAGCTAGTCGACGCTTATGTTAAAGCCAATATACCGAAGGAGGTTATATTCATGCGGACACAACTGAAAGCAGCTGCGGCTACCGCTTGCCGGCATCGCTCGGCCGAAAAATTCCCAATCCCCGTATCGCACTTGCTCCAGGAAAGTCGAGGTCATGGACCCCATGGACAGGGCATGAAGACTTTCCCTCAATGAAGCGTAGTCAATACGAATATTTGACGAATTTCGAGCGCGACCGTGCATTGGTGTCAGGGTATTTCCTACAGGTGCTTCGAACCCTAGCCGGCTGTAATAAGTAAGACCAGTTTTCGCCTTTATGCACGGCGTATATTCGGAACAAACTTCGCCATTTGTATTTGATAAAGCATGGAAATCCCCGCCCCTCATTGATCTAAGGCGGGACGATCAGACAATCTGCGCATACTTATACGGCATAGCAGCCCGTTTCGGCAAAAGCTTGCCCGAGCACTAGTCACCTGAATCTGAAGTACGTTTCATTGCTTTCTGGCAGAAGCGCTTGACGGAGGCGAGTATTTCGTCGGCGGATTTGGTCCAGCGGTAAGGCTTCGGGTTTTCGTTGTGCGCCTCGATGAAGGCGAGGATGTCAGCTTCGAGCTCGGCGGCGGATCGATGGACGGCGCGTTGCAACTGCTTGCGCGTGAGTTCGGCGAACCAGCGTTCTACCTGGTTGATCCAGGAGGCCGATGTCGGTGTGAAGTGGACGTGCCAGTGCGGACGGCGCGCCAGCCAGGCCTTGATCCTCGGCGTCTTGTGCGTGGCGTAGTTGTCCATCACGAGGTGCACATCGGGTCCCTCGGGCATCGCGGCGTCGATCTGCTTGAGGAAGTCGAGAAACTCGGTTGCCCGGTGGCGCTTGTAGCATTTGCCGATCACTGCTCCTGTGNCGATGTCGAGCGCTGCGAACAACGAGGTCGTGCCGTTGCGAACATAGGTATGGGTTCGCCGCTCAGGGACGCCCGGTGCCANCGGCAGGACCGGCTGTTCGCGATCGAGCGCCNGGATCTGGGACTTCTCGTCAACACACAGCACCACGGCCCGGTTCGGCGGCGACATGTAGAGGCCGACGATGTCCTGAACCTTGTCGACGAATAGCGGATCCGTGGAAAGCTTGAAGGTCTGGGACCGGTGCGGCTGCAGGCCGAA
>NZ_MIPT01000001.1:1006977-1158802 GCF_001853345.1 Edaphosphingomonas haloaromaticamans | reverse complement strand
CTCAACACCACCGCATCCGCCTGCCGCCCTGCCATCGCTCATCTCCCCAAATGAATCCGGGTCAATGATACGGATTACAGTTCCGGGTGACTAGGTCGTGAACTCATAAAGTCGGTGCTGGCTGTTGGCGCGGCGCGCCGGTGCGCATTTCCGGCATCGCTGAAGAGACCGCGACGATCACATCGGGTCTAAAGGCCGGTGAGCACTTCGTGGCGATGGGCGCGCATATGCTGCACCAAGGGCAGGCCGTCCGCATCACGGCTCCCGTGGCTGGAGCGGCGCGATGAGCGAGCATACCCCTGCCACCCCTGCGTCCGAGAAGCGCGGCTTCAACCTCTCCGCGCTCGCGGCCCACGAGAGATCCATCACCCTGTTCTTCCTGATCGCGATCGTCGGCGCTGGGATCTTCTCGTTTCTGAGCCTTGGGCGCGCCGAAGATCCGAGCTTCACCATCAAGGTCATGACCGTGGTCACGGCATGGCCCGGCGCGACTGCGCAGGAGATGCAGGATCAGGTCGCCGAGCCGCTGGAAAAGCGGCTGCAGGAGCTGCGCTGGTATGACCGCAGCGAGACCTTCACCCGTCCCGGCCTAGCCTTCACCGCCCTGACGCTGCTCGACAAGACGCCGCCCCGCGAGGTGCAGGGGCAAATTCTATCAGGCACGTAGAAGCTGGGACACCCCCGCTCCTATCGCTCATGGGCGTCGTCATCCTCATCCACTTGTCGCCGCTCCTAACGAAAGCTTTAACGAATCGCTTCGAGACGAACCGCTCAGCAGCGAGATTTTCTACAGCCTCGCCGAGGCCAAGGTACTAATCGGGGCTTGGCGGCAGCACTATTTTACACCGTCCGCCCCCTCAGCAGCCTTGGCTACCGGCCCCCGGCTCCGGCGTCATGTGCCTATGAGGACACAGATTTAACAATTAGCCACGGATACACGACCGCTGCTTGCGGCCACCGCCCCCCTTCGCCTACCGGTGAGCGATATGGTTGCGGGCGCGTTAACAAAAAGTACGAAATTGGATCGCATGGCTGCCGGATGGATCGCGCTAGAATCGGAAATCTGACGCCCGGAATGCGGGCCTGCCTTACCCTGGTTCTCGAACATAAATCGTCCAAGCAGATAGCGATCGAGCTCGGTCTATCCCACCACACCGTCGATGATCGCATCAAGGAAGCCATGCGCATTCTGGGGGTTGGTTCCAGGATAGACGCGGCGAAGTGGGCCGCATTGCATCTCGATGATACCCCCCAAAGATTGGGGCACCAACCGACCGACCTTGCCGAAACAGCTGCCGCAGCCTCCCATGGCATCGACCAAACCGGAGCACGGTCCCAGGAGTTGCCTGAGCCGCAAGAGGGGGTCAGTGGAATGACCACCTCTCTGGATGCGAAGGCTGCCTGGCCGGTTCCCACACGGGGGAGGCCATATAATGACCTAGGCTTTTGGCAACGCGTGGGATGGATCATGGCAATCGCCGCCGGATCGATCCTGCTGCTGTATCTGCTGGTCCTCACCTTCGATGCGCTGGTGGCCAGCCTTATCATGCTGTCAGCCCGACTGGGCTGATCATCCGGACAACCGAGAATGCTGATCGCGCCGACGGCGCGAAAGGGGGGACTTATGCTCAAGGATCGTCGGAATGCCGCGCAGAAGATCGCTGACCAGCTGATGGCCAGCGAACGTTCAATCGATCTCGCTTTGGCCGACGTGGCGGGATTGACGGGCGCAATGCCCGCCGCCCGCATTGAGGCGAACATCGCCGCAGAGGTTGGACAGGAAGCTCTGGAACAAGCTGCGGAGGTTCTGGTGGCGCTCGTCTCCGCGCGCCGCAAGATCATCGCCACGCATCGCGAATTGGCGGGGGTGAAGGATCGCATTGGCCTCCGCGAGGTGGCACTGGGCGGTCTCGTGCCGAAAGAGGCAGCCGACGCCGGGGGCCTGCGCGTGGTTGCCCAGGCGGCCTGACCATAGGGGCCATGCTTGACGACCGCCCAATTTCCCCGGATCGTTAGGCATGGTCCATATGCTCATGTACCTGCTGGCGCTGCTGGTCGCGAGTGGATACGCGTTCTCGCGAGGCGGAACAGATGAGCGCTGTGGGGCGATCATTATAATCGCCGGATCCCTGCTCACATTGCCAGCTGGCGGTCTCAATCCGCGCTGGGAGGGAACACAGTATGCGATCCTTGCGATCGACATCGCCGCGCTTATCGCCTTCTTCCTTCTCGCTGCGCTCAGCGATCGGTTCTGGCCACTATGGATCACCGCATTCCACCTGGTCGCCGTGCTCACTCACGTCGCGACAATCACGAGTTCCGCCATTCTTCCCAAGGTTTACATGAACCTGCAGCCGATATGGGCCTATCCTATGCTCCTGACGCTCTGTCTGGGCAGTCGAACCTATTGGCTGGGGCATGGCCCACTCGAGGACGAGAGCGCCTCATCACGCTGATAGGCCTCGTCGAACCGGAGATGGCCCAAATTTTGGCCGATAGGCTTCTGGAATATTTCGGTTCGATATCCCGCGTTTTTTCCGCCAGTGGCTTTGCACAGGCCCGCGCGATGGGCGAGTGGCCGGAGGTGATCGAGATCCTGGCCGCGTGCCGTGAAGCCATGCTCGCTGCGGCAAGTGAGGAGGTGCGAGAACAGCCCGTCCTCGCCAACTGGTCAAGCCTGACCACCTATCTGCAAATCTCAATGTCCAGCCTGACATCGGAGCAGTTCCGGGCGCTGTTTCTGGACTGCCGTAACCGCCTGATCAGCGACGACATGATCTGGAATGGAACCCTAACGACAACCCATTTCAACGTGCGCGACATCATCGTCCGATCGATCGACATATGCGCGGCGGCCGTCATCGTCGCCCACAACCACCCATCTGGCGACGCCACACCCAGCCGGGCGGATATCATCGCTACCCGAATGTTGTCGCAGGCGCTCTCTACGGTAGACGTCAATCTGCATGACCATGTGATTGTGTGTCGAGGTCAGTCATATAGCTTAAAAGGCAATGGCTTGATGTAGAGATCGACAAGGGGCAGGCGATTGACCCGCAGATCAAAGACATGGTCTGGACCGCTCTCAACAGCCTGGACACGGCTGCCCCGCGCGAGCGCATGCTGACCGGCCTTGCCCTGCTCCTCCAATCAACGGGCTCAAGACAACCCTCCAAGGTGACTATGGCATGCGGGCGTCTTCGACGATACGGGCCTGGACGGTCATCGTGTGATGCAATGCTTCCCGCTCCCCCCGCAGGCGTTCGGTGGCGGTGCGAACTGCCTCGGCCCTTGTCGCCATTTCCTCGAATCGTCGGGAAACATCCGGCGGTATCGTCGAGACGGTCGAAGTCAAAACCGACGCCCCGCGCTTCGCGGATCAGCCGGTCGATATCCCGAAGCGCGTCGGCGATCCGGTCAGGGTCGAGAAATCGAGTCGGTCGAGTTGCTTGCCTAACCCCCCGCG
Source organism: Edaphosphingomonas haloaromaticamans (assembly GCF_001853345.1). Lineage (NCBI taxonomy): Bacteria > Pseudomonadati > Pseudomonadota > Alphaproteobacteria > Sphingomonadales > Rhizorhabdaceae > Edaphosphingomonas > Edaphosphingomonas haloaromaticamans. The sequence goes on along the minus strand of NZ_MIPT01000001.1, from coordinate 1,155,336 downwards.
ATCATCGTCGCTTCGTTCTGAAGCGACCGGATCTGGTTATTGATCTGGGTCAGCGCGCGGGCTGCCTGCAGGATGTTCTAGGCGTAATTGGCGGAATCGAAGACCGGAGTGCCTGAACGGGCGATGCAAGAAGGAGCGATCCAACGATGGAGGGCGCGGCTGTAGCGAGCAGGCTTGCCAGGAGGTTGCGGTTCATTGTCCGTCTCCGGTGGTAGGGAACTGGTCGAGGAGATGGCCATACGCTCGACGTTGATGCGATGATCGAAAAGGTCTCATCAGGCTAGCACTCGAGCAATGCTGCCAAGAAGGCGCTACGCGCCCACATCGACCATTACACCCCCATCGATTTCGACCTCTGGCAGCTTACCAACGGCCATGACCTCATCGCGGCTCTGGGCATCGCTTTGCAGAGCCGCGTCGGAGACTGGCTCGTGCCGCAAGCGAAGCGATCGGAGGTCGAGAAGCACCTGCGACTGACCTTCGACCATGCCGATTTCAAGGCAAGCGGCTTGGCCGAAAAAATCAGAGACTGGGGGGAGATTCGACGACAGCTTGGGTTATTAAGAAAAGTAGCCTAGGCGCACCGGCGATTACAGGAAACGGATTAGGCGTGGCCAACAATATTCAGATCTTCTGCAAACTCGAGAACACAGCGGAGAACGGCGAGGCAGTTACGGCCAAAATCAAGGGGTTGGGCAGCTGGGCGCGTGTCAGCACGAGCTTCTGGTATATCGACTCGGCTCTCACGGCCTCGGAGGCACGCGACCAGATCGCGCCCCTGCTCAAAACCGATGACTGTCTTTTCGTCGTGAACGCTTCTACCGGGCAAGCGGCTTGGAAAGGCTTGTCTGATAAGGTCCCCGCTTTCGTTAAATCACACTGGAACAGCTGAAGTGTTGCCCTACGCTGCCGTGTGCGCAGGTCTCTCAGACGATGCCGAAGGCAGGCCAAACTCTTTATGCGGATGAGGCCGAACGCCTGACAACGACGGGGCTGGCGTACATGCGCGACCTTTTCGATCGCTATTGATGGGGCCTCATTCTAGTCGGCATTCCAGGGATCGAGACGCGGATGGATCGATACCCGCAGCTTTTCAGTCGGGTTCTCGCCACTCTGATCGTAGCCGATTAATCAAGCCAAGCACACGCGCAAGACCGTGTCCGTACCGGTCCCGCGACATTTAGGCCGTGGACTCGTAAGCGCGAAGCCACAGTCGTATTGACGCGATCCGTCTGGATGCTCTTCTGCTCGCCGCGTTCGAGTCCGCCCTTGATCGATCCGGACTGATCCACAAGGACGCGCCGCAGCCCGAACCCGGCCGGGCCGCCCTGCCTGAAGCCGAGCTCGATTAGCCGGCATTGACCGGCGAAGACCTTGGCGGACAACTCCCGGCTATATTCGCCGGCCATGGCGCGCTTGACGCCCTTGACGATCGTCGAGATCGGGCTGCCGTCATTCTCGAATTGCTCGGCGCAGTAGTGGACGGCGATTCCTGCACGGCGGCAGATATATTCGTAATAGGCGCTCTCGTCGGCATCCTGGAAGCGACCCCAGCGGCTGACGTCGTAGACGAGGATCGCCTTGAAGTCGGTCGTTCCCGCGCCGACGTCCTCGATGAGGCGCTTGAGCGCGTCGCGGCCGTCGATCCGGAGACCGCTCTTGCCTTCGTCGGCATAGGTCCGGACGATCTCGAAGCCGCGTGCCGTGGCGTAGTGACGGATGGCCTCCGCCTGGTTCTCGGTCGAATAGCGCTGATGGTCGGTAGACATCCGGACATACTCGGCGGCGCGAACCACCGTCGCTTCATCGGAATGCCGGTTCTGCTCCTCTAGCCGACTCACCAGGCACCGACCTCACTGTTCATCGTGCGGCGGGTACCCGACGATTTCCATGAGATTGCGCGAGCGCAGGACGTCCGCCCGCACGGTGAGCGACATAGCGGGAAAGGGCCGGAAAGATGTTTCCGAAAACGGGCAACAAATTACATTCCGAGAGCGGCGAGGCCGGCCTGGCGATTATGATATCGCAGGCGCTGATTGCCGAACTGGGCGCAAGCCACAGGGCTACGAAGACTGCGATGAAGTGGACGGGGGCGAGCGAGCGCACGGTCAAGCACTGGCTGGCGGCAACCCATGTGCCGAAGGGCGACCACTTGGTATCGCTGGCCCGTCATTCCGACGAGGTGCTGAGGGCCATTCTCGTGGCAGCCGGTCGCGGGCATTTGCGCATCGCGCTGGACCTGGGCACCGTCCGGCTCAAGCTGCTTGAGCTGGCGTCGCTGCTGGAAGGGGGCTGAGCCGGCCACTCCGGGCACGACCATCCTTGGCTCCGGGTCGGCGATAGCCCGCGCGTTACGCCAAGTTCGCCGGCCCTTTGGCGGGGAAGTGTATGGAAGTGCCCGCTCGGCGCCGAGACCTCCTCCCCGCTCCCGGGATGTTGGCGACCCAAAATGAGCGGAATTCCGCTCCTAGTAGCCTGAAAGAGCGGTATTGCGCTTGCCTTTTCGCTCTCGATGAAATAGCGGAATGACGCTTATTTGTGAAAAACGAGCGGAATTTCGGATGAATGCCGAGATACTGAAGCAGCTGGGCGACGATCTGCGGAACGCCCGCCGCGCCCGCGGGCTGACGCAACCCGAGCTCGCGAGCCGACTGGGGCGCGATCGCGCGCGCATTTCCGAACTGGAACGCGGCCTGCGCAACAATCGCGCCAGCCGTGACCGGCTGACGCTCGTAGCCGAGATTTGCGATGCCCTCGGCTTGGTGCCGCTATTGGTGCCGGCGGCCCGCGCGGCCGAAGTGCGCGCACTGATCGCGCCGCAGCAGGTTACGCGCGGCGGGAACACCACGGGATCGGCCTTCGAGGACGTCTTCGTCGATCTCTCCGACGAAAACGGAGATGATTGATGGCAACCGCCGCTGTCCTTGGCGTTCATCTGCTCGGGCCGAAGGACCAGGTGACGCGGGTGGGCACGCTCACCCGCGACCGCGATGGCGCGACCTCGTTCGTCGTTGACGAAGCCTATCTGCGCGATCCCGCCCGGCCGGTCTTTAGTCTCAGCTGGGTCGTCCCGGGCGACGATGAACAGACCCGGGCGCGGCTCGCCGACCGCGGCAACAAGATCGGCCTGCACGGCTTCCTGCCGCCCTGGTTCTCCGGCCTCCTGCCCGAAGGCGCGCTGCGCGAATTGGTGATGGCCGAGATGGGGCCCGGCAATCACGACCAGTTCGACCTGCTGCTGCGGCTCGGCGGCGACCTGCCGGGGGCGGTGCTGGTCGTACCCGAAACCGGCACGCCGGATTCGGCCGGGCCGTTGCGGCTGGAGCGCATCCACGGCTTCGAAACCCCGCGGCCGGAAGGCATCGTCAAGTTCTCGCTGGCCGGCGTGCAACTCAAGTTCGTTGCCCAGGCTGATGGCGAACGGCTGACGGTTCCGGGCCGGATGGGCACCGGCCGCTGCATCCTCAAAGTTCCGAGCGAGCGCTATCCCGGGTTGCCGGAGGCTGAGTTCGCCGCGATGCAGCTGACACGCAGCATCGGCGTCGAGACCGCCGATTGCCGGCTGGTGCCGGCCGATGCCGTCGACGGCATTCCGGCGGAGTTGCTCGCCCACGGCTCATCGGTCCTGGTGGTCGATCGTTTTGACCGAGAGCCCGGCGGCGATCGCACGCACATCGAGGACGCGGGCCAGATCGTCGGTGCGACCGGCGAGCGCAAATACNCGANGGCGACCACCGAGACGGTGCTGAACATGATCCGGCGTTTCAGCACCGACTGGCGCGCCGACGTGCTCCAGGGCTTGCGCCGCGTGGTCGCCGACGTCCTGATCGGCAACGGCGACAACCATCTCAAGAACTGGTCGTTCATTTTCCCGCGGCCGGGCGAGATCCGCCTGTCGCCAGCCTACGACATCGTGCCGACGGTGCTATACCAACCAAACGACACCCTCGCGCTGCGTTTCGTCGGAACGCATGCCTTCGCCACCGTGAACGGCCACAGGATCCGCCGGGTCGCGACCTATCTTGGCCTTGATCCGGACTGGATCGAGGCGGAGATGCGCGGCGTGGTCCGGCTGGCGCTCGATCGCTGGCCGGAGGAGGCGCCTGCTTTGCTCGGCGAGCACCGTGCAACGGCATTTCTTGCCCGGCTCGAGACCCTGGCGCTCGTCCAGGAGGCGCTCGGCTGACGCCGATGGGGAAGCCTCCAAAATCTTGAAATGTATCGTGGGTTCGAATACCATGGTGGGAACCGAACTGAGCCGACAAGTGCCGGTTTTCAGGCGGAAAAGTCCCCATGGTACTTTTCGTGGTATCCGGCGGGCGAGGACGAACTTGGGCTGTTGTAAATCAAGCTCTTAGCGCCTGGGTTCGAATCCCTCCCGCTCCGCCAAAATCCTTTGTTTTCATTGGACATTATTAGAATTTTTCCAGGGCAACCCCGTTTCGACAGTGGAAGATTGCGGTAGAGCGTGGGCGTTTGTGGACGAATTGAGGCTGACCTCATTTTCCGCGCAGCCTTCTCGGCAATCACGAACGAGTGGGCCGAACGCGAGGGCAAAGATCATGATCGCCAGATCATCGATCTGATGTTCGCGCATCTTCCGGCGGCAAAGGTCGAAGGCGCCTACGATCACGCGGCCTACATGCCACGCCGTCGGAACTTAGCGACGGTCTGGGCGGCGATGTTGAGCGATGGGCTGCCCGATCCCTTAGTACTGCTCGATAGGCCAGCGAAGCAGGTCGCTAACATCAGCCGTCGTCGCGTTCCGCCGCCGGTGGGAAGCGATTTTCGTTTTCCAGCCCGGAGACGGGCGGCCTAAGACAAATCCTTGCAGAAGCGGCGTCCGCCAGGATAGCTGAGCAGCGCGCGGAGCTCCCGTCCAGTCCGCAGGCTTGCACGCGCTGTAGCATCGTCGGGCGGGCTCATCCCCTCGATCGAGATGAACAAGGTCGAAAGCGACGTTTTGCTCGGCCGCCAGAGTTTGGGTGTACCAGCAACAAGCCAATCAGGCGCGCCATCCTTCAAAATCATTGTGTCCAAGTAGATTGCTGGTCCTGGGAACCCACCCTTTTTGCCAGAGCTTTCGGCCTCGTAGGCGCGGGTGAATGCGAAATTCGCCTGCAAGGCTGGAGCGATGTCGAAGACCCGCCTCACGGGGCGCGCGCGTTTCACAGCTTCGTCTCGATCGATCTCGCCACTAGCCAGGGCATCGATGATCGCGGTGTGCTCCTCTTCCTGTGCGACGATGCCCGCCCGCGCGCCCTTCGCCCTCAGCCCGACTGCGATCACCGCACGCAGGCCAAGACCGCCGCTACGATTGTCGGCATCGGTTGCTTCCCGATACAGTTTCCAACACCGTTGAATGAACAGCCACGCCTTATCGCTGCGCGGCTCTTCGATGTTGGTTTGCACTGCCGCTCCATCGTTGATTACGAGCGTGGGAAACATCGTGGTGCTGTTCTCTCGCACGATACGCTGGAACGCCCGCAACCTCTTAATCGGTTTGTCCGCACGAAAATCAGCGGGATCGAAACATGCCTCTTCGATTTCCGAACCATAGGCGTAAAGGTCGAACCAAGCCGCTATAGTGACGATCGCGGTTGAACCTGACCTACGCCTCGGGTCGCTCATCAGGGTTCAACCTCGTCGGCTGAAAGACCCTCAATCAAGATCCTGAAGCTTTCTGCGTCGACCTGTGGCGTTGCATTACGCCGTGCAAGCCACTCGTCCGGAAGTCCGGCAATGGCTCTGAACCGCGGATAGAAGTCCCTCCGACGATCTGGATCAAGTGCGTCGAGAGCTAGGGCGTGAACCCATAAATCGGACTATGGCAAGGGGACCTGTTGAACGAATTTTTGCCAGCGCTTCTCCAGTTTCTGGATCATCATTGCTTCGGTTGTTCGGACGTCATCGATTGATTTGAGCCACTTATCGAAGGCCTTTTTGACGAAGGCCTGACCGGTCTCGTTCAACTCGGACCATTTGATCACGAGATCGGGCGTGCGGCTAACAGTGCTTTTGCCGGGGGTCAGCCCTTTGGCCACCAGTAGTTCTGCAAAAACATACAGACTTGTCGAAACATGGCGGTGCCATTCGCCATCGTCGGGAATCTGGTTGCCGTTCGCGTCATATGAACTGACCGGAACGCTCAGCATTGCCGGGACATCAATCACTTTAAAATCTGTCATTGGCACCTCATTGCCGTAGGCTTTTCCAACTTAGGGCCTTTAGCTCGACGAAGGAATCTGATTCAGGCTCTATATGAGCCGATATGATCTGACTGACTTTGAGTGGCGCGTGATCAAGCCACTTTTGCCGAACAAGCCGCGAGGCGTGCCGCGCGTAGATGATCGCCGTGTCCTGAACGGCATCTTCTGGGTGCTACGATCCGGTGCGCCGTGGCGCGACCTGCCGGAGCGCTATGGCCCGCGAACTACCTGCTACAACCGCTTCGCGCGCTGGCAGACCCGCCGCCGACATTGCCGCCGATGCTTGCCGGCACGTTGAACCCGACGCCGGGATTCTGTCCCCCGCCGAAGCTCTGGGGAACGCTGCGTGCAACGTCGCCCAGGTCTGACTGCCCTGCATTCCTGATCGCTTGCTCGCCGAGGGTGATCACGGGAGAAGCGACGGGGGCTCCGCGGATCCGAGAGCCGGTGACCACGATCTCGCCCTCCGCCTGGTCGTCGCTTGAAGTGCGGCCGGATTGGGCGCGCTCGATCAGCAACCCGTCTCCGACCCGGCGGGCGACAAGGCCGGAGCCGGCGAGAAGCGCGTCGACGACTTCCTGGACCGGATAGGTGCCGCGAACGGCCGGCGCGGTTCTGCCGCGCAGAAGCTCCGCAGGCGCGACGATGTTCCGGCCGGATCGCGTTGAAACCTCGCGAAGCGATTGGGTGAGCGGCTGGGCGGGGAGGTCGTAGGTCAGCTGCCGCTCTTGGGCGGCAACCGCAGGACTGATCGGCACGGAGAGCGCGGCGACGGAATTGGACAGAGCAAGCGCGACCTTCGGAACAATCGACATTCGTGTCTCCCCCTTGCGCACGCCTTGATGGCGTTGCTTGGGGGGCTTCGACCCGACCGTGCGCGATTACCCTGGGAATTTATTTGGCGGCGGTCAGCATGAGGTTGCCGTCCTGGTTTCTCCGGACGCTCAGGCCGAACATCGATCCGATCATGTCGGCGAGTTGCGCCGGTTCGCCCGCCCTGAACGTGCCGGTGAAGCGGCGCTCTTCAACCTCCGGGTCGCCGAGGACGATCTGGGTCCGATTGTACCGGTTCGCCGATGCAACGACCTCGGCGAGCGGCACGTCTTCGAACGAGAGCATCCCCGAAGGCCAGCGGGTTTCCGCGGCTCTGATCGCGACCGGCGCTGTCACGGTTCGGGTATCGCCGAATGCGAGCTGCTGCCCCGGGCGCAGCATCGTCGACCTGGCGGGCGTGCCGGCGGCCGCCGGCTGCCGGACCTCCACTGACCCCTGCAGCAAGGACACGAGCGCTTGCCGTTCGCGCAGGTCGACATCGAACACGGTTCCGTGCGCCACGACCTCGCTCGTTCCGGCGACCACCACGAACGGCCGCCGCGCGTCATGGGCTACCTCGAACCGGGCTCGCCCTCGTTCGAGCCGCAATCGGCGCTGCCCGTCATTATAGTTCACGCGCACGACGCTGTTCGTGTCGAGCGTGACACGCGAACCGTCCTCCAGAGCGATCTCGCGGATTTCGCCGACCCGGCTCGCGAGCATGGCGGGTCCGTCCGTGCCGTTACGCATATTGTTCGTCAGGACGAGGCTACCGGCGGCCAGCACCAGCAACACGGCGGCTGCGACAACGGCAACCTTCATCCATGGATGCCGTGGCGCCGGCTGCGGGTCGCGCCGTGCTGCGGGCACTTGCGCGGCAAGCGCGGTGTCCTCCCAGCTGTCGAGAAGCGCATCATAGGTATCCGCATGACGGGGATCCGCGGCGTACCAATCCTCGAACTCGACGCGTTCCCGATCGGTCGGACCCGCACGAAGCCGGACGAGCCAGGCAATCGCCTGCTCGCGCACCGGATCAGGCGCGCCCGAGTCCAAACCTGGCGCTGCCATCAGCGCCTCAGGGCTCGATCAAGATAATCAATCGCCTTCGTCATGTGCCACTCGACGCCCTTGATGCTCAAGCCGGACCGTTCGGCGATCTGCCTGTAGCTCAATCCGTCGAGGCGATGGGCGAGGAATATCTCGCGGGTCTTCGGCTTCAGCCGCATCAGTGCGTTCTGGAGCCGGTTGAGCTTGTCGCGAGCCTCCAACGCTGCGACGAGATCGGCGCCGGCCAACGGAACGTCATCCGCAGGGACATGATGCGCGAGCGACCGTTGAAGCGCCGACTTGGCGCGGTCGCGCAGCAGATTCGTGGCGATCTGGTTGAGATAGGCTTCCGGACAATCGACGGTCTGTTCGCGGAGCGCCGCGGAGCTCGCGAACCGGACGAAGCTCTCATGCACCAAGTCTTTGGCGTCCTGCCGATCGGCGCGGCGGGCGAAATAGCGGAGCAGCCGCGGTCCATGCACGCGATAGAGGTCATCCAGGCCGATCGCATGGCGGACGACACGATCCTCAGGCGGAAGCGGGTCGTCGTCGCTGAGGCGCGGAACCGTGGCCGGCTTGAGGAGGCTGCCGATCAGGCGCATCGCCGCTGCCGGCCGAGAGCGACCAGCTTACCGGAGTCTGGAGTGCTTGCGCTGGAATTGCCGACCATGCCCGTTTGACCCACAAATGTGAGCGCACGCGGGCGAAAGCCGGGTGTTGAGAACATGCTTGAGACATGCGCCGATGCCTTTGGCCGCAAGCGGCTTGGACATGCGCGTCGGCCACCCGGCCGTAAGGGGGCGGATCTCTATTTCTCTCTCAAGCGAGGTTCTCACGCCTCGGCGCCACCCTCGTGGCGCTCTCTCAGATTAGCTGGAAGTGACCGATGCGCAACCCGTCGCATGGTTGGCGAGAAGCAATCCGATGATCCCGCCTGTTCGGCGAGCAATGTTCGTCGCTAGCTGCCAGCTCCGTTGTCGAGGCGGTGGCGGGTGAAAGCGGGCAGTCACTGGAACCCCTGCTCGTTCATCCGGAGCGACCCGATCTCCTTTACAAAATCGAGGAACGCCCGGACCTTGGCAGGCGGAAGATGTCGCGACGGATGGTAAGCGTAGAGCGGAAATGTCTCGTCGGACCAGTCGGCGAAGATCTCCACCAGTTCGCCACCGGCCAGCCAACGCTCGAGCCCGAGCGCTAGGCTCTGGAAGATACCCTGTCCTGCAAGGCAGGCCTCAACTGCCGTGGAGGGATCGTCCGTCGTTACGCGCCCCCGGACATCGACCTCGAACTCGTCGCCGTATCGGCCAAATCCCCAAGCAAAAGGGCGCCCCGTTTGTGGATCGCGGAACAGGATCGTTTCGTGCTCGACCAGTTCGTGCGGTGTTGAGGGGAGGCCGCGCCGGTCCAGATAGGCAGGCGCGGCACAGGTAATCACCCGCGTCTCCAATATCTTGCGTGCCACCAATGATGCGCCGTCCGGCGAACCGAAGCGGACAGCGATGTCAACGCCCGTCATCATCTCCTCGCGGTGATTGCTGACGACGAGGTCGAGCGAAAGCGCCGGGTAGCGACCGAGGAAACGCTGCAGATTCGGTGCCAGGACCATGCGCGCGAACCACGGATCGATGTTGACCCGGAGCTTGCCGGCCACCGTGGCGGCGGCGCCGGCCGCTTCGCCGGCCGCCTCCTCGATCCCGGCGAGTAGCGGCATGACCTGGCCGTAGAACCGGCGGCCCTCCTCGGTCAGCGTCGCGGTGCGCGGCGTGCGGTCGAACAAGCGAACGCCCACTCGCGCTTCCAGCCGGGCGACCGCGCGGCTGACGCCCGAGGGCGTGAGCCCCAGCGCTTCGCCTGCCCGGGCGAAATTCCCCGCCTCGACCACCGCCGCGAGGACGCCCACGCCGGTCAGTATCCGCGCATCGAAGGCCATTGGCACGCCTTACTATGATTTCGACGCACAGTAACATTGATCTTTATGCGCTCCAATCACTGTCGTGGGCGGCGTAGATGGGGTGCGGCCGCGAGCCGCAGATGCTCGCCGTCATCGAAAACGATGGAGGCTTCGATGCACGACATGAATCGCCGCGCCTTTCTCGCCCGTGGAGGCATGGCCGCCGCCGGTACGGCGCTTGCCGCCGTCCCGCACGCAGCAACGGCCCTCGTTCGACCCGCGCAGGGCGATTTTTCCGCCATCGACGCGGCGCTGGCGGGCGCGGTGAGCGACGGGAGCGTCCTGGGCGTCGCCGCCATGGCCGCAACGTCGGATGGGATCGTCTATCGGGGCACCGCTGGCAGGGCGAACCTCGAGACGGGCGCGCCGATGCGCGACGACAGCGTCTTCTGGCTGCTGTCGATGACGAAGGCATTCACCGCCACTGCGGCGATGCAGCTGATCGAGCAGGAACGGATGCGGCTCGACCAGCCGGCGGCCGAAATCCTGCCCGAGCTGGCCGCGCCGACGATCCTCGAGGGCTTCGACGCCGCGGGCCAGCCGATCCTGCGCCCGGCCAAGCGCCAGATTACGGTGCGCCACCTGCTGACTCACACCTCGGGCTACACCTACTCGATCTGGAGCGATGCGCTGACCCGCTACGAGGCGGCGACCGGCATGCCGGATATTGCCACCTGCAAGAACGCCGCCTTCACCGCGCCGCTCGAATTCGAGCCGGGCGAGCGCTGGGAATACGGCATCTCGATGGACTGGGTGGGCAAGCTGGTCGAGCAGGTCAGCGATCAGTCGCTCGAGGTCTATTTCCGCGAGAACATCTTCGCGCCGCTCGGCATGAAGGATTCGGGCTTCCTGATCGGCAGCGCGCAGAAGGCACGGCTCGCAGCCTTCGCGAACCGCCAGCCCGACGGCAGCCTCGCGCCCGCGCCGTTCGAAATGCCGCAGCGGCCCGAGTTCTTCATGGGCGGTGGCGGCGCGTTCAGCACGCCGCGCGACTACATGGCCTTCCTGCGGATGCTGCTCAACGGCGGCAGCCTCGATGGCGCACGCATCCTGCGGCCTGAAACGGTCGCGCAGATGATGATCAACCAGATCGGCGACCTTTCGGTCCACGAAATGCGTAGCGCCCAGCCGGGCTTTTCGAACAGTTTCGACGAGTTCCCCGGCCAACCGCACAAATGGGGCCTCTCGTTCGACATCAACACCGCGCCAGGGCCGAACGGCCGCGCGGCGGGGAGCATCAGCTGGGCCGGTCTGCTCAACTGCTATTTCTGGCTCGACCCGGTGAGTCAGGTGACCGGCGCGCTCTTCACCCAGATCCTCCCCTTCTACGACGATCGTGTCGTGGCGCTCTACGGCGCCTTCGAGCGTGGCCTCTATCGCGGCCTCGGCCGCATCTGACCTCCCGCGAAAGGAGAAGAACGATGCAGACTCCATTCGACACGATTCCGCCGACGCGGCTGCCGCGCCTCGCCAGGGTTGCCACGCTGGCCGGCGGGATAGCGCTCGCGGCACTCGCCGGAACCACACTCGCCGCTGCGACGGCACCCGAAGGGCAGATGGCCCGCGATCTCGCTACGCGCGACCGCGACATCCACTGGCCGGTAGGTTTCGAGCCCGAGAATGCGGACCTGTTCGCGCACAACGAGGCACTGCTCGACGTGCCGTGCGAGAGCGCATGGCGCCACATCGTCGATGTCGCCGCCTGGCCGAACTGGTATCCGAACGCCCGCAATGTGACGCCGCTCGATGGCGCCACCGAACTGGCGCCTGCCGTGCGCTGGCGCTGGACCACCTTCGGTCTCGCAATCGAGAGCCGCGTGCATGAGTTCGTGCCGGGCCGGCGGCTGGGCTGGTTCGGCGGCGCGTCGGGCGAAGCCCCTGCCTTCTACCACACCTGGCTGCTGAGGCCGGAGGGACGGGGCTGCCGCGTGGCGATGGACGAGGCGGGCATCGGTGCTGGCGCGGCCGCCTTCCGCGAGGCCGACGAAGGCCGGATGCATCGCGGCCATACGCTCTGGCTCGAAACCCTGCGCTGGATCTCCGCAGGCGGCTGAGCGCCCGCATCCCACCAACCTTCGATCGTGCACGGCGTGCCTTCGGCCGCCGAACCAGGAGTTCGCCCCCATGAAACAAGACATCGTCCGCCCGGCATCGGCTACGCTTAGAGAAGCCTTGATCGGCGCCTGGCAGCTCGTCTCATGCATCGAGACCGATGTGGACACCGGCGAGGTCTTCCTGCCGATGGGCGAACGCCCGCTCGGCTTTCTCCTCTACACGCCCGACGGATACATGTCCGCGCAACTCAGCAGCCCTGACCGGGCGGACTTCGCCGCCGGCGACATGTATCGCGGCGCCGCCGACGAGTATCTCGCAGCCGGCATTTCCTATCTCGCCTATTCCGGTCGCTATCGCGTCGACGAGAATCGCGGCACCGTCGAGCACGGCATGGGCGTCAGCCTGTTCCCCAACTGGCAGGGCCAGCGCCAGCTCCGCATCCCCGAGCTCGACGGCGACACGCTGGTGCTCGCCACCGATCGGCCGGCGCTGTTCGCCGGAAGCTTCAAGACCGCGCGTATCACCTGGCGCCGCGCCGCCCCGAACCCCTGACCTCAGATCCAAGGAGACACATGATGTATGCAATCACCGGAATCACCGGCAAGGTCGGCGGTGCGCTGGCAACAGCGCTGCTCGATGCCGTGCTGCCCGTCCGTGCCGTCGTACGCGATGCCGCGAAGGCCGCCGGCTGGAAGGCTCGCGGTTGCGACATGGTCGTCGCCGCGATGGAGGATGAAGATGCACTGGCGGCCGCCTTCACCGGTGCCGAGGGCGTGTTCATCCTGCCCCCGTCGGACTTCGATCCCGAGCCGGGCTACCCCGAGGCCCGCCGAGTGATCGCAGCGGTCCGCAATGCGCTCGGACGCGCGCGGCCCGGCCGGATCGTGTGTCTTTCCACCATCGGCGCCGACGCCGAGAAGGACAACCTGCTCACTCAGCGCTCGTTGATGGAGCAGGCGCTGGCGACACTCCCTATACCCGTCACTTTCCTGCGTGCTGGCTGGTTCCTCGACAATGCCGCCTGGGATGTCGCTTCGGCGATCGAGGAGGGCGTGATCCGCAGCTTTCTCCAGCCGCTCGACCGGCGGATTGCGATGGTCGCAGCGCGGGACGTCGGCCGCACTGCGGCAGCGCTGGTCCGCGAGCGCTGGAAGGGCGTGCGCGTGGTCCAGCTGGAAGGGCCGACGCGCGTTTCACCGAACGATATCGCCGCCGCTTTCTCCGAGGCGCTCGGCCGCCCGGTTCGTGCGGGGATCGTGCCGCGCGATGAGTGGGACGCGATTTTCCGCGCCCAGGGCATGCGCCATCCGCTTCCGCGCATCCGAATGCTCGATGGATTCAACGAAGGCTGGATCGATTTTCCCAAGAATGATCCGGCGGTCATCAAGGGGAAGACCGACGTTGCCGACGTGATCGCCAGTCTGGTGCGAGCGGAGGCGTTGGCTACCGAGTAATTCAGTGTGCACTACACGAAGAATGACCACGACCCATCTTGGATGCCACGCATCGGCATGAGCAGGCGCTCCGAGGCGGCCCTTAGGCCGCCTCGGAGCGCCGACGAAACCGGAAGTCGCGCGCAACCGGCTTGGGCACGATCCGGCGCGACCACTCGTTGGTCATCTTCGCCGGTCGTTCGACGAGGACTGCGGGGGCCGGCAGTCCCTTCAGTAGCATGTCGGCCCAAATCTGTGCGAGCTCGCGTCGCCGTGGCAGGTACGCGGCGCGGTTGTAGGCGCCTTCGACCTTCTCCCTTGGAACATGCGCAAGCATCAGGTCGATGACCTGCCGGTCATGGTCCTTGCCCTGCCGTTCCGCCCATTCGTTCATGATGGTCGAGAACGCCGCCCGGAAGCCGTGTGGCACATGATGCCCGTGGTAGCCGGCGCGATTGAGCAGGTAGCCGATCGCGTTCTCGCTCATCGGGCGGTGGGTGTGCCGATTGCTCGGGAAAAGGAGTTCGCCCTCGCCTGTCAACGGCCAGAGCGCCCGCAGCACCGCGATGCTCTGGCGGGCCAGCGGCACCAGGTGATCGCCGTCGGGTTCCTCCTTGCGATCGAGATCGCCCTTCATCCGGGCCGCGGGGATGCGCCACAAGGGCTTGCGGCCGTCGAGATCCTCGAATTCGCCCCAGCGGGCACCACGCAGCTCGCTCGGCCTGACCGCAGTGAGGGCAAGGAAGCGCAGGGCGAGGCGTGTTATCGGCCGCGCATTGTCCTCTTCGGCATCCTTGATCATCTGGCGCAGCTTGTTGAGATCGGTGATTGCCGGCTGGCGCCCTTTGCGCAGGGGCCTCAGGACCTTGCCCAGCCTCTCGGCCGGATCATTCTCCACGACCCCTTGGGCGATGCCGTAGACGAACACCGCGGAAATCCGCTGCCGGACCCGCTTGGCGGTCTCGATGGCGCCGCGGGCCTCGATCTCGCGCAGCACGCCCAGCACGAGTGGCGGCGTCAACTGCGCGATCGGCAGCGCGCCGATGGTCGGGAAGACGTCGCGCTCGAGGCTGCGGATGACATCAGATGCGTGGATCTTGGCCCATTGCGCCTTGGAATTCCCATGCCATTCGCGCGCAACGCGCTCGAACGTCATCCGTCCAGCCTCGATATTCGCCTCGATCTTGAGCTTCCTGGCGATGGCGGGATCCCGGCCCTCGCTGAGAATCGTGACGGCCTCGTCGCGCTTGCCGCGCGCATCGGCGAGCGAGACGATCGGATAGGCGCCGAAGGCCATGCTCTTCTGCTTGCCGTCGTAGGAATAATTCCAGCGCCACAGCTTGCCGCCGCTGGGGGTCACCAGCAGGTAGAGTCGGTTGGAATCGGCGATCTTGTAGGATTTGGGCCGCGGCTTGGCCGTGCGGACCTTCGTATCGGTGAGCATTGTCGGTCTCCTGAAAATACCACGTTTTTCGACCGCGCGTACCACGTTTGCGTACCACCGAATCGCCGGATTGGTTCGGACGGGTGCGGACGGTCGTGGCCGAGCTGATCGGCTAAGTGTTGGATTTCAGGAGAGAAAAGTCGATCCCAGTGGACTTCTACGAACCCTTATGGAAGGGTCGATGGCGGAGCGGGAGGGATTCGAACCCTCGATACGGTTTTGCCGTATACTCACTTTCCAGGCGAGCGCCTTCGACCACTCGGCCACCGCTCCGCATGCTCTGGAAGCGTCGCCCCTAATGGGTCGGGGCGGCGTGCGCAAGATGTGTCGTCCAGGCTTTCAACCCCGGGCTTCCAACCGATGCGCCGGCATGACACGATACGGGGATGAAACAGTCCACGTCCCTCGCCGCCATCGCCCTGGCCGTTGCCGGCCTCGCCGCCGCGCCCGCGCCGGCCGCTGCCGCCTCCCCTGCCCCCACGCCGTCCCAGATCGTCGCCTCGGCGCCCGCCGCCGACTGGACAGATGTTCCGGCCGAGAACCTCCTGCTGCTCGACCTCGCGGGCGGCGGCCGCGTGGCGATCGAGCTTGCGCCCGATTTCGCCCCCGTCCATGTCGCCAATATCCGCAAGCTCGTCCAGGCCGGCTGGTTCGACGGCACCTCGATCAACCGCGTGCAGGACAATTATGTGGCGCAATGGGGCGACGCCACGGAGCGCAAGGCGCTGCCCGCGGGCATCGTCGCCCAGCCGCCGGCCGAATATGAGCGCCCCGCCGAGGGATCGGGCTTCGCCGCGCTTCCCTATCGCGATGCCTATGCAGCCAAGGTGGGCCATGCCGACGGCTGGCCGGCCGCGAGCGAGGGCCGGGACGCCTGGCTGGTCCATTGCTACGGCATGGTCGGCGTCGGCCGGGACATGAGCCCCGATACCGGCACGGGAGCCGAGCTTTATGCGGTGATCGGCCATGCCCCCCGGCATCTCGATCGCAACATCGCCGTCGCCGGCCGCGTGCTGGATGGGATCGAGCATCTTTCCACCCTGCCGCGCGGCACCGAGGCGCTAGGCTTCTACGCCCGGCCGGATCAGCGCCTGCCGATCGCCACCGTCCGCCTCGCGGTGGATCTGCCGCCGACCGATCGGTCCGCTTATCAGGTGCTGCGGCAGGGATCGCCGAGCTTCGCCGCCTGGGTTCACGCCCGCGCCAACCGCAAGGATGATTTCTTCATCCGGCCGGCCGGCGGGGCGGACATCTGCAACCTCCAGCCGCCCGTCCGCCGCAAGCCCTGAGGCGGGCGGACAGGCGCCCGGTTATTGCTGCGGCGGCCGGGGCGCCGAACGCGGCTTCAGGCTGGGCGCGCGGCCCGGCGTGCGAGGCTGCGAGGCTTGCGGGCGCGCGGGCGGCTGCGAAGCCTGCGGGCGGGGCTGCTGGGGCACCGCGCCCCACACGCCCTTGCCCTGCTGCGCGTCGCGGCGTTCCCGCCAGTCGCCGCGCCCAGGGCGGCCATCGCCGGGGCGCCCCGGCCTGTCCGGACGCCCCGCGCCATTGCCCGGCCGATCCGGCCTGCCCGCGCCGTCGCCCGGGCGATCCGGCCGGCCATGCCAGCCGCCACCGGGACGGCCGGGGCCGCCGGGCCTGTCCGGCCGGCCGGCATGCTGGCGCCGCTGTTCCCAGTAACGGCGCTGGCTGTCGCTCCAGCGGTGGCGCTTGCCGCCGCGGTCATACACGTAATAGCCGTTGCCCGGATAATAGAAGCCGTCATACCAGCCATAGCCGACGCCGCCATAATAGCCGCCGGGATAATCGTCGTAATAACCGCCGGGATAGCCGTAGCCGGTATTATAGCCGTAGCCGTAATCGTCATAGGCGCACGCACCGAGCGCTAGCCCGGCCGTGGCGACCAGGCCGATCATGGCCAGACGTTTGCGAACAATGCTCATGATGCGCACTCCGGGATCGGAATAATCCTTATCTGCCCGATAATAACGCACAAGGCGATTGAATGGCCCGTGAACCGGATCGAAGGTCGCGGTTAATCCTTCCACGCCCAGTAAAGCTGGGCCGGGGGAATATTCACCCATTCCATTGCATGATCGATCCGCTCGAAATGCGGGGCGATGAAGTCATGCACCTTGGGGCTGAACTGATAGACGAGGAAGGCCCCGCCCGGCCGCAGCGCGGCCGCCGTTTCCCCGGCGATGCGCGGCGCGATGCCGGCCGGCAGCGTAGAGAAGGGCAGGCCCGACAGCACGTAATCGGCATGCGCGAAGCCGCGTTCGGCCAGGATCGCCCGCACGTCCGCCGCCGATCCGTTGACCGGCACGAAGCGGGAATCGGTGATCCGCGCGCCCAGATAATCGATGAAGTCGGGGTTGGTGTCGATCGCGATCAGCGTCGCATCGGGCGCCATCCGTTCCAGGATATGGCCGCAGAAGGTGCCCACGCCCGGCCCATATTCCACGAAGACCTTGGTATTCTTCCAGTCCACCCGGGCCAGCATCTTGTCGATCAGCCGCCTGGACGACGGGATGATCGATCCCACCATCACCGGATGCTTGAGGAAGCCGAGGAAGAACATTCCCAGCGGGCCGAGATTGGCGGGGTGCAGGCGGCGCTTGCGGGCACGCGCCAGCGCGGTTTCGCCGGGAGAGACAGTCATGCGGACTCCAACAGGCCGACACAGGAAGAGTTCCGTTCGCAAATGCCGGGCGGAAAGGCAAGCGCCGCCCTTCCCTGCTGCGACGGAACGGGTCTACAGCGCCATAATGAACATGTTCCCGCCCGGCGCCATCGCCGTCATCTTCGTCAGCCGCCGCACCGGGGCGGACGAGGCCGGATATCAGGCGGCCGCCGCCGCGATGGAGGCCGAAGCCGCCCGCCAGCCCGGCTATCTGGGCATTCACAGCGTCCGCGCCGCCGATGGCGAGGG
The DNA here is from genome assembly GCF_001853345.1 of Edaphosphingomonas haloaromaticamans. Classification (NCBI taxonomy): domain Bacteria; kingdom Pseudomonadati; phylum Pseudomonadota; class Alphaproteobacteria; order Sphingomonadales; family Rhizorhabdaceae; genus Edaphosphingomonas; species Edaphosphingomonas haloaromaticamans. The sequence continues at coordinate 1,137,455 of NZ_MIPT01000001.1, read as the reverse complement.
CATCACCATAAGCTATTGGACGGACGAGGAAGCCGCCGCCCGCTGGCGCCCATGCCGGCCACAGCAAGGTCCGCGAACAGGGCCGCGCCGACTGGTATGATCATTACCATCTGATCGTCGCCGGGATCATCCGCGACCATCGATGGGAGCGTGGCGCGCAGGGCGCGTAGCACCCGAAAGCCACCGCGGGCCGGACGACGGCGCCCCGCCCGGCCGAAACCGGAGCGGGGTCAAAAAGAAGGGGGAGACGGACGCTCCCCCGCCTCCTCAGCTGTCACCTTTCTCCCCGCGCGGTTTCAGCATGCCCGGCGAGACGAAGCCGATCGGCTGCAGCGCCAGCGCGTCCTGTTTGATCTTCGCGGCGATCTGTTCATATTCGCGCTCGATCTCGGGCGTCACGGTCGCCCGCGTCTCCTTCAACGCCTGCTCGAAATGCGCGGCGGTCACCGCCTTGTTGTCGAGGGATTCGCGCAGCGCGAACAGGCCCGCGCGGCGCACCAGATCCTCGAGGTCCGCGCCAGTGAAGCGATCGGTGCGCTTCGCCAGATCGTCGAGGTCCACGTCCGCCGCCAGCGGCATCCGGGCGGTGTGGATGTCCAGGATGCGCCGCCGCCCGCCGGCATCGGGCACGGAGACATAGACCAGCTCGTCGAACCGGCCCGGCCGCAACAGGGCGGGATCGATCAGATTGGGCCGGTTGGTCGCACCGATCACCACCACGGATTGCAGCTCCTCCAGCCCGTCCATCTCGGAAAGGATGGTGTTCACCACGCGCTCCGTCACCTGCGGCTCGCCCAGTCCGCCGCCGCGTGCCGGCACCAGGCTGTCCAGCTCGTCGATGAAGATCACGGTCGGCGCCACCTGCCGCGCGCGGGCGAACAGGCGGGCGATCTGCTGCTCGCTCTCGCCATACCATTTGGACAGCAGGTCGCTGGATTTGGTGGCGATGAAATTCGCCTCCGCCTCGCGCGCCACCGCCTTGGCCAGCAGCGTCTTGCCCGTGCCCGGCGGGCCGTAGAGCAGGAAGCCCTTGGCCGGGCGGATGCCCATGCGGCGGAAGGCGTCCGGGTTCTTGAGCGGCATCTCCACGCCTTCGCGCAGCCGCTCGCGCGCGTCGTCCAGCCCGCCCACATCGTCCCAGCGGACATTGGGCTTCTGCACCATCACCTCGCGCATGGCCGATGGCTGGACGCGCTTGATCGCCTCCTGGAAATCCTCGCGCGTCACCGAAAGGGTGTCGAGCACCTCGGGCGGGATCGTCCGCTCCTCCAGGTTGAGCTTCGGCATGATCCGGCGCACCGCCTCGATCGCCGCCTCGCGCGCCAGCGCCGCCATGTCGGCACCGACGAAACCGTAGGTCTGGCGGGCCAGCTCGTCGAGGTCGACGCGATCGCCCAGCGGCATGCCGCGGGTGTGGATGCCCAATATCTCGCGCCGGCCGCGCTCGTCCGGCACGCCGATCACGATCTCGCGGTCGAACCGGCCCGGCCGGCGCAGCGCCTCGTCGATCGCCTCGGGCCGGTTGGTGGCCGCGATGATGACCGTGTTCTGGCGCGCCTCCAGCCCGTCCATCAGCGTCAGCAACTGGGCGACGAGGCGCTTCTCCGCCTCGCCCTGCACCTGCCCGCGCTTGGGCGCGATCGAATCGATCTCGTCGATGAAGATGATCGAGGGGGAGGATTTGGCCGCCTCCTCGAATATCTCGCGCAGGCGCTTCTCGCTCTCGCCATAGGCCGATCCCATGATCTCCGGCCCGTTGATCAGGAAGAAGCTGGCGTCGCTTTCGTTCGCGACCGCACGGGCCAGCCGGGTCTTGCCGGTTCCAGGCGGGCCGTGCAGCAGCACGCCCTTGGGCGGATCGACGCCGAGGCGCTGGAACAGCTCGGGATAGCGCAGCGGCAGCTCCACCATCTCGCGCACCTGATCGATCGTCGATCCCAGCCCACCAATATCGTCATAGGTAACGTCGGCGCGGCGATTCTCGCCCAGCACGGCCTGATGCTCGGCGCGCAGCTCCACCTCGGTCTCGGCGTCGATATGGACGATGCCCTTGGCCGGCACGGTGGAAACCACCACCAGCCGGATCTCCTGAAGCGCGAAGGCGGGCGCGTTCAGCATCTGGCGAAGCTGCGGCGGCATGTTGGACTGGTCGATCCGCTGCTGGCCGGCGGTGGCGACGATGTCGCCCGCGCTCAGCGGCCGCATGCCGAAGCTGCGCTTCAGCGCCTCGCCCGATCCCTGCAACCGCAGATTCTCCTGCGCGGGCGCGAACACCACGCGCTGCGCCGGCTTCGATTCCGCCTTGCGCACCTCCACGAAATCGCCCGATCCGACGCCCGCATTCACGCGCTGCAGGCCATCGAGGCGCAGGATCTCCAGCCCCTCATCCTCCGGGTAGGGCAGCACGGCGCGGGCCGCGGTGCTGCGCTTGCCCACGATCTCCACCACGTCGCCCTCGGCCAGCCCCAGCGCCCCCAGCGTCGCGCGGGACATCCGCGCAAGGCCGCGTCCGCTGTCGTCGGGGCGGGCATTGGCGACCTGGAGCTTGCGGTTGTTGTCGGGGGTGCCGGGATTGTCCTCGTCAGCCATGGATCTGCCTATCTGTGTCCGCTCGAACGAAACAGATAAGCCCTCGGCGCGTGATTTCGATCCGGTCCAGCAACAAAAAATTCGGAAGGTCGCGATGCCGCCCGGCGGAGACCCCGCCTCGCGCGGGCAAAAAAAGGGCCGATCCCGAAGGACCGGCCTTGAAAGTTTTTAGGAGAGGATGCCTGAAAGGCCCGTCCCTTGTGCATTGCAGCGGTAAATTGTGCAAGTGCGAAAAGATTGCCCATGCTTGCAAAATGTGCAATCAGGAATCGTGCTTTTGGTGGATGCGGAGCCTTTCGGCTGGTGCATGTTCCGATTGCAGTGCACAATAACCCGGCTTGTCTGGAGGCAGGATTGCGCCGATTGCCACCGCTCACCGCTGTCGAGGCCTTCGTGCAGGTCGCACGCCTGGGCTCGGTCAAGGCCGCGGCGGAGGAACTGGCCCTGTCGTCGCCCGCGCTCAGCCGGCGGGTGCAGGCGATGGAGCGCTTCGTCGGGCGCAACCTCTTCGAACGGCGGCACCAGGCGATGCTGCTCAACACCGATGGGGAAATCCTGCTCGCCCGGCTCGCCCCCGCGCTCGAATCGCTGGCCGAAGCGATCGAGATGACGACGGGCGAGGCCGAACTGCTCCGCCTGCGCCTAGCCGTGCTGCCACTCTTCGCCTCGCAGCGGCTGATGCAGCGCCTGCCGGAACTCCGCACACGCCACCCGGAACTGCACATCGATATCGATACCGGCGCGCACGGCCTGTCGCGTCTCGGCGAGGGGGTGGATGCGGCGATCGTGCTCGCCCGCGATGTCGATCCCGGCCTCTATTCGCGCCGGCTCGATCGCAACAAGGTGGTGGCGATCGGCGCCCAGCGGATGCAGGAGGGCCGCTCCGCCATCCGCGCGCCGGACGATCTGCGGCGGATGACGATCTTCCTCCACCGCGACATGCCCGAAACCTACAATAGTTGGCGCGAGGCGATCGGCCGCCCGGATCTGGAGCCGGCCGCCGTCGACCATTTCGATTCCGGGCACCTGATGCTCGATGCCGCGGCGCAGGGGCTGGGCGTGGCCTTCATGCTCGACAGCCATCTCCACGACGCGCACGATCCGCGCCTGGTGGAAATCTTCGGCGATGTCGTGGTGGACAGCCAGTATAGCTACTGGTTCGCCTGCCGGCGCTCGGCCCTGTCCCGCCGGCCGGTGCGCATCTTCCACGACTGGCTGTTCGAAGCTATCGCGCGGGATTGAGGCAGCCCGAAACGAAAGGCGCCCCGCCGGCCAGCGGCCGGGCGGGGCGCCTTCTGGTCAAAGGTCAGGCGATCAGGCGTCGGCCGCGATCTTCGCCTTCAGGATCTTGCCGGGGGTGCGCGGCGGCTCGCCCTTGGGGAGCGCGTCGACATATTCCATGCCCTCGGTCACCACGCCCCACACGGTATATTGGCCATCGAGGAAGGTGGCGTCGTCGAAGCAGATGAAGAACTGGCTGTTCGCGCTGTTCGGGTTCTGCGCGCGGGCCATGGAGGCGACGCCGCGCACGTGCGGCTCGCGGCTGAATTCGGCCTTGAGGTCGGGCTTCTTGGAACCGCCCATGCCGGTGCCCGTGGGGTCGCCGCCCTGCGCCATGAAGCCGTCGATCACGCGGTGGAAGACCACGCCGTCATAGAAGCCCTCGCGGGTCAGCTCCTTGATCCGCTCGACATGGCCGGGCGCGAGATCGGGGCGGAGCTGGATGACGACGTCGCCGCCGCTGTCGAGGGACAGGATCAGGGTGTTTTCGGGATCGGCCATGATGGTCTCCTGGAAATAGGTGCGGGTTAACTAGGCGGCGTCGGCCACATCCGCCAGCCCATATTCGGCGGCGATCAGCTCGTAGCTGCGCCGCCGGGCGAGGTGATCGGACATGATGTTGACGAGCATGATCTCGTCCGCGCCATATTCCGCGGCCACGCCGTCGATCAGGCCGCGCACCTCGGCCGGTGTGCCCAGCAGGGTGCGCCGCTGGCGCCGGTGACTATCGGGATTCCCGGCGAGCCAGGCGAGCGCCTTCTCCATTGGCGGCACCGGGATCAGCTCGCCACGGAACAGGTGGGCGAACATCATCGCCGCCGGCGCCGCCAGCGCCTGCGCCTCCTCGCTCGTGGGCGCCGCGATCGCCCAGCTCGCCGCCATCACATAGGGCCGTTCCAGCCAGCGCGAGGGCCGGAAGTTCCGGCGATACTGCTCCGCCATCTCGGCGCCCGCGGGGTTGATGAAGTCGGCGAAGCAATAAGGCAGGCCCGTCTCCGCCGCCCAGATCGCCGAATCCATCGACGATCCCAGAAGCCACGGATCGGGCGACCCCTGCGTGCCCGAAGGCAGCGTCGCCACCAGCGGGGCGAAGGCATGGTCGGCCGGCATGGTATCGCCCAGATAGGCGAGCAGCTCCGCCAGATTCTGCGGGAAATCGTCCGAGGGGATGCGCCGCGAACGATCGCGCTGGAGGGCGTAGGCCGTGCGCCCGTCCGTCCCCGGCGCGCGGCCGAGGCCAAGGTCGATCCGCCCCGGAGCCAGCGCGCCCAGCATGCGGAAGGTCTCGGCAATCTTGAAGGGGGAGAAGTGCGGCAGCATGATCCCGCCCGATCCCACGCGGATGCGCGCCGTCGCCAGCGCCACCGGCCCGATCAGCGCCTCGGGCGCGACGCCGGCGATACCGGGGGAGGCGTGATGCTCCGCCAGCCAATATCGGTGATAGCCCAGCCTGTCGGCGGTTCGCGCCAGATCCAGCGTGTTGGCGAGCGCGTCTGCCGACGTAGTCCCTTCGGCGACGGGGGACTGGTCGAGAACGGACAGGCGATAATTTCGGGTCATGGCCTTGCATATGGGCATTGCGTTGCGGGTTGAAACCCTTGGATGGCGGGTCTAGCCCGAATCCATGTCCACGGCCGCCGCGTCCGCCTCCGCACCGCCTGCCCCGGCCTCGCCCGCCCTGCCTTCCCCGGCAAAGCGGCTGGCGATCACCATCACGGTGATGGCCGGTACGCTGATGCAGGTGCTCGATTCCACCATCGCCAACGTCGCGTTGCCGCACATGCAGGCTTCGCTGGGCGCCACGCAGGAATCGATCGCCTGGGTGCTCACCTCCTACATCATCGCGGTCGCAATCGCGACGCCGGTCACCGGCTGGATGGAATCGCGCTTCGGCCGGCGGGAGCTGTTCGTGGCCTCGGTGGTCGGCTTCACCCTCGCCTCCGCCGCGTGCGGGCTGGCCCCCACGCTCGAAACCATGGTCGCGGCCCGCGTGCTCCAGGGCGTGTTCGGCGCCTTCATCGGCCCGCTCACCCAGGCGATCATGCTGGACAGCTACCCCCGCGAAAAGCATGCTCAGGCGCTCACCATCTGGGGCATGGGCGTGATGATCGCGCCGATCATGGGGCCGGTGCTGGGCGGCTGGCTCACCGATCAGTGGAACTGGCGCTGGGTGTTCTTCATCAACGTGCCCTTCGGCATCGTAACCACCATCGCAAGCTGGCTGCTGCTGTCCTCCAGCCGGCTGGAAAAGACCCGGCTCGACATCACCGGCTTCATCCTGATCTCGCTGTTCCTGGTCGGCCTCCAGCTCGTGCTGGATCGCGGCACCCATCTCGACTGGTTCGATTCCCGCGAGATCGTGATCGAGGCGGCGCTCGCGGTCGCGGCGCTGTGGATGTATGTGATCCACAGCGCGACGACGGCGCGGCCGCTGATCCCGCTCGCCCTGTTCCGCGATCGCAACTTCCTGATCGCCAACCTGTTCATGTTCGTCGCCAGCGGCGTCAGCATCGCCGGCTCCGCGCTCACCGCGCCGATGCTGCAGACCCTGCTCGGCTACGACGCCTATGGCGCCGGCATCCTCGTCGCCCCGCGCGGGCTGGCGATGATGGTGTCGATGCTCGCCACCAGCTTCGTCACCAAATATGTCGACGGCCGGGTGGTGATCGCCATCGGCCTCGTCCTCGTCGCCGTATCGCAGATGATGATGAGCGGCTTCGATCTGGAGATGGGATCGCGGCCGATCATCTTCGCGGCGCTGATCCAGGGCCTCGGCCTCGGCATGTTCGTCTTGCCGCTGAACCTGCTCGCCTTCGCCACGCTCGCCCCCTACCTGCGCACCGAAGGGGCCGCGCTCTACAGCCTGTCGCGCAACATGGGCTCGTCGATCGCCATCTCGATCCTGTCCGCGCTGCTCGCCCGCAACACCCAGGTCAGCCATTCGGATCTCGCCGCCCATGTCAGCGCCTCCAGCCTCCCCTTCCTGACGCCCGGCACGCTGGAACGGTTCGGCCAGCAGGGCCACGACATCCTCCGCATGGTCGATGCGGAGGTGAACCGGCAGGCGCTGATGATCGCCTATATCGACGATTACTGGCTGATGGGCTGGGCGGTCGCGGTGCTGCTGCCCTTCGTCGTGCTGATGCGCGGCGTCGGCCGCAAGGCGGGCGACCCGCCCCCGCCCATGATGGAATAGCCCTCCATCCCAAAATCGCGTCCGGGGTGGCTGACATCGGCGGCGCCCCGGCCTAGAAGGCGGCCCGAATCCAGCACGCGCCAAGGTGGGGACCGATGAGCGAAACCGAATTCGATCCCGCGCACGGCGAACCCGTTGCCGAAACCAATCTCGACGAGGACGATCGGCTGAAGCCCGAATTCGTCGCCAGCGTCATCGCCCATGTCGAGGCGGGCGACGACGAAGGCGCGCGCGCGCTGGTCGCCCCCCTCCACCCCGCCGACATCGCCGACCTGTTCGAGCTGGTGCCCGGCGAGATGCGCCGCCCGCTCGCCGCCGCCATCGCCGACCGGCTCGACGGCGACGTGCTGTCGGAAATGAACGAATGGGTGCGCGACGAGCTGATCGAGGCGCTCGCCCCGCACGAGGTGGCGGAAATCGCCACCCAGCTCGATACGGACGACGCCGTCGCCATCATCGAGGAACTGGACGACGACGAGCAGCGCGCCGTGCTGCGCGCGATGGAGCCTGACGATCGCGCCGCGATCGAGGAAGCGCTGTCCTACCCGGAGGAATCCGCCGGCCGCCTGATGCAGCGCGATCTGATCGCGGTGCCAGAACATTGGATGGTGGGCGACGTCCTCGACTATCTCCGTTCGAACGAGGATCTCACCACCGATTTCTGGGAAATCTTCGTGGTGGACGGCCGCCATCACCCGGTCGGCACCTGCAATCTGAGCTGGATCCTCCGCACGCCGCGCGCGATCGCCATCGCCGATGTGATGAAGCGCGAGCAGACGCTGATCCCGGTGGACATGGATCAGGAGGAAGTGGCGCTCCGCTTCCAGAAATATGCGCTGATCTCGGCCGCCGTGGTCGATCAGGCCGGGCGCCTGGTCGGCATGATCACGGTCGACGACATCGTCCACATCATCCAGGAGGAGGCGGGCGAGGATATCCTCAAGCTCTCCGGCGCCGGCGACGGCGACATCAACGAGCCGGTGAAGGACAGCTACAAGGCCCGCGTCCGCTGGCTGCTCGCCAATCTGCTGACGGCGCTCGTCGCATCCACCATCATCGGGGTTTTCGAAGGCACGATCGCGAAGATGGTGGCGCTGGCCACGCTGATGCCGATCGTCGCCGGCGTCGGCGGCAATGCCGGCACGCAGACGATGGCCGTCACGGTGCGCGCGCTGGCCACGAACCAGCTCACCCAATCGAACACGATGCGCGCCATCGTCCGCGAAATCCGCATCGCGCTGCTGAACGGGGCTACCGTGGCGGCGGTGATCGGCACCGGCGTGGCGCTGGTGTTCGGCAATGCCGGGCTGGGTGCCGTGATCGCCGCCGCCATGATGACCAACATCGTCATCGCCGGCCTTGCCGGCGTGCTCGTCCCCGTCACGCTCGACAGGATGGACGTCGACCCCGCCGTATCCTCCTCCATCTTCGTCACGATGATTACCGATTCGATGGGATTCCTCGCCTTCCTCGGCCTCGCCACCGCCACCGGCCTTGCGGGCTGAGGCGCGCTCCCCACATCAGGCCGGCCGCCGGATGGCGGCATGCGTTCAGGTAAGAGGCCCGTGACACTCCACCTCACCAAGGTTGCCGTCGGCTGCTCCAGCCTCGAAATCCTGCAGGACCGCATCGCCGCGAACGCGGTGGACGGCACCGCCGCGATACGCACGCGCTACCGCCCCACCCGCGCGGCCGAGATGGCCGGCGGCTCGCTCTACTGGATCATCGCCCACCGGCTGGTCGCGCGGCAGGCGATATTGGGCTTCGAGGAAGCCGAGGGCGGCCGCTGCATCATCCGGGTCGATGCCCGCCTCGTCCCCGTCCGCGCCCGGCCCAAGCGCGCGCATCAGGGCTGGCGCTACCTCGACGGCAAGGACGCACCCGAGGATTTCGACAGCGACGACGCCGATCTTTCCGCCATGCCCAAGGCGATGGTGGACGAGCTTTCGGCGCTGGCCCTGATCTGAATCAGCGCCCGCCCGCCGCCTCCTTCGCGAGGCGGGCGTCCAGCACCGCCTCATATTTGTCGGCATAGGCCCGGCAGGCCGCCGGATCGATGAAGGGATTGGGTTCGGCTCCCTGCGCCAGCCGGGCGATCTTCCCGTCGCCGCCCGAATGATCGGGATGCGCCGTCAGCAATATGTCGCACTTCATCGCCCGCACCGTGGCGAAGCTGCGGCGGAAGGCGGCAACCGTCGCCCGGTGGGCCGGATCGGAGAAGCGATAGCCGTCGGCCGAAACCGGGTTCAGGCTCGATCCGAACAGGATGTCGGCGCATCGCGCGCCCTCGCAGCTCCGCCAGGCCCAGCTCATGCTGCCGGTGGTGTGGCCCGGCGTCGCCCGCGCGGTGATCGTCGTGCCGCCCAGCCTGATCCGCTCGCCATCGCGCACCGCGCGCAGCTTCACCACCGGCGGGAAGGCCGCCAGCGTGCCCGCCTGCGGATCGTCCAGCCCGCTCTCGCCCCGCTGCAACAGCGCCGCCGCCCGCACGCTGGCGATCACCGTGGCGCCGCTGTCGCGCGCCAGCGCCGCGAGGCCGCCGGCATGGTCGTAATGCGGCTCCGTGCTCAGGATCAGCCTGACATCCTTCACGTCGAAACCCAGCCGGCGGATATTGTCCTCGATCGCCGGCACGCCCTGCGGCAGCGCGCCGTCGATCAGGATCAGCCCGGCCTCGGTGCGGACCAGCGCCACGGTCATGCCGGCGAAGCCCACCAGATAGGTGTCGCCGAAGATGCGCGCCGGCGCCTGCGGCCGCAGCCAGCGCGCGGCATAATCGGATGCGATCGGCCGCAGCAGCGGATCGTCCGCCGCGGATGCCGAAGGCGCCACGACCACCGGCAGCGCCGCCAGCAAGCCCATCCATGCCTTCACCCGCGCCTCCCGCCTGTCCCGCTCTCCGGCAGAGGGATATCGGCCCCGTCCCGAAAAGCCACCCCGGACCGTGGCGATTTCGGCCCGGCCGGGCTAGGAACGCTCCATGTCCGCCCTTCGCCACCCCGCCCGCCCGCCCATCGGCCGCGACACGCGCCTGTGCATGTCGCTCTCCGCCCGGCCCAGCAATTTCGGATCGCGCTTCCACAACAGCCTCTACGATCAGCTCGGCCTGGATTATGTCTACAAGTCCTTCTCGACGAAGGATCTTCCCGGCGCGATCGGCGGCATCAGGGCGCTCGGCATCCGTGGCTGCGCCATCTCCATGCCCTTCAAGGAAGCCGTCATCCCGCTGCTCGACGGGCTCGAGGGGTCGGCCCGCGCGATCGACAGCGTGAACACGATCGTGAACGATGACGGCCGGCTCACCGGCTACAACACCGATTACAGCGCGGTTCGCGCCCTCCTCGCCCAGGCCGGCATCGGCCGCGACACCCGCTTCATCCTGCGCGGCAGCGGCGGCATGGCCAAGGCGGTCGCCGCCGCGCTGCGCGACGAGGGTGTCGAACGCGGCCTGATCGTCGCCCGCAACGCGGATGCCGGGCCGGCGCTGGCGGCCACATATGGCTATGACTGGGCGGCCGACCTTCCCGACATCGCGGATACCCCGCCGCTCCTCATCAACGTCACCCCGATCGGCATGGCCGGCGGCGACGAGGATGCCCTGCCCTTTCCCGAAGCGATGGTCGCCGCCGCCGATATCGCCTTCGATGTCGTCGCCTTCCCCGTGGAAACCCGCTTCCTCGCGCTGGCGCAAGGGCTGGGCAAGCGGCGCATCACCGGCGCCGAAGTGGCCGTCCTCCAGGCGCTGGAGCAGTTCGTGCTCTATACCGGCGTCACGCCCGATGCCGGGCAAGTCCGCATCGCCGCCGAGGCGGCGCGCGCGGCCTGACGCCCCCCTTACGCCCCGCAGGATTCGCGGACGATAAGGTCGGTCTGCAACCGGCCGGGAAGATTGTCCGGAACCGGATCGAGGATGCGCGAGACCAGCTGGCGGCCGGCATCATAGGTATCCTGGCGGATGGTCGTCAGCGCGGGCGTGCTGAGCCGGCTGAGCAGCATATCGTCATAGCCCACGACCGAAACGTCGCGCGGCACGGCGAGACCGGCGCGACGCAGCGCGCGGATCGCCCCCAGCGCGATCAGGTCGCTCGATGCGACGATGCCGTCGAAGGCCACGTTGCGCCTGAGCAGACGGCTGACGGCGGCCTCCGCCGATTCCAGCTCGAAATCCACCGGCACGTCCAGCTTGGGGTCCGCCTCCAGCCCGGCTTCCTTCAATCCTTCCATATAGCCGCGCCGCCGCTGCACCGCCTCGGGATCGGCGCCGCCCAGGAACATGATCCGCTTGCGCCCCAGCCGGGCGAGATGGCCGGTCGCCCGGCGGCCGCCCAGCAGATTGTCCGACCCGATCGAGCAATAACGCTGCCCCGGCATCTGCGCGCCCCAGACCACGAAGCGCGCATTGGTATCGACCAGGCGATTGAGCGCATCGTGCAGCATCGCCTGGCCGAGGAAGATCACCCCGCTGGCCCGGCTGGTGGTGACGGCTGAGACGAGATCCTCATAGCTGGCCGGCGCGGTGTGGCTGACGGTGAAATCGCAATCCCGCGCGCGCGCCGCCTCGCCGATGCTGGCGAGAAGCTCGAGGAAGAAGGGGTGCGACAAGGGCAGCGGCCGGCCGCGCATGTGCGGCGTCACGATCGCGATCGATCCTTCCGCGCCGATCGGCCCGGCCGGCATATAGGGGCGGAAGGGATAATCATGCTCGCGCGCCAGCGCCCAGATGCGCTGCTTGGTGCGCGTGCTGATCAGCGGATGATCGTTGAGCGCACGCGACACCGTGGATATCGATACCCCGGCAAGCTGCGCCAGATCCTGCAGCGTGGTATTGCTGTTGCTACTGCTGGTCATTGCGCTCAAGCTGAACGTGGGGCGAATGCGAGCACCTTAGCGCATCAAAGGGGGGCCTTTGCAAGCGATGGACAGACATGCCGGCCGCTGCACGGTGATCCGGCCGCGCCTTTCCTTCATGCAGATATGGAACATGTGCTGCGGCCTGTTCGGCGTGCAGATCGTGTGGGGGCTCCAGAACGCCAACACCAGCCGCATCTTCCAGACGCTGGGTGCCGACGTGGACGAGTTGGCGATCCTGTGGATCGCGGCGCCGATCACCGGGCTGCTGGTGCAGCCGATCATCGGCTATCTGAGCGACCGCACCTGGACCCCGCTCGGCCGGCGGCGGCCCTATCTGCTCGGCGGCGCGATCCTGACGGCGATCGCGCTGTTCGCCATGCCCAACGCGCCGACGCTCTGGGCGGCCAGCGTGATGCTGTGGGTGCTGACCGCCTCGGTCAACATCGCGATGGAGCCGTTCCGCGCGCTCGTGGCGGATACCCTGCCGGAGGAGCAGCGCGCCCAGGGCTTCGCGATGCAGGTGTTCTTCATCGGCGCCGGGGCGGTCTTCGCCTGCGCCCTGCCATGGATACTCACCCACTGGTTCGGCATGAGCAGCCGGGGCGAGCCGCACATGCTGGCGCAATCGGTGCGGCTGGCTTTCTATATCGGCGGTGCCTTCGTTCTCGCCGCCGTGGCGTGGACCGTGTTCACCACGCCGGAACGCCCGCCGGCCAGCCTTGCCGCCGATGCGTGGGGGCCGCCGCCGCACACCGTGCCGAGCGCGGAGGGCGCCGCCTCGCTGATCCGGGGCGGCATATTCTGGATGACGGGGGGCGCCGCCGTCGCGCTGGTCGCGGCCTGGGTGCGCTACGAACGGGAAGTCTATGTCGTGGCGGCCATCGCCGTGGCGTTCGGCCTCGCCCAGCTCGCCACCGTGTGGCGGCGACGGCGCGGCCATAGCGCACTCGGCATGCTGGAGATCGTGGAGGACATCCTCCACATGCCCGATGTGCTGCGGCGCCTCGCCATCGTGCAATTCTTCACCTGGTTCGGCCTGTTCGCCATGTGGATCTACACCATCCCGGCCGTGGCCGCGCGCCACTACGGCACCACCGATCCGGGCTCCGCCGCCTATAATGCCGGCGCCGACTGGGTGGGCGTGCTGTTCGCGGGTTATAATGGCGTCGCGGCCGTCATGGCGCTGGCCCTGCCCCGCATCGGCGCGCGCATCGGCAAGCGGATCACCCACGCGACCTGCCTCGCCCTCGGCGCGCTCGGGCTGGCGGGTTTCCTGCTGATCGACGATCCGCGTCTGCTGTGGATACCCATCATCGGCATCGGCTGCGCCTGGGCGTCGATCCTCTCCATCCCCTATGCGCTGCTTGCCGATGCGGTGCCCGTGCACAAGACCGGCGTCTATATGGGCATTCACAACATGTTCCTCGTCCTGCCCCAATTGGTCGCCGCCACCGTGCTCGGCCCGCTGGTCGGCCACGGCTTCGGCGGACAGGCGATATTCGCGATCGCGCTGGCCGCCGGCTGCCTCATGCTGGCGGCCCTGTGCGCGCTCGCCATACCGCGCCCCGCGAGCCAGCACGGCTGAACCGCCGCCTCCCGCGCAACCGTTTATGCAAATTTTGCACTGACAGGACAAGAGCCCGGCAATTTTTCTCTCCCGACAAACAACGTCATCCAGCGCCGGCAGCCCAGTATCCGGCATTATCCCGTCAAAATCCGTAATTTAATATCGCCATATGGTCACATATCGTCATTTTCCACCGGCCAAATAGTTCTTGCACTCTCCGCAAACTTACGCAAAGTTGCGCAAATCGAAGCATCGACGCGGCTTTGCGCGCCGATTCGATTCGAGGAGATGGCACGGCGGCGGCATGGATCGCCCCGGCCGGAGAGGAGGGGGACCGATGGAATCGCGCATGACATGCGCCTCACGCGGGCCGGGGCCAGGCATCGCCGCTCCGGGCGCCAGGTCCGGCCACCACCAATTGATCGGGAAGCATCCGGGACGGCCCAGCAGGCCGGAACCGGCTTTCGACGCGAATCCCGCATGACAAAGCGGGGCGGCAGCGCCCCGGCTTCGATTGCGTGAACAACGCCGCGCCCCGCGAGGGGACACGGCATGATGGGGAAAAGGGGAGTTTAGCATGAGGGACGTGCGTTCGAATCGCGCCTGCGGCGCCATTCTGAGAGGCGGCGCATCGCTGACGGTGCTTGCGCTGGTCGGCTTCGGCACAGCGACGCAGGCGTTCGCCGAGGATCAGATCACCGCCGCCAACGTCGCGATCACCGCGGCCGAGGCCGCCAATGCCGCGCCCGCGGAAGCCGCGGACAGGGAAAATCCGAGCGACATCGTCGTCGTCGGCGTGCGCGGCGCCCTCGCCAGCGCGCAGAACATCAAGAAGAACGCCGACACCGTCGTCGATTCGATCACCGCGACCGACATCGGCGCCTTCCCGGACAAGTCGGTGTCCGAGGCGCTCCAGCGCGTTCCCGGCATCACCGTCTCCCGCCTGCAGTCGAGCGACGACAGCACGCACCCCTCGGGCGAGCCGACCAGCGTCCTCGTGCGCGGCCTGCCGCAGGTCCGCACCGAGTTCAACGGCCGCGACAGCTTCTCCGCCGATGCCTCGCGCGGGCTGAACTTCAACGACGTCTCGCCCGAACTGATGGCCGGCGTCGACGTCTATAAGAACCAGACGGCCGAGATGATCGAAGGCGGCATCGCCGGCACGGTCAACCTCCGCACCCGCCTGCCCTTCGATCAGGACGGCCTGCTAGTCTCGGGCAACCTGAAGGGGAATTATGGCGACCGGTCCGACAAATGGACCACCGAATATTCGGGCATCGTCAGCTATTCGAAGGAAACCGACGCCGGCCGCTTCGGCCTGATGGCCAATTACGCCCGCTCGCACGTGGTGACGCGCACCGAAAGCGTCATCATGGACAAGATCGACACCTATTGCTCGGCCGGTGCGCTCGCCCCCGATGGCGAGACCGGCATAATCGGGCCGGACGGCAATGTCGTCTGCACGGCCAATCCCTTCGGCGGAAACAACTGGGCCTTCATTCCCGATGGCGTCCGCTTCTCGCAGGTCGATTATGATCGCACCCGCCACGGCGTGGCGCTTGCGGCGCAATATGAGAATCCGACCGGCAATTTCCGTGCCACCGCGCAATATACCCAGTCGAAATATCACAACGCCTGGCTGGAACGCGCCGCGCATACGAAATTCGAAGGCGGCTATTACGGATCGTCCGCCTTCCGCCCGCGCGCGAGCAGCAACCTGGGTCCGGCGCCCGGCACCGGCAGCCTGATCTTCGGCGCGGACGGCATGCTCACCTCCGGCACGCTGACCGGCGGCACCGGCGACTGGGGCGGCAGCACCGAGGACAATATCAATCGCGGCTCCGCGGTTCCCGGCCTTCCCTTCGTCAATTATTGCGGCGCCGGATCGAATTGCGAAACCCAGCGCCAGGGCCTCTATCTGGAAAATGAGGCGCGCAATTTCGACCATAAGGAAAACACGAAGGATTTCTCCTTCAACGTCAAATGGGACCCGACGGACCGGCTGCACGCCAGCTTCGACGTCCAGCGCATCACCGCCTCGACCGACAATTACGACATCCTCGTCGCCACCGGATCGATGGCGAACATGCAATATAGCGTGAACAAGGATGGCACGCCGCAGGTCAACCTGCTGCCCGGCTCCAACGTCAATTATGCCGAAGGCGGCCTCGCCAACCCGCATAATTACTGGATGCCGTTCATCCAGGCCCATCTGGAGGACAATAACGCCAAGGAAACCGCGCTGCGCGGCGACGTCGAATATGAATTCGACGACAATAGCTGGATCAACTCGCTGAAGGTCGGCGTCCGCTATGCCGATCGCAGCCA
The DNA here is from genome assembly GCF_001853345.1 of Edaphosphingomonas haloaromaticamans. NCBI lineage: Bacteria > Pseudomonadati > Pseudomonadota > Alphaproteobacteria > Sphingomonadales > Rhizorhabdaceae > Edaphosphingomonas > Edaphosphingomonas haloaromaticamans. Next base: position 1,121,643 of record NZ_MIPT01000001.1, on the reverse strand, counting down.
GACGGTGCGCTATTCCACCTTCAACTGGACGCCGATCGCGGCCCCTTATTACAATTGCAACGGCCCGGGCTTCAACATCGACAACACGTCGCCCGCCCCCTACCCCACCGCCTGCGCCAACGGCCGCCCGGATTTCCAGGGCTATGGATCGGGCATCTGGGAGTCGGTCGGCCTCGGCAAGGATTTCTACAACGGCAACGTCTTCCCCAACACCAACCTCGTCTTCATGAACCGCAAGACGTTGCAGGATCGCCAGGGGCTGCCGGAGGCCGTGAGCGGCCCGGCCACGAATTCGCCCCTCCCGCCGGGCTGGGTGCCGATCTGCGACCGGCCGGGGCTGCCGGAGAATAGCTGCTTCCTGCCGCAGGAAGTGATGCACGTGAAGGAAAAGACCACCGCCGGCTACATCATGATGCGGTTCGGCGGGGACGATAAGACGATCTTCAACGACGTCACCGTCCAGGGCAATGTCGGCGTCCGCGTGGTCCACACGGAAATCACCAGCACCGGTTCGGTGGGCTTCCCCACCAATACCGATCTCACCCGATTGCTGGAATCGCCGTGCGGCGATCCGCTCGGGCCGAACTCGGTGGTGAATCCGGCCTGCTACCTGACCGACGACATCCTGGCCTTCGCCGATGCGTCTAACCTGCCCAACACGTTCAAGACCTCCTATACGCACGCCCTGCCCAGCCTGAACGTGCGCTTCGGCCTGGACGACAAGCAGTTCATCCGCTTCGCGGCGTCGCGGGCGATATCGCGCCCCGATTTCGGCCTGCTTCGGAACTATGTTTCGATCCAGACGCCGGTCATCGATACGGCGCCGGATTCGCCTTATGTGGTCTACACCTCGCCCGACGCGCCGCACACGCCGGAGAATGTGAAGGGCTACAACTTCCTGTTCCGGGCGGAATCGGGCTATGCGGCGCTCAAGCCGGTGCGGGCCGACCAGTTCGACCTCACCTATGAACGCTATATGGGCAATAACAGCGCGCTCAGCGTCGGCGCCTTCTACAAGAAGCTGCATGGCAGCTTCTCCTATGGCGAATTCGGCCGCGAATTCACCAACGACGCCGGATCGAAGCAGACCGTGCTGATGCGCGGTCCCCGCAACCAGAAGGGCGGCGGCGAGCTTTACGGCGTCGAAGCGGCCTACCAGACCTTCTTCGATTTCCTGCCCGGCCTGCTGAGCGGCCTCGGCATGCAGGCCAACTACACCTATGTCCACCAGTCGGGCATCAACAACTCGAACCTCGTGACCCAGGGCGCGCTCGATGCCGGCGGCACCGGCGGATTCGGCGCGGGCCTGGACGTGACCGGCAACCGCGGCGCGGTGATCGACTCCCATCGCCTGGCGGGCATCTCCACGCACTCGTTCAACGTGGTGGGGCTGTATGAAAAGGGTCCGGTCGGCTTCCGTCTCGCCTATAACTGGCGGTCGCGCTTCCTGACCAACAACCTCGATTGCTGCATCGGCCTGCCGGTGTTCCAGAAGTCGGCCGGTTTCCTCGACGGATCCATCCGCTTCTCGGTGAACCAGTTCATCGAGCTTTCGGTCGAAGCCTCCAACCTGCTCGATACCAAGACGGTCTATCAGCAGCAGATCTTCGGCGACTCGATCGTCACGCCGAGTGCGAAGGCGGTCTATCGCGATGCCGGCTGGAACCGCGTCGACCGGCGCTTCCAGTTCGGCGCCCGCTTCAAGCTCTGATCCCCACTGGCGTCGCCGCAGGTCTCCCGCGGCGACGCCGATTTTTCCGGTCCGAACATCGGGGGCGGCACATGCAGGCAAATGAAGCGGTGGCAAGATCCCGGTTGAGGATCGTCATCGTCGGCGGGGGTTCCGCCGGCTGGATGTGCGCGGCCGGCCTTGCCCGGCTCCTGCCCGCGACCGACTATGACATCACCCTGATCGAATCCGACGAGATCGGGACGGTGGGCGTGGGCGAAGCGACGCTCCCCCACATCAAGACCTTCAACGACATGCTCGGGATCGACGAGGCGGAGTTCCTGCGCGAAACCCAGGGCACCTTCAAGCTCGGCATCGAATTCGTCGGCTGGGACCGGCCGGGCGATCGCTACATCCACCCCTTCGGCGCCTTCGGCGAGCCCTGGGTGGGCGTCGATTTCCAGCATCATTGGGTGCGGGCGGCGCAAGCCGGCTTCGATCCCGGCCCGATCCAGGATTATTCCTTCGCCGTCGCCGCCGCGCGCGCCGATGCCTTCGAATTCCCCGATGGCGATCGCAACTCGATCCGCTCCACCTATGCCTATGCCTATCATTTCGACGCCGGCCTCTATGCGGCCTTCCTGCGCCGCTGGGCGACGGCGCGGGGCGTGCGCCGGATCGAGGGGCAGGTGATCGATGTCGGTCACAACGCCATATCCGGCCATGTCGAGACGCTGCGCCTGAAATCGGGCGCGACGCTGGCGGGCGACATCTTCGTCGATTGCAGCGGCTTCCGGTCGCTGCTGCTCGGCGGGGTCATGGGCGTCGCATGGCAGGACTGGAGCGAGTGGCTGCCCTGCGACCGCGCGCTCGCCGTGCCGTGCCGGCGGACGACCGCGCTCACCCCCTATACCCGCGCCACCGCGCAGCGGGCGGGCTGGACGTGGCGCATCCCGCTCCAGCATCGGGTGGGCAACGGCTATGTCTTCTCCAGCCGTTACTGCGACGAGGATCAGGCCCGCGAAACCCTGCTCGCCGCGATCGAGGGCGAGCCGCTGGCCGAGCCCCACCTGCTCCGCTTCGCCGCCGGCCGCCGCGCGCTTGCCTGGGAACGCAACTGCATCGGCATCGGCCTGGCCGGCGGCTTCCTGGAACCGCTGGAATCGACCAGCATCTTCCTGATCCAGGCGGCGGTGATCGATCTCGCCAGCCTGATGCCCACGCCCGGCTTCGGCAATCGCATGGACCCGCGGCTGATCGCCGAATTCAATCGCCTGTTCGAGATCCAATATGATCGGGTGCGCGATTTCCTGGTGCTGCATTATGCCGCCAACAGCCGCGAGGGCGAGCCGCTGTGGGATCATGTCCGCGCCATGCGGCTGCCCGACAGCCTGACCCACAAGATCGAGCTGTTCGAGGCCAGCGCCGCCGCGCCCGATTACACTTACGGCCTCTTTTCCCGCGACAGCTGGCTTTCCGTGCTGTTCGGCCAGGGGCTGCGGCCCCGCGCCTATAACCGGCTGGCCGATCATCTTCCCCTGGAAGAGCTGGAAAGGCGGATGCGCGACCTCAGGAGCCGCATCGCCGCCAATGCCGGGCTGATGACGGCGCAGGAGGATTTCATCGCCGGCTACTGCACCGCGTCGCCCCCTGCCCCGCCGATGGAGAGCGCGGCATGAGCGCGCCGATCGAGACGGTCGTCATCGTCGGCAGCGACACGACGCTGTGGCTGGCGGCGGCCGTCCTGCGCAATGCGTTGCGACCGGCGGGGCTGGCGGTCGAGGCGGTCGAGCTGCCGGCCACGCTCCGCCCCGCCGACGTCCACGCCACCCTGCCGCCGCTGGAGGCGCTGCACGCGCAGCTCCGCATCGACGAGAAGGCGCTGTTGCGTAGCACGGGCGGCGCCTTCTCGCTCGGCCAGAACTTCACCGATACCAGCGGCGCGGCGACCGCCTTCCTGCACGCCTATGGCTCGTGCGGCGCGCCGATCGAGGATCGCGAATTCTTCGCTTACTGGCTGAAGGCCCGGCGGCTCGGCCTGGGGGTGCCGCTGGACGATTTCTCGCTCACCGCATCGGCCGCCCGCCATGGCCGGCTGATGATCCCGGATGATGAGACCGATCGTTACGGCCGCGCGGACTATGGCTATCACCTGCCCGCCCTCGCTTATGCCCGCAGCCTGAAGATGCTGGCGATCCGCGATGGCGTGCGGGCGCACGAGACCAGCGCGCTCGGCATCGCCCTCGATCCCGACAGAGGCACGATCAAGGCGGTGGAGCTGGAAGGCGGCCGGCGCATCGAGGGCCAATTGTTCATCGACGCCACCGCCGACGCCCGGCTGATCGGCCGCGCGCTCGGCGTGCGCGTGGAAAGCTGGCGCGATCACTTCCCCGTCGACCGGGTTCTCGCCGCCACCGGCCCGCGCTTCGCCTCGATCCCCATCTATGCCGAGGTGCGCGCGTCCGAAGGCGGCTGGACGGCACTCCATCCGACCCAGGCCGCGACCCATGTCGTCCATGCCTATGCCAGCGCTTCCGCCAGCGACGAGGAAGCGGCGGTGGCGGCCGCCCGCGCGGCGGGCATGCCGATCGCCGACATCGCGATACGATCGCCGGAGCCCGGACGCCGCGAAAGCGCGTGGGCCGGCAATTGCGTGGCGATCGGGGCGGCCGCCTGCACCTTCGATCCGGTCCATGGCGTCGATCTGCACGCCGCCCAGCTCGGGCTGGTGCACCTGCTGTCCTTTTTCCCCGCCGGAACCGATCATGCGGCCGAGCGCGCGGAATATAACCGGATCATGCGATCGGGCCTCTGCCGGCTGCGCGATTTCCAGTCCGCTCATTATGCGCTCAACCGCTATGGAGACGCCCCTTTCTGGACGACGGCGCGCGAAGCGGTGCTGCCGGCCGAGCTCGCGCAGGACATCGCCACCTTCCGCGCGCGCGGCCTCGTCGCGCCGCGCGAGGATGAAAGCTTCTCCCCCGATAGCTGGCGCGCCCTGTTCGTCGGCCATGGCACCGTGCCGGAAAGCTATATCCCGGCGGTCGATACCGTGCCGGCCGATATGGTGAAGGAACATTTCCGGCGGATGCTGGGCTTCGTGCGCGATCAGGTGATGCGCCAGCCCACGCACGATCAGTATCTGGACGGCATCGGCGGGGCTTCCCGTGGCTGAAGCGGCGCGCCTCGATCCCATGGCGGCGATATTCGATATCGATGCCCTGCCCGAGGTGGCGGCGATCGCGCGCCCGGCGGATATCGCGGCACTGGTCGCGGCGGAAACGCCCGTTGTCGTCAAGGGCCTCGTCGATGCCTGGCCGGCGGCGGCGATCGGCCGGCGATCGCCGCAACAGCTCAACGCCTATCTCAAGGCCATGGATCGCGGCGCGCCCGGCCCGGTGATGGAGGCCCCGGCGCGCGGCGGCGGACGGTTCGGCTACGGGCCGGACATGCGCGAATTCAGCTTCACCAGGCGCCAGGCCCGGATCGGCGAGACGCTGGACCGGATGGAACGCCTGATCGGCCAGCCCAATGCGCCGTTCGTGGCGATCCAGATGCTGCCGCTCGCCAGCCATCTGCCAGATTTCGCAGCGGCCAACCCGATGCCGCTGCTGCCGGGGGTGATGCCCCTGCTGTGGATCGGCGGCCCCGTCCGGTCACAGACCCATAATGACCGCGACCATAACCTGGCCTGCGTCATCGCCGGGCGGCGGCGCTTCCTGCTCTTTCCGCCCGATCAGGTCGGCAATCTCTATATCGGCCCACCCGATCGGCCGCCGCCCTTGTCGCTGGTCGATCCCGAGGCGCCGGACCTCGATCGCTTCCCGCGTTTCCGCGCGGCGATGGCGGCCGCCCGCGTCGCCCGGCTTGATCCCGGCGACGCGCTGTTCCTGCCCCGTTACTGGTGGCACCACGTCACCTCGCTCGATCCCTATAATGCGATGGTGAACTATTGGTGGGGCGGCGCGCCCGCCGGGATCGAGAATCCCAACGACATCTTCCAGGCGGCGCTGCTTGCCATCAAGGAGCTGCCCGACAGCGAGCGGGCCTATTGGCGCGCGATGTTCGACGCCCATGTCTTCCGCGCGGAGGACGATGCCGTCGCGCATATCCCGCCCGATCTGCGCGGCCCCCTTGGCCCGATGCGCCCTGGCCAGCGCGCCGCCCTGAAGCAGCAGTTGCTGGCCGCGCTCGCCCGATCGCCATGATGCCCGGCCGAACCTTCCCCTTTTCCTCCCCACGAAAGAGATCCGCCCTGATGATCCTCCGTCCGCTTGCCCTTATCGCCGCGCTCGGCCTGCCTGTCGCAGCACAGGCGGCCAACCGCGAATGCGCGCAGTCGCCTGGCAAGGTGATCGAGCTGTGCGTGTTCGTGGATCAGGGCCAGGCCTTCTACCAGGTCAGCCGGCGCGGTGTGCCGGTGCTGGCCCCTTCCACGCTCGGCCTCGGCTTCGCCGGCGAACCGCGGGCGCGCTACACCGCGCTCGGCAATGCGCGCCGCGCCGCGGTGGACACCCAGTGGGAACAGCCCTGGGGCGAACAGCGGCTGATCCGCGACAATCATAACGAGCTGGCCGTGACGCTTACCGGCGATACCCCGCTCAACAGCAGCGTCGGCGTCACCTTCCGCCTGTTCGATGACGGCATCGGCTTCCGCTACGATTATGGCGCGATACCCGCTGGCCAGGCCGTGTCCGTCACCGCCGACCATAGCCAGTTCCGCACGGTCGGCGCCTATCAGGCCTGGTGGTATGAGGCGCTGGGGCAGGAGCGCGACGAATATCTCTACACGCAGACCGACGCCCGCCGCATCACGCTGGCCGAAACGCCGCTGACGATGAAGGGCGAGAACGGCCTTTACCTTTCCTTCCACGAAGCCGCCCTGGTCGATTTCCCGAGCATGCTGCTGGCCGGCGACGGCGCGGGCACGCTCAGCGCGCGGCCGATGCCCTGGCCGGATGGCGTGCTGGCCCGCAAGACCGGCCCCTTCACCACCCCCTGGCGCACCGTCCTGATCGGGGAGAGCGCCGGGGCGCTGGCGGACAGCCGGATCGAGCTCAACCTGAACGAGCCCAGCCGCATCGCCGACATATCCTGGTTCAAGCCGACCAAATATGTCGGCGTATGGTGGGAGATGCACCTCAAGAAGACGACATGGGGCAGCGGCCCCACGCATGGCGCCAACACCGCCAATGTCGAACGCTACATGGATTTCGCCGCCAAATATGGTTTCGGCGGGGTGCTGGTGGAAGGCTGGAACAAGGGCTGGGACGGCGAATGGACCGAGCATGGCGACCAGTTCAGCTTCACCGAGCCCTATCCCGATTTCGATATCCGGGCGATCACCGCTTATGGCAAGGCCAAGGGGGTCGAGCTGATCGGCCATCATGAAACCGGCGGGGCGGTGGTGAATTACGCGGCCCAGCTTGAGGACGCGATGAAGCTCTATCAGGATGTCGGCGTCTCGGTCGTCAAGACCGGCTATGTGAAGCATAGCGGCGACATCCTGGACGAGAATGGCGGCAAGCAGTGGTTCGCCGGCCAATATATGGTTCGCCATCACCTGCATGCCGTGGAGGTCGCGGCCGCGCACCGGATTGCGATCGACGCTCACGAACCGGTGAAGGATACCGGGCTGCGCCGCACCTGGCCCAACATGATCAGCCGCGAAGGCGCGCGCGGGCAGGAATTCAACGCCTGGGGCACGCCGACCAATCCGCCCGAGCATACGGTGATCCTGCCCTTCACCCGCATGCTCGCGGGGCCGATGGATTATACGCCTGGCATCTTTGACATCACCCACGGCAAGGCGGAGGTGACCGAGCGGGTCCAGTCCACGCTGGCCACCCAGCTTGCCCTCTATGTGGTGCTATACAGCCCCGTGCAGATGGCAGCCGACCTGCCGGAGAATTACGAGGCGCGGCCCGATGCCTTCCAGTTCATCCGCGACGTGCCGACCGACTGGGAGACGTCCAGGACGCTCGCGGGCGAGATCGGCGACTATATCGTCGTCGCCCGCCAGCCGCGCGGCGGCAAGGACTGGTTCCTCGGCGCGCTGACCGACGAGGAAGCCCGCACCCTCGGCCAGCCGCTGACATTCCTCACCCCCGGCAAGCGTTACGAGGCGCAGATCTATCGCGACGGGCCGGATGCCGATTACCGCACCAATCCGACCGCGCTCGTCACCGAACGCAGGATCGTGACCAGCAAGGACGTGCTGACCTTCAACCTCGCGCCGGGCGGCGGCACCGCGATCCGCTTCAAGCTGCTGAACTGAAGGGGGAGGCGGGGTGCACCGTCGATCGGGCCGCATCCCGCCAGCCGCCATATCGATCTGTTGCGCCGGCACCTTCCGAGCATTGCCGAACAGCCAATAATTCGAATTGGCGACATGATGCGGACAGCCGTTTTTCCTTGTCCGTCACGGGATTGCCAAAGTCGATTCCCCCCCTATTCTGCCCGTCCAGCGTGAAGGGGCGGCACGAACGCACGAGAACGCCGGCCCGAACCTTCGCGCCCCAACAGGGGAAGGAGATCGGATGCCTATCGTCTATCTGGCCATAGCCTGCGGCGTCATCGCCATATTATACGGTTTGCTTACCAGTCGACAGGTTCTCGCCGCATCGCCCGGCAATGAGAAGATGCAGGATATCGCTGCCGCCATCCAGGAAGGCGCGCAGGCCTATCTGGGGCGGCAATATCGCACCATCGCCATCGTCGGCGTCGTGGTGGCGGCGCTGGTCCTGTATTTCCTGGGGCGCATATCGGCGGTCGGTTTCGTCATCGGCGCCGTGCTTTCCGGCGTCACCGGCTATATCGGCATGAACATCTCGGTTCGCGCCAATGTCCGCACCGCGGAAGCCGCGCGCGGCAGCCTGCAGGGCGGGCTCACCCTCGCCTTCCGCGCGGGCGCCGTCACCGGTATGCTCGTGGCGGGGCTGGGCCTGCTCGCGATCGCGATCTTCTTCTGGTATCTGACCGGGCCGGGCGGCATGTCGCTCGACATCCCCGAACAGAAGCGCGTGGTGATCGACGCGCTGGTGGCGTTGGCCTTCGGCGCCTCTCTGATCTCCATCTTCGCGCGCCTCGGCGGCGGCATCTTCACCAAGGCGGCGGACGTCGGCGCTGACCTCGTCGGCAAGGTCGAGGCCGGCATCCCCGAGGACGATCCCCGCAACCCCGCCGTGATCGCGGACAATGTGGGCGACAATGTCGGCGACTGCGCCGGCATGGCGGCCGACCTGTTCGAAACCTATGTCGTGACGCTCGGCGTGACGATGGTTTCGATCGCCCTGCTCATCACCGCGGCGCCCGCCGAGTTGGGCGCGCTGATGTCGTTGCCGCTGGCGATCGGCGGCGTGTGCATCATCACCTCGATCATCGGCACCTACATGGTGCGGCTGGGCAAGAGCCAGTCGATCATGGGCGCGCTCTACAAGGGCTTCTGGACATCGGCGATCCTGGCGGTGCCGGCCTTCTGGTTCGTCACCAACTGGGCGCTCGCCGGCTATGGCGGCATGGCGGCCACCTTCACGATCAACGATTTCAGCGGCAGCCCGATCGTCTTCACGGCGCTGGACCTGTTCTGGTGCATGCTGACGGGCCTTGCCGTGACCGGCGCGATCGTGTGGATCACCGAATATTATACGGGCACCAACTTCCGCCCGGTGCGATCGATCGCCCGCGCATCGGAAACCGGCCACGGCACCAATGTGATCCAGGGCCTGGCGATCAGCCTGGAGGCGACCGCGCTGCCGACGCTGGTGATCGTCGTCGCGGTGGTGCTGGCCTATCAGCTCGCCGGCATCGTCGGCCTCGCCTTCGGCGCCACCGCCATGCTGGCGCTGGCCGGCATGGTCGTGGCCCTCGACGCCTACGGCCCGGTAACGGACAATGCCGGCGGCATCGCCGAAATGGCGGGGCTGGACGATAGCGTCCGGGTCAAGACCGACGCGCTCGACGCGGTGGGCAACACGACCAAGGCCGTGACCAAGGGCTATGCCATCGGTTCGGCGGGGCTGGCGGCGCTGGTGCTGTTCGGTGCCTACACCACCGATCTCGGCATCTTCTTCCCGGAACTGAACGTCAACTTCTCGCTCGGCAATCCCTACGTCATCGTCGGGCTGCTGCTGGGGGCGCTGCTGCCCTATCTGTTCGGCGCCTTCGGCATGACCGCCGTGGGCCGCGCCGCCGGATCGGTGGTAGAGGAAGTCCGCGCCCAGTTCCGCGACAATCCGGGGATCATGGCGGGCACCAGCCGGCCGAATTATGCCCGCACGGTCGACCTCGTCACCAAGGCCGCGATCAAGGAGATGATCATCCCCTCGCTGCTGCCGGTGCTGGCGCCGATCGTCGTGTTCTTCGCCATCCGCGCGGTGGCGGGCGAGGCCAACGGCTTCGCGGCGCTGGGCGCGCTGCTGCTCGGCGTGATCGTGTCCGGCCTGTTCGTCGCCATCTCGATGACGTCGGGCGGCGGCGCGTGGGACAATGCCAAGAAATATATCGAGGACGGCCATCATGGCGGCAAGGGCAGCGACGCCCACAAGGCGGCCGTGACCGGCGACACGGTGGGCGATCCCTATAAGGACACCGCCGGCCCGGCGGTGAACCCGATGATCAAGATCACCAACATCGTAGCACTGCTGCTGCTGGCGGCGCTCGCCCACGCGGGCTGAATTTCCTGAAGAATGCTGGCCCGTCCGGAGCGATCCGGGCGGGCTTTCTTTTCGGCCGGGCGCGGGGCCTACCGTCCTTTCCGCTCGTCCCGTTCCTCGATCCGGTCCATCGCCTCGTCAAATTCCTCGATCGCCTCGGGCGTCGCGTCGTGGCGATTTTCCTGCTGGCTCAGGCGCCGGTTGACCTCCCAGCCGAGCATGACGGCGATGAGCAGGAACAGCAGACCGACAAGGTAGAGCACCGCATCATCCTCCTTCGGCGAGCGTATCGAGCGCATTGATCCGTTGGTGCACCGCCGTCTCTATCTCGGTGCGGGGCAGCCCTGGCGGAAGCAGATCGGCGAACCGGAAGGTGACGATGCCGGCATGGCGCACGAAGCCGTGCCGGGGATAGAGCCTGCCGCTGTCGATCGCGACCGCCGCGACCGGCAGGCTCAGCGACTTGTAGAGGCCGGCGAATCCCGCCCGCAGCGGCGGCTGCTGGCCCGGCGGAACGCGCGTCCCTTCCGGGAAGATCAGGATCGACCGCCCTTCGGCGATCGCCGCCCTGCCCGCGACCAGCATCCGGCGGAGCGCCGCCGCCGATCCGGTGCGATCCACCGGGATGGCGCCGTAACGCCGCGCGATCGTGCCCCAGCCGGGCATGTCCGCCAGCTCGCGCTTCAGCACCACGGCGGGTTCGTGAAGGACGCGGAGCAGTTCCAGCGTCTCATACATCGACTGGTGCTTGGCGGCGATCAGCACGCAGCCCTCGGGCACCGGCCCCTCGATCCGGCTGCGGATGCCGAGCAGGTTGCGCGCGCACCAGCTGTGGAAGCGCGTCCATCCCACCGCATGGCGGCGCAACGCCGCCGGGCCGGCCAGCGCCACCGGAAAGGCGACCAGCACGGCCACGACCGATCCGGGATAGAAGACCAGTGCGAACAGCAACGAACGGAGAAACGCCATCGGCTTCATATTCCCAGCGGCGCCGCCACCCGGCGCAGCAGATATTTATGATATTCGGTGAAGAGGACGCCGAGGCCCGGCTCGCTCGGCACCGCATCGGCCAGCAGCAGCACATTGCCGCCCAGCACGCGCGACAGCTCGAAACGGGCGCGGCGCATATGCCAGTCGGTGGTGACGAGCCGGACCGAGCGATAATGGTGGCGCGTCACCCATTCCACCGTCTCGTCGGCGTTGGATCGGGTATCGACCGCCTCATTGCCCAGATCGACGCAGCAATCGACCAGCTTTAGCGGTGCGCCATAGGCCTCCGCGAACTCGGCCGGGCGCACACGGCGGTCGGCGCCCGATACCAGCATCCGTTTCGCCTTGTTGCGTTCGAGCAGGTGCAGCCCGCGCTGGATGCGGCCCGGCCCGCCGGTCAGCACGACGATCGCGTCGGTCGTGCGATCGTCCGCCGGGCCGGGCATCGCGATGGCGAACCAGGCGAAGCCCAGCATCCAGAGGAGCAGCGCGCCGGCGACGATGCGCGAGATCATGGCCGCCGCCCCTTCATAACATCCGCCTCAATGCCGCCACGACCGTCCAGCGGGCGGCGAGCATCGCCATCACCATGCCCGCCAGCGGCAACGCGGCCAGCAATGCCCAATGCATCGGAGAAAGCGCGAAGGCCCCCACCAGTTCCGAACCGAGCGCCGCCAGCCGCGTCCCCAGCAGGGCGAGCACGGCGACAGCGGCGGCCAGGCCGAGCAACCCGCCCGCCAGCGCGTCGATGGCGATGCGGCGCTGGAAAAGGCGCGCGATCTGGACGTCCGTCGCGCCCAGAAGATGCATCACGTCGATGGTCGGGCGGTGGTTGTTGAGCGCGCCGCGCGCCGTCAGCACCACCACGGCGGCGGTGGCCCCGGCCATCAGCAGCACCAGCACCCCGGCCAGCCATTTGAGCGTGCCGATCACGCCGGCCAGCGGCGCCAGCGCGCGGGCATGATCGTCCACCCGCGCCGCCGGGGCGACGGGGGCGATGGCGGCCGCGATCCCTCCGGCATGGCGGCCCGGCTTCAACGTGGCATCGATCAGCACCGGCACCGGCAGGTCGCCAGACAAGGTTTCCTTGCCCAGCCACGGCGCCAACAGCGCCTGCATCTCTGCGTCGGTCACGCGGTGGACGGACGCGATGGCGGGGTGACGGACGAGCACCGCCATCGCCCGGCCGGCCTGTGCTTCGCGCAGGTCGGCGTTCGCTTCCACGATCTGCACGGTGATGCGACCGACCAGGTCGCCGCCCATGGCCCGCGCGGCCCCCGCCATGGCGAGGCCGCCGGCCGCCGCCAGCACCATCAGGAACATCATGATCGCGATCACCCAGGGCATCGGCCCCGCCAGCCGCGCATCGGGCAGCAGCCGCCCCTGGCCGGCGATGAAGGCGGGTAGCTTCACGGCCGCCTCCTCATGCCGGACGCGTCGGCGGATGGCGAAGCGCGCCGGTGGGATCTTCCAGCCGCCCGCGATCGAGCCGCATCATCCGCGCATGGCCGATGCGGTTGATAAGATGCGCGTCGTGCGTGGCGACGACGATCGTGGTGCCCAGCTTGTTGAGTGCATCGAAAAGATGGATCAGCCGCCCCGCCATTTCGGGATCGACATTGCCGGTGGGCTCGTCCGCCACCAGCACCTCCGGCCGGCCGATCACCGCGCGGGCGATGGCGACGCGCTGCTGCTCGCCGCCCGAAAGCGTCGCCGGCCGGGCGGCGGCGCGGTTGGCGAGGCCCACCCAGGCCAGCATCTCGCGCACCGGCTCGTCCAGCTCGCGTTCGGAGACGCCGGCCACGCGCAGCGGCAGCGCCACATTGTCATAAGCAGAAAGATAGGGGACCAGCCGGAAATCCTGGAACACCACGCCGATGCGGCGGCGGAAGCCCGGCAGGCGGCTGCGCGGCATGGTGACGATATCTTCGCCGAAAAGCTGGATCAGCCCCCGGCTCGGCCGCTGGGCGAGGTAGAGCAGCTTGAGCAGCGACGTCTTGCCCGCCCCCGACGGGCCGGTCAGCACGTAGAAGGCGCCCGCCGCCAGGGTGAAGCTGATGTCCGACAGGGTTTCCGCGCCCGTGCCATAGCGCAGACCGACATTATCGAACTGGACGATTCCGCCCATGCCTGCCCCGCCTGCTCCCCACTATGCGCGGATACGCCCCCGCTTCCGTCCCATGGCACGGGCGGGGCGAGAAGGTAAAGGCGGTGGCGACGTTTCGCGATGGGACGGCATCGCAAAGGCTTGCGGCCATTCGATCCGGAGGCCGGCCGGCCCCGCGTGAAAACGATATGCCGGGCGGCGGACGGCACCGGCCGCGGGGCTTCAATCCCCCGGATTGGCCTCGGCGACGGCCTCGGCGACGGCTTTGGCGATCCGCGCTTCGAGATCCGCCTTGGCGAGGTTCAGCAGCAGCCCGTCTTCATTCTTGCCGAAAGCGGCCAGCGGCACCCGCGTCTTGCCCGCGCTCGTCGCCAGCACCGCGCCCGCCGCCTCCACACTTTCGATCGTGCCGATCACCTCGCCATCCTTGTCGCGCACGGTGCTGCCGGCGGTGACGTCCTCGGCCTTGGCCGGCCCCGCCTGCGCCTTGCCCTTCCGGGACGAATGGCCGGCGCCATCCTTGCCGTCGTCCCGCGCCGCCGCGGGCATGGCGACCGCCAGCGCGCAGCCGATCAGCATGGCGCCCGTCATGATCTTCGGCATGTTCATTTTCCCCCTCCCCTTATGATCCCATCCGGGCGCCGGCTCGACGAAGGAGGGGCGCTCAGCCGCGTGTCGCGGGTTTCCGGGCTTCCGCCGACTTCTGCGGCTCCGGCGCGTCCGCGCCCGCCGGGCGCACCGCCAGCAGCCGGCCGAGCTGCGCCTTGAAGCGGGCGAGATCGCCGCCGGCGAGCTGCGAGGTGGTCGTGAAGCTCATCGTCGCCGGGTTGACCGCGACGTTGTTCTTATAGACCTCGTAATGGAGGTGCGGGCCGGTCGACAGGCCGGTCGATCCGACATAGCCGATTACCTGTCCCTGGGCCACGCGCTGTCCCGGCCGGGCGACGATGCGGCTCATATGCGCATAGCCGGTGGCCATGCCGCTGCCGTGGTTCAGCTTCACATAATTGCCGTGGCCGCCATGCCAGCCGGCGAAGGCGACGGTGCCGTCGATCGCGGCGAGGATCGGCGATCCATAGGCCGCGCCGATATCCATGCCCTTGTGCAGCCGGCCATAGCCCAGCAGCGGGTGCCGGCGCATGCCGAAGCTCGACGTCATCCGCCCGACCACGGGCATCCGCATCAGCCCCTTGCGCTCGCCGATGCCGGACGCTTCATACCATTGGGTGCTGCCGGCGGCCGTCCATTGCATCAGCCGCGTCTGGCGCTTGCCCTGGTCCAGCCCGGCGAAAAGCAGCTTGCCGACCTCCACCTCGCCCGTTTCGGCGCGGCGATGCTCGACGATGATGTCGAAGCGGTCGGTGGAGCGGACGTCGCGTCCCACCGACATGCGGCTGCCGATCGCGCGGATATAGGCTTCGACCGCCTTGGCCGGCGCGCCCGCCGCCCGGGCCGCGCGATAGAGGCTGGAGCCGGCGAAGCCCTGAATGCGCAGCGGCGTATCGTCGACCGCGATCGGGATGCGCTTCAGCGCCAGCGCGCCGTTGATCCGTTCGACGCCGAGCTTGAGATCGAAGCGGGCGCGGAACAGCAGGTGATCCAGCGGGCGCGGATCGGATTTGCGGGCGCGGCGGCCGAGGGTGAGGTCGATCCGCGTGCCCGCCTTGATATCGGCGAGCGAAGCTGCGCCGGACACCATCTTCGCGACCGCCTGCGCCTCCGCCTTGGCGACGCCGGCGCGTTCCAGGACGCGGGCGAAACCGTCGCCCTGGCCGATGGTGGCGACCAGATCGATCGACGGGCGCTCGGGCGTGTCGGCCAGCGGCTGGGCGGTGTCGGTCGGCGCCATGCGGCGGCCGGTGTCCGCGCCCAGGCCCAGCGGCGCGATGGCGATGGCGCGCGCCTCCTGCCATTGCGGCTCCGCCATCGGCGCAGGCGAGGGCGCCGGCAGCGCGGCGAATTTCGGGAAAAAGGCGATCGGCGCGGCGCAGAGCGCAAGGCACGTGGCAAGCCCGCGAAACCAGTGCAGGCTGCCGATGCGCGCGCCCAGATCGACGACCAGATCGAGATCGTGGATCACGGCGCGCCAGCCGGCAAGTTCGGGAAGGACGGGAGCGGCAATGCCCAGCGACGATCGCGGACCGCCATCCAGCGCCAGCGCCACGGCGCCTCCGCCCTGGCCGAATCCGGCTTCGTCCCGCTGATACAAGGCTGGCTGCCCCCGATCCTGTTGAAACCCCCGCCCGCGTTCACAATGGTCGCGCGGCCGGTGCATAGGACTCTTGCGAAAAGGGGTTAAAGTCAAATTAAAGGGCGGAATCCGGGGATTTTCTTGCGACGAGCCGGGGGCCGGCCACGACAAGCCGAATCGCACGCCCGGAACGAAACGGTCCCGTTCGCCCGCCTCTTGTGTTTGTCGAAGCCACGGACAATCTTGGGCGCATGTCGCGCTTCGCCGCTTCGCCGATCGCCGCCGTGCTCGGCCCGACCAATACGGGGAAGACGCATCTCGCGATCGAGCGGATGTGCGGCCACTCGTCCGGCATGATCGGCTTCCCGCTGCGGCTGCTGGCGCGCGAGGTCTACGAGCGCGTCGTCGCGATCAAGGGCGCGGAACGGGTGGCGCTGATCACCGGAGAGGAGAAGATCCTGCCGCCCCATGCCCGCTGGTTCTGCTGTACCGCCGAATCCATGCCGATGGACCGCGAATTCGCCTTCGTCGCGCTGGATGAGGCGCAGCTGGGCGCGGACCCGGAGCGCGGCCACGTCTTCACCGATCGGCTGCTGCGCGCACGGGGCCGAGACGAAACGATGATCCTGGGATCGGAAACGCTGCGGCCGATGCTCCGCCAGCTCATCCCCGATGCGGAGATCATCAACCGTCCCCGCTTCTCCACCCTCACTTATGCCGGCCCGGCCAAGCTTTCGCGCCTGCCGCCGCGATCGGCGATCGTCGCCTTCTCCGCCGAGGAGGTCTATGCCGTGGCGGAGATGCTGCGGCGCCTGCGCGGCGGCGCGGCGGTGGTGATGGGGGCGCTCAGCCCGCGCACCCGCAACGCCCAGGTGGCGATGTTCCAGGCGGGCGAGGTCGATTATCTCGTCGCCACCGACGCGATCGGCATGGGCCTCAACATGGATGTCGCCCATGTCGCCTTCGCATCGCTGCGCAAGTTCGACGGCAAGCGCAGCCGGCGGCTCACCGTTTCGGAAATGGCGCAGATCGCCGGGCGGGCTGGCCGCCACCAGCGCGACGGCACCTTCGGCACGCTGGCGGTGGAAGGCGGGCGCGGCGGCTTCGAGGAAGAAGAAGTCGAGGCGATCGAGCAGCATCATTTCCCGCCGCTCGACCATCTCTACTGGCGGGAGGGCGCGCCCGATTTCTCCAGCGTCGATGCCCTCATCGCCTCGCTGGAAAGACGCCCCCAGGCGGCCGTGCTGCGGATGGCCCCCCAGGCGATCGACCTTGCCGTGCTCAAGCGGCTGGCGGACGAGGACTGGGTGCGCGATCGCACGCGCGGAACCCGGCTGGTGCAGCGGCTATGGACCGCCTGCGGCCTGCCCGATTTCCGCAAGACCGGCGCGGAGCCGCACAGCCGCCTCGTCGCCCGCATCTATCGCCACCTGAGCGAAGGCATGGGCCATATCCCCTCGCAATGGTTCGCCGAGGAGATCGCCCGGCTGGACAGCGTGCAGGGCGACGTCGAAACGCTGTCGGACCGGATCGCGGCGGCGCGGACCTGGGCCTATATCGCCCACCGCGCCGATTGGCTGGACGATCCCGCCAAATGGGCGGAGCGCACCCGCGCGCTGGAGGAGAAGCTGTCGGATGCGCTTCACCAGAGGCTCACCCAGCGCTTCGTCGATCGGCGCACGGCGGTGCTGATGCGCGATCTCGGCGCGCGGGGCGTGGATGCCCTGCCCGTCACCGTCGCCGAGGACGGACAGGTCGCGGTGGACGGCGAAACCATCGGCCGGCTGGAGGGATTCCGCTTCAAGGCCGATCACCTCGCCCGCCATCACGACATGAAGCGGCTGATGGCGGCGGCGGAGCGGCGGCTGGGGGGCGAGCTTTCGCGGCGCGCGCGCGCGCTGGTCGCCGATGGCGATCCCGCCTTCAGCCTCGATACCGATGCCGGCCGGCCGGTCGCCATCTTCTGGCGCGGCGATATCGTCGCCCGGCTGGAGCGCGGCCGCGACCTCCTCACCCCGCGCATCACCCTCTACAAGGCGCTCGACGCGCTCGCCCCCGACGAGCGCAAGGCCGTGAGCGACAGGCTCGCCCGCTGGATCGGGTTCGAGGTCGATCGCGTGCTGAAGCCGCTGGCCACGATCAGCGCGGCCGCGCGAGACAGGGATGTGCCACCGGCGCTGCGCGGTCTCTACGCGCCGCTCGCCGAAGCCGGCGGCATCGCCTCCCGCCAGCCGCTGGAAGCCGCGATCGCCGGCATCGATCGCGACATGCGCCAGGCGGCGGCCAAGGCCGGCATCAAGCTCGGCACGCTCGACGTCTACATCCCCGCGCTGCTGAAGCCCGAACCGATGCGCTGGCGCCTCGCGCTTGCCGCCGCGTTCGACAATGGCGTCATGCCGCCGCTTCCCGCCCCCGGCGCGGCGGCGCTGCAGACGCCGGCGGACGGCGAGATATTCGCCGCCTTCGCCCGCGCCGGCTATCGCCCGCTCGGCGCGCAGATGCTGCGGATCGACCTTGCCGAGCGGCTTGCCCGCATCGCCCACGACCGGCGGCTGAGCGAGGGCCGATCGGGCCGCGCGGCCTTCGCGCCGGACCCGGCGCTCGCCACGTCGCTGGGGCTCAGGCCGCCAAGTTTCGCCCAGCTCATGCTCGCGCTCGGCTTCCGCCCCACCGAGGCGGAGGACGGTGCGCGGCCCCATTGGAAATGGCATGGCGCCCGCCGCCCGCGCCGCGCGGAGCGCACGCGGCCCGGCAACGCCTTCGCCGTGCTCGCCACCATGCGGCCCCATGAGTGAGACGATCAGGATCGACAAATTCCTGTGGTTCATCCGGCTCGCGCGGACCCGCGGCCTGGCGCAGGATATCGTCGCCGCCGGCCGGATGCGCGTCACCGGCCGCATCGTGGAACGGGCGCATACCGCCGTCCGGGTGGGCGATGTCCTCACCTTTCCGATGCACGGACGGGTAAGGGTGATCCGGGTGGAGATGATCCCGACCCGCCGCGGCCCCGCCGTGGAAGCGCGCGCCTGCTATACCGACCTGTCGCCGGCGCCCGTGCCGGAAGGGGATCACCGCGACGCCGACCTCAACGGACAGGCATGAGACCCCGGCCCGCAGCCCCCACCCGGCGTGGCACCGCGCCAACACCGTCCCTGCGAACGTCTCGCAGAAATAAGGCAAATATTGACGCGCCTGCCGTGGCACCATAGCAGAGCGGCGTTCGAGGAGAGAGAAGCGACCATGACATACGTCGTCACCGATGCCTGCATCCGCTGCAAGTATATGGATTGCGTCGAAGTTTGCCCGGTCGACTGCTTCTATGAAGGCGAGAACATGCTCGTCATCAACCCGAACGAGTGCATCGATTGCGGCGTGTGCGAGCCCGAATGCCCCGCCGAGGCGATCCTTCCCGATACCGAAAGCGGCCTGGAAAAGTGGCTGGAGGTCAACGCCACCTTCTCCGCCCAGTGGCCCAACCTCACCCGCAAGGGCGAGCAGCCGGCCGATGCCGACGAGCATAAGGGCGAGGAAGGCAAGTATGAGAAATATTTCTCGCCCGAACCCGGCCAGGGCGACTGATAGCGCTATAGCCGGCTGACGGCTTTTTACCCCGCGCAACCCCTTGGAACAAAAGGCTGCTGACACCGTTGTCCACGGTGCTGGCCTTTTTCCTGCGAATCTGTTACAGTTCGCGGGTTGGGTGTGTGCGTAACATAAGTAACGTTGATCGCACCGTTCGGGACGCATTGATTCGTCGTCGCTTGCTGCTGCCGGCAAGGCTACCCATATGGATGGCCTGACCGCGCAGGGCGCGGCGACAATTCCAAGGAAGGGTCGAAATTGATGGCTGCCAAGGCGCTGAGCTTCGTTGTCGGCGATTATGTTGTGTACCCCAAGCACGGCGTGGGTCGT
This sequence comes from Edaphosphingomonas haloaromaticamans, assembly GCF_001853345.1. Taxonomy (NCBI): domain Bacteria; kingdom Pseudomonadati; phylum Pseudomonadota; class Alphaproteobacteria; order Sphingomonadales; family Rhizorhabdaceae; genus Edaphosphingomonas; species Edaphosphingomonas haloaromaticamans. The sequence goes on along the minus strand of NZ_MIPT01000001.1, from coordinate 1,102,120 downwards.
GTGATCGAACTTCAGAGCCAGGAGATTGCTGGCGCCAAGCTCGAACTCTACGTTCTCCGTTTCGAGAAGGAGCGGATGACGCTCCGCGTGCCCACCAACAAGGCGGAAGCCGTCGGCATGCGCAAGCTGTCGTCCAGCGTGACGCTGCAGGAAGCGCTGCAGACGCTGAAGGGCAAGCCCAAGATCAAGCGCACCATGTGGTCGCGCCGCGCCCAGGAATATGAGGCGAAGATCAATTCGGGCGATCTCGTCTCGATCGCCGAGGTGGTGCGCGATCTATTCCGGGCCGACGACCAGCCGGAACAGAGCTATTCCGAACGCCAGATCTTCGAAGCGGCCACCAGCCGCCTCGCCCGCGAGCTGGCGGCGATGGAACAGACCGACGAACCCGCCGCGCAGGACAAGATCCTCGATATCCTCCGCGCCGCGGCCGCCACGCACAACAAGTAAGCGCGGCACTGCGATACCGGCCCTCGCTCGGGCCGGACGAGAAAGGGGCGGCCTGTGGGGGGCCGCCCTTTTCGTTTGAGTGGAGGGCCACGGCGCCCTGGGCGCTTTGTCCGCCACTCCGCGAAGGCGGTCCTTCCGCGCGATGCGAAGCCCGATTTCGGCCTTCATCGCCTCCGAGCCTGCTTAACGGACCATTTCTCCAGATCACGCGCACGGCCCGAGCAGCCCCATGGATGCCGGAGCGACGGGAATGACGGTCCTGCTTCAAGGTAGAGGAAAGTAGCTTTCCGGCCACGGAGCCCGCTTCAGCGGAACCGCCGGCCGCCCCAGATCACCCGGCCGACCACCCCGATATCATCCAGCGCGCAATCGGGGATCGGCGGATAGGCCGGATTGTCGCTGGCGATCGTCACCCGCCGCGCGGCCGGGTCCACCAGCAGCCGCTTGACCAGCAGCACCTCGCCCATCCGCAGCACATAGATGCCGTCACGCAGCCGATCCGGCCCGTCGCCGCGATCGACCAATATGTCGTCGCCATCGGCCAGGGTCGGCAGCATGGAATCGCCCGATGCGCGGATCAGCGAGAGGCCCGCCGTGCCCGCCGTCGCCACGGCCCGCAGCCAGGCAGCGTCGAACAGGAAGGGCTGGCCGATCTCCCCTTCCGCGGAGACCGCCCCCGGCCCCGCCGATGCCCGCACCGCCAGCCGGGGCACCGCCACGAAATCGGCATCGCGCCGCGCCGCGCCCTTCGCCGCCGGCGCGATGCGCGGCGCAGGCTGCCGTTCCGGCCCGCCGAGCAGCGCCTCCTCCACGCCCAGATATCGCGCCAGCGTCGCGCGATCCTCCTCGTCCAGCTTGCGGGGCACGCCGCGCTTGATGAACTGCTGAATATAAGCGGGGTTGCGGCCGATCAGCCGGGAAAGCGAGGTATAATCCTCCCCGCGCTCGCGTATGAGCGCATCCAGCACCGCGCGGGGATCCCCATCGGACATGCCTGCACTCTACAGATAGGAAAATTCCTAGACAAGTAGGATTTTCCCCATGAGAACATATAGCGAACATCTCTCGCGACTCGCGGGACGGAAGATGGAGATGGCGATGCACCTCTTGTCCACGATCGAACGGCACCTCCGCCGCAACAGAGTGCCCCCGACGCGCTTCGGGCGCGAGGCGGTGAACGATCCGCGCTTCGTGCTCGATCTGCGCCGGGGGCGGGAACCGCGCGCGGCCACGCGGGATCGGGTGCTGGCCTATATCGCCATGCACCGGGAACAGGCCGGCGCATGACCGTGGCCGCAACGAAGCAGCTCGCCGCCGCGCTGGCGGCATGGCTAGGCCCCATCGGGCCGGTGGAACTGATCGATCATCGGACGGCCGACTGGGCGAGCGCCACCTTCGTCGGCCAGCGCCACGATATCCGGCTGCGGATCGCCACCGCCGCGCCGCTGCCGCCCGGGCTGACGGAGGATCTTGCCGAGGCCGATCTGCCCATGGCCGGCCATGTCGCCGCCGATATCCTGCTGGCGGGCATCACCGCCGGCGACGGCGCCGTCCTGCTCGATATCGAGGCTCTCACCCTCGTCGATGCCTGAAGCGCGGAGGCCGCGCCCGCCTTTCAGCCCCGGCGCGCCGCCAGCCTCTGCAGGTCCAGGATCGCGGCGCGCAGCGCATCCTCATCGGGCACGGCCGCTGCCGCCGGGGGCGCATTCCCGTGGCGGGGAAGCGGCCGATGGCCTTCCGCATCGCGCGGCCGCAAGGCGGGCGGCGCCAGCGTGCCCATTTCGGCCGCAAGCTTTTCCATCAGTTCGGCAATCGGCACGTTCATGCCGGATCGCGCGGGCTCCGGCTCGTCGTCGATCATCTCGTCGAGCAGCAGTTCATCCGATTCTGGCGGGGGGAAGCAGGGGGTGGGCGGGAACGCCGCCGGCCCTTCCACCGGCGCGGCCGTATCGACCGGAAAATCGGCTATCGCATCCAGGATCAGCGGCCTCACCACCACGGGTTCGGGCTTCACGATCAGTGGCTCCTTGACCCGGCGGGCCGGCGGGGTCAGCCAGTCCTCCTGATCGTCCCCCTCATCCTCGATCCTGGCGCGGCGCGCGGCGCGCGCGTCAAGCCCGCGGAATATCGCCCAGGTCGACGCTCCGGTCGCCAGCGCGGGGATAATGATGAAGGCGGTGCGGGCATCCGCGCCCGCCGGCAGCCCGAGGCCCTTCAGCCACAGCCATACCGTCATGTCCGGGATCGACCAGCAGAAGAACGCCGTCGCGCCCGCCAGCATCCATGCCGCCATCCCGGCCACCGGCCATGTTTCGATCCGCGCCCCCGCGCGGGCCATCCAGCTTGATCCGCTCACCGCGTCCGCCTGCGAACTGTTGATGGGAAACGCGTAAACGGCAATGCTTAACGCCCCCTTGTGCCAGACATGCCCCGCAGGAACGAAGCGCGCAAGCCGCGCGTTCGACCGGCGCGCTTCGCCAGGGAGAATCCCGCCGCTTATGCTCCATTATGTCGATGATGCCGACCCCGGCATTACCCGCCAGCGGATCGGGCCGGATGGAGCGCAGACCAGATGGGCCTATTTCGACGCCCGGGGCCGCCGCATCACCCGGCGGGCGGAAATCGACCGGCTGAACGCCATCGCGCTGCCGCCGGCCTATGTCGATGCCTGGTTCTGCCCCCGGCCGAACGGCCATATCCAGGCGATCGGCTGGGACGAACGGGGGCGCAAGCAATATCGCTATCACCCCGATTTCCGCGCGGCGCGCGATGCCGCCAAATATGATCGCTGCGCCGATTTCGGCCGCGCGCTTCCCGCGATCCGCGCCGCCGTGGAACGCGATCTCGCCCGGCCCACGCTGGGCCGGGATCGCGTGGTCGCGGCCGTCGTCCGCCTGCTCGACCTCGGCCGCGTCCGCGTCGGCAACGAAGCCTATGCGAAAGCCAATCGCAGCTTCGGCGCCACCACCCTGCGCCATCGCCACGCCAATGTGCGCGGCCACAGCATTCACTTGGAATATATGGGGAAATCCGGGAAGCTTCGGCGGCTCTCCATCCGGGATGCGCGGCTCAGCCGGCTGGTGCGGCGCTGCCAGGACCTGCCCGGCCAGCATCTGTTCCAATATCTCGACGCCGATGGCACGCCCTGCCCTGTCACCTCGGGCGACGTGAACGATTATCTGCGCCGGGTGAGCGGCGGCGATTTCACCGCCAAGCATTTCCGCACCTGGGGCGCCAGCGTCATCGCCTTCGGTGCGCTGGTCGCGGCCGGCGGCCACATATCGCTGAAGGCGATGCTGACGCCCGTCGCCGAGGCGCTGGGCAACACCCCCGCGATCGCGCGCAAATCCTATGTCCACCCCGCCCTGATCGAACTGGCGGGAAATCGGGGAGATTCGCCCCTCGCGGGGTTGAAGCTGCCACGCCGCACGAAATATCTCTCGTCACTGGAACGCGGCCTGATAGCCTTTTTGGACAATCTCGCCGATCCGCCCGAAACCATATCGAAGGCAGCCTGATGACGACAGCCAGCAACAGCACCGCCCCTTGGCCGGCGGGCGGGGAACCCTTCGACGCCCAGATCCATCGGCTGTGGACGGACTCGCTGGCCTGGACGACGCAGCACGGCCTCCAGATCATCGCGGCGGGAATCGGCGCGGCCATCATCGTGCTGCTGCTGGTGGCGCTCAAGCGCTTCGGCCTCCGCCTCTGCCGCAACCACACCAACCGCAACGAATGGCCGTTCATCATCGGCCAGGCGCTCGGAAAGACGCGGCTGTGGTTCATGGTCGCCGTCGCGGCGCAGCTCGTGGCCACCTATGCGGACGCCCCCGTCTATCTCGGCCGCACGATCGCCTTCTTCTTCACGGTTGCCTCCGTATTGCAGGTGGCGGTGTGGGCGCGGGTGCTGATCCTGGGCCTGATCGCCCACCGCGCGGGCGGGGCCGCCAATGCCAGCAGCCTCGGCAGCGCGATGGGGATCATCCGGCTGCTCGTCACCATCGCGGTGTTCGCGATCGCCGCGATCGTCATCCTCGACAATCTCGGCGTCAACGTCACCGGCCTGATCGCCGGCCTCGGCATCGGCGGCATCGCCATCGGCCTCGCCGCGCAGGGCATCTTCCAGGATCTGTTCGCGGCGCTTTCGATCCTGTTCGACAAGCCGTTCCAGCGCGGCGAAGGGATCAGCTACGATACGACCAGCGGATCGGTGGAGGCGATCGGCCTCAAGTCCACGCGCATCCGTTCGGCCACGGGGGAGGAGATCGTCATCTCCAACGCCAACCTCCTCAACAAGGAGCTGCGGAACTTCACCCGCCTCAAGCGGCGGCGGATGATCCACCGCTTCGGCGTGATCTACCAGACGGCGCCCGACGTGCTGGCATCCATCCCCGCAAAGGTCCGCGCGATCGTGGAAGCGGAGCCCAAGACCGAATTCCTGCGCTGCGGCATGGTCGGCCTCGGCGCCTCCAGCCTCGATTTCGAGCTGCAATATGACATCCGATCGACCGATTATGAGGAGGTGTTCGCCACCAACCACCGCGTGCTGATCGCCATCCTCACCCAGTTCAATGCCGAGGGCGTGGATTTCGCCTATCCCACCCAGACGACGTTCACCGCCGCCCCGGACGGCCGCATGGTGATGCCCTATCCCGAACCGGCCGGACACGACACCTCGCCCGCCGCCACTTGACGTTAACGTCAGCACTGCCCACAAACTTCGCCCGACAAGAATGGAGGGGATGATGGGCACGATCAGCGTGGCGGATTATCAGGCGAAGGTCGGCGAGACGGTCGGCTCGTCGGAATGGATATTGATCGACCAGGCGATGATCGATCGCTTCGCCGATGCGACGGGCGACCACCAGTTCATCCACGTCGATCCCGAACGCGCGAAGCAGACGCCGTTTGGCGGCACCATCGCCCACGGCTTCCTCACCCTCTCGCTGCTGCCGGTGATGCGGGAAAAGAGCGACGTGCCCACGATCGAAGGGCTGAAGATGGGCCTCAACTACGGCGGCAACAAGGTGCGCTTCCTCACCCCCGTGCCTTCCGGATCGCGCGTGCGCGGCCATTTCAAGCTGCTGGAATTCGCGGAGAAGGGGCCGGGCCGCTACCAGGAGACGGCTGAGCTTTCCGTCGAGATCGAAGGCAAGGACAAGCCGGCGCTCATCGCCGAATGGATCGCCCAGATCTTCGTGTGACACCCGCAGCCCTGCCGGAACGGAAAGGATAATCCGATGCGTGATGCCGTGATCGTTTCCACCGCCCGCACGCCGATCGGCCGTGCCTATCGCGGTGCCTTCAACGCCACCCCATCCCCCACGCTGGCCGCGCACGCGATCCGTGCGGCGGTGGAGCGCGCCCGGCTCGATCCGGCGGAAGTCGACGACGTGGTGATGGGCGCGGCGCTCCAGCAGGGCGTGCAGGCCACCATCGGCCGCACCGCGGCGCTGCGCGCGGGCCTGCCCGTCACCGTCGCCGGCATGTCGGTGGACCGGCAATGCGCCTCGGGGCTGGAAGCCGTCGCCATCGCCGCGCGCAAGGTGATCGTCGACAAGGAGGATGTCGTCGTGGCCGGCGGCGTCGAATCCATCTCGCTGGTGCAGACCAAGGACATGCGCGTCGGCTTCGATCCGGAACTGATCGCCATGCACGACGATGTCTACATGCCGATGCTGCAGACGGCGGAGGTCGTCGCCAACCGCTACGGCATCAGCCGCGCGGCGCAGGACGAATATGCCCTCCAGTCGCAGCAGCGCACCGCCGCCGCCCAGGCCGCCGGACGCTTCGATGCGGAGATCATCCCCGTCACCGCGACGATGACGGTGACGGACAAGGCCACGGGCGAGGTTTCGCAAAGGCAGGTCACGCTGGCCAAGGACGAAGGCAACCGCCCGGAAACCACGCTGGAAGGGCTGGCCTCGCTCCAGCCCGTCGTCGGCCCGCAGGGCTTCATCACCGCCGGCAATGCCAGCCAGCTATCCGACGGCGCATCGGCCTGCGTGGTGATGGAGCGCGGCCTGGCGGAAGCCCGCAACCTCGCGCCGCTCGGCCGCTTCGTCGGCATGGCGGTAGCGGGCACCAAGCCCGACGAGATGGGCATCGGCCCCGTCTTCGCCATCCCCAAGCTGCTCGAACGCTTCGACCTGCGCATGGCCGATATCGGCCTGTGGGAGCTGAACGAGGCCTTCGCCGTGCAGGTGATCTACTGCCGCGACACGCTGGGCATCCCCAACGACCTCATGAACGTGAACGGCGGCGCGATCTCGATCGGCCACCCCTATGGCATGTCGGGCGCCCGCATGGTCGGCCACGCCCTGATCGAGGGCAAGCGGCGCGGGGTGAAGCATGTCGTCGTCACCATGTGCGTCGGCGGCGGCATGGGCGCGGCCGGCCTGTTCGAGGTGCTGTAAGGCCCGCCCGGCATGGCAGGGACAAGGCGCCGGGCCGGTGGAACCTCACCGTCCGGCGCTTCCGCACGAGCGCCGAGCGACCATGCGCGTGCCGGCGGGAAGCCGGTTTAGTTTCCAGATTCTCGGGGAGAAAATGGTGCTGCCGGGGAGGATTGAACTCCCGACCTCAGCCTTACCAAGGCTTTGTTCGGCAGGCCCGTCCGGTTCCCGCCAGAAACTTTCATGACATTCTAAGTGCTTGCCTTTGCTGGCAATACTGGGCACGGTTCGTTCCGTCCGGTTCCGGGGAAGCCCCTGCAAATCTGCTCCCCCGGTGCTCCCCCGGCAAGAGAGGGCAGCGATGGCAAAGGGTTTGAAAAAGGCATTCACCGAGGAAGGCGTGGCGCGCATGTCCGCGCCGCGCGGCACCCGCCGCGAGATTGGCGACGCCGTGCAGCGGGGGTTGGTCCTCCGCATCGGCGAAACGGGCGTGAAGTCGTGGTCGGTCATCTACAAGGTGCCCGGCGAGCGAGGCGTTAGCCCGACCGGCCGACCGCTCAAGGGGTCGCAGAAGCGCATCACCATCGGGCAATATCCGATGGTCGGCGTGGCGGCGGCGCGGGCGGAGGCCAGCCGGATCATCGGGCAGGCCCTCACCGGGCGCGACCCCCGCCCGGAGCGGCGGGACGCCAACCTGCTGCGCCACACCAACAGCGTCGAGGCCGTGTCGAAGCGCATGATCGAGCTTGCGAAGAAGCAGGTCGAAAGCTGGCCGAAGATCGAGCAGATTTTGAAGGACTACGTCTGGCCCTCTCTGGGCACCCGCCCCATCGTGGACGTGGCGCAGGCCGATATTCACAAGCTGCTGGACGATCTTGTTGCCCAGGACAAGCACGGCACCGCCCGCGAAGTCCGCAAGATGATGTCGCGCCTGATGAATTACGCGGCGGAGAAGTCCCTTATCCCGGCTTCGCCAATGGCGGGCATGAAGCGCCGCGACCTGACCTTGCAGCCCAGCGAGCGGGCGCTGACGGACGAGGAAATCAAGGCGGTGTGGGCCGCGACGGAGGAAATGGGCTATCCCTTCGGCACCCTCGCCCGGACCATCCTGCTGACCGGCCAGCGCAAGTCGGATTGGAGCGACGCCCGCTGGTCGGAAGTCGAGGCGGCGGNGCGGTGGCTGTCCATCCCGATGGAACGCTTCAAGAGCCGCCGGGGGCATGTTGTGCCGCTGGTCGGCGCGGCATGGGAGCTTGTCGAGGGCCTGCCCCGGTGGAACGGCAAAGACCCGCACCTGTTTTCCACCACCGGCGGCGAGAAGGCGTCCGAGTTGGGCCAGAAGCCCGTCGCCAAGCTGCGGGAGCTTACCCTCAAGCATCTGCGGAAGCTGCGGGACGACCCGGAGGCGGAGCTTGAGCACTTCACCCCGCACGACTTCCGGCGCACCTGCGAAACGCGCCTCGCCCGGCTGGGCTATAATCAGGAAGTCCGCGACGCCGTGCTGGGCCACGCCAAGGCGGGCCTACAGCGCACCTACAACAAGCACGATTATCTGGCGGAGAAGCGGGCGGCGCTGGCCGCCTACGGCGACCACATCATGGGGCTGGTGAAGTGAGGCGGGCCGTGCTGGTAATGGTCGCCGCGCTACTGGACGGCTGCACCATGCGCCCGGAAGGGCTTAACTGGCTCCCGCCCGAAGCCCACGGCTCCCGCCCCGATCTGGCCGTGGCGGGCGGCGGAACGACCGGCGGCACTTCTATCGTGCAGCATGGCCGGGTGATCGCCACCATCCCCGGCGAAGGGCGCGGCGGCTTCATATATCTGCCGCCGAGCAAGGGGGACGACCGATGATCGACTACGAAGCGGACATTCGCCTTCGCGTCGAACGGGCGTGGGTTGGTGGCGACCGTGCGGCGGAACTTGCCGCGCTGGCGGACGTGCCCGGCGAGCGGGAGGCCGTCGCGGCGATGCTCAATGGCGTCGTCGGCGTCTATGTCGGCGCGATGATCGCGGAGGCCGCGCGGGACAATCCGCCATCGCACGAGCTTCCCAGCCCCGACCCTTGGGCGGATTGGCGCGGCGATGACGGTTGGAGCGATGGCGACCATAGCGCCTTGCTCGCCAAGGGCGAGGGTGCCGGTGGCGTCGGCCAGCCCGCGCGGAATGCCCTCTTGGCCGTGTATGAAACCCTCTGGGCATGGTGGGAGGATTTGCCGCCCCCTCCGGGCATGAAGCGCCGCAACCTTTGGCGACCGGAGTTTTTCCGGGATGCGGAGGCCGGGCTGACCTTGCCCAAGAACGTGCCGGGCGAAGTGTTCCTGTTCGTCGCGCAACACTGCCTTGACCGCGCAATCACAGCGTCGCATTGCAATAGCGTCGTCTCCCGCGTGAGAGAGCGCCGCAAGTCGCCCGAAGGGAAGGCCAAGCGGCGGGAAAGCAACAGCGCGCGCGCTGCGCGTCATCGCGCAAAGGCGCGGGGAGAATAACCCTCCGATCTTTTGGCTCCGGCCCGAACCATCATCCCCGCCGGTTACTTCAATTGGTGGAGGCGCGGCGGTGGCTGAGCGTTTCATTACGATGGTGGAGGTCCGGCAGCGCGTCGCGCTGTCCAAGACCGAGATCTACCGCAAGATCAACAAGGGCAATTTCCCCCGCCCCGTCCCGCTAGGTTCGCAGAAGGTGGTGTGGGTGGAAAGCGAAGTCGCCGCCTGGATGGCGGAGCGGCTGGCCGCGCGGGAAGCCCAGGAAGGGGCGGAAGTCCGTGCCGCCAGCGGGCGGAGGGCGCAGGCCGCGTCCTATGGCGGTCAGGCGCGGTTGATCGACCGGGTGGTCGATAGGGGCGCGGCATGAAGCCGTTTTCGGCATTCGTGCGGTCGCACCATTTCGACCGCTGGCAGGGGGACGGAGCCGATGGCGCCGAGTTCCGCTCCCGGCTCTCCCGCGCCAAGATCGCGTCGCTCTGCGAGCTACAGACGTGGACGCGGGAACGCTATCCCAATTTCTATAAGCGGCGTTCCATCTTCTTGGACGGGCGCACCGGCAAGGAAGTCATTGGCGACATTTGGGCCGACTATCTGCGCTGGGCTGAATGCCCCGCATAGAAAAGCGGCCCGCGTCCGGGGGCAATGGACGCGGGCCGATTGGCAAAGCCGGGCCGCACAACCCGAACGGAGATACGGATTATGCCTATTGATTCATGCCCAGAGGGCAACGGCGCGGCAATCACTTCCGGCGCGCGCGCCCTGTTGCTCCCCGTGACCGGAACGCTCCGCGTCGTCTCGCCCGAATACATCAACGCCATGCCGTGGGTTCAGCGCCAGCGCATGACCTACGAGGCGTTCTGCGCCCACGCGGCAGCTCAGGGCCTTCCCCTGCCGACGACCGAACAGTGGCTCGACACCTACAGCCTGACCCCCGCCGAAATGGACGAGTTGCGGGCGATGATCGACGCTTGCGACAACACCCCCGCCGGGTTGCGCGAGTTGGACGGGCATTTCTTCATCCGCAAGTTCGGCAACAAGCCCCGCGTGTGCTGGCGGCAGGCGGACGGGCGGCTGGGCCAGATGTCCGTGGACGACTTCAAGACGGCCTACGGGGACAAGTATGTTCAGGCCGGGCAGAACAAGCAGGGGGTGCCGATCTTGAAGCCGCTGGCCGAAGCATGGCTCAAGCATCCCCGCTCCCCCCGTTACGACCGCGTAGAGTTCCTGCCCGGCCAGCGCCATTGGGAAGTGGCGGAAGGCACCTACAACCTTTGGGCGGGCTGGCCGGACGGCCTCGCGCGGGAACGGGATATGCGCCCCGCGCTGCTGGGCGACGTGCCGGAGCCGGACGACGAGTTCGACGGGGACAGCGAGCCGGAACAGTGCCAGCTTCTCCTCGCGCACCTGCATGACAATGTCTGCGGCAGCGATCATGAAGTCTATATGTATCTTCTCGGCTGGCTGGCCGATGCCCTGTTACGCCCCGGTCCCAACGAAGTTGCGGTGGTGATGACCGGCCCCAGCGGCAGCGGCAAGGGCACCGTCGCCAATCTGTTCGGGGAGTTCTTCGGGCCGCATTTCTTCGTCGCCAACCGCCCGGAGCAGATCGAGGGCAAGTTCAACCGGCACCTGATGGAGACGCAGTTTCTGTTCGGGGACGAAGTGGACTTCGGGCGGGGAGAGGCCGCGAACAAGCGGCTGCGGAACCTTGTCACGGAACCGACCGTGCCTATCGAGCCGAAGGGCGTTGACGCCTTCCATGCCCGCAAGTGGTTCCGCATCATGCTCGCCACCAACGATGAACACGCGATCGGCGCTCTCAAGGATGATCGCCGCTACCTTGTGCTGAACGTGGATGCCGGCGAACACAACCGGGACCGCCCCTACTTCGCCGCGATCCGCCGGGAATGGGAGAACGGCGGCAAGGTGGCGTTCTTCCGCTGGCTGACGGGCCGCTCGTGGCGCGAGTATCTGGAAAGCGGCGGCTGGGACGTGGGCAAGCGCCCAGAGACGGATGCGCTACAGGAACAGAAGGTGCTCAGCCTGTCGGCTGCTGACCAGCTTCTCTTGGGCATCTTGGAGGATGGCCGTTTGCCCGCCGAGCATCCGGTAAACAGGAATGCGCCACCTAACACCGTCTTGTCGCAGCCCTTGTTCGAGGCAATGCGCGAGCACTCGCCTGACCTGCGTTTCTGGTCGGATCAGAAGCTCACCACCATGCTGAGGGGCTGGCGCTGCGAGGGGTGGAAGTCGAATAGCGAACGTGGCTGGACCTTCCCGCCGCTGGGCGAGATGCGGGCGGCATGGGTAACGCGCATGGGCGAATATAGCTGGCCGGACGAAGCCAGCGACTGGCATGTTCCCGATTGGCGCGATCCGCAGACGCCGTTCTAGGTCCGCCCTCCGCCCTTCGCTCCGCCCTGCATTAACCTTCCGCAATTGCAGCATTATTCGCAAATCAGGGCGGAGCGGGCGTGTAGGGCGGGTTTGCTCCCTACCCGGTCCCCCTAGGCCCAGGGGGGAGGGGTAGGTGGAGGTATATAGTCTTTCCTTCTAGAATAAGAAAAAGTCCGCCCTCTCCGAACTGTGCGCCCTACGCATTGTATTCCTTGGGCTTTTTGGAGGGCGGATGCAGGGCGGAGTTGGGGCAGGTCCGCCCTGCCTCTGGGCAATTCCCAGCCCACCCCGCTTTCCTGTCAGCTAAAAAAGGGCTGTCTCAGCACTTAACGGGCCGTTTCCCGTCCCTGCTCCCCCGATGCTCCCCGAATGCCCACTTCTCTGGTCTAAGTTACCGAAATGCAAGGAATAACCCTCCGAGCGCGCGGCCCTAGGTAGGCTAAGCTCCGGGGCATGAACACCGAAACCAGCCCCCCGGCCAGCCTGCCCACGTCGCGCGACGGCAAGCACGGCACGGCGGTCATTCACGCCCCCGGCCTCGCCACCATTACCGACATGGCGCGCAACGGCCACCCGGCCAACGGCATCGCCGCTGCGCTGGGCATGTCCGGCGAAGCCTTTCGCCAATGCCGCAAGCGCCAGCCGGAAGTGGAAGCGGCGATGGCCGAGGGCCTCGCGGGTCTGGAACAGGAGCTAGTGCATAGCCTGCTGGTGGCGGCGCGGAAGGGCCAGATTGCCGCCGCCATGTTTCTCTTGAAGTGCCGCCACGGCTACCGCGAGACGGGGCAGACCGACACGGCCCCCAAGGTCGCGGTGCAGATCAACCTGCCCGCCGCGATGGAGGCCAAGGCTTACGCGGCGATGGTCGAGGCGGAAGGGGGAGCGCGCGATGGCGACGCCTAAGCTCACCACCCCGACGCCTTGGCAGGAACGGGTGCTGGCGGTGCCCGAAGACCTGAACCTTGCCCTGCTGGGCGGGCGCGGGTCCGGCAAGACGACCGCGCTGGCGCTGCTCGCCCTGCGGCACTGCGTCCAGTATGAGGACAAGGCCCGCGTCCTCATCCTCCGGGCCACCTACAAGAGCCTCGCCAATCTCTGGGACGAGCTTGAGGCCCTGTTCCGCGACGCCTTCCCCGGCGGCATCACCAGCAACCGCGCCGATTTCGTAATCCGCTGCCCGAACGGCGCGGTCGTCACGCTGGGCAACCTGTCGTCGCAGAAGGACGTGGCGAAGTGGCAGGGGCAGGAGGCGAACCTGCTGGCGGTCGATGAGATCACCAATTTCACGACGCTGCGCCACATCAACATGCTGCGCGCCAACCTGCGCGGCCCGGCGGGCATCCCCACCCGCATGATCGTGCTGGGCAACCCCGGCGGGCCGCTCCACGCCACCATCGCCCGGATGCACGTTCATGGCCGGACCCCTTGGAAGCCCTACGAGCTACCGGACGGCTCGCGTTGGGTATATGCGCCTTCCACCTACATCGACAATCCGACCATCGACACCGAGCGTTACGCCCGGTCGATCATCGCATCGTCCGGCGGCGACCGGGCGCTGGCCGAGGCATGGCTGAACAACAACTGGAACGACCTTGCCGGGGCGTTCTTCGCGGACGTGTTCGGGGACCATCTCATCATCCCCGACGACCCCGGTTTCCGGGTGCCGAAGGGCAAGGGCCACGGCTGGTATAGCGCCGTCGCGCTGGACTGGGGTTGGTCGGCCCCTACCGCCGCCGTGCTGGCCGTTCACGCCCGCCAGCCCGGCCTCATCGGCCCCGCCGGTCGCGTCTATCCCAAGGGATCGTGGATCATCGTGGACGAAGTGCATAGCGCCCGTTCCGACGACCCCTCTCTGGGCAAGGGCTGGCCGCCGCAGATGGTGGCGGAGGAAGTGTTGGCGGCCTGCGAACGCTGGGGCATCCGGCCGCATGGCGTGGGCGACGATGCACGCGGGTTGCAGAACGACACGCTGCTGGAACAGCTTGGCCGCCACGGCCTGCACCTGACCAAGCCGACGAAGGATCGCATTAGCGGCTGGGTGAAGGTGAAGGCGCTCATGGCCGCCGCCCGCGACGGCGACCCGGACACGCCCGGCCTCTGGATTTCCGAACGCTGCCGCTACGGCCTCGAAACCCTGCCGCTGCTGCCCCGCGACGATGTGCGGATGGAGGACGTGGACACGTCCGCCAACGACCATTGGGCGGACGCGCTCCGCTACCTCGTCAACTCCGCACCCCGGATCGTCACGTCCGGCCGGACCATCGGCCATTACTGAGAAGGAGAAGCCCATGCCGACGCCCCTTGATGAGAGCACCCCCGTTCGCGGCGACGTACCGCTGTCCATGCACCCCGACGCATTGCTGAGCATCAGCGACACCCTCACCCGCCCCGACACCCTGGGCATTCCCGCCCTCGCTGCCGCCCGCGAAGCCATGCGGCTCTGCTACGACTGCTACGGGCGGCTGAATGACGCGGAGCGGGATTTGCAGGCAATGGCCGAACCAGCGGTGCGCCGCCAGCATCCCGCTGACCGGGGCGGGCACACGGAAGTCAGCGGCAATGTCCGCATGGTGAACGGCAAGCCCACCCGCATTGTCGATGCGGAGGAGTTCATCGACGCCGCCAAGCGCGCATTGGACCGCGTCGCTCCGGCGGTTGACCGTCGCATGACGGAATTGAAGGGCTACCGTGACACGCTGGCCCAGCGAGTGGCAACCGCGCTGGACCTGCCCGCCCGCAAGACGCCCGAGGGCCTTGCGCTGGCCTCCGAGGTCCGGGCGCACATCAAGGCGATGAAGCAGCCCGCCGCGCGGGGCAAGTTCGTTCTGGACGCGGTGGAGGCGGGCGACCTGCCCACGGTCGCCGCCGTGCTTCATGCCCCGCCCTTCCTCTCTGGGCTTGATGCCGGAACCCATGCCCTCGTCCGCTCGCGGGCGGCGGCAAGGTTCGCCCCGGTCGATAGCGGCCAGCTTGAGGCAACGGAAGTTGCCATTGCCCATGTTGCGGCGGCGGGCAGCGCGACCACCCGGCGCTTCGGGGACGTGCTGGCCTTGCGGACCACGCCCGCCGTGAAGGCCGCAAAGTCGCTCAAGGCCCTGTCGGGGGCTGGCGCGTGACCCTCTCCGTCGCCGCCGCCAACCGCATCGCCCGCGCGGCGGCGGCACGTCGCATGGCGGACGAAGCCCGCCGCCTTGCGGCGCTGGCGTTGCGCGGGGCCTACGACCCGCCCCGCTGGGTGCTGGACCGGCTCACGCGCGGCGACCGGATGGAATACGAGGCCGCGCGCGATGAGGCGCGGAAGGGCAAGGCGTGACCAAGCCCCGGCAGGTCGGTCAGAGCCGGTTGGCTGGGAGCCGCGCGCCAGTCACGACGGTCCGGCCCTGCATCACCTGCGGCAAGCCTTTCCCCAGCGAAGGGCCAGGCAACCGCATGTGCCACCATTGCCGTGCCTGTCGGGACACCAACCCGTTCGAGCCGTAACCCTCGACAGCCTCTCGCCAATGATGCAGTGTCGCCGCCCATCAGAGGGGCGGAGGGATGAGTGTCGGTCAGAGAAACTGTCAATCGCGATTGGTTCAATCCGAACATCGAGCTTCCATACCAACTGCGGCTGGATGACTTCGCGCTCGCGATGCAGGACGTGTATGACTTTTTCTTCGACGTGAACACGCTCTTCAACGACCGAGGCCTACCACGACTTGAGGAAGTGCTGCGACCAGCGAATATGTCAGGCACCATCTCCGACATGATGACCGCGAGCATGGCGCGACACTCGCGCTCCCTCTGCCAGAACAACTATCACAACGGCCATCCCGACCTGATCGTGCGAGGGCGCTATCAGCTCGACAGCATCCAAGCTGGCGAGGAGGGCGTCGAGATCAAAACGACCCGGAATAGAGGCGGCTCCGTCGATACGCATGGCGCGCGCGAGCAGTGGCTGTGTGTCTTTGTCTATGAGATCGACAAGGTGACAGAGCCAGCGGTCCAGCGGCGAGCAACCCGCTTCACCGAGGTTTATATCGCCCACGTCACACGGGAGGACTTCCGGCGGAACGCGCGGGGCGAACTGGGCACTCGCACGGCCTCTCTGCACCGGGAGGGCCTCCAGAAGCTCCGCAATAGCTGGGTCTATCTAGCGCAGTGAGCCAAGCCTCGGGATGGCGTCTGCGGCCAGCCTGACGAACTTAGGGTCAGCCTCCACGCCGATGCTCTCGTAGCTCACCGCGTTCGCGGCGGCCAGTGTGGACCCCGAGCCGGCGAAGGGATCCACCACTATGCCCTCCCCCAGCGGAAGGCAGCCGCGCACGACCTGCCGCATGAACTCCTGGGGTTTGAGCGAGGGGTGGGGCGCGATGGCTCGCTCCGCCGCTGATGTGGGGCTGGACCTTATCACGTCGCCGAAGGGCCGGTCCTCGGAGGGACGACGGAAGCCCCCCGTCTTCCATTTGCGGAGATTGTCCTGCACCCGCCCCTCCAACGGGCGGCGCAATACGACCCACGGTTCCCACTGCGATCGGGGCATGACGCTGACTTCGTCGAATTCCTCGTGTGCGTTCTTCGGCCGGTCCCCGCCCCGCATGGTCATCGTCAGCCGCGCGATACTGCCGCGCAACTCAAGTCCGCCCTCGCTCATCGCCGATGCGACGATGTGTTGCAGGAGGGGATTGGTTGCCACGATCACGTTGCCGCCGGGCACAATCGCTCGGGCGACCAGCGCCCCAAACCGGCGGAAGAAGCCATGCAGTTCTTTCCGGTCCTGATCGGTCATGATGGTGAAGCGCGGAAGCGGCGACCGCCGATGCCCGTCGAACGAGGGCGGAACCCTCCACACGCCTCCCTGTCCCGCCCGGAGCTTCGTCAGCTCCTTCTCGCTATACTCAGTGAGGCCGTAGGGCGGGTCGGTGACAACGGCGTGGATGGACGCCTCCTCACGGGCGGCGAGCCAGTCGAAGCAGTCCGCGTGGAATAACACCGCCTTCTCATGCTCGACGGCAGGCTCCAGCCCCACACGATGCACATTCTCCGCATCCCCGACGAGACGATAGCGCCCGCGCGCAGTGCGCTCGAATACACGGCCGACATTGAGGTTGAGATAGGAGCGGACAGAGGAGGGCGGCACTGGCCCTAGCTGAGTGCTGATCGCCTCCATGATCTGCTTTATCGAGGCGTCGCTGCCACACGCCTCCATATAACCGATGATAGAATCACGAATTTTCCCCGGCGCTGCTGCCATGTTCTGCTCCCTCGAACACGATACGCGCCTTTTTGACGTCCAGACGTCAAACTGTCAAGTTCATTGTTTGTTCTTCTTATGTTCGCTCCGGCATTTGTGTCAATGGATATGCTCTCAGGCCTGCCTGCGTTGTGTCGCCTTCCCCGCCCGGCTCCCCTCTGGGCACCGAATAACCCTCCGAGCATCCCCACGGCGCATGTGCGACCTGTCCTTTCGCGCCCGGCCAATGGTGGCGGGGCGGGAAGAACGGAGAATGTATATGACTGATTCGACGACTGCCGAACGGGCCTCGCCCTTCGATAAGGCCGACATGAAGGCACTCGTTGCAACCGCCCGGCGGCTTGACAGCGTAAGTGAGGGTTTGGCCCATGCGGAAGCGTGTCAGCAGGAAGTCGGCCCCGACGCGCCGACGGATGTTGCCCTTTACGACGGGACCACCTGGCACAAGTATCGGGTGCCCCTCAGTAAGTTTATCGAATTGCTTCGCCCCGTCGCGGCGGAGGAAGCGGCGCGCTTGGCCGCGTAACCCCCACGCGCACCGCAAATCAATGGCCGCCGGGCATCCCCGCCCGGCGGCCATTTTTGCGTTATTTGTCAGGGGGATGGTGCTGCTGGGGAGGATTGAACTCCCGGCCTCGTCCTTACCAAGGACGCGCTCTACCACTGAGCTACAGCAGCGAAACTCTTCAAATCTGCTCCCCGGCCTGCTCCCCCGAGCCTCCGAGGCTATTCCTAACCACCTCTAATCTCACCACTTTCGATCTTGGGACGCACCCTTACCAAGGATGCGCTCTACCACTGAGCTACGGCAGCACTACGGTTCGGAACCGCGTTAGAGGCGCGCCTATGGAGAATGCTGGCGGCCGCGTCAAGGCTTGCCGCGCGCGATATTCGCCTTCACAGGAAAAAGATGGCGAAAGACGATCCGGAACGCGCCCGCAGGCTGGCGGAGGCGCTGCGCGAGAACCTCCGCAAGCGGAAGGCGCAGGCCCGCGCGCGGGACGATGCGCCGCCCGTGCCCCGGGATTTCGCGGAAGATGAAGGATCGCACGCCGGCTGATTCCGCGCCGGCGCGGACCGGCGATCAGCCCTTGGCCTTGAGCGCGGCCTCGATCGCGCCCGTCACCTTGGGATCGGTGGGATCGGTGCGGGTGCCGAAGGCGGCGATCAGCTTGCCGTCGCGCCCGATCAGATATTTGTGGAAGTTCCATTTGGGCGTGTTCTGCGGCCCGAGCTTGGCGGCCGCCCAGCGATAGATGGGCAGCGCATTGGGGCCGACCACGTCGGATTTCTCGGCCAGCGGGAACTTCACCGCCTTGGTCTTGCAGAAGGCGGCGATTTCGCTGTTGGAGCCATATTCCTGATTCTTGAAGTTGCCGGAAGGCACGCCGACGATGGTGAAGCCGCGCCTGGCATAGGTATCCTGCACCTTCTGCAGGCCTTCATATTGCGGGGTGAAGCCGCACATGCTGGCGGTGTTCACCAGCAGCACCACCTCGCCCTTGAACTTCTTCATCGGCAGCGGCGCGCCGTCGATCGCCGTCAGGTCGAAATCCCAGGCGGTGTGCTTCTGCGCCTCGGCCGCCGCCATCGGCGGCGTATCGGGCACGCTGGGGAACTGGGCATAGCCCACCGCCGCCATGGCGCCGATCGCGATCGCCGCCGCCCCACCCAAGGTCCATTTCTTGTGCATCACGCCAAGCCCCTTCCTCACAGCGGGCGGGTCACGTCGTCGAGCCAGGCCTTCGCCTCGCCATCGAGCTGCGGGCCGATCAGGTCGCGCACGCGGGCATGATAAGCATCCAGCCATGCGCGCTCCGCGGGCGAAAGCGCGCCCGCGTCGATCAGCTCGCGGTCGATCGGAGCGAAGGTGAGCGTTTCGAAGCCCAGCATCTCGCGTTCCGCGCCCGCTATCTCACGCGTCTCTACCAGAACAAGATTCTCGATACGGATGCCATATTCGCCGGACTTGTAATAGCCCGGCTCGTTCGAGAGGAACATGCCGGCCTGGAGCGGCTCGTCCCCGCCGCCGAAGGTGGCGATGCGCTGCGGCCCTTCGTGGACGGAAAGATAGGCGCCCACGCCATGGCCGGTGCCATGGGCATAATCCAGCCCCGCCTCCCACAGATATTGCCGCGCCAGCACGTCGAGCTGGCCGCCGCGCGTGCCCGCCGGGAAAATGGCGCGGGCCAGCGCGATATGCCCCTTGAGCACGCGGGTGAAGCGATCCTTCATCTCCGCCGTCGGCGTGCCGATGGCGACGGTGCGGGTCACGTCGGTCGTGCCGTCCTCATACTGGCCGCCCGAATCGATCAGGAACAGCGAGCCCGGCTCGATCGGCCGGTTGGTCGTCTCCGTCACCCGATAATGGACGACGGCGCCGTTGGGGCCGGCGCCCGAGATCGTATCGAAGGAAAGGTCGCGCAGCTTGCCGGTGCCGCGGCGGAACTCCTCCAGCTTGTCCGAGGCATCGAGCTCGGTCAGCCCGCCCTTGGGCGCTTCCACCGAAAACCAGTGGAGGAAACGGGTCAACGCCACGCCGTCGCGCGCCTGCGCCGCCTTGTGCCCGGCAATCTCCGCCGGATTCTTGATCGCCTTGGCCAGCACGGTGGGATCGCGCGCTTCCACCGTCTTCGCGCCGGCGGCTTCCAGCGCCTCGAAGATCGCGGCCACGGCGCGCTCCGGATCGACGGCGATCACGCGTCCGCCCTGCTCCGCCAGATAGCCGGCAAAGGCATCGCGCGGATGGATGCGCACGGCGTTGCCCAGATGCTTGCGCACGTCCTCGCCCAGCTTCTCGGGCGCCACGAACAGGTCAGCCGTCCCGTCCGCCTGCACGACGGCATAAGCGAGCGCCACGGGCGTCCGCTCCACATCCTGCCCCCGCACGTTGAGCAGCCAGGCGATCGAATCGAGCGCGGAAACGACGACGGCGTCGGCCTTGCGCGCCGCCAGCCAGTCCGCCACGTCCTGCCGCTTCTCGGCCGAAGACTTGCCGGCCAGGTCGTCGCCATGGGCGATCAGGCGCGCCTTGGAAGGCTCCGGTCGGTCAGGCCACACGGCGTCCACCGGGTTGGTGTCCACCGCCACCAGTTCCGCGCCCTTTTCCCGCAGCGCGGCGCGCGCCGCCTTCACCCAGCCGCGCGTGTGCAGCCAGGGATCATAGCCGATCCGCCCACCTTCCGGCGCATGCGCTTTCAGCCATTCGGCGATGCTGGTCTGGGGAACCGACTGATAGCTCCAGTGCGTGCCGTCCACCTGCTCGCGCACCTGCAGGGTGTAGCGGCCATCGACGAAGATCGCGGCTTCCGCCGGCAGCACCACGGCCGACCCGGCCGATCCCTGGAAACCCGTGAGCCAGGCCAGCCGCTGGGCATAGGCGCCGACATATTCGCTCATATGCTCGTCGGTCAGCGGCACGACGAAGCCGTCCAGCTTCCGCTTCGCCAATTCCTCGCGCAGTGCCTTCAACCGATCTTCGTAGGTGGACATCAAAACCCGGCCTTCTATTTTCGCTGCGCCTAGATAAGCCCTTGCCGGGCCTATTGCCAGTTAAGAGGATGTCGATGACCGCCACGCCCCCGGCCGCCGCGAGGAAACCGCACAGCTACACCCGCCACGGCCGGACAGTCGAGGATCCCTATGCCTGGCTGAAGGACCCGTCCTACCCCACGGTCAACGATCCGGAGATCCTGGACTATCTGAAGGCGGAGAACGCCTATTTCGAAGCGCAGATGGCGCCGCAGGCCGATCTGGTCGAAACCTTGTTCCAGGAGATGAAGAGCCGCATCAAGGAGGACGATGCCGGCGTGCCACAGAAGGACGGCGACTGGCTCTACTGGTGGGCCTTCCAGCCGGGCGGGCAATACCGGCTCTGGTATCGCAAGCCCGTGGCGGGCGGCGAGGCCCGGCTCCTGCTCGACGAGCCGGCCGAGGCCGAGGGCAAGGAATATTTCCGCCTGCAGGTGCTGGAGGTGAGCCCCGACGGGCGCCTCGCCGCCTGGTCGGCGGACGACAACGGATCGGAACGCTTCACGCTGCGCATTCGCGATCTCGCCACCGGCAAGGATATCGAGACGATCACCGCCGTCGCCAACGGGGCGGTGGTGTGGAGCGCCGATTCCGCCGCCGTCGCCTATACCGAGGTCAACGACAATTGGCGCACCTATCGCGCGCGCCTCCACCGCCTCGGCACCGATCCGGCCGGCGACGTCACCCTCTATGAGGAAGCGGACGAGGGCTTCCGCGTCGCGCTCGGCCGCACGCAGGACCGGCAATGGATCGTGCTCGCCACCGGCGATCATGAAACCAGCGAGGTGCGCCTGCTTCCCACCGCCGATCCGGCGGCCGTTCCCCTCCTCGTCTCGCCCCGCCAGCCAAAGCGGCAATATTCGGTGGATTCGGCGCAGGGCCGGCTGTGGATCCTCACCAACGACGATCATGTGAACTTCCGCCTGGCGGAGGCCGATCCCGCCCGGCCGGCGGAATGGACGACGGTGATCGCCGGGTCCGACCGCCATTATCTGCGCGGGGTGACGAGCTTCGCGAAGCATCTCGTCATCAGCGAGCGGGTGGACGGGCTGGATCAGATCCGCCTGCGCACCTATGGCGGCCACGAAAGCCGCATCCCCTTCCCCGAGGCGAGCTACACCGCCTCGCTCGGCTCCAACCCGGAATATGATCCGCCGGCCTACCGGCTGGCCTACACATCGATGGTGACGCCCAACACCGTGTTCGATTTCGATCCGGTGGAAGGCGGCCTCACCACGCTCAAGGTGCAGGAAATCCCGTCCGGCTACGATCCCGCGCTCTACGCGACCGAACGGCTGATGATCGAGGCGCGGGACGGCACCCGCGTGCCGGTGTCGGTCGTCTACCGTCGCGATTTCGTGAAGGACGGGCAGGGCAAGCTGTTCCTCTATGCCTATGGCGCCTACGGCTTCGCCTATCCGCCGGCCTTCTCCACCCTGCGGCTCAGCCTGCTCGATCGCGGCTTCGCGGTCGCCATCGCCCATATCCGGGGCGGCGACGATCTCGGCTATCGCTGGTATCTGGACGGCAAGGCCGAGAAGCGCTGGAACACCTTCCACGATTTCGTCGACGCCGCGAAGGGGCTGATCGCCGCGGGCTTCACCCGCGCCGGCCGCATCGCCATCAACGGCGGATCGGCGGGCGGCGAGCTGATGGGCGTGGTGGCCAACACCGATCCCGGCCTGTGGGGCGCGGTGGTGGCGGACGTGCCCTTCGTCGACGTGCTCAACACCATGCTGGACGACAGCCTGCCGCTCACCCCCGGCGAGTGGCCCGAATGGGGCAACCCGATCACCGATCCGGCGGCGTTCGATCTGATCCGGAGCTACAGCCCCTATGACAATGTGTCGGCGCAGCCCTATCCGCCGATGCTGATCACCGGCGGGCTCAACGATCCCCGCGTCACTTATTGGGAGCCAGCCAAATGGGCGGCGCGCCTGCGGGCGACCAAGACGGACGCCAACGTCCTGCTGCTCAAGACCAATATGGGCGCGGGCCATGGCGGCAAGTCCGGCCGCTTCGATTCCCTGCGCGAGGATGCGGAGGCCTATGCCTTCATCCTGACGCAGATGGCGTGAGAACGTCGCCTTCCCCGCTCGTTCCCGGCGCGAACGGGGAAGGCCGGCCGGCTGCAACAGCCGCGTCACACCGCTCGACTATGCCGGGCCTGAACGGATAGGATCGGAACCATGTCTTCCGCCCCGGCCTTCACCCTCGCCTTCACCGCCCGGCCGGAGGACATTGACGAGCTGGGCCACGTCAACAATGCCGTCTGGGTGCGGTGGATACAGGATGTCGCCACCGCGCACTGGCAGGCGGTGGCCGATCCCGCCCATGTCGCCGCCTATATCTGGGTCGTGACCCGGCACGAGATCGATTATCTGCGCGCGCTCGGCCCCGGCGGGACGGTGACGGCACGCACCTGGATACCAGACGGCCCCAAGGGCGCGCGGTTCGACCGGATGGTCGAGTTCGTCGACGCGGACGGCAAGCCCCATGTTCGCGCCCGCACCACCTGGGCGATCATCGACAAGGCGAGCGGCCGGCCCATCCGCGTGCCGGCGGAGGTGGCCGCACCCTTCATCGGCTGAAAGGCGGAGGAGGATTATATCCCGCCACAGGCTCAGGCTTCGAGCGCGTCGAGGATCGCGGCAAGCGCAGCCGGGGCGGTGACGAAATCGATGTGCCGACACGCCACCCGCATCACATGATCGGCCTCACCGGGCTGGCCGTGCGTGGTCGCCGGCGCCACGATCCCATCCTGGGCCGACCAGAGCGCGAAGGTCCGCACGGGCGGCTTAGCCGGCAGATCGACCGGAATCGGTAGCCGATCGACCGGGTGGCCGTTCAGCGCCTCGTAGCGCCGCCACGCCCGATTGGCGCGGGGATCACCGGAAAAGGGGCTGCCGAGCGTGATCACCCGATCGACCAGATCGGGCCGGAGCTTTGCCATTTCGCGCGCATAGAGGCCGCCCAGGCTCCAGCCCACCAGCGATATCGGTCCGGCATCTGCGCGTGCGACATGTTCCAGCCGCCCCTGCATCCTGGCCAGCAGGTCTGCCGTCACCCCGCGATTGAAGCCCAGCCCCCAGCCATGGGGCGCATAGCCGGCGATACGCAGCATTCGCCGCAACCGGCTGGTCATCGGATCGCCGGCCAGGAAGCCGGGGATCACCATCACCGCGCGCCCGTCGCCGCGCCGGGCCGCGGCGATCCGCCGCGCGGTCCTGGCGGTGAAGGGCCATGTCACCAGCGCCGATCCTTCGGCCAGGAACCGCCCCAGCGGCGGAATGGTGGCATCGGCCACGGCGGGATAATCGGAAGGCGGCGACATCGGATCGGGCATGGGGACGAGCCTATTGCATGGACCCGAATGGCGGAAGAGCGCTTGGCGTCCTCCGCTTGCGGCCCGCCCGATCATGCCGAATAAGCAGGCCATGACCGATCCCGTCCGCCGCCACGCGCCTGCCACCGCCCGCAATCGCGATCCGATCCTCGCGGTGCTCCGCGATGTCCTGCCCTCCGCCGGGCTGGTGCTGGAGGTGGCGAGCGGCACGGGCGAACATGCCGTCCATTTCGCCACGGCCCTGCCCGGCCTTGTCTGGCAACCGAGCGATCCCGATCCGCAGGCCCGCGCCTCGATCGCCGGCTGGGCGGCGGAGGCCGGCCTCGCCAATCTCCGTCCGCCGATGGCGCTCGATGCGACGGCAACGGACTGGCCGATCGACCGTGCCGACGCGCTCGTCTGCATCAACATGGTCCACATCAGCCCATGGGCCGCGACGCTGGGCCTGTTCGCAGGCGCCGCCCGCATCCTGCCGCCGGGTGCGCCGCTGGTCCTTTACGGCCCCTATTTCCGCGCCGAGGTCCAGACCGCGCCCGGCAACCGCGCCTTCGATGCCGACCTCAAGGCCCGCAACCCCGAATGGGGGCTGCGCGACCTTGCCGAAATCGGCGCCGTGGCTGCGGATGCGGGCTTCGCCCGTGAGGCGGTGGCCGAAATGCCGGCGAACAACCTGACAGTCGTGTTTCGGCGAAGCTGACTCCACACCCGTCATGCTGACGATGCGGGAGGAGGGAGGCGTTGCGCCTCCCTTATCCCAGCCGCTTGAGCGCCGCGCCCAGCCGTTCCACCTCGGCGGAACGTTCGGCATGGTCGGTCCGCGCCTTGGCGACGGCCTCGGGTTTGGCCTTCTCGGCGAAGCCCGGCGATTCCAGCCGCTTGGTCAGCGAGTCGCGCTCCTTCTCCGCCGCCGCGATCGCCTTGGCGAGGCGGGCCTTTTCCGCCGCGAGGTCGATCACCCCTTCCAGCGGCAGCATGTAAGTAACCTGATCGACGACCAATTGCAGGCCGGGCGAAGTTGCCGCCGTATCATCGCTGGTCCGATCGCGTGACGCACCTGTTTGAAGATCGAACCGCGTACCCGAATTAAAGAACGTAACGGTATCTATCCGCGCTAATCGATAGAGCGCCTGCCGGTTCCGGCTGACTTTATCTCGAAGATCTAACGACGGAACGCCGGAGTGAAGATGGCCGGCATCTGTAGTCGCGTGAGTAAGAACCAGTAACTCAGTTCTTGCCCCCGGCGGCACGTTCAGCTCGGAGCGCGCGGCGCGCACCTCGCTCACCAGACGGATCAGCCAGTCGATCTCCTTCTGCGCCGCCGGATCGAGCGCGCGCGCATCCGCCATCGGCCATTTCGCGAGGATCAGGTCGTAGGGCCGTTCACCAAGCGCGTGCCACAATTCCTCGGTGATGAAGGGCATGAAGGGGTGGAGCATGACGAGGATCTGGTCGAGCACCCAGCCCGCCACCGTCCGCGTCTCGGCCGCGCCCGCGCCTTCCTCGGCGAACAGCGGCTTGATCAGCTCCAGATACCAGTCGCAGAAGGTCGCCCAGACGAACTGGTAGATGCTGTTGGCGCTCTCGTCGAAGCGCAGGTCGGCCAGCGCGATATCCAGCGCCTGCACGGTCTTCACCGTCTCGGCGATGATCCAGCGGTTGACGGCGAGGTCGGCTGCCGGCGGCTCCAGCGTGGCCGATGCGCCGATCCCGTTCGACTGGCAGAAGCGCGCGGCGTTCCACAGCTTGGTCGCGAAGTTGCGATAGCCTTCGACCCGCTTCTCATCCAGCTTGATGTCGCGCCCCTGGCTCTCCATCGCCGCCAGCGTGAAGCGCAGCGCATCCGCGCCATATTTGTCGATCAGGCCCAGCGGATCGACCGTGTTGCCCTTGGACTTGGACATCTTCTGCCCCTGGGCATCGCGGACGAGGCCATGGAGGTAGAGCGTCTTCCACGGCACTTCCTTCATGAAGTGCAGCCCCTGCATCGCCATCCGGGCATCCCAGAAGAACAGGATGTCGAAGCCGGAGATCAGCACATCGTTGGGATAATGCTTGGCGAGCTTCGCGGTATCTTCCGGCCAGCCCAGCGTGCCGAACGGCCACAGCGCGGAGGAGAACCAGGTATCGAGCACGTCGCTGTCGCGCGTGATCGCCTTGTTGCCGGCCAGCGCCTGCGCCGCTGCCTCGTCCTCGGCCACATAGACCTGGCCGTCCTCGTCATACCAGGCCGGGATCTGGTGGCCCCACCAGAGCTGGCGGCTGACGCACCAGGGCTGGATATTCTCCAGCCAGTTGAACCAGGTCTTCTTCCAGGTTTCCGGCACGACGCGGATGTCGCCGTCGCGCACCGCCGCGATCGCGGGCTTGGCCAGCGTCTCGGCATCGACATACCATTGGTCGGTCAGCCACGGTTCGATGACGACGCCCGAACGGTCGCCATAAGGCGTCTGGATCGTCCGGGGCTCGCCGTCATGCGCGTTGCCGTCCTTGTCCACATGGGGGATGAGGACGCCGTCCTGCTTCAGCCGCTCGATCACCAGCTTGCGCGCATCGAAGCGATCCAGGCCGAGGAATTCGTCCGGGATCAGCCCGTCGGCCGTCTGCACCACCTTCGCATCGGCATCGAGCATGTTGAGCATGTCCGCCGGGCGGAAGCCGGCGCGCTTGCCCACCTCGAAATCGTTGAAGTCGTGGCCGGGCGTGATCTTCACCGCGCCCGATCCCAGCTCGGGATCGGCATGGGCATCGGCGACGATCGGGATCAGCCGGCCGGTGATCGGCAGGCGCACATTTTTGCCGATCAGCGCGATATATCGCTCATCCTCCGGGTTCACGGCGACGGCCATGTCGGCCAGCATCGTTTCCGGCCGGGTGGTGGCGACCGTGATGGTGCCGGAACCGTCCTCCAGCGGATAGGCGAAGTGCCAGAACCTGCCGCTGACCTCCCTGGTCTCGACCTCCAGGTCCGAAATCGCCGTCTTCAGGCCCGGATCCCAGTTCACCAGCCTTTTGTCGCGATAGAGCAGGCCCTGATTGTAGAGATCGACGAACACCTTGATGACGGCGCGGCTGAAGCCCTCGTCCATCGTGAAGCGTTCGTTCGCCCAGTCGCACGATGCGCCCAGCCGGCGGAGCTGGCGAGTGATCTGGCCGCCGCTCTCGGCCTTCCACTCCCACACCTTCGCCACGAAATCCTCGCGGCTGTAATCGGTGCGCTTTTCACCCCTGGCATTCATCTGCCGTTCGACCACCATCTGGGTGGCGATGCCGGCATGATCGGTGCCGGCCACCCACAGCGCATCCTTGCCCTGCAGGCGGGCATGGCGGATCAGGATGTCCTGCAGGCTGTTGTCCAGCGCATGGCCGATATGCAGGCTACCCGTCACGTTGGGCGGCGGCATCACGATGGTATAAGGCTCCGCATCCGGCCGCTCAGGGCGGAAGCGCCCCTCCCCTTCCCAATGGGCATACCAGCGGGCTTCGATGGCGGCGGGGTCGAATGTCTTGGCGAGTTCGGTCATGTCGGCGGCTTTAGAGCGAATCCGGGGCGGATGGAAACAGCCAAGGATAGCCTATCCACGCCGGCCGCGGCCCCGCATTCATTTCGGATCGCATACATCCCCGATTTCCCCGTTATCCACAGGGGGTATCGCCCGATTTCCGCTTGGCCGACTCGCCGGTTCATGAGAGCCTCAATGCGTGGTCGAAAGAGATAGACCCTCCGGAAACGGCAGTCTTTTCAACTAGATCGCAATGCCGAGCCGCGTGACCAGATCCCGGCCCCAAGCCTGAGGATCACGGAAGCAGAAGGCGAGGCGGGCTTACGCCCGAACGGCACCAGCCAGCGGAATGCCATATGGCATCCACCGCCCGGCCCGGACCACGAAGGCAGAGCCAGGCGGAAGCGGTTACGGGCCATCCGGTCCGGCCATGCGCCGCCAAACGCCAGGGAGGCGAACCCGCCCGCAAGGCGCGGACAAGCCATGAACCGGCGCAATGGGGGTTGGCGGCGACGCCAGCCCCCATTGACCTTTCCGGGAGGTGGCCCTGCAGGGCCTGCCGGGGATCGGCCGTTCCTTTTCCATCGCGCTTGGGGCTTGAACCGGGGCCGGGCGACGGGCGACGGGCGTGAAAGTCTCTAGGCAGCGGTCGGGAACAGGCCGCTCCCGAACCAAGACAGGATCACGGCGCCTTGCTGGTCGGGTAAGCTGCCCCCGGCGCATCCGCAGGGGGGCCAGCCTTATTCCACCCAATCCTTGCGCGCATATCCCTGCGCATAAAGCAGCGCCGTCAGGTCGCCGCGATCGATCCGCGCGCCCGCTGCGGCGGCCGTCCTGGGCTTGGCATGATAAGCGACGCCCAGCCCCGCCGCCTGGATCATCGGAATGTCGTTGGCGCCGTCGCCCACCGCCAGCGTCTCCGAAAGGTCGATCCCCATCGCCGCGGCTTCGGCGACCAGCGTCTCGCGCTTGGTGGCGGCGCCCACGATCGGCCGGGCGACGGTGCCGGTGAGTTTTCCATCGGCCACGCCCAGCGTGTTGGAAAGCGCGCGATCGAAGCCGATATCCGCCGCCACCCGATCGGCGAACACCGTGAAGCCGCCGGACACCAGCACGCAGCGCGCGCCATGGGCCTTCATCGTCCGGATCAGCGGCTTGGCCCCGGCCATGATCTGCACGCGCTCGACATGGCAGCGGTCGATCGCGGCAGCGTCGAGATCCTTGAGCAGGGCCACGCGGGCATCCAGCGCCGCCTCGAAATCCAGCTCGCCGCGCATCGCGCGCTCGGTGACTTCGGCGATCTCGGCCTTGATCCCGGCATAATCGGCCAACTCGTCGATGCATTCGATGGTGATCATGGTCGAATCCATGTCCGCCACCAGCAGCCGCTTGGCCCGGCCCGCCTCCGGCTGCACCACCACATCGGCCATCGGCTCCAGCACGGCCCGCGCCGTCCCGGGATCGGCGGCGAAGGCGAGGTCCAGCGCATAACCCTCGTCGATCCAGCGCCCCACCACGGGCGCGCAGCCCGCCTCCGCCAGCGCGAGGCGCGCGCGATCGGAAATTTCGGGCACGAGGCTGCCGTCCGTTGCTATCAGCGTGGCGATGAACACGAAGGACTCCCTGGGAATCGAGGCCGGAGGATCGCCGGACTCCGCAAGGCCGGCGGTGGCGCTCATCGCAGGGCCGACGGCCAGCGGCAAGTCGGCATTGGCGCTGGCGCTGGCGGAAATTTCCGGCGGGGTGGTGATCAACGCCGATGCCTCGCAGGTCTATCGCGACCTCCGCATCCTTTCCGCCCGCCCTTCCCCGGCAGAGGAAGCCCGCGCGCCCCACCGCCTGTTCGGCCATGTCGACGGCGCGGAAAGCTGCTCCGCCGCGCGCTGGGCCGATGAGGCGAAGGCGCAGATCGCCGCCGCGCACGCCGCCGGCCGCCTGCCGATCCTCGTCGGCGGCACCGGGCTCTATATCCGCACGCTGCTGGACGGCATCGCCCCGGTGCCCGATATCGATCCCGACATCCGCGCCACCGTCCGCGCGCTGCCCGTGGCCGAGGCTCATGCCGCGCTCATCGGCGAGGACCCGGCGGCCGCCGCCCGCCTGCACCCCGCCGACACCACGCGCGTCGCCCGCGCGCTGGAGGTGATCCGCTCCACCGGCCGGCCGATCGCCGCCTGGCAGGCCGCGCGCGAAGGCGGGATCGGCGATGCGGCGCGCATCGTCCCCGCCATCCTGCTGCCGCCGCGCGACTGGCTCCGCGCCCGCTGCGACGCGCGCTTCGAAACGATGCTGGATGAAGGCGCGATCGCCGAGGTGGAGGCCCTGCTGGCCCGCCGGCTCGATCCCGGCCTGCCGGTGATGCGGGCGATCGGCGTGCCGGAAATCGCGGATTTCCTGGCCGGGCGAATCGACCGCGCGGCCATGGTCGAACGCGCGACCGCCGCCACCCGCCAATATGCCAAGCGCCAATATACCTGGTTCCGCCAGCAGCCCCCCGCGCAATGGCGAAAGGCGGATGCGCAACTCGACAACGCGACGATCGCGAGTCTAGCAAGATTATTACACGATGAGGCGTTGACAGGTTAGTTTCTTGCCACTAGGCAACCCGATCTTTGGCGCCATTGTGCGCCGCGAAGGGAAACGGGTGTTTCGGCATGGTGCCGATGGCGTTATGCCGCCTGCTTGTTTGATGGACGAAAGGACGAATGCGATGACTGCCGAACGTTCCGGCGCGGACATCCTGATCGAGGCGCTGACCGATCTCGGCGTCGAGATCGTGTTCGGCTATCCGGGCGGAGCGGTGCTTCCCATTTACGACGCGCTCTTCAAGCAGAAGAAGATCCGTCACATCCTCGTCCGCCAGGAAGGCGGCGCGGCGCACGCGGCGGAAGGCTATGCCCGCTCCACCGGCAAGCCCGGCGTCGTCCTCGTCACGTCCGGCCCCGGCGCCACCAATGCCGTCACCGGCATTGCCGATGCCCTGCTCGATTCCATCCCGATGGTCGTCATCACCGGCCAGGTCGGCACGCCGCTGATCGGCACCGATGCCTTCCAGGAATGCGATACCGTCGGCATCACGCGGCACTGCACCAAGCATAATTATCTGGTGAAGGACCCCGCGAAGCTGGGCGACATCGTGCACGAGGCGTTCCACATCGCCACGTCCGGCCGGCCCGGCCCGGTCGTCATCGATCTGCCGAAGGACGTGCAGGTCGCGACCGCGCCCTATCGCAAGCCCGCCCCCGGCGCCGTGCTCCACAAGGGCTATCGCCCGCAGGTGAAGGCCGATCCGGTCGCGATCGAGGCTGCGGTCGAGATGCTGGCCGCGGCCGAGCGCCCGGTGCTCTACACCGGCGGCGGCATCATCAATTCCGGTCCGGCGGCCGCGCAGGTGCTGCGCGAGCTGGCCCGCATCACCGGCGCGCCCGTCACCTCCACGCTGATGGGCCTCGGCGCCTTCCCGGCATCCAGCCCGCAATGGCTGGGCATGCTGGGCATGCACGGCACCTATGAAGCCAATCTGGCGATGAACGAGGCGGACCTGATCGTGGCGCTGGGCGCGCGGTTCGACGATCGCGTCACCGGCCGGCTGGATGCCTTCGCCCCCCATTCCCGGAAGATCCACGTCGATATCGATCGATCGTCGATCAACAAGATCGTCCGCGTCGACCTGGGCATCGTCGGCGATGTCGGCCGGGCGATGGAGGATATGGTCAAGCTGTGGAAGGTGCGCCAGCACCAGCCGCAGGACCTGAAGCCCTGGTTCGCCCGGATCGATCAGTGGCGGGCGAAGCAGTGCCTGGCCTACCCGGAATCGATCAAGGAGATCATGCCCCAGCACGCCATCCGGCGGCTGTGGGAAGCCACGCGCGACCGGAACCCGATCATCACCACGGAGGTGGGCCAGCACCAGATGTGGGCC
The DNA here is from genome assembly GCF_001853345.1 of Edaphosphingomonas haloaromaticamans. Lineage (NCBI taxonomy): Bacteria > Pseudomonadati > Pseudomonadota > Alphaproteobacteria > Sphingomonadales > Rhizorhabdaceae > Edaphosphingomonas > Edaphosphingomonas haloaromaticamans. The sequence continues at coordinate 1,070,863 of NZ_MIPT01000001.1, read as the reverse complement.
GCCCAGCATTTCCACTTCGAAGGGCCGAACAAGTGGCTCACCAGCGGCGGCCTGGGCACGATGGGCTATGGCCTGCCGGCCGCGATCGGCGCGCAGGTCGGCAATCCCAACGCGCTGGTGATCGACATCGCCGGCGAGGCATCGATCCTGATGAACATCCAGGAAATGTCCACCGCCGCGCAATATCGCCTGCCGGTGAAGGTGTTCATCCTGAACAACGAATATATGGGGATGGTCCGCCAGTGGCAGGACCTCACCTATGGCGGCCGTTATTCGGAAAGCTATTCGGCCGCCCTGCCCGATTTCGTGAAGCTGGCCGAGGCTTATGGCTGGACCGGCCTGCGCATCGAGGGCACGCAGGAACTGGATGCCGGCATCGAGCAGATGTTGAGCACGCCGGGTCCGGTGATGGTGGACTGCCGGGTGGCGAAGCTCGCCAACTGCTTCCCCATGATTCCCAGCGGCGCCGCCCATACCGACATGCTGCTGCAGGCGGACGAGGTATCGGGCGAGATGGACGACGAGGCCAAGGCGCTGGTGTAGCCGAAGGCGGAACCGGCGCCGCAGCCCCGGCGAAGGCCGGGGCCTCACTCCGCAAACCGCACATTTGCCGCACGAGATCCCGGCCTGCGCCGGGATGACGAGAGAAGAGACGAATGCATATCAGGGAAGAAACCGTCGAGCGCCATACGCTCTCCGTCATCGTCGACAACGAGGCGGGCATCCTCGCGCGGATCGCCGGCCTGTTCTCCTCGCGCGGCTACAATATCCAGAGCCTGACCGTCGCCGAGGTGACGGAGGACGAGACGATCAGCCGCATCACCATCGTCACCTCCGGCCCGCGCGCGGTGATCGACCAGATCATCGCCCAGCTCGACCGGCTGGTGAACGTCCACAAGGTGACCGACCTGACCGAGCTTGGCCCCCATGTCGAGCGCGAGCTGGCGCTGGTGAAGGTGAAGGGCACGGGCGATCATCGCATCGAGGCGCTGCGCCTGGCCGAGGTCTATCGCGCCCGCGTGGTCGATGCGACCATCTCCAGCTTCGTGTTCGAGGTGACGGGCGGATCTGAGAAGATCGACAAGTTCCTCGAGCTGATGCGCGAGGTCGGCCTGGTCGAAGTCGCCCGCACCGGCGTCGCCGCCATCGCCAGGGGCGCCGAGCCCGCCTGAACCCCATCCACATTCATCCCATCCCTCCGGGCATGAGCCGGGAGCATCTCCACAGGAGCATATGATGCGCGTTTATTACGACCGGGACGCCGATATCGGCCTGATCAAGACCAAGAAGGTCGCCATCGTCGGCTATGGCAGCCAGGGCCACGCCCATGCCCAGAACCTGCGCGATTCCGGCGTTACCGAGGTGGCGATCGCGCTGCGCCCCGGTTCGGCCACCGCGAAGAAGGCGGAAGATGCCGGCTTCAAGGTGCTGAGCAACGCCGAGGCCGCCAAGTGGGCGGACATCGTGATGATCCTCGCGCCCGACGAGCATCAGGCCGCGATCTACGAGAACGACCTGAAGGACAATCTGAAGCAGGGCGCGGCCATCGCCTTCGCCCACGGCCTGAACGTGCATTTCGGCCTGATCGAGCCGCGCGCCGACCTCGACGTGTTCATGATCGCGCCCAAGGGCCCCGGCCACACCGTGCGTTCCGAATATCAGCGCGGCGGCGGCGTGCCCTGCCTGATCGCGATCGCGCAGGATGCGAGCGGCAACGCGCATGACGTGGCGCTCTCCTACGCCTCCGCCGTGGGCGGCGGCCGTTCGGGCGTGATCGAGACGACCTTCAAGGAAGAGTGCGAGACCGACCTGTTCGGCGAGCAGGCCGTGCTGTGCGGCGGCCTTTCCCACCTGATCCAGGCGGGCTTCGAAACGCTGGTCGAAGCCGGCTACGCCCCGGAAATGGCCTATTTCGAATGCCTCCACGAGGTGAAGCTGATCGTGGACCTGATGTATGAGGGCGGCATCGCCAACATGCGCTATTCGATCTCCAACACCGCCGAATATGGCGACATCACCACCGGCCCGCGCATCATCACCGATGAGACCAAGGCCGAGATGAAGCGCGTGTTGGCCGACATCCAGCAGGGCCGCTTCGTCAAGAACTTCATCCTCGACAACCGCGCCGGCCAGCCGGAGCTGAAGGCCAGCCGCAAGCTCGCCGCCGAGCATCCGATCGAGAAGGTCGGCAGCGAGCTGCGCGCGATGATGCCGTGGATCGGCAAGAACAAGCTGGTCGACAAGACCAAGAACTGATCGGCGGCGGGAGGGGCCGCGCGCCGGCCCCTTCCCTTTCGTTTCCGCTTCACCATCCGGGATGCCGCCATGCCCCCGATCGACTGGCAGGCCTTTGCCGCCAAATGGTGCGAAAGCTGGAACGCCCACGATCTCGATCGCGTGCTCGATCATTTCCACGAGGACGTGCTGTTCACCTCGCCGGTGGCGGCCAGCCTCTTTCCCGAAACCGGCGGCACGATCCGGGGCAAGGCCGCGCTCCGGGCCTATTGGTCGGAAGGGCTGAAGCGCATCCCCGACCTGCATTTCACCGTCGAGCGGATCTTCGCCGGCGTGGACACGCTCGTCATCCAGTATCGCAACCAGAAGGGCGTCAGCGTCAGCGAGGTGCTGGTGTTCGAAGGAGGCAAGGTGCGCCGGGGCCACGGCACCTATCCGCTTGCCACGGACGATCCGGCCGGAACGTCCCGCTAGCGCCTTGAAACGGCCCCCAGCCGGCGATCCGCCGCGATGACGACGAGGCACAGCAGCAGGAAAAGGGCGAGCAACCCCGCCACATTGGCCGCCACCCGGCCATAGCCGAGCGCGGCAGCGTCCAGCACCGGATAGGGATATTCGCCCACCACCGCCCCGCGCGCGATCGCGTAGAGCGCATAAGCGAACGGCCACGCCGCCATCGCGCCTGCCGAGCGCCAGCTCGTCCGGCCATGCGGGGCGAAGATGAGCCACCAGCCGGCATAATGAAGCGGCGTGGCATAATGGAGCGCCACGTCCGCCACCTTGAACCAGCCGGCCGGCGCCCAGCTTGCCGCCAGCACGAAATGGTAGAAGGCCATCACGAACAGCATCGCCGCCATCATGCCCGCCCGCACCGCCGGCCGCCGCAGGACGGCCAGCGCCGGCGCGCGGCTCGCGGTGGCGAGATGCACCGCCGCCAGCACGCCGTTGCTCAGGATGGTGAAGAAGCTGAGATAGAAGAGGATGGCGCCGCCGAGGCTCCGGCCGTTCGCCATCCCCGCCGGAATGGTGAGCCCGGCCTGCAGGGCGAGCGCGGCCAGCCCGAGCAGGCAGCCGAAGCCGGCCGCCGCCCTGCCCGCCTTGCCCACCGCGTCGTCCGCCATGCCGCCCTCCCGGCCCCTCGCGGCGATCATGGCGCGGGCCGGCGGGAGGTCAAGGACGGCGCGGTCCTATCCGCGCGCGGCGGCCGCCATCTCCGCATTGCGCCGCGCCGAAGCCGACAGCGTCCGCGCCATCAGTTCCTTCAGCGCGCCGTCATGATCGAGCACGTTCATGCCCTCGCGCGTGCTGCCGCCGGGGCTGGCGACGCGATCGGCAAGCTGGCCCGGCGTCTCGTCCGATCCGGCGGCGAGCAGCGCCGCGCCCTCCNCCGTCGCCAGCGCGAGCCGCGCCGCCTGGTCGGCGGGCAGGCCCAGCGCCGTGCCGGCATCGGCCATCGCATCGATGAAACGGAACAGGAAGGCCGGCCCGCAGCCCGAAAGGGCGGTCACGGCATCGAACTGGTCCTCGCGCGCGATCCATTCCACCAGCCCCAGCGGCGCAGTCAGCCGCCCGGCGAGGTCGGCGGCGCCGTCCGAAAGGCCGGCGCCGTGCAGCGCCATGACGCCCTTGCCGATCGCGACAGGCGTGTTCGGCATCACCCGCACCACGCCTTCCGGCGCGGGGAAACGCTGGCGGAGCGAGGCGACCTCCACGCCGGCGAGGATCGATATCAGCAGCGTCTCCCGCTCCAGCGCGGGCGCGATGGCGGGCGCCACGGTATCGAGCAATTGCGGCTTCACCGCCAGCACCACCACCGCCGGGGCCGCGCCATCGGGCGGGGGCGCGGGCCAGGCGATCACGCCTTCGGGCAGGTCCTTCGCGCCGGGATCGATCACGATCACCTGATCCGGGTCCATGCCGGCCGCCAGCCAGCCGCGCAGCATCGCGCCGCCCATATTGCCGGCGCCCACCAGCCATAGCGGCCCTTCGAGAAGCTTCGACACACGCATCTCCCTTGATCGTCCGATGCGCGGATAATGGGTGCGGCGGTCCTTGCCTACCCGTCTCTCAGGCTTCGCCCTGCGTTTCGATCAGGGCGGCGGAAATCGCCTCCTGCGGGGTCTTGTCGGCCCAGAGCACGAACTGGAAGACGGGGTAGAAGCGCTCGCACTCGTCGATCGCGGCTTCCACCAGCGTTTCCGCCTGCTCGATCGTCAGCACCGATTCCTGGTTGCTTTCCAGAAGCGCGGCATGGCGGAACAGCAGCATGCCGGACGTCGCCCACATTTCGAAATGGCCGATCCAGAGCTGCTCGTTGATCAGGCCGATCGTCTCGTAGATCGTCGCGCGCTTGTCGGTGGGCACGCGGATGTCGGGCAGGGCCAGGAACTGGAGGACGCGATCCTCCTCGCGCCACACCGCCCGCAGCTCATATTGCGTCCAGCTTCCCTGGAAGGTGGCGACGATCTCCTCATCGCCGTTGCGCTCGTGATTCCAGCCATGGGCCGCGAAATATTGCTCGAGCATCTCGATCGGCGCGCTGGCATCCCGGCCGCTTTCGAAATCATCGACGGTCATAAGCCCCTCCCCACGGGCGCTGGCCGCTCATGGTGAACAAGGCGGCGGAACGTCGCAAGCGTCCGGGTGGGCAACCGGGTCGCTTAACCACGATTAAATTGTGGATGATGGCCTCAGGCTGCGGGCGGCTCGCCACCGGACTTCGCCTTTGCGCTCCTGGCCTTGCCGGTCGCCCCCTCCAATGCGTCCAGCCGGGCCTTCAGCGCGTCCACCTCGTCGCGCGCGGCGGCGGCCATCGCCTTCACCGCCTCGAACTCGTCACGGCTCACGAAATCGAGGCCGCCGATCCATTCCTTGGCGCGCGCGCGCGCGCCCGCTTCCGCCTCGCGGCCCATGCCCGCCAGCGTGCCCGCCGCGCCGTTCAGCATCTTCACGAGATCGTCGAAAATGCGGTTTTCCGATTGCATGACCCTGCGTTTCCTGTGTGCTTAATGGATTATTATAGACTGATCTGGGTCCGAACGCGCCCCGGCGCAAGCGATTCCGCGTCCGGGTTGGCCTGGAGGATCTGGAAGTTCAGCAGCGCGGCGAACAGCAGCCAGGCCAGATAGGGCAGCAGCAGCAGCCCCGCCAGCTTCCGAATTCCCCAGAAACGCCACATCGTTACGGCAACGACCAGGATGAGGACCAGGATCAGCCCCAGCGCCGCCGTCACCTGATGCGCCCCGAAAAACAGGGGCGACCAGGCGAGATTGAGCGCGAGCTGCAGCACGAAAAGCGCGATCGCCGCGCCCCGGCCCCGCGCGCCGCGGGCGGACAGGATCAGCGCCAGCGCGAAACCCATCAGCACGTAGAGGATCGTCCAGGCGACGGCGAACACCCGGCCCGGCGGCATGATCGCCGGCTTGCGCAGCGCATCGAACCACGGATTGCCGTAACCGGAATTGGCCAGCCAGCCCGATGCGATGCCCAGCAGCAGCACCAGCGGCACCATCACCAGCGCCCAGCGGACGAACGCCATGCGAAGCTGCCCTTGCGACGCGATCTGCCCCATGCCGTCCCCTGCTCCCCCCAGAGCGATCCGCGCCCGCGGGAATCACGGGCGCTACAGAAATCGCGGCATTAAAGTCGCCCGTGCGGCGCCATGCAATTGGAAATCCGTCACTTGCGCCGTCCCGGCCTTATTCGGCCGGATGCGCCTGCCCACCGCCCAATGCCGCCTCCAGCTTGCGCGTCACCGCCAGCGGCGATCCGGTGCGGCGCGCCATCAGCACGTAGAGCACCGGGATCATGAACAAGGTGATGATCGTCGCGATGCTGACGCCCCAGACGACGACCACGCCGATGGAACGCCGCGCCGCCGCGCCCGCGCCGCCCGCCAGCATCAGCGGCACCGCGCCGGCGACGGTGGCGATCGACGTCATCAGGATCGGCCGCAGCCGGCGCACCGCCGCCTGCCGGATCGCATCCAGGAAGGCGACGCCCTCGTCGCGCAACTGGTTGGCGAATTCCACGATCAGGATGCCGTTCTTCGCCGCCAGGCCCACCAGCATGACGATGCCGACCTGGCTGTAGAGATTGAGCGTCTGGCCCATCACCGCCAGGCCGACGATGCCGCCCGCCACCGCCAGCGGCACGGTGGTGATGATCACGCCCGGATGCACGAAGCTTTCGAACTGCGCGGCCAGCACGAGGTAGACGAGCACGATCGTCATCAGGAACACGATCAGGATCGATCCGCCGCTTTCCTTGAAGGCCTGGCTTTCGCCGCGATAGCCGACCGCCGTCACCTCGGGGGATGCGGCCGCCTGCTCCTCCAGGAAGCTGAGCGCCTCGCCCAGCGAATAGCCGGGGGCGAGCCCGCCCGAAAGGGTGATGGCGCGCATCTTGTTGAACCGCCCCAGCTCGCGCGCATCGGCGCTGTCGCGCACGGTGACGAGGTTGGCGAGCGGCACGAGCTGGCCGGACATGGACCGCACATGCACCCGGCCCAGATCCTGCTCCACGCTGCGGCCGGAAGGATCGGCCTGCACGATCACGCGATATTCCTCGCCGCGATCGACATAGGTGGAAACGCGGCGCGAACCCATCAGCGTCTGCAATGCCTGGCTCACCGCGTCCACCGAGACGCCGAGGTCGCCGGCGCGCGCGGTATCCACGTCGATCAGCAGCTGCGGCTTGGTTTCCTTATAATCGGAATCGAGGTTGATGATGCCGGGGTTGTTCGCCGCCGCCGCCAATATCCGGTCGCGCGCGCGGGCCAGCTCCTCATAGGTCGTGCCCGCGATCACGAAGTTCAGCGGCTGGCCGCGCCCGCGGCCCAGCGCCGAAGGCGTGCTGGCATTGCCGCGCATCGCCGGCAGTTCGCTCAGCTTGCCGTTCACCACGTTGATCACGTCCTGGGTGGTGACGGTGCGATCCTCCCAGGGGCGCAGGAACAGGGTCATCGCGCCGCTGTTGAAATCCTCGGTCGCGCCGAAGCTGCCGGGCACGCGGGTCACGGCCCGGCGCACCGCCCCGCCGCTTTCGCCGCCGTCCTGGCCGACCAGCGGCAGCACCAGCTTCTCCACTTCCTGCATCTGGCGGTTGAGCTCGTCGAAGCCCGTGCCTTCTGCGGTGTTGAGCTGGAGGAGGACGATGCCCGTATCCTCGGTCGGCGCCAGTTCGGACTGCAGCGTGGTGTAGAGGGCGCCCGCGCCCGCCAGCACCAGCGCCACCGCGCCCAGCACCAGCACCGGCCGGTCGATCGCCTTCGCCAGGGTCCGCGAATAGGCGCTTTCGATCCGGCGGAAGCGATCGTCCACCCATTGCGCCAGCCGGCCGCGTTCCTCGTGCCTGAGCAGCTTGGAACAGAGCATCGGCGCCAGCGTGAGCGCGAGGAAGCCCGAAAAGGCGACCGCGCCGATCATCGCGGCGGCCAGCTCGCGGAACAGCAGGCCCGATTGGCCCGCGATGAACATCACCGGCAGGAACACCGCGCACACCACCACGGTCGTCGAGATGACGGCGAAGCCGACCTGCCGGGTGCCGAGATATGCCGCCGCCAGCGGGTCCTCGCCCTGCTCTATGCGGTGATAGACATTCTCCAGCACCACGATCGCATCGTCCACCACCAGGCCGATCGCCAGCACCAGCGCCAGCAGGGTCAAAAGGTTGATGGAGAATCCGAACACCCACAGCACCGCGAAGGTCGCCAGCAGGCAGATCGGTACCGTCACCGCCGGGATCAGCGTCGCGCGCCAGCTTCCCAGGAACAGGAAGATGACCGCCACCACCAGCACCGCCGCCTCGCCCATCGTGTGATAGACGGCATCGATCGCGCGGGAGATGAACAGCGAGCTGTCGCTGCCGATCTCCATCGTCATGCCCTTGGGCAGGTTGGGGCGCACCTCGTCGGCCACCTTCTTGGCGGCTTCCGCCACCGCCAGCGTATTCGCGCCCGATTGGCGGACGATGCCGATACCCACGCCCGTCTGGCCGTTGGCGCGGAAGGAGGAATAGAGATTCTCCGGCGCTTCCTCCACGCGGGCGACGTCGCCCAGCCGCACCAGATAGCCGCCCTGCCCGCGCCCGACGACGAGCTGGGCGAACTCAGCCGCCGTCGCGAAGGGGCGGTTCACCCGCACCGTGACATTCTGGCGCTGCGCCTCGATGCGGCCGGCCGGCAGCTCCACATTCTGCGTGCGCAGGGCGGTCTCGACATCGCCGGGCGTCAGGCTGAAGGCGGCGAGCCGCTCGGGCTGCAGCCACACGCGCATCGCCGGCCGCGCCTCGCCGCCGATCTGCACGCGCGCCACGCCGTCGATGGCGGAAAAGCGATCGACCAGCGTGCGGTCGACATAATCGGAAAGCTGGACGCGCGACCATCCCGGCGGCGCGGAGAAGGTGAACCACAGCACCGGCTGCGCATCGGCGTCCACCTTGCGGATCTCGGGCGGCAGCGCGTCGTCGGGCAGATCCTCGGCCACGCCGCCCACGCGATCGCGCACGTCGTTGGCGGCATCGTCGATGTTGCGACCGGGGCTGAACTCCACGGAGATGTCGGAGGTGCCGTCGCGCGATCGCGAGGTGATCGTCTGGATGCCCTCGATGCCGGCCAGCCGTTCCTCGATCAACTGGGTGACGCGGCTTTCGACGACGTTGGCGGCGGCGCCCGTATAGGTCGTCTCCACCGACACGATCGGCGGATCGACATCAGGATATTCGCGCACCGAAAGCGCGAAGAAGGCGACCGCGCCGATGATCGTCAGCAGGATGGACATCACCGCCGCGAAGACCGGGCGCTTCACCGAAACGTCGGAAAGCAGCATCGCCTTACTCCGCCGATGCCTGCTGCGTGGGCTTGGCGGCGGCGGGGCCGGCCGTGCGCACCTTGGCGCCGTCGGCCACCTTCACCACGCCTTCGCCGACGATCTTCTGCCCCGGCTTCAACCCTTCGGTGATCTCGATCATGCCGTCGCGGCGCACGCCCACCTTCACCGGCGTCCGCTTGACCACGTCGTCCTCGCCGATCAGGAAGACGAAGCGATCCGCCCCCTGGCCGATGATCGCGGGCTCGGGCACGGCCGGCGCCACGCGCGCGCCGGATTCGATCGCCACGGTCAGCAACATCCCCGGTTTCAGCCGGAGGTCGCCATTGGGCAGCACCGCGCGCACCATCACCGATCGCGTCGCGGGATCGACCACGGGATCGATCGTGGCGATCGTGCCGCGAAACGGCTGGTCGGGGTAGGCGGCGGCGCGCGCCTCGATCGTCTGGCCGGGCTTCACCGCCGACAGCATCGTCTCCGGCACCGGGAAATCCAGCTTGATGCGGGAAATGTCGCTGATCGTCGCGATCTCGGTTCCCGCCGAAACCACCGCGCCGGCCGAAACCGTGCGCAGCGAGGCGTAGCCGGCAAAGGGCGCGCGGATTACCCGGTCGCCGATCGACGCGATCGCCTCGGCCGCCTGCGCGCGGGCCGAGGCGGCGGCGGCGATCTGGGCATCCACGCTGGCATTGGTGGCGAAGCCCCGATCCTTCAGCGCCGAAAGGCGGGCAAGCTGCTGCTCCGCCTCGCGGGCGCGGGCGCGGGCATCGGCCAGCTGGGCGTTCTGCTGCCCGGCGGCGAGCACGGCGATCACCTGCCCCTGCGCGACGAAGCCGCCATCCTCGAAATTGATGCGGTCGATCCGCTGCGTCACCGGCGCGGAAAGCGTCACCTGCTCATTGGCGCGCGCGCTGCCGACGGCCTCGATCCGATCGATGAAGCGCGCGGACGCGACGGTCGCCGCCGTCACCAGCGGGGCCTGGCGGGCGTCGCCCTCTTTCTTGCCGGCGCCACAGGACGCGAGCGAAATCATCAAGGCTGGCAAAAGAATATGTCGCATCAGCTTCAGAACATGCTCCGCTAGTCGCCCGGGTCCATACGCAATTTGCGCGCCGCCCCGCCCTTCATGGGCTTGCCGGCGGCCATGGTGGCTTATGCCACGGCCATGCGCCTGGAATATTTCAATATTGATATGTCGCGCGATCCGCACGGTTCATCGCTGGATCTCGCACCCTCCGGGTGCATGCAACGCGCCGCCGACGGCCGCGCCATCTTTCGACAAATCGACAAGAGGCTTCGACGAACGGCAGCGCCGCGCCTGCCGACCGCCATCCGGCCCCGTCATTTCTTCGGCAAAGGCGCCGAAAATCCGTCGCCAAGCAAAAAGGGCGGAGTCCACGGCCCCGCCCCTTCCATGTCGATCCGCCTCTTGGGAGGCGGCGGCGTCAGGCGACCTGCTGGTCGTCCCAGGGCGCGTTCAGCGTGCCCCGCGTGATGATCGTCCCGTTCACGCGCGCCCGGAATTCCTGGGCGCGGGCGCGTGGGTTGTAGAATTGGCGATACCAGATGCGCAGCTTGCCGATCGGGCCGTCGCCCAGCACCGCCATCGGGTTGAAGCAGGGGCGCTTATTGGCCCACACCTCGAAATCCTGGCTGAACGCATCGCACGAGGCCTGCTGATAGGCCCGCGCCATGCCGATCTCCTCCTCGCTCGGCACCGCGCCCGCCACCTTCACGAGCAGGCCGTGCCACACCTTCACGACGCCGTCGTCCACCGGCGTGTGGGTGATGAGGATGATCGACGGGAACTGCCCCGCCATCTGCGAAATCAGGATGCCCGGCCCGGTATACCAGGTGTCGGTGAAGAGCGGCTCGCCCCCTTCGGCCGAAAGCGTGCGGTGGCCGGAGGACATGCGCTGCACGACCTTGTGATCCTCGAAATCATTTTCGAACAGGATCACGTCCTGCGTGCCGTGGATCGGCTCGAAATGGGCGCGATCGGCCATGTTGTCGACGATCTCGACGGGGTGGCTGTTCAGCAGCCCCAGCCGGTCCATCTTCCAGTTCACCCAGTGCGGCGCGCCATATTCGGCGAATTCCGGCAGGTCATATTCGGGCTCGCCGCCTTCCGGGTCCCACCACATCCAGATGCAGCCGGCGCGTTCCTTGACCAGCCAGCTTTCCAGCTTGGCCGCGCCCGGCACCTTCTGGGGCGAATAGGGGATCTGGTTGCAGCGGCCGTCCGGGCCGAAGCGCCAGCCATGATAGGGGCAGCGGATCGAATCCCCTTCCACCTGCTTGCCGTCGCGGATCACATAGGATGTGGTGTTGCGGGCCAGATGCGCGCCCATGTGCGGGCAATAGGCATCCACCATGTGAAGCGCGCCGGATTCGCCGCGATACAGCACCATGTCGCGGCCGAAATAGCGCACCGCCAGCGGCTTGGTGCCCTCCAGCTCGTCCGCGTCGGCAACCATGAACCATCCCCTGGGGAAGGTCTGTTCGCCAAGGCCATATTCAGCCGTCGTCGCCATCTTCACTCTCCGCATATTCCGCCCGTGGCCGGGCACCCGCGACTCTTATCGTGGGATGAAACTACCATAAGCGGCGCCATGGCCGACCCGTCCATTTGGACCTGCGGTTCCGCTGGAACCGCTCCCGTCCACGGGGCCGCCCGGCCATCTTGCCGAATTGCGTTGGCCAAAACGCATTATTGCAACGCATTTCGGCACATATTTTCACGCAAGCACCGTCAATGCAAGCTTATTGGCTCATCCGCCGATCGGCCGGAGATCGAACTGGCTGGTCTGGATCACGTCGATCCGCTCGAAATCCATGAACTGGGCGCAGGCTTCGAACATCAGCCGCTTGTTCTCCTGCCACTTCGCCGGATCGCCGGGGCCGTCATAATAAGCCGCCTCGTCATGGAAGGCGGCGGCGGGGAAGCATTCCTCCACGATCGCAACGAAGGGCGGGGCGCCGTAGGTGAGCGGCCGCACCACCAGATTCTGGCGATATTCGAAATTGCTCTGCGTCTCGATCGCCACCGCCGTCTGCACCCGCCGCCACTGATAGGCGAATTCCTCATGGCTCATCTTGGGCGGCTGGCCGATGAAGGCGAGCTGGGAGAAGCCCTCGGTGCGCTTTCCCTTCACCGGCGGGTGAAGCTCGTTCGGCAGCGGCACGGATTCGCACACCAGCCAGGCGGCGAAGCGCGGCGCCGCGCGGCCGACGATCTCGTCGATCGCGGCGCGATAGGGATCGTGCGAGCAATGCACCCAAAGCTGGATCACCGCATCCATCTGCGGCCGGATATTGGCGATGCGCGGCACCGTGCCGCCGACGACATCCTCGTCCGCCACGTTGATGCGCAGCGCCAGCACATGCGGTCCCAGCGCCTCGGCCACCTCGCCCAGAAGCTGCTGCTTGAAGGCGGCCGCATCCACGGCGTCGGATCGCCACAATGCGTAGATTATCTTCTCCATATCTCTCCATTCCGTTGCCGCCCGCGCATCTCATGGCGCGTTCGCGGATGATGGAGGAGGAAGGATTGCGCGTCCAGCCCGGCCGCCGGGGAACCCCCTCCCGATGGCCTAACCGCCGTGGAAGGCGCAGCCGCCGATGTCGCACCGCCCCTCGCCCACGCCTTCCCCCTGCTCGATCTGCAGGGTCGCGTGGCCGATGCCGAAGCGATCGTGGAGCATCGCCGCCGTCCGTTCCAGGAAGGCGTCGCCCGGATGCCCACCCGGCACCACCAGATGCGCAGTCAGCGCCGTCTCCGTCGTGCTCGTCGGCCAGATGTGGAGATGGTGGACCCGCGTGACCCCCTTCACCTCTGCCAGCGCCTGCTGGACGGCGGCGGGATCGATCCGCCCCGGCACCGCCTGCATCGCCATGGCGAGCGATTCCCGGAGCAGCCCCCAGGTGCCGGCGACGATCACCAGCACGATCACCAGGCTGGTGGCGGGATCGATCCAGTCGGCCCCCGTCTTCAGCGTCAGCAGGCCGGCGATCACCACGCCCGCCGAAACCGCGGCATCCGCCGCCATGTGGAGGAAGGCGCCCCGGATATTGATGTCGTGCCCGCTGCCCCGCGCGAACAGCAGCGCCGTGCCCAGGTTGATGACGATGCCCACCCCGGCCACGATCATCATCGTGCCGCCCGGCACCGGCGCCGGCTCCGCGAACCGCTGGATCGCCTCCAGCGCGATCGCCCCGCAGGCGATCAGCAGCAGCACCGCATTCACCAGCGCCGCCAGGATCGATGATCCGCGCAGGCCGTAGGTGAAGCGCGGCGTCGGCCGGGTGCGCGAGGCGAACCACGCGCCCCAGGCGATCGCCAGCCCCGCCACGTCGGAAAGATTGTGGCCCGCATCGGCCAGCAGGGCCATCGATCCGGTGGCCAGCCCATAGAACGCCTCGACGGCGGTATAGGCCAGGTTCAGGCCGATGCCGATCGCGAAGGCCCGGCCGAAGCTGGCCGGCGCGTGCGAATGCCCGTGCCCGCCATGGCCGTGGGCGTGGGCCGCATGCGCGGCGTGCCCCTGAGACACATGGTCATGCGACGCGTGGTCATGGGATGAATGATCGTGATGATGGGCGCCGCCCATGTCCTTGTGATTCCTGCGCCCGCTGCTGACCTTGCCTTAAAAGGCGCCACTATGGGGCGCCGGTCAAGCCGGATAGATCGGATCGCCACGCATTCTTTGCGCCGCCTCCCCGCTTCGGCGCTTCTTCCTCCCCTCCCCGGAAAGGCGGGGGGAATGCCCTGCGCCGGCGGGCCCGGAAGAACCGTTCGGCCGGAAACCGCCGCTCCGGGATTCCAGCCGCTTCCCCCTCGCCCTAGCGGCCGATCAGCGCCTCGTCGATCATCCGGCGCGCGATCTCGCGCTCGCCCATGATCGCGCGGTCGGCGCCATGCGTTTCCAGATAGGCGGACTCGGCATCGCTGTGCGCCCTGGCGACGATGCGCAGCGCGGGATTGAGCGTGCGGGCCTGCTCCACGATCTGTCCCGCCTCGAAGCTTTCGGGGATGGCCACGAACAGCATGCGCGCCTTGTCGATCCCCGCCTCGCGCAGCAGCGCCCCGCTCGCCGGGTTGCCGGCCAGCACGGTGGCCTTCTCATGGGCGGGCAGGCCGGACTTGTCGGCCTGGGCCTCGATCACCGTCACCCGCTCGCCCGCGTCGGTCAGCCCCTTGGCGACGATGCTGCCCACCCGGCCATGGCCCACGATCACGACATGGCCGCGCACCGGCGCCGGCGGCTGGCCGCCGATCGCATGTTCGGGCTCCACGCCGCCCGCCACCCGCGCGGCGAAGCGGTCGATCAGCGAGAAGAGCAGCGGGTTCAGCATGATCGAGATGATCGCGCCCGCCAGGATAAGATCGCGCCCGTCCGACGGCAGCAGCTCCAGCGAAAAGCCCAGCGTCGCCAGGATGAAGGAGAATTCGCCGATCTGGGCCAGGCTCGCCGCGATGGTCAGCGCCGTCTTGTTGGACTTGCCGAAGGCGCGGACGATGCCGAAGGCGGCGATCGACTTGCCGAACATGATGATCAGCACCGTCGCCAGCAGGGCCAGCGGCTCGTCCGTCAGGATATCCGGGTTGAACAGCATGCCCACCGATACGAAGAACAGCACGGCGAACGCGTCGCGCAGCGGCAGCGTCTCCTCGGCGGCGCGCTGGCTCAGCGGCGATTCCGCCAGGATCATGCCGGCGAAGAAGGCGCCGAGCGCGAAGGACACGCCGAACAGCAGCGCCGCGCCGAAGGCCACGCCCAGCGCGATCGCCAGCACCGCCAGCCGGAACAGCTCGCGCGATCCCGAATGCGCCACGGAATGGAGCATCCACGGCACCGCGCGCCGGCCGACGATCAGCATGAAGGCGACGAACGCCACCACCTTGCCCACCGTCACCGCCAGCGCCGTGGCGACGCTGCCGCCCCCGCCCTCGGCGATCGCCGGGATCAGCACCAGCGCCAGCACCATCGCCAGATCCTCGACGATCAGCCAGCCGACGGCGATCTGCCCGCGTTCGGTGTCGAGGATGCGGCGTTCCTGCAGAGCGCGCAGCAGCACCACCGTGGAAGCGACCGAGAGCGCGAGGCCAAACACGAAGCCGCCGGCCACGCTCCAGCCCAGCAGCCAGGCGAGCCCCATGCCCAGCAACGTCGCCACGCCGATCTGCCCCAGGGCGCCGGGCACCGCGATCTTGCGGACGGCCATCAGGTCCTTGACCGAGAAATGCAGGCCGACGCCGAACATCAGCAGGATCACGCCCAGCTCGGCCAGTTCGTTGGCCAGGCTCTGATCGGCGACATAGCCGGGGGTGAAGGGCCCCACCGCGATCCCGGCCAGCAGATAACCGATCAACGGCGACAGGCGCAGGCGGAAGGCGATCTGCCCAAGGATGAAGGCAAGCACGAGGCCGGCGACGATGGTGCCGATGAGCGGTGTTACATGGGGCATGCGGCGATCTGATCTCCCTGTTGGCGGTCGATCCCCAAGCTATGGAAGGATGATGCGTTATGCGAGGCGGAAACAAAAAGTAAAATTGCAAGCCGGCGCTGGAATTTCGTGACTCCAGCCCCCAAAGTCGGCGGCGATGCCGCTACCGATCCAATCCGACGCTTTCAGCGATTCGCTTGTCATCCTCGGGGCCGCGGGCCTCATCATCCCGGCTTTCGCCCGTTTCCGGGTCAATCCGGTGATCGGGTTCATCCTGGTCGGGCTGCTGGTCGGCCCCTCGGGCCTGGGCTCGCTGGTCGATCGGGTGCCCTGGCTCTACCATTTCACCATAACCGACAAGCATTCGATCGAGCCCTTCGCCGAATTCGGCATCGTGCTGCTGCTCTTCTCGATCGGCCTCGAACTGTCGTTCAAGCGGCTATGGTCGATGCGCGGGGCGGTGTTCGGGCTGGGCGCTGCCGAACTCGTGCTGTCGGGCCTCGTCATCGGTTTGGCGCTCCACCTGCTCGGGCAGAGCTGGGCCGGCGCGATCGGCCTCGGCCTCGCGCTCGCCCTGTCCTCGACCGCGCTGGTGCTGCCGATGGTCGGCACGACATCGGGGGTCGGCCGCGCCGCCTTCGCCATGCTGCTGTTCGAGGATCTGGCCCTGGTGCCGATCATCTTCGGCCTGGGCGCGCTCGCCCCCACCGCCACCGATGAAGGATGGGAAGGCCTGCTTTCCACGGTGATGCTCGGCGGGCTCACCGTCGTCGGGCTGATGGTGCTCGGCCGCTTCCTGCTGCCCAGGCTGTTCGCGCAGGCCGCCCGCACCAAAAGCCCCGAACTGTTCCTGTCGGCCAGCCTGCTCGTGGTCATCCTGTCGAGCATCGCCACCACGGCGGCCGGCCTTTCGCCGATCGTCGGCGCCCTGCTCGCCGGCCTGCTGATCGCGGAGACGGACTATCATACCGAGGTCGAGGTGATCATGGCCCCCTTCAAGGGGCTGGCGCTCGGCGTGTTCCTCATCACCATCGGCATGAGCCTCGATGTCCGCGTCATCCTCGCCAACTGGCAGGCGCTGGTGCTGGCGGTGGCGGGCGTGGTCGCCGCCAAGGCGGTCGTCACCGCCGGCCTCCTGCGGCTGAGCGGGGCCGATCGCGGCATCGCCACCCAGACCGGCCTGCTGATGGCCTCGCCCTCGGAAACAACGCTGATCGTGCTGGCGGCCGCCGCGCAGGCCAAGCTCATCATGCCGTCCACCGCCGCCTTCTGGCAGATCGTCACCGCGATCGGCCTCACCATCACCCCGCTGCTGGCGCGCATCGGCCGCGATATCGCCAGCCGGGTCGAGCGGCGCGAAGGCAAGGATGCGCTGGACACGATCGAAACCAAGCCCGGCCGCACCGTCATCATCGGCTTCGGCCGGGTCGGGCGGCTGGTGGCGCAGATGCTGGATGCGCACAAGCGGCCCTATGTCGCGCTGGATGCCGATATCGATACGATCGCCCATGCCCGGCGGCGCGGCTACAATATCGTCTTCGGCGATATCACCCGGCCGGGGATGATCGACAAGCTCGATCTCGCCAATGCCAGCGCGCTGGTGCTCACCATGGACGAACCCGTCCAGATCGTCCGCACGGTGGCGCGGGTGCGCGCGGCTTTTCCCGATCTCGCCATCATCGCCCGCGCGCGCGATCCCAACCATGCGGCCGAGCTCTATCGCGCCGGCGCCACCGACGCGGTTCCCGAAACGCTCGAATCCTCGCTGCAATTGTCGGAAGCCGTGCTGGTCGATCTCGGCGTGGCCATGGGGCCGGTGATCGCGTCCATCCACGAAAAAAGGGCCGAGCTGCGCGCCAAGATCATGGAAATGGCGCAGACCACCCGCGTGCCGCCGCTGCGCGGCCGCCGCCTGCGCGATGCCGCGCCGGACAAGGCGAGCAGCGAAGCCGGCTGATCGGCGCGGTTCGCCCATCCATCCCGGCTACGCTATTTGTAGAAGCCCTGCCGCAGCCTCACGCCGTCTTCCAGCCACGCCTTCAACGCGCAGAGCATCCCCGTCCAGCCCTCGCAATTGCCGTAGGATGCGGCAAGCCCCGCCGGCGTTTCGGACCATCCTTCCTCGGTGATCCGCACCAGCGTGCGCCCGTCCTCCAGCGGCTCGAAGGTCATGGTCACGGTGGTCAGCCGCGCGCCCGTGGCATCGGGCGGGGCGGTGCCGTCCACCGCATCCCATCGCAGGACGATGCGACTGTCCTTTTCCACCTCCGTCACATGGACGGGAAAGGCGCCGGGAAAATCGTGGAAGTCCCAGGATACCACCGCCCCCGGCTCCAGCCGTCCCTTCGCGCCGCCGGTCGTGAAATATTCCGATAGCCGGCCGGGATCGACGACGGCCTCGAAAACCTCGCTCACCGGCTTGGCGATGCGCCCCGCGATCGTGAACCTCAAGTCCATCGCGCGCCTCCAATCTCTGTTGCGCGGGCCATGATATGTTGTAGGATTATAACATGTCAATCGACGATCAGGATGATGCGCTGTTCAAGGCGCTCGGCCATCGCACCCGCCGCCGGATGCTGGACGCGCTGAAGGAAGGACCGCTCACCACAGGAGCGCTCTGCGCCCGCTTCCCCGATCTCGATCGCTGCACGGTGATGCAGCATCTGGACGTGCTGGAAGCCGCCGGGCTGATCGTGGCCGAACGGCGCGGCCGCGAACGCTGGAATCATCTGGATGCGCTGCCGATCCACGGCATCCACGAACGCTGGATCGGCCCCTATGCGGCCTATGCCGCGCACATGCTGGGCCGGCTCCGCACGGCGGCCGAGGCACCCGCGAAGCACGAAGCCTGAGCCCCTCCCCTCAGTCGGCCCGCGCGGTCATCACGCCCCAGAATACCGCATCCCGGTCGGTCATGTTCTGCCAGGCGTGGCTGGCGTTACGCTGGATCACGACGTCCCCGGCGCGGATCGTGGTGCGATCGCGATCGAGCACGAGATCCACCTCGCCCTCCAGCATCAGGATATAGTCGATCGTCTCGGTGCGGTGGAAACCATCCGCATCTAGGCCGGGAAAGCGGCCCGCCGCCACATCGTCCTTCATCGCTGCCCATGGCGGCAGCACCACGCGGGAGCAGCGGCTGCTGCCTCCATCCGGCTCCAGATGCCGCGCGGTGGAGGGCAGCCAGCGCTCCAGCCGCCCGCTTTCCCGCCAGACCACGCCGTCGGGCGCTCCTTCCACCGCCACGACCCTCTCGTCGCTCACGATATAGGAGCGCCCCTGCGCGTCATTGCCCGTCACGATCCGCCGGATCATCGCACCGTGCCTGCGGATCAGAGCCGCACCACCATCTTGCCCTTGTTGCCGCCGCTGAACAGCTCGCGGAACGCATCGGGCGCCCCTTCCAGCCCGTCGCGGATCGTCTCGATATTCTTGAGCTTGCCGGCCGCCGCCCAGGGGCCGACCTCGGCGAAGAACTCGTTCATCCGGTGCATGTAATCGCTGATGATGAAGCCGCGCAGCTGCAGGCGGAACCCCACGATCCGTATGGCATATTGCAGCGACAGCGGCGCGCCCGTGTTGTAGCTTTCGATCATCCCGCACATGGCGAAGCGGCCATGGTTGCGCGCCGCCGCCAGCGCGGCATCCAGATGCTCGCCGCCGACATTGTCGAAATAGACGTCGATGCCGTCCGGCGCGGCTTCGGCAAGCTGCTTCACCAGCGGCCGGTCCGCCTTGTAATCGATCACCGCATCGGCGCCGAGATCGCGGACCAGCGCGCATTTCTCCGCGCCGCCCGCCGATCCGATTACCGTCATGCCCTTCAGCTTGGCGAACTGGACGACGGCCGATCCCACGGCGCCCGCCGCCGCCGATACGAACACCGTGTCGCCGGCCTTGGCTTCCGCCACATCGAACAGCCCGAAATAAGCGGTCAGCCCGGTGATGCCGAGCAGGCCGAGGAACATCTGGTCCGGCACGCCCAGGTCCGGCAGGGGCATGAATTCGGGCGGCTTGCCCACCGCCTCGTCGCGCCAGCCCAGCATGTGCATCACCCGGTCGCCGGGCTTGAGGCCGTCGGCCCGCGATTCCACCACCACGCCCACCGCGCCGCCGGTCATCGCCTCGTTGAGGCCGAAGGGCGGGACGTAGCTTTTCACGTCGTTCATCCGGCCGCGCATATAGGGATCGACCGAAAGCCAGGTGTTGCGCACCCGCACCTCGCCGTCCGCCAGCGGCGCCGGGGGCGTTTCGACCAGGCTGAAGCATTCGGGGCCGGGCAGGCCGGTCGGGCGGGCAATCAGGTTCCAGGCACGCGGCATCGCCATTCTCCCAGCTATATCTGACGCGAACATAGGCTAGGCACGGGCCGGCGCAATCTTTCGAAAGGGCGTTCGGAAATTCGCAAAGCGGGCCGTCAGCCCAGCCGCCCGATCCGCTCGATCAGCCGCTCGCGCGCGGCCAGCACCGCCGCCCGGCGCTCGGTCATCACGTCGCGGGCCAGGAAATGGCCGGTGATGCGCAACCCGGCCAATATGTCACCCCATCCCTCCCCCTGTCCGCCGGCGATCAGGAAGGATGGCAAGGGCAGCAGCCGGTCCTCATATCCGGCCGCCCCCGCCAGGCTCACCGCCCGCCCGCTGCGGGGGCTGACGAAGGCGAGGCCCGCAGCGTCGCCGGTCGCCGCGCAAGCCGAAAGATCGAGACCGAAGCCCAGCTCGCCCAGCAGCAGCAGCTCGTATCGCGCCAGCGCCGCGCCCCAGCCCCGCGCCGACGGCGCGAGCTCGATCGCGTTCAGCAGGCCGTCCAGCGCGGCATGGAGCTGCGGGAAGGGCTGGCCTTCGGGCAGGGCGGCGGCCGTCAGCGCCGTCGCCCAGCCGATCGCGGCGGCGGCCAGCGGCTCGCCCATCAGCCCCGCCCGGCTGCGCACCAGCTCCACGGTCAGCCCGGCAAGCTGCTCCTCGCTGCGGGCGCGGAACTCGGCCGCCACCAGGTTGCCCGGCAGCAGCACCGGCCGGATCGCGCGCGATCGGCCGCCGCGCACATAGCCCGGCTGCAGGCCGTCATCGGGCGTCATCAGCCGCGCCACCGTGCCATGCTCGCCATGGGCGAGGACAGCGCAGACGATCGCGGTGGCCCTGATATGCATGGAACCGGCTTATCGGGGACGACGCCTCGATACCATCCGATAAGCGGCGCTGCGGCGCCCGGCTATGGGGGCCGGCTTTCGGGCCAGCCCCCCATCCCCTTTTCAATCGGCGAAGGCGATCCTCGCGCGATAGCGCCGCCGCCGCGCGGTCGCCCCGACCAGGCCGAAGCCCGCGATCATCATCGCCCAGCTTCCCGGCTCGGGAATGGCGCCCTGCGTCGGCCGTTCCGATCCGAAGGTAATGTTGTCGAAGGCGGTCTGGTTCGCGGTTCCGCCGAAATCGATCGATCTCGCCAGCCCTTCAAAGGCCACGCCGATCGGCGTCCAGTTGCAGAACTGGCCATTGGGATCGCCGGTGCAATTGTTGGAGAATTGGGCGGTCAGGTCGATCGATCCCAGCAACGTGCCGGTGGCGCCGACTTCGGACCACACGTTCACCGTGGCTGCCGTCGAGGAGCTGTAGAAGAAGGAGAAGCCGGTTTCGAAGCCCGCCGCCACGTTCAGGACCGCATTGTTGGAATTGAGGAAGAACATGACGGTGCTGGCCGATGGCTCGTTGGCGATATTGCCGGTCCCGCCGGCATCGGCATCGATCACAGCCAAGGTGTCGTCTGAAAATATGATGCCTTGCGCGGCATAGAAATCACCGACGGGGTTGAGATTGCCGATCCCCTCGAAGGTCAGCGTGACGATCGCCGCATTCGCCGTCACTGGCAAAGCCAGCGACAGTGCCAGCAGCGCGACTGAACTCTTGAACATACGCATGACAGTTTCCCCAGCTGTATCGCCGTGTGGCGACGCCGCAGGAAGCCGCCGGACGGGGCCTTGGGTCAATTGGCGCAAAAGTATCTGCCCCGACATCGCCAGGGCGGGTATTCCGGGCGGGCGCGGCGCGCCTCAGATATCGCCGCGCGTGCCCTCGTCGCGATCGAAGGGGGATGCCACCAGCAGGTAGGCGAGCGTGGCGAATTGCGGGCTTGGTTTCAGCACGTTGACGCCACCGGTGCGCCCCGCCAGCGCCAGCATCGTATCGGGCATGTCTCCGGCGGGCCGCGCGGTCGATGCCGGCACGTCCACCAGCCGCACCGCATCGGACAGCGAGGCCGTAAGCGGAGTCGCCGTCATGGCCACGTCCGTCGCCCCTTCCAGCGCCGCCATCCGCACCGGCCGCTCCATCGCCGATCCGCCGCCCGGCGTTTCCACCTTGCGCGCCATCAGCCGATAGACCTCGTCCAGGCTTCGCGCGGTGCCGGATCGGGTGTAGAAGATCGTGCGGTTCACCGCCGCCTCGCGCGGGAACATCGCGGCGGCGGGCGCATCGGGATTGTCCTGCGCCGCCTTCAGGAATTTGCGGGCGCCAGCCAGCCCCAGAAAATGCGCGAAATAAAGGTCGCCCGCGCTCGGTTCCCGGCCCAGCGCGGCGCGCAGGCCATCGGCATTGTCCTGCGCGAACTCGCCGGCCATCAGCGCCGATGCCTGCGGATCGTTGCGCAGGGCGAACACCGCCTCGCGCGCGGCCGGCGCCACCCGCCAGCGTCCGCCGCTCCACGAGATCGCATCCGCCGCCCAGCCATAGCCGTGCGTGCCGCCATGCTGCTTCAGCACGCCGAGCCAGCTCTGGTCGATGAACTGGTAAAGCCCGCCCGCCGAGGACGTGCTTGCCTTGGCATAGGGGTCCAGCCCGCTCTCGCTCTTGGCCTGGTTGAACAGATAGGTGAAGTCCGCGCCCGTCCGCTCCGCCGCGCGGCCGATCGCGTCGCGCACCGCCGCCTTGTCGGCGGAGGCGCGGATCGATCCGGTCCCTCTCAGATATGGCGCGGTCAAGGACGGTCCTTCCCTGGCAGATGCGCCTTCCTGCCGCCGATATGGTTAAGGAAGGATTAGCCAGCCGGGATCGACCCGCCCCAGCTTCAGCCCACCATCGCGTCGATCGCCTCGGCCAGCACGATATCGCGGGTGGAAAGTCCGCCGGCATCGTGGGTCATCAGCAATATCTCCACCCGGTTCCACACGTTGGACCATTCGGGGTGGTGATCCATCTTCTCCGCCAGCAACGCCACGCGCGTCATGAAGGCGAAGGCTTCGGAAAAATCGGCGAAGGTGATGGCGCGGGTGATGGCGTCGCGGCCCTCGTCATAATCCCACTCGTCCAGCGCCTCCAGCGCATCGGCGCGCTCGGTCTCGTTCAGGGCCTCGATCATCGTCCACTCCAGAAACTGCCAGGGATGCACCCTAGCGCGCGCTTTTGCGGGCACAAGTTCAGCCCGGCGATTGGAAGCCGCACGTTTCCCATCTATGCCACGAACATGACCGGCACCTTCGCCCCCACGGCAGAACAGATCGAGGCCCTCGCCCGCCGCGCGCTGGCGCGCATTCCGCAGCCGTTCCGCGACCATATGGGCACCATCGCGCTGTTCGTGGAGGATTTCGCCGACGACGAGACGCTCGATGCCATGGGCTTCGAGGACCCGTTCGAGCTGACCGGCCTCTACCAGGGCACGCCGATCGGCCAGAAATCGATCAGCGACGTCGCCGCCATGCCCGATCGCATCACCCTCTATCGCCGCCCGCTGCTGGATGAATGGGTCGAAACCGACGTCAGCCTGGAAGCGCTGGTCACCCATGTCGTCGTGCACGAGGTGGGCCATCATTTCGGCCTGTCGGATGATGACATGCACGCGCTGGAGGATGCCGTCGGATGATAGCGGCGGGGGGCGCGGCCCGGCTGGAATTCGATCGCGTGGCCTGCCTGCGCGGGCACCGGCTGCTGTTCGAGGGGTTGAGCATCGCGCTCGGCCCCGGCGAGGCGGCGCTCGTCACCGGCCCCAACGGCACCGGCAAGTCCAGCCTGCTGCGGCTTGCCGCCGGCCTGCTCGCGCCCGCGGCCGGCGCGATCCGGCGCGAGGGCGCGATCGCGCTGGCCGATGAGCGCCACGCGCTCGATCCCCGCCTGCCGCTGGGCCGCGCGCTCGCTTTCTGGGCGGCGATCGACGGGCGGAGAGGCGATGCCGTCGCAGCGGCGCTCGATACCACCGGCCTTGCCGCCATCGCCGAAGTGCCGGTGCGGATGCTGTCCACCGGGCAGGCGCGGCGCGCCGGGCTGGCGCGCCTGATCGCGGGTGGCGCGGCGATCTGGCTGCTGGACGAACCCGGCAACGGCCTCGACGCCGCCTCGCTCGATCGGCTGGCGGGGGCGATGGCCGCGCACCGCGCTGGCGGGGGCATCATCCTTGCCGCCAGCCACCAGCCGCTGGGCCTCGCCGATGCGCAGGCGATCGGGCTGGCGCCATGAGCTCGCTCGCCCGCATCGCCGCCCGCGACCTTGCCCGCGCCTATGCCGGCGGCGGCGTGCTGCTGCCGCTGATCTTCTTCCTGCTGGTCGCCACGCTCTTCCCCTTCGCGGTCGGGCCGGATGCCCGGCTGCTGGCCGCCACCGGCGGCGGCGCGCTGTGGATGGCTGCACTACTGGCGGCGCTGCTGCCGGTGGATCGCCTGCTCGCGCCCGATGCGGAGGCCGGCGTGCTCGATCAGCTGGCGCTGCGCGGGATCAGCGAGGAAGCGGTCGCCCTGGCCAAGCTCGCGGCCCACTGGCTCACCTTCGGCCCGCCGCTGCTGATCGCGGCCCTGCCCGCCGCCGCGCTCCTCAAGCTGGACGGCGCCACGCTCGCCCGGCTGGAAATGGGCCTTGCGCTCGGCACGCCCGGCCTCGCCGCGCTCGCCCTCATGACGAGCGCGCTCACCCTGGGCCTGCGCGGCGCGGGCGCGCTGGCGGGCCTCGTCATGCTGCCGCTCGCCGTGCCGATCCTGATCTTCGGCGCGGGATCGCTGGGCGCGGCGGACAATGGCGGCCTCAAGCTGCTGGCCGCCGCCTCGCTGATCCTGGTGGCGCTGGCCCCCTTCGCCGCCGGCGCGGCCCTGCGCGCCGGCCGGGAATAAGGGATCAGATCGGCGAGGGGATCTTCGCCGTCGGGATCTTGAAGGTCGAACGGATCGCCTTTTCCAGCTGGCTGTCCGAAAGCAGGCGGCGCATCAGCCCCATCGGCTTCACGTCCTTGCCGACATAGGAGATCGGCTTCCACTTCGGCTGGTCCAGGATCGCCATCATCTGGTCCACCGCCTCGTCGGGCGTGCTGCCGCTCTTTTCCAGCATGTCGGGCAGCACCTGCTTCACCGTATTGCCCAGCGGCTTGTCATAGACGGCCAGCACCGCATCCGGCTGGGCGTGCCAGGTCTTCAGCGTGTTGGCATGGGCATTGGCGGACATTCCGGTCAGCACGCCGCCGGGCAGGATCGACGTCACCTGGATGCCGAAGGCGGCCAGTTCGTGCCGCAAGGTCAGCGTCATGCCGTGGATGGCGTGCTTGGTCATGTTGTAGGGGCCGGAGCCCACCGGATTGGCGATGATCGCGCCGGAGCTGTAATTGGCGATCCGCGCGGCCTTGGCCCGGCGCAGCATCGGCAGGAAGGCCTGGACGACGCGGAGCTGGCCGAAGGTGTTGATCTGGAAGATGCGCTCCACCTCCTCCATCTTCACGCCCTCGATCACGCCCACGGCGATATTGGCCACGCCCGCCACGTTCAGCAGCAGATCGAGGCCCTGCCCGTTCAGGGCCGCCTCGACGATCTCCGCGCTCTTCCGCACGGATTCGCCGTCCGAAACATCCTGTTCGACCAGCGTGATGCGGTTGTCGCCTTCCAGATCGGTGGGCGCGCCGGGCAGCACGCCGGCAAAGACGCGCACGCCCCTGTCGGCCAGCCGCTTGGCCAGCAGATTGCCCTGCCCGACATTGGCGCCGGTGATGAAAGCGGTTCCGATCGGCCTGTGGCTTGCCATTATTCGCCTCCCCCAAAAGGCGATGTCGCTTCCCGCCGGCGGTCGGCGCCGGTCGTGCCACGCATCGCTGAACAGGATTCATTATAAGCCAAGCCGGTCCGCTGGCAAGGCGCGGCAAGGACGCGGGAAACGCCCCTTTCAGGCGGGGCGCCGGGGGATGGAGATGGAAAAGCGGGCGCCCGGATCGGCGCTCGCGACGGTCACGGTCGCATCCAGCTGGCGGGCGATATTGGCGATCAGCCGCATCCCCAGGCTCTGGCCACGGGCGTGGATGTCGAACCCCTCCGGCAGCCCCACGCCGCGATCGGCCACCTCCAGCACCACCCGGCCGCTCTCCGGTCCGCCCTCCGTCCGATCATGCAGCACCACCGCGATCGGCCCGCCCTTCCCGTGCGGATAGGCATATTTCAGCGCGTTGGTGACAAGCTCGTTCAGCATCAACCCCAGCGGGATCGCCCGGTCGGTCGGCACCATGATCCGCCCGCCGGCGAAGCTGATCTCATGTTCCGGTGCGGTCTCGGCCAGGCGCAGGCACAATTCCTCCAGGAAGGCCCCGATATTGGTGATGCTCGAATCGCTCTGCCGCCACAGATGGGCGTGCACGTCGGCGATGGTCTGGACGCGCGAATAGGCATCCATCAGCACCTTCCGGCTCGCCTCGTCCTCGGCATCGCGCGCCTGCATCGACAGCAGCGCCGCCACCAGCGAAAGGCTGTTCTTCACGCGATGGCTGATCTCCTGCGCCATCAGCCGCTGGCGTTCCTGCAATTCGCGCTCGTCATGGATATCGCCGGCGGCGCCGATCCATCCCACGACCCTGCCGTCGATCGGCACCGGCGATACGCTCACGCTATGCCAGCGATACATGAGGTCGCACGCCCGCCGCAGCCGCACGTGCATGTCGTATCGGGCGCCCCGCGCGAAGCCTTCGTTGCGGATGCGCACCAGATCGGCCTGATCGTCGGGATGGACGATATCCTTCCAGTTGCTGATGTCCGTCATCGGGGCAAGACCGGCATAATCGCGCCATTCGCGGTTGAAGAAGCGCACCCTGCCGACCGTGTCGGTCGCCCACATCTTGCGCGGGGCATGTTCGATATAGGCGCGCAGGCGATCCCCGCTTTCGTTCCACCAGTCCGCGCCCTCGGCATCCGTCATGCAGGCATCCTGTCGGCCGGGCGCCGCCGCTGGGCTTCGCGATGTTCGCAAGCGCACCCCGGGCTCATGTTTTTCGCGCACATATTGACCGTTTCGGAACGCCCTTTCATGTCAAAAGTTGCTCCGGGCCGCGCACGCCGCTAAGCGCGGCGCACTATGCGCTATATCAGCACCCGGGGCACGGCGCCCGCACTCGACTTCGAAAACGTCACCCTCACCGGTCTTGCGGCCGATGGCGGCCTCTATGTGCCGGAAAGCTGGCCGCGCTTCACGCCCGAAGCGATCCGCGCGCTGGCCGGCCTTTCCTACGTGGATACGGCGGTCGAGGTGATGGCCCCCTTCGTCGGCGACGCGCTGGGCCGGGACGAGCTGCGCGCGCTCTGCGCCGAAGCCTATGGCCGCTTCGATCATGAGGCGGTGACGCCGCTGGTCCAGCTCGACGGGCGCAACTGGCTGCTGGAGCTGTTCCACGGCCCCACACTCGCCTTCAAGGATGTGGCGCTCCAGCTTCTCGGCCTGCTGTTCGAACGCTTCCTGTCGCAGCGCGATACCCACCTCACCGTGGTGGGCGCCACCTCGGGCGATACCGGATCGGCGGCGATCGACGCGCTGGCCGGCCGCGCCAAGGTGGATATCTTCATGCTCCACCCGCTGGGCCGGGTGTCGGACGTCCAGCGCCGGCAGATGACGACGGTGCTCGCCCCCAACGTCCACAATATCGCCATCGAAGGCAGCTTCGATGATGCGCAGGCCCTGGTGAAGGCGATGTTCGCCGATCGCGATTTCGCCGGCCGCTTCCGCCTGAGCGCGGTGAATTCGATCAACTGGGCCAGGCTGATGGCCCAGATCGTCTATTATTTCTACGCCGCCGTCCGGCTGGGCACGCCGGACCGGCCTGTCGCCTTCTCGGTGCCCACCGGCAATTTCGGCGACGTCTTCGCCGGCTATGCCGCCGCGCGGATGGGCCTGCCGGTGGCGAAGCTGATCGTCGCGACCAACGTGAACGACATCCTCCACCGCGCGCTGGCGGAAGGCGATTATTCGGTCGGCACCGTCACGCCCACCGCCGCGCCGTCGATGGACATCCAGGTCAGTTCCAACTTCGAACGGCTGCTGTTCGACCTGCACGGGCGCGACGGCGCCGCGCTGGCGCAGACGATGGCGGGATTCGAGGCAACGAAGCGGCTGGCCATCCCCGCAGCCATGCGGGACGAGGCCGCCCGCCTGTTCACCAGCGCGCGCATCGACGCGGACGGCATGGCGCTGGCCATGCGCCACGCCGCCGAGCGCAGCGGCCAGGTGATCGATCCGCACACCGCGATCGGCCTTGCCGCCGCCCATGGTGCCGATCTCGATCCGCAGGTCCCGATCGTCACGCTCGCCACCGCGCATCCGGCCAAGTTCCGCGATGCGGTGGAGCGCGCCACGGGCCAGCGCCCCAACCTGCCCGCCCGCGTCGGCGGCCTGTTCGAGCGGGAGGAGCGCTATGCCACCCTTCCCGCCACGCTCGAGGCGATCGAGGCGCATATCGCCGAACGCGCGACGGCGGCCGTCCCCGCATGAGCGCCAGCCTCCACCGGCTGGCGAACGGGATCACCGTCGCCATCGAGCCGATGGACGGGGTGGAGACGCTGGCGGTCGGCCTCTATGCGGATGTCGGCGCGCGGTCCGAGCCGGAGGGGCTGAGCGGCCTCGCCCACATGGTCGAACATATGGTGTTCAAGGGCGCCGGCAATCGCGACGCCCGCGCCATCGCCGAGGATATCGAGGATGTCGGCGGATCGCTGAACGCCTGGACGGCGCGCGATCACACCGTGTTCCACGGCCGCCTGCTGGCGGGCGATCTGGCGCTGGGCGTCGGCATGATCGCCGATCTCGTCCGCGCGCCCCATTTCGATGCCGACGAGCTGGAGCGCGAGAAAGGCGTCGTCCTGTCCGAACTGGGCGAGGCGCGGGATACGCCGGACGATATCGTCTTCGATCACCTCCAGCTCGCCGCCTTCCCGCGCCAGCCGCTCGGCCGGCCCGTGCTGGGCGACGAAGCCAGCATCGCCGCGATCGACGCCGATGCGCTCCGGGCCTGGGTGACGGGGCAATATCGCCCAGACGGCCTCGTCCTCGCCGCCGCCGGCAAGGTGGACGAGGCGGAGCTGCTCCGCCTTGCCGAGGCGTATTTCGGCGACATGGCCCCCGGCGCGCCCGCCACGCCGCCCGCCGCCAGCTTCGCGGCCGGCGCCAAGCTTGACCGGCGCCGCTTCGACCAGATCCATCTGGCGCTCGGCTGGCGGGGGGTCGGCTATCGCGATCCCGCCGTCCACGCGCTCAGCCTGTTCACCACGGCGGCGGGCGGCGGCATGTCGTCCCGCCTGTTCCAGGAACTGCGCGAGCAGCGCGGGCTGGCCTACAGCGTCTATGCCTGGGCGCAGAGCTATGCCGAGACCGGCCTGTTCGGCGTCTATTGCGCGGCCCAGCGCGATCAGGGCGCGGAAGCGCTGGCGCTGGCGGAGGAAGTGCTGGCCCGCACCGCCGAAGGGCTGACCGAGGCGGAGCTGGAGCGCGCCCGCGTCCAGGCCAAGGCCGGGCTGCTGATGGGGCTGGAAGGCCCGGCGGCGCGCTGCGATCATCTCGCCCGCCAGATCCAGGTCCACGGCCGCATCGTGCCGGTCGCGGAAACCGTGGCCGCGCTCGACGCGGTAAATCTGGCGGCGGCGCGCGAAGCCGGGGCACGGGCGCTTTCCGGCGGACGGGCGATCGCCACCGTGGGCGGCAAGCTGGCGAAGGCGGCATGAACGATCTCATCACCCTCGTAACCGAACCCTGGGCCGATTACGGCCTCGTCGATTCCGGCCATGGCCGGAAGCTGGAACGCTATGGCCGTTTCCGCTTCATCCGCCCCGAACCGCAGGCGATGTGGGCGCCCGCCGATCCCAACTGGAGCGCCGACGGCGATTTCATCGCCGCGTCGGACGAGGATGGCGGCGGCAAGTGGCACCTCGATCGCGAAGTGCCGCGCGGCGGCTGGCACCTGAAATGGGAGGATGTGCGCTTCAACGCGCAGAACACCCCCTTCCGCCACCTCGCCTTCTTCCCGGACATGGCACCGCAATGGGCATGGATGCGCGATCGCATCGCCGAGGGGGACGAGGCGCTCAACCTGTTCGGCTATACCGGCGTCGGCACGCTGGCGCTCGCGGCCAGGGGCGCGCGCGTCACCCATGTCGATGCGTCCAAGAAATCGGTGGAGGCCGGCAAGGCCAATGCCCTGCTGTCCGACATGGTCGACCGCCCGATCCGCTGGATGGTGGACGATGCCGTGAAATTCGCTGCCCGCGAGGTGCGTCGCGGCCGCCGTTACGACGGCATCATGCTCGATCCGCCCAAGTTCGGGCGCGGGCCGGATGGCGAGGTATGGCGGCTGGAGGAGCATCTGCCCGGCCTGATCGCCCATTGCGTGAACCTCCTGGACGAACGCTCCAAATTCCTCGTGCTCACCGTCTATGCGGTGCGCATGTCCGCGATCGCCATCGCGGAGTTGCTCCGTCAAGCCACCGCCCATCTCGGCGGCCGGATCGAAGCCGGCGAGATGACGGTGCGGGAAGAAGCGCGCGGCCTGCTGCTCCCCACCGCCATCTTCGCGCGCTGGGTGAGGGATTAGGGCGAGCCGGCGCCACCGGGAATGGCGCCGCAAAAACGAAATCTAGGGTCCGCCGAGCATCGGCCATTCCCCTGAATTCCATCCCTCGCTGCAGCGTGCGCGGGGTCCCCTGCACAAGGGGGCGGCATCCATGATGGCTCGCACTTCGTTAACCCTCTGACAGGAAGCCGACGGAGACACTTCGAGGATAACCTGCGGAGTAGGATTGAGACTGCTTGCTTGAACCATGTATGCCCGAAGCTGGGCATTGGAAATCGCCACTTTGTTCCAGAGAATCGAACCGTCCGATGCCAAAAATACGGGCATTATCGGCACGAGATGCCCCACTCCGTCCTTCTCGGTCCCCCAATGGCTGAGCGGAGTTGAACAAGCGGCGCTGTAGGTCGTTGGCACTCGATCACATCCGGACAATAGTGCCGCCCAGGCAAATGCCGCCGCGATAACAAGCCCTCTCATTACGGTACGGTGGCGTGCTATCCTCGACACTACAACCCCAGTCAGGCGCCCGGCTTCGCCCCCGGCCCGGCCGGCGGGCGGCGCCAGACGGCGATGGCGTAGATCACCAGCGCGACCAGGGCGAACAGGAACCATTGCACGGCATAGGCGCGGTGATTGTTGGGCACGTTCAGGGGTGAAGGCTTCTCGCTCGGCTCCAGCCCCGGCGCGGCCGTGTCGGCGACGAGGATGAACACGCGGTCGCGGTCGAAATCGATCACGCCGCTCACCGGCCCGCCGAGCGCCGGAGCCTTGGGGGCTTCGGAGCTGCGCGACCAGCCATAATCGACCGCCATGCCCGGCCCCTCGCCGCCGCCGGTGCGGCAGGAGGCGATGTGGCGCCAGCCCTGCNCGCCCTTGCGGTTGCGACCTGCCCGCGCATCCCAGCGCGTCACCGCCAGGCAATGGCCCGATGCCCTGCGGAAGACGAGGTTCTCGTCCGGCACCGGCACGGCCGGAAAGGCTGTCGGCGGCAGGCCTTCGGCGGCGGCGTAACGCGCCAGCAGCGCTTCCTTCCATTCGGCGCGGCGGAGCTGCCAGATGCCCAGCCCCACCATCAGCGCCACCATCGCCAGCACGAACAGGGTCGGCCAGAAGGGCAGTCGCCTCACGGCTGCTCGTCCCGTGCCGCTTCCTCGACGATGCGGCCCTCGCGCGCGGCGTTGCGATATTCCAGCGCCAGCAACATGCCCTTGGCGACGCGCAGCGATCCCAGCACGGCGCCGGCGGTGATCGGTATCCACAGGATCAGGTGCAGCCAGAATGGCGGATGGACGGCCAGTTCGAACAGGATCGCCATCGCGGTGACGGCGGCGCCCACCCCCAGCGTCAGGAAGGCCGCCGGCCCGTCGCCCACGTTGAAGCTGGCGAAGGAAAGGCCGCATGCCCGGCAGGAAGGCGCAAAACTGGCTGCCCCCGCGAACAGCGTCTTGGCGCCGCAGCGGGGGCAGAGGCCGCGAAGGCCGGATTCGAGGGGTGTCGGGCTGGTCATGCCAGCGCCGCCCCGGCGCGATCCACCAGGGCGGCGATGATCGTCATCAGCCGTGGACCGGGGCGCCCCAGCCGCCCCACACATAGACGGCGGCGAACAGGAACAGCCACACCACGTCCACGAAGTGCCAGTACCAGGCGGCCGCCTCGAAGCCGAAATGCTGCTTCGGCGTGAAATCGCCGCGATAGGCGCGGATCAGGCAGACGATCAGGAAGATCGTGCCGACGATCACGTGGAAGCCGTGGAAGCCCGTCGCCATGTAGAAGGCGGCGCCATAGTTCAGGCCTTTGAAGGCGAAGGGGGCATGGGCATATTCATAAGCCTGGATGCTGCTGAACAGCAGGCCCAGCAGGATGGTGAGCCACAGGCCGGTCTTCAGGCCCTTGCGGTCGCCTTCCAGCAGCGCGTGGTGCGCCCAGGTGACGGTGGTGCCCGAGCAGAGCAGGATCAGCGTGTTGAGCAGCGGCAGGTGGAAGGGATCGATCACCTCCAGCCCCTTGGGCGGCCACACGCCCGCCGTCTGGACCAGGCTCACTGCACCGTCGGTCACTTCCACCGGCGCCGGGAACAGCGCGAAATCGAACCACGCCCAGAACCAGCCGACGAAGAACATCACTTCCGAAGCGATGAACAGGATCATGCCGTAGCGCAGGTGGAGCTGCACGACCGGCGTGTGATCGCCGGCATGCGCCTCGCGAATCACGTCCGACCACCAGCTGTAGAAGGTGAACAGCAGCAGCGCGACGCCCGCCAGGAACACCGCCCCGCCATGGGCCGCCTCGTGCATCCACATGATGCCGCCCGAAGCCATGACCAGCGCGGCCATGGACCCGGACAGCGGCCAGATGCTCGGTGGCAAAATGTGATAATCGTGGGTCTTGGCGCCGGCCATTCTTTCCGTCCCCTTTGGCTCTACCGTGCGTCGTCCTTAACCGCCGTTCCCGGCGGAATCCACCGGGAAGAAGGTGTAGGAAAGCGTGATTTCGTTGATATCCCTGGCATCCGGATCGTCGAGGATCCTCGGGTCGACATAGAAGACGACCGGCATCCGCACCGATTCTCCGGGCTTCAGCGTCTGCTCCTTGAAGCAGAAGCATTCGATCTTGGTGAAATATTGCCCCGCCTGGCTGGGCGAAACGTTGAACGTCGCCGATCCCGTGACCGGTTTGTCCGAATTGTTCGTGGCGTTGTAGAAGGCCATGTCCCTTGCGCCGATGGCCACGCGCTGCACATGCTCCTCGGGCGCGAAGCTCCACGCCATGCCCGGCTTCACATTGCCGTCGAAGCGCACGTTCACGATCTTGCCGACCACCGCGCCCGGCGCCTTCGCGCCTTCGGCCTTCTGCGTCGTGCCGTTGAAGCCGGTCACCTGGCAGAACATGCGGTAGAGCGGCACGCTGGCGAAGCCGAGGCCGATCATCGCGCCCACGATCGCGGTCGCCATCAGGCCCACCCGGCGGTTGCGTTCGACCAAGGTCGCCATGGTCAGGCCATCTTCGCGATCGAGATCGCGTAGAACAGGATCACCAGCGCGCCCAGCAGCAGCGCCATCACCAGCGCGCGGGAACGCTGGCGGCGGCGGATCTCGTCGTCGGGAAGCGGATTCATGCCAGCACCATCCGATCGGCGACCAGCGCGCCGAACAATATGAAGAGATAGAGGATCGAATAAGCGAACAGCCGCCGTTCCGGCTTCATCTTCGCCTGGTCCGCCTCCTGGCTGAAGGCGACGCGGGCGGAAAGCAGCAGGAACAGGCCGGAAAGCGCCACGGCGGCAAGGCCGTAGATCGCGCCCGTCAGCCCCAGCGGCCACGGCGCGACGGCGGCGGCCACCATCGGCAGCGTATAGAGCAGGATCTGCGCCCTCGTCGTCCGCGTGCCTGCCACCACCGGCAGCATCGGCACGCCGGCATTGGCGTAGTCGGTGCGCACGAACAGCGACAGCGCCCAGAAATGCGGCGGCGTCCACAGGAACACGATCGCGAACAGCAGCACCGGCAGCAATTCCACCCGGCCGGTCGCCGCCGCCCAGCCGATCAGCGGCGGGAAGGCGCCGGCCGCGCCGCCGATCACGATGTTCTGCGGCGTCCGCCGCTTCAGCCACACAGTGTAGACGAGCACATAGAACAGGATCGAAACCGTGAGGATCGCGGCGGCCAGCAGGTTCACCGCCAGCCCCATCAGCAGCACGGAGAAAGCGCCCAGCCCCACGCCGAAATGCAGGGCGGACTGGCGGTCCATCCGCCCGGCTGGCAGCGGCCGGCCGGCGGTGCGCCGCATCTTGGCGTCCAGATCGGCCTCATACCACTGGTTGAGCGCGCCGGCCGCGCCCGCGCCCAGCGTGATGCACAGCATCGCGGTGAAGCCCAGCACGGGGTGGATCGACACCGGCGCCGCCAGCATCCCGCACAGCCCGGTGAAGACGACCAGCGTCAGCACGCGCGGCTTGCAGAGCGCGAGGAAGTCCCGCCACTCGGCCGTGGCCGCGCCTGCCGGCTCCATCGCTGTGGTGTTCATCGCGGTCGTGTTCATCTCATTCCAATTCCGGCGGGTCGATACCCGCTCATGGGCTGGCCGCCGCCCCGGCGCGAACCGGAACGGCGGCCATCATTCCCCTTTCGATCGCCGCCGATCTCAGTCGATCTTGGGCAGCGTCTCGAACTGGTGGAACGGCGGCGGGCTGGAGAGTGTCCATTCCAGCGTCGTGGCGCCTTCGCCCCACGGATTGTCCTCCGCCTTCTTGCCGGCGATCAGCGACCAGATGACGTTCACGAAGAACACCACCATGCCGGCCGCCATCACCTTGTAGCCCAGGGTGGCGAGGTGATTATACTGCGTGAAGGCATCCGGATAGTCGGGGTAGCGCCGCGGCATGCCATCCAGGCCCAGGAAGTGCATCGGGAAGAACAGCAGGTTCACGCCGATGAAGAACACCCAGAAATGGAGGTGGCCGAGGAACTCGTTATACTGCTTCCCCCACATCTTGCCGAACCAGTAGTAGAAGCCGGCGAAGAGGGCGAACACGGCACCCAGCGACAGCACATAGTGGAAGTGCGCCACCACATAATAGGTGTCGTGCATATAGTTGTCGACGCCGCCATTGGCGAGCACGACGCCCGTCACGCCGCCGACGGTGAACATGAAGATGAAGCCCAGCGCCCACACCATCGGCGTTTTGAAGGTGAGCGACCCGCCCCACATCGTCGCGATCCAGGAGAAGATCTTGATGCCGGTCGGCACCGCAATCACCATCGTCGCCGCGGTGAAATACATCTTGGTGTTCACGTCCAGGCCGGTCGTGAACATGTGGTGCGCCCACACGATGAAGCCGACCACGCCGATCGCGACCATGGCGTAGGCCATGCCGAGATAGCCGAACACCGGCTTCCGGGAGAAGGTGGCGATGATGTGGCTGACGATGCCGAAGCCCGGCAGGATCATGATGTAGACTTCGGGGTGGCCGAAGAACCAGAACAGATGCTGATAGAGGATCGGATCGCCGCCGCCGGCGGGATCGTAGAAGGTCGTGCCGAAGTTGCGGTCGGTCAGCAGCATGGTGATCGCGGCGGCGAGCACCGGCAGCGCCAGCAGCAGCAGGAAGGCGGTGACCAGCACCGACCACACGAACAGCGGCATCTTGTGCAGCGTCATGCCCGGCGCGCGCATGTTGAAGATGGTGGTGATGAAGTTGATCGCGCCCAGGATCGAGCTCGCGCCCGCGATGTGGAGCGAAAGGATGCCCATGTCGACCGACGGCCCCGGCTCGCCATAGGTGGAAAGCGGAGCATAGACCGTCCAGCCGGTGCCGGCGCCGCCGAAGAAGGGCGAGGCGAGCAGCAGCGTGAAGGCCGGGATCAGCAGCCAGAAGGACACGTTGTTCATGCGTGGGAAGGCCATGTCCGGCGCGCCGATCATGATCGGCACGAACCAGTTGCCGAACCCGCCGATCATCGCGGGCATGACCATGAAGAACACCATGATCAGGCCGTGCGCGGTGACGAGCACGTTCCACAGGTGCAGCGCCTCGTCGAAGGTGCCGGGTCCGTGCAGCATCGCCAGCCAGGTCGGCAGATACTGGATGCCCGGCGCCGCCAGCTCGGCGCGCATCAGGCCGGAGATCCCGCCGCCGATGATGCCGGCGACGATCGCGAAGATCAGATAGAGGGTGCCGATGTCCTTGTGGTTGGTGGACATGAACCAGCGGGCGAAGAAGCCCGGCTTGTGATCGGCATCATGGTGCGCATGATCGTCATGCGCCTGGAAATGGGCAGCGGTGGCTGTCGTATCGGTCATCTGCTGTCAGCCTCAGTTCGTCGTCGCCGCGGCGGCGGCGGGAGCTGCCGCCGGCGCTTCGGCGGGGGCAGCTTCGTTGGCGGCGGGGGCGGCCTCGCCGGCGGGGGCCTCGGCCGCCTCGCCCGGCATGGTGCCGCCCTTCGACTTCACCCATTCCGCGAAACGGGCCGGCTCCACCACCTCGACGGCGATCGGCATGTAGGCATGGCGCGCGCCGCACAGTTCGGAGCACTGGCCGAAATAGACGCCGGGGCGATCGGCCTTGAACCAGGTTTCGTTCAGGCGGCCGGGCACGGCGTCCATCTTCGTCCAGAAGGCGGGCACGGCGAAGCTGTGGATCACGTCATTCGACGTGACGATCAGCTTCACCACCGCGCCGACCGGAACGACGATGCGCTCGTCGACCGCCAGCAGGCGGGGGCCGTCCGCGTCGGTGCGGAAGCGGTCGCCCGGCTTAACCTCGTCCTTCTCCTTCAGCATGTTGGAGACCAGCTCGAAGTCGCCATTGTCGGGATATTGGTAGGTCCAATACCACTGGTTGCCGATCACCTTGATGGTGAGATCGGCCTTAGGCTGGTTATATTGCGCGGCGAGCAGGCGGATCGAGGGGACCGCGATCACCAGCAGGATGAGCACCGGCACCAGCGTCCACACCACCTCGATGAAGGTGTTGTGCGTCGTCCGCGACGGCACCGGATTGGCCTTGGCGCGGTAACGCACGATCACCCACAGCATCAGCGCCAGAACGAAGACGCAGATGGCGGTGATGATCGGCACCAGCACGCTGTTGTGCAGCCACTGCCCGTCCTCGCCCAGCGCGGTCACCTGCGGCTGGATCTTCCAGCCGCCGGGAATCGGCTGGCCGATATCGGCTTCGGGCGCGGCATGCTGGAAGGCAGGCTTTGCGGATTCGGGGGCGGCGGTCGCCGCGGCGGCCGGCGCAGCAGCCGTTTGGGCCGCGACGGGCGCGGGAGCGCCCTGGGCAAGCGCGGCTGCGGGCGTCGCAGCCAGCGCGAATGCCATCAACATCGTCTTCAGCGTACTCATCTCACCCCCGGTCAGCGCCGCTTCCCTCGCGGCTGTTCGTCTCTATGCGGGCTTATCGCGATTGGGGGGCTTATAGGCGCGGGTGTCGCGGGTCTCAAGCAGGGTAATCGCAGAATTTCGGGCAGTTGATGCACGCGCCCGCGCGGCCTATCTGGCGGGGCATCGAACCGCCGGGAGAAACGACATGACGGATGAAGAGATACTGGCGGAATTCCGCGACGCCGATGCGCTGCTCGAAGGCCATTTCATTCTGTCCTCAGGGCTGCGTTCGTCCCGATATCTGCAGTGCGCGCGCGTGCTGATGAACCCGGCGCGCGCCGCGCGGCTGGCCGAAGCGCTGGCGCGGAAGATACCGGACAAGGTGAAGATCCAGCTCGGCGCGGTGGTATCGCCGGCCATGGGGGGCGTGATCGCCGGGCATGAGATGGGCCGCGCGCTCGGCCTCGACGCGATGTTCGTCGAACGCCCCACCGGCACATTCGAGCTGCGCCGCGGCTTCCGCCTCGCACCGGGGCTGAAGGTGCTGCTGATGGAGGACGTCGTCACCACCGGCCTCTCCTCGCGCGAGGCGANCAAGGCGGTGGAGGAAGCCGGCGGCCAGGTGATCGCGGCGGCTTCGCTGGTCGACCGGTCGGACGGCAAGGCCGATCTCGGCGTGCCTTTCTACCCGCTGATTCGCATCGCCGTGCCGACCTATGCGGCCGATGCGCTGCCGCCCGAGCTCGCGGCGATCCCCGCGATCAAGCCCGGAAGCAGGGCCGCTTCATAATCAACCCTCCTTATAAAAGGATGCCGCCGCCATGACCGGCCGTCTCCGCCTGGGTGTGAACATCGATCACGTCGCCACCATCCGCAACGCGCGGGGCGGCGATCATCCCGATCCCGTGCGGGCGGCGATTCTGGCGGCGCAGGCGGGTGCGGACGGCATCACCGCCCATCTGCGCGAGGACCGCCGCCACATCACCGACGGCGATATCGACCGGCTGATGGCGGAAATCGCCCTGCCCCTCAATCTGGAGATGGCGGCGACGGAGGAGATGCTGGGCATCGCGGTGGCCCACCGGCCGCACGCCGCCTGCATCGTGCCCGAACGGCGGGAGGAGCGGACGACCGAAGGCGGCCTCGACGCCGCCGGCCAGTTCGATCACCTCCTGCCCTTCGTCCGCAGGCTGGGCGATGCCGGCATCCGCGTCAGCCTGTTCATCGAACCCGATCCCCGCCAGATCGAGGCCGCCATCCGGCTCGACGCGCCCGTGGTCGAATTCCACACCGGCCGCTATGCCCATGTCGACGGCGCCGATCGCACGGCCGAGCTTCGCCGCATCGCCGATGCTGCGGCGCTGGCCGCCAAGAACGGGATCGAGCCGCATGCCGGCCACGGCCTGACCTTCGACAATGTCACGGCCATCGCCGCCATCCCGCAGCTCGCCGAGCTGAACATCGGCCATTTCCTGATCGGCGAGGCGATCTTTACCGGCCTCGGCGCCAGCGTGGCGCGGATGCGCGAACTGATGGAGCAGGCACGATGATCATCGGCATCGGTTCCGACCTCTGCAATATCGAGCGCATCCAGAATTCGCTCGACCGGTTCGGCGAGCGCTTCGTCAACCGCGTCTTCACCGATGTCGAGCGCGCCAAGGCCGAGCGGCGCCAGCTCACCCGCGCGGCCACCTATGCCAAGCGCTTCGCCGCGAAGGAGGCTTTCTCCAAGGCGGTGGGCACCGGCTTCCGTTCGGGCGTGTTCATGAAGGACATCGGCGTGGTCAACGCGCCGTCGGGCGCGCCGACGCTGGCGCTGACCGGCGGCGCCAAGGCAAGGCTTGACGCGATCACGCCGCCGGGCCACGCCGTTGACGTGCATCTGACGCTGACCGACGACCACCCCTGGGCGCAGGCGTTCGTCATCCTCTATGCCCGCGCCGTCTAGGCGCCGCCCGGATCTAAGGAGTGGATCGCTTGAGCGATCAGCAAGTATCGATGAGTATCGAAGACACCGCCCAGCCCCAACCGCAGCCGCAGGCCCCGCTGCCCTCCACGGCCGATTCCCGGCCGAAGACGGATTGGTGGGCGGAGGCGAAAGGCGTATTCTGGCTGGTGCTGGCGGTGCTCGCCTTCCACAGCTTCCTCGCCAAGCCCTTCTACATCCCGTCCGAATCGATGATGCCCACGCTCATCAAGGGCGATCGGCTGGTGGTGACCAAATATCCCTATGGCTGGTCCTATGTGTCGCCCAGCATCACCCGCATCCCCGGCGCGCCGGGCCGCTGGCTCGGCCGGCTGACCGGGCAGGATTATCTGTCGATCCCCTTCATCCACGGGCGCCTGTTCGGCCACCTGCCCCAGCGCGGCGACGTGGTGATCGCCAAGCCGCCGACGCAATATACCGATTATATCAAGCGGGTGATCGGCCTGCCCGGCGACCGGATCGAGCTGCGCAACGGCGTGGTCATCCTGAACGGCGTGCCGGTGAAGCGGCAGTTCCTGTCGCCCGCGATGATCCCGATCGATCCCAACATCCCCTGCGACACGCCCGACGTCTATCGCCTGCGCGTGACGGGGCCGGACGGCCGCGAATATTGCCAGATGCCCCGCGTCCGGGAAACTTTGCCCAACGGCGTCAGTTACGACACGATCGATCTCGGCCCCGGCGGCCAGAACGATGATTATCCGGCGCTGACCATACCGGAGGGCCATGTATTCCTGATGGGCGACAATCGCGATCAATCCGCCGACAGCAGGGTCTCATCGATGGAAGGCGGCCTGGGCGGGCCGGTTCCGGTGGAAAATCTGGGCGGCCGCGCGGAATTCATCACCTTCTCGCTCGATGGCACCTCGACGCTGTGGAACCCGATTAGCTGGTTCACGGCGATGCGCGGCGGCCGCGCGGGCACCAGCCTGCGCCCGGCCCATGCGGAGGCCCCCGCGCAATGAGCGACGAGGCGCGCGCGCCCGAACAGCCCGGCCCTTCGGATTTCCGCGATCCGATCACCACCCGGGAACTGAAGCGCGCCGCCGTCTGGCTCGGGCTCGCCGCCGGCATCGTGCTGGCCTGGTATCTGATCCAGACATTGCTGCTGATCGCCGGCGGCCTTGTCATCGCCTCGATGCTGGACGGCGGCGCCCGCCTGCTCGGCCGGGTGCTGCCGATCCGGCGGGGCTGGCGGCTGGCGATCGTGTGCCTGGCCGTCACCGCCTTCCTGCTCTGGACCTTCTATTTCGCGGGCGCCTCGATCGGCGCGCAGTTCGGCACGCTGCGCATCGTCGTGACCGAACAGTTCAACCGCATCGTCGATTGGGTGCAGGCGATGGGGCTGATGCCCCGCGACAGCGCCAATGCGATCGGCGAGCAGGTGATGGGATCGCTCGGCCGGCTCACCAGCGCGCTCGGCACCGCGATCGGCGCCGTCTCCAGCATGGCGATGATCCTGGTGATCGGCGTGTTCGTGGCGATCGAGCCGCGCCTCTACGAACGCGGCTTCGCCTGGATGCTGCCGATGGAAAGGCGCCAGGAATTCTACGAAACCTCGGCCAAGCTCGGCTACACGATGCGCCGCCTGATGGCCGGGCGCCTGCTCGGCATGGCGGTGGAGGGCGTCGGCACCTGGCTGCTGCTGCTGGTGGGTGGCGTGCCGATGGCGGCGCTGCTCGGCATCCTCACCGGCCTGCTCGCCTTCCTGCCCAATATCGGCGCGATCGTATCGGGCCTGCTGCTGGTGCTCGTCGGCTTTTCGGCCGGGGTCGAGACCGGGCTGTGGGCGATCGCCGTCTATTTCGTCGTGCAGACGGTGGACGGCTATCTGATCGTGCCGACCGTCGCCAAGCGCTCGGTCGATCTCGCGCCCGCGCTGGTGCTCAGCGCCCAGCTCCTCCTGGGCTCGCTCTGCGGCATCCTCGGCCTTGCGCTGGCCGATCCGCTCGTCGCGATGATCAAGGTGCTGCTGGAACAACGCTCCGACGCCAAGGCCGAGGAAGCCGCGGCCTCCGCCGTCACGCACCGCATCACGGGCTAAGGATCGCCCGCGCCGTCCGGGGGCCATGCCCGGCGCTGACGAGTGGGATGTGGCGGTCGGCTGGAGCCGGCATTTCTTCCCCGTCGTCATGCCAGCGCAGGCTGGCATCGCTCACCGCTATACAACGGCACGGCACCAGCCTCGATACGATGCCAGCCTGCGCTGGCATGACGATGGGGGGGGGGGGAGACGACGAGGGAGATACGCGCCATGCCGGAACCGGCGCGCGCCTCGCGGAGCGCAAACGGAAAGACGGCGCCCCGATGCCTCGGGACGCCGCCTGCGTCTTGGTCGACGATGTCCGCCGCCGGAGCCCGGCGGCCGGGCGATCACATGCCGGGATGGCCTTCCATGCCGCCGCCCATGCCACCCATGCCGGGCATCGCGTTCATTGCGCCGGGCTGCACGGCCAGCAGCTCCAGGTCGAACACCAGCACCGCATTGGGCGGAATCTCGCCATTGGGGCCGGCGCCGGCATCGCCATAAGCGAGCCTCGGCGGCATCCAGAAGCGATATTTGGAGCCCTGCTTCATCAGCTGCACGCCTTCGGTCCAGCCCGGAATCAGGCCGGTCACGGGAAGGGTGGCGGGGCCGCCATGCCGTTCGGAGGCGTCGAACACCTCGCCCGTCTTTGCCAGCTTGCCCTCATAGTTCACCAGCGTGAGGTCGGCCGGCGTCGGCTTGGGGCCGTTACCTTCCTTCAGCACCTCATATTGCAGGCCGGACGGCAGCGTCACGACGCCGGCGCGCT
Source organism: Edaphosphingomonas haloaromaticamans (assembly GCF_001853345.1). Taxonomy (NCBI): domain Bacteria; kingdom Pseudomonadati; phylum Pseudomonadota; class Alphaproteobacteria; order Sphingomonadales; family Rhizorhabdaceae; genus Edaphosphingomonas; species Edaphosphingomonas haloaromaticamans. Next base: position 1,028,972 of record NZ_MIPT01000001.1, on the reverse strand, counting down.
TGCCGTTATCCGCCAGATATTCGTCCGGCGTCTGCGCCGCGACGACGGCCGCCTTGGTCGAAAGCCAGGCGGCGCCGATGCCGACGGCGGCCAGCAGGCCGATGCCGATCCACAGCTTGGTAAGCGAGCCCTTCTTGATCGGACGCAACGGAACGGCAGTCACGGACATGGGGCAGGCTCGCTATGTCAGAATGGGCAGGTCATCTTTCTCGGGCGGGGCCTTGCGGCCCCACACGATGCGGCGTCTTACCGGACGCCGTCACGCTCGGCGCGCTTGCGCTCCAGCTTGCGCGCACGGCGGATGGCGGCGGCACGCTCGCGCGCGCGCTTTTCCGACGGCTTCTCGTAATGACGGCGCAGCTTCATCTCGCGATAGACGCCCTCACGCTGCAGCTTCTTCTTGAGCGCGCGCAGCGCCTGGTCGACATTATTGTCGCGAACGATGATTTGCATAAGGCCGTCGATCTCCAGTCTCTCGCTTCCGCAGGGCGGCTTCCGGCCACTCGACGGACGTGAATAGGGTTCGCCGCGAACCCCGGTCCGCGTCGCAAGGCGTGCGCCCTAGCAGTGGGTGGGCGATTCTTCAACCCGAAAAGGCCGCTTCCCGCCGATAGGGCTGCGGCTCGACAGCGGCAAAGCGGCGCGGCACTATATTGACATAATTGTCAGGAGAGACGCCATGGCCACCGCCATCCCGGAACGGGCCGGCATCAGCGAGGCGGAATGGTCCGCCCGCCAGCAGCTTGCCGCCTGCTACCGCGTGTTCGATCACCTCGGCTGGACGGAACTGATCTTCAACCACATCACCCTGCGCGTGCCGGAGGAGGAAGGCGCCTTCCTCATCAACCCCTTCGGCCTGCATTTCAGCGAGGTCACCGCCTCCAACCTCGTGAAGATCGATATCGACGGCAACAAGCTTTCCGATTCGCCCTGGGGCGTGAACCTGGCCGGCTTCGTCCAGCATGCCGCCTTCCATCGCCACCTGCCCGACGCGCATTGCGTGATGCACACCCACACCACCGCCGGCATGGCCGTGGCGTGCCTGGAGGACGGGCTGTCGATCAGCAATTTCTACGCCGGCCAGATCGCGGGCCAGATCGCCTATCATGATTTCGAAGGCATCACCGTGCGCGACGACGAGGCCCCCCGCCTGATCGCCAATCTGGGCGACAAGCGGCTGATGATCCTGCGCAACCACGGCCTGCTTTCGATGGGGCCGACGCTGCCGATCGCCTTCCTCAGGCTCTGGGCGCTGGAACGGGCCTGCCAGATCCAGGTGGCATCCGCGCCGATGGGCCGCCTTCGGGAAATTCCGGCGGAGGTGCTGGCCGTCCACCAGCGCGATCAGGCCAAGCTCGTCCGCCCCGGCATGCCCGGCGAGGCGGAATTCAACGCCCTGGTCCGCCTGGTCGATCGCAAGGATCGCGGCTGGCGGGATTGATCCCCGCCAGCCCGCGCCCCTTCCGCGTCAGGCGAACACCTCGGCATAGCGCTCGCTCGCCAGTTCGCCGTCGCCCGCGCTCAGATCGACATAGATGGCGGCCGTCAACACCGACCACAGCGCATAGACCACGGTGTTGATGGCGACCTGAATCACAAGGATGCCCACGGTCACCCCGCCCGGCGTGGCGAGATCCGGCTTCGCCATGAACGCGCCGATCGCGATGATCGAAACGACGATGCCGATCCCGCTCAGCAGCAGGAACAGGCTCCCCCGCGCGCCCCTGGTGATCGCGCGGCTATATCCCAGCGCCGCCAGCACGCCTTCCTGCCGCGCGATCAGCGCGGGTCCGGCCACCGCCCACATCAGCGCCACGATGATTCCCGGCACCACCAGCAGCAGCGAAGCACCGAATATGCCCAGCCAGGAAAGGATCGTGAGGCCGATCATCGCCGGCAGCGCCCGCAGCGCACCCGGCACGATCTCGCTCATGCCGCGCCTCACGCCTGCCGCCTCGTCGATGGTGATGCGGAACAGCGCCGCCTGCATCGCCGCATTGGCGATGAGGCCGAGCATCGTCATCCCGCCGGCAAGGCCCATCCCCCTGGCGGCCGCGTCCCTGCCCGGTTCTCCGAGCGCGTAGCTGATCGCCGCCGGCACCGCCATCGACACCGCCGCGATGCCGAAGATCGCCACCGGCCGCGCGCCGACCACGGCGCCCGTGCACCGCATCACCCGCCCGATATCGAGCGCATTATCCTCATAGGCCATGATATTCCCCCAATTCCCCGGCCAGGATCATTCCGCGTCCCCAAGCTTTTGTCCATAGGGCGGAATCGGGGCTTTCCGTCGGCCCGCGATCCGCTCTAAGCATGGCTCCGGGGAATTTGGGGGAAGCTCTTGGCGGCGTCGGGCGGCATTGGCAGCACGGGCATCAGCGATGCGGATTTCGCCGCCGCGCATGAAAAGCTGCGCGCCGATCCCGCGCTGCAGTTCGATCTGCCGACGATGCCGCCGCCCGATCCGCCGCCTGCCTGGCTCGTGCGGCTGCTGAAGGCGATCGCGCCCTATATGGAATATATCGCCTGGGGCCTGCTGATCCTGGCCGCGCTGGCGCTTCTCTATATCGTCGCGCGCCACCTCCTCGCCCACGGCCTGCCCTTCTTCCGCCGCAGGGCCGTGGCGGAGGAAGGGCAGGAGCCCGAATGGCGGCCCGAAGCCGGCCCGGCCCGGCAATTGCTGGCCGAGGCGGACGCGCTGGCCGCCGCCGGCCGCCATGCCGAGGCCGTCCACCTCCTCCTCGTCCGCAGCATCGAGGAGATCGAGCGCCGCCGCCCCCACCTCGTCCGCCCCGCGCTCACGGCGCGGGACATCGCCGCCGCCGATGCGCTGCCGGGCAAGGCGCGCCGGGTCTTCGCCGGCCTGGCCGGGCTGGTCGAGCGCAGCCTGTTCGGCGGCCGGCCGGTCGATGCGGCGGCGTGGCGCGATGCGCGCGCGGCCTATGAGGATTTCGCGCTGCCGGGGGCCTGGCGGTGAGCGCCGCTTCCGCCTCCCCCTTCTCTGTCCGCACGATGTTGTGGGTGGTGGCTGCCGGCATCCTCGCCTTTGCCGGCCTGCTGATCCTCGGCACCTATGCCCCCGATCTCAGGAACGGGCGCAACGGCGGCGCGCATGCGCTGTCGACGTCCGCGATCGGCTTCCACGGCCTTGCCGACCTGATCGACGGCCTGCCCTGGGAAGACTGGTCCTATTTCGTCCGCAGCGACGGCGAATGGGACGGCAAGGAACTGCTGGTCCTGACGCCCGAGCCGGGCACGGATCCGGACGAGATCGGCAAGCGCCTCGCCCCGCGGGCGGACAAGCCCACCCTGATCGTGCTGCCCAAATGGTGGGTGCGGCAGATGCCGCAAAAGCCCGCCTGGGTGGAAAGCGCCGGCACCCTGCCCGTCGAGGAGATTCAACGGCTCATCCGCCAGGTGCCCAATTTCGCGCTCCACCGCAGCGCCGGCGGGCAGCTCCGCGCGGTGAACGGCCTGCCGGCCGATGCCGCCACCGGCGGGCCCGCCCAGCTCCAGACCATATCGGGCCGCAACCTCCGCCCGCTGATCGTCGATGGCGAAGGGCGGATCGTGCTGGCCGAGGTGGGTGGACGGCCGCTCTATATCCTCGCCGATCCCGATCTCCTCAACAATCAGGGGCTGGCCAGCGCCGATACCGCGCGGGCGGCGATCGCGATGATCGACTGGCTCAATTCCAGCGGCGCCGAGACGGTGGATTTCGATCTTACCCTCAACGGTTTCGGCCGGTCGCCCAGCCTGATGAAGCTGGCGCTGGAACCGCCCTTCCTGGCGCTTACCCTCTGCCTGCTCGGCGCGGCGCTGCTGGCCGGCATCCAGGCGCTGTTCCGCTTCGGCCCGCCCGCGCGGGAGGAGCGCGAGATCGCCTTCGGCAAGCGCGCGCTGGTCGACAACAGCGCCGCGCTGCTCAAGCTCGCCCGCCGCCAGCATCGCGTCGGTGGCCGTTATGCGCTGCTCACCCGCGATGCCGTGGTCGCCGCGACCGGTGCGCCGGCCCAGGCGGACGAGGCCGCGCTCGACGCCTATCTTGATCGGCTGGCCGAGCCGCGCTTTTCCGAACTCGCCGCTGCCGCCCGCGCCGCCGCCGATCCGGCGGAACTCGCGCAGGCGGCGCGCGCACTCTATCGCTGGAGAAGGGACGTGATCCGTGAAGGTTGAAGAGGTGAAGGCGCTCGCCGACGATATACGCGGCGAAATCGGCAAGGCCGTCGTCGGCCAGGCCGAAACGGTGGAGCTGATGCTGGTCGCCCTCTTTTCCGCCGGCCATGTCCTGCTGGAAGGGCCGCCGGGAACGGCCAAGACCTTCCTCGCCCAATGCTTCGCGCGGGCCACCGGCCTCGATTTCGGCCGCATCCAGTTCACGCCCGATCTGATGCCCGGCGATATATTGGGCGCCAATCTGTTCAACTTCCAGACGAGCAGCTTCACCCTGACGCGCGGCCCCATCTTCACCGATCTGCTGCTGGCGGACGAGATCAACCGCACCCCGCCCAAGACGCAGGCCGCCCTGCTGGAGGCGATGCAGGAACGCACCGTCACCATCGACGGGGAAACCCTGCCGCTGGGCGCCCGCTTCATGGTGGTGGCCACCCAGAACCCGATCGAGCAGCAGGGCGTCTATCCCCTGCCGGAAGCCCAGCTCGATCGCTTCCTGTTCAAGCAGACCGTGGATTATCCCGACGCGGCGGAGGAACGGCGGATCATCGCCAGCCACGGCGTCCGCTTCGGCGCGCCGAAGCCGGAGGATTGGGGCGTCGCCCCCCGCGCCGATGCCGCGGCCATCGATGCGGCGGTCGCCACCGTCGCGGAGGTGCGGCTGGTGGACCAGGTGATCGATTATATCGTCGCCCTGATCCGCGCGACCCGCGATGTCGCCGATCTGGAAAGCGGCGCATCGCCGCGCGCGGGCGCGATGCTCGCCGCCGCCGCGCGTGCGCGCGCCGCGCTCGACGGGCGCGATTTCGTGATCCCCGATGACGTGAAGGCGCTGGCTCCCGCCGTGCTGCGCCACCGCGTGATCCTTTCGCCCGCCGCCGAGATAGACGGCCGGCAGGTCGAATCGGTGGTCGCCGAGATCATCGAGCGGATCGAGGCGCCGCGTTGATCTACCCCGCCCGCCGCGCGGTGCTGCTGGCGGCGGCGGGCGCGCCCGCCGTGCTGGTGGTGGGCGTGCTCTGGCCGGCTTACTGGTATGCCGGCATCGGCTGGACGCTGTTCGTCTTCGCGCTCACCGCCATCGACGCGGTGTCCGGCGCCTGGCCGCGCGATCCGCGCATCGATGTGGAGGCGCCCGGCACCGCCGGCGTGGGCGCGGGCCTCAAGGCGCTCGTCCGTGTGGCCTTCACGGGCGCCGCGCCCGCATCGGCGGAAATCATCCTCGAACATTCCGATCTTCTGGAAACGCCCGACGGCCCCAGCCGGACGATCGCGCTCGCCGGCGGCAGCGGCGCGGCCTCCCTCCCCCTCGCCGCCGCCCGGCGCGGCGCGGCGCGGCTGGAGGCGCTGTGGCTCCGCTGGACAGGCCCGCTCGGCCTCACCTGGAAGCAGCGCCGCGCCCCCCTCGACCTGCGGATACTCATCACCCCGGACGTGCATGCCGTGCGCGATCGCGGCGCGCATCTCTTCCTGCGCAGCACCATGCACGGCCTCGTCGCCCAGCTGGATCGCGGCGACGGCGCGGAGTTCGAATCGCTCGCCGATTTCCAGCCCGGCATGGATCGCCGCGCGATCGACTGGAAGCAGTCCGCCCGCCATTCCAGGCTGCTCGCCAAGGAATATCGGACGGAGCGCAACAATAATATCGTCTTCGCCCTCGATGCCGGCCGCAACATGTGCGAGCCGCTGGACGGCGTGCCGCGCATCGACCGTGCCGTCTCGGCGGCGCTCCTCTCCGCCTATGTCGCGCTCAAGCTCGGCGATCGGGTGAGCCTGTTCGGCTTCGATTCGCGCCCGCGCCTCACCAGCGGCGCGGTTGCGGGCGCGCGCGCCTTCGCGCTGATCCAGCGGCTGGCGGCGGAGATCGATTATTCGGGGGAGGAAACCAACTACACCCTCGCCCTCACCACGCTGGGCGGCCGCCTCAACCGCCGCTCGCTGATCGTCGTCTTCACCGAATTTTCCGATCCCACCAGCGCGGAGCTGATGCTGCGCGCCGCCGCCGGCCTGCTCGACCGCCATCTCGTCCTGTTCGTGGTGCTGGAGGATCGGGAACTTGTCGATATCGCCGCTGCCGAGCCGCACGATCCCGACGACGTCACCCGCGCGGTGATGGCGGCGGAGCTGCTGCGCGAACGCCGCATCGTCATCACCCGCCTGCGCCACAGCGGCTTCCACGTGCTGGAATCGCCCCACGACCGCGTCGGCCTGCGGCTGGTGGACTATTATGTCGATCTCAAGCGACGGAACCTGCTGTGAATCCGCTCCGCTCTCCCGCCGCCGCGCCGGCCGATCCCGCCGCCACCGCGCGCCGCTTCCGCGAGGCGCATGAGGCGGACTGGCGCCGCCTCGACGAGTTGCTCACGCTGGCCGAGAAGCGATCGCTCCGCGCGCTGGACGAGGAGGAGCTGATGGCCCTTCCCGTGCTCTACCGCCAGGCGCTGTCCTCGCTCTCGGTCGCGCGGGAAACCTCGCTCGATCGCGCGCTGGTCGAATATCTCGAAAGCCTGAGCGCGAGGGCCTATTTCTTCCTCTATGGCGTGCGCACGCCCGCCGGGCAGCGGCTCCGCGCCTTCGTCCTCCACGATTGGCCGGCCTCGGTCCGCGCGCTTTGGCGGGAAACGCTCGTCACGCTTCTCCTCACCGTCGCCGGGGTGGTGGCCGCCTATCTGCTCGTCATCCACGATACGAGCTGGTTCTACTCGATCATCCCCAGCGAGCTTGCGGGCGGGCGCGATCCCACCAGTTCCACCGCCGCGCTGCGCGCCACCCTCCATGCCGAACCCGGCGGGCCGGCCGCCGATCGCGACGGCCTCAGCATCTTCGCCACCTTCCTCTTCACGCACAATGCCAGCGTCGCGATCTTCGCCTTCGCGCTGGGCTTCGCCTTCGGCCTGCCGTCAGCGCTGCTGATCGTCGCCAATGGCTGCACGCTGGGCGCCTTCTTCGCCCTGTTCGCGCCCCGCGGGCTCGGTGTGGACCTGGGCGGGTGGCTGGCCATCCACGGCACGACGGAGATATTCGCGATCCTCATTGCCGGGGCCGCCGGCCTGCGCATCGGCCGCGCGGTCGCCTTTCCTGGCCCCAGCACCCGCCTTGCCGCCGCGCGGGAAGCCGGCCGGATATCCGCCACCGCCATGGCCGGCGTGGTGGTGATGCTGATGGTCGCGGGCCTGCTGGAAGGCATCGCCCGCCAGCGGATCGACGCCAATGCCGCGCGCTATGCCATCGGCGGCGGGGCGCTGCTGCTCTGGCTTGCATATTTCTACTGGCCGCGCCGGAGGCCCGCCGATGGCTGAACATGCCGACGAACGGCTCCGCCGCCGCTTCATCACCCCCGAAGGCGTCGATCTCGGCCTCGTGCTGGCATCGGCCGGCGAACGCGCCGCCGCCTTCGCGATCGATGCGGCAATCATCACCGCCACCTTCTTGCTCGCCACCATCCTGCTCCTCGTGATCGGCGCCTGGTTCGGCGGCAATACCGGCCAGATCGCCATCATCCTCTGGCTGCTGGGCCTGTTCGTGGCCCGCAACGGCTATTTCATCCTGTTCGAGATGGGGCCGCGCGGCGCCACGCCCGGCAAGCGCCGCAGCGGCCTGCGCGTCGTCGCCCGCAATGGCGGCCGGCTGACCGGCGACGCCGTGATCGCGCGCAACCTGATGCGGGAGATCGAGCTGTTCCTGCCGCTGAGCTTCTGGTTCTACCAGGCCCATGAAGGCGTGGCGGACGCCGCCACCGCGCTGTTCGGCCTGGGGTGGAGCGGCATCTTCCTGTTCTTCCCGCTGATGAACAGGGATCGCCTGCGCGTGGGCGATCTGCTGGCCGGCACCTGGGTCGTCCGCGCGCCGAAGACGGAGCTGGACCTCGACCTGATCCGCATCGCCGCCCGTCCGCGCCGCGGCCCCGCCTACAGCTTCACCGACGCCCAGCTCGACGCCTATGGCGTCTACGAGCTGCAGACGCTTGAAGACGTGCTCCGCGCCAATGACTGGGCAACGATCCAGACGGTCGCCGAAGCCATCCGCACCCGGATCGGCTGGCAGGCCCCCGGCGGGGACAGCGAATTCCTCAACGCCTATTACACCGCGCTCCGCCTCCGCCTCGAACGCAACCTCCTCTTCGGCCGCCGCCGCGAGAACAAGTTCGATCGCGAGAACAAGTTCGATCGGAGGTAGGCATTCCGCCCTGGCACGGGTGGCGTTGCGGAGGTTCCCAGGGGAACCGCCAGATGCGGTGAGGTCGGCAGGCACGCTTCGCGCGCCTGCCGACCCTCATTCCCGTCCCTCAGGAGGGAGGTTCGCCCGGCCGCGAGGGCCGGGCTACGTCGGTTCAGGCCTTGCGCGTGCCCGTCATCGGGGCGACGCCGAACGCGCCCAGCTTGATGGTTCCGGTCAGCGTGTCGCCGTCGACGGTCGCGGTGGCGTCCATCGTCATCGCCATCGGCACCTTGAGCTCCATCTTCCAGCTCAGCGTGTCACCGTCGACCTTGCCGTCGACCACGTCCAGCGATCCCATCGGCCCGGCATTGCTGCCGGTGAAGGTGTCGCCGTTGCTGACCACCGTGAAGACGGACTTCTGCTCGCCCATCGGCGTCTTGGTCACGCAATCCCACTGTCCGTCGACATTCGCCATGTTCATTCCTCTCCGTTCATTCGGTGGCACAGGGATGGAGGCGCCTGACGCTTGCGTCAAGAACCTCCGTATTGGGCAGCGATCAGGCGCCGGGCTTGGCTTCCTCCACCGGCAGGTTGATGCCCTGCGCCTTGAGCTTTTCGAGCTGCGGGCGGACCTTGGCGGCATCGCCCACCACCACCCAGATCAGGTCGTCGGGGCGGATGGCCTCGCGGGCGGCCTTGTCCATCTCCGCGGCGGTCATCGCGCGATAGCGATCGGCGAGCCTGGTGTAATAATCGTCCGGCCGGCCCAGCGTATCGAGCGAAACCAGCCCGGCCAGAAGATCGCTGCTCGTCTCGAACGATCCCGGCAGCGAGCGGATCTGGTTGCTGATCGTGCGGTCATGCTCCTCCTCGTCCACGCCCTTGGCGGTGAGGAAGGTCTTGATGTCGCCGATCGCCGCCGCGATCGAATCGCCGGTCCGGTCGGTCTGCACCGGCGCGATCACGTAGAAGGGCATGGTATCGCGGACCAGCGGGGCGGAGGTGAAGGCGCCATAGGCCCAGCCCTTGTCCTCGCGCAGGTCCATGTTGAGCCGCGAGAGGAAGCTGCCGCCGATCACCTCATTGGCCGTGGTGAAGGCCAGCGGATCGTCCGTGCCGCGGAACGGCAGGAGCTGGCCCGCCATGATGTAGGATTGCGGGCTCTGCGGCCGATCGATCAGCACGATCCGCGCCGGCCGCGCCATGCGGTCCATGCGGAACAGCTTGGCGCCCTTGGGGGTGGCCGGTGCCTGCCACTGGCCGAAGCGCGCCTCCAGCAGCGGCTTGATCTCCTCCAGCGTGGTATCGCCGGTCACGAAGATCTTGCCGTTGTCGGGGCGCAGCCACGCCTGGTGGAAAGCCACCAGATCGTCCCGCGTCACTGCTTTCACTCCCGCTTCGGTGCCGCTGCCGGACATCGGCACGCCATAAGGGTGGATCTTGCCGTAGAGCAGTTCCGGGATCACCCGGCGGGCGATGCCGCGCGGCTGGGTATTCTCCGCCGCGATCGAGGTGACGAGCTGCCCGCGCAGGCGCTCGATCTCGGCCGGTTCGAAGGCGGGGTTGCGCACCACATCGGCCAGCAGGTCGAGCGAGGGCGCGAGATTGGCCTTGAGCGCGAACAGCGAGACGCCGGTGCGATCCATCGACTGGCTGGTGGCGATCGCCGCGCCCAGCCGCTCCTGCTCCTCCGCGATCTGGATCGAGTTGCGCGTCTTGGTGCCCTCGTCCAGCAGGGAAAGCATCAGCGCCTGCGTGCCCAGTTTCTGCTTGGGATCGGCGGCATTGCCCGCATCGAAGGAAATCGACACCCGCACCGTCGGCACGGTGGTGCGGCGCGCCAGCGTCACCTGCATGCCGTTGGATAGGGTGGTCCGCTCGATCGCCGGGAAGGTGAGGTCGCCGATCGGCTTCACCTCGGGGAACTTGCTGCGGTCGACCGCCGCGATCGAGGAGGCCGGCGCGGCCGCCCCGCCCTCGCGCTTGGGATCGCGATAGTAACGCGGCTCGGCCCGGATGCCGCCGGCGATGGCGATATCCGCCTCGCTGCGCTCGCCCGGTTCCACGGTCAGGCGGTAGGCCGGCCGGCCCAGCCATTTGCGGGTGGCGGCCGCCACCGTCGCGGGCGTCGCGGCGGCGGCTTCGGCCAGATCCTGCTTATATTTGGCGGGATCGTTGGAATAGACCTCGCCCTCGGCCAGCGTCACCGCCTTGCCGCTGAAGCCGCCCACAGATTCCAGCCCGCCGATCTGCGAGGAGATCGCCCGGGTGGCGGCGCGCGTCACCTCGTCGGCGGTTGGGCCGTTCTTCAGGAAATCGGCGATCAGCGAATCGAGCTTCGCCGCCACCTGCGCGGCATCGGCGCCCGGCTTCACATTGGCCGCAATCTCGACGATCGATATCTTCTCGAACGGCTGGACCGAGGCCGAAACGCTCACCGCCGTCTTGTCCTGCCGCACCAGCGCATTGTCGAGCCGCGAGGAAGCGAGCCCGCCCAGGATCGACATCGCGATCTGGAGCTGCGTCGTCTCCGGATCGTTGAGGCCTGGCACCGCCCAGCTCCGCATGATCCGCGTGGTGGCGACGCGATCCTTCATCACCTGGTCGACGGGCGCGGGCAAGGTCGGCACCGTCACCTCCGCGCGCACCGTGTCCGGCCCGCGCGGAATATCGCCGAACCATTTCTCGACGAGGGGCCTGGCGGTCTTCGCGTCGATGTCGCCGGCCAGCACCAGCACGGCATTGTTGGGGCCGTAATGGGCGCGGAACCAGTTCTTCACGTCCTCCAGGCTCGCCGCGTCGAGGTCCGCCATCGATCCGATGGTGGAATGGCGATAGGGGTGCCCGTCGGGGAACAGGGCGGCAAGCTGGGCATATTCGACCAGGCCGTAGGGCTCGTTATCGCCCTGCCGCTTCTCGTTCTGCACCACGCCGCGCTGGTTATCGAGCTTCGCCTGGTCGATCGCGCCGAGCAGGTGGCCCATCCGGTCCGATTCCAGGAACAGCGCCGTTTCCAGCGCGCCCGTCGGCACCGTTTCGAAATAGTTGGTCCGGTCGAACCAGGTGGTGCCGTTGAGGTCGGTGGCGCCCACCTGCTCCAGCGGCTTGAAGAAATCCATGTTGGCGTTTTCGGACCCGTTGAACATCAGATGCTCGAACAGGTGGGCGAAGCCGGTCTTGCCCTTGGGCTCGTCCTTCGATCCGATGTGATACCAGACGGATACGGCCACGATCGGCGCCTTGCGATCCTCGTGCACGATCACGCGCAGGCCGTTGGCCAGGGTGAATTGCTGGTAGGGGATGTCCACCGCCTTCACGAGGGCGCTCACCGGCGCCGGCTTGGCGGCGAAGGCGGGGGCCGTGGTTGCGAGGAGGAGCGCGGCGATCGAGCCGGAGAAGAAACGCGGCATAAGCGGCTTTCCAATATTGGGCGGCCGGGGCCGGCCGGGATGGCCGCACCCTATCGCTGGATCGTTCCGGGTGCAAAGCAGTTCGCAGAAACGGCACGGCGCTTCGTCCAGCCCCCGCTTTCGGCCGCGCACGATGGCGGCACGCTCCGCCGGCCTTGCGCCATCGAAGGCTGGACGCCGCCGGCCGTTACGATATCAACGGGCGCGGACGGGTTCCTTGGGGCCGCATGGGGAGACGGGCTTAATGCTCCACGATCTGATCAAGCTCGCCTACATGCTGTTCGCCAGCCTCGGCGCGCTGGCCTTTCTCCACGTCTGCCTCAAGGGCAAGGAATTGCAGGCGGTGATCCCCCAGGTGGCGATCGTTTGCGCGGCGGTGCTGTCGATCCTCGTCCTGTCGCCCAACCTGATCCTCACCTCCGTCGCCCTCTTCTTCATCGTCCCCGTGCTGTGCCGCCGGCCGGAGCATCTCGGCGGCATGATGCTGATCTCCATGCTGCTCGTGCCCGAAATGCACACCCATCTCACGGTGGCGGGTGTCTGGCTATTCCCCTGGGGGCCGTCGCACACGATCGGCCTCGGCGCGCTCATGATGCTGTTCGTACAGGGAAAGCGGGCGAAGCCGGCGCGCCTGTCCGATATCGTGGCGCTGCTGCTGGTCGCCTATTTCGTGGTCGGGCAGGCGCGCGACACCAGCTTCACCAACGTGCTGCGCGTCACCACCCAGCAGCTGCTCGATCTCTATCTGCCTTACTATGTGGTGACGCGGTCGCTGCGCACCGAATCCGATTTCCGCACCTTCATCGTCTACCTGCTTTCGGCCGGCATGGTGCTGTCGGCGCTGGTCGCGCTCGAATCGGTCACCGGCTGGGTGGTCTTCCGCGAGACGCTGAGCCGCTACGGCCTGGATGCCCAGTGGTTCCGGGTGAAGTGGCGGCACGGCTTCCTCCGCGCCGCGGGGCCGTTCCTCGAGGCGACGGCGATGGCGTTCGGCCTGTCCTTCTTCGCGATGGTGGCCTGGCAGTTCCGCAGCTTCTTCCAGAACAATCTGTCGCGGCTGGCGGTTTTCGGGGCGATCTTCGTGGGCGTCACCGCCTGCCAGTCGCGCAACGCCCATCTCGGCCTCGCGGTCGCGATCATCGCGTCGGAAGCATTCCGGCGCTTCGCCAAGCCCGCCACGGCCAAGGCGCTCCTCGTCTTCGCCGTCATGCTGATCGCGGTGCCGACCACGCTGTTCCTGAACGAATCCCCCCAGACCACGAAAACGGGCAGCGATACCGAGGACACCGCCGCCTATCGCGTCCGCCTGTTCCATCGCGGGCTGGAGGAGATCGCCAAGCATCCGCTCATCGGCACCAACCAGGACGAATTCACCAGCCATATGGAGGATATGCGCCAGGGCGAGCGGATCATCGATTTCGTCAATAGCTACATCTATGTCGCGCTCGTTTCCGGCGTGATCGGCCTGGTCATGTTCATCGGCGCGCTGGCGGCGATTCCCGTGATCGCCGTCCGCTTCGCCACCCGCGTGCGCACGCCGCAGATGCACGAGGCGATGGGCTATTATTTCGCGATGGCCCTGGCGGTGCTGCAGATGCTGCTGTTCACCTTCTTCGGCGGGCGCAACTCCTTCATCACGGAGATGACGATCGCGACGGTGATCTATGCCGGCAAGCTCAACCTGGGGGCCGGCGCGGCGCTTCCCCGCCCCGCGCGCCCGCGTGGATCACTGGCGGCGATGCTGCGCGGGCCCGATCCCAACTGGCGGCGGTCCGCCGGGGATTGATGTCCCGGCGGGCGGGCCTTCAGGCCGCATAGGCGCGGATGAATATCTCCACCGCGTCGGCCACGTCCTCCTCGATCGCCTCGGGCAGCGATGCCGGCCCCACGCCCCACATCAGGCGCTGGTGGCAGCCGGATATGCACAGGCCGACGAGCCGGCGGGCCATGCGCAGCGAGTCGCCCGGCCGCAGCCAGCCGTTCGCGATGCAGCGTTCCAGATAGGCCGAAAGCAACCGCTGCGTCGCGCGCGGGGCGCGTTCGTAGAAGATGCGCCCTACCTCGGGAAAGCGCTGATGCTCGGCCTGCACCAGCCGGTGCAGCGCCAGCGCGTCGGGCGACGTCACCTTCTCCAGGAAATTGCGGCAGAAACGGGTGAGCGTTTCCCGCAGGTCGCCAGCCAGGTCGAGCGCATGCTCAAGATCGCGGCGATAGGCCACCGTCTGGTGATCGAGCACGGCCTCGAACAGCGCCTCCTTCGACGGGAAATAGCTCCACAAGGTTCCCTTGGACCCCCCGAGCGTCGCGGCGATGGCCGACATCGACGTCGCGGCATAGCCCTTTTCCAGGAAGGATCGGGCCGCCACGGCCAGGATCGTCTCCCGCCTGTCCTGCTTGCGCGCGTCGCGCCGGTCTTTGAGTGTCACCGCCGTCATAGTGAAATCGTACTATAGAGTACGGTTTTTGATTGACAAGGGCGATGGAGAGGCGGAAAGGCGCCGTACCAGCCAGTACGGTTCTTTATCCATGTCCTTGATTCGTCTTCTTCCAGCCTGCGCCGTGCCCTTGCTTGGCGGAATGGCGCTGCTGGCCGCCTGCGCGCCGGTTCCCGATCTCGGCGCCGCGCCGCGTCCGCTGGCGGCCGGCTCGATCATGGCGACGCAGAGCTTCGCCGCCGGTGAGACCGCCTGGCCCCAGGCCGGATGGTGGCAGGCCTATGGCGATGCCCAGCTTTCCGCGCTGATCGACGAAGGTCTGAAGGGCGCGCCCGATCTCGCCGCCGCCGCCGCCCGCCTGCGCAAGGCCGATGCGCTCGCCCAGCAGGCCGGCGCCGCTCTCCTCCCCTCGCTCGATGCCAGCGCGAGCGGCGGCTGGGCGAAGCAGAGCTACAATAACGGCATCCCGCCCGCCTTCGTGCCGCGCGGCTGGCAGGATAATGGCCGCGCCGCGCTCGATCTCGGCCTCGATCTCGATCTGTGGGGCCGCAATCGCGCCGCGCTCCGGGCCGCGACATCGGATGCCGCCGCTGCGCGGATCGAGCTGGAGGAGGCGCGTCTTGTCCTCTCCACCAACATCGCCGCCGCTTATGCCGATCTCGCCCGGCTGTTCGCCGAACGGGACGTGCAGCAATCCGCGCTCCGGGTGCGCAGCGAAACGCTGGCGCTGGTCGCCAACCGCGTCGCCACCGGGCTCGACACGCAGGCGGAACTCAAGCAGGCGGAGGCCGCCGTGCCCGCCGCCCGCGCCGATGTCGCCGCGACGGACGAAGCGATCGCGCTGACCCGCAACCGTCTGGCGGCGCTGATCGGCGCCGGCCCCGATCGCGGCCTCACGATCGAACGGCCCGCCACGCCGGCGCTCGGCGGACGCGGGCTGCCCCCAGGCGTCACCACCGATCTCATCGGCCGCCGGCCCGATGTCGCCGCCGCCCGCGCGCGGGTCGAGGCGGCCGCCGCGCGCATCAAGGTGGCACGGGCGGATTTCTACCCGGCGGTCAATCTCTCGGCGATGATCGGGCTGCAATCGCTCGGCATCGACAATCTGGTGAAGAGCGGCTCCTCCATCGGCAGCGTCGGTCCCGCGATCAGCCTGCCGATCTTCCACGGCGGCGAGCTTGCCGGCCGCTACAAGGGCGCGCGCGCCGATTACGACCAAGCCGTCGCCAGCTATGACGGCAGCGTGGTGGAGGCCTATCATCAGGTCGCCGATGCCGTCACCAGCCAGCGGTCGCTGGCCGTGCGCCTCGATGAAACGCGCCGCGCGCTGGCCAGCTCGGAACAGGCCTATGCGGTCGCGCGCCAGCGCTATGAAGGGGGTCTTTCCACCTTCCTCGACGTTCTTTCCGCCGAAGACGCCGTGCTCCTGAACCGGCGGATCGTCGCCGATCTGGAAGCGCGCGCCTTCACGCTCGATGTCGCGCTGGTGCGCGCGCTCGGCGGCGGCTTTGCGACAAACGATATTATTGCCAAGGAAAATGACGATGGCTGAGGCCGATCCCCAGGACCTGCAGGCCCCCCGCGCAACCGGCGGCGCCCCCAGCGGCGGGCGGCCGGGCCTGCGCAAGCGCCTGCTTACCGGCCTCGCCGCGGTCGTCATCCTGGCGGGCGTCGGCTACGGCGCCTGGTATCTGCTGATCGGCAGCCGCCACGCCACCACCGACAATGCCTATGTGAACGCCGAGACCGCGCAGATCACCCCGCTGATCGCGGCGCAGGTGATCGAGGTCGCGGTGTCCGATACCCAGGCGGTGAAGCGCGGCGACGTGCTCGTCCGGCTCGACGACAGCGACGCCCGCATCGCCGTCGCCGAGGCCGAGGCCGAGCTTGCCCGCGCCCAGCGCCAGTTCGGCCGGACGTCCGCCAGCAGCGAGGCGCTCGCCGCGCAGGTCCGCGCCCGCCAGGCGGAGATCGAGCGCGCGCAGGCCGAGCTGGTCTCCGCCCGCGCCGCCTTCGCCAAGGCGCAGGTCGATTTCGATCGCCGGGCGAAGCTCGCCCCCAGCGGCGCCGTTTCGGGCGATGAGCTGACGAGCGCCACCAACGCGCTCGCCGCCGCCCGCGCCAATCTGGAANCCGCGCAGGCCGGCGTCGCCCAGGCCAATTCCACGCGCATCGCCGCCGCCGGCGATCTCGCCGCCAACGATGCGATCATCGCCGGCACCACCGTCAGCACAAATCCCGATGTCCGCGCCGCGCAGGCGAAGCTGGACAAGGCCCGCCTCGATCTTTCCCGCACGGTGATCCGCGCGCCGATCGACGGCATCGTCACCCGCCGTCAGGTCCAGCTCGGCCAGCGGGTCGCCGCCGGCACGGTGGTGATGATGATCGTCCCCGTCGATCAGGCCTATGTCGACGCCAATTTCAAGGAAGGCCAGCTCAAGCATGTCCGCATCGGCCAGACGGCGGAGCTGACGTCCGACCTCTACGGCGACGGCGTCGTCTATCACGGCAAGGTCGTGGGCCTGGCCGGCGGCACGGGATCGTCCTTCGCGCTGATCCCGGCCCAGAACGCCACCGGCAACTGGATCAAGGTGGTGCAGCGCCTGCCGGTGCGCATCCAGCTCGATCCCAAGGAGCTTCGCGAGCATCCGCTACGCGTCGGGCTTTCGATGGAAGTCGACGTCGATATCTCGAACCGCTGAGGGGGCCGTCCGCCATGGCCTCCGCAGCCCCCGCCGCCGGCCAGAGCGCCGAGCCGCTCCACGGCATCCGCCTCGTCATCGCCTGCATCACGCTGGCGGTCACCAACTTCATGGTGGTGCTCGATACCACCATCGCCAACGTCTCGGTGCCGCACATCGCCGGCGGCCTCGGCATATCGGCGAGCCAGGGCACCTGGGTCATCACCTCCTATGCGGTGGCGGAGGCGGTGTGCGTGCCGCTGACGGGCTGGCTCGCCCAGCGCTTCGGCGCGGTGCGCACCTTCGCCTTCGGCATGGTCGGCTTCGGCCTTTTCTCCTTCCTCTGCGGGGTTTCGACCACGCTCACCATGCTGGTTGCCTGCCGCGTCGGCCAGGGGCTGTGCGGCGGCCCGCTGATGCCGCTGTCGCAGACGCTGCTGCTGCGCATCTTCCCCAAGGAACAGCACGCCCAGGCCATGGGCATCTGGGCGATGACGACGGTGGTCGCCCCGATCCTCGGGCCGATCCTGGGCGGCACGATCAGCGACAACTGGTCCTGGCACTGGATCTTCTTCATCAACATCCCGGTGGCGCTGGGCTGCGCGGCGGGCGCGATGCTGGTGGTCCGCGTCGTCGAAACGCCGATCCGGCGCGTGCCGATCGACATGATCGGGCTCGCCCTCCTCGTCCTGTGGATCGGCGCGCTGCAGATCATGCTCGATCTCGGCCGCGAGCATGACTGGTTCTCCGACAGCTTCATCGTCGCGCTCGCGATCATCGCCGCCGTCGGCTTCGTCGCCTTCCTGATCTGGGAATTGACGGAGGCGAACCCCGTCGTCGATCTCCGCGTGTTCCGGCACCGGGGCTTCTCGGCCGCGGTCGTCACCACCGCCTTCGCCTTCGGTACCTTCTTCTCGACGATCGTGGTGATCCCGCAATGGCTGCAGGTGGGCCTTGGCTACACGGCCACCAAGGCGGGCTATGTGATGGCGTTCATGGGCGTCGCCGCCGTCGTCATGTCGCCGATCGTGGCGAAGCTCCTCAGCAAGATCGATCCGCGCGCGCTGGTCTGCTTCGGCGTGGCGTGGCTGGGGATGACGTCGCTGCTGCGCGCCGGCTGGTCCACCGAGGCGGATTTCTGGACGCTCGCCATCCCGCAGATGGTGCAGGGCTTCGGCATGCCCTTCTTCTTCGTGGCGGTGACGACCCTGGCGCTCGGCGCCGTCAGGCCGGAGGAGACGGCATCCGCCGCCGGCCTGCTGAGCTTCCTGCGCACCATGTCCGGCGCGGTGGGCACCTCGATCGTCGCCACCGCCTGGGACGACAAGACGCGCGTCGCCCGCAGCGAAATCGTGTCCAGCCTCAACACCCAGTCGGTGTCGGACGCGCTATCCGCCCAGGGTTTCTCGCTGGATCAGGTCCGCGTGCTGATCGAACGGTCGGTGGAACAGCAGGCGCAGGCGCTGGCGACCACCCAGGTCTTCCTGGTCGCCAGCGCCATGTTCGCCTTCGCCGCCGCGATCATCTGGCTCAGCCCCCGCCCCCGCAAGGATGTGGATACCAGCGCCGCGCATTGACCCTATTTCAGCGCCGCCATGATCATCCGGTCGAACAGCCGGTCCGGCAGCACGCGGCGCAGGAACAGGAACGTCCCCGCATAAAGCCCGCCATGATAGCGGGCCCTGGGCCGCCGGGCCTTCAGCGCGCGGACGATCAGGTCGCTGATCACGCTGGGCGGGGGCTGCTTGCGGATGCGGGCCTGCAGCTCGCCGAAGCGCCTCGTCATCGCGGCATAGGCGCCGTCCGCCGAATAACGCTCTGCCTCCGCCGTGGCGATGCCGCTCCATTCGCTTTCGATGCCGCCCGGCTCGATCACGATCACGTCGATGCCGAAGCCGCGCACCTCGTTGCGCAGCGCATCTGAATAGGCTTCCAGCGCGAACTTGGAGGCGTGATACCAGCCCCCCAGCGGCAGGGCGAAGCGGCCGCCGATCGAGGATATGTTGAATATCTTGCCGAAACGCCGTGCCCGCATGTGCGGCAGGCAAAGCTGGGTCAGCCGCGCCAGCCCGATGACGTTGGTTTCCATCTGGCGGCGCGCCTCGGCGATCGGCACATCCTCCAGCGCGCCATATTGGCCATAGCCGGCATTGTTGATGAGCACGTCGATCCGCCCCTGATCGGCAATGATCCGGTCGACGCCTGCCACCATCGTCGCATCGTCGGTCACGTCCATGGCGATGGCGATCCCGCCCGCCGCCGCGATCCCCCCCATGCGGTCGACCCGACGGGCCGCGCCATAGACGGTATAGCCTTCCGCGATCAGCCTGAGCGCGAAATCCAGCCCCATGCCGGAAGACGCGCCCGTCACCAGGGCCACGGGCTTGGTCGCAACGTTCATATTCCCCCCCACTTGATGCCATCGTCATCCGGCGGGGCGGAAGTTAGCCCGTGGGCGGCGGCCGCCGTCAAGCGCCGCTGCCGGCCGGATCAGCGGAGATAGACCGCCTCGAACCGCGCCAGCGGCGCCATCCGCGCGCGATTCAGGGTAAGATGATCGCCGTTCAGCGAATAATTGTCGGCCTGCCCGAGCACCCGGTGGAACGCCTGCTCCACGTCCATGCCCGACACGCAGGCCATCATCGTGGAGGCGACCTGCCCGAAGCTGATCCGCGATGCCGCCTCGTCCACCGTATAGGAGCCGCTGAAGCTGTTGCACCCGCCAAAGCCGTTCACGCGGCCGCCCTCGGCCTTCAGGATCAGATAGGGTTCGCGCTCCAGCCGGGGCACGGGCCGGCCGTTCAGTTCCACCAGTTTCCAGTAGGTCTCGGTCAGGTGCCCGGCCATCTTCTCCAGCCCATAGCGATCGGCAAGGCCGCCGGTGATCCTGGAACCGTCTCTCGCCAGCCGCGTGATCCGGTTCTCCCCCACGAAATAACGCGCCGGCCCGTCGCCTTCCAGCGTCACGACATTGCCGGCGTCGTTCCACTGGAACGCGCCCTCCCGGGTCAGGACCTTGCCGTCTCCCTTGCCCAGATATTTCACCTCCTCGCGGAAGCGCCCGTCCTGGCCCAGCGTCACCACGGTCTCGATCCCCTCGCAATCGGCGCAGGGCAGCACGCCGCGATAGGCGCCGGCCCAGTCCAGCGAATTGCGCGCATCATGCGCATCGGGCGGCGAAGCCCCGGCCGGCCCCGCCTGCGGCGCGCAGCCGCCGGCCAGCAGGATGAGCGAAAGGGCAATCGCGGTGCCGATACGAACCTTCATGGTCCTTCTCCCCAACATCGCCGGACGGGAACGTCCCGCCTTCGCAGAACGGCATCCCACGCGATATTGTTCCGCCCCTGAAAGGGTCTTGGCCGTCGCCCCGGCCGGCATGTGCCTTTCCGTTGCGTCGCCCCCTCCGTCATTCCCGCGCAGGCGGGAATCCATCGTGTCGGGAGCTATCGACTCGATCGAGCCAGCCGCATCCGTGGATCAGCTACGCTAACCTATGGCTCCCGCTTTCGCGGGAATGATGAAAAGGCCAGCGGAATATCCTCCCCCCAAATGCGGCCTAACCCGTCTTACGGTCATAATGGGCGCGATGGCCCCGGATCAGCTCCAGATGCGCCCAGGCCCACTGGCCAAGCTGCTTCACCGGCTCGGCCAGGGATGTCCCAAGCTCGGTCAGCGAATATTCCACCTGCGGCGGCACGCTGTCCTGCACGCGGCGCGATACCATGCCGTCGCGTTCCAGCGCCTTCAGCGT
The DNA here is from genome assembly GCF_001853345.1 of Edaphosphingomonas haloaromaticamans. Taxonomy (NCBI): domain Bacteria; kingdom Pseudomonadati; phylum Pseudomonadota; class Alphaproteobacteria; order Sphingomonadales; family Rhizorhabdaceae; genus Edaphosphingomonas; species Edaphosphingomonas haloaromaticamans. Next base: position 1,008,364 of record NZ_MIPT01000001.1, on the reverse strand, counting down.
GCGCGCCAGCATCTGCTGCGAAATGCCGTCCACCGCGCGCTTCAGCTCGTTGAAGCGGCGGGGCCGCTCGCGCAGCGTCATCACCACCAGCACCGTCCATTTGTCGCCGATCCGGCCCAGTATCTCGCTGATCATCCGGCAATCGCGATGCTCGATGTCCGGCGGCGGCTCGCTGGCCGGATGCCCGATGGCGGATGCAGTCCTATTCATGTGACCAGGTCCCAAAGATTTGCGTTCTTGGCAGCGAACAGGGGGTTCCATAACTGGATCAGGTCACAAATCCATACCGGAGATTATCGTGAACCTGCTCCACCTCGATTCCAGCATCCAGGGCGAACGCTCCGCCAGCCGCGCGCTCACCGCCGCGATCGTCGATCGCCTGCGCGCCGAAAATCCGGGCCTCGCCGTCGATTATCGCGATCTCGCCGCCGCGCCGCCGGCCCATCTCGCCCTCGCCGATCTCGCGGAAGTGGCCGAAGGGGACGATCTCAAGGCATTCCTCAATGCCGACATCGTCGTGATCGGCGCGGGCATGTATAATTTCACCATCCCCAGCCAGCTCAAGGCGTGGATCGATCGCATTCTCGTGGCGGGGCAGACCTTCCGCTACGGCGCCAACGGACCGGAAGGGCTGGCCGGCGGCAAGCGGGTGATCGTCGCCCTGTCGCGCGGCGGCCTCTACGGCCCCGGCTCCCCGGCCGCCGCCGCCGAGCATGCCGAAACCTATCTGCGCAGCGTGTTCGGTTTCATCGGCGTCACCGCGCTGGAAGTCATCGTCGCCGAAGGCCTTGCCATCAGCGAAGCGACGCGCACCGCCGCCATGGCCGCCGCGCTGGATCAGGCGGCCCTGATCGCGGCCTGACGGCAGGAGGCCCGCGATGCGACGCGACAGAAAAATCGTCTGGCACCCGGCCGGCATGGCGGCCATCGCGGGCAAGCGGGTGATCGTGGTGGGCGGCACGGGCGGCATCGGCCGCGCGATCAGCCGCCTGCTCGCCTCCCACGGCGCCGATGTCACGGTCGTCGGGCGGAGGTTCCGCGATGCCGACCGGCCGGGCATCGCCTTCGTCCCCGCCGATCTCGGCCTGATGGGTGAGGCCCGGCGCGTGGCGGAGGAGCTGCCGGCCGGAAATGCCGATATCCTGATCTTCACCACCGGCATCTTCGCCGCGCCGCACCGGCAGATGACGACGGACGGCATAGAGCGCGACCTGGCGGTCAGCTATCTCAACCGCTTCGTCATGCTGCGTTCGCTGGCACCCCGCCTCGGCCGCGATCGGCGGGATGCCGCGTTCCGCCCCCGGATATTCGTCATGGGCTATCCCGGCACGGGTGCGGCCGGCGATCCCGGCGATCTCAATGCCGAACGGCGATACACGGCCCTCGG
>NZ_MIPT01000001.1:848796-1006967 GCF_001853345.1 Edaphosphingomonas haloaromaticamans | reverse complement strand
AANNNNANNNCNGNNNACGAGATGCTGGTGATCGATCTGGCCCGCCGCTTTCCCGGCATCGGCAGCTTCGGGCTCAATCCGGGGCTGATCCGCACCGATATCCGCGGCAACCTGCTGGGCGAGAACAGCCTGCGCCACCGCATCGTCGAAACCCTGATCGGCCTGCTGGCGCCGGATGCCGACAGCTATGCGCGCCGGATCGCCCCGCTCCTCCTTTCGCCCGATCTCGAACGGTTCAACGGCGCGATGTTCGATCGCAAGGCCCGCGCGATCCTGCCCACGGCCGCGCTGACGCCGGACCATATCGATCGCTTCATGGCGGCGTCGGAACGGCTGGCGCAGCCGTGGCTTGAAGGCGCCTCGTCGCCCCGGCTTTGACATGAAATCGCTGCCGGCGCATGGCTATGCCGTGGGAAGTCAGGCGCAGGTTCTGGATCGGTGACGGGCCGGAAATTCACGATATTCGCGATCGTTCTGCTGTTCGCGGGCTCGCTCGCCCTCAACCTCGCGGGCGCGGTCGATCGCTGGAGCTGGCTGATCCCGCCGGCGATGATCGCGGGCTGGTATGCCGCCGATCTGATGTCCGGCCTGGTCCATATGTATATGGATTACCGGCCCTGCCGCCCCGGCATGGGGCTGGACCGGCTCTATTTCTACGAAGGATCGCGCGAGTCCGATCATTATCAGGCGCTGTTCCGGCAGACGATGGCCCAGCTCTCCCCGCTCGAGCGGCTGGTCTATGATTTCAAGAACCACCATCCCCGCCCCAACGCGCTCGGCCGGCGGACGATGTGGCGGCAGATCGGATCGACGGTGATCGCGGGCGCGCTGCCTGCCTCGATCCTGCTCAACATCCTGTGGCTGGCGCTGCCCGTGCCCGGCTGGGCGGTGGCGGGCGCGATCACCTTCATCCTGGGCGGCACCTTCGCCCAATATTTCCACGGCACGCTGCACCGGGATCATAATCCGCCGGTGGTGCGGGCGATGCGGCGGCTGGGCCTGCTGATGACGCCCGCCGCCCACCAGCTCCACCACGACTCCCTCGCCCGCGATTTCGCCACCAATTGCGGCTGGTCGAACCCGGTGGTGAACCTGATCTTCAACGCCGCCACCCGTCGCGGCCTGCTCACCCCGGCGGGGCTGGAACCCACGGCCTGAAGGCGCGCGCCGACGACGCGCGCGCGCCTTCAGCTCAGCTGCAATTGGCCCCGCCCGATCCCACGCGGCGGATGGTGCACTTGGCGCCGCCGGTGACGGTCGCATTGCCCGATCCGATCACGGAGATGGCGGCGGTGGATCGCGCCGTCAGGTCGGCGTCGCCCGATCCCGCGATCGAGATGGAGGCGGTGTCCGCCTTCAGCCCCTGACCCCGGATCGATCCCGATCCGTTGATCGATCCGCTCACCGTCCGCGTGCTGCCGGCCACCGTCAGATTGCCCGATCCGTTGACCGAAAGGTCCACCGTCTCGCCTTCCACGGCGCCCACGCCCAGATTGCCCGATCCCGCGATCGACGCCGCGAATTCCCTGGCCTTGGCGTGATCCACGGACATGTTGCCCGATCCGGCGACGGTCGCGCCGCGCAGCGCCGGCAGGGTCACGATGAAGCGGGCGCTGCCGCGCGTGTTGGAATTCCAGCCTTCCTTGCGGCGGGCGAGGCGCAGCTCGCCGTCGACCACGCTCACCTCCAGCCGGTCGAGCACCGCACGGTCGCCCTCGGCGCGCACCGACACGGCAGGCCCCACCCGCACCGTCACGTCGTCAGGCCCGCGCAACGCCACCCGATCGAAGCCGGCGGCGGAGAATTGCCGCACGTCGCGCCCGCCGCCGCCATTGTCGGCCGCGGCCGGTCCACCGGCGTTGCAGGCCGCAAGCAAGGCCGCGGGCAGGGCTATAAGGGCAAGGCGCATCGGTCGATCCTCCACTGTGTTATGCAAGCAATACACAGCTTGGCGGGCGGCCTCAAGCCCGTTCCGCCCCTTCCCGCTCACCGCACCCGGATGCGCGGATCGGCCGCATCCCGCCGCATCCGCTTCAGGAACTCGCCCAGGGGCGCCGGCTCCGCCACCTCCGGTTCGTCCGACTGCGGCGGATTGGCCCAGAAGTCCTTCCAGGACGGCCAGAGCGCGTGGAACGTCCCCTCATAGGGCTCCCGCCCCGGCCAGCGCATCTTCATGTCGCCGATCGGCGACTTGTTCAGGTCGGTCGCATACCAGTAGCAGGGCAGCCGTCGCCGGAAATACCAGCGCCCGTCGATCCGTTCATAATTGTCCCAGTAGAGCATCTGCATGATCACCCATTCGGGGCCGGTCTCATGCTCGTTCTTGGAATAGACGACGCCATGTGCATGATCGGCATCGTCGAACTCGATCACATGGTTGCCGACATGATGGGACGTGCCCGTGAACTGCAGGCGAAGCGTATCGTCCAGCCACCGCTTCAGGTGGCTGCGACCCACCTTGTCGCGGCTCACGCGGATGTCGGGCGCAAACAGGTTCACGTGCGCGTCGAGATCGCGCATGTCGAGCGACAGGGAATAACGCGAAACGAGCTGACGGATCGCCTCGGTCGATTCGAGGCGGTCGATCCGGGTCTCGAGGTCTGTCATCATCCTGTATCTCCCGTCGTCTTTACGGCTTCCGGTTGCCGCGATCCCCTCGGCACGTCCAGCCCGGCGATGAAGGGCCGAAGGAACATGATTTGCTGAAGAGCCTCCAATCATCCCCCCGGATATTGTCGCTCATCCTTCTCGCCGGCTGCGTTGCGGGCGCGGCGATCGATGCCCATGCCGATGATTCCCCGCCGCCAACCAACTGGCGCGTCATCGCCACCAGCGCCGATCGCGAACGCCTGCGCGGCTGGCGGACGGCCTGGATCAAGGCGCTGGACCAGGTCGCCGCCGCCGGCCAGTCGCAGCAGATCGCCCCATTGGGCGCGCTGATGCAGCCTGATGCGGCCCAGCCCGGCGCCACGCCGCCGGCCGGCGACTATGCCTGCCGCGTCTTCAAGCTCGGTTCCCGCCGCCCCGCCGGGCCCGTGGTCACGACCCTGCCGCCCTTCACCTGCCGTGTCGCGCAGGAAGGCGGCATCCTCAGCCTCACCAAGCTGGAAGGCGGGCAGAAGCCGGTGGGGCTGCTCTTTCCCCAGGATGGCAGCCGCATGATCTTCCTCGGCACGATGATGCTGGGGGACGAACGGCGCGCGCTGGAATATGGTCGCGATCCGGAACGCGACATGATCGGCGCCTTCGAACGGATCGGCGACCAGCGCTGGCGCCTCGTCCTGCCCTATCCGCGCTGGGAATCGCTGCTCGACGTGGTGGAGCTGGTTCCGAAGGCGCGCGGCTGATCGGGCCTATCGCCCCGCTTCGCGCCAGCGCGCGGTGAGCTTCTGCGCGGCGTCGAGATCGGGGAGGAAATCCACCTCCTGCCATTCCATGCCGTGGATCGATGTCGTGCTGACGATGCCGAGCGGGGCGAGCTGGTCGATCAGCTTCAGATACCAGCTCGATACGCCTTCCGGCCCGTGCATCAGCGTATCGACCGCATCGACGAACACTGCCGGCCCCTGCCCCCGGAAGGCGAGGAAGCCGATCGACTCCGCATTGCATTCGGTGATGGTCTTGCCGATGCGCAGCAGCCGGTCGCCGTCGCGCAGCACCTTCATGTCGTCATCGTCATAGGCAGGCTTCTCGTCCACCGTCACGGTGATCGGCGCGGTCGCATTGTCGATCACCCTGCGGACGATATCGGGGCCGATCAGCGTATCGCCGTTGAGGATCAGGAAATCCTCCTTCATCTCCTCGCGCGCCATCCACACCGATCCGGTATTGTCGGCGACATGGTAGAAGGGGTTGTAGAGCGTACGCGCCCGCCGGTCAGGCCGGGCGGCGACCAGCGCGTCGACGAGATCGGAACGGAAACCGGTGACGATCACCGCCTCCTCCACGCCGGCGGAGAACAGCGCGTCGAGCTGCCATTCCAGCAGCGTCTTGCCCGAACAGTCGAGCAGGCATTTCGGCCGGTTCTCGGTGAGGGGCAGCAGGCGGGATCCCTTGCCCGCGCTCAGGATAACGGCCTTGCGGATGGTCATGATGCGCTCGCGCTGATGATGGGGACAGAATATGGCCCGCGCCTATCGCCCGCAATCGTGACTTTTCCGGGGCGGCGGCTATAGGCTCGGGCTTCCCGGCAGGCTGGCCGGCGGACAGGAAGGGCGGAGCGGCGGTGAACGAAACGGGCCAATGGACGGCGATCCTGCTCGCCGGGTCGCGGCCGGGCGGCGATCCCTTCGCCGAGGCTTATGGCGAACGCTTCAAGGCCCGCATCCCGATCGCGGGCGAGGCGATGATCGCCCGCATGGTGCGCACGCTGGCCGCCGTCGATCGCATCGGCCGCATCCTCATCCTCTCGCAGGAGCCCGAGGCCGTCGTCGCGGGCGATCTCGGCTGGATCGCCGATCACCCCAAGGTGCGGCTCCACGTCAGCGGCATGGGCATATCGCGCAGCATCGAGGCGGTCGCCGGCCGGCCGGAGGCGCCGTGGCCCGTGCTGATCGCCACCGCCGATCATCCGCTGCTGCTGCCCGCCGATGTCGATGCCTTCATCGATGGCGTGGGCGATACCGACGTGGCCGTGGCGATGGTGCCCGCCCGCGTGCTGCTGGCCGCCTATCCCGAGAACAAGCGCACCTGGCTGCGCTTCCGCGACGGCGGGTTCACCGGCGCCAACCTGTTCGCGCTCACCGGCCCGGCCGTGGCCCCGGCGCTGGAATTGTGGGCCGGCGCCGAACAGGACCGCAAGGCCGCGCGCAAGCTGATGATGCGCTTCGGCCCCTGCCTCGCCCTCCGCGCGCTCACCCGCACGATCACGCTGGCCGATGCGCTGGCGACGGCGGGGCGCCGGCTCGGCTTCCGGGTGAAGCCGGTGCTGCTCGACCGCGCCGAAGCGGGCATCGATGTGGACAAGGCCAGCGACTATGATCTCGTCGCCGGCATCCTCGCGAAGCGCGAAGGGCAAAACTCCGCCGGCTGATCGCCGGCGCGCCCGATCATTTGTCGATCAGCAGGCTCAGATGCTCGACGCGCGGCGGCTTGGCGAAACACGGCCCGGCCAGCCGCCGCCATTCCAGGAAGGCATCCGAATTGCGGAAGCCCACCATATGCGCATCGACCGATTCCCACTGCACCAGCAGCCGGAAACGGTGCGGATGCTCCATCGATCGGGTCACCTTCATGCCCAGGCAGCCGGGTGTCCGCAGGAAATGGCCCGAAGCCTCCTCCAGCACCGATTCGAACGCGGCTTCCTTGCCGGGGAGGATATCGATTTCAGCAAGTTCGAGGATCATGCCCTCCCCTTAGCGCAGCGCCGCGCGCTAGGCGAGCGGCTTCGCGGAAGGCCGGCCATCGCCCTTTTCCAACGCCCCGTGGACTTGCGGTTTCGCCCGGCCGATGGGACCGGTAACATTGCTGTCATCAAACGATCGACGATTACCCGCGAGGGTCGCGGGGAAGCGCCCGCTCCATCCCGGACGGGCGCTTCCTTCATTCTATCCCGCGCTCATCGGCCGCGCAGCGCGCTCACCGTGATCCCCGGCCCGATCTGCTCGATATCGGTCTTGAGGTGGAGCAGCGCCACGCCCGGCTGTTCCTGCGCGCGCGCCAGCGCGGGCGCGAACGCCGCCGTCTCCGTCACCGTCTCCGCCCAGGCGCCATAGGCCCGCGCCAGCGCGGCGAAGTCCGGGTTCACCAGGTCGGTGCCGGAAATGCGGGAGGGGTAGCGCCGTTCCTGATGCATGCGGATGGTGCCGTAACTGCCATTGTCGATCACCAGCACCAGCAGCTTCAGACCATATCGCACCGCCGTCGCCAGTTCCTGCCCGTTCATCAGGAAACAGCCGTCGCCGGCCAGCACCACCACCTGCCGCTCCGGCGCGCGCATCGCGGCGGCAACGCCCGCCGGCAGGCCGTAGCCCATGGCGCCAGCGGTCGGCGCAAGCTGGCTCACCGGGCCGGCATAGCGCCAGAAGCGGTGCCACCAGCCGGAAAAATTGCCGGCGCCGTTGCAGATGATGCTGTCCGCCGGCAGCGCCTCGCGCATCGCCGTCACGCAGGCGCCGAGATCGAGCGTCGCGCTGCCGGGCGTGGGCGTGGACCATGCCAGCCATTCGACATGGGCATCCTTGCCGGTGGTGAAGCGGATGTCCCCGCTGCCGGCATCGTCGCGGACCATCCCGCCCAGGGCAGCGGCGAAGGCCGCCATTCCCGCGCAGACGGCAAGGTCCGCGCGATAGACATGGCCCAGCTCCGCCGGATCGGGATGGACATGGATCAGCTTCTGGCCGGGATGGTTCGGGGTGACGAGGGTATAGCCATCGGTGGTGGCCTCCCCCAGCCGGGGTCCGACGACCAGCAGCAGGTCCGCCTCCTTCACCCGCCGCACCAGCGCGGGGCTCGGCCCATAGCCCAGATTGCCGGCATAGACGGCGCAATCATTGGGTATCGCATCCTGCCGGCGGAACGCCACCGCGACGGGCAGGCCGATCGCCTCGGCCGCGCTGGCGAAGTCGCGCGCGGCCTTGCCGTTCCAGCCCGCGCCGCCGATGATCGCCACCGGATCCTTGGCCTCGGCCAGCAGGGCCTTCACCTGGGCCATCGTCTCCGCGCCCACCGCCTGCTGCGGCGGCTCCACGCGGGGCCGATCGACCGCGCCGACCAGATCGGTCAGCATGTCCTCCGGCAGCGCCAGCACCACCGGCCCCGGCCGGCCGGACATGGCGACCGCATAGGCGCGCGCGACATATTCGGGAATGCGCTCCGCATCGTCGATGCGGGATGCCCATTTGGCGATGGGGGAGAACATCGCCGTGAAGTCGATCTCCTGGAAAGCCTCGCGGTCGCGGTCGCCGCGCGCGACGTCGCCGATGAACAGGATCATCGGCGTCGAATCCTGCATCGCCACATGCACGCCGATCGATGCGTTGGTGGCACCGGGGCCGCGCGTGACGAAGGCGATGCCGGGCCGGCCGGTCATCGCGCCGTCCGCCTCCGCCATGAAGCCGACGCCGCCTTCCTGCCGGGCGACGACCAGCTCGATCTCCGGCGTGTCGTGCAGGGCGTCGAGGACGGCCAGATAGGATTCGCCGGGCACGCAGAAGATGCGATCGCATCCCTGGGCGACGAGGGCGTCCACAAGGATCCGCCCGCCAGTGCGCTGATTGCTCATGATGCATCCATAACCCGCCCCGATCGGCGGAAAAAGGGACATCCCGCCTCCGCGTTTCCCGAGTGCGATTGCGTGGCGGACAATCGGGACAAGCTTCGATTGACGGCCATCCCCGCCTGCTTTTATCCCGCCGGCACAGAAGCGTTCAGGGGAGAGGAGAAGGCGTGGCTAACAAGATATATCCCGATGCTGCGGCGGCACTGGAAGGGCTGCTGTTCGATGGCATGACGATCGCGGCCGGGGGCTTCGGCCTGTGCGGCATCCCAGAACGGCTGATCGATGCGATCCAGGCTTCCGGCGTGAAGGGGCTCACCGTCGCCTCCAACAATGCCGGCATCGACAATGAAGGGCTCGGCAAGCTGCTGCGCACCCGCCAGATCGCCAAGATGATCTCCTCCTATGTGGGCGAGAACAAGGAGTTCGAGCGGCAGTATCTGGCCGGCGAGCTGGAGGTGGAATTCTGCCCCCAGGGCACGCTGGCGGAACGGATGCGCGCCGGCGGCGCCGGCATCCCCGGCTTCTACACCAAAACGGGCGTGGGCACGCTGGTGGCCGAAGGCAAGGAGTTGAAGGAGTTCGACGGCGAGACCTATGTGCTCGAACGCGGCATCCGCGCCGATCTTTCGATCATCAAGGGCTGGAAGGCCGACGAAGCCGGCAATCTCGTCTTCCGCAAGACGGCGCGCAACTTCAACCAGCCCGCCGCCACCTCCGGCAGGATCTGCGTGGCCGAGGTGGAGGAGATCGTGCCGGTCGGCAGCCTGGATGCGGACTGCATCCATCTGCCCGGCATCTATGTGAAGCGCCTGATCCTGGGCGCGCCCTATGACAAGAAGATCGAGTTCCGCACCGTGCGGACGCGGGAGGCGGCATGATGACGGAAGCAACCAAGGGCTGGACCCGCGACCAGATGGCGGCCCGCGCCGCGAAGGAATTGCAGGACGGCTTCTATGTCAATCTCGGCATCGGCATCCCGACGCTGGTGGCCAACCATGTGCCCGAAGGCGTGGAGGTGACGCTCCAGTCCGAAAACGGCATGCTCGGCATCGGCCCCTTCCCTTATGAGGACGAGGTGGACGCCGATCTGATCAACGCCGGCAAGCAGACGATCAGCCAGCTGCCGTCGTCCAGCTACTTCTCCTCGGCGGACAGCTTCGCAATGATCCGCGGCGGGCATATCGACCTTACCGTGCTGGGCGCGATGGAGGTTTCCGAAAGCGGGGACATCGCCAACTGGATGATCCCCGGCAAGATGATCAAGGGCATGGGCGGCGCGATGGATCTCGTCGCCGGCGTCAAGAAGATCATCGTGGTGATGGAACATAACGCCAAGGACGGCAGCCCCAAGTTCATCCCCGCCTGCACCCTGCCGCTGACCGGCAAGAATGTGGTGGACATGGTCATCACCGATCTCGCGGTGTTCCAGCGGCCGGACCACAAGTCCCCCTTCCGGCTGATCGAGCTGGCGCCGGGCGTGACGGCGGAGGAAGTCGCCGCCAGGACGACGGCCCATTATCTGAGCTGACCCATTATCTGAACTGAGGCGCCGTCGCCCGTTCCAGCGACCGGCGCCGGAACGGGCGGCCGCCATCCGATCCGGCAGCGATCCCGCCCGGCGGCGGCGGCGCAATTTCGTCGCAAGATCGCGCGGAATCGCATCTTCGTCGCGCGCCTCTGGCCGATCCGCCCGCGATCGGGCCTCTCCCGCCCCACATCCCGCGAGCCCCACCTTCGGGGCTCCCGCCTTGTGGGGAGGCCGGATTGGCTACGATTGCTCTTGCCCGCCGGCGCCGATGGGCGCCGGAACATATCTTCTATACCGGCATCGCGGCGTCGATGCTGGTCGCCGTCTTCATCGGCTTCGCGCCGTCCTGGTTCCTGGTGCCGTTCAACGGCCGGCCGGCTCATGTCCTGCCGCCGACGCCGCTGGTGCACCTGCACGGCGCGGTCTTTTCGGCGTGGATGCTGCTGTTCGTGGCGCAGACCGCGCTGGCCGGCGCCGGCCGCACCGACATCCACCGCCGGCTCGGCATGCTGGGGCTGCCGCTGGTCATCGCGATGATCGTCATCGGCACCCTGACCGGGCTTCACGGTGTCGCCCGCGCCTCCGGCCCGCCGATCGTGCCGCCCCTGTCCTGGGCGGCGATCCCGCTGTTCGCCGTGCCCGGTTTCGGCGGCCTGATCCTTGCCGCCCTGTGGAAGCGCCGGGCGCCGCAGACCCACAAGCGGCTGATGGTGCTCGCGATGGTGCCGATGATGGGCGCCGCCTTCGGCCGCATGCCCTGGTTCGCCGGGCTCAGCGGGATCGTGCTGGTGCCGGCGCTCTACATCGTCCTCGTCGCTTTGTGGGACATGGCGACCATCCGCCGCATCCATCGCGCGACCCTGTGGGGCGGCCTCTATGCGCTGGCGGCGATGGTCCTGCCCATCCTGGTCTGGCAGACGGAAGCCTGGCTCGGCTTCGCGCGCTGGGCCACAGCGCTCGTCGCCTGAAACGTCACGGGGCCGGGCGCGAAACCCGGCCCCGGATCGCGGCACGCGCCCCAAAGCGCGCCGCAACCCCTGTTTCCGCTCAGTCGTAATATTGCGCGGCGTAGCTGCGGAACTTCATGATCGGGCCGTCGCCGGCGCACAGGCGCGGCTGGGTCAGGTGCTTCTTATAGTCCAGCACCTTCAGGTCCTGTTCCACCTCGAACACGAAGCGCTCGACGAAGGCCTTGCCGATCTGCTCCATCGCCTCGGCATTGCCATTGTCCTTCAGGTAGAGCCGGGCCGTCTCCACCATCCGCTCCTCGTCGATCGGCGTGAAGGAGATCACGAACAGCGCCGTGAAATGCACGCCGTGATAGATCTGGGTCAGCAGCGACAGCGCGGAAAGGTTCATCTCGAACGAGGAAATCGGCGTCTCCTCGCCGGCGTCCGGGTCCGTCACATATTGCAGGCGCAGCCCGTAATCCCTGGGCTCGTAATTGGTGATGTCGGGCAGCGCGGCCGCATTGTGGAGCTGCGTGATGTGCGCGGTGTCGAAGATGTTCTCCAGCATGTCGCGGAAGGGACAGCGCGTCTCCCAGCTCTTCACCGCATAGCGCACCCATTTGTCGTCGCCGCGCAGCCCGCTCGAATCGAACGGCTCGAAGCTCGGCTTGCCGCCGGCCGGGTCGTGCCAGATCAGCACCATGCCGTCGGTCTCGCGCGTGGGATGCAGCGTCAGCCGCACGCTCGCCGGCACCGGCACGTCGGTATAGGGGATATGCTCGACCTTGCCGGTCGCGCTGTCGAATTCCCATTTGTGGAAGGGGCAGGTGATCCGCCCGTCGCACAACTTTCCGTCATGGCTGGCAAGATGCGCGCCCAGATGCGGGCAATAGGCGTCGGCCGCCTGCGCCGCACCGTCCTTCGTGCGGTAGATGATGAGCTGCTGGCCCAGCCAGCTCACCGGCAGCATCTTGTCGGCGGCCACATCCTCCGACTCGGCGATGCAATACCATCCGCGCGGATAGATGGTGTCGTGCGTCCGATAGCGCATCGGAATCGGGCTGATCGCATTCATTGGGCCTCTCCATTCTGTTTTCGGCAAAAGACATATCACGGGCCATATGATCGTCAATATTCCATACATATGTATGGCCTTGTCTTCGCCGCCGCGTCTGATAGCCAAGGTCCATGTCGATCGCGCCCAGCATCCAGGCCCGGCCCAGCCCGATCCCGCTTCGGGAACAGCAGCGCCGCGCCACCCGCGCGCGGATCGTCGATGCCGCGCTGGCGGTGTTCGAACGGCGCGGCATGGCGGCCGCCACGATCGAGGAGATATTGGGCGCGGCCGGCGTTTCCCGCGCCACCTTCTATGCCCATTTCACCGGCAAGCCCGATGTCGGCCGGGCGATCCTGGCGGACATGTGGGAGCGGGGAACCGGCCTCTACGTCCGCTTCGCCGAACTGCCGGACTGGTCGCGCCGCTCGATCCGCGGCTGGCTGGCGGAGGTCGGCGCCGCCTGGCGGGTCCATAATGACGGCATGCGCACCCTACTGCGCGAAATGCTGGCCGAGATTTCGGCGGATTCGAGCGCGCACGAGGCCGCCTTCGTCGCCGCGCTGATCGGGGATGGCGCGCGCTGGTCGGCCTTCACCGCCGATGAGGCGCGGCGGCGCGCGCAATTGCTGATCTTCCAGCTCGAACGCGCGATGATGGCGGTCCACATCCAGGGCTGGGAAACGGATTTCGAAGGGCTGCTCGATACGCTCGCCGATATCTGGGTGGCGACGCTGCGATCGGAAGGCGCCTGACGGGAGCCCGGCCTTCCGCCCTTATTTATCGAAATAATTGTCCCATTTCCGGCGCTTCTTCTTGCCCGCCTGCCAGGCCGAACGGACGGTGAAGCCGAAGCCGGTCAGGAACAGCAGCAGGGCCATCGCCTTGGCGCGATTGTCGCCCCCCATCAGCAGCAGCACGATCAGCGCGGCGATCGAAAGCAGGCTGAAGACTCCCCAGGCGGCAACCACCAGGTTGCGCTGCAGGCGGGTGACGGCCCGGCGCGGCGACGCCGCCACCAATATCAGGGCCGCGAACAGCATGATGCCCGCGACGATCGGGCTTACCGTATACTGGGCCAGGCCAAAGCCGAAATAGGCCGCCGCCAGCAGCCCGACGATCAAGGCAAAGAGGCGAGGTAAAGCCACGTTTTCCCCTTGCTACAGGTCCGCTCGATATCCTGCGTATCGTCTCTTTGCGATCCGGTCAAAGCACAACCATTTCGTCCCCGTCCCGCATTGGTGCGCCCCGCATTTCGCGTAAAAGCAGGGGAGGCGATTTGGTTTCACGCCTCCGCAACGATCGCGGATTCTCGCGGCAGAACGGCACCGATCAGGAACTCCACATTGCCTTCGGGGCCGGTGATCGGGCTGGGCGTGATTCCGGCCACATTCCAGCCACGTGCGGTCAGCCAGTCGGCCACCTCGCGGCACACCCGTTCGTGCACGTCCGGGTCGCGGACCACGCCGCCCTTGCCCACCTCTCCGCGCCCCGCCTCGAACTGCGGCTTGATCAGCGCGATCAGGTGCGCGCCGGGACGGGCGAAGCCCAGCGCGGCATCGAGCACCTTGGCCAGCGAGATGAAGCTCGCGTCGCAGACGATGACGTCCACCGCCTCCGGCACATGTTCGGCCGTCAGGTTGCGGGCGTTGGTGCGCTCATGCACCACCACGCGCGGGTCCTGGCGCAGCTTCCAGGCAAGCTGGTTGGTGCCCGAATCGACCGCATAGACCCGCGCCGCGCCGTTGGTCAGCAGCACGTCCGTGAAGCCGCCGGTGGAGGAGCCGACGTCGATCGCGATCGCGCCTGCCACATTCCAGCCAAAATGTTGAAGCCCATGGGCCAGCTTGACGCCGCCGCGCGACACCCAGGGATGGTCGCGGCCCTTCACCTCCAGCGCCGCATCGGGCTTCAGCGCCTGCCCCGCTTTTTCCACTTTCCGGTCAGCTACATAAACCAGACCTGCCAGGATCAGCGCCTGCGCCCGCGCCCGGCTTTCCGCCAGCCCGCGTTCCACCAGCAGCTGATCCGCCCGGATATTCTTCGTCATGGCGCCGTCCATGGCTGATCGGATTGCCGCAATAAAGCCATAATTGAGCGCCGCCCCTCTTGTTGACTGCAACGATAGAGATATCCTCCTCCCCAGCGAATCGCTTCGGGGGAGCTTCTTCCCGGTGCGGACAGGATCGGGAGACGACGCATGGTGCAGGCAATCTCCGAATTCAGCGGCCGGCGGCCGCTGGTGCTCACGGTTCCCGGCCTCAATGGTTCAGGCCCCGCGCATTGGCAATCGCTGTGGGAACAGAGCCGCGGCGATGTCGTGCGGGTGGAGCTGGGCATGTGGGATACGCCGCGCCGCAACCCCTGGGTCACCAAGCTCGATCAGGCGATCCGCTCCGCCGAACAGCCCGTGCTGCTCGCCGCCCACAGCCTCGGCTGCCTCGCCGTGGCGTGGTGGGCGGAACTGGCCGGACAGCCCTGGGGCTGGCCGGTCGCCGGCGCGCTGCTGGTGGCGCCGCCCGATGTCGACCGTCGCGACATGCCGGCCGAAGTCGCGGGATTCGCGCCCACGCCCCGGTGCAGCCTGCCCTTCCCCTCGATCGTCGTCGTCAGCGAGGACGATCCCTATTCCTCCGTCCAGCGCGGCTTCGATATGGCGCGGGACTGGGGCAGCCATTTCGTCAATATCGGTGCCTGCGGCCACATCAACGCCGCCAGCGGCATTGGCCTGTGGCAAGAAGGGCAACGCCTGCTCGATCGGCTGATCGGCACGGCGGAAGGGCCGATGGCGCAGGGCGCCGGCCTGAACGAGATCCTCGCGTCGCTGACGCATGAGGAGGCCGGGCTGCGGACGATCTGAGCAGCCGTCCGCAACCCGGCCCAACCCATCAGGCTTCGTTGACGGAAAGGGAGCCGCTCGATCCCAGTATATAGGGCTTCACCGTCGCCGGGCGGTTCGCATAGGCCGGCCGGCGCGCGGCGCGCAGCCGGGTCTTTGCGATCTCGGTAAAGCACACCCGGTCGGACTGGTTGCCGCCCAGCACATGATAGCTGCGCGCGCTTTCACCGACATAAAGCGCGACATGCCCGCCCTCGGGCCGCACGAAGGTCAGCACGTCGCCCAGCATCGGCTGGCCCGCCTCGACGCCGAATTTCCCCCAGTTCAGCGCCCAGAGCGGCCCGGACACCGGCTGCCGGGCCGCCCGCTTGGCGACGATCGCCATGAACAGCCCGCACCACGGCACGGCATCGGCGGTATAGACGCTGGCGACGGCGGGGTCGGCCAGCTCCCGCACCCATTGCATGATCACGGGATTGTTGCCCGGCCCCGGCTGCTCGCGCGTGTCGAGCAGCTTCAGCGCCTCCCGCAGCATGCGCGGCAAGGGATCGAGGCGTTCGAGGAATCGGTAAAGTTGAGGAAGTTGAGGCATCGGGATCGCTCCTTCTCCGGCTTCAAAACCGGAGAAGGCGATCATCCAGGCAATAAGCGCGCGGACCTTGCGCGATTATAGCGATTCCAGCCGTGTAGGACAGCCTTTCGGCCATGCGGCCCGGAAAAGCGCTTTCAGGCGCGGGCCTCCTGCGACACGCCGCCGCTATTTTTTCTGAGGGCAGCGAGGACGGTGGCGGTGATGGCGTTGTGGTCGAGGCCGGCCTGTTCGTATTGGCGCTCGGGCTTGTCCTGGTCCTGGAAGATATCGGGCAGGCGCATGGTGCGCAGCTTCAGGCCGCCGTCGATCAGCCCGGCGTCGGAGGCCAGCGTCAGCACATGCGCGCCGAGGCCGCCGATCGCGCCTTCCTCGATGGTGACCGCCACCTCATGGGTGGACAGCAGCCGGCGGATCAGCGCCTCGTCCAGCGGCTTGGCGAAGCGCAGGTCGGCGACGCTGGTGGAAAGGCCCAGGGCCTCCAGCTGGTCGGCCGCGCGCTCGGCCTCCGCCAGCCGCGTGCCGAGCGAGAGGATCGCCACCGTCTTGCCCTCGCGCACCAGCCGGCCCTTGCCGATCTCCAGCCGCTCCGGCGTGGCGGGGATGGCGNCGCCGGTGCCGTTGCCCCGGGGNTAGCGCACCGCGATCGGCCCCGTATCGTGCAGCGCCATGGTGTGGACCATGTGGGTCAGCTCCGCCTCGTCGGCGGCCGCCATCACCACGAAATTGGGCAGCGAGGCGAGATAGGTGACGTCGAAGCTGCCGGCATGGGTGGCGCCGTCCGCCCCCACCAGCCCCGCCCGGTCGATCGCGAAGCGCACCGGCAGGTTCTGGATCGCCACGTCGTGCACCACCTGGTCGTAGGCGCGCTGCAGGAAGGTGGAATAGATCGCGCAGAACGGCCGCATGCCGCGCGCGGCCAGGCCGGCGGCGAAGGTCACCGCATGCTGTTCGGCAATGCCGACGTCGAAGCAGCGATCGGGAAACGCCTTCTCGAACCGGTCGAGCCCGGTGCCCGACGGCATCGCCGCGGTGATCGCGCAGATCGTCTCGTCGCGCTTCGCCTCGGCCACCAGCGCATCGGCGAAGACGGCGGTATAGGCCGGCGGCCCCGGCGGCGCCTTGGCCTGCGCGCCCGTCACCACATCGAACTTCTGCACGCCATGATATTTGTCGGCCGCCGCCTCCGCCGGCGCATAGCCCTTGCCCTTCTGGGTCACGACATGAACCAGGATCGGCCCTTCGGAGGCGTCGCGCACATTCTCCAGGATCGGGATCAGGTGATCGAGATTATGGCCGTCGATCGGCCCGACATAATAAAAGCCCAGCTCCTCGAACAGCGTGCCGCCCATCGTCATGCCGCGGGCGAACTGGTCGGTCTTGCTGGCGACGTCGTGCAGCGGGCGCGGCAGCCGGCGCGCCACCTTCTTGGCGAGATCGCGCAGGGACAGGAANGGCCGCGACGAGACGATCCGGGCGAGATAGGCGGACAGCCCCCCCACCGGCGGCGCGATCGACATGTCATTGTCGTTCAGGATCACCACCAGCCGGTTGCCGGCCTGGGCGGCGTTGTTCATCGCCTCATAGGCCATGCCCGCCGACATCGCCCCGTCGCCGATCACCGCGATCGCCTTGCCCGGCGCGCCCGCCAGCTTGTTCGCCACCGCAAAGCCGAGCGCCGCCGAGATCGAGGTCGAGCTGTGCGCCGCCCCGAACGGATCATATTCGCTCTCGGACCGCCTGGTGAAACCCGAAAGCCCGCCGCCCTGCCGCAAGGTGCGGATGCGATCGCGCCTGCCGGTCAATATCTTGTGCGGATAGGCCTGGTGGCCCACGTCCCAGATCAACACGTCCCTGGGCGTGTCGAACACATAATGGAGCGCCACCGTCAGCTCCACCACACCCAGGCCAGACCCCAAATGCCCCCCCGTCACACCCACCGCCGATATCATCTCCGCACGCAACTCGGACGCAAGGGTGCGGAGCTGTTCCGGCTTCAGCCGGCGCAGGGCGTCAGGGGTGTCGACCGTGTCGAGGAGCGGGGTCTCGGAGCGTTCGGTCATGGATGCGGGCAATCCTTTCATGCCCTCCCCGTAGACCATCCTTCCGGGAAGGTGAACCGCGGCTGTCAGGATCGCGCAGGCGCATCCTGCGGCGGAAAATCAGGCCCCGGCGCAATCCGCGCAGGTGCCGTGGACCTCGATGATCGGCCGGGCCGCGGCGAATCCGGCCTTTTCCGCGGCACGGCGCACATTGCCGCTCAGGCTGTCGTCGTCGATATGGGTCGCCTGCCCGCAGGTGTCGCATACCAGGAAGATGCAGTCGTGCATGCAATCGGGATGCGCGTTGGCGACATAGGCGTTCACGCTTTCCACCCGCCGCGCGAGGTTGGAGCCCACGAACAGGTCGAGGATGCGGTAGATGCTGTTGGCCGCGATCCGCCGCCCTTCCGCCTTGGAAACCGCCTCGGCGATGTCATAGGCTGATGCCGGCCGATCGAACTGGACGAGCGCGTCGAACACCGCCGCGCGCATCGCCGTCCATTGCTGGCCCGATTTCTCCAATGCGTCGCGCGCGGCCGCCTTCAGCTCGGCGCCTTCGTGCAGGACGTGCGAATGGGCATCGGAATGCGCATGATTGTGGGCGTGGGCCATGGGCCAAATCTAGGCGCTGCCACCCCGATCGGCAAGCGATAGCCGCCGAAGCGGGGCTTAGATCAGCGCCCGGCGGTTGAGATCATGGCCCAGCGCCACAAGGCCCACGCCGATGATCGTGTAGATCACCTCGTCCGCATTGTGCGGCATGGTGAGCGCGCCGGCCATCACGCCGATGCCGAGGCCGCCGATCGATCCGGGCAGCATGAAGCCGTGCCGCATCACGCCGCGGCCGAGCCCCAGCACCGCGAAGCAGATCGCCAGCGCCAGGCCCACTTCATGGATGGAATGGTGGACGAGGATGCCGCCGGCCGACGCCAGCAGCGCCACGAACACGGCCGATCCGATGCAATGCGCGAGGCACAGGCCCGACAGGCCGATCGCCAGCCGGTCCAGCCACATCCCGCGTCCCGCAACGTCAGACACCGTTCGAATCCACTCCCTAAGCTGCCAGTGTAAATGGCATGATCGAGAGGAAGATACAACATATCATTTGCAGCGACCGGCGTTTCCCCGCCCCCGCACATGTTCAGCGGGCGGTGGTCCGGTCATGCGAAGGAATCGTCACCCTGAAGGGTCGATTCCGTCACCGGCGATGTCGGTGCGCGGAGGGAAGAATGCCGAGCCCGGCTCGGCATGACGAATTGGAGCAGGAATGTGCCCAGACATCCGGGATATCCCCGATCACGGTTTCACGACGAAGGAGAGAATGATGCTGGCCGGAGGATGCCATTGCGGCGCGATACGCTATGAGGTCGCCTCGCTGCCCGATCGCCATTCGCTCTGCCATTGCAGCGATTGCCGCCGTTCGGCCGGCGCGCCCTTCGTCGCCTGGGCGATCTTCCCGGAAGCCGACGTGACGATCCTTGCCGGCACGCCGAAGGTCCACGCCTCGTCCGAACATGGTCGCCGCCACTTCTGCCCGGATTGCGGCACCGGCCTTTTCTATACCAGCGCGGCGATCTTCCCCGGCCTGATCGACGTGCAGACCGCCACGCTGGACGATCCCGATGCCGTGCCGGCGCCTTCGGCCCACATCCAGATCGCCGAGCGCATCGGCTGGATCCGGGATGCGCACCATCTGCCCGAATTCGAACGCTATCCCGGCCCAGAGGATTGAGGAGGGGCCGGCACGCCCCACGGCTTGTCTGCCGCGCGCGCCGGGGGCATAGCCGCTCCTCATGTCGCTATCCCGCCCCATCGCGGCCCGCCCGCAACCCGCCCATATCGCCCGCTGGCTCCTTCTGGTTGCCTTCATGGTCTTTGCGATGGTGGTGGTGGGCGGGATCACCCGGCTCACCGAATCGGGCCTGTCGATGGTGCGGTGGGAACCGATATCGGGCATCGTGCCGCCGCTGAACGAGGCGCAGTGGCATGCCGAATTCGATGCCTACAAGGCGACGCCCGAATATCTGAAGATCAATCGCGGCATGTCCCTCGACGAGTTCAAGGGCATCTTCTTTTGGGAATATCTGCATCGGGTGATCGGCCGGCTGATCGGCATCGTCTTCGCCTTGCCGCTCGCCTGGTTCGCGTGGAAGCGGATGATCCCCAGGGGCTATGGCCCGCGCCTCATCCTGCTGCTGGCGCTCGGCGGCCTGCAGGGCGCGATCGGCTGGTGGATGGTCGCTTCCGGCCTGATCGACCGGCCGGACGTGAGCCATATCCGCCTCGCCGTCCACCTGCTGACCGCGCTCCTGATCCTTGCGGCGCTGGTGTGGACCGCGCTCGACCTGTTCGATCTCCAGCGCAATCCCGATGCCCGCCCGGCGCGGCTGACGGGTATCGCCGCGCTCGCCTTCCTGGTCCTCTTCGTCCAGCTCATGCTCGGCGCCTTCACCGCCGGCCTCGACGCGGGCTATGCCTTCGCCGAATGGCCCACCATGGGCGGCCGCCAGTTTCCCGAGGGCGTGGCCTTCCTCAAGCCGCTCTGGGCCAACCTGGTCGATAATCCGATCGTCGTGCAGTTCGTCCATCGCTGGTTCGCCTGGGTCGCCGCCGCGATCCTGCTGTCGCTGGCCTGGACCGCGCACAAGGCGGGGGTGAAGGGGCCGGTCCACGCCATCGCCACCTTCCTCATCCTCCAGATCGGCCTCGGCATCGCCACCCTGCTGACCGGCGTGGACATCCATGTCGCCGTCGCCCACCAGGCCGTCGGCGCGCTGCTGGTCGCCAGCACCGCCTGGACGGCGCAGCGGCTGGGCAAGGCTCGCCGCGCATGACCGGCATCGCCACCGTCTATGCCGTGTTCGCGGACGAGGCGGAGGCGGCGCGCATCGGCCGGGCGATGGTGGAGGCCGGCCTCGCCGCCTGCGTCAACATCCTCGCGCCCTGCCGCTCCATCTATCGCTGGCAGGGCGCGATCGAGGAAGCGACCGAAATCCCCGCCCTGTTCAAGACCCGCGCCGACCGCGCGGAGGCGCTGATCGCCGCCATCGCGGCCGCCCATTCCTATGACGTTCCGGCCGCGATCGCCTGGCCGATCGCGGCGGCCCACGGCCCTTATGAAAGCTGGGTTTCGCAAGAGGTATCTTGATACCACTCACGAAACCGGCCAATTTTCTTGACTCTGGCCCCCTCCATCGCCATTAGCGCTTCCGTCTGCGCCGCCCCTTGCCGGGCGGCGTGCTTCGTTTTTCGAGAAGGTCCGAGCCAATGAAAGCGCTCATGAAGACCACCAAGTCGGCCACGCCGGCGACGGTGGAAAAGAAGTGGCTGCTGATCGACGCCGAAGGGCTCGTCGTCGGCCGCGTCGCCAGCATCATCGCCAACATCCTGCGCGGCAAGCACAAGCCGAGCTTCACCCCGCACATCGATTGTGGTGACAATGTCATCGTCATCAATGCGGACAAGGTGCGCTTCACCGGCAAGAAGCTGGGCCAGAAGGTCTATTACAAGCACACCGGCTATGCCGGCGGCATCAAGGGCGTGACCGCCGCCAAGGTGCTGGAAGGCCGCTTCCCGGAGCGCGTTCTGGAAAAGGCCGTCGAGCGCATGATCCCGCGTGGTCCGCTGGGCCGCCAGCAGATGCGCAACCTGCGCATCTTCAACGGTGCCGAGCATGACCATGCCGCGCAGAACCCCGAAGTGCTCGATGTCGCTTCGATGAACCGCAAGAACAAGGTGGGCGCATAATGTCCGACAATCGCCAGTCTCTCGCCGATCTCGCGGCGCTGACGAACGCCGCCCCGGCCCCCGTCGCTGCCACCGCCCCGGTCGAAGCCGGCGTGGAAGCGCCGATCGCCCCCGTCCAGCCGACGACCCCGCTGCGCGAGCAGCAGATCGACGCGCAGGGCCGCGCCTACGCCACCGGCCGCCGCAAGGATGCCGTCGCCCGCGTGTGGCTGAAGCCGGGTTCGGGCAAGATCACGATCAACGGCCGCGATCAGGAAGTCTATTTCGCGCGTCCGACGCTGCGTCTCGTCATCAACCAGCCGTTCGGCGTCGCCGGCCGCGAAGGCCAGTATGACGTGATCTGCACCGTCAAGGGCGGCGGCCTTTCGGGCCAGGCCGGCGCGGTCAAGCACGGCATCGCCCAGGCGCTGACCCGCTACGAGCCGATCCTGCGCAGCCCGGTGAAGGCCGCCGGCTTCCTGACCCGCGACAGCCGCGCGGTCGAGCGTAAGAAGTACGGCAAGGCCAAGGCCCGCCGCAGCTTCCAGTTCTCGAAGCGCTGATCCGGAAATCGGGTTTACCGCTTGGACTACAGAAGATGGGGGTCGGAAACGGCCCCCATTTTTTGTGGCCGCAACGATGCCCGCGACGGGCGCGCGGCCTCAGACGTTCATGTCGATCGGCGGAATGTCGCCGGGCAGCGATGCCGCCCCGTGGCATTCCTCGCACGCCACCATATCCATCCCCACGCCGTAACAGGTCATCGACAGCGACCCCAGCGAATAGCCGCGCACGATCGGCTTCGCCCCTTCGTTCGCGGCGACGGCGAGCCCCGCCGTATAGAGCAGCGGGATGAAATGATCCGGCGTCGGCACCGCCATGGCATAATCCGGGTGATCGGCCGCCTTCAGCACCTCGCCGGGCGATTCGCCCATCAGGGCCGCCACCGCCTCGTCGAAGCGCTGCGCCCATGCCTCGCCCGCGTCGGGCATGTTCCACTGGATGCGGCGGAGGTTGTGCACCACGTTGCCGCTGGCAAGGATCAGCACGCCGGCATCGCGCAACGGCGCCAGCCGCGCGCCGAGATCGAGATGATAGTCCATCGGCTTCAAGGCGTTGATCGAAAGCTGGACGACCGGCACGTCCGCATCCGGGAACAGATGGGCCAGCACGCTCCATGTGCCATGGTCCAGCCCCCACTGGTCCACGTCCGCGCCCACCCAATGGGGCCGGGCAACCGCCGCCACCTCCTCCGCCAGCTCGGGCAGGCCCGGCGCGGGATATTGGAAGGCGAACAGTTCGTCGGGGAAGCCGTAGAAATCGTGGATGGTGCGCGGGCGCGCCATCGCCGTCACGGCCGTCACCCCCACGAACCAGTGCGCCGAAACGCACAGGATCGCGCGCGGACGCGGCAGCGCCCGGCCGATCCGGCGCCAGGCATCGGTATAGTCGTTCTTTTCCAGCGTGTTCATCGGGCTGCCATGGCCGATGAAGATCGCCGGCATCGGTGCGGAGCCGTTCGCCATGCTTATGGCGCCACACCGATCTGCTGCATCAGGGCGGCATTGTCCCAGAAGAGATATTCCTCGTCCATCGTGCCTTCCTTGTTCCAGCGCCCGAGCGTGGCCATCGGAAGATGATAGCTCTTGCCGGTGGGCTGGATGACCTTGCCGTCCGCCAGCACCATCGGCCTGGTGAAGGTGCCGTCGATATAGCCGATGACGGCGGTCCATTCGCCTTCCGCCGTGCCGAACCGCACCGGATGCTGGGTGATGCGGTTATCGGGCGCGAACGTCCACATGAAGGCCAGTTCCTTGATGTGGTCGGGAATGCCGCTGCTGGTGTGGCCGTCCGGATAATGGACGACGATGTTCCGCGCATGGCTCTTGTGGAGGTCCGCCCATTGCCGGCCGGTATAGACCCGGAAATCCAGATCGTCGAAGTTGCGCAGATTCTTCGCCAGGATTTCCGGCATCTCCGCCATTTCCGGGGCGGTCTGGCCGGCTTTCGTGCCCGGCCAGCGGCCCGGCCCGGCTCCATCCGGGGGCGCCGCGGACACGGGCTGGGCCGCGAGGCCCAGCGCCGCCGTCAGGATCATGGCCGCGCGCATCATGCCGTTCCTCCGCCCTGTTCCAGGCTCGTCGCCTCACCCGCCGGCCGGCATCAGAAATCATAGACCAGCGTGGCGCGCGTGATCGTGTCGGTATGCTTGTCGCCGGCCGGGGGATCGCTTTCATATTGCACGTTGAAGGAAAGCCGCGCCGATAGCGCGCCGATCAGCTGGGCGGTGACCGCCGTCGTCGAAAGGATGCTGCTGCTGCCGCCTTCGATGAAGCCGGTGGTCAGCTGGGTCAGCTTGGTGGTGGGCGTGATGCTCCAGGCGAAATCCGATGCCGCGCGGAAGGCGACGCCATTCTCGTCGCGATCGACGAACTTGGCCTGGCGCAGCGCCGGGCCGCCTTCCAGGTTCCAGGTGAGGTTGGGCTGGTTGATGACGGTATAGCCCAGGCCCAGCGCCTCGGTGAATCGCGATTTCAGCCCGGCGACGCGGTTGCGTTCCCAGCCGAAGGTGCCGAACAGGTAGAAGCGCTCGCCGAACTTGCGATCGATCTTGTAGCCGGCGGCATAGCGTTCCTGCGTATTGTCGCCGTCGCTGCGCNGCAGATCGGCCAGCGCGGTGATCGCGTGGCGCCAGACGCGGCCTTCCTTGTTGAGCGTGAGGCCCGCCGCGACGGTGACGGTATCGGAATTGCCCGTCGCCTTCGATCCGCCAAGCTCGCCCGATCCCTTCCAGTTATCGAAGAAGCCGGCATGGGCCATCTGCTCCTGCCGGGCCGCTTCCTGCTCCGCCTGGATGGAGGCGACCAGCGCATCGATCTCGCCCGCGCTGTCGGGATAGGTTTCCTTGGCCACGCCCACCACCGCATCGGCCTTGGCCTTGTCGCCGCTGCGCACCGCTTTTTCGACCATCGCCTTCACCGAAGGCGTCATCGGTTCCGCCAGCGCCGGCGTCGCCAGCACCAGCGGCAGGATCGCAAGATATCCCTTCACGTCGCCGCGCTCCCCTGTTCGAACCCAGCATCAGGGCCGAAACGGTGCGACGCGCCCAGATGTTCCGCATGCGATTCGAAATAGGCTTGGGGGCTGTTCAGGCAGCCGATAGCCTGGCGATGATCCGCTGCTTCATCGGCGCCACCCATTCCGCCTTCAGCCGGGGGGAAAGCAGGCCGGCGGCGTCCAGCTCATCGCACAGCACCATCTGGTGGCCGATGTCGAACATGTCGAACTGGCGGATGAACTTGCCGTCGCCGCCATAGGTGATGAAGGACACGCCCGGCGTCTCATAATGGCTGCCGTCGGGCCGGAGGCCGGGGCCGCGATTCTTCCAGTGGGTGATGATGCTGTCGCCGTTCACCGCATAATCGACGATCGGGAAGCTCCAGCCCGCCCAGCCGGAGCCCACTTCCATGTCGCGGCCATAATGGGTGCGGCGGATCTCCTCCCGCCCGTTGGCGACGACCGGCATCACCCCGCCATATTCGCAGGTGTAGACGCAATCCTGATGATAGAATTCGTCGGCCAGCCAGCTCCAGCTGTTGCGCCGCTCGCATTCCTTGAAGGCCTCGATCAGCCGCTCGATCGTGTCGACCACTTCCTGATGGGGGTGGGCCATGTCGCTCTCCTGCCATTTTGGCGGCGAGCCTAGCGCGGTCGTCCGGGGATGCCGCCTCCCCGGGGAAGGTTGATGGCCGCGATCCGCATCGCGGCCATATCCGTAATTAGAAGTTGATCCGGGTGGTGATGCGGAAATCCCGGCCCGCCAGCGGCGCATAATCCTTCAGGAAGCTGGCGTGCCGCCGCGCGACCACATCGAAGATGTTGTTGGCGGAAAGCACGATGCTGGTGGAATTGGCGCTGCCGAACGGCTTGAACGCCAGCGAGGCGTTGACCATCGTATAGCCTTCCGTCGGCGTTTCGAACTCGGTCACGCGCTTCTGGTCGTCGGTCCATTCCACCTCGACGCGGCCGGTGATGCGTTCGGCCTGCGCCTCGATGCCGCCCAGCACGCGGAGCGGCGGGATACGGGGCACGGGGCCGTCATGCTTGATCTTCGCGCGGACATAATCGGCCAGCGCGTCGGCCACGATCGTCGTCTGGCCGATATGCGCCAGCGTCGCCGATCCTTCGACCTCGAAGCCGTAATAGCGGGCGTCGCCCTGCGCGAACCGGTAGACGGGCAGATCGTCCTCGATCTCGCCGGTCGCGGTTTCGTAGATGTAATTGTCGAACCAGCTGTGGAAGACGGAGGCGTTGATGCTGTAGCCTTCGCCCTTGCCGCGCAGCGTCGCCTCCAGCCCCCAGCTCTTCTCCTTGCCGAAGGTGGGATCGCCGATCTCGAACGCCTGGGTTCCGGCATGCGGGCCGTTGGCGAACAGCTCGTCGGCCGAAGGCGCGCGTTCCGTGCGCGACAGGTTCAGGCCGACGCGCCAGCCCTGCACGATGTCCACGCCCGCGCCCAGCGAGGCGGAAAGCGCGTCGAAGGTGCGGTGGTAGGCGGGATTGCCCAGGTCCGCATCGGCATCGGCGCTGATCACCGAATGCTCGAAGCGGCCGCCGGCCTCCACCTTCACCGCGCCCAGATCGAATTCCTGGAGGGTGAAGAGGCCATATTGCTGGGTTTCGTTCTTCGGCAGGAATTTCTCCTCGCCGATCACGTTGAAGTCGCGGATCATCATCTGGCCGCCGATCGCGCCGCGCCAGCCGCCGCGTTCCTGCTGCACCAGCTCCAGCCGCCCTTCCCAGCCCTGGCTGTAGAAGGTGGTGCCGACCTCGCCGGTATCCTCGATCTCGCTATGCTGATAATCGGCATAGCCGCCGCGCAGCTTGATCGATTGCAGGAAGCCGCCGCCCGTCTCCACCTCGCCGCGGAAATCGACACGGGTCTGCTTCACGTCCAGCCGCACCGCCTCCGCCTCGATATCGGGATCCAGCGAATAGCGGATCGGCACGCCGTAGAGGCTGTCATAACGGCTCACCGACACGCCGAAATTGCCGGTATCGGTGATGACGGCCGCGCCGCCCGCCACTTCCCAGGTGCGCGCCGCACTGTTGGGCAGCTTGCCCTTGAGGTCGGCCAGCTCCGCGATCTCGGGATCGGGGTTCGCCGCCGCCTGCGCGCGCAGCGCCGGCGTCAGGATATGGCCGCCGGTGTCGAGATCGCCGGTCTTGCTGTAGCTGCCGTCGAAATGGACGACGAACTTGTCGCCGATCGGGCTTTCCACCGCGCCGCCCACCGAACGCTCGTTGGCCGCCGTGCCATAGGTGCCGATCGCATCGACGTGGATCGGCTCGTCCGGCACCCGGCGGGGGATGCGGCTGTCGATCACGTTCACCACGCCCCCCACCGCCGATGATCCGAACAGCAGGGCGGAAGGCCCGCGCAGCACCTCGATCCGGTCCGCCGTCAGCGGATTGATGACGACGGCATGGTCGGCCGACGTGCTCGATACGTCGAAGGTGCCGATGCCGTCGGTCAGCACGCGCACGCGATCGCCCTGGAAGCCGCGCAGGATCGGGCGCGAGGCGTTGGGGCCGAAGGAAGTGGAGGACACGCCCGGCTGGCGGGCCAGCGTCTCACCGATGGTGGGGCGCAGCTCGCGCGTCAGCGTCTCGCCGGAAACCACCGAAGCGCCGCTCAGCAGCGTGCCGACATCGCGCTTGAACGGCGCGGTGACGACGATGTCGCTCGCGGCCTGCGCGTGATAGTCGCCCGGCGCGTTGCGGTCATGCCGTTCCCCGGCCACGTCGGCATCGCCAGCCGGCGCCGCATCGTTCGTCGCGGGCGCCTCGCCCGCCGCCTCCCCCGCATGGGCCACCCCGGCCCAGAGAAACGCCACACCACATAACAGACCCGCCCGGAGCATTCGCGCCACCCTTTTGTTACGTTATATCAGGGTCGGCGATAGAGCAGATGATACATCATATCAACAGGCATTTGTCGCATTGCGGCACCGCTTTAACGTCCGCGGGCGATCGATATTCGGGATCGGCACGGCGCGTGCCCCGGAAACCCGCCATCCGGACAGGATGACGGTGGAAGGAATGCCGATGCGGCCGGAAATTCCGCCCGCTTTCTAGAGCAGGGCCTCGATCAGCCCGATCAGCGGGCGGTCGGCCGGCGGCATGTCCAGCCCGTGCATCTCCAGCGGCCGCACCCATTTCAGCGCGCTCGCCTCCAGCGCCTGCGGCACGCCCCGCCATTTGCGGCAGGCATAGAGGAGGAGCAGCAGATGCCGGTCGCCCAGCGGCTCGCTGGCGAAGGTGGCAGGCGCGAGACAGGCCGCCTCCACGTCGATCCCCAGCTCCTCGCGCAATTCCCGCACCAAAGCCGCCTCCGGGCTTTCCCCCGCTTCCAGCTTGCCGCCTGGAAACTCCCAGAGCCCCGCCATCGCCTTTCCCTCCGGCCGCCGCTGCAGCAGCACCCGCCCATCGCCATCGACAAGGGCCACGGCGACGACGGTCATGATCCGGGAAATCGCAAGATCGGGCTTCGTCATAAGGGCTTTCTTAAGGCTGACATGGCTAAGCTGCCCATGCCGGGAAACGAGTCCGGCGGCTAGAGCCTGATCCTCCGCGCGGGAACCGGAGAGGTCGGATCTGACGGGGAACGGTTCGGATGGGATATTTGCTGCACAGGCTGGCCGGAAACGATCGAGGCGCCACCGCCATCGAATATGGCCTGATCCTCGCTTTCATAGCGATGGCGATGGTCGGCGTGCTCAGCCAGGTCGCCGGAACGACCATCGATATGTGGCAGCACGTAGCGGACAAAGTAGCAGATAATAGTTAAGCGAACTTTCAGGTTATTTCTGGATTCGCATTAAATATTTCTCAACCAGCGCAGGGCCAGGATCATGGGCGTCGGGCCCCGGAAGGCTTCGGCGGGGGAAGACGGAACACTTCCCGGACAATGGAACGACGGAGACCGGATATGCAGTTTTTTCGCAAACTTCTGAAGAACAAGGTCGGCGCCACCGCCATCGAATATGGCCTGATCGCTGCCCTGATCGCCGTTGCCTGCGTGGGCATCATGAGCCAGCTGGGTACCACGCTGAACGAAACCTTCACCACGGTCGATGGTAAGCTGGCGGAAGGCAACGCCAAGAGCAACTAAGGTTAGCTCTCTCTGAAGAACGCAGAATCGGGCGGCGGATCACCAGATCCGCCGCCTTTTTCTTATCCCCAGACGATCAGCTTCACCCGCTGCCCCGGCGCCAGCCGGGCGCCGGCATCCAGGCCGTTGATCGTCAGGAAGCGTTCCTGCTTCAGCGTGTCATAGGCCATGCGCTGGCTCAGGCTCTGCACCGTATCGCCCGCCTTCACCGTCACCACGTCGATCCGGCGGGGGTGGATGGCGGCCGCCTGCGCCGGGCTCAGCCGGCTGAAGCTCTGCACCATCGGCTGGAACGGGCCTAACCCGCGCCCTGCCGGTGCGATCGTCACGAAATGATAGGCGCTGCCATTGCCCATGGAATAAGCGATCACGCCCACGTCCACCTGGCCCTGCTTGGTCTGCGCGCGGGTGACGGCATAAGCGGTATCGACGCCGTTGATCTGCGTCGTCTGCACATTGCCGACGCTCCCCTGCCCGCCGAGCTGCCGATAGACCCCGTCGATATAGGCGGCCAATGATCCGCCGAGCTTGCCGCCGGAAAATTGCGCCTGCCCGCCGCTGCCGCTGATCGACACCGCATCGCTGCCGTTGGAAAGGGCGAAGCCCTGCGGCACGGTGAAGGCGATGCGCAGGTCGGGGTGGCGGAAGGTCCGCCCGTCCACCACGCCCTGATGCGGATCGTCGCCATAGAGCAGGCCGTCCACCGCGTTCAGGAAAGCATCGCGGTTCCGTATCCGTCCGGTGCCGCCCATCGCCTGCGCCTTCTGCCGGGCGCGGACGACGCGGCCGGCGGGATCGGGGTGGGTGCTCGCCCATTCGGGCAGGTTGCGCGCCTCGCCGCCCTGATCGCGCGCGTCGAGCGTGGTCTGCGCCGCGAGCGAGGCGAGCATGGTGGACGACGCCAGCGTGTCATAGCCGGCCGAATAGAGATAGCGGATGCCGAGATCGTCGGCCTCATATTCCTGCTTGCGCGAATAGCGCAGGGTCATGAGCTGGGCCGCCTGCCCCGCCCCCTGCTGGAGCAGCTGCCCCAGCCCCGAATCGCCGGCGATCGCCCCCAGCCCGAGGCCGAGCAGCGCCCCCAATATGCTGTTGCGCTGCTGCGCTTCCTGCCGCTTGGCCGAATGGCGCGCGGCGACATGCCCCACCTCATGGCCCAGCACGGAAGCCAGCTCCGCCTCGTCGTTCATCAGGCCCACCAGCGCGCGGGTGGTGTAGACATAGCCGCCCGGTATCGCGAAGGCGTTGTTCACCGGCGAATTGAGCAGCGTGATCGTGAATTCGGATTGCGAATTGGCCAGCCCCGATTGCACGGCGATCTTGCGGCCCACGCCGGTCACATAATTGGCCGTCGCCCCCGGAAAGGCCCCGCCGAATTCCTGCAGCAACTGGGGATGCGCGGCCGCCCCCGCCTTCTTGTCGGCGGCCGATATGCTCTGCGCCTGCTGCGCCGCGCCATAGCCGGCATAACCCAGCAGGGACGCCGCGACGCCCCATGCCACGATCCGCTTCATTCGCCTCTCCCACGATCGGTCATCGCCCGTTCAACCCGGCGATTTCGGACGGGTTCCGTGCGGATTGTCAACCGATGGTCAGGAATTTCCGGCGGCGTTCGGCCTTCAGCTCGGCCGCGGACTTGCCGGCCAGCGCGTCCAGCTCCTCGCCGATCGCCTGCGCCAGCGCCGCGATCGCCACCGCCGGATCGCGATGGGCGCCGCCCACCGGTTCCGGCACGATGCGATCGGCCACGCCCAGCTTTTCCAGATCCTGCGCGGTGATGCGCATGGCATCGGCGGCGTCGGGCGCCTTGTCCGACGTGCGCCACAGGATCGAGGCCGCGCCCTCGGGCGAGATCACCGAATAGATCGCATGTTCGAACATCAGCACGCGGTTCGCGGCCGCCAGCGCCACCGCGCCGCCCGATCCGCCCTCGCCCACCACGGCCGCCACCATCGGCACGCCCAGTTCCAGGCAGGCCTCGGTCGACCGCGCGATCGCTTCCGCCTGGCCGCGCTCCTCCGCCTGGATGCCGGGGAAGGCGCCGGACGTATCGACCAGGCTCACCACCGGCAGGCCGAAGCGGTCGGCCAGCTTCATCAGGCGGATCGCCTTGCGATAGCCCTCGGGCTTCGCCATGCCGAAATTGTGGCGGATGCGGCTGGCGGTATCGTCGCCCTTCTCATGGCCGATCACCACCACGCGGCGCCCGCCGATCCGGCCGAGGCCGCCGATGATGGCGAGATCGTCGGCAAAGGCGCGGTCGCCCGCCAGCGGCACGAAATCGCTGACGAAGCCCGCCAGATAATCCTTCAGGTGCGGCCGTTCCGGGTGGCGCGCCACCTGGGTCTTCTGCCAGGGCGTCAGCCGCGCATAGGTGTCGCGCAGCAGCTTGTCCGATTTCGCCTCCAGCCTCGCGACCTCGGCGGCGATATCGACCGTGCCGGCCTCGGCCGTCTCGCGCAAATCGGCGATACGGTTCTGCAGTTCGGCAATCGGTTTTTCGAATTCGAGGAAAGCGACCATGCAGCGCGGTTAAGCCCGCTTTGGCAACACGTCAACGAGCGGATGGCGCGCATTGACCAGCTCGACCAGCCGGCGGCTGTCCACATGGGTGTAGATCTGGGTGGTTGCGATGTCGGCATGGCCCAGCATCAGCTGCAGCGCGCGCAGGTCCGCCCCGCCTTCCAGCAGATGGGTGGCGAAGGCGTGGCGCAGCACGTGCGGGCTGATCCGGTCGGGCGGCACGCCCGCGTCCGCCGCCAATATCTTCAGCAGCTGATAAAGGCGGATGCGCGAAAGATGGCTCTTGCCCGAAGGGAACAGCCACGGGCTGTCCACCGGCACCTTCACGCCCCAGGCGGCGACGGCCGCGCGCGCACGATCGGATATCGGCACCAGCCGCTCGCGCCCGCCCTTGCCCTTCAGGATCAGGAAGGGCTGGTCCGGCCGCAACGCCCGGCGGGGCAGGGAAACCAGCTCGGTCGCGCGCAGCCCCGATCCGTAGAGCAGCTCGATGAGCGCCGTCAGCCTGAGATTGGCCGGCGACGGGTCCGCCGCCTGCCGGCGCTCCAGCTCGGCGAACAGCCGGTCGACATCGCCGCGATCCAGCGTGCGCGGCAGGGCACGGCGCGTCTGCGGGCGCGGCAGGGCGGCGGAAGGATCGTCGGCGCGCATCCCCTCATCCACCAGAAAGGCGAAGAAGCGCCGCAGCGCCGCCGCCTTGCGCGCCGCCGTAGCGGGGGAAAGATCGGCCCACGCCTCCGCCAGCCGGCCCAGCGCGCCCTCGTCGGCCGCCGCCAGCCGCGCCCCCAGCACGGCGGAAGCCCCTTTCAGGTCGGTGCCGTAGGCGATCAGCGTGTTGCGCGCCGATCCCGCCTCGGCCGCCATCATCTCCAGGAAACGGGCGATGGCGCGGCCGTCCTCGCCGGCTTCCAGGCCATCCACCCCTGCTTTCCCCATCAGTGCCTCTCGCGGATCACGCGCGCGTCATCGCCTCCGCCGCCATCATCCGCGCCTCGCCTTCCAGGCCGACCCGGCGGAGCGCGGCCAGCATATGGCTGAAATATTGCGGCGGCACGCCCGCCCAGTCGCGCGTCTGCATGCCGGCGGCGACGAGCAGCGCCACCGTGCCCGCCTGCCCGCGCGCGGCGGCAGTATCAATCGCCTGCGTCCAGGCATCCTGATGGGCAAGGTTCACCCCGGCCTTCTGGCCCAGCCGGGCGGCATCGGCGGCGGAGACACGGCCCAGCCCCGCCAGCGCCGCCACCAGCAGCCGCGCCCGGTGCGCGCCCTCGTCCCCCCGGCGGCCGACATAATCCTCCACCCGGCCGGCGCTGGCATCCACCACCGGCGCCGGCGCGCCGACGGCAAGCAGCGCCCAGGCGTCGTCGCCGGCCGATCCGCCCATGCCCTTCACCACCGGCGCCCAGCGTTCGGCCTGGTAATCGAGGCCCGCCGACAGCATCGATCCGATCAGCGCGGCGGCATCGTTCGCCCATTCCTTGTCGGGCGCGATCCGCGCCGCCGCCCGCGCGGTGAGGATCGCGGCGGCATAGCGGTCGCGCGGGCCGGTGGCGCCGCCCCAGAGGGCACGGATCGCCTCCATGCGGGCGGCGGCATCCTCCCCCACATAAGCGGCGCGCAGCCGGCCGGCATCGCTGGCGGCGATCTCCGCCTCGTCGGTCTGCTCGGCGACCGTGCCGTAAAGGTCGACCAGCGCCGCGTTGGAGAACACCCCCAGCGCCGCCGCGACCCGCGCCGGCGCGATGCGGGTGGGCGCGGCCAGCAGCGGCGCGCGCGCCGCCCAGGCCCGCGCCTGCGGGCCGACCGTGGCGTAGAGCGAATCGGGGATGGGCACGTTGGTCGCCGTCGCCATGCCGAAGCGCCAGCTGGTGAGCTTGCTCACGCCCGTCCATTCGATGGTGACGGCGCGGCGGCCATTGCTGCCGGCGCCGATCACCTTTTCCGCGAGCAGCGTATCGATGCCGCGCGCGATACCGCGAGCGCGCGTGCGATCGATCAGCGCGCCGGACACCGCCGAATCGCCGGCCAGCGCCGCGCATATCGCCGTCGCCATCGGCCAGATCGGCTCGCTGCTGCCGCCCGCCGCCCCGGTGAGCGGGCAGAGCGCCGCCGGATCGGCGGTGGCGAGCGCCGTCTGCGCCGCGATCGAAAGCAGGCGGGGGTTGAAGCGGTCGACATCCACCTTCTGCACCAGCATGCGCGCGCCATCGGCCTCGCCCATGCGCAGCAGCAGCCAGGCGCGCTCCGCCACCCAATCCTGCGGCTGCGCGCCGCGCGGCGCCGGCACGCGCGACAGCAGCGCGCGGCGCAGCACGATGGAGGCCCAGCGCGACGGCATCGGCGCGGCGGTGCGCCGCATCAGGCCGGTGAGCATCCGCCCGCCGGCATCGCCGAACGCATCGCCGCTCATGCCCCAGCGATCGTCGAGCACACCCACCGTGTCGATCGGCCGGCGGGCGGCGTCGGGCAGCTCCAGCTCGGCCGCCTTCTCCGCATCGGCGGCAAGCTCGGCCGCGCTCTTCTCCTCCGGTGCTGCCGCCTCCGCCGCCATTTCCGGCGGCGGGACCGGCGGCAGCAGATCGGCCGGCGCGCCCGGCGCGGGGGCGGGCGCGGCGGGCCGGCTCGGCAGTGCGGGTTGGGCGGGCTGCGCCGGCGGCGCGGGCGCAGGATCGCCGAAGCCGGGCGGCAACAGCGATTCGGGGGCCTGCTGCCCCATGGCCGGCCAGAGCGCCGGTCCCAGCGCCGCGCCGCCCAGCAGCGCGGCTAGGACCAGCTTATTTCGCGGCAGCTTCATTCAGCATCGCCTTTTCCACGCGCACCGGCGGCACTTCGGTGTCCACCGTCGACAGGAATATGACGCCGCCGACAAGCACGATCAGCAGGACGATGAGGATGATCCCGAAACGCGACATATTCTTCCCTTGATCGCCAATCCTGGACGGCCGCCAGGCAGCCGGCACGCGGCTTTTGCCCGATGCCGCCGCTCTGTGTATAGCCCCCGCGCAATGCCGCATACCCTCCATTCCTCCCACGCCGCGCTCCGCCGGCCGATCGTGCTGGTCGGGCTGATGGGATCGGGCAAGTCCACCGTCGGCCGCCGGCTGGCATCCCGCCTGCATCTTCCCTTCGTCGATGCCGATCACGAGATCGAGGTCGCGGCCGGGCTTTCGATCCCCGAAATCTTCGAGCGATTCGGCGAGGCGGAGTTCCGCAGCGGCGAACGCCGGGTGATCCAGCGGCTGATCGACGGATCGCCCAAGGTGGTGGCGACCGGCGGCGGCGCCTTCATGCAGGATGAAACCCGCAAGCTGATTCTCGACAAGGCGACCGCCATCTGGCTGGACGCCGATATCGAGGTGCTGGTCGATCGCGTCGGCCGGCGCGACGGGCGCCCGCTGCTCAAGGATCGCGATCCGCGCGAGGTGCTGAGCGAGCTCGCCGCCATCCGCAATCCGGTCTACGCGCTGGCGCCGATCCGCGTGCGCAGCCAGCCGCTGCCGCACGACGCCACCGTCGATGCCATCATGAGGGCCTTGAAGCTATGAGCCGTGTCGAGGTCGCCCTGGGTGATCGCAGCTATGCGATCGACATCATGGCCGGCGCGCTCGATCGCGCGGGCGATCTGCTCGCCCCCTTCGCGCGGCGCGGCCGCTTCGCCATCGTCACGGACGAGGCCGTGGCGCAGGCGCAGCTCGGCCGGCTCACCGCCAGCCTGGACGCCGTCGGCATCGCCCACGCCGTCATCATCCTCCCTTCGGGCGAGGCGACCAAGAGCTGGGCCAGCCTCGAGCGCGTGACCGACTGGCTGCTCGATCGCGAGGTGGAGCGCAACGACAACATCATCGCGCTGGGCGGCGGCGTGATCGGCGATCTCACCGGCTTCGCCGCCTCGATCCTCAAGCGCGGCTGTGGCTTCGTGCAGGTGCCGACCACGCTTCTGTCGCAGGTCGATTCCTCGGTCGGCGGCAAGACGGCGATCAACGCCCGCGCCGGCAAGAACCTGATCGGCAGCTTCTACCAGCCGGCCTATGTGCTGATCGATCCCGCGACGCTCGATACGCTGCCCGCGCGCGAGGTCCGCGCCGGCTATGCCGAGGTCGTGAAATACGGCCTGATCGACGATGCCGGCTTCTTTGGCTGGTGCGAGGCGAACGCGCCCGCGCTCCTCGCCGGCAACGCCGACGCCCGCGAACATGCCATCCACCGCAGCGTCGCCGCCAAGGCCGCGATCGTCGGCGAGGATGAACGCGAGACCAGCGGCCGCCGCGCGCTCCTCAACCTCGGCCACACCTTCGGCCACGCGCTGGAGGCGGAGACCGGCTTTTCCGATCGCCTGCTGCATGGCGAGGCGGTTGCCGCCGGCATGGCGCTGGCCTTCGCCTTCTCCGCGCGCATGGGGCTGTGCCCGGCGGAGGACGCCGCGCGCGTCGCCACCCACCTGTCCGCCGTCGGCCTGCCGGCCACGCTCGCCGATGCGGGCGTCGCGGCCTCGGGCCAGGCGCTGGTCGCGCACATGATGCACGACAAGAAGATGGAGGGCGGGCGCCTGCCCTTCCTGCTGGCGCGCGGGATCGGCCGGACCTTCCTGGCGAAGGATGTCGACCTGGCCGAGGTGGCCGCCTTCCTCGACGAGGCGCGCTGAGTTCAGTCGCGCTTCGCGGGGACGAGCCTGTTCCAGCGGGCGTCGAGCGCTGCGGGGCCGGCCTTGTCGGCGCCCGCCCCGCCTTTGATCCGCTTCACCAGCGAAAGCCCGCGCAGCGTCACCTGATGGCCGCTCAGCATCTGGCCGCGTATGGTGTAGCCGATGTCGTAGACGGCGATATCGTCATGCGCCTCGCCATCGACGAGGAAGCGGGTTTCGATCAGCACCGGCAGCCGCTCGTCGCCCCGGCTGTCGTCCTGCAGGCCGGCGCGGTTGCGCGCCTTCTTCAGCCCGGCATCGAACCAGCGCGCCTCGATCCGCGGCTCGCCGGTGGTCTCGACCGGGTCGGCGCCGATCGCGGCCGGAAAGCGGATCGTCTGGCTCTGCACCGATTGGGAAGGGGAAACCGGCCGTATCGCCAGCCGGGCGCCGCGATCCTCGGGCGCGGCGCCGAGCACGAGCGTCGCCGCCCGCGCCGTCTCGCGCGTGGATTGCGCCGCCTTCTCGACCGCCTCGCCCCGGCGCTGCGACCAGTTCAGCCAGAGCGTGAGCGCCGAGATGGCGACCGCCAGCACGGCCAGCACCTCGCCCAGCGTGATCCAGCGGCGGCGGATGGCCGCGGCTTCCTCGGCCCTTTTCTCGCTGGCGCTATCGGCTTCGTTCATGCTTGTCGTTCCGGTTAAAGAAGGGACGGAGGCGGAATATGGGCGTGGACATGGATATCGGCGAGATCGACGGCGCCTGCCATTGCGGCCGCGTCCGCTTCCGCGTGAAATTGACGGACGGGCTGCGCACCGCGCGCCGCTGCACC
The DNA here is from genome assembly GCF_001853345.1 of Edaphosphingomonas haloaromaticamans. Classification (NCBI taxonomy): domain Bacteria; kingdom Pseudomonadati; phylum Pseudomonadota; class Alphaproteobacteria; order Sphingomonadales; family Rhizorhabdaceae; genus Edaphosphingomonas; species Edaphosphingomonas haloaromaticamans. The sequence continues at coordinate 971,870 of NZ_MIPT01000001.1, read as the reverse complement.
TGCAGCTATTGCCGGATGCGGGGCGCGGTGGCGGTTTCGGCCGACCTTTCCGGCATCACCATCCTCGCGGGCGAGGATGCGATCGCGACCTACCAGTTCAACACCATGACGGCGAAGCACCATTTCTGCCGTCATTGCGGAATCTACACGCATCATCAACGCCGCTCCAACCCGCAGCAATATGGCGTCAACGTCGCCTGCCTGGAAGGGCTGAGCCCGTTCGATTTCACCGAGGTGCCGGTGCTGGACGGCGTGCATCATCCCAGGGACATGGCGGCATCCGGCCCCCGCCTTGCCGGCTATCTCCGTTTCGAGCCCGCCGGTCAGCCCTGATCGTCCCAGCGCGCGGCCGCCGCCGCGTCGCCCGCGCGCGGCTCCACCCAGGCTTCGCGCCCGTCGGCGAAGCGCTCGCGCTTCCAGAAGGGGGCGGCCGTCTTCAGCCAGTCGATCAGGAAGGCCGAGGCCTCCAGCGCCGGGCCGCGATGCATGGCCGCCGTGCCGACGAACACGATCCGCTCCCCCGGCGCCATCGGCCCATGGCGGTGGATCAGCGTCAGCCCCAGCAGCGGCCAGCGCCGTTCGGCCTCGGCCGCGATGCGCGCCATCGCCTTTGCGGTCATGCCGGGATGATGTTCCAGCAGCAGCTCGACAAGGCCGCCCTCGCCCCGGACGATGCCGGTGAAGCTCGCCACCCCGCCGCCGCCCAGCGCCTCCAGCCGGGCCAGTTCCTCGCCCGGATCGAAGCGCTCGATCTGGACGCGGATGTCCCTCATCCCCCCGTGACCGGGGGAAAGAGCGCGATTTCCCGCGCGCCGGCGATCGGCGCCGCGAAATCCACGAAATCCTGGTCGATCGCCGCGCGCAGCCGATGCGGCTCGGCGAAGGCTGTGGCATGGCCGGGCGAGCGGCCGGAAAGCCAGCCGACGAGATCGCCCAGCGTCGCGACGCCCTCGGGCGGCGTCACCGTTTCGGCGCCGGTGCCGATCGCCTCGCGCACCCAGGCAAAATAGAGCATCTCGATCGCCGCCATGGGCACCTAGTCCATATGCTTCAGGCCGACGCGCAGATAATCCCAGCCGGTCAGCAGGGTGAGCGCGGCGGCCATCCACAGGCTGAAGAAGCCGACCCAGGCCACCCACGGCCATTGCGGCACCGCGCCCGCCAGGATCAGCGCGCCCAGCGAGACGAGCTGGAAGGTCGTCTTCCACTTGGCAAGCTGGCTCACCGGCACCGATACGCGCAGGTCCGCCAGGAATTCGCGCAGGCCCGAAACCGCGATCTCGCGCAGCAGGATCACCAGCGCCGCGATCACGGCATAGCCGTCGATATCGCGGGTGAAGACGAGCATCACGATCACCGCCGCCACCATGATCTTGTCGGCGATCGGATCGAGGAACACGCCCAGCTTCGAAACCGTGCCCCGCGCGCGGGCGAGATAGCCGTCGAAATAATCGGTAACGCCCATCAGCACATAGAGGCCGAAGGCCAGCGCATAATCGTACCAGCCCGGCTTCCACAGCAGGAATACCAGGATCGGCACCGCCAGAATGCGCGAAAGCGTAAGGATATTGGGCAAGGTCAGCATGTTTCGGGCATCGTCTTAGCGCGCTTTGCCGGCCTTGGGGAGTGCGATCGGCATGGCGATGCCATGGCGGGCGACAATGCTTGGTCCCGCCCCGCCCATGGGCTATGCAGCGCGACCGATAAGAACAAGGCGAACCACGCTCGGCATGCATGCATCGATAGGGCTTCTAGCCAGAAGGCGGTTCCTGCCGCTGTTCGTCACCCAGTTCCTGGGGGCTTTCAACGACAACCTCTTCAAGACCGCGATGGTGCTGTTCGTCACCTACGAGGTCTATTCGGACCCCCGCGTCGAAGCCTGGTTCAACGCCATCGCCACCGGCCTGTTCATCCTGCCCTTCTTCCTGCTGTCCGCGCTTTCCGGCCAGCTTGCCGACACCCGCGACAAGGCCCGCATCGTCCGGCTGGTGAAGACGGCGGAAATCGGCATCATGGCCGTGGGCGCCACCGGCCTGCTGCTGTCGTCCGTGGCGCAAGGCTGGTCGATCGGGCTGATGCTGCTGGCGGTGCTGGCAATGGGTGTCCATTCCACCTTCTTTGGCCCGATAAAATACGCGATCCTGCCCCAGCATCTAAAGGAGGATGAGGTGCTGGGCGGCACCGGGCTGGTCGAGGCCGGCACCTATATCGCCATCCTCGCCGGCACGATCCTGGCGGGTTTCATGAGCCGCAACGAGGGCGCGGTGGCCGTCACCGTCCTCGGCGTCGCGGCGCTGGGCTGGCTTTCCGGCCGGCAGGTGCCGCCGGCCCCGCCGCTGGGCGATACGCCGCCGCTCGATTTCCACATCGTCCGCTCCTCGATCCGGCTGGTATCGGCGACGATGCACATCCCCCGCCTGTTCCTGGCGATCTGCGCGATCAGCTTCTTCTGGGCGATCGGATCGATCCTGGTGGTGATCTTCCCGCCGCTGGTGAAGAACGTGTTCACCGCCGACGAAACCGTCGCCAGCCTGTTCCTCGGCATCTTCTCGGTCGGCGTCGCCATCGGATCGGTGCTCATCAACCGCCTGCTCGGCGCCCATGTCTCCGCCCGCTACGCGCCGGCGGCCGTGATCGCGATGGGCATGGCGGTGCTGTTCATGTTCCACGTCGCCAATGGCTGGCAGGGGCAGCCGGAAGGGCATCTCTACAGCCTCGCCGAATTCACGCACCATCCCGGCGCGATCGAGGTGTTCGCCGCCCTGTTCGGGGTGGCGGTGTGCGGCGGCATGTTCGTGGTGCCGCTCTACGCCTTCCTCACCACCACCGTCGCCAAGGATCAGACGGCGCGCACCGTCGCCGCCAACAATATCGTCAATTCAGGGGCGATGGTGCTGGGATCGCTGGCGATCATGGGGCTGACAGCGATGGGCGTCACCGTCGTCCAGTCGCTGCTGCTGGTCGCCGCCATGTGCCTGGTTTCGGCCTGGATCGCCTGGAAGCTGCACTGCGCCTGCGACTGACGGGGCCGATGCCCGCTCCGGCTCCGGACGAAAGGCCCTTCAGCCCAGGAAGGTCAGGAAGAACAGGAATCCCGCCGCGAAGGTGATCGCGAACAGCCGCGCATCCTCGGCCTTCCAGCCCGATTCCGCGTCCGCCGGCAGCGCTTCGCCCCGCGCCAGCGGCACGGACGCCGCCGGCCGGATGACAGCACCGGCGAGGAGCGGGCGAATCCGTCGCCCCGCCCTGCCCGGCGATCGATATGGGGTGCCACGGCCGGCACCAAATCCCGTGCGTGCCTCGATCATATGCAAGGCTTAACGCCTTGGTAACGATTCTGTCGCCTGCGGAATTTGCGGGGCGATGTCCCGTCGCGGGACGGGACATCGCAGCAGCCCGGTCGGCCGTCAGAGCGGCGTGGAGCCGCCGCCCGGTGTCGTCGGCGGTTTCTTCGTCCGCGCCTTGGCGATCGATTTCTTCACCGATTCGACGATCTCGCCCGATGTGGCCGCGATCTTCTTGCGCCCCAGCGTCGCCGCGATGCCGGCGCCTACCGCGACGACCGCGGCCGCAGCACCGATGGCGACGTTGCGCGAGGTGGCCGGCGGCAGCTTGTCCTTCGCCTTGGCGGCGGTGGCCTTCGCCTTGCTCGCCGTGGCCTTGGCGCGGGTGGAGGCCGATTTCGCCAGCGCGCTCACCTCCGCTTCCACCTTGTCGATCGCCGCGCGGGCGCGGGTGGCGGGCTTGGCCGGCGCCGATTTGGCGGCGGCGGACCGGGCCGTCTTTGCCGCAGTCCGGGGCTTGGCGGCCGCCGGGGCCTTGGGTGCCGTGCGCTTGGTCGTCGCCGATTTGGCGGTCGAGCGGGCGGCCCGGCGGCGGACCGGCTTGGCGGGGGCGTCTCCGATCGGGGTATCAGCCATCATCGTCTCCCATCAGACTTCGGGATAACGAACATATGGCGGCGCTTGCGGTTCCGAAACGATAAAGTGCGATCGTTCGGCGGCGTGCTTCAGCCGCGCACCAGCGTCACCTGCGCGACATCGATTCCCCGCCCGCGAAAGCCGCCCTCGCAATACATGAGGTAGTAACGCCACAGCCGCACGAAGGCATCGTCGAACCCCGCCGGCAGCGCGCCGCCCGCCACCGCCCGGTCGAAGCGTTCGCGCCAGCGCCGCAGCGTTTCGGCATAATGCAGGCCGAACCGGTCGATCGCCTGCCAGGCCAGCCCCGCCTTCTCGGCGATGGCGCGGAACCGGCTTTCCGAAAGCAGCAGCCCGCCGGGGAAGATATAGGCCTGGATGAAATCCGCGCCGGTCGCATAATTGGCGAAGATCGCATCGTCGATATCGATGAACTGGATGCCGGCGCGGCCGCCCGGCTTCAGCAGCCGCGCGATCGCTTCCAGATAGGCCGGCCAATAGGCCTCGCCCACCGCCTCCACCATCTCGACGCTGGCCACCGCATCGAAGCGGCCCTGGACATCGCGATAATCGACCAGCCGGAAATCCACGCGATCGGCGAAGCCCGCGGCGGCGATCCGCGCCTCGGCATAGGCCTTCTGCTCGGCCGAAAGCGTGATGCCCGTCACCCGCGCGCCATAATCGCGCGCGGCGATCTCGGCGAGGCCGCCCCAGCCGCAGCCGATCTCCAGCAGATGATCCCCCGGCTTCAGCATCAGCCGGTCGAGCAGCATCCTGACCTTGCGCTCCTGTGCGGCCTCCAGCGGCTCGTCGGCCGAAATCGGCTCGGCGAAGCGGGCGCTGGAATAGGCCATCGTCCCGTCGAGCCAGGCGGCGTAGAAATCATTGCCGAGATCGTAGTGGAATTCGATGTTGCGCCGCGCGCCGCTGCGNTCGTTGCGGCGGAGCGCATGGCGCAGGCGGTTGACCAGCCGGCCCAGGCCCTGCGCCCGGCCGATCTCGCCCAAAGCCACGCGATTGCGCATGAACAGATCGAACAGCGGCACGGGATCGGGGCTGGTCCATTCGCCTTCCGCCCAGGCGCGATACCAGCCGATCGATCCGCCGGTGATCAGCCGCACCAGCGCGCGCCAGTTCCTCACGTCGACCACGGCGACGGGGCCGTCCGCCCGGCCGCCCAGCAGCCGGCGGGTGCCGTCGGGCAGGGTCGCATCGATCGCGCCCGCCTCCAGCCCGCGATCGACATGGTCCAGCAGCCGGCGGAAGCCGGGCGCCAGCAGCCGCGCCCACAGGCCGCCGCCCGTGGAAAATCCGCGATCGGCCGTCACCAGATGGCGGCCCCGCATGGGTTTTTCGGCGTTCATCCTGTCCTCGAGCCCAGACCCGCATTTGCGCCGAAGTCGATGACGAATGCAATCGGGAGAGAGAGGGCGCGGCCTTTTCCCCCGCGCCTCCGGCCGGGCCCCAAAAAACGGGGAGGAACCGGCGCTTGATGGCGACGCCGGCTCCTCCCCGGTGCGGCGGCGGGATGGCGCCGCCGCCGCAACACCGGTCAGGCGCGCGACACGCTGATCACCGTGCGCTGGGCGAATTCGGTGAGGCCCTCCTTGCCGAATTCCACGCCGAGCCCCGATTGCTTGGCGCCCGCGAAGGGGATGTGCGGGCCGAAATGGGTATGGTGGTTGATCCACACCGTGCCGCTTTCGATCTGGCTGGCGACGGCCACCGCCTTGTCGATGTCCTCGGACCATACCGATCCGCCCAGGCCATATTCGGAGGAATTGGCCCGGCCGATCACGTCGGCGGGGTCGTCATAGGCGATCACCGGCAGGATCGGGGCGAACTGCTCCTCGTCCACCAGTTTCGATCCGTCGCCGATGTCGCGCACCAGCGTCGGCTCGATGAAGTAACCGCCGCCCGCGCGCGCGCGGCCGCCGGCGATCACCCGGCCATCGGCGTGGGCGGCCTCCAGATAGGTCTTGGCCTTCTCATATTGCTGGGCGTTCTGCAGCGGGCCGACGCGGGTGCCCTGCTCCAGCCCGTCGCCCAGCGCGAGCTGCGCCACCTCGCTCGCCAGCGCGTCGCACATCTCCTCATAGATGGAACGGTGGACGTAGAGGCGCTTCAGCGCGATGCAGACCTGGCCGGCGTTGAAGAAGGCGCTGCCCACGGCGCGCTGCGCGGTCTTGGCGATATCGGCGTCGGGAAGGACGATGCCGGCGTCGTTGCCCCCCAGTTCCAGCGTCAGCCGCTTGAGCGAGGATGCCGCCGCCTCCATCACCTTGCGGCCGGTGGGCGTGGAACCGGTGAAGCTGATCTTGGCAACATCGGGGTGCGAGGTCAGCACCGCGCCGAGATCGTTCTTGTCGACCAGCACGTTGACGATGCCGGCGGGGAAGATGTCCTTCGCCAGCTTCCCGATCATCAGCGCGGTGACGGGCGTGGTCGGCGCGGCCTTCCAGATGAAGCTGTTGCCCAGGAGCACGGCGGGCGCGAGCTTGTAGCAGCCGATCAGCAGCGGGAAATTCCACGGCGTGATGCCGGCGACCACGCCCAGCGGACGATAATGGGCCTGGATGTGATAGGCCTCGTCGTCCTGCACCGTCTCCGGCTCCAGCGACTGGGCGGCGAAATGGCGGATGAACACGGCGGCATAGGCGGTTTCGGCCTGGGCCTGCTCCAGCGGCTTGCCCTGCTCCATCACCAGCGTGCGGGCGAGATCGGCGGCGTTCGCGTCGATCGCGTCGGCCAGGCGCATCAGCGCCGCCTGCCGTTCGGCGAGCGGCTTCGCCGCCCAGCCCGGCTGGGCCGCCTTGGCCGCGGCGATCGCGCGCAGCATATCGGCTTCGGACGCGCGGGCGACACTGGTGAAGGGCTGCCCGGTCGCGGGGTTCACCACCTCCAGCTCCGCCGATCCGTCGGTCAGCGCGCCATCGATCAGCATCTGATATTCGGCCATCTCGTCATCCTCCATGCCGCCGGCTCGGGCCGGCGTTTCCGGGGGAGGCTATGCGATGGGGAGGAGTCGGTCCTAGTCCGTTTGGAGGGGGTGGCCGAAGGACCGGCCATCAGTGCCGGCCGGATCGCCCGTCAAGCTCCGCAAGCCTCTGCGCCAGATCCCGATTCATCGCATGGAGCCGCGCGATCAGCCGGGCATTCTCGATCGCGGTCGCGGCCGATCGCGCCAGCGCCTCCAGCATCGCCACCTCGGTCTTCTTCGGCACGCGGATGCGATCCCAATAGGCCCCCAGCGCGGCGATGGCCGCGGGCGCCCCGATCGGCACCATCACCAGGCTGCGAACGAAGGTCTGCCGATAGGCCTCGATCGGCACGCGGGGATCGGCGGTGATATCGGGGATGACGGCCGTCTGGCGGTGGCGCATCGCCCAGCCGGACACGCAGGTTTCAGCCGGGAAGCGCTGGCCGGCCCAGAGCGGCTCCACCGCATCCTCGGCCACATAGAAGCACTGGTCCCCGTCCTTGAGCACCACGGCGATGCCGTCCGCGCCCACGATGCTGCGCGCCGATCCGCGCAGCATATCGATCACCTCATCGTCGGAACGGGCGCCGGCAAGCTGCTCGATCGTCGAGGCGAGGCTATACCAGCGGTCGTCCTCGTCGGCGAAGCCCGCCATCCCCTTCATCCGATCGCGGCCATATCCGGGTTGATCGACCACAAGCCCAATATCCCCTGCCCGTTCCGAAGCATAGGACGCGAATCCGCCGTGCCTTGAGCAGAAATACGTTCAAACCGGATCGTTCCGCACATAGCTGCCGGATATGCGATTCTTCGGCGGCGGCATCCGCAAGGATGTCAGGCGGCCGCGGGCAGCCTCAGCCGCGCGAGCAGGCCGCCCAGATCCTCGCTCTCCTCCAGGCTGACCGTGCCGCCGTAAATCTCCACGACATCGCGGACGATGGCGAGGCCCAGGCCCGTGCCCGGCTTGCCGGTGTCCAGCCGCGCGCCGCGATGGAACAGCACCCGCCGATCCGCCTCGGGAATGCCGGGGCCGTCATCCTCGACGATGATCTCGACATAGCCGGCGTCGCGCTTCACCTCCACGAACACGCGGCCCTGGCCATATTTGGCGGCATTCTCGATCAGGTTGCCGACGATCTCCTCGAGGTCCTGATGCTCGACATGGACGGCGGCGTCCTTCACGCCGGCCAGGTCCACCGTCACATGGCGATGGAGCCGGGCCATGGCGCGTTCCACCGCCTTCAGCGCGGGCCACACCTCGGCCCGGCTCTGCATCTGGCCGCGCCGGCCGACGGCGCGGGCGCGGGCGAGATGGTGGTCCACCTGCCGGCGCATCGTCGTCGCCTCGCGGATCACCGTGTCCTTGAGGTCGGGGCTGCCGGCGGTCGCCTCGTTCATGATGACGGTGAGCGGCGTCTTCAGCGCGTGGGCGAGGTTGCCGGCATGGCGGCGCGCTTCCTCCGCCTGCTTCTCATTATGGGCGAGCAGCGCGTTCAGCTCCTCCACCAGCGGCACGATCTCGTTGGGCACGGCATCGTCCACCAGCGCGATCTGGCCGGCGCGCACCGCGCTGATGCCGCGCCTTATCTTGCGCAGCGGCCAGAGGCCGTAGGTCGCCTGCAGGGCCGACGCGACGATCAGCCCCAGCCCCAGCAGGGCGAAGGACCGCACCAGCGTGCGCCGCAGGGTGGCGATCTGCTCGTCCAGCGCCGCGCGCCCCTGCGCCACCTGGAAGCGCCAGCGCGTGCCCGATCCCGGCAGGCGCACGTCACGTTCCAGCACGCGCAGCGGCTCGTCGGCGAATTCACGGCTGTCATAGACATGGACCGAATCGTCGCCATGCTGCGCCTTCACCGTCAGCGCCCGATCCCACAGCGATCGCGACCGGAAGGTTTCGAAGCCGCGCCCGCTGATCTGGTAATAAAGGCCCGAATAGGGCTCCAGGAAACGCTGGTCGGCGAGCGGCCGGTTGAAGCGCACCTCCCCGTCCGGCCCGATTTCCGACGATGCGATCATCGCCGTCAGCACATATTCGAGCTGCGCGTCGAAATTGCGGGTGATGGCGGAGGAAAGCACGCGATCGAGCGCGAGGCCCCCGCCCACCAGCAGCACGAATATCCACGCCGCCGAAATCACGATCATCCGCCGCGTGAGCGATCCGGTGGATCGCGCGGTGGACGGCGGCGGCCGCAGCCGCGCGCGCAGCAGGCGCAGGAAGGCGGGCAGGCGATAAAGCAGCGGCACCGCCTCCGTTGCGGGAGACGGCGGCGGCGCGGCTTCTGGCTCGGGCGGCTGGCTCATCGCCGGCTCAAGGCCGCTCGGGGATGGGCTTTCGCCCATTGGACGGCATCGGCGCGTTCCCCCAGCCGGCCGCCCAATGGCAGCATATTATGGGTGGCCGGATCGGGGCGCCTGAAATGCGCTGAAGGCGAATTTTCCAACGATCTCTCAGGCGTCCGGGTCCTCGAGGCTGTAGCCCAGGCCCCGGATGGTGGTGATCACATCCTGGCCCAGCTTCTTGCGGATGCGGGTGACGAACACCTCGATCGTGTTCGAATCGCGATCGAAATCCTGGTCGTAGATATGCTCGATCAGCTCGGTGCGGCTCACCACCTTGCCCTTGTGGTGCATCAGGTAGCTCAGCAGCTTATATTCCTGCGCGGTCATCTTCACCGGCTCGCCGGCCAGCGTGACCTTGCCCGATCGCGTGTCGAGCCGCACGTCGCCCGCCACCAGCTCGGACGAAGCATTGCCCGAGGCGCGGCGGATCAGCGCGCGCAGCCGGGCGATCAGCTCCTCCGTCTGGAAAGGCTTGGCGAGATAGTCGTCGGCGCCGGCATCGAGGCCCGCCACCTTGTCCGACCAGCTGTCCCGTGCCGTCAGCACCAGCACGGGGGTTTCCTTGCCTTCCTTGCGCCACCTGTCGAGCACGGTCAGCCCGTCGAGCTTGGGCAGGCCCAGATCGAGGATGATCGCATCGTAATTTTCGGTGGAGCCCAGGAAATGGCCGTCCTCGCCATCGGTGGCCAGATCGACGGCATAGCCCGCTCCTTCGAGCGTGGCGCGAAGCTGGCGGCCGAGATTCGGCTCGTCCTCGACAATCAGTACGCGCATATTTCAGTCATTCTCCCGAACGGCGAAGGATCTGGCCGGTGCGTCCGTCCACGTCGATCCATATCACGGAACCGTTCCGCATGAACTTCATGCGATACATGTTCGATCCTGCATCATATTCGGGTCGGCCGAGATAATCGCCCCTGATCTGCGGCAGCACGCGGCGCTCCAGCATCGGCAACGGCTGGCTGCGGCCGCTGCGCACGGCTTCGAACGCGGCATCCTGATCGCGGCGGCCGGCCTCCGCCGGCGCGGCGATCGCGCTGACGGCAAGGGTGCCCGCCAAGCAGGGCAGAACTAAAGTCTTCATCGGCATGGGCTTGTGGCATAGGGCCTCCGCCTTGAATAGGTCATGAATGCCACAGCCTTGCGCCAATCATCGCGCGAAAGGCGCGGAAAACGGCCATCCCGGCCTGAACAGCCGCGCGGCCCGCCCTTTCAGGCGTAAAGATCCACCACCTCGGCATCGGGCGCCACGGCGGCCAGCAGCAGGCTGCGATGGCAGGCGGCGGGATCGCGCTCGAAACAGAGGAGGGCGCTCGGTGCCTCCCCGGCCAGCTCGATCATCCGTGCCGCCGCGACGATCGCGTCCGGCTGCTCGAGCTGCCCGGCATAGACGGATTCGAGGCCGGCCCTGTCCCCCTTGCGCGCCGCCTCGCGCCCGGCCGGCGGCGTGCCGAGCGGCTTCAGGTGGACATAATCGATGCCGGCCTCCTTCAGCCCCGCCGCCAGCACGGTCTTGGAGAAGCCGGGCTTGCGGGACAGCGGCACGGCGCGCACGTCGATCACCCGCTTCACGCCCGCATCGCGCAGCGCGGCGATGAAGTCCGCCTGGGTCGCGCCTTCATAGCCGATCGTGAAGATCCGCATCAGGCGGCCGCCCCGCCCAGTTCCGGCGGCATCCGCGCGCCGGCGCGGCGCAGCCACCATTCGGCCGCGAGCAGGTTGGGCACCCAGCACAGCCAGGCAACGATGCGATAGGCCGGCACGAAATCGCCGAACGCCATGATCAGCAGCGGCAGTTCGATACGGAGCGTCACGGCGGCGAAGATCAGGGCATAGCTGCGGATCATCCAGCGGCGATGCGCGGCAACCCGGCGGGACCGGATGGCGATCCAGCCGGCGGCGGTCGTCAGCATCGTCAGCACCGCGAGCAGGCCGAAGCCGGTGGCCGCGATCGGCCCCGTATCGGCATAAGGCGCCAGGTAGAGGCCCGCCGCGCCGCCAAGGATCGCGGCGGTGGCATAAGCCCGCCCCAGCCAGCGGTGCAGCCCATAGCTTGCCGATCGGATCGCGGGATTGAGCTGGATGAAGCCCACGCCCAGCGCCACCGCGCCGAAACCGGCATGGACATAGATCGCCCAGGGGTGCCGGAGGAAGCTATCCCGCAGGCCCGCCGCGAAGGCGGGCGGCCCGACGATCGGATAGCGCGCGGCATAGGCCGACACCCCCAGCGCCAGCAGGCCCGCGATCGCGAAGCCGGCCCAGCCCGATCGGCTCAGGCGGGCGCGTGGCATACCGCCTCGATATTATGGCCGTCGGGATCGAACACGAAGGCGCCGTAATAATCGGCATGATAATGCGGCCGCAGGCCGGGCGCGCCATTGTCCCTGCCGCCGGCGGCGATCGCGGCGGCGTGGAAGGCATCGACGGCGGCGCGATCGGGCACCGTGAAGGCGACATGCACCTCGCCCCCCGCCGGGGCATCGCCATATATCCAGAAGAAGGGCTTGCCTTCGCGGCCATAGCCCAGCGCGCTGCCGGGCGTGCCCTTCATCTCGGGCGTTATCTCCATGACGAGGGCGATGCCGAGCGGCCCGAGCGCCGCCGCATAGAAAGCCCGCGACCGGGCGATGTCCGTTGCCGTCAAGCCGATATGGTCGATCAAGCTCCCGCTCCCACTCGCTTCCGTGCGCTTAACCTTCTATCGCACTTCGCCATGACTCACGACATTCATATCATCGGCGGCGGGCTGGCCGGGTCAGAGGCCGCGTGGCAGATGGCCGAGGCCGGATATCGCGTGCGGCTTTCCGAGATGCGCGGCGTGGAAGGCACGCCCGCGCACAAGACGGACGACCTGGCCGAGCTGGTCTGTTCCAACAGCTTCCGTTCCGACGACGCGGCAAGCAACGCCGTCGGCCTGCTCCATGCCGAGCTTCGCCAGCTTAACTCACTCATCATGGCCTGTGCCGACGCGCATCGCGTGCCGGCGGGCTCCGCCCTGGCCGTGGACCGGGACGGCTTCTCCGCCGCCGTGACGAAACGGGTTTCGGATCATGAGCGGATCGAGCTGGTGCGCGAACGCGTGGACGGCCTGCCGCAAGGCCCGGCGATCATCGCCACCGGCCCGCTGACGGCCGCGCCGCTCGCGCAATCCATCCTCGCCGAAACCGGCGAGGCGGAACTCGCCTTCTTCGATGCCCTGGCCCCCATCGTCCACCGCGACACGATCGACATGGACGTGGCCTGGTTCCAGAGCCGCTGGAACAAGGGCGACGGCAAGGATTATATCAACTGCCCGCTCGACAAGGACCAGTATCTCGCCTTCATCGATGCGCTGATGACGGGCGAGAAGACCGCCTTCAAGGAATGGGAGGCCGATACGCCCTATTTCGACGGCTGCATGCCGATCGAGGTGATGGCCGAACGCGGCGTCGATACGCTGCGCCACGGGCCGATGAAGCCGGTCGGCCTCGATGATCCGCGCACCGGGCGCTGGCCCTATGCCGTCGTCCAGCTCCGCCAGGATAATGCGCTCGGCACGCTGTGGAACATCGTTGGCTTCCAGACGAAGCTGAAGCATGCCGAACAGGTCCGCATCTTCCGCACCATACCGGGGCTGGAAAAGGCGGAATTCGCCCGGCTGGGCGGGCTGCACCGCAACACCTTCATCAATTCGCCGCGCCTGCTGGATGGCGAGCTGCGGCTGAAGAGCGCGCCGCACATCCGCTTCGCCGGCCAGATCACCGGCTGCGAAGGCTATATCGAATCCGCCGCCGTCGGCCTGCTTGCCGCGCGTTTCGCCGCCGCCGATCTGGGCGGCCGCACGCTGGCGCCGCCGCCGGTCGAAACCGCGCTCGGCGCGCTGCTGGGCCATATCACCGGCGGCGCGGACGCGGAGACGTTCCAGCCGATGAACGTCAATTTCGGCCTGTTCCCGCCCATCCCCGGCCGGACGAAGAAGGCCGACCGCAAGCTGCTCTATACGACGCGCGCGCGGGAAAAGCTGGCCGACTGGATCGACGCCGCCGCCTGATCCTCAGCCCTCCTCGCCCTCGTCGCGCGCGGGCGGCGGCGGGCAGTTGGGGCGGGCGGGCGCCTTGCGGGCGACGCGGGTGGTGGCGAACTCGGCAGCGTCCAGCGCGCCCGAACGATCCGCATCGGCCTGGCCGAACTTGTCGATCGTGCGGACGGCATATTCCTCGAACGAAAGCCGGCCGTCGCCATTGGTATCGAGCTTGGCGAAGGCCTTGCGCCGCGCCGCCAGATATTCCTCGCGGCCGACCCGGCCGTCCCTGTCGCGATCGTAGCGGGCGAAGCGGCGCTGCTCGCGCGTCCGCTCGCTCGCCTGGGGCGGGTCCCTATCCGCGCCGGCATCGGCGGGTGCTGCGATCAGCGGGGCCGACGGCAGCGCGGCCGGCCCCGCATCCGCCGCCCGCCCGCNCCACCAGAAGAAACCCGCAGCCGCCAGCAGCAGCGCCGATGCGACGCCCGCCAGGAATCGCGCCATGATCGCCTCCCCCATGTCCCCTGGGGCGGAAGGCTATCGCGTCTCCGCTCAGCGGCCAAGCAGTCCCGCAACGATCGCCCGGCCGAGCCGCGCCGGCGATCCCTGCCGCCGCGCCGCCGGATCGCCCGCCCGCGCATCGCGCCGCGCCAGCGCCGCCAGCACGCCCAGCGGCCGCAGCGCGCGCGGCCAGCGGCGCCGCGCCAGCAACGCCGCCGCCCGCGCCTGCAATTCCGCCCGATCCTCGTCCGGCCCATCCCCGGCGGCCAGCCGGTCGATCAGCGCCCAGCCCTCCCCGGCATCGGCCAGGTCGCGCGGCGCGGCCTCGCCCAGCAGCCGCGCCGACAGATCGAACAAGGCGCGCCCGCGCGCGCGCGCGTGACGACCAAGGTCCGGCGGCAGGTCAGCCAGCGCCGCCCAGCCTTCCTCCAGCGCCGCGACATCGGCGCCGGCAAGGCCCAGCGGCAGGATATGCGCCGCCACGTCCTGCAGCAGCGGCTCGTCCGGCGGGGGGCCATCGTCCAGCGCCTCCAGCGCCTCGCGCCACCAGGCCAGGCGGATCGCGCGGATCATCGGCTCCTGCGCCATCGCCAGCACCGCGCCCAGCCGCTCGTCCAGCCGCCACAGCACCGCCAGCGCCGCCCGCCGGTCCGCCGGCGCATAGACAAGCGCGAGCGCGCGTTCGGGATCGTCGGGCGGGATCATGCCGCCCGCCATAATCCCGCCGCGCGCGCCGCCCAACCGATATTGCGCAAGCCCACGGCCGAACGACGGCAACGCCGCGTTAACCACGGGATTTCAGATAGCCTTAGCCCTTCCCTGCGATGAAGGCAGACAGGCGCGCGTGGGGCGCCGGGCGGGGCGACCAAATGGCTCGGATAAACGAACGCGAAATACGCAATCATCCGAAGGGCCTGCACGAAAAGGGCCAGCGCGGATTCCTGGCACGGCTGCGCGACGACACCCGCGGCAACGTGCTCGCCATCGCCACGGCGGCGATCATCCCGCTGCTCTGCCTCATCGGCTCCGGCATCGATCTGAGCCGCGCCTATGCCGCCCAATCACGCCTGCAAGTCGCCTGCGACGCCGCCGCCCTCGCCGGCCGCCGCGCGATGAGCGCGGGGGTGGTGGACAGCACCGTCACCACCGAAGCGGAGAAATTCTTCAACTTCAACTTCCCGCAAGGCAGCTTCGATACCGATCATTTCACCTTATCCACCAAGGCCAAGGATGGCACGGAAAAGGGAAAGACGACCGTGCTAGTGAGCGCGCAGACGCGCATCCCGACATCGATCATGAAGATATTCGGCTTCGAATATCTGCCGCTCTCGGTCACATGCGATGCGCGCCAGGATTTCGTGAACACCGATGTCATGCTGGTGCTGGACGTCACCAAATCGATGGATGAAAATCTTGGCGGCAGTCCCAAGATCGCCGCCCTGCGAGAGGCCGTTATGGCTCTCTACGACGAGCTGGCGCCGGTTCAGGATCAGCTTAAAAAGGCCGGCCTGCAACTCCGCTATGGAATCGTGCCCTACTCCAGCAACGTGAACGTCGGAAACGTGGTTAGGGGCATAAACAATAGCTATGTTGAAAGCGATAAATGGACTTATCATTCGCGAAAGTTGACATACAAGCACACCAAGGCTGTCAACAACCAATCCGATTGCAACGCTATTCCCGCCGAATATCGCTCCTATAGCAACAAGCAATGCACATATTATGATTCCGACAGCACAGGCAATCAGTCCACCTGGATATACATGCCCGTAGAGTATGATATCGCCAATTTCGTCAAGGGCAACGAGGTGGACGTCCCGTCCAGGGATAGCGGAACGACGAAGAAAGCCAAGTGGGCGGGCTGCATCGAGGAAGCCCAAACGACGTCATCGATAACGACGTCTTCGGACTATACCATACCCTCCGGTGCCCATGACCTTGACCTGGACCTCATTCCGAACAGCAAGGAAACCCGCTGGAAACCCTTCTGGCCAGAGGTAACCTATCTTCGTGCAGCGGGAACGAGCGCGGATATCAATGGTGAATATCTGCCCAGGAAGGGGACTCCGACGACACCGGAAAACGCCTATACGGCCTGCCCGTCCGAAGCTCGCCGGCTCACCGCCTGGTCGAGAGACGACCTCAAGGCCTATATCGATAATCTGGTCACCACCGGCGGCACCTATCACGATATCGGGCTGATCTGGGGCGGCCGACTGCTCTCCCGAAAAGGCGTGTTCAAGAGCGACAATCCCGAGCAGGTCGGCAGCATGCCGGTCAGCCGCTTCCTGATCTTCCTGACCGATGGCGCGCTGGCGCCGAATGTCGACAGCTATTCCGCTTATGGCATCGAACAACTCGACAGGAAGATCACCGGCACCGCAAACACCTCGACCCAGACGAGCCGCCACGAGCAGCGGTTCAAGATGGTCTGCCACGCGATCAAGGGCCAGAGCGTGTCGATCTGGGTGATCAGCTTCACTTCCACCGATCCCAGTGCCGCGCTGAAGGAGTGCGCCAGCAGCCCGAATCAGGTTTCGAAATCGTCCGATAAAGCCCAGCTGATCGCCAAGTTCGTGGAAATCGGCAAGAATATCGGCTCGCTGAGGCTTACCCAATGACGCGCGCGTGCCGGAACCGGCTCGCCCGCGACCAGCGGGGCGCCACCATCGTCGAACTGGCATTCGTGATGCTGCCGTTCCTGGGCATCCTGCTGGGCTTCATTGATTTCGGTTACAGCATGTATCTGGGATCGGTGGTGGAGGGCACCGTCCACCGGGCGGCACGGCTGGCCACGGTGGGCGATATGCCCGCCGATAAGGTGGACGAATATATACGCGATCAGCTTTCCGCTTTCTCCAACACCGCCACGATCGAGATCGAGAAGACCAACTATTACGAATATTCGGGCATCGGCCGGCCGGAGAAGATCACCAAGGATCGTGGCCCAGTGGGCGAAGACCCCAGCGACTGCTTCGAGGATCTGAACGGTGACGGCATCCGCAACACCGTCGCCGGACGCGCCGGCCTCGGTGGATCGGATGACATCGTCTATTACAAGGTGACGGCCAGTTTCGAGCGGCTGGTGCCGCTGACCAAGATCTTCGGCTTCTCGCCCACGGCCACCGTCAGCTCCGGCACGGTGCTGCGCAACCAGCCTTATGCATCGCAGACCATCCCCAAGGAGGTATGCCCCGGTGGCTGACCTCTCCACCCTCCACCGCAGCCAAAGTGGCGTGGCGATGACCGAATTCGCCTTTGTCCTTCCGCTGCTGCTGCTGCTCGGGCTAGCGGGCATCGAAACGGCCAACTATGCCATCGCCCATCTGCGCATCAGCCAGATCGCCATGGCCACTGCCGACAATGCCGCGCGCGTGCGCGATTCGATCGACGAATATGACATCAACGAGCTGTTCATCGGCGCCAAGCTGGTGGGCCAGAGCATCGACTTCGCCGATCATGGCCGGATCATCCTGTCCAGCGTGGAGCCTCGCACGGTCGCACCGACCATGACCAACGGCAAACCCAACCAGTGGATCCGCTGGCAGCGCTGCTTCGGGATGAAGCAGGCCGCCTCCAGCTTCGGCGCGCCCAGGACCAAGGGCGGGACGATCATCACCAATGGGAGCGAGGCGGATTCGGACGCCACCAAATCCAGCGACCAGGCCAAATCCCAGCCTGAAGCCAACGGCACCCCCACGCCGACCGGCATCGGCCCGGCCAACAACCAGATCGGCGCCAGCCCCGGCACCGCGCTGATGTTCGTGGAGGTCGTCTATGATTATCAGCCGCTGGTCCCCAATTCGATCCTGAAGGATCGCACGATCCGCTACACCAGCGCCTTCAACGTCCGCCAGCGCTCGGATCAGGTGATGAAGACCGGGGGCATCGCCGCCGGTCAGCGCTCCACCTGCAACCGCTATTATAGCTGACCGGACTGACGACCCGGCAGGCCCACGGCAAGAGCCCGCCTGCCTTACTACCGCGGCAGCACCCCTCCCAGCATCGGCGGGCCGAAGCGGGCGAAGGCGTGGCTCTTGAGGTCGATCGGCTCCTTCAGCATCTCCACCCGTTCGAACAGGCGGACATAGCCGGAATGGCGGATGCGCCATTCGCCGTCGCGGTGGACATAATGGTCGTGATAGAGCGCGGTGCCGTGGGTCATGCGGTTGGTGGCCATGTTCACCGCCCAGTCGACCATATACCAGCGCCCCTCGGCCACAGCGCCGTCTTCCGCCACGTCGATCTCGGGCATCAGCGCCAGGTGCATGCCGACATATTGGTTGTTCTGCATCTGGCCGAGCATGGCGATGATCTCGTCGCGCCCGTTCGCCTCGTAGAGGTAGGAACCGCCCTCGTAGCGGATCGTCGCCTCGGCCACGAAGCAGCCGGCCAGCCCCTCGCTGTCGCCGCTGTCCAGCATCCGCATGTAGCGATGCTTGAGCTGCTTGATCCGCTCGATATCCTCCAGCCGCAGGGTCATGCGCCTCTCCCGATGCCGCCCGTCATGCCGAACTTGCTTCGGCACCCGTTTTCCGCAGGCGATCCCTTCGCCTGCGGCGCCACAGGCCCCGAAACAAGTTCAGGGTGACGAAAGGGCCAAGATCATGGCCGTTTAGATATCCCCGATCATCTCGCACAAGGTGGCCAGGCAATCCTCGGCCAGCCGCTTCGATCGCGCGGGCGACCAGCCGAAGGCGGCGTCGGGCAAGTCGTCATTGTCCTTGAACGGCATTTCCAGCGTCATCGCCACGCAATCGAAGCGGTTGGCGAGCTGGTTGGTGGACATGGAGAGGTTGGCCTTGCCGGGGGCGGCCGTCTCATAGCCGTGCGCCGTCTGGAAATCGGGCGTGCGGGCAGCCAGCGTGTCGCGGAAGCGGGCGTAGAGCGCGCCCTGCCGCTCGGTCCATTTGGGAATGCCCTCGAACCCCGCGAGGAAGACATGGGGGATCGCCTCGTCGCCATGCACGTCCATGGCGAAGTCCACGCCCGTCTCGTCCATCCGCGCCAGCGTGTGGAGCACCTCCGGGCTGCGCTCCGCCGAGGGCTTGTGCCATTCGCGGTTCAGGTTCACGCCGGCCGCATTGGTGCGCAGGTGGCCGCGCCGCGAACCATCGGGGTTCATGTTGGGGACGATGTGGAAGGTGGCGGCCGCGCGCAGCCGGCGGGCCACGCTGTCCTGCCGGTCGGTCAGCCGTTCCAGCGCGCCTTCCATCCACCATTCGGCCATGGTCTCGCCCGGATGCTGGCGGGCATAGAGCCACACCTGCCGGGGGCCGTCGCCCAGCGAGAGACAGTCGATCTCCTGCCCGTCCAGCGTGCGGCCGAGCGAACGATGGGTCACGCCCTCGCGGCTGGCGATCCGGGCGACCAGATCATGGTGCCGCTCCATCGAATAAGGCGCGAAATAAGCGAACCAGGCATTGTTGGTGGCCGGCATGTGGCGGATGGTGAGCACGCCGTCGGCATAGTCGGTCTCCGCCTGCCGCCACGTCTCGCGATCCTCGGACACGCGGGCGCGATAGCCGGGCCAGCCGCCCGGATAGGCCGATCCGCCCGCGTTCAGGATGCGCAGCGTCACCGTCCGTCCCGCCGCGCCCGTCAGCCGGAAATGGAACCATTGGTAGAAGTCCGACTCATGATCGCGGGCGATCTCCAGGTCGAACCGGTCCCCTTCCCGCCCCTTGACGATGATGTTGCCGCTGTCGAACGCCGCCGAAATGCCGATATCCATGTCACCCATACCTACGCCTGCACCGATTACTTCACCGTCACCACGCGGCCCGATTCGCCGGGGAAATCCTTGAACAGGGCGGCCGCCAGCCGCTGCACCGCGGCGGCCGGGGCCGCGCCCGGCGTGCCGGCGCGCGCCTCGCTCCTGGCGCGGCCTTCCCAGATCACCGTGCCTTCGGATCGGCGCTTGATCTGCACCGCAAGCTCGGTCAGGTCCACGTCCCTGGACTTGCTCTTGCCGATCGGGAAGCTCACCCCGCCGCCAACGCCCACGCCGCCGCCATAGCTGCCGCCGCCCAGCCCCACCGACACGCCCGATCCCGTATCCGCATCGCGGCGGGTGCGCCGCGTCACATCGACCACGGCGACCAGCTCGGACTTGGCGATGCCCGGCGCCAGCCGGAAGTTCAGCCGGGCCAGCTCGGCGCTCACCGCCTCCGCCTGGCTGCGGAATTCGAGGCTGTTGGCCAGCGTGGGATCGCGCGGCTCCACCACGATCTCGCCGCGGGCGATCGGCTGGCCGAGGTGGAATCGCGTCACCTGCACGGGCGGCACCTGCGAGGCGCAGCCCGCGACGAGCGTCAGCACGAAACCGGAAAGAACGAGGCGGCGAAGCGACATGGAGAGATTCCCCAGCTATGTTGAAGCACCACATGGACGTGGATCGAAACGCTTGTCCAACGTCTTTTGCTGCATGCCGCGCGCAAAGGCCGCGCACATGCTTGACTCGGGGCCGGGCGTTGAATAGGGGAGCGCCTCGCTTTTTCCAGACTGATGACAAGATAAGGCAGGCGTTCAAGCCATGAAGATCCGCAATTCGCTCAAATCGCTCAAGGGGCGTCACCGCGACAATCGCGTGATCCGTCGTCGTGGCCGCACCTACGTCATCAACAAGACCAACCGTCGCTTCAAGGCGCGCCAGGGCTGATCCACGCCCGGCCGATGGCCGTCATCTTCGATGTCGGCCACGTCCTTTTCGACTGGCATCCCAGAAACCTCTATGCCCGCCTGATCCCCGATCGGGCGGCGCTGGAGGATTTTCTCGCGCGTGTCGTTACCTTCGAATGGCACAGCCAGCACGATGCCGGCCGCCCGTTCGCGGAAACCAGCGCGGAGCTGGCGACGCTCCATCCCGAATATGCGCCGCTGATCGCCCAGTTCGGCCCGCGATTCGGGGAGATGGTGCCCGGCCCCATCCCCGGCAGCCCGGAAATCGTCGCCGCGCTCGACGAAGCGGGCGTGCCGCTGTTCGCGCTTACCAACTTCTCGGCCGAATTCTGGCCGCCCTTCCGCGCGGATCATGCCACGCTGTTCGATCGCTTCCGTGATATCCTCGTCTCCGGCGAGGAGAAGCTGGTGAAGCCCGATCCCGAAATCTTCCGCCGCGCCATGGCGCGATTCGGCCTTGCCCCCGGCGAGGCACTGTTCGTGGACGACCGGGCGGACAATGTCGCCGCGGGCGAAGCCGCCGGGCTGATCGGCCATCATTTCCGCGATGCACCCACGCTGCGCGCCGATCTCGTCGCGCGCGGGCTGCTGCCGGGCTGATCGCCGATGGCCGGCGGCGATCCCCACGATCTCGCCCGCTTCCTCGCCGCGCAGGAAGCCAGCTACGCCGCCGCGCTGGCGGAGATCACCGCCGGCGCCAAGCGCAGCCACTGGATGTGGTTCGTCTTCCCCCAGATCGAAGGGCTCGGCCACAGCTTCATGGCCCAGCGCTACGCCATCGCCTCGGCCGCCGAAGCCCGCGCCTTCCTCGCCCACCCGATCCTCGGCGAAAGGCTGCGCGCCATCACCCGCGCGCTGCTGGCCCATGCCGGCCGGCCGCCGGAAGCGATCATGGGCGGCATCGACGCCCTCAAGCTCCGCTCCTCGCTCA
Organism: Edaphosphingomonas haloaromaticamans; assembly: GCF_001853345.1. Taxonomy (NCBI): domain Bacteria; kingdom Pseudomonadati; phylum Pseudomonadota; class Alphaproteobacteria; order Sphingomonadales; family Rhizorhabdaceae; genus Edaphosphingomonas; species Edaphosphingomonas haloaromaticamans. Next base: position 950,517 of record NZ_MIPT01000001.1, on the reverse strand, counting down.
CCCTGTTCGATGCCGTCGCGGCCGATCCCGCCGCAGAACCCTTCGCCGCCGCGCTCGACGCCTTCTACGACGGCCAGCGCGACGCCCGCACGTTGGAGAGGCTTTAGGATCCGATCCCTCCCCTCCCTTTCAAGGGAGGGGCCGGGGGGTGGGTAGCGCAGCCGACGGGCTCGATGCCCGTTGGCGAAGCCCGGCAACCGAGGGCGCAAGCTCGCTGACGCTCGCCACGCACCCCTCAATCCCCTCCCCTTGAAAGGGAGGGGAGGCATCGCCCTACCCCACCCGTTCGATCAGCGCCTGCGCCGCCGCCGGATTGCGCACCTTGGCGCCGGAAATGAAGAACAGGAACACGTCCCGCCCTTTCGCCGCCGGCGCGCTCGGCGCCACATGATCGAGCCCGCGCGGCTGGTGCCCCCCGGCCCAGCTCCGCGCGACATCGGCCCAATGGTCGAGCGCCGCCGCATCATAGCCGGTCGCCGCCTCCTCGCGCGATTGCTGCAGCCGGGCATAGACGAAATCGGCGGTCAGATCGGCGATGGCGGGATATTCGGCATGGTCGGCAAACACGATCGCCACGCCATTGTCGCGCGCCAGATCGACGAAGGCGGGATCGCGGAAGCTTTCGTGCCGCACCTCCACCGCATGGCGCAGCCGCCGGCCGCCTTGCTCATGCGGCAGCAGCTTCAGGAAGGCGCCGAAATCCTCGCGGTCGAACTTCTTGGTCGGCATGAACTGCCAGAGGATCGGGCCGAGCCTGTCGCCCAGCTCGGTCAATCCCTGCCCCAGGAACTTGGCGATCGAATCGCCCGCCTCCGCCAGCACCCGGCGGTTGGTGCAGAAACGCGATGCCTTGGCGGTGAAGACGAAGCCCTCGGGCACGGCATCAGCCCATTTGCGCCAGCTTTCCGGCTTCTGGGTGCTGTAATAAGTGGAATTGATCTCGATCGCGGTGAGCCGCTCCGCCGCATAGGCCAGCTCCTTCGCCTGGGGCAGCTTCTCCGGGTAGAAGGTGCCGCGCCACGGCTCATAGTTCCAGCCGCCGATGCCGACGCGGATCGCGCCGTGGCTCAAAGCTTCGCCCCGTCGAAATGCTGGACGGCGATGGCATCGGGGTCCACCTCCTCCACGCAGCGCAGGTTCACCGCGCGGGTCGCGCTGCCGTCCGGCGCCGTTCCCTCGGCGAAGGGCTGGCAGCCGCAGGTGGTACAGAAGCGGTGCGTGATGGCGTGGCGGTTGAACAGGTAGCTGCCCAGCGCCTCCTCGCCCTGTTCCAGCCGGAACCGGTCCGCGCCGTAGAAAGCCAGCAGGAAGCCCTTGCGCCGGCAGTGGGAACAGTTGCACGCCACCGCCTGTTCCGGCGGATCGGCCTCCACCGTGAAGGTCACCGCTCCGCAATGGCAGCTTCCGTGCAGCATTCACATCCTCCCCAAATCCTCGTCCGCCACGTCCAGCGTGCGCAGCAACAGATCGTCCGTGACCGTCAAGGTCAACAGCGGATCGTGGGGCGCATCGGCGATCGCATCGACGAAGGCGGCCCGCGTCTCCGGCTCGTCATAGGCCATCTTGGCATCCATGGCGTGTTGCCATGTTTCCTCGTCCGGCCATTCGGCGATGCCGACGAAGCGGCCGTCCGCCGCGCGGTGCAGCCGCGATCCCAGGCTGCCGTAGATTCGCGTGATCAGTTCCGTCCCGCGCCGCCAGGCCGCGCGGAACTGATCCTCCTTGCCGGGGTGGACCCACCACCAATAGACCGCGACGAACATCCGTCACGCCCCCCGCCAGGCGCGCTCCAGCCCGGCGATGTCGATCCTGGTCATGCCCAGCATCGCCTCCATCACCCGCTTCGCCTTCGCCGGATCAGGATCGGCCAGCAGTTTCGGCAGCGCGGTCGGCACGATCTGCCAGGAAATGCCGTAACGGTCGCGCAGCCAGCCGCACTGCTCGGTCTTGCCGCCGGCCGAAAGCCCGTCCCACAGCCGGTCCACCTCCGCCTGGTCCGCGCAGTCGATCTGGAAGGATATGGCGTGGCTGAACTCCGCCCCCACCCCGCCGTTCAGCGCGGTGAAGCGGGTGCCGCCCAGGGTGAAGCCCACCACCAGCACCGTTCCCGCCTGCCCGCCGGGGCTGTCGGCCGGCGCGCGCTGCACCTGATCGATCCGCGAATCGGGGATCAGGCCGGCGTAGAAGCGGGCGGCTTCCTCGGCTTCGGTGGCGAACCACAGGCAGGGTGCGATCTTCGACATCGGATTCTCTCCCGATCGGGGGGCGGGGCTCTCGCGGCCCTGTCGTAGCGTCCGACCCGGAAGCGCGGCTTTTGTTCNGCGACCGGGCAAGGGAATTGCGCCATCGAAGGATCGCTTCCCGGTTCCGCCAGCGCGCGAACCGCACTAGTGGATCGGTGGTCTGATTGTCCGGGCGATGCGGATGCACCCGTCCCGGCCAGACCGCTAGGCATGCGGCAAAAAGTGGTTTCAGCCACGCCGGAACCATGATCGAGGGAGAACAGGCTTGGCCGATCGGCAGGATCAGAACAGCGGCACCACCCCCGTGCGCGAGGCGCATCGCTTCGATGAGGCGCGGCTGGCCGCCTGGATGGCCGATAATGTCGCGGGCTATGAAGGCCCGCTGACGGTGGAGCAGTTCAAGGGCGGCCAGTCCAACCCGACCTACAAGCTCACCACGCCCGGCCGCGCCTATGTGCTGCGCCGCAAGCCGCCGGGCCAGATCCTGAAGGGCGCGCATGCGGTGGAGCGCGAGGCGCGGGTGCTATCCGCGCTCGCCACCGTCGATTTCCCGGTGGCCCGCGTCCACGGCCTTTGCACCGACGACAGCGTGATCGGCACCTGGTTCTACGTGATGGACATGGTGGAAGGGCGCATCTTCTGGGATGCCACCTTCCCCCAGGTTTCGCGTGAGGAGCGGCCGGCCTATTTCGACGCGATGAACGCCACGCTCGCCCGGCTGCACGGCATCGATCCGCAGGCGATCGGCCTTGGCGACTATGGCAAGCCCGGCAATTTCTTCGAACGGCAGATCGGCCGCTGGACGAAGCAATATCATGAGGATGTCGAGGCCGGCCGCAACGACGACATGGATGCGCTGATCGGCTGGCTGGAGGCGCATGTCCCGCCGCAGGGCGAGGTGCGCATCACCCATGGCGATTATCGCTGCGACAACATGATCTTCCACCCCACCGNGCCGCGCGTGGTCGCGGTGCTCGATTGGGAATTGTCCACGCTGGGCGATCCGCTGTCCGATTTCGCCTATCATCTCATGATGTATCGCCTGGCCCCGCCGATCGCGACCGGCATCGCCGGCGCGGACCTCGCGACGCTCAACATCCCGTCCGAAGCCGATTATGTCGCGGCCTATTGCGCGCGCACCGGCCGCGCCGGCATTCCGGACCTGCAATTCTACACCGCCTTCAACATCTTCCGGCTGGCGGCGATCATCCACGGCATCAAGGGCCGCGTCGTCCGCGGCACGGCGGCATCCGCCCACGCCCGCGAAATGGCGGAAAAGTTCCCCGCCCTCGCCGCCGCCGGCTGGAAGGCGGCCCAGGGCGGCTAGCTGCGCCGGGAGGGCCGGCGAGGTGCCTTTCCTTGGAAAACGGCCCTTCCGTTCGCGCCACCACCGTCATTCCTGCGGAAACGCCCCCCCAAAACCGTGATTCCCGCCTGCGCGGGAATGACGAAGGGGGGGAACTGGCGGAATGTCGGCCCGCCCCCCAGCACTCCAGTCGTCAGCGGGCCTGCCCAGCCCCCCTCACATCAGAAGTCCACATTCACCGAAAGCCACAGGCGGCGGCCTTCCTGGTTGATCGAATAAGCCGGCGTGTAGGCCGTGGTCGTCCCGCTGGGATAGGGCAGGTAGACGGCATAGTCGGTGTCGAACAAATTGTAGACGGTCGCGGCCAGCCGGAAGGCCGGCGTCACCTGATAGGCGCCGCCGAAATGGAACAGCTCATATCCCCTGAAGTCGCCCACGGCCGCCTGCTGGGCATTGTCGCCGCGCCAGCGGCTCGAACGGATCTCGCTGCGCGCCCATAGGGTGGCCTTGTCGTCCACCTTCCAGCGGATCTGGCCGTTCAGCATATGCTCGGGCGTGCCGATCAGCGGCATGCCCTTCTGCTCGCCGCTCTTCTGCTCGCTGTCGGTATAGGTGTAGTTCAGCGACAGCGTCAGGCTTGGCGTGAAGGCGAGGCGGGTGGCCACTTCCACGCCCCGCGTCACCGCCTTGTCGATGTTGATCGACTGGCCGAACAGGTCGACATTGGGGAAGGCGCCCACATCCAGGCATCCCGGCCGATCGGGATTGCCGGCGAACCGGCAGTTGGGAATGCCCGGCCCGCTGGCGATCTTGTCCTTGAACGCGTTGTTGAACAGCGTGACGTTGCCGCTGAAGAAGCCGTGCCCGTCATAATAGAGGCCGGCTTCGTAGGAGGTGCTGGTCTCCGGCTTCAGGCCCGGCGTGCCGATCAGCGGGATGGTGCCCTGCCCGCCGAAGCCGATGATGCCGTCGGCGATCTGCTCCAGCCGCGGCGTCTTGAAGCCCCGGCTCACGCCGCCCTTCAGGGTGAAGCGCTCGTCGATATTCCACACCGCATAAGCGCGGGGGGACCATTTTCCGCCGAAGGTGGAATGATCGTCATACCGCGCCCCGCCCGTCAGGCTGAAGCCGTCGACGATCGTCCAGGTTGCCTCGCCGAAGCCCGCCCATTGGGTGAACTTGAACGGCGCCGGCGCTACGCCGTCCACCATCCGCGCCCACCAATATTGGCCCCCCACGGTGAAGGCGACCGGCCCGGCCTTCCCGGTGAAGCGGGAATCGAGGATGTCGTTGCGCGCCTCCAGCATGCGGGGGCTGCCGGGGTCCACGCCCGGCGTGCCCGGCGGCACGGTGCGGCCGATTGTCTCGGTATCGTTGCGGGTGAAGGTGGTGTCCAGCGTGCCGATGCCGGTGCGCCAGCTATGCGCCGCCACATAGTTGGACCGGTTGAAGCGCTGCTCCTCCGCATATCCGCCGCGCACGCCCAGCGTGCCGAGTTGCCCCTCGCTATTGTCGTAGGTCTGCTCGTTGCGGTCATATTCGAACCACAGGTCATGGTCGGCATGCGGGGTCAGCGTCAGCCGGCCGCCATAGGTGTAGATGTCGGATCGCACCGGGTTGCGGCCCAGCGTCAGCGCCGGATCGCCGGGGATGCCGATATTCGCTGCCTCGCGGTGGAACAGGCTGCCGCGCAGCGTGAGCCCCACGAGGCCGGGCACCACCGGCCCCTGCGCGAAGCCGTTGAGCGACTGGATGTTGCCGAACCGGTCGTCGCCCTGGATGGTGGTCTCGGCGGTCGCGCTGCCCACCCAATGATCGCCGACCTTGCGGGTGATGATGTTCACCACGCCGCCCATCGCATCCGATCCGTAGAGCGTGGACATCGGCCCGCGCACCACCTCGATCCGGTCGATCGCGGAAAAGGGCGGCAGGAAGCCGGTGGAGGATTCGCCGAACCCGTTGGGCGTCACATTGCCGGGCGCGTTCTGGCGGCGGCCGTCAATCAGCACCAGCGTATAGTCGCTCGGCATGCCGCGGATCGAGATGTTGAGGCCGCCGGTCTTGCCCGCCTCGCCGCCGACATCCACGCCCTGCACGTCCTGCAGCGCCTCCGCGAGGCTGCCGAAGCGCTTGTCCTCCAGGTCCTGCCGGTCGAGCACGCTGATGCTGGCCGGCGCCTCGGCGATCTTCTGCTCATAGCCGGCGGCGGTGACGACGATGGTGTCGGCATCGGCCTGCGGCCCGGCGTCCGCCGCAAGGGCCGGATCAACGGCCAGGCCAAAGGCGATAAGGGCTGCGCCGACGAGATGCCGTGCGCGCGACGTGGATCGGAAATGCATGTTCCCCCGACTCTTTATTAATAATCATTTTCAATATCAGTCGGGCTGATGCGAACCGCTCCCCGCCCTGTCAACCGAAGCGAGGGCGAGCAACAAATCATTACATATTTGAATTGAACGGAAATTATCGCAGCAGCGGCCATGCTCATCGGGTGACGGGCCGGCAACGCCCTCCGGCCCCGCAGGCCGTCGGCTCTCGTCTCGTGGCGCGGCAATAGCCCGGCCTTGGGTCATTTTGCCGCATTCCCGTTTGCGGTTTCGCCGCCTAGAAGGGGCGGCCATGACCCAAGCCAGCTTTCCCGCCCTCCGCCTCCGCCGCACCCGCGCCTCCGCCTGGAGCCGCGCGCTCGTCGCCGAAACGCATCTGTCGCCGGCGCACCTGATCTGGCCGCTGTTCGTGACGGAGGGCCAGGGCGTCACCGATCCGGTGAAGACGCTGCCGGGGGTGTCGCGCCATTCGATCGACCGGATCGGCGCCGTGGCGAAGGAGGCGAAGGCGCTGGGCATCGGCTGCCTCGCCCTGTTCCCCAACACCCCGCGCGATCTGCGCACCCACGACGGGCGCGAGGCGCTCAATCCCGACAATCTGATGTGCCGCGCCATCCGCGCCATCAAGGATGCGGTGCCCGATATCGGCGTGCTCACCGATGTCGCGCTCGATCCCTATACCTCGCACGGGCATGACGGGCTGGTCGACGCCACCGGCTATGTCCTCAACGACGAGACGAGCGAGCTGCTGGTCGCCCAGGCGCTGGTGCAGGCGGAAGCCGGCGCCGACATCGTCGCCCCTTCGGACATGATGGACGGCCGCGTCGGCGCGATCCGCGCCGCGCTGGAGGCCGGCGGCCATCGCAACGTGCAGATCATGGCCTATTCGGCCAAATATGCGAGCGCCTTCTACGGCCCCTTCCGCGATGCGGTGGGATCGGGCGGGCTGCTGAAGGGCGACAAGCGCGCCTATCAGATGGATTATGCCAATGCGGAGGAGGCGCTGCGCGAGGTCGCGCTCGATCTCGCCGAGGGCGCGGACAGCGTGATGGTGAAGCCCGGCCTGCCCTATCTCGACATCATCCGCCGGGTGAAGGAACGGTTCGAGGTGCCGGTGTTCGCCTATCAGGTGTCCGGCGAATATGCGATGATCGAGGCCGCCGTCGCGGCCGGCGCGGGCGATCGCGACGCGCTGGTGCTGGAAGCCCTCACCGCCTTCCGCCGCGCGGGCTGTTCCGGCATCCTCACCTACCACGCCGCCCACGCCGCCCGCCTGCTCGCGGGCTGAGGGTGGGCCTCAGGCGGGCCGCCGGGGCCCCGCGCCCGTCTTGCAGGCCCGGCCGAGCCGACCTGCATGCCTGCCGCCGCCCCGGACCCGGTCCGGGGCCATCCCTCCACGGACGCTGCCGCCAGGAGCCTCCCGGCGCCCGCCACGGCCCCCGGATCGACCCCGCGTGGCGGAGCCTTCGGGGCCGGCCCGCATCTGCACCCGGGATGCCGATCCGCCCCCGCGCGCTTCCGGCGAGCCCTGCCGTCGCCATCCGGCCATCGCATCGCGGCCGCCCGATCAGGCGCCCGCCCGCACCAGCCGGCCGCTCCGTATTGCCATCACGCTCGCGCGCTTATCCCCAAACGAAAACCGCCGGCCCCCTTGCGAGGGCCGGCGGCCTTCCTCCCCGATAAGGGAATAAAGCGGATCAGGCGGCCTGCGGCGCGATCCCGCGGCGACGGCTGCGCAGGCCGGTGCCGATCAGGCCGAAGCCGGCCAGCATCAGCGCCCAGGCCGAAGGCTCGGGAACCGCGGTGATCGCGAGATTGTCGACCTCGAACGAGTTCGAGTCCGAAGAGAAGCGGATGCCGGTGATGATCTTGCCGGCATCGGCCCACACGGTCAGGCGGCCATTGGCGGACGGGCTGGTCTGGTTGCCATCGGCATCGCCATTGAAGATGGTGTCGCCGCTCAGGTCGGCGGTGGTGCCGTCCGAATATAGCAGCGTCATCAGGTTGTAGCTGTCAAGCGAGCCGACATCGATGCTGAAGCTCGTCGCGGCCGGCAGGCTGATCTCGGCATAGCCGCCGCCCAGCACCGAAAGATAGCGGCTGCCATCGCCCGCGCCCGGCAGCGCGCCGGTGCCGCCGCTGGTCGCGGCGTCGAGGAAGCTGAAGTTGATGCCGCTCACCAGGCTGTTGTTCGCGGGATCGTTGAAGTCCGCGATCACGGTTTCGAACGCCTTGGCGCCGCCCTCACCCTGGGCGAACACGAAGGTGGCCGCATTGGCCGAGGTGGCGGCGCAGGTCAGAAGCAGAGCGGCTGCAAGCGTCTTGAACATGGATTCCCTTTCGACGGGGATTGAAGCTGAAAGAGGTATCCCGAAAGTGGTATACCCTCGCTGCCATCACATGCACGGGCCGTGCCAGACAGCCGTGCTGGCGCAATTCCGCGGATTTTGCGAATTTGCCGCAGGGGTTGCTGCGCTGCGGTGTAAAAGTTTCCGACTCTCGCCGCCGCGGCGCTCCCGATATTTGCGATGCCGCCCCGCCCTGCCTAGGACAGGCGCGGGGAGAGACAGATGATCGAGACGAACCGATTGATTCTCCGGCCGATGACGGAGGCCGACAAGCCCTGGGCGGCCGCTCAATGCGCCGATCCGGAGGTGATGGCCTTGCTCGGCGGCCCGCAGACGCGCGAGGCCAGCGACGAGCGCATCGACAAGATGATCCGCCTCCAGGCCGAACGCGGCTTCAGCTTCTTCGGCCTGTTCCGCAAGGCGGACGGCCGGCCGATCGGCCTGTGCGGGCTCAAGCTGTTCGACGCGGAAGGCGCGACGCTGCCCGGCGAGGTGGAGATCGGCTGGCGGCTGGACAAGGATTGCTGGGGCCAGGGCTATGCGCGGGAAGCCGCCTCCGCTTCGCTGGACTTCGCCTTCGGCACGGTCGGCGCGCCGCTGGTGATCGCCATCACCAGCCAGCGCAACGCCGCTTCCTGGGGCCTGATGCGGCGGCTGGGGATGACGCGCCGGCCCGATCTGGATTTCAACGATCCCCGTTTCGGGCCGGAGGACAATCCCACCATCCTCCACCTGATCGAGGCGAAGGACTGGGAGGTCGGCGCATGGAAAACGGCATGACGATGGCGGGCGTCACCCTCCTGCCCTTCGACGGGGCCACGCCGGACGTGTCGCGCGCGGGCTTCGTGGCGCCGGGATCGCGCCTGATCGGCGATGTCGTGCTCGGGGAAGGGGCGAGCGTCTGGTATAATTGCGTGCTGCGCGGCGATGTCGCGCCGATATCGGTGGGCGCGCGCACCAATATCCAGGACGGCACCGTCGTCCACGTCACGACGAAGCAATATGATACGGTGATCGGCGCGGATTGCCTGATCGGCCATCTCGCCATCGTCCATGGCTGCCACCTGCACGATCGCGCCTTCGTCGGCCTGGGGGCGATCGTGATGGACGGGTGCGTGATCGAAAGCGATGCCATGCTCGCGGCGGGCGCGCTGCTCACGCCGGGCAAGCGCATCCTCTCCGGCCAGATGTGGGCGGGCCGCCCGGCCAAATATGTCCGCGATCTGACGGAGGAGGATCTCGCCGCGCATCGCAAGGGCGTGGCCGGCTATGTCGAGCTGGCCCGCCGCCACGCCGCGGCCCTCGCGGGCTGAGGATATCCAGCCGGCGTCGATGGGGCTCCGCCGGGGATCGAACCCGGTCAGGGGTTGGGCAGCTTGCCCGCCACCTCGCCGAAGGCCCGGCGCTGCGCCTCGTCGATCGCCGAAACCCGGCTCCAGGCGTTGGCCAGCTCGGGCGAGGGGGCGCCGCCGGTCGCGACCACCATCTCGTCCAGGCTGGCCAGCGCCGACGTCACCGGCCCCCGCTCCTGATCCAGCCGGCTGATCGCCTGCTGCGCCGCGATCCACTCCTCGCTTTCCGCCGGCTGCCCCGCCGCGGCGGCCACCGCGCGCCGCGCATCGGCCAGTTCGCCGTCGAATCGCCCGCGCGCCGTCTCCGCCGCGGCAAGCTGCGCCCGGATCGCGGCCGCCGTCGCCGCATACGCCGGCACCGCGACCGGCCCGGTCGAATCGCTCACCGGGTCCTCGATCGGCAATTTTTCCACCGCGCGGGGCGCGAGCGAGGGGAAGGCGATGTCCGATCCGGCGCATCCCGCCAGCATCGCCACGGCCAGAATCGCCGCTGCGGGCGCCATCTTCGGGAGGAAAATCATGCCATGGCTTTAGGCCCGCAAATTATTCGCGGCAACGGGCTTGCGCTCCGCTTCGCCCCCGACTAATAGCGCCACTCCAACGCGCCCGTAGCTCAGCTGGATAGAGCATCAGACTACGAATCTGAGGGTCGGACGTTCGAATCGTTCCGGGCGCGCCACTTTTTCAATGACTTAGGTGAGGTGGCTTCCTGTCGGGTGCCACCTCTCGCCGTTCTAGCAATCAGATAGCAATCAGGCGGGGAAAATTGGGCAGCCTCGCCTCTGCGCAACAGTGCCATCCCACTAGCGCGCAAACCTTGCCTCCATGCGCGCACGAGTGTTTGCGTTCGAGCATGGGGATTGCGCTTTTTATATTCCAGGCGGTTTTCATATCATCCCCCTGCCCGCGCACGGAATGCGCAATGGCGCAACGGCGGGGTTAATTCAGCGCCCTTGATAGTTCCTTGATCAGCGCCAGCGCCTGCATGGTTTCAGCAGATCGCCCGCCATGCTTCCACGCGTTCTTGTTACCCTCAGGCGCGCCGCTGCCTTTTCCGCCGTGCATCCTGCAACGGCGATTTCCCTTCACTGCTGGCGACTGGCACGGCTTCCCCGTTCTGGTCCGGGCAAGGCAACGTGGAGCCTGTGCCAGCCGCTCCACTTTCGGGTGCATGGGGTTGTTCGGCTGATTTTGCATTTTCTGATCCCCCCGCGTGATGATGGAATTGATCGGCGACCACGGCTTGCCCGCCTTCGTTCACATGAACATGGCGCACCGTCTGTTCGCGCGGTTGGTGCAGCTTCGCCAAGGCTTCCAATGTCGCGCGCGATGACGCTTGGGCTTTCAACGCAATACGAGCATATATCCCGGTCGCTCCAAGGTGCTCGCCTGTGTTCAAAGCCATGCGGCGGGCCATCTCCGCGAAAATCACGTCGAGGGTAGATGCTTGGGCCGCCAGCGTCCTGCTGACTAATGCCAAGTCGCCTTTCTCCGCCTCGTCTTCCCGCTTTCGGAGCGCGTCAGAATAATCGCCCAACCCAGGTGCGGAAGCCAGCTTGCCAAAATGTGCTGACAGCAAGTGCTGTATTACTGCACTGTGCCTCGCGTCCGGTGCTAACAGCGCTTTCGCCACGGCGGGGCATATCTTTTCGCTGTCCCCCCTCGATACCTCGAAGGCATCATTGGGGTGGTTGTCCGGCGGCACGATACTCGCGGCAGCCTTCGGAGTTGGATTTGGTTCGGGTTTCATTTTTTTACCTTTCAAAGCTCTTTACCCGCACCACCACCACCGCACTCCCCTAAAGGGAGGTGCGGGTGGTGTGGTTGGTTCAGTCAGGGTCGCTCGCCACACCTTCTGCACTTGCCGCACCACACTTTTCAGGGTGCGGATTTTCGGTTAGTTCCGCATCGGCGACCGATTTACCCATGATCACCATGGGGCGATCCCGCCCGCTAACTCGGCGAGCTTCGGGCTTCAGGTATGCGGCGGCAATCATCTGGCGCTGGATCGCCTGCACCTCGGCTCTGTCGTCCACTGGACAAAGCCCGATCACGTCAGCGATCACATTGCCAATCCAGTCGCGAGCTTGGCAATTTTCCCCGAAAGCCGCGCCGCCCATGCGATGCTGAATTTCGCGAACGCTCATCGGATCAAGATCGGCAGCTTCGGGAGCGTGCCAGATTCGCGCGACAGCCACCTGGTCGCCGGGAACCCAAAATTCGCCATTCCCCAAATCCTGGCTTTCCAGCTTGATCCATGTCGCCTGGTCCGGCGGCGCGCGATTGCCCTTGCCGGTATCTATGCGAACGAGCGACTTCCATTCAGTCCCATTGACTATGCCCAGCCGGGTCGCCTCACCTTTGGACATTCGATTGAGGGTGAGAACGACACGGGCGGCAGCGGGCAGTGCCGACGCGCCGCGCCCGTCTTCGGCGGATACGTCGCGGTCGCCTAGCTTCTTGGTGTGATGTACCAAGACCACTGCACAGCCGGTTTCCTGTGCCAGCCGCTTCCACCGTTTCACGATGGCGTCGATTGCTTCGTTGCTACTCTCTCGCACCAAATGGCTGGAAACGAAGGGATCAACGAACAGGACCGATATGTCTCGTTCGCGAATTGTCGCGGCGAGCTGATCGAAGGTAGCTTCGGACAGCGTGAAACCGTGTCTGTCCTCAGTCGCGGTGCAAAGCGGCTGAATTATGCCGCTATCAAGGTAGAGCCGGTCGTCGCATTCTTCCCGGTCGATGCCGTGGAACAGGCAAGCGGCAGCCATTTGACGCTCCAATTCCTCGGTGCCGTCTTCGAGATTGAAAATCCAAACCCCTTGCGAGCCTCGCGGAACCGGCTTCTCCAAAAACGTTCGGCCGCTTGCCAAACACAGCGCAATAATATTGCTGATCGTGCTTTTACCAACCCCACCCGGCGCGATCATCACCGTGACCTCGCCCCGAAGGAGCCAATGACCAAGCAGCCATTGCCGCGTCGGTAGCGATGCCGGATCGGGCCAGCGGTAGGGCGTGGCGCGCAAGGTGTTGTGGGCATGGATTCGCGCCGCCGCTTCATCGGGGTGTATTGCAGCCAAATCCATAGGCGCGGTTGCGGTTGATGCCATGGCGATCACTCCTCCAACCGAGCAGCGGCAATACGTGCTGCAACCCGATCGCGGGGAATGTCCGCAAAATCGATTCCTGATTTTACCGAGCGCGTTTCTAGCCCAAGGGGCAGCGGCACAGCCAAAAGCGCCCCAACGGCCTGAGCGGCCTTTCGGGCGGCATCCAGACCAAGATTTTCTGGCAGGTGACGGTCATCGTCCGCCGCGATGATCAGCGTCCGGCTGGGGAACAACTCGCGCATGGCGCGGGCGACAGTTTTGAGGTTGCGAGCAAACATGGCCGCGACAACGCCGTACCCGGTCGCATGGTGGACCGCCGCCATGGTGGCAAAGCCTTCCCCGATTACCAGCGGCCCAGCCGATGGCCTGCCATCCTGCATGTACACCGCATGGGGCCAGAACAGGCCATCGGTACGCCCACCAGACAGGAACAGCTTGCGGCCATCCGGATACATGCGCTGGACATTCCACAGGCGAAAGCCGGGATCGACCATCGGGACAAGCAGCGCGTCGCCATATTGCCGAATGCCGAACGGGGGCAGCCCCTTGCGTGCCAGATACCCATGCGCCGGATCGGCTTTGCCTGCACCGCGCCACAGATCGCGAGCCGCGCCAGCCGCCGCTTCCTGCTTGGCCACGGTTTCCGCTTTGCGCCGGGCTTCGCTTTCACGGGCCTGAGCCATGATCGCGCGTCGTTCGGCTGGTGACAGCGAACGGGGATCGCTCCCCGCCCGCCATACCGTCCGGATGCCCAGCCGATAATGCCGGAACACACCAGCGGGCACGCCATCAAGGTGCAGCCATGCCCAGCCGTTACGCCGTCCGGGCTTGTCACCGATGGCGCGAAAGCGGACAGGATGACCGGAAGCCAGCTTGACGGCAATCGGCTCGATGGGGCGGATGCCTGCCGTTGCCATCGCATCCATAAAATCAGCCACCGGGTTAGACATCGCAGCCTCTCCCAAACACGACTGCCGCTACCATCGCCGCCAGTTCAGGTCGGACGTGATGCACGGCGATCAGGAATTGAGCCTGCGCCGCAATAATGGTATTGAGCGCGTCGGAATTACTGATGCCAGCAGCGTCATGGTTCCCGGCCCCGGTCTGCACACCGGGGCCATTTTCGTTTGCGGTTCCCATTATGCCGCGCCCCTCTCGCTGGTGGAGCGGGTCAGACGGCTAGCGAGCCAATCGTCCAGATCAGCCTTGCGATAGCGCACAGCGCGGCCAAGCTGGGCATAAACCGGACCTTCGCCCGATACGCGAAGCCGGTCCAGCGTCGGCTTCGAAAGGCGGACATATTCCGCCGCTTCAATTGTATTCAGAATATCCAATGTCGCCTCCTTTTGTTTGGCGACATTTCATATATGCTGGTAGAAGTGACGGCGCTTAGCCAGCCTCGTCAGGTTTTTTCAGAGCCTGCCTGATTGTATTCACCTTGCCCCCCCTCAGCTTACAGATAATCTCTGCGACGGCTGCCTTCGTTAGGCCCCGGCGCTTGGCCCAAATTTTATCAGCTTCTTCCTGCCACGCACTGTGCACTTGGCGGGCTTTTGCACGCCTCTGGTCATTGGCGCGGGTTCGCGTGTCTGACAGTGTTTCATGCTGTTTCACGCCTGTTCGCCACTTGGGTTCATGCTCCAGTTTAATGCGCATTTCGGCACGCATTATTCCCAGAAAATAGGATTGGAGTGCAACCCAGCCAGCCTGTTCCGGATTAGTCGCACGCTTGATCAAGACTATCTGCTGTAGCATTCGAGCCGCGAATCCGACCACGCTGTCCAAACCGAAACCGCGTGCTTCTGCTATCGGCCAATGGGTGTTCGCTATACTCCAGCCGCCGCCAAAATAATCTTCGAGATTGGGTGGACTCTTCCATTCACCCTTGGCGTTGTAACTCCAACTTCCGTAACAATTAGGCAAATCTACCTCTGCCATGATTGCGAAGCATTCCGTTTCAATCAGGGAAAGCATTCCTTCAAAAGTATTACCCTCCATAATTTCCGCAATTTGCGGGTCCTTCTCGTCCTCCTTGTTCCAAGTGAACGTCTCATGCGCAGTTATTCCCTCGCCCCTGATGCTGCGCCGGATAACCATCAAACGTTGGCCTCTAGCAGCGCGATTTCATCGGGTGTCAGATCGAACAACGCATAAACCTTCGCGTTTATTTCGGCTTCTAGCCGGGCGATTTCGGCGGTCAGGGCATGAATCTCGGTGCGGCTGGTGGTGATCCAGTTTTCCCACTCGTTGCGCTCCTGAAGGGGTATTTTGGCCTTTAGCGCCTTTTCCACTTCCTTCTGGAAGGCGGCAAAGTCGGGCAGGCCCCACCATTGCTTCAACTTGCCAGTCAATTTCGCATTGGTCGAATCGGCGGCAAGGTCGGGAATTCGGCGGGTAATCGCCTGTTGCAGATCGTAGCGTTTTACCGCCGCTGCGTGTGCGGCTGCTGCCAGCGCGCCCAGTTCCGCTTTTTGGGTTTCGGTTGCTGATGGGATTGGCGTTTTTGCCAACCCTTCCGGCTGAATCTCAAAAAAACCGCCTTCCTTGACCACAAACAAGCTTGGCAAAAGCATCGTGGCCACGGAAGAATTGAGAATCGCAACGTAAAAATCAATGTCAGTTTCTGAGTTCAAGAAATATGATGTATTTCCTAAAAAAGATCCACATCTGTCCACGGTAAAGGTCGGACCAATTGATATTTTTGTAGAAATTATTTTTGGCTCTTTAAAGTGTTCATAATAGGTGCAGGCCCGAAGTTCCCACCAATAATCCCCTTTATCAAGCCGCCTTTTGCAAAACTCCTGTTGAGGTTCAAGCCATGCACAGATAGCAGGATACTTGGCTCGCATTCGTTCCCACTGGACGGCTTCGGTGTCTGGCCCGAACGTCCTATCGGTCCATCCACGCTCAAAAAGTATCAGATAAAGGTTGCGGCTTTCAGCGCGCCACCTCTTTATGTCTTTACCTTCAAGCCAAGGCTTAAGGATTTCGGCAGATTTCGGGTCGCTTTCAATTATTTTGTCGCGTGTGATTTTATCAATTACAAAGGCTTCGTTGCGCCCCGTGGTAAGGCCTCTGGTGGCACTGCCGATGCACTGCCCAAGCGTTTGCCTCCCGCTAACAAGCTTGGTGCGTAGCTCACGCAGCGCAGGGCTTTCTAGTTCCCACGAACCGCGCCCCATTGCCTCTTGCGGGAAGGGTTGCGCCGCATCGGCAAAGGCGTCGGCAAAACTGCCATCTGGCATTACGTCAATGTTCCAGAATTGTAATGCATGGTTCTGCGGCGGTGCGTCCGCACGCATGGTCAGGATCGCGGGATAGGTGGTGACGCCTGCAAAAATCTGATGATCGCCAAAGTCCACTATTGTTTCCAGCGTGGCGTTGGTGCGCAGAAAATCGCGCAGCGGCGCGCCCGATCCGGTCTTGAAAAAGGTAGCACTGCTGATGAATCCCAGCCGTCCGCTCGGTTTCAGGATACGCAAGCCACGTTCAAAGAAATAGGCGTAAAGGTCCGCTACGCCGTGATAGACCTCAAATCGGTTTTCGAGATATGGTTTCAGGTCTTTCAGCAATTCCTGTCGCACATAGGGCGGATTGCCCAGCACTACGTCGAAGCCGCCGCGTGCGAATATGTCAGGGAAGGCGGTTTTCCATTCGAAGCCGTGGTTGCGATAAGCGAAACTGCTATCTTCGATCAGGCTATCGCCCACCCGCAGATTGCGATCGAGACTGTTCAGCACCTTGCCGCGCCGTGCAGTCTTGATCCACAAGCTCAACTTGGCGATTTCCACGCTTTCGCTGTTCACGTCCACGCCGAACAGGTTGTGTGTCAGGATTTCGCTGTCAGGGTCCAGCAGGTTCCCCGCCATGCCCTTGCCTTCCAGTTCGGCCAGCTTGGTGTTCACCTGCTCCAGTTCGGCCTTCATGTAATCAAAGGCCATGATCAGGAACACGCCCGATCCGCAGGCCGGATCGACAATGCGCAGGGCTGTTAGCCGGTCGCGGTATTCGGCCCATGCCTGCCTTTCCGCCTTTGCGGATTTCCACGCAATCGCGTCGTCATGGGCCTTCGCCCCCTTGGCGGCATATTGGGCAAGGATTTCGGCAAAAATCTCTTTGCAGTGTGTGCCTAGCGTCTGATCCACAATGAAGCGCGCCACGTAGTCGGGAGTATAGACCACGCCGTCACGCTTGCGCCGCCCACTGGTGCCGCTGGCTTTCTTCTCCACCGGCGCTTCGCCCAGCGCTTCGGCCTGAAGCTGCTCCACATCGGCAATCGACTGCTCGAATATGTGGCCCAGCACCGTGACGGAAATTTCGCTGGCGAAGTCATATTCCGCCAGCCGTCTGAAACCCTCGCAAATGTGATCCGGCAAGGCCAGCGCATCGATGGTAGCGTTCGGCTGGAACAGGCCGCCATTGTAGCGGGGGATTCTGAGCGCGTCGTTGCCCCGATCAATCGCGTTGAACAGGCCCAGGAACGTCAGCCAGACCGGCTTGGGGTTGTAGGGGTCGTGGTGCTGGAAGGCGTTCAGCAGGCTGTCATCGGGCAGCAGGCCGTTATCCTCGGCAAAGGCAATGAACAGCACCCGGTCCAATATGGTCTGGCCCAGCCGGATGGATTCCAGCGGGTCGCCTTCGGGCAGTTCGGTTCGCACCGCGCCGATCAGATCGCTGCGCAGGGTGCGATAGTCGGCATAGAGCCGGGCGGTAATGTCGCGGTCTTCCTTCCGGCTTTCTTCCAATATCGCCAAGGTCTGCCCGGACAGCAGGTTTTCCGCTGACAGCAGCAGCATGAAGCGCTGATATTCGGCTGGATCATGCAGCTTCGCCAGATCGAAACTGTCATGGAATTGCCGCCCGTCCGCATAGCTGTAGAGCCGGATTTCAAGATAGTTGGAAACCAGCACCCATTTGGTTCCAACGTTGTCGCTGGCGTATTCCCATGCCTGTTGAACGGGAGACTTGGCCCGGCCGGGCATAATGGCATCTAGGTTTTTGGTCTTTGCGCCCTTCAGTTCGAATGGGGCGATGATCCGGCGCGAATCTTTGGTGAAATCCCCGAAAGCAAGGTCAACCGATCCCGCGCCAATTTGCGCTTCCACGTCCACGGTCCACTGGCCGCTTTCGTTGAAATCGCGATAGCCCAGCACATCGCAAATGATCCGCTGCTTGAAATTGCCGTGAAGGGCGGTTTCCTTTTGCGTCTCAATCGAGCGGTCGCGGATCGTGTCGCCCCACTGACGAAGGATTTCCAACTTGGCTGGATCGGGTGTTGCAGCGCGGGCGATGTGGCGATTGATTGTCTTGGCATTGAAAAGTTGCACGCGGCCAGCCCCTGCTTTGCTATATGTTTCTGCCAGCCGCCCCATAAGTTGGGAAACCAGCCCTCATCAAAGTTTATGCCGATTTTTGAACGATTCCTATTTTCACGATGTTGCTAGCGTCGGCAGGATGCACGATGGCCTGCACATGACGCGCCCATGCGTCTAACGCCGCCCGCTTTTCCTCTTTCCAGTCATGGCGCTGATAGACGCCTGCAATTCCGCCCTTGGCCCCGCTCACATGATTAAGCGTTGCCTCGGTCACTTCAAACCGGATGCCTAGCCGCTGAAACCCGGTGGCCAGCGTGCGGCGAAGATCATGCACCCGCCAATGAGCCATCGGTTCGTCGCCAGCTTTCGCCAGCACCTTGGCAATTTCGGCATCAAGCGCCGCCTTGGCCTGTGAATAGCAGCTAAGCGCGACCTTGCCGGTAAAGGACATGACGGGGCCAGCCTTGGGCCAGTTCCGCGCATCCTGATTATCGCTTTTTTCGCGGACCTGCACCGCCAGCGCCAGCCGGTCCAGTTCGGCCACCACGGTGGAGGCGAGGGGCACGATATGGGCAACGCCGTTCTTCGCCCGGTCGGCTGGTATCGTCCACGTCGCCGTCGAGCGGTCCAGTTCAGCCCAATTCATGCCCGCCACTTCCTCGCGGCGCTGCCCGGTCAGCAGCAACACGCGATAGAAGGTGCTCAAGGGCTGGCGCAGGTCGGTTGTCGCTTTCCAGATCGTCGCCAGTTCCTGATCGGCAAGCGCCCTATCGCGCGCCTTGGGGGCCTGGGGCTTGGCCATCGCTTGCAATGGGTTTTCGGCAATGTCGCCGCGCTGGAATGCCCAGCCGAAGAATATGGACGCATAGGCATAGACAGTGCGGCGGGTTGCCGCTTGGCGTGCCGGGATGCCGTCCAAAATGTCTTGCAGATCGGCGCGACCTATGGAGGGCAGGGGCTTGCTCGCCAGCTTGGGCATAAGGTGCTTGTTCACCACGAGCGCGGCCTGTCCATAGGAACGGGGACGGTGCCCCAATTCATATTCCGCCAACCAGCGGGCTGCGACATTCTCGAAGGCCAGATCGGTATCGCGCCGGGCCTGTTCCTCTGCCCGTTGCTTGGCTTCGTCAGCAGCGGCGAACGCGTCCAGTTCACGTTGGCGGGGGTCAATGCCCTGTTCCACCATTACCGCCAGTTCCTTCGCCCGCTTGCGCGCCTGATCGGGCGTCAGGTTTCCGTGCTTGCCGATGGTGAACCGCTTCATCGTGGTCCGTTCGGCGTGGCCGGGGCGGGCGATACGATATTGGTAGATGTAAATTCTACCGCCAGATGGTGTGACCTTGAGACCAAACCCGGCAACGTCATCGTCCCATAGGAACGAATCTTTCAGGCCCGGCTTTGCCGCGTCCACCGTCCGTTTCGTGATTGACGCTCTAGCCATCGCCGTTGCCTTTTCCTGATTGCTGATCACCCTCCAGCAATCAGATAGCAATCAGACAGAATACAATCAAGGATGGTTTGTGATAACGTGTGACAGTGAAAATGGCGGATTTATGGAGTTTTATAAAAACACAGCACCCAGTGCTGCTGATATTCCTCTAACTACGAATCTGAGGGTCGGACGTTCGAATCGTTCCGGGCGCGCCATTTCGGTTCAAAGGCACGAACGCCTAGCACCGCCGCCTCTACGCCAGAGGCGGCGGTTAGGGTTCGGAGCAGCTCGCTGCGCAGGCCGCGAATCCGAACCTCCGTCTTGCTGACCACTTCGACGCGCTGTGCAACTGCCCGGACATGATCGCGGGCGAATGAGCCATCGCGCTGCCGCAGCTTCTTGCGGGCAGCCATTGCAAAGGCACGCAAGCTCTCTGGCGTGATCGCAGGGCCGATCTTCTCGATATGCGCCACCGCCCGCTCGGCATCGCCCCTGGCTTGATCGCGGGTTGCCGTCAGTTCGGCGATCCGATCCTTGAGCGACGAATCGCTCACGTCGATCACCCCATTCTCGATCGCGTCATAGAGGCGCTTGAGCCGGGCTTCGGCTTCCGTCGCGCGGCGCTCCAGATCGGCGACATGGAGCCGCCGCTGATCCACCCATTCGTCGCGGCGTTCGAGGATCTGATCCATCAAATCCTCAAGCCGCTTCGGATCGAGCAGTCGCCACTCCAGATGTCCGACGACGGCTTCATTAAGCCGATCCATCGGAACCGTGATGCCGGGGCAACCCTTCGCGCCCTGCCGCGCCTTCGTGGAACAAGTGTAATAGCGATACTCGCGGCCGACGCTGCTGGTGCCGGTGCGCAGCGTCATCGCCCCGCCGCAGCAGGCGCAGAAGCAGATGCCCGTGAGCAGCGTGGGGCCGCCCACCGCCATCGGTGGCATCATTTTCGGGCTGCGCGCCTTCAATGACCGCTGCACGGCCTCGAACTCGGCCTCCGACACAATGGCAGGCACTTCCATGATGGCGTGCTCGCTCTCGGGCTTGGGCGCCTTCGTGCGATAGTCCCGATAGTTGAACTTGTGCTGGCCGATATAGGTTGTCCGGGTGAGCACTTGATGCACCGCGCCAAGCCCCCAGCGTCCGCCATCGCGGGTGCGGATGTTGTTGTCGTTGAGCCAGGTCGCGATGGCTTTGAGGCCCATTGGCCCGTTGTCTTCGACGCCGTTCAGCGCCATCCGGTAGATGCGCCGCACCGTTTCAGCCTGGATCGGGTCGATCTCCAGCTTCTTCTTGATCTTCGCGCCACGCTGCCCGGCTTCGACGATGCGATAGCCGATCGGCGGCCGCGCGCCGTTCCAGAAGCCTTGCCGGGCGTTTTCCTTCATCGACCGCAGCGTGTGCTTGCCGTTCTCCTTCGACTGATACTCGTCGAACAGCGTCATGATCTGGCGCATCATCACGCTCATCGGATCGTCGCCCAAATCCTGCGTGATCGAAATCAGCCGCACGCCGTTCTTCGCCAGCTTGCGAACGTAGAACTCGAACTGGAACTGATCGCGGAAAAAGCGCGAGAAGCTGTGGACGAGGATCACGTTGAACGGCGGCGGCTTCTGCATCGCCGCGTCGATCATCGCCTGAAACGCCGGTCGGCGATCATCGGTCGCGGTATTGCCTGGCTCTACGAACTCCGCTGCCACCTCCCAGGCGCGCGACAAGCAATAGCCTTCGATATGGCGGCGCTGGTCGGGGATCGACAGGTCACTATCGGCCTGACGCCCGGTCGATACGCGCAGGTAGAGTGCGGCGCGGGCCGGCGCCACGACCGGCGAGCTATCCGCAACGCGACGGGCGGCGTCGGTCATGGCGTTATCCTCCTTAGTTCACGGCAGGGGGCCGAACAGATCGTCCAACTCCTTGCGCAAATGTCCTTCGATGACACGCAACTCGGTGTCCCCGATAGGAACTCGCTCGGGCCAATCATCAGTAACGGTGATCGGTCCGCTATCCTTGGCGATCCGCTTGTGGGACGCCGCCCGCTTCGGCGGCGCTCGCAAATAATCGTGGAGGTCGTCGAGACCATCCGACCAGCCGCTGGGAGCGCGGCGGCGACGTTTGCGAGACAGAGCCATGCGCCAACGCTGGCGCGCGACTGTGCAGGCTGCAAATGGTCCGGCGGGGCGTAGCGCAGATAAGTGCTCAGGGCGGCTTTGCCGCCAAGCGCCACGCCGCCGACTATGCTCACCGACGCCATTGCCGCTACTCCTCCGACTCGAAGCTGCGGTTTTCGCGGCAATGCCACAGTCGCAGGATGAAGATGGTCCCGGCTGCGATCTCGTAGCGCATCTCATAATTGCCGACGATGACCCGGCGGACCTCACGCGGTTCATAGGCTTCCAGCTTCTCGCCGATCCTTGGATAATCGAGCAGCCGATCCGGCGCGTGGGCGAGCTGCTGGACCACGCGCGCCGCCGCTTCGGGGGCAACCGGGCTCAGATGCTCGTGCAGGCGCACGAGGTCCGACGACGCCTTGCTGGTCCACTGGATCTTCATTTGATCGGCGAAGGCAGCGGTCTGTCCGTCCCAAGGCTGTCCGCCCATGCCGTGATCGCCTGGTGGTCGATCACCCGTCCGGCATCGACATCCTCCAGGGCTTCAAGCGTCATCCTATGACGCTCCTCCTCCTGATCGACCCATGCGGCGAGCGCTTGTTTCATCACCCAGCCGCGCGAGCGTTCGAGCCGAGAGGCCATCGCTTCAACCTTTTCCGCGAGCCCCAGGGGGACGTGCGCGGTCAATACTTTTGTCTCGGTCGCCATATTTATCACCTGCTATCAGTGCGATTAAAATATAATCGAAATGACGGAATAGTGCAAGTTGGGCAGATGAGGTTGGCGCCTCCCTGCGGGACCGCCGCTCTATCTCCGCTGTGCTCCGACCGAGCCCCTGACGGGTCTCGTCCCTGTCGGGTGACGATCAGCATGGCGGGGTGGCGCTGCTGCGCCGTTCGGGCAATCCGCCGCGCGGATTGTCGTCTTTCCGGTCTGCGGAGATCGGGCCAGGGCTGCGCCGTCCCGATCGCGTGTGATCGTTGCTCACTCCGTCGATGGGGTGGGCGACGCTTCCCTTTAGGCCCGCCGCGCCGGGCCGCAACGCGCTGTTGGCGCGTCCTCCACTGCGTTCCGGTCCTGCGGATGCCGCCCGGCTCCGCCGACGGGCCTGCCGGTCGCTTCTTCGCCGCCCACCCCATTCCGGGGTGAGTGTGGTTTTTAGGAGAAGTGTGATGAACGCTGTTACCGAAACCGTAGCCGCCGAGCCTGTGTCGGGCGTCGAGATTTTCGTGCCGCTCGCCAAGCTCAAGAAGTCTCCGCGCAATGCTCGCAAGGTGCCGCATGGGGAGGCCGCAATCGAGGCGCTGGCCGCTTCGATCCAGCACAAGGGGCTGATCCAGAACCTTGTCGTGGAGCCGGAGACCAAGGAGGACGGGACGCCGACCGGCAACTATCTCGTTACCGCTGGCGAAGGCCGCAGGCTGGCGATGCTGCTGCGCGTCAAGCGCAAGCAGATCAAGAAATCCGATCCGGTGCGATGCTGGCTCGATACCGCCAACGATCCGTCCGAGATCAGTCTGGACGAGAATGTCACCCGGACCCCGATGCACCCTGCCGACCAGTTCGAGCGCTTTCAGGAGCTTTCGGAGAACAAGGGCTGGGGCGCGGAAGAAATCGGCGCAAGGTTCGGCGTGTCGGCTAGCGTGGTGAAGCAGCGGCTTCGCCTCGGCGCTGTCAGCCCCAAGCTGTTGCAGGTCTATCGCGAGGACGGGCTTACGCTAGATCAGCTAATGGCCTTCGCGATCACCGAGGACCATGACCGGCAGGAGCAGGTGTTCGAGGGGCTGCATCACAACCGCGAACCGTGGATCATCCGGCGCGACATGACCGCCGCCAACGTGCCCGCCGATGATCGCCGCGCGGTGTTCGTCGGGGCCGACGCCTATGTCGAGGCGGGCGGCAATATCATCCGCGACCTGTTCAGTGAGGACCGGGGCGGGTTCTTCGAGAATGCGGGCTTGCTCGATATGCTCACCGCCGAAAAGCTGCGCGACATTGCGGGCGAGGTTCAGGCCGAGGGTTGGAAATGGACCGAGGCGCATATCGACTATCCCCATGCCCACGGGATGCGGCGTTTCTATTCGCAGTCGGTGCCGCTGTCCGATGAGGACGAGGCGCGGCTTGAGGCGCTGTCCGCCGAGTATGATGCGCTTGCCGAAGGCTATTCGTCCTATGACGAAATGCCCGAGGACACGGCGGCGAAGCTGGAGGCCGTGTCCGACGAGATCGACACGCTTTCGGCCAAGCGTTCGGCCTACGACGCCAATGTGATCGCGCATGGCGGCGCGTTCATCGTGTTGCACCATGACGGCAGCGTTCGGGTCGAGCGCGGTTTCGTGCGGCTCGAGGACGAGGCGCTGGCCGATCCGCAACCCAAGCCGGAAGCGGGAGACGATGCGACCGCCCCGGAGATCGGGGAGGACGGGAAGCCGGAGGATGGCGACGAGGACGTGCAGGATGCCGACGAGGACGAAGAACCGGGCAAGCCGATTTCCGACAGCCTCACCCGTGACCTGTCCGCCCATCGGACGCTGGCGCTTCGCGTGGCGCTGGCCGAGCAGCCCGATACGGCGCTGATCGCGCTGACCCATACGCTGACCGCGCAACTGTTCTACAGCTATGCCGAGGCCGGTTGCCTTGAGGTTCGTCCGACCGTGACCCCCTTGGGGAGCCATGCGGACGGGATCGAGGACACGCCGTTAGCAGCACGGGCGAGCGAGCAGCATGAGGCATGGGCCGAGCGGATGCCGCGCGACGTGGCGGACCTGTGGGGCTTCATCGTCGGACTGACGGACGAAAAGCGGACTGCGTTGCTGGCGCATTGCGCGGCCCGCACCGTCAACGCGCTGCGTCTGCCGTGGGACCGTAAGCCCCGGTCGCTGCAAACGGCGGACAGGCTGGCGGGCGCGCTGGCGCTGGACGTGGCGAAGGACTGGACGCCGACCGTGGACAGCTACCTTGGCCGTGTCACCAAGGCGCATATCGTGGAGGCCGTGACCGAAGGCGTGTCCGAGGACGCCGCCCGCCGCATCGCGGACATGAAGAAGCCGGACATGGCGCAAGCCGCCGAGCAGCTTCTTTCCGGGACCGGCTGGCTTCCTGCCGTGCTGCGGACGCCCGAACCGGCGGGAACGGACCTCGCGCGCGTGGAGCCGGAGGACGCGGATAGCGTGGAGCAACCGCCCGAAGTGGAGGACAGCGAAGCGTCCTTTGCTGTCGCCGCCGAATAGCGGCACGGGCCGGGACCGCGCGAGCGGTCCCGGCTTCCTTTTGTAACCGGCAAAAAATCGCGGCCGCGCCCGTTGGAGCGCGGCCGCTTTCCCATTGCACAGGCGCCCCGCTCGGAGGGCGCGGGGCGGCGTGCTAGTGGCGGATCGACGGTTGCATTTCTGGAGGTGGGTTCATCGAGTGATGTTGCAGACCCACGCGGCGGGACCGCTTGGCGACGATGATGCGGGCGATGAGCGACGGTCTATGCCAGCCTCACGCGGGATCTCGGCGAACACATAGGGAGGGTCAGCGGCGCCCGCTCTCCTGTCGTCTCTGCGAAGGATTACTTGCGAGGTGAGCCCGGCGCGGTCCAGCAAAGAAGCGAATGTCCTCTGACTGACGAGGCCCGTCATAGCCACGGCGTAGAACTTCCGGCTCGGCGACAACCGCGCGGCCTCTCGATTGGCTTGATCTAACCGGGGCCGGCTTCGCCTTGATCGGCCTGGCGCAACGGCGCCGCGCGGCTTTTTTCCGCCGCCTTCGGCTTTGCATCGCGAAACAAAAAAGCCGCGCGTCGCCATCCTCCGCTGTGCTTCGGCCGCAAGCGGTGCGCGCCCGATCATCCCCGCTTCACCGATCGCCATCGAGGCCGCGGCGGTCGTGGCCCGAAGCAAAAGGAACTTCGACATGGCTACCATCGGCACCTTCACTCAGGCAGGCAACGGCTCCTTCAGCGGAACCATCAAGACGCTCACCCTCAACGCAAAGGCCACCCTCCGTCCGATCGACAAGGAGAGCGACAAGGCCCCCGATTTCCGTCTCGTGGTCGGCACCGTCGAATGCGGCGCGGGATGGAAGAAGACCAGCCGCGAGAACCGCGACTACATCTCGGTCAAGCTGGACGATCCGACCTTCGCGGCTCCGATCTACGCCACGCTGGTCGAAACAGAGACCCCCGGCGAATACGCTCTCATCTGGTCGCGCTGACCTCGACACGGCGCCCCGCTCCCTCGGAGCGGGGCGCCTTCGTGTGTTGGTTCGCCAGTTCATAATATGGACGGGCCATTGGCCCGGCATGTTGTGAGGTGCTTGGGGCGCCGCCCCCAGCGCCCTTCGGAGCGGCTTCCGCCCAGCTTCCTCCACGCTTCGCGTTCCGTGCAGCCGGTTCCCCGCGAAGCCGCCCACTCCGGTTGCACCCCCGGTCTCGCCGACGGGCAGGGTTTCAGCGCGGCGCTCCGCTGCGCGGAANCCCAAGCCCAAGGAGTTCAGCCATGTATCATCAACTTGCCACCCGGTTCGGCCGTAACGCCCATCAGATCAGCGGTCGGGACCCACTCGACAACGAGGCGCTATATCGCCACGTCCCGTCCATCTTCGCCCGCGAGGCGCATGACAGCCGTTCGGAGCGGTATGTCTATGTCCCGACCATCGACATCGTGGAGGGATTGCGCCGGGAAGGATGGTTCCCGTTCTTCGCCGTCCAGTCGGTTCCGCGCGACGGTTCACGCCACGGCCACGCGAAACACATGCTGCGCCTTCGTCGTGACGAGGGAATCGGCAAACCCGAGGCCGCAGAAGTCATCATCGTGAACAGCCATGACGGGACCAGCGCCTATCAGATGTTCGCCGGGATGCTCCGCTTCGTCTGCACCAATTCCATGATCGCGGGCGAGCGGTTCGAGGAGGTCCGCGTGCCACACAAGGGCAATATCGAGCACAATATTATTGAAGGCGTTTACACCGTCGCCGAGGACTTTCCCCGCCTGATTGACGCGAGCGAGGCCATGAAGGAGATGCGGCTTTCCGAGGACGAGCGGCGGTTGCTTGGCGAGGTCAGTTTGGTCGCCCGCTATGGCGAGGATGAAAGCCCGCTACGGCCTGAACAGATCATCGAACCGCGCCGCCGCGAGGACATGGGCGATAGCCTGTGGACCACCTTCAACGTCATTCAGGAGAACGTCGTGCGGGGAGGTTTGCAGGGCCGCAAGCGCAACGCGGAGGGCCGCATACGCCGGGCGCAGACCCGCGCCATCAACGGCATTGACCAGAACGTCACGTTGAACCGGGCGCTCTGGACGCTGGCCGAGGGAATGCAACGCCTCAAAGCATGACCATTCGCCACCGCAGGGCCGGACCTTCCGCCCTGCGGCTCGGCCATCTCGCGCCGATCCGCTGTGGCGGATCGGCGGCGGCCGCGCTTCCCAAGGTCCGCACGGCCGCAAACGCGCNCGCCGGGCTTACGCCCGGCTCGCGGTTGGTAGTGGCATTCTCGTCACCGCTACCGTAAAAGGAGCGCGGGCCGCTACGCGGCGGCCTGGGGCGTGGAAACCCCGGAATATCCGGTTGGGCGTCGGCCGTGACGACGCCGCCATCCTTGACCGCATGGTCGGGGAGCCTGTGACGTATACAACAGGCTCTCGGGCTAAAGGTCATAGGGACCGAGTTATTCCGGTTTTCCAACTCCCCGATCACGGGTCTAGGAGCTGTTTGCGGGGGCGCACCGCAAATCAGCAGCCTATTCGAGTGTCGGCGAGCTATGCAGAATTTGCGGCCAATCATGCCTGTCACGCTCATCGAAAACGCAGCGCCCTGATCTAATTGGTTAAAGAGGGCGGATCGGCGAGAACGAGATGAACACCAAAGTTTTCGATGATCGCGCGCCCGATTCTGCCGAACTTACGGCCTATGATAATGGCCATCTCACCGACTATCTGCGGTTGCTCGACGCTGACGCAGACGGGGCGGATTGGCGAGAGGCCGCTGGTTTGATCTTTGGCATCGACGTCGCGCGCGAGCCGGGTCGCGCGAAGGTCATGCACGACAGCCACCTTGCCCGTGCGCGGTGGATGACGGAAGTAGGATACGCTCATTTGCTAGGAAGCCGACGCGGCTAAATCGTTAAGATTACTCTCCATTTCGGACCAATTGCCGCGCCAACTTGCCGCCTGCACGGCATGGTTGTGTGCGACCTTCGCGCTATCGCGCAGGCGTTCCATGACGATCTTCAATCTTCCACAAACCGCGCTGAAGGCGCGATTGGGAGGATGCCATGCCGACGCCGCCGGGGCGTCGCCAGCGGCGTGTCGGCGGACTGTCCGATGCGCTCGGGCGCGCCGACATAGCCGCCGAATTTCTACGCCGAAATCGCACCTATCGCGCCGAACATGCACAGATGCGCCAGCGCATCGCGGACGGCGCCGTCGCCAAGAACGCAGCGGAAGCAGCGTTCGCGCGGCGCTGGGGGTTATCCTTTCGCCACCGCGCCCGATGACCTGACCGAGCCCGTCATCTGGCGGCCGGAGCTGTCCGCCGTGACGGTCATTCTTGACGCGGCGCCGGACGGATTTGCGAGCGCTCAGCCGGTTGATCCGCACTTGCTCGGCGCGCTGCTCGCGGACCTGGCTGGGATCGACGGGCGCCACGTCATTGTCGCCGACGCGGCCGGCGAGCATCGGTTATGGCTGCGTGACCCGACGCCCGGCCGCCCGCTCGCCGCCATCGTCCCCCTCGACCGCGACTTCATTACCCGCATCGCCAGCCTGTTGCGTTTTCATCGCCGGTTGCTTGGCCGGGAGGCCGGACCGTTGCCGCGCGGTTGGCCGCTCACAGCCTATCGCCTGGCCCGCCTGAACCTGATCCTCCGCGCCCTTGATTTGCGTGACGGCGGCGCGACCTATCGCCAGATCGCGGTCGAGCTGGGGCGCGAGGACGCGACCCACCTCTCCGCGAGCGACTGGAAAATGTCGGCGTCCCGGTCGTTCGTGGTTCGGCTCGTCCGTGATGGCATCGCCATGTTGAAAGGCGACTACCGCAAGCTGCTTCGCATCCGCTGAAACGCCCATCCAAGCGCGCCGTCGCTGGGGGTGGTCACATCCGCGCAGTCGCACATCTTCATACCCCACCCGGCCGCCTCCATTCTGACAATTACGCCTCCTGCCGCCACCGCCCGCAGGAGCCGTCACTTGTCCGATACGCCCACCAATTTGCCGCCCCGCTTCCTGCGCACGCCGGAAGCCGCGCGCTTTCTCGGCCTTTCCGGTCGCACCCTGGAGAAGCATCGCTACTTCGGCACCGGCCCCGCCTACCGCCGGATCGGAGGGCGCGTCGTCTATTCGGTCGATGACCTGCGCGCCTGGGCCGACATCGGCATCAAGCATTCGACCTCCGATCCGGGTCAGGACGACCTCATGCCGCGCGCGGATTCGGCCATCGCCCGGAGCCGGCGATGACCGTCCCGCCGTCACCCATGCGTCACCGCCAGCCGTCCGGCGACGGCATGACCCGCGTTGAACTGACGTGGATCGAGAAGCGGATCGAGCACTGGATCAGGTTCGGCCGCGTCGCCGTGGACGAGATCGTTGATCGCCGCCGACGCATTGTCCGCTTCCGACCCGGCGCGATCTTCGCGTTCGTCCGCTGGGCGGCGAACGACTATGGCACGGTAGTCTCGCGCATCGACATCGTGCGCGCAGTCGGCGCGGAGGAGCCGTTCACGACGCTGCCGTTCGTGCGGCCCGGTGGCGACATCCTGCTCAAGATCGAAGGCTGGCCCAAAGTCAGTCAGGTCCTCGCGGCGATCGACGCGACCGAAACGGCCGGCGTCGATCCGTGTGACGCCGCGCCTGACCATTGGCGGCACGTCCATAACCGCATCGCCGCCGGACAAGTCCCGCGCCCCTACACGCTGGAGCGTCATCGTGCCTGGCTCAAGCGCCGGGAGATCGAGGGATGACGCGCCGCTTCTATCTCCGCGCGACCGCCGCCGCTGCGTCAGTGTTCGTCCTATCGTTCGCTGCCGTCGCGCTCACCGATCCGCTGCCGCGCGTCATCTGGAACGCCAGCGCAAGCGCGCCGCTCGGTCTCTATCGCATACGGCCCGACAGCGATCCGCCCGTTGGCGCGCTTGTCGCCATCGCGCCGCCCGAGCGGCTTGGCCGCTGGATGGCCGAGCGTGGCTATCTCGGCCGCGACGTGCCGCTGTTGAAGCATGTCGCGGCCAAGGCGGGACAGCGCGTTTGCCGGATCGAAGCGACGGTCAGCGTCGATGGGCGGGCGGTTGCCGTCGCCCTGATCCGCGACCGGATCGGCCGTCCGCTGCCCGCGTGGCAAGGTTGCCGCACGCTCGCAGCCGGTGAGCTGCTGCTGCTCAATCCCGATCACCCCGACAGCCTGGACGGGCGCTATTTCGGGCCGCTGCCGGCCTCGACTGTGCTCGGCCGCGCGATCCCGATCCTCACCCGAGACACCCCCGGAGCGCCCCTGACGTGGCGCGTCGGCCGATCCTGACTTCGCATCCACCCCTGCCAAACGAAAGGACATTCCCATGCAGATCGGCAGCTTTTTCCGCACCGCCAACGGCTATGAAGGCATCATCGAGACGGCGACGCTCGACATCCGCATCTCGATCGTTCCCGCCGACCCGACCGACGCCGAAAAGGCGCCGGACTGGCGCGTCCACCGCGGCGATAGCGAAGGCCCGGAGATCGGCGCGGGCTGGAACGAGACCGGCGAACGCGCCGGAGATTACGTCTCGCTGCGCATCGACGACCCCGCGTTCGCGCAGCCGATCCGCGCCGCGCTGTTCCAGAACACGGGCGACAAATCGGCTTGGTCGTTGCGCTGGAACCGCCAGCCCAAGTCGCGCGAGCAGGACTGAGCCGGTGCGATCCCTGTTCATCCCTTTGTTCGCGGGAAAGCCGTCCCATCCCTTCGTCCCGCTCGGCCCAAGGCCCGCCGGTGCGCGCAGCGGAGGTCAAGGGCGGCCGCAGGCCGGCGCCTGGCGCGAACCCTTTACCGCAGCGAGCACGCTGGCAGGCTGGCGGCGAAGCGGAGTCGGATCGGCCATATTGATTGCCGCCGTCCTGCTGTCGGTTGGCGCTGCGCCGGGAACGGTTTGGGCGCAAGACGCACCCGTCGCCGCCCCGGCCGCAGCACATCCCTATGCCGGTCATGTCGCCGACGCCGCGCGGCGGTTCGGGATTCCCGAAGCGTGGATATGGGCGGTCATGCGCGTCGAAAGCCGGGGCAACTCGCGCGCCGTCTCGCGGGCAGGCGCGATGGGGCTGATGCAGATCATGCCTGCGACCTGGGCGGGGCTGCGCGCCCGCTACGGTCTCGGCCCCGATCCATTCGACGTGCGCGACAACATCATGGCGGGCGCGGCCTGTCTGCGCGAGATGCATGATCGCTACGGCAACGCGAGCGCGATGCTGGCGGCCTATAATGCCGGACCGGGGCGCTACGACGACTATGTGTCGCGCGGCCGTCCGCTGCCCGCCGAGACGGTCGGCTACCTCGCCCAGCTTACAGCCTTAGTCGGCGCTCCGGGTGCGGTCGAAACGGCGGTGAGTGCGCCACCGGACCGCTTCGCATGGCGTCGTTCGGCGCTGTTCGTCCGCATCACAGGCAGCGGGTCCGCGCCGTCTGCCGCGCAATCGGACGACACATCCGATGCGCCAGGATCGGTCGCGGTGCGCGCCACCGAAGCGCAAGAGATTGCGGTTCCCTCGTCACCGGAAACGCAGGCGGACACGCTGTTCGTCCCCCGCGCCCGCGCGGGCCGATCGCAATGATCGGCGCTCGCGCCCGATCGGCCGCCGGATTCGGGCAGGGAACCGGGAGGGCAGGAAACAGGGGGGAAGTGCGAGGGCAAGATATAAGCAGCGCCCCGTTCAGCCGAAAAACCGAGGCTTTTCCGTGGCTTCACGCGGGGGCGTCGGTCGGCGCGCGTGCCGCGCGGAAGGGAAAAGCCAGCAAAAACAACGCCTCGAATGGCACCACAGGCCATTTTTGGCCGAAAGCGGCCCGGCCGTGAACGAGGACAGCGAGTTCCGCGTTCGGCCGGGCAAGGCCAAGCGCAGCAAGGCGCAGAGCCGCAATGCCCGCGGCCTGGTCGCCGAGGTGCTGCGCGTCGCCGCCATCCACAGCGGCGGCCGGCGCGGCGGCGCCAGCGGCGCGCGCCGGGGTGCGCAATCGACCTTCGGCCGGGGGCGCACGGCGTTCGCCCGCAGCCGCCTGTTCGGTTCGGGCCGCCGCGTCATGGTCAAGATGCTGCCCGTGACCACCCGCAGCCGGGGCGGCAGGCGCTCGGCGCCGCTGTCCGCGCACGTCGCGTATTTGAAGCGCGAAGGCGTCACCCGCGACGGCTCGCCGACGCGGATGTTCGACGCGAGCGGCGACAACGCCGACGATCGCGGTTTCACCGCAAGGTGCAAGGATGACCGGCACCATTTCCGGGTGATCGTGTCGCCCGAGGACGCCGCTGAGCTGACCGACCTGCGCGAATACACGCGCGACCTCATGCGGCAGATGGAGGCCGACGTGGGCACGCGGCTCGATTGGGTCGCCGTCGATCATTGGAACACAGATAATCCGCATGTCCACCTGCTCGTGCGCGGGGTTACCGATCAGGGCGCCGATCTCGTCATCTCCCGCGACTACATCAGCCACAATCTCCGCTCGCGCGCGCAAGACTTGGCCTTCGCCGAGCTTGGACCGAAACCCGAGCATGAAGTCCAGCGCGCGCTCGACCGTGAGGTGACGGCGGAACGCTGGACCCGGCTCGATTCCGAGATCCACCGCACCGCCGACGAGCTGGGCGTGATCGACCTGCGCCCCGAGCGGCCCGGTCCCGACGACCCGCGGCTCCGTCGGTTGATGATCGGCCGGTTGCAGCGTCTGGAGACGATGGGTCTCGCGGCCGAGGGCGAACCGGGCCAATGGGCGGTAGCCGAAGGCACGCAGGCGAGGCTGCGCGAACTGGCCGCGCGCGGTGACATCATCCGCACCATCGGCCGGGCGCTCAAGGACCAAGGCCACGATCGGCCGCTCGACAGCTACGCCCTCGTGAGCGGAGCGCCCGAAAAGCCGATCGTCGGCCGTCTCATCGACAAGGGGTTGTACGACGAACTGAGCGGCGCGGCCTATGCCGTGATCGACGGCACGGACGGGCGCGCCCACCATGTCCGGCTGCCCGGAATCGAGGCGATGGAGCATAGCCCGGCGCTCGGCGGGATCGTCGAGCTGCGCGCGATCGGCAAGCCGGGCGAGCCGAAGCCGACCCTGATCCTCGCGACACGCTCGGACCTCGACCTATCGGCGCAGGTGAAGGCTCCCGGCGCGACCTGGCTCGACCACCGGCTGATCGAGCGCGGCGCCAGCGTCGCGGACGGCGGTTTCGGCGCCGAGGTGCGTCGCGCGATGGACGCGCGCACCGATCATCTGGTCCGCGNGGGGCTGGCGCGCCGCTATGGCGAGCGCACCGTCTTCGCGCGCGGAATGCTCGACACGCTTCGCAAGCGCGAGTTGGATTCCGTCGGCGCGAAGATCGCGGGCGAGACCGGGCTTGCCTATCGCGCCGCCGCATCCGGCGAAAAGATCGCGGGCGTCGTGCGCCAACGACTCGCGCTCGCATCCGGCCGCTTCGCCATGATCGACGACGGCCTGGGCTTCCGGCTCGTCCCTTGGGCCAGCACCCTCGAACAGCAGCTCGGCCGTCAGGTGTCCGGCGTCGTCCGCGCTGGCGGCGGCATCGACTGGACCCTTGGCCGCAAGCGCGACCTCGGCATCTGACTCAGGAGAGAACCCATGTCCGCGACCAAGATTTTATGGGGCCAGGTCATCATTGTGTTCCTGATCGTGCTCGCCGCCTTGTGGGGCGCGACCCAATGGACCGCTGCCGCGCTGGCCTATCAGCCCGAGCTTGGCCCGCCCTGGTTCATGCTCGGCGAGTGGCGAATCTATCCGCCGCCGGCCTTCTTCTGGTGGTGGTTCAGCTTCGACGCATACGCACCCGACATATTCCTGACGGGGGCATACATCGCCGCGTCCGGCGGGTTCGTGTCGATCGCCGTCGCCATCGGCATGTCGGTGTGGCGGGCGCGAGAACTGAAGAACGCCGAGACCTACGGCTCGGCGCGCTGGGCGGGCGAGAGGGAGGTGCGCGCGGCCGGGCTGCTCGGGCCGAGCGGCGTCGTGCTCGGTAAGCTCGCGCGCGACTATCTGCGCCATGACGGTCCCGAGCATGTGCTGTGCTTCGCCCCGACGCGCAGCGGCAAGGGCGTTGGCCTGGTGGTGCCGTCGCTGCTGACTTGGCCGGGAAGCTGTATTGTCCACGACATCAAGGGGGAGAACTGGACGCTCACCGCAGGCTTCCGCGCGCGCCACGGCCGCGTGCTCTTGTTCGATCCGACCAACGCGGCGTCGGCCGCCTACAACCCGCTGCTGGAGGTGCGGCGCGGCCAGTGGGAGGTGCGCGACGTCCAGAATGTCGCCGACGTGCTGGTCGATCCCGAGGGAAGTTTGGAGCGCCGCAATCATTGGGAGAAGACCTCCCACTCGCTGCTGGTAGGCGCCATCCTCCACGTCCTCTATGCGGAGACTGACAAGACGTTGGCCGGCGTTGCGGGATTTCTGTCCGATCCGGCGCGCACGATCGAGCAGACGCTGGGGGCAATGATGGCGACGCCGCACCTCGGCGAAGCCGGCATTCATCCCGTCGTCGCCTCAGCCGCGCGCGAGCTGCTGAACAAGTCGGACAACGAACGGTCGGGGGTGTTGAGCACCGCCATGTCCTTTCTCGGCCTCTACCGCGATCCCGTCGTCGCGCAGATAACACGGGCGTGCCAGTGGCGCATATCGGATCTGGTCGAGGGCGAGCGCCCGGCGACACTCTATCTGGTCGTGCCGCCCAGCGACATATCGCGCACCAAGCCGCTGATCCGACTCATCCTCAACCAGATCGGGCGCCGGTTGACCGAGGAGCTGACGCCGAAGGGCAATCGCCATCGCGTGCTGCTGATGCTCGACGAGTTTCCGGCGCTCGGCCGCCTCGACTTCTTCGAGTCCGCCCTGGCGTTCATGGCGGGCTACGGGCTCAAGGCGTTCCTGATCGCGCAGTCGCTCAACCAGATCGAGAAGGCTTACGGCCCCAACAACGCGATCCTCGACAACTGCCATGTCCGCGTGAGCTTCGCCACCAACGACGAGCGCACCGCCAAGCGCGTGTCGGACGCGCTCGGCACCGCCACCGAGATGCGGGCGATGAAGAATTACGCCGGGCATCGCCTATCGCCGTGGCTTGGGCATTTGATGGTGTCGCGGTCAGAGACCGCCCGGCAGCTCCTCACCCCCGGCGAGGTGATGCAGCTCCCGCCCGACGACGAGATCGTCATGGTGGCGGGCGTCCATCCGATCCGCGCGAAGAAGGCGCGCTACTATCAGGATCGCCGTCTGGCCGAACGGATCGCGCAGGCACCAGCGCCGGAGGCCGCCAAGATCAGGCCCGACGACTGGACCGGGCGGCAGGCATTCGCCGATCCGAAGCAGGTCGCACGCATCGTCCGCGATGCCGAAGACGCTGCCAATGGCGGGCTGCGCCGCGAGCCCGAGCTGCCCGAGCATGTGGCCATTGCGCCGGAAACGACGGCCCCGCCCGCGCAGGAGTTCGCGATCGTTGAGGACGAGCAGGACGACGCGGCCCGGCAGGCGGCCGTGCGCCGCGGGATGCAGGGGCTCGCACGGCAAGCGTCGCTCGATCCAGGTGACGACATCGACTTGTAGGAGGCCGTCATGCGAACCCGGCTCAACGTCTATTTCCCGCCCGCGCTCGCCAAGCAGGTGGACGAGTTGGCGATCCGCCGCCGTATATCACGCTCGGCAATCGTGGAGGCAGCGGTCGCGTCTTACCTTTCTCCGGACGGCGCCGACCGGATGGAGGCGGCGTTCGCGCGCAGGCTTGATCGCCTGTCGCGCCAAGCCCAGCGGCTTGAGCGTAACACCGCCCTGACCACCGAGGCACTGACATTGTTCGTCCGGTTCTGGCTGTCCGTGACCCCGCCGCTGCCCGACGAGGATCAGGCGGCGGCGCAGGTCAAAGGCCGCAAGCGCTACGAGGGCTTCATCGAGACGCTCGGCAGGCGTTTCGCCAGCGGCAAGACCTTGCTGGACGAGATACCGGAAGATGTCTGGCCGCGTTCAACATCCCCCGAGTCGGACTGATTTGCCGCGCCTGACCTAGATGTAGCGGAAAGCCGCTTCCGCCCTCGGCAACGTATCTGCCGCCCCTTCTACTACGCCGGCAACTAGCTATTGCGAGCCGAGTATTCCTGCGTCTCTTGATGTGCCCCGACAGCCGGGCGGCGGTTCGCCCGGCCCATTTCAGGGGCCAATCGTTGACCGTCCACCCGATCCGATCCGAGGCGAAATCACGCGGCGCGCGGATGCTGCGCACCGCGCTCGGACCGTCGATCGCGGGCTGGCTGGACGATCCCGCCGTCATCGAAGTGATGCTTAACCCGGACGGCCGGCTTTGGCTCGATCGGCTCGGCGAAGGCATCAGCGATACGGGCGAGACGCTGAGCGCCGCCGACGGCGAGCGCATCGTTCGCTTGGTCGCACATCATGTCGGTGTCGAGGTGCACGCCCGCAGCCCCCGCGTCTCTGCCGAGCTGCCGGAAGGCGGTGAGCGGTTCGAGGGGCTGCTGCCGCCCGTCGTCGCCGCGCCGGCCTTCGCGATCCGAAAACCGGCCGTCGCCGTGTTCACGCTCGACGATTATGCGCGCGCCGGGATCATGTCGGCGGCCGAAGCCGAGGCGCTGCGCCACGGCGTCGAAACCCGCGCCAACATCCTCGTTGCGGGCGGCACCGGCGCGGGCAAGACCACGCTGGTCAACGCGCTGTTGGCGGAAGTCGCCAAAACCACCGACCGCATCGTCCTGATCGAAGACACGCGCGAGCTGCAATGCGCCGCGCCCAACCTCGTCGCGATGCGGACCAAGGACGGCGTGGTGTCGCTGTCCGAGCTGGTCCGCTCGTCGCTGCGCTTGCGCCCCGACCGCATCCCCATTGGCGAGGTGCGCGGCGCCGAGGCGCTCGACCTCATCAAAGCTTGGGGCACCGGCCATCCCGGCGGCGTCGGCACGATCCACGCCGGCACCGCGCTCGGCGCGCTGCGACGCATGGAGCAGCTCATCCAAGAGGCCGTCGTCACGGTCCCGCGCGCGCTGATCGCCGAGACGATCGACCTGATCGCCGTGCTGGTCCGCGACGGGTACGGCCGCCGGCTGACCGAGCTGGCCCGCGTCGACGGGCTTGACCCCGCGACCGGCGACTACCGCCTCGCACCGCTCACCACCCCCCAACCCGGAGACCTACCATGATCCATGCCCTTCGGCATGGCGCGCGTCGCGCCATGCTCACTGCCACCGCCAGCGTGATCGCGCTGACCTTCGCCGTTCCGGCCTATGCCGGCGGCTCGTCGATGCCGTGGGAAGCGCCGCTCCAGTCGATCCTCGAAAGCATCGAGGGGCCGGTGGCGAAGATCATCGCCGTCATTATCATCATCGTGACCGGCCTGACGCTGGCGTTCGGCGACACGTCGG
This sequence comes from Edaphosphingomonas haloaromaticamans, assembly GCF_001853345.1. Classification (NCBI taxonomy): domain Bacteria; kingdom Pseudomonadati; phylum Pseudomonadota; class Alphaproteobacteria; order Sphingomonadales; family Rhizorhabdaceae; genus Edaphosphingomonas; species Edaphosphingomonas haloaromaticamans. The sequence goes on along the minus strand of NZ_MIPT01000001.1, from coordinate 913,377 downwards.
GCGGCTCGCGCCGGCTGATCCAGATCGTGTTCGGCCTGTCGATCGCGTTCGCCGCGTCGAGCTTTTTCCTGTCGTTCTTCTCGTTCGGCGGCGGAGCGCTGATCGCATGAACGGCGCGGCCGATCATGGCGATCCGATCGCGGGCTATTTCGCTCCGGTCCACCGGGCGCTGACCGAGCAGATATTGCTCGGCGGCGCTCCGCGCTCGCTCGCCATCGTCAACGGGACGCTGGCGGGCGCGATCGGCCTCGGCCTGCGCCTGTGGATCGCCGGCCTGGTCATCTGGGCCGTCGGCCACGGACTGTCCGTCTGGGCCGCCCGCCGCGACCCGCAATTCGTGGACGTGGCCCGGCGCCACCTGCGCTACGCGACATGGATGCGGCCATGATGAGCTTGCGCGAATATCGCAGCAAAGCTGCGAACCTTCCCGACTTCCTGCCCTGGGCCGCGCTGGTCGGCGAAGGCGTCGTCCTCAATAAGGACGGCAGCTTCCAGCGCACCGCGAAGTTCCGCGGCCCCGATCTCGACAGCGCGACCCCGGCCGAGCTGGTCGCCACGACCGCCCGGCTCAACAATTCGTTGCGCCGGCTCGGCTCCGGCTGGGCGATCTTCGTCGAGGCGCAGCGCACGCCCGCACTCGACTATCCGGAAGGCCACTTTCCCGATCCCGTGTCGTCGCTGGTCGAGTTCGAGCGCCGCGAACAGTTCCGCGAGGAGGGCGCGCACTTCGAGAGCCGCTACTTTCTGACGTTGCTGTGGATGCCGCCGGCCGAGGAAGCGGCTCGCGCAGAAGGCTGGCTCTACGAGGGCCGTTCCATATCCGGCGTCGATCCGTGGGAGCTGCTGAAAGGCTTCACCGATCGCAGCGACCGCGTGCTCAACCTGGTCGAAGGCTTCGTGCCCGAAGTCCGCTGGCTCAAGGACGCCGAGACGCTGACCTATCTGCACAGCACGGTTTCGACGCGCCGCCAGCGCGTGCGCGTGCCGGAAACGCCGATGCACCTCGACGCGCTCCTGGCCGACGAGCCGCTGACCGGCGGGCTGGAGCCGCGCCTAGGCGAGCATCATCTGCGCACGCTCACCATCGTCGGCTTCCCAAGCGTGACGTTCCCCGGCCTGCTCGACGAGCTGAACCGGCTCGCCTTCGAGTATCGCTGGGCGACCCGCGCGATCATGCTCGACAAAACCGATGCGACCAAACTGCTGAGCCGCATCCGCCGGCAATGGTTCGCCAAGCGCAAGAGCGTGGTCGCGATCCTGAAAGAGGTGATAACCAACGAGGCGTCGGTCCTCGTGGACAGCGACGCCTCGAACAAGGCCGCCGACGCCGACACCGCCCTGCAGGAGCTGGGCGCCGACTATGCCGGCATGGCCTATGTCACCGCGACGGTTACGGTATGGGACCGCAACCCCGCCGTCGCTGCCGAGAAGCTGCGGCTGGTTGAGAAGGTCATTCAGGGCCGCGACTTCACCGTCATCCCGGAGGGCATGAACGCGATCGAGGCATGGCTGGGGAGTCTGCCCGGCCACACCTACGCCAATGTCCGCCAACCCCCGATTTCCACCATCAATCTCGCCCACCTGATCCCCCTGTCAGCGGTATGGGCGGGGCCGGAACGGGACGAGCATTTCGGTGCGCCCCCCTTGCTTTACGGCAAGACCGAAGGCTCGACCCCGTTCCGGTTTTCCCTTCACGTCGGCGATGTCGGCCACACGCTGATCGTCGGCCCAACAGGCGCCGGCAAGTCAGTGCTGCTCGCGCTTATGGCGATGCAGTTTCGGCGCTACGAGAACGGCCAGGTCCTCGCCTTCGATTTCGGCGGCAGCATCCGCGCCGCCGCGATCGGCATGGGCGGCGACTGGCAGGATCTCGGCGGGATGCTCGCCGACCAGGCCGGCGAAGGCGTGCAGCTCCAGCCGCTCGCTCGGATCGACGATCCGGCCGAGCGCGCATGGGCGGCGGAATGGCTGGCGGCGATCCTCGCGTCCGAGGGCGTCACGGTCGATCCGCAGGCCAAGGAGCATTTGTGGTCGGCGCTCGGCTCCCTCGCCAGTGCGCCCGTGCCGGAACGCACGCTGACCGGGCTCGCCGTGCTGTTGCAGAGCCAGCAGCTCAAGCAGGCGCTCGCCTCCTATTGCCTTGGCGGGCCGTGGGGCCGGCTGCTCGACGCCGAGGCCGAGCGGCTCGGGGAAGCGTCGGTGCAGGCGTTCGAGACCGAGGGTTTGGTCGGCGCCGGATCGGCCGCCGCAGTGCTGTCCTACCTGTTCCACCGGATCGAAGGCCGGCTGGACGGCTCGCCGACGCTCATCATCATCGACGAAGGCTGGCTGGTTCTTGATAGCCCCGACTTCGCCGCGCAGCTCCGCGAATGGCTGAAGACCCTGCGCAAGAAGAACGCCAGCGTCGTGTTCGCCACGCAGAGCCTCGCCGACATCGAGACGTCGAACATCGCGCCGGCCATCATCGAGAGCTGCCCGACGCGCATCTTCTTGCCGAACGAGCGCGCGGCCGAGCCGCAGATTGCCGCCATTTACGAGCGGTTCGGGCTCAACGCCCGCCAGATCGAAATACTCAGCCGGGCGACGCCCAAGCGCGACTATTACTGCCAGTCGCGGCGCGGCAACCGGCTGTTCGAGCTGGGGCTGGGCGAGGTCGCGCTGGCCTTCGCCGCCGCGTCTTCCAAGGCCGATCAGCTCCGCATCGCCGAGCTGGTCGAGACCCACGGCCGCAAGCGCTTCGCCGCCGAATGGCTGCGCCATCGCGGCTTGGCCTGGGCGGTCGATCTTCTTCCCGAACCCCAACCCGATCCGCTGGCCGGTCGCCGGGAAGATGCCGGCCAGCTCCCCCTTGCCTTGAAGGACATGACCCCATGAAGCCCAATATCCTGTGCCGCGCCATGCTGGCCGGCGCCATCGCCACGTCGAGCATGATCGGCATCACCGCCGCCACGCCGGCGCACGCTCAGTTCGGCGGGATCGTCTATGACCCGACCAACTACGCGCAGAACGTGCTGACGGCCGCGCGGTCGCTCCAGCAGGTCAACAACCAGATTCAGCAAATCCAGCAGCAGGCGACCAGCCTGATGAACGAGGCGCGCAACCTGGCTTCGCTGCCGTTCAGCTCGCTCCAGCAGTTGCAGCAGCAGGTGCAGCGCACCCAGCAGCTTCTCGGCGAGGCGCAGCGCATCGCCTACGACGTGCAGAACGTCCAGCAGGTGTTCAACGGCCGCTACAAGGGCGCGGCGCTGACCGGCACCCACGCGCAGATGGTCGCCAACGCCAATGCGCGCTGGGCGGATAGCGTCGGGGCGTTCGAGGACGCGCTGCGTGTTCAGGCCGGCGTCGTCGGCAACATCGACGGCGCGCGCACGACGATGGACGGCCTGGTCACGTCCAGCCAGTCGGCGACGGGCGCGCTTCAGGCGGCACAGGCGGGCAACCAGCTTCTCGCGCTGCAATCGCAGCAGCTCGCGGACCTGACGGCGCTGCTCGCCGCGCAGGGCCGGGCGCAGGCGCTGGACTCGGCGCGCAACGCCGCCGTCGAAGCCGAAAGCCGCGAACGGCTCCGCCGCTTCCTCACGCGGTCCAACGGCTATCAGCCGGGCAACGCCCGCATGTTCCACGACTGATCGTCATGGACAGCAAGCTCCTCGCGCGCATCGGCGCTGTCGTCTTCATCGCCATCGCCATCACGATGACGGCGATCGAGATGAGCCGTGCGCCCGAGCCACCGCGCGCGGAGCCGGCGGCCGTCGCCGACACCTCGGCGACGGACCCGCTGCTGATCGAGCTGCGCCGCTGCCAGTCGATCGGCGCGGCCGGGGCAAGCGACCCCGACTGCCTGCGCGCCTGGGCCGAGAACCGTCGCCGGTTCCTCGCGCCCGGCGCGCGTCCCGCCGCCCGCATCGCCGATGGCGTCACCCCGCAGGAGAAATGATATGGGCGGCACCGGCGTCGTCGATCGCTTTCTGGATGTCTTCACTCGCTACATCGACAGCGGGTTCGGCCTGCTCGGCGGAGAAGTGGCGTTCATCGCCACCACCCTGATCGTCATCGACGTGACCCTGGCCGCGCTGTTCTGGACGTGGGGAGAAGGCGACGACATCATCGCCCGCCTCGTCAAGAAAACCCTGTTCGTCGGCGTCTTCGCCTACATCATCGGCAACTGGAACAGCCTTGCGCGGATCGTCTTCGAGAGCTTCGCGGGACTCGGGCTGAAAGCGTCCGGCACCGGCTTCACCGCCGCCGAACTGCTCCAGCCAGGCCGGGTCGCACAAGTCGGGCTGGAGGCGGGCGAGCCCATCCTCCAGTCGATTTCCGACCTCATGGGCTGGGTCGCGTTCTTCGAGAATTTCATCCAGATCGCGGTGCTGCTGTTCGCATGGGTGCTGGTCATCCTCGCCTTCTTCATTCTGGCGATCCAACTCTTCGTGACGCTGATCGAGTTTAAGCTGGCGACGCTCTGTGGCTTCGTCCTCATCCCGTTCGGCCTGTTCGGCAAGACCGCCTTCATGGCCGAGCGCGTGCTGGGGCTGGTGATCTCGTCGGGGATCAAGGTGCTGGTGCTTGCCGTCATCGTCGGCATCGGCTCGACCTTGTTCGACGAGTTTCGCGCCGGCTTCGGCGGCGCGCAGCCGAGCATCGAGGATGCGATGGCGGTCGCGCTCGCCTCGCTATGCCTGCTTGGGCTCGGCATCTTCGGCCCGTCGATCGCCAATGGCATCGTCTCGGGCGGCCCGGCGCTGGGCGCAGGGGCTGCGGCGGGAACCGTGCTCGCAGCGGGCGGAGCGCTTGCCGGTGGCGCCGCTGCCGCCCGCCTCGGCGCCGGCGCTGCGGCGGGTGCGATCGGCGGCGCGGCGAGAGGCGCCGCCTTCACCTCGGGCGCGGCCAACAGTGCCTATGCGCTCGGCNCGGCCGGTAAGACCGGCGCGGCTGCGGTCGCCGGCGGCGCTGGCGGAGTCGGCGAAGCCGCCGTCGGTGCGGCCATGTCGCCGCTCCGCAAGGCCGCAGCCTCGCTCAAGGACAACTATCGCTCAGGCGGCCGCGCCGCCGTCACCGCAACGGGCGGGACCATTTCAGGCGGTAGCTCCACGCCGTCGCCGGACGCGCCGGCCGGCGCACCCGCCTGGGCGTCCGCGATGAAGAACCGCCAGACCATGACCCACGGCGCGACCATCGCCGCCCACACGCTGCGTTCCGGCGACGGCGGCGGCAGCGGCGCGTCCGTCGATACCAGCCAGAAGGATTGATCCATGTTCAAGCGCCCCACCATCCGCTACGGCCAGACGCCCGAACCGGCCACACCTTACCAGCGCGCGGCGCAGGCATGGGATGACCGCATCGGTTCGGCGCGCGTGCAGGCGAAGAACTGGCGGCTCGCCTTCTTCGGGACGCTGGCGCTTTCAGGCGGCTTGGCCGGCGGCCTTGTCTGGCAATCGACACGCGGCCACATTGTCCCCTGGGTCGTTCAGGTCGATCGGCTGGGCGAAGCCCAGGCGGTTGCACCGGCCGAGGCCGGCTACCGCCCGACCGATCCGCAGATCGCGTTCCATCTCGCTCGCTTCATCGAGCAGGTCCGCGCGATCCCGGCCGATCCGGTGATCGTCCGTCAGAACTGGCTCAGGGCTTACGACTTCACGACCGATCGCGGCGCGCTTGCGCTCAATGACTATGCGCGCGCCAACGACCCGTTCGCCAATGTCGGGCGGGTGCAGGTCGCGGTGGAAGTGTCGAGCGTTATCCGCGCCTCACCCGACAGCTTCCGCGTCGCCTGGATCGAGCGCCGCTATCAGGACGGCAGCCTTGCCGCCACCGAACGCTGGTCTGCGATTCTCACCATCGTCGTCCAGCCGCCACGCACTCCCGACGCCCTGCGCAAGAACCCGCTCGGCGTCTTCGTCAATGCCCTCAACTGGTCGAAGGAGCTGTCGCAATGACCGGCATACCCATCCGCCGCGCGGCCACGGCCGCGCTGTTCGTCTCCGCATCCGCGCTCGCCGGCTGCGCCACCACGTCGGCCAGGCCGCCCGTGATCGCTTCCGACGATCCGCCCCCGGCGATTGTGGCGACGCCCGCGGCCGAGCCGCCCCGCGCGGTCGAGATCGTCACGATCCCCGAGCCGTTGCCGCTGCCCGGCCAGTTGAAGCAGGTGACGGAGAGCGCGCGAACGTCAGAGCCCGCCGATCCGCGCCGCCGTGTCGGCGACGCCAACGACGCCGCGCGCATCCAGCCCGTGCGCGACGGCTTCCTCAACGCCATCCAGCAATATCCGTGGACCGAAGGCGCGCTCTATCAAGTTTACACTGCGCCCGGCCAGATTACGGACATTGCCTTGCAGAAAGGCGAGCAGCTCGTGGGGCCGGGGCCGGTCGCGGCCGGCGACACGGTGCGGTGGATCATCGGCGACACGGTGAGCGGCAGCGGCGCGACCGCGCGCGTCCATGTCCTCGTCAAGCCCACCCGGCCCGACCTGGCCACGAATCTCGTCATCAACACAGACCGGCGAACCTATCATATGGAGCTGCGGGCGACGCCTTCGACCTATATGGCGTCGGTAAGCTGGACCTACCCGCAGGACCAGCTCATCGCCTTGCAAGGCCGCAACGCGGCTGCTGCTGCCACTGTGCCGGCCGCGACCGGCGTGGACGTGACGGCGCTTAATTTCCGCTACCGGATCGAAGGCGACCGCGTGCCGTGGACGCCAGCCCGCGCGTTCGACGACGGACGGCAGGTGTTCATCGAGTTTCCCGGCGGGATCTCGCAGGGCGAGATGCCGCCGCTGTTCGTGACCGGCGCGCGCGGTGACGCCGAGCTGGTCAATTACCGCGTGCAGGGCCGCTACATGGTGGTCGATCGCCTGTTCGCCGCCGCCGAGCTGCGCCTGGGCGATCGGCGCACCGAGCAGCGCGTCCGCATCGTGCGCGACGACGGACGGCGGGGGCGGCCGTGACCGACAGCCACGATCCGTTCGTTGAAGATCGGCCCGCCCCGCAGTCGGCCCGCCCTGATCCGGCCGCGTTCCAGCTTCGCGGCGATCCACCCCGCGTCATGCGGCTCTCCCGTAAAGCGCTCGCCATCGTCGGCGTCGCCGCCGGACTCGGCATAGGTGGTTCGCTGATCTATGCGCTGCGACCACCGGGCGAGAAGGCCGCTCAGGAACTCTACAACACCGACAGCCGCGCCACTGCCGAAACCATCACGTCCGGCCCGCGCGACTATGCTCAGGCGCCCCGACTCGGCCCGCCGCTTCCCGGCGACCTCGGCCGCCCGATCGTGTCCGCGCAGCAGCGCGGCGAGGACGTTCCCGTGCCGCCGATCGGCGCGCAGCCAGGTCCGCCCGATCCCCGCGCTCAGGCGGCGGAAGCCGCCCGGCAGCGCGCGGCGCAGGAACGCGATGCGGCCCGCACCAGCNCGGTCTTCCTCGGCAGCGGCGGCGCGCGTGCGGGTGCGGAGCCGGTCTCGACGCCGGGCTTGCCGGCGCCTTCCGCGCAGGAACCGGCGCAGCAGGCGGCGCAAGGCGACCAGGCCGGCAAGCGCGCCTTCATGGCGCAGGCGGCCAACCAGCGCACGGTCAGCGTCGAGCGGCTGACGGCGCCGGCATCGCCAAACATCGTGCAGACCGGCAGCATTATCCCGGCTGCGCTCATCACGGGCGTCCGTTCGGACCTGCCCGGCCAGATCACCGCGCAGGTGACGGCGAACGTCTATGACAGCCCCACGGGGCGCATCCTCCTCATCCCGCAGGGCGCGCGGCTAATTGGCGAGTATGACAGCGAGATCGCCGCCGGGCAGACCCGCGTGCTGCTCGCCTGGGACCGTCTTATCATGCCGGACGGCCGCTCGATCGTTCTCGAGCGCCAGCCCGGCGCGGACGGTGCCGGCTTCGCCGGCCTACAGGATCGCGTGAACCAGCATTGGGGCAACCTGCTCAGGGCAGCCGCCGTCTCGACGCTGCTCGGCGTCGGAACTGAGCTGAGCGCGGACAGCGAGGACGACCTGACCCGGGCGCTGCGGCGTGGCTCGCAGGACACCATCAACCAGACCGGCCAACAGATCGTGCGGCGGCAGCTCAACGTGCAGCCGACGCTCACCATCCGGCCCGGCCATCCGCTGCGCGTGGTTCTTACCCGTGACCTCGTGCTCGAACCGATCGGAGCAACGCGATGACGAAGTTGAAGCTGGGCCCCCTGGCGGACGACCGCCCCCTCAAGCTGACGGTCGAGCTGCCCGCAGCCGTTCACCGCGATCTTGTCGCCTACGCCGCTGCTCTTGCGGCCGAAACGGGCGGGGAGGCCGTGTCCCCCGAAAAGCTAGTCTCGCCCATGTTGGCAAAGTTCATGGCAAGCGACCGCGGTTTTTCGCGGCGAAGGGGAACCCGCAAGGACTGAGTCGACGCGCAGCCGTTCAGTTACCCAAGAACCGCTTGCGGCGTTCCTGAGCCTCGACCTTGATTATCGCTTCCTCGGCATTGGCGCATTCGCCGCCTCGCACAGAGCCATCGCGGCATCCGGCCACGACTTGCCGCGCCTCGTCGATATTCGCCACGAAATATTGCGTGCCCCGCGCCTCGCTTGGCGCCGCAGCGACAGGCGACGGACTGGTGACGGCCGCTACCTGCGGCGTCGGAGCGATGACCGGACGCAGGACAAATCCACTTGCGAAGCCGACAAGCAAAGTGACGAATATGACGATGGTTGTCTTACCTTGCGACATGGCTGTGACTCCAAGGAATAACTATTTAATTTACTGCAATAATCCCGAGAAATCAAAGGACAGAGCATAACGAGCCTTGATGAATCCCAAGAAGCGTCGCAGTGCTGGATTACCGTTGTCATCGCGCCAGTAACCCGAATACCCGATCAGCGCTGGTCCCTGTTCGCCGTGGATTGGACGGTAAACAACATCGGGATAGCGAGCGCCGCTGGCGCCTTCGCAGATGATTGAGACGCCAAGTCCGTCACCCAAGACACTCAAGATCGACTCGCGGCTGGACTGGTGCATCCTGATATCTGGCGTCGTGCCCGATCCCGCCAATCGGCCAAGCAACATATCGCGGATTTCGGAGCCAGGATCGGCGGCGGTCAGCAAGAACCGCTCGCCGCGCAGATCGGTCCAGTGGACGATTTCGCGCTCGGCCAAGGGATGATCGGAGGGAAGGGCAGCTAGGACACGCTCGCTCCAGAAGGATTCACGCCGATAGCCATCATGGTTCGCTTCGCCCATTAGAATCGCAATGTCGATCTCCCAAGTGTCGAGCCCGGCGATGAGCGCGCTTCGGTCAGCTTCCACACCGTCAAGGTCGACGTCAGGATGCGCAGCGCGCCATCCCAGAACGGTCGCCCGCAGATTGCCGGCGGACACCGAGCTGTTGTATCCAATCATCAGGCCACCGGCATGACCTTGGCCGGCCGCCCGCATCAGAGCCACCAGCTTGTCTGCATTGGCAAGCATCGGCTTCGCGCTGCGGATAAACGTGCCGCCGGCGATCGTCATAGTGACGCCGGCGCGCGAACGCTCGAAGATTTTCACTCCGATCGCCCGCTCCAGTTTCAGGATGTTCCGACTAAGCGTCGATTGTTCGATGTCGAGCGCGCGGGCCGCACGGTAGAAGCTACCATGATCGGCCGCCGCAATGGCATAACGGAGTTGGCGTATATCGAAGGACACCGATCCGACTATCCTCGGGCAGAGGACGCCTTCACAATCGTTTCCGGTCGAACCGGCAGATCGCCCACTTTGCCGAACCGACGAGGCGCGGGCTTGGTGGGCGAAGCAGCGCTACCTTCGGCGAGCCCCTTGATGATCGGACAATCGGGCCGGGCGTCGCCGTGACAGCTCACCGCCAGCGTCTCCAGCGCGGCAACCATGCCCTCGATTTCCGCAATCTTCGCCCGCAACACCTCGACATGGCCGAGCGCCAACGCCTTCACGTCGGCGCTCGCGCGGCTGCGGTCGCTCCAAAGCGCCAACAAGTTCCCGATCTGCTCAACCGTGAACCCCAGGTCGCGGGCGCGTCGGATGAAGCGGAGCCGGTGAACATCGTCATCGCCATAGTCGCGATAGCCGGTATCCCGGCGCGCGGCCTTGGGAATGAGGCCCGTCTGTTCATAGTAGCGGATCATCTTGGGGCTGACCCCGGATGCCTTCGCCGCTTGGCCGATGTTCATGGGCGCGCTCCCTCGTTTGGTGCGCCGGAACCCAAGCCGAGCGCGGCCGCGATCTTCGGCCGCTGTTCGCCATAGGTCCCGTGGAAGAACTGTTCACCGACGAAGGTGATCGGCGCGACGCGTACCCCCGTCCGCGCCTTGGCTTCCTCCATTACCGCCGGGTCGGCGAGGTCGCGTTCCTCGTAGGCGATCCCTTGCCCATCGAACCACCGCTTGAGTGCGTGGCAGTCGGGGCACGTCGGCGTGGTGTAGATGGTGATGGACTTGTCCATGATCCTTTCCCTTCTCGTCAGGCCGCGGCCGCGCGAGCGTGCGGCGCGACCGCCGCAGCGCGCTCGCCGCGATCAGCCGCGAGCACGGGCTTGTAGGTTTTGAGCCGTAGCGCGTTCGAGAGCACGAATACGCTGGACAGGGCCATCGCGCCGGCCGCGAACACGGGCGATAGCAGCGTCCCCGAAACGGGGTACAGTGCGCCGGCCGCTACGGGGATGAGGGCGGCGTTGTAGGCAAAGGCCCAGAACAGGTTCTGCTTGATGTTCTTGATCGTCGCCTTGGAGAGCGCAATTGCGTTCACCACGCCGCGCAGGTCCCCCGACATGAGCACCACGTCGGCGGATTCGATCGCGACGTCCGTTCCCGTCCCGATCGCGAGCCCCACATCGGCTTCGGCAAGCGCGGGAGCGTCGTTGATGCCATCGCCCACGAACGCCACCTTGCGCCGGCCGTCGCGGAGATGGTGGATGGCGTCCACCTTGCCGTCCGGCAGCACTTCGGCGACCACTTCGTCGATCCCGAGCTGGCGGGCGACCGCTTCGGCCGTCGCGCGGTTGTCGCCCGTTATCATGGCGACCTTGAGCCCAAGATCGTGGAGGGCGCGGATCGCTTCAGGCGTCGTATCCTTGATCGGATCGGCGACCGCGATCACGGCGGCGAGCTTGCCGTCAATGGCGGCATAAAGTGGCGACTTGCCTTCGCTGCCCAGCCGCGCGGCCTCATCGGCGAAAGCGGCGACGTCGAGCCCGAGCTTCTTCATATAGCGATCGGCCCCGACCGCGACCGTGCGGCCGCCGACCGTGCCCGAGACGCCGTAGCCCGGAGTCGCCTCGAACCCCTGGAGGGCGGGGACGCGCAGGCCGCGCTTCTCGGCCGCGAGCACGATCGCATCAGCGATGGGATGTTCCGACTTCGCCTCGACCGCCGCGACCAGCGCCAGCACTTCGTCGCGCTCGAACCCAGACGCGGGCGTCAGATCGGTCAGCTCCGGGCGGCCCTCGGTGAGCGTGCCCGTCTTATCGAGCGCCACCACGGATACGTCGCGGAGCGTCTGGAGGGCTTCGCCCTTGCGGAACAGCACGCCGATTTCGGCGGCGCGGCCGGTTCCCACCATGATCGAGGTCGGCGTCGCCAGTCCCATCGCGCACGGGCAGGCGATGATGAGCACCGCCACCGCGTTGACCAGCGCGAAAGTGAGCGCCGGCGTCGGGCCGAGGATCAGCCAGATCAGGAAGGTGAGCGCGGCCACCCCCATCACCGCGGGCACGAACCACGCCGTCACCTTATCCACCATCGCCTGGATCGGCAGCTTGGAGCCTTGCGCCTGCTCGACCATGCGGATGATGTTAGCGAGCACGGTATCTGCGCCGACCTTGGTGGCCCGGAAGGAGAAGGCTCCGGTCTTGTTTATCGTGCCACCCACGACTTCGGCACCCGCTTCCTTGGCCACGGGCACCGGCTCGCCGGTAATCATGGACTCGTCCACATAGGATGAACCTTCGGTCACTTCGCCATCGACAGGCACTTTCTCGCCGGGGCGGACCTGGACCACATCGCCCGCGCGCACGTCGGCGATCGGCAGCTCGATCACCTCGCCGTCGCGCTCGACGCGGGCGGTCTTTGGCGTGAGCCCGACGAGGCGCTTGATCGCTTCCGACGTGCGGCCCTTGGCTTTCGCTTCGAGATAGCGCCCGAGTAGGATCAGCGTGACGATGACCGCGGCTGCCTCGTAATAGACGTTGGCGGTGCCGGCCGGGAGCACTTGAGGCGCAAGGGTCGCGACGACCGAATAGCCCCAGGCTGCCGACGTTCCGACCGTGACCAGCGAGTTCATGTCGGGCGTGCCGCGCAGGATCGCAGGGACACCCTTCTGGAAAAAGCGGCGGCCCGGCCCGAACAGGACGGCGGTGGTGAGCGCGAACTGGAGGAACCAGCTCGTCCGCATCCCAATCGTGCCCATCACGAAATCATGGACGGCGGGGATCAGGTGCGAGCCCATCTCCAGCACGAACACGGGGAGCGTCAGCAGCGCGGCGATGAGGAGGGCGCGCTTAAGGTTCGCCAGCTCCCGCTGCCGTGCATCGCGCTCGCGATCGGCCGAGGCATCCCCGGCGACCAGGCGGCGCGGCTCATAGCCGGCGCCGCGGATCGCAGCCTCCAAGTCCTCGACCGAGGCGACCCCGTTCAGGTAGCGGACGTTCATCTTCTCAGTCGCAAGATTGACGGTCGCAGCTGCGACGCCGGGCACGGCTTTCAGCGCCTTCTCGACATGCGCGACGCACGAGGCGCACGTCATGCCCTCGACGCCCAGCTCGACGGCGCTTTCCGGCACCGCATAACCCGCGCCCTCGACCGCGCGGACCACGGCCGAGGCGTCCGGCTTGCCGGTGAACGCCACGTCGGCGCGCTCGGTGGCGAGGTTGACGTTGACCGAGGCGACGCCCGGCAGCTTGCCGATCGCTTTTTCGACATGGCCGACGCAGGACGCGCAGGTCATCCCCTCAACGGGAATGCTGATCGTCGCGCCCGTTCGGGCCTCGCGCTGCAATGGGATAACGGTCGCCATGAGCTGTCCTTTCTTGCTCTCTGGCACTCCAGATAAGGGTTCCAACGATGGGAAGGTCAAGGCCCATTGACCTTGCCAAGGTTGGAAAGCGCATGAGCAGGTCCGAGGAGGCCCACCTTGTCCGACCCCGACCCCGACCCGACCGACCCGACCCGCACCATTCGCCGCAGCCTAACGCGTCATCTCGTCACGGCGAACCCGCAGCCGCCTGCGGATTGCGCCGATCGCGCCTTCGCTGAGGCGATGATCGCGCATTATGAGGACTCGATCGCGACCGCGCGGCTCCTACGCGAGACGCGCGCCGACGCGCTGTTCGCCTGGCTGGCCGAGGCGATCATTGCGTCCCACGAACGCGACCTCGACATGCTCCGCCGCTGGCTGGAGTCGTGCGACGGCTAAGGCGTCGCGCGCACTTCCGCCGTCGTGGCGCAATCGAGCCCGCCCGGCTGGTCGCACACCTCCCAACCGCCGCCCAGCGCCCGGTAGATGCCCACCACCGAAAGGAGGTGTTGGGCCTGTGCCTCGACCAGCTCGCTTTCGGCATCGACTCGGGCTCGCTCGGCTTCGAGCACGTCAAGGAACTGACCTTCGCCTTCGCGGAACCGGATCGACGCGAGTCGGGCGGCTTCCCGGCTCGCGATGGCGCGTTCCGTGAGCCGCGCCATCCGCGTCCGCACCGCGCCATAGGTGGCAAGCGCGTCCTCGACCTCGCGTAGCGCATCGAGCACGGTGCGATGATAGACGACCAGGGCGGCGTCGGTTCGCGCGTCTGCCGCCCCGACTTGGGCGCGCAGACGCGGCAGGTCGAACACGCCCCAATCGAGTGACGGACCGGCCGCGAACGACAAGGCGCCGCCGCTCGCGAGCGAACCGAGGCTCCCCGCGAGGAGCCCGATCAAGCCGGTTAGGCGGACCGTGGGGAACAGCTCCGCCCGCGCCGCGCCCGCCCGTGCGCTCGCGGCCGCAAGGTTGCGTTCGGCGGCCTCTATGTCGGGTCGGCGGCGCAGCAGCTCGGCGGGCGTGCCGACCGCGACCGTGGCGACTTGCGGCAGCGCCGGCGAGGTGTCCGGTGGTAGGTCGAACCCTTCCGGGGTCTCGCCCAGCAACACGGCGAGTGCGTGACGCGCCACCGCGATCCGCTGCTCGATCGGCGCGACCGTCGCCTCGACCGCGCGCAGTTGCGCTTCGGCCCGCACCACGTCGAAGCGCGCGCCTCCGCCCAGCGCGGCGAGCTTGCGCGTCACGTCCAAGGACCGCTGTTGATTGGCGACCGAGGCTCGCGCGACCCTCGACGCCGCTTCGGCTCCGCGCAGCTCGAAATAGCGGCTGGCCACGTCGGCGGCGACCGACACGCGCACGTCCTGCAGCAGCGCGGACGCGCCACCTACCTCGGCTTGCGCGGCTTCGATCGACCGACCGATGCGGCCGAACAGGTCGAGTTCCCAACCGGCTTCCGCACCGACCCGCAGGGAATCGACGTCGCGCGGGAGCGCGCCGAACCGTTCGGGATCGGCGAGCCTTCGGCGCTGGTAGGAAGCGTTGAGGCCGCCGCCTGGCAGGCGGGCGGTTCGGGCCGCGCGGCCGNGCGCGCGCGCTTCGTCGAGGCGAGCGACCGCGAGCTTGGCGTCGAGATTGGCGGAGAGCGCGCGGACGATGAGCTGGTCGAGCGCCGGATCGCCGAAGGTGCGCCACCAGCGGACTTCAACGTCCGCACCTGAGACGCCGGCCGGCCTCGCCGCGTAGGCAACCGGGGCCCTGCTTTCAGGCGGCGCATAGTCCTTCCCTGCGGTCGCGCAGCCACCCAACATGGCCAAGAGGAAGCCCTCGAAGAGCCGGGCGCGGATCATGGCGTCACCTCCCCCGCTGGCGCGAAGGGCGGGGTACGGTGATCCTTCCCGCGGTTCAGGACGAGCCGCCTGATCGCCACGTAGAACACGGGCGTTAGGAACAAACCGAACAGCGTCACGCCCAGCATCCCGAACAAGACCGCGACCCCCATAGCCTGTCGCATCTCGGCACCCGCCCCGGCAGCGATCGCGAGCGGGATCACGCCGGCGATGAAGGCGATTGAAGTCATCAGGATCGGGCGCAGCCGCAACCGGCAGGCGGCGAGCGCTGCGTCGAGGGGAGCCAGACCCTCTTTCTCCTTGTCGCGCGCGAACTCGACGATGAGGATCGCGTTCTTGGCCGCCAGCCCGACCAGGACCACGAAGCCAATCTGCGTGAAGATGTTGATGTCGCCGCCCGTCAGCCACACGCCGGCGAGCGCGCTTAGGAGACACATCGGCACGATCAGCAGCACGGCCAGCGGCAGCGACCAGCTATTATATTGGGCGGCGAGGATCAAAAACGCCATCAGCACCGCGAGCGGGAACACGTAGAGCGCAGCGTTGCCCGCCGCCTTTTCCTGATAGGTCAGCTCCGTCCATTCATAAGTCATGCCGTCCGGCAATCCGGCCGCGATCCGCTCCATTGCGGCGACCGCCTGCCCGGAGCTGTGGCCCGGGGCGGGGCCGCCCGAAATGTCGGCGGACGGGAAGCCGTTATAGTGGATCACCCGATCAGGTCCGGCGCTCGGCCGTGTGGTGACCAAGGTGGAGAGCGGCACCATGTCGCCGGACGCATTCCGCACTTCGAGGCGTCCGATCGCTTCCGCTTGCGAGCGGTCCTCCGCATCGGCCTGGACGAACACCTGATAGGTGCGGCCGAAGCGGTTGAAGTCGTTGACGTAGAGCGAGCCCAGATAGACCTGCATCGTCTCGAACACGCCGGTGAGTGGCACGCCCAAGATCTTGGCCTTGGTCCGGTCCACATCGACCGCGATCTCGGGAGAGGTAACATTGAAGCTGGTGAGGAGGCCGGTGAGGGCGGGATTTTGCCCCGCCTCCTGCACCACCTTGGCCGTGGCGGCAGCGAGGGCTTCATAGCCCGCGCCCGAACGGTCCTCGATCTGCATCTTGAAACCGCCCGTCGCGCCCAACCCCGGCACCGGGGGCGGCGGGAACAGGCCGATGAACCCGTCGGGGATTTGTGCGACCTTCGCCTGGAGCCGCCCCGCGATGGCGTTCGCCGACAGGTCTTTGCTTTTCCGCGCCTCGAACGGATCAAGCATCGCGAACATCACGGCCGCATTGGGCACGTTGACGAACCCGTTGATCGAAAGGCCGGGAAATGCGACCACGCTTTCGACACCGGGTTCGGCGAGCGCGATCTTCGACACTTGCTTGACGACCGCTTCCGTCCGTTCGAGCGAGGCCGCGTTGGGGAGCTGGACGATGCCGACCAGGAAGTATTTGTCCTGCGCCGGCACGAAGCCCTTGGGCAGTGTGGCAAAGCCGAGGTAGGTGAGCCCGATCAGGCCGGCATAGACGACCATGACGAGACCGCCCAAGCGCACGGCCCTTCGCACCCCGCCAACGTAAGCGCCCGACGCCCGCTCGAAGAAGCGGTTGAATGGACGGAACAGCCAGCCCAGCGCTTTATCGATGCCGCGCTGGAGCGGGTCGCGCGTTGCGCCGTGCCCCTTGAGGAGCATGGCCGACAGCGCCGGCGAGAGGGTGAGCGAGTTGATCGCGGACAGAATGGTGGAGATCGCGATGGTGAGCGCGAACTGGCGGTAGAACTCGCCTTGCAGTCCGCCGAGAAAGGCGGTGGGGATGAACACGGCGGCGAGCACGGACGTGATCGCGATGATCGGCCCCGTCACTTCGGCCATCGCCTTGCGCGCGGCCTCCTTGGGTGCTTCGCCCAGCTCGATATGGCGCTCGACGTTCTCAACCACCACGATCGCATCGTCCACGACGATGCCGATCGAGAGCACCAGACCGAATAGCGACAGCGTATTTAATGAGAAGCCGAACAGATACAGGATCGCCAGCGTGCCGATCAGCGACACCGGCACCGCGACAAGGGGGATGATCGACGCCCGCCATCTCTGGAGAAACAGGATCACCACCAGCACAACGAGCAGCACCGCTTCGAGAAGCGTGTGCAGCACGGCCTCGATCGATGCGCGCACGAAGATCGTGGGATCATAGGCGATGCGGTAGCTGATCCCGTCCGGGAACTGGCGCGACAGCCGCTCCATCGTGCTCCGCACCGCGCTCGACGTGTCGAGCGCGTTCGCGCCGGGGCTCTGGATGATCTGCATGGCGACCGCGGGTTCGCCGTCGAGCAGCGAGCGAAGCGCGTAGTTGTTCGCGCCCAGTTCGATCCGGGCCACGTCGCGTAGCCGCGTGACCTGACCGTCCGAGCCCGTTTTGACGACGATCGCACCGAACTCGTCCTCGGTTTGCAGCCGCCCCTTGGCGTCGATCGCCACCTGGAATGCCGACGAAGCGTTGGGCGATTGGCCGACCGAGCCGGCCGCCACCTCGACGTTCTGCTCGCGCATGGCGGCCACCACGTCGCTCGCGGTGAGCCCGCGCGCGGCGACCTTGGCAGGGTCGAGCCACACCCGCATCGAGTATTCGCCGGCACCCCACACGGCCACGTCGCCGACGCCAGGCAGACGCGCGAGTTCGTCGCGGACCTGGAGCTGTGCGTAATTGGAGACGAACAGTGGGTCGTAGCGGCCGTTCGGCGACAGCATGTGAACGACCATCAGCACGTCGGGCGAGGTCTTGGTGGTGGTGATGCCCAAGCGCTGCACGTCTTCCGGCAGGCGCGGGAGGGCGCGCTGGACGCGGTTCTGGACCTGCACTTGCGCTATGTCGGGATCGACGCCCTGGCGGAAGGTGACGGTGAGCAGCATCCTGCCATCGGTCGCGCTCTGCGATTGCATGTAGATCATGCCTTCGACGCCGTTGATCGCCTGTTCGAGCGGACTGGAGACGGTTTCGGCGATCACGTCCGGCGATGCGCCGGGATAGGTTGCCGTCACCTGGACCGTGGGCGGCGTGACCGCCGGATATTCGCTTAAAGGCAGGTGGGTGAGCGCCGCCGCGCCCGCGATGAGCATAAGCACGGACAGGACGATGGCGAAGATGGGACGATCGATGAAGAAGCGGGGGAAGTTCATCGTGCAGCCTCCTGGGTAGCGGCCGCATTTCCCTTTTGTGTCGGCATAGGCACCAAGCGGGGATTGACCTTCATGCCGGGGCCGGCGAGCCCCTTCACGATAACCCGCTCGCCGGGACGCAGGCCCTCCTCGACCACGCGCAGCCCATCGACCAGGCCGCCGATTTTCACCGGGCGATACTGCGTCATGTTGTCGGGGCCGAGGACGAGCACGTAGCGCCGGCCCTGTTCGGCCCCGATCGCCAGATCACTGACCAGCACGGCGGGACGCGGGCTGCCGACCGCCAGCTCGACTTCGGCGAACAGGCCGGGCGTGAGCGCGCCGCNCGGGTTGGGGAGCACAGCGCGGACCGCGATCGTGCCCGTGCCGCGGTCGAGGCGGTTGCCGATGAAATCGAGCCGGGCCGAACGCACGCTTCCATCTTCGAGCCGCACGTGGACCGGCAGGCGCGCGGCCGGTCCGCGCGTGCGCGACCCAGCGAGCGCGGCCAAGTAAGTGGCCTCGTCCACGTTAAAGTCCACATAGAGCGGATCGACGGAGACGATGGTGGTGAGCGGGCTCGCCGCCTCGCCGCCCGCGACGAGATTGCCGCGCGTGACGAGGATTTTGCCGACGCGCCCCGAGATGGGGGCCTCGACCGAGGCATAGGCAAGATCGAGCGCGGCGAGCCGTTCGGCGGCCTCGGCCGAGGCGAGCTGCGCTTGCCGTTCGGCGAGCGCGGCGCGTGCCTGGTCGGCGCGTTCCTGCGCCGACACGCCTTCCGCCACGAGCCGGGCGGCGCGGGTGTTTTCGGCGCGCGCGAGCCCAAGGCGGGCGCGGGCTTCGCGGGTCGCCCCGCGCGCGCCGTCGAGGCGAGCGCGAAACGGCGCGGGGTCGATCAGGAACAGGCGTTGGCCGCGACGGACGAGCTGGCCTTCGGGCACTCTGACTTCGGCGACGTAGCCAGAGACGCGCGGTTTCAGCTCAACGCTTTGTACGGCTGCGAGCGTCCCGTTGTAGGTCGAACGCGGCGCATGATCACGCGTGACGGCGGCGGCCGCGAGCACTTGCGGGGGCTGTGGAGCAGCTGCGGCGGCCTCACCTTCGCCAGTTCGACCGAACCAGAAGAGCGCCGCTACCAGCAGCGCGATCACCGCACCCGCGGCCACCAGCCTGTGTTTCGTCATATACTCGCCTCCCGACCGAAAACGGGCGGCGCTGCCCCCGTTTCGGTCCTTCGGCGTGAGTGAATGCGGCTTCCGAGCGTTGGAAGGTCAAGAACTTTGTTGCCGGTCCGCATCGAGCGCCTCGGCGGGGCGTTTCCGGCCGTGCAGCGCCGCCCATGAGGTCACCCCCATCGCGAGAATGACGAGCGGCGCCGCGCTTTGGGTGACGATCTCCCATCCAAGCTTGGTCTGAACGGCGCCGGCCGCGAGCGAGGCCGCGGCCGTCCCGCCGAACACCAGGAACTCGTTCAGCCCTTGCACCCGCGCCCGTTCGGCGGGCCAGTAGCTTTGCGTCAGCAGCGCCGTCGCCGCGACGTAGAGGAGGTTCCAGCCGACGCCGAGAACGAGGAGCGCGGCGTTGAAGTGGAGCGCGCTATTGCCTGCCAGTGCGCCAAACAGGCTTGCGAGGACGACCGCGCCGCCGGCAAGCAGCACGGAAACAGGGCCGATCCGGGCGACGAGCTTGCCAGTGACGAACGACGGCGCGAACATGCCAAGCAGGTGCCAGCGCGTGAGGCTCGCCGCGGCATCCACCCCGTGACCGGCCGCCACGATCGCGAGCGGGGAAGCGGTCATCACGAAGCTCATCACCGCATAGGCGACGACCGCGTTGACTACGGCAGCAATGAACACCGGCTGGCGGGCGATCAGGCCAAGCGGCCGCCGCGCGCCGGCTGTCACGGATGCAGACGGAGGCGCGAGGGCGAGCGTCGCGACGACCCCGAGCGCGAGGAGCGACAGCGGCACCGCTGCGAGATAGGAGCCGGCGAACTCCACAGTGGGGATCGCCGTTCGGCTCCAGGCGCCGATGCTGGGGCCGAGCAGCGCCGCAGCGATTCCGCCGGTAAGCACCCAGCCGACCGCTTGCGCCCCCTTGCCGCGTTCGTCGGCGGCCTCCGCGGCCGCGAAGCGATAATACATGGCGAACGCCTGATACGTCCCGAGGAGCGCGTTGCCGGCGCAGAACAGCGCGAACGAGCCTTGGGCGATGCCCCATGCCGCGACTCCGGCGCCGACCGATCCGGCCGCGGCTCCTGCCACGAACCCGATGCGCCGGCCGAAGCGGCCCATCAGGAGCGAAGCCGGAATGGTGGTGAGCATCGTCGCGACCGTCATCAGCGCCGCGGGCAGGGTCGAGAGCGACGGATCGGGGGCGAGCCGGCCGCCGATGATACCGGAAAAGGCGAATGCGATGGCCGTCCCGCCCAGATACAGGGCTTGCGCGACGGCCAGGCGGAAGACCGTGGACCGGAACGAGGCGGCGCGGCGTAGCACCTCCGCCCTAGTGCAGTCGTCGGGCGCTATGCGCGCCCGTGCAGGTCGAGGGATCGCCTTCGACGACCGGAGCGGTTGGACGGTCGCCGGCGTCACAGCCGCGCGCCAGCGCCTCCAGCGCGGCGATCAGCGTGCGGAGCTGGCGTTGCTTGCGTTCGAGGGCTTCGATGTGGTCGAGCGGGCGGGTCGCCACCCGACCGTCTGAGCGCCGATCATCGCTCCACAGGGCGAGCAGTCCGCCGATTTTTTCGATGGTGAAGCCGAGGCGGCGCGCGCGGCGGATGAAGCGCAGGCGGTTTATGTCGCCGTCGCCATAATCGCGGTAGTTCGCGCGCGCCCGGGCCGGGCTGGGGATCAGGCCGGTTCGCTCATAGTAGCGGATCATCCTCACACTGATCCCCGAAGCAATCGACGCCTCGCCGATGTTCATGGCGCTTTCCTCGCATGTCGTCCGGCACGGGAGATGCGGTTTACAACGAGGGCAAGGTCAAGACCCGAATTGGCAGAGGGAACTGGAACCTGGGCCGCCGGCAACGTGGTCCCCACCCGACCGGTGGCACCAGGATGACTAGCCCCTTGACCTTGCCATTGTGGCAAGCCCCAAATGCGTTTGCGAACACCGCCAACGGGAGAGTTCGCATGTATCAATTCCACGTTCCCGGCATGACGTGCGGCGGCTGCGCGCGCGCTGTCACCAATGCCATCAAGGCTATCGACCCCACGGCCGAGGTCACGACCGATCCGCCCGCGCGCAGCGTGACGGTGCAGTCGCAGGCCGACGAGCAGGCGCTGGTGAGTGCGCTTTCGGAAGCGGGCTACCGGGCCGAGCGCAAGGACCAGTCCGCCGCGTGAACTGCGAAAGGCGCGGCCGCTCCGGCGAGCAGCCGCGCCCTTCCTTTCACCTCGCAGATACTCACCCCAGCAGGAGAACGCCAATGGCTCATGCGAACGAGGCCGCCAAGAAAGCTTACGAGGAGATCAATAACCGTATGCACCACGCAATGATGGGCGATATGACGGGCGATCCCGATCGCGATTTTGTGGAGGGGATGATTCCACACCATCAGGGCGCGATCGAAATGGCCCGCGTCGTAATCGAGCACGGCGACGACGCCGAGCTGAAGAAGCTCGCCGGGGAGATCATCGTCGCCCAGGAGCGCGAGGTGGCGTTCCTGGAAGACTGGAGACGCCGGCACCGCGCTTGAACGAAGGGAGGCCGGACATGGACCATCACCACAGCGCCCAACAAGACGCAGCGCGCGCTCAAGCGCACGCACACGGGGCGTCGCTCAATCGATTGGCGTTCAGCGCCACGGTTCATTGCCTGTCCGGATGCGCGACGGACGAGTGGTCGGCATGGTCATGGGGACCGGAGCGGGCTTGAGTGACGGCGCAACGATCGGCGTCGCGACCGTGCTCGCGTCCTCTTCGGCTACGGCTTTACCATGATCCTGCTATTGCGATCCGTCCCCGGCGCGATGGCCGCGACCTTAGGCCAGCCGCTCTTTTGGGGCTCGCTCGCGCTCGCGCTCGTGATCGCGGGAGCTTTCGCCTACCCCGTTAACCGCTGGCTGATCGCGCGCGGGCGCGGCCACGCCGTCATTCACCAACACCACGGCCACCACTGACTCGATCGAAGTCGGAGATCCCTATGCACGTCCACACCATCACCGACCGCCAGCACGACCACGCCTTCCTTGGCGCGGGCCACCAGAAGAACGAGCGCCGCGCGCGCGCCGTCATCGCGCTCACCTTCGCAATGATGGTGGTCGAGGTCGCGGCCGGCATCGCATTCGGGTCGATGGCGCTGCTTGCCGACGGTATACACATGGCGACCCACGCCGGCGCACTCGCGCTCGCCGCCGCGGCCTACGCCTATGCGCGTCGCCACCTTCACAACCCGCGTTTCGCGTTCGGGACCGGCAAGGTCGGCGACCTATCCGCCTTCGCGAGTGCTATCATGCTGGCAGTGTTCGCGGCGCTGATCGGCTGGGAGTCGATCGAGCGGCTGTTGAATCCGGGACCGATCGACTTCGGCGACGCTACGCTGGTCGCGGTGCTCGGCCTGATCGTCAATCTGGCGAGCGCCTGGATGCTCGGCGGCGGGCACGGACATGATCACGGGCACGCGCACGGCTCCGGCGAGCACCATCATCACGACAACAACCTGCGCGCGGCCTATGTCCATGTCCTCGCCGACGCACTGACTTCCGTGCTCGCGATCTTCGGGCTCCTCGCCGGCCGCTATGCTGGTTGGGTCTGGATGGACCCTATGGTGGGCATCCTGGGCGCGGTCGTGATCCTGCGCTGGTCGTGGGGGCTGCTCCGCGACACCGGCGGCGTGCTGCTCGACGCTGTTCCCGATGAGAAGCTGCCGGTTGCGATCCGCGACGCCCTGGAAAGGGGTGGGGACCGCGTGACCGACCTTCACGTCTGGCGGGTCGGTCCCGATCACAATGCGGCAGTCATCAGCCTCGCCAGCGCCGACCCACGCCCGCCTGCGCACTACAAGGAGCAGCTCGTGCGCGTAGGCAGGCTTTGCCACCTCACCGTTGAAGTCGAGCCCCAATGAAAGAATCGGCCGGGCCGCGTTCGGTCCGGGAGCGGGGATAACCAGCAGGAATGCACCATCAGACCAGCCCCGAAATGCAGGCATGCATGGACGCCTGCCACGACTGCCATATGACCTGCCTGTCGATGGCGATAAACCACTGCCTGGAGTTAGGCGGCCGGCATGTCGGCCGCAGCACATGCGGATCATGCTCGACCGCGCGCAGATTTGCAGCGTGGCGCTCGACCTCATGGCCCGCGGTTCCGAGCATCACCGGCATATCTGTCGCGAGTACGCCGAGATCTGCCTCGCGTGCGCGGCGAGCTGCCGGGAGGTCGGCGACATGGACAAATGCGTCCACGCCTGCCTCCGGTGCGCGGAATCGTGCGAGAAGATGTCTGCCTGATGGCCGCTCGCGTGGGCGGTGCGAGCGCCGCCCACACCCCCTTGACCTTACCATCGTTGGAAGCTCCATCTCGGCTTCGAGGACGGAGCCGGCCGATCGGCAAAGGCAATGTTCGCGCCCTTTGACGAGAAGCCCCTCGCCTATGAACGCCGCCATTAATCGCCCCAAAGATTGAGGAGCGGGAAGGAGGCGTCCGCGCCTCCCTCCTTTTTGCGTTAGTGACGCGCGAAGATTTTCTGTCCGTTTGGCTCGAAGGCGACAACGGTGTAGCGCTGGGCCTTCATTCGCGGGACTTTCCATGCCAGGCGAGCCTATCGGCATTCCGCTAACCGCAAGACCCTTTATGCCCGCCGGACCGTCGCGAGCGCCCGCTTCATATCGGCGATAGGAACATGCCCCTCGAACGCCATGCCGTCGATGATCGCGGTATGGCAGGAAGACAGCGCGGCGGGGATGCCGAGCCGGATTTTCAACTGGGCGTGGTTAGAAGCATCAACCATCCGCACATCACGTTTGAACCGCGCTTTTACCTGCTTGGCCCAATCTTCGCGGCAACCGCAGCCGGGGTCGCGGTGAACAAGGATCGGTTCAGCAGCCATCGCCCATACTGGCATCGCGACCGTGAGCGCGAATGCCATTGCGCGGATTGTCTTCCTAGAATGCTCCCGATCGATAGCGCTACCGTCGCGCCAGCATGGCTTCCATTTGCGCGATCTCGTCGCGCTGAGATTTGATGATCTGCCCACACAAGGCAACAAGCTCCGGGTCGGAGAGAGACGCCTGCTCGCACATCAGGATGGCGCCCGAATGGTGCGGAATCATGGAGCGTAGGAACGCGCTATCGCCAATCGTCGTCTGGGTACGGATCAGCGCGAAGCTGCCGAAGAACGCGACTGCCGATCCGACAAGCAGCAACGCATTGAGGCGCTTCGACGGAAACATGTCCCGCATAGCGACGATCATCAGCACGACCATCGGTGCGACCATCATCAGCGTCATGTAGAGCATGTTGAGGTTGTTATAGAAGCTCGACAGCCGGTCGATCATCACGAACATGACCAAATACATGATCACGCCGCTGATCACGATCTGGAGCGCAAGGCTGCGATAAGAACCCATCATCGATTTTCTCCTTGTCGTCTCCCCGGATCGAGCCGCTAGAACCAAGCTCGCACCCCCAGCACCAAGCTAGTCGATGAAGGATTCTCGCCGGCAGCGCGCGCGAAGTCGGCGGTCTCGCCGATCTTTCGATCGTACGAAATTCCAACATAAGGGGCGAACTCGCGCGCGATCTCGTAGCGCAGGCGCAATCCAAGCTCGATGTCGGACAAGCCTGAACCAATGCCGTTCTCGGGCACGTCCTGGGCGGCGAGGTTGAACTCGGCGCGCGGCTGCAGGATCAAACGCTGGGTAATGCGCTGGTCGTAATATCCTTCGAGCCGCGCCAAGACATCGCCCTTGTCTGAAAGAAACAACGCGCCCTCGACTTCGAACCAGTAAGGCGCCAGACCTTCGAAGCCGATCGTCGCGTAGGTGCGAGACGGATTGGGCTTGAAGTCGTAGCGGATGCCGGCCTGAAGGTTGAAATAGGGTCCGATCGCGCGGCTGTAGAGGGCCTGGATCTCGGCGTCCTCGACACCCTCGCCGAATGCACCCGAACCTTCGGACTTGACGACAAACCGGTTGATGTCGCCCCCGAACCAGCCCTCGCCGTCCCAGCGGAAGCCGTCGCGACCGTCGCGGACCTGATATTCGGCGAGGTTGAACATGATCTGCGAGAATTTTCCGCCGCCATGTTCGCTGCGCAGCGTTTCGCGCGCAGGCATCATCGCCTCGCGGCCCCAGACGCGATCGGCGTAGCTGGGCTCGGGCGCTGCCGGCGCGGGTGCATCGCCTGCGGGCAGCGCGGTGCCGCCGGTGCCCATGTCCTGCGCGCCGGCAGCCATGCCGGGCATTGCGGACATGTCATGACCGGCGTGCGAATCGGCTTGCGCTGGCGTGGGCGAGGCCGGAGTGGACGGAGTGCAATGCCCCATCTCGGCATGTTCGGGCGGACAGGTCGGATCGCCGGCGGGCGCGGTCTGTGCATCGGCGGGTTTGACCGGCGGCGTCGCCCTCGGTGCGGGCTTTGCCGCTGGCTTCGCCGCAGCGCGCGGCTTGGCCGCAGGTTTGGGCTTGGTTGCCGGCTTGGCCGGCATCTTCATGCCCGGCATGTTCGAATGACCCATGGTCTGCGCCGTGCCGGGCGCAGCGAACGCCAATGCAGACGCTGCAGCGAAAAGCAGGAAAATCTTCATGCCGCATCTCTTCCGCGCGGCCGGACGGTGACGACCTGCATCATGCCCGCGTGCATGTGATAGAGCATGTGGCAGTGGAACGCCCAATCGCCGACCGCGTCGGTGGTGACATCGAATGTCACGGTGCCTCCCGGCTGGACCTGCACAGTATGCTTGCGCGGCGCATATTCGCCGTGCCCCGTCACCAGCTCGAAGAAGTGACCGTGCAGGTGGATCGGATGGCCCATCATCGTGTCGTTAACCAGAGTGACGCGGACGCGCTCGTCCTTGAGGAACGGGATCGGCTCTTTGACCTCGTTCAGCTTCTCGCCGTCGAACGCCCACATGTAGCGCTCCATGTTGCCGGTGAGATGGATCTGCATCGCGCGATCGGGAGCGCGAACGTCGGGGTTACGCTCCACCGCCATCAGGTCGCGGTAAACGAGCACCTTATGACCGACATCCGCCAGTCCCTGACCAGGCTCGCCGGTGCGGTCCATCGGCATCGGCGAGATGGTCTGCACCGTCGGCGTCTTTTTTACGCCGGGGGCATTGGAAAAATCGCGCATCGAATGGTTCATGCCGCCGGCGCCCGACATGTCATGGCCCATCGCCGCGTGATCAACCGTCCCTTCGGCCGCAGGAGCCGCAGCTGGCGTGCAATGCCCCATCGCCGCATGCTCCGGCGGACAGTTCGGATCGGCGGCTGCAGCGGAGGCGGCCGACGCCGGGCCCGCGCCCATCGCCGAATGATCCATGCCCTGCATCGACCCGTCGCCCGCGGGCGCACCGCCCATGTCGCCCATGCCCATGTCCTTCATGGTGGCGAGCGGACGTCCCCTGAGCGGCGGCACAGCGGCCGCCATGCCTTGGCGCGGCGCGAACGTGGCGCGCGCCATGCCTGACCGATCGACGCTTTCGCCGACCAGCGTGTACGCACGGTCGTCCGTCGGCTCGACGATCACGTCATAGGTCTCGGCGACGGCGATCTGGAACTCGTCGACCGTCACCGGCCGGACATTCATTCCGTCGGCCTGGACGATGGTGAGCTTCAGACCGGGGATCCGCACATTGAAGGTGGTCATCGCCGAGGCGTTAATGACGCGCAGCCGCACGCGCTCGCCCGGCGTAAACAAGCCCGTCCAGTTGTCGCGCGGGCCATGACCGTTGACCAGATAAGAATAGGTCGAACCCGTCACGTCGGAAACATCGGTGGGGTCCATCCGCATCCGGCCCCATTCGAAGCGTTCCTTGGCCGACTGGCCTTCCCCGCGCAGCAGACCGGCCAGCGTCTGCTTCTGATAATTGAAATAGCCGCCCTGCTGCTTGAGCTTCTTGAAGATGGTGTGCGGGTGCATCTGGCTGTGGTCAGACAGCACGACGACATGCTCGCGATTCGACCGGATCGGGTCTTCGCCCGCCGGATCGATCACGATAGGGCCGTAATGGCCAAGCTGCTCCTGCAGACCGGAATGGCTGTGATACCAATAGGTGCCCGCTTGCCGGACCGGGAACTCGTAGATGAATGTCGAGCGTGGTTTGATGCCCGGGAAACTGATACCCGGGACGCCGTCCATGTGGAACGGCAGGATTAGCCCGTGCCAGTGGATCGAACTGTCCTCGTCGAGCGCGTTTTCGACATGAAGCCGGACATTCTGCCCCTCGCGAAGACGGATAAGCGGGGCGGGGACGGTGCCATTGATGCCGATGGCATGGCTGGGACGCCCGTCGATGGTCATCATCTGGTGCGCGATGCGAAGACGGATGTCCTGGCCCGAAACCGTCGGCAAGGGCCGCACGATGCCGGCCGATACGGGTTGGGCCCAGGCCGGGAACCAGGAAGCGACAGCAGCCGTCCCGCCTAAAGCGGCGCTACCGCGCAACAAGGTTCGGCGGTCGATCAATGCGGTCATTTCAAATCCTGCTGGGTCGGCGGTATGGCTGATACGCGTGCGCTTGCTCCGTCCCTCAAACGTCCGCTCGATTTCATGTGAGGCAGATGGGGTTTGACACAGTGTCAGGGTCAACCCCTTAAACGGATCGGTTGATGCGATCCGCCAGTTTCTGCCGAGCCCGATAGAGCCGCGTCTCCACCGCTTTTTCGCTGATGCCGAGGGTTTCGGCGGTTTCGGCTTGGCTCAACCCCTCGATCGTTCGCAGCACAAGCGTCTCGCGCAGGTTGCTCGGGAGTGTGGCAATGGCGACAGCGACGCGGTTCAATTCTTCGCGGGCGCCAGCGACCGTCTCGACTGACGGTGTTTCGTCTGTTGCATCCGACGGGCGATCCAGCGGCAGTATTGTCCAAATCAAGCGACGCACCGCCCGTCGGCGCCGCCAGTCACGCGCCTTGTTGATCGCGATGCGCGACAGCCACGCGCGCATCGGCCGGCCCATGTCATAGCTGGCAAGCGCGCGATACGCGGCGACGAACGCCTCTTGAACGATATCGAGTGCCTCGTCGTCGTCGCCGATAATGCGAGCGACGAGCCGATGCAGCGGCTCCTTATGGCGGTGAACGATTTCGGCAAACGCGGAGTGCCGCCCGGCAAGGGACAATGCGGCAAGCTCGCCGTCCGTCCGGTCGGCAAGCGTATCGTTCACCGTGCGTCTTCGGTCAGCGCCTTGGTCACCGCGGCATCGAATTTTTCCGCCTGATCCGGCCGAAGCAGCGCCCGCATCGCAAAAATATGCGCGAGCGTTTCCTTCTGAAGCTCTCCCATAGTTCGGTGCGAGGCGTCGACCGCAGCCGCGACGCGGGGACCGTTGCCGTGCTCGGCAGTGATCGCGTCGGCAAGGCGGGCATTTTCGGAGCGCATCTCGAGCTCAAGCGCGCGGCGGCGAATGACGAACGCGTTCTCCAAGGCTTCGAGCTGCCGTTCCTGACCCGCATCGAGTGTAAGCTCGTCGTGAAGGACCGCATGCAACTCGGCACCGGGTTGCGCGGGTGGCGTGACAAACTGCCGTCCGACAAAGACGCCGACAAGGGCTGCAAGAAAGGCAAGAATTGCGACAAACGCTATGCGCCGCCGATTCATCGCGGTTCAGTCAGCAGCGAGGAAGGCGCAAGCGGGCTCGGTGCCCCGAGGGGCGACAGAGCAGGAGCAGCCTGCGCGTCCGCCGCCGGGACGACATTGCTGAAAACACCGAGCGTCAGCGCCAGCCCCATCGTTATGAGCGCCGTTCCCGTTCCGATCGCAGCGGCCGGCTGCCTTGCAATCGCGCTCAGCACGCGGTCTTCCAGACCCGTGAGGCCCCGATACGGCGCATCCGACGCCAGGCGCGCGAGGGCATCATCGATGTTAGTGTTCATATCGCCTCACTATTACGCTGCGCCTCACTATCACGCTGATCGTCATACGCGCCAAGCCGACGCATCCCTCGCCGACATTGTGTGAGGGGTGCACGACAGCGCTGCGTATCCGGAGCATATCCCACAGGAGATCGACATGAAGTTCAATCCGACCGCGGCGATCATCGCCACCCTCGCCACGTTGCTCACACCAGCAGCAGCGTTCGCGCATCCCCGGCTCGTCGCAGCTACACCCGCCGCCAACGCGACCGTCGTGCGCACGAATACCATCAGGCTGACCTTCAGCGAGCGGTTGGTGCCGAAGCTCTCGACCGCCACGCTGATCATGACCGGCATGCCGGGCATGACCAACCACCGCGACATGAAGATGACGGGCGTCACCAGCGCCGTTGCGGCCGATGGCAAATCGATCGTGCTCACCGCGGCCAAGCCGCTGCCTGCGGGCAGCTACCGTGCGGACTGGGTCATCGTTGGCGCGGACACGCATCGTATCACCGGCAAACACAGCTTCAGCGTCCGCTGATCATGGCTACCTGGGTGGCGATCGGCCTGCGTTTCGCCGCCTATGCCGACCTGATGCTGCTGGCCGGCCTGGCCTTGGGTGGCGGCCTAGGTCGTCATGCGCCTGCCATCGGCAGCCGCGTGATCGGCTGGCTGGCCGCGCTGGGCGCGGTCATCACCCTTACGCAGTTCGGCGCGACCTGTCTGGCGATGACGGGCAACGACATTGCTGCGCTCGACCGGGAGATGCTCAAGTTCATGGCGTTCGAAACGCCGATGGGCATATCGCATATCGTTCGCACTGCAGCACTCGGCCTGCTGGCGGTGCTGTGGAGCACCCGCCGCGCGGGACGACCGATCATCGCTGCGCTGGCGCTGGTTGCGCTTGGGTCGCTTGCCTGGAGCGGCCACGCGGCCGCGTCCGAAGCTGCGCTGGGCTGGATGCATCGCGCAAGCGACATAGTTCACCTCGTCGCAGGTGCGATGTGGATTGCAGCGCTGGTGATGTTCGCGCGCATCCTACTGTTTGATTTCGAGGCGCCGGGAGCAATGGCGCCCGCAGTGTCCGCGCTGGAGCGCTTCTCGGGTGTAGGCACGATCATCGTCGGCGCGATTGTCGTCACCGGATCGATAAATCTGCTCGCCATCGTCGGCGTCGACGGGCTCGCGGCCACGTTTGGGACTGCCTATGGGAAACTGCTCCTGCTCAAGCTTGCCCTGTTCGCCGCGATGCTCGGTCTGGCGGGATTCAACCGATGGCAGTTGGTGCCGGGTATCAGGGCGACGCTGGGTGGCGGGGAGCAGTTGACCGCCGTGCGTGGGTTGCGGCGGGCGATTATGGCTGAGACCACGCTGGCGGTCCTCATTCTCGCGGTCGTGGCGATCCTTGGCACATTGTCTCCGATCGATTGACCGGTACCGCGTCGTACATGTCCGCGTTATCATTTTGCCTTCTCTTGAGAGCCGCGACCACGAGGCCGGTGCCTGCGAACGACATGATGTCGATGGGCATGGCGGCGCCCAACCCGAACGATCCGCCCGCGACCCAAGGCTACAAGCAGTCGATGAACGACATGATGACGAACGTGCCGGCGTTCACGGGCGAGGCCGACGTGGACTTCATGCGTCACATGAAGGTTCATCACGGGCCCGCGATCACGATGGCGGAGACCGCGCTGTGCCACGGCGACGATCCCACAAGCGCGGGCACCGGCCGAGAAGATCATTCCGCGATCAGCGCGCCGTGATCGCCTAAATCGACGCTTGGTTGGCGGCCCAGAACTAGGTAGCTTGACCCTGACATGATGTCAGACACTATTGGAGGGTCATGGAGGACGACTCGATGACCGATGCCGACCACGCCGCCCATCACGGGCATAATTGCTGCGCGACCAAGGAGGCTGCCGCGTCCTCTAAGACGCCGGTCACAGATCCCGTGTGCGGAATGACCGTCGATCCCGCGAAAACGGCACATCACGCCTCGCACGACGGCGACGACTATCATTTCTGCAGCGTGGGTTGCCGAACGAAGTTCGTCGCCGCTCCTGACAACTATCTAAGGGATGTGCCCCGTTCCGAACCCGAGGCGACCTCCGGGGCGATCTGGACATGCCCGATGCACCCGGAGATTCGCCAGGAGGGACCGGGCACCTGCCCAATCTGCGGCATGGCGCTTGAGCCCGAAGAGCCCTCGCTCAACGATGCGCCCAATCCGGAACTGGTCGATTTCACCCGCCGCTTCTGGGTGTCCGCCGTTCTCGCCGTGCCGCTTCTGATCGTGTCGATGGTCGCCGAGATGCTGGGCATCCGGATCGTAAGCCCCGGCGCCTCGCCCTGGGTCCAACTCGCGCTCAGCGCACCGATAGTTCTATGGGCGGGCAAGCCCTTCTTCGAGCGGGGCTGGGCGTCGATCCGGACGCGCCGTCTCAACATGTTCACGCTGATCGCGATCGGCGTCGGCGCCGCCTTCCTCTTCAGCTTGGTCGCGACCTTTGCGCCCGGGCTCTTCCCGCCGACCTTCCGGATGCACGGCGGCATGGTCCCGGTCTATTATGAAGCCGCGGGCGTGGTGGTGACGCTCGTGCTGCTAGGGCAGGTACTGGAACTGCGCGCCCGCGCAGCGACCGGCCGCGCGATTCGCGCGCTGATGGACCTCGCCCCCAAGACCGCGCGCCGCATCCGCGATGATGGGTCCGAGGAAGAGGTGTCGCTGGGTAACGTGGCAACGGGCGACAAGCTGCGCGTCCGCCCGGGCGATGCGATCCCGGTCGATGGCGTGGTCGTCGAGGGCCGCTCTTCGGTCGACGAGTCGATGCTGACCGGTGAGCCCGTGGCGGTCTTGAAGGTGGCAGATGATCCCCTGACCGGCGGGACCGTCAATGGGACCGGCAGCCTCGTCATGGAGGCCCGAGCGGTCGGCGCGGACACGATGCTCGCGCGGATCGTGCGCATGGTAGCCGACGCGCAGCGTAGCCGCGCACCGATCCAGACGGTCGCCGATCGCATCTCGGGCTGGTTCGTGCCGCTGGTCGTCGCCATCGCGGTTGTTGCTTTCATTGTCTGGAACTTCGTAGGGCCGGAGCCACGCTTCGGCCATGCGCTGCTCAATGCCATAGCGGTCCTGATCATCGCTTGTCCCTGTGCGCTCGGCCTAGCGACGCCGATGTCGATCATGGTTGGCACCGGACGCGGCGCGCATGCCGGCGTTCTCGTCAAGAACGCCGAAGCGCTGCAGGCGCTGGAGAAGGTCGACACCCTGGTGATCGACAAGACCGGCACCATTACCGAGGGCAAGCCGAAACTGATCGCCGCGCAAGCCCTTGAAGGTCATGACGAGGACGACCTGCTCGCCCTCGCGGCGGCGGTCGAGGCGCAGTCCGAGCATCCGCTGGCGCACGCGATCGTCACCGCTGCGAAGGAGCGTGGCCTGACCATCCACAAGGCTGCTGATTTTGACTCGCAGACTGGTCTCGGCGTCAGCGCAACCGTCGACGGTCGCGCGGTGGCCATCGGCAACGCCGCGCAGCTCAACCGGGTGGGCGCTGAGCCATCGGCGCTGGAAGCCGCCGCGGACTCGCACNGGAGGGCGGGAGCGGGCGTGATGTTCGTCGCGATAGACGGAGCGCCCGCCGGCCTGCTTGCGGTCGCCGATCCGGTTCGTGCGACCGCACGGGAGGCCATCGCCGCCTTGCGGGCGGAAGGAATGAAGATCGTGATGCTCACCGGCGATAATCAGGCGACCGCCGACGCGGTGGCGCGCGCGGTCGGCGGCCTCGATGACGTCCGTGCGGACCTGCGGCCAGAGGACAAGGCGCGGATCGTCGGCGAATTGAAGGCCGCTGGATCGAAGATTGCGATGGCCGGCGACGGCATCAACGACGCGCCGGCGCTGGCGGCGGCGGACGTAGGCCTTGCGATGGGCACAGGAACCGACGTCGCGATCGAAAGCGCGGGTATGACGCTTACGCGCGGCGATCTCACCGCTATCGTGCGCGCGCGCAGACTCGCCGACGCCACGATGCACAATATCCGCCAGAACCTGTTCTTCTCGTTCCTGTTCAACGGGATCGGCGTTCCGGTCGCCGCCGGCATCCTCTATCCGCCGTTCGGAATCCTGATGTCGCCGATGTTCGCGGGCGCGGCGATGGCGTTGTCCTCGTTCACCGTGGTCGTCAACGCGCTCCGTCTTAACCGGGTGAAGCTATGAAGATCGGTCCGGCGTCGGAGGCGAGCGGCGTCTCCCAGCGTATGATCCGGCACTATGAGAAGATCGGGCTAGTTCCCGTAGCGCCACGGCGCGACAGCGGCTACCGGGATTATTCGGACGCCGACGTCCATCGACTGCGCTTTATCGCCAATGCGCGAGACTTGGGGTTTCCGATCCAGGAGATCAGGACGCTGCTCGGCCTATGGAGCGACACCAGCCGGTCGAGCGCCGACGTCAAGGCGCTCGCTACTGACCGCGCCGACGAACTTGGCCGCAAGGCGGCTGCGCTTCAGGAGATGCGCGGCGTCCTGCTCGATCTGGCCGCGCGCTGCCACGGCGACGATCGTCCCGATTGCCCGATCATCGAGGATCTGGAGCGCCGCTGAGCGGATGGGGTATCTTCATTTCGCGTTGGCGGACGACCAATGGATGTGGGCGATCCGCCAGACCCCGTTCTCGCGGCGCAGAATCATGGTTTCGGTCGAGCGGCTGTTGATTGCACGCTTCTTGTAGGTTCCGGTAACGGTCGATTCGCTGGCGATCCACGCCACGACTCCCGTTGCATTCCCCGTGGTGCGTGTGACCGATCGCTTTGTTCCTTTCGCAAATGCGGCATCGGCGGGAAGATGGTGCGAAGCATATTCCGCCTTGGTCCGCTCGACGCCACCGCTTTCGTAGATGAGCGCGTCATCGGCTAGCAGCGAAGCAGCAGCCGTCTGATCGCCCCTAGCCAGAGCCGCGTGAAACGCTGTGACCACCTCGCCCGCGTCGCGTGCGGCCGGCTCGGCGATCACCGCGCGAGGCGCGGCAGCAGGAGTCTGGTCGTGAGCAAATGCCGGCGCAGCCGCGAGTAGCGCAGCTATGCACAGACCAAGTTTTCGGAAATTGTGGTTCATCTTTCTCTCCTGTCGCGGTCTGTCCATCAAATCGAGATACGCGCCTGCGGCGGAAGCCCCTCACATCGACAAGGCTGGCTGAACAAATTCAATTAGCCGCCAGATGTTGCGCGCGCGGGGTTCAATTGATGGGTTCTGATTTCGCTCGGCCACGCCCCGGTAGTTTAGGTGGCGCGGCGCGGCGGCGAACGACAGCAAGCAGCGCCGTTAGACAGTTCTAAAGTAGTACAAATGGCGACACATATTCGTTATGTTTATCCAGCGTGGGGCGCCATTTTCCAAAAAAGGCTTTGTGGATAGCCGTCGGCTCCGTTGCGGGCGCTGGCGGCGCGGGCCGATCGCGGCCGGCGCCCAGGCGATTCAGCGGTTGAGGCCGATCAAGATGCCGCCGCCCACCACCAGCGCCAGGCCGGCGAGGATCAGCACCATCTCCCTGTGCGTCTTCTTCTCGCCGACGATGAAGATGCCGCCCAGCGTGGCGATCACCACGTTCATCTGCGACAGCGCGAATCCCGTGGCCACGCCGTTGCGCTGGGCCGAGACGAGATAGGCCAGCGCGGCGATCGCGAACACCAGCCCCGCCCCCAGATTGTGCACCGTCTTGATCGACCATGGCCGGTCCCCGCGCGCGAACAGCGAAAGGAGGACGGACATGGCGAACATGCCGATCGCCTGCGGCAGGAAGGCGCTCCAGCCGTCCAGGTCCCGCACGCGCGGGAAATAGGAATAGCCGACATAGCCGAGGGACGAGATCAGCAGCGTCGTCATGCCGGCCTTCATGTCGCCGCCGCGCGTGGCGTCCTCGTGCCGGGTCGTCAGGAATATCCCGACGATGATGATCGCGATGGCCAGCCCGCCCAGCAGCCTTTCCCCGGCGGTGGGCCATTCGCCGAGCAGGAGCACCCCCACCAGCGACGTGTCCAGCAGTTGCAGGCCGGTCGAGATGGGCAGCGCCTGCGACACGCCGATCTGGCCGTAGGCGCGATACTGGTTGAACTGGCCGAACGCCCAGCACGCCCCGGAAAGCGCGCCGAACAGCAGCGCGGCCGGCCCGATCTGCGGCCGCACGATCAGGACCACCACCACCGCCGCGATCAGCGTGCCCAGCGTGGTGCCCAATATCTGCTGGATGGGCCGGCCCCCGGTCCAGGCGACCAGCACGGGAAGGATGCCCCAGAACAGGGCGGGGACGAGCGCGATGAGGATATCGGCGCTCACGCCGCCGGCGCCATCAGCCGTTGTGCATGAAGGCGGGATAGAGCGTCATGCCGCCGTCGACGAACAGGGTGATGCCGGTGACGTAGGACGACTGGTCCGATGCCAGCCAGGCGGCGGCGTTGGCGACGACCTCCGGCTCGCCGGCATAGCCCATCGGGATGATGCTCTCGAGCGCCGCCTTCTTTGCCGGATCGGCCATCTTCTCCTTGTTGATCGGCGTGTTTATGGCCCCCGGCCCGATCGCGTTCACGCGGATGCCCAGCGGGGCATATTCCATCGCCAGCGTCTGGTTCAGCAGCTTCACCCCGCCCTTGCTCGCCGCATAATGGGCGAAGGTCGGCCAGGGTATCCGCTCATGGACGGAGGAGAGGTTGATGATGCCGCCCCGGCTCTTCCGCGCCACGAAATGGCGGAGCGCGGCGCGCGCGCCCAGGAAATAGCCGGTCAGGTTGACGTCGATCACCTTGCGCCAGTTCTCCAGCGTCATCTCGTGGCTCGGCACGGGATTCTCCATGCCCGCATTGTTGACGAAGACGTCGAGCCTGCCGAAGCTGTCGAGCGCGGCCTCCACCAGGCGGGTCGCGCTGGCTTCCTCCGCCATGTCGGCCTGGACCGCGACCGCGCTCGCCCCGGCAGCCACAATCGCGGCCACGGTGGCGTCGGCGCCCGCCTTGTCCGAATTATAGTTGACGACAACGTTCATGCCTTCCTCGCCGAACCGGCTGGCGATGCACGCGCCGATTCCCTTGGAAGATCCGGTAACGACGGCAACCTTGCCCTGAAGGTCCGAGTAGATCATGGGCCGATCTCCCTGCCACGCGAAGCTGCGCTATCCGCCGGATGCTTGCGCCGACTGTATTTTTAGCAGAATCAGGCGATTTAACGAGGATGATTATTTCGGGAGGACTCCACGGGGCCGGCCCGCCGCGCGGAACTTGCCTGTTTCCTCCAATTGTCATCAAATCGTGACAGACGGGCCGGATTCGCGCGCACGATGCGGCGCATGGCATATCCGACATGGCATATCTCAAAAGTGGACCCAATCGCATGACGACCCGGTTTGCCGCCACTCCGCTCCCCCGGATCCAGGACGAATGGCAGCGCTGGATCGCGGAAAATCTGCTGCTGGGCTCCGATGCCGCGCCCATTGCCGAAAGGCTCGCCGCGCTCGGCGCCCCGCCCGCCGTCGTCTCGGCCGAGATCGCGGCCGCTTCCTCCAGCCCCTATACCCAGGCGGGCACGGCGATCGCCGCGCGGCTCGCCAAGCGCGACTGGATATTGGAATCGCTGGCGCGCCTCGCGGCGCTCCGCCCCCCGGAGGTGCCCGTCCTCGAACGCCCGGCGCCGGGGGCCTTCCTCGGGGATCATTATGCCGCCAACCGCCCGGCGATATTGACGGGCCTGATCGACCACTGGCCCGCGCGGCGCTGGACGCTCGACCATATCGAGGCGCTGGCCGGCAATCCCGAGATCGAGGTGCAGACCGGCCGGCAGGAGGATGCGGACTATGAGATCCGCTCCAACCACCACAAGACGCGCATGCCGCTGGCCGCCCTCCTCGGCCGGCTCCGCTCGGGCGAGCCCAGCAACGATTATTATGTCACCGCGAACAATGGCGGCCACAACCGCTCCGCGCTGGCGCCGCTGTGGGAGGAGATAGGCGACCTGCCCGGCTTCCTCGTCCCCGATCCCACGCGCGACGGCTTCTTCTGGCTGGGGCCGAAGGGCACGATCACCCCCTTCCACCACGATCTCACCAACAATTTCCTCGTCCAGATCATGGGCGAGAAGCGGGTGACGCTGGTGCCGCTGTGGGAAACCCAGCGGATGCAGAACCATATGCACTGCTACAGCCGCTGGAGCGGGCCGGAAGCCTTCGCCGGCCTGCCCGAGGGCCAGCGGCCGACCGCCATCACCTGCACCATCCACCCGGGCGACATCCTCTTCATACCCGTCGGCTGGTGGCATCATGTCGAAGGGCTCGACACCAGCATCAGCCTCTCCTTCACCAATTTCGTGTGGGAGAATGATTTCTACACCGCCTATCGCAGCTACGGCGCGCTGTAGGCCCGCTTTCCGTCCCCCGGCAACGCGGGGCGGCCGCCGGCCCGCGTCATCATTCCGTCATCGCCTGTAATCCGCCTGTCATCGAATCGTCGGCGCGCGGTCATCAAGCGCTGCCACTGGCCCCGTTGAGCGAAGGGAGGGCAAGCCCTTCGACGAAAAGGGGTTCTCATGATCGATCTTTCGAACCGCTCGCGCGGATCGCTCGCGTGCGCGCTGCTCGCGGCCACCATCTTCTCCTCCCCCGCTTTCGCCGGCACCCTGGCGGGCACCGTTCTCGACGCCAGCGGCACCGGCAGCCTGCAGGGGGCAGAGCTGGTCCTCAAGGAGCTGGGCCGCCGCACCAATGCCGGCCCCGATGGCGCCTATCGCTTCGCGGACGTCCCGGCCGGCTCCTACACGCTCGTCGCGCGCTATGCCGGCGCGGAGGATTATCGCGCGGACGTGAACGTCGCGCCGGACGGCATCACCCGGTCCGACGTGCGCCTCTCCCCGGCCGCGGGCGGCGCCACCATCCTCGTCGTCGGCCAGCAGGCCAATCTCGGCAGCTCCATCTCGCGCCAGCGCGCGGCGGACGGGGTCGAGAACGTGCTGACCCGCGATGCCGTCGGCCAGTTCCCCGACCAGAACGTCGCGGAGGCGCTGCGCCGCGCGCCCGGCATCAACGTGCTGAACGATCAGGGCGAGGGGCGCTTCGTCTCCGTCCGCGGCCTCGATCCCAACCTCAACGCCGCCTCGATCAACGGCACCCGCGTGCCGGCGCCCGAATCCGATGTCCGCTCGGTCGCGCTGGACGTGATCCCGTCCGAGCTGGTGGAATCGATCGAGATCAAGAAGACGCTGACGCCCGACATGGACGCCGACACCATCGGCGCCTCGATCGAGATCAACACCACCAGCGCCTTCGATCGCAAGAAGCCGTTCGTCTCGGTCTCCGCCGAGGGATCGTTCAACGACAAGACCAACGAACTGCGCCCCAAGGGCAGCGTCGATTTCGCCACCAGGATCGGCGACGATTTCGGCATTTCCGGCGGCCTTTCCTACTATAAGCGCCGCTTCGCGACCGACAATATCGAGGCCGAGGGCTGGGACGAGGACGATGGCGTCCGCTATTTCGAAAAGCTCGAATATCGCGATTATGACGTGACGCGCGAACGCCTCGGCGGGTCGCTCTCGCTCGATTGGCGGCCGAGCGACACCACCACCCTGTTCGCGCGCGGCCTCTACAGCCGTTTCGAGGACCAGGAATTCCGCAAGCGCCTGATCTTCGACGTGGGCGATGCCAAGCCGGTCGGCGGCACCGGCACCCGCGCCGATTTCGTGTCCGGCGAGGATGATGACGAGATCAAGGTCGAACGCGACCTCAAGGACCGTTACGAGGTCCAGAAGATCATGACCTATTCGATCGGCGGCAAGACGGAAACCGGCCCCTGGACCTTCCGCTACGAAGGCGCCTACGCCAAGTCGAGCGAGAAGGAGAACGGCTCGATCGATCCGATCGCCTGGTCCCGCGACTTCGACGATGAGGACCCGCTGGGCGTGACGTTCGATTTCGCGAACTACAAGCGCCCCGGCTACAGCATCACCCAGGGCGGCGACATCTTCTTCGATCCCGAGGAATATGAATTCGACAAGGTGGAGCGGACCACGCTCAGCCTGTCCAGGGACCGCGAATGGAGCGGCCGCTTCGACGTGACGCGCGATTTCGCGCTGGCCAGGGGCGAATTCTCGATCCAGGCGGGCGGCAAGGCGCGGCTCCGCCGCAAGACCTACGATCTCCAGAAGGATATCTACGAGGATAATGACACGACGCTGGCCGAAGTCCTCGGCAAGCAGGATTATTCGCTCGCGCTGATCGATCCGGTCCCCGGCTACAAGCCGGTGCGCAAGTTCCTCGGCAACGGCTTCGACCAGTTCACCCGCAACGATATCGACAGCGACTTCGAATCCGCCGCCTCGGATTATCGCGTGGATGAGGATATCTATGCCGGCTACCTGCTCGGCCGCTACGAGGATACGCGGCTGCGCGTCGTGGGCGGCGTCCGCGTCGAGCATACGAAGAACGACATTCGCGGCAACCTTGTCGAGCTGATCGAGGAAGGCGCCGACAATGGCGACGATCTGGTCGAGGTGAGCCCGCTCCGCTTCAAGCGCAGCTATACGGACGTGCTGCCCAGCGCCGCCGTCCGCTACCAGCCGGCCCGCGACGTCGTGCTGCGCCTGGGCGCGTTCAAGAGTGTCGTGCGCCCGACGATCGGCAAGCTCGCCCCGCGCTTCCTGATCGAGGAAAGCGACGATGGCGAGCGCGAGGGCGAATTCGGCAACCCCGCGCTCAAGCCCTATCGCGCCTGGAACATCGACGTGGCGGCGGAATATTATTTCGCCAGGAACGCCGTCGTCCAGGCGGGCTTCTTCTGGAAGGACATCAAGGACTTCATCGTCGATCGCAACCATGACGATCCCGGCGTCTTCAACGGCATCGCCTATGACGAGGCGACGATCCCGGAAAATGGCGACTCCGCCAGGGTGAAGGGCATCGAGTTCAGCTTCCAGCAGGCGTTCACCTTCCTGCCGGCGCCGTTCGACGGCCTGCTCGCCAATTTCAACTACACCTATACCGATGCGGACGGCCGGCTGGCCGACGGGCGCAAGATACCGCTGCCGTCCTCGGCCAAGAACACGTTCAACGTGGCGCTGGGCTACGACAAGGGGCCGATCAGCTTCCGCGTGGCCGGCACCTATCGCGACTCCTATCTGGACGAGCTGGGCGACGACGCGGATGAGGATCGCATCGTCACCGATCACTTCCAGGTCGATGTCAGCGCCAAATATCGCGTCACCAAGCAGGTCCAGCTCTTCGTCGAATGGGTGAACCTGTTCAACGAGCCCTATACCGCCTACCAGCGCGGGCCGCTGAGCCGTAACCTCCTGCAATATGAGGAATATGGCTGGACGGCAAAGTTCGGCGCGAAGGCGACCTTCTGATGCGCGCGCTGATCCTCGCTCCGCTGGCGGCACTCGCGGCCTGCGCCACCGTTCCGCCCGAACCGCAACTGCCGCAGGGCACGGCCGCGCGCGGCGATCCCGCCAGGGCGGTGCCGGCGGCGCTGGAAACGATCGTCACCACCAATCCGCGCGTCGATGCTGACGATCCCGCGCTCTGGGCCGATCCCCGCGATCCGGCGCGCGCGGTGATCTTCGCCACGGACAAGACGGACGGCCTCTACGTGCACGACATGGACGGCCGCGTCCGCCAGTTCCTGCGCTCGGGCCCGCTCGACAATGTGGACGTGCGGGATGGCTTCCGCGTCGGCGGCAAGGATTATGTCCTGGTCGCGGCGATGGAGCGCAAGCGCTTCGGGATCATGACCTTCCTGTTCGATCCCGATACGCTGGAAACCCGCCCCTACGGCTTCATCCCCACCGACATGGGCGAACCCTACGGCTCGTGCATGGGCAAGCGCGGCGGCAATTTCTACGTCGTCGCCAACAACAAGGCCGGCGGCATCTTCCAGTATCGCATCACCGCGGGCCCCTCCGGCCCGGTGGCGACGCTCGAACGGCGGATGAAGGTCGCGACCCAGCCCGAAGGCTGCGTCGTCGATGAAAAGGCGGATACCCTCTATCTGGGCGAGGAGGATGTCGCCATCTGGCGGTTCGATTTCGATCCCCGGGGGTCGGCCGATCCGATGCAGGTCGCGGTCGCGGACGGCATCCGGCTGACGGCGGATATCGAGGGCCTCGCCATCCTGCGCGATCGCGGCGTCGATTATCTGATCGCCTCCAGCCAGGGCGACGCCACCTTCCCCGTCTGGCGGATCGAAGGCGCGAACCACGTCTATGTCGGCCGGTTCGCGGTCGAAGGCGGGGCGATCGATGCCGTCACCGGCACGGACGGCATCGATGCCTGGAGCGGCCCGATCGGCCCCTTCCCCGAAGGCGCCATCGCCATGCACGATACCGCCGATGGGGACGGCCCGCAGCAGAACTTCAAGGTCGTGGACTGGCGGGACGTGCGCCGCGCGCTCGGCCTCTGATCCTCCCGCCATGATCGGCGCCCGGCCCGGCACCCCTTATGCCGGCGCCGGGCGTCGCATCCTGCCGCGCGATCATTCGGGCGGGGGCACCCAGCCGCCGCCCAGCGCCTTGAACAAGGTGATCCGCGACGTGCCGAGCTTCTGGGTGGAATCGGCCAGCGCCGCCCGCGTATCGATCAGCGCGCGCTGCGCATCCAGCAGGTCCAGATGGGATATGGACCCCGCCCGGTAGCGCCGGTCGGCAAGGCCATAGGCCGCGTCCGCGCGGATGCTCGCCTCCGCCAGCGCATGGTTGCGGCGGTCCTCCGCGCCATAGAGCGCCAGCGCCTGCTCCACCTCCTTCAGCACCGCCAGCACCTTGCCGTCGAATGCCGCCAGCGATGCATCGGCTCCCGCCTCGGCCTGGCGGATGCGCGCCCGCGCCACCGCCATGTTGGGGAAGCTCCAGGATAGCAGCGGCCCGACCGAGAAGGAGAAGGAATCCCCGCCCCGCACCTGATCGTTGCGGAAGAATCCCGCCGATCCGCCCAGGCTGACGCGCGGATAGAGATCGGCCATCGCCACGCCGATGCGCGCCGTATCGGCCGCCAGCCGCCGTTCCGCCTCGCGCAGGTCGGGCCGGCGGCGCAGCAGCCCCGTGCCGTCGCCGATCGGCAGCGCCGCCGCCGGCGCCGGCGGACGGGTGCATTGCGCCGCCTCCGCCGGGACGTTGGCGGGCGTCTCGCCCAGCAGCGCGGT
Source organism: Edaphosphingomonas haloaromaticamans (assembly GCF_001853345.1). NCBI lineage: Bacteria > Pseudomonadati > Pseudomonadota > Alphaproteobacteria > Sphingomonadales > Rhizorhabdaceae > Edaphosphingomonas > Edaphosphingomonas haloaromaticamans. The sequence continues at coordinate 871,169 of NZ_MIPT01000001.1, read as the reverse complement.
CAGCTCGTAAAGCGCCGCCTGCCTTTGCCCTTCCAGCGGCGGGATCGCCGCGCGGGCGTTGGCGGCGGCCGTCGCCGCGCGCNCCACATCCAGGCGGCCGGCCGCGCCCGCCTTCTGCCGCGTGGCGATCAGCTTCAGCCCGTCCTCGGCGGTGGCAAGCGATTGCCGCGCGATCGCGATCGATGCGCCGAAGGAACAGGCGTCGGCATAGGCCCGCGCCGTTTCCGCCGCCACCGCCACGCGCACCATGTCGCGCGCGGCCTCCACCGCATCGGCATCGGCCCGCGCCGCCGCGATCGTCCGGCCGACGCGGCCGAACAGGTCCGCCTCCCAGGCGATCGCCATCGTCCCGCTATAGGTCCATTGCCGCCCGCCCTGCGGAAAGCCGCCGGCCACGGCATCGCCGTAGGAGACGCCGCCGCTCGCGTCCGTGGTCGGCAGCCGGCCGGCCACGGCCTCGTCCGCCACCGCGCGGGCGCGGGCGAGGTTCGCCGCCGCGACGCGCAGGTCGGCATTGGCGGCGAAGGCCCGCGCCACCAAGCGGTCGAGCACGGGATCGTCGTAGAGCCGCCACCACGCATCCGGCAGCGGGGCGGCCGCGTCCGTCGCCGGGGCCGCCGTCACGAAGCGATCGGCGGCGGCCGGCGGCGTGGCCGGCGGGCGATAATCCGGCCCCATCGCGCATCCGCCGAGCGCCAGGGCCGCGAGCCAGGAAAACTTATGCATGGCCCGCCTCCATCGTCCGCAACTCCCTTTCGCGCGGGCTTGCCTCCGTCGCGCGATGGTCCCGCGCGATCAGGCTGTAGATCGTCGGCAGCACGAACAGGGTGAACAGCGTGCCGATCAGCATGCCCATCACCACGACGATGCCGATCGCGAACCGGCTGGATGCGCCGGCCCCGCTGGCGAAGAGCAGCGGCACCAGCCCCGCCACCATCGCCGCCGTCGTCATCAGCACCGGCCGCATCCGCACCGCCGCCGCGCGGCGGATCGCGGTCGTCCGGTCCAGCCCCTCGCCATGCTGCATCTCGTTGGCGAAGCTCACCATCAGGATGCCGTGCTTGGATATGAGCCCGATCAGGGTGACCAGGCCGATCTGCGTGTAGATGTTGAGCGTCGCGAACCCCAGCCACAGCGGCAGCAGCGCGCCGCACACCGCCAGCGGCACGGTGACGAGGATCACCAGCGGATCGCGGAAGCTTTCGAACTGCGCGGCCAGCACCAGGAAGATCACGATCAGCGCGAAGCCGAAGGAAACGGTCAGCCTGTCCCCTTCCGTCACATATTGGCGGCTGTCGGCAAGCCAGTCGATCGTCGTTCCCGGCGGCAGCGGCTGCGCCTTCAGGAAGTCCACCGCCTGCCCCATCGTCACCCCCGGCGCCAGCACGGCGGAAAGGGTGGCCGAATTCATCTGGTTGAACTGCGGCAGCCGGTTCGCCTCGGGCCGCATGTCGATGCGGACCACGGTGGCGAGCGGCACCATCTCGCCCGTCTTCGCCTTCACATAGTAACGGCCGAGATTGTCGGGCGTCAGCCGCTGGTCGCGCGGCACCTGGGTGATGACGTCGTAGGAACGGTCGTGCCAGTTGAAGCGGTTGATGTAATTCTCGCCCACCAGGATGGCGAGCGTGTCGGCGATCGCCTCCATCGTCACGCCCATCTCGCCCGCCTTGGCGCGATCGATGGTGATGCGCGCTTCCGGGCTGTCGAAGGCGAGGTCGCTGTCGACGAAGGCAAACAGGCCGCTGCCCCAGGCCGCGCCCTTTATCCCCTCCATCGCCGCATAGATGGCGGGAAAGTCGTCGGACGAACGGATCACCATCTGCACCGGCAGGCCGCCGCTCGATGCCGGCAGCGCCGGCGCCTGGAACGCCGCGGCATAGACGCCGGTGATGGCCGCGCCCTCCCCGTTCAGCTGCGCCTGCACGTCGTCCGCGCTGCGGTCGCGGTCGGCCCATTCCTTCAGGATCACGCCGCCGAAGCCTTCATTCTCGCCATCGGTGCCGTTGCCGAACCAGCTGCTCACATATTCGGGCAGCCGCCGGAACATGCGCTCCACCTCATCGGCATAGCGCGCGGTATATTCGACATTGGCATATTGCGGCGCCTTGGTCTGGACGAACACATAGCCCTGGTCCTCCGGCGGGGCGAGTTCCCGCCGCGCGCCGGTGAACAGCACGACGATCGCGATCAGCACCGCCGCCCCCACCACCAGCACCGCCGCGCGCGCCTCCAGCGTCCGCGCCAGCAGCCGGCCGTAGCCGGCCGTCAGCCGCTCCATGCGATGCTCGATCGCGCGCGCCAGCCGCCCTTCGGAAACCTTGGCGTTCAGCAGCCAGGAACTCATCATCGGCGAAAGGGTGAGCGCCACCACGCCGGAAACGATCACCGATCCGGCCAGCGTGAAGGCGAATTCGCGGAACAGCGCGCCCGTCAGCCCGCCCATCAGGCCGATCGGCGTATAGACCGCGGCCAGCGTTATCGTCATCGCGATCACCGGCCCCACGATCTCGCGCGCGCCCACCAGCGCCGCCTTAACCGGGGAAAGGCCCTCCTCGATATGGCGGTGGATATTCTCCACCACCACGATCGCGTCGTCGACGACCAGCCCGATCGCCAGCACCATCGCCAGCAGCGTCAGCAGGTTCAGCGAAAAGCCGAAGGCCAGCATCAGCGCCGCCGTGCCGACCAGCGACAGCGGGATCGTCACCACCGGGATCAGCACCGCCCGGAACGAGCCCAGGAACAGGAAGATCACGATCACCACGATCAGGATCGCCTCGCCCAGCGTGTGGACGACCTCGTCGATCGCGGCATTCACGAAATGGGCGACGTCGAACTGGCTGATGACCTTCAGCCCCGGCGGGGCGACGCGCTGCATGTCGGGCAACAGCGCCTTCACCGCCTTCACGATCTCCAGCGGGTTGCCGTCCGGCGTGGGCGAAATGGCGATCGTCACCGATCGGTGGCCGCTCGTCATCGCGCTGCTGTCGTAATTCTGCCCGCCGATCTCGACGGTGGCGACATCGCCCAGCCGCACCAGCCCGTCCATGCCGCTCTTCACCACCATCGACCGGAAATCCTCCACGCCCGTCAGGTCGGTGGCGGCGGTGATGTTGATGGCGGTATCCTGCCCCTTCAGCCGGCCGGGCGCCGCCTGCACGTTGTTGGCGCGCAGGGCGGCCGCGATGTCGCCGGCGGAAAGCCCGCGCGCCGCCAGCCGCACGGGATCGACCCAGATGCGCATCGCCAGCGTCTGCCCGCCGGATATCTCGGCGGAAGCCACGCCCGGCACCGCCGTTATCAGCGGCTGCGCCACCCGCGACGCGAAATCGGTGATCTGGGGGACGGAAAGCTTGTCGCTCACGAAGGCGACATATTGCACCGCCGATGCGCCGTCGGTGATCTTGGTGATGACCGGATCGTTGGCGCCCTGGGGCAGGCGGTATTTCACCTGCTGCACCTTGGCGAGCACCTCCGTCATCGATCGGTCGGCGTCCGCGTTCAGCACCAGCTTCGCCTTCACCTGGCTCTTGCCCTGGCTGGAGGTGGAGGTGAGATATTCGATGCCGTTGGCGGTCGCGATCGCCTGCGCGATCGGCGTCGTCACGAAGCCCTGCATCACCTGCTGGGTCGCGCCCGGAAAGCTGGTGTCGACCACGATCGTGGCGCTTTCCATGTTGGGATATTCGCGCACGGGGAGCGAGAACAGCGCCGCCCCGCCCACCAGCAGGATCAGCAGGCTGACGACGATCGACAGGATCGGCCGGCGGATGAAGATATCGGTGAAGCGCATCTCACTTCCCTCCGGCCGGCAGCAGCCGGGCGATGGAGACGTTCGCCCCCGGCTGCACGCGCAACTGGCCTTCGGAAACCACGACGTCGCCCGGCTTCAGCCCCTGCGCGATCACCGCCTGATTGCCGAAGCGGCGGCCGACGGTGACGGCGACGATCTCGGCCTTGCCGCTCTTGCGGGCATCGGCGCCGCGCACCACGATCACGCTGTCGCCCGATGCCGATGTCTGGATCGCGGTGGCGGGCACCACCAGCGCGCCCCGTTGCGGCGGCAGGTCCAGCGCGGCGGTCACATACATTCCGGGGCGGAGCGCGCGATCCGGGTTGGGCACCGTCGCCTGCACCGTCACGTTGCGGCTGTCGCCGCCGATGCGCGGCTCGATCGCGTTCACCCGCGCGGTGAAGCGGCGGCCGGGCCAGGCGTCGCTGGCAAGGTTCACGACGCCGCCGATCGCCAGCCGCGCCAGTTCCTGCTGCGGCACGGTGAAATCGACATAGAGGGTATCGAGCGCCGTCAGCGTCGCGATCGGATCGCCCGGGTTCAGATATTGGCCCGGATTGATCTGGCGTATGCCCAGCTCGCCCGCGAAGGGCGCGCGCACCAGTTTCTGGGCGATGCGCGCATCGAGCTGGCGGACGGCGGCGATCGCCTGGTCATATTCGGCCTGCCGCTGCTGCAGCAGCTCGCGCGATTCCGCGCCGGAAGGCTCCAGTTCGCGCGATCGCGAAAGCTGCAACCTGGCGAAGGCCGCGCGCGCCGCCGCCGCCGCCCGGTCGGCCCGTTCCGGCGCATCGTAAAGCTCGACCAGCGGCGCCCCGGCCTGCACGCGGGCGCCGGCGGTGAAGCGGATGCCCACCACCCGGCCCGCCACCTCGGGCGCCAGCACCACCTCGCGCACCGCCCGCAGCGATCCCACCGCTTCCAGCGCCACCGGCACGTCCACGGGCGTCGCGATCACGGCGGCCACCGATACGGGCGGCGGGGCCTGCGGCGGCGGCGCGGCGTTGCGCAGCGTCCGCCAGCCATAAAGCGCGCCGAACAGCAGCAGCGTGGCCGCCAGCGCGAAGATGATCGGCCGCGTGCGGCCCGGCCTGCTATCGGTGGGATAGGATGATGGACCGGCAGGCGCATCCCGCTGGTCGGCAAGGCTTGAATGTTCCAGGGGACGCTCCCTTGTTCGAATCGGGAGCGCCTCTATAAAACCTCAACCATGATTGAGGTAAAGGGGGAATCGGTGGCAAGGCTGACGCACGCACAGGCATTGCGCGAACTCAGCGTGGGCGAGGTCGCGGCCCGCGCCGGCGTGCCGGTGTCGACGGTCCATTTCTACGAGGCGAAGGGGCTGATCTGGGGGCATCGCACGGCGGGGAACCAGCGCCGCTTCCATCGCGGCGTGCTGCGCGCGATCGCGATCATCAAGGTGGCGCAGCGCGCCGGCATCCCCCTTGCCGTCATCCGCGACCGGCTCGCCTCTCTGTCGTCGGACGGGCGGGTAACGATCGCGGCGTGGGAACGGCTGTCGACCGAATGGCGCGACGATCTGGACGACAGGATCGGGCGGCTCACCCGCCTCCGGGATCAGCTGAGCTCCTGCATCGGCTGCGGCTGCCTCTCGACCGAGGATTGCCCCCTGCGCAATCCGGGCGACACGCTCGCCGAAAATGGCAGCGGGCCGCGCCTGCTCGACCCGGATTGAGCCAGAGCGATTTCCAGGCGCCCTAGCCGCCGGCGATCCGGCCCTCGCCCGCCTTGAAGAAGAACTGGCTGCACACCAGCCACCCCTTCAGCGGCCTGAGCGGCAGCACGCACGTCACGATCAGGAAGGGCAGCGACGTGACGAGGTGGACCCACCAGGCCGGGCTCAGCCATATCTCCAGCAGCAGCGCGAAGGTCACCGCCGGCACGCAGCCGAAGCATATGACGAAGAAGGCCGGCCCGTCGGCGGGATCGGCGAAGTCGTAGCTCAGCCCGCAGACCTCGCACCCGTCGCGCAGCTTCAGGAATCCCTGGAACAGATGCCCCTGCCCGCAGCGGGGGCAGCGGCCGCGCAGGCCCGTGCGGATCGGCTCCAGCTTCGGCCATGGGCCGTCCTGCGGCTGGGCTTCCATCTTCCCCGGCATGCTGTTCACGGGCCTTGCCTCGTCTGTTCGATATGCTTGCCGTCCATCTAGGCGTTATGTATGGTTGCAACAACCATACATAACCATGCAGACGATCCATGCAAAATTGGGTGACCGCGATCCGGGCCGCCTCCGGCCCGCTCTATCTGGCCATTGCCGATACGATCGAAGGCGCGATCCGCGCCGGCCGGATCCGGCCGGGACAGCGCCTGCCCCCGCAGCGCGATCTTGCCCGCGCGCTCGATGTGGATCTCACCACGGTCACCCGTGCTTATGGCCTGCTGCGGTCCTCGGGGCTGGTCGAAGGCGCCGGCCGCCTCGGCAGCTTCGTCCGCAACGGCGCGCATGTGCAGGCGCTGGCCGCGCAGGCATCCGACGATACCGGCATGAACATGCCGCCCCAGCCCGGCTTCTCCCAGCTCGGCGAGGCGATCCGCACCGGCATGGCGGCGCTGCTCCGCGCCTCCGGCCCCTCCCCGCTGCTGCAATATCAGCCGACCGGCGGCTACGGGCACGATCGCGCCGTCGCGGCGGAGGCGCTGTCGGCGCGGGGCATGCCATCGACCGAGGATGAGGTGGCGATCGCGGCCGGCGGGCAGAACGCGCTCCATGCGATCCTCGCCAATGTCCTGGCGCCCGGCGACAGGCTGGCCGCCGGCCGCTTCGTCTATCCCGGCCTGCTCGCGCTCGCGGCCCGCTTCGGCATCCGCGTCGATCCGGTCGAAACCGATGCGGAGGGGCTCGATCCCGATGGCGTCGCCCGCGCGCTCCGGGGCGGGGCGAAGGCCGTCTATGTCGTCCCCACCAACGATAATCCCACCNCCGCCACGCTCGGCGCCGAACGGCGCGCGGCGATCGCGGCGCTGGCCCGCCGCCACGGCGCCCAGATCATCGAGGACGACGCCTATGGCCGGCTTCCCGCGGCCCCGCCCGCGACGATCGCCAGCCTCGCGCCCGAACGGACCTGGCATATCGCCAGCCTGTCCAAGATCGTCTCGCCCGCGCTGCGCATCGCCCATGTCCGCGCGCCTTCGGCCCGCGATGCCTGGCGGCTGTCGGCCGATATCCACGAAACCGCGGTCATGGCCGCGCCGCTCAACGCCGCGCTGGTGACGGGCTGGATTCGCGACGGCACGCTAGACCGGCTGGTGGCCGGCGTCCGCAGCGAAGCCGTGGCCCGGCAGCGCATCGCCGCGCACCATCTGGGGCAGGTGCCCTATGCGGCCCATCCCGAAGGCTATCACCTCTGGCTTCCGCTGGGGCCGGGCATGGCCGCCACCGATCTCGCCGCGGCGGTGCGCGGCATGGGGCTCTCCATCGTCCCCGGCGAAGCCTTCGCCGTCCGCAAGGATCGCCCCGCAGCCGCCGTCAGGATATCGCTGGGCGGCGCGATCGACCATGATCGGCTGCGCCGCGCCCTCGAATGCCTGGAAGCCCTGCTGCTCCGCAACCGGGCACGGGCGGCGGGCTAGGCGCCCGCCAGATACGCCGCCAGCGCTACCGCATTATTGTGCGCTTCGTCATGCGCGGCGTAGACCAGCGTCACCCGCTCCCTGCCCGCGATCTCCCGCAGTTCCGCGACCGCCGGATTGCCCGCCAGCTCCGCCGCATATCGCTTGCGGAATTCCGCCCAGCGCGCGGGATCGTGGCCNCCCGCGATCTCCCGCAGTTCCGCGACCGCCGGATTGCCCGCCAGCTCCGCCGCATATCGCTTGCGGAATTCCGCCCAGCGCGCGGGATCGTGGCCGAACCAGTGGCGCAGCTCCGTGCTGGGCGCGACATCCTTCAGCCACAGGTCGATCGCGGCCTTCGCCCTGGCAAGGCCGCGCGGCCACAGCCTGTCCACCAATATGCGCCGCCCGTCATCGTCGGCGGGCGCCAGATAGGCGCGCTTGATGCGGATATCCTGCGGCGATCCGGCGGCCATTCCTTCCTCCCGATGCCGCGCCATTGTGCTGGCCCCGGCCGGCGGACGCAATATCCGCCGGATTGGTCAGTCCAACGGCCCGACGTCGGAGACATTGCCGCTCTCACCCCAGCCGATCTGGTGGTTCTTCCTGTTCTGGCTGCCCGGCTATCTCGGCGATCGCTACGGCCTCGATCTCCTCAGCTTCGGGCCGCCGCTGGTGGCGATCTACCTGCTATCCGATGTCGGCAGCATCGCCGGCGGCTGGATGTCCTCGCGGCTGATGCGGGCGGGCCGGTCGGTCAATTTCGCCCGCAAGGCGACGATGCTGGTCTGCGCGGCCGCGGTGCTGCCGATATTCTTCACCCAGAATATCGATAATCTGTGGGTCGCGGTGCTCGTGATCGGCGTCGCCACGGCCGCGCACCAGGCATTTTCGGCCAATCTCTATACCCTGCCGTCGGATGTGTTCCCGCGCGCCGCGGTGGGATCGGTGATCGGCATCGGCGGCACGGTGGGCGCGATCGGGGGGATGATGATGGCCAAATATGCCGGCTTCATCCTCGACGGCTTCGGCACCTACACGCCGCTCTTCGCGGTGGCGGGCAGCGCCTATTTCCTGGCGCTGGTCGCGGTCCACCTGCTCTCGCCCCGGCTGGAGCGGGTTCGGGTGGAGGCGGCCTGATCGCCGCCCCGCCGGCAGGATGCGCCGGCGGGGCCGCCTTCATCCCGCATAGCGGGTTTCCATCAGGTCCAGCTCGCGGATCAGCTTGCGGGCGCCGTCGCTGCCAAGCTCGCGCTGGCGGCTGCGCCGGGTGATCTCGGCCCGCTCGGCCCTCAGCGCCGCCAGCCGCAGCTCCTTCTCGATCCTGTCCACCCGCCTGGCGGCCGCCGCGTCTTCGGCGATGGGGGACCGGGTCTCGATCCGGCGGCGATAGATGTCCATGATCCGCCCGGCGATCTCGACATAGAGGTCCGCATCCTCCTGCCCCTCGGCCAGCACGTGCTCGACGCGCTCGACCTCGGCGATCGCGGCCTTGGCCGCCGCGATGCGCGCCGCCTCGATCTCCGCGAGCTGGGAGGATTCGGCCGGCATCTCCAGCCCCTTCAGCAGCCAGGGCAGGCCGATGCTGGCGACGATCAGCGAAACGATGATCACCCCCATCGCCAGGAAGATCGCCAGGTCGCGCGCCGGAAAGGGCGATCCGTCGGCCATCGCCAGCGGCAGGGTCAGCACGCCGGCCAGCGTGATCGCGCCGCGCACGCCCGCGAAGGACATCGCCGCCACCAGCCGCCAGTTGGGCTGCTGGCGGGTCCGCCCATGGGTCAGCAGGGTGAAGCGGAAGGACACCCACACCCAGATGAAGCGCAGCGCCGCCAGCCCCAGGTTGATCGCCAGCACATATACGGCCAGCCAGCCCGGCTCGTGATGGCCGGTGATCCGCACCGTTTCGGCCGCCCCCGCCAGGATCAGCGGCAATTGCTCGCCCAGCAGCACGAAGATGATGCCGTTGGCGGTGAACTGGATCGCATCCCACACGGTGTTGCGGCGGATGCGGGTGGCGGCCATCGCCTGGGCGGAACCTTCGGCGAAGCCCATGGCGAGCCCCGCCGCCACAGCCGCGAGGATGCCGGAACAATGGAGATGCTCGGCCACCAGATAGGCGCCGAACGGGATCAGCAGGCTGATCAGGATCTGCGATCCGCTATCCTCGCCGAAACGGCCGCTCACCCCCGCCTTGATGCGCACGACCAGGAAGGTGACGCCCGCGCCGATCGCGATGCCGCCCAGCGCCACCCACAGGAAGTTCAGCGCGGCATCGCCGATCGAAAAGACGCCCGTCAGCGCCGCCGCCACCGCGAAGCGCAGGCAGACGAGGCCGGAAGCGTCGTTCAGCAGCGATTCCCCTTCCAATATGTGCATCATTCGCTTGGGGATGGGCACGCGCTGGGCGATCGCCGAAACCGCGATCGGATCGGTGGGGGAGATCACGGCCGCCAGCGCGAAGGCGACGGGCAGCGGCATCGCCGGGATCATCCAGTTGATGATCAGCCCCATGCCGAGCACGGTGAACACCACCAGCCCCAGCGCCAGCTCCAGCACGGTCTTGCCGTCCTTGAACAGCTCCTCGCGGGGGATGCGCCAGCCGTCCAGGAACAGCAGCGGCGGCAGGAAGAGCAGGAAGAATATCTCCGGGTCCAGCGTCACCCGCCAGTTGGCGGCAAGGCCGATCACGCCGCCCAGCGCGATCTGCACCAGCGGTCGGGGAACGGGCAGGGGCAGCATGCGCGAAACCACGCCGCTCACCACCACCGCCAGCAACAGGATCAGGATGATAGTGATCGTTTCCAACGATATTCCCTCGCTTGCATCCACGGTCGCCTGCGGGGCGTCCCCCGCGCTCATCCCCTTCTTGCGGCATTATTTCCGCGCTGACGACCCCGTTCGGAAATGGGGGCGGAACGTCGCGCCGATGGTCGCGCTCGTCGAAACGGCCGCAAAGATCGCGAAACGGGCGAATGGCGCGCCCCATCCGCATCGGGATGAGGCACCTTCCGCCGGCAGGGAACCGGGCGCAACCGGCAAGCATGGGGAAGATCAATGAGGCGTTTCGAGGACAAGGTCGTCATCGTCACCGGCGCGGCCGCCGGCATCGGCGCGGCGGCGGCCGCGCGTTTTGTCGAGGAAGGCGCGCGCGTCGTCCTCGCCGGCCGGACGGAAGGGAGCCTGAAGGAACGCGCCGATGCGCTCGGCGCGGGGGACAGGGCCCGCATCCGCGTGGCCGACGTCAGCAAGCCGGACGACATCGCCGGGCTGATCGATTTCACGGTCGGCGAATATGGCGCGATCGACGTGCTCGTGAACAATGCCGGCTCGGGCATGCTCGGCCGCGTCACCACGGTCGATCCCGCCGTCTGGCACCATGTGATCGCCACCGATCTGGATTCGATCTTCTACGCCTGTCGCTTCGCCATCCCGCATCTGGTGAAGACGGGCGGCTCGGTCATCAACATCGCCTCCGTTTGCGGCGTCGCGGGCGATTACGGCTTCCATGCTTATAATGCGGCCAAGGCGGGCGTCATCAACCTCACCCGATCGATCGCGCTCGATCATGCGCGCGACGGCATCCGCGTCAACGCGGTCAGCCCCGGCCTGATCGTCACGCCGGCCACCAGCCAGAGCTCGCCCGAGGCGCTGGCCAAATGGCACGCCGCCATCCCGATGCGCCGGCCGGGGCAGGTGGAGGAGGTTTCCGGGCTGATCGCCTTCCTCGCCTCCGCCGATGCCTCCTACATCACCGGCCAGAACTTCATCGTCGACGGGGGCATGCTGGCGCATACCGGGCAGGTCAACCTGCTCGAAACCTACGGCATGTAGTCCGGCGCCCGCCCGGCCGTCATCCTCCGGCCGGCCATCCATCGGAAAGCGCTACACTTCCGCGCGGCGACGCTTTAGGTAGCCGTGCGTGGGGCATATGATTCGTGTCGGCTTGGTCCGGATGGCGTCGGCTGTCCTGGCATCGCCGGCAGTTCAGGAGCGTGGACGAATGGCCCTCATCATGGTGCGTCGTTGAATTACCGGCTGCTGTTCCGGGCGGCCGGTCTTGCCGCCCTCGCCATCTCGCTCTCCTCCTGCTCCGGCAACCGGGACAATGGCCGCGACAAGGGCCCGCCGGAGGCCGGCTTCATCACCGTGAAGCCCGAAACCGTGCCGCTGGAGGTCGAGCTTTCCGGCCGCACCACCGCCTATGAGACGTCCGAGGTGCGCCCGCAGGTCTCCGGCCTGGTCAAGGCGCGGCTGTTCACCGAAGGCAGCATCGTCCAGGCCGGGCAGACGCTCTACCAGATCGATCCCAGCCTCTACAGCGCCGCCGTGAACGAGGCGACCGCCAACCTCGCCAATGCCGAGGCGAACCGCGAGGCGACCCAGGCCCGCGCCAATCGCTACAGGCCGCTGGCCGAGATCGAGGCCGTCGCCAAGCAGGATTATACCGACGCCGCCGCCACGGCGAAGCAGGCCGCCGCCAGCGTGGCGCAGACCCGCGCCAGCCTGGAAACCGCGCGGATCAACCTCGCCTTCACCCGCGTTCCCGCGCCCATCACCGGCCGCATCGGCCGCTCGCTCGTCACCACCGGCGCGCTCGTCACCTCAAACCAGGCCGATCCGCTCACCACCATCCAGCGGCTCGATCCGATCTATGTCGATATCCAGCAATCGAGCGCGGAGCTGCTGGCGCTGCGCCGCTCGCTGGCCCCCGGCGGCGGCGGCCAGCGCGTGCCCGTCCGCCTGAAGCTGGAGGACAATAGCGAATATCCGCTGGAGGGCCGGCTGGAATTCGCCGAGGCGATGGTCGATCCCAATACCGGCACGGTCACGCTGCGCGCGCTCTTCCCCAATCCCTCGGGCATCCTGCTGCCCGGCATGTATGTGCGCGCGCGCCTTGCGCAGGCGACCAGCCAGGGCGCCTTCCTCGTGCCCCAGCAGGGCCTGTCGCGCACGCCGCGCGGCGAGGCGACCGTGATGGTGGTGGGCGCGGACAACAAGGCCGTCGAACGCAAGGTCACGGCCGATCGCACCATCGGCGACAAATGGCTGGTGACGTCGGGCATCGCCGCCGGCGACAGGCTGATCGTCGAGGGGCTGGGCAAGATCCGGCCCGGCCAGCCGGTCAAGCCGGTCCCCGCCGGCTCGCCGCCGGCCTCCGGCAAGGCGCCTCCGGGCGCGGCGCAGGGCGGTTCCCGGCCGGCCGCGCGGGGCTAGGCCGTGCTGTCACGCATCTTCATCGATCGGCCCATCTTCGCATGGGTCATCGCCATCGTCATCATGCTGCTGGGCATCGGCGGCATATTGACGCTGCCGGTGGAGCAATATCCCGATATCGCGCCGCCCTCGGTCAACATCCGCGCCACCTATCCGGGCGCGTCGGCCGAAACGATCGAATCCAGCGTCACCCAGGTGATCGAGCAGCAGCTCACCGGCATCGACGGGCTGATCTACTTCCAGTCCACCTCGAACTCGTCCGGCTCGGTCACGGTCACCGTCACCTTCCAGAAGGGCACGGACCCGGACATCGCCCAGGTCCAGGTGCAGAACAAGGTGCAGCAGGCGCTGCCCCGCCTGCCCCAGCAGGTCCAGCAGCAGGGCCTGGTCGTCACGAAATCCAACGCGGATTTCCTGATGGTGGTGTCGATCTACGACGAGACGGATCGGATGACGAGCGCCGACGTCAGCGACTATCTCGTCTCCAACCTGCAGGATCCGATCGGCCGCCTCGCCGGCGTCGGCGACGTCAACGTGTTCGGATCGCAATATGCGATGCGGATCTGGCTCGATCCCTTCAAGCTTTCCGCCGTCCAGCTCATGCCGGCGGACGTGATCGCGGCGATCCAGGCGCAGAACACGCAGGTCGCCGCCGGCCAGATCGGCGGCCAGCCCTCGCCCGACAGCCAGATGCTGAACGCGATCGTCACGGCGCGGTCCCGCCTCACCACGGCGGATCAGTTCCGCGACATCATCGTCAAGACGCAGACGGACGGCTCCAAGGTGCTGCTGCGCGATGTCGCGCGGGTGGAGCTGGGCAGCGAAAGCTACAACAATGTCAGCCGGCTCAACGGCCATCCCGGCGCCGGCATCGCCATCCAGCTCGCGCCGGGCGCGGACGCGCTCAAGACGGCGAAGCTGGTGCGCAGCTATGTCGACGGCCACGCCTCCGCTTTCCCGCAGGGGCTGCGCTACGCCTATCCCAACGACAGCACCGCCTTCATCAAGCTTTCGGTGGAAGACGTCATCAAGACGCTGATCGAGGCGATCATCCTCGTAGTCCTGGTGATGTTCGTCTTCCTCCAGAGCTGGCGGGCGACGCTGATCCCGGCCATCGCCGTGCCGGTGGTGCTGCTCGGCACCTTCGGCGTGCTCGCGGCCTTCGGCTTCTCGATCAACACGCTCACCTTGTTCGGCATGGTGCTGGCGATCGGCCTGCTCGTCGACGACGCGATCGTCGTGGTCGAGAATGTCGAGCGCGTGATGGAGGAGGAGCCGGACATCTCCCCCCGCGACGCCACGATCAAGTCGATGTCGGAAATCAACATCGCGCTGATCGCGATCGCGCTGGTGCTGTCGGCGGTGTTCCTGCCGATGGCCTTCTTCGGCGGGTCCACCGGCGTCATCTACAAGCAGTTCTCGATCACCATCGTCTCCTCGATGGTGCTTTCGGTGGTGGTCGCCCTCATCCTCTCGCCCGCGCTGGCGGCCACCCTGCTCAAGCGGCCGGATCACGCGGCCCGGCGCGGCGGCCCCTGGATCGTCCAGCGCGCGCACCATTATGGCGATCGCTTCAACGCCTGGTTCGCGCGCATGTCCGAAGGCTATCGCGCCCGCGTCGCCCGCCTGTTCGGCCACATGAAGGCGGCCCTCCTCGTCTATGGCGCCATCGTCGTGCTGCTCGTGCTCATCTTCCTCAAGCTGCCGACCAGCTTCCTGCCCGTGGAGGACCAGGGCATCGCCCAGCTCCAGTTCACCCTGCCGGCGGGCGCCACCCAGGCCCGCACCATCGCGGCGGCCAAGACGATCGAGCGCTATTTCCTGGGGACGGAAGGCAAGAACACCAACGTCGTCTATGCGGTCATCGGCGGCAACCAGGCGGGCACCGGCCAGAATGCCGGGCGCGGCTTCCTGTCGCTGGCGCCGTGGGACGAGCGCAAGGGTTCGGCCAACAGCGCGGAGGCGATCACCCGCCGCGCGACGGCGGAGCTGGGCCGCGAGATGCGCGACGTCCAGTTCTACGCGCTCAACCCGCCCGCCGTGCGCGGCCTCGGCCAGTCGAGCGGCTTCACGCTGGAGCTGCTCAATTCCGGCGGCCTCAGCCGGGAGGAGTTCAAGGCCCGCCGCGATCAGCTCATCGCGGAGGCGTCCGCCGATCCCATCCTCGCCCAGGTCCGCCAGAACAGCCTGGAGGATACGCCCACCTTGTCGGTCCAGATCGATCAGGCGAAGGTCGGCGCGCTCGGCCTCACCCAGGCGGCGGTCGATCAGACGCTGTCGGCCGCGTGGGGCGGCAACTATGTCAACGATTTCGTCGATCGCGGCCGGGTGAAGCGCGTCTATGTCCAGGGCGACGCCCCCTATCGCAGCCGGCCGGAGGATCTCGCCAACTGGTTCGTGCGCGGCGCGTCCGGGCAGATGGCGCCCTTCTCGGCCTTCGCCCATATCGATTGGGGCCGCGCGCCCAACACGCTCACCCGCTTCAACGGCCTCGCTTCCTACGAGATTCAGGGCCAGTCGGCGCCGGGCAAGAGCTCGGGCGACGCGATGGCGCGCATCGCCGAGCTTGCGGGCCAGCTTCCCGGCGTCTCCATCGCCTGGGCCGGCCTGTCCTATCAGGAACAGATTTCCGGCGGGCAGGCGCCCTATCTCTACGGCCTGTCGCTGCTGGTCGTGTTCCTCTGCCTCGCGGCGCTTTACGAAAGCTGGTCCATCCCCTTCGCGGTGATGCTGGTGATGCCGCTCGGCCTGATCGGCGCGACCCTGGCGGTGCTGGCGCGCGGGCTGGAAAACGACATCTATTTCCAGGTCGGCCTGCTCACCACCATGGGGCTTTCGGCCAAGAACGCCATCCTGATCGTGGAATTCGCCGAGCAGGCGGAACGGCAGGGCCGCACGGCGGTGGAAGCCGCGCTGGAGGCCGCCCGCATCCGCCTGCGCCCGATCCTGATGACCAGCCTCGCCTTCATCTTCGGCGTGCTGCCGCTCGCCATCTCCACCGGCGCCGGCGCCAAGAGCCGGGTGGCGATCGGCACGGCGGTGATGGGCGGGATGATCACCGCCACGGTGCTGGCGATCTTCTTCGTGCCGCTCTTCTTCGTCCTCGTCCGCAGGCTGTTCCGCAAGGGCCATGCGGAAAAGCCGGACGGCCCGGCATCCGGCGGCGCCGCGGAGGCGCTGGCATGATCCGCCGCCTCCCGCCCGCCCTCTCCGCCCTGGCCCTTCCCGCCCTGGCTCTCCCCGCCCTGGCTCTCCCCGCCCTGGCTCTCCTCGCCGGCTGCACCATGGCGCCGGATATGCCGCGCCCCGCGCCCGCCATCCCGCAAAGCTGGCCGGCGGGCGACGCCTATCTCCGCCAGAGCGAGGCCGGCCTGCCCTCCGTCACCTATCGCGATGTCTTCCGCGATCCGAAGCTGCAGGCGATCATCGACCGGGCGATCGCCAACAATCAGGATCTGCGCGCCGCCCTCGCCAACGTCGCCTCCGCGCGCGCGCAATATCGCGTGGCGCATGCCGGCATCTTCCCGGGGATCGACGCCAGCGGGCGGATCTCGGTCAATCACGGCGCGAACGGCGGCGGCTCCCTCAACGGCGGCGCAAGCGGCGGCGGCGGCGATACCAACACCTCCTACAGCCTCGAAGGCGGCGTCACCGCGTTCGAGGTCGATCTGTTCGGCCGGCTGCAAAGCCTGAGCAACGCCGCCTTCGACGAATATCTGGGGACGGAGGCCGCGCTTCGCGCCGCCCGCCTCACGCTCGTGGCCGAAGTCGCCAACCTCTATCTCCAGCTCGCCGCCGATCGCACGCTGCTCGCCATCGCCCGCGATACGGAGGCGAGCGCGCTGCGCAGCGTGGAGCTTACCCGCGCCCGCCTCCAGGGCGGCATCGCCCCGCGCACCGATCTCCGCCAGGCGGAAACGATCCTCGCCCAGGCACGGTCGGATGCGGCGCAGCTCACCACCGCGATCGCCCAGGATCGCAATGCGCTGGAGCTGCTCGTCGGCGCCCCCGTGGCGGACGATCTCCTCCCCGCCGCGCTCGACGGCACGGAGGACCAGCTTGCCGAGCTTCCGCCCGGCCTCGATTCCGGCATCCTGCTGCGCCGCCCCGATGTGGTGCAGGCCGAATATCGCCTCTACGCCGCCAATGCCCGGATCGGCGCGGCGCGCGCGGCCTTCTTCCCGCGCATCTCGCTGACGGCGCTGGCCGGCCTCGCCAGCACCGCGCTTGCCGATCTCTTCACCGGCGATGCCTTCACCTGGAGCGTGCAGCCCTCTGCCACCCTGCCGATCTTCGACTGGGGGGCCAATGCCGGCAACCTCGCCGATGCCAGGGCGCAGCGCGATCTGGCGCTGGCCAATTACCAGAAGGCGATCCAGACGGCCTTCCGCGAGGTGGCGGACGCGCTGGCCCGGCGCGGCACGATCGACAGCCAGCTCGGCTCCGATCGCGCGCTGGAGGAAGCCGCCCGCGACAGCCTCTATCTCGGGACGGAGCGGTATCGCGGCGGCATCGATTCCTATCTCAACCTGCTCGATGCCCAGCGCACCCTCTATTCCGCCCGCCGCACCCTCGCGGCGACGCGGCTGGCGCGCGCGCAGAATCTCGTCGCCCTCTATCAGACGCTGGGCGGCGACGAGCTGATGGAACAGCCCCCAAGCCCCCGCCCGCCCCTCCCGCGCGCGGCCGATTGACGGCGCCCCCCCGGAAATCTACGGAACCACCTGTTGCCCCGGTAGCTCAGCAGGACAGAGCAACGGTTTCCTAAACCGCAGGTCGGGAGTTCGAGTCTCTCCCGGGGCACCACGATCCTGAAAGCACGGCAATCCGGCGTTTCCGGCTGAGGCCATTCCCGAACAAGAGAGAGCTCTGGTTGGTATCGGGCTGCAAGGAGACCAGCGGCTTTTGGCCATCCGATTTGAGACGGCTGCCATTAACAGTAGCGACTCAAAGGCGGCGGCTGCAGCCTCAGAGGCGGTCGTTCGAGCGCTCCATGGCGACGCCTTGGATGAAATTGCTGTCGATGAGAAATGTCGACATGGTGCCGACATAGTGGAGGGGCTATGTTGATTGAAGCAAAGCTGCAGGACCAGCAACGCTACCATGACTTGATGGTTGAAGCGAAGGTCCGAATGACGGCCATCAATACCTTCACGGGCGATCAGAGGGGAATCCCATCACAGATCATCCGCGAGTTCGATATTTTGCAAATCCGCATGATCTGCGAGATAATTGGCCTCGCTTGCCTTGTCGCTCATGGGGACCTCATCGATCAAGCACAGGGCAACCTACGTAAAGAATATAAGCCTGGGCAGATATTTGATGCTCTTGAGGATTTGCACGACGATTTCTTTCCAGTGCCCGGCACCCTCAAGAAAACTGAAACAGGATGGCATTTCGATTACTGGGAGGGCGGGCCATTTGCGACCAAGGAGGAGCTCACCACAATTTGGGCGCGCAGTGGCGATGTGCTGCATAGGGGGAGCCTTAAAAACCTCATCAAAGCCAAAGCGCCTGTCGAGAACCAGTTCGCCGAGGTCGTCGAATGGGGGCAGAAGATATCGAATTTACTGCAAGCTCATCGGATAATCACCGTTGGCCGGGAATGGGCGTTCGTCTCTATGTTGCGTAACGAGGCGGAAGAGGTGCAGGTCGTCGCCGTCCGTGCAGAGCCCCCAGCGAAGGAAGCGGTGATTGCGGCGGCGAACGACGCAGCTGGCGCGGACAATGAGATAGAGTTGTAGGGGGGACGAGCGGCATGGGCTGGTTGGAATGGTCCTTAGCGGTCATTGGCTCGACGGCGTGGCCCATCGCGCTCGTCGTTATCGCGCTGATATTGCATCACGATCCTGAAAGCGCGGCAATCGGCCTTTCCCAAACAAAGGAGAAACCTTTGCAAGGCTGATCGGCATATGTGCGCCACGGCGGTTCATGAAAGGGTCCGCTTCAAGCCGTGGGCACGGTGCCGCCATCGATGACATATTCCGCGCCGGTGATCGCGCCCGCTTTCGGCGATGCCAGAAACGCGATCAGGTCCGCCACTTCCCTGGGCCTGGCCGGGCGACCGAGCGGGATGCCGCCAAGCGCGTTCATGATGATGCGCTTGCCGCCTTCATAATCGGTTCCGGCGTCAGCCGCGAGGCGCTCGGCCAGCGCCACGGCGGCGTCCGTCTCCACCCAGCCGGGAGAAACCTGGACGACGCGGATGCCCTTGGGCGCCACCTCCTTCGACAGGCTCTTGCTGTAGGTCGCAAGCGCCGCCTTGGCGGCGGCATAAGCGGTGGTCGATTCCGGCAGGGGAAGCACATGCTGGATCGACGTGACGTGGATGACGACGCCAGACCCTTGCGCGATCATGGCGGGCAGCAGCGCCCGGTCGATACGGACCGCGGGCATGAGGTTGAGATCGAGTTCCCTTGCCCACTCCGCGTCGCTGAGCGCCGCAAAGCCGCCCGGCGGCGCGCTCGACCCGCCCAGCGTGTTGACGACGATGTCGATCCCGCCAAGCGCGTCGAGCGTGGCCCGCGCGGCGACAGCACAGCCTTCCGCGCTCGTCAGGTCCGCCGCCGCATAATGGACGCCCGCCGAGGCTGGGCCGGGCACGGTTCGCGCGGTCGCGACCACGCGCGCCCCGGCCTCCTGCAACGCCTCCACCACCGACGCCCCGATCCCCTTGGTGCCCCCGGTGACAAGCGCCCGCGCGCCGGCCAACTGAAGGTCGAAGCTCATGGGATGATCTCCAGCGAGGCGATCTTGTCGCCCTGCAAGCGGAAGAAGAATCGCAGGTCGACGGGGCTGCCGGGAAAATCGCCGGCGAGATGGCAGGTGACGACCGTCCTGCCGTCGCTCTCGTCCATGGCGACGGGTTCGCTCGTATAGGCGTATCTGGCCGATGCGTCCGCCTTCCAGGCGGCGATGGCCGGTCGGCCGCCATGCGTCCGGCCCTCGTCCTGCACGACGGCGTCCTCGGTGAAGCAGCGCGCAACCGCTTCGCCGTCCGCTCGATCGGCGGCAAAATAGGCGGCAATGGGTTGAGGTAGATTAATCGGCATAGCGCTTCCTCGGCAGTGCATGGCGCGGTCGAACGCCATGCTGATTGATCGAGCGCGAGAGTGAGGTTACGCTTTGTGAATGGCAAGAACACACGAAAAAGTAGGGAACTTACCTGAAGGTAAGAATAGCCATTTGACGCCGGTTTCGGCAGCAAGTGGGGTGGAGGAGGTGCTGCGGATACTGGAGGGGCGCTGGAAGCTGGTGATCCTGTTCCATCTGTTCGGCGGCAGGATATTGCGCTTCTCCGATCTTGAGCGGGCGATTCCCGCCATCTCGCAGAAGATGCTGATCCAGCAGCTTCGCCAGATGGAAAAGGACGGCGTCGTGCGCCGGATCGTCCACCATCAGGTGCCGCCCAAGGTCGAATATTGCCTTACGGACTGGGGGCAGGCGCTTTGCCCCGCCCTCGATGCCTTGCTGACCTGGGCCGGTCAGCGTCCGCCAGCGGCGGAACGGGAATGAAGACGCCCATCTGAATCCCGTCGAACGACGATCAACCCGTCCTCATCCTCGTCATCCCGGCGCGCGCCGGATACCGCGCAACGGATCAGCCATGCCCGCCGGCTGCCTCCAGGATCAGGCCCGCGATTTCGGCGGGGTGGGACAGGAGCGAGACATGGCTCGATCGCAGCTCGATCGTCCTGGCTCCCATGCGGCCGGCCATGAAGCGCTGGAGATCGGGGTCGATCGTGCGATCCTCGGTGGAGACCGCATAATAGCTCGGCTTGCCGCGCCAGGCGGCATTGGCGGTGCGCCCGGCGAGCAATTCCCTGCGGAAGGGCTGCTGCACGGCGAGGAGGACCTTCGCCTTCGCCGCGGGCAGGTCTCCCGCGAAGTCGCGCAGGAAGGCTTCGTCGCCCAGCCGCCCCTCGTCGCCGTCGTAGATGATGCCCGCGCTGGCCGGGGCCGCCGGGAATTTCGCGGCCAGCGCCCCATAATCCTCGCCGGCATCGGGCGCCCGCGCCGCGACATAGACCAGCGCGGAGACGTTGGGATGCACGCCCGCCTCGGTGACGATCATCCCGGCGAAGCTGTGGCCGGCGAGCACCGTCGGCCCGGTCTGCCTGTCCAGCACGCGGCGGGCGGCGGCGACGGCTTCGGGCAATGTGGTGAGCGGGTTCTGGACGGAAACGACATTGAGCCCCCGCGCCTGCAGCAGCGGGATCACTTCCGACCAGGACGATCCGTCGGCGAACAGGCCGTGCACCAGCACGACGTTGCGGGCCTTCGCGCCGCCGGCCGTCTCGGCCGCCGCGCGCGCCTCGGTCATGGCGCCGGCCATGGCCGCGCTCCCCACGGCGAGGGCTGCCGCCCCCACGAATGTGCGCCGGTCGATGGTCATGCGGCCATGCCCTCCAGCGCGATCGCCTCCGGCCCGGCGATGCCGTCCCGTCAGCCCGCCGCCGCCGGCGCGCCCGCGGGATCGAACATCTCGCGCATCCGCATGCTATACCGGTCCTCGCCCGCCGACCAGCGCAGGCCGGCGAGCATCCGGGTATCGGCCCCGGCGGGAAAGCGGAGCCGGCGATGCTCCGCCGTCGCGGCGGCGAAGATCGCCTCGGCCACCTCCGCCTCGGTGCAGTAAGGCGTGGGATAATCGGCCATCTTCGCGAAGCATGCCTGGGCGAAGGCGGCATAGTCCGGGGGGATCAGCCCCGCCATGCGCGGTCCGCCATTGGCGGTGAAGCGGGTGGTCGGCGCATAGCCCGGCTCCACCAGCCGCGCCTCGATGCCGAAGGGGTGCAGCTCATAGGCCAGCGATTCGGTGAACCCCTCCACGGCGCATTTGCTGCCGGCATAGACGGCCACCAGCGGCATCGGCCCGATCGCCGCGCTCGACGTCACGTTGACGATCGCGCCATGCCCCTGCCGCCGCATCGCGGGGATGATGGCGCGGCACATGGCGAAGACGCCGAAGCTGTTGGTCTCGAAGATTTCCCGGATCACGGCGTCCGGCGTCGCCTCGACGGCGGAAGCCAGGCCGATCCCGGCATTGTTCACCAGCACGTCGATCGATCCGGCCCAGTCCAGGCCGGCCGCGATGGCGCCCGCGATGCTGTCCGCGTCGGTCACGTCCAGCGGCAGCACCTTCAGCCGATCGCCGGCATCCGCGAAGGTGGCGGGATCGGGGCGGCGCATGGTGGCGATCACCTTCCACCCGCGCGCCAGGAAATGATCGGCGGCGGCCTTGCCATAGCCGGATGAGGTGCCGGTGATGAAAACGGTCCTGCTCATATCGCCTCCCTGGGCTTCGCTGTCGCGGCCGGGGTTAGACGGGAGGGCGGGGACGATCTATAATCCATGATCCGATATTATTTACGGATCGTCCCGATGGACCCGTTGAGCACCGTCATCGCCCTGCTGCGGCCCCATGCCGCTTTGTCCAAGCCGATCACCGCGCGCGGCGACTGGGGCGTGCGCTACGCCGCTTATGGCATGCCCGGCTTCGCGATGGTGGTCGAGGGCGGCTGCTGGCTGACATTGGCGGCGGGCGATCCGGTGCGGCTGGAGGCGGGGGATTTCGTGCTGCTGCCCGTGGCGCCGGCCTTCGACATGGCGAGCCGGCCGGGCATGGCCTGCGTGCCGGTGGAGCCGTCCGGGCAGGCGCTGCGCCACGGCGATCCCGATGGCGCGCCCGATTTCCGCATGCTGGGCGGCAGCTTCCGGGTCGATCCCGCCAATGCGGCGCTGGTGTCCGCGCTCCTGCCCGGCATGATCCATGTCCGCTCCGCCCTG
>NZ_MIPT01000001.1:782395-847751 GCF_001853345.1 Edaphosphingomonas haloaromaticamans | reverse complement strand
TCGATCAGCCGGTTGATCGCGATCCGCGCCACCTTGTCGGGCGCGGGCGTCACCGGCGTCTCCTCGGTGAAGATCGCGTCCGAAGGCTCGCCCACCGCCTCGTCGCCCACCAGGCTGGTGCCGCTGGTGTGGATGAAGCGCTTGCCCGATCCGGCCAGCCCCGCCAGCAGCGCCTCCACCGCGCCGCGATGGTCGCTGCTGGCGGCGTTGATCACCGCATCGGCGGCGCGCGCCTCGGCCGTCAGCAGGGCGCCGTCGTCCAGCGTGCCGATCACCGGCTCGATGCCGTGGGCGCGGAGCTCGCCGGCGCGGGCGGCGTTGCGGATCAGCCCGCGCACATTATGGCCGAGGCCCGCCAGCCGGGCCGCCACCGATCCGCCGATATAACCGCTCGCGCCGGTCACGAAGATATTCATGAAATGCCTCCTTCGAAATCCCCCGTGAAATGGGCCTGTGATCGCATCTTGAAAATCGGCCGGGCCGGCACATGATCTGGGAAGCGGATTCACAGATGGAAGGTCGAGGCGGGTGGATAATCGGGCCGGCGAGATGCTCGTCTTCGTGCGGGTGGCGGAAACCGGCAGCTTTTCCGAGGCCGCCCGGCAATTGCGGATGACGCCGTCCACCGTCAGCAAGCTCGTCAGCCGTATCGAACGGCGGCTGGGCGTGCGCCTCGTCGAACGCTCGACGCGCAGGCTGGCACTCACCGACGAAGGCCGCACCTATCATGAACGCAGTCTCGCGCTGCTCGCCGATCTGGATGATCTGGAACAGGGGCTGGCGCAAGGGTCGCCCCGCATCAGCGGCACGGTTCGCGTCAATGCCTCGGTGGCGCTGGGCGTGCATGTCCTCGAACCCCTGCTGCCCGCCTTCTGGCAGGCCCATCCGGACGTGCAGGTCGATCTGTCGCTGTCCGACGATGTCGTCGATCTTTATCTGGAACGGACAGACGTGGCCTTCCGGATCGGCGCGCTCGCCTCGTCCAGCCTGGTCGCGGTGCGCATCGGCGCCACGCGGCGGCACATCGTCGCGGCCCCCGATTATCTGGCGCGGCACGGCACGCCGCAGGGCATGGAGGATCTGGAAGGGCATAATTGCCTGGGCTTCAACTTCCGCCGCTCGGCCCCGGTCTGGCCGTTCCGCCAGGCGGGCCGGGTCGTCGATCGCGTGGTCCGGGGCGGGCTGCTCGCCAATAATGGCGAAACCGTGCGGCGCATGGCGATCGCCGGGGTCGGCCTCGCCCGGCTCGGCCATTTCCATGTGGCGGAGGATATCGCGGCCGGCCGGCTGGTGACGGTGCTCGACGATGCCGGCGGCGGCGATGTGGAGGAAATCAACGCGCTGCACCTCGGCACCCAGCGCATTCCGGGGCGGATCAGGGCCTTCCTCGATTTCGTGGTGCCGCGCATGCGGGCCGCGATCGGCAACGGCGGATAGCCCGCGCCGCATCCGGCGCGCGGGGAGCGCGGGGAGCGCGGGACATGGAGCCCGCGCCTGCCCGATCCGTGCCCCCGCCGGACGGCATTGACGCTTCCCCCTCCCCGCCATATGAGCGCCTCTATTGCGAGTCGTTATCGATATCATTAAAGGGGGTTGCATGGGTTCGGCCAAGGGACGCTCCGGCGCATTTCCGTTCGGCGGCTCCGCCACGGCACTGGCGCTCGTCATCGGCCTCGCCACGGCGCCGGCCCGCGCGGAGGACGCCGCCAGCGCGCCCGTCGATCCCGCCGACATAATCGTCACCGGCGCCCAGTATCAATCGCCGATCGGCACCAAGACGGATACGCCGCTGATCGATACGCCGCAGGCGATCACGGTGGTTTCGGCCGAACGCTTCCTCGAAATGGGCGCCCTCAACCTGCAGGATACGCTGCGCTACACCGCCGGCGTCCGCACCGAAGCCTATGGCCTCGATACGCGCGGCGACTATGGCTTCGTGCGCGGCACCGAACCGGGCGTCTATCAGGATGGCATGCGCCGCTCCTTCGGCTATCGCCAGGGTTCGCGGCAGGAAATCTTCACGCTCTCCAGTGTGGAGGTGCTGCGCGGCCCCTCCTCCATGCTCTACGGCCAGGCGCCGATCGGCGGCCTCGTCAACACCACGTCGAAGCGCCCGCAATTCGATTTCGGCGGCGAGGGCTTCGTCTCCTACGGCACCTTCGATCGCAAGGAAGCCGGCATCGACGTCACCGGCCCGCTCTTGGGCGATCAGCTCGCCGCCCGGCTCGTCGCCGTCTGGCGCGACGCCGATTCCCAGACCGATCATGCCAGGGAAAAGCGCTGGACGATCAACCCTTCGCTCACCTGGCGGATGGGATCGGATACGGAGCTTACCCTGATCGGCCTGGTGCAGGACGACAATAATGGCTGGACCGGCCAGTTCCTGCCCTATGTCTCCACGCTGTTCGGCAAGGATCACCCGCTCGGCCCCCTGCCGTGGAGCCGCAACCTCGGCGAACCTTCGGTCGACAAGGTCGATTACAACACCGAATGGGTGTCGGCGCAGTTCAGCCACAGGTTCAGCGAAGCCCTGCAATTCCGGCAGAACGCCCGCTACGAATGGTTCAAGTCCAGCCAGATCCTGCATTATGCCGATATCTACGGCGGCAGCCCGGCGGCGCCCTATCTCGATCCGGCCGATCCCTATCTGAACGCCGTGTTCCCGGAATATGCCGCGCTCGGCCCCAACCGCGTGCTCAACCGCTACGCCTTCGGCGAGGTCTTCCATTCGAGGACGCTGACCACCGACAGCCAGCTCCAGGCAGATTTCGCCACCGGCCCCCTCACCCACAAGCTGCTCGTCGGCTTCGATTACGCGCATTACAAGACGCGCGAGCGCGATGCCTTCGCCATGTCGAACAACGGCTTCGACGAGGATGGCAATCCCATCCCGCCCGGCACCACGCCGATCGACGCCTATAACCCGGTCTATGGCAATGTCATGCCGCTGACCTTCTACGATGTTCCGGATACCAAGCAGGAACAGACGGGCTTCTACGTGCAGGATCAGATCAAGGCGTTCGACAGGGCCACCCTGCTCGTCGGTCTGCGCTACGATCGCGCGACCAACGATACGGAGGGCGCCGAGCGCTTCGTCGACCATGCATGGACGACGCGCATCGCCTTCCTCTACGAAATCGCGCCCGGCGTGGTGCCCTATGTCAGCTATACGGAATCGTTCCAGCCGATCGCCGGCGCCGATTTCTACGGCCAGCCTTATGATCCCACGCGCGGCCGGCAATATGAGATCGGCGTGAAGTGGCAGCCCGATCCCGCCACCTTCGTCACCGTCACCGCCTATGACATGAAGGATAGCGGCCGGCTGGTGAACGATCCGTCCAATCCCAACAACCAGATCCAGGCCGGCAAGGTGAGGACCAAGGGCTTCGAGGTCGAAGCCTCGCGCAGCATCGCGAACGATCTCGATATCATCGCCTCCTACAGCTACACCCGCGCCAGGGACAGCAATCTCAGCGATCAGATCGATGCCGGCGTCGGCCTTTCGACCAATCAGCTCGAAAGCATTCCGAAGCATCTCGCCTCGATCTGGGCGATGAAGCATGTCGCCGTCACCGACGAGGCGAAGCTGCGCATCGGCGCGGGCCTGCGCTATGTCAGCGACAGCTATTCGCCCACCTATGACGTGAATTTCGTGCCTTATACGCTCGTCACGCCCGATTATCTGGCCGCCGATGCGATGATCGGGCTGGATTATGGCGCGTGGCGCCTGTCGCTCAACGCCACCAACCTCACCGATAAGAAATATTACACCACCTGCCTCGGCCGGGGCGATTGCTTCCTCGGCCTGCGGCGGACGGTGAACTTCAGCGTCGGCTACCGGTTCTGATCGGGCGATGAAGCCGCCGCTCACCCTCCGCTACCGCCTCGGCGTCGCATCGCGGACGGTGGCGGCGGCCGTCGGCGGCTATGCGCTCGCCGCCGCCGTCGCGATGGCGTTCGCCCGCGCGCTGCCGATGGCGCGGGCCGAAGCCTCGACCGTCGCCACCATCGTCGCGCTGCTGGTGATGCCGGCCGCGGCGATCTGGGCCTTCGCCGTCGGCAGCGCCGCGCGCGCCTGGGCCGGCATCGTCGCGGTCGCGGGGATCGCCGCCGCGATCGCCTGGGCGCTCGGCCCCCATCCATGAAGCGGGCGCATCCATGAAAACCGGTTTCCGCCAATCCATGGCATGGCTCCACGGCTGGGCCGGGCTGGTGCTCGGCTGGCTGCTCTTCGCCATGGCGCTCACCGGCACCGCCACCGTCTTCCGCTCCGAAATCGGCGATTGGATGCGGCCGGAGGTCACGGCCGCGCCCGATCAGGTGAAGGCCACCGCCGCCGCCATCCGCTATCTGGAAAAGGCGGCGCCCAACGCGCCGGCCTGGTATCTCACCGCCCCGGACGATCGCCAGTCCACCATCGAGGCGAGCTATGCCGACGGCGACGATTATCGCTTCGCGGCGCTCGATCCCAATAGCGGCCGGCCGGACGGCATCCGCGAGACGCTGGGCGGCGAATTCTTCTACCGCTTCCATTTCGAGCTGCAGCTTCCCTATCCGTGGGGCCGCATCCTCGCGTCCGCCGCCGGCATGCTGATGCTGGTGGCGCTGATATCGGGCATCATCACCCACCGCCGCATCTTCGCCGATTTCTTCACGCTGCGGACGGGCAAGGGCAAGCGGTCCTGGCTGGATGCGCATAACGTGCTGGGCGTGCTCGCCATGCCCTTCCACCTGATGATCACCTTCACCGGCGTCCTCACCCTGGTCACCCTCACCATGCCCTGGGGCCTCGTCGCCAATTACGGCAAGGATACCACGACGATGTTCGCGGAAGTGGCGCCCGGCTATTTCGAGCGCGAACGCAGCGGCCGCCCCGCCCCGCTCGGCGATGTCGAGGCGATCCTCGCCGATGCCCGCCGCCGCTTCGATGGCGGGCGGATCGGCAATGTCGCGGTGGAAAATCCCGGCGATGCGGCGGCCGTGATCCAGGTGCTGCGCGACGATGCCGATCAGCTCGGCTATTCGGCCGGCAAGCTCGCTTATGACGGCGTCACTGGCCGGCTGCTCACCGCTTATGCGGAGGATCGCCCCGCGAAGAAGACGTTCGACGTGCTCTACGGCCTCCACATGGGCCGCTTCGCCCCCTGGGTCAGCCGCTGGCTCTATTTCCTCTGCGGGCTGGCGCTGTCCGCCACCATCGCCAGCGGGCTGGTGCTGTGGACGGTCAGCCGCCCGGAAGGCCGGGGCTTCGGCCACCATCTCGTCGCCCGCCTCACCGTCGGCACCGTCGCCGGCCTGCCGATCGCCATGGCCGCCTTCTTCTGGGCGAACCGGCTGGCGCCCGTGGGCCTCGCCGATCGTCCCGGCATCGAGGTCCGGGCCTTCTTCCTCTGCTGGGCGGCGGCGATGCTGTTCGGCCTCGCCCGCGCCCCCCGGCGCGGCTGGGCGGAGCTGACGGCGATGATGGGCCTGGGCTGGCTGCTGCTGCCGCTGGTCTCCGCGCTCACCACCGCGCGCGGGCTTCCCGCCAGCCTGATCCATGGCGACTGGCTGTTCGCGGGCTTCGATCTCGTCGCGCTCGCCATCGGCTGCGGCGCGCTGATGACCGCGCTCCACCTCCACCGGCGCCAGCCCGCCGCCCCGCGCCGCCGCCGGCCGGCGCTGGCATGACGCGGGGGCTTTCATGACGATGGCCTCCGCCCTGCTGCTGCTCGCGGCCTATGCCGCGCTCAGCCTCGCCATGCGCCGCCATGCCGCGCAGGCCGTGCCCGACGGCCGGCTCGTCCGCCACGAAGCCCCGCTCCGCATCGCCGGCTGGACCTTCCTCGCCGCCTCGCTCGCGCTCCGCCTCGCCGCGCCGGGCTGGCGGGCGGGCATGGTCGAATGGGTCGGCCTCAATGCCGCCGCCGCCGCGATCGTCGTGCTGGCCCTGCTCTATCGCCCGCGCTGGCTGCCGGCGATGGGGCTTGCCGCCCTCCCGCTGGCCCTGCTGGTGCTGATCGTCTGATCTGGCGCCATCGGGCGCGCGCCCTCACAACAGATCGAAATCGATCGGCCTGGTCCGGTCCAGCGCATTGTCTGCCGCCGGCATCGGATATTTCAGGCCGGTGGCGCAATTGAACAGCACCGCGCTGTCCTCCGCCCCGATCAGCCCTTCCGCCAGCGCCCGGCGATAGGCGGCCAGGGTCGCGCCGCCTTCGGGGCAGAGCAGCAGGCCGTCCTTGCGGGCGGCATCGTCCACGGCGCGGGCGATCTCCGCGTCGCTCACCGCCAGCGCCCTGCCGCCGCTCTCGCGCACCGCGGCCAGGATCAGGAAGTCGCCCACCGCGCGCGGCACGCGGATGCCGGCGGCGATGGTGTGGGCGTTCTCCCAGCGTTCGGCATGGTTCACGCCGTCGTCGAACGCCTTCACGATCGGCGCGCAGCCGTCGGCCTGCACCGCGAACATCTTCGGCCGTTCGGGCCCGATCCAGCCCAGCGCCTCCAGCTCGGCAAAGGCCTTCCACATGCCGATCAGGCCGGTGCCGCCGCCGGTGGGGTAGAAGATCGCCCTGGGCAGCCGCCAGCCGAGCTGCGCCGCCAGCTCCAGCCCCATCGTCTTCTTGCCCTCGATGCGATAGGGCTCCTTCAGGGTGGAGAAATCGAACCAGCGCCCCTGCTTGGCCCCTTCGGCGACGATCGCGCCGCAATCGTCGATCAGGCCGTTCACCCGCCACACCCGCGCGCCCTGCATCGCGATCTCGCGCACGTTGATCTCGGGCGTGTCCTCCGGGCAGAACACGATCGTCTCGATGCCGCAGCGGGTGGCATAGGCGGCCAGCGCGGCGCCGGCATTGCCGTTGGTGGGCATGGCGATCCGCGTCACGCCCAGCGCCCTGGCCATGGCGACGGCCATCACCAGCCCGCGCGCCTTGAAGGAACCGGTGGGCAGCCGCCCCTCGTCCTTCACGATCACATTGGCGCCGCCGGCTTCGGGGATCGGCACCAGCGGCGTCTCGATCTCGCCCAGGCTGACGATGTCGGCGGTGTTCCGCACCGGCAGCAGCTCGCGCCAGCGCCACAGGTCGGTCGGCCGCGCCGCGATCGCCTCGCGCGTCACCGCCTTGCCCGCCGCCTCCAGATCGTATCGCACCAGCAGCGGCCGGCCGGCGGCGGAAAGCCCGTGCAGCCGGTCCGCCTCATAACGCTCGCCGGTCAGCGAACATTCCAGATGGGTCACGAAGGTCGGCCGATCGGCCGTCAGGTTGGCGGAAACCATCCGGCTCGCGGTCAGATCGGCGGTCATGGGAATCTCCGGCGGAAACAAGGCGATGGAACGGGCTCAATGGGCCTTTGCGGTGGTTTTGGAAAGTGGGCGCGGGCGATGCGCCGATCGCGCTTCCCGAAAGGGCCTATGCCGGCCCTTCGACGGAGGCGAGCGGATCGTCCTCCTGCGGCGCGCCCTCCAGCATCCCTTCGCGGCGGGATACGATCAGCGGCACCAGCGCCTGCCCGGCCACGTTCACGGCGGTGCGGCCCATGTCCAGGATCGGGTCGATCGCCAGCAGCAGGCCGATCCCTTCCAGCGGCAGGCCGAGGGTGGAAAGGGTGAGCGTCAGCATCACCACCGCGCCGGTCATGCCCGCGGTCGCCGCCGATCCGATCACCGAAACGAAGGCGATCAGCAGATAATCGGACGGCCCCAGGGCGATGCCGTAGAATTGGGCGATGAACAGGCTGGCCACCGCCGGATAGATGGCGGCGCACCCGTCCATCTTGGTGGTGGCGCCCAGCGGCACGGCGAAGGCGGCATAAGGGCGCGGCACGCCCAGCCGCTCGGTCACCGCCTCCGTCACCGGCAGGGTGCCGATCGAGGATCGCGATACGAAGCCCAGCTGGATCGCCGGCCAGGCGGTGCGGAAGAAGTGCGCCGGGCTCAGCCCGTTCAGCGCCAGCAGCGCGGGATAGACGCCCAGCAGCACGATCGCGAGGCCCAGATAGATCGCCCCGGCAAAGGCGCCGAGCTGGGCCAGCGTCGTCCAGCCATATTGGGCGACGGCGGTGCCCAGCAGGCCGATGGTGCCGATCGGCGTCAGCCGGATCACCCAACTCAATATCCGCCGGGTGATCGCCAGCAGCGAACGGATGAAGGCCAGGAAGGGCGCCGCCGCCTCGCCGGATCGCAGGGCGGCGATGCCGATCACGATCGATATCACCACGATCTGCAGCGTGTTGATGGAAAGGCTGGTGCTGGCGCCGCCATTCTCCAGCTTGGTGGCCGCCGTCAGCCCCAATATGTTGGCGGGCACCAGTCCTTTCAGGAAATCCAGCCAGCTCGCGCTCGATGCCGCATGGGCGGCGGCCGTCACCCCTTCGGCATGGGCGTGCGCGCCGGGCTGCAATATCGTCCCCAGCGCCAGGCCGATGGAAACCGCGATCAGCGCGGTCAGCGCGAACCACAGCAAGGTCTGGCCGGCCAGCCGCGCGGCATTCTTCATCTCGCCGAAATTGGCGATGCTGGCGACGATCGCGGTGAAGATCAGCGGCGGCACCAGCACCTTCAGCAGCTGGACGAAGATGCTGCCGATCGTCGCCAGCGTCTGCGCCAGCGCATTGGGCACGCCGTCGGGCGATCCGATCGCGCGCGCGATCAGGCCCAGCAGGACGCCGATCGCCATCGAAGCCAGCACCTGGGTGCCGAAGCTGGGGCGGAAACGGGCGCGGGTGGGTTGGGGCATGAAACTCATCAGATTCCGATTATTCGACGATGGCAAGCTCGGGCGCGGCGGGCAGCACCTCGGCGCCGGGCGGCACGTCGCGGGTCAGCCACACATGGCCGCCGATCACCGCGCCCCGGCCGATGGTCACGCGGCCCAATATGGTGGCGCCGGCGTGGATCACCACCTCGTCCTCCACGATGGGATGGCGCGGCTCGCCGCGCGCGGCGCCGGTCGCGTCGATCAACAGGCCGATCGCGCCCAGCGTCACCCCCTGATACAGGCGCACGCCTTCGCCGATCACCGCCGTCTCGCCGATCACCACGCCGGTGCCGTGGTCGATGAAGAAGCGCGCGCCGATCCGCGCGCCGGGATGGATGTCGATGCCGGTGCGCGAATGGGCGATCTCGGTGATGATCCGCGCCACCAGCGGCGCGCCCAGTTCGTGCAGGCGGTGCGCCAGCCGGTAATGGATCACGGCGGTGATGCTGGGATAGCAGATCAGCACCTCGTCCACGCTGCGCGCGGCGGGATCGCCCTGCCAGGCGGCCTGCACGTCGCTGTCCAGCAGCGCGCGCAATCCGGGCAGCGCGGTGGCGAAGCCGCGCAGGATCGCCTGCACCCGCGCCTCGATCGCGTCGTCCGCCGCATCCCGCTGGTGATAGCGCAGCTCCAGCCGCACCTGCGCCGCCAGCTGCAGCAGCGTCGTCTCCAGCGTCGCCTCGATGAAGGCGTCCTCGTTCGCCGGGTTCAGCTCCGGCGGCCCCAGCCGCAGCGGGAACAGCAGCGCGCTCAGCGGCGCCAGGATGCGGCTGATCGCCTGCCGCTGGGGAAAGCCGTGGCCGCCATGCTCGGCATGCCGCTCATGCGCCGCCCGCCAGCGCAGCCGCTGCGCGCGCAGGCCGGCGATGATGGGGCCAAGCTCCCGGCTGGGATCGAAGGGTTCGATGGCGGTCTGGGTCATCGGCGGCGGCTCCTCATGGATCGCCACCCCTGTCCGCTCCCGATGGCCGGGATCAAGACAACAATTTCTATTGATACGATAGAAAAACTGTAGGAAGGAACAATTCACGCTGGGTCCGGCATCTGCCCTGGGCCACGCAGACGATTTCCGGAGCCAGTGACCGGCAACTGTCAGGCGACCAGAAAGAAGGGCTGGCAGGACAGCAAAGTCCGAGGGCGGACTATCCGATGTCGGACTGCCAGCGGCGGGAGCGGCCGCTCAATCAACCCGTTTCTCAATGCCGACAAGTCTGATCGTCCCATCAAATAGCTCCGCGATGTAGGCCGAGATCGTGTCGGAAAATTCGTCCATAAGATTCAGGCCCTCGGGATCATAATTGTTCTCCGCGATCAGCCGGAGTTTTCCGCCGTCAAACGAACAAATCACGTTGTTCTCGTGGGGATAGTGAAGGCGGCACTCCCCTGTGATATCATGGGCCGCTTCCTCGCCAACCGTTGCGGGCACCCGCCACATTCCAAAGTTATGCGATATATGAAACGGGCCTCTAACTTACAAAGTCGCCCGATGTTTCGCTCGTGGGTTCTCCCAACTCCGAAACGAAACTTCTAAATATCTCTCGGATAGCGGCATCACGGTCACGTAGCCCTTCCTTGGCAAGGGCGTCGGCGATGTGATTGGCAACATCGGCAAGAATGATGCCCCACGCCGCGTCTTCGGGCAGCGGACCATTCTCTTCATACACACCAACCTTGATTGAGCAGTGGAGCTTTCGCTCCGCGACCCACACACGAAGGGGTTCCCAAGCATCGTTATCGCGTAGTGCTGCAGCAGGGATAAGCCGTTCGTCCATGATCACGCTCCGAACTCCGATCAACGATCGATCACACATCGTCCAAGCGGCCGCAATTAGGAAAGAACGAAGCTCTCGCGAATGGCCATAATGCCTCGTGTCCGGGCAGGCAGGCCGGCTTTGGTCAGAACCGCCGATGATCGAACCATCGCTGTCCAAACAGCCCAATTTGTCTATGTGTCCTGGTCATTGTTCACCGCCCGCCCCGCCGGCGCAGCCTGCCCGCAAAGGGAAGCGCCTATTTCATGCCGAACGGGTCGCTCACCGCCGGATTGCCGACATTGTTCCAGAAGTTTTCGAGCACGAACCCATATTCGGAAAGGTTCTGCTTGAAGGGCGCGAGCATCGCGTCCGCCGTCGGCAGCTTCCAGTCCGCCTGAAGCTCGCAGCCGAGCGCGAAGGTGGTGACCAGCTCGGCCCCCGCATTGGCCATGCGCGACATCGCCGCTTCGGCTTCGTAGCGGTTCCAGGCCCCACAGGCGTCGATCACCGGAAACACCTTATAGCCGTCGTTGAGCAGGGAGAGCGTCGGGAAGGCGCAGCAGGTGCCGATGGTCACGGCCGCGATGATGATGTGCTTGCGGCCCGTCGCGGCGACAAGGTCCTCAAATGCCTTGCGGAAGGTCGGGTCCTCATAGGCGTTGATGATCCCCGTGCGGCGATGGATCGGATGCTCGGGGAACAGTTCCTTGATCTCCGGCAGCGTATCGCCGTTCTGCCATTGGGCGTTGGAAGAGGTGATAAGGGTCGGGATATCCAGCGCCCTGGCGATCCGCGCCAGGCCGACGACATTGCTTTTATACTCGGCGGTCGAGGTGAAATCGCGAACCCCGGCCATCAGGCCGATCTGGTGGTCCACCAGAAGCAGGATGCTGTTCCGCGGGGTCGGCTTGTCATGGCCGAAGCGCCCGGCCGCCCGGGCATCGGCTGCGGAGACCCTGTTGGGCAGGATGGAGTCCGTAATCGGGCTGACGATGTCGGCGGGACGCGGGGCAGTGTCGCTGGGCATGGCAGGCTCCTCCACGGTTTGCCGGCCCCAACGCACATGGCGGCACATATTATCCGCCACCCTCCGTCCGTCGATAACTTCGCAAATCGGCATGAACCCAAGTCACTGAATTGAAACGGCAACGTCGCGATCCGGACGGCGCGGCCGCCATCCATGCCCGGCCCCCTGTTCCTCCCCCGTGCGTTCGTCGCGTCGATCGCCGGAAAATGGGTTGCCTCGCTTTCGCGGTGGCCGGAGGCCGGCCTTCCGCCACTTCCGCCCCGCATCGGCTTGCCTCTTGCCCCGCCGCGCACCATCTCGGGGCCGAACATGGCCGATAGCGGCTTGCCGCGTGCGAACAAATATGGAACATTTGCCCTCATGCTGACTCACATTTCCGTCCGTGGCGCGCGCGAGCACAATCTCAAGGGCGTGGATGTCGATATCCCGCGCGAAACGCTCACGGTCATCACCGGCCTGTCGGGCTCCGGCAAGTCCAGCCTCGCCTTCGACACCATCTATGCCGAAGGCCAGCGCCGCTACGTGGAATCGCTCTCGGCCTATGCGCGCCAGTTCCTGGAGCTGATGCAGAAGCCCGACGTCGATCATATCGAGGGCCTCTCCCCCGCCATCTCGATCGAGCAGAAGACGACCTCGCGCAACCCGCGCTCGACGGTCGCGACCGTGACCGAGATCTACGATTATATGCGCCTGCTCTGGGCGCGGGTCGGCGTGCCTTATTCGCCCGCCACCGGCCTGCCGATCAGCGCGCAGACGGTCAGCCAGATGGTCGATCGCGTGCTGCAATTGCCGGAAGGCACGCGCTTCTACCTGCTCGCGCCCGTCGTGCGCGGCCGCAAGGGCGAATATCGCAAGGAACTGGCCGAATGGCAGAAGCAGGGCTTCACCCGCGTCCGCATCGACGGCGAATTCTACGAGATCGAGGACGCCCCCGCGCTCGACAAGAAATACAAGCATGACATCGAGGTGGTGGTCGATCGCCTCGTCGTGCGCGAAGGCATGGAAACCCGCCTCGCCCAGAGCTTCGAGACCGCGCTGAAGCTTGCCGAGGGGCTGGCCTATG
Organism: Edaphosphingomonas haloaromaticamans; assembly: GCF_001853345.1. Classification (NCBI taxonomy): domain Bacteria; kingdom Pseudomonadati; phylum Pseudomonadota; class Alphaproteobacteria; order Sphingomonadales; family Rhizorhabdaceae; genus Edaphosphingomonas; species Edaphosphingomonas haloaromaticamans. The sequence goes on along the minus strand of NZ_MIPT01000001.1, from coordinate 835,169 downwards.
TCGATCTCGCCGACGGCGTCGTGCCGGGGCGCGAGGCGGAGGATGCCGGCGGCCAGATGAAGGGCGCGGGCGTGCCGGCCAACCGCATCACCTTCTCGGAGAAATTCGCCTGCCCCGTCTCCGGCTTCACCATTGCCGAGATCGAGCCGCGTCTCTTCTCCTTCAACGCCCCCCAGGGCGCCTGCCCCGCCTGCGACGGCCTGGGCGAGAAGCTCTATTTCGATCCCCAATTGGTCGTGCCGAACGAGAATCTCTCGCTCAAGCAGGGCGCGGTCGTCCCCTGGGCCAAGTCCAACCCGCCCTCGCCTTATTACATGCAGGTGCTGGCCAGCCTCGCCGCCCATTTCGGCTTCAGGCTCGATACGCCGTGGAACCAGCTCACCGACGAGCAGCGCGAGGCGATCCTCAACGGCACCGGCCGCACGCCGATCGTCCTCACCTTCATCGACGGGAAGAAGAGCTACCAGGTCACCAAGCCGTTCGAAGGCGTGATCGGCAATCTCAACCGTCGCATGCTCGCCACCGAAAGCGCGTGGATGCGCGAGGAGCTGGCCAAATACCAGTCCGCGGCCCCTTGCGAGGTGTGCCACGGCGCCCGCCTCAAGCCCGAGGCGCTGGCGGTGAAGATCGCGGGCGAGGATATCTCCCAGTCCACCCGCCGCGCCGTCGGCCCCGCGCTGGCCTTCTTCCGCGATATGCCCAACCATCTGAACGCCCAGCAGAATGCGATCGCCGAACGCATCCTGAAGGAAATCGTCGAGCGGCTGGGCTTCCTCGACAATGTCGGCCTCGATTATCTCAACCTCGATCGCACGTCGGGCACCTTGTCCGGCGGCGAAAGCCAGCGCATCCGCCTGGCGTCGCAGATCGGTTCGGGCCTGTCGGGCGTGCTCTACGTGCTCGATGAACCCTCGATCGGCCTCCACCAGCGCGACAATGATCGCCTGCTTATAACCCTCCGCCGCCTGCGCGATCTCGGCAACACGGTGATCGTGGTCGAGCATGATGAGGACGCGATCCGCACCGCCGATCATGTCATCGACATGGGGCCGGGCGCGGGCGTCCATGGCGGGGCGATCGTGGCGCAGGGCTCGCTCGCCGATATCCTCGCCACCGAAGGCTCGCTCACCGGCGACTATCTCTCCGGCCGCCGCGCTGTGGACGTGCCGAAGAAGCGCCGCAAGGGCAATGGCAGGAAGCTGACGGTCAGGGGCGCGCGGGCGAACAACCTGAAGGACGTCACCGCCTCCATCCCGCTCGGCACCTTCACCTGCATCACCGGCGTCTCGGGATCGGGCAAGTCCACCTTCACCATCGACACGCTCTACGCCACCGCCGCGCGGGTGCTGAACGGCGCCCGCATGCTCGCCGGCCATCATGAGAAGATCGAGGGGCTCCAGCATCTCGACAAGGTGATCGATATCGATCAGTCGCCGATCGGCCGCACCCCGCGTTCCAACCCCGCCACCTATACCGGCGCCTTCACCAACATCCGCGACTGGTTCGCCGGCCTGCCGGAGGCGCAGGCGCGCGGCTACAAGCCCGGCCGCTTCAGCTTCAACGTCAAGGGCGGCCGGTGCGAGGCGTGCCAGGGCGATGGCGTGCTGAAGATCGAGATGCACTTCCTGCCCGACGTCTACGTCACCTGCGACGTCTGCCACGGCAAGCGCTACAATCGCGAGACGCTGGAAGTCACCTTCAAGGGCAAGTCGATCGCCGACGTGCTGGACATGACGGTCGAGGACGCGGTGGAATTCTTCAAGGCCGTGCCGCCGATCCGCGACAAGATGGCGATGCTGGCCGAGGTCGGCCTCGGTTACGTCAAGGTCGGGCAGCAGGCGACCACGCTCTCCGGCGGCGAGGCGCAGCGCGTCAAGCTCGCCAAGGAACTCAGCCGCCGCGCCACCGGCAACACCCTCTACATCCTCGACGAGCCCACCACGGGCCTGCATTTCGAGGACGTCCGCAAGCTCCTGGAGGTGCTCCACGCGCTGGTGGAGCAGGGCAACAGCGTGGTCGTGATCGAGCATAATCTGGAGGTCATCAAGACCGCCGACTGGATCATCGACCTCGGCCCCGAAGGCGGCGACAAGGGCGGCGAGATCGTCGCCGCCGGCACGCCCGAACAGGTCGCGAAGGAACCCCGCAGCTACACCGGCCGCTACCTCGCCCCCCTGCTCGGCCTGCAACCGGCAGGAGAACAGGTCGCGGCGGAATGATCCCCTATCACCCGGAGTGAGGCCGCTTTGCGCGCTTTCGCGCGGGCGAGCGAAGCGCTCCGGGCATCGGGAGGGGAGCCGCCCGTGCTGGTCGGCGGTGCCGCCGTCGAGCTTTATTCCAGCAGTGCCGTCAACACCGGCGATTTCGATATCGTCACTCCGCGTCAGCAATGGTTCGAGGAGATTCTGCAGCGCCAGGGCTTCGTGAAGCCGGCCGGACCGGGCATGGCGACGCGGGGCTGGATACATCCCGATCTGAAGCTCGGTTTCGAGATCGTTTCATCCTCCCTTCTGGATGGTCTTGCCGATCGGGAGCGCATTCTCTTCCTCGATTTCGGAACCGAAGGGCGCGCGGCCATAATCTCGGTAGAGGATATCATTGCCGATCGCATGGGCCAGTTCGCCAGTGGTGCCGCACCGGAAATGTGGGAACAGGCACGCTCCCTTCTTGTCCTTCACAGCGATCTGGATCGCGCTTATCTTGATCGCCGTATTCGAGAGGAGACAGGCGGTGACTACGGCATCGCGGACATCGAAGGATAAGGCCGTCGCCTTCGACGATTTCGCACGCGACATCGCCCGTCGCCGCGCCGAAACCGGCCAGCCCGATCTCCCACACAACAGCGGCAAACGTCGCACGGCCAGCAAGAAGGCGTTGCTCGAGGCCGTCGAGCAGGCAGGCGGACGCTGGTAAGCACGCACCGGCTGGCAAGGCCGCCGCAGCGAGATAAGCTGCCCCCATCTTCTCCGGGGAGAAAATAAGCAAGGCCGCCAGCGTGCGCCCTCTGGTGCCCATCATCCGAGGGGACGCGCAAGAGAGTGCCCCCGACACCTGCCCACCGCATCGCGACTGGACGCCGAGCGCCAGTCCTCCTTCCTGGTCGCGGGCCGGGCAGGAGCCGTTCTCCCGCGCCGGCGCTCACCAACTCGCCCCGTCGACCTTCCGCACCTCGACCGCGTCTGGATCGAACCCGTCCAGCAGCCGCGCGTTCATCCCCATCTTGCCGAAATCCTCGCCCAGCGTGCGCCAATGGGTCAGGCAGCCGCAGACCGGGCAGTGGTGGATGCCGATCGTCCGGTCGCCCCACACATAGGCGCGGGTCTCGCCCGTCACCTTCACCGCGCCATCGGGATAATAGGCCATCAGCGCGCCCGTCCTGCGGCACAGCGAGCAGTTGCAGCTATTCACCCATTCAGGGGCGTGGGGCACGGTGAGCGTCACCGCGCCGCAGTGGCAGCTTCCGGTGATGGGCGTGGGGGCGGCTTCGGGCATGGTCGCAGTCTGATCCAATTTTCCTTGTCATCCCAGCGCAGGCTGGGATCGCTTTCCTCCATGTTTCGCCAAAAGCAGGCGATCCCAGCCTGTGCCGGGATGACGGCTGGAGGGGATGCCCTGTCCTACATATAACCATATAGGTTATCTTGCCGGCATGACCGACCTCGCCATCCCCTCCGCGCCGGCCGCCTCCCCGGCCGCCCCCGCAACCGCCCTTCCCCGCCGCGACGGCTGGACGCCCGAACGCCAGCGCGCCTTTCTCGAGGCGGTGGCCGAAGGCCATACGGTGGAGGCCGCGTGCCGGATCGTCGGGCTCTCCGTCGCCTCGGCCTACGCCTTCCGCCGCCGCGCGAACGGGGCGGCCTTTGCGCTCGGCTGGCAGGCGGCGGCGTTGCAGGCGCGGGAGAAGCTGGCCGATATCCTCCTCTCCCGCGCGATCGACGGGCAGGTCGAAACCGTCACGCGGGCCAATGGCGACGTGATCGAGCGGCATCGGTTCGACAATCGCCTCGCCACCGCGATGCTCACCCGCATGGATCGGCTGGCCGATGCCCGCGTGGCGGAGGGCACGCACCAGGCCGCGCGGCTGATCGCGCAGGAATGGGAGGCGTTCCTCGATCTGGTCGGCCGCGATTGCTCGCCCGCCCGCGCCGGCCTGTTCCTGGGCCTGCGCGTCGCCGATGGCGGGGAGGAAGGCGGCGCCGGCCATGATCTCGCCCCCGTGGTGGCGCTGGCCCGCGCCGATCGCTGGCTGCGGGGCGGCGGCGCGCTGGCGGGCGATGTCGATATCTCCGATCTCGACATGGACGGCCGGGCGGGCTGGACGGCGGACCAGTGGGCGCGGGCCGAGGCCGCCGGCCTGATCCGCGTCGCGGCGCCCGATGCCGGCCCCGACGGCGCCGATGGCAATCCTCAACTTCCTCAACTTCGCGATGGCGCGGACGCCGGCCTGGCGGCGGAGGACGAACCCGTCTGGTGGGATGCGGAGGAGGAAAGCTGGTTCACCCGCTTCCCGCCCCCGCCCGGCTTTCGCGGGCCGGAGGACGGCGAATATGGCGACCCGGATTATTGCCGCACCCTCTCCCGCGCCGAACGCGCCGTGGTGGAGGCCCGCCACCGATATTTCGTCGATGGCCGCATCGCCGCCGACGCGCCCGATCGCGATCGCTGGTTCGGCTTCGTCCCCTCCGGCCAGCCCGAGGAGGAGGAGGAGGAGGAGCAACCCGACGACCCCGAAGGCAATGCGGAGGATGCGCATTTCCGCCGGCAATGCGCGCAGCATGATGCGGCGGTGAACCGGCTCAATCGCCTGCTCGGCCTCTATGACGCGGACGAGGCGTGGCGCCGGGGCAAGGGGCCGGACCCGCTGGGGCTGGAAAATAGCCGCGCCATGTTCCCCGATTTCAACGCCGGGCCGCCAGCGGCGCGCCCGGCCGCGGCCCCGCTTGCTCCGGCCGGCCCCACCGGCACCGGCCCCGCCGCTTCCGGCCCCACGGNCCCCGGCCCGGCCCCATCCGGCAAGCCACCGCCCGACCAGCCACAGCCCGGCGCACAGGCCCCGCCGCGCGATCGCCCGCCCGCCGCCGTCCGCGCGCTCTGAACCGCGCCGTCACCGCCGGCGGTTCCAAGCCGCCCCGATTCGCCCTACAGCCCACGGGCAAACACAACCGCACCGATCAGGAGGATCCATGGCCGTCCGTCCCCGCCGCAGCGCGCTCTACATGCCGGCGTCCAACCCCCGGGCGGTGGAAAAGGCGCGCGCGCTCGATTGCGATGTCGTGATCCTCGATCTCGAGGATGCGGTGGCGCCCGATGTGAAGGCGGATGCGCGCGCCGCCGCCGTGGCGGCGGTTGCGGCCGGCGGCTTCGGCCGGCGGGAACTGGTGGTCCGCGCCAACGGCATCGATACGCCCTGGGGGTTCGATGATCTCGCGGCGCTCGCCGCCGCCCGCCCCGATGCCGTGCTCGTCCCCAAGGTGGATGATGGCGCGGCCGTCGCCCGCCATGCCGCCGCGCTCGCCGGCGCCGCCCCGCTCTGGGTGATGATCGAAACCGCGCGCTCGATCTTCCGGCTGGAGGAGATTGCCGCCGCCCTGGCCGATGCCGGTCCCGGCGGCGGCTTCGTGCTCGGCACCAACGATCTCGCCAAGGAAATGGGGGCGCGGCCCGGCACGCTGCGCGCGCCCTTCCAGGGGATGCTGGGCATGGCCGTCGCCGCCGCGCGGGCGCACGGGCTGGTCGTGCTGGATGGCGTGTTCAACGCGATCGACGACGATGCCGGCTTTGCCGAACAATGCGCGCAGGCGGTGGAATTCGGCTTCGACGGCAAGACCCTGATCCACCCGCGCCAGATCGCCGCGTGCAACGCCGCCTTCACCCCCGATGCCGATGCCGTGGCCTGGGCGCGCGCCATCGTCGCCGCCTTCGCCGATCCGGCCAATGCCGCGAAAGGCGCGATCCGGGTGGAAGGGCGGATGGTGGAACGGCTCCACCTCGCCCAGGCCGAACGCGATCTCGCCGTGGCCGAATGGGCGGCGGCGGGTTAATCCTCGCGGGGGTCGCCGCGCAGGGCGGCGTCCAGCGCCGGCTTGTCCAGCCCGCCCTCCCAGCGGGAAACGACGATGGTGGCCACCGCATTGCCGATGAAGTTGGTCAGGCTGCGGCATTCGCTCATGAACCGGTCCACCCCCAGGATCAGCGCCATCCCCGCCACCGGCACCGCCGGCAGCACGGAAAGGGTGGCCGCCAGCGTGATGAAGCCCGCGCCCGTCACCCCGGCCGCGCCCTTGGACGAAAGCATCGCCACCGCCAGCAGCAGCAGCTGGTCCCCCAGCGAAAGGTGGATGCCGGTGGCCTGGGCGATGAACAGGGCGGCCAGCGTCATGTAGATGTTGGTGCCGTCCAGGTTGAACGAATATCCGGTCGGCACCACCAGGCCGACCACCGCCTTGGGGCAGCCGGCGATCTCCATCTTCTGGATCAGCGCCGGCAGCGCCGCTTCGGAGGAGGAGGTGCCCAGCACCAGCAGCAGCTCGGCCCGCAGATAGGCGATCAGCCGGAGGATGGAAAAGCCGTTATATCGGGCCACCAGCCCCAGCACGACCAGCACGAACAAGGCGGAGGTGAGGTAGAATGTCGCCACCAATGCGATCAGGTTGGCCAGGCTCGCCAGCCCGTATTTGCCGATGGTGAAGGCCATCGCCCCGAACGCGCCGATCGGCGCCGCCCGCATCAATATGCCGACCAGCTTGAACACCGCCTGCGCCACCGTCTCCAGCAGGTCCACCACCGGCTGGGCGCGGCCGCCCAGCATGGTCAGCGACACGCCGAACAGGATGGCGACGAACAGCACCTGCAATATCTCGCCCCCGCTCAGCGCGCCGAGGAAGGTGTCCGGGATGATGTGCATCAGGAAGGCGACGAGCGACTGGTCGTGCGCGGCCCGCGTGTAGGTGGCCACCGTCCCGCTGTCGAGCGTCGCCGGGTCGATGTTCATCCCCTCGCCGGGCTGGACGACATTGGCGACGATCAGCCCCACGATCAGCGCGAAGGTGGAGAAAGTGAGGAAGTAGATGAAGGCCTTGAGCGCGACGCGGCCCACCACGCCCAGCTCCTTCATCCCCGCGATGCCGGTGACGATGGTCAGGAAGATGACCGGCGCGATCACCATCTTCACCAGCTTGATGAAGGCATCGCCCAGCGGCTTCAGCGACGCGCCGACCTCCGGCCAGAAATGACCGATGACGCTGCCCGCGAGGATCGCCGCCAGCACCTGGAAATAAAGCTGGCCGGCCAGTCTCCGCCGGCGCGGCGCCGCTTCCTCCGGCTGGCTTTCGACGACGATCATGGGTGCGGCCCTCTCCCCTCAACGGCCCTTCTCTGCCGCCGGAAGGATGGGAAGTCGAGGGGGGGGAGGCCGCGCCCGCTCAGCCCGCCTTGGCGATCACCTCGTCGGCGAAGCGGCGCAGATCGGCCTTCTTCTCGTCGAGCGGCTGGCGGTCCTCCTCCACGGCATAAAGGTTGCGGAAGGCGACCGCGATGTCGGTGACGCCCGCATCCTCGAGCTTGCGGACGTCGTCCAGGCCCAGCATCCCGCCCATCGCCGTGGTGAAGATGCGGTAGGGCCGCCCCGCCGTGCCCAGCTCGGCCCGATAGGCGGCCAGCTTCTCCAGCAGCGGCAGGGTCTGTTCATAGCTGCCGCCGGCGCACAGCCAGCCGTCATGCCTGGCCGCCCGCTTCAGCGCCGCGTCGGAATGGCCGCCGATCAGGATCGGCAGCGGCCTGGTCGGCACGGGATTGAGCTTAACCGGCGCGAAATCGTAGAATTCGCCCTGGAAGCCGAAATAGCCCCCGTTGGTGAGGCCGCGGACGATCTCGATGCACTCGTCGAACCGCTTGCCGCGCTTGGCGAAATCCACGCCCATCACGGCATAATCCTCCTCCCAGACGGAAAGGCCGACGCCGAAGTTGAAGCGGTTGCCGGTGATCGCCGCGACGGATGCGGCGAGCTTCGCCGAATATACCGGCGGCCGCACCGGCAGCTTCACGACATTGGTGGTGAGTTCCAGCTTCGTGGTCGATGCCCCCAGCGCCGTCGCCAGGATGAAGCTTTCGACGAAAGGCTTGTTCTCCAGGAACTCGCGCCCGCCGTCCGCCGTGTAGGTATATTTGCTGTCGGTTTCCTGCGGGTAGATCAGGCTGTCCGGGATCATGTAGCCGGCATAGCCGTGCGCTTCGGCATCCTGGGCCAGCGGCACCAGATTTTCGAACGGCGTCATCGATTCGGCGTGGTGGAAACGCATGGCGGCCGGCCCTCTCTATCCTGTCCTACGGCAGGCGGAGTAGCCGATGCCGCCCCAAACGACCAGAATCGCCAAGGCGCCAGCTTGGGCGGAAGGGACGCGGATCGATCAGCGAATCCGGTCCCACGCCTCGGCGATGTCGGCGATGATCGAGCGCGCGGTATCGAGCGGGGCGGCGTCATTGTCGTTCACCGCCCGCAGGATGAGCCGGCTGGCCTCGGCATAGACGGAAGCCAGCAGCGGCGCGACATCGCCGCCCTTGTCATGGTCCAGCCCGTTCTCCAGCGCGGCGAGGATCGCCAGCGACCGCGCCTGCGCATCGGATCGGCGCGCATGATCCCCGTTGACCAGCCCCGATTTGAGCAGGGCCATCCGGGTCAGCAGCTCCTCATACAGGATCGAAACCAGCCGATGCGGCCCCGCGCCCTCGATCCGCGTCGCGATATCGACGCTCTGATAGCGGGCACCGGCGGGGGCATAGCGGGCGCGGGCGGCGGAACCGAACATGCATCACTCTCCTGTCGCGGCGGGCGGGGCCGCGCGATGTTCCGAAACGAATTGAACCATGGAACCGGCGGCGGATCAGTTGTTGCCGCTGGTCCACATCTTGATCTGCTGGTCGAGGTAGCTCTGCGTCGCCTTGAACGCCGCCACCCGGCTGTCCATCGCGGTGAACTGGCGGACGAGCTGGTCGTGATAGGCGCTCTCGCGCGTCTCCATCTTCTCCCGATCCTTGGCGATCGTCTTGCTCTCGGTCGCCAGCCGGGCCTGCGTGGTCGCCAGCGGCCCGCCGGACGCGCGCAGCGCATCGCGGATCGCCTGCAAGGCGCCGCCCAGGCCGAGATCGACCGTGATCGTGCCTTCGGCAAGGTTGCCGAGCGGTTCGATCACGAGTCCCTTGGACTTGGCCGCGATCGAGGAACTCAGCTGGCTGCCCGATACGACGCCCAGGAACCCTCCGATCTTGCCCGAAGCCGGATCGCCGGCCACGAGATCGCTCACCGTATAGGTGCCGGGCTTCACCGCTCCATAGGGGCTGACGATCCGGATCAGGGGGCTGGACGCCGTCTGGCCGGGGTTGAACAATGCCTCGACGCCATCGGGATCGGAGGCGAGGATCGAGGCCAGGCGCGCGCCGTCGACGGCCAGGGTCCCGTCCCGCTGGGTGCGGACGCCGATTTCGGCGAGCGTCGCCGGGCCGCCCGCGCTCGACAGCACGGTCGTGGGCAGCTTGGCGAGCTGGCGCTGCATTTCCCGCAGGCCGACATCGCCGCGCAGCGCACCGGCGCCCGCCGCCGTCGCCGCGTCCAGCATCGACTTGAGCTCGTTATAGGCCGCGACGAAATCGCTGACCGCCTGCGAGATCGCAGCGGTCGGCCGCGACGAGCCGATGGTGATGACGGTGCCGGCGGCCGCCTTCCTGAGATCGATCTTCACGCCGGGCACCAGATCGGAAAAGCTGTTCGACGTGCGCGTGACCTCCACGCCGTCCACCCGCACGATCGCATCCTGGGCCGCCTGGGCGAGACTCATGCCGGATGGGTTGCCGGCATCATAGCTGGCCGGATCGAAGGCGAAGGCCTGCAGGCCGGCATCCGCGCTCGGATCGACCGAAAGGCTGAAGGCCTGCGCGGCGCCGGTCGCCCCCTTGATGACGAGGCGGGATCCGGTCGTGTCCTGGATCACGCTGGCCGTCACGCCCGCGCCGGCCGCGTTGATGGCGCGGGCGAGCCCCGCCAGCGAATCGTTGGCGGCATCGACAGTAATGGCGAAGCTGCCCTTCGCGGTGGTGAGCGTCATCTGCCCCTGCCCGATCGGCGAGGTCGCGCCGGCATAGCTGCCCGAGGCGATGGACTGCGCGGCGGCAAGCTGGCGGACCTCCATCTGCACGGAAAGATTGCCGATCCGGGAACCCGCCAGTGCGCTGGCGGCGACGACGCCGGTGTCGGACGACGTCGCCTGGGTGAAAAGCGAGCCGCCGGAAATCAGCGAGGAGAGAGCGGAGGCGAAGGAGTCGATCGCCGAGGAGATGTTGCCGAGCGCGGAAATCTTGGCGCTGTTCGCCTCCTCCCGCTTGGCGATCAGATCCTCCTTGGGTTTCTTCGATGCCGCCGCGAGCTGCTCGACGAGCGTCGCCGTATCGATCCCCGATCCCACGCCCAAGGTTGAAGCAATCGACGTCACTGGCCATTCCCCGCTGATCCATTCGCAGGAACGACCGGATGGAGCCGAGCTTTAGGGCCATCGGGAAATTTACCCGCGACCCGAACGACCTTTCCAGTGCCCGTTCCCGCTTGCAGGAGAATGGAACCGGCCTAACGAGAGCGAATGGCCGATCCGCATATCCTGATCCCCCGCCTGCTTTCTCCATCCGCGATCGCCACCCGGATCGCCGACGGCCGGGTGATCGCCCTGGGCGGCCGGACGATGGGGACGAGCTGGTCGGCGCGGATCGCGGCGCGGGCTGCGCTGCCGGATGCCGGGCCGGCCCTGCAAGCCCTGCTCGACCGGATCGTCGCGGAAATGAGCCATTGGGAGCCGACGAGCGATCTCTGCCGCTTCAACCGGCTTCCCGCCGGCGCATGGCAGGCCCTGCCGGCCGATTTCTTCACCGTGCTCCGCCGCGCGATCGACATCGCAGCCGAAAGCGACGGCGCCTTCGATCCGACGATGGGCCGGCTGGTCGATCTCTGGGGCTTCGGCCCCGCCCCCGCCAGCCTCGCCCCGCCTTCGGATGGCGACATCGCCGCGGCTCTGGCGGCATCGGGATATCGGCGGATGGCGATCGACATCCATGGCCGGCGGGCATGCCAGCCAGGCGGCCTCGCGCTCGATTTTTCGGGCATCGCCAAGGGCTATGCCGTCGACATGCTCGCCGATGTCCTGCGCCAGGCCGGCCACCGCCACTTCCTGGTCGAAGTGGGCGGCGAGCTGGTCGGCGAAGGCGTGATGCCCGACGGCCAGCCCTGGTGGGTCGATCTGGAGGCGCCGCCGGAAGCCCCCGTGCCGCCGGCGCGGATCGCGCTCCACGGCCTCGCGGTGGCGACGAGCGGCGATTATCGCCGCTTCTTCGATCATGATGGCCGGCGCTACGCCCACAGCCTCGATCCCCGCACCGGCCGGCCGGTGGAAAACGGCGTCGCGGCCGTATCGGTAGTCCACGCCCGTTGCATGGACGCCGACGCCTGGGCCACGGCACTCACCGTGCTGGGCATCGAAGCCGGCATGGCGCTGGCCACGCAAAAGCGGCTGGCAGCACGCTTCATAAGCAACGAGGGCCGGGAAGCCTTCTCCCCCGCCCTCGCCGAAATGCTGGACTGATGGCCCGCCCGGACTTGCCGGGCGGGTGACCGATCAGAAGCTGTAGAAGAGGCTGAGACGCGCGGAGCGTCCCTCGCCCGGCATCGCCCATCCGCCGCCTACGACGCCATTGGCCCCGAGATTGTTGCGGATATTGGTGTAGTATTTCTTATCGAAGATGTTCTGCACGTTAAGCTGCGCGGTAAGGCCATTGCCGAACGCATAGGAAGCCATAGCGCGGTGCACCCAATAATTGTCCGTGTTGTATTGGGTCGGGTTGTTCGCATTGGCAAAGTTGGTTGCAAAACTTCCCTGATAGGTAAAGCCATAACCCAGCTGGAGCCCGAAATCGAAGGCATAGGTTGTCCACAAGCTGCCGGAATGCTTCGGCGTCTGCGTCAGCCTGTTGCCGCGCTGCGGATCGACGACACCCTGCTCCAGATCAAAATCGGAAATGCTCTGCCGCACCTCGCTGTCGAGATAGGTGTAGTTGGCGAAGATCGACCACGCTTCGGTGATCCGACCAGTCGCTCCGAGGGCAATGCCATCCACGCGGGATTTGCCATCCAGCACCTGCAGGGTGGCAGGCAGGGACGGGTCGTTCGACGCGACGCGGAAATTGCTGCGTTCGTTGCGGAACAAGGCCGCCGTCAGCTGCAGCCCGCCACCCAGCACATCAGCCTTGGCGCCGATTTCGTAATTGCGGGCCTTTTCCGGTGCGACCGCACACGGATCTGCCGCGCCCGGCGCCGAAATCGTGCCGCAGCCCGTGCGCACCGTGGCTGACGAGGGCGTCTTCGAATTGGCATAGGCGATATAGATGCTGGTATTCTCGGTAGGTTTGAACACGCCGCCAAACCGATAGGAGAACAAGTTTTCGCTGTTTCGCTGTGTGGCAAGCTGCGCCGGCGTCAGCGGGGTCGTCCCCGGCGGATAGTCAATCGGCAAGTTGTTGTAGCGGCCCTTGTTATGCTCGTAACGAATGCCGGCATTGAGCTCGAACTGCCCCAACTCGACAGTATCGAAGGCATAAATCGCCTTGTTGCTCGAATGGCTCTTGGCACGTGCCGTCAACACATAATGCGGGTTCGCATATGAGAAGTCGGGATGGATATAGTCCACCTGCGGCAAGGTAGCTGCCGAACCGTCCGCGTTACGGATCATTGATCCGGTATCGATATTGTAATCTTCCCAGGTCAGCGCGCCGCCGACAACCAGCGTGTTGCGAATCCCACCTTCTTCGCCGCTGACGATCCGGAGATCCGTCTGGTTGTAGAAGAGCTGATTTTCCTGATCACGCACATAACCCCGCGGGCCGCCCTGCGCCCACTTTCCGGGTGCGAGGCCATTAGGGCAAGCTTGGCCGTTCGGCTGGACACCGCTCACGAGGCAGATCGCGCCCTGCGGAGCGCTCGTCACGCTATACTGCTCCACCCGCTGCCAACGCGTCAGATTACGGACGGAAATGGCATCGCTGAAATCATGATCGACGCGCATCGTCGCCTGATCGAACGTGATCTTCTGCTTATCCAGATTGACGATGCCATAATAATCCGAGGAATCGATACCGGCGATCGGTCCGTCATTCGTATCGGTGATGTAGAATGGAACGCCATAAGTAGGCGTGTTATTATCCCGCTGATGAACGTAGCTCAGCGTCAGCCGGGTCGGTGAATCGACGCCGATCGTAACGGACGGCGCGATGCCCCAGCGCTTATACTTCTCAACATCGCGATCCGGATAATCGTTGCGGTGGAACATGCCGTTCAGGCGGAACGCGACGAGATCGGACGCACGCACATTGCTGTCCACGGTGGCGCGATAGTAATTATCGGTGCCAATGCCCGCTTCCAGCACCGTAAGATCGTTCGCCTGCGGGGTCTTGGATACGAGGTTGATCGTGCCGCCAACCGAACCCGATCCATTGAAGACCGAGTTGGCACCGTTATAGACCTCGATCTGCTGGAGGTTGAACGGATCGGTCCGGCTATATTGGCCACTGTCGCGCACACCATCCTGAGTGATGTCGTTGTTGGCCGAATAACCACGCAGGTTGATGCTATCGCCGAAACCGCCACCGCCCTCGCCGGCGCCGAAGGTGATGCCCGGAATGGTCGAAAGCGCATCGCGCAGCGTGAGCAGGTTTTGCTGCCGGATCGTCTGATTGCTGATCACCGTGATCGTCTGCGGCGTATCCAGCAGCGGCGCCGTCGCCTTCGGCGATTCCACGCGATCGACCTTGATGCCTTCCTCGATCGCCTCTGCCTCGACGGTGACGCCGCCGAGCTTGCCGCCCTCGGCCGTGCCGCTGGACTGTGCTATAGCGGGCGCGGAGGCGATGAAGCCCACGCAGCCGAGGGCGATGAAGGCAGGCGTGGCTACGGAACTGCGGAAATCCGAACTGGCCATGGATGGCTCCCCTTTTGCGCCGCTCTGCGCGGCCCGAACTTATCGGGGGAGGCTATTGCTAGTCATTCTCAATATTGTCAACGTCGATTATTGAGATCGACAGGCACGTTCAAACAGCCAGACGCGGATGGCGCTGGCGAGGTTTGGAGGATCGGGATCGAGCACCCGATCCGCATCGATCCGCGCGACCAGGGCGTTGAGAGGGATATCCTCCGCCCGCGCGGCCGCGACGAGGGCATCCCAGAAAGGTGGTTCTAGGCTGATCGAGGTGGAATGCCCCGCGATCATCACCGAACGTTTGACCGGCCCCGACATCAGGGCCGTCCGGCGCGGATGGCCGCGGGGAAAAGGGCCGGTGCCGTCAATACATGTGCTGCCCGCCGTTGATCGACAGGGTGGAGCCGGTGATGAAGCCCGCATCCTCGCTGGCCAGGAAAGTGACGCCCCGGGCGATCTCCTCCGCATGGCCGAGCCGGCCCACCGGCACCTTGGCGACGATCTTGGCCAGCACTTCCTGCGGCACCGCAGCCACCATGTCGGTATCGATATAGCCCGGCGCGATCGCGTTCACGGTGACGCCGAATTTCGCGCCTTCCTGCGCCAGCGCCTTGGTGAAGCCGTGGATGCCGGACTTGGCGGCCGCATAGTTCACCTGGCCATATTGCCCGGCCTGACCGTTGATCGAGCCGATATTGACGATCCGGCCCCAGCCGCGATCCCGCATCCCGGCGAAGGTGGCCTTGGCCATGTTGAAGCAGCCGCCCAGATTGGTGCGGATCACCTCGTCCCACGCCTGCCAGTCCATCTTCAGCAGGGTGCCGTCGCGGGTGATGCCGGCATTGTTGACGACGATGTCGATCGGGCCGAGATCGGCCTCCACCTGCCTCACGCCGGCAAGGCACGCCTCATGATCGGCGACGTCCCACTGATAGGCGGGGATGCCGGTGCGATCGGTGAAGGCGCGGGCCCGTTCGCTGTTGCCGGCATAGTTGGCCGCAACCGTGACGCCCTTGGCCTGGAGGGCGAGGCTGATGGCCTCCCCGATCCCGCGCGTTCCACCCGTCACGATCGCAATTCTGGCCATTTGCGTACTCCCACGGCAATTTCGCGAAAGTCTAGAGGCCCGCCCGCCAGCCTTCAAGCTCGGCACCCAGGAGTTTTTTCAACATTTCGATGCCGGCACCACTATCGTTGAGGCAGGGAAGATAAGCGAACTTCTCCCCGCCCGCCGCGAGGAAGCCGTCGCGACCCCTGATCGCCAGTTCTTCCAGCGTTTCGAGGCAATCGGCCGCGAAGCCCGGCGCCACGATCGCCACCTTGCGGATGCCCCGGCCCGGCAGGGCCGCGAGCGTCGCGTCGGTGGCTGGCTCCAGCCATTTCGCCCGGCCGAAACGGGACTGGAAGGTGACGATGAGCTCGCGTCCCAGCGCCTCCCCCAAAAGCCGCGCCGTCTTTTGGCACTGGCAATGATAGGGATCGCCGAGACGGAGCGTGCGTTCGGGCATGCCGTGAAAGCTGGCGACGATCGCCTCGGGCACGAAATCCAGCGCCGCCAGCGCCCCCTCGATACCGGCCTTCAGCGCGGCGATATGATCCGGATGATCAAAATAGGGCGGCAGCGTCCGGATGGCGGGCTGGAACCGCATCGCCGCCAGGGTGGCGAAGGCGCGGTCATTGGCGGTCGCCGTCGTCGCCGCGCTATATTGCGGATAGAGCGGGGCGAACAGGATACGGTCGCAACCGGCCGCCACCAGCGCGCGGATGCGATCGCCGATCGCGGGGCGCCCATAGCGCATGGCATGATCGACGATGACATCCGGCCCGAAGGCGTCCGCCAGCGCCGCCGCCTGCGCCCGCGTGATGGCCGCGAGCGGGGAACCATCCGGCCGCCAGACCTGGGCATAGGCATGGGCCGATTTCTTCGGCCGCGTCGGCAGGATCAGGCCGTGCAATATCGGCTGCCAGATCAACCGGGGGATTTCGACCACGCGCGGATCGGAGAGGAATTCCCGGAGATAGCGCCGGACCGAGGACGCATCCTGCGCATCCGGCGTGCCGAGGTTGACCAGCAGCACGCCGATGCGCCGCTGGGGCACGGCGGGATGATCGGCGGGCGGGTTCACTGGCCGCCGATGGCCAGCGGCAGCGAGCGCAGGCGCTGCCCCGTTGCGGCGAAGATCGCATTGGCCACGGCGGGCGCCACCGGCGGCACCGCGATCTCGCCCACGCCGCCGGGCGCCTCCTTGCTTGGGATCAGCTCCACGCGGATATCGGGCGTGCCGGCCAGCAGCGGCAGGTTCAGCGCGTCGAAATTGCGCGCCTCCGCCATGCCGCGGGCGAAGCCCGTCGTCGCGCCGAAGGCAGCCGCCAGCCCCCAGACGATCCCGCCTTCGATCTGCTGGAGAACGATATCGGGGTGGATGATCCGCCCGCAATCCACCGCCGCCGCCACGCGATCGACGACGATGCGCTGATCCTCGCCGACATGCGCCTCCACCAGCATCGCCACATGGCTGCCGAAGCTGGAATGGCATGCCAGCCCCTGATTGCCGCCGGGCATGCCGCCATCCCACCCGCCCATCGCCGTCACCGTCGTCAGGCAATGGGCGAGGCGGGGATTGCCGCCCAGCATCTGCATGCGGAACGATAGCGGCTCGATCCCCGCCGATCGGGCAAGCTCATCGATGAAGCATTCGGTGAAGAAGGCGGTGTAGCTGTTCGCCACCGATCGCCAGATACCGGTGGGTATCCCGATATCGACCGGCAGGTGATCGATCGCGATCGCCGGAATGGCATAAGGCGGCAGCGCCCCTTCCACGGCGGACAGCTCCGCCTTCGCGCCCGGATCGCCGCCGCCGGCCATCAGCCGCGATTGCATGGAGGCCATGGCGGCGGGGGCCGCGATGCGCGCCTGCCAGCCGACCACCTCACCCCGCTCGCCCAGGGCCGCCGCCATCCGTGCGCGGGCGGCCGGGCGGAAGCGATCCTGCTGGATGTCGTCGCGACGCGACCAGGTGAGCTGGACGGGGCGCCGAACCTCCCGCGCGATGATCGCGGCCTGGACGGCGGCATCATTCTCGATCTTCCGGCCAAAGCCGCCGCCGACCAGCATGGGATAGATCGTCACCTGCCCCTCGCTCATGTCGAGCGCGCGGGCGACGGCGGCGCGGGCGAGGCCGGGCGCCTGCGTGGGCATCCACACCTCCATCCGGTCCCCGATCAGCCGCGCGGTCGCGGCCAGCGGTTCCATCGCCGCGTGGACGGCAAGCGGCACCGAATAATCGACCTTCAGCCCCTGCTTGCCGACAAAGGCCGCATCGACATCGCCGATGGCGACGAACCGCGTGGCCTCGCCCCCGTCGAGCGCGGCATTGAGCGCCTGATCGATCGAGTCACTGTCCGGGAAAGGGCCGTCGGTGGTGAAGCGGGGACGCATCGCATCCAGCGCGCGCTCGGCCGCCCAGCCATTGGTGGCGACGGCCCCGGCCCAGCCCGGATTCTGGACAACCGCGATGACCCCCGGCACCTTCTCCGCGGCCGCCTTGTCCACGCCCGTCAGCCGGGTGGCGCCGTGCGGGCCGTGGCGGACCGCCGCGAACACCATATCCGGCAGGCGCACGTCGCCGGCATAGCGGGCCGATCCGTCCACCTTGGAAGGCAAGTCGATGCGCGGCACCGAACGGCCGGAAAGCCCACCCGCCCCCGGCGCGCGCAGGGCGACGCCGCCCGGCGCGTCGAGCGACGCCGCCTCCGCCGCAAGCTCGCCGAAGCGCAGGCGATCCTCGCCGCGCGTGACGAAGCCGGCCGCCGTATCGCAGGCCCGCCAATCGGCATCCCAGCGCTTTGCCGCCGCCGTGCAGAGCAGGGCGCGGGCAACGGCGCCGGCCTCGCGGAAGCGGGTTTCGAACCCCCGGATCGAGCTTGATCCCCCCGTCACCATCAGCGCGGACCGGATGGCATATTGCCGCGCGGCCCAGCCGCCCACGCCCTTCAGCAGATCCGGCAGCATGCCCTGGGCGGCCTCGCCGATCAGGAAATCATTGGCGTAGAGCGGGCTGATCGGCGCGGGTTCGACCGCGATGGTCCGCCAGTCCGCCCCCAGTTCATCGGCCAGCACCTGCGGCAGCGAGGTCCACACCCCCTGCCCCATCTCCGCCTGCGGCACCACCACGGCGACATGGCCGTCCTCGCCGATCTTCAGGAAGGCGTTGAAGATCGCCTCGCCCGGACTGGCGACGAGATTGGGGCGATAGCTGCGCGGCCACAGCCCCCAGGCGAGGAGCAGGCCCGCCCCGGCGCCGCCACCGACCAGGAAATTGCGACGGCTTATCGCCATGGAAGGCCCCGAGATCCCATCATCACCCGGCTGAATAAGGAGGGCGCGCCGCGAACGCCAGTGGCTTGAGGGCGATCAGGCCGCGCGGGCGTCCGCTTCCATCTGTCTGGTGAAACGCTCCCGCAGCGCCCTTTTGTCGATCTTGCCGGTGCCGAGGCGCGGCAGGGGATCGTCCGAGAACCAGAGATGCGCGGGCAGCTTGAACCTGGCGAGGTGCCCGCCGAGGAATTCCAGCAAGGTCACCGCATCCACCGCCCCGCCCCGGCGCATCCGCACCACCGCGCCGACGATTTCGCCCAGCCGCTCGTCCGGCAGGCCGAACACACTCGCCTCGGCCACGTCGGGATAGGCGTAGAGCGCGGCCTCCACCTCGATGCAGGAGATGTTCTCGCCGCCGCGGATCACGATATCCTTGGCGCGATCGACGATGAAGAGATAGCCGTCCTCGTCCAGATAGCCGACATCGCCCGTCAGGAAATGCCCGTCCGCCGTGAAGGCCGCGGCGGTCGCCTCCGGATTGTTCCAATAGCCCCGGATGTTGGCCGCGCTGGCGATGCCGATCATGCCCCGCTCGCCCGGTGGCAGCGCATTGCCGTCGTCATCATAGATGGCGACATGGACGAAGGGCGCCTGCGCCGGACCGGTCGAGGAAGGTTTCGCGGCGTAATTGCCCCGGCAGTTGGTGCAGCCGACCGCGTTCGTCTCCGTGAGGCCATAGCCCATCATCGGGTTGCTCTGCGGGAAGGCCTCCATCAGGCGAGGCACATGCGCCGCCGGGCGGGGCGCGCCGCCGGCCGCGATGTCGAGCAGGGTGGAAAGGTCGTAACGGCCGCGATCGGGATGCTGCATCAGCTCCAGGCTCATCGTCGGCACGCCGACGAAATAGCTCACCTTCTCCGCCTCGATCAGCCTGAGCGCCTCGGTCGCATCCCATTTGGGCATCAGCACCAGCTTGCGCGCGATCACGATGCTGGCGACGAACACCGGTATCTCACCGGTGACGTGGAACAGCGGCACCGTCACCAGCGCCGCCGGCGCGCCCGGCAGATTGTTGCGATCCCCGCCATAGAACGCGCCCAACAGCGTGGCAGTGAGCGCCACGAAGCAATAGGTGGCGGTCGTCACCGCATGATGGGTGGAGACCGCGCCCTTGCACTGGCCGGTGGAGCCCGAGGTGAAGAGCAACGTGGCGTCGTCCTCGGGCGACACCGCCGGCAGATCGCCTTCGGCCACGCCGTCGATCAGCGGCGCCAGCGCCTGCGCGATCGGCAGGTCGATCAGCAGATCGGCCACGCGAACCTCGATGCCGGTATCGGCGATCCGCTGTGCGCGCGGGCCGTCCGCGATGACGAGGCTGGGGGTGGAAAGCTGCAGGCTGTGCGCCAGTTCCTCCGGCGTCCACCAGCCGTTGATCAGCGTGACGATCGCGCCCGCCTTCGCGGCCGCCATATAAGCGACGATCCAGGCCGGCGCGTTGCGCATGGCGATCGCCACCCGATCGCCCTTGCGGATGCCATGCCCACCGGCAAGCGACCGGGCCAGCCGTTCGGACCACCTGTCCAGATCGGCGTAGGTCAGCCGTTCCTTGCCGGCGACGAGCGCGGTTTCCGCCCCATATTGGCCACAGGCGAAGCGGAAGAGATCGGGCAGCGTGGCCGGCAGCTTCGCGGCCACCGCAAAGCCGCGCGCGTCATGCGTGATCTCGACAAGGCCCCCCGGCCCGGTAACCGCATCCATCACCGCTTGCATGCGGGCGTCCTGCTCACTAGGCATCGGCCGCTCTCTCCTCACGCTTTGCGTTTCTCGTTGCCCCCTTTATGAGGGCCAAAATCCTCGGGGAAAAGCCTTGATCCTGACCTTCCTCGCTGACGCTACGGCAGCCTTGCGGTTTGACCAGCTTGGCCTCTCCCCTGTGGCGCTCGACCTCGGTTTCTTCCAGCTCCGCTGGTATTCGCTGGCCTATATCGCCGGCATCCTCATCGGCTGGTGGTATCTGCTCAAGCTGCTGGACCAGCCGGGCGCGCCGATGGCCCGCCGCCATGCCGACGACATGGTGTTCTACGCCACGCTCGGCATCCTCATCGGCGGCAGGCTCGCTTATGTCACATTCTACCAGCCGGAGATATGGCAGCACCCGCTGGACGTGCTGAAGCTGTGGGAAGGCGGCATGTCCTTCCACGGCGGGGTGATCGGCGTGTCGCTGGGCATCATCCTGCTCGCGCGGAAATATCAGCTCAACTGGCTGCGCATCCACGATTATGTGGCCTGCTGCGTGCCGTTCGGCCTGTTCTTCGGCAGGCTGGCCAATTTCGTGAACGGCGAATTGTGGGGCCGGGCGGCCGATGTGCCGTGGGCGATGATCTTCCCGCGCGGCGGCGACGTCGCCCGCCACCCCAGCCAGCTCTACGAGGCGGGGCTGGAAGGGATATTACTGTTCGCCGTCCTGTGGTTCCTCTTCTGGAAGACGGATGCCCGCTACCAGCCCGGCAAGCTCGTCGGCACCTTCCTGCTCGGCTACGGCCTCAGCCGCTTCTGCGTGGAATATTTCCGCGAGCCGGACGCACAGCTGATGGAATTCGCCGCGCGCACCCACCTCAGCATGGGCCAGTGGCTGACGGTGCCGATGATCCTGGGCGGCCTCTACCTGATCCTCACCGCCAGGGGCCGCCGCCAGCGCGTGGAGCCCGTGGCAGGCGACCAGAGCGTCGCCTGAGCCGGCGCGGGTTCCGATGACGAGCCCCAGCTGCGAAGAACGGCTCGCCCGCCTGATCCGGGCGGTCGGCCCGATCCCCATCGCCCAGTTCATGGCCGAGGCCAACGGCGCCTATTACGCGTCGCGCGATCCGCTGGGGGCGGCGGGCGACTTCGTCACCGCGCCCGAAATCAGCCAGATGTTCGGGGAGTTGATCGGCCTCTGGCTGGCTGACCTCTGGCAGCAGGCCGGGGAGGAGCCCGCCTGCTATGTCGAGCTGGGGCCGGGCCGGGGCACGCTGGCCGCCGATGCGACGCGGGCGATGCGCGCCGTCGGCCTCCAGCCGGCCGTGCATTTCGTCGAGACCAGCCCGGCGCTCCGGGCCGCGCAGGCCGAACGCTTCGCCAATGCCGCCTGGCATGACGATCTTTCCACCCTGCCCGCCGGCAAGCCCCTGCTGCTGGTCGCCAACGAATTCTTCGACGCGCTTCCCATCCGCCAGTTCGTCCGCACCGTGAACGGCTGGCGCGAGCGGATGGTGGCGCACGGCCCGGACGGCTTCGCCCCCGTGCCCGGCGAAGTGCCCGTCGACGCCCTCGTGCCCGATCGCCTGCGGGATGCGCCCGCCGGCTCGATCCTGGAAAGCGCGCCCATGGGCACCGCCATCGCCCGCGACGTCGCCGGCCGCATCGCCGAGCAGGGCGGCGCCGCGATCATCATCGACTATGGCTATGCCGGCCGCGCGGCGGGGGACACCTTCCAGGCGGTCCACGCCCATGCCTATGCCGATCCGTTCGCCCGCCCCGGCACGCGCGACCTGACCGCCCATGTCGATTTTTCCGCGATCCGCCAGGCCGGCGAGGCGGAGGGCGTGCGCGTCCACGGCCCCGTCGGCCAGGGCGCATGGCTGGAAGCGATCGGCATCGGCGCGCGGACGGCGGCGCTTTCCCGCGGCTCGCCCACCCGCGCCGAAGAGATCGAGGCCGCCCGGCACCGCCTCACCGACGCGGGGGAGATGGGGGAGCTGTTCAAGGTGATGGCGTTCGTCGCCCCCGGCTGGCCGGAACCGGCCGGATTCGGGGCACCGCCGGCCTGACGGTTCATCGGCATGGCGCGGGCTGTCCAACCGTACCCATCGGTGTAAGAAGCCCGCCATGACGCAAGCCATCGATCCGATCCGCGCCGCCTCGCTGGGCGATATCCCCCACGCCTTTTTCGGCCGGCGCGGCGGCGTTTCCACGGGCATCCACGCCGGGCTGAACGTAGGGCTGGGATCGGACGACGATCGCGATGCCATCCGCGAAAATCGCAGGCGCGCCGTCGCCGCCGTGCTGCCGGATGCGCAGCTGGTAACGCTGCACCAAGTCCATTCGGCCGATGCGGTGAAGGTCGACGCGCCCTTCCCCGACGATGCCCGGCCGCATGCGGACGCGCTTGTCACCGATAAGCAGGGCCTGCTGCTCGGCATATTGACCGCCGATTGCGTGCCGGTGCTGTTCGCCGACAGCAAGGCCGGAGTGATCGGCGCGGCCCACGCCGGGTGGAAGGGCGCGATCGGCGGCGTCACCGATGCGACGATCGCGGCGATGGAGGCGATCGGCGCCGATCGCGGGCGGATCGTCGCGGCGATCGGCCCCTGTATCGCGCGCGCATCCTATGAGGTCGACGAAGCCTTCCTCCGCCGTTTTGCCGAGGACGATGCCAAAAATGAGCGCTTCTTCACCGATGGCGTGCGTGCCCGCCATTATCAGTTCGACATCGAAGCCTATGTCACCGCCCGCATCGCCGCCGCCGGCATCGGCCGGGTCGAGGCGCTGGGCCTCGATACCTATGCCGATCACGACCGTTTCTACAGCTTCCGCCGCGCCACCCATCGCGGCGAGCCCGGCTATGGCCGGCAGATATCGCTGATCGGGCTGCCGCCCCACGCCTGAGCGGCCGCCCGGCGCATCACAATTCCCGAAGCGCGCGGGCGGGCCGCGCCGCCAGCGCCGGCAGCGATCCCAGCAGGCCCAGCGCCAGCGTGCCGAAGCCGCCGATCGCCAGCGTCGCGCCCACCACCGTCCAGTCGGGCGCCCAATCGAGCTCGAACACGCCCGTCACCACATACCAGCCGGCCAACGCGCCGAACAATGCGGCCAGCAGGGAGAGGATGGACGCGAGGATCGCATATTCGATCGCCTGCGCGACCAACACCTGCCGGCGCGTCGCGCCCAGCAGCTTGAGCAGCACCGAATCGTAGATGCGCGACCGGCGCGAAGCGGCGATGGCACCGACCAGCACGGCGATGCCCGCCGCCAGCGCCACGGACGCGGCGGAGCGGACCGCGGTGGAAAGCTGGCCCAGCACGTCCGCCACCTGGCCGATCACCTCCTTCACCCGGATGAGCGACACGGACGGGAATTGCCGGGTGATCTCGCGGTTGAGCGCGGCCTCGCCCTTTTCCGGCATGGCGATGGTGGCCATGTAGCTGTGCGGCGCGCCCTCCAGCACTCCCGGCGAATAGACCAGCACGAAGTTGAAGCCCATCGTGTCCCACTTGATCTCGCGCAGCGAGGCGATGGTCGCGGGCACCTCGACGCCCAGCACCGACACGGTGATCTCGTCCCCGACCTTCAGGCCCAGGATGCGGGCGGCCTCCACGTCCAGCGAAACGAGCGGCGGCCCCGAATAATCGGGCGGCCACCATTGGCCTTCGACCACGCGGCTGCCTTCGGGCGGCGTGGCGGAATAAGTGAGCCCGCGATCGCCGCGCAGGATCCAGGCGCCCTCGGGCAGCGTATCGAGATCGGCCACGCGCTTGCCGCCGAAGGACACCACCGGCCCCCGCAGCGACGGCACGGTGCGGACCTCCGCCCCCGGCGCGCGGGCGGCCACCAGCGCGCGGAACCGATCGATATCGTCGACCGGAATGTCGAGCGCGAAGAAGCTCGGCGCCTTGGCCGGCACGGTGCTGTCGATCTGGCCGGAAAGATTGGTCTCGATCACCGCGAGCGTGGCGAAAAGCGTGAGCCCGAGGCCGAGCGCCACGACGAGCCTGCCCGTCTGCGCCCCCGGCCGGTGCAGGTTCGCGATCGCCAGCCGCAGCAGCGGCCTGCGCGGGCGCGGCAGGCGTGCGGCGATGCGCCGCACCGCCCAGCCGATCAGGGTGAGCAGCAGCAGCAGCCCCGCGACGGCGGCAACGAACCACGCCGCGAACAGCGGTTCCCGCGCGGTGCCGACCGCCAGCGCGACGATCGCCGCAAGCGTGATGGCCATCGCCGCGAAGACGGGAAATGCCGGCCGCCCCGCCGTCTCCACCCCGCCGCGGAACAGGGACGCGGCGGTCACGGCACGGGCGCGGGCGAGCGGCGCCAGCACGAACAGCAGCGCGATCAGCAGGCCATAGAGCGCGGCCAGCAACAGGGGCCGCGCGTGAATGGCGAAATGCGGCTGCACCGGCAGGGCATCCCCGGCAAGCGCGACGACGGCGGACGGAACCAGGCTGCCCGCAACCACGCCGGCCAGGATTCCCGCGCCGGCGACCAGCCCGATCTGGATCAGATAGGAAAGGAATATGGTGCGCGAGGAAGCGCCCAGCACCTTCAGCGTCGCAATCGCGTTGCGCTTGCCCTCCAGATAGGAGGTGACGCCGTTGCCCACGCCGATGCCCGCCACCGCAAGCGCCGTCAGCCCCACCAGCATCAGGAACTGGCCCAGCCGTCCGATGAAACGCCGGGTGCCGGGCGCGGCGTTGCTGCGATCCTGCACCTCCCAGCCGGCGCCGGGAAAGCGATCGGCGATCTGCTTCGCGACATTCGCGGCGTCCTGCCCATCGGGCAGGCGGATGCGGTAGCGGCTGGTATAAAGGCTGCCCGGCTGCACCAGCCCGGTGGCGGCAAGGCCATCCATGTCCACCAGCGCCGCCGGACCGAAGGTGAAGCCTTCGCCGACCCGATCGGGTTCTTCGGCGATCAGGCCGATCACCCGCAGCTCGGCATCGCCAATGCGGACCATGTCGCCCGGCTTCACCGCCAGCCGATCGGCCAGCGCCGGGGCGATCGCGACTTCCTTCCCCCTGGGCCGCGCGCCGAGCGCGCCGGGGGCGAGCCTGAAATCGCCATAGAGCGGATAGGCGCCGTCCACGCCCTTCAGCTCGGCCAGCACCGCCTGGGCGCCATCGGGACGCGAGGCCATGGCGCGCATGCGGATGGTTTCCGAAACGCGGCCGGCCGCCGCGAAGGCCGCGCGCTCCCCCGGATCGGCGGTGCGCTGGACGATCGACATCTGGACGTCGCCGCCCAGGATCGACTGGCCCTGCAACGCCAGTTCCGACGTAATGGCGCTGGAAAGGCTGCCGACGCCCGCCAGCGCCATCACCCCCAGGAACAGGCAGATGGCCAGCAGCCGCAGCCCGGCAAACCCGCCGCGCAGGTCGCGCAGCGCCAAGGCCCAGGCGAGCTTCATGCCGCCCGGCTGTCGCTGACGATGCGCCCGTCCAGCATTTCGATCACCCGGCCGCAACGATGGGCAAGCGCGGGATCATGCGTGATGATGAGCAATGTCTCCCCCGTTTCGCGCTGGCGGCCGAACAGGAGATCCATGATCGCCGCGCCGGTGCGGGCATCGAGATTGCCGGTCGGCTCGTCGGCGAACAGGATGGCCGGGCGGGGCGCCACCGCACGCGCGATCGCCACGCGCTGCTGCTCACCCCCCGAAAGCTGGGCCGGATAATGGCCGGTGCGATGGCCGAGGCCCACCGCCTCCAGCTCCACGCGCGCACGGGCGAACGCATCCGCCTGGCCGGCCAGCTCCAGCGGCACCGCCACATTCTCCAGCGCCGTCATCGTCGGCAGCAGGTGGAAAGCCTGCAGGATGATGCCGATCCGCCCGCGCCGGGCCCTGGCCAGCCGATCCTCGTCCATCGCCGCGAAATCGGCGCCCGCGACATGCACCTGGCCGGCATCCGCGCGCTCCAGCCCGGAAAGCACGGCCATCAGCGATGACTTGCCCGAACCGGATGGGCCGAGCAGCGCGACCGTCTCCCCCTCGGCGATCGAAAGATCGATCCCCCGCAGGATTTCGACGCGCGCTTCACCCCTGCCCAGCGCCAGCGTGACATTCCGGGCTTCGATGACGATATTGGCGGCTGACATAGCGAAGGAAGGTTTCCCCTTGAGGCCCGATTGTTACGCATATGGAGTGCGGCGCCTGATTGTCCATGCCGCCGCCCTCATGACATTGTTCGTAACCTTCCCCGCGCTGGCGGCGGACAAGCTGGTCGTCGCCTTCGGGGACAGCCTGATGGCCGGCTACCAGCTCAAGCCCGGCGAAGGCTTCGCCCCACGGCTGGAGGCCGCATTGCGGCGAAGCGGCATCCCGGCGCGCGTGCACAATGCCGGCGTCTCGGGCGATACCACCGCGCAGGGCAAGGCCCGGCTCGGCTGGGTATTGGGAGGGCTCAAGGCCAGGCCCGACCTCGTGATCGTCGAGCTCGGAGCCAACGACATGCTGCGCGGCCTGCCCAACGCGCAGACCCGGGCCAATCTGGATGCGATCCTGGCAGAGCTCAAGCGGCGGCGCATTCCCGCCATGGTCGCCGGCATGCAGGCGGCGCCAAATCTGGGGCAGGCCTATGCCCGAGAGTTCAACGCCATCCATCCGGCGCTCGCCCGCAAATATCAGGTGCCGCTCTATCCCTTCTTCCTGCAGGGCGTGGCCACCAACAAGGCCCTGCTGCTGAAGGACGGCATGCACCCCAATCCGCGCGGCGTGGACGTGATCGTGGCCAACATCCTGCCGTCCGTCCGCAAGGCGCTCGGGCGATAGCATCGCGCTGCGGAAGGCTGATCGATCCCGCACTGCCACCTTTGCGCCCATTGAGGGCGCCTTGCGCTCGCGGGCAATATCGGCGCGTGGCAATGATCGGGTGCCGGGATGCGGGTGGTGCATGATGCGGGGGCCATGCCCTTCGACCAATGGGTGATGCTGGCCTTTCCGCTGGCCGGAATCGCGCTCACCTTATGGCTGTGGAAGACGGCGGAACGGCGGCTGTGGTGGAAGCTGGCCGCCGGCTTCGCCCTGTTCCTCGGCCTGCTGACCGTCGCCCTGCCCTATGCGGACCATGATCGCGTCCAGGCGCGGGCAATTGCGGGCGAGGTGACGACCGTGGAAGGCCCGATCAACGGCCATCGCCGCTGGACCGAACGGAGCTTCGCCGGTTCGTCGCGCGGCGTGGGCGTCACCACCTTCGATCGCTATAAGGAGACGACCTACGAATATTTCTACATCGGCGATATGCCGTTCACCTTCATCGTCGGCGGCTATCCCAGCCATGCCTCCTTCACCAACGCGGCCGACCCGCCCGTCGCCATCGCGGACGGGATGTGGGCGCGGGCGAAGTTCTTTCGCGACGATTGGTATAATGACGAACGGCGTATCACCCGGCTGGAACTGGCGCCGGCTCCACCGGCCGGGGCGCGGCCCCTCTCCCCGGTTTCCGTTCCGCAAGCGCCCCCCGCGAAGGCCGGATCGAACCTGCCGCCCGATTTTGCCGCCTTCTGGGAAGGGTTCGCCGCCGCCGTCGGCCGGGGCGATGCGGCAGCCGTCAGGCCGCTCGTCGCCTTTCCGTTCCATTTCGACAGCCACGAACTGGGCGCGGACGAGTTCGGCAGCCTGTGGATGAGCCTGTTCGCCGCGCCGCTCCGCCCCTGCATCGCCGCCGCGGCGCCAGTGCGGGAAGGGGATCGCTATGTGATCTTCTGCGCCGGCTATGGCTATTATTTCGCGAAGACGGCCAGCGGTTGGAAGCTGGCCGAATTCCTTGCCGATGGCGAGGCCATGCAATGATCCGCGTGCCGGCGGGACGGGGCCTGCCCCGTTCCGCCGGCGCCCGCGCTTACTTGCAGCGCACCTCGCCGCGATCGATCTCGCGGCCCAGCAGCGCGCCGCCGGCACCGCCCAGCAGCGTGCCCAGCATGCGATCGCCGCTCGTGTCCACTGTCCGGCCCAGCAGCGCGCCGGCGGCGGCGCCGATAATCAGGCCAGTCGTGCCGTCGTCGCGCTTGCAATAATAGCGCCCGTCGCGCCCGCGATAGACATGGTCGTTGCGGCTCAGGCGGCGGCCGTCATAGCGGCCGTTATTATAATAGCGGTCGCCCTTCCAATAATTCTTGCCGCGATTGCCGTTGTTGTATTGCTTGCCGTGATGACGGTCGCGGCCATGATCGGCCAGGACCGGGCTTGCCGGCACGGCAACGGCGGCCAGCACGGCGGCAATGATGAACTTACGCATATCTCGTCCCCTTGGGTGTCCTTTGCATATCGTTCATGACATGCCGAAGCTGAATGGCGCACTACGCCATATTCATGAAGCGGAAGGGAAATCCCCGCGGGTCGCCGGCGTTACGGCACCTCGCCGTCGGGGCCGGGGCGATCCCGGATCACGCCGTCCCCCCTCAGGCCGGCAAGCTCGGATGTGCCGATCCCCAGCCATTCCTCCAATATCTCGCTGCTATGCTCGCCCAGATAGGGCGCGCGGCGGCGATAATCGGCCGGCGTTTCGGACAGCCTGGCGGGATAGGCCACCGTCGGCACGGCCACGCCATCCTCCCGCACGAAATTGTGCACCGATCCCCGCGCCGCCACGAACGGATCGCCGAATATCTGGTCGATGCGGTTGACGGGGCCGCCGGGTATGCCGTTTTCCTTCAGCATGGCGATGACCTCCGCCGCGCTGCGCGTAGCGATCAGTCCCTCCAGGACCGGCTCCAGCACGTCGCGGTTGGCGACCCGCGCGGCGTTGCGGGCAAAGCGGTCGTCCGTGCCCAGATCCGGCCGCCCCAGCGCCGCGCACAGCGACCGGAACTGGCCGTCATTGCCGACGGCGACCACCACCGGCCCATCCGCCGCGTCGAACAGGCGATAAGGCACGATCGTCGGATGGGCGTTGCCCAGCCGGCCGGGCACGACGCCGCCCACCAGCCAGGACATCGCCTGGTTGGCGAGCATGCTGATCTGGGTATCCAGCAGCGAGCAATCGATATGCTGGCCCTGCCCCGTGCTTTCCGCGTGGCGGAGCGCCATCAGGATCGAAACGGTGGCATAGATGCCGGTGGTGATATCGGTGATCGCCACGCCGACCTTGGTGGGCGGGCCATCCGGCTCGCCGGTGATGCTCATCAGCCCGCCCATCGCCTGCGCCACGAAATCATAGCCGGCCTGATCGGCATAGGGGCCGTCCTGACCGAATCCCGTGATCGAACAATAGACGAGCTGCGGATTGATCGCCCGCAGGCTCTGATAGTCGAGCCCGTATCTGGCCAGCCCGCCCACCTTGAAATTCTCGACGAGGATGTCGGCCTCCGCCGCCAGCCGGCGCACGATCGCCGCCCCCTCCGGCGTCGAAAGGTCGAGCGCCAGTGAGCGCTTGTTGCGGTTGCAGCTCAGATAATAAGCGCTCTCGCCCGGCCCCGGCTCGTCCGGGGCGGGATCGAGGAAGGGCGGTCCCCAGCCGCGCGTGTCGTCGCCCCGGCCCGGCATTTCCACCTTGATCACGTCCGCGCCGAAATCGGCCAGGATCTGCGTGCACCACGGGCCGGCGAGGACGCGGGAGAGATCGAGCACCTTCACGCCGGCCAGGACCTGCGGTTTCGCGCCCGTCGCGCCTGCCTCCATGCCCGTTACTCCACTGCGATCCAGACCGGCGCGGGCCTAGCACCGCCTTTCCGGGCCGACAACGCGGATGGGTCGCTGGAAGGCGGGGGTTCAGCCGGCGGAGGCCCCAATCGTCAGCGCCTCCGGCTCCGGCACCGATGCGAGGATGCGTTCCACATCCTCCCGGCAGCACAGGTCGGTCCCCGGCGTCAGCACCGCCGCCGTGCCCGCCGCAAGCCCGTATCGGAATGCCTCCGCCGCGCTCCATCCGCGCGCGAAGCCCAATGTCATCGCCCCGACGAAGCTGTCGCCGGCCCCCACCGCGCTGCGCGCCTCCACCGGCACGGCCGGCAGCAGGAAGGCCCCGCCGGCATTCACCAGCACCGCCCCGCGATGGCCCATCGTCACCGCGACATGCTCCACCTGCCCGCCCGCCACGAAGGCAGAGGCCGCCTCGGCAATGGCCGCGACGTCCGCCAGCTTGCGGCCGATCAGCTGCTCCAGTTCGCCCTGGCTGGGCTTCATCAGGAATATGCCGCCGTCCACCAGCGTGCGCGCCAGCGCCGCCCCGGACGTATCGACCACCAATTTCACCCCGCGCGGCGCCATCGCGGCGCGCGCCCGCCCATAGAAATCGTCTGGCACGCCGCGCGGCAGGGAACCGCTCACCACCAGATAATCGCATTCCGCAACCGTCAGGCGTTCGAGGGCCGCCTGCCATTCCGCATCGCCGACCAGCGGCCCTTCCGGCACGAAGCGGAATTCCTGGCCGCTGGCCCGCTCGTGCACCGCAAGGCTCACGCGCGTGTGATCGTGAATGTCGATCCGCGTCCGCGCGATGCCCGCCTTGTCGATCAGGCTGTCCAGCACCGCCCCGGTGACACCGCCGGCCAGATAATAAGCCTCCGCTTCCCCGCCGAGGCGCGCGACGACGCGCGCGACGTTGATGCCGCCGCCGCCGGGATCATAGCGTTCGTTGTTCGTGCGGATCTTGTGCGTGGGAAAGACGCGCTCCGCCTCGCACGCCCCGTCGATCGCGGGATTGAGGGTAAGGGTGGCGATCCTGCGCATGGCGGGCGATCCTTGCTGCAACCGAAAAGCGATCCTGTGATGCCGGCCCGAAAGATTTCACGCAACCCGACGGCCACTCCACCTTCACGGGATGCCGCCGGAAAATCAGGAAAAACGCCATCTGGAAATATCGAACGTCGCCTTTTCCGAAAATAAATCTGAAAAAGGTGCGGAAAAGACGTGCCGTGCGGATGTGGGGATCGGCGGTTCGCGCGTATCACCCTCATGACCACAAGTCGAAAGCAGGCTTGCGGCATGAGGAGGGGCATTCATGAAGCGGAGTTTTCTGCGGGGATATCTGTATTCTGCGACGGCCTTTGCCAGCATCGCCACCGCATGCGCGGTGCCGGCGTCGGCCCAGACGAGCGAGCAATTATACGATTTCAACATTCCCAGCCAAAGCCTGGGCGGCGCGCTGAACGCCTTCGCCCGCGCATCCCATCAACAGATCACCTTCGATCCCGCAGCGGTCCGCGAAAAGCAGAGTCCCGCCCTTACCGGCCAATATAGCGCGCGCGATGCCCTCGACCGGCTGCTCGCCAATTCGGGCCTCACCGTCCGCGTCGGCCGCACCGGCATCTTCATCGTCGAAAAGCCGGCGACGCCGAGGCCCAGCAAGGCGGAAGCCCAGAACCCCGATCTCACCCCCGCGGAGACGCTCGACATCGTGGTGACGGCGCAGAAGCGTGAGGAGAAGATCCTGGACGTGCCGATCGCGGTATCGGCTTTTTCGGGGACCCAGCTCGATCGCCAGAAGATCGAAAGCGGTGCCGATCTGGTGCGCGGGGTGCCGAACCTGAACTTCTCGAAAAGCTTTTCGAGCATGTACAATATCGGCATTCGCGGCATCGGCACCAAGGCACTGAACTCGTCGAGCGATCCGGGCGTGGCAGTGAGCTACAACAATACGCCGCTGATCCGGAATCGCCTGTTCGAGCAGGAATTCTTCGACACCTCCCGGCTGGANGTNCTGCGCGGCCCGCANGGCACGCTCTACGGCCGCAACGCCACCGGCGGCGTGGTCAACATCTTCCCCGCGCTGCCCACCGGTGAGTTTGAGGGCGANCTGAANGGCGAGGTGGGAAACTATGAGACCCGCCGGGTGAGCGGGATGCTCAATATCCCGCTGACCGATACGTTCTCGATCCGCGGCGCGGGCGCCTACACCAAGCGCGAGGGTTTCGATTATAACGAGTTCACCCGCAACCGGGTGAACGGGCGCGATCTCTGGTCGACGCGCCTTTCCGCGCAATGGGAGCCCAGCGATCGCTTCAAGGCGAACGTCATCTGGGAACATTTCAACGAGGATGACGACCGCTCCCGCACCGGCAAGGCGCTGTGCACCACCGATCCAGGCCCGGAAATGGTGGGCAGCGCCATTGTTCCCGATCGGTTGCGCAGCCGCCTAAGTCAGGGTTGCTTGCCTGGATCGCTTTACGACGATGCCGCCTTCGGCGTGCCTAATGCCGCAAGCCAGACCGCGCTCTATTATGCCCAAAGCGTCGGCATCGGATTTACGCCGGGGCCAGCCGGAACGATGATTCCCGGCGATATCATCTATCTCGTAAAACCGGGAGACCCCTATGCGGGAATCGTTCAATCGCGCGACCCGCGTAAAATTTCTACCGCTGTCGACCCCACCTTCCGGGCCAAAAACGATATCGTTCAATTGAATCTGGAATGGAAAGCGGCAGAAAATCTCACTTTAATATCCCAAACTGCATACAGCCGCGACCGCTGGTATTCATCGCAGGATTACAACAGATTTGTTTCAAATCCTCTATTCGGTGACAGTATAGGTACCGTTAATGTTCTGAACTCCCCCTTTGCGGATGATGGTCCCGTTCCAGGTGGCGTCTATACCGATCCTCAGCTTGGGCCATCGGACAGGCTTTTGACTGTGGACTTGAATCGAACACGCACTCGCCAATGGACACAAGAAATTCGACTTCAATCTGATTTTTCCGGCAAAATCAATTTCAACATAGGTGCGAATTATCTCAATTTTAAAACAAAAGATGATTATTACGCCTTTAGCAACCTGTTTAATCTTACTGCTACATTTGCATATTTGCGCGATTCCGATAAGGAATATGGCAATCCACCAATTTTAACATCCTTATATTGCCCGCCCGGAACTACGGATCCAGCTTGCATATATGGCCTATACCAAGACAGAAACTCCATCGATCAAGTCGATGACCAGGGCCACAATTACTTTCTTAGTCGCAATAACGTTAAAACAAAGTCATGGGCCATATTTGGAGAGACTTATCTGCAATTTAACGATGAACTAAAATTAACTCTTGGTGCTCGATATACCGACGATAAGAAATATCAAACGCAAATCCCTAGCCAGCTACTTCTAACCAGCGCTATCGTAACAGGCGGAACCGTTAACTATGGATATCCGTCTTTGCCGGATATCAATCAAAGCTGGGGTCGATTCACAGGTCGCGTTGTAGTTGATTGGAAGCCGAGCCTGTCATTCACTAACGACACTCTGGTCTACGGATCCATCTCCCGTGGATATAAAGGCGGTGGCGCCAATCCTCCTCGCGTTGATTTCGACCCCCGTATTGTTCAATACGTTCCGCTGCCCGACAGGTACAAGCCAGAATATCTGACGTCCTTTGAGGTTGGCACGAAAAACCTTCTGGCAAATAATAAGATAAGCCTGAACGCGACGGCATTTTTCTACGATTATGATGATTACCAGATATCTCAGGTAACAGATCGGATCACGTACACGGAGAATTTCGACGCACAGACTTGGGGCCTTGAATTAGAGGCAACCTGGCAACCTAATCGGAATTTTCGCTTCAACAGCAGCCTTGGGTACCTCAACACAAAATTGAAGAAGAACGCGAAATCGATCGATGTGATGGATCGCACTCAGGGAAATCCAGATTGGACGGTTGTTCGCCCCTGGCTACAAGTTCCAACGAACTGCATTGCACCGACAAAATATGTCGAGAAAGTGATCAGCACCTTTCCGAGCGAGCTGGCTCTCGCCGCACTGTGCCCAGGATCGACAGGTATTGGTTCATATAACCCCAACATACCGCCGGAAACCACCGTTCCATATTGGCAATATCTTGGATTTACCTACGATCCTCTGACGGAAGCTCCTAATGCCGGCCGAGGCTTTGACGCCGATCTTTCAGGGAACGATTTACCAAATTCGCCCCATATTACCTTCAATGTCGGCGCGCAATATACGATTTTCGTAGACAATGATGACTGGGAATTAACCCTTAGAGGTGACTATTATAGACAATCTAAGAGTTATGCACGAGTATATAATACTGAATTCGATAAATTGAAGGGTTGGGGAAATCTGAATCTATCCCTTACATTTTCTCGACCGTCAGATGAGCTATCATTCCAACTATATGTTAAGAATGTTCTCAATGATCAGCCCATCACTGATGTATTCCTAAGTGCTGATGACATTGGCATGCCAGCCAATACATTTTATCTTGACCCGAGGATCATTGGATTCAATGTTAGCAAAAGATTCTGAGATGTGCGTTTACTTAAACGAATCACTTGACTCTATCTTCAGATAGTGAAAATATAAATTTGCCTTACAAATAGGCAAACGGGCTTGTTGCAAACATATATAAATTATCTTCGGTATATGTTGCGTCACTTCTGCCCGATAATACGTTAGGAGAAGGAGACATTACATGAAGAAGATTTCTTTTATCTGCTCCGCTGCTCTTGTCATTGCGAGCATGGGCAATATCGCGAATGCTCAGACGGTCCGCAAATCCGGAAGCGGCATGGTTTTGAGCGGAACGTTCAATACGACTGTGCTTGGCGTAACGACCCCATGCACCATTACTGCGACTTACAACGTTCCGAACGTTGCCGACTCGCATTCAAATACCTCGACTCCCCCTTTTGAGCATTCGCTTTCGACCGATAATGCTCATGGTGGAGGGGTCACCCTGGCAAGCTTTGCAATGAGCGGCAGTGCAGCTTGCAGCTTGGCCACCCTTACCGGCACCCCGACCATTGCCGTTAGCCCGACCACCATCACGATCAGCGGTATCAATGCCAGGGCGATTGGCGGTCTAGTGACCTGTGCTGGTTCGATTACAGGCGCTTACCACCACGTCCCGGGCGGCAAAAGCTATGTGACTTTCACCAATCAGACGATCGGCGCCTGCACTTTCTCGGGAACTCTGACGGCGCAGAACAACGGCGAGTTCGATATCGACGCCACGCCCGCTACCCATCCGTAAGCGAACGAAATAGACTTCCTCCCTCAACGCCCAGGTGCCTATGGCATCCTGGGCGTCTTTTTCGTTTATGCTATGACTTGGAAAATCGGCCCTACTATAGTCCAGCGATACGGTGCTCCGAAATCCGTTCATGGCAACGGCGGCTGAGCGGCCGACCACACCACGGTTCTGCCAGGCTTCAATCCGGCCACAATCTCTACCCCATCCGGCCCGACTTGCCCAATCTGCACCTTGACTGGATTGTCCTTGCCTGTGCGTTCATCGCGCACCAGCACCGACGCGTCCGGCGCCGAACCGCGAATGGCTTGGGGTGGGATAACCAGTGCAGCAGAAGCTGTATAAGTCGTTATCGCTATAGTCGCCGTCATGCCGATCCTCACCTGCGCAGCCTGATCGGGCGTCAGGGGATCGAGGCTAGCCGTCGCTGTAAAGGACGCCTTACCCGGTGTCGCAACCCCGCCCGGATTGCTGGCCTCGCCAGCGATCGCACTGATCTTCCCCGGCAGTGACAGCCCTGGAAAACCGGGACCACTCACCATCAGCGGCTGGTTGAGCTTGAGGGCTGCCACGTCGGCCTCATCGATGTTGAAGGTAACGGCAAGGCCGCCGGCCTGCGCAATTATCCCGATAAGCTGACCACGGGAAACGCGAGCACCGACATGAGTATCGCTATCCACCGTCGCTACTGCCCTGCCTGCAGGGGGCCGCACAATGATTCCCGCATCCTTTGCGCGGATCACCGCTCCGGCGAATTGGGCATTGACCGCCGTTAGGCGGGCCCGGGCATTTTCCAGTTCCAGCATCGCCATGCGCCGATTGGGGCCGCCGCCACGTTCCATCGTGGCCCGCAGATCCTCGTTCGCTGACGTTACAGCCATGCGCTGCGTGCGCAGTTGCTGGAGCATGCCGTCATATTCGGTACGCGCCACCAGCCCGCGATCCAGCAGCGTCTTGGTTTCCGCCAGCTTTCGTTCCGTATCGGCCAGATCGAACCGGGCGCTTTCCACCGCGCGTCGCGCCCGCGAGACCTCCGGGCCGCTGGCCCATCCCTCCATGTCCCGCGCGGCCTGCATCGCCTTCAGATAGGCGCTTTCCGCCTCGTTGCGGCTCTGCTCCAGCTCCGAAACGTCGAGCACGGCGAGCATCTGGCCGGGCGCCACGGGATTGCCGTAGGCGAACCCCATTTCCTTCACCATCCCGTCGAACGGGGCGACGATGCCCGTGCCCTCGCCCGCCTTGATCGTGCCCGCGAAACTGATCGACGCGGTGAAGGGGCGCGGCTGGACGACCATCGTCTGCTCGGTAGTCTCGCCGCCCGCCTCCGGCTGTCCGGGGGATCGCCACCACAGGGCCAGCACGAAAAGGCCGCCGGCCGCGACGACCAGCCAGCCGAGGGACCGCCGGTCCATCCGCTTCAATCGTTCAGGGATATGCGCCATGTTTCCAACGTGTTCCCGATTTGCTGATCCAGGCTCGTCAAAGCGTTCAGATATCCGATGCGGGCTGTGAGTTCCTGCGTGTCCGCCGTGCGCAGGTCCGCCTGGAAGGAAAGCACCTCGAAATTCGATGCCCGGCCGACCTTGAGCTTTTCCTGCTGCAATTCCAGCGCGCGCGCCGCCAGAGCGCGGGCGCGGCGGGCGGCCGCCAGCTGCTGCCAGCTCGCCTCCACCGTCTGCACCGCATCGCGGATCTGCGTTTCCACCGATTGGGTGAGGTCCTGATAACGCAGCTCCGCCGTCCGCAGGCTGGTGGTCGCGCCGATTTCCCGCTGGCGGTAGGAAAAATCCCCGATCGGGATGGAAAGCTGCACGCCCACATTATGGTCGGTCGGCGGATCGAGCCGCCCCAGGATCGGATCGTCCACCCGCTGGCGGGAGACGGAGCCGCCGATCGAAAGATCCCAGAGCCGGTTGTTCCGTGCGACGGCAAGGTCGATCCGCGTCTGTTCCAGCGCCAGGCGCTGCCCCAATATGTCGACGCGCGACGAAAGGCCGAGGTCGACCACGCGATCGAGGTCGATATCGGCCTGCTCGGCATCGGGTTCGTCCGCGGCCACCACATTGGTGCGGGGGTCCACCGCCAGCAATTGCAGCAAGGCGAGCTGCGCGCTCGCCAGCTGCTGCCGCGCCTGCAGCACGGCCACTTCCTGGTTGGCGACCCCGGATTCCGTCTGGACGATATCGGCGGCGGCCATCCTGCCGGCGGCGATCAGCGCCCGATTGGTTTCGAGGAGATCGCGCGTCCGTTCCAGCGAGAGTTCCGCAAGCTCCACCTGGCTCTGCGCCTGCGACAGGCGGCGATAAGCCTGGATGATGCCGGTGACGGTGTCGATCACCGTGGATTTCAGGCTCAGCTTGTTGATCTCCTCCTGCAGCCGGGCGATCCGCACCGGCGCCATGTTCACCTTCGTCCCCGCCCCGCGCAGCAGCGGCTGGGTGAAGGACAAAGCCGCCGTGTCGCTATGGTCCGTCCTTCCGGAATCGAGCTGGTCGCGCCGATCCCAGGAAAATTGCACGCGCGTGCCGATCGGCGTCAGCCAGGTGCCGGCCGCGCCGACGGAGGAGGTGTTGAAGGTGGTCCCGCCCACGCGCTGATGGGCGATATCGGCGGAAAGGTTCAGCTTGGGCAGGAACAGCGTGCCGGCCACGAACAGGTCGAACTTCTGCGCCACGCGCTGGAGATAGGCGGACTTGATCGTCCGGTTGTCCCGCAGGCCCAGCGCTACGGTTTCGGCGAGAGTGAGCGGCACCGGCTGCCCGCTGGGCACTGGATTTGCGGGCGGGGATCTTACCGCCGCGATCGGCGCGATCTTCTGGGCGCTTGCCAGATCCGGGGCGATCGCGCCACAAAGGCACGCAATCAGCAACCAGGGGAGGCGGCGATGATCGGCACCAGAATCAGCCTTTGCCTGTGCCTGCTGTTGCCCGCCGGCTGCGCGACGCCCCGGGAGTTGAAGGTGCCGCCGAGCGCCCCGAGCCTTGCCGAACCGCCCGCTTTGCCCGATCTGCCCGGCTATGCGCCCCCTATTCCGCACGAAGCGCCTCGATCGGCTTCAGGCGGGACGCGGTGATCGCGGGATAGAGGCCGAATATCAGGCCGACCAGGCCGGCCACGCCCGTCCCCAGCGGCAGCACATAATAAGCGATGCTGAAGGTCCAGCCCGAGCTTCGCGCCACGAAATAGGTCGCCAGCAAGCCCAGCAATGCGCCGAACAGGCCGCCGGCCACCGCCAGCGTCGCGGATTCGACGATGAACATCGTCCGCAGGTCGCGCGGCGTGGCGCCGATGGCCGCGCGCAGCCCGATCTCGCGCCGGCGCTCCATCACGCCCATCAGCATCACGTTCATCACGCCGATGCCGCCCACCAGCAGGGAGATAGCGCCGACGGCGGCCAGCATGCGCGAATGCACCGCCTTCTGCGCGTTCATCGTCTTGATATAGGTCCGCGCGCTGATCACCTGGATCGCCGATCGCGGGTTGGCCAGCATCGCCGACAGCCGCTGCCCCACGATATCGGGGTCCGCCGTCGGGCGCAACTTGGCGAGCACGATATTGGGCACGCCACCCGCCACCACACGGCGTGAGCAGGCCAGCGGCACGATGACGGATTCGTTGTAATCGCTGGGATTGATCGCCTCGAGGGCGGTCGGCATCAGGATGCCGATCACCGTGAAACCGTAATTGCCGACGATGATGGCAGCGCCCGGCAGCAGCTCCGCCCCCGGCGCGGACAGTTTCTCCGCTGTCCCCTTGCCGACCAGCGCGACGGGGCTGCAATTGTCGATCGGCCGGAACAGCCGCCCCAACCGTGGGGCGAGCCCCACGGTCGCCGCGAAGGCCGGGGGCATGCCGACGATCCCCGCATCGGTGGTCTGGCGGCCAGCGCTGATCGAGGCGCGGCCGGTGATGATGGGAACGGCGCGCAGCACATCGGGATCGCGCGCCGGCAGCTGCGCCACCACGTCCGGATCGAAGCCGGGCGGCATTTCCCCTGTGGGCGTCGCCTGCAGCTGCACCGTATCCACGCCCAGATGGCGGAACAGCTTCAGCGTCTCGAGCTGCGCGATATGGCCGATGTTGAGCAGTGCCACGATCGATGCGGTGCCGATCAGGATGCCCAGCAGCGCCAGCGCCGATCGCCGCCCCTGCACCCGCAGATTGGCGAACGCCTCGCCGATGATCTCGGCCAGCGGAATTCCCGAAGTCGCAGGCGCGCGCTGCGTCACATGGCCACCGTATCGGCGATCACCTGCCCGTCGAGCAGCTCGATCCGCCTGTCGCAGCGTTCGGCCAGCTGGCGATCATGGGTGACCATCACGATCGTCACCGCCAGCCGGCGGCTGAGATCCTTGAGCAGGTCCATCATCTCCAGCGACGTTCCGCTGTCGAGGCTGCCGGTCGGCTCGTCCGCCAGGATCAACTGGGGATCGCCGATCAGCGCCCGTGCCAGGGCGACCCGCTGGCATTGACCGCCCGAAAGCTCGGAAGGCAGGTGATCGGCCCTGTGCCCCAGCCCCACCCGATCGAGCAGCGCCAGCGCCTTCGGCCGGCGATCCGCCTTGGGAATGCCGCGATAGAGCAGCGGCAGGGCGACATTCTCCCAGGCGCGGAGGCGGGGCAGCAGCTGGAAGGATTGGAAGACGAAGCCCAATAGCCGGTTGCGCAGCCGCGCCGTTTCCTCCGCCGAGGCGAAGTTCACCGCATTATCGCCCAGCAGGACCTCCCCGCGATCCGGGTGATCGAGCAGGCCGATGATGTTGAGCAGGGTGCTCTTGCCTGATCCCGAAGGCCCCAGGATCGCGCAGAAGCTGCCATTTTCTATCGAGAAGGAAATGCCCTTCAGCACCGGAATCGGATTCGCGGCAACGCCATAGGCCTTTTCGACCTCTTTCAGCCGCAGCACCGCATCCCCTCCATATAATCATATGGATGGAAAATACTCATATGAGTCAATAGAAGGATTATACTTCCGCAGTGCAGCATAAGCGCCTGCAAACTCTCTGCGATGAACGGCACCAGACCTCGCGAGATTTGGCAATGTCATGGCGGCAATCTGGCGATCGGCCGGCTCCAATATCTGGGCCCGCCGGATATTGGGTCATTTGCGATATCCGATCCGAACAGAGCGATCCCGTTTCCCGGCATGCCCGACCAGACGATGCCTTGCGGATATATACGTTTCAGCCATGCAAAGACGCACCCGCCGCCACCGACGGATCGGGGCGGCGGGTACGTTTTCCCGTTCGTGCATGCCGGCAGCGGCGCCCCTGGCGTGGACTGCCCACGGCCCGGACAGCGTGGAAAATTCAGATTTGCGTCAGCGATAGCGGGAAGGCCGGCAATGTGCCTTTCCGCAGAAAAAGCCTGCCTGGCCCGATCCGTCACTCCCGCGAAAAGGGGAAGGACGGAGGGAGGCTGGCGAAATGCCTGCGCTCCCCCGGCATTTCGGCCGTCAGGTAGCTCCGCGGCGCGCCGAAACCCGGCCGTCGCTTCAGCCGGGTTGCCCTAGCGGCCTTGTCTCACTGGCAGGCGAGGCACTCGTCATAGTCGGTGGTCGTGGCCAGCTCGATCTTCTTGAGGTCGGGCGTATTGTCCGCCTCCACGCCGCCGGCAAAGCCCGCGCGCTGGATCGATTTCGACCGCAGATAATAAAGCGACTTGATGCCGAGCTCCCACGCGCGGAAGTGCAGCATCAGCAGGTCCCACTTCTCGACGTCGGCGGGAATGAACAGGTTCAGCGAGGTCGCCTGATCGATATAGGGCGTCCGGTCCGCCGCCAGCTCGAGCAGCCAGCGCTGATCGATCTCGAAGCTGGTCTTGAACGTGTCCTTTTCCTCCTGATTGAGGAAATCGAGATGCTGGACCGAGCCGCCCTGCTCGAGGATCGAATTCCACACCGCGTCCGAATCCTTGGACTTGGCCTGCAGCAGCTTCTGCAGATGGACGTTCTTGATCGAGAAGCTGCCCGACAGCGTCTTGTGCGT
The DNA here is from genome assembly GCF_001853345.1 of Edaphosphingomonas haloaromaticamans. Taxonomy (NCBI): domain Bacteria; kingdom Pseudomonadati; phylum Pseudomonadota; class Alphaproteobacteria; order Sphingomonadales; family Rhizorhabdaceae; genus Edaphosphingomonas; species Edaphosphingomonas haloaromaticamans. The sequence goes on along the minus strand of NZ_MIPT01000001.1, from coordinate 794,193 downwards.
ATAGATGTTCGCGGGGATCGGCTCGATGCAGGCGGAGGTGCCGCCGCAGATGATGCTGATCGACGCGGTCGGCGCGATCGCCATCTTGCAGGAGAAACGCTCCATCACGCCGCGATCCTCGGCATCCGGGCAGGCGCCGCGTTCGGAAGCGAGCAGCATCGACGCTTCCTGCGCCTTGGCGGCGATATGCTTGAACATGCGCAGGTTCCAGCTCTTGGCCATCGCCCCTTCGAAGGGCAGGCCGCGCGCCTGGAGGAAGCTGTGGAAACCCATCACGCCCAGGCCCACGGAACGTTCGCGCATCGCCGAATATTTGGCGCGCGCCATCTCCGGGGGCGCACGATCGATATAGTCGGTCAGCACATTGTCGAGGAAGCGCATCACGTCCTCGATGAACTGCTTATCGCCGTTCCACTCGTCCCACGTCTCGAGGTTGAGCGAGGACAGGCAGCAGACGGCGGTGCGATCGTTGCCGAGATGGTCGCGGCCGGTGGGCAGGGTGATTTCGGAGCAGAGGTTGGAGGTCGAAACCTTCAGGCCCAGTTCGCGATGATGCTTCGGCATCGCCCGGTTCACCGTATCGGCGAAGACGATATAGGGCTCGCCCGTCGCCAGCCGGGTTTCTACCAGCTTCTGGAAGAGGGAACGCGCATCGACCTTGCCGCGGACGCTGCCGTCCTTGGGGCTGGTCAGTTCCCATTCGCGGCCGTCGCGCACCGCTTCCATGAAGGCGTCGGTCAGAAGCACGCCATGGTGGAGGTTCAGGGCCTTGCGGTTGAAATCCCCGCTGGGCTTGCGGATTTCAAGGAACTCCTCGATCTCCGGGTGCGAGATATCGAGATAGCAGGCGGCCGAGCCGCGACGCAGCGAGCCTTGCGAAATCGCCAGCGTCAGGCTGTCCATCACCCGGACGAAGGGGATGATGCCGCTGGTCTTGCCGTTCAGGCCGACCGGTTCGCCGATGCCGCGGACATTGCCCCAATAGGTGCCGATGCCGCCGCCGCGCGAGGCGAGCCAGACATTCTCGTTCCAGATCTCGGTGATCGCCTGAAGGCTGTCGTCCACCGAGTTCAGATAGCAGGAGATGGGCAACCCCCGCCCGGTGCCGCCGTTGGAGAGCACCGGCGTGGCCGGCATGAACCACAGCTTCGAGATATAGTCGTAGAGGCGCTGGGCGTGCGCGGCATCGTCGGCATAGGCCGAGGCCACGCGGACGAACAGGTCCTGATAGCTTTCACCCGGCAGCAGATAGCGGTCCTTCAGCGTCTCCTTGCCGAAATCCGTGAGGAGCGCGTCACGCCCGTGATCGACCTCGACCGGATAGGGCCGCTTGAGCACGCCGTGCGGGCTGTCCGTCCCGGCTTCGGCCCTGGTCGCTTCGAGGGTGGTGGCCACGTCGCTCGCGCCCGCTTCGTTGTTGCTGCCTGAAAGGTCCATCGTCGCGTCGCCCTTGCCCGGTTATCCGTCGTCAAAAATCATGGCCATCCGGGGTGCCGGACGGGCCTTTGCGGCCCGATCGTTCCCAGAATGTTCGGCCGGGAAGCCACGCTCCCCAAGCCTAGCATGCCGGGGGGCGGAAGGGGACCGGCTTTCCGCCGCGATCCCACGTCAAAGAGACGCAAACAGCCGTTCCGCAAATATAGGGTACGGCACGGGTTTAACAATCTCTTGGGGCCAGCCCCCTGGCACGACCACTATCCATAGTGCCCGATCCCCGTCCGGACGCAAGATGTAAATTCGCTTGGCGCCTCCACGGCTCATCGCCGCTCCGATTCGGTTCGTCGCACCCGCCGGCGGGAAAATGGCTTGCGACGCGCGGATTTTCCTGCACTCCGCGCCGCCGCAAGAGAATGAAAGAGGAACAAAAAAATATTCCCGAAAGGGCCGGTGCGGCCGCAATCGGCGGGCGCTCGGCCTCGGGCAATTTCGGCTTCCCGCGTGGCGCCGGCAGGCGTAGGATCGGGATCGACCTCCGGCCTGCCTCGGGTCGCCGGCCGCCGGTCCGTTTGCTGATCCAATTGCCGCTCGAGGGAAGGGCGCAGCCCGTCCCGCCATCAGGAGGGCCGCCATGGTCGCGATCACACCCGTTTCCGAAGAGGCGAGAATCCCCGACGTCCGCAGGATCGGCATGGCCGATCTGCGCTGGGCGCTCGCCGAAGGCTGGCACGATTTCCGGGAGAAGCGGGGCGATATCCTGCTGGTCGGCTTCATCTATCCGCTGGTGGGCTTCATCGCGGCCTGGTTCGCGCTGAACGGGGAGCTTATCCCCCTGCTCTTCCCGCTGGTCGCCGGTCTGTCGCTGCTGGGGCCGACGGTCGCCTCGGGCTTCTACGAGCTTGCCCGCCGGCGCGAGCAGGGGCTGGAATCGGGCTGGACCCATTTCTTCGATCCGTGGAGCGGCCCGCGCGGGCGCGAGCTGCTGCTCGCCACCCTCACGCTGGCCCTGCTGTTCGTCGCCTGGGTCGGCACCGCCTGGCGGCTCTACCAGGGCGCCTTCGGCCTCAGCCAGGGCCTCACCATATCGGCTTTCCTCGAACAGCTGTTCACCACGAACGAGGGCTGGCGGCTCATCATCTTCGGCAATCTCGTCGGCCTCGGCTTCGCGGTGATCGCGCTGGCCAGCAGCGTCGTCACCTTCCCGATGCTGGTGGACCGGCCCGTCCATGTCGGCACCGCCATCGCCACCTCCTTCAAGGCCGCCACCCAGAATCCGGTCGCGATCGGCACATGGGGCCTGATCGTCGCGGCGCTGCTGGTGATCGGCTGCATCCCCCTGTTCGTGGGTCTGGCGGTGGTGCTGCCGGTGCTCGGCTATGCCACCTGGCACCTCTACACCCGGCTGGTGGAACGATAGGGCATGCCCGGAACGGGTCGGGGCGGCGGAGGAAAGATGCCGATCCGGCCCCTACCCCTTATGGGCCGCGCATTGACAGCATGACGCCATCGGGACCACGCTTCGCCCGATAACAGGGGCTCGAACGCCTTTCGGATCGCTCAACGATGCCCCGCCGGCACGCCCCGGCGGCGGCTATGGAGGAGGGGTTCGAAATGAGCAGCTTTCCCAAGCGGATATTCCTGTCCGGCGTGGCTGTCCTGACGCTCGGCATGAGCGCGGCCGGCGCCAGGGCGGAGATCATCGGCGGAGTCGAATTCCCGCAGGGCGCCCTTTCCTTCGCCGATGCCGTGGTCTCCTACCAGCCCGGCCTGGAGGGCAATGCGCCGACAGCGCCGCACCAGGGCGCCGCCAACGCGCTCGGCGTGCCCGATTATAACGGGGTGAATTCCTGCGCGTCGCAGGATGCCTGCTCCTTCGTCTCGCTGGGCGTGGGCGGGCGGATCGTGCTCCGCTTCGTCGATAATCTGCTGACCGGCAGCGATTCCGATGCGGACGATCTGTGGATCTTCGAGGTCGGCCCCGATGTCGAAGGCACGATCGTCGATATCAGCGTCAACGGCATCGACTGGCTCTCGGTCGGCGCCATCGGCGGATCGACGCGGGGCATCGATATCGATGCGTTCGGCTACGGCTCCTCCTCCGCCTTCGCCTATATCCGCCTGACGGACGTGGCCAATAATGGCGGCACGACAGGCGCCACCGTCGGCGCCGACATCGACGCGGTCGGCGCGATCTCCACCCGCGCCGCGCCGCCGCTGGTGCCGGAACCGGCGACATGGGCGATGATGATCGCCGGATTCGGCCTCATCGGCGGGGCGCTCCGGCACGGCAAGCCGCTGCCCGCATAGCGGGTCGGCCCGCATAGCGGGCCATCAACCGGGGACCGCCGGTTGGAATGGGTGCGCGAAACGCGTAAGGCCACCCCCGAACGACGCGATTCCCGCGTGGGATCGCGCCCGATGTTTCGCGCCACGTCCCACCCGTAGAGGGAGCCCATGACCGTCATCATCAAGGAAGCCGACCTGATCGAGAGCGTCGCCGACGCGCTCCAATATATCAGCTACTACCACCCGATGGATTATATCCGCGCGCTGGGCGATGCCTATGAGGCCGAGCAGGGGCCGGCCGCGAAGGACGCCATCGCCCAGATCCTGACCAACAGCCGCATGTGCGCGGAGGGCCACCGCCCGATCTGCCAGGATACCGGCATCGTCACCGTCTTCGTCAAATGGGGCCAGCAATGCATGCTGGACAGCGACAAGTCGCTCCAGGAGGTCGTCGATGAAGGCGTGCGCCGCGCCTATCTGAACCCGGAGAACCGGCTGCGCGCCTCGATCCTGAAGGACCCCGCCTTCGGCCGCGTCAACACCAAGGACAACACGCCCTGCGTGATGAACGTGGAGATGGTGCCCGGCGCCAAGGTGCATATCGACGTCGCGGCCAAGGGCGGCGGCAGCGAGAACAAGTCCAAGTTCAAGATGCTGAACCCCAGCGATTCCATCGTCGACTGGGTGCTGGAGATGGTGCCGCAGATGGGCGCCGGCTGGTGCCCGCCGGGCATGCTGGGCATCGGCATCGGCGGCACGGCCGAAAAGGCGATGAGCCTGGCCAAGGAATCGCTGATGGGCCATATAGACATGGCCCAGCTCAAGCAGCGCGGCCCCCAGAACGATATCGAGCGACTGCGCATCGAGATCTTCGACAAGGTGAACGCGCTCGGCATCGGCGCGCAGGGGCTGGGCGGGCTCGCCACCATCCTCGACGTGAAGATCATGGATTATCCGACCCACGCGGCTTCCAAGCCGGTGGCGATGATCCCCAACTGCGCGGCCACCCGCCACGCCCACTTCACCCTCGACGGTTCCGGCCCCGTCTATCTCGATCCGCCGAGCCTGGACGAATGGCCCAAGGTGGAATGGACGCCGAGCAAGGAGGCGATCAAGGTCGACCTCGATACGCTGACGCCGGAAATCGTGGCGAGCTGGAAGCCGGGCGACCGCCTGCTCCTGAACGGCAAGATGCTCACCGGCCGCGACGCCGCCCACAAGCGCATCCAGGACATGCTGGCCAAGGGCGAGGAGCTGCCCGTCAGCTTCAAGGGCCGGGTGATCTATTATGTCGGCCCGGTCGATCCGGTGCGCGACGAGGTGGTCGGCCCCGCCGGCCCCACCACCGCCACCCGCATGGACAAGTTCACCGACATGATGCTGGAGCAGACCGGGCTGATCGCCATGGTCGGCAAGGCGGAGCGCGGCCCCGCGGCCGTGGAATCGATCAGGAAGCACAAGGCCGCCTATCTGATGGCGGTGGGCGGCGCCGCCTATCTGGTCGCCCGCGCGATCAAGGGCGCCCGCGTGGTCGGTTTCGAGGACCTCGGCATGGAGGCGATCTACGAGTTCGACGTTCAGGACATGCCGGTGACGGTGGCGGTAGATTCCACCGGCCAGAACGTGCACCATATGGCTCCGCTCGTCTGGCGGGAGAAGATCGCCAGGGAAAGGCTGCTCGAAACCGCATGACGATCGCCCTCCTCCCCGCACTGCTGCTGGCTGCCGCCCCCGGCGCGGCCGGTGCCCCGGATTTCAATCCATCGGCGGTGCGGGTGGAGGATGTCGTCGCCTGCAGGCTCGATGCCCGCCAGTTCAACGGCTTTGTCGCCTGGGCGACGGGGCCGGACAATGGCGGCGCATCGCGCGGCTGGGCGCGGGTGGACGGCGGCGAGCCCACCATCGTCGAATTCAGCCTGCCCGCCCCCATCGCCGCCTTCGGCCGCACCACCGACCGGATCGGCTTTGCCGGCACCGCCGTGCTGGCGATGCTACCGGAAGTCGCCCCCGCCACGATCGCCGGCGAGGTCGGCATCGCCAACACGATCCCGGACGACACGCGCTTCTTCGGGGAGAAGCTGGTCGATCGCCGGGTGGAGCATGATGCCGATCTCGGCATGTCCTATACCTATAAGCGGGTGATGATCGTCACCGCCTTCCCGTCCCATCCCGGCGCCACCTTCGCGGGATGCAGCTATCGCGCGGAGGAAGGCGACAGGTGAACCGCCCCGCATGATCCCGGAACTCACCGGCCGCGATGCGCGCTATCGCGTGCCGCTTTCGCCGGAAGAATGCGTCGACAGGCTGGCGCCGCTGCTCGTGGCCGGCGGCGACGTGGCCTTCACCCATGGCGGGCCGGACATGGTATTCGCCGGCAGCGTCGGCCGCGATGCGCTCCATATCGCCTGCCGCCATCGCAACCGGCGCGCCGACAGCGAATTCGCGCTCCATGCCCGCCTCTATCGCGACGGCGCCAACACCCAGATACGCGGCCGCTTCCGCGTGCCGACCGACACCAGCCGCTACATGATCGGCTGGTTCGTCTCGATGGTGCTGTTCTCCATCTATATCGGCTGGACAAGCATGGTGACGCCGCTGGTGCGGGTGCTGCTGATGGCCGCGCCACTCGGCATGATGGCGATCGTGATCGGCCTGTCGCTGCTGCATCGCGGCCGGCTGAAACGCGACGAGGCGGCGATCACCGCCCTGCTCGCCGAAACGCTGGGCGCGCGCCGCTATCGGCTCAAGCCCGCCGGGCGGCGCGCGAGGAAGCGTTGACCGCTTGTTAGGCATCTCCGGCATATTCTCCGTATATTGAACGGGGATAGCCGGATGCAGATTGCACAGACGGTCGTGAAGGCGGCGAAGCTGTCGGGCGACCTTGGGATAAGGACGCTCGATCTCCAGGCGGATATCGCGGCGCTTGCCGAACGGGTTACGGAACAGGCCAATACGGTGGAACGGATCGGCGCGGATGCCGATCGGCTGGAGCGCGATCGCTCGGCCGTGTCGCTCACGGCGCGCGACGCCAAGGAAAAGGCGTCGGCCGCCCGCGACGTGATCGCCGATTCCAGCGCGCGGCTGGATGCCGCCACCGACAATGTCGTCGACCTGATCGAGCAGGTCAGCCAGATCCATGCGGGGCTGGGCAGCTTCAACGCGGCACTGGCGACCGTCGCCAGCGTGACGGAAGCGATCAGCGAGATTGCCGGCCAGACCAACCTCCTGGCGCTCAACGCCACGATCGAGGCGGCGCGCGCCGGCGATGCCGGGCGCGGTTTCGCCGTGGTGGCGAGCGAGGTGAAGAAGCTCGCCCAGGAAACCGCCGCCGCCACCGCCAAGATCAACGAATCGATCGGCGCGCTCACCGCCGAGGCGCAGGCCATGCTGGCGCGGATCGGCACGGGCGTGGACAAGGCCCGCTCCGCGCACGAAGGCACGCGCGAGATCGAGACCCTGGTCAGCAGCCTCGCCACGCTGATGCGCGGCCTTTCCGACAATAGCGACGCGGTGGCCGGTAGCCTCGAATCGATCGTCGGTTCGGTATCCGGCATCCGCACCGGCCTCGATGCGCTCACCAGCACCTCCAGCGCCAATGCCGCCGATCTCGTGCGGCTCAGCGATCGCCTCAGCCATGTCAGCGACGATACCAACGTGCTGCTGCAGCACATGGCCGAAACCGGGGTCGAGATACCGGACAGCCCCTATGTCCGCTTCGCGCTGGATGCGGCCGGCACCATCGTCGCGGCGCTCGAAGCCGATATCCGCAACGGGCGTATCTCGGCCGAAGCGTTCTTCTCCGATCATTATGAGCCGATCCCCGGCACCGACCCGAAGCAATATCAGCATCCCGCGACCGACCTGATCGTCGCGGCCGCCCGCCCGCATCAGGAAAAGGCGCGCGCGCTTCCGGGCTTCTTCGGCATGTCGCTCACCGATCGCAACACCTTCGGCGCGGTCCAGATGCCCGAACGCTCGCTGCCCCGCCGCGACGACCCCATCTGGAACGCGGAGCACAGCCGCCATCAGGTGTTCTTCGATTATGAGGACCAGCGCATCCAGTGCCGGCTCACCGAGCCCTTCTGGCTCAAGGCCTATCGCCGGCCGGTGGCCGGCGGCGGCGTGATGCTGCTGAAGCAGGTGATCGCATCGATCCATGTCGCCGGCCGCCACTGGGGCATCCTGCAGCTCGCCTATGAGGATCGGGGCTGAGGCATGTGAGTTCCCGGCGGGGGCGACCGCTGGGCCTCGAAGTGCCGCGCCCGGCCTAAGATCGGAAGGCCGGGGAAGCAGATATTTCGCCGCCCTTCCCCACCCGTCATTCCCGCGCAGGCGGGAATCGATGGTTGGCTCGATAGAGTCGATGGCGCCCGACACAATGGATTCCCGCCTGCGCGGGAATGACGGTTTTTGGCGGTATGTCCGGGCGGCCGCTATCCGATGAAGATCGCGGGGTAGCGGCCATCGATTTGGCCACACGCAGCCGGGACCAACCAGCCCGGATACGAAAAAGGGGAGGGGCACGCCGGGCGCCCCTCCCCTTTTTCCTTACCGTCCGAAGATCGCTTAGCGGTAGGTGACCTTCTTGACCGCCGCCACCACATCGTCGGCCTTGATCAGCGCGGCCTTTTCGAGGTTCGCCGCATAAGGCAGCGGCACGTCCTCGTTGGTCACGCGCAGCACCGGCGCGTCGAGATCGTCGAAGCCGTCCTCCATCGCGATCGCCGCGATTTCCGACGCGATCGAGCAGACCGGCCAGCCTTCCTCGACCACCACCATCCGGTTGGTCTTGGCGAGCGACTTCAGCACCGTCGCCTTGTCGAGCGGGCGCAGCGTGCGCAGGTCGATCACCTCGGCGTCGATGCCCTCGGCCGCCAGCTTCTCCGCCGCGTCGAGCGCGACGCCCACGCCGATCGAATAGCTGACGATCGTCACGTCCCGGCCCTCGCGCACGATGCGCGCCTTGCCGATCGGCAGCACATAATCGTCGAGCTTCGGCACCTCGAAGCTGTGGCCGTAGAGCAGCTCGTTCTCGAGGAACACCACCGGATCGGGGCAGCGGATCGCCGCCTTGAGCAGGCCCTTGGCATCGGCCGCGTCATAGGGCGCGATCACGATCAGGCCCGGCACGCTGGCATACCAGGGGCCGTAATTCTGGCTGTGCTGCGCGGCGACGCGGCTGGCGGCGCCGTTGGGGCCGCGGAACACCACCGGGCAGCGCATCTGGCCGCCAGACATATAGTTGGTCTTGGCGGCCGAGTTGATGATGTGGTCGATCGCCTGCATGGCGAAGTTGAACGTCATGAACTCGACGATCGGCTTCAGCCCGCCCATCGCCGCACCGGTGCCGACGCCGGCAAAGCCATATTCGGTGATCGGCGTGTCGATGACGCGCCGGTCGCCGAACTCGTCGAGCAGGCCCTGCGTCACCTTGTAGGCGCCCTGATACTGCGCCACTTCCTCGCCCATCACGAAGACGCGATCGTCGGCGCGCATCTCCTCCGCCATGGCGTCGCGCAGCGCCTCGCGCACCGTGGTCTTCACCATCTCGGTGCCCGCGGGGATATCGGGATCGGAAACCGTGGCCGCCTTTTCGGAGGCGAGCTGCCTGGTGCCGGTATCCGCCTTGCGCGGCCCGCCATCCTCGCCGGCGGCGGGCGCCGCCTCGGCCTTGGGCGCTTCCACCTCGGGCTCGGGCGCCTTGGCCGGCGCGGCCTCGACGGCGGCGGCATCCTCGCCCTCGCCGGCGATCAGCGCGATCACCTCGCCCACCTTCNCGCCATCGGTGCCCTCGGGGATGACGATCTTCGCGATCGTGCCTTCATCGACCGCCTCGAACTCCATCGTCGCCTTGTCGGTCTCGATCTCGGCCAGGATGTCGCCGGACTTGACGGCATCGCCTTCCTTGACGAGCCACTTGGCAAGCGTCCCTTCCTCCATGGTGGGGGAAAGCGCCGGCATCTTCAGTTCAATCGCCATCAATACTGTCCCACCAGCACGTCGGTATAAAGTTCGGAAAGCTCGGGCTCGGGCGCCTGCTCGGCGAAGTCGGCGGCATCCTGCACGGTCTTGCGGATGTCCTTCTCAAGCTGCTTCAGCTCGTCCTCGGAAACGCCGGCCGCTTCCAGCTCGCGCTTCAGATGCTCGATCGGGTCGGATTTGTCGCGCACCGCCTGCACTTCCTCGCGCGAGCGATATTTGGCCGGGTCCGACATGGAATGGCCGCGATAGCGATAGGTCTTGAGCTCGAGCAGGATCGGCCCCTTGCCGCCGCGCACCCATTCCAGCGCTTCCTCGGCCGCGCCGCGCACCGCGAGCACGTCCATGCCGTCCACCTGGATGCCGGGGATGCGGAAGCTCTCGCCCCGGCGGTAGAGCTGGTCCTCCGCCGAAGCGCGGTTCACGCTGGTGCCCATCGCATATTGGTTGTTCTCGATCACGAAGATGATCGGCAGCTTCCATAGCTCCGCCATGTTGAAGCTCTCATAGACCTGGCCCTGGTTGGCCGCGCCGTCGCCGAAATAGGCCAGGCACACGCCGCCGTCGCCGGCATATTTGTGCTTGAAGGCGAGGCCGGTGCCCAGCGACACCTGCGCGCCGACGATGCCGTGGCCGCCGTAGAAGCCATGTTCCACCGAGAACATGTGCATCGAGCCGCCCTTGCCGCGCGAGATGCCGGCTTCGCGGCCGGTCAGCTCCGCCATGATCACCTTGGGATCGATGCCATAGGCCAGCATGTGGCCATGATCACGATAGCCGGTGATGACGCTGTCCTTGCCCACCGTCAGCGCCGATTGCAGGCCCACGGCCACCGCTTCCTGGCCGATATAGAGGTGGCAGAAGCCGCCGATCAGCCCCAGGCCGTAAAGCTGGCCGGCCCTTTCCTCGAACCGGCGGATCAGCAGCATCTGCCGGTAGAAATCCAGCATCTCCTGCTTGGAGGCCTTGTAGCGCACGGGTTCGGCCGGGCGCTCGCGGTTGGATGCGGGGACGGCGGATGCCGCCGGCTTCCGCGCGGCGGCGGGCGCCTTGCGGGTTCGCGGCTGTGCTGCTTTGGCCAAGCTGGAACGCTCCTGTGGAGAGATACGGATGTCGGGCCGTCTATAGGCCGCGAACACCCGATTCCGCAACGGCACTCGGGGGTTTCGAACGCCATGACAGCGTTGGGAAAGATTCCGTCACGACGACTGGGAAAGGCGTAACGATCTAACGAAAACGAGTCCGAAACGGGCGCGGAGAAGGCGCCCGCCGCCAGCGGAGCATCACTTCGTCACGATGACATATTCGTCCTGGCCGACCATGTCGGTCGCGCCGCGGGTAAGCTCGTCGGCCAAATCGGGATCGCCGTGGGAAAGCAGGCGCTTGCGATTCAGCAGCCGCTGCTTCTCGGCCTCCACCTGGGCGAGCTTCACCTTCGCGTCGGCCAGCTGCTTATGATATTCGCCGCGCGCCAGCAGGCCGTTCGAACCGAGCACCGCATAGCCGGCGAACATCAGCATCACCAGCACCGCCAGCGTCGGCGCGGCGGCGGTGGCGAGAAGGCGGAAGGGAGAGCGCTTGCGTATCACCCGAATCAGGAATCACTAACACGCCGCCAAGGCAAGCCTGAATCGGCGGAGCGGCTATTTTTACCCTATGAAGTCGCCACCCCATGCACGCCCCCCGGCGAAGGTTGACTCTCTTACAGTCAACGCCGAGAGCCTTGTATTTTAATCAGCTCGGGGGGGCCACGCATGGATTCCTTAAGTTCCATACGACAGATTTTACTTACAGCGATGCCGGCATGTGCGCTTTTCCTATCATCCTGCGGGGGCGGAGATAGCGATAGCACTACAACGCCCACGCCCACACCCATAGTGGATACATATCCGTCACCGACAGATTATGCTCAGGATTTTTCGTTCACATCCGACCTTGGCTATGCGTTCACACGCTTTAGAGTCGATGAAGTAGATTATATAATTGCCTCAAACCTAAGAGCCCGATCGGAAATTAAGTTGAGTGGTATCAGCAGGTTAGCTTGACGGCTGAGCCTGTCGTTGATTCAGGGGTTTCGCCAAAAACTGCCGTGGATT
>NZ_MIPT01000001.1:776059-781685 GCF_001853345.1 Edaphosphingomonas haloaromaticamans | reverse complement strand
GCAACCGCGTGGCTGTTCATCGCCTCGATCCAGCTCCTTACTCGCCGCATCGCAAGAGCATGAAATCAGGCCCGATAGTTTTGAATCAGACTCTAACGAATGATTCGAAATCCGCAAATTTGTCTTATAAAAATTCCCCAGAACAAATCGAACTATCAATTGAAGGTCGCTCACTTTTCTTTGTAGGCGCGGAGCGCTTCGTAAGCACACCATCTCGTCAATATAATCGCTCCGAAGAGTATCTGCTTATCGGTTTCCACGACCAGATTCGGACACGATACGTGACGGACGTCATTGGGCGGTGGCCAATCGGAAAGCAAATTTGGAATGGCCAAGAGGTTCCGGCATATCGATTTGCCATGGCTTTTTTTGGAAAGCCGTCGAAATCCGGTGGCAGTATTCCAAATTTCTTGGGATATGATGGCTATCCTGTGGTATTCAGCGCCAGCAATGGCGCAACTATCATGCTCCAACCTGGGCCAGCAAGTTGGTCCATAACACCGTCAAAGACCGATGCCCCCGTAAGCGGCTCGGTACCACTCGCAATATCTGAAGAAAATACGGTGAAACCCGTTGCCATGCTCCAGGTGAGCGGCAACTTCGATAGCACAACGAACGAAATTCGTGGTCGCCTGTTCGATGCCGAGAATGATTTCCAGGGCACTTTTCGAGGGAAACTATACGGCCCCGACCGCGCCGAAATGGCGGCCGTATTCGAGTTTTCACAGAAATCCAGTGGATTATATTACTTAGGTCATTTTACAGGCAAGCGTTGACGGCAATATTGCCTTTGCACCTTGATGCCCTCGATTAACATCAGAGCATCAAGGTGCAAAATAGCGGCTCAGCCTTGGAAGATCGAGCGGCCCGCGTAGCGCGAGACGAAGCCCAGTTCCTCCTCGATGCGGAGCAGCTGGTTATATTTGGCCAGCCGGTCCGAACGGGCCATCGACCCGGTCTTGATCTGCCCGCAATTGGTGGCGACGGCGAGGTCGGCGATGGTCGCGTCCTCGGTCTCGCCCGAGCGGTGCGACATGACGGCGGTGTAGCCGGCGCGCTGCGCGGTGGAGACGGCCTCCAGCGTTTCGGACAGCGTGCCGATCTGGTTCACCTTCACCAGCAGCGAATTGGCGAGGCCGTCCCTGATGCCCTGGCGCAGGCGTTCCGGGTTGGTGACGAACAGGTCGTCGCCGACGAGCTGCACCTTGTCGCCGATCTTGTCGGTCAGGATCTTCCAGCCTTCGAAATCATCCTCGCCCATGCCGTCCTCGATCGACTTGATCGGGTAGCGGGCGCAGAGATCGGCGAGGTAATCGGCCATTTCGGCGGGCGAGCGCTTCACGCCTTCGCCCTCGAAATCATAGACGCCGTTCTTGAAGAATTCGGTCGCCGCGCAGTCAAGCGCCAGCACCACATCGTCGCCCGGCTTGTATCCGGCCTTCTCGATGCTCGCCATGATGAAGTCGAGCGCGGCCGGTGCGGAGGCGAGGTTCGGCGCGAAGCCGCCTTCGTCGCCCACCGCCGTCGCCAGGCCCTTGTCGTGCAGCGCCTTCTTCAGCGTGTGGAAGATTTCCGATCCGCAGCGCAGCGCCTCGGCCAGGCTTTCCGCGCCGACCGGCATGATCATGAATTCCTGGAAATCGATCGGATTGTCGGCATGGACGCCGCCGTTGATGATGTTCATCATCGGCACCGGCAGCACATGGGCGGCGGTGCCGCCGACATAGCGATAGAGCGGCAGGCCGCGCGCATCGGCAGCGGCCTTCGCCACCGCGAGGCTGACGCCCAGGATCGCGTTCGCGCCCAGCCGGCCCTTGTTGGGCGTGCCGTCGAGATCGATCATCACCGCGTCGATTTCCTGCTGGTCCTCGGCGTCGATGCCCGTCACGGCCTCGGCGATCTCGCCGTTCACCGCGTCGATCGCGGCACTCACGCCCTTGCCCTGCCAGCGGCTCTTGTCGCCGTCCCGCTTCTCGACGGCCTCGTGCGCGCCGGTGGAGGCGCCCGACGGCACGGCGGCGCGGCCGAAGCTGCCGTCCTCCAGCGTCACGTCAACCTCGACGGTGGGATTGCCCCGGCTGTCGATGATCTGCCGGGCGTGGACGTCGATGATCGCAGTCATTTCGGAATCGCACCTTTTTCTGGACGCTGGATGGCCCGCGCTCTATCCGCAGGAGGAGCGATAGGCAACGCTTCGCCGGCCGTGTAGCGAATGGTTTCGCGGCGGAACATCCGGGCAGGGGCGGATGTTGGAGAAGCGGACAGCGAAACGCTTTCGACGGAGACGCACATGCCCACGACCCCGGATTCCACCGAAAAGCCGAACCAGCCGGCCACGCCCAACGCCGCCGAGATCGATATCAATCCAACCGGATCGAAGGCGCGCGAAGCCTTTGCCGCGGCGAAGGAAAAGGTCGGCGAGCAGGCGAGCGACTTCAAGGAGCAGGCCGCCGGCAAGGCCCGCGATTATGCCGCGATCGGCAAGGAGAAGGCCGTCGAGGGGCTGGATAGCGTCACCCGCCTGATGGACGACGCGGCCAGCACCATCGACGACAAGGTCGGCGCCCAATATGGCGATTATGCCCGCAAGGCGGCCTCCGCCGTATCCAATGTCGCGACATCGCTGCGCTCCAAGGATGTGGACGAGCTGCTCGAGGATGCCCGCACCGTCGTCCGCAAATCCCCGGCGCTCGCGATCGGCGCCGCCGTCGCCGTCGGCTTCGTCCTCGCCCGGCTGGTGAGGGCCGGCAAGGATGGCGGGCAGGACAAATCGGCCTGAGCATCGCGATGGCGGGGGCGAAGGAACCGGGCACTTCGATCGGCGAGCTCTTCAATCGCGCCGTCGATCAGGGGGGGGAGCTGATCCGCGCCGAGCTGGCGGTCTATCGCCGGCTTGCCATCCGCCGCGCGCTGGCCGCAAGGCTGGCGGTGGCGCTGATGCTGGCCGGCGTGCTCATCGCCCTCGGCTCCGCCAGCGCGCTGATGATCGGCTTCGCGATCGGCCTTGCGCGCTTCATCGGCCCGGTGGGCGGCGGGATCGTCGCGGGGCTCGCCGGTTTCCTCGTCGCCGGCCTGCTGGTGCGCGAGGGGTTGAAACGCCTGCCGACGGTCGCGCCGCCGGAAGAGGATGAGCCGACGCAAGCGGAGCGGGACCGGTGATCGGCGACGAAGCAGATATCGCCAATGCCCGCGCCCGCGCCGCCGCCGCCCGCGCGCGGCTCGGCAGCACGCTGGGCGAGATCCAGGCAAGGCTCAATCCAAAGGCGTTGGCGCGCGAGGCATGGGACGAATTGCGCGAGCATGGCGAGGAGCTGGCGGCCGAGGCGCTGGCTGCCGCGAAGGAGAAGCCGGCGCGCACCGCCGCCATCGCCGGCGGCGTCGCGCTGTTCCTTGCCCGCAAGCCCATCGTGCGGGGCATCATGCACCTGCTGGCGAAACGAGACGAAGCGGGGACGGACGAGGAAACCGCCGCCGCCCCGAACGGTTCTGGCGAAGACTGACCCAATCGCGCCGGCCCGCCCGGCGGAACGAGGAGACGAGCGATGAGCAACAGCGTGAAGGACAGCGCCGAACGGGCGGGCGCCTATGCCAGCGAGAAGCTGAGCGAGGCCAAGGATCAGCTGCGCGAACGGGCGCACAATACCCGCGTCGCCGCGTCCGAAGCGCTGGAAAGCGCGCGGGAGAAGGCATCCGAGGCGAAATCGGCGACGATCCAGGGGATCGAGGACAATCCCGTCGCGGCGCTTGTCGCCGGCATCGCGATCGGCGCGGTTGTGGGCGCGCTCCTGCCGCGCGGCGAGCGCGAGAAGGCGGCGCTGGCGCCGGTCGGCGGCAAGCTCAATGAAGCCGCGCGCGTGGCGATCGCCGCCGCCAAGGAAGCCGGGCGCGAAACGCTGGACGACCTCGGCATCAACAAGGATGCGGCGTCCCAGCAGGTGGGCAAGCTGTTCGAAGCCGCCACCCGATCGGCGGGCGCCGCCGGCAGCGCCGCAGTCAACGCCGTCAAGAATCACTGAATATTCAAGCCCGGTTCACCGATCCGGGGCGAAAGCCGCGGCAGAACCAAATCCGGAGCGACAGAAGAATGATTTCGATGCGTATCCCGTTCACCGCCGCGACGATCGCGCTGGCCGGTCTTGCCGCCCCGATCGCGCTGGCGACGCCGGCGTCCGCCGCCGCGATCAACAATCAGGATCCGCAGGCCTTCATCTCCGGGCTTTCGCAGGAAGGCTTCGGCGCGCTGCGCGGCGGCAACCGGGCGGCCGCCAAGGTCAAGTTCCGCGATCTCCTCTCCCAGCATTTCGCGATCGACCAGATCGGCGATCGGCTGATCCGCCGCTGGAAGCCGACGCTGAAGCCCGATCAGCTTGCCGCCTACCAGGCCGCGCTGCCCAATTACGTGATCGGCATCTATGCCGACCGGCTGTTCGAATATGCCGATGCCGACCTCAAGGTCATCCGGTCCCAGCCGGCCGCGAACGGCGCCGCCGTCGTCACCCAGGTGGTGAAGAAGGGCCAGCAGCCGATTACCGCCATCTGGTCCGTCACCAAGACGCCGGCCGGCTACAAGGTTTCGAACCTCACCGTCGCCGGCATCAACCTGGCGCTTACCCAGGCGGCCGATTTCGACGCCTATATCCAGCGCAACGGCTTCGACAAGCTCGTCGCGTTCATGAAGTCCAAGGGCTGAGGCAGGCGCGCCGGCCCTCGTGATTGTTGCGGTGCGGCGTCCGTGCTAGGCGGGCGCCAAACCCACAATTAGGGACATGATGATGAGCAAGATGCACCTTGTTTTCGGGGGTCGCGTTAAGGATCCCCGCACGCTGGAATTCGAGGATCTGAACGCGATCGACGTCGTCGGCTTCTTCGACGATTACGAGTCGGCGGAAAAGGCCTGGCGCGGGGCGGCCCAGCGCACGGTGGACGATGCCGAGATGAAATATGTGGTGGTCCATCTCCATCGGCTGCTTCAGCCGGAGATGTAAGGAAATTCCTGCGGCGCGGCCGGCAGGGGTTATTCCGTCTTCCCCGCCAAGGCGGGGAAGACGGCCGGACTTTCGCCCTCTCCTATCCGATCAGGAAAATTCGCAGGCGCGACGCTAGCCGGAAATCGCGGCAAGGGGAATAGCCCTTGCGATCGGCCCGTCGGCGCGCGCCGGCCGTTCAGCGCGAGGCGAGCTGCCGGCCGCCCCCGGCAGACGTTGCGGACGCCCAGCGCAGCGGACGATCGCCAAGCGCCGCGCGCACGAAGCATTCGCCGCCCTTCAGGCGCACCTTCTCGCAAAGATCGACCGCGGCGGCGCGGGTCTGGAAGCCGCCGAGGCTGAGGCGATAGACGGTGCCGGCCCGTTCCAGATCGAACGCGCTGCTGGACGGCACATAATCCGCGATCATCTGGACGCGCGCGGCGATGCGGCTCCAGGCCGTCTCCACCCGCGCGGCGGTGCTATAGGCGCCGAGCTGGACGACGAAGCCGCCCTCGCTCGCCACGCGCTGGATCGGGAGCGAGGCCTGCCGCAGGGCCGGTTCGGGCGCGACGAAGGCGGCCCGGACGGGCCTGGCCGGCGGCGGGGCCAGCATCGCCGGCACGGCGACGGGCGTTACCGATGGAGCCGTCGCCTTCAGC
>NZ_MIPT01000001.1:708146-775219 GCF_001853345.1 Edaphosphingomonas haloaromaticamans | reverse complement strand
CCTGAACAATGACGGCCTGAACAATGACGGCCCGAACAATGACGGCCCGAACAATATGGACGATACCGGTCAGGCGGATGGCGCCCCGCCCGGCACATTCTGGGCGAGCGCATCGAGGCCGGGGATATCCGCCAGATAGGCATCGAGCGCGTTGATCAGCAGCCGCTGGGCCGAACGATGGCCGACCGCGCAGGCCAGCCGGAGCCGGAGATGACGTTCGGGATCGAGCCGCAGGGTGAAGGCCGCCTTGGCGCGCGAGCCGGGCGCCGCCTTGGTGCGGGTGCCGACGCGCGTGCCGTGCGCCTTCGAGCGGGCCGCCTTGCGCGCGCGCGCGGCTGCGACCGGCGCAACCTCCGCCACGACCGGCGATTCGATTGCGGCGGCCGGGGCCTCAACAGCAACCGCATCGTCAGGAGCGGGAAGGGCGGCGCCGAATTCCTGCGCGATCACCTCCTGCTGGCGATGGACGACGGGAGGCGCGGGCTCAAACACGGGCGATCCGGCATCCTCACCGCCGGAGAGCGGGGTGAGGAAGGACACTGCCGGCTGGGGGCGTTCCTCCTCCGCCGCGCGGAAGCTGCCCATGTCGTTCCAGCCGAGATCGTCATGCGAAGGGGTAAGCGCATGGCCCTGCGGGCGCATGGCCGGCCGCGCGAAGCCCTTGCGGGCGAGCAGGCCGGAGGTGAGGGAGGCGAAGGGACGCGATTCGCTCATCATCATCCCCCTCAGTGCTGGACCACGCGGCGGCCGAAGCCACCCATGGGCCGCGCGCTGCCGGTGACCGCGATCTGGCCGGGCGCGGCGAACACGGTGCGGCGAAAATTCTTCTCGAGCCGATCGGAGACGTAGCTCCACAAAGCCTCGACCTCGGCGGCCGACTTGCTCTTGGGATCGACCTCCATCACGGTGCGGCCGTCGATCATCGAGGCGGCGAAATCGGTGCGGTGATGCAGGGTCACGGGCGCGACGGTGCCGTGCTGCGACAGCGCCACCGCCGCCTCATAGGTAATCTTGGCCTTGGGCGTCGCGGCATTGACCACGAAGATCAGCGGCTTGCCGGCGCGATCGCACAGATCGACGGTGGCGCCGACGGCGCGCAGATCGTGCGGGCTGGGCCGCGTGGGGATGACGACCAGTTCCGCCACCTGGATCACGCTCTGGATCGCGACGGTGATCGCCGGCGGCGTATCAATCACGGCGAGGCGGAAGCCCTGCTGGCGCAGCATCTCCAGATCGGCGGCGAGCCGCGCGACCGTGGTCTGCGCATAGGCGGGCATGTCATCCTGCCGTTCGTTCCACCAATCGGCCAGCGAGCCCTGGGGATCGATATCGATCAGCACCACCGGCCCCGCGCCAGCGCGCTGCGCCTGAACCGCCAGATGGCCGGAAAGCGTGGTCTTGCCGGACCCGCCCTTCTGCGATGCCAGCGCCAATACCCGCATATCCAATCCCCAATAACCGTCGCTATCGCAACGAATGCCACTGGGCGGCCTAAAAGTTCGTTAAATTGCGGGAATGCCATACCGATAGTATGGAACGAACCGGGGCAAGATCACTGACGAAAGATTAACCATCCCGGCCTCATGGCCGAGGTGGGCCGATCAGGCGGGCAGGCCGGGTTTACAGGGAACAAGCATGGTTTCGTCGGGGCAATGGCTGGGTGCGGTGGCGGTGCTGGCGGCGGCGGGCGCGGCAACCTTCGCACCGGCGGCGGAACCTGCCGACACCCCGGCGGCCCAGGCGCTTCTCGCGCCGCCCGCGCCCGGCCCGGCGGCGCCGTCCGGTCCGGCGGCGGGCGTCGCCGCATGGAAGCGCGGCGATTATGCGGCGGCGATCGCCTTCTGGCGTCCATTGGCCGAGGCCGGCAATGCCGATGCGCAGTTCAACCTGGGCCAGGCCTATCGGCTGGGCCGTGGCGTGGCCGCCGATCCGAAGGCGGCGCGCGACTGGTATCGCCGGGCGGCCGAGCAGGGCCATCCCCAGGCGCAGGCCAACTACGGGCTGCTGCTGTTCGACGACGGCGATCGCCAAACCGCCCTCCCCTGGCTGCAGAAGGCGGCCGAGCGGGGCGATGCCCGCGCGCTCTACGTGCTGGGCACACTGGCTTTCAACGGCGATCCCCCGCCGCGCGACTGGGTGCGGGCCTATGCCTATATGAAGCGCGCTGCGGCGAGCGGCCTGCCCCCGGCGGTGAACAGTCTGGCGGAGATGGAGCGCTACATCCCCAAGGACGAACGCCGTCGCGGCGAGGCGCTGGCGCTGAAAATGGGCCGCACCGCCGCCGTCGGACAGACGGCGATACCGGCGATGGCGACCGAGGCTGCAGCAGCCCCGGTGCCCGCCGCCAAGGCCGCGAAGGACAGGAAAGCGAAAGTCGCGGCGCCCGATCGATCGCCTGCCGCCACGGCGGCTTCGCCTTCCGCCAGCGGCGGCTGGCGCATCCAGCTCGGCGCGTTCAGCGATGCCGCGCGCGCCGAGGGCCTGTGGCAGAAGCTCAGGAACACGCATGCCGTGCTGGCCGACAAGCAATCCTTCCTGATCGACGCGGGGGCGGTGACGCGATTGCAGGCCGGCCCCTTCCCCGATCACGCCGCCGCCCACCGCGCCTGCGCGGCGCTGGCGGCACATGGCCAGGCCTGCTTCACGACGCGCTAGACGGCACCGATTCGACTGTATTGCATGAGCAACACAGTCGAGCTAGAGCGGCATCTCGTTCATGCTCAAAAAAGGGGTGTCGCATGGCCGGCCTTCGTCGATCCACGCTTGTTGCATTGGGCCTCGCCCTGTTCGCCGGGGCGGCCCTGGCAGATCCTCCACGGCAGGATTACCGGCCGTCCTTCCAGCCCGACCGGCTGAAAGGCCCGGCCGCCGGCAAGCCCAACGAAGTGCTGGTGCTGGGGACCATGCACCTGTCCGACCTGCCCGACAGCTTCCGGCCGGACATGACGGCCCCGCTTGTGGAACGACTGGCAAGCTGGCGGCCGACGGCCGTCGCCACCGAGGACATGTCCGGCCTGCAGTGCGACAGCCTGCGCCGCTATCCCTCCCGCTATGCGGAGACGGTGAAGGATTATTGCCCCGACACGGTGGCCGCGGGCAAGGCGACCGGGCTGGACGTGCCGGCCGCCAATGCCGAGGCCGAACGCCTGCTGGCGGACTGGCCGGCCGCGCCCTCGGCCGCACAGCGGCGGCATCTGGCGGCCCTTTTCCTGGCGGCGGGCGAGCGCGGCTCCGCGCTGGTGCAATGGCTGCGCCTGCCGGAGGGAGAACGCCGCGCCGGCGACGGCTTGAATGCCGAGCTGGCGGCCCTGCTGGACAAGCTGAAGGACCGGCGTAACGAAAGCTACCTGATCGCAGCCCCCCTCGCCGCCCGGCTCGGCCTGGAGCGGCTGTGGAGCGTGGACGATCATTCGGCCGACAGCCCCGGCCCGGTGGACGAGAAGGCTTATGAAGCCGCGATCCGCCGCGCGTGGGACAACCCCGCCGCGCACGCGCGCCGGGCGGAGGATGATCGGCTGGAAGCGGGCCTCTTCCGCCCGGACGGGCTGATGGCGATGTATCGCGCCTATAATGCGCCCGGCGTGCCGATGCAGGTCTATCTCTCCGATTTCGGCGCCGCGCTCGAGGAACCGTCGCCGCAGGCCTTCGGCCGCAGCTATGTGGGCTATTGGGAAACGCGCAACCTCCGCATGGCGGCCAATATCCGCGACGTGCTGGGCCGCCGGCCCGGCACCCGCCTGCTCGCGATCGTCGGCTCATCGCACAAGGGCTATTACGAGGCCTATCTCAACCAGATGCACGATGTGACGCTGGTGGACGTCAATGCGGTGCTTCAGTAGCCGACGCCAAAGGTAGTCACGATAGGGAAACAATCGCGGCCTAGGGCGCCTTGCCAGCGCTTCCGAAATGATTTGTTACAGAAGCAATATGTGCGTCACTGGCGGCCGGACAGACACCGCCAAAGGGGGAATGATGTTCAAAGCGGTTGGAAAATCATCCTTGTTGCTGGGCGCCGCCATGGGCGCATTCTGCTGCCCCATCGCGGTGCAAGCGCAGGAAACGAGCGCCGGCGACGATCTGGGTGAGATCGTGGTGACGGCGGAGCGGCGATCGGAGAATCTCCAGAAGGTGCCGGTTTCGGTGGGCGTCATCGGCGGCGGCAACCTCCGGGACTTCCAGAGCGGCGGCGACGATACGCTGCTGGCGCTCTCCGGCAGGGTGCCGAGCCTTTATGCCGAGACGACCACCGGCCGCATCTTCCCGCGTTTCTACATCCGCGGCCTGGGCAATATCGATTTCTACCTCGGCGCGTCCCAGCCGGTTTCGATCATCCAGGACGATGTGGTGCTGGAGCATGTGGTGCTGAAGTCGAACCCCGTGTTCGACGTGCGGCAGGTGGAAGTGCTGCGCGGGCCGCAGGGTTCGCTGTTCGGCCGCAACACCACCGCCGGCATCATCAAGTTCGATACGATCCGCCCGAGCCAGGATCTGGAGGGCCGCGCCTCCGCATCCTATGGCAGCTACAATACGGTGACCTTCGACGGCGGCATCGGCGGCGCGATCGTGCCCGACAAGGTGGCGGTGCGCGTATCCGGCCTCTACCAGCACCGCGACGATTATGTGGACAATGTGTTCACCGGCACCAGCGCCGACGGCACCGTGACGCCGAAGAAGAATGCGATGGGCGGTTATGACGAGCGCGACATCCGCCTGCAGGTGCTGCTGACGCCGACCGAGCGGCTGTCCATCCTCGCATCCGGCCATGCCCGCGATTATGACGGCACCTCCACCCTGTTCCTGCGCGGCGCGCTGAAGAAGGGTTCGAACAAGACCGATGTGCCGCGCGACGAAGTGGCCTACGACGAAGCCGACAACAATCCGCAGGCCTACAACACCTACGGCGGATCGCTGCACATCGATTATGATTTCGGGCCGGTGACGCTGACGTCGATCACGGCTTACGAGACCACCTCCGGCTACAGCCGCGGCGATACCGACGGTGGTGCCGCCGCCGACTTCCCCGTCAACGGCGTGCCCAACGGCTTCGGCCAGTCGATGGGCAAGGTGCGCGATCTCGACCAGTGGACCCAGGAAGTGCGCCTTGCGAGCGCCAATGACGGGCCGTTCAAATGGCAGGTCGGCGGTCTTTATTTCGACAGCCGCGACACGACCGATTTCTACCAGCGCGCCTATTTCCTCACCACCGCCGCGCACAATCCCAACAACTGGGTGCGGCTGCACAATGTGAACACCAGCTGGGCGCTGTTCGGCCAGGCGAGCTACGCCATCACGCCGGACTTCACCCTGACGGGCGGCGTCCGCGTGACCGAGGACAAGAAGGAGACCCGCCTGCTGAAGACCGCCGATACGGCGGCCGGCGTCGTGACCTATACGGGCCGCACCTTCGTCGAGCTGAAGGACACCAAGCCAAGCTGGGACATCAGCGCGCTCTATCAGGTGAACCCCGACGTCAGCCTGTATGCGCGCGTCGCCAAGGGTTTCCGCGGGCCGACCATCCAGGGCCGCTCCGCCGTGTTCAACAGCGATTTCACCGCCGCCGATTCCGAGACGATCCTGTCCTGGGAAGCGGGCGTGAAGACCAGCCTGTTCAACAACACGCTGCGCCTGAACGCATCGGCCTTCACCTATACGGTCGACGACATCCAGCTGAACGGCAACGATGCCGACGGCAACGGCGTGCTGTTCAACGCCAACAAGGCCAGGGCTTACGGCCTCGAGGCGGAGGCCGACTGGCGGCCGGTGCGCAACCTGGCGCTGACGCTGGGCGGCAGCGTGCTGCATACCGAGATCAAGGACAAGCGCGTCTATGCGCAGGTCTGCGCGCTGAACGGCGCGGTCGTCTGCACCGTGGAGGACCCGACCATCACCGTGCCGACCGCGTTCGGCCCGGCGGTGTTCGCGCAGATCGACGGCAATCCGCTGCCCAACGCGCCCAAGTACAACCTGAACTTCGCCGGCCGCTACGACCTGCCCGTAAGCGACGCGGGCAAGCTGTTCCTGGCGACCGACTGGAACATCCAGGGCTATACGAACTTCGTGCTCTACAAGACCAAGGAGTTCTATTCTAAGGGCAATTTCGAAGGCGGCCTGAAGCTCGGCTATAGCGGCAACGATGGCGCCTACGAGATCGCCTTCTTCGTCCGCAACATCACCAACGAGAAGAATCTGAAGGGCGTGATCGAGAATTACATGGCCGCCGTCTATAACGAGCCGCGTGTCTTCGGCATCTCGCTGAGCGGCAAGCTGAACTAAAGCGCATCATGGGGATGGAGGGCGGCGGCGCTCCCCATCCCCGCTAGATGGCGACGGCCCGCGCTTTTTGCCCGCGAAGCAGCGAGGCCAGCAGCCCCAGTCCGCCGGCCAGCAACAGCGCATCTATCAGCAAGGGCGCGCCTTTCCCCAGCAGGGGGACGCCGTGGAGCAAGGCGAGCGCCAACAGCAGGATCCCGAGCGCCCAGCGCCAGCCCCGGGAGAGCCGGTCCGCCGATATGGTGCCGGCCAGCGCGGCGGCGAGGATCGACAGGATCGTCAGGCCCAGCCACGCTGCCGGCAAAGGTGCCGTGGGGGTCAACAAGGCGAGCAGTGCCGTCAGTGCGAGAATGGCGGGCTGGCCCCAGCAGACGGTGGCCCAGATGCGTTCCCATCGCGGCGCCGGCCGGCCCCGATCGCGGCGGCGGGCGAGCCAGATCGTCACGCCGGTCGAGGTGACGACGCAAAGGGCGAGGCCGAGCAGGCCATAAGCCAGCCGCACGGGCAGGCCGCCGAACCAGCCGAAATGGATCTGGCCGATGCCGCCGAGCAGGCGGGTGCCGGTGACGATATCCTGGGGATGCNCGTCATGGACCATGGCCCCGCGCGCATCGAACCGGGTTTCATCCTGCGAGACGAGCAGGCGCGGCCGGCCGCCATCCACCGAGATGCGCATATCCGCCCGGCCGGGCCGTTCGACCATCAGGCTTTGCGGCGCGGCGCCGGGCGCGCGGGCGCGGGCATCGGCGATTAGCGCGACGATATCGGGCATGGGCACGGCGCGCGCATCGACGGGCGGCGGCGGATCGAGGAACAGTTCGTAGACCTTGCCCATGTCGCCCCGGTAAAGCAGCAGCGAGAGCGCCGCGACGATGACGGTGCTGAGCCCGAGCAGCGCGCCGGTCAGCGCCAGCGCGAAATGGAAGGGCAGCGCCCAGACGCCGAGCCGATTGTGGAGATCGGCCTCCTGCAGGCGGCGCGATCCGCCGAGCCGCAGGTGGAAGGCATCGCGCACGATGCGCGGATGGGCCAATATGCCGGAGACGAGCGACGACAGCAGCGCCACCCCGGTCAGCCCGACGATGAATTCGCCCCAGCTGCGCGGCAGATGCAGGTTGACGTGGAGGTGGATCAGGAATTCCGTCCAGATCGCTTCCATATCGGCGAGCGCGCCGTCGGCGGCCACGGCCCATTTCCGTTCGAAGGTGGGGCTATAGGCAACCAGCGTCGCCCCGTCGCGCGCGGGCGTGGGCAGGCTGAGATAGAGCGTGGCATCGGCCGGCGCGTGCCTTGCCCCCTCGGCGATCGCCCGCGCCGCCGCCGTATCGGAGAGCGAGGAGATGACGGGCGCGGCCGGGATTTCCCAGCGTTCCAGATCGGGCGCGAAGACCGCGATCGTACCGGTCAGGCAGACCAGATAGATTATGCCCGCGAAGGCGAGGCCGAGGACCGAGTGGCTGCTGAGTACCGCGCGCACCGTTTCCGGCGAGATCGGCCAGCGCCATTGCCGGCTGCGGCTGTTCCGGGCTTTCATATCGTTCATGCTGCCCCTCCCAGAGCCGCGAGGCCGAAGCCGACGATGCTGGTGCCGGCCAGAACGGCGGTGGCGCGCAACAGGCGGTGATCGGCGAGCGTCCACGTCATCGCCAGCCCCCAGAGCACGGGCATCATCATGCCGCCGAGCACGATCCGCGTGCGCGGATCGCCCGGCAGATAGACGGTGATGCAGAAGGCGATGCCCATCGCCGCCGTCATGCCCAGCGGCCCGGCCAGCAGGGCGCGCAGCACGCCGCGCCAGAAGCGGCCCTGCTCCTCCAGGGGCTCGGGCGCGACTTCGCCTTCGCGCAGGCGTGCCGCCTTGCGGCGCACCCGGCCGGACCAGACGACCATCAGCGCGCCGATGCCTTCCAGCGCGAGTGCCAGCGCCAGCCCCTTGATCGGGCCGATCAGCACGGCCGATGCCAGCGCGAGACCGGCCAGCACGCCCCAGCCGCCGGCAATCAGGCCGATCGCCGATCTGTCACGCCGCTGCCAGGACCGGCGGAGCAGGGAGGCGCCGAGCGCGCCGCCTGCCAGCAGCGCGAGGCTGGCCGCCGCGATCACCAATGGACGCCCGCGCCCACGCCGAAGGTCTGCGGGTCGCCCAGGATCGCCTGGTGGATCGCCGCATATTCATATTGCTTGTATTTTTCGTTGAAGAGGTTGCGCGCGAACAGGAACAGCGACCAGCGGTCCGTCTCATATCCGATCCGGCCGTTCACGACCGTGCGGCCCGAAACCTTGTATTGCGCCTGATCCTGGCCCACGCCGGTGAAGACCGAGGTGCGATAATTGGCGTTGAGGTTGGCGGTGAAGCCGCCGCCGAATTCCGCGTTCACCCCGCCCGATAGCGTCCAGCGCGGCGCATAGGGGAATTGGGTGCCCTTGAGATCGACGGTGCTGGTGGCGCCCTGCGGAAGATCGAAATCGTCGAACTTTGTGCGGACATGGCCGACCGAGGCATAGACATCCACGCCCCGCGCGACCTTGGCATTGGCTTCCACCTCGAACCCGTAGAGGTGCGATCCGGCCGCGTTCACCGTGTTATAGTCATAGGCGTTCTGCCCGAAATAGGCGGTCACCTGCTGGTCCTTCCACGTCATGTAGAAGATGTTGGCGTTGAGGACGAGCCGCCCGTCAAGCCATTTGGACCTGAGCGAGCCTTCATAGTTCCAGCTATATTCGGGATCGTAGGGCACCAGCTCGGCCCGGGCCGGATTCTGGCTCGACCCGCCGGAGCGATAGGCGCGCTGGACGGTGAAGGCGGTGGTGAGATCCGGCGTCCAGTCCATGCTGATGCCGGCCTTGGGCAGGAAGGCGTTGAAGGTGCGGCTGTTGGACGCCAGCGGCGAGGAAGCATCGGACACGAGGCCCAGCACGCCCTGGTTGATCAGCGAGATGATGCCCGCATAAGGCGCGCCCATGAAGTTCGGGTCCGGCAGGGTGCCGTTGAACGTCGCCACCGTTTCCGCCGCATAGCGGTTGCGTTCATGATCGAAGCGGAAACCGCCGATCAGCGTGAGCCGATCCGTGACCTTCAGGCGCGCGTCGCCGAACAGCGCCATCGTCTCCACCTTTTCGGGCTGATCCCCATTATAGGCCACGGGGATCACCGGAAGCTGGGCGGCATAGGCGTTGCTGATGAACTGCGCCTGCGCCGGCGTGGCGCCGTTGGCCTGCAGCAGCCCGGCGATCGTCGCGGTCGGCGTTTCGATATTGATGCGGCTGTTCTGGTGGATGCTGCCGGTGCGGCGATAATACCAGGCGCCGAGCAGGCCGCTCAGCGTATCGCTATCATAGTTGAGGCGCAGTTCCTGCGTCAGCGTCTTGTAGAGATAGCGGTTGTCGATGGTCTGGAGGTCCGCCGGCGTGCCATCGGTATCGATGACCGAATGGACCTTGGACCGGTTCCACGAGGTCACGCTGGACAGCTTCAGCTTGTCGGCCAGCGGGTAGCTGAGGTTGAACACCGCGATATCGCTGTCGATCTTGCCGCGGCTGGGCTGATCGCCGGTCGAGATGCGGTGATCGTAATAATCCGGCACGTCGGTGCGGGAATATTCGTAGAGATAGCCGCCGTCGCGCCGCACGCGGTTGTAGCTGGCGACAGCCTCCAGCCCCGGGATCGCGGCGGGCGTCCACTTGATCTTGCCGCGCAGGTTCAGCGCCTTCAACTCATCGTCATAGCCGCCGCGCGTCACGTTGCGGATCAGGCCGCGATCGGCGCGCCGCTCGGCCGAAAGGCGCACGCCGAGTTCGTCCTCGATGATCGGGCCGCCCACCGCGCCTGAAAAGGTGCGGTCATCATGTTCCGTCCACAGCACGCGGGCATCGCCCGTCCAGTTGACGAGGGAGGGGTCCTTGCTGGTGATGACGATGCCGCCCGCCAGCGCATTGAGGCCCTGAATCGTCGATTGGGACCGCGCAGCACCTCGACCTGCTGGACGTCCCACATGTCGGTGGGGCCGCCATAGAGCGCCCAGTGCGGAATCGGCGCGCCATCGACATAGACGCTGGCGGCATCCGCCTGCCCGCCCGCGCCAACGCCGGTGTTGCTGACGCCGCGAATCGTGAAGCCGGCCGCGCCATAGGTTTCGGAAAGATTGGCCGTGCGGTTGTAGACGTCCTGGATCGTGATCAGGGCTTCCTTCTCGATCCGCTCGGGCGTGACGACGGCGATGCTGGTCGGCGTCTGCTGCAACGTGCGCGTGCTCTTTTCGCCGGTGACGATGATCTCGCCCGGCGTCGTCGCCTCCTCGTCCACCGCCGGAGCCGTATCGGCCCAGGCGGGTGCGGCAAACGCGACGATGGCAACGCTGGAAAGCAGTGCGAAAAACCGGCTCATGGATCCCCCTGTTCACTCAGGGCGGTCCATATCCGGAAGCTAACGCAAGTCAATCGCAATTAGTGGCCGGAATCGGGACGCCCTGCATATCGGCGATCCGGCGCCGTCGCACGCCTCCCATGCCCTCGCGGCGAGGTGTCATCGACATGTTATGATGGAAATGGCGACCCCGGCGTGACTCGAACACGCAACATCCTGCTTAGAAGGCAGGTGCTCTATCCAGTTGAGCTACGGGGCCGCTGGAGCAATCCGGGCGTGGCCATAACCGGTTTCGCGGCCGCGCGAAACCGTCTGTGGCGCGACCGGGTGAACGATCGCGCCACGGCTGGCCCGGACGGTCCTTATTCCGCGGCGACTGCGGCGGCTTCCGCCTCGGCATCGCTGAGCGGATGTTCGAGGCGGGAGACCATCTCCTTCGGGCAGACCTGCCAGAAATGGCCGCGCCAGCGATCCCAATCATCGAGGATGATGTTGGACCATTTGCTGTCCGTCGCCACCGCATGCTCGGCGATCAGGGCCTTGAGGCGGGTTTCCCAATAAGTGGAGGCCAGCCGCTGCCAGACGATGCTTTCCGGGTTCGCCCGCGACGCGAAGTCGCCATGCTCATCCAGCACGAAGGCCATGCCGCCCGTCATCCCCGCGCCGAAATTCTGGCCGACGCGGCCGAGGATCACGGCGGTGCCGCCGGTCATATATTCGCAGCCGTTGGCGCCGCAGCCTTCGACCACCACGGTCGCGCCCGAATTGCGGACGGCGAAGCGCTCGCCCGCCTGGCCGGCCGCATAGAGGCGGCCCGAGGTGGCGCCGTAGAGCACGGTGTTGCCGAGGATCGTGTTCGACCGGCTTTCCAGCGGCGAGGAGACGGTAGGCCGCACGGTGATGATCGCCCCCGAAAGCCCCTTGCCGACATAGTCGTTGGCGTCGCCGAACACTTCGAGCGTCAGCCCCTTGGCCGCGAAGGCGCCGAGCGACTGGCCGGCCGATCCGCGCAGGCGGACATGGACGTGGCCGTCGGCGAGCTTCTCCATGCCGAAGCGGCGGACGATTTCCGACGAGAAGCGCGTGCCGACCGCGCGGTGCGTGTTGCGCACCGTATAGGTGAGCTGCATCTTTTCACCGCGCTCGAACACGGCCTTCGCGTCCGCGATCATCTGCGCGTCGAGGCTGTCCGGCACCTCGTTGCGGAAGGTGGGGNTGTTGAAGCGGCGCTTGTCGTCGTCCGCATCCACCTTGGCCAGCACCGGGTTCAGATCGAGATCGTCGAGATGCTCGGCACCGCGGCTGACCTGGCGGAGCAGCTCGGTGCGGCCGATCACCTCGTCGAGCGAGCGGACGCCCAGCTTGGCGAGAATCTCGCGCACTTCCTCGGCGATGAAGGTCATCAGGTTGATGACCTTTTCCGGGGATCCGACGAACTTCTTCCGCAGCGCCTCGTCCTGCGTGCAGACGCCGACCGGGCAGGTGTTCGAATGGCACTGGCGGACCATGATGCAGCCCATCGCCACCAGGCTGAGCGTGCCGATGCCGAATTCTTCGGCCCCCAGGATCGCGGCGATCACGATATCCCGCCCGGTCTTGAGCCCGCCGTCGGTGCGCAGCTTCACCCTATGGCGCAGGCCGTTGAGGGTGAGCACCTGGTTCGCCTCGGTCAGCCCCATTTCCCAGGGCGTGCCCGCGAACTTCACCGAGGTCTGCGGAGACGCGCCGGTGCCGCCGACATGGCCCGAGACGAGGATCACGTCCGCATGCGCCTTGGCGACGCCGGCCGCGACCGTGCCGATGCCCGCCTGGCTGACCAGTTTCACGCAGACCCGCGCGCGCGGGTTGATCTGCTTCAGATCGTAGATGAGCTGGGCCAGATCCTCGATGGAATAGATGTCGTGGTGCGGCGGCGGCGAGATGAGCGTGACGCCCGGCGTCGAGTGGCGCAGCTTGGCGATCTGCGCGGTCACCTTGAAGCCGGGAAGCTGGCCGCCCTCGCCGGGCTTGGCGCCCTGGGCGACCTTGATCTCGATCTCCTCGGCCGCGTTCAGATATTCCGCCGTCACGCCGAAGCGGCCCGAGGCGATCTGCTTGATGACCGAGTTGGCGTTGTCGCCATTCTCATAGGGCGTGTAGCGAGACTTGTCCTCGCCGCCCTCGCCCGACACCGCCTTCGCGCCGATCCGGTTCATCGCGATCGCCAGCGTCTCATGCGCTTCGGGCGACAGCGCGCCGAGCGACATGCCGGGGGTGACGAAGCGCTTGCGGATCTCGGTTATCGCCTCGACCGAATCGATCGGGATCGCCTCGCGCGCCCAGTTGAACTCCAGCAGATCGCGCAGATAGACGGGCGGCATATCCTTCACGCCGCGCGCGAATTGCAGATAGGTGGAATAGCTGTCGGTCGCGACCGCCGTCTGCAGCAGGTGCATCAGCTGGGCGGAATAAGCGTGCGCCTCCCCGCCGTTGCGCTGGCGGTAGAAGCCACCGATCGGCAGCGTGGTGACGGCTTCGTCGAAGGCCGCGTCGTGGCGCAGCTTCGCCGAGAGCTGGAGCGAGGCATAGCCTTCGCCCGAGATCTTGGCCGGCATGCCGGGGAAAAGATCGTTGACCAGCGCGCGGGAGAGGCCGACAGCCTCGAAATTGTAGCCGCCGCGATAGCTGGAGATCACGGCGATCCCCATCTTCGACATGATCTTGAGCAGGCCGTCGTCGATCGCCTTGCGCTGCCGCTTCAGGCAATCCTCCAGCGAAAGATCGCCGAACAGGCCGCGCGCATGGCGATCGGCGATCGCCGCCTCGGCCAGATAGGCGTTCACCGTGGTCGCGCCGACGCCGATCAGCACCGCGAAATAATGGGTGTCGAGGCATTCGGCCGAGCGCACGTTGATCGACGCGTAGGAGCGCAGCCCCTTGCGGACGAGATGGGTGTGGACGGCGGCGGCGGCCAGCACCATCGCGATCGCAATGCGATCCGGCCCGACATTCTCATCGGTGAGGAACAGCTCGGTCCGGCCCTCGCGCACGGCCTTCTCCGCCTCGGCGCGGACATGGGCGATCGCCTGGCGGAGCGAATCCGGCCCGCCATCGACCGGATAGGTGCAATCGATCTCCGCCGCGTGGCGGCCGAAATGGCCCTTCAGCCGCGCCCAGTCGGAACAGCTGAGCACGGGCGAATCCAGCACCAGCACATTGCCCTGCTGCGCCTCGACATCGAGGATGTTGGCAAGGTTGCCGAACCGCGTCTTGAGCGACATCACCTGCGTTTCGCGCAGGGAATCGATCGGCGGGTTGGTGACCTGGCTGAAATTCTGGCGGAAGAAGTGGCTGACGAGCCGCGGCTTGTCCGAGATGACGGCCAGCGGCGTATCGTCGCCCATCGATCCGATCGCTTCCTTGGCGTCCTCCACCTGGGGCGCCAGGATCAGCTCCATATCCTCCAGCGTCTGGCCGGCGGCGACCTGGCGGCGGGTCAATTCCGCGCGATCATAGACGGGCCGCGCATCGGCGGCTTCGGGCAGATCATCGATCGACAGGAAATTGCGGACCCATTCGCCATAGGGCTGTTCGGCCGCGATACGATCCTTGATCGCGCGGTCGTCGTAGAGCCTGCCTTCTTCCAGATCGATCGCGATCATCTGGCCGGGCCCCATCCGCCCCTTCCGCACGATCGAGCTTTCGGGCACGACGACCATGCCGGTTTCCGATCCCACGATCAGCAGATTGTCCGCCGTCTGCGTGGTGCGCAGCGGGCGGAGCGCGTTGCGGTCGACGCCCGCCACGGCCCAGCGGCCATCCGTCATCGCCAGCGCGGCCGGGCCGTCCCACGGCTCCATCACCGAGGCGAGATAGGAATACATGTCGGCATGGGGCTGCGGGATATCCGCTTCCTGCCAGGCTTCGGGCACCAGCATCAGCTTGGCGGTCGGCGCGTCGCGGCCCGAACGGCAGATCGCCTCGAACACGGCGTCGAGCGCGGCGGTATCGGAGGCGCCCGCCGGGATCAGCGGCTTGATCTCCTCCGAATATTCGCCGAAGGCCAGCGAGGCCATCTTGATCTCGTGGCTCTTCATCCAGTTCTTGTTGCCGCGGATCGTGTTGATCTCGCCATTATGGGCGAGGTTGCGGAACGGCTGGGCCAGCCACCATTGCGGGAAGGTGTTGGTGGAATAACGCTGGTGGAAGATCGCGACGCGGCTGACGAAGCGCTCGTCCTTGAGGTCCGGGTAGAAGACCGAAAGCTCCTCCGCCAGGAACAGACCCTTATAGACGATCGAGCGGCACGACAGCGAGCAGGCGTAGAAGCCCTGGATCTGCGCCTCGATCACCTTGCGTTCGATGCGGCGGCGGATGAGGTAGAGCTTCTTTTCGAACTCCGCCTCGTCCATCTCCTCCGGCAGCGGGCCGGCGATCATGATCTGCTCGATCTCCGGCCGGGTGGCCTGCGCCTTTTCGCCGATCACCGACACGTCGACCGGCACCTGCCGCCAGCCATAGATGGTGTAGCCGAAATCGATGATCTCGGATTCGACGATGGTGCGGCAGGTTTCCTGCGCGGCGAGATCGGTGCGCGGCAGGAAGATCATGCCGACGGCGAGCCGGTTGGGCAGCGGGCGGTGGCCCGAAGCCTCGATCGCATCGTCGAAGAAGCGCACCGGCAGGTCGACATGGATGCCGGCGCCATCGCCCGTCTTGCCGTCCGCATCGACGGCGCCGCGATGCCACACTGCCTTCAACGCATCGATCGCAGCCGTGACGACGCGGCGGGAGGCCTTGCCGTCCGTCGCCGCGACCAGGCCGACGCCGCAGGCATCGCCTTCCATGTCAGGGTGATACATGCCGTCGGCGGCGAGGCGCGCGCGCTCGGCATCGAGGACGGGGTTCGGCTGGTCGTAGGTCGTCATCATCTCATCCCCTCAGGGGTATCATCTGGCTCGGCCCGCCGGTTCAGGCGGCCACCTTCTCGCGCGCCGCGCCGGCCTTCGCCTTCAGGAAAGCGTGCATCCGGTCGGCCACGTCGCGGCCGTCGCGGATCGCCCAGACCACGAGGCTGGCACCGCGAACGATATCGCCGGCGGCGAACACGCCTTCCAGGCTGGTCTGCATCGTCTTGTGATCGACGCGCAGCGTGCCCCAGCGGGTGACGGAAAGCTCGTCCACGCCGAACGCCCTGGGCAGATCCTCCGGATCGAAGCCCAGCGCCTTGACGACGAGGTCCGCCTCCAGCCGGAATTCGCTGCCGGGGTCCGGCTCCGGCGCGCGGCGGCCCGAGGCGTCCGGCTGGCCGAGGCGCATCTTCGTCGCGCGGACGGCCGAGACGCGGCCGCCCTCCCCGTCCGCCTCGAACGCTTCGGGCGCGGAGAGCCAGACGAACTCGACGCCTTCCTCCTCGGCATTGGCGACTTCGCGCTGCGAACCGGGCATGTTCGCCCGGTCGCGGCGGTAGAGGCACTTCACCGACTTCGCGCCCTGGCGGATCGCCGTGCGCACGCAATCCATCGCCGTATCGCCGCCGCCGATGACGACGACGTTGCGGCCGGCGGCGTTCAGGCTGCCATCCTCGAACGCCGGGACTTCATCGCCGAAGCTCTTGCGGTTGGAGGCGATGAGATAATCGAGCGCGTCGACCACGCCGTCCGATCCCACGCCCGGCGCCTTGATGGCGCGCGGCTTGTAGACGCCGGTGGCGATCAGCAGGGCATCGTGGCGCTCGCGCAGCTCGGCCATGCCCGCATCGCGGCCGACCTCGAACCCCATGTGGAAACGGATGCCGGCTTCGACCAGCCGGGCGACGCGGCGCATCACCACCGGCTTTTCCAGCTTGAAGCCGGGGATGCCGTAGGTAAGCAGGCCGCCGGCGCGATCGTGCCGATCGTAGACATGGACCTCATAACCGCGCGCGCGCAGCAGCTCCGCCGCCGTAAGGCCCGCCGGGCCGGCACCGATGATGCCGACCGACTGGCCGCGATCGGGAAGCGGCCGGATCGGCTCCACCCAGCCTTCCGCCCAGGCGGTGTCGGTGATGAATTTTTCCACCGATCCGATGGTGACGGCGCCATGGCCCGAAAATTCGATGACGCAATTGCCCTCGCACAGCCGATCCTGCGGGCAGATGCGGCCGCAAATCTCCGGCATGGTGGAGGTGGCGTTCGACAGCTCATAGGCTTCGCGCAGCCGGCCTTCCGCCGTCAGCCGCAGCCAATCGGGGATGTGATTGTGGAGCGGGCAATGCGTGGAGCAATAAGGCACGCCGCATTGCGAGCAACGCGACGCCTGCTCCTCCGCCTTCACCATCTCATATTTGCGCGCGATCTCGCCGAAATCCGCGCTGCGCTCTCCCGCCGGGCGCTTGGCCGGATAATCCTGCCCCACCCGGACGAACTTGAGCATGGGGTTATCCGCCATGAACCGTTCTCCTCGAACGGCCCATGACTCATCGAAAGGGCGGAGTCACGTCGAATTTGCGATATAGGTTAGTGTTGATGACCTATTATTTCGACATTCCGTTCGTCCCGGGCGACATCACGTCAAGAGAGCCTTCAAACAAGGTCCGTATCGGCCTTATCTCACCAGCAGCCAGACCAGGGCGATGCCGCCGGCGACGATCCGGTACCAGGCGAAGGGCGCGAAACCATATTTGCTGACAATGCCGATGAACCAGCGGATCACCACGAGAGCGACGATGAAGGAGACGACGAAGCCCACTGCGATCGCCAGCCAGTCGTCGCTGCCGAGCGCGCCGCCGCTCTTGTAGAGATCGTAGCCCGAGGCGGCGAGCATCGTGGGCACGGCGAGGAAGAAGCTGAACTCGGCGGCCGTCCGGCGCTCCACACCCAGGCCCAGCGCGCCCATGATCGTGGCGCCCGAGCGGCTGACGCCGGGGATCATCGACAGGCACTGGACGAAGCCGATGCCCAGCGCCGTCTTCCACCCCATCTCCTCCACGCTGTGGGTGGAAGGCGCGCGCACCAGCCGCTCGATGACGAGGATGGCGACACCGCCGACGATCAGCGCGACCGCCACGATCACCGGCGTCTCCAGCATCGCCTTCACGACCTTGTAGACCATCAGCCCGATCACGGCGGACGGCAGGAAGCCGAGCGCGATGTTGCGGGCGAAGGCGATGGCGCGCGCGTCGCCGCGGACGAGGCCCGCCAGCACATCCCAGAAGCGCCGCCAGTAGAGCACGATCACCGCCAGGATCGCGCCGAGCTGGATGACGATCTCGAACGTGCCGGCGGCGGCCGAGTTGAAGCCCAGCAGCTCGCCGGCAAGGATGAGGTGGCCGGTGGAGGAGACCGGGAGGAATTCCGTGACCCCCTCGACGATGCCGAGGAGGATGACGACGATCAGCGCGGGAAGCATCAGCGGGGGCGTCTTTCGGCCGGGCGGGCCGCCGTGGCGACAGCCGCGATGGGGGAATGCGGGTGAAAAGCAGGGCGGGGCGCGGCCGAAGCCCCGCCCCTGCCCGATCAGGCCGGCTGCTTGGCGAAGCGGCCGTGGCGACGATACTGGACCAGCCAGCCGGGGGCGACGGCTTCCAGCGGGGCCGGCTTGATGCCGAACGCCTCGAAGCCCTCCGCGCCGCCGGCGGCGACATTATCCTTCTGCAGCATCAGCCACTGGTCCCAGGTGATCGGCGCGCCGGGCGCCCAGCCGCCGAGCCGCGCCATCAGCCGGGCCGCGCCATCGGGGATCGACAGGATCGCGGGATCGCGGCCCGCCGCCTTGGCGATCCAGGCGTTGAGATCGGCCATGGAGAGCGTTTCCGGGCCGCCCAGCTCGAAGGTGCGGCCGGCGAAGCGCGCGGGATCGAGCGCCGCCGCCGCGATCGCGCGGGCGACATCGGCGACGAACACCGGCTGCAGCTTCACGCCGCCGCGAATCACCGGCAGCACCGGCATGCGCGCCATCTGGGCGAATCGGTTCACGAAATGATCATCCGGCCCGAAGATGATCGACGGGCGCAGGACGGTCGCCTGCGGGAAAACAGCGCGCACCGCCGCCTCGCCCTGGCCCTTGCTCCGCGCGTAACGGGATTCGGCATCCGCGTCGGCGCCGATCGCGGAGACATGCACCAGCGCGCCCACGCCCGCATCGCGCGCGGCCTCCGCCACGTTGCGCGCGCCGCCGATGTGCACGGCCTCGAAATCGCCCTTCAGGATGCCGACGAGATTGATCACCGCATCCGATCCCTGGACCGCGCGCGCGACGCTCTCGGCGCGGGTGATATCGGCGGCGGCGAACTGCGTCTGCCCCAGCCCGCCCAGCGGCTTGATGAAGAAAGCCCGCTTGGGATCACGCTCCGCCAGGAGCACGCGGGCGCCGGCCTTCAGCAATTCCTGCGCGACATAACGGCCGAGAAAGCCGGCGCCGCCGAACAGGGTAACAAGTGCAGTCATGTCCCGATTCCCGAGTTTTGGAAAAAATTTCGTTCGCAACCGCAATGCCGCCCATGGCGGCTGTTGACAAGCACCGACAGCCTCCCCTAAAGGCCGCCGCCTACCCCGTGCCCAGATGGCGGAATTGGTAGACGCACCAGCTTCAGGTGCTGGCGATCGCAAGGTCGTGGAGGTTCGAGTCCTCTTCTGGGCACCATTTCGGTCCAAAAGCCCGAGTCCCTAGCACCGCCGCCTCTACGCCAGAGGCGGCGGTGAGGGTCCGCAGCAATTCGGTGCGCGTGCCGAGGATTCGCACGTCCGTCTTGCTATGGACCTCGACCCGCTGAGCCACGGCCCGCACATGATTTCGGGCATAGGAACCGTCGTCATGGCGCAGCTTATGCTTGGCGGCCAGCGCGAAGGCGTGAAGGCTCTCGACCGTGATCTCCGGGCTGATCCGCTCAATATGCGCAACCGCGCGCTCGGCATCCCCTCTGGCCTGGTCGCGGATGGCGGTCAGCTCCGCGATGCGTCCCTTGAGCGATGGATCGCCCATATCGACCAGTCCATTCTCGATCGCCTCATAGAGCCGCGAGAGCTTGGTATCCGCCTCCGTCGCCCGCCGTTCCATCTCGGCGACATGCTGGCGGCGCTCAGTCACCCATTCTTCCCGCCGGTCGATAAGCTGGTCCATCATCACTCCGAGCCGTACGGGATCGAGCAGGCGCTTTTCCAGATGCTCGATCACCGCCTCGTTCAGCCGGTCCATCGGGAGCGAGACGCCGGGACAGCCCGTCTTTCCCTTCGTGGCCTTGGTGGCGCAGGTATAGTAACGATACTCCTGACCGCTCCGGCTGGTGCCCGTGCGCAACGTAATCGCGGCACCGCAGCAGGCGCAGAAGCAGATGCCCGTCAGAAGCGTCGATCCGCCTACCGCGCGCGGCGGCATCATCTTCGGGCTGCGCGCCTTCAATGATCGCTGCACGGCCTCGAACTCGGGCACGGTGACGATCGGCGGCACTTCCATGATGGCGTGCTCGGCCTCGGGTTTGTGACGCTTCTTCTTGACCTCATAGGTGTTGAAGCGGTGCTGGCCGATATATGTCGTCCGCGTGAGCACCTGATGCACCATGCCCTTGCCCCAGCGCCCGCCATAGCGGGTGCGGATATTGTTCTCGTTGAGCCAACACGCGATCGCCATGACCCCAACCGGCCCGCGTCCATCGGGGCCTTCCAGCGCCAGACGGAAAATCCGGCGCACAGTCTCGGCATGGATCGGGTCGATTTCCAGCTTCTTCTTGATCTTCGTGCCCCGTTGCTCCGCCTCGACCACGCGGTAGCCGATCGGCGGGCGGGCGCCGTTCCAGAAACCCTGGCGCGCGTTCTCGTTCATGGCGCGCAGCGTATGCTTGGCGGTTTCCTTCGACTGATATTCATCGAACAGCGTCATGATCTTTCGCATCATCTCGCTTGCGGGATCATCGCCGAGAACCTGCGTGATGGAGACAAGCTGGACACCATTCTTCGCCAGCTTGCGGACATAGAACTCGAACTGGAACTGATCGCGGAAAAAGCGCGAGAAGCTATGCACGACCACCACGTCGAACGCTGGAGGCTTCTCCATCGCCGCGTCCATCATCTCCTGGAAAGCAGGGCGACGGTCATCGGTGCCGGTAACGCCCGGCTCGACGAACTCGGCTGCGACTTCCCAGCTTTTTGACAGGCAATATCCCTCAAGCTGGCGGCGCTGATCGGGGATCGACAGGTCATGGTCCGCCTGGCGTGGCGTGGA
Organism: Edaphosphingomonas haloaromaticamans; assembly: GCF_001853345.1. Taxonomy (NCBI): domain Bacteria; kingdom Pseudomonadati; phylum Pseudomonadota; class Alphaproteobacteria; order Sphingomonadales; family Rhizorhabdaceae; genus Edaphosphingomonas; species Edaphosphingomonas haloaromaticamans. The sequence goes on along the minus strand of NZ_MIPT01000001.1, from coordinate 754,410 downwards.
AACGCGCAGATAGAGCGCGGCGCGAGCGGTCGCCACGACTGGCGGCTCCTCGGTTTCGGCGGGGGCGACAATCGCCATGACACCATCCTTTCATCAATCTGCGGCCCAGAGCGGCGACCGCGACTACATTTTTTCCAGTCCTCGCAGCGCCGAGGACGCCAGCAGGAACATCCGGTTCGGCCGCCGCGGGAACGGCACAAAGCCAAGGCCCTCGTAGAATGCCGCCGCGCGTTCATCCTTGGCATCGACGATGATGGCCAACACAGCCAGCGTCTCGGCGGCGCCGAGAATGCGTCGTATCGCATCCACCGCCAGCACTTCACCGAAGCCCTTGCCACGCATCCGAACGTCCCGCGCAAGGCGTCCGATCAGCGCCGCTGGATAACCGCTCTCGTAGCGCGGCAACTTCCGCGCGATTTCCTCCGGCAATTCGCCCAGTTCCAGCTTGAAGGCGCTCAGGCTGTAGAAGCCAACGACGCCCAGCTCCGAATCCGTGGCGACGAAGACGCGCGCGACATCGCGGCGGTCGTCCTGACCGGCGCGTCGTCGGAACCAGCCATCCAGATCGGCCTGCCCGCAAGAAAAGCGCGACCGATCATGGTGCTTGCCGAGAGCTTCGAAGACGATCGCCAATCGTCAACCCACGAGATCGCGGTGACGGCGCATGGCCGCGATAAGCCGCTCGGACGGCTCCGGGGGGTTCATCAGCGCCTCGAAGAAGGCATCCCGATCTGCGCCGGACAGCACCAGGCGTTGATGCTCGTCCAGCACGCGCCGTGCGCCTTCATAGGCCAGATCGCCGGCCGTCAGGCCAGTGACCGCCGTCGCCTGTTGAATCAAATCCTTGGCCGAGGCGCTTACGCGCAGCTCGATCCGCTCGCGCTTGATCTCGCGCTCCGGTTTCCGGCGTTTCTGAACGGCTGACATGCCCGATCTCCTTTGACCAAAAATGTACGGCATAATACCGTGCCAGTCAACTTCGCCGAAGCGCACCGGCCGCATCATCCGATCGTAGAAACAGGGGGCAGCAGGGACGATTTTCATCATGGCAGCGACCCGAACAGGGCGTCCAGTTCCTCGCGAAAAGCGCCTTCGATGACGCGCAGTTCGGCATCGCCGATGGGAACCTGCTCGGGCCAGTCGTCGATGACGACGATCGGCGTGCTGGTGGCGCTCCTGCGCGCCGACGCGCGCGTCGGCTGCGGCTGCATGTAGTCGTGCAGGTCTTCCAGCCCTTGCGACCAGCCGCGGGGTGCGCGGCGGCGACGTTTGCGAGAGAGTGCCATATGCTCAAGCTGCCGCGCATCTCCCGGGAATCCAGCAAAATCGCCCTCGGGCGCACACATGTCGGACCCGTAGCGGCGGCGGCGGGATTCGGCGCACGGCGGCGCGAGGCGGAGAAAGCGAAGCGTAGCGTAGCAGAGATACGTGCTCGCGGCGGGATCGCGGATGCCGTGCGCATCCCGGTTTGCTATCCTCCCGCACATGGACTCGCGGACGGACATCGACACCGACAGAATCGACGAGGCGGTGCTTGCCCTGCTGTGGCTCAACCTCAGCACCACCGGCACGGCCTGGAAAGGCTTCGACTGGAATGCGATGGATCGACTGCACGAACGCGGGCTGATCTCCGATCCGGCGCGCAAGGCTAAGTCGGTGCATCTGACCGACGAAGGCATGGCCGAGGCCGAGCGCCTGTTCAACGCGCTGTTCGCTCGCCCCAGAATCCTGCCACGCCGATGCGAAAGCCATAACCCGGCCATCGCTGCCGGCTCCGCTGAAATGCCGGGTGCATCATTGTCTCCCGTCCTGCCTGCCCGACCGACCCTCGCGGCCTCCCTCATGGCTTGATCTGATCGTGTCCACCTGGCGGCGCAACGGCGCCGGGCAACTTTTTTCCGCCGCCTTCGGCTTTGCATCGCGAAGCAAAAAAGCTGCCCTTCGGCCGTCCCTGGGCCGCAAGCCCACCCCGCCGCGCAAGCGCGACGGGAACCCCGGGCAGCGATGCGCAGCCGACTGTCCCCGATCTTCGACACGCCACGAGGCCGCGAAGGGCGCGGTCCCGAGTCAAGAAAGGACAGACGATATGATCTGCGGAAACTTCACGGCGACCGATCGCGGCTTCCACGGCGAAATCCGGTTTTTCGGCCTCAGCGAGAAGGTGGAAATCCTTCGGATCGACGACAAGGCAAGCGACAAGTCGCCCGACTATCGCATCGTCGCCGCCGACGATGAGCGCATCGAATTCGGTGTGGGCTGGCTAAAGGCCACCAAGGACCAGAAGCCTTACGCTTCACTCAAGCTCAATCCGGTCCTGGCGCCTGACGTTCATCTTCGGCTTGTCTCGACCGAGACAACCGGCAAGTTCGAGCTGAAGGTCGACTGATCGCGAGAGCGTCCCGCCAGCAATGGCGGGGCGCTCCCTTTCCGGTCCCGGACGGATCTTCGCTATATCCGCCAGCGCCGATCACCCTGGTGGCCCGCCGCGCAATGATCGAAATCCTGGGCCGGGGCTGACCGGGCAGGGATCGGCCTGATGGCCGAGCCGGTATCCCGGCTATCATTTGCGTGAGCGGAAAAGAGGGCGGGACAGGCCCGCGGAGTGAGCCCGCCCAAGCGGGCAGGTTTTCCCGTGCGCCGCCAGAGCGGCGATCGTTGCTAAGGACGTTGTCCTCGCGCCGGTCAAGGGAAGTGGAACCGTCCGGGGCGGTATCCCCACCTTCCGCGCTTCGCTTGTGCAGGCGGGTGATTCCCCTCCGCCCCGGCCGCCCTTGCCCCGTTGCTACCCTTGGCTCGCCGCCGGGCAGAAGTTCAGGCGCGGCATTCCGCTTCGCTGAACTTCAGACCCAAAGGATTTGAGACATGACCAGCAAGGCACAGGCTCCCCGCAATGTGATCTTCAACGGTGATTGCATCGACGTGATGCAGGCTTTCGATAGCGGCACGGTGGATTTCATTCTGACCGATCCGCCCTATGTGACCCGCTACCGGGACCGCCAGGGCCGGAAGGTCGCCAATGACGATAACGGCCGGTGGCTTCGTCCGGCTTTCCGCGAGATGCACCGCGTCCTGAAGGATGGCGGCTTTGCGGTTTCCTTCTATGGCTGGAACAAGGTGGATTTGTTCATGGAAGCATGGAAGGCGGCGGGTTTCCGCGTCGTCGGCCATCTTGTGTTTCGCAAGCGTTATGCGTCGTCGGCCCGCTTTCTCCGCTATGAGCACGAACAGGCTTATTTGCTCGCAAAGGGCAACCCGGCCCGGCCCGCGCGTCCTATCCCCGATGTTCTGGATTTCCCCTATTCGGGCAACCGCCTTCACCCCACGCAAAAGCCGGTTGAGGCGCTGACTCCGTTGATCGAGGCTTTCACGCAGCCGGGCGAGCTTGTCCTGGACCCGTTCAGCGGCAGCGGCTCGACACTGGCGGCAGCCCAGCAGCTCGGTCGCGACTGGACCGGCATCGAACTGGATAACGGCCACTACCACACCGCCAGCAAGCGGCTTGCCGCGCGGCAGCATCACCGGGCGGCCGCATAGGCCGTCCCTCTCTCCCGCAACCCGGAGGCAAGACCATGACGGATATTATCAGAACCTTCCCCCCTGAGCGGATGCCCAGGACCATCACCACGCCGGAAGGGGTGACCTACTATCGCACCAGATATACAGGCGAGACCATTGAAGGAGCGAGGCAATACGGGATCGAACCAGGATGGACGACCTACGAATACTGGATCAGTCCGGGCGACGACAGCAGGCGTCTTTACGCGATCAGTCCGACGCAGTTCTGGCTTGAATGAAGGCGTCGGCGGGCAAGCCCGGCTCGCAGGGGGCCGGGCTTGCCACTACGCGTTAAGGTCCGCTCGGCCGTCATGGCGCGCGCTCGCCGGGCGTCGCCCGGCTCGCAAGAGACAGTAGCCAGAACGGCATCCCCGTCCTAAGAAGGATGTGGGCCGCTACGCGGCGGCCTGGGGTTGGTAGCCCCACGTTTAGCGGTTTGGCGTCGGCCGTGACGGCGCCGCCATCCTTGACCACATGGTCGGGGAGCCTGTGACGTATGCAACAGGCTTCCGGGCTAAAGGTCACAGGGCCGATTGAACGCGGTTTACCACTCCCCGATCAGGGTCAGGAGCAAGTTTGCGGGGGCGCACCGCAGACTAACCGCTTCTCGCGCGGATGCCGACCGTTGCGGAGGACGCGCGGAGCCATGCCCGCCGCGCGCATGGAATCGTCTCCGTTTCGGTCTAAAAGGTTAACGGGGTTGGAGGAACGGGGGCGTCATGACCGGCAAACATTTCGCGGATCGCGCGCCCGACGCGTCGCGGCTCACCGCCTATGACGAGGATCACCTCGCCGACTATATCCGCCTGCTTGATGCGGACGACGATGGCGCCGACTGGTCCGATGCAGCCGCGCTCGTTTTCGGAATCGATCCCGCTGCGGAACCCGATCGCGCGAAGGCGATGCACGCCAGCCATCTCGCACGCGCGCGCTGGATGACCGAAGTGGGCTACGCATATCTGCTCGGCCCGCGCGCCACCGAATAGGTTAACATTCGGACCGAAATGGATTTTTTTGGCCGTGGATTCCGATGCGCGGCCGGCATCGCCCGGCGCGGCCTTCGCGCTGTCGGGACAAAGCGCTTCTACTGATCCTCGATGATCCAGACTCCGCACAATGAGCGGCTGGAGAGGATGATTCCATGCCGAAAACGCCCAAAGGGCGCGTGCGGCGTGCCGGCCGTGCGCCGGACACGCCGGGACGATCCGATTTCGCCGCCGCGTTCCTGCAACGCAACCGCCAGTATCGCGCCGACCAGGCGCGTCTGAACCGCGACGCTGCGGCGAACGAACGAATGGCGTTTGCCCGTCGATGGGGGTTATCCTTTCGCCTATCAGCCCGATGAACTGTCGAACACGGTGATCTGGCGACCGGAATTGACCGCCGTCACCGTAATTCTCGACGCCGCGCCGGAAGGATATGCCGGCGCAAAGGCGATCGACCCGTTGACGCTCGGCGCGCTGCTCGCCGACCGGGCCGGGATCGAAGGCCGCCATATCGTCGTGGCAGACGCGGCCGGCGAGCATCGGCTGTGGCTACGCGATCCGACGCCCGGCCAGCCGCTTGCTGCGATCGTCCCGCTCGACAAGGACTTTCTCAAGCGCATCCTCAGCTTGCTGCGCTTCCATCGCTTCCTGTCTGGAAAGCGGGCTGGCCCATTGCCACGCGGATGGCCACTCACCGCGATTCGGGCGGCCCGGCTCGAACTGATGCTTCGCGCGCTCGATCTGCGTCTCGGCGGGGCGACCTATCGCGAAATCGCGATCGCGCTCGGCAAGAGCGAAGCCGCGCATCTTTCGGCGTCCGACTTCAAGAACTCGGACGTCCGATCCTTTGTTTATCGCCTGGTGCGCGACGCCACCGCCATGATGAAGGGCGACTACCGCAAGCTGTTGCGCTTCCGCTGATCGCGCCGGCCGCGCGACCACCTCCAAGGGGGTGGGCACATCGGCGCGGTTACGAATCTTCGTTCCCCACCCTGCCGTGAGCACTTCGCCATGATCGCCTCCTGCCAGTCCGCTTCGCAGGAGACGCCCCTTGTCCAGACCGCCCGTCACCCTTCCGCCCCGCTTCCTGCGGACGCCCGAAGCGGCGCGCTTCCTCGGCCTTTCCGGCCGCACGCTTGAGAAGCACCGCTATTTCGGAAGCGGTCCGGCCTATCGCCGGATCGGCGGACGGGTGGTCTATTCGGTGGACGATCTGCGCGCCTGGGCCGACCTCGGCACCAAATATTCCACGTCCGACCCCGGCCAGAACGATCTCATGCCGCAGCGGGATGCGGCGATCACGCAGAGCCGCCGATGACGCCGCACGCAGCCCCCCGTTCGGGCGAGCGCGCCCAGCTCGCGCTGTTTCCGTCTCTCGGCGGAGACATCGCGCCCCGCGATGCCCAGGACCTCATGGCCTGGCCGTTCTTCAGCCTCGCCAAGCGCAGGCGGGTGACGCCGATCGATTTCCGCATGGGCGCGACCTGGATATCGGTCGAGGCCGTGCCCGAGCACGGCATGGCGACCATCTGGGACGCCGACGTGCTGATATGGGCGGCGAGCCAGATCGTCGCCGCGCGCGACGCGGGGCTGCCGACCTCGCGGCTGATGGCCACCACGCCACACGAAATCCTCACCTTCACCGGACGGGGCACCGGCAAAGACCATTATGACCGGCTGAAGGCCGCGCTCGACCGCCTGCAATCGACGACGGTCGCCACCTCGATCCGCCAGCAGCACCAGCGCCGCCGCCATCGCTTCTCGTGGATCAACGAATGGCAGGAGCGGCTCGACGGCGACGGCCGGCCGCTTGGGCTGGAGCTGATCCTGCCCGACTGGTTCTATGCCGGGGTGGTCGACCGCACGTTCGTGCTCACCATCGACCGGGCCTATTTCGACCTGACGGGCGGGCTGGAACGCTGGCTCTACCGGATCGTGCGCAAGCATGGCGGCCAGCAGGAAGGCGGCTGGAGCTTCGACGTCTCGCACCTTCACCTGAAATCCGGCGCGCTCTCGCCATTGAAGCAGTTCGCGTTCGAGCTGCGCGGCATCGTCCGCCGCCAGTCCCTGCCGGGCTACGCGCTGGCGATCGAGCGGGCGTTCGGCCGCGAGCGGCTGACCTTCGCGCCCGTGCCCGCCGATCCGTTCGAGAAGGCAGCGCGGCGCATGGGGCTGGCTGTGGATAACCGGCCATGAGACTCGGCCTATTGAAAACCGCCGGACTCGGCCGATTAAAAACCGCTGACTCGGCCTATAAAAAACCCGACCCCCGCACAAGCCTCTGGAATCGCTCGCGGAATCGGCTCCCTTCTAACTATGCTAACAGTAAAGAATACTTCGTATTCTTGCTAACGCGGTTTCGCGTTGTGGATAATTCGCGAGACGACGCGAAGTATCAGGCAGTAAAGCCGCCGTTTCCCCTACGCTATGCTACTACGCCTTTTGCGTGCGGCGATCAATCCCGGCGTCGTGTTGCGCGGCGCGGGCCGGAACGCCGGCCATGATCGCCGTCCAGCACTTCGGCAGCATCTCGGGCGGCAAGGACAGCCAGGCCGTGCTGTGCCGGATGGTCGAGCGGATCGAGCGCAAGGGGCTTGCCGCGTTCGGCAACCGCGCGCCGCGCTTCCTCTCGGCCGACAACGGCCACGAGAATCCGATCACGCTCGACCATATCGCCTATCTCGACGACTGGCTGGGGCAGCGTCTCGGCCTGCGCATCGAGACGGTTTCGGCGAACGACGTGCCCGGCCTCACCGATGCGGCGGCCTTCGCCCGCAAGCGCGCGATGCTGCGCGAGGAATGGTCGAAGGAGAAGCGCCGCACCCGCCACAAGGGCGCCTGCAATCGGCACCGGGACGCATGGCGGGCCGGCGCGATCACGAAAGGCGAATGGCTCGCCGCATGCGAATGCCCCGTCATGGTGTCACCGCCCGTCCCCGATCATCTGATCGAACGCGCGCTCGAGCTGCTGCATCCGACCGGTATCCCGTTCCTCGACATGGCGATGCTGCACGGCCGGTTTCCCAGCACCAAAGTCCGCTTCTGCACCAGCGACACCAAGCTCATTCCCCTCATGCACCGCAAGCGCCTGCTGCTCGACGCTGGCGTTTCGGTGATCGACTGGATCGGCGAGCGCGCCGACGAGAGTCCGGCGCGGGCGAGGAAGAAGCCCATCCAGTCGGTGCGCTACCCGTCCGGCGCGCGCAATATCCTCTATCGCCCGATTTTCCGCTGGTCGGCGGCGGACGCCTTCGCCATCTCCGCGCGCCACGGCCTCAGGCATAACCCGCTCTACACGATGGGCATGAGCCGCGTCGGCTGCTCGACCTGCATCATGGTCAGGAAGCGCGAGCTGCGCCAATGGGCCATGCGCTTCCCGGCCGAGGTCGACCGGGTGCGCGAATGGGAACGGCTGGTCGGCATCGTTTCGCGGCGCACGGCGGCGCTCGGCACGCCGGCATCGCTGCTTGCCGCGGCGACGGTCCCCGGCGATCCAGACGATCACGGCCGGGCGACCATCGACAGGGCGATCGACTGGTCGCGCACCAGCAGGGGCGGCCGCAACTACGACCTGTTCCTCGCGCAGGAGCAGCGCGACGCCGACGAGGACGGCCTGCTCTGCGACAGCGAATACGGGCTGTGCGAGTGATGCGCGCGCTCGACCTGTTCAGCGCGGCGGCCGGAGGCTGGTCGCTCGGCCTGCACCGCGCCGGCTTCGTCACCGTGGCCGCCTGCGAGATCGTCGAGTGGCGCCGCATCCTCTACGCGGAGAACAACCCCCATGTCCGCCTCTACGCCGACGTGCGCGACCTCACGGCAGCTCGACTTCTTTCAGACCTTGGATTCCTTCCCGACATCATCGTCGGCTCGCCGCCGTGCCAGGACATTTCCAGCGCCAACACCAAGGGCCGGGGCATCGAAGGCGAGCGATCCGGCCTCTACCTCGAAGCCGTCCGCCTGGTCGGAGAGTGCCGCCCTCGCTGGTTCGCTTTTGAGAACAGCGCTAATCTCAGAACTCGCGGCGCTGACCGGCTGCTCCTTCTCCTGGAAACGCTCGGCTACGCCTGCGAACCGTGCGTGGTGGCTGCTGAAAATGTCGGCGCCAACCATGTCCGCAAGCGGTCATGGCTCATTGGCTACGACCCCGGCCAGCTTGCCGACGCCGCGCACCAGCGATGCGGCGCATGGCCCGGAGATGTGCAAGGTCCGGGGCGAGAAGCGGACGGGCATGAACCTGCCGACGATGATGCACCCCGCGGCATTGAACAGGCTCCCGACCCCGATGGCGACGGACGGGATGACGGACGGAGCCGGGGGGGGCGCGGGATCGACATATCCGCTGCGGATGATCCTGGCCACGCCGCGCAAATCGGATGCGGACAAGGGTGGCCGGGGCGACGTGCTCAGCCAGTTGCAGGGCCATGCGAGCCGCCATGCGGGCATGATGCCGACGCCGGTGAAGCCGAATGGCGGGCGCAGATTGAGCGCGCGGGAGATCGAAACGGGACGCCGGGCGAACGGCGCGAAGGCGCAGATCGACACACCGAACCTGCTGCGCCATGCGGCGGAAATCCTCCCCACCCCGACGAAGCGGGACAGCCGGATGGACAGCTGGAGTCCGGCCTACGATCGCAGGAAATCGCCGACGATGGATGCGGTGATGGACGGCGCCATGACGGATCGCGCACCGGACAAATGGGCGGGCGCCCGCGCGCTGGCGGCGATGCTGCGGAGCCGTGGGCTGACTGGAACGGCGGCCTTGCCCATCACCTATGGCTGGATGATGGGCTTTCCGCCTGGGTGGCTGGCACGCGCATTGCGCTCGGCGGTCCACGCGGGACGGCTGCGGCCAGTCTGATCGTCGAGGCGTTCGGCGACGCCGTTCTTCCGCAAATCCCCGAAGCCATCGGCCGCGCCATCCTGCGCACCGAAGCCGCACTCGACCTCGCGTTCGGGCGTACCCCCATCGACAGCACCGGAGACGAACGATGAGCGATCCCGCGCGCCCGGAGCGCATCGACTTCAGCGGGTTTGAAGCCGCGCTGCGCCGACAGGCGGCGGAGCGGGCGCAAGCCGCGCGCACGCCGACCGTTCCAACCGCCAACGCCTCCCGATCCCGGCTGACCGAGGTCGAACTGAGCTGGATCGAGAAAAGACAAGAGCACTGGATACGCTTCGGCCGCGTCGCGCAGGAACGCATCCTCACGCGCCGGACGCGCGTGATGAGCTTCCGGCCGGGCGCCATCTTCGCCTTCGTCCGATGGACCGCCAACGACTATGGCACCGTCACCTCGCGCATCGACGTGGTGCGCGCGGTCGCACCGGGCGAGCCATACACCACACTGCCCTTCGTCCGTCCGGGTGGCGACATCCTCCTGCACATCGAGAGCTGGCCCAAGGTCCAACAGGTGCTCGCCGCGATCGACGCGGTGGAGATGGCGGGCGTCGATCCCTGCGACGCCGCGCCTGACCACTGGCGCCACGTCCACAACCGCATCGCCGCGGGACACCAGCCGCGCCCTTACACGCTGGAGCGGCATCGCGCCTGGCTCAAGCGCCGGGAGATCGAAGGATGACGCGCCGCCGCTATGTCATCGCGACGGCCATCGCCGCGTCCGCCGTCGCCGCGGCGTTCGTCGCGATCGCCGTCGCCGATCCTTTCCCGCGCGTGATCTGGAACGCCAGCGCCAGCGCGCCGATCGGACTCTACCGCATCCATCCCGACCGCGATCCTGCCATCGGGACGCTGGTCGCCATCATGCCGCCAGAGCGGCTTTCCGGCTGGCTTTCTGCGCGCGGCTATCTGCCCGAGGGCGTGCCGCTGTTGAAGCATGTCGCGGCAAAAGCCGGGCAGCGGATTTGCCGCAAGGGCGCCGTGGTAAGTGTTGACGGCCATCCCGTTGCCAGCGCCCGCGCGCGTGACGGCCGTGGCCGCCCGCTGCCGGTCTGGCAGGGCTGCCGCACGCTCGAATCCGGCCAGCTATTCCTGCTCAACCCGTCCGTCGCGGACAGCCTGGACGGCCGCTATTTCGGCCCGCTTCCGGCCTCGACCGTCATCGGCCGCGCAACGCCGCTGCATCTGCGCGCGCCGTCGCAACCGCCTTCGCCCCCCCAAGCCAAGGAGATCGGCCATGCAAGTGAATATCTTTGAATCCACCGCCAACGGCTATGCCGGACGCGCTCGCTACTTCGGCATCAACGAGTCGATCGTGCTTGTCGCGATCGATCCGGGCGACGCCGAGAACGCGCCCGACTACCGCGTCCACCTCGACGACGAGGACGGCCCCGAAGTCGGCGGCGCGTGGAAACGCGTCGGCGAACGGGCCGGCGATTACATCGCGCTGGAGATCGACAGCCCGCTATTCGGCTCGCCATTCCGGCCGGTGCTGTTCCGCGCCGACGACGATGGCCGGACGTTCCGCCTGACGTGGAAGCGTCTCCGACCGCGCGACGATCGGAGCTGATCGGTGGCTGTTCCGATCATCATCCCTTCGTTCGCGGAAAAGCGTTCGCGGTTCAAAATGCTCCCCCGGAGCATTTTGTCGGCAGCTTCGCCGCCGTCACCGCTCACCCCATCCGTCCCGCTCGGTCGCAGGTCGGCCGACGCGTCGCGCGCACCCTTTACCGGAGCGAGCACGCTGGCAGGCTGGCGGCGGAGCGGGGGCGGATTGACCGCCACGCTCGCGGTCCTGCTGCTCGCACCGGGCGCCATGTCCGCTCCCGCGCTGGCGCAGGACACACCGGCCGAACGCGCGGCAACCAGCCATCCTTATGCCGGTCACGTCGCCGACGCCGCCCGGCGCTTCGGCATCCCCGAAACATGGATATGGGCCGTCATTCGCGTCGAGAGCAACGGCGACTCCCGCGCCGTTTCCTCCGCGGGCGCGATGGGCCTGATGCAGATCATGCCCGCGACCTGGGCCAGCCTGCGCGCACGCCACGGGCTGGGGCGCGATCCCTACAATGTCCGCGACAACATCATGGCGGGCGCGGCCTATCTGCGCGCGATGCACGACCGCTACGGCAACGCGACCGCGATGCTGGAGGCCTATAATGCGGGTCCGGGCCGCTACGACGAATATCTGTCGCGCGGCCGTCCTCTGCCCGCCGAGACGCGCGCCTATCTCGAAAAGCTGGCGGCGATCACAGGCGGTTCGGACGACAGCCAGCTTGCCGCCGCGCCGCCGTCCGACCGCTTCGCCTGGCGCCGGGCCGCATTGTTCGCGGCGCGGCCGAACGACGGTCCGGCCGCACCGGAAACGTCGCCGCGCGAGCGCGCGGCCGACATGCGCGGCGCGGTCGAACCGCCCGCGAGCAGCCTGTTCGTCGCGCTGTCGGGGCGGAGGCAGCCGTGAAGATCGCCTACGCCGATCCGCCCTATATCGGCTGCGCGCATCTCTATCGCGGCCACCCCGACTATGCGGGCGAGGTCGATCATGCCGCGCTGATGGAGCGGCTCCAGCGCGACTATGACGGCTGGATATTGCACGCCGCCGCGACGCCGGAATCGGTCGCCGTGCTCGCGCCGCTCGTGCGCGAAACCGGCGCGCGGTGGATGGCCTGGGTCAAGGGATTCGCCGCGTTCAAGCGCAACGTGCCGGTCGCCTGGGCGTGGGAGCCGGTCATCGTGAAGCCCGCGCGCAAGCCGGTCGTGAGCAAGCGGCTGGTCCTGCGCGACTGGATCGAATGCCCGATCACGCTGCGTCGCGGTCTCACCGGAGCGAAGCCCGAAGCAGTTTGCCATTGGTGTTTCGAGACGGTCGCAGCGCGTCCCGACGACACGCTCGACGACCTGTTTCCCGGCACCGGCGCCGTCGCCGAAGCGTGGCGGACCTGGCGCCTCAAGTTCGCGCTGCCGGACGATCCCGTTGCAGCGCCGCCGCGGCCGAATTGCACGGCGGCTGCACGTCGGGAGGGGGCCGGCACGCCATGACCGCCCCCGTTTTCAGATTGGCGCAAGTCAGGGATCAAGTAGCTGGAAGGGCAGGAAAAGGCCGAAGGAAGGGACGGCAAGATAGAAAGCGCACCCCAAATTCGCTGAAAGCCTTTGTCTTTCAACGATTTGGCGCGGGTGCGTCCGTCGGCGAGCGTGCCGCTCGGAAGAAAAAAGCAAGCAAATTCAAAGCGCGCAATGGCACCACAGGCCATTTCCGGCGGAAAGCGGCCCGGCCGTGAGCGAGGACGAGGATTTCCGCGTCCGGCCGGGCAAGGTCAGGAACAGGGGAGCCGGCCACGGCCGCAAGGCGCAAGGACTTGTCGTTCAGGTGCTCCGCGTCGCCGCGCGCAGCGGCGGCGGCCGGCGAACGGCCGGCTGGGGCGGATCGCGCCAGCGCGGGCAATCGAATTTCGGCCGGGGCCGCACGTCCTTCGCGCGGAGCCGGCTGTTCGGATCGGGCCGGCGCGTGCTGGTCAAGATCGTGCCCGTCACCCGTTTTCACCGGAATGGGCGCCCCAGGGCGCCGCTGTCCGCGCACATCGCCTATCTCAAGCGCGAGGGCGTCACCCGCGACGGATCGCCCGCGCGGATGTTCGACGCCAATGGCGATGGCGCCGACGACCGCGCCTTCGCCGATCGGTGTAAGGACGACCGGCATCATTTCAGGATCATCGTCTCGCCCGAGGATGCGGCGGACCTCACCGACCTTCGCGAATATACCCGCGATCTCGTCCGCCAGATGGAAGCTGATCTCGGCACGCGCCTCGAATGGATCGCGGTCGATCACTGGAACACCGACAACCCGCATGTCCATCTGCTGGTCCGCGGCGTCGATGACCAGGGCGCCGACCTCGTCATCAACCGGGAGTATATCAGCCACAATCTGCGCTCGCGCGCCGAAGAACTGGCCTGGGCCGAGCTTGGCCCGAAGCCCGAGCATGAAATCCAGCGCGCGCTCGACCGGGAGGTGACGGCCGAACGCTGGACGAGGCTGGACTCCGAGATCGCGCGCTCGGCCGACGAGCTGGGTGTCGTCGATCTGCGCCCCGAGCATCCCGGCCCGGATGATCCCCGCGTGCGCCGCCTGATGATAGGCCGGTTGCAGCATCTGGAGACGATGGGGCTCGCCGCCCAGGCCGAACCCGGCCAATGGGTGAAGGCCGAGGGCGCGCAGGCCAAGCTGCGCGATCTGGGCACGCGCGGCGACATCATCCGCACCATCGGCAAGGCGCTGAACGATCGCGGCCTGCAGCGCCCGCTCGACAGCTACGAGATCGTCAGCGGGGCGCCGCAAAAGCCCATCGTCGGCCGGTTGATCGACAAGGGGCTCCACGACGAGCTGCATGGCTCGGCCTATGCCGTGATCGACGGCATCGACGGGCGCACCCACCATGTCCGGTTTCCGGGCATCGAGGCGCTGGAGCATAGCCCGGACATCGGCGGCATCGTCGAGCTGCGCGCTACGGCCAAGCCGGGCGAGCGGAATCCGACTCTGCGCCTCGCCACGCGCTCCGATCTCGACCTTGCCACGCAGATGAAGGCGCCGGGCGCGACCTGGCTCGATCATCGCCTGATCGAGCGCGGCGCCGGTGTTGCGGACGGCGGCTTCGGGGCGGAAGTGCGCCGGGCGATGGACGAGCGCACCGACCATCTCGTGCGCGAAGGACTGGCGCGGCGCTACGGCGAGCGCGTCGTCTTCCAGCGCGGTCTTCTCGACACCCTGCGCCGCCGTGAACTGGATGCGGCGGGCGCCGAGATCGCGGGCCGGACGGGGCTCGCATACCGGCCCACCAATCCCGGCGACAAGGTCGCCGGCACATGCCGCCAGCGCCTCGCGCTCGCCTCGGGCCGCTTCGCCATGATCGACGACGGGTTGGGCTTCCGGCTCGTCCCCTGGTCGAACGACCTCGAACGCCAGCTCGGCCGGCAGATCGCAGGCGTCGCCCGCGACGGCGGCGGCATCGGCTGGTCATTGGGCCGCAAGCGCGGCCTCGGCATCTGAACAAGGAGACAAGCCATGCCCGCGACCAAAATCCTTTGGGGACAGATCATCGTCGTCTTCCTGATCGTGCTGACCGCGATCTGGAGCGCGACGCAATGGACGGCGACGGCGCTGGCGTATCAGCCCGAGCTTGGCGAACCCTGGTTCATGGCGCTCGGCTGGCCGGTCTATCCGCCCTACGCCTTCTTCTGGTGGTGGTTCAGCTACGACGCCTATGCGCCCGCCATCTTCCAGACCGGCGCCTGGATCGCCGCGTCGGGCGGCTTCGTGGCGGTCGCCGTCGCCATCGCCATGTCGGTCTGGCGCGCGCGCGAGGCGAAGAACGCGGAAACCTATGGCTCGGCGCGCTGGGCGACCGAGGACGAGGTGCGCGCGGCCGGACTGCTCGGCGACGACGGCGTGGTGATCGGCAAGCTTGGCCGCGCATATCTGCGCCACGACGGCCCCGAGCATGTGCTGTGCTACGCGCCGACCCGCAGCGGCAAGGGCGTCGGGCTGGTTGTGCCCTCGCTCCTGACCTGGCCGGCGTCGGCGATCGTCCATGACATCAAGGGTGAGAACTGGACGCTGACGGCGGGCTTCCGCGCACGGCATGGCCGCGTCCTGCTGTTCGACCCGACCAACGCGGCCTCGGACGCCTACAACCCGCTGCTGGAGGTCCGGCGCGGCCAGTGGGAAGTCCGCGACGTGCAGAACGTGGCCGACGTGCTGGTCGACCCGGAAGGCTCGTTAGAGAAGCGCAACCACTGGGAAAAGACCAGCCATGCGCTGCTGGTCGGCGCGATCCTGCATGTTCTCTACGCCGAGCCCGACAAGACGCTGGCGGGCGTCGCCGCCTTCCTGTCCGATCCGGCGCGCGCAATCGAGCAGACGCTGGCCGCGATGATGGCGACCCCGCATCTCGGCGAGGCGGGCGTCCATCCCGTCGTCGCCAGCGCCGCACGCGAACTGCTCAACAAGAGCGACAACGAACGCTCGGGCGTGCTCTCGACCGCCATGTCGTTTCTCGGGCTTTACCGCGATCCCGTCGTCGCACAGGTCACGCGCGCCTGCCACTGGCGCGTCATGGATCTCGTATCGGGCGAGCAGCCGACGACGCTCTACCTCGTCATTCCGCCCAGCGACATCTCGCGGACCAAGCCGCTCATACGCCTGATGCTCAACCAGATCGGGCGGCGGCTGACCGAGGAACTGAACCAGGGCAACCGGCATCGCCTGCTGCTGATGCTCGACGAGTTTCCCGCGCTGGGGAGGCTCGATTTTTTCGAGTCCGCGCTGGCGTTCATGGCCGGCTATGGTCTGAAATCCTTCCTCATCGCCCAGTCGTTGAACCAGATCGAGAAAGCCTACGGGCAGGACAATGCCATCCTCGACAACTGCCATGTCCGGGTGAGCTTCGCGACCAACAACGAGAAGACGGGCGAGCGCGTGTCGAAGGCGCTCGGCACCAAGACCGAGATGCGGGCCATGAAGAATTATGCCGGGCACAGGCTCTCGCCCTGGCTCGGCCATCTGATGGTCTCGCGCTCCGAGACCGCCCGGCAGCTGCTGACGCAGGGCGAGGTCATGCAACTGCCGCCCGACGAGGAAATCGTCATGGTGTCGGGCGTCCAGCCGATCCGCGCGAAGAAGGCGGCCTATTACGCCGATCCCCGTCTCGCCGCGCGGATCATGCCGCCGCCCGATCCGGCCGCATCGGGGGCTCGGGAAATCCGTCCCGACGACTGGACGGGGCTCGCCGCTTCGGCCGATCCCGCCGAGATCGCGGCGATCATCCGGCGCCAGGAGGATGCCGCCAACAGCGGGCTGCGCCGCGAGCCCGAGCTTCCCGATCATGTCGCCATCGTGAAGGAGACGGCGCCCGCGCCGCCCGCGCAGGAATTTTCCATCGTCGAGGACGAGCCCGAGGACGCCGCGCGCCAGGCGGCGGCGCGGCGCCGGATGCAGGGCATCGCGCGGCAGGCCTCGCTCGATCCCGACGACGGCATCGAATTGTAGGAGCATCCCATGCGCGTCCGTCTCAACGTCTATTTTCCGCCTGACCTCGCCCGCCAGGTGAGCGAGCTGGCGATCCGCCGCCGCATCTCGCGCTCGGCGATCGTAGAAGCGGCCGTCACCTCCTGGATGTCGCCGGACGGCGCCGACCGGATGGAGGCTGCCTTCGCACGCCGTCTCGACCGGCTCTCGCGCCAGGTCCAGCGGCTCGAACGCAACACGGGCCTCACGACCGAGGCGCTGGCGCTGTTCGTCCGCTTCTGGCTGGCGGTCACGCCGCCGCTGCCCGACGAGGATCAGGCGGCGGCCCAGGTGAAGGGCCGCAAGCGCTATGAGGGATTTGTCGAGACGCTCGGCCGACGCTACGCCAGCGGCAAGAGCCTGCTCGACGAAATCCCCGAGGATATTACAGGTCGTGAGGGCGGCTCCGCCGACACATGACAGTGCAGCGAACCAACCGGAGCCGGCCATGCGCGACTCGGCCAGCTATACTCGCGAAAATAGTGTGGGCGGATATCGGCGATTAAAGTGCCCCACCGCAACGCGCACTTATCTACCGCCGTCACTACTACGCCCTGACATAGTTGTTGCCTCGCGCTATTTCCTGTCTCTCTTGATGTGCCCCTGACGCCGGGCGGCGGTTCGCCCGGCCCAATTCAGGGGCCGTTACTTGTCCGTCCAGCCGATCCGATCCGAAGGTTTCACCCGTGGCGCGCGGATGCTGCGCACGGCGCTGGGACCGTCGATCGCGGCCTGGCTCGACGATGCCGCCGTGATCGAGGTGATGCTGAACCCGGACGGCCGGCTCTGGATCGACCGGCTCGGCGAGGGGATTTCCGACACCGGCATGACGATGGGCGTGGCGGATGGCGAGCGCATCGTCCGCCTGGTCGCGCACCATGTCGGCGTCGAGGTTCACGCGCGCAGCCCCCGCGTTTCGGCCGAACTGCCTGAAGGGGGCGAGCGGTTCGAGGGGCTGCTGCCGCCTGTCGTCGCCGCGCCTGCCTTCGCGATCCGCAAGCCCGCCGTCGCGGTATTCACCCTCGACGACTATGTGGCAGCCGGGATCATGTCATCGGCTCACGCCGAGGCGCTGCGGCACGGCGTCGAAACCCGCGCCAACATCCTCGTCGCGGGCGGGACCGGCAGCGGCAAGACCACGCTGGTCAACGCACTGCTCGCCGAGGTGGCGAAGACCACCGACCGCATCGTCCTGATCGAGGACACGCGCGAGCTGCAATGCGCCGCGCCGAACCTCGTCGCCATGCGGACCAGGGATGGCGTCGTAACGCTGTCCGATCTCGTGCGGTCCAGCCTGCGCCTGCGCCCCGACCGCATCCCGATCGGCGAGGTGCGCGGCGCCGAGGCGCTCGACCTTCTCAAAGCCTGGGGCACCGGCCATCCGGGCGGCATCGGCACCATCCATGCCGGAACCGCGCTCGGTGCGCTGCGCCGCATGGAACAGCTCATCCAGGAGGCCGTCGTCACGGTCCCGCGCGCGCTGCTGGCCGAGACCATCGACCTGATCGCCGTGCTCGTCCGCGACGGACACGGCCGCCGCCTCGCCGAGCTGGCCCGCGCCGAAGGGCTCGACGCCGCGACCGGCGACTACCGCCTCATGCCGCTCACCACCCCCCAGACCGGAGACCTGCCATGACCAACGATCCCAAACCTGTCAGGACCATGAAGGGCCGCCTGCTCGGCGGCACCATGCTCGACCGCCTCGGCCATATCGGCATCACCGCCACCGGCCTGCTCTACGCGATGCCCGCCCATGCGGGCGGATCGTCGATGCCGTGGGAAGCGCCGCTTCAGTCCATTCTCGAAAGCATCGAGGGGCCGGTCGCCAAGATCATCGCGGTGATGATCATCATCGTCACCGGCCTGACCCTGGCCTTCGGCGATACGTCGGGCGGGGCGCGGCGCATGATCCAGATCGTGTTCGGTCTCTCGATCGCGTTCGCCGCGTCGAGCTTCTTCCTCTCGTTCTTTTCGTTCGGCGGCGGAGCGATGGTGGCATGACCGGCGCGGCCGATCATGGCGAGCCCATCGCGGGCTATTTCGCGCCAGTCCATCGGGCGCTGACCGAGCCGATATTGCTCGGCGGCGCCCCGCGTTCACTCGCCATCGTCAACGGGACGCTGGCGGGCGCGATCGGGCTCGGCCTGCGGCTCTGGATCGCCGGCCTCGCTATCTGGGCGATCGGCCATGCGCTGTCGGTATGGGCCGCGCGGCGCGATCCGCAATTCGTGGACGTGGCCCGGCGCCACCTTCGCTACCCGACATGGATGCAGCCATGATGTCCTTGCGCGAATACAGGAACGGCGCCGCGCATCTGGCCGACTTCCTGCCCTGGGCGGCGCTGATCGGCGAGGGCGTCGTTCTCAACAAGGACGGCTCGTTCCAGCGCACCGCACGTTTCCGGGGACCGGACCTTGATTCCGCCACGCCGGCCGAGCTGGTGGCGACCACCGCGCGGCTGAACAACGCGCTCCGCCGCCTCGGTTCGGGCTGGGCGATCTTCGTCGAGGCGCAGCGCACGCCCGCGCTCGACTACCCGGAATCCGAGTTTCCCGATCCTGTGTCGGCGCTGGTCGACATGGAGCGGCGCGAACAGTTCCGCGAGGAAGGCGCGCATTTCGAGAGCGGCTATTATCTGACGCTACTCTGGATGCCCCCGGCCGAGGACGCCGCCCGCGCCGAAACCTGGCTCTATGAAGGCCGTTCCGGCACGGGCGTCGATCCTTGGGAACTGCTCAAGGGCTTCACCGACCGCAGCGACCGTGTGCTCAACCTAGTCGATGGCTTCGTGCCCGAGGTTCGCTGGCTCGATGACGCCGAGACGCTGACCTACCTGCACAGCACGATCTCGACGCGGCGCCAGCGCGTGCGCGTCCCCGAAACGCCGATGCACCTCGACGCCCTGCTGGCTGATGAACCGCTCACAGGCGGGCTGGAGCCGAAGCTGGGCGACCATCATCTCCGCACGCTCACTATCACCGGATTTCCAAGCGTCACCTTTCCGGGCCTGCTCGATGAACTGAACCGGCTCGCCTTCGAGTATCGCTGGTCAACCCGCGCGATCATGCTCGACAAGACCGACGCGACCAAACTGCTGACGCGCATCCGCCGCCAGTGGTTCGCCAAGCGCAAGTCGGTCGCCGCGATCCTCAAGGAAATCATGACCAACGAGGCATCGACGCTGCTGGACAGCGACGCCTCGAACAAGGCCGCCGATGCCGATACCGCCTTGCAGGAGCTTGGCGCCGACTATGCCGGCATGGCCTATGTCACCGCGACTGTGACGGTGTGGGACCGCGATGCGGCCGTTGCCGCCGATAAGCTGCGGCTGGCCGAGAAGGTCATCCAGGGCCGCGACTTCACCGTGATCCCCGAAGGGATGAACGCGATCGAGGCATGGCTGGGGAGTCTCCCCGGCCACACCTATGCCAATGTCCGGCAGGCGCCGGTCTCCACCATCAATCTCGCCCACCTGATCCCCCTGTCAGCGGTATGGGCGGGGCCGGAACAGGACGAGCATTTCGGTGCTCCCCCCTTGCTCTACGGCAAGACCGAAGGCTCGACCCCGTTCCGGTTTTCCCTTCACGTCGGCGACGTCGGCCATATGTCGATCGTCGGGCCGACCGGCTCGGGCAAAAGCGTCCTGCTCGCGCTGATGGCGATGCAGTTCCGCCGCTATCCGGGCGCGCAGGTCTTCGCGTTCGACTTCGNCGGGAGCATCCGCGCCGCCGCGCTCGGCATGGGCGGCGACTGGCAGGATTTGGGCGGGATGCTCGCCGACGAGGCCGGCGACGGCGTGCAGCTCCAGCCGCTCGCGCGGATCGACGATCCGGCCGAGCGCAGCTGGGCGGCGGGATGGCTGGCCGCGATCTTCGCCTCCGAAGGCGTCACCGTCGATCCGCAGGCCAAGGATCACATCTGGTCTGCGCTGACCTCGCTCGCCACCGCGCCGGTTGCCGAACGCACCCTGACCGGGCTCGCCGTTCTCCTCCAGAGCCAGCAGCTCAAGCAGGCGCTCGCGCCCTGGTGCGTCGGCGGCGCATGGGGCCGGCTGCTCGATGCCGAGACCGAGCGGCTTGGCGAAGCCACGATCCAGGTGTTCGAGACCGAGGGACTGATGGAGAGCGGCGCGGCGCCCGCCGTGCTGTCCTACCTGTTCCACCGCATCGCGGGGCGGCTCGACGGCAGCCCCACGCTTATCATCATCGACGAAGGCTGGCTGGCGCTCGGATCGCCCGCGTTCGCCAAACAGCTTTCGGAATGGCTGGTGACGCTGCGCAAGAAGAATGCCAGCGTCATCTTCGCCACGCAATCGCTCGCGCAGATCGAGGGCAGTCCGATCGCGCCCGCCATCGTCGAGTCCTGCCCGACGCGCATCTTCCTGCCCAACGAGCGGGCGGCCGAGCCGCAGATCGCAGGCGTATACGAACGCTTCGGGCTCAACGACCGCCAGATCGAAATCCTCAGCCGGGCGACCCCGAAACGGGATTATTATTGCCAGAGCCGCCGCGGCAACCGGCTGTTCGAGCTGGGGCTGGGCGAGGTCGCGCTGGCCTTCGCCGCCGCCTCGTCGAAGACCGACCAGCTCGCCATCGCCGACATCATCACCGCCCACGGCCAGGCCGCGTTCGCCGCCGAATGGCTGCGGCATCGCGGCTGCGCCTGGGCGGTCGAGCTTCTTCCCGANCCCCGATCCGACCCGCTGGCCGGACACCGGGAAGATACCGGCCAGCTCCCCCTTGCCTTGAAGGACATGATCCCATGAGAGCCTCCCTCCTGCGCCGCGCCATGCTGGCCGGCGCCATCGCCACGTCCAGCATGGTCGGCATCACCGCCGCGACGCCCGCGCACGCCCAGTTCGGCGGAATTGTCTACGACCCGACCAACTATGCGCAAAACGTGCTGACGGCCGCCCGGTCACTTCAGCAGATCAACAACCAGATTCAGCAAATCCAGCAGCAGGCGACCAGCCTCATCAACGAGGCGCGCAATCTCGCCAGCCTGCCGCTCTCGACGGTCGACACGCTCCAGCAGCAGGTCCGGCAGACGCAGCAGCTGCTCGGGCAGGCCCAGCGCATCGCCTACGATGTCCAGGACATCCAGAGCGCCTTCACCGACCGCTACAAGGGGACGGCGCTCACCGGCACCAACGCGCAGATGATCGCCAACGCCAACGCGCGCTGGGAGGACAGCGTCGGCGCGTTCCAGGACGCCTTGCAGGTGCAGGCCGGCGTGGTCGGCAATATCGAGGGCGCGCGCACCACGATGAACGGCCTGGTCTCGGCCAGCCAGTCGGCGACCGGCGCGCTCCAGGCCGCGCAAGCGGGCAACCAGCTTCTCGCGCTGCAATCGCAGCAGCNCGCCGACCTCACCGCCGCGGTCGCCGCGCAGGGCCGGGCGCAGTCGCTCGACGCCGCGCGGCAGGCCGCGATCGAGGCGGAGGGGCGCGAACGCTTCCGCCGCTTCTTCGGCCGCGACTGACAGGAGCCGTCCGATGTCGCGCAATGCAAAGATCGCGGGTGTCGCCGCGCTCGGCGGCATCATGCTGGCCGTGGCGGTGGTGGCCTCACGCGAACCGCAGGGCCTGCCGCGCGAAGCGGTCCTGCCCGCCCGTGAGCAGGGCGAGCAGCAGAAGCGGCTGGCGCGCGAACTGGAGCGCTGCGCCACGCTCACCATGCCGGACTCCGGGTGCGAGCAGGCATGGGCGGAGAAGCGCCGCCGTTTCTTCGGCAAGGATGCCGACGCGCCCGCGCCGGGCGAGCATCCTGCGCTTCCCGCCGCATATGACAGCACGAACGATGACAGCGACGGCAACCGGGCGAATGAGGCGATCCGGCCGGAGCTTCCCGGCCCCTTTGTTCCCGCCGATCAGGCCGGGAGCGGCACGCGATGAGCGACACCGGGATCGTCGATACCTTCCTCGACACCTTCACCACCTATATCGATTCGGGCTTCGGCCTCCTGGGCGGCGAGGTCGGATTCCTGTCCTCGACCCTGATCGCGATCGACGTGACCATCGCCGGGCTGTTCTGGGCCTGGGGCGCCGACGAGGACGTGATCCAGCGGCTGGTCAAGAAGACCCTCTATATCGGCGCCTTCGCCTTCATTATCGGTAATTTCCAGACGCTGGCGACGATCCTGTTCGAGAGCTTCGCGGGGCTGGGCCTCAAGGCGAGTGGTGATGCGCTCAGCCTCGCGGAGTTCATGAAGCCCGGCAGCATCGCGGCCAAGGGGCTCGACGCCGCCCAGCCGCTGATCGACGCGATGGAAGCCTACAACAGCCTCTGGTCTGTGTTCGCCAATGTCGCGATCATCGCCGTGCTGCTGCTGGCCTACCTTATCGTCGTCCTCGCCTTCTTCATCATCGCCATCCAGGTCTTCATCACCCTGATCGAGTTCAAGCTGGTGACGCTGGCCGGATTCGTCCTGCTGCCCTTCGCCTTCTGGAACCGCACCGCGTTCATGGCCGAGAAGGTGCTTGGTCATATCGTCTCTTCCGGCATCAAGGTGCTGATGCTCGCGGTCATCACCGGGATCGGCACCACGCTGTTCAGCACGTTCACGGCGACGGTCGGTCCCGAGCCAGATGCGCGGGAAGTGCTGGCGATCGCGCTCGGCGCGCTGTCGTTGCTCGGCCTGTCGATCTTCGCCCCCGGCATCGCCAACGGCATCGTCTCGGGCGGCCCGCAGCTCGGCGCGGGCGCGGCGGCCGGCACCGTGCTGGCGGCGGGCGGCGCGCTGGTCGGTGGCGCCGCGGCCGCGAAGCTGGGTGTGGGCGCCGCCGCCTCGACTATCGGCGCGACGGGCCGGATGACGGGCGCCGCCGCGCGTGGCGGCGCGCGCATGGCAGGCGGCGCGGCGGGCGCCTACAGCGTCGGCGCGCTCGGCAAGAGCGGCGCGGGCGCTGTCGCGGGCGGCATGGCCGCTGTCGGGCAGACGGCGGCGAGCGGGGCCGTCAATGCCGCGCTCTCGCCGCTGCGCCGGATGGCCGGCAAGGCGAGCGCATCCATGAAGGACAACTTCCGCACGGGCGCCCGCGCCGGGCTGGGCGTCGCGCCCGCATCGGGCAGCCCCGCGCCAGCGGCATCGCCGGCAGCCCCGGCTTCCGGCCCGCCCGCATGGGCATCGGCCATGAAGCAGCGCCAGTCCGCAACCCACGGCGCGACCGTCCTCGCTCACACCATGAAGGCGGGCGACAGCCACGGCGGGGGCGGCGGTCCCGACATCAAGGAAAGAGAGTAGCGCCCATGTTCCGACGTCCCACCATCCGCTACAGCCAGACCCCCGAACCCGCGACGCCCTACCAGCGCGCCGCGCAGGTCTGGGACGACCGCATCGGTTCCTCCCGCGTGCAGGCGCGTAACTGGCGGCTTGCCTTTTTCGGCGCGCTTGCCTTGTCGGGCGGACTCACCGCAGGCCTCGTCTGGCAATCCGCCCGCGGCCATATCGTGCCCTGGGTTGTCCAGGTCGACCGGCTCGGCGAGGCGCAGGCGGTCGCGCCCGCTGAATCCGGCTACCGTCCGACCGATCCGCAGATCGCGTTCCATCTCGCCCGCTTCATCGAGCAGGTCCGCGCGATCCCTGCCGATCCGGTGATCGTGCGCCAGAACTGGCTGCGCGCCTACGACTTCACCACCGACAAGGGCGCGCTCGCGCTCAATGACTATGCCCGCGCCAACGACCCGTTCGCTCAGGTTGGCAAGGTCCAAGTCGCGGTGGACGTGTCGAGCGTGATCCGGGCATCGGGCGACAGCTTCCGCGTCGCATGGACCGAGCGGCGCTATCAGGACGGCAGCCTCGCCGAGACGACGCGCTGGTCGGCGATCCTCACCGTCGTCGTGCAGCCGCCGCGCACCCCCGATGCGCTGCGCAAGAACCCGCTCGGCCTGTTCGTCAACGCCATCAACTGGAGCAAGGAGTTGTCGCAATGACCTGGCAATCCGCCCGCCATGCCGCCAGCGCGGCAATGCTGCTTTCCGCAACCGCGCTTGCCGGCTGCGCCACCACATCGGCAAAGCCGCCGGCCATCGCCTATGACGATCCGCCGCGCGAGATCGCCGCGACGCCGGCCGCGCAGCCGCCGCGCGCCGTCGAAGTGGTGACGATCCCCGAGCCCCTGCCGCTGCCCGGCCAGTTGAAGCCGGTCGGGACCGGCGCGCGGCCGTCCGAGCCCGCCGATCCGCGCAGCCGCGTCGGCGCGGCCAATGCCGCCGCCCGCGTGCAGCCTGTGCGCGACGGCTTCCTTAATGCGATCCAGCAATATCCGTGGACGGACGGGGCGCTCTATCAGGTCTACGCCGCGCCCGGCCAGGTGACGGACATCGCCTTGCAGGAAGGCGAGCAGCTCGTGGGACCGGGGCCGGTCGCGGCCGGCGACACCGTGCGCTGGATCATCGGCGACACGGTGAGCGGCAGCGGCCCGACCGCGCGCGTGCATATCCTCGCGAAGCCCACCCGGCCCGACATTTCCACGAATCTCGTCATCAATACCGACCGCCGCACCTACCACATCGAACTGCGCGCGACGGCCTCGACTTACATGGCGTCGGTCTCCTGGACCTATCCGCAGGACCAGCTCATCGCCCTGCGCGGCGCCAATGCCGCCGCAGCGTCCGCCGCGCCGGTCGCCACCGGCATCGACATCGCGGCGCTCAATTTCCGCTATCGGATCGCGGGCGACCGTGTGCCGTGGAAGCCGGTGCGCGCTTTCGACGATTCTTCCCAGGTGTTCATCGAATTCCCGGCCGGGATCTCGCAGGGCGAGATGCCGCCCTTGTTCGTGACCGGCCCGGCCGGCGATGCCGAGCTGGTCAATTACCGCGTGCAGGGCCGCTACATGGTGGTGGACCGGCTGTTCGCCAGCGCGGAACTGCGCCTCGGCGACAAGCGCACCGAGCGGCGCGTCCGCATCGTGCGCGACGGCGCGGAACCGCGCCGCAGGGGGCGGTGATGACCGATCCCGCCGATACGCGCGTCCAGCCGGTGCCGCAGGCATCCCCGCAACCCGCATCCGCGAATCCCGCCGCCTTCCAGCTTCGCGGGCCGACACCACGTGTCATGCGCCTGTCGAGGAAGGCGCTGGCCACGCTCGGCGTCGTCGCTGGGCTCGGTATCGGCGGCTCGCTGATCTATGCGCTCAAGCCGCCGGGCGAAAGGCAAGCGGAGGAACTCTATAGCACCGACAGCCGCGCCGCGTCCGAAACCATCACATCGGGGCCGAAGGACTATGGCCAGGTCCCGAAGCTCGGGAAGCCGCTCCCCGGCGATCTCGGCGGGCCAATCGTCGCGGCGCGGGAGCGCGGGGAGAATGTGCCCGTGCCCCCGGTCGGCACGCAGCCCGATCCGCGCGTCCAGGCCGCCGAAGCCGCGCGCCAGCGCATCGCGCAGGAACGCGACGCCGCCCGCACCAGCACTATGTTCCTCGGCGGCAGCGGCGCCGGGGCCGCTGCGATGCCGTCTCTGCCGAACCTCGCAATTGCAGCGCCGGACGCTGCTGCTCCGCAGCCTGCCGAGACAGTGCAGGGCGACCAGGCTGGAAAGCGCGCCTTCATGGCACAGGCAGCCAATCAGCGCATTGTTAGCGCCGAGCGGCTGACAGCGCCCGCATCGCCCAACATCGTGCAGGCCGGCAGCATCATCCCCGCCGCGCTCATCACCGGCATCCGCTCAGACTTGCCCGGTCAGATCACCGCCCAGGTGACGCAGAACGTCTATGACAGCATCACCGGGCGTGTACTGCTCATTCCGCAGGGTGCGCGGCTGATCGGCGAATATGACAGCGAGGTCGCCGCGGGGCAGACCCGCGTGCTGCTCGCCTGGGACCGGCTGATATTGCCGGATGGCCGCTCGATCGTTCTCGAGCGCCAGCCCGGTGCCGATGCGGCCGGCTATGCCGGCTTACAGGATCGCGTGAACCAGCATTGGGGGAACCTGCTCAAGGCGGCCGCCGTCTCGACCCTGCTCGGCGTCGGCGCCGAGTTGGGCGCCGATAGCGAGGATGACCTGACCCGCGCGCTGCGCCGCGGCTCGCAGGACACCATCAACCAGACCGGCCAGCAGATCGTGCGGCGGCAGCTCAATGTCCAGCCGACGCTCACCATCGGGCCGGGGCATCCGCTCAGGATCGTCCTGACCCGCGACCTTGTATTGGAGCCCGTTGGAGGCGCACGATGACGAAACTGAAGCTGGGGCCGATCCCCGAGGACAAGCCCGTCAAACTCGCCGTGGAACTGCCCGCGCCGCTGTTCGAGGATTTGCGGCGCTACGGCGAGATTTTAGGCGAGGGCAGCCCGATCCCGCCCGCTCGGCTGATCGCGCCGATGCTGGAGCGGTTCATGGCCACCGACCGGGCCTTTCGCCGGCACCGCGCGCAGGGGAACTGAAGGCCGCGCCAATCCGGCCTCAATTTCCGAAGAACCGCTTGTGCCGCGCCCTGCCGTCTGCCTCGGTGACGGCCATCTCGGCATTGAAGCATTCGTCGCCGCGAACCGAGCCTTTCGCGCACTGCGTCAGAACCTGCCGGGCTTCGTCTAGATGCGCCGCGAAATATTGCTTGCCGCGCGGCTCCGCGGGCGCGGCGGCGGCGGGCGGCGGACTGGCTACCGCTGCTGTCGGCTCGACCGGCGCGATCACCGGGCGCAGGATGAAACCTGCCCCAAACCCGATGACTAGCGTCACCAGCGCGATGATGAGTGTTTTGCCTTGTGTCATGACGGTTCCTTTCCCAAAGGTGGTCAAATCAGGCTGTCTGCTCGTTGCGATAGCGCCTGTTAACGTCGTATGTCCGTGGCGCCGTCGCGAATCACGGCGAGCTATCTCGACCTCATGGAATATCGAAGGGCAGCGCATAGCGGTCGCGCACGAAGGCGAGGAACCGCCGCAACGCAGGATTGCAGTTGTCCTCCCGCCAGTAGCCGGAATAATGGACGAACGCCGGTCCCTGCTCGCCCAGGACGGGACGATAAACGACGTCGGGATAGCGCGCGCCCGTCGCGCCCTCGCAAACGATCGAGACGCCCAGGCCGCCGCCCAGCACGCTCAGGATCGCCTCGCGGCTCGCCTGGTACATCCTGATGTCGGGAGGCTCGCCCGCCACCATCAGCCGGCCGAGCAGCAGATCGCGGATTTCAGGGCCGGGATCGGCGGCGGGTAGCAGGAAGCGCTCTCGCCGCAGATCGGTCCAATGGACGGCATCGTGGGCGGCAAGTGAATGATCGGCCGGAATGGCGACCATCAGGCGCTCGTTCCAGAAGGCCGCGCGCCGGAGATCGGCATGGCTCGCTTCGCCGATGAGGATGGCGATGTCGATCTCGCCTGTGTCGAGACCCGCGAGCAACGCGCTCCGGTCGGCTTCCACGCCGTCCATTTCGACATCGGGATGGCCCGCCCGCCAGCCCATCATCGTCGCGCGCAGATGGCCAGCCGAGATCGCGCTGTTGTGGCCAATCATGAGGCCGCCAGCGCGACCCTGGCCCGCTGCCCGCATCGTTGCTACTATCTTCTCTGCGCTCGCCACCATCGGTCGCGCCGCGCGGATGAACTGCGCACCGGCAAGCGTCAAGCTAACGCCGCCTTGCGAGCGGTTGAAAATCCGGCCACCGACCACGCGCTCCAGCTTCAGGATGGCTCGGCTCAGAGTTGATTGCTCGACGTCTAATGCTCGGGATGCGCGATAGAAGCTGCCGTGATCGGCGGCTGCAATTGCGTAGCGAAGCTGGCGGATGTCGAACGGCACGAGTATCTCAAGAAATGCAGTGATTGAGAGTGGCTGCTATATGGCGATCGCAGGGATGAGAGCGCCCGATGGGAGCCAACGGGCGCGACGAGGGCGTGTTTGCGCCCGCCGTTGTGGCGGCCGCCGAACGGCGAAATGAAAGTTGCGCGCGCCCCCGGCCTCGAACAGCGCCCGTTTGGCCGAGAAGTGGAGCGGTACATTGACCATAAGACCGTTTGCGGACATCGATTTGTAGGTCTTGAGTCCGTGGATGGTGAGCGTACCTTGATCACGTTGTGGTCGATCTACCGTAGAGTGGCGTCTTCCTTCATCGTCGTTGTATGATCGCGCGCGATGAACTCTGCGGGCACTGGAGAGGATGCCGCCAATCTCTTCCAGTTCAAGAAATTTGTAGGTCGATTTGTGAATGGGGCTTGGATTGATGGGGACGCCATCGAGGAGATCGGTCGTGGCCAGGTCGCGGATCTCCTGCTTGTCGGCGGTATCAACAAAGGACTTCATGGTTTTCTGCCTCTCCCTGGGCGTTGTTCAGTCCGGTGTTGCGACCGCGTAGGCGCGTGCGGCGAGACGCGGCGCAATCAATGCACAGGCGATGAGTTGCAACTGGTGAAACAGCATGACGGGTAGCAGCACGATCCCGACCTGCGCTGCCGGGAACAGCACGCCCGCCATAGGCACGCCGGACGCGAGGCTCTTCTTCGATCCGCAGAACAGCAGCACTACGGCATCCTCGCGCGATAAACCCATGGCACGACCAAGCAGAGTCGTAATCCAAAGGACGATGCCGAGCAGGATCAGGCAGAGGACGGTGAGCAGGGCTAGGCCGCTCGGCGCAATGCGTTGCCAAAGTCCCTCTTTCACCGCTGCGCCGAATGCGGCGTAGACCACCAGCAGGATCGACCCGCGATCCACCCGCCCCAGCCATTGTTTGTTGCGTACAACGAAGCCGCCAATCCACGGCCGCAGCAGATGGCCGAGAACGAACGGCAGCAGGAGCTGGAGCAGGATCCTCTGGACCGACGCCCAGGACACTCCGCCCGTCGTCCCGCCCATCAGTAGCGCGACGAGCGCGGGCGTGGCGATAATGCCGAACAGGTTGGAGAAAGAGGCTGCACAGACTGCCGCAGCAACATTTCCGCGTGCGATGGCGGTAAAGGCGATCGAGGATTGAACCGTGGATGGCAGCAGAGTCAGGAACAGTAGACCGGCGGCGAACGTCGCGGGTACGAAGGGCAGCAGCCGGAACGCCAGTCCGAGCAAGGGGAACAGCAGGAACGTCACGCCGAGGGTTGCGAGATGCAGCCGCCAGTTGCGCATCCCCGTCAGAATTGCTTCGCGTGACAGCTTGCCGCCATGCAGGAAAAACAGCAGCACGATCCCCGCATCCGCGGTGCGATCCGCCACCGTTGCCCAGACTCCGCGTGCGGGAAAAACGCTTGCCAGCAGCACCGTGCCCAGCAGTGCAATGATGAACGGTTCGACAAAAGCAAGAATGCGACGAATCATGCGGCGCCCGCTGCAAAGGCATCGAGCCCGGCAAGCTGGTCGACGATGGCTACATCGTCGAGGAAGCGGATCACCATCAGCTTCCCCTGTAAGTCGAATAGCCATAGGGCGAGACCAGCAGCGGCACATGATAATGGCCGCCGCCCGGCGCGATGCCGAAATCGATCTGCACCAGGTCGAGGAACGGCGGGGCGGGGAGAGAGACGCCGCGTTTCCGGAAATAACCCGCGACATCGAACTCCAGCCGGTAGCGACCGGGCATCAACGGCGCACGTACGAGGCCGGGGCAGCGTCCATCATTGTCGGTGTTTCCTGCGCCGATCGGACCTTCCGGGCCGAGAAGCGTAACGCCCATATCGCGGGCGGGCACGCCATCGGCGGTATCGAGCACATGGGTGGAGAGGGTCGCGCCACTCATGCCGCCGCCCCCGTAGTGTCGCACGGCCAGGTCGCTGTGAACTCGATCTCGTCATAGGCGAGGAAGGCGTCGACCATCGCCGGGGCATCGTCGAGGAACAGCTGGTCGGCGACCCCTCTTGCAAGGCGTGGCAGCGCGTGGCGCAGCCCGGACAGTGCCGATGCCGACAGCCCGATGCTGGCAAGCGCGGAATAGTTGAAGGCGAACAGGCCGTGGAGCAGGTCTGCATCCGCAGGATCGCGCGGCAGCAGTTCGAATGCCGGTCCCAGATAGGGGTGCGCATCGAGCAGCGCATTTCGCTGACCTTCAGGCGGCGTGTAGCGATCGGCCCAGCGCGCGATCCTGGGCGCCAGCGCGGCCAGTTCCGGGCGCAGGCCGGGATCGGAGAGCAGGCCGGTCGACAGCACAAGAAAATCGAAATCGAACGTGCCCAGCGGTGTCGTCACTCGCGCGCCTTCGCCGACCTGCTCCACCGCCAGCCAGGGCGCGCCCAGATGCAGCGCGAAGCCGTCATGCGCCGAGGCTGCTTCGAACATATCGGTCGTCGGTGGCTGGTTCTTGGCGAGGAAATCGGCCATCGCGCGATATTTGTCGGCATTGCTCAGCGCGGGATAGCGCGGTGCCAGGTTGACCCGCTCCATGAAACGGATGGGATTGATGCGCGGTAGCTCGCTGCGCCGCGCGAACACATCCACCTGCGCCGCGCCAGCCTCCAGCGCGGCATTGGCATTGTCGAACGCCGAGGCGCCTATCCCCAGCACACCGATCCTTTTACCCGCGAGCGCGGCATAATCGATCGCTGCGGACGTATGGGCATAGAGATGGGCCGGCAGCGCGGTCTTCACGAAATCGGGCACATGCCATTCGCCGCCGCCCTGGATGCCGGTCGCCAGTACCACCTTGCGCGCCAGCAGCGTTTCGCCGGTTGCCAGCGCCACACGGAACAGAACCGGCTCGACCGGTTCGATTGCCACCACCTTTGCCTCGTTGCGCACCGGAAGGGCGAGCACCCGGCGATACCAGCGCAGATAGTCCATCCACTGCGCCCGCGGGATCTTGCCTAACGCTGTCCAGCTTTCGACGCCGAACTGCGCCTCATACCAGGCCCGAAAGGTCAGGCTGGGAATGCCGAGGTCGATGCTGGTGAGTTGCTTGGGCGTGCGCAACGTGCGCATGCGCGCATAGGTCAGCCACGGTCCCTCCAGCCCTTGCGGATTTTCGTCGAGGATCAGGACATCGTTCACGCGCTCCTGCTGCAGTGCGAACGCGGCTGCCAGCCCGCTTTGTCCGCCGCCGACAATCAGCACGTCATATATATGGCCGCCTGGTCGGTCGCGCGCGATCGTCCAGTCGGGGCCGCGCCACTGGATCAGTTCCAGATCGCGCGCGACACGCGCATCGAGGTCGGCGAGGGTCATTGCATATCCTTCAGGCGCAGGGCGGTGATCTTGCCGATCTCCGCAATGGCGGTGGCGATTTCTGTGTCGCGGTCGTTGGCGAGGCGGCGTTCCATCGCGGCGAGGATGCCCGCCTTGTCGGTCAGCCGGACGCAGATAATGAAGGGGAAGCGGAAACGAGTCCGATAAGCCGCGTTCAGGTCGTTAAACCGCGCGAACTCCTCAGGCGTCAGCCGATCGAGTCCGGCCGACGCCTGTTCCGCCGCTGACGCATCGGTCAGCGTGCGGTCGATTGCCGTCTTGCCCGCCAGCTCCGGGTGCGCGCGGATCAGCGCCAGACGTTCCTCATCGGTCGCTTCCGCCACCACCGCCATCAGGTCCGCATGGCGGTCGCCGGACGAGGCCCGTGCGTCGGCGCGCTGCTCCACCCAGGGGGAATGCTCGAACAATGCCTGATGGTTTGGGGCGCTCAATGCGTGTTGCCCTCAAGGCTGACGTGCGCGGACACGATCTTCCAGCCATCCGGAAACTTCACCCAGCTCTGCGTCTGCCGGCCGCGCCGGTCGGAGCCTTCGCGGAAGAATTCCGCGTCCGCCGTCGCAAACCGGTCGCCATAGACGGTGATCGCCACTTTCCCCAGCTTGCGCTGCGGCGATCCGCCACGCCCCTTGCGGAAATCGCGGATCTCCTCGATGCCATACAGCACTTCGCCGACGCCAAAACGATTGGTGGTCGGCGCATCGTGAAACAGCCGGTCCATCGCCGGGATGTCGTCTTCCATCAGCGCGCGCTCATATTCGTGGGACGCCGCCGTCACTTCGGTGAGAAGCACGGGATCGTCGATCGTCACGTCATCGGTCATTGCCGGGTCGATCATTGCGGGTGAACCTCCAGCCAGTGTCGGGCGATATCGATGCGGCGGGCGATCCAGGCGTCACCGCTGGCGATGACATGGTCGATGAAGCGCGCCAGCGCGCGGGCGCGGCCGGGGCGCCCGGCGATGCGGCCATGCAGCCCGACCGACATCATCCGCCCGCCTTCCCCGCGAAGCTGGTCGAACGTGTCGCGCAGGTAGCGGAAGAACTGCTCGCCCTCGGTGAAGCCATTGAGCGCCACGAACTTCATGTCGTTGGCGTCCAGAGTGTAGGGCACGATCAACTGGCCGCGATAATAATAGGGCAGATCGTCGGCATAGCTGTCGGCATCATAGGCGAAGCCGCCTTCCTCCCGCACCAGCCGCGCGGTGTTGGGCGAGGTGCGCCCCTGATACCAGCCGAGTGGGCGCTGGCCAGTGAGCTTCGTATGGAGCGCGATCGCCTCGGCAATATGCGCGCGTTCCACTTCCTCGGGCACGTCCTGATAGTCGATCCAGCGCAGGCCATGGCTGGCGATTTCCCAGTCTGCGGCCAGCATCGCCTCGACCGCCGCCGGGTTGGCCTCCATCGCCTTCGCCACGCCGAATACCGTCACCGGCACGCGGCGTTCGGTCAGCATGCGGTGCAGCCGCCAGAAGCCGGCGCGGCTGCCATATTCGTAGAGGCTCTCCATCGCCATCGCGCGCGCGGAGTGGCGCGCGGCGCCGACCATTTCGGACAGGAAACCTTCCGACAGCGCGTCGCCGTTGAGGACGCTGTTTTCAGCGCCTTCCTCATAATTGACGACGATGTTGACTGCGACGCGCGCGCCCGCAGGCCAGCGGGCTTGTGGAGGCGTGGCACCATAGCCGACGAGATCGCGCGCGCTCATGGCGCCGCCTCCCACGCGGCCAGCGCCGCCGGCACCGCCTCGCCCACCAGGCAGGAATAGCCTTCCGCGCGCAGCACCGCCTCCAGCGCGCCCAGCGTCAGCAGCACCTTGTGCTTGCGCGCATTGTAGCCCATCGCGCCGAAGCGCCACATCTTGCCGGCGAGACGGCCGAAGGCGGTGCCGATCTCGATCTCGAAATCCTCCCGCATCCGGCGGCGCACGGTCTCGCCATCGATGCCGTCAGGAATGCTGGCGGCAGTGACGTTGGGCATGCGGTAACGATCGTCGCCGAACACCGGCAGCCCCAGCGCGCGCAGCCCCGCCGTCATCGCCGCACCCGCCCGGCGATGGCGCAGGTAACGGGCCTCCAGCCCTTCCTCGAGCATCAGCCGGGCGCATTCGCGCGCGCCGTAGAGCATCGTCGTCGCCTCTGTATGGTGGTTGAGGCGCTTCTCGCTCCAATAATCCATGATCATCGCGAGATCGAAATAGTTGGAGCCGATGCGCACGCCCTCGCCATCGTCGATGTCGTCGCGGCGGATTCCCTGTTCGACATGTTTGCGGCGCTGAATGTGCGCCGCCGCGCGATCCGAGATGGTGATCGGTGCCGAGCCGGAGGGACCGCCGAGGCATTTCTGCAAGCCGCCGGTGACGATATCGACACCCCAGCGATCGGCGGCGATCTCCATGCCGCCGATGGTCGCGGTGGCATCGACATAGGAAAGCGCGCCTGCGTCAGCGCAGAGCCGGCCCAGCCCGTCGAGCGGCTGCGCCATCGTCGTCGATGTGTCGCCATGGACGGTCGCCACCAGCTTCGGTCCCGTGCGGGCAATCGCATCGGCGATGGCGCCGAGCGGCACCACCTCGCCCCACGGCGCGTCCACGGTCTCGATCCGCGCGCCGATGCGGCCGAGGATTTCGGTGAGGAGCAGCCCGAAGCGCCCGAAATTGGCCACCAGCACCGTGTCGCCTGGCGCCACCATGCTGACCAGCGCCGCCTCGATCCCCGCCCGCGCTGTGCCGTCGACGAGGAAGGTCCAGCGGTTTTGCGTCCCGAACACTGGGCGATAGAGCGCCATGACCTCGTTCATGTACGCGGTCATTTCCGGGTCGAACTGGCCCAGCAGGTCGGCCGACATCGCGCGCAGCACGCGCGGGTGTGCGTTGACGGGGCCTGGTCCCATCAGCAGCCGCTGCGGCGGGTCGATCTCGCCATAGGTCGCAGTCACGAGACGCGTCCTTCCAGTCGTTCGATAAAGCCCAGCATGACCGCCAGCGCGGCGTCGGAATCCGCGGCCTCGACATGTTCGGCTGGGTTGTGACTGATCCCGCCCTTGCAGCGGACGAACAGCATCGCCGTCGGGCACAAAGCCGCCATGACCATCGCGTCATGCCCGGCGCCGGAAACGAGCCGGAAAGGCGCGATGCCCTGTTCCGCCACCGCCGCTTCCAGAAGATCGGTCAGCGCCGGATCGCAAGGAGACGCGGCAAGATCATTGGTCTGCTCGATCGCGATGGCGAGTCCGCGCCGGTCGGCGATCGCGCGGAGCCCGGCGAGGATCGATGCCGCCGCCGCGTCGCGCCGGGCATCGCTCCCGGCGCGTATGTCCAGCGTAAAGACAGCGCGGCCGGGGATGACATTCGGCGCCCCCGGTGCGACCTCGATCCGCCCGACCGTCGCGACAAGATCGGAGGCGTCGTCGCGCGCGATCCGCTCTGCCGCCAGCATCATCTCCGCCGCGCCGGCCAGCGCGTCGCGGCGCAGCGGCATCGTCGTGGTGCCGGCGTGGCCCGCCGTCCCGGTGAGGGTGACGACATAGCGTAGTTGCGCGGCTATGCCGGTGACGATTCCTACCGGTAGACCTTGCGCTTCGAGCGCCGGACCCTGCTCGATATGCGTTTCCAGATAGGCGAGCGCAGGAGCGTGCCGCGCCTCGGCCATGCCGTCCGGCGTAGCGCCGACCGCCTCCAGCGCGTCGGCCAGCGTTACGCCGGCCGCATCCGCCATGTCGGGAACGGGGTCCAGCGTCCCCGCGACCGCGCGGCTGGTCAGCATCGCGGCGGGAAAGCGCGAGCCTTCCTCATCCCCGAAAGCGATCACCTCGATGGGGAAGGGCGGCCGTCGGCCTCCCGCATGGAGCGCGGCCACGGTCTCGATCCCCAGCAGCACGCCCAGCGGTCCGTCGTAGCAGCCGCCGTCGCGCACGCTGTCGATGTGGCTGCCGATGATGAGTGCGGGGCCGTCCTGCGTGCCTTCGTAGCGACCGATGATGTTGGTCGCCGCATCGGTGGAGACGGTCATGCCGGCCTCCGCCATCCATTCCGCCAGTCTTTCCGTTGCGGCGCGCCATGCCGGGGTCAGCCAGCCGCGATAAAGGCGGCCGTCCATGTCGCTATAAGGTGCGACGGCCAGTGCGGTGCACCGTGCCACGGCCCGCGCGCCGCCGGGGGCCGGATCGCTCACCATGCCGCGACGCCACCATCGCTGCGCGGATCGGTCGCCCCTTCCAGCCGTCCGTCGGCATGGCGCACCACGGCGCCGGCATGACCCATCGTCGCGGTCGGCGGCCCGACGCGCTCGACCTGATGCCCGGCCGCCGCCAGCTCCTCATAGAGCGCGTCGGCGAACCCATCCTCGATCTTGAGGCTGGTCGACTGCTCGCCCCAGGTCCGCCCGAGCAGCCAGCGCGGGCCGCTGATCGCCTCCTGCAAATCCACGCCGAAGCGCGCATAACGGCTGAACAGGGCGGCCTGCGTCTGCGGCTGTCCCTCGCCGCCCATCGTGCCATAGGCCATCACCCGTCCATCGGTGAACTTGGCGAGCGCGGGGTTGAGCGTGTGGAACGGCCTGCGTCCAGGCTTCAGGGCGTTCCAGCCGCTTTTTGCCAGCCGGAAGCTCGCGCCCCGGTTCTGCCAGGTGATGCCGGTCCGGGGCAGCACCAGCCCGGAGCCGAACTCGAAATAGGTCGACTGGATGCACGACACGACCTGTCCGCGCGCGTCCGCCGCCCCGAACCAGCAGGTATCGCCCCATTGCGGCGGCGGCGGCCAGGGCAGGGCCGTCGCCGGATCGATCCGCGCCGCCATGGCGTCCAGCGCGGCGCCATCGTCAAGCAGGGCTTGCGGATCGGCTTTCATGAAGGCCGGGTCGCCGCAATGACGGTCGCGCCAGAGAAAGGCCTGCTTGGTCGCCTCCACCAGCCCATGGATATGGGCCAACCCGTCCACCGCTTTTACCTCCAGCCGGTCGAATAGGGCGAGGATCAGCAGCGAAGCGATGCCTTGCGTCGGCGGTGCGCTGTTGAAGAGGGTGCCTTGGCGGATGGCGACATGCAGAGGCGCCGACCGGGTGGCGCGGTGGCGGGCGAGGTCATCGGCGGACACCGGGCTGCCCAGCCCGGCGAGGTCCGCAGCGATGTCGGCGGCCAGCGCGCCGGCATAGAAGCTCTCCGGTCCTTCTTCTGCCAGCCTGTGCAGCGTGGCGGCCAGCGCGGGCTGGCGGATACGGTCGCCCTTCGTCAACGGACGGCCTTCCGGCTCGAAGATTGCGGTGTAGGCGCCGGGCTGGACGCGCAGTTCTGCGCTCTTGGCCGCCGCGATGCCCGCTCCACCAATAGTGACGGCGACGCCCTCGGTCGCATGATGGATGGCGTCGCGCAGCAGCCGGCCGAGCGGCAGGGTGCCGCTGTCGCCTCCAAGCGCCACCGCCCAACCCGAGACGGTGCCCGCGACCGTGTTCGCGGCCAGTGGCCCGCGCCAGGGGATCGCATCCAGCCCGGCATAGAGATCTAGCGTCGCCGCCTTGGCCGCCGCCCCGCAGCCATGGACTCCATGAACATGCCCGTCCGGCTCATGGATCAGCCAGAAGCCGTCGCCGCCGATCCCGGTCATATGCGGATAGACTACAGCCAAGGTTGCAGCGGTGGCGACGCAGGCTTCCACTGCCGTCCCACCGTCGCGCAACACCGATAACCCAGCCTCCGCCGCAAGATAGTGCGGCGCGGTGACGATGCCGTGACTGGACGCTCTGGTGCCGGTCATGTGCTCGCCTCGCCTCGGCTCGGGAGAGCAGTTGTACCGACGCGGCCGCTGCGCTCGAGTATGGCGGCCGCCTGAAAAATCTTCACCTCCCCCCAGGGCGGGCCGATGATCTGCACGCCGATCGGCAGTCCCGGCAGCCGGACCGGAGCAGCGATCACGGGTAACCCGATGAAGCTGATCGGTTGTGTATAGAGGCCGAGATTGGCGCGGACGGGAATCTCACGGCCGGCGATCATGACGGTCGATTCACCGATCCTGGGCGCGGTGCAAGGCGTCGCCGGTGCAAGCAGGACGTCGACCTCGCGAAAGAGGTCTACCGCTTCCCGCATAAATTTCCGGCGCACACGACGCGCCTGAAACGTGAGATTTGCAGGAAGCATCAGACCGGCAAGAAGACGATCGCGTACTGCCGGATCGAAATCCATGGCCCGGTTCTTCAAGCGATTCGCATGCAGGCTTCCGCCAGCCATGCCGGTCAGGCAGAAGGCGGCGGAGCGTGCGGCCTCGGTCCCTTCGAGCACGACCTTCCTGATTTGCGGAAAAGCCGAGGCTACATGGTCGACGGCGGCCAATGCCTCGTCACTCGCGCCTTGGCGGAACCATCCCTCCAGAACCCCCACTTGCAAGTCCGGCAATGACCTTTCCAGCAGCGGCGCGACGAGGTCGCACGGTCGCTCCGCGCAAGCCGGATCCAGGGGATCGGGGCCCTGCAGATGGTCATAGACCACAGCGAGCAGGTTGAGGTCGCGCGCTAACGGACCGATATGATCGAGATCCGCCACGAAGGGAAAGGAGCCTCCGCGCGAAAGCCGGCCATAAGTGGCCTTCAAACCATATATGCCGCATAGGGAGGCCGGTACGCGAATCGACCCGTTGGTATCGGAGCCAAGCGCTGCTGGCACGATTCCTGCCGCGACGGCGGCGGCCGACCCACCTGAAGATCCTCCTGCTATGCGCGTGGGATCGTGGGGATTGCGTGTGGGACCATAATGGGCGTTCTCGGTGCTGAAACCGTAGGCATATTCGTCCATGTTGGTCAGACCGACCAGGTTCGCGCCAGCGTCTGTCAAACGGCCGATCGCCGTGGCGTCTCTCCGCGCGGGCGGATGGTCGAGATTGATCCGTGAACCGGCGAGCGTCGGCCGGCCAGCGACATCGAACAAGTCCTTCGCGGCGAAAGGTAGACCCGCCAAAGGAAAGCGATGAGGCTCAGCGTCGATCCGGGCGGCCATTTCGGTGGCCCGTGTTTCGAGAACGGCGGTGAAGCAATTGAGATGCCGGTCGGCTTCGATATGACAAAGCGCGTCTCTGGCCCAGCTCGAAGCCGTTCCGGCGCTGCGGATTTTTGCGATGATCGAACGTGCGCTCACGGCTGCAGCACTTCCGCAGGATCGAGCAGCGCATCATCACCCTTGGCGACTATCGTGGCGTGGCTCAAAAGGAGAGCGAGGTTAGCCAGAACCCCCGTCATGCACTCCGGCGGTATCGTCAAGTCCAGCAGCCGTGCCGTAGCCAGAACATATTCCGGATGGTTCTCGCGCAACATTTACTCACCCTGACCGCACTCACACCAAGTCGGCAACCGGGTATAGATGTGCCCAAAGTCCTCTCAGCCAAGAAGCTCAACTTCTCGCTCTCATCGATGCCAAAATTAGTGCGGTGGAGGGTTTGACACGCCGCGCCTTCGATTCGGGTTGTATCAGACCCCAACTGGCGGCAGTGGTTTCACTGCCGCACCGCAATACAGGGTATTGGCTCGGAAAACTGAATCCGCTCCATGGGAGCAGACTTTCCTCACTGACGCGACGCCCCGAATTAGTCGCACCAAACTCATAGATCGCTCAATGTGACGTCACATGCACGCCTGACCTCCTGCGGCGTGGCGGGAGCGTCAAGACGAAACAGCGCCAGTTTGCCACGCTCCTTACGAGAAGCGCGGACCGCGTCCTTGACGGCAAAGAATACAGAAATAGCCAGAACGAGCGGCGGCTCTCCGACTTCCTTGGCCGAAAAAATTCCCTGATCATCAGGCGGAATGTTTATGACCGATGGATCGTTGCGTGGGAAAAGATAGACATTCATTTCCAGTGGGATGGTTACATGAGCAGGTATTTTGTACCGCCAGGTGTTTACCGTATTGAGCTTGCCCTCACGGTAGTTCGCGGCGATGGGCTTCGATTGTGTGACCAGTTCTTCTGTCAGAAGGTAACCCACTCCCTGTATGAAAGCGCCTTCGACCTGGCCAATGTCGAGTGCCGGATTGAGGCTCCAGCCCATGTCATAGACGATGTCCGAACTCAGGATTTTCGTCTCACCAGTGAGCACGTCGATTTCGACGACCGAGCAGGCAGCCGAGTAGGTGTAGCCGACGAACTGATTAAGTACCCCGCTCGGATCTGTCGAACTCGGTGTGATCCCTGGGATTTGCGGCTGCTTGTCCGCCGGCTTGAACCCAAGTACCGGCATGTCGAAATCACCTTGCGGAATATCAATGTTAAAGGTAGCGGTCAGGCCCAATCGGTAAACATAGGCTAGATTAACAATATTCTGCCAGATAAGCGCGGGTGCCATATTCGGAGGGCTGACTTCTGCCGCCCAGCCCTGCAAGCCATAATTCCAGAAATCAATGCCATGAGCTTTACACCAATCGTCGCCATTGTCCTTTAGCAATTGATATCCGAAATCCATAAGTCGTTTGCGCAGAATTTCAGCGGTGCGCTTCACTGCTTCGCAGCTGTATGGCGTTCCCGTCGAGGCGCCGCTGCTGGTGGTATTCGGGGTGGTATCCGTCTGCGGGCTCTCGACGTGAATGAGATCAAGAGGAATGTTGAGGACATAGGCAGCCACTTGCTGAACCTGAGTCAGCAGGCCTTGTCCCATTTCGACTCCGCCTTGATGGATCACAATCGAGCCATCCGCCTGGTTCGCAACAATGATGGCGGTGGATTGTTTCAGCTGCTCGAAGTTGTAGCCTGAACCATATTTCACCGGTATCATCGATATGCCGCGCTTCCGCCATTTATTTTTACTATTGAAATCCTCTACATCCGACACCTTTTTGTCGTAGTCGCATTTCTCCTTGAGATAAGCCCAGACCTCCTTGATATAACAGGCTGTGAGTACCTGCCCGTAGGGAGCCATATCTCCTCGAACATAGAAGTTCTTTTCGCGTATTTCTTCCGGACGAATACCAAGCTGAGCGGCCGCATCATCGATCGCGTTTTCGAGGACCGTCTTTCCCTGAATATCTCCGAAGGAGCGCATTGCCGTGTTGGGAGCGGTGTTGGTGCGGCAAACGTCGATCTGGCTTTCGAAATTCGGGATCATGTATGCGTTGTCAATGCGCGTCTGGATGCAATTCGAGACGATATAGGAGCAATCATAATAGGCTCCGCCGTCGGCCCACATAGTGAGATGAAGGCCGCGGATCAGCCCCTTGTTCTTGTTGTCAACCGTACCATCGTCCACGGCGATCTGACATTCGCCATAGAGGGCATGGCGCTTGCCGATGAGGGCCGTGTCCTGATCTCTCGGCACGATCAAACGAACAGGCCGGTTCAATACGCGGGCCGCGACCGCTGTTGGCGCAGCAACAAACCTGGTCTGCTCAGTCTTGCCTCCGAAGCCCCCTCCCAGCAAGGCAGTTTGGATCTTGACCTTGTTATAGTGGCTGCTCAGCGCCATTGCGACAGACTGCTGTATCTCAAGTGGGCTTTGGGTGGAGGAATGCACAACCATGCGCCCTTCGTCCGATGGGATCGCCAGAGCCGCCTGCGTTTCCATGTAAAAATGCGCTTGCCCACCGGTCCGTTGGCTATTCGCAATACGCGTGCAGGATATGCCGCCAACGTCGATATGCTCGGCGACAACTATATCGGGGTGTCGCGGAGCGCCATCTTCGGTGGCCATCCAATCAAATTGGCTGTGTGGTCGGGTAATCTTCCAGACGTGCATCACCCATGGCGCAGTCGCGGGCGAATCCGGGAAGATGCTGCCGCGATCGATGGCATCTTCAAGCGTCAGGACAGGCAAGTTCCAAGGCTGATCCCACTCGGCCTGCGTCACATCCACGCACTGCTCATTGACCAACCGGGTGATTCTTAGCGCTGCCTCTTCTGTTTCTGCAATAAGAAGCCCGAGACATTGGCCGACATATAGAACAATGGCGTCTGCAAATAGCGGTTGATCCAGTCCAATTCCTTGATAGTTGACGCCGTATTTTGGTATGTCGCTATATGATATAATACTAACAAATTCGGGGAACTGTTCTCGTAAATATTCAGAGAGATCATCCATGGTCAGTGTGGCGTCTAGGTCACCAGGCCGCTTAAAAGCGGCCTTGCCCAATGCGGCATTCGCCTGAACCACGCCCGCATAGAGCGTGCGGGGAGGTGGCGCGATCTCCTGTGTATAGTGGGTCTGTCCAGAACATTGAGCCAGAGCGGTACCTTTAATATAGGGTTGGGATACAGGCTTCTTGAAATCCTGAACGGTATAATATTGGCGCCCAGTGCTGCTAGGCCAGTTTCCCCAATATTCGTTTCCAGCCGATTCCAGATGCGGCGGAACCTTCCCGCCTCGTTTAACGAGAGCGTTCAGCATCGCCTTGTAAAACATGCTGACTGCTGACGAGGCTTTGTAATTGTCCGTAAATCCTTCGTCAGGAACATTGGCAAATGCATCTTGCCACTGTGCAAGTGCGGCCCGAACCTCTTCATCGAGTATGCTGCAAAGTTTGCTTATGAGGTCCAGGGAAAGCTCGTTGCCCTGGAGAGCGCTTTCCGTCCTAGACGCACGCCAAGGGAAAGAAGCGATATTGCCGAAGATCAACCTGGCCGTAGCAACATTGAGGCCATCACCAAA
This sequence comes from Edaphosphingomonas haloaromaticamans, assembly GCF_001853345.1. Taxonomy (NCBI): domain Bacteria; kingdom Pseudomonadati; phylum Pseudomonadota; class Alphaproteobacteria; order Sphingomonadales; family Rhizorhabdaceae; genus Edaphosphingomonas; species Edaphosphingomonas haloaromaticamans. The sequence goes on along the minus strand of NZ_MIPT01000001.1, from coordinate 712,210 downwards.
AGAGAGGTTGGTAGCCGCGTTAACGATCGCATGGGAATTCACCTCACGAAGCGCCACCTTTTGCGAGAGGACCACCCCATTGTCTTTGCTTAGCGGAACAGAATATGACATTAGAATATAGCGCCGCAGGTTCTGACTCTGTTCCGATGGCGGAGGGTTGGCGACGATCTTCTGCACCATTGCCTCAAGCGTACTGCTCTGCTTGACAGCCTGTGCACTGCCATCCGGCTGCAGGACGATTTCATAATATTCAACCTCCGCGTCGAGCGCGAACAGTGTTGTCACGAAGTCGGACGGAAATGGCGTATCTCCGTGGATGTTATGGAGCACGAGCATTGTATTGCCGCCAATTGTTGCGGCATTGCGGACAATCCGTCCAGCGGTACGACGTGCCATGTAGAGCAATGCTTCAAGAGACGGGTCAATTACCTGTCCAATGCCGGGATAGGTCAGAACATGATCTATGAACTGGCTGTATGTTAACGTCGCCCCGAAATAGAATGAATCTCCTGCAAAACTAGGAGCAATATTGATATCCGATATGCCTCGCAGATCAACTACCGCCGGAGCATCGTCACGGGTAAACCATTGGTCATATATCCCGAAAGATGTTCCCCCATGAATGAAGCGCGGTGGGTTTTTCCACCAATCGTCCTGCCAGAGGACCATCAGTTCTTCTACAGTGGTCGGAGCATGCCAAGCCGGAATGCCGTCGGCACCGTCCGTGGACAACGGGATGACCTTCGGCCACTTGTTCGGAACGGGGATCGAGACGGTGCTACCAAGGGGATCATCGACCGGCGGGTCCTCCAGGCACTGCATTACCGTTTGCGATTCAGGGTCTTCCTCCCAGTCTTTGGCAAAACTTTTCATGCCGGTGAGAATCGGACGATATCCCGTACATCGGCATAGATTTCCGTCGAATATGTCCTCGATCTCTTTCTTGCTCGGTGACGGGTTGGTCCTGATGAACTCGGACATGTTCATCACAAAACCTACGCTGCAATAACCGCACTGACTACCGTTGTTCTTAGCCAGTGCGTGAGCGACGGGATTGGGGTGATCGCTAGCTGCCACCGCTTTTTGCCCTGCAATACTCGCCGAGGCTGTTGCATTCTGCTGTCGGGCAAGTGTGATCGTGTCGAGAAGCGCTGGCGCGATAGGATCGTCTATCCTCGGGCCGGCACGGGAACCTGTCGGATGGTGGAGCAAGTAGCGGCTTGGGTTGGGTGGGATGGAGCCGGTGCCCTCAATGGTGGTGATTGCCAGACCGTTGAGAGAACAGAGCCGCCTGAGACAGGAGTTGATGGCGCGATGCTCCACTCTGCCATCTTGCCCGGCTTGCCCGCCAAATATCGGCGTGGACAAGATAACAGTGCAACCACCACAGCCGCCTTGGCCACATGGCTTCTTCGTTCCGGTAAGCCCCACGTCAGGCGACCGCAGGTAATCAACCAGCAGCGTTTCGGGCGAGGGGTTGGATATCCATATATCTTTCCCGTTTAGAATAAAGTGAAGCTCACCCGACATCTGCCGCTCCTGTTTTGGTAACCCTTCAATGAAGTAGCAACAATCGCGTGGGCCTGCCGGAAATAGCTCTAGCTTGTTCCTGGTTTGAAAAATTACGGCGCTTGCGGACGCGCGAAGTTGGCTCCTCTGAAGGAAATTGTGCCCTCAGAATGTTATTCACCAGCGCCATTTTGCGGCCAGCCTGCTCTATCAATTCGCTCGCTCGGCACCAATTCTGCGCAAGCGGTGGATCGCTTTCTTGCTGTGAGACCGGTAGGGTTTTGGTATCCGAATTCAAGGACGAGGTAGCGTTAGAACTACCGCTGTTCACGAAGCTTTGGCTTAATTTATTCCGATGAGTTCAACGCTCTTACTCGTGCCAATACGATTGGCTCCAGCATCAATCAGCACCTCTGCTTGTGAGCGGTCTCGGATGCCTCCAGAAGCTTTAACGCCCACGGATGGGCCGACGGCGGCGCGCATAAGCGACACATGCTCAGGCGAAGCCCCAGCATGAGAAAATCCAGTGGACGTCTTCACGAAATCGGCGCCGGCCTCGACCGCCCCGTGGCAGGCCGAGGCGATCTCCGCATTTGTCAGCAGGCACGTCTCAAGAATGACCTTGAGGCATACGCCGTGGCAAATCGATTTTAGCAGAGCGATCTCCTGCGTGATCGCTGCAAAATTTCCTTCCTTCGCGGCGGCGATATTGATCACCATATCAACTTCGCGGGCGCCCTGCTGAATGACCCATTCGGTTTCGAACGCCTTGAGGACGCTCGGCACGGCACCGAGCGGAAAACCTACGACCGCGCATGGGAGTACGGTGCTGCCTTGCAGGCTGCTGGCAACCAGCGGGATGTACAGAGGGTTCACGCACACTGCCTTGAAGCCGTGGGTCAGGGCCTCACGGCAATAGTGCTCCACCTCGCTTCCTCTCGCGTCGGGGCGTAAGAGGGTGTGATCGATCATGGCCGCCAGGGCCTCTCGCGTAAGCGACATTCATTCTTCCTGTTGGATCACGGCCCGCCCATGCAGGGCGAGCCGGAACTACGACATGCTTGGTTTACAAAGGGCCTGGGGACTAAGCGGCTATGGCCGGATACAGGTACGCCTTGCCCTTCTCCGCCTTCTTACTGTCCCACCCCGCGAGAATAGCAACGGCCCTGGCGGCAACTTTCGCGCACCTCGCGATCGAAGGAGTGGTGTCCGCGCGCTGCTCCGTGATTCGATTGGCACCGACGGAGCAGATCATGCCGCCCCGGAAACCAAACAACTGAGCGAGCGTGAAAATCGTCGCTGCTTCCATCTCGAAATTGGCGACCTTCGCTTGCCTTAGGTCGTCAATCACATGATCCATGCGAGCCTGCCGGAACCCCCCCGGCATCTGATTCACCTCGCCTGCGTAAAAGCTGTCAACGCTGGCGGAGAGGCCGACATGGTACTTCTCGCCAAGTTCTTCTGCAGCCTGGATCAAGGCCATTACGACTTCGTAGCTAGCGATCGCCGGATAGGATTTGTCGACATAGGCATCGACCGTTCCGGTGAGCCTGAGAGCACCCGTCGAGATGATAAGGTCACCAGGCTCCATCTCCGGTTGTAGCGCCGCGCATGATCCGACGCGGATGAAAGTGTCGGCACCACAGTTCGAAAGCTCGACAATGGCGATGTCGGTGGACGGGCCGCCAACACCATGTGAGCAAGCGCCAATCTCGACGCCATCAATCGTCCCGCGCGCGGTTCGATACTCACGGAAATGAGCGACGTCCTCGTAGCTGTCCCACGCCTTGCCCAGAACCGGTACGCGACCGGGATCGCCCGGGGTGAGGACGTATCGCGGAACATCTCCCGGACGAATCTTCAGATGCATCTGTAGGCCGCCCGGGTGAAGAGGGGAATCGGTAACGCTCATTCTATTGTCCTTTTTTCGATGGCAGGTAATCGGTGGAATAGATGTTCTGGATATCGACCCGTCGCTTCAATCCACCGAATTGCGTCAGAATGTCCTGCGTCTGGCTAATAACACTTGGCTGAAATGCGCAGGTGCCATGGGCGCGCGAGAATTCGGTGTAGATGTAGGCGGCCTGGTGCTTGAGTTGGGCGGCCTGCTGAGCCGGATCGAGTTGAGGGTTCGCGAGCATCAGCGCGCCTACAGTTTCCTGCTGATGGCTATAGGCATAATCGTAACCGCGCACGGTGGCCGCGACGAACCGGCGTACCAGATCGGGGTCGGATTTGAGGATTTGCGGGCGGGTGAAAATGGCCTCGGCGTAACTATTCACCCCATAGTCTGAAGGCAGGATCGCAGACGTGCTGTATCCCATGCGCTCCAGCGCCAGTTGCTGATTCACAGTAAAGCCGGTTCGGGCGTCGACGCTACCGTTTATGAGCAGTTCGGTGCTGGGGGAAACCACCAGATGTATCTTGCTCAGAGTCTGATTCAAAACTATCGGGCCTGATTTCATGCTCTTGCGATGCGGCGAGTAAGGAGCTGGATCGAGGCGATGAACAGCCACGCGGTTGCCGATGCGACGGTCTGCTCGAAGTCCTTGGCG
>NZ_MIPT01000001.1:618234-707376 GCF_001853345.1 Edaphosphingomonas haloaromaticamans | reverse complement strand
AATCCACGGCAGTTTTTGGCGAAACCCCTGAATCAACGACAGGCTCAGCCGTCAAGCTAACCTGCTGATACCACTCAACTTAATTTCCGATCGGGCTCTCAGAGATACTTTCTGCTTCGCCAGCATGGCTTTGATGAACGTCCATGGGCCACCCTCATTATAGGCTAGCGTTCGGCCGACCAGATCCTGAGGAGTATGTATCTGCGACTTCGCTAGTGAAATGACGCCAACGGGATAGCGTTGAAAGCAGGCGCCAATGATCCTGAGGTCCATCCCTTGGCTGACGCCAAGAATGATGTTCCCAATATCGTTGGTGCCAAAGGTATTGGCTCCTGAGGCCACCAATGCGGCGGAATTCAGGTTTGGCCCGCCGGGCAGGATGTCGACATCGAGGCCGACTTGTCGATAAAATCCCTTCTCTCTGGCCATGATATAGCCAGCAGCCTGCGCGTTGATGAGCCAGGGCAACCGGAGCGAGATTGCTTTGCCATTCGCGCCCGATCGGACGCCGGCCATCTCGGTCGCGCGCAGCGCCAGTCCCATCGCAATCAGAAACGCCAATGCGAGGGCGGTCAGGCCGAGCTTGCGATAGCGGCTCATATCCGATGCGCCCCGCCGAGAACTTGCCAGACCATCAATCTTCCGCCTGCGCTTCAGGCCAATAGAGGCAGAGTTTTTCCGCCAGAACCACGATGTAGAAGAGGATGATCGTGGCTATGGAAGAGATCACGATTGCTGAGAAAAGCATGGTGGTGTCTTGCTGATAGCCGGCTGTGACGATTACCGTTCCGATGCCGAGATTTGCTCCTGTGAACTCTGCGACGATGGCGCCGATTACTGCGGTGCTTGAACTGATCTTCGCTGCGGCGAAGATGTAAGGGAGCGCCGCGAACCAGCGGGCATGGAAAAAACTCTGGCGTTTGCTCGCTCCGACTATGGCTAGAAACTCCATTGCCGGGCGTCCGACCGTCCTCAAGCCCTTTGCTGCGTTGACGAGAACCGGGAAATAGCATGCGATAGCCGAGATCGCGATTTTCGGTGCGAGCCCAAAACCAAGCCATATGGTAAGCAGTGGCGCAATCGCCAGGATTGGAACCGCCTTGATGATAAGCGCCCATGGGAAGAGCGCACGTTCCAGCGTCCGCGAATAGAGAAAAACCACCGCGGTCAGGATCGCTAGAAGGGTACCGATCAGGAAGCCGGCCATGCTTGCCGCCATCGTCGAAACGAGATTCTGAAAGAGCATCGCACGCGCTTCGATCATCTTCGTCAGGATCGCGCTAGGCGCCGGCAGAAGGTAGGTTGCGATATTGAAGGTGCGGACGATCAGTTCCCACGCTACGCCGACTGACAGGAACAGGGCGAACGCTGGCGCGGAACTTCGGAGTTGCGATGCAAAGCGCGGCATAAAGGCGGACTGCTCAGGCCGCATGGATCGACGCCTCGAGTTGGTCGAGCTGGGCGAGGTAGTTCTCTCCATGCTGGCCCCGTCCGCTTGCCTGACGCGGGTTGAGCACCGCCACGATCTCTCGAACCCTGCCCGGCCGTGGCGCCATGATGACGATCCGATCCGACAGATGCAGTGCTTCCGGGAGTGAATGGGTGACGAGGATGATCGTCATTGGCCGCCTGCTCCATATCCGAATCAGCTCATCATGGATTTCACGGCGCGTGAAATCGTCGAGAGCACCGAACGGCTCGTCCATGAGCAGGATCTCCGGCTCGTAGGAGATCGCCCTAGCAATCGAGATGCGCTGGCGCATGCCGCCCGAAAGCTGAGCCGGATAGTGATTGGCGAAATCGCCAAGCCGCATCATGTCAAGCAGCGATCGCGCACGATCAAGGCGTGTATGTGGCTGGCCGATTTCTGCAATGTCGAGAGGCAAGAGGATGTTCTGAAGAACGGTCTTCCATGGAAAGAGCCCGGCCTCCTGGAAGACAAAGCCGAATTTGGTATGGCGCTGATAATCCTCGGTGGTTGTTCCCATAATCGACAGGTGCCCTCCCGATGATTTAGCCAGACCACTAATGATCCGGAGCAGCGTTGACTTTCCACAGCCGCTTCTGCCGACGATAGAAACAATCTCTCTTTGCTGAATTTCGAGGTTGACTTCCGACAGCGCTTGGACGGGACCGCTGCGTCCTTCAAAGGACATCGACACATGCCTTAGCGCTACCGCAGGAACCGCCGATGAAGAAGTGGGAGCGATATTTGAGACGGAATCAGACTGCACTAGCGCCCCCATTTGTAGCTCACACACATAGCTCCGCGCGCATCGTGACCGATCCGCACTAAACATGCTCACGATAATGAAGCATTTTCGCCCTTTCGCACCAGCAGCATTTTTGCGACAAAGTGCTCGAATTTTAGCAGCGGAATGAAAGAAGGGAATCGTCGATGGCAATGATCCGAACGGCGTTGCTGTATTTCGATCAAGCGGTGAAGGATGGTTCGATCCGAAAGGCTGCGGACAACCTGCATGTCGCGTCTTCCGCCGTGAATCGACAACTTCTTCAGCTTGAACATGAACTCGGTGTTGAGCTGTTCGTACGTCTTCCGAGGGGAATAAGGGCAACCGCCGCTGGTGAGGCGGTCTTAGGATATGTCCGTCGATGGAACCGGGAGGCGATCGCGCTCAAGCAAGAGATCGGCGGGCTGCGGGGTGGTATCCGGGGTACGATCCGGATAGCGGCCGCCGAGAGCCTGACGGAGCAAGTGCTGCCCCATGCCATGAGTGCGCTCCAAGTCCGCTTTCCGCTTGTCGACTTTTCGCTTATATCGGGCGACAATTATCGGATCACATCTGAATTACTTGCCAAGGAAGCGGACATCGTTCTTGCCTATGATGCAAAGGCAAGTAGGCGCGCTGACATAATATATACTATCACGTCTGATATCGGTGTCGTAACCACACTTGATCATCCTTTGAGCAAATTAGATAGAATTTCGTTGGCGGATTGTGCCGCATTTCCAATTATTGCGCCGGGTGATGACTGGCTTCGGCATAGCGGATTGGAAGATCTCTTCGCCCAGGATGCCACGGCTCGTCGTGTAGTCGCCCGAGCCGAACGTCCGGGAATGCTGAAATCGCTTGTCAGAGCTGGCTTGGGCATTGCATTCCTATCGTCTCTTGGCGTCAAGCAAGACGTAGAGGAAGGAAAGCTTGCATGGACGCCTATGGCCCCGGGGATCGTTAAGCCCTCCATCGTGGCGCTGATGATCGCCCGGGGGAAGTCGCCGTCTATCTACACGAGTGTATTCATTGAAATTCTCAAGGAAGAGCTGAGAAATTTACAAGAAAGTTAGGCAGTGACTTCCCTCGTGCAGTCACGAAATGGCGGGGTTTCGCAGTCCTCCTCAATATAAATTATCCGCCTCCCAATGAAATCCAAGTATCTTGAATTATTTGCCGGAAGAATCCGACCCCTTCTATCTCGCTCAATTTGACTTTGATTATTTGGCTGTAAAGCGGCGGCATGCCCTGAGTTATTGCATCAATGGCCGATTGCGATATGCGAGGCACAGCGTACTGATATTGCTTCACTGTGTCGAAGGGGCCCTCCATGGTAGAGCCGTAGGCACCGAGTCCCATGTAGCTTTGGCTGGACTCGTTGGGGCTAAGGGCCGTTAAGAATCTACAATACTTCGGATGAGCGAGATATTCGAGTGGATCTTCTGGGTACTGGTCGGGATCGGCCTGATGCGCCTGATGAAGAGTGTACCTTAGCTTCGCATAACCGCGAGTGAGGATCATGAAGGCCGTCATTATCTTGCTGACATTCAAGGCCCCAGAGGTCATGAAGAGAAAGTTATCAAAGGGGTCTATAAGTGCTATGGCCTCGCCCGGCCCTCCATTGGCATGATCTTGTCGCATCGTGTCGGCCATTGCATTCGCAAATGCTACCTGATCGCGTGGCTGGGCTTCTCCATGGAATTCATATTGTAGCGCCCTTTCATCAACGTCAGAAACGGCTTTTCGAATATAGTTATCCTCTGGCAGATCGGCGATGTTTTTGAGCTTGTCGGGTGGAAGATCATGATTGATATCGTCACGCACAGTCTGCAGCGTATCATCAAAGATAACCTCGCAAAGTGCAGCGGTCTGGTCATCGATCACCCCATCGCCCACCGGGAACAAGATAGAAGCGCCTTTGCTTGGCCGGGCAAAGCAGGTCTCTCCACCGATAGCGGGGTAGGAAAATGTCGCCTTGGCTTGGGGTCGGAGTACCGATGGCAGCGTATTGAACGTATCTGAACTGTCGAAATTGATACCGGAGGTATTATCTTCGGCAACCGTAACAGCCCGAAAACCAGCGGTGAGAATTGCGCCGGTACACATGCAACACGGATCTAGGGAAGTCACTATGGTGAGATCCTCCGGCGGCGGGAGCATCACGCCACCATATATCTGCTGATAGTACCAGTCGACCATTTGCCTCTCGCCGTGCGCGGTTGGATCGTGGGGAAATCCATCGACGATTACGGCATTGTGCATCTGCTTAACGATGGTTCCATCCTTGGCTACCATGATGCCACCGACACTGAATGTGCCGCTGCAATAGGCAATGATAGCTTGTTCCGCTGAGAGCTTGGCGGCTTCATCGACTGAACTGATTGTCGCCTTCTCCGATGCCATTTCCATCTCCTCATAAATGCACGCCCAAGGGATTCCCCACAGGGCCTCCTTCCTCAAGGAGAGCAAAGGGCGCGACGGAGGGCTAGAACAGTTTTGAGCGCGACCTGCTCGAAGAAATCGACTGCTCGAAATTGTCACGCGGCGTCTATGACGTCTTAGCGCCTGACACGGAAGCTCCTAAAGCGAAGCAATATCTTACGGTTCTGGGATGCTCATGGTCAATCTTACCGCCGCCGGCGTCTCCGACAGGCCTGACGCTCAAGCGATCGTCGCGTCCGCTGCTAAACAATGGCTCTGAACCAAGCATCTATTTGCTGACGGTGCATACGACCGCACTTGCGTAGACACCGATCCGATTGACGACGTGATCTTGTACGACTTGGGGCGAGACCAACGCTGCACAAGCCGCGTTCGAAACGAGCAGATCGAAAGCGCCGCCTCATCCGTCAAAGTGCGGCATCGCTCCAACGTCAGATAGGGGATTTTACCGCTTTCCAATAGCCTACGGGTGGGGATGCAGCGCTTGATAGGCGTCGACCACTTGCGCAAGGACTGATAATGCCAGCACCCCCGGATCCCTGGCATGGGGGATCACGCCGATTGGGCCGTTGATCCGCGCGATTTCACCCAAGCCATAGCCTGCTTCGACCAATCGGCGGCGCCGCGCCTCACGCACGCCTGCTCCTCCCTGCGCTCCGATGAAGAATGCGGGCGTCTGCAGCGCCCACTTCAGCAAAGCATCTTCCCAATCGTGGTCATGGAATAGCATCACGAGAGCCGTCCAACGATCGACGCGGAGAGAGGTAGGTTCCCTTCCGAGTGCAAGGCCGGTTTCCGGGCCAAGCACGATCGCATCGATACCGAAGGCGGCCGCGAGCTTTTTAAGTGCCCAGCATTCCGGACCCGCTCCCAATATGGCGATGCGCAGCGGCGGTAAATAACATCGTGTGGTCAATAATCCCGGCGACGCATGTTCGGGAAGCGCAAGTTTGATACCCGTGACGGCCCGAGCGTCGATCCGGTCCACAGCCTCCTGCAAGGATCGTTGGTCGGGAAAAGGATCGATGAGGACATCCAGTCCGCCGCCGCAGGGCAAGCGAATATCGATGTATGGCGAGCCCCTCCCATAACGCAGCAACCGAGCTTTTCCTTCAGACCAGGCGATGCTGGCTTGGTTAGCGAGTTCGGCCTCGAGGCAACTGTCGGCGAGGCTGCCGACAATCCCGCCGTCTTGGCCGATGGCAAGTTGGGCGCCACAACGGCGGGAGAAGCTGCCGTCTATTCCGACGATCGTGCAGAGGGCGGCCGGCGCGATCGCCGCGTGCCTTAAGGCATGTTGATCATCGCCGGCTAGGTTCTCCTGTTCGTCCAGTTCGATGCGATGCCTGTCATCGAGTATGCGAGACAATCCAGTAGCCTCATGACCTTCAGTTCGACCCTTGGCGGAATTATTCTTCATGGCGTGGACATGTTCGTTCACGCCATGCCTCGTTCGGCGCGTCGCGAAGACGTCCAAGCCCTATAGACGGAATAGCTGAGGCCGGAGATAAAGACCGCCCACGCGAGCGCTGCGCCAATGATCCTGTCGATATTAGAAGAAGGAGATGTCATGATTGCGCTGCCTGAAGAAAGGTCACAGCTCTCCGTGATCTCCCTTGGGGAGGAAGTTGACTCCAACCGAGAGGGGAGAGAGCCCGAGATGGGAGGCTAGGGATTGGCCTATGTCGGCGAAGGTTTCACGCTGGCCGATATCTCCAGGCTTGATTTTTGGCCCGGTTGCTATGATCGGCACAAACTCTCGGGTGTGATCGCTTCCGGGGTATGTGGGGTCGCAGCCATGGTCCGCCGAAAGAATCAGAATGTCGTCGTCTCTCATACAAGCCAAGAGGGTAGGCAAATCTTGATCGAATCGCTCCAGGGCGCGAGCGTATCCTGGGACGTCCCGACGATGTCCAAATAGGGTGTCGAAGTCGTTGAAGTTGGCGATAATCAAGGCGCCGTCGGGCGCGCGCTGCATTTCCTTCATTAGGACGTCCAGAACGGAGGCGTTCCTTCCCGCCTTGAGAGATGTGCTAATCCCGCGATGGCCGAAGATATCACCCACCTTGCCGATCGAGATCGTTTCGTGACCGGCGGCCTGTGCCATGTCCAATAGCGTCGGACCGTGTGGGGGTGTGACGAGATCCCGGCGATTTATTGTGCGTTGGAAGCCCTGTGCGCTGCTTCCGATGAAGGGGCGAGCGATCACCCTCCCGATGTTCCATCGGTCGGCAATCGAGCGAGCTATTCCGCACACCTCGTAGAGACGCTCCAACCCGAAATGCTCTTCATGAGCGGCGATCTGCACCACGGAGTCAGCAGAGGTGTATACGATCGGACAGCCAGAGCGCACGTGCGTTTCGCCCAGTTCGGCGACAATCTCCGTGCCCGACGCATGGCAATTGCCGAGAATGCCAGGAAGGTCTGCTTCCATGATTAGGGCATCGGTGAAATCATTTGGCATCGCTGGCACAGTCTTAGGAAAGAAGCCCCAATCGAATTCCACTGGAAGGCCGAGCATTTCCCAGTGGCCGCTCGGGGTATCCTTGCCGCGGCTCAGCTCCGCGGCAAATCCGAAAAGTCCCGTAGCTTTTTTGGGTCGTTGTAGAGGCAATGGACCTCCAGCCGCTTCAGCCGCAAGGCCAAGACCCAATTCGATCAGATTGGGGATCATGATCGGTCCTTCACGGAACCCCTCTCGGTCGCCCTGCCCCGAAGAGCAGGCGCGAACAATGTGCCCGAAAGTGTTGGCACCAGTGTCGCCAAACGAGGCGGCATCCGGAGCTTCTCCTACACCCAGCGAGTCCAGGACACAGAGAATGGCGCGCATGAAATATCCCAATCCAAAGTGAGGAGGGGGGCATCCTTCTGCGACACCACCCCATGAAAGATTCGAAATCTTTACCGGAACCAGAAGCTCAGATGCCCGCCATCGCTGCGTCTTGCGTCCGTTGCCGGAGTGTTCAAATAGCCGTCGAAAATTCTGTCGATCTTTGCGATGCGGTATTTGTCGAAGACATTCCGAGCGAAAATTCCCACACGCCACGTGCTGTTGTCAGTGCAAACGCTGATATTGAGATTGGCCACCGAATAGCCTGGAATCGGCAAGTAGGGATCGACTGACGACAGCGCATGCCCCTTCCAAAACAGTTTTCCATTCAGGTCAGCGCAGTAGGCATCGACAACAGGCGGCGTACCAGCGGCTTGGAATTGGCTGTGGATGCACCCAAATCCCGGCCGGCAAGGTGCGCCTAATTTGTTAGCGACACTGGCCGAAGGAGATGAGCATATCATCTCTTCATCACCGCGATTGGAGAGCATTGATCATCATGTCCTTGAATCGAACTGGATCGATATCCTCGACGATCTCGACCAGATGCTCGCCCTGATGGGGGCGGGTCGCCTCGGGCCAGACGTGGGCGGTGCCATAGTTCATGCCGTGGTCGGTATCGACGCGCATGTAAGCCTTGGTCGAGCGGGTGATTAACGTCGGGTCGACGAAGATCGCCGCCGCCAGTTCGTCCCACAGGGGCAGGCCCTTGAGCGAATACTTCGCGTAATAGTCGGACAGAGGCGTCTTCACCGCCGTGATCCGGGCGAGCAGTTCGGGCGTCAGGCGGGTCTTGTTGGTGACGTTGCCGACGATGGTGATGCTAGGGAAGTCCGAGGTCATCACGATGTCCGCCGCTTCCGGGTCGGCCTTGAAGTTAAAGTCGTTGTAGAAATTGGCGTCGTCGGTCACCTGCTTGAGGTTGTTGTCGACCAGCCCGCCCATGATCACCAGCCGCTTCACGTTGGCAGCGAACGTGGGATCGAGGCGCTGCGCCAGCGCGAGATTGGTGAGAGGCCCGGCGGCGACGATCGACACCTGCCCTGGATGTTTGCGGACCTGATCAATCAGGAACGCGACGGCATGGCCGGGCGCGGCCTTGAGCTTGGTCTCGCCCGCGACCATCGGCTGGATGTCGTTCGGCCCGACGGCGGCATGGCCGGGCTGCGGCTCGTTCCACGCGCCCTTCCACGGGAAGATGCCGTGCAGCCGCTCCCACGCGAGGAGTTCGGACTTGCTGCGCACCAGCGGGCGGTCGGCCCCGGCGTGAACGGGAATGTCGGCGCGGCCGATGATCTCAAGGAAGCGCAGCAGGTGGGTGGTGTCGTCGGGGACGTAGCTGTCGCCGAACAGCGNCGTGATGCCNAGCACCTCGACCGAGGGATCCGTGATCGCGGGGACCGCCTGGATGCCGCTTACGGGTACACCGAAGTCGTTGTCGACGATCACCAACTGCTTGGGTGTGGCAGGCTTGGTTGCGGCTGGGGCAGGCGTTGCGACCGTCGAGAGCAGCAGCGTGGCGAAAAGGATGGAGGCAACTTTCATCGCGTGGTCTCTGCGTTCAGGGAATTACGTGTTCGGCGTCAGAAGCATCCTTGCCGAAGAAGAGGTTGAGCAGTACCGCCGAGATCGTCGTCAGCACGATGCCCGAATGGGTGATCGGCGCGAGGGCGGCGGGGACGTGCTGGAAGAAGCGCTCCGAAAGCACCGGGATCAGCCCGACCGCGATCGACACCGCGATCGTCAGCAGCCGCGCGGAGGTTATCTCGACCGAGCCGAGTATGCGCACGCCCGATGCCGCAATCATCCCGAACATGATCAGCCCCGCACCGCCCAGCACCGAGACCGGTACGGCGGCGACCACTGCCGCCAGCTTGGGACACAGTCCGAAGGCGAGCAGGATCACCCCGCCCGCCGCGCACACGAAGCGCGAACGGATACCGGTGACGCTCAGGAGGCCGATGTTCTGGGCGTAGGAGGTATAGGGAAAGGTGTTGAACACGCCGCCGATTAGCGTGCCCAACGCATCGGCGCGCAGGCCGCGCACCAGCGCGGGGCGGTCGGCGGGGCAATCGACAAGTTCGCCCGCAGCCAGGAACATGCCGAACGATTCGACCAGTACGGTCGTCATCACCAGACACATTGCCAGCGACATGGACAGATCGAAACGCGGCATGCCGAACTGGAACGGCTGGACGACGGCGAACCAGTGGGATTGCGCGACGTCGGAAAAGTCGGTCTGGCCGAAGATCATCGCGATCACCGTGCCGATCACCGCCCCCAGCAGCACTGCGCCGCTGCGCACCAAGCCCTTGCCGAAGCGCATCAGCAGCAGCACGACGACCAGCGTGGTCAGCGCCAGCAGCAGGTTGCCGGGCATGCCGTAGCCGGGATCGTTCGACTGCCCGCCTGCGGCCCAATCGACCCCCACGCGCATTAGCGAGAGACCCATCATCAGGATCACGGTCCCGGTCACCACCGAGGGGAACAGCCGTGCCATGCGTCCGACCACGGGCGCGGCCAGCAGCCCGAACAGTCCGGCGACGATCACCGATCCGTAGATCGTCGATAGCGTGATCGCCGGCGCCTGCCCCATCGCGTTGCCGCTGGCGATCAGCGCCAGCATCGGGCTGACCGAGGCGAAAGTGACTCCCATCATGATCGGCAGGCGGATGCCCACCACGCGGCCAAGCCCCAGCGTCTGGACGAGGGTGGCGATGCCGCAGGAAACGAGGTCGGCATTAACTAGCAGCGTCATCGCCTGGGCATCGAGATTGAGCGCGCGCCCGATGATCAGCGGCACCGTGATCGCGCCTGCGTACATCACCAGCACGTGCTGGAAGGCGAGCACGGCCAGCCGTCGCAGCGGCGGTATTTGATTGACGGGATGGATGAAAGCCGAAGCGATGCCGCCGGGGCGGGGAACGGCAGCGGCATCGCTCATTATGCCGTCCTCTCGCCGCCGGGGCGGAGCCTCCTCGTCGGAAAAATCAGGGGTACGGCACAGAGAGACAATGCGCCGACCCCATGCCGCCGTCATGTCAATGCACCGCCCAGGAGAACTGCACGCCGATCGTGCGCCGCGCCTCGGCGGTGGGGGTGTTCAGATAGCCGTCGGTGAAAGCATGGGTGATTTTGGCGACGAAATATTTGTCGAACAGGTTGCGGGCGAACAGGCTGAGCTTCCAGGTGCCGTCCTCCGCGCCGAAGCCGATGTTGCCATTGACGATGGTGTAGGCAGGAATAAGCGTGCCAGGATCGAGCGAGGACAGGGCCGAACTCTTGTAGAAGAGGTTGGCGTTTACCTCGATCATCTTGCCGCCGCCGACCGGACGGTTGTAGCCGCCCGCCAGCGTGTAGCTCCACTTGCCAGTCAGGGGCAGTGAAACCCCGTCCGCCTGGTAGTAGGCTGCCGAACCGCCCGAGGCGGGCACGCAACCCTGAGCCGCCGTCTGGCCGACATAGCAGGCGGCGCGATAGTCGGTGAACTTGGCATCGGTGTAGGACAGGTTGCCCGAAAGATTCAGCCCCTCGATCGGGCGCGCGGTGACTTCCAGTTCCACACCCTGTGTGCGTTGCGCGCCCGCGTTGGTCAGCGACACGATCTTGGTGACCGGGTCGAGCGCCTGGGTCTGGAAGTTGAGGAACTTCGAGTAGAACACCGAGAGGTTGGTGGTCAGCATGCGGTCGAACAGACTCGCCTTGATCCCGCCTTCGACCGACTTCACGATCTCTGGCTTGATGCGCACCAGCGCGGCATTGGTGCCCGCGAAGCCTGGCCCTTTATATCCGCGCGCATAGCTTATGTACGTCATGAGGTCCGGCGTGAGCTTGTACTGCAGCGAGCCGCGATACGAGAAGTCGTCGTTGCCGTAGCGGTCGTGATAGCCGTTCGCCGGGATTGCGGCGCCCAGCACAGTATAACCCGCAATCGGGGCTACCGAGTAGTCCGCCGAGACGGTATCATGCGTATAGCGACCGCCCGCCTCCAGGTTGAGGCCCGGCAGGATGTGCCAGGTCGCATCGCCGAACACGGCGTAGTTCTCGTTCATAGCCTGGTCGTGCTGGAGGCCGCCCGAGTAGGAGTAATACTCTGTGCCTGCAGGCAGGGTGCGGTAGAACGTGCCGTGAGTCTGGAAGAACTGCTCGCCCTTGCGATGGTAGTAGAACACGCCCCCCTGGACGTCGATCACATCGTTCTTCGGCGCCTCGACGCGCAGTTCCTGGCTAAACTGGTGTGCGTTCGACCAGTTCGGGCTGAGGCTGACCTCCAACGGGCCGCCGTCATTATCGGTCTGGTATCTTGTCTTCACCTTGCGATAGGCGGTGATGGACGTGATGGTGAAGTCGCCCGGCTTGTAGGTGAGCGTCAGTGCGCCGCCGCCGCGACGCGACGAGAAGTACGTGTCTGAATCCTGCGCGACGGTCGTGTTGTCCGCGCCGGGGGTGATGTTGTACGGGTCGGCACCCGATCCGTAGCCGTTGGCCGGGGCGCTGGGACCATAGCTGCGGAAGGTGTAGACATAGGCCGGATCGCTGCCGCTGCGCTCTTGGTAGTCGCCGCTCAGGCGTGCCTCGAAGGTCGCGCTGGGCTTCCACAGCAGCTTGGCGCGCACGGCGCGGTCGGTGTAGTCGCCTAGGCGCTTGCCGGTGTAGAGATTGTCGATGAACCCGTCCTGGTGCTGGTACGCGCCCGAAACGAGCGCCGCGACCGTCTCGCCCAGCGGCATGTTGAGGTTCGTGGCCACCCGCATGTCGCTCCGCGAACCATAGGAGATGCGCCCGTCGGTGGAGACAGCGTCGAAGGTTGGTTGCCGGGTGGTGATATTGACGAGGCCAGCGGACGCATTCTTGCCGAACAGCGTCCCTTGTGGCCCACGCAGCACCTCGATCTGCGCCACGTCGGGCAAGGCGCCAAGACCGATGTCGCTCGGCAACGCGATGGGCACGCCGTCGACGACGACACCGACTGATTGCTCCAGATAATAACCGGTGATCGGCGTGCCGACGCCACGTACCTGGAAGACTTCCGAACCGGCGCGGTTCACCTGCAGGCTGGGCGTTAGATACTGGATGTCCTGCGCATTGGTGAAACCTGACTTCTGCAACGTATTGGCCGAAATGGCGGCCACTGCAATGGGCACGTCGAGCAGTCGGGCCTCGCGGCGCTGGGCTGTGACTATGATCTCGTTGCCCCCCTCGGCCGTCCCCGCAGCCTCCTGCGCGCCCGCAGCGGCCGGAAGAATGCACAGCGAGGCAACGCCCGCACCGAGAAACCCTCTGAAATTTTTCATACCGTTAGCCCCCATTATATGTATCAGCAACGGCGCCAGCGCGCCCAGCGAAGTCTTTGATCCTGCCCGGAAATTCGCGCGGCTCGTGCAACGACGTTCAGCCGTCGGGACCGCTTCTCTCGCTGTAATTTGGGTATCGCAACGGTAGCGGCCAGAGAAGCAGCATATTGGGCGCGGATTGCGCGAATTATTAGCGCGCTGCTCCGTACGTGCGCATCTGCGGTCCCATAAGGTTCCGTCAAATCATTTGCGGTCACATGGGTAAAAAGGTGCCACGTCTCCTGCCGGAGCGCTGCTTTGAAGCGGGCGGATTCGCAGACTAGGTCCGTGCATGGCGTCACAGGCCGCGCGAAGGCGGTGACCTGCTATTCCCAGCGATATTCGGCAGTTCTAGCGTAGTAGAAGCGGCGCTTCATATTCGTCGCTTTCGTCCTGCTTGGGGCACCATTTTCCAGATAACGCTGGAAACGTCTAAGAGCTGTCCTGGGGCAACCCTCTCGGCGCGTGCACGCGCCCTCTCCCCGATCGACATTTTGATACATGCTTCGCGCGTGCGGATGGGCCAAGATCGCGTATCCGGTGGATTCGGTCGCGCGCCTGTATCGCACGTCGCAGATGTCGGCGGGCGGGCACAATCCGCGTCCGGCCGCGTTTGGAACGGGTCGGATCCCGGGAATTGGCGACGAAGATGAGGGCGGATCATGCTGGAAGCGGACGATCTGGAGCTCACGCGCAGGACCGTGCTGGTGGGTAGCGCCGCGTCCGTGGCGGCGACGGCCGTGCCCGTGACGGCGGAGGCGCAGCCGCCCGCCCCGCCTTCGCCGGCGATGGCCAGGGTGGCTTTCGTGGTGAACGGGCGCGAGCATGCGCTGGAGCTCGACACGCGCACGACGCTGCTCGATGCGCTGCGCGAGCATCTCCGCCTCGCCGGCACCAAGAAGGGTTGCGATCACGGCCAGTGCGGCGCCTGCACGGTGATCGTCGACGGGCGGCGGATCAATTCCTGCCTGACGCTGGCGGTGATGCACGAGGGCGACCGGATCACGACGATCGAGGGCCTCGGCACGCCGGAGGCCCTGCACCCCATGCAGGCGGCCTTCATCAAGCATGACGGCTATCAGTGCGGCTATTGCACGCCGGGGCAAATCTGCTCCGCCGTCGCGGTGCTCGACGAGATCAAGGCCGGCATTCCCAGCCATGTCTCGGCCGACCTCACTGCCCGCCCCAGGGCGACCAACATGGAACTGCGCGAACGGATGAGCGGCAATATCTGCCGCTGCGGCGCCTATTCCAACATCGCCGAGGCGATGGCTGAAGTCGCGGGGGTGAAGGCATGAAACCCTTCACCTACGAACGCGCCGCCACCCCCGCCGAAGCCGCCGGGGCCGCCGCGCGCACGCCGGGCGCGAGCTTCATCGCCGGCGGCACCAACCTGCTGGACCTGATGAAGCTGCAGATCGAGGCGCCGGCCCACCTGATCGACGTCAACGGTGTCGGGCTCGACCGGATCGAGCCGGCCGGAGACGGCGGGCTGCGCATCGGTGCGCTGGTGCGCAATACCGAACTCGCCGCCGACAAGAGGGTGCGCCGCGATTATGCGGTGCTGAGCCGGGCGCTGCTGGCCGGGGCATCGGGCCAGCTACGCAACAAGGCGACGACGGCCGGCAACCTGCTGCAGCGGACCCGTTGCCCCTATTTCTACGACACCAACCAGCCGTGCAACAAGCGCCGGCCGGGCAGCGGCTGCGCGGCGATCGGCGGGTTCAGCCGCCAGCTTGGCGTGATCGGGGTGAGCGAGGCCTGTATCGCGACGCACCCCAGCGACATGGCCGTGGCGATGCGGCTGCTGGATGCGACGGTGGAGACCGTGAAGCCGGACGGCACGACCCGCGCCATCCCGATCGCGGACTTCCATCGCCTGCCCGGCGACACGCCGCATATCGAGACCGCGCTGGAAGCCGGCGAGCTGATAACCGCCGTGACCTTGCCGAAGCCGCCGGGCGGACGGCATATCTACCGGAAGGTCCGCGACCGCGCCTCCTACGCCTTCGCCTTGGTATCGGTTGCCGCCGTGATCCAGCGCGACGGCAGCGGCCGCGTCGCGCTGGGCGGCGTGGCGCACAAGCCGTGGCGGGTGGAAGCGGCCGAGGCGGAACTGCCGCGCGGCGCGAAGGCGGTCGCCGCCGGGCTGCTCGCCGGTGCCCGGCCCACCCGCGACAATGCCTTCAAGCTGCCGCTGGCCGAACGCACCATCGCCGCGGCGATCGACGAAGCGAGGGCCTGAGCCATGAAGTTCGAGACCCCGGCAGGCGCCAACCCGATCGATCGCGGCAAGGTGGTGGGCCGCCCGCTGGACCGCATCGACGGCAAGCTGAAGACCACCGGCACGGCCCCTTATGCCTATGAGCGGCACGACGTGATCCCCAACCAGGCCTATGGCCATGTGGTGGGCGCGGCGATCGCCAAGGGGCGGATCGTGGCGATCGACCTGGCCGAGGCGAAGGCCGCGCCGGGCGTGCTCGCGATCGTCACCGCCGGCAATGCCGGCAAGCTCGGCAAGGGCCAGATGAACACCGCCCGGCTGATCGCCGGGCCGGAGGTGGAGCATTATCATCAGGCGGTGGCGCTGGTCGTCGCGGAGACGTTCGAGCAGGCGCGCGCCGCCGCGCATCTGGTGCGGGTGGATTATGCCCGGACCAAGGGCGCGTTCGACCTTGCGGCCGCGAAGGATGCCGCCACCATGCCTAAGGGCGACGAGGATTCGCTGGTGGGCGATTTCGCCGGTGCCTTTGCCGCGGCGCCCGTCCAGCTCGACGCCGAATATCGGACGCCTGACGAAAGCCATGCGATGATGGAGCCGCACGCCTCCATCGCCGCCTGGGAGGGCGACAGGCTGACGCTCTGGACATCGAACCAGATGATCAACTGGGGCAAGGGCGATGTCGCGCGGAACCTGGGCATCGCGCCGGAAAATGTGCGGCTGGATTCGCCCTATATCGGCGGCGGCTTCGGCGGGAAGCTGTTCGTCCGCGCCGATGCCGTGCTGGCCGCGCTCGGCGCCAAGGCGGCGGGACGGCCGGTGAAGGTGGCGCTCGCCCGGCCGATGATGGCGAACAACACCACCCATCGCCCCGCAACCATCCAGCGCATCCGCATCGGCGCGACGAAGGACGGCAGGATCACGGCGATCGGCCATGAAAGCTGGTCCGGCGATCTACCCGGTGGCGGGCCGGAAACGGCGGTGCAGCAGACGCGGCTGCTTTATGCCGGCGCCAACCGGATGACCCGGCTGCGCCTTGCGGTGCTGGACCTGCCCGAGGCGAATGCCATGCGCGCGCCCGGCGAGGCGCCGGGGCTGATGGCGCTGGAAGTCGCCATCGACGAGATGGCGGAAAAACTGGGCATGGACCCGATCGAATTCCGCATCCTCAACGATACCCAGGTCGATCCCGAAAAGCCGGAACGCCCCTTTTCCCAGCGCCAGCTCGTCGCCTGCCTGCGCCAGGGGGCGGAGCGCTTCGGCTGGAGCAGGCGCAACGCCACGCCGGGCGCGGTTCGGGACGGGCGCTGGCTGGTGGGCATGGGGGTGGCGGCGGGCTTCCGCAACAACCTGCTGCAGAAATCCGCCGCGCGGGTGCGGCTGGAAACCGACGGCCGCGTCACGGTGGAAACCGACATGACCGATATCGGCACCGGCACCTACACCATCATCGCCCAGACGGCGGCGGAGATGATGGGCGTGGATATCGGCAGGGTGGTGGTGAAGCTCGGCGATTCCGACTTCCCCGTTTCGGCCGGATCGGGCGGGCAATGGGGCGCCAACAATGCGACGGCGGGCGTCTATGCCGCCTGCGTGAAGCTGCGCGAGGCGGTGGCCCAGAAGCTGGGCTTCAACGCGGACGCGGATTTCGCGGACGGGCGCGTCACCAGCGGCAATCGATCGGTGCCGCTGGCGGATGCCGCCCGCGACGGGCCGATCGCGGCGGAAGACCTGATCGAATATGGCGATCTCCACCGCAAATATCAGCAGTCGACCTTCGCCAGCCACTTCGTCGAGGTGGGGGTCGACCGCTTCACCGGCGAGACGCGGGTGCGCCGGATGCTGGCGGTGTGCGCCGCCGGCCGCATCCTCAACCCCAAGTCCGCGCGCAGCCAGGTGATCGGCGCGATGACGATGGGGGTGGGCGCGGCGCTGATGGAGGAGCTGGCGGTCGACAAGCGCTTCGGCTTCTTCGTCAACCACGACCTTGCCGGCTATGAGGTGCCCGTCCATGCCGATATCCCGCACCAGGAAGTGATCTTCCTCGACGAGGTCGATCCCATATCCTCGCCGATGAAAGCCAAGGGCGTGGGCGAGCTGGGCCTGTGCGGCGTGGGCGCGGCCATCGCCAACGCGATCTACAACGCCACCGGCGTGCGCGTGCGCGATTATCCCGTCACGCTCGACAAGCTGATCGCCGGGATGCCCCTTTCGGTCTGACCGTCCGCGCCAACTTAGGATCGGTCGATCGCCCTTAGAACGCCTCCGCAATGCTGAAATAGAGCGCGTTGGAATGCTTGCCCACGGCGAAATCCAGCCGGAGATTCACATTGGTCTTCCGCGATGGCTGGAACCGCAGGCCGCCTCCCCCGGCGGGCAGGAACTTGGTGTCCGTAAGATGGCCGAGGCTGGGGGAGACGCCGCCGACACCGCCGAAGACGACCGCGCCGATCCGCCAGAACAGGTGCTGGCGGATCTCGGCCTGCGCCGCCCAGGTGGCGCCGTCGCGATAGCGCCCCGCCTCGTAGCCGCGCAGATCGTTGTTCATGCCGTAGAGGCACAGATCGTAGAAAGGCGTCCCCTTGGACGCCCCGCACACCGAGGCGTGGAGCGCGAGCACGGTGGTTTTCGACAGCGGCCGATAGACGTTGCCGGCAATGGTTATCTTGTCGCTGGAAAAATCGCTGCCCAGCGCCTTCACGTTGAACATCCACTGGATGTTGAACAGCTCGCCATTGCGGGGGTTCAGGCTGTTGTCGCGACGGTCATAGGTGAGGACGGGGCCGATCTGCGACAGCTTGCTGTCCGCCTCGAACGGCGGAATGTTGAGATCGGGGAAGATCGGATTGGGATTCTTGATCGTCGTCTTGAGATCGAGGAACTGGTAGCGCGGCCCGATATAGACGTTCTTCACGATCCGCATCTGCGCCTGGAGCATCGCGCCCGTGCCCTTCTCGTCCAGCTTCACGGAGACGCCGCGATCGCCGGCATGGGGGCCGATGCCGTAGAATTTGATGTTGGCATTGCCATAGCCTGCAAAGCCGGTGATCCGGAACCGATCATGGTCGAGCGACATGCTGTGGAAGGCGCCGGCTCCCCAGCTGCCGTTGCTCGTCTTCATCACGCCGACGCCGGTTATCCACGGTTCGGGCGACTGGTTGGGGTTGTAGAACATCACGCCCGCCAGCGTCAGCCCGCTGCCCAGCGTGGGGTTCGAAAGCGGGATCGGCACTACCAGCAGGTCATGCCCTCCCGCCATCGCACCCGCGGCCTTGGCGTTCTCGCTCATCTCCTTCACCGGCTCGTCCGGGGGATAGGCGCGGGCGGGAGCGGCCCAGAGGAGGGCGAGGCCGGCGATGGCGACCAGCCGCGAACATATAGTGCAGCGGGTTCCCATCGTCACCTCCGGCCGGATGCCTGGCATGTCGGGATCATAAGGCCGGGCACCGGCGCCCCATATCCGGCTTACTCGGGAGTTGGGCGCGGGGCTTACCCCTAGAAAGGGCCGATCCCGGCGTTCCATCCGCCGATCCAAGAGACTTGCCGATCCAAGAGACTTTATGCCCGCGAACCAGGGTTATCCCCGATGGCAACGGGCGGCCGCGCATTCGATCATGCGGCCGATATTCGCCCGGCCGGCGAAGATGTGGCCGATGGGAGGTCGTATGAAATCCTTGCCCCTGATCGCTCTGCTGCTCACCCTTCCCGCCGTGGCGGCGGCCAAGGACACGCCCACGAAGCAGCGCCCCCCCGCAGGCATGGCCGAAGCGGCCATGATGGCCCACGACAAGCCCAAGAGCGAATCCTGGACATATAAGAAGCAGGGCCTGAGCCTCGCCCCCTACAGCAAGATCATCATCGACAAGACGGTGATCTACAACGGGCCGGACGCCCAGTTCGGCAAGATCAGCGCCGCGGATCAGGCGCAGTTCGGCGAATATATCACCGCCGAGATCGAGATAGAGGTCCAGAAGAAATTCCCTGTGGTGCAGACCGCCGGACCGGGCACGCTGCGCCTCAGGGTGACGCTGCTCGGCGTCGAGGCCACCGCCGGCGGCGTCGCCACCGTCACCCATGTGCTGCCGATGGGGCTCGCCCTCAACGCGCTGAAGAGCGTGGCCGGCAAATCGGGCACGATGACCGGATCGCTGCTGTTCGCCGTAGAGGTATGGGATTCCCAGACCAACGAGCTGCTCTATGCCGCCGTCCGGCGCAAATCCCCCGGCGCGATGGACATACCGGCCACCGTATCGACCGGCGATACCGTGAAGGAAGTGGCCAAGGATCTGGGACGGGACATAGCCGACCGGCTGGACAAGGCGCAGCACCCGGCATCATGATCGAAGGACGCTTCATGGCGTCGATCGCCGACAGGACAAGCTGATCGAAAGGCGCAAGCGATGTTGAAGGGAACTGCCGTCCGGGTGGCCGCCTTGTGGCTTCTGGCCGCCCTGCCCGCCACCCCCTCATCGGCGGCCAAGCCGCCCGACACCTGGGATAATCTCCACAAGATCCATTCGAAGAAGATGGATTATGTCTATCTGCTGCCCGGCGCCGATTTCCGCACCTATACCAAGGTGATGCTGGATCCGACCGAGGTGGCGTTCGAAAAGAACTGGCTGCGCGACTATAATAATTCATCCGTCGCCATGACGATGCGGCTGAGCGATTCCGATGCCCAGCGCATCCTTTCGCAGGTCCAGACGGGCTTTCACGACATATTGAGCAAGGCCTATGCCAAGGGCGGCTACCAGGTGGTGAACGCCTCCGGCCCGGATGTGCTGCGGCTACGGACGGCGGTGATCAACCTTTCGGTGACGGCGCCCGATACGATGCCGGCGGGCCGGGTGCGGACCTTCTCCCGCGATGCCGGCGGCGCGACATTGGTGCTGGAAGCGCGGGATTCGCTGAGCGGGGCGGTGCTGGGCCGCGCGGTCGATTCCCGCGATATCGGCGACAGCATGCCCTATTTCCGCAACAGCGTGACCAACCGGGGCGCCTTTTCGGACGTGTTCGATCGCTGGGCGAAGATCAGCGTCGACGGGCTGGGCGAACTGAAGGCGCAATCGCCGATCGACGCCGACGGCCTCCAGAAACGCTAGGCCGGGTGGGCAACCCCCGGCCGGAACGACTACCGGATAACGAAGCGCCCCCGCGCGCCTGCCTGATGGCCTGAATGTCCGGGGAAACAGCCCCCTCCTCCGTGATTCCCGCGCAGGCGGGAATCCATTGTCTGGGGCGCTATCGACTCAATCAAGCGAGCCGCGTCCATGGATCAGCCAGGCTGGCCCGCGGCTCCCGCCTGTACGGGAATGCCGGGGCCGCTTCCTTCGGCATCATTGCGGCGGATTGACCACGATATATTGCACCGTGGTCCCGGAATATTGCGGTTGATACCAGACCGAGCCGCAACGCTGATAGGCGAAGTTGTTGACGACCACGGTGGAGCAGCCGGAGGGCAGCGCCGTCACCACCGATCCCGTCGTCACCACGGTGGTGGTGGAGTGCGATGAGGCCGCGGCCGCGCCGACCACCGCGCCGGTGACGGCACCGACAGCCAGGCCGGCGCCGAAGCTGCCATTGTCATCCCAGTCGCCACCATAATAACCGCCGCCATAATAGCCGCCATGCACGTCGACATTGACGTTGCGATTGACGTTGCGGTTCACGTTCCGATTGACGTTGTGGTTCAGGCTGACGCGCGATGAATCGCGCACGCGCAGCGTGCCGGCATTGCCGCCGCCGGGCCGGGCCACGGCCGGGCGGGCGGCGGGCCGCGCCATCGCCGGCCGCGCCGCGCCCCCGCCGCGCCTTGCGCGCTGCGGCGCCATTGCGAGCTGGGTGGGCCGTTCTATGCCGGGAGGCGTCGCCAGCGCGGGCGCGACGGGCGTCAGCGTCGTGGCTGCCAGCAGCAGGCCGGCGATCGCGCCGATACGAAACGTGCCGTTCATTGCCTTCCTCCCTTGGCGGCGCCGGGATCGACCTGCCCGAACGTGATCTGGTGGCTGCCCGCAGGCGGCGCGAAGGTGAATTGCGCATCGGTGAAGCGCTTGCCGGTCGTCCAGTCGAGCACGACCGTCGTCTGCGGTTGCGCCGGATCGTCGGTGTTGACGATGACGAGCTTGCACGGCAGCGCGGACTCCGCCTGGTCTATCCACAGCTGCCAGTCGGCGCCTTCCTGCCGGAAGGCATAATGATCGCAGGAGCGGGTGCCGATCCGATCCCATCCGGCGTAGAGCGCCTCCTCGATCCGATCGACGGGGAAATCGGGCGTGCCCCATTCGAACAGGTCGGCCAGCGGCGTTTCGAGACCGTAGCGATCGGTCGCGATCCGCAGCATCTCGCGGATCGTGGGGGGTGCGTCGAAGCTGGCATAATAGCCGGTCTTGGGGCCGAAGACGGTGAGCTTGCGCCCGTCATAATAGATGCTGCGCTGCTTGCGCGCGGAATCCACGGTGATCAGCAGCCTGTCGGGCTGGCGCACGTCCATGGTGAGCAGCGACGATCCCTGCAGCTTCTGCCCGGTTTCCAGCACGTCCTCGGTGGTGAGGTCGGCACGAAGCTCGAACGCGGTGAGGGCTCGCAGCGCCGTGCCCATCCGATCCAGCGCCTGCTTCACGCGCGGCGGGATCGGCTGGGCCTGCGCGGCTTGCGGGGCGGCGGCGGAAACCGCGGGTGCCGTTTGCGCGGCCGCCGCGCCCGGCGCGGCCCCCGGCGCGGCCATCGCCATGCAGATGGCGACGGCAACCTTGCCTGAACCAGCACGCATCTTCGTCCTCCTATGTCCTATGTCCAGGCTGCCGGCCCGCCGGTAACGCCATCCCGGAACGCAGGCCGGCAGGCGGCATGCACCGCCTTCCGCGGCCGGGGATCGGGCCGCCTTCAAGGCGCACCCGGCGGCGGCGCGACGACGAGATATTGCACCGCCGTCCCCACGAACTGGGGCTGATACCAGACGGTGCCGCATCGTTCGTAGGTGACGGCCCCGATCGGCGTCGCCACGCAACCCGCCGGCAGCACCGTAACCACCGTGCCCACGGTGCCCGTGGCGGCAGCGGGAACCACCACCGTGGTATCGGACGAGGCGGCTGCCGAGCCGATCACGGCCCCCGTCACCGCGCCAAAGGCCATGCCCGCCGCGAAATCGTCATCCCCCCAATCGTCCCAATAAGGGCCCCAGCCCCATGCCGGCGGCGGCGGTGGGGGTGGAGGCGGCGGCAGGGGCGGCCCCGGCGGGCGGGGGCCGGGACCAGGGCCGGGATGGGGGCCTGGCGATGGATCGGGATGCGGGCCGGGGCCGGGCTTCGGCGGCGGCACGCCTCCGCCGTTCCAGCCCGGATCGACGCCGTGATCGAAATGGCGGACGCTGCCGGAATCGCCGCCGGGCCGCATTCCGCCCGCCGGCCCATGCTGCGGCAAGGCCCGGCCATGCATGGCGCCACCGCCCATCCGGCCGGCGAAATTATGGCCGATCCCCATGCGGGCGAGGCGCGCTTCCGCCGCGGAACCGGCGATCGATGCCGCGACCGCCACCAGCGCGGCGCCGGCAAGGACGATCCCGCGCGCGATCATGGCCGGTCTCCCTGTTCGGCGACCGTGGACAGCTTGACCGGCGTCACCGCCGCCGTGGGCTTGAAGGTGAAATGGTCGGCCGGCAGCGCCACGCCGGGATTCCATTGCAGCAGCGCCGAGAATGCCGGCTTCATGGGATCGTTGCGCG
Source organism: Edaphosphingomonas haloaromaticamans (assembly GCF_001853345.1). Taxonomy (NCBI): domain Bacteria; kingdom Pseudomonadati; phylum Pseudomonadota; class Alphaproteobacteria; order Sphingomonadales; family Rhizorhabdaceae; genus Edaphosphingomonas; species Edaphosphingomonas haloaromaticamans. The sequence goes on along the minus strand of NZ_MIPT01000001.1, from coordinate 684,596 downwards.
AGGTGATGACGATCTTGCGCGGCAGGGGCTGGCTGCCGCGCTGGATCCATATCTGCCAATCGAGATCGGACTGGCGATAGAGATACTGGTCGGTATCGACGCCCGCTATGCGCGCATAGCCGACATAGACCGCTTCCTGCAGATCATCGGCGGTATCGTGGCCCGCCGCCCAATAGAAGAAATCGGGCAAAGGGAAGATGAGATCATATTTTTCCGCCGCGTCGACCAGCAGATCGCCGACCGCGCCGGTGCGGGAAATGGTGGCAAAATAGCCGTAGCGCGGCGCATATATGGTCAGCGCCTTGCCGTCATAATAAAGCCGCCGGATCATCCTGTCCGATCGCCAATCGACGAAAAGCTTGTCCGGCTTGGAGAATTCGTAGCGGACCCGGCCCGAATACTGGACCTTCAGATCATCCCCGACGACATCGTCGATCGTGGTTTCCGCCCGCAGCTCGAAGGAATTGATCTGGCGCAGATAGGCGCGGAAGGCTTCGAACGCCTTTACCGCCACCGGATCGATGCTGCCCGATCGCGCCGCCGCCGGGTCCGGAGCCGCCATCGCCGCGGGTGAAGCTGGCACCGCCAGGGCGAGAAGCGCCGCCAGGGAGGCGGCCGCAAAGGCATCTCTGGGGATCGTGATCGACATGGACGGGATCTCCGCAGCCAATGCCTGCGAACCTATCCCCCTGCCCGTCGCCAACAATCGGGAAGAACCCCGATACCGAACGGCAAAACCATGCAGGCAGGCCGGCGGCGATCCGATCCGGCCGCCGCCAGCCTCGCATGCAGCCGGCGCGCGGGCGGGCGGGGTGCGAGACCATAATATCCCCAGGCGGGCTCAGGGATTGTCCCGATGTTCAAGCGCCCCGCCCGATAGGACCATGCCGTGCCCCGCAGGAGGTGGTTCCGTCATGCCGCGCATCACGCCCCGATTTTCCATTCCCCGATTTTCCGTGCCATGCGTCGCGGCGATCGCCGCCATCGCGGCCTGCCCCCATGGCGCCCGGGCTTCGGAGGGGGGCGCCAGCCTCTATCTGCTGGGCTCGGGCGGACCGGAGACGGCGATATTGCCGCCGCTGAAGGGCGTGTATCTGGACAATGAGATCTATGTTTACGACGGCAGCTCCAGCGCCAACCGCCGCTTCATCACGGGCGGCAATATCGTGGCCGGCCTGGACGCGACGATCGTGGCCGATTTCGCCAGCACCCTCTGGGTGCCGACCACCAATTTCCTGGGCGGCACGCTGGCCGTGGGCGCGATCGTGCCCGTCGGCGCGCCGATGGTGAATGTCGACGCGGTGATCGAAGGCCCGCTGGGCAACCAGTTCAACATATCCCGCCGGGATTCGTCCCTGCTGCTGGGCGATCCGGTGGCGACGGCGATGGTGGGGTGGACGACCGGGAAGCTGCACCTGCAGTTCGCCACGCTGCTGAACGTCCCCGTGGGCCATTATCGCGAGGGCCGGCTCGCCAACCTCGCCTTCCACCGCTGGGCGGGCGACGCATCCTTCGCGGCGAGCTGGAACGATCCCAAGGCGGGCTGGGACATTTCCGGCAAGGCCGGCTTCACCTTCAACGGCACCAACAAGGTGACCGATTACAAGACCGGCACGGAATTCCACCTGGAGGCATCCGCCGAGAAGACATTTTCCCCCAAATTTTCCGCGGGCATCCAGGGATATTGGTTCAAGCAGGTGACGGGCGACGGCGGCGAAGGCGCGCGGCTGGGCAGCTACAAGGGCGAGGTTTTCGGGGTGGGCGGCACGGTGGCCACCCATCTCGTCATGGGCCGGTCGCCGGCGACCGTCCGCCTGCGGGTGCTGCGCGAATTCGACGCGACCAACCGGCTGGAGGGCACCTCCGTGATGCTGGGGCTGAGCCTGCCGCTGCACATGGAAATGCCGGCGGCGCCACCGGCGGAGTAGCTTCCCGGGGCCGATCCGCCCTCCCCGCTTCCCGCTACGCGCCCGAGGGCGCCGGGCCCTCCGCCGCCAGCCGCCGCTTTATCCATGCCTGGTAGGGCATCATGACGATCATGCCGACGAGGATGAACAGCAGCACGGCGGCCGATATGCTCTTGTCGCCATGGTTGGCGCCTGCAAGGGCTAGCGCGATGCCGGGATGCCGCATGGCCGCCGCGAAGGCGAGCGTCGCCCTGTCCCCCAGCAGCGGGCCGCCCAGCAAATGTCCGCCCAGCAGCGCGAGGACGGCGATCACGGCCATGGCGACGATCGTGCCGTCGCCCACCAGCCCGGTGAGTTCCGGCCAGACCCCGAGGATGATCGGGACGAAGGCCAGTATCACCAGCGCCATGGCGATCTTGACGATTACGGGTGCCGCGCGCCGCGCGCGCTCCGGCGCCAGCCAGCGGCCGAACAGCAGGCCGATCACCAGGGGGATGACGACGCCGATGAACACGTTGCTGGCGACGACCGCCGGAGGGAATATCGCATGGGCCGCATAAAGATGGGTCAGAATGATGCCCCATAGCGGCACGGTGATTACCGACAGCGCTGCCATCGCATTGTAGAGGCCATAGGCATAATCGTTGCGTCCGCCGAATTTCATCATCTTGCCCGGCACCAGCGGCGGGACCGGCGATATCGCCATCAGCATGATGCCCGCGCGCGTCGCATGGGAAACGGGAAAGACGGCGATCACCGCGATGGCCACCAGCACGGGGATGACGCTGACGGCCAGCAGCGCCTTCGCTAGCAGCGCCGGGCGGCGAAACACGTAAAGCAGGTCGCCTCGCGTCGATGCAGCCCCAACCGCCACCACCAGCAGGGCGAGGCTGAAGGTGAGGAGCAAGGGAACGAGTTGCTTGAGCAGTTCCATGATCGGGCCGCCTGTCTGGTTTTCCCAGCAATGGACCGGATGCGCGCGCGAGTTGATCCGGCAAATCCCGCAGAGGATTGGAGGAAACTACCGATCGGGCCGCCATCGGTAGTTCCACCGATTTACAGGCCCGGACCCCGCCAGCAACCTTGGGGCGACCAACGGGAGAAGCACGCCATGACCAGGGCGACAGCCGATCGGGGACGCCGCCGCTTTCTTTCCGGGCTGGGCGCGCTGGCCTTCATCGCGGCCGTGCCCATGGCCGCCGGGGCCCGGCCCGCCGATCCGCTGCCGAGCTGGACGGCCGGCGCCACGCGAACGGCGATCGTGGATTTCGTGCAGAGGACGACGAGCAAGGGCGACGCTTTCGTGCCGGTGGCCGAACGCATCGCCACCTTCGACAATGACGGCACGTTGTGGGCCGAACAGCCGCTATACTTCCAGTTCCTTTTCGCGCTGGACCGCATCCGCGCACTGGCCCCCCAGCATCCCGAATGGAAGGATCAGGAACCCTATAAATCGGCGCTGGCCGGCGACGTGAAGGCGCTCGCGCTGGGCGGCGAAAAGGCGCTGGGTGAAATCGTGATGGCCACCCATGCCGGCATGACCAACGATGAATTCCGGGCGACGGTGAAGCAGTGGCTGGCGCAGGCCCGCCATCCCACAACGGGGCGGCGCTATGACGAGATGGTCTATCAGCCGATGCTGGAACTGCTGGCCTATCTGCGCGCCAACGACTTCAAGACATTCATCGTATCGGGCGGCGACACCGAATTCATGCGCGCCTTTGCCGAACATGTTTACGGCATACCGCCCGAACAGGTGATCGGATCGCGGATGAAGCTGGAATATCGGCTGACCGGCGACACGCCGGCGCTGGATCGCAAGCCGGTGATGGAATTCATGGATGACGGCCCCGGCAAGCCCGCCGCGATCGGCGCGATCATCGGCCGCCGGCCGCTGTTCGCCGCCGGCAATTCCGATGGGGACCTGCAGATGCTGCAATGGACGACGCTGCGGCCCGGCCCGTCGATGGCGATCATCGTCCACCATAGCGACCGGGCGAGGGAATGGGCCTATGATCGCCAGTCCGCGGTAGGCCGCCTCGACAAGGCGCTGGACGAAGCGCCGCGGCGCGGCTGGATCGTGGTGGACATGGCGAAGGACTGGAAGCGCATCTATCCCGATGCGGCGGCAAGCGCGGCTAACGGCGCTCAGCCCGCCCCGCCGCCCGTGGCCGGCGGCTCGCCCACGCTTTCGATATCGCGTTCGAGGAAATAGCTGAGCCCGGTCCGGATCGCCGCGATGGCGGCCAGCTTGCCGATATCGTCCCAGGTAGGGGCGACGGCGGTGCGGATGATATCGGCCCCCAGCGCGAATTCGAGCGCAAGGAGTATCCAGGTCGCGAACCTGAGCCAGATCGCCCGGCGGGACCAATCCTGCGGCGCCTTGGTGGCGATGTTGGTGACGACCCGGACGGCGGCCTCGAACGCCCCGTAGGCGACCACGATCACCACCACGATCTCCAGCAGAAGGGCGGAATATGATGCAGCTAACTTTAGAGTTTCCTCCATATTGCACCCGTCTTTTTATTTCATGAACACTCCACCGCAGAACATTTGTTCCTGGCAATAATTTCATACAAATTTTAATATTGTTGATATTACATATCGTTCATAATATTCTTCCGATCATGACCCAATGCATGCCACCACGCAGGATATTGATCGCCGACGATCATGGCGCCATGCGCCGCGGCATCCGCGACGTGCTGGCGGAATGCCCGCACGGACAGATCGTCGCGGAGGCGGCGGACGGGCATCAGGCGCTGGAGATGGCGCGGGAGGCGCAGCCGCACATTGCGATCATCGATTATCTGCTGCCGCTGCTGAACGGGCGCGATCTGGCACGGGCGCTGGTTCGCGAAATCCCGAACATCCAGGTGCTGATCTACACCATGCAGGATCGCGACGACCTGCTGGCCGACATATTGAGTTCCGGCGCGCGCGGCTATGTGCTGAAATCCGATCCGTCCTGGCATCTCGTGGCCGCGGTGGAAGCGCTGGCGAACCGGCAGCCCTATTTTTCGGGCATCGCATCCGAGGCGCTGCTGCAGCATTTCCTGCGCGACACGCCGCCGGGCGCATCCGACACGCTCAATGGCCTGACCACGCGCGAGCGCGAGATCGTCCAACTCATTGCCGAGGGGAAGATCAACAAGCAGATCGCCCACCTGCTCGGCATCAGCATCAAGACGGTTGAAACGCATCGTGCCACTGCCATGCACAAGCTGAAGATACGGTCGACGGCGGAGCTGGTGCGCTACGCGGTGCGCAACAACATCACCCAGGCGTAAGCCGGATCGGCCCGTCCGCATCGCGCGGCCTGCGGATCGGCAGGGAGGCATGGACGAGCGTGCCCCTGGCGAGGCGGCGGATCTCGAACCGGCCGGCGAGGGCCTCGATCCGCTCGCGCATGCCGCGCAGGCCCACGCCCGTGCAGCAGGCGTGCGGCGCACATGCCGCCTCGTCTATGCCGATGCCGTTATCCTGCACCTCCAGCATGATCTCGCCAGCGCCCCCGCCGAGATGCACCGAGGCGCTGGCCGCGCCGGCATGGCGGACGACGTTGGACAACGCCTCCTGCGTCATCCGATACAGAGCAAGGTCGATGACATCGGAATTGGTGCGGCAGTCCGGATCGGCGGTGAAATCGATGCGCAGGCCCGTGCGGCGCGCAAAGCCCGTGGTGAACAGCTTGAGCGCGGCCGCGATGCCGTCGCAGCCCAGTTCCGGCGGGTGAAGCACGAAACTCAGCGTCCGCACCTTCTGCTGAAGCGCGATCAGCCCGGCCTCGATTTCCGAATAGGTCCGCCTTGCCCGCACCGAACGCGGCCCTTCCAGCGTGAGCAGGCTGAGCTGCATCACCGCAAGCTGTTGCGCGGTATCGTCGTGCAGCTCGCGCGCGATCCGCCGGCGCTCGTCGCCTTCCGCCTTGAACAGGAGCTGGCAGAAACGGTCGCGCTCGGTTTCCCGGCGCCGTCTGTCGGTGACATCGGCATGGCTGACGATGCAATATTCCGGGCTGATCGCCAGCCGTTGCGCATTCATGAGGTGATGCCGGAGGTCTCCGCCGACATCGAGCATATATTCATGCTCCAGGCGGGAGATGCGGCCTTCATAGAGCGCGACGAGGCCATCGCCCATCACGCGCGCGTCAGAGTTCGCATAGCCGGCCTCCCGGCACATCTCCAGATAGCTGCGGCCCATATAGGCATTGTCCGCCTCGCAGCCGGTAGCGGCCATGCGGGCCAGATTCCGCCATGCCGTGTTGACCGCGACGATCCGCATGCCGGGATCGAGGATGGCGACATATTCGGGCAAGGTATCGATGATCGTGCGCACCAGCGCCAGAAAACCGCGAGGAAGCGGCGGCGGGGAATGGACTGCGAGCTGGCTGGGAAACGTGGCGGCGAGGCCGCTCCGGTCCGGTGCGCAGGTCCGCGTTCGTATCGCTTCGCGCATGTGTTCGACTCCCCAAGCACGTCCGGTCCGGACGCAGGAACACAAGCAGAGAAACCCCCGATTATCCCTTCCCTCTTGGCCTACCCTGTTTCGCGCCCCGATCGGGCAAACCCCAGCCCGAACGAAACGCATCGTCAATATACCTAGGAGTGGGGTGTGCCGTCATTCAGTGAAAACCCCTAGGACAAAAAAGAAGTGCATCCTTTGGGCGCGACCTCCGGCAGCGACATGCAGTGCCGCCAAGTTATACCCCATCCAGCCAAGCCCTGCGTCGGCATGGGATATTTCATCCTTTTTCGCGCTTCACTTGGCATGACCGCATTCCATCGATCATGACAGCCATATTTCGATGACCGGTCCGTATTTCACCTGATTGCGCCGGGCACGCTATCGCATTCCAATCCGACACGGCCGGCGTGCCGCGACAGACGCCGGATCGGACCATGCCGAGCCCGCACACCGCCGGCACGCGCGGTCCATGAAAGGGGCGAAGATGCACCACGATCGATCGGGCCCTCGTCGCTTCCGCAACGGACTTGCCATATTGATGGTGCTGCCCGTGACGCTGGCGGGGTGCGCCACGCCGAAGCGCCTGCCTGCCGTGCCGGTCGCCCAGACGGCGCGCGCGCAGCCGGTGATCGGCGCCATCCGCTTCCTGGCCGCGCGCGATCCCGCTCCCTTCGCGGACGAGGCCATCGCCTCGATAAGGAAGGAGCAGGCCTATCTCGCATCCCAGGGCAAGACCGGGCCTTTGCCGCCCGCATCCTATCTCGCCATATCCGGCGGCGGCGATAATGGCGCGTTTGGGGCCGGCCTGCTCAACGGCTGGACGGCATCGGGCACCCGCCCGGAATTCAAGGTGGTGACGGGCATCAGCACCGGCGCCCTTTCCGCCCCCTTCGCCTTCCTGGGGCCGGATTATGACGATGAGCTGGCGCGGGTCTACACCACCATCTCCCCGCGCGACGTCTTCCGGATGCGGGGTCTGCTGAAAGGCTTCTTCGCCGACGCGATGGCGGATTCGACGCCGCTGATGCAGCTTGTAGAACGCTATGTCGACCAGGCCATGCTGGATGCCATCGCCCGCGAATATGCCAAGGGGCGGCTGCTGCTGGTGGCCACGGCGGACCTGGACGCGCTGGAGCCGGTGATCTGGAACATGACGGCGATCGCCGCCAGCAAGGATCCGCGCGCGCCGGAGCTGTTCCGCAAGATACTCGTGGCGTCGGCGTCGATCCCCGGCGCCTTCCCGCCGGTGATGATCGACGTGACCGTCGACGGCGTCCGCCACCAGGAAATGCATGTCGACGGCGGCACGATCGCCCAGGTCTTCCTCTATCCGCCGGCGGCGAAGGCCGCGCTGCACGGCCATATCGTGGCGCGCAAGCGCACGCTCTACATCATCCGCAACGCCCGGCTGGACCCGGACTGGGCAAGCGTCGAACGGCGCACCCTGCCGGTGGCCGCGCGCGCCGTCGCCTCGCTCACCCAGACGCAGGGGATAGGCGATCTCTACCGCATCTACGTGACCACGCAGCGCGACGGGATCGATTACAACCTGGCCTTCATCCCCAGCAGCTTCAACGTGCCGCACCGCCAGGAATTCGATACCGATTATATGCGCCAGCTCTTCGAGCTCGGCAGGGCGGAGGGAAGCGCGGGATATCGCTGGCAGAAATATCCGCCGGGATATGAGGCCGCCCCGATCGACCAGCGCTGACAGGCCGGATCTCCGCCGGAATCGTCAGGGCACGCACGCAACCGATACCGATCCGAACGGCAACGGGGCGAAGGCCGCTTCCGGCCTCCGCCCCGCCATTGCCGAATTCCCGCTCAGCTGGAACCGGCGGCCGGTTCCGACAGCTTGGCCAGGGCATCGCTGATCGTGAAGCTGCCCGGTTTCTGCACGCGGGGGAAATCCTTGAACGTCTGCACGAACTTGTCCGCCAACCCGTAGGCGCCGAACAGGATATAGTCGTGATAGAGGAACCATTCGTAATAGCTGTTCGACGTGATGTCGGCATATTCGTAGGGATCGGTCCGCAGGTTGAACAGCTTGGGCAGGCGGAGCGGGACGAAGGGCTCGGCCCAGACCTGCATGGTTCCGCGCACCCGCTGCTCCATGAACACGATCTTCCAATTGTCGTAACGGACGCCCAGCACGTCACCGTCATCGCTGAAATAGAAGAACAGCTTGCGCGGGCTCTCCTCTTCCTCGCCCGTGAGGTAGGGCAGCAGGTTCACGCCATCGATGTGGTTCTTGAACGTCTTGCCATTGGCCTTGTGGCCCTTCTTCAGCTTTTCCACGACATCGGGTTCGCCCGCGATGGCCAGGAAGGTGGGCAGCCAGTCATGATGCTGGACGATACCGTTGGCGACATGGCCGGCCTTCACCTTGCCCGGCCAGCGCACCAGCAGCGGCACGCGGAAGGCGCCTTCCCAATTGGTGTTCTTTTCGCTGCGGAACGGCGTGGTGCCGCCATCGGGCCATGAGTTGCGATGGGGGCCGTTATCCGTCGAATACATGACGAAGGTGTCGTCGACGATGCCGAGTTCATCGAGCAGATCGAGCATCTGGCCGACATTGCCGTCATGATCGATCATCGTGTCATGATAAGGCGATTGCCAGCGGCCGGCCTGGCCCAGGCTTTCCTTCTTGGTGTGCGTGAACATGTGCATGTGGGTGGTGTTCAGCCACACGAAGAAAGGCACGCCATCGGCATGCGCCTTCTTGATGAAGGCGCGGGCATGCTCGACGAAATCGTCGTCGCAAGTTTCCATGCGCTCCTTCGTCAGAGGGCCGGTATCCTCGATCTTCTGCTTGCCGACCTTGCCCCAGCGCGGCTCCTCGGTCGTGTCGTCCTTGTCCTGCGCAAAGCAGTGGAGAACGCCGCGCGGGCCGATGGTCTTGCGGATGTTGGGGAAATCCTTTTCCGGATAATAATCGTACATCTCCGGCTCTTCCTCGGCATTCAGGTGGTAGAGATTGCCGTAGAATTCGTCGAAGCCATGCAGGGTGGGCAGAAATTCGTTGCGGTCGCCCAGATGGTTCTTGCCGAACTGGCCGGTTGCGTAGCCATGGTTCTTCAGCAGGTCCGCGATCGTGACGGTTTCCGCCTGCAGCCCTTCGCGTCCGCCCGGACGGCCGACCTTCGACAGGCCGGTGCGATAGACGCTCTGGCCGGTGATGAAGGAGGAACGGCCCGCCGTGCAGCTCTGCTCGCCATAGCTGTCGGTGAACATCGTGCCTTCCCTGGCGAGGCGATCGATATTCGGGGTCTGATACCCCATCAGGCCGTGGGAATAGCAACTGAGGTTGCTGATCCCGATATCGTCGCCCCAGATCACCAATATATTGGGTTTACCCTTCGGCATCGCGAATCTCCGTCGCAGAGGATCGGGGAAAACATCGCAGCCGGCCGGCGGCTATCCTATCGGGACAAACCCTTCCCTTCGCGCGGATATGCCCTGGGCATGCGGGCAACGATGCATCGGAGGGAGGGCTTCAGGCCTGGACGATGTTGTTGCGCACGGCGTAGCGCACCAGCTCGGCCGTCGTCTTCAGCTTCAGCTTGTGCATGGAGGAAGCACGGTGCGTTTCCACTGTCTTCACGCTGATGTGCAGGGCGTGGCCGATTTCCTTGTTGGTCCGGCCCTCCGCGATCAGCTGCACCACCTCGCGCTCGCGCTGGGTGAGGGTGGTGCCGCTGGCCGATTGATCCGCCTCGAGGAAGCGATCGAGCAGGGTTTCCGATATCGCGCCCGAGAAATAGGGCTTGTGCACCGATAGCGCCTCGATCGCGCCCAGCAGGTGACCGCCCGTATCGGATTTCAGCACATAGCCGCGCGCGCCGGCGCGCAGCACCTCGAGGATCAGATCCTCCCGATCGTGCATGGTATAGATCAGCACCTCGACGCGCGGCAGTTCCCGCTTGAGGCGGCGGGTGAGATCCAGCCCGTTGAGGATCGGCAGCAGATAATCGACGATCGCGATGTCCGGCTTGCATTCCAGCGCCAGATCGAGCGCGCTCTGGCCGTCCGCCGCCTCGCCCACCACGATCCAGTCGGGCCGATTCTCCACGAAGGTGCGCACGCCACGACGCAGCACCTCATGGTCGTCCGCAATCAGGATGCGGCGCTGGGGAGGTCCCATGCCCACTCCGCTCAGCCCGGCCTTGCCGTGGAGCGATCCGGCGGGAAACAGCGCAGGGCCTGCATGGTCGATCGTGCTCCTCGCACCACTCCCTCCACTTGTTCCGGCCGGCTGCTCCGGCTCGCCGATTCACGAAGGATCACCCGAAGCGGGGGCGAAGACCATAGGGATTTACCCCCGCACGGGCGGCGCCCGATCCCATCCAAGGCAGGCGCGCCCGGAAGATATACGAGGCATTCCACCGGGAAAGTCCCGATGTCGCGCTCAGGCGGAGGCGGCTAATTTCCCTGCGACCATCTCGTCAGCGGGAGTTCGGATCATGCTGCGTTCCCTCTATTTCGGCGGACATCTGGCGGCGGCCGCGATCCTCCTGGCCGCGCCGGTGATCGGGTGGGCGCAGATGCGCCAGCGCGATCCGGCGGCGGCGTTCGAGCAGACCGATGCCGACAAGGACGGCAAGGTGACGCAGGCGGAATATGCGGCGGCGCGATCCCGCCATTTCGCCCAGTTCGACCATAATGGCGACGGCGTGGTCAGCCGGGCGGATTTCCCCCGCGCGTCCAACCGTCCGCAGATTGCCGCCCGGCTGGATGCGATGATCGCCGAAGCCGATCTCAACAAGGACGGGCAGGTCACGCGCGAGGAACTGGCCAAGGCGCCCATGCCGATGTTCACGCGCGCGGACACCAACAAGGACGGTGCGGTGACGCAGGCCGAGATCGCGGCCCTGCGCGCAGCCCACGGGCGCTGACCGGCAATCATCCCATGGTGAGGCGCAGCGCGGGAAGCTGCAGGAGCTGGACCAGCCCAACGATGCACGCCACCGCCGCCAGGCTGATGAGCGCCAGCCGGACCCTGGGCCGCTTGAACGTCTGGCCGATGCCGCCCAGGAACAGCGCCAGGGCCAGGATCACCGTCGCCTGGACGAAGGCGTCGCTGATATTGTTCGCCCTCTCGCCATCGGAGAACAGCCTGTCCGCCTCGCGCTCCATCCGCGCGGCCTCGTTCCGCAACGGCATCGCATAATCCGTCATCGCGAAGGGCGTGGGCGGCGCCGACAGGTTGTGGAGCGGCTTCAGCGCGATCCAGGCATCGAAGGCCGGCCGGAATGCGGGCCGGAAGCGCCGGTGGTAAAAAGCCTGCAACCTTGGCTCCTCCTGCGCCACGGCATCGAGCCATTGCGAGAAAAGGAAGAGGTCCACGGCCTCCAACTGGCCGTTCTGCATGGCAAGCCGGCTCGCCTCCACCCGGGCGGCACCGGCGCGGGTATAGGCGGCCGCCTGCTCGCCATCCCAGAGCGCCGCCTGGAAGCCCGCCCAGGAGGTCAGGAGCGCCGCCACGGACAGCACCAGCGCGGCGATGATCTCGGCCAGGTCCAGATGCCGTTCGTGGCGCCGCTGCGCCGCCTCGATCGTTTCGGCCTCTTCATCCATCGGGCGGGGACCCTTCCTCCTCCCCTTGCTTTTCGATTGCCCGCGCGCGCTTCGCCATCGGGGAAAACCCGTGCCGCGACCCGGCAACGTCCCGATCGTCCTTGCGGCGGGGCCGGCCTTCCCGCAGCGCCGGTGGCCGCCCCGCGCCATCCGGACTGATCTCAGGCGATCTCGGTATTCTTCCCGATAGGTATGGCGGCTTCCGCTGCCCCATAATGACGACAACCGGAAGCCATGGAGGGAATCGATGGCGAAGCGTTGGTTCGGCATTGCCGCCTTGCTGGTGGCGACCGCCTGTGCATCGACCCCGCGGGTCAATTACGACTCCGATCCGACGGCGGATTTCAGCCGCTACCGATCCTATAGCTGGGTATTTTCCGGCGTTCCGCAGGGGATGAACCCGCTGCTGTTCGAACGGGTGAAGGCGTCGATCGACCGGTCGCTCGCCGCCCGATCCTTCACGCAATCGGCGAACGGCGATTTCGCCATAGCCTTCACGCTCGGCGCCCGCGACAGGGTGGAAGTGACGGATTACGGCCCTTACGGCCCCTTCTTCCCCCGCTTCGGCTATGGCTGGGGCGGATATCACGATGTCGACGTGCGCAACGTGACCGACGGCACCCTGACCATCGACATATATGACGTCGCCACGAAAAAGCCGGTCTGGCACGGCACCGCGACGCAGGAGATCAACCGGAACAAGCCCGATCCGGCGATGATCGACGTCGCGGTCGACGCGGCGCTCGCCAATTTCCCGCCGCCCCCGCCCAAGGCCCGATAGCGCCGGCCCGCCGATCGGAGACGTGATATGGACGAACCACCCATTCCCCCCGGCGACGCTGATTCCCTGATCGGCGGCGATCCTTCGGAGGAACTTTCCTCCAATCGCACCGCGCTATCGCTTTTCCGCACGGAGATGAGCAGCGACCGCACGCTGATGTCGGTCGTCCGCACCTCGCTCTCGCTGATCGCCTTCGGCTTCACCGTCTTCCAGTTCTTCCAGACGCTGAAGGAGAATTATCTGAAGGACCAGATGATGAGCGCCGCGCCCCGCCGGTTCGGCGCGGTGCTGATCGCCATCGGCATGGTGATGCTGTGCCTGGGCCTTTATAATCATGTGCGCTCGATCAGGATGCTGCGCGAACGGCGCAACCGCCTCTATCGGCTGGGGCTGATCCACAACATGGCGCAATTCCAGCTATCGTCGACGACATTGATCGCCGGGGCCCTGCTGATCGTCGGCCTGTTCGCGATCCTGCGCGCCATCTTCCATATCGGGCCGTTCTGATGGCGACCGCCGGGGCCATGCCGGCCGTGGCCGATCGCGATATGGCCTGGATTCCCGCCGGCCGCTTCACGATGGGATCGGACGATCATTATCCCGAGGAGCGGCCGAGCCGCCCGGCCCGCGTGGACGGATTCTGGATCGACAGGATGCCGGTGACGAACGCGGCGTTCGCGCGCTTCATGGCCGCCACCGGGCATGTGACGGTCGCGGAGACCGCCCCGGACCCGGCCGACTATCCCGGTGCGCTTCCGGAAAATCTGGTTCCGGCATCGCTGCTGTTCGTGCAGCCTTCGGCCCCGGTCGCCCTCCACGGCCCGATCACCCAATGGTGGCAATATACGGCCGGCGCGGACTGGCGGCATCCCACGGGGCCGGAAAGCAGCCTCGACGGCCTGGACGACCATCCCGTCGTCCATGTCGCGCTGGCCGATGTCGAGGCTTATGCCGCCTGGGCCGGGCTGGCGCTGCCCACGGAGGCCGAATGGGAATATGCCGCGCGCGGCGGGCTGGAAGGCGCGGAATATGCCTGGGGCGATGTCCTGATGCCCGACGGCAAGGCCATGGCGAACACCTGGCAGGGCGCGTTTCCCATGGAAAACCAGCTCGAGGACGGCTGGCTGCGCACGTCGCCGGTGGGCACCTATCCGCCGAACGGCCACGGCCTTTACGACATGATCGGCAATGTGTGGGAATGGACGGCGGATTGGTGGTCGCTCCCCGGCGCGCGGATCGCCGCCAAAAGCTGCTGCGGCGGGGATCGGCCCCGCCCGCCGACCGAGGCCGGAAGCGTGGCGCCGGGCGATCCGATCCCCATCCCCCGCCGCGTGCTGAAGGGCGGATCGCATCTCTGCGCGCCCAGCTACTGCCGGCGTTACCGGCCCGCCGCCCGGCATGCGCATCCTATCGACACGCCGACCTCCCATATCGGATTCCGTTGCGTGTATCGGGAAGGCGCGGGGGAATAGCCGCGCCCGTCGCCGGCGCGAGGCCGCGAGCGGATTCAGCCGATGATGTCGGCGACGATGCGGCGCAGCTCGCGCTGGGAGAGGAGCGCCGATCCGGCGGCGCGGATGGCGGGATCGTAAGCCGGCATCGGCGGCCGGCGCGTTTCATTTCGTGCGTTCTTGTGATTGATGGTCTGCATTTCATTCCTGGGCGCGTTCGATCGCGCATCTTGGTTTATGGAAATGCCGGCGGCGGCGCCCATACGCTATCGGATGAAGCCACACGCGCGGCCTTGGGGCCACGGCATGTCTGGCGTTCCGGTGGATTGGCATGCCCCACCCCGCGGGGTTCGGGCGGCAGCCGGGTTCGGACGATCCCGGCGCATGGCGCACCATGTCGGCGCCCTGGATATGGGGGGCATCAGGCCCCGATCAACCCCCTGCCCGCCGCGCGGCGGCTGGTGGGCCGGGCTTTTGCCCGGAATTACCGGGCGATGGAGCCCGCCGTTCCGGCTTTCGCAGCCGGACGGCGGGTTCGCATCAGCCGCACGATCAACGGGCGGCGAAGCGGAGATCGGACTTGGCGACGGCCATCGCCATATCGGCCTTCGCCCCTTCGATCGCCTTGGCGCGGCAGCGGGCGCTCGCCACCGTGGGGACGTTGCCCGTCCGGCCGCAGATCCGGTCGGCGGCGCGGCTGACGCGGCTCTTCAAGGTGGCGACGCCGGCATCGGTCGACAGATCGAGGTCGCTGTAGGAGACCGGCTGGCTGACCGTTTCGGCGCGCAGCGGGGTGGCGGCGGCGAGGGTGACGACAGTGGCGACGATCGCACCGAAGCCGGCGAGCGAGTTGTTCTTGATGGTCATTTTCTTTCCCTTCCCTGAGTGAGGTTGCAGATGCTTTCCTACTCAGCAGGGATCGTGCCAATTTCGATTTCCCCGAAAATTCTCATATTTTTCGATTTTGCCGATATGATGTCCACCATCTATCGGCAAATTTCGCACATAGATGGCAAAATAAACCATCTCACGAAAATTCCCTTTATGGGCAATCCCCCATCTGTCCGGTTTCGGACAAAGGGCGGCGGCTGGCCCTGCCCCGGCGAAAGGCCGATAGTCGCGCCATGGACGATTCGATGACGGGCCAGAAGGCCATGCCGGCGTCCATGAGGAGGATTTGCCGATGACCGATGCGCCGACCAGCATCAGCCTTGACGCCCATCTCGCCATTGCGGGGCCGGCGGCCGAAAGCTTCGCCCGCCTGTGGCGGACATTGTGGCGACAGGACCACCTGCCGGCGGAATTGCTGGAACTCTGCCGCCTGACGATGGCCCGTCTCCACGGCGATGCCGGCGAGCAGGCCGCCGCCAATATCGAGCTGGGCGGCCATGCGCCCTCGCCCGGCCGGCGCGATGCCGTCCTGTCCGGCACGGCGCTGGACGATCCGGCCTTTTCGCCCGCGGACAAGGCGGTGCTGCTGTTCGCCGAATATTATTGGATGGACCCGCAATCCATCACCGATGAGGCCGCCGATGCGGTGAAGGCCCATTTCGGCGAGGCGGGGCTGGTGATGCTGATCGAGGCTTTGGGCTGCATCGACGGCCGCATCCGCGCCGCCCGCTGCCTGCGCGACCTGACGGCCGCCGCCCCTGTGAAGGAGACCGCCCATGTCGGCTAAGCCCCGCGCCACCGGCCCCGGCACCCAGACCGGCAATGTCATCCGCGACAGCGCGATGGGCCTGATCCCCGAAACGGTGGATGAGATCATCGCCCTCAACGGCCATGTCTGGCGCGACAGCCTGGTGCCGCCTTCGCTGCTGGAGATCATCCGCCTGCGCAATGCGCGCACGGTGAACTGCGTCTTCTGCAAATCGGTGCGCTATGACGTGGCCCGCCGCGACGGCCTTTCCGAGGATCGCGCCGAGATGGTGGCCGACGGCTATGAGGACAGCGCCCTTGCCCCCCGCGAAAAGGCGGCGCTGGCGCTGGCCGATGCCTATCTGAACTTCCCGGCCGGCATGGCGCCGGACGGCGCGGCGCGGCTTTCGTGCACGTTCCAGCCGGCCGAGATCGCATCGATGCTGGTGGCGCTGATGACCTTCAACTTCACCTCGCGCATGGCGGTGAGCATCGGCGGCATGCCGGAAGAACCGCTGCCGATCACCGAAGTCTCGCTCGCCATATCGACGAGCTGAACCGGGCACGGCGACGCGGCGTTTCCATGGCCGGGGATCGGGTATAAGCGACCCATCATGTCGATCGAATCCGAAGCCCGGTCGCGCGCCGATTTCGAAGCGGGATTGGCCGCGCTGGCGGAGCTGCTGGGCGAGCGCTTCACGCGCAACGCCGCGATCCGCGAGCAGCACGGCAAGGCCGAGACCTATCACGCCGCCCGGACGCCGGATGCGGTGATCTTCCCGCGATCGACCGAAGAGGTGGCGGCGGCGGTGGCCATCTGCGCGCGCCATGCCATCCCGATCATCGCTTATGGCGCGGGCACGTCGCTGGAGGGCAATATCACCGCCATCCACGGCGGCGTCTGCTTCGACATGACCGGCATGAACCGGATCGTCACGGTGAACGAGGCGGACCTCGACTGCACGGTGGAAGCCGGCGTGACCCGCGAGGAGCTGAACCTGCACCTGCGCGACAAGGGGCTGTTCTTTCCGATCGATCCCGGCGCGAACGCCACGCTGGGCGGCATGGCATCGACGCGCGCGTCGGGCACCAACGCCGTGCGTTACGGCACGATGCGCGAAAATGTGCTGGCGCTGAAGGTGGTGACGCCGGAAGGCCGGATCATCACCACCGCCCGGCGCGCGCGCAAGTCCGCCGCCGGTTACGACCTGACCCGGCTGTTCGTGGGATCGGAAGGCACGCTGGGCATCGCGACCGAGGTGACGCTGCGCCTTTACGGCATCCCCGAAACCATCTCGGCGGCGGTGTGCCCGTTCGAGAGCCTGCAGGGCGCCGTCGACACCGTCGTCCAGGCGATCCAGCTCGGCGTGCCGATGGCGCGGATCGAATTGCTGGACGACGTGCAGATCGACGCGGTGAACCGCTGGGCCGGCACCGAGCTTGCGGTGCGGAACACCCTGTTCTTCGAATTCCACGGCAGCGAGGCGCATGTGCGCGAGCAGGTGGAGACGGTGCGCGCGATCAGCGCCGACAATGGCGGCGGCGATTTCAGCTGGGCCTCTACCACCGAGGAGCGCAATCGCCTGTGGAAGGCGCGGCACCAGGCTTATTATGCCGCGCTCAACCTGCGGCCGGGATCGACCGGCTGGTCCACCGACGTGTGCGTGCCGATCAGCCGCCTGGCCGAATGCATCGTCGCGACCAAGGCCGATCTGGCCGGCATCGCCATGCCCGCGCCGATCGTCGGCCATGTCGGCGACGGCAATTTCCACGTCACCTTCGTGCTCGATCCCGAACGGCCGGAGGAGTTCGCCGAGGCCCGCCGCATCAACGCCCGGCTGGTGGAGCGCGCGCTGGCGATGGGCGGCACCTGCACCGGCGAACATGGCGTGGGGCTGGGCAAGATCGACTGGCTGGAGGCGGAGCATGGCGAGGCCGTGGAACTGATGCGGCGGATCAAACGCGCCATCGATCCCGCCAACATCATGAACCCCGGCAAGATCCTGCGCCTGCCGCCCGATCCGGCCTGAAGCCGGTCAGGCCCGGCGCGCGGGCCGTGGCGGAAGCGCGGTGCGGCCGGAGGCGTGGATGACCACGCGGTTGCGGCCGCCGCGCTTCGCCTCATACAGCGCCTCGTCCGCAAGGCGGTAGAGCAGCGGGAAGCTCGTCGCAGCACCGGTATCGGCAAGGCCGATGCTGACGGTGACGGGCATGTCGGCGGGCAGCAGCCCGTCATAGCCCTGGCCGGCGATGCCGATCCGCACGCGATCGGCGAATTCGGCCAGCGGCCGGCCGGCCAGCCCGCGAACGATCAGCACGAATTCCTCGCCGCCCAGCCGGCCGGCCGTGCAGATGTCGCCCTCCCACTGACGCAGGCGATCGGCGATGCGGCGCAGCACCCTGTCGCCCACATCGTGCCCGAAATGATCGTTGACCGCCTTGAAGCGATCGACATCGATCAGGAGCAGCCCGAAGGCGATATTCTCCCGCTCCGCAAGTGCCAGCGCCTCCCCGGCGGCGGCGATGAAGCCGCGGCGGTTGAGAAGGCCGGTCAGCGAATCGCGGCGGGCCAGTTCATCCAGCTCCGCCTGTGCGGCCTGCGCGGCGTCCCGCTCGATGCGGAGCCGCGCGAGGCGGCGGGTGATCGCGAAGGACAGCCATATCGTCTGGAAAGCGGATGCCATCAGCACCGCGATCTGCGCGCCGCCGCCCAGCAGCCGATCGTTGAGGTCCAAAAGCTGGGTGGCCCCCAGGGTCGCCATCGGCACCGCCCAGGCAAGCGCGAAATCGCGCGCCTCCACGCTGCCGCGCCGCCAGGCGGTGACGATCGCGGCCGTGACCGCCAGCAGATCCGCGATGATGAGAACGCCCAATATCTGCCCGATCGGCTCGATCGCGGGGCCGACGGCGAAGGCCGCCGGCAATCCGACCAGCGCCACCGCCGCGCCCAGCAGGAGAACGCCGATGCGCAGAGCGCGGGGAAGCAGCGACCGTTCGAGCGAGGTGACCGCGCTTGCGGTTGCGCAGGCGATCGCCAATGTCGAAAGGAAGGTGCAGATCTGCGAGGAAAGCGTGCCCGCGATGCCCGGCACCACCAGCAGCGCCAGCTGCGACCAGATCAGGCCCCAGATGAAGACGCAGGCCGCCCAGGCCCCGTGCCAGGCGATGAACTGCCGGCGCACGCCATGCGCCAGCGACAGGTTGTAGATCGTGCCGAGCAGCAGCAGCGTGAGCGCGCCGCCGATCAGCGGACCGACGAGCGTGCCCTCGCGATCGGCCTCGCTACCCGGCATCAGCCGCGCCCGCAGCAGATCGTGGCTCGCCAGCCGATCGAAGCGCATGGTGAGCGACGCCACGGGCACGTCGCGATCCGGCAGGCGGAAGACGATCTGGCCGCCATCGCGCCAATGCGTGCCGAAATCGCCGCGCGCGACCCCGAATGTCCGGACCGCGCCGTCCGCATAGGTGGAAAATATCGTGAGGCGATCGAAACGGGTGAGATGGACCAGCAGGGCGAGATCATCGCCGGCCGACCGGGCCTGCACCGGCATGTGCAGCCAGAGCGTGCCGGCCTGATAGCCGCGCGGCCGGCCGTGGCACCGATAATCCGCCGGGGACGGCATCTCCGCGCCGGGATCCTCCGGCGTGACGACGTAGCAGAGCGGCGCGCCGATCTTGAGCGAATCGACCGCGCCATGCGCGAACGGGGCGAATCCGCACAGCAGGAAGATGGCGATAACGGCGCCGGCCAGCCCCCTGATGCCCCTTCTCCCGCTCTGATGCCCTAGCATTCCCATGATCTTTCGGATCATATCTGTCTAGAATGATCAAAGTTTTACCGATGATGGCAGGGCTTTGCCGATTCGGCCGGCCGGCCCCTGGCGAAGGAGCAAAATCGGCGGATTACCGCAGGCAATCGTCGTTTCCATTTCCCTAACACTTTTTGTTCAAGATCATCCCGAAAGGGCAGAACAAAGCTATGGGGTCGACTCCTTTCCATATTAGCCGGTCGCGCTACGGGCCGAACCTGCGCATCCTGTGCGCGGCGCTGCTGATCGGGCTCGTCGTGGGCGCGCTTGGCCTGTTCCTGCCGGTCGAGATGGCCGCGCGGACCATCAGGGGCAAGCTGCACGCCGATCAGGCGAGCGGATCTATCGTCGTCGTCGCCGTCGACGATCCGAGCGTCGCCGAACTCGGCCCGTGGCCATGGCCGAGGGACCAGATCGGACAGATCGTGGGCAAGCTGCGCGCCGCCGGAGCAAAGCAGATCCATCTCGATATCGATCTGTCATCGCCAGGCAAGCCCGCAGAAGACGCGGCACTCGAGGATGCGTTGCGCGCCGCGAAGGGGCATGTGTCCCTCTCTTCCCGGCTGCTCGTCGACATGGTTGCCGGAACGCAGGCGGATACCAGGCCGCTGCCGCGCTTCACCCGCCATGCCACGATGGCGAACACCAATTTATGGGTGGATCGGGACAGCAAGATCTGGGCGCATCCTTATGCCCTCGAACTCGCCACGGGGGTCATGCCATCGCTGGCCAGCCTGCTGAGCGGCGTCCAGGGCAATGAAGGCGCGCAATTCCCCCTGGACTATGCGATCGACGTGCGCTCCGTCCCCGTCGTCAGCGCGCGGGATATCGCCAAGGGTCGCTGGGACAGCAAGATCGTCGCCGGGCGCAAGGTGATCGTCGCGCAGACGTCCACGGGCGCCGAACATTATTTCATGCCTGGCTACGCCCTCGTGCCGGCGGCGTTCTTCCATGTGATCGCGGCTGAAACCCTGATTGCGGGCCGCCCCATCGCCCTGGGCTGGATGCCGCCTTTGATCCTGGCCGGAATGATCGCCGCGATATTCCTGACACTGCGCAACCGGACACATGCGCGGATCGTGCTGGCGGGGGGCTACGGGCTTTTCCTGATCGGGCCGATATTCCTGGAACATCACCACATCTTCCCGGATATCATGGCGTCGCTCGTCACCATGACGGTGGTTGCGGTCGTTCATCTCTACAAGAATCTGCGGCGCGCCTATCATGTCCGGGGCACCACCAATTCCATCTCCGGCCTGCCCAATCTGAATGCGCTGCGCCAAAGGGAGGAAGCCGCGCTCGGCACCCTGGTCGTCGCGCGGATCCAGAATTTCGCCGAAATCACCACTGCCCTTCCCCAGGAATATGAGCGCGAGCTCGTCGAGCAGATCACGAGCCGGTTCAGCTTCGGCACGACGGGCGCCGCCATTTATCAGGCGGACGAGGGGATATTCATCTGGGTAGCGCAGACCCAGAATGACGAGATGCTGATCGAGCAGCTTAACGGCCTGCACGCCCTGTTCCGCAGCCCGGTGATCGTTTCGGCCCAGCTTGTCGACGTGACGGTAACCTTCGGCCTGGACAATGATTCCTCGCGTCCGCTGATGCAGCGCGTGTCGAGCGCGCTCGTGGCGGCCGACGAGGCCGCGAAGGAAGGCCTGCGCTGCGCCACGTTCGATCCGGCGACGCTGGAGGATGCGCAGTGGAAACTGTCCCTCCTCGGCCGTCTCGACCAGGCGATCGAGCGGGGCGAGATCTGGGTCGCCTACCAGCCCAAGATCGACCTCGCCAATGATCGCATCATCGGCGCCGAGGCGCTCGCACGCTGGAAGCATCCCGAGAAGGGTGAAATCTTCCCGAGTCAGTTCATCGTCGCCGCCGAGCGGAGCGGCCGAATCGAAAATCTGACCGCGCATGTCCTCGATTCGGCCGTGGGACTCGCGGCGCGGATCAATCGGTCCGGCTATCCGTTCAGCATCGCCGTGAATCTTTCGGCGCGGCTGCTCGACAAGCCAGGCCTGATCGGGATGGTGGAGCAGACGCTCGCCCGTCACGCCCTGCCGGCCGGCCTGCTGATCCTGGAAGTGACCGAGACGACGGCCATGGCCAGCCAGAGCGAATCCTTCGCGAATCTGGAACGGCTGAGCGCCATGGGCGTGCAGCTATCGATCGACGATTATGGCACCGGGCTTTCAACTCTCGAATATCTAAAGAAAATTCCGGCAGGCGAGATCAAGATCGATCGCAGCTTCGTCGGCATGCTCGATAAATCCCAGGGCGACCGGATCATGGTGCATTCGACGATCCAGCTCGCCCATTCGCTGGGTCGCAAGGTGGTGGCCGAGGGGGTGGAGAATGCCGCCACGCTCGCCGAATTGCGGCGGATGCAATGCGATTTCGTGCAAGGCTACCATACCGGCCGGCCGATGCCGGCGCCTGCCCTGATCAACCAATTGCCAGTTAACGCAAGGGAAACTGCGGCTTAATATACTTAATATCTTGTTAACCATGATTGGTAGTGATACCCCTCGTTTCGCGGGCGTCCTGAACCTGCCCGCGCAATGTGAGGGGCAATCATGGTTAAGAGCACGGGTCACAATCGCCACGCCAACCAGCCGCTGCGCTGGGACATCTGGAGCTATCTCCTGGGTGGCGGTCAGTGGCGCTGAGCGCAACGCGCTTAGCTTGACGAAAAGCCCCGCTTTCAGCGGGGCTTTTTTTATGTCTGGCCAGGCCCGCGTTACTGTCGAACGGCTTCGCTGGTCGACGGCTTCACTTCCATCCGCTGTGCGAATCATCAGGCGGCCAGGCACCGGCATTACGGCAGGCGATTCGGCCATGGCATAATCGCCAAAGAAAAAGGGCGCCCCGGCCGATGCCGGAACGCCCCTTCCCAACCCGAAAGAGACGAATCAGCCCTCCATATCTTCCAGTTCACGGCCGCGGGTTTCGTTGACCATGGCGCGGACGAAGAAGAAAGAAGCGAAGGCCGATAGCGCATAGAAGCCGTAGGTCACCGGCAGGCCGACCCCGGCCGCCAGCGCCGGGAAGCTGACGCTGATCGCGAAATTGGCGATCCACTGGGCAAAGCCGGACACCGCCAGCCCCGATCCCCGGATCTGGTTAGGGAACATCTCGCCCAGCATCACCCACATCACCGGCCCCCAGCTCAGGTTGAAGAAGATGACGTAGAGGTTGGCCGCGATCAGCGCGATCAGCCCGACCTGGTCCGACAGATGCAGGCTGCCGTCCACGAAGCCCGCCGTCGCGAAACAGGCGGCCATGGTGCCGAGCGTCACGGCCATGCCGGCGGAACCGATCAGCAGCAGCGGCTTGCGCCCGATGCGATCGATCAGGCCGACGGTGACGAGGCAGGCAAGGATCGAAAGCGTGCCGGAGAGGATGTTGATCTTCAGCGCGTCATTCTCGCTGAAGCCCACCGACTGCCACAGCACCGCGCCATAATAGAACACGATGTTGATGCCGACGAGCTGCTGGAAGATGGCGATGCCGATCCCCGCCCAGACGATCCTGCGGACCCGCCCGGTGGACTTGTCCAGCAGATCGGACAGCTTGGGCTTGTGGTGATCGGCCGCCAGCGAGGCGCGGATCTCCTCCACCTTGCGGCGCGCCTCGTGCGGGCCGAACAGGCGGGCGAGCACGGCTTCCGCCTCCGCGATGCGGCCGCGCACGACGAGGAAGCGGGGGCTTTCCGGGATGAAGAGCAGCGCCAGGAAATAGACCGCCGCCGGAATCACCTGCATCCAGAACATCCAGCGCCACGCGGGATAGCCCAGCCAGAAGGGCGCGGTGGAGCCGCCGGCCGAATGGGCGAGCGCATAATTCGCCACGAACGCGCCGGTGAGCCCGGTGATGATCATGATCTGCTGGACGCTGGACAGGCGGCCGCGGATATGGGCGGGCGTCACCTCGCTGATATAGACCGGCGAAAGCACGCTGGCCGCGCCGACGCCGATGCCGCCGATCAGCCGGGCGATGATGAACACCGCCGAGGAGCCCGCCGCGCCCGCAGCCAGCGCGCTCAGCAGGAACAGCACCGCCGCGATCATCATCACGTTGCGCCGGCCCAGCCGATCGGCCAGCCGGCCGGCGATGAACGCGCCCGCCGCGCAGCCCACCAGGATCGCGCCGACGTTGAGGCCGGTGCCCAGCTTCGAAAGATCGAAGGCGCGCTCCAGCCCGTCCTGCGTGCCGTTGATGACGCCGCTGTCATAACCGAACATGAAGCCGCCGATGGTCGCCACCGCGACGATCGCCGCGATAAACGCCATATTCACGCGCTCTAGCTGCGCCTGATACATGCCTCTTTCCTCTCCTCGAGCGCTTTTCCCGCGCCCTTTCACTGTTGACGGCAATCCCGGGTCTCAGCCGGGATGGTTTATCCTGATGGGCTGCACCGGCAGGCCCGGCGCATCGACGCGGAACGCGAACAGATCCCCCGCCAGCGGCTGCGCCGCGAGCTGGCATTCGTCGAGGCCCTTGCGCGCCGTGGTGGCATAAGCGGTGCGCAGATCATCGCCGCCGAAGGCGATCTTGGTGACGTTGGCGACGGGGAAGCGCACGGTTTCCATCAGCTCCCCCGCCGGCGAATAGCGGCGCACCGCGCCGCCGCCGAACAGGCCGATCCACAGGCAGCCTTCGGAATCCACGGTGGGGCCGTCGGGATGGCCATCGGCGGGATCGATCGTGGCGAAGAGGCGGGACGCCCCCGGCGCCCCATCATCATCCACCGCGAAAGCATGGATACGCCCGCCGAGCGTATCGACATGATAGAGCGTCCGGCCATCGGGCGCGAAGGCAGGGCCGTTGGTGATGACCACCGGATCAATCGCGGCGGCGGCCTGCGCCTGCCCGCGCGCCAGGCGGTAGATGCGCCCGGTGGCGGCATTTTCCGCATCGTCCATCGATCCGAACCATAGCTGGCCGTCGGGCGCCACGGTCGCATCGTTGAGGCGGTTGCCCGGCAGGTGCGGTTCGGGCGCCAGATGCGGATCGAATGTGCCGGTGGCCGGATCGAAACGGTGGAGCCCGCTTTGCAGGCCGACCATCAGCCCGCCATCCGCGATCGGCAATATCCAGCCCGGCTGGGACGGCGCGGGCCAGCTTTTCAGCATGCCCTGATCGGGATCGAAGCGGTGGACCCTTTTTCCCTTGATGTCGACGAACCACAAGGCCGCGTCCCGGGCCAGCCAGAGCGGGCCTTCGCCCAGCGTGGCGCCCACGGGGCAGACGCTGCGGGGGGCGGTGGCGGCCATGTCAGCGCCAGCCGGCGTCGACGAAATAATCGTGCCCGGTGCACATGCGCGCATCGTCCGACGCGAGGAACAGCACGAGGGCGGCGACATCAGCCGGCTGGATGCGCCCGTCCAGGCATTGCGCGGAGACGATCTCCGCCTCGCCTTCCGGCGTATACCATTTCATCTGCCGCGGCGTCTGCACATTGCCCGGCACGATCGTATTCACGCGGATATTGTCCCGCCCGAGATCGCGGGCAAGCGAGCGGGTGAGCCCTTCGATGCCGGCCTTGGCCGTCTGGTAGAGGATCAGGTCGGCAAGCGCGAGGTGCCAGCTGATCGATCCGAAATTGAGGATGGCGCCGCCGCCCGCCTTCTTCATCGCCGGCACCACCGCCTGGGCCGCGAAGAACATGTGGCGCAGGTTCACCGCGAAGCGCTCGTCCCAATATTCGGGCGTCACCTCGGCAATGGCATGGCGATCGTCATTGCCGGCATTGTTCACCAGCACGTCGAAACCGCCCAGTTCCTGCTCGTAACCGGCAATGACCTGGCGGAGATGGGCGACATCGGTGAGGTCGCAACGAGTGAAGCGCGGCGCATGCACGGCCTGCCCGGACAGCCGATCGACCAGCGCCCGGGACGGTTCCTCGACGATATCGACGAACACCACGCGCGATCCCTGCCGGACGAACGCCTCGACCAGCCCTTCGCCGATGCCGCTGCCGCCGCCCGTGATGAAAACGCGCTTGCCGGCGAGACTGGGGTAGATGGCGGCCTTGTCCGCCGTGATGGGGGCCTGCAACAACGCCTCAGTCTCCGACATAAACGGTTTTGATCTGGGTATAGAATTCGACGGCGGCGAAGCCCTGCTCGCGCGCGCCGTAGCTCGATCCGCGCGTGCCGCCGAAGGGCACATGATAATCGACGCCGGCGGTGGGCAGGTTCACCATCACCATGCCCGCGCGCACGTTCCGCCGGAAATCGCGGGCATGCTTCAGCGAGGTGGTGACGATGCCGGCGGACAGGCCGAAATTGCCGCGATTGGCGATTTCCAGCGCCTCCTTGTAATTCCTCGCGCGGATGGTGGAGACGACGGGGCCGAACACCTCCTCATTGTTGATGCGCATGTCCGGGTTGGTATCGGCGATCACCGC
The DNA here is from genome assembly GCF_001853345.1 of Edaphosphingomonas haloaromaticamans. NCBI lineage: Bacteria > Pseudomonadati > Pseudomonadota > Alphaproteobacteria > Sphingomonadales > Rhizorhabdaceae > Edaphosphingomonas > Edaphosphingomonas haloaromaticamans. Next base: position 658,554 of record NZ_MIPT01000001.1, on the reverse strand, counting down.
CGGGCTCATGAAATAGCCGGGCGTGGCGAGGCTGAGGCGCTCGCCGCCGGTAACGAGCCGGCCGCCTTCGCCGGTGGCGATACCGACATAGCGGAGATTCTGTTCGAACTGGCTGTCGCTGGCGGCCGGGCCGACCTGCGTCGCCGGATCGAGCGCGGGGCCGACCTTGAGCGCCTTCGCGCGTTCGGCCAGCGCGGCGACGAAGCGATCGTGGATCGCATCCTCCACGATCACGCGGCTGGAAGCGGTGCAGCGCTGGCCGGTCTGGAAGAAGCCGCCGTCGAGCGCGATCTGCACGGCGCGGTCGAGATCGGCGTCCGCCAGCACGACCAGCGGATTCTTGCCGCCCATTTCCATCTGCACGCGCGCCTGCCGCGCCATGGCGGCGATGCCCACCTTGGCGCCGACGGCCTGCGATCCGGTGAAGGAGATGCCGGCGACATCGGGATGATCGACCAGCGCCGAGCCGACGCCGCCCTGCCCCAGCACCATGTTGAAGATGCCCTTGGGCACGTTCAACGCCGCGCCGCATTCGTGGATGATGGTGGCGAGCGCATGGGCGATGGCGGGCGTCGGATTGGCGGGCTTCAGCACCACCGTGTTGCCGAAGGCGAGCGCGGGCGCGGTTTTCCACGCGGGGATCGCGATCGGGAAGTTCCAGGGGGTGATGAGGCCGTAGACGCCGACGGCCTCGCGCCAGGTGGAGGCATCGAGGCCGGGGCGGGTGGATTCCAGGGTCTGGCCGTGGCGGCGCAGCGCCTCGCCCGCGAAATATTTGAAGATGCGCGCGGCGCGCATCACCTCGCCCGTCGCTTCCGCCCGGGTCTTGCCCTCCTCACGCGCGAGAAGCTCGCCCAGCTCGGCGCCGCGCGCCATCAGGGTGGCGCCGACGCGATCGAGCAGATCGGACCGCAATTCCGGCGACGCCGCCGACCAGGCGGGAAAAGCGCCCCGCGCGGCGGCGACGGCCGCCTCCACCTCCGCCGGCCCGCCCGCCGGATAGCTGGCGACGACATCGTCGGTATTGGAAGGATTCAGGCTATCGAAGGGCGTATCCGCCGAAACCTGTTCGCCGTTGATGAAATGGGTGAGCTTCATGCCGCCTCTCCTTTCCGGACAGTCGCCGTGACGAGGCCACGATCGACAAGGTTGCGCATCAGATCGGCGATGCCGAAATTCCAGGCGGGGGCGGCCCCGGCCGTGTTGACCCGGTTCACGAGCGTGCCGATGCGCGGCGTGGAGATCGTCACCACATCGCCCACCTTGTGGGTGAAACCGCGATTGGGGACATCGCGATCCTGGGTCGGCGCGAACAGCGTGCCGAGCAGGAAGACGAAACCGTCGGGATAATGATGCTCGCTCATCGCCTGGGCCAGCAGGTCCTCCGGATCGCGGCTGATCTGCCGCATCGAGCTGGTGCCATGCAGCTTGTATCCCTCCGGCCCGTCGATGGTAAGCTCCACCACCGCGTCGCGCACGTCGTCCATGCCGAAGCGATCGTCGAACAGCCGGACGAACGGGCCGATCGCGCAGGAGGCGTTATTATCCTTCGCCTTGCTGAGCAGCAGGGCGGACCGGCCCTCGAAATCGCGCAGGTTGACGTCGTTGCCCAGCGTCGCGCCGACCGCATGGCCATGGGCGTCGGCGAGGATCGCCACTTCGGGTTCCGGGTTGTTCCAGGTGGAATCGGATCGCACGCCGATTTCCGCCCCCCACCCGACCGAGGCGAGCACGGGCGTCTTGGTGAAGATCTCCGCATCCGGGCCGATCGCGACCTCCAGATATTGCGACCACATGCCGTCGGCGATCAGCGCCTCCTTGAGGGCGGCGGCGTCCGCCGAGCCGGGGACGACCGAGCGGATGCCGGTGCCGACCTTCGCCTCCAGCCGGCCGCGCACTTCGGCGGCGAGATCGGCATCGCCGCGCGCGGCTTCCTCGATCACGCGCTCGATCGCGGAGAGGGCGAAGGTGACGCCGGCGGCCTTCACCACCTGGAGATCGATGGGGCTCAGCAGCCGGAGCGGGGCATCGGGCGCGGCCGACAGGCCGAGCGTGGCGAGATCGCCGAGCGCGCGGCCGGCGCCGGCATCGAACGCGCGATGCGCCACCAGTTCCGAAACCGTGGGGAAGACCGCCGCCATGTCATGGACGACACCGCCCTGGACCAGCACCGGGCTGGGCCCCTCGGCCGTCTGGATGCGGCCCAGGAAGCTGCCCTCGCGCCAGTCGTCGGGCAGCATGGCCGCTGCCTCGAACCGGAAGCCCGTCATCAATCCCCTCTCTCGACTCTGTGCGTTTGCGACGCTAATTGATAGCGCTACCATTGCGATGTCTGGCAGCGCTGTCAAGTTGCGCGGATGCGGGATATCGATGAGGGAAGCCGGGCCTGAGGCGCCGGCCGGGGAGGATGATATGGCTTCGATCGACCCGTCCGGGCCGGTGCTGTGCTTCGGCGAAATGCTGCTGCGCCTTTCGGCGACGGGCCGGGGCCTGCTGCTGCAGGAGGAAAGGCTGGACGCGCGCTTCGGCGGCGCGGAGGCGAATGTCGCGGTGGCGCTGGCGAAGCTCGGCCGGCCGGCGGCGATGGCGACCATCCTGCCGGACAATGCGATCGGCGATGCCGCGATCGATGCGCTGCGGCGTCATGGCGTCATCATCGACGGCATCGCCCGGCGCGATGGCCGGATGGGCCTTTATTTCCTGACGCCGGGCGCCGGCGTGCGCGCCTCCGCCATATTCTACGATCGCGCCGACAGCGTCTTTGCGCGGGCACGGCCCGGCGATTTCGACTGGCCGGCCCTGCTGGCCGGCGCCGGCCGGCTGCACCTTTCCGGCATCACCCCCGCCCTGGGGCCGGACAGCGCGGAACTGGCGCTGGAGGCGGTGCGCGCGGCCAGGGCGGCGGGCGTTCCCATATCCTTCGACGGCAATTATCGCGCGCGGCTGTGGGAGGCGTGGGACAGCGATCCCCGCGCGATCCTGACCGAGCTGATCCGCCATGCCGACCTGCTGTTCGGCAACCATCGCGACATCGCCCTGCTGCTGGGCCGCGCCTTCCACGGCGACGGGCCGGAACGGCGGCGGGAAGCGGCGCTGGCCGCCTTCGCCGCTTTTCCCAACCTGCGCCGCATCGCTTCCACCGCGCGGCATATCGAGGATGCCGACCGGCACCGGCTGACCGCGCGGATCGATACGCCCGATGCGGCGTTCGAGACCGCGGAGATCGAGGTGGCCGGCATCATCGACCGCATCGGCACCGGCGATGCCTTTGCCGCCGGCGTGCTGCACTCCCTGGCCGATGGCGAGGCCGCCGCGGCGGAGACCGGCCTCGCGCTCGCGGCGCTGAAACATTCGATCCCCGGCGATTTCAGCCTCTCCGGCCCGCGCGAGCTTGCCGCCTTCCGGGAGGGCGGACGCGACGTGAAGCGATAGGAACGCGATATGCTGCTCACCCTGGCCCTGATGGCCGCCACGCCGGCCGTGGCGACATGCATCGATCCCGACCGGGTGGTGAGCCGCCGGGCCGAAGGCGACGACGCCATCCGCTTCGTGATGCTGGACGGCACCCATTATCTGAACCGGATCGGCGCCGCCTGCCCCGGCCTGGCGCGGGCGGATGCGGCGGGCGCGCTGATCATCGAGAAGAAGGGCGCGCGCCTCTGCCGGGGCGATTTCGTGCGGGCGGCCCACCCCGGCGATCCGGGCGTGCCCTGCGTGCTCGGCAAGTTCGAAGCGGTGCCGGCCGACGGCACGGGGCGTTGAGGCGATCGGGGGGCACGGCGATCCGGCTCGGGAGCGATCGAAATTCAATTATCGTGAATGTTTGACCGCATACTTATCAAACTGGTCACGCTGAACTTGTTTCAGCATCCCTCCCTCCGCTTGCACCGACATTGGCAGTCGCACGGTGGACCCCGGAACAAGTCCGGAGTGACGATCCTTCGCGTAACCGGTCCGCCAGCCGATCCGCTCTACGCCATGGTTTCGAGCAGCGTCGGGATCGGCACGAAGGCGAAGGCGACGGAGCTGTCCGCCACGCCATAGGGCATGAACAGCAGATCGCCGTGCCGGAGCGCGCCGCAGGTGTAGACGACGTTGGGGACATAGCCCTCGCGGTCCTCGTCCGCCGCCGACAGGAGCGGCTGGATGGTGCGGCCGATGATCTTCGAGGGATCCTGCTTGTCGAGCAGCACCGCGCCGATCGAATATTTGCGCATCGCGCCGACGCCGTGGGTGAGGAGCAGCCAGCCTTCGTCCAGCTCGATCGGGGCGCCGCAATTGCCGATCTGCACCATCTCCCACGGATAGCGCGGGGTCAGCAGCAGTTCGCCCTCGTCCCAATGGTCGATCCGGTCGGAGGTGATGAGGAACAGGTTTTCGCCATCCTGCCGGCCGATCATCATATATTGGCCGCCGATCGTGCGCGGGAACAGCGCCATGCCCTTGTTGCGCGCGGCCGATCCCTCGATTGCTTCCATGTGGAAGGCGCGGAAATCATAGGTGCGCAGGAATTCGGAGCGGATCGAGCGGCCGTCATAGGCGGTATAGGTGCCGATCCATTCGACCCGGCCGTCATCATGGGTGAACTGGACGAGGCGGAGATCCTCGAGCCCGTTGCTCTGCGCGGGCGTGATCGGGAAGATCAGCGTGCCCGATATCGTCGAATCCTGCTGCCGGTGGATCTGGACGCGGCCGTTGGGCTCGGGATCGCCCGGCTCCAGCGTCGCGGTGGTGCAGAAGGGCGGTTCGGGCGCGAGTTCGAACTGCATGCCGGGGGAGAGTATCCCCTCGCGAAACGCGATCGAGCTGATATGGCCTTCGCCCACCGCACGCAGCGACAGGATCACCCGCTGCGAGCCGGCCGACAGGCCCGACTGATCGGGATGCGGCACGATGCTGGGGTTCATCAGCGCGGCGGCGGCATAGCTATATTCGTGGCAGAAATAGGCGCCGATCAGCTGCTGCTTGACCGGCGAGATGCGCATGCCGTCCAGCCCCAAAGCCAGCTCGATCTGGCCGTAGCGCTTGTTGAACATGTTGCGCGTCTGCCAGTGGCGCGCCTCGAAATCGCGCAGCACCAGCGCCAGCTCGGCCTCCGCATGGACATCATCCAGCGCCAGCACCTGGCGAACGATGCGGCCGACACGGCCGGCGGCGGGGTTCGCCGGATCGACGGGAATATGGAAAGGCCGCACCACGACGCGGGACGCATCGGCATTGAGCCGGAGCGGCGTGTGAATCAGATCGAGCTGAATGGCGCCGCACTCCTCCCCGCAGGGTGCCCGACAGGGGCGCCCTTTGCCAAGTCAGGCCGCCTTTTCCGTCCAGCCCCCGAAGGGCTGGGCGGCTCAGACGGCCACGGCCCCCGTTTCGGGCCGTTCGGGGCTGTCCGACACCAGGCCGGTCTGCGCCATGACGCAGGCGGCGAGCTGAAAGGCCAGCACCGATTCTGCGCCTGTATTAAGATTCACGCCGTCCCGCATCAATCCGTCAAAACAACTGCCGTCAGCGGCCGACGCCACCGGCTGGCCGAGATCATTGTCCCCCAGGAACCAGCGCCAGGCCCGCTGGGCCGCGGCATGCCAGCGCGGATCGCGTGTCGCGGCCCAGGCTGTCAACGCCGCGTCGATCATCGCCCAGGCTTCCACGGGCTGCTGATCGTAAGGCAGCGGCGGGGCAAAGGGGCGTTCGAAGCTTTCATTGCCGACCGCGCGGAAATGCCCGTCCTCGGCCGTCTGGATGCGATCGAGCCAGCCCAGCACCTCCAGCCCGGCGGCGTGCATCCGCTGATCGCCCAGCACCATGCCGGCGCGGATCAGCGCTTCGGGCAGGCGGGCATTGTCATACCCAAGGGTCGGTTCGAACCAGACCCAGTCGGGCCGCCGGGTTTCCGCCAGCGCCAGCGCCAGCCGGCGACCGCAGGTTTCGATGATGCGATAAGCGAGGGTGTGGCCGGGCTGGCCTTCCAGCAGCGCCTCCGCCCCCAGCATCGCGAAGGCGAGGCTGCGGTGGTTCTGCAGCTTGAGCGCGGTGGGTGCGGCTTCATCGAACAAATGCCTCGCCCAGCGGCGCAGATCGGGGCGGCGCGCCTCCGCCGCCGTGACGCCCACGGCCCAGAGCGCGCGGCCGAAGCTGTCCTCCGATCCCACTTCCTCCAGCCAGCGGCGGTCATAGGCCATGAAGTTGCGGAACATGCCGCGATCGCGATTCCAGGCGTGCTGGACGAAGCCCGCATAGATGGTGGCCAGCGCCTCGCTGCGTTCGGTGCGAGCGTCGCCCAACCGGTGCATCAGGATCAGCGCGCGGGCATTATCGTCCACGCAATAGCCATGATGCCGATCCGGCACGCTGAACACCGAATGCTGGATGATCCCGCACTGGTCGGTCAGCCGCTCGACCGCGGCGAGGCGCGGCGCGATGCGATCGCCGCGACCGGCGACCGGCAGGCGTAGCGGACGCGGCGCGATCGCGCGATCGAAGATGTCGAGATAGGCATCCGCCAGGCGCGGCCAGATCATCGTGCGACCGACCGCATAGGCCCGTTGCCGCATCGCTTCGCGCCGTTCGGGATCGGCCAGCAGCGTGTTGATCGCGCGGGCGAAGCCGTCGCTGTCGCCGAAGCCGACTTCGATGCCGACACCTTCGGCGATCAGATCGGCGGCGTGCCAATAGGGTGTCGAGACGATCGGTTTGCCGAGCGCCACCGCGTAGGACAGCGTGCCCGAGGTGATCTGCGCCTCGTTCAGATAGGGCGTGACATAGATGTCGACGGCCTCGAGATAATCGAGAAGCTGGTCCGTCTCGGTATATTCGTTGATGAAGCGGACATAGGGTTCGACGCCAAGCTCCCGCGCAAGGACGGCCAGCCGTTCGCGATAGGCCTCGCCCTGCTGGATGACGAGCTGGGGATGGGTGGCGCCGAGCACGACATAAAGCACGTCGGGATGCTCGGCGGCGATCGCGGGCAGCGCCCGGATCATGGTTTCGATGCCCTTGTTGGGGGAAAGCAGCCCGAAGGTGAGCAGCACCTTGCGGCCCTGGAAGCCGAACCGCGCCTTGGCCGCCTCGACATCGGCGATCGGGCGATCGGGCACGCCATGCGCGACCACGGCGATACGGGCGAGCGGCACGCCATGGACGCGCTGGAGCATGTTGCGCGCACGCTCCGTCATCACGATCAGGCGATCGGCGCGGCGGGCCAGCGCATCGATGACGAAGCGCTGTTCCGGGCTGGGATCCGCCAGCACCGTGTGCAGGGTGACGACCACGGGGGCTTCCACCCGATCGAGCAGGCGGAGCAGATGTGCGCCGGCGGCCCCGCCGAATATGCCATATTCGTGCTGGACGCAGACGAGGTCCACGCCGTCCTGGTTGATGCGCCGGGCGGCGGCGCGATAATCGGCCAGATCCGCCTGCCCGATCTGGCAGACGACCTGGGGGGGATAGGCATGGAGGCCGCCCGGTTCGTCCATCGCATAGACATCGGCGACCAGATCGGGCCGCGCAGCCAGCAGAGCCGCGCGGACATCGGCGGTGAAGGTGGCAATACCGCACATGCGCGGCGGATGGTTGCCGATCAGGGCAATATGGCCGGTCCGCTTCCCGTGAGCGTTCATCAGCACCTCGCTGCATTGCGAAAAAATTTGCGGTGCGCCGGGCCGAGTCGCGGCCCCGCGCAATCCAAGGGATCGTATGTCAAATGCACCGATCGACAAAAGGTTTCGGCGGGTCGCGCCGACGAATCGCGTTGCATCGCAGCAACAGGGGCTGGAATCCCTGCCGGAACAGCGCCCTCCGGCCGCTACCGCAGATTATGTGTCAATGCCCCTGGGCGAGGGCGATCAGCGCCGGAATATCGAGATGCGCTTCCAGCACGGCGGCGATGGAATCGAGCGCGGCGTCGACCGCAGCGGCCTGGTCATGCCCGCCGCCGGCCGCGCCAATACGGACGAGGAGCGTGCCGCGCAGGCCGGGTTCCGCCAGCAGGCCGTGGACATAGCTGCCCATGACGAGGCCGTCGGCCGATAGCGCGCCATCCGCGCGGCCATCGTCCAGCCGGGCGAAAGGGCGCGCGGCGGCGTCCGCTCCCCCGGTTTCGCCCATATGCATCTCGTAACCCGAGAACCGGCCGCCCAGCGCCGTGCCGGCGACCGCCTTCAGCGTCTTGGCCGGCGTGAGGACGGTTTCGACATCCAGCAGGCCAAGGCCCACGACCGATCCCGGCGGGCCTTCGATGCCGGCGGGATCGGCGATGCGCCAGCCGAGCATCTGATAGCCGCCACACAGGCCCAGCACCGCGCCGCCGCGGCGGTGGTGCGCGAGGATATCGATATCCCAGCCTTCGGCGCGCAGCGCCGCGAGGTCGGCGATAGTCGCCTTCGATCCGGCCAGCACGATCAGCCGCGCCTCGGCCGGGATCGGCCTGCCGGGCGGCACCATCAGCAGCTCGACATCGGGTTCCAGCCGCAGCGGATCGAGATCGTCGAAATTGGAGATGCGCGGCAGGATCGGGCAGGCGACGACCAGCCGGCCCCTGTCGTCGTTCCGGTGGCGCTCGAGGATCACCGCATCCTCGCTGGGCAGGCGCACCGCATCCTTGAGCCAGGGCACCACGCCGAAGCCGCGCCAGCCGGACAGGCTTTCGATCATGCGATAGCCATCGTCGAACAAGGCGGGATCGCCACGGAACTTGTTGATGATGAAGCCCCGGATCATCGCCGCGTCCATCGGATCGATCACCGCGCGGGTGCCGGCGACCGCCGCGATCACGCCGCCGCGATCGATATCGCCGACAAGGATGACGGGCACATCGGCCGCCCGCGCGAAGCCCATATTGGCGATATCGCCGGCGCGCAGGTTGATTTCGGCCGGCGATCCCGCGCCTTCGACCACCACGACATCGCATTGGGCCCGGAGCCGACGGTAGCTTTCCAGCACCTCGCCCAGCAGCGGGCGGCGCGCCTCGCGGAAATTGCCGGCGCCGATCGTGCCGCGCACCTGGCCCCGGACGATGAGCTGCGAAGTGCGATCGGCCTGCGGCTTCAGCAGCACCGGGTTCATGTCGCTATGGGGGGCCACGCGGGCCGCAATCGCCTGCGTCGCCTGGGCGCGGCCGATCTCCCCGCCGTCCACCGTGACGGCCGCGTTGTTCGACATGTTCTGCGGCTTGAACGGGCGCACCGAAAGCCCGCGATTGGCGAAGGCCCGGCACAGGCCGGCGACGAGCACCGACTTGCCGACATCCGATCCGGTGCCCTGCAGCATCAGGCCGCCCATGCGATTGCCCCCGCTATCCAGAGGAGCAGGCAGGCGCGGATGTAGATGCGGAGCGCGCGGGCGATATCCGCGGCCGTGGCCGCCGCGCGGCCGTCGCCGATCCACGGCTTGTCCTGCATGATGCCGTCATAGGCGCTCGGCCCGCCGAGCCGCAGGCCGAGCGCGCCCGCCATCGCCGCCTCCGGCCAGCCGGCATTGGGGGAGGCATGGTGGCGATGATCGCGCGCCATCACCCGCCAGCCGCCCATGCCGGCAAGGTAGATCAGCAGGCCGGCCAGCCGTGCCGGCAGGAAATTGGCGGCATCGTCGATGCGGGCGGCTGCCCAGCCATAAGCCCGCCAGCGTTCCTCGCGATGACCCACCAAGCTGTCGGCGGTGTTGATCGCCTTGTAGGTCCAGATGCCGGGCAGGCCGAGCAGGAGAAGCCAGAAGAAAGGCGCGGCGACGCCGTCGCAGAAGCTTTCCGAAAGGCTTTCGATCGCGGCGCGGGCGACGCCGGCTTCGTCCAGCGCACCGGTATCGCGCCCGACGATCATCCCCACCGCCCGGCGCGCGCCGGCAAGGTCGCCGGCCGCGAGCCGGGATGCGACCGGCCGGACATGATCGTGGAGGCTGCGCACGGCAAGGCCGGGGGCGGCGGCGGCCGCGACGCCGATCCATCCCCAGCGGCCGAGCCAAGCCCAGAGCATCTGTTCGATCGCGAGCGCGACCAGAAAGGTGCCGCCGATCAGCAGCGCCATGGCGGCGATGCCGGCGGCTCGGCGGGCGACATCGCTGCGGCCCGGCCGGTTCCAGCGCCCTTCCAGCCCGTCGATCACGCGGGCGAACAGGCCCACGGGATGGCCGATGCGGCGGTAGAGCGCGGGCGGCCAGCCGATCAGCGCATCGATCGCCAGCGCCACGCAGGCGACGCCGCTAGCCATGCGCCAGGGCCCGGTCGAGCCGATCGAATGCGGCATCGGCGGGGAGGCCGAGCCGCAGCCAGCGGGGCTGATAATCGAACGGCCGGGTCAATATGCCCTGCCGCGCCAGCCGTTCGAACAAGGCGGGCGCATCGTCGGTTTCGATCAGGCGGAAAAGCGGGCACGCGCCCCGCCCCTCCAGGCCGTGGCGGGTGAGCAGGGCATCCAGCGCATCGGCATCGGCGCGCAGCCTGCGGCGGGTGGCGGCGATCCAGGCCGCGTCGCGATAGGCGGCGGTGCCGATCGCGATCGCGGCCGCCGAGACCGGCCAGCTTCCCAGCCGCCGGTCGAGCCTTTCCAGCATGGCGGGCGGCGCGATCATGAAGCCCAGCCGCAGGCCCGCCAGCCCGAAATATTTGCCGAAGGACCGCAGCACGATCACCGGCAGGTCCGCCTCCAGCATCGGCAGGATGCCCGCTTCCGGGCAGGCATCGGCGAAGGCTTCGTCCACCACCAGCCAGCCGCCTTTTCCCGCTATCCGCCGCGCGAGATCGACCAGCGTGGCGGGCGGAAGGATGCCGCCATCGGGATTGTTGGGATTGGCGAGCAGGATCGTGCCGCCGCGCGCGGCCTCCTGGTCCAGGGCGTCGGCCGATATGGCAATGCTGCCGGCAAGCGCGTCGCCGTGCGTGCGATAGCCGGGTTCGACATGGCGGAAGGGCGCGGGCAGGCCGAGCGCCGGCAGCAGCCGCAGGCCGATCTCCGTGCCCGGCAGCGCCCGGACACGATCGGGCGCGGCGCCGAAACAGGCGGCGGCGGCCGCCTCCAGGCGCCCAAGCGCCTGCGGATCGGGCAAGGCGCGCCAGTCGATCGGCCCGGCGAGGCCCGCATCCCAGCCATGCGGATTTATGCCCGTGCTAAGATCGATCCAGGGGCGCGGCGCATCGGCATAGACCATCCGCGCGCGATCCAGCCGGCCGCCATGAAAGGTCCAGTCGTCCGACACCATCGCGCTTCGCCGCACTCCGCCCCGCCATCATCCGAGGCGCCGGCCTTAACCGGCTTTTCGCCGGCACGGAACCGCGTTGATGCCGCGCGGGTTGGGCAGCGGGAACGGGGAGGCACAGGATGACCGAGACGCTTTCGCCTGCTTTGCCGGATGACATCGAGGCGCTGGTGCACGCGGTGCTTCGCGCCGCGCGGGACCGCGATCGCACGCTCGCCACGGCGGAAAGCTGCACCGGCGGGCTGCTGGCGTCGCTGCTCACCGACGTCGAGGGCGCGGGTCATGTCTTCGAACGGGGCTTCGTCTGCTACAGCGAGGATGCCAAGTGCGAGCTGCTCGGTATCGCGCGCGAACGGATCGACAGCTGCGGCGCGGTGAGCCGCGAGGTGGCCGTGGCGATGGCGAAGGGCGCGATCCTGCGATCGCACGCCGATATAGCGATGGCGATCACGGGCTTCGCCGGCGCGGGCGGGCCGGGGGACGAGGAAGGGCTCGTCCATCTCGCCTGCGCCCTGCGCGGCGGCGCGACCACGCATCGCGAGGCGCATTTCGGCGCGATCGGGCGCGGCGCGATCCGCATCGCCAGCCTGCGCGCCGCGCTGGAGATGATGCGCGACGCCATCGGCTGACGGGCCGCCCCCGGCGCGCCTCAGCTCTGCCGCAGCACGCCGCGATAGGCGGCATCCTCCATCGCCCGGCCGGCGCCCTTGGCCACGCAGGCCAGCGCCTCATCGGCGACGGTGACGGGCAGCCCCGTCTCCTCCGCGATCAGCGCGTCGATATTCCGAAGCAGCGCGCCGCCGCCGGTGAGGACGATGCCGCGATCGACGATATCGGCCGCCAGCTCCGGCGGGGTATTTTCGAGCGCGGCCAGCACGGCGCCGACGATCTGGCTGACGGGCTCGGCGATCGCCTCCGCGATCTCGGCCTCCGTCACCACGATCTCCTTGGGCACGCCGGCGACGAGATCGCGGCCCTTGATCCGCAGTTCGGCGCCATGGCCGGGCGGCGTGGTGGCGCTGCCGATCTGCTGCTTGATCCGCTCGGCCGTCGCCTCGCCCACCATCAGATTGTGCCGCCGCCGGATCGCCGAGGTGATGGCGTCGTCCATCTTGTCGCCGCCGACCCGCACCGACGCGCTATAGGCCAGCCCGCGCAGCGACAGCACCGCCACCTCGGTGGTGCCGCCGCCGATATCGACCACCATCACGCCCACGGGATCGATCACCGGCAGGCCGGCGCCGATCGCGGCGGCCATCGGCTCCTCCACCAGCAGCACGCGCGAGGCGCCAGCGTTGGAGGCGGCGTCGCGGATGGCGCGGCGCTCCACCACCGTCGCGCCGGAAGAGATGCCGACGATGATCTCCGGCCGGCGCAGGAAGCGCTTGGTGCCGCCGTGCAGCTTGTGGATGAAATGCTTGATCATCTGCTCGGCGATGTCGATGTCCGCGATCACGCCGTCGCGCAGCGGGCGGATCGCCTGGATATGCTCCGGCGTCTTGCCCAGCATCAGCTTGGCGTCCGCACCCACGGCGCGGACCTTCTTCACGCCGTTGCGGGTCTCGATCGCCACCACGGACGGTTCGTTGAGGACGATGCCGGCATCGCGCAGATAGACGACCGTGTTGGCGGTGCCGAGATCGATGGCCATGTCATGCGACGCGAACTGAAAGAAACGCGACATTGATCTGTTCTTGCTCCCGGCTGTGACCGCATCGGTGCGATGCCCGGCGCGCCGCATCGCCGATCCGCCGGGGTTGGGGGCTGGCAAGGCATATGGTCAACCGCGCCAGCGGCCAAATGGCCCTTATCCGGGGCGACCGGGAGAATGGGCGGCGGCCCGGCGGCAAAGCCGGGCCGGAATAAGGCTTCAGGGGCGGACGGCGGGGCCGATCGGCCGGGCGACGAAGGCACGCGCCATCGCCGTGGTGCCCGCCAGATGGCCGGCGGCGGGCAGAGGCTCCTCGCCCACCAGCGTCGCCTGCGCCGTCGCCGAGGTGCCGTTCGGCACCGCGAACAAGCCGTGGCGGGCGAACCAGTCGCCGACATCGACGCGCGAGGTGAGCATCGCCGTGAAGGGCGACGCGATCAGGCCGATCGCGACCGGCAGCGCCCAGATGGCGAAGCCCGCGCCCAGCAGCAGCGGCAGCAGCAGCGCGAAACCCAGGCCGATATGCACGCGGCAGAGCATCAGGGCGTCGCGCAGCGGCATGCCATCGGCATCGCGCCGCTGCGGCATCCAGCCCACCGGGCGGCCGCGCAGGATATCGATGATCGCCATCGTCTGGTTGACCATCGTGATCGGCGCCATCGCCATGGACAGCGGCATTTCGATCGCGATCGTCGCGGCGAGCTTGCGCGCGCCGCCCATCGCCGCGCGCAGGCCATCGTCGACGCTGAGCCAGAGGACGGCGATCAGCTTCGGCCCGAACAGCAGGAGCAGCGTGAGCATCACCAGCCAGGTATCGGGCGGCGAGGAGAAGGTGGCATCCGACGCACCGACCGAAGCGGCGATGCCGAGCAGCAGCATCAGCATCCACAGCGGCGAGGTGAGGAAGGCGGACGCGCCCATCAGCAGTTGCAGGCGGTTCACCCAGTGGAAGCCGCGCGCGCCCAGCAGGCGGACATGCTGGAGGTTGCCCTGGCACCAGCGGCGATCGCGCACCGAATGATCGGCGATCGTCGGCGGAAATTCCTCGTAGCTGCCTTCCGGCAGCGAGACCATGTGGACCGACCAGCCGTTGCGGCGCAGCAGCGCGGCTTCCACCATGTCGTGGCTCAGCACATGGCCGCCGAACGGTTCCGGCCCCGGCAGGCGCGGCAGGCCGCAGCTTTCGGCGAAGGCGCGGACGCGGACGATGGCGTTGTGGCCCCAGAAGGTCGATTCCGTGCCCGACCACCATTGCAGGCCGGCGGCGGCGGCCGGGCCATAGGCGACCGCCGCGAACTGGTGCCAGCGCGCGAAGAAGGTGCGGGCGTTGATGATCGTCGGGATCGTCTGGATCAGGCCGACGCTGGGCCGTTCCTCCATCGTCGTGGCGAGCAGCGCCATGGCCGGCCCGCTCATAAGGCTGTCCGCGTCGAGGACGATCATATTCTCGTAGGCGGCGCCGAAACGGCCGATCCATTCGGCGATATTGCCCGGCTTGCGGGCGATATTCTCGGTCCGGCGGCGGTAGAACACCTTCACCGGGTTGCCGGCGCGCACGACACGCAGCGCGGCAAGCTCGCGCGCCTCCATGTCGGCGCGGGAATCGCTGAGCACAAAGATGTGGAACAGGTCCTGCCCGCCGATCGCCGCGATCGATGCGCTCATCTCGGCGATGCGGCCGAACACCGCCTCGGTATCCTCGTTGTAGATCGGCATCAGCACCGCCGTGCGCCGCTTCGGCAGGCGCAGCCGCGTGAACCAGCGCGACAGGCCCGGCCCGTTGCCCAGCAGCACGACCAGCCCGGCGAGGGCGCCGAGGAAGCCGAAGGTGATCCAGCTATAGAGGCTGAAGAAAAGGAGCGAGAGGATCACGTCGAGGAGGCTGAGCCCGTCCGCCGCGAAGGATCGCATCATCTCCTGTGTCGCGGCGATGCCCACCAGCAGGCTGCCGAGCACGAGGAACAGGCGGCGCTCCCACACGCCCTCGACCGCGATGGCGGTGGGGCCGGGCTCCAGATCGGCCAGCGACGTGGCCGTATCCAGCGATTGCACCGGCATCGCCAATGGCGCCTCATTCGGCAGCAGAGGTTCGGAAAAGGGCATGCTTTTCCGTTCGGCGGCCGACAATTGCTGTACCTTATGCAGATGCACGGTGGTCAAACCCATCTATTATGTTTCCCCCGGATCACCCTCCCCAGAACAACCGGCTCCGTTTCTTTTTTCGTTCAACCGGTTGGGCAACGATACGCTCTGCCCTTCAATACAGGAGGTAGAGAAGCGTTTCGCTTAACGCATCGCCTCCCCGCTTCAGGTAAGCGCGCAAATCACTCGGTCGGCCGTCCGACCGGTCGACATCGACGATCAACCGCCAGCGGGAGGCGGTGCCGACCACCGGATAGGCATAGGTGGCGATTACCTTGCCGCCATTGGTCGTCACCACGCCTTCAACGCCGCTTTCACGATCGAGGCCGGCCAGCCGCGCGCCTTCGAAATCCGCGACGAGGCGGCGGGCATCGGGCAGCGGATCATGGCCCGGCCGCCCGGCCACGCCCGTCCAGCAATCCACGGCGCGGGCAAGGCCCGCCGGCGCGGGATCCTCCCCGCCCCAGGTGAGGCGGTAGCCGATGTCATAACGGTTGCCGGCCCTGGCGGGTCCGGCCGGGGTCCAGAAAGCAACGATATTGTCCTCGATCTCCCGCACCGTCGGGATTTCGTAGAGCATCACCGCGCCCGGCCCCCAATCGCCGATCGGCTCGACCCACAGATTGGGGCGCTTTTCATAATAAGCGCCGTCATCCTGATAATGGACGAACTGCCGGTCGCGCTGGAGCAGGCCGAAGCCGCGCGGATTGCTGTCGCTATAGCTGCTGGTGGTGGGGTGCGGCGGGTTGCCGAGCGGGCGCCAGATACGCTCGCCCGCGCCGGTGAGCATGGCCAGCCCATCCGAATCGTGGATTTCCGGGCGCCAGTCGATCGCCTGGGCGCGATTGCCCTCGCCATACCAGAACATGCTGGTGAGCGGCGCGATCCCCAGCCGCGCGACATCGCGGCGCAGATGGAGCGTGGCGGTCACATCCTGCACCGGCCCCGCCTCCGTCTTGCGGTTGACGAAGCGGTAGGCGCCGGTGACGCTCGGCCCTTCCAGCAGCGCGAATACCGTCATCGCGTCATCCGGCCCCGGCATCAGCCAGAAGCGGGTGAAGATCGGAAACTCCTCCTGCCCGTCGATCCCGGTATCGATGGCGAGCGCACGGGCCGACAGGCCATATTGGTGGAGCTGGCCGGCGGAGCGGAAATAGGATGCGCCCTGATAGGCGAGCCAGTCCCCCCGGCCGCCGGCATTCATCAGGCGGAAGCCGGCAAAGCCCGGCGCCATCTGGAAACGGCGGCCATGCTTGTCCGGCGCGATATCATACATTGCCGGCGAAAAGGGCACGGGGAAGGCGCGGCCGCCCTCGACCCGGTTGATCTCCACCGGCGTGTTGGCGAAACGGTGGATCGGGAAGAAGCGCGTCTCCCGCTCGCCATCGCCGCGCCACAGCGCATGATCGGCGCGGAAGCTGATACGGTTCACCTCATCATAGTCGATCGCAGCGGCAGCGGCGATCGGCTCGGGCGCGTGCCAGCCTTCCCGCCCGCGATCCACGGCGAGCTGCTGCAGCCATTCCCACGAGAATGGCTGGCCGCCGCNCTTCCGCGCCGCCTGGGCACCGCCAGTGGCGAGGATGAGGCCGGTGGTGGCGATCCCCGCCAGGGCATGCCGCCGCGACAGGATGCCGGGCGCCGAAGGTTCGCGAGACGTGACAGGTGAGTTATTGGGCATTCGTCTGGATCGTTCCGTTGCTGATACGCTTGGCACAAGACGCCGGACCGGGCCTTTGGTTCAACGGGCCTTCGTTGCGCTACCGATCCATCTAACGCAGCCCCGCGCGGCGGCAAATCCCGCTCGCCCGGCGGTGCCTATGGCGCGATGAACATGAAGCCAGGCTTAAGCGGCCCGAGCGGCGAAGCGATCCGGAAACGCGCCGTGGCGGGCTTGCCGGCGGCCGGCCGATCGCCGATGGGGCGATATCGGGTTCTGGGTTATCGGCTGGTTTTCCGCATGATTGGATCGATATCGACGCTGCTGCTGGCGGCCGCCGGCATGCTTGCGCCGTCGGGCGAGGAAGCGCGCATCGCGGATTTCCTCAACGATTATCGCGCGGCGCACGGGCTGCCGCCCATCCCCTATTCGCCCGCGCTCGCCCGCGTGGCCCACGCCCATGCCCGCGATCTCGAGGATCATAATCCCGATTCCGGCACGGACGGGGACGGGCGGCGCTGCACTCTGCACAGCTGGTCCGCCGCATCGGGCGCGACGCCGGTCTGCTACACGGCGGACCATGCCCGCGCCCAGCTGATGTGGAGCAAGCCGCGCGAGATCACGCGCGGGGCCTATGGCGGCCAGGGATTCGAAATCGCGGCGCGATATAGCGAGGGGATCGACGCCGACATCGCTTTCGACCTGTGGCGCGGCAGCGCCGCCCACAATGCGGTGATCCTGGAACAGGGGCGCTGGGCCGGAACCGGCTGGCGGGCGATGGGGGTCGCGCTGGACGGGCGCTATGCCGTGGTGTGGTTCGGCAAGGTGCCCGATCCGGCGCGCTAGCCGGCGATCGCGACCGCCCTCATTCGCGGCCGTCGGCGCCGGCAAGCATCCGGATGATGCCGGAGAAATCCAGCACGCCGTTCCCGGCATTGACGAAGGCCTGGTAGAGCGCGCCGGCGGCCGCGCCCATCGGCACGGCGGCGTCGACGCCCTGCGCCGCCTCGACCGCGAGCTTCAGATCCTTGAGCATCAGCGCGGAGGCGAAGCCGCCCTGATAGCCGTTGTCCGCCGGCGTCTGCGGGCCGACGCCGGGCAGCGGGCAATAGCTGGTCATCGACCAGCTCTGCCCCGAGGCCTTGGACGAGATGTCGAAGAAGGTCTGTGGATCGAGGCCCAGCTTCTGCGCCATCACGAACGCCTCGCAGGTCGCGACCATGGTGGCGCCCAGCAGCATGTTATTGCAGATCTTGGCGGCTTGGCCGGAACCGAGCGGGCCGGCATGGATCACCGCCTTGCCCATCCTTTCCAGGATCGGCTGGGCGCGGGCGAAATGCTCCGCCGATCCGCCGACCATGAAGGTAAGCGTGCCGCCATTGGCCGCCGCTATGCCGCCCGAGACGGGCGCATCCACCATGGCGAGCCCCTTGGCCTGCGCGGCCGCGCCCACGGCGCGGGCCGAGGCGACGTCGATGGTGGAGCAATCCAGCAGCAGCGCGGTGCCGGGCACGGCGCCGAACACCTCGCCTTCATAAACGGCGCGGACATGCTTGCCGGCGGGCAGCATCGTCACCACGAATTCCGCATCGGTTACGGCCTCCGCCGCCGACGCCGCCGGCAGGCAGCCGGCGGCCTTCGCCCGATCCAGCGCATCCTGCGACAGATCGAAGGCGCGGACATCATGCCCCGCCTTGGCGAGGTTGGCGGCCATGCCGCCGCCCATATTGCCGAGCCCGATGAAACCGATGCGTGCCATGTGTCTCTCCGTAATTCCCCCTCTCTTGCAAGGAAGGGGGTTAGGGGGTGGGATGAGCCCGGGGAGGGCGCGCGATTGTTTCGCAACCGGCGTCACCCGCCCCCCGGCCCCTCCCTTGAAAGGGGAAGGAGGTTATTTGCCCGTCCAGTTGCCGGGGCGCTTTTCGACGAAGGCGGTCATGCCTTCGGCCTTGTCCTCCGTGGCGCAGAGGCCGTTGAACAGGCGGCGTTCGAACAGGATGCCCTGGGCAAGCCCGGTTTCGAAGGCGGCGTTCACCATTTCCTTGTTGGCGATGGCGGCCAGCGGCGGCATCGCCGCGATCTGCGCGGCCGTCTTCAGCGCTTCGTCGACGAGATCGGCGGCCGGCACCACCCGGGCGACCAGGCTGGCGCGTTCGGCCTCGGCCGCGTCCATCATCCGGCCGGTGAGGCACATTTCCATCGCCTTGGCCTTGCCCACCGCGCGGGTGAGCCGCTGCGACCCGCCCATGCCGGGCGCCACGCCGAGCTTGATTTCGGGCTGGCCGAACCTGGCCGTATCGGCGGCCAGGATGAAATCGGCCATCATCGCCAGCTCGCACCCGCCGCCCAGCGCGAAGCCCGCGACCGCCGCGATCCACGGCTTACGCGTGGCCGTGACCCGTTCGAAGCCGGCGAAGAAATTCTCCGCATACATGGCGGCAAAGCCCTTGGGCTGCATTTCCTTGATGTCGGCGCCGGCGGCGAACGCCTTTTCATTGCCGGTGAGGACGGCGCAGCGCTGGCCCGGATCGGCATCGAAGGCGGCGAAGGCGGCGATGAGATCGGCCAGCACCTGCGTGTTGAGCGCGTTGAGCGCCTGCGGCCGGTTGAGCCGGATCAGTGTGACGGCGCCATGGTTTTCCACCAGCAGCGTTTCATAGGTGGCCATTTCATTCGTTCCTTTCGTCATCCTGTGGTGCGGCGTCCAACCGGCTTTCATGGGTCATCCTGACGAAAGCCAGGCCCCGTTGCCGCCACGCATGAATTCCCGGCACGGCATCGATGGATGCTGAAACGGGTTCAGCATGGCGGGAAAGCCTATAGCGGCACCGGCGTCCATTCCTGATTCTCCGGCAGCGGCGCGAAGATCTGGTCGATCACATGATCGCTCACCCCTTCGGGCGTCGCCGGATCCCATCTGGGCGCATTATCCTTGTCGATGATCAGCGCGCGCACGCCTTCGATGAAATCGTGGCGCTGGCAGATGTGGGAGGCGACGCGATATTCGACGCGCATCTCGTCCGCGAAATCCGCATGGTCGCGCCCCTGCGCCAGCAGCCGCAGCGATACCTTGCAGGTGGTGGGCGATTTGGTGGCGAGCGTCGCCAGCTCCTTCTCCGCCCATTCCGATCCGTCCGCCTGGAGCGCGGCGATCACGCCTTCCAGCGTCTCGGGCGCGAACAGGCGATCGATCCGCTCGCGATTGCCGGCGATGCGCGCGGGCGGCGGCGGCACCGCGAAGCCCGCCAGGATCTGATCCACCTCGCCCGGATCGGCGGCGATCGCGGCCTTCAGCGCATCCAGCCCGTCGCTCGGCACATAATGGGTGGCAAGGCCCAGCGCGACGCATTCCGCCCCGTCGATCCGCGCGCCGGTCAGGGCCAGGAACTGGCCGGTGCGGCCCGGCAGGCGCGAGAGATACCAGCCGCCGCCGACATCCGGGAACAGGCCGATGCCGCTTTCGGGCATGGCATAGACGGTGCGTTCGGTGGCGATGCGATAGGCCGCCGGCTGCGAGATGCCGACGCCGCCGCCCATGGTGATGCCGTCCATGAAGGCGATCACGGGCTTGGCATAGGTGAAGAGCAGGTGGTTGAGGCGATATTCGCGGAAGAAGAAATCGCGCGCGCCGACGCCATCGGTGGCGCCGCTTTCCGCGATCATGCGGATATCGCCGCCGGCGCAGAAGCCGCGCCCTTCGGCATGGTCGATCATCACCATGCGGATCGCGGGATCGGCGCGCCAGGCGAGCAGCCGTTCGATCATCGCATCGCACATCGCCGTGTTCAGCGCGTGGATCGCCTTGGGCCGATTGAGCCGGATGCGCCCGACCGCGCCTTCGACCGCGAAAATCATCTCGTCCGTCATAGCTGTCCTTCGATACGGGCCTTCGACTGGGCTCAGTCCCTACCCAGGATGAGCGGGGAGAAGAAGCGAGGGATCACTGCCGCATCATCTCCCGCGCGATGATGACGCGCATGATCTCGTTCGTGCCTTCCAGGATGCGGTGGACGCGCAGGTCACGATAGAAGCGCTCGATCGGATAATCCTGCAGATAGCCGTAGCCGCCATGGAGCTGGAGCGCGCGATCAACCACAGCCGAGCCGGTATCGGTGGCCAGCCGCTTCGCCATGGCGGCGAACCTGGTTCGATCATGTGCGCCCGCCGTGACCTTCGCCGCCGCCGCGTAGAGCAGCATGCGAGCGGCTTGAAGCTCCGTCTCCATATCCGCCAGCACGAACTGGGTGTTCTGGAAATCGAGGATGCGCTGGCCGAACTGGCGGCGTTCGGCCGTGTAGCGCAGCGACTCGTCCAGGCAGCGCTGCGCGCCGCCCAGCGAACAGGCGCCGATGTTGAGGCGGCCGCCGTCGAGGCCCGCCATCGCGATCTTGAAGCCTTCGCCTTCCTTGCCGAGCAGATTTTCCACCGGCACGCGCACGCCATCGAAATTGACCTGCGCGGTCGGCTGCGATCGCCAGCCGAGCTTCTTTTCCTGCGCGCCGAAGGAGACGCCGGGCATGTCCTTTTCGATCACCAGGCAGGAAATGCCCTTCGGCCCGTCCTCCCCGGTGCGTACCATGGTGACGTAGAGATCGTTCTCGCCGCCGCCGGAGATAAAGGCCTTGGCCCCCGTCACCACATAATGATCGCCGTCGCGCACCGCCTTGGTCTTGAGCGCGGCGGCATCCGAGCCCGAGCCCGGCTCCGTCAGGCAGTAGCTCGCGATCTTCTCGCACGGCACGAGTTCGGCCAGATATTTCGCCTTCACCGCATCGCCGCCGAAGCGATCAATCATCCACGCGGCCATGTTGTGGATCGAGATGAAGGCCGAGGTGGAAGGGCAGCCATAGGCCATTGCCTCCATGATCAGCGCCGATTCCATCCGGCCGAGGCCGATGCCCCCGGATTCCTCCGAAACATAGATGGCGCCGAAGCCGAGCTCGGCCGCCGCCTTCACGACATCGCGGGGGAAATGATGATCCTCATCCCACCGCGCGGCAAAAGGCGTGATCGCATCGGCGGTGAATTTCCGCGCCATTTCCTGGATGGCGCGCTGGTCGTCGGTAAGATCGAACTGGGTCATGCATGGATCCTATCGTCATCCTGACGAAAGTCAGGATCCATTGGCCGCCGGCCCGAAAGGGCGCGCAGCGCACACGGATGCTGACTTGCGCCGGCCTGACGGGCTAGCGTGGGGAAATGGAACGCAATCCCTGCGTCTACATATTGGCCAGCGGCAGGCACGGCACGCTCTATATCGGCGTCACCTCCGAACCGATGAAACGCCTTCACGCGCATCGCAGCGGCAGCGTGCCGGGCTTCACCGCGCGCCATGGTGTCAGACGCCTCGTTCATTTCGAGACGTTCGGCGACATGGTTTCGGCCATCGCCCGCGAGAAGCAGTTGAAGGCGTGGCGCCGCGACTGGAAGGTCGCCCTGATCGAGGCGGCCAATCCCTTCTGGGAGGACCGGGCGCTGGAATGGGGCTTCCCTCCGCTTTCCCCACCCTGACGAAAGCCAGGGGCCATTGCCGTTACGCCGGAAATATCAGCGGAGCGGCAATGGATGCTGACTTTCGTCAGCATGACGGCAGGAGAAACCTCCATCCCCACCATCACCCCATGGTGGGAATGACGAAGGCGTTGCCGCCGTCGGCCGAACCGTCCGGCCAGCGGGCGGTGACGGTCTTGATCTTGGTCCAGAACTTCACGCCTTCCATGCCGTGCTGGTTGGTATCGCCGAAGGCGGAACGCTTCCAGCCGCCGAAGGTGTGATAGGCGACCGGCACCGGGATCGGCACGTTGATGCCGACCATGCCGACGTTCACGCGGGCCGCGAATTCGCGCGCGGCGTGGCCGTTGCGGGTGAAGATGGCGACGCCGTTGCCATATTGGTGCTTCGACGGCAGCGACACCGCTTCCTCGAAATCCTTCGCGCGGACGATCTGGAGGACGGGGCCGAAAATCTCCTCCTGATAGGTGCGCATGCCCGTCTTCACATGATCGAACAGCGTCGGCCCGACGAAGAAGCCGTTTTCATGGCCCTGGAGGGTGAAGCCGCGGCCGTCGACCACCAGCTCCGCGCCCTCGTCCACGCCCATCTGGATATAGTTTTCGATGCGCGCCTTGTGCTGGGCGGTGACGACGGGGCCGTAATGCGCCTCCGCATCGGTCGACACGCCGACGCGGAGCGCCGCGATCGCCGGGATCAGCTTTTCGCGCAGGCGGTTGGCGGTATCCTCGCCCACCGGCACCACCACCGGCAGCGCCATGCAGCGTTCGCCGGCCGATCCGAAGGCCGCGCCCGAAAGATCGTTCACCACCTGATCGAGATCGGCGTCCGGCATGACGATGCCGTGATTCTTGGCGCCGCCCATCGCCTGCACGCGCTTGCCCGCCGCGACGCCGCGCTGGTAGACATAATGCGCGATATCAGACGAGCCGACGAAGCTGACGGCCGCGATATCGGGATGGTCGAGGATCGCGTCCACCATCTCCTTGTCGCCCTGCACCACGTTCAGGATACCGTCGGGCAGGCCCGCTTCCTTGAACAGCTCCGCCAGGCGGACGGGGACGGAGGGATCGCGTTCCGACGGCTTCAGGATGAAGGCGTTGCCCACCGCGATCGCCACGCCCGCCATCCACAGCGGAATCATGCCGGGGAAGTTGAACGGCGTGATGCCGGCGCCGATGCCGAGCGGCTGGCGCATCGAATAGACGTCGATGCCGGGGCCGGCGCCCTGGGTATATTCACCCTTCAGCACGTGCGGGATGCCGCAGCAGAATTCGATCACCTCCAGCCCGCGCTGGATATCGCCCTTGGCATCGGCGATCACCTTGCCATGTTCGGACGAGAGCAGGTGGGCGAGTTCCTCCATATTCTGCTCGACCAGTTCCTTGAACCGGAACATCACCCGCGCGCGGCGCTGCGGATTGGTGGCGGCCCAGGCCGGCTGCGCGGCCTTGGCGGCATCCACCGCCTTCTGCAGCTCCGCAGCGCCGCCCAACGCGACGCGCGCCTGCACCTGGCCCGAATTGGGATCGAAGATGTCGCTCTGCCGGTTGCCGCCGGCGGCCGCGGCGCCTGCGATGAAATTCTCGACGATGCGCATGATCGGCATTCCTCTCTAATCTGTCCCCGCCTCCCTTCACCATCGGGGAATTGCACGCAAGGGCGCATGCGTGCAGGGATGGCCTGCATTTTTGCAGGATCAACCGGCGGGGACGAGGCAGGCGATGTTCGACTGGGACGATCTGCGCATCTTCCTGGCGGTGGCGCGCGCGCGGAAGATCGCGCCCGCCGCCCGCATGCTGGGGATCGACGCCACCACCATCGGCCGCAGGATGAGCCGGCTCGCCGCCAGCCTCGGCGCGCCGCTGTTCGAGACGATCGGCGGCGAGCGGCGGCTGACCCCGCGCGGCGAGGCGCTGTTCGCCCATGCCGAGACGATCGAGAGCGCGGCGCTGGCGGCGATGGGCGAGGTGGCCGGCGACGCGCGCAGCCTGTCCGGCCAGGTGCGCCTCAGCGTGGCGGAGGGCTTTGCGAGCTGGGTGCTGGCGCCCGCGCTGCCCGCCTTCCACGCCGCCAACCCCGATATCCGCATCGACCTCGTCACCGCATCGGGCTTCCTCAACCCCTCCAAGCGGGAGGCGGACATGGCGGTGATGCTGGCGCGGCCGCGCACCGGGCGGCTCGTCGCCGCCAAGCTGGGCGACTATGCGCTCGGCCTTTATGCGGCGCGCGCCTATCTGGCGGATCATGCGGCCCCGCGCCGGGTGGAGGATCTC
Source organism: Edaphosphingomonas haloaromaticamans (assembly GCF_001853345.1). Lineage (NCBI taxonomy): Bacteria > Pseudomonadati > Pseudomonadota > Alphaproteobacteria > Sphingomonadales > Rhizorhabdaceae > Edaphosphingomonas > Edaphosphingomonas haloaromaticamans. The sequence goes on along the minus strand of NZ_MIPT01000001.1, from coordinate 634,130 downwards.
CACGCCCACAGCCTGATCGGCTATGTGCCCGAATTCATCTACGCGCCCGAGCTCGATTATCTGGGCGAGATCGGCGGCGGGCTGGAGGCGCGCCTCCGATCGACCAGCATCAACGTGCAGCACAGGATGGTGGCGGCCGGCGGCGGCATCGGCGTGCTGCCCGCCTTCATCGCCGATCGCGATCCCGCGCTCGCACCCGTCCTGCCGGCCACCACCATCCGCCGCAGCTTCTGGCTGGTGACGCACAGCGACGTCCGCCGGCTGGCCCGGATCGCGGCGGTGGCGGCGTGGCTGAAGGCGTGCGTGGCGGGATTGCGGTAAAGCGCGAAACGGGTCGCCCCGGACGTTTGCAACCGGGCCATGCGCCGGGAAAAACGGCCGGAAGGCGCGATCGCCGCTGTGGGTTCGGAAATGCCGTGCGTCTTAGCTGGATGACGTGCCTTGCGTGGAAGGCGCCGCGGCAGATGGCGTCGCGGCGGCCGGGCGATGGGGGATCAGGCCGGGGCCGCAACCTGAATCCACCTATCGCCCGACCTTCCGGCAAGGCATGTTCGCGCGGCGGGCACGGTCGGGCCTTCGGACGGCAAGGCCCGCCACAAGACACGATCGAGAGGAAATACCGACATGGCGAATGCTGACGGACAGTGGGATTGCGTGACCAAGACGCCGATGGGCGAGCAGAAGTCCGTCTTCACCATCGTGACGAACGGCGACACCTTCACCGGCTCCAATGACGGCCCGACCGGCAAGGTCGACGTGATCGACGGCAAGATCGAGAACGGCGTGCTGACCTGGAAGATGAAGCTGAAGATGCCGCCGATGACCATGGATGCCACCGCCACCGTCGACGGCGACACGCTGAACGGATCGGTCAAGGTCGGCCCGCTGGGCACGATGACAATGATCGGCCAGCGCCGCGCCTGAGGCCGGCCGGCGAACCGATATCCAGATACGAACCGGGGCGGCCTCCGTGCGGACGGAGCCGCCCCGATGCTTTTGGGGCGGCCCGGCCGGATCGCCTTTTATTCTGCGCTATCTCCCAGAGATCATCGCGCGACAGGCTTCGAAGCCTGAAGGCCTTGCGCCGATCTTCTTTGGATATGGCCCCGGATCGATTTCGCGCCGACTGAATTTTTGCGCCGCGCGCCGCGCCTAGCATGTTGCTCGATGCCGATCCGCCCTGCGTGGAGGCTCAGCTTGCATCAGCGCCGATGGGGAAGCCGGCAACGCGCCGTTCCATGGAAAAGCAGCCTGCCCGGCTGCCTCCCTTCGTCATTCCCGCGTAGGCGGGAATCCATTGTGTCGGGCGCCATCGACTCAAGAGAGCCCACCATAGCCATAGGTTCCCGCTTACGCGGGAATGACAAAGCGAGAGAGGTGACGAAAAACCCTTCTCCCCGATGCCCCGGTCATAAGGCAGGCCCACGCGGCCTAACGAATCCGCAGCATGATTTCGGACTGGCAGAAGAAAGCAACGCAACCCTTTACCTCAAGCGTGTCGGCGTCCTTCAGCGTCAGGAAGCCGTTGCTCGTGCCCCAGCCGCTTTCGGGGTCGTAGAGTGATCCGCCCGCATATCGGGTGGGACCGCCGGTGAAGCCGTCGAATATGCGCAGACCCTTCACCGGGCGGGTGCGCAGCGCCTTGTCGCCATTCTTGACGTCCCGCAGGTCGGGGTTGGCGCGGAGCGTGGGGCCGTCGAGGATGCGGCCGCAGACCGCCGGCCCGCAATTGTAAAGCTCGATGGTGCCGCCGCGATCCTGCGAGCGCCAGAGGCCGAGTACCGAGGCGGCGGGCGTGGCCGCCGCCGCCGCCGCCGGGCCGAGCGCCGCCAGCGCTGCGATGGCGACCGCCACAAGCGCGCGCGAACGGCAGGAGATATGCGGATGGGATCGCAGCGACGGACGACGGTTCATGGCATTCCCCACTCTTCTGTTATTGGATCAGTTGTTCGCGCGGCGGGCCGGCGGCGAAGCGCAATGCTCGGCCGATCGCCTTGCCGGACGGAATTGGGGCGGCGGATCGAGGCCGGAACGGCCCGCGCGGTCAGCCGCCGCGACGGAGCAGCAGCATGCCGGGCTGGCGATCGATGTGGACGGGGTGCAGCGCCGCCACGCCTTCCAGAAACGCCTCGGTATCGCCGGCGTTGAAGGTGCCGACGATGCGATAATTGGCGATGGCGGAATCGGCGATCACCAGCTTTTCCTTGGCGCTGCGGTTGATGCGCTCGACCGCGAGCGCCAGCGGCTCGCCTTCAAAGCTGAGCTGCCCATTCTCCCAATCGAGCGAGCGGGCGACATCCGTCTTGGCGACGCGCACCTGCGTGCCTTCGGTCGAGGCGACGAGTTCCTTGCCGGGCACGAGCGCGGCGTCGGCATCGGCACTGGCGGTCCGGGTGAGCAGGCTGGTTTCGCGGCCGCGATCGGCCTGCGCCAACACCTCCACCTTGCCTTCGTAGAGGACCACCCGCATCTGGCGCGGCAGCAGCTCCACGCTGAACGAGGTGCCGGTGGCGACGGTGAGCCGGTTGCGCGCCAGCACGCTCAGCGGGCGCAGCGGATCATGCGCGACATCGAACTTGGCGCGGCCGTTGACCAAGGTGAGGCGCCGGCGATCGGCGTCCATCCGTACCTCGACGCGGGTCGCCCCGTCCATGGTGAGCCGGGTGCCGTCCTCCAGCGTGGCGATGCGGCGTTCGCCGATCCCGGTTTCATAGACCTGGACGGGATGGCCGAAGATCTGGATGCCGAGCACGAATATCATCGCGAAGCAGGCCGCAAGAGCCGCGACCCACGGCCGGCGCGGCGCCGGCCCGCGCGACCAGCGGCGCTCGTTGGTCCGGCGCAGACTTTCCACCGCCTCCGCCCGATGGGCGATCATTTCCGGCGCGTCCTTCACCCAATCCACGCCCTGCCACAGCACCACGACCTCCTCGAAGGCGGCGGCATTGGCGGGATCGGCCGCGATCCAGGCATCGAAGGCATCCTGCGACGCCTGATCGAGCGGCGAGGCCGCCAGCCGGACGCACCAGAAGGCGGCTTCCTCGGCCCGCTCGAAGGCGGCCTCTTCATCCGCCGGCATCATTGCTGCTCCCTCCGGGCCTGCAGCGTCAGATGGGCGAGCGCGCGCGTCACATGCTTTTCCACCGCACTGGGCGAGATGGAGAAGCTTTCGGCGATCATGCGCTTGTCGATATTCTCTACGCGATACAAAACGAAAATCGTCCTTGTCCTTTCGGGCAGCTCGGCCAGCCCGGCGGCGAGCCGCGACAGCGCGTTGCGCGCCGTCGCCAGCTTTTCGGGATCGAGCCATTCGATCCCCTGCCCGTAGAGCGTGTCGAGCACGTCCTGATGATCGGTTCGGACCTTCTGCCGCCGCGCGCGATCGCGCAGCAGATTGGCTGCGATCCTGAAGATGTAACCCGAATGGAAGCCGCTTTCGGCCGCGGAGGCATTGAACACGCGGGCGAAGGTTTCCTGCGTCAGGTCCTCCGCCTCGGCATGATCATGCACCCGCTTCATGAAATAGGACATCAACGCCGGCCGCCAGCGCCGGTAATGTTGTGTCAGCTCGGCTTCCTGCTCGGGTAACAGGGGACGCATCCTTTCGAAAAATGCGCTTCTTCGTCGAGTAATACGCGCAGCCTTTCAAATCCCACAGCGATTTGCAAATCACCGGCGACGGAATCGACACGTTTCCGACATGATCGGCGGGGGCCGGATATTATGCCGGCCGGCCCGAAGATTTGCCGATTGGGACGACGCCCGCGATCAAGCCATCGAAAGCCGGGACTAAGCAGCTAGGAAATCGGGATTTCCCCGTTGAACGAAACGCCGGCTGCATTTCTTTCCCGGATGAGGCCGATCAGCGCGCGCAGGCCCGCCGGCACATGGCGGCGGCCGGGATAATATAGGCAAAGACCGGGATAAGGCGGGCTGCAATCCTCCAGCACCGGCACCAGCCGCCCCGCCGCGATATGGCCGGCGACCGACCATTGGCTGAGATAGGCCAGCCCCACGCCCGCCAGCGCCGCTTCCAGCATCAGCGTCATCTCATCCAGCACCAGCCGGCCGGGAGCATCCACGGCGATCGCCTGCCCGCGACATTCGAACTCCCACCGCCAGATGCTGCCGCTGGCCATGCGCGCGCGGATGCATTCGTGGCCCAGCAGGTCATCGGGCACCTGCGGGCGCGGGCTATCGCGGAAATAGGAAGGCGCGCCCACCACCAGCATCCGCTGATCGCCGCCGATCGGGACCGCGATCATGTCGTTTGGAACCGCCTCGGCAAGGCGGATGCCGGCATCGAAACCCTGGCCGACGATATCGACGAGCTTGCCTTCGGTGACGATCACCACGTTCATTTCGGGATAGCGGCGGAGATATTCGAGGACGATGGGGGCCAGGATCATCCGCGCGGCCCCGGCCGATGTGTTGATCCGAAGCGTGCCGGTCGGGGTTTCGCGATGGCTGTTCACCGCCTCGACCGCCTGGCCGATCTCCCCCAGCGCGGGCGCGATGCGCGCGATGAACTGATCGCCGGCATCGGTGGGCGAGACGCTGCGCGTGGTGCGGTTGAACAGGCGCACGCCCAGCCGCGCCTCCAGCGCCGCCACGGCATGGCTGAGCGCCGATGTCGACATGCCGAGTTCCACCGCCGCCGCCCGGAAGCTGCCGAGCCGCGCGACGGCCACGACCGCCTCATATTCCGCAAGACCGCTTCGCGTGCGCGCCATTATCCTGATTTCCGCATCACCGCATGCCGGTTTGTCCGGCTAATCCAATCAATCCTACGCCCTAGATGCGGTTCATCAAATCCCAATCCGAAAGGACCGCCCCATGGAGACCATCGACCAGATCTATGTCGACGGCGCCTATGTGACGCCGCACGGCACCGAATTGTTCGATCTCCACAATCCGGCCACGGGCGATATGATCGGCCGCGTGCGGCTGGGCGACGAGACGGACGCGCGCGCCGCGATCGCCGCCGCCAAACGCGCGTTCCCGGCCTTCTCGCAGACGAGCAAGGCGGATCGCATCGCCATGCTGCGCCGGATGCACGATGCGGTCACGGCGCGGGCCGACGCGCTTACCGAGGCCGTGATCCTCGAATATGGTGCCCCGGCCAGCCGCGCTCGCTGGATGGCGGAATATGCCGCCAGCGTCCTGGCCGATGCCGCCCGCACGCTGGAGGATTATGATTTCACCCGCCGGATCGGATCGGCCACGGTGACGATGGAGCCGCTGGGCGTGGTGGGCATCATCACGCCCTGGAACAGCAATGCCGGCTTCATCTGCAGCAAGCTCGCCATGGTGGTGGCGTCGGGTTCCACCTGCGTCATCAAGCCGAGCGAGATGAGCGCCATGCAGACGCGGATCGTGCTGGAGGCGCTGCGCGAAGCCGGCCTGCCCGCCGGGGCCTTCAACATCGTCAACGGGCGCGGCGACACGGTGGGCGCGGAATTCAGCACCCATCCCGATATCGCCAAGGTGAGCTTCACCGGATCGACCGCCACCGGCCGCGCGATCCTGAAGGCGGCTTCCGACACCTTCAAGCGGGTGACGCTGGAACTGGGCGGCAAATCGCCGATGCTGATCCTGGACGATGCCGATTTCGCCGAGGCCGTGCCGTTCGCTTTGCAGGCGGGTTACATGAACAGCGGACAGGCATGCATCGCCGGCACGCGCATCCTGGTGCCCGAGGCGCGGCTGGCGGAATTCGAGGCGGCGATCGCGGCGGGCGTGGCGACGATCAAATCCGGCGATCCGCGCGATCCCGCGACCGCCATCGGCCCGATGGTGAGCGAGAAGCAATGGCAGCGCGTGCAATCCTATATCCGGCGCGGGATCGAGGAAGGGGCGACGCTGCTGGCGGGTGGCGAAGGGCGCCCCGAGGGGGAGACGGGCGGCTGGTTCGTCCGCCCGACGATCTTCACCGCCGTTCGCAACGACATGGCCATCGCCCGCGACGAGATATTCGGCCCGGTCCTGTCGATCATCGCCTATGGGAGCGAGGAGGAGGCGATCGCCATCGCCAACGACACCAGCTACGGCCTGCACGCCTATGTCGCGTCGGCCGATCCCGCCCGCGCGCGCAAGGTGGCGGGCCGGCTGGTNGCGGGCCGGGTGATCATCAACGGCGCGCCGATGGAGCCGCTCGCCCCCTTCGGCGGGTTCAAGCATTCGGGGATCGGCCGCGAGAACGGCGTGTTCGGGCTGGAGGCCTATCTGGAACCCAAGGCGGTGATGGGCTGACGTCCATCGCGGCGGGCGGGCGCGACAGGCGGCGCACCCACCTCGCGGGGGACTATGCCCGCGCGCTTTCCCCCAGGCCGCCCTTGGCCAGCCTGTCGAACGCGCGGAGCGTTTCGAGCAGCGCCGGCATTTCGCCCAGCGGCACCATATTGGGTCCGTCGCTGGGGGCGCTGTCCGGGTCCTGGTGGGTTTCGATGAAGACGGCGGCGACGCCGATCGCCACTGCCGCGCGCGCCAGCGTCGGCACATATTCGCGCTGGCCGCCCGATCGATCCCCCTGCCCGCCCGGCTGCTGCACCGAATGGGTGGCATCGAACATCACCGGATAGCCGGTTGCCGCCATGATCGGCAGCGCGCGCATGTCGCTGACCAGGGTATTGTAGCCGAAGCTCGCGCCGCGTTCGCACAGGATGATCCGGTCGTTGCCGGCGGCCGCGATCTTCGCGGCGACATTCTTCATATCCCAGGGCGCCAGGAACTGGCCCTTCTTCACATTCACCACCCGGCCGGTGCGGGCGGCCGCGACGAGAAGGTCGGTCTGGCGGCAGAGGAAGGCCGGGATCTGGAGCACGTCCACCACCTCCGCCACCGGGGCGCATTGCGCGGGCTCGTGGACGTCGGTGAGCACGGGACAGCCGAAGCGCTCGCGAACCTCGGCGAAGATCGCCAGCGCCTTTTCCAGGCCGATGCCGCGCGGGGCGGCGATCGAGGTGCGGTTGCCCTTGTCGAACGAGGATTTGTAGATGAAGCCGATGCCGAGCCGGGCGCACAGCGTGCTCAACGCATCGGCCATCTCCAGCGCATGATCGCGGCTTTCCATGGCGCAGGGGCCGGCGACCAGCACGAACGGCTTGTCATTGGCGATCTCGACGGTTCCGACGGACAGGCTTTTCAACGAACGCTCCATGAACAGGTGGCCGCGACCATAAGGATTCGCCCGCGCTTGGCCAGAGCCCGCCAGACATCGCCGTCCGGTCCGGCCCCGTCCCGCCCCCGGCGGAACATCGTTGCTGCGCCGTCATCAGTGATGATGCGGCCGGCCATCCTCAATCATGATCTCGATCGCGCATGCGTATCGGCAAAGTGTTGCGCATGCGTATTCGGGGAATGGGCATCGCAGGAACGTAACAAAACGAAAGCATAGGCAGTCCCGATGCACGCAAGGCGCGAACTCCTCCGGCAAGATACGCAATTTCTTGCAAACAGGACGGAAACAAGCGCGGTCGACATGTGGCTGGACTGCAACGACCCGCTTTAGCTTGCCTCCTTAATAAAAATTCATGCCGATGAACATGGAATCATGTGGATTCATGGTGTAGGGGAACCGCAGCCGACGAATTTTTCCAAAGCAAACAATCATCGGCCCCGGGAGCATAGAATGACTACGGACCTGCAGAGGACCCTTATCGAAATTACGGCCGATATCGTTTCGGCGCATGTATCCAATAATGTCGTGAGCAACGGCGACGTGCCGCAACTGATCCAGTCGGTGCACGATGCTCTTGCCAAATTGGCATCGCCGGACGCATCGGCCACCGAAGAATCTTCTGGAGACAAGCCGGTTGGAGCGGTCGGCGTCCGCAAATCCACGGCAAATCCTGATTTTATCCTCAGCATGATCGACGGCAAGCCGTATAAGAGCCTGAAGCGCCACATCGGTCGTCATGGCTATACGCCGGAAAGCTATCGCGAAACCTTCGGCCTCCCCGCCAACTATCCGCTGGTGGCGCCGGCCTATAGCGAGCATCGCCGCGCCGTCGCCAAGCAGTTCGGGCTGGGCCGCAAGAAGGCCGAGCCGGCGGAGGCCCCGGCCAAGCGGACGCGCAGGGCGGCCAAGGCCGGCGCCTGACGGTATCGAGGCGGGCGGGCGGCAGGCAGGGACCGGCCGCCCGTTCCGTCCCCGCTATCGCCAGAAGGGGCGGATGGCGAGCAACGCCAGGCGGGCATCCTCGGCATCGCCGATGGCCGATCGCAGCGCGGGCTCGCCCGTCCCGGCGGGGCGCGGCAGGCCGAGATCGGCGATCAGCCCCGGTTCGGTGACGATATCGTTGAGCACGCCCAGCCGATCCGACAGCGTGGCCAGCGCGCGCAGAAAATCGCGCCGGGCCTTATGCGGGCCTTCGAACAGCGGCGCGAACATGTCGCTCGCATAGCGCAACTTCTTCACGGCGATCCGCACCTTGTGCCGGCCGGCATCGTCGAGCGCGTCCAGCGGGCCGGCCCGCTTGATCCGCCGCCGGAAGCGGCGAAGGCCGTGGCGGATGACGGCGCGGGCGTCCATCAGATCGGAGGGCGCATCCGAAAGCGGACGGCGCCAGGCCCCGATCGAAATCCATTCGGCGAGGTCCAGCAGCAGCGCGCGGCTTCGCGCGCCGGCCAATGCGCCGATCGCCGCGACATAGGCCGCCTCGCGCTGCTCCAGCACGGATCGGCGGAGCATGTCGTCGCCATGGCGCGCGATCAGCACGTCGATCGCGCGGGCGCGGGCCATGGCGCCGGCCAGCCACCTCAATTCCCCGTCGAGATGCGCGGGCAGATGATCCGCCAGCATAGGCCGGAACAGGGCGATGGTGGAACGCAGCCGGCGGAGCGCGACCCGCGCCTGATGCAGCGCCCCGGCATGCCAGTCCGCCATCACCAGCGGTTCGTTGAGGCGGAACTGCCGCAGGCATGCGCCGGCCGCCGCGCCGAACGCCTGCGCGGCGGTCGCGTCGTCGGCAAGCGCCAGCGGCTCCGCCTTGGCCGGTCCGGCATCCCGACCCGCGATCAGGCGATAGCCGCGCTCGGCCTTGCTGGACACGCCGACGCGGACCGGGGCGATGCCGTCCAGCAGCCGCGCGAGATCGAACAGCGCGGCGGGCGATCCCGATTTCAGCTCCAGTTCCACCTCATCGAATGCGCGGCTCGCGCCCGCCACCGAAATCTCGCCGCTATCCAGCGACGCCTCGATCCGTGCATCGCCATGGATGACGTCATGGAGCCGCCGGACGACCCGGATTTCGAACAAAGGCGCGAGCCCCGCATTCAGGCCCGGCAGCAGCGCGCGGACGGGTGGCTCATCCAGCGCGGCCTCCTCGCCCCCGGCCAGCGGCCACGACCATTCGCCACGGGCGAACAGGCCCGCGGCCGACCCGCCCGGCAGCTTCAGCGTCTGGAGGGGGACGCCCTCGCCATGGCGGATGCGCAGCGACGCGCCGGCCGCGCCGAGATCGCGGTCCGGCGTATCATAATAGATCGCATGGAGATGCTGCTCGCGCGAGGCCGGGTCCCGGAGCATGGGCAAGGCGAGGAACGACGCCATCGCCGCCGCATCGACATCCAGCTTCAGCTCCACCTCTTCCTGGCCGGCCATGAGGCGATGCTCCATCCATGGTTCCGTCCGCGACACGCCGGCGAACCGATCGGCAATCGATCATCCGGGCATGGAACACGAACGGAACATCATCATTCCATACCGACAAATCGAGCAATATATCGATCAAGACGACGAAAAATCATAGTCTACAAGAGATTCACAGTGTAGAATTCCTTGGATATCGATCAATGCGATCGAATCTCGGCAGCATCTACACCGGAGTGTGAATGATGGACGACCGGAACACAGCGCTCATCGAACTCACCGCCGATATCGTCTCGGCGCATCTGGCGAACAACAATGTTGCCGCGAACGACGTGCCGATCCTGATCCGCTCCGTCCACGATGCCCTTGCCAAGGCGGCCGGCGGCGGCGCGCAAACCTCCGCGAGCGGCGCGGGCAAGCCCGCGCCGGCGGTGGGAATACGCAAATCGCTGTCCGATCCCGAATATATCGTCAGCATGATCGACGGAAAATCCTACAAGAGCCTGAAGCGGCACATCACCCGCCACGGCTATACGCCCGAAAGCTATCGCGAGGCCTTCGGATTGCCGGCCAGCTATCCCATGGTGGCGCCGGCCTATAGCGAACGCCGCCGCGCCGTCGCCAAGGAACTGGGCCTCGGCCGCAAGAAGGGCGAACGCCCCGCCCCCCGGCCGGCCGCCGCCAAGCGCCCGCGCAAGCAGGCCCCCTGATCCGCGCGGATTGATCCACGTGGGCTGATCCGCGCCCGATCACCTTATCATCCCCGTCCGCAAGCGGCCTCACCCGCCGCCTGCCTTGGTGCATGTCCACAGGTTCGCATCGTGCAATTCCCGGATTGGGAAAAGCGGTGGCGCGCGATATGCCTGATGGCATCGGACGGACGGCAAAGGGAATGGGGATGCGTTTGAGGCTGGCTTTGTTCGCGGCGGTGGCCGTCGCTTTTCCGGGCATCGCCCACGCACAGGGCGCGCAGGCCAGCTCGCCGCCCGAATTCGCCCGCCGGATCGATCAGCTGAAGCCCGGACAATGGGTGTGGGCGCCGCAGGTGGCGCCGAACGGCCCGGTGCTGATCTATGTCGATCTCTCCCGGCAGATCGCCATGGTCTATCGCAACGGCGTCCGCATCGCCGCGACCACGGTTTCCACCGGCAAGGCCGGCCACGCGACGCCGACCGGCGTGTTCACGATCCTGCAGAAGGATGCCAAGCACCGGTCCAGCAAATATAATAATGCGCCGATGCCCTACCAGCAGCGGCTGACATGGGACGGCGTGGCGCTGCATGCCGGCGGACTGCCGGGCTATCCCGAAAGCCATGGCTGCGTGCACCTGCCCTATGGCTTCGCGCGCGAGCTGTTCGCGCTCACCGACCTCGGCGTCACCGTGGTGGTGCAGGGCGATGCGCAAAACCATGTCCGCACCAGCGAGAACAGCCTGCTGGCCCCCTTCAACGACAAGGGCCAGCCGGTCGAGCACCAGGCGCTGGCCGAGGGCGAGGAATATCGCTGGACCCCGGAGCTGGCCGGCGCCGGCCCGCTTTCCATCATCATCTCCAAGAGCGACCAGCGCGTCGTGGTGATCCGCAACGGCACCGAGATCGGCCGCAGCGTCGCCCGGATCGACGACAGCGATCCCGGTTCCCACGTCATCACCCTGATCGAGCAGGCCGGCCGGCCGCAATGGGTCTATGTCGGCCTGCCCGGCCATGACGAGGATGCCGGCCATGTGCTGGACGAGGCGACGATCAACCGCGTTCACATGCCGCGCCCCTTCTACGAGGCGGTGAAGGCGCAGCTGAAGCCGGGATCGACGATCCTCGTCACCAACTCCGCAGTGGGCGCCAAACCGCTCGAGCGGCTGACGATCATGGACGCCGTCGTGCCCCGGCCCTGACCGGTATCAGGCGAGCTTGGCCGCGTAGATCATCCGGCCTTCGCCGAGATGGTCGAACAGCTGCTGGATCCGGCTGTCGCCGACCGCGAAGCAGCCCTGGCTCCGCCCCAGCTTGCCGTGGCCGCGGATCATGTCCGGCTCGGCATACCAGGCGCCATGCACTACGATGGCGCGGGCCAGCGCATTGCTGTTGGTGGGATCGAGCCCGGTCAGCCGCTGGGAGCGGCCATGCTTGCCGACATAATAATCGCCGGTCAGGAAGGCGCCCTCGCACGAGGCGTTGGACCCCGGCTGGTTGGAGAAGCGCTCCACCCAGCCGCAATGATCGGGATCGGAACCGGAACCGTGCGAAACCAGCAGCGGCAGGTTCCGCCCACCGGCGAGATCGACGAGGTGGAAGCGCGGCTGCGACGAGGCAGCGGCGAAATCGACGATCGCCATCCGGTCCCGCTTCACCGCCGGGCCATGCCGCTCCAGCGCGGCCAGCGCGGCGGCGAACAAGGCCGGCCGGATGCCATCGGGCGCCCTTGCGGACGGGGTGGACGGCGCGGCGGGCGCGTCGTCCCGCGCGATCGGCCGGGCCGGCACCGGGGCCGGGGCGTTGGGTTCCGCGGATAGCTTGTCCGCCAGGGGGCCGAGGAGAGTCGAGCCGGCGATGGCACCGCCTGCCAGCAGGATGTTTCTGCGACTATAATTCATAGGGTGCGTCGGATACCTTCGGTCGGCAAGCAAAGTCTTGATCGGAATTGGCCGTGAATCGCATTGTCCTGCGGCCGGGCAGCCATAGCCGGAGATCCATGGCCCATGGGAGCGCCCCTGTGAAACATCCGTCCGTCTCACGCATGTCCAGCGCCGCTTATCGCGATGCCGTCGCCCAGATCATCCGGCGGGTGCAGAAGGATCATGGGCTGAACGACGGGCAGCTCGCGACGCGGCTGGCCTGTTCGGCCAGCACGATCCGCAACGCGCGGACGGGCGCGACGAATCTCGATGCCGCGATCCTGATAAACATCGAACGGCAGTTCGGCCCCGGCGCGATCGATCCCTATCTGGCGCTGGCCAACGCGCGCGCCATCCCGATCGAGCCGCCCGCGCTGGATGCACCCCCGACGCTGGCCATCGTCGAGGCGCTTCATCGCCTGATCGAAACCCAGACGCCCGACAGCGACGGCGGCGGCAGCACCACCCCGCGCGAGCTGCTCGCCATCCTGAAGGAATTGCGCGGCGCCCGCAGCGCCTTCGACGCGCTGATCCTGATCGCCGATCCGCCGCCGGCAAGCGGCGAGAAAGGCTTCCGGCACAAGAATCCCAAGCGCCTTGCCGTCGTCCGCACCGAGGGCGACGACGTGGCACATGCCCGCATCTTCGAAAGCCGCGCCGGCCTGGGGCAATAAGCGCGGTCCGGCATAAGCGGCCGCACCCGGATTGACGGTATATGCATCATCATGCATATACATGCTCATGCAACTAGACACGTTCCAGGCCTTAGCCGATCCGACGCGCCGGCGCGTCATCGATGCGCTGAGCCGGGGCGAGCGGCAGGTCAACGACCTCGTCGAGGAAGTGGGTATCCACCAGTCGGGCGTGTCCCGGCATCTGCGCATCCTCCACGAAGCCGGGTTCGTGGCGATGCGGCCGGACGGGCAGCGGCGGCTCTATTCGCTGAAGCAGGCGCCGTTCCGCGAACTGGAGGACTGGCTCGCCCGGTATCGCGGGCTGTGGGAGGCGCGGCTCGACCGTTTCGGCGCCGCGCTGGAAGCCGGGCAAGGCCGCCGCGAAACGCTGGAGGAACGCTGAGAATGCGCGAGAGGATGAAGGCGAGCATCGTCGTCGAACGCACCTACAAGGCGCCGATCGAGGAATTGTGGGCTCTGTGGACGACGAAGGAGGGCTTCGCTTCCTGGTGGGGACCGCAGGGTTTCCGCGCCGACGTCCACATGCTCGATGGGCGGCCGGGCGGCGCGCTGCATTACGACATGGTCGCGGATACGCCCGAGATGGTCGCGGCGATGCGGGAAATGGGCGAATCCCCGTCGCACGAGACGCGCGGCACCTTCACCGAGTTCAAGCCGCACGAGCGCCTCGTCCTCACCCACATCATCGATTTCCTGCCGGGCGTGGAGCCCTATGAAAACGAGATCGTCGTGCAATTCTTCCCCGTCGCGGACGGCCAGGTGCGGATGGTGGTGACGCTGTCGGCCATGCACGATCCCGAATTCACCAGGATGCAGCAGGAAGGCTTCGCCAGCCAGCTTTCGAAGCTGGACCAGCGCTACGGCTGGCGGGGATAAGGCGGTCCGGTGGCGGGCGGACGATCCGCCGATCCTTACGGATCCGCGTGATTCCCGCTGTTTGGGGCCGTGGATTTTCCCGAAGTTCGGGTAGAGTCCGGCCCATGGACGATTCGGCCTGAACGAAGCGCGACGCCCGCCTCACCTGTCGGGCGTCGATGCCTCCGGCCCTTTTCCCGCACGATAGCCTGCGGGCCGGGATCGGGCGCCGCGCGGGAAAAGGAGCATAGGGTCTTGCGAGGCTGGATTCTGTTTCATCGCGAGCTTGATCCGGCGCTTCCGGAAGTGCCCGAGATATTCCGCTTCCAGGAAGCCGCCGCCGCGATGGGAATCGATCTCGACGTGCTCAATCCGCACAGCTTCGACCTCATCGTCGGCGCCGACGACGGCTGGTCCGTCAAATATCAGGACCGGATGATGGAGCGGCCCGACTTCATCATCTGTCGCACGGGCGCCGAAACCGATTATTTCACGCTGGCGCTGCTGCGGCACTTCGAACGGCGCGGCGTGCGGCTGATCAACGGCCCGACCACCATCGAGCTGGTTTCCGACAAGCTCCACACGCTCCAGCAGCTGATCAGGGCGGGCCTGCCGATTCCCAGGACGATCCTGGGCAAGTTTCCGATGGATGCCGCTTTGGTCGAACGCGAGCTGGGCTTTCCCCTGATCGTCAAGACGCTGAAGGGCACCCGGGGCGCCGGCGTGCTCAAATGCGAGAATCGCAGCCAGTTCGAGGATTTGGCCGGCCTGCTGGAAAGCGCGGAGGCGCAGGCGGACTTCATCCTCCAGCATTATGTGCGGGCCAGCCATGGCCGCGACGTGCGCATCCTGGTGGTCGGCGGGCGCGTCGTCGCCGCCATGGAGCGGCGATCGCTGACCGGCGGCTTCAAGTCCAACGTCTCGCTGGGCGGCGTCGGCGTCGCCTATAATCCGCCGCCCGAAATGGCCGAGCTTGCCGTGCAGGCGGCCGACGCGCTGGAGCTGGACGTCACCGGCATCGATATCCTGTTCGACGAGGACGGCTATCGGATCTGCGAGGCCAATTCCGCGCCGGGCTTCCAGGGCCTGGAGCGCGCCAGCGGGTTCGACGTGCCCACCGCCATCCTCGAATGGATCGTGGCGACCCAGGATGCGCCCCGGCAGGCGCCCGTCCCGGCCGAAAGCACGGCGCTGGCCGAGCTGGTTTTCGGCGGGCGATCGGGGCTGCGGGCGATCAGCGACCGCAACACCAGCTATCGGGGCTTCGCCCGCGCGGTCGGCCTGCGCATGATCGCCGCCGGCCTCGGATCGATCGTGCACGCCCTCCTGCCCGGGCCGCTGATAGACAGGAAGGGCCGCATCAGCCTCGGCCTGCAGACCTTGTTCGAAGGCCGGGTCCGAACCAATCTGTCCAGCCTCGACGATGCGGAGCAGGAGCGCACCTTGCTGGTGGTGCTCGGCGTGGCGATCTGGGCCGCGATCCTGCCCTGGCTCGCCGGCGCGGAGGCGATGCTGAGCGGCTTCCTCTCCGTGCTGGCGTTGGCCTTTCCGCTGCTGTTCCTGCTCACCGCGCCCGCCGGTCGCGTGGGCAAGTCGGTTTCCTCGCTCCTGAAAACCGACGCTCCATGATCGATCTGGCATCGATCCCCTGGGCCGATCTCGCCCCGTTCATCCTGATCGGGTTTTTCGCGCAACTGGTGGACAGCGCGCTGGGCATGGCCTTTGGCGTGATCTCGAATTCGCTGCTGCTGTTGCTCGGCCTTCCGCCCATGGCGGCCTCCGCGGCCACCCATACGGTCGAGGGGCTGGCAAGCGGCACGTCCGGCGCGGCCCACGCGCTCCAGCGCAATGTCGATTGGCCGCTCTTTGCGCGGCTTGTGCTGCCCGGCATCGTCGGCGGCCTGATCGGCGTCTGGGTGCTCACCTTCGTCCACACCGACATCGCAAGGCCGGTCGTGCTGGTCTATCTGGCCGCGATCGGCGCCTATCTCATCTGGCGGGCGCCGCGGCGGCCGCAGGCCTACAGGCGGATGCGGCTGGTGGGCCCGCTCGGCTTCATCGGGGGGTTTCTCGACGCTTCAGGCGGGGGCTGGGGGCCGATCGTGACGGGCAACCTCCTTGCCCAGGGCATGACGCCGCGCAT
>NZ_MIPT01000001.1:570488-597319 GCF_001853345.1 Edaphosphingomonas haloaromaticamans | reverse complement strand
CATCGGGCCTGCTGATCGGCGGGATCGCCGCGGCGCCCGCCGGCGCCTGGCTCACCAAACGGATATCGCCGAAGCTCCTGATGCAGCTCGTCGGGATCGTCCTGATCGGGATCAGCCTGTGGGGCTTCATTTCCCTGATGTTCGATCCCGTTCCCGTATTTCAGCGCTTCTGATCCGCGCCTGCTGCGGCGCCCGATCCATTCTCTCTAGCTCGCCGGATCGTACATGAATTCGCGCAGTTCCTGCGGGCAACGGCAGGCGACCGCGATCCGCCTTGCCCATTCCACGGCATCCTCGCGCGTCGGCAACTCCAGCACCGTGAATCCACCCTTGAGACGGCTGCCCGGATAAATCTCCCTGGACACCGACCCGTCGCCGGAGACCAACAAGGGATCGACCTGCTCATCGATTCCGCCGCCAAACACATAGACCCCGGCCGCCTTCGCTTCCTCGATCACCGCATGAGCATCGGCCGCGACAATCGGGAACTCTTCGTCCGTGAGCACCATGGCCTCGCTCGGAAAGGAGATGAGGTACTTCGTCATGC
Organism: Edaphosphingomonas haloaromaticamans; assembly: GCF_001853345.1. Lineage (NCBI taxonomy): Bacteria > Pseudomonadati > Pseudomonadota > Alphaproteobacteria > Sphingomonadales > Rhizorhabdaceae > Edaphosphingomonas > Edaphosphingomonas haloaromaticamans. Next base: position 596,772 of record NZ_MIPT01000001.1, on the reverse strand, counting down.
CTTGACGATGCCCCGCAGGTCCAACGGCAGCAAGCCGCCAAAATCACCGCGAACGCGCCTCGTCGCACAACCGGCGTAGCTCCAGTGTCGCCACTGACCGTCGCAGCGGCGTTCGCCCGCCGCCTAAGCCCGGTTCCCCGCCATAGGATCGGGGACTTCTTTTTACACCTTGCCGGGTGCTGTGTTTGTTAAGCCGTTTTCGTCAGTCGTCCCAGCATGTTCGCCGGTTCGGAGGAAGTAGGCCAGTTCCTTCGATACCTTCACCATTAGCGGCTTGCGTCCGGTAATGTTCACCATCGCACGAATTGGCGCTTCACCGAGGATCGGCAACTTGCGCTTGAACATTTCGGCCCTAGACGCCTCATAGTTGGCCTGTTTCATATCGGCAATCTGCGTGTAGAAGCCTTCATTACGACCGGGTTCAACGATATGCGGTCCGCCCTTTTGATTCAACATTACCGATGTGTTCTGAATGGCGAAGCGATATTGCAGCACCTTCGGTCCGCGCCACAACCATCCGGTTCGCCAGCCGACGCTACTCACATGGAACGGCCGCACGCCTATGTTTAGGACTTCGATCCCGACCATGTAGACACCAGGCGTGCCATCGCCTGCGAACATAACCCGTATCCCGGCGGACCCGCGCGCCTGCATTGCCCGTTCGGACAGGACGACCCACAAGGATATCGCAACCGCCGCGAACGTCGCTATTGAGCCAACCGCTTGGGCGATAGCGCCGAAGGCGGTCCACCATGTCGCTGCATCCTGTGGGATCATGGAACGGAGATAAGACGAAACCGCCCTAGCCGTCGAATCTCTTGAAGGCGAAATCCCGCGTTTGACGCATCGTGGCACAACCTTCGCATACGACGAAGCGACCGTTTAGGCAGGGCAAGCCGCCCGCCTATGATGATCGCGATGTTGGCAGGTAAGCCAAAATGCGAAAAAATCCAATAAAATCAACATGAAGTGGCGGTGGAGCCGGTCACCTGCGAACCGCTCTCACCTGTTATCCCCCTGTTATCCCCTGTTATCGACAAATTTGGGAGGTCGCATGGCTCGGACGCGCTGCTATCTTGCGAGAATAAATGGAAAATTTACGTATGTCATCACGCTCAAAAATGGCTGTTAATTGCAGCAAAACACCCCCAGAAAAGTAGGCAAATGCATTAAAAGAAGGCGTATATATAGAAAAATCACCACAACCTTGCCGCATCCAAAGTTATCATGATTTGACGGTTTCAAATATTTGTAATATTAAATTCTGTATCTAAAATTTAGGGACCTTTATATCATCTAACTTTATTTATTGTTCCATCTTCGATTGAATGTTATTCATCATCTCGCGGAACCGGAGGACCCGCGTCACGCCTCCTCGTATCAACCTCAGGTTGAAGAGGGCATCGTGACGCATCCATCTATTCGTCAGATCGAGTTGGTCGAAACCGACCAGATCATTCCGTTTCACGCAAACGCGCGCACCCATTCCAAGAAACAGATCAATAAGATCGCGCGGTCGATGCAGCAGCGAGGAGTAACCAATCCGTTGCTCATTGATGAGGACAATGTCCTGCTGGCCGGTCACGGCCGGCTGGCGGCGGCCGTTCACCTGGGGCTCAGGAAACTGCCGTGCATCCGCATGTCGGGGATGAGCGAAGAAGACAAGCGCGGCTATCGCCTTGCGGACAACCAGCTCGCGCTCGAGGCCGGTTGGGACTTCGAGCTGCTTGCGGGCGAACTGCAATTCCTCGTTGATGCGGATTTCGATGTCGGCCTTACCGGCTTTGACGATGCCGAAGTCGATATCATCTTGACGGAGCAACAGGCGCGCTCGGTGGATCCCGCGTCGCCGGATGACGAGATATCGCCGGTCGCGCCTGGCGTCGAAGCAGTCACGCGGGATGGTGATCTATGGATTCTTGGGAGCCATCGCCTCCTATGCGGCAACGCTCGCAGCGGTGCGGCGCTGGACCGGCTCATGGAAGAAGAGCGCGCCGACATGGCCTTCACCGACGCACCTTATAATGTGCCGATCAACGGGCATGTCGGTGGTAACGGCAGGACGCGGCATCGCGAGTTCGCGGAAGCAAGCGGCGAGATGACGCCAGATGCCTATCGGGAGTTTCTGCGGGCGACCTTGGGCAATCTGGCCCGATCCTGCCGGGACGGCGCAATCGTCTATTCCTGCATCGATTGGCGGCATCTGCCCGACATACTGGCTGTCGGCGCAGAGCTGTTCACCGAGTTGAAGAACCTCTGCGTCTGGAACAAGACCAATGCCGGCATGGGGAGTTTCTATCGCTCGCAGCATGAGCTCGTTACCGTCTGGAAGGCAGGTCAGGCTGGCCACATCAACAACTTCGGGCTCGGCGAACGCGGACGTCATCGCTCCAACGTCTGGACCTACGCCGGCGTCAACACCTTTCGGCCAGGCCGCATCGAAGAGCTGGAGCTGCATCCTACCGTGAAGCCTGTCGCGATGGTTGCCGACGCAATCCGGGACGTCAGTCACCGTGGTCAGATCGTGCTGGATGTGTTCGGTGGTTCGGGAACCACACTCATCGCCGCGGAAAAGACCGGCCGATACGCCCGGTTGCTCGAAATCGATCCGCTCTACTGCGATGCGATCGTTGGACGATGGGAAAAGCAGAGCGGCAAGCCCGCAGTCCTGGCTGGCCAGGATCTTACTTTTGAAGAGGTGGCGCAAAGCCGCCGGATTGAACGCAAGGAGGCGGAGCAATGAGCGAAGAGGGGAACGAGGACGAGGTTGTGTTTCGGAAACCGCCTAAGCAGTATCGCTGGATGCCTGGCGTAAGCGGCAATCCACGCGGCCGTCCTCGCAAGCAGAGGCGTGCCCACATTCCAAGTCAGGTTTCAATGGACGCCTTGCGGATCATGCAGATCAAGGTGAACGTCAAAACTCCCGAAGGCGAAAAGGAGATGACGATCATGGAAGCGACGCTGTTCTCGCTCGCCATGTCCGCCATAAAAGGAAAAGCCGCGCATATGAAATTGTGGCTTCGTATAATGAGTGTGGCGCTACAAGATAATATATTTTACAATAAGCAACTGGGCATGATTGATGGTCTTCCAAAATTCCTCAGAGAGGAGGGTGCGCATGAGAACAATAATCACGCACTTATACTCGATATGCTCGCCAATCAATCAATGAGAAGCAGATAGGTTGATCAGGACTTCCGATCCAAGCTGGCGCGTATTGCGCGCGTTGCCGTTGGCGTTGAGCAGAGAGATGCCCAGGCTGGTCGCGATCTCGCGCAGGATCGGCTTGGCCTGGGGCTGGGCTTCCCCGTCCCGCTCGACGATGATGGTGCCGTTCTCATATTGCAGGATGCGGTAAGGCCCCTGCCAAGCTTCGGCGGTCACCACCATTTCGTCGAGGGCGTGCCGCGCCCTCGACGTCTGGCGGATCCGGAACACGAACTCGCCTGCGCCCTCTGACGCGAGCGCCGGAAACTCGTCCGCCCGGCAGTCGAGCACTTCCTCAACCGATACCTCGCCCTCATTGACGTTGATCCGCAGGATCAGGATGCGGTCGACATGATGGAAAGTGCTCTTGCGCACGCTGACATGGGTCGAGGTCGTGATGGTCTTGACCGAGATCCGCTCATTGTCAGCGCCCACCACGTCATAGCCATGCTGGTTGGTCGCCAGCGCCATCTGTCCCCGCGTGATCATGGCCGCGTAGAGTTCACCGATCCGGCCGGTGAGATGGCCCAGCTGCGCCGGCTCGACGCCCCAGGCGAGTTCCTTCTCGAACCATGCCAGTGCCTCGCCCAGCGACCGGATGATCTGAACCTGCGACAGCGTCATGTCACCTCCATGTCGAGGTGCGCCGTCATCGAGCTTGGCTCCTTCGTCGCACCTATGTCCTCTCGGGGCGACGGCCGAAGCCGGATGTTGAGAACCTGATCAGAGAACAGGCGCATGCGCCTTTACCGTTGCCGGCTGGACATACGCGCATGCCACCCGGCCGATATCTCGACCGAGTTTCTCTGATTGAGGTTCTCACGCCCCGCTCCCCGGCTTTCACGAGGAGCGGGTTCAGATTGCTTGGTTGCGCCAAAGGTTCAAGCGGAATGTCGACGAGACGATGCCTTGCCCGGCACAATCTACTGATCTTGCTCATTTATCTGGCGGTTCATGCACATTCCATTCGACTTCGTCAGCGAAGCAAGCCTTGGTGCTGCACGTGAATCGCGGCCGGCATGAACGGCCGCACGGCCCGGCCAGCGCGACTGGCGGGGCTCTGGGTGGTGGGACCGGCACTGGAGCCGGTCCGGAACCGGAGACCACCCATGACCAAGACTCCCAAGCTCAACGACCTGCAGCTGATCCTGCTGGCGACCGCCGCGCAGCGCGAGGACGGCAGTATCCTGCCGCCGCCCGACAGTCTCGGCGATCAGGCCGAGCGCATCCGCAAAGCCATTCCTGCCCTGCTGCGCCGCGAGCTTATCGCGGAGATACCGGTCACCGATCGGAGCCGCATCTGGCGCGAGGAGGATCAGCAGGCGATCGGCCTCGTCATCACAGAAGCCGGCCGGACAATCATCGCCGCCGAAGAATCCGAGGAGCAGGCGGCTGACATGCAGGTGCCGGATATCGCCACGACGACACGCGCACATGTCCGCTCCGTTCATGAGCTAGACGAAAGTATGTCGGCTTTAGCGATTCAAAATTCATAAGATGCCAGTCCGCTACCAGCCTTGCTCGCTGAATGGGCAAGGTGATCGAACGCGCGAATGTCGGCTCGTGTTGGAAACCGACATTTGGCGAACCGGGCGGGAATGACGGGTTTGTCCCAATGGCAGGCTCTCATTCTCCGGTGAACGGAGGGCGGCCTTCAGGATGCTTATATGGTCCGGCGAACGGCCGCTATGTTGGTGGTACGTGCCATTCGCTCGCATGTAACCGATGTCGCCAGTTTACCGCTCGTCGCCAAACGGTTAATCGTACGCTGGAGCGCGGCGCCCTCTTATTCACAGGAAAATCTTACCGCGCTCCAAGCGAAGATCAAAAGCGGTAGGCGCCGCCGACAAGAACCTGATGGCGGTCGAATTTGTTCGAGCCTTCACCAAGGTCGGCATATCGGTATTCGAGGCGTGCGGAAACATGATCGGTGATCATCCTTTCCGCGCCGCCGCCAACCATCCAGCCGTCCCGATTGTCGGACGACGATATCCGTGTCGAGTTCGTCGAGATCGTCGTGCGGACGCGGGTGTTGCTATAGCCGCCCCGAACATAGATCAGAGTCTTCGGGGTCACGAGATAGCCTGCGCGCGCGGTCAGATCGAACGCATATCGGGGATCGATCCGGAGCGCGCCTGCACTGCCCGCCACTCCAAAATCATCGGAAGCAGCGATATTGAATTCGGCCTGTGCACCCAAGACGATGCGCGGCGCCACTTCATAATCATAGGCCAGGAACGCCCCGCCGACGAAGGCATCCTTTGACTGGTCGACGCCGGGGAGCTCCTTACCGCCTGCCGGAAGGCGCACATCGGTCCTGTTCCACCCCGCCTGAACACCGACAGAGGGTCCGTTGAAATCCTGCGCGGATGCATGGCCCGACCAGCCAGCCAGGGCAGCGGCAATGATAAGACGGGTTTTCATTACAATCTCCAAAGTTATCGGATCACGGCAACAGCTGCGCGTGCCGGGCGGAGTGTCGGGCCTGCGGCCGCTTGCCGGGATTGTACGATCGCCAGGGATGCACCAGTGTTTCGCCATGCCGGATATGATCTTCGGCATAGCGGTCGTCTGCCGAACCGGCATGCAGGGCACGCCGACATACGCTTCAGTCCTGCGGGTTCCGCGCGAAACCCCGTAGTCACGCCAACCCGGAGACCCGCCGCCTGCATATGTTCGCACAGGTGATCCGGAACCTTGGCAGAATGGCCGGGCCGGACCCGACGCGCCACTTTGCTCTCAGTTCACTGAGGGACATCCTATGAAACCCAAGCGTCAGTCCACGGCCTGGAGCCAGGCGTCCGCTCTCCTGTGCCCGACGGTGGCCGCCATCGCCGCGGGCTGGGGCATCTTTGCCTCGTTCGGCGATGTGCCGCTGTCCCTGGTGCTGGGATGCGTCGCCTTCATCGCCCTGACGCCGCTGACGGCCGCCACGAGCGACAGGGACGCCGCGCGCAGGCGCCACGACAGGTGAACGCCCGGCGCATCGCGCTGGACAGCGTGATCATGATCGCGACGATCGCCATGCGGCTTTCACCCCTCGAACGCGATCTTCTGGCCGCCAGCCTGATGACGCTGCACCAGCGATTCTGGCCCCGCGACATGCCAGACAATGAGGATCGGCCGAACTCCTGACCACTGCCCGGGGCCGGGGGCGGCGCGCGGCTCCGATCCGGCGGCCCTTTCTCGCCTCGCCCCGTGCATCGCTATTCCAAGGCATAGCAACGCATAGCGATTGGCATATCGCGGCTAGCCTCCCGCACGGTAGCGGCGGCGTCCGCCGTTCGCGATCCTCGATCCCGCCTCCAGGCCCGGCAGAAGCGGCCCCGCGGGGGCACGGCACTCTCAAACGCCGCCCGAGGAGAAAATCGCATGGCACAGCATATCGTTATCATAGGAGCCGGATTTGCCGGCCTCATGGCCGCGCTTTCGGCAGCGCGCCTGCGCGATGAAAAGGGCGTGTTGCCCGGAGACCTGAAGATCACCGTTATTGCGCCCGAGCCGGCCCTGATCGTCCGGCCGCGCCTCTACGAGCCGGAGCCCGGGACGATGGTGGCGCCGCTGGACGAGCTGTTCGCGGCGACGGACATCGGCTTCCATGAAGGCTGGGTCGACACGCTCGATGTGGAACGCGGCATGGTGACGGTGACCGGGGCGGGCGGCATGCCCTCCAGGCTGTTCTACGATCGGCTGATCGTCGCCGCGGGAAGCCACGGTTTCCAACCGCCCATTCCGGGGCTTTCGGAATTCGGGCACAGCGTCACGGATCGCGCCGGCGCGGTAAAGCTCGACGAGCATCTGCACGGGCTGGCGGGAAAGCCCCCTTCGGCGGCGCGCAACACGGTCGTGGTCGGTGGCGGCGGCTTTACCGGCATAGAGGTGGCGACCGAAATGCCGGCCCGGCTGCGGGAAATCCTCGGGCCGGGCGAGGCGGCCCGCGTCGTCATCGTCGAGAGGGGGCCGGTCGTCGCCCCGGACATGGGGGCCGAACCGCGCCCCTATATCGAGGCGCGGCTGCGCGACCTGGGCATCGAAACGATGCTCGGCTCGGGGATCGCCCGGCTTGATGACGGCAGCGTCACGCTTGAAAATGGCGAACGGATCGAAACCGGGACCGNGATCTGGTCGGCGGGCATGCGCGCCTCGCCGCTGACCGCCCAGTTGCCGGCCGATCGCGACACTCTCGGGCGAATCCTCGTAGAGCCCGACCTGCGCGTGCCCGGCTGTCCGCGCATTTTCGCCACGGGCGATACCGCGAAGGCAGCGACCGACGACAAAGGCAATTTCTCGCTCATGTCGTGCCAGCACGCGCGGCGCCTCGGCTCGTTCGCCGGCCATAATGCCGCGGCCGACCTGCTCGGCGAACCCACGCTGCCCTATGCTCAGCCCGCCTATGTCGTGTGTCTCGATCTCGGCCCCGACGCGGCCATCTTCACGCGCGGCTGGTCCCCCCGCACCGTCGAGCTGACCGGTGCCGACGCCAAGAAGGTCAAGATGGATATCAACGCGGTGTGGATCTACCCGCCGGCGGCGGATCGGCAAGCCGCATTCCAGAATGCCCTCGAGGCGCGGACCGTCGACTTCTGAGACGTGCATGGCCGGTCGGGCGGAAGCGTCCGGCCGGTGCGCTGTCGCACCTTCAGGCTGGAGCCATTCATGCGGATTTGTGTCTTTTCCGGATCGAGCCATGGCTCGGCACCGGCCTATCGCGCCGCGGCGGCGGCAGTGGGCGGGCTGCTGGCGCGCAACGCCGTCGAGCTTGTCTATGGCGGAGCCGCGGTCGGACTAATGGGCGCCGTCGCCGACGCCGCGCTTGCCGAGGGCGGCCGGGTGACGGGCGTCATCCCGCAGGCGCTGGTGGACAGGGAAGTCGCGCATCCCGGCCTGACCGACCTGCGCATCGTGGGATCCATGCACGAGCGCAAGGCCCTGATGGCGTCCCTCTCGGACGGATTCATCGCCCTGCCCGGCGGCATCGGCACATTCGAGGAATTGTTCGAGATCTGGACATGGGCGCAACTCGGCAGCCACGCCAAGCCCTGCGGCCTGCTCAACATCCTCGGCTTTTACGACCGGCTGCTGGAATTCCTGGATCATGTCACTGCGCAGGGATTCCTGAAGAATGCGCATCGAGAGATGCTGCTCGTGCAGGCGGACCCGGCGTCCCTGCTGCGCGCCATGGCGCATTATCGCGCGCCCACGGAGACCAAATGGCTGAAGCCGGCTGAAACCTGACATGCAATCGCCCGTGCGCGATGAGGTGTGGCGACAAGTCAGCCTTTCGTGCGGCCGGCCATCGCCTGAGCCTGGCGCGGCGTCACGCCTGTAATCCGGCGAAAAGCGAAGCCGAAGGCGCTTTCCGAGTTGTAGCCGGCGCATGCAGCAACCGCCGCGATCGTTGCGCCCGGTTGCGCAAGCGCCTTCCGGGCGAGCGCGATCCGCAATCTCAGCAGATAATCCATCGGCGGATGGCCGACAGCCGTTCGGAACCGCGTCGCGAAGCGCGACCGCGAGAGATGCGCGATCCCCGCAAGATCCTCGATCCGCCAGCAACGTTCCGGATTTCGGTGCATGGCCCGCAGCGAAGCGCCGATACGTGGATCGGCGAGCGCGGCAAGCCAGCTCCCGGCCTGTCCCTCGGGAAGGCTCCGGATAAGTTCGATAAAGACCATCTGCATGATCTGGGCGGCCATCGCCGATGCGCCCGCCGCTTGCCACGCGAGTTCCTCCTCCAGCCGATCGGCGAGCCAGCGCAGCCGCCCGGCAACCGGCTCATCGGCGCGGATCACGACGACCGGCGGCAGGGCCTCGACGAGGAAATCGGCGGTGTCGGGCAGCTCCATGCGGCCGCCCAGGCAATGGAAGCCGCGACCGGGGCCTGCATCGAGCCAGGCGCAATCATTCGCCCGCGTGCCTGCGAAGACTTCCTCCGCGGGTCGCGGCACGCGATTGAGATCCGTTCCGATGACGAAGGGAAGGTCGGCGGCGACGAGAAAGCAACTACCTTCTTCAAGCGACCATTGCTCGTCGCCGACCTTCAGCTCGCAAGCGCCCTGCTTGATGACATTGCATTTGAGCGCATGCACCGGAGCGACGCGAACGGCCCAGTTCCCGCGCGCCCTCAATCCGGTCGACACGACGGCGCGCGCATCGACGAGCGACAGGATCTGCGACAAGGGATCCTCGCGCGATTCAGCATTATCTCGATAGGAATCGGGGCTTTCAGACATAGCAGCACCTGCGTCGGCTTTCCATTTCGCCTGTCAATCGGACAGGAGATTGTAAATGCCCTCTTTTCAACAGCCGCTCGGAACTGGCTTTGGACCTTTCACCACCACCGAAGAGGTCGCCGGTGGCCTGGACCTTTCGGGAAAGACCGCCGTCGTGACCGGCGGCGCCTCCAATCTCGGCCGGGAAACGGTCAGGCTCCTCTCCTCCAGAGGCGCGCGCGTGATCGTGCCGGCACGCGAACCGGATGCGGCGCGCGATGCGCTTTCCGGCCTCGATAATGTCGTGCCGTTGCCGATGGATCTGCTCGATCCCGTGTCGATCGCCGGGTTCGCCGCGCGTATCATGGACAGCGCGCCATCGCTCGATCTGCTGATTCTCAGCGCCGGCGTGATGGCAAGCCCGCTGTTTCGTGACGCGGAAGGCCATGAGGGTCAGTTCGCCACCAATCATCTCGGCCATTTCCGGTTGACGGCGGCGCTGTGGCCGGCACTGCTGCATGCCGCCGGCGCGCGGGTCGTCATTCTCTCTTCGCGTGCACATCAGCTCGGCGGGCTTGATCTGTCCGACCTCGATTTCAGGCGTCGCGCCTATGACAAATGGCTCGCATATGGTCAGGCGAAAACGGCCAATGCCCTCTTCGCCGTCGCGCTCGATGCGCGGGGTGCCGGGCATGACGTTCGTGCTTTCTCGGTCCATCCCGGCTCCATCCTCGGCCCACTCGCGCGGCACCTCACGCGCGAGGAGATCGCGCAGTTCGGAGCCGTGGATGCGGACGGTTCCGCCATTGTCGATCCCGACCGCGATCTCAAAAGTCCGCAGCAAGGCGCCGCGACGACGATATGGTGCGCAACGTCGCCCGCCCTGGACGGCATCGGCGGGGTCTATTGCGAGGATTGCGACATTGCGGCTGTCGTTCCGGACGGTCAGCTCGGTGGACCTGGCGTGCGTCCGTTCGCCATCGATCCCGCGATGGCGGAAGCGATCTGGACCGAGAGCGCCCGGCTGACCGGCTGCGATGTCCCATGAGCCGCCCGGTCGCCCAGCGCCCGCGCATCCTCGGAATCATCCCGCCATCCGGTCGGCATCGATGATCGCGCGGGCAAAGGCATCCGGCGCTTCCTGCGGGAGGTTATGGCCTATGCCGCCTTCGACAAGCCTGCTCATAGGCCGAGGTGAAGCGCGCCCGATAGTCACAGGCACGCGGATGAGGTGCGCCATTCGCATCCCCCTCCAGCGTCACGGCGGGAATCGTCACTGGAGGAAAGAATGCGAGCCGCTCTTCCATCGCGGCGTAGCGCGCCTCGCCCTCCGCCAGACCAAGCCGCCAGCGATAATTGTGGATTGCGATCGGGACATGATCGGGATTTTCGAGCGCGGCGGCCGAGCGCAGGAAGGTAGGCTCGTCGAAGGTCCAGCGGGGCGAGGCGGNTTTCCATATCAGCCGCGCGAAATCCTGCGTGTGCAATGCGTAGCCATGGCGCCCGCGCTCCGTCGCGAAATAATATTGATACCACCAGCTCCGCTCCGCTTCGGGCGCGAGCGGTGTTGCACCTGCGGCCTGGCTGCCGATGAGATAACCGCTCACCGAGACAAGCGCACGGATCCGCGCGGGATAGAGGACGGCGAGAATGCACGCCGTTCGCGCGCCCCAATCGCAGCCGCCGACGATGGGACGTTCAAGACCCAGCGCTTCGATGAGTTCGATCGCATCGCTTGCCAGCGCGGCCTGCTGGCCGTTGCGAGGAGAAGCCTCGACGAGGAAGCGGGTCGCGCCAAAGCCGCGCAGATAGGGGATGATCACGCGGAAGCCCGCAGCCGCGAGCAGCGACGCGGCATCGGCATAGGTGTGAATGTCGTAGGGCCAGCCATGAAGAAGCACGACGGGGCGGCCATCTGCTGGCCCTTCTTCGGCATAAGCAATGTCGAGCACGCTCGTGCGCACCCGCTTGAGCGGCCCGAAACGGGAGGATGGCGTCGGCATCAGCCTGCCCGCCGGCGCGCCGCGCGCTGGGGCTGCGGGCGTTGCGAGACAGGCCGCCCCGCTGAGCGCGGACAGGAGGAAGCCGCGCCGTTCCAACTGTGCCCCGTCCGGGCCGATCGACAGCCGCGCCCCAGATCCGTGTCCGGGCGGGCGCATCGCTGTCGGCGATGTCGGAGGGAAGATGTCGTGCCACGGGTCCTGCCGGTGGCCATCGCCAGCCATGCCCATCTCGCTCTCCTTCCGTTTCTGAGGCGGCGGTTGCGCCTTGCCGGGACGAACGGGCCTGTCCGTCCCGGAGCAGGGCGTCAGCTGCGAATGAAGGCCAGCATGTCCGCGTTGATCACGTCGGCGTGGGTTGCCGCCATGCCGTGCGGATAACCGTCATAGGCCTTGAGTACGCCGTTCGTGAGCAGCTTGGCCGACAACGGTGCGGAGTCAGCGAAAGGCACCACCTGGTCGTCGGTTCCGTGCATGACGAGCGTGGGCGCCTTTATCTTCTTGAGGTCCTCGGTGAAATCCGTCTCCGAGAACGCCTTGATGCAGTCGTAATGGGCCTTGGCGCTTCCGACCATGCCCTGTCGCCACCAGTTCTGGACAAGCCCCTGGCTGATCTGCGCGCCTTCGCGGTTGAAACCATAGAACGGCCCGGCGGCGATATCGAGATAGAACTGGGAGCGGTCCTCGGCGAGCGCCTTCCGGAAACCGTCGAACACCTCGATCGGCAGACCGCCCGGATTGCTCGCCTTCTTGACCATCACCGGCGGCACCGCGCCGACCAGAATGAGCTTCGCCAGTGCCCCCGGGGCTGCGCGCGCCGCATAATGAGCCGCCTCGCCGCCGCCGGTTGAATGGCCGATATGAACGGCACCCTTGAGGCCGAGCGCGGTAACCAGCGCCGCGATGTCCGCGGCATATGTATCCATGTCGTTCCCGCCATCGGTCTGGGTCGAGCGGCCATGGCCACGGCGGTCATGGGCAATGACGCGATAGCCCTGCGCGAGGAAGAACAGCAGCTGGTTATCCCACTCGTCAGCCGTGAGCGGCCAGCCATGATGGAAGACGAGCGGCTGCGCGTCGCGTGGACCCCAGTCCTTGTAGAAGATCTGGGCTCCGTCATTTGCGGAAATAAAGTTCATCGGATGAGCTCCTTGATTTGCGCTAGGGTGAGATGCGCCGAGGCTTGCAACCGGCCAGGACAGGCCGCTCGCGAACACAGCGGCGCTGCCGGCGACGCAGAATTCCCGGCGATCAATCTTGAAATCCTTGAGTGGCGGCATTTTGTGCTCCTCTGCACGGCACCAACTCCGTCAGACACGAATTTCGACGGAGCGGCACGTTTGGAGATACCGAAAACCCGTGATTTCACGATCCTACGGGGGGCTCGGCGGAGCTATACAAAGGTCGAGTACATCCCGACAAACAGGTCAGGAGGTGTTGGCGACCCGCTCGAAAAGCGGGGTGTCACCGCGCGTTCCCGGTCCCTCGCTGGCGGAACGGAGCAGTTCCCTAAAACCCAGGCACAGTCGCGGACCAGTGCCTCGGGAGCCAAGGTCTCCGGCATCAACGGCAAGGAGACATCGAAATGCGCAGCAAGATTCCGCTTCACCACGGAAATGGTGCACCGGTGGCGGATAATCTCAACATCCTCACTGCGGGTCGTCGCGGGCCGGCGTTGCTCCAGGACGTCTGGCTCATCGAAAAGCTCGCCCATTTCGATCGCGAGGTCATTCCCGAACGGCGGATGCACGCCAAGGGATCTGGCGCGCATGGCACATTCACCGTCACGCACGACATATCGCGTTACACGAAGGCGAGATTGTTTTCGCAGATCGGCAAGCAGACGCCGGTTTTCGTGAGGTTCTCGACGGTAGCCGGCGAACGCGGCGCCGCCGATGCCGAGCGTGACATTCGCGGCTTCGCGGTCAAGTTCTACAGTGAAGAAGGCAATTGGGACCTTGTCGGCAACAACACACCCGTTTTCTTCTTTCGTGACCCGTTGCGTTTTCCCGACCTCAACCACGCGGTGAAGCGCGATCCGCGAACTGGACTGAGAAGCGCGGAAAACAACTGGGACTTCTGGACGCTGCTCCCCGAGGCACTGCACCAGGTTACGATCCTGATGTCCGAACGCGGCATCCCGAGAAGCTATCGGCACATGCACGGGTTCGGCAGCCACACATATTCGATGATCAACGCCGCCGGCGAGCGCAATTGGGTCAAATTCCACTTTCGGTGCGAACAGGGCATCGCGAATCTGAGAGATGACGAGGCGGCGGTGCTGATCGGAAACGACCGGGAAAGCCACGGCCGCGACCTCCTGGAAGCGATCGACCGCGGTGACTTCCCCCGATGGACGCTTGCCATCCAGATGATGACCGAGGCCCAGGCCAGGACCCATCGGCACAATCCGTTCGACGTTACCAAAGTCTGGCCGAAGGGCGAATATCCGCTGATGCGCATCGGCACGCTCGAGCTGAATCGCAATCCCGAGAACTACTTCGCGGAGGTTGAGCAGGCAGCCTTTTCGCCGGCGAACCTTGTTCCGGGGATCGGCGTGTCACCCGATCGCATGCTGCAGGCGCGTCTCTTCTCCTATGGTGACGCGCAGCGCTATCGGCTCGGGGTCAATCACCTGCATATCCCGGTCAACGCGCCGCAATGTCCCTTCACCAGCTATCACCGGGACGGCGCGATGCGTACCGACGGCAATCTCGGCGCAACGCCGAGCTTCTATCCGAACAGTCACGGCGTGTGGGAGGACCAGTCCTCGCTGAACGAGCCGGGCCTACCCATCGATGGTGAAGCGGCTCACTGGGATCATCGTGACGAAGACGATCATTGGGAACAGCCGGGTATCTTGTTCCGTAACATGAGCGATCCAGAACGCGCCGCGCTGTTCGCCAACACGGCTCGGCAGATCAGCGGCGCTTCGCGAGCGGTACAGGAGCGCCATATCGCCAACTGCCATCGCGCGGACCCCGCTTACGGCGCTGGCGTGGCGAAGGCGCTCGGGCCCGGGCACACCATGCAATGGAAAGTCTAAAAAGAAAATCCAGGATGTCGCCGCGCGGGCCTTCACCTTCGCGGCGAATCCCGTCTGCCTATGGTCATCCCATCGCCTTTAAGATCGGGAATTCATCGTCTCATTCGCTGCCGCCCATGCCTGGGTCGCCAGGGGCCTTTCCGATCGGCAGCGAGAAAGTGAAAGTCGCCCCGTTCGGTTCGTCGTTTTCGGCCCATAATTGCCCACCATGCGCTTCGACGATGGACCGGCAAATGGCGAGACCTATTCCCATGCCGTGCTGCTTGGTCGTGTAAAACGGTTCGAACATCCTGTCGGGCAGTTCGATGCCCGGACCGCTGTCGCTGATCGCCGTCCTGACGACGTCGTCACCGCGATGTACGCGCAGCCGGAGCACTTTGTGGGTCGCCACAGTGTCCATCGCTTCCATGCCGTTGCGCATGAGGTTGATGAGGACCTGTTGGACCTGAACGCGATCGAACGAGAGAGGCGGGATGTCGCTCGCAATGTCGATGTCCACGCGGACATCCCGTCGCGCCGCTTCGTCTGCCAGGAGTTCGCGCGTCTCGGCGATAACGCAATCCAGGGACTGGATTGTTCGCGTCTCCGTCGACTGGCTGAACAGGGCGCGGATGCGGCTCACGATGTCGGCCGCCGCGTTCGCATTGCGGATGATGCGCTCGGCGGTGACCTTCGCGCGCTCGATGTTCGCCGGCTCCGCCGAAAGCCAGCGATGGCAGGCATGGGAATTCGCCACAATCGCCGCCAGCGGCTGGTTCACCTCATGCGCGATGGAGGCGGAAAGCTCCGCGAGGCTCGCTGCCTGACTGGCGCGCGCAAGGCGCTCCTGCGCGAGCTGCAATTCCCGCTGGGCCCTGACCTCGGCGTCGATATCGAGGCAGATGACATTCCACTGAACGATTGCGTCGCTCGCATCGCGCATCGGCGCGGCGCGCGTTTCCACCCAGCGATATTCGCCATTGGACCGTTTCAGGCGGTGCCTTCGCGCATAAGGCTCGCCGGTCGCCAGCGAATGCCCGTAATTGGCCTTGACGCCCGCCAGATCGTCGGGGTGTACGCTGGTCTCGAGCGTGCCCGTCAGACGGGACTTTGCCGATGAGTCCAGATACTCGAAGTCATAACCGAGATACTCGCTCATCTGCTGGCTGCGATAGACGGGTTCCCCGTCTGGCGTCGCACAGTCAATCATCGCCGGCAGCGTTTCGACCAGGTGATGGAGCATGCGCTCTCGTTCACGCAGGGTCTCCTGGGCGCGCATCTCGTCTTCAATGTCGATGGACGCGACATACCATTGCACGATCGCGCCATCGGGCGCGCGCAACGGTTGCGCACGCGCTTCTATCCAGCGGTAGCCCCCATCCTTCTCGCGCCGGCGAAACCGGTTCACGAAAGGGCTGCCGGTCGCAAATCCCTCCGACGCTCTGCGCAGCATAGCCAGAGAGTCGTCCGGGTGCGCGACGTCGACAGCGAGGGCGTCGAAATCCTCAATATGCAATGGTGGCGGACCGACCTCATCCACATATCGCTTGCTGGCGTAGGTCATGACGCCGGAAGGCGAGAAGCTCAGGATGTTGACGGGCACGGCGTCTATCATCTGCTCGAGCTGCTGCTTGCTCGATCGCAGCGCCTCTTCGGCCTGCAACTGGTCTTCTATGTCGTGACACAGGCCGTACCAGTTGACGATCCGGCCATCGGCGTCCCGCATCGGCTCGGCGCTTGCCGCCATCCAGCGATACACGCCATCTGCGCGGCGCATGCGCCATTTCATGGAGAGGATATCGCCGCTGGCCAGCGATCGCTCGAAGGCGTCGGTCACGGCGGTAGCATCGTCCGGGTGAATGATCGCCTCGATAAAAGCGGCGAGCCGGCGTCTGCCCGGCCGGTTCACATCCGCCACACCCAGTCCCAGAAAGTCGACCAGCCGCTTGTTGAAGAACTCTGGCACGCCATGCGGCGTGACCCGCCATAAATAGCTGGGGATCATATCGACAAGCTGGGACAGCTCGCGCTTCTGGTCATGCAGGGCCTCTTCAGCGCGCTTGCGTTCGGTCAGGTCGAGAATATAGGCGACGCCCTGACTGGATTGCCCATCGAAGCAGGCGGCCCCGATCAGGACCGGTACCCGGCTGCCATCCTTGCGGAAGAACGCTTTTTCGCGGGGCTCCATCTTCCCCGTGGCGGCCAGCTCCTCGGCTTCCTCCCGGCCATGGACTTCCTGCCATTCCGGCGGCGTCATGTCGAACCATCGCAGTCCGGCCTTCATATCTTTCCGGTCATATTGGACCATCCGCAGGAACGCGTCATTGGCGTCGATCAGGGTTCCATCCAGATCCCAGATGACGATGCCGATGATATCCGAATCCACGAGCCGGCGAATTCTGGCTTCGCGTTCCGCGATGTCGCGGCACAGCCGTACCTGGTCGTCGATGTCGATCGTCGTCCCGAACCATTCGGTGATGGTGCCGTCTTCGTCCTGGCATGGCTGGCCCGAGTTCCGGAACCAGCGATAGCTGCCGTCCGCGCGCCGCAGGCGATGTTCCGTGTCATAATGCTCGCCGGTCCGAAGGCAATGCCGCCATCTGGCCGCGACACGCTCATAGTCGTCCGGGTGAATGACCTGCTGCCATCCGAATTCGTCGTCGGCGTCGGATGCGTTGAGATCCTCGCCAGCGACGCCGAGGTAGCTCAATGTGTTGGGCGTGACATAGGTGAACTGCCCGGCGGCATTGGCCGACCAGCCGAAGCCCGGCATGGTTTCGAGAATGCGCAGTCTTCGCTCGACCTCGCGAAGCGTTTCCGTGGTCATCGCATCAACTCTCCCCGGATAAGATCCGTCTCGCGAAGACGCCTCATCTCCACATTTGACGCCAGCCCCTGTCCGCTCGCCGCACAGTGACAGGCGCGCAGGTCGTCATGTGAACGATCGCGATGGCCGACCCGCCCGGCAAGACGGAATTCCTCGTCGAACCCTGTGCATCAGGTCACCGAGCATAGGACGGCCTCGTCCTGATCGCACCTGTGCCAAGGTATAGCGTCGCCGGATCAGCGATCGGCCGGAACAGCGGCTGCCTGCCACCCGCCACCCAGCGCCTTGTACAAGGCGGCCAGTTGGCGCAGCTCAGCCGATTGCGCCTCGATAAGCGCCCGATCCGCACCATGTTGCGCGAGCCGCGCGTGGAGGAGCGCGATCAGATCCTCTTCACCAGCCCGGTAACGGCGTTCGGCAAGCCCGGTGGCTTCGGCCGCCAACGTACTAGCCGTATCGCGCTCCGTTCGGACCTCTCCCATGGCGGCAAAGCGATTGATCGCGGCTTCGCTGTCCGCGAGCGCGGCGAGGACCGCGCGGTCATAGCGTGCCAGCGCCGCATCGGCCCGCGCATCGGCCGCCCTTATCCCGGCCCGGATACGACCGCCGGAGAAGAGCGGCCAGCGCAGCGCCGGACCGAACTGAAAGCGCAGGCTGTCGCCCGAGAAAAGATCACCCGCTTCACGCGCCTGCAGGCCGATCCCTCCGAGCAGCGAGAATCGGGGGAAGAGTTGGGCAGTGGCAATTCCGACGTCCGCCGTTGCCGCAGCAAGTTCGCGCTCCGCACGGCGAATATCCGGTCTGCGACGGAGCAGGTCGGAGCGAAGACCCGTTCGCACCTCCCGACGGGCCGAGGGCAGGGAACGCGGTGTCCGCAGGCGATCATAATATGCGTCGGGCGGCTCGCCTATCAGCAGCGCGATCCGGAAGGCGGCGGCATCGGCTTCCGCGCGGAATTGCGAAATGCTCGCCGCCGTGGCGTGCGCGAGCGCTTCGGCGCGGGTCAGGTCCGCGCGCGAGGCAAGCCCCGCTTGCAACCGGTCCGCAACGAGACTCGCGATCCGCGCCTGCGCCGCGGCGGTGGCGCCCGCGTTCGCGGCCAGCGCCTGCGCCGCGCGCAGGTCGATATAGGTGCGCACCACTTCGGCGAGAACCTGGAGCACCGCGCCGCGCCGCGCTTCCTCCGCGGCCTGGGCGCGTGCCTCCGCGCTCTCCACCGCACGTCGCGCGCCGCCCCAGAGGTCGATTTCCCATGACGCGTCGAAGCCTGCATCGAAAATCGACAGGTCCCGCCCCAAACCTGGCACCTTGCCGACGGGAAGCAGGCCATTTTCGCTGAGCCGGTTCTGTGTCGCGGCGCCCACCGCGTCCGCCTGCGGCAATGTCCGGCCCCGAACGGCATCGCGCAACGCCCGCGCTTCCCGGACCCGCGCCTCGGCTTCGTCGAGATCCTTGTTGCCCGCGACCGCGCGATCGACAAGCTCGCTGAGCATAGGATCGTTGAAGGCTCGCCACCAAGCGAGGTCGACGGCTCCCGGGTCGACCGCGCCGATCCAGGTCTCGCCGACCTCGATCACGGGGGGGCTGTAGTCTGGGCCGACGGTGCAGCCGGCGAGCACGAGCGCGCCCGGAAGCGCGAGCAGGTGCCAAAGGGAGCCACGGGGCATCATGATGGCGATCCGGCGGCCGATCGACGCGCCGTCCGGCGCGCCAGCGCGATCTTCACCGCGACCACGACGGGCACCGCGACGACGAACATCAGCGCGACCGCGATGAAGGCGGTGTTGAAGGCCATGACGACCGCCTGTCCGCCAAGGGAACGCGCCAGCAAGCCATGGGCGGCAGCTGCGGCAGGTCCCGGGTCCAGGCCGCGCCCCGCCAGATAGGCGGAATAGTCAGCCATGCGACCGGTCAGCCCGTGCGCCCCCGGGGTGAGCGCCGTTCCGAGGATGGTTCGGCTCGCCACCGCCTGATGGTCGATCAATGTCTGGAGCCAGGCGACCCCGACCAAACCACCGAGCTGGCGCCCGATATTGAAAAGACCGATGCCGAAAGCGAGGTGTGACGGCGCGAGGCGGCTGAACGCGATCAGCGTTATCGACAGGAACAGGCAACCCAGGCCGAAGCCGCGCAGCAGAAGCGCGGTCATCATGTCCCCCGCTCCGCTCTCAAGCGTGGACCCGGAGAGCATCCACATGGCGATCATCATCGAAAGGATGCCCAACGGAACGGGGGCGATGGGCGGAACGCCCCCGAACCGGACGAGAAGCGCGACGACAAAGAGCGTCGCAGCGAAGACCAGGCCGCTCGGCAAAAGCAGCGCGCCAGCATCGGTCGGCGTCATGCCAAGCACCGAGAGCGCGAATGTCGGAATGAGAAATGCGCTGCCGAACAGCGCAGCGCCGGCAACGAAACTCACGAAAAACGCAAAGGCGAAATCGTCGTTGCGAAACAGCGCGAGATCCAGGAGCGGCGCACGCGCCCGACGCTGGCGATCCACTACGAAGAGGAAGGCGATCGCGGCAAGCCCAAGCACCTTCGCGACGCGCGCTTCATCGAGCCAGTTCCAGCGGCTCCCTTGCGAAAGAAGCCATGCCGCGCCGAACAACGCGAGCGCCAGTGCGGCCAGGCCCGGTCCGTCGAGGGCGCGTCGATCGAGCGACGGCGGCCGGACGGGGTCGGCCATCAGCATAAAACCGCTTGCAGCCAGTGCGAGCGGCAGGATGAGGAAGAAGACCCACGTCCAGTCATGGCTGTCGATCAGCCATCCCTGCAACATTGGCGCGAGCGTCGCAGGCGCCACGACCGCGCCCATCGCGAAGACCGCCTGCAACACCGGTTGCCGCTCCGGTGGATAGCGCCAGAAGAGAATGGCTTGCCCCGCGACGAGCAGGATTGCGCCCGCCAGGCCGTGGACGAGCCGCAGGGCGACAAGCACGCCAAGTTGCACAGACAAGGCCGCAAGCATGGCGGCTAGTCCCATCGACGCGGTCGCGCCGAGCAGTGCGCGGCCGGGCTCGATGCGCGTAAGAAGCCATGGCGCAACGGCAAATCCCGTCAGCTTCATCGCGATATAGCAGACATCCAGCCAGGCGAATTCATCCGGGGTTGAATGGATATGGCCCATGATGTCGCTGCGTCCGATGGCAAGCAATGTGCCGGCGATCGCTTCGGTCAGGCATGCGACGACGATACCGGCGACGAGCCAGCCCCCGCCTGACGGTCGGCGCGCGGCGGCTTGGGCGACGGCACTCACGAGGCGCCGCCACGCCGGATTTCCACGCGCGCGGAAAGGCCCGGCACGAGCCGCCCGGGAAGGGGGTTGCGGACGAGGCGAATCTTGACCGGGACACGCTGGACGACACGGACGAAATTACCGGTCGCATTGTCGGACGGTATCACGCTGAAGGCGGAACCACTGCCCGGAGCGAAGCTATCGACCACCCCTTCGATCGTCCGGTCCGAATAGCCATCAACCCGTATCAGCGCGCGCTGGCCCCGGCGGATATCCGCCAACTGCGTTTCCTTGAAGTTGGCGATCACATAAACGGAGGTGACCGGCACGATGTCGAGAAGCGGCGTTCCGGGGGCGACGAGCCGTCCCACGCGGATCTGCCGGTTGCCGATCACCCCGTCGATCGGTGCGCGCACTTCGGTACTCTCGAGGTCGATCCGGGCGAGGTCACGAAGCGCTTCGGCCTGCGCAAGCGCGGCGGTGGCAATGTCTCGCTGGGCGGCGAGCACGCTGAGCTTCTGGCGCTGCGCATCGGCGCTCGCTTTCGACGCGGCGGCTCCGGCTGCGGCGCGCTTCTCCCCGGCGTCCGCTTCGTCGAACTGGGTCCGGCTGACCGCGCCGCCCTCGACGAGGCTACTGCGCCGCGCGCGCGCCTTGCGTGCAAGTGCAAGGTCCGCAAGCGCCGATCGTTGCTGCGCATCGGCCTGACGGATCAGTGCATGCTGGAGCGCGGTTTCCTCCGTGACGTTGGCCAGCCGCGCCCGTGCCGCTTCGACATTCGCTTCAGCCTGCGCGAGCCTGGCGCGATAATCGCGATCATCGATGCGAAAGAGAAGATCGCCTGCCTTCACCGCCTGATTGTCAACGACGGCAACAGCGGTGACATAACCGGCGACCCTCGGCGCGAGAGACGTGATATCGCCGCGCACATAGGCATTGTCGGTCGATGCCGCCTCACCCGCGCGGGACCATGCCCACCAGGCTGCGGAGACCAGAACTGCCGCGAGCACGAGCAGGAGTCCGGCCGTCTTGCGCCGGTCAAAGCCTGATCTGGTCGATGTCGCCTCGGCGCGCAATGTCCTGCCCTCTGTCGATCGGGTGAGAGCGGGTTCATGCCGGGAGGCATCGCAGGCGACTATTGAGTCAAAGCATCTCCCGGCCCAGACTTTCGTTTGGATCACCCTCGACCAAAGGTGAGCAGACCCGGGAAGCGCGCTGGGGACAGGGCCATGACAACGCGCTTCCGCGCCGGCGGGCTGGGCTGGCTTGATGGACCTGATCCAAATCGAAGAACCGGGCCGGTTCTCCTCCGGTCAGCGTGTGTTCGATGTGCCGTCGGCAAGTGACCGGCCCGGGCTTGCCGCGATCCGGGCCGTTGCTGCGAATCGTCCGGCCCGGGGGAGAACGACGCGGAACTCCGCACCGCCTCCGGGACGGTTCGATGCCGACAGCTCGCCGCCATGTGCCGCGACGATCGACCGGCATATGGCCAGGCCGATACCCATGCCATGGGCCTTGGTCGTGAAGAAACCCTCGAAAATACGCTCGATATGATCGGGGGCTATGCCCGGACCGCGATCACGCAGCTTGAAGAGGAGATCGCCCTTTTCGTCGGTTCCAGTGGAGATGGTGATCTCTCGCTGCGCTTCATCACACGCCTCGACGGCCTGGATCGCGTTGATGAGCATGTTCACGATCACCTGCTGGAGCTGTATCCGGTCACCGATCACCGCAGGCAATCCGCGGGCGTAGGCGCTCGTCACACGGACGGCGCGCATTTCGACCTCGTGGTGCACAAAGAGCAGGCTTTCCTGAATGATCTCGTTGAATGCGAGCTCGACCGGGGCAGGCGCCTGCTTGACGGCCATGCCGCGCACACGCTGCACAATCTCGTCCGCGCGCCGCGCGCTGGCGACGATCCTCGCGGTGAGCTGCTCGACCTTTCCGATGTCCGGCTTGTCACGCCCTAACCAACGCAGGCTCGTTTCGGCGTTCGTGACGATGGCGGCGAGCGGCTGGTTGACCTCGTGGGCAATCGAGCTGGCTAGTTCCCCGAGCATCGAAACGCGGGCGGCGTGGCTGAAATCAGCCTGAAGCTGACGCAACTGCGTCTCCATGCGCAATTGTTCCGTTACATCCTCAAGGCTGAAGATGGTGGTGTCCAGTTCGAGGAGCGGTTCCGGATATGTGACCGAAAAGCGAACATCGAGCACCCGATTGTCGAGAGTCCGAAGCTTCATGAGCTCGCTGTAGTTCTTCCGCCCGGTAAACCGGCCGATCATCACACGACGCAGCGCCGCGGGATTGGCAGCGAACAGATAGCTCACGGGTCGGATCAGGTCCTGCACGCCTGCACCGCCAACCAGCTCGATCGCGCGGCGATTGACATCGGTAACGTTCACAGTGGTGGCCGCAAGCTCGACCAGTTCGGGATGCTCCTCCAAATATCGTTCGAAATCGACGACGCCATCCGCTCTCAATCGCGCGTAGATCTTGCCCATATGGCTGGCGTCGACCTGCCAGAGGGCGACCGGCATATAGTCGATCAGCTTGCGGTAGCGGGCCTCGCTTGCCCGCAGGAACAGATAGGAGCGATCGTCATCGGCGGCACCGTTCACCGCGATGAACAGACGCTCGGGATGCGCGCGCACCGCCCGCCAGACGGTGACGAGGGGATCGCGCAATATGCCGTCCGAGGCGAGCTGGCGGCGGCAGACCTTCCCCTCCCGGTCGCGCAAAGCCTCAAGTACCAGCTCGGCCAGTATGCCGCGGCTGCCCACCGGCCAGAATGCCGCCACCGACTGGCCGGCCAGCAGAGCGGGTCCGCGATTGCCGCCGACCAGGCGCGCGGTCCGCTCGTTGACCTCGACAATCAGTGCTCGCTCGACAAGGCGGCTGTAAAGATCCCGTAATTCTTCTTCGGGAGCAGAATCGGCCCGCGCGGCAATCTGCGCGATGATCTCGGCGGCGGGTGAGACGTCAATCTCCCAGCTCGCAGCCGTTATGCGATCGGGAACCGGCCCTGCGTCATAGCGCGCTTCCCCGTTATTCCGTATCGGACACGCGAACTCGATAACGTCACAGCGCTCGCCCGTGCCGTCATAACGCAGGTGGCGCCGTACCTCGGCGCGGACGGTTCCGCCGTCGCGTGTGTATCGGCTGATGCGCCCATGCCAGGATCCCTCCTGCAGCAGATGCGTCCAGGCGCGCTGCTCGTCGGCACGGGAGGGAGAGAGTTCCGCGATATGCCTCCCTCGCACGGCAAGCGCTGGCCAGCCGAAAATGTGTTCCGCAGCCGGGTTCCAGCTGCGCACCCTGCCGGACTCATCGAGAATAACGATACTTTCCGATGCAAACTCCGCGATGCCGGCTTCATCATGATCGCGCGGCTCACGAAGGGGGGATGTCATCGCCCACCGCCCCGGCCATCGTCGATGGCCGCCGCAATCGCGCCCAGGAGCCTCTCGTCGGAGACGGGCTTGGTGAACCAGGCCCTGGCTCCGAGCGAGAGCGCATGAGCGCGGGCCTGCTCATCCAGGACCGATGAAAGAACGATCACCGGTAGCCCGGTGCCCTCGTCATGAAGGCGCTCGATGAGCTCCATACCAGTCATGCCCGGCATGCGGATATCCGTGATCAGGCAGTCAAAATGCCCTTCGGTGCGCGCGGCGAGGAAGGAAACCGCACCCGCGAATGTATGGCAGGCGAGCCCGGAAACCATCAGCAGGTCTCCAAGAGCTTCACGGACAGCCTCGTCATCGTCCACGATGGCGACGGTCGGCAGTTCAGGCAAGGGGCGACATCCTCTTTAACACAGACTCCGGAGCCGGTGTCCTCTATGTCGCGCAGCTTGCAAGGCATTGTTACCATACTAAAGACTAGGCCGCGACGGTTTCGCGTATTTCGGTCGGCAGCTTTTCCCAGGCGCGTATCAGTTCGCCGACCGATGAAGCCTGCATCTTGCGCATCACATTGCTGCGATGCAGCTTCACGGTGATCTCGGTGATGCCGAGATCGAAGGCGATCTGCTTGTTCAGCCGGCCCAGTGCGACTTCACGCATCACCTGGCATTCGCGCGGCGTCAACGTCTCGAAATGCTCGACATGGCGTTGCACGGCTCGCGCATTTGCCCGCCCCGCAATGTCGCGCTCGATGCCGGCCGTCACGGCGTCCAGCAGCGTCTGATCGCGGACCGGCTTGGTGAGAAAGTCCACCGCGCCTGCCTTCATCGCCTGGACGGACATGGGAATATCGCCATGACCGGTCAGGAATATGATCGGCTTGAAAATGCCCGCGGCGGCAAAATGTTGCTGGAGATCGAGACCGCTCGCGCCCGGCATGCGGACGTCCAGCACGATGCATCCCGGCCGCTCCAGAAGCGGAGAATCCATCAGGTCGCGCGTGGAGGCGCAGCATGCCGCCTCGATCCCGACCGAAAGCATCAGTTCGCGGATGGCCGCCCGAACCCCTTCGTCGTCGTCGACGATGTACACGAGCGGCGACTCGTCATCGGCTGTGTCGCTGATCATCTTGTCCCGTCCTTCCCCTGCGCCGGCCTTCCCGGTCGCCGTCGGGCGATCCGCCGGTCAAACCAAGTTCTGGTGTCCATGCCGAACGCGGGCGGCGCCTTTCGCTGAAGACGTCCGGCAATATCCGCGAGGCTTTCGCTCGCGAGGGCTTCGCGCATCGCATTCTCCGCCTTGAGCATGACGGCGTGTATCGAGCAGACGCCGCGTGTCGCCCATGCGGGCGCGCCATCGTCGAACAGGGCGCAGCGACCGCGGATTTCCTGGCATTCGAACAGCGGCTTTCGCCCCTCGATGGCGTCGACCAATTCGAGCACGGAGATCGTCTCCGGCGCCCGCGCGAGTCGGTAGCCCCCGCGCACGCCTTCGGCGGCCTCGACGATCCCCGCCTTCTCCAGCCTGGGAAAGATCTTCGCGACAAAGGAAGGCGAAATGCCCTGGAACGCGGCGAGGTCCCGCGCGCTGCGCGGCTGCTCGCCGGCGTCGAGCAATCCCAGCAGGCAATGCAGCCCATATTCCACGCTTGCGGTTAGATGCGCCATAACAGAGACTATATTAGTCCGCGTTTGGCGAGGCAAGGGATTCCTCCCTTGCCTCGCTAGTGGCGGTCGGCGCTTTTCTCCCCTGCGCACCTCCTGAAACGCAGCCGTCTAACGACGCTCAGGCCGCCTTCCGCCGGGGCGGAAGGAAGTTGCCGTCGATCCCGCCGGGCCATGGCGTCACCGTTTCACCGGCCACCATCCAGATCCCGGACTCGCTGCGCAGGCGGAGCTCGTACATTGCAGGCGGTGCATCGGCACTCATGCGGCGATATAGGATCGCGGTGGCATGATCGCCCTGTTGTTCAACATGAAGGACGCGATGCTCAGTCGAGAGCGGTGCCTCGCCAGCGTCCCGGCGAGAGCGGAACTCGGCTATGGAATCGTTGCGGCGAATTCGCGTCACCTCTCCGTCGCTGCCAAGCACCAGGAAGATCTGGTCCGGCGTATAGAGCTTCTCCATGCCTTCGATGTCATAGAGTCTGATTCAAAACTATCGGGCCTGATTTCATGCTCTTGCGATGCGGCGAGTAAGGAGCTGGATCGAGGCGATGAACAGCCACGCGGTTGCCGATGCGACGGTCTGCTCGAAGTCCTTGGCGGGGCGGCGGTTTCGGTTGAGCCACGCGAGGGTTCGTTCGACGACCCAGCGGCGCGGCAGCGCTTCGAAGCCGGTGGCGCGGTCGGACCGCCTGATGATCGCGATCGTCCATTGG
>NZ_MIPT01000001.1:548551-570048 GCF_001853345.1 Edaphosphingomonas haloaromaticamans | reverse complement strand
AATCCACGGCAGTTTTTGGCGAAACCCCTGAATCAACGACAGGCTCAGCCGTCAAGCTAACCTGCTGATACCACTCAACTTAATTTCCGATCGGGCTCATAGGCGCTGCCGGCATGCACAACGTCGTGGATCAGGTCATGGATCGCGGGGTCGATTTCTTCTTTGGTCATCATGATTTCCTTCCGGGGTGAATGATAGGGTCAAAGCAGCGCCATGCCGCCATCGACGCGGAGATTGATGCCGGTGACGAAACTGCTGGCGTCGGAGGCGAGGAACAGCGCGGCATGCGCGAGTTCCTCGGGCCGGCCGAGCCGGCCTAGCGGGATCGCACCCGCCATCATCGCGGTGAAGGCCTCGCGCTCCCCGTTAGGGACGCCGAGCTTTTCGAGGATTTCCGTTTCCGTCGGTCCGGGGCTCAGAACGTTGACGCGGATGCCGCGGTCCTTGAACTCGAGCGCCCAGCTCCGCGCGAAGGCGCCGATCGCCGCCTTGGTGCCGGCATAGACCGCATGCCCTTCAAGCACCTTGTCGCTCGCGAGCGAGCCAAGGAGAATGATCGAACCGCCGTAGCGCAGCCTGGGAGCTATCGCCTGGACACCGAGGAAGGTGCCCCGCGCATTGATGCCGAACTGGGCATCATACTCGGCGAGGGACACGTCAGACGACGCCGTGATCGTGTTGACGCCGGCATTCGCCATATAAATGTCGACGCCGGCGAAGCGATCGCGAACGAAGGCCGCGACCTCGCGATGATGATCGGGATCGGCGACGTCACCCGGGATGGCGATCGCGGACGGACCAATGGTTCGCACCGCGTCGTCAAGGGCCTGCTGGCGCCGCCCAGTAATCACCACATGAGCGCCCTGTTCCGCAAAAAGCTTCGCGCTCGCGAGCCCGATACCGCTGTTACCGCCTGTGATCACGGCAACCTTTCCGCTCAAACTTGTCATGCTTTTCCTCTGAGATTGAAGCAGGTCGTATCTGGCTTTTCCGGAACGAAAAATTAGACTGGACGAAGGCAAAGGATTTTTGACAAAAACTATCGAATGAGCGCGGAATCGATCGGCGGGCTTCATGCCTTTATCCGGGCAGCAGAGGCGGGTTCGTTCAGCGCGGCGGCGCGCCTCGCGGGCACGACCCCATCGGCGGTTTCGAAAAGCGTGGAGCGGCTCGAACAGCGCTTGGGCGTTAAGCTCTTCCTGCGTTCGACACGTGCGCTCGCACTGACGGTCGATGGAACCGCCTATTATGAGCGCGTGGCGCCGCTGCTGCGTTCCCTTGACGAAGCCAGCGATGTCCTGAGCAGTGCCGAACCGGCGCGCGGGTTACTGCGAGTCAGCCTTCCCGGCGTGCTTGGACCTGCGCTCGTCGATCACCTTACCGGTGACTTCGTCCGGCGCTATCCCGACATCAAGCTCGAGATCAGCATCACCGATCGTCATGTCGATCTCGTTCGTGAAGGGTTCGACGCCGCGCTACGTGTGGGTGCCGTGGAAGCGGCCGACTGGATGGTGCGACGCATTGCGACCTTGCCACTCGTCCTCGTCGCAGCACCCGACTGGCTCGATCATGCCGGCTATCCTTCAATACGCGACGATCTCTTGCAGGCCGCTCATATTCGCTACCGCCTCGGCTCACATGCTTATCCGATCCGCTTCGCCGACGGCTTCGAGCTCGCAATCGATGGGGCGCTCGACACAGATTCCGGACAAGTGATGCGCACCGCTGCGCTTGCCGGGATCGGTATCGCGCAGTTGCTCCGGCTCGCGGTGGCTGACGATCTTGCCGCCGGGCGCCTCATCGAGCTGCTGCCGGACGACCCGCTCGCCGCGATTCCGGTTCAGGCGCTGCACGCGTTCGGCCGCCTGGCTCCCTTACGCGTGCGGCTGTTCGCCGACTTTCTGGCGGAAGTGCTGGCACCGCATTCGATTTAAGCGGAACGAGGACTTCCGGCCAGCACGCCGCCCCAATCGGGGCGCGCGCTCCCGACAGGGGAATGCGCGACCCGATCCGGCGGAACCGCCTGGCGATCAATAGTCCCAGATCGACGCCACCCAACGAAAGGCATCGCCATCGAGCGCCACCCGGCCGAGCGACGGGAAGGCAAGGTGGGTCGCCACCAACAGTTCGCCGGTCGCCGCAGCCTCGCGAAGAAGATCGACCCGGACACGCACCGATTCCTCGGGATCATGTTCGAAGCCGTTGTGCCAGTCCGGATGGTCGAATCCCACCGGGAACAGGGCGTCGCCCGCGAACGTCAGGCGCTCGCCGTTGGATTCCACCCGTACCACGCAGTGACCCGGGGTATGCCCGCCGGTCAGTTTCGCCGTGACCCCTGGCGCCACTTTGAGTTCATTCCCGAAAGTGCGGATTTTATCCCCATAGGCTTCGACGAACTGGGCAGCGGTCGAGCGGAGAACGTCCGGCACGGGCGACGGCATCGAGGTCAGCGAGAAGTCGGGATCCTTCCAGAATTCGACTTCTGTCGAGGTCACATGGATCCGGACATCGGGCCGCAGCCTCTTGCGCACCTCATCGACGAGCAGCCCGCCGACATGGTCCATGTGCATGTGGGTGATGACGACATCGGTGACCGCCTCCAGCGGAATGCCGGCGGCTTCGAGGCGACGCGGAAACTGGCCGGCGCGGGGGAAGCCGGGGAACTGCCCGCCAAGGCCGGCATCCACCAGAATGATCTGCTCACCGCTGCGCACGACGAGGACGTTCAGGGCCCAGTCGAACATGTCGGGGCCGAGGAACATGCCATTGAACCAGGCGGCGCGTGCGTCGGGCGTCACGTTGGTCGACATGGTTTCGGTCGGCAGCGGGAGCACGCCGTCGCTGATGATGAGGACATCCAGGCTGCCGACGCTGAGTGCATATCGCGAAGGGACGAGATCGTCGGCGTCGGTCCTGCCGGGTTTGGCAATGGTTTCGAGTTTCATGGTTCATTCCTTTCGAGATGCCGCAATGCCACGGCGACAATCAGGCTACGGAGCGGCCTTCGAAGGAGCGATTGGGTGGAAGCCTTGCCCGACACATACGATCGTATAGGCGTATTGAAACGGGGGTTCATGAAACCTAATTGGAAAATCGCGTTTGAGGACTTTCCTTCCGCGTAAGCCATGGGCCGTCGGATTCTGGATGCACTGGTAGACTCCCTCCTCCGTTTCTGATCGTGGCAGGCGCCCTGGCACCTATGCATAGGAAGAGTGCGTCTGCGACTTGCGTATTATCGCACCCGATACGCAGATCCAGTAAACCGATTAGGCAGCCCGCAGGAACTTGCCCCCCTCCCGCCTCGGGCTGACCGCACCTTGCGGTATCTCCAGCGGGCCGGTCCTCCCCCCGGACTGGCCCGCTCCTCACTCCTACAATGCCTCCGCGCGCTCAGTGCCTGCCCAAACGGGGCAGATAGCTTGCCATAGGATAGCTGGATGGCGGCGATGAAGAGCCAGGCCGTTGCGGACGCGATGGTTTCCTCGAAATCCTTTGCCAGACGCCGGTTGCAGCTCAGCCAGGCGAGCGTTCGTTTAACGACCCAGCGTCGGGGCAAGACTTCAAAGCCCTTGGCTGTATCGAACCGTTTGATGATTTCGACGGTCCACTTTCCGATCCGGCGCTAAGGGATCTACGGCAATGAGTGCACCGGACCGGTGGCGGTTGGGCGGGTCGACAATGACGCGGTAAGGTTGCCTTCAATGGCGGTGTCTGTCCCGGCTCTCCGGGACGGGGCGCAGCCGTTCATTGCACCGGCAGCTCGAAGAGCGGATAGGGCGCGCCATATTGCTCGGGCCAGCCGGCATAGGCGACGTCGGTCGGCCCGACGACGAAATCGCGCACCGTCCAGCGTCCCCCGTTGTTTTCGAGCAGCGCGAAGATGTCGCCGCCGTCGAACATCCCCTCGCGCTGTGCCTCGGCATAGCGGGTAGTACTGAAATCGATCGGCTTGCCCGCCCTGGTCTGCGGGACAACGAAAGCGAAGGCCCATTCATTCTGCTTGCGCAGCTTCCTGACGACGAACTGCACCGGCTGCCCGAGATCGGCCTCGATCGCGGGGCGCAGCGCGTCGAGCAGCGTCTTGCGCAGCGGATCGCCCGCGCCGACATCGCGCGGTGGCTCACCGTTCGGACCCTTGAGCTTCTGGTCGGGAGGGCCGCCGCCGTCGGACAGGCTCATGAAGTCGAAGCTTTCAGGCAGGGCCTCGACCGCAGTGACGCG
Source organism: Edaphosphingomonas haloaromaticamans (assembly GCF_001853345.1). NCBI lineage: Bacteria > Pseudomonadati > Pseudomonadota > Alphaproteobacteria > Sphingomonadales > Rhizorhabdaceae > Edaphosphingomonas > Edaphosphingomonas haloaromaticamans. Next base: position 565,827 of record NZ_MIPT01000001.1, on the reverse strand, counting down.
CTTGAACCACCAGGCGTTGCGCTCGATCTGCTCGATCGTGCCGGTGATCTTGCACTTCTCGCTGCACCTGGCGCGGATCGCCCTGCCCGGGGCTTCGTCGTTGACCATCGAGATCAGGGTCAGCCCGTTCAGCGCGCGCTGGACGTCGGGCCGGTTTGCACCCTGCACCCTGACGATCGCATCGCTGTCGATCGACATCAGCGTCTCGTCGAGCACTAGCGCATTTTCATATTCGCCCGCCTGAATCGTCCCATAGAAGGTGCCGGTGAGCGTCTTCGCGCTGCCGGGATCGGGCGGATCGGCGAAGGCTGGCGTGGCCAGTGTCGCCAGCGCCATGGCGAGAGCGGATGGCATGATCCTCGCGATCTTCATTTTTCCTCCTTCAGAACTCTGGTGCGGGCAACGGTATAAGCCGTCAGGCAATCGACGCGGGGCACATCGCCGGGCTCACCGAACCCCGCGCAGCCCGCCTCCTTCGCGGCGATCCATTGCCGCTGCTGCGCCTGCAGCGCCGTGATCCGCGCAACCGGCAGGCGAGCGCGAAGCTCCTTCCAGAGCCGGTTGAGCCCCGCATCGGCGGCGGCATAGCGCGCCCTGGCTTTCGGCAGCGCATCGGGAGCGGGGTCGACCATGGCTTCGGCGAACGGGCCGTAGGTGCCGGAGAAGCTGCCACCGCCGCAGGCACGAGGAACCCCGGCGCAGCCGCGCGAGGCCGCAACGCGGATATAATGATCGTCGAGGCGGTCGACGAGGATATTGCACGTCGTCGTGCCCACCGACCAGTAAAGGTCCGGCGAAAAACGAACCGGGCTGGCGTCATATAGCGACGCAATGCGTGGATCGTCATAGCCGCGATCGAGTTCTATCCAGTCGCCCTCATCCTGCGCCGGAATGGTTGCGGTGCACGCGGCGTCGCCGGTGTCGAGACCATCGGCCGCAAGCGCGATCACCGGCGCCCGCCCGCCGCTCTGCTCGCCCAGCCGCGCCCGTACCGCGCCGCCGTTCAGGAAATAATCGGCTGATCGCACGATATCGAGCGAAGGGCCCATCACGCCCGCGACGGCAGGCACCGCCGCAGCCAGGACCAGGACCCCAAGCGATCGCGCGATCATTCGGGCCGCGCCTGCGCATTGAGCCATGTCAGGCGGTGCTCGGTGATGTTGGCGAGGCATTTGGGATGAAAGACCGTGCCCTTGTAGGTCAGGCAGGCCTGGTCGCGCCGGGCGATCCAGCGACGCTGCTGCGCGAGCAGCGCCGGCTTTTGCGCAGGGGCCATGCGGTCCTGAAGCGCTTTCCAGACGATATTCAGCCGCCGGTCGGCGTCGGCATGAAGCAACGGCCATGTCCGCGCGGGATCGCCGCCGCGCACGTCGGTATAGGGCGGGAGGGGACCGAAGGCGCCGGCGAGCGTTTCGGGGCCGCCGACGCCGCCCTTCGGGCAGCTCGCATCGTCGGACGACACGACCACCATGTCGACGAACAGGTCGAAGGTCAGCCGGCAGCCGTTCGGTAGCCGTATCCGATAGGGCTGAAGCGAGAGATGATCGCCGATGTCATCCTCCACATCGGCGAGCGCGCCGCCCTTGTAGAAAGGGCTGACCGCAGCCCGCTGCGATGCGGCGTAGAAGTCGGCATAATAGTTGGTGCCCGGCGGCACCCGGCTCCAGTCGGTCGGCGCCACATTGCCCGGCCGCGACTGGCGTTGAAACGGCAGCGTGACGATCAGCGTCGGCGCGTCGGCATCTTCGCCCCGGTGCAGCTCATTCTCATAGGTGAAGTCCGGAGTGTCATAATCCCAGTCGGCGACCTCGCCATCGGCATTCCCGGGCCGATGGCCTGCCACCCGGGCATTCTGCGCGGCCGCGACCCGGACGCCGTCGTCGCCGGTTCGGGGGGCGCGCGTCGGCGCCTGATCGCATCCCGCAAGCGCGATCGGCGCTGCCAGAAATAATATGGCCAGCCTCTTCTGGCACCTGTTCAGACAATAGCCTGCCATAATCCACGCGTTACAGCTATTTACTGTGCCTCTGCTACCCGGCATCATGGCCCTTGTCCCTATCCCGCCGGGGTAGGTGCGGGAGACAGCGTTGAACAGGACGGCCGCCAACATCCGGCTGCTTTGCAGCCTCGGGCTCGACCGCCGCGTCGTTGCGCCGATGCTGATGCAGGAGCTGCGCCAGCTCATCGGCTTCGACAGCGCGCTCTTTCTCCGGCTTGGCCCGCACGGCATCGTCGATGCCTTCGCCGATCGACCCGAAGCGCAGACGGCCGCTCCGCTCTATGCGCGCGAATATTTTGCAAAGCGCGAAGCCGATGTCGTCTCGACGCTGCCAGAGGCGGTCGCGACGCAATTCGGGCCGCGGCGACTCAGGGAGTGCATCAAGGTCGACGAGCGCGCTTTCTACGCAAGCGAATTCTATAATGAGCTCTTGCGCCCGAGCGAAGTGCATTTCGCGATGCGCGGGATTCTGCGCCTGGGCGCGGACGCGATCGGCGGGCTCGCGCTGTTCCGCACCCGCAAGGACCGCGACTTCGGCGACCGCGACATTGCCCGATGGCAGGACCTTGAGCGGCATCTCGCCTTTGCCCTTTCGCACGAGATCGACGAGGGCGCGACACCCGACGAAGCTCTCCTCTCCTGGTCGTCGCGCGGTCCGGCAGGATCGGATGGGCGTCGGCCACGGCGCGCCGGACGCTCGCGCAGGCGGGGTTTTCGCTCGACGGCGCCGAGGTCCGGGACGCGGCGGCCGAGCTTGCCCGTCGGCTGGCTCGCGCCGGCGACGACGAAACCGGGGGCGCGCAACTGGATATTCCGGGATCTCAAGGCGTGCTACTACGCCTGCGCGCGGCGTGGCTCGATCCCACCGACACGGCGCGGCCGCTGATCGCGATCGCGCTGTCCTGCGCGGAGCCCGATGCGCTGCGTGCATGGAGGGCGGTCAAGCGGCTCGGCCTGCCGCCGCGCGCGGCCGAGACATGCCTCTATCTGCTTCTCGGCCTCACCCAGCGCGAGATCGCCGATCGCATGAACCTCAGCCTTAACGCCGTCATTTACCACCGGCGCCGCATCTACGATCAACTCGGCGTCAACGACCGTGGCGAACTCGCCGGTTATTGCTTCGAGGTGTGAGAGGCTTGTGAGCAACCGCTTGCCGACTTAGGTCGAACAAGGCCTGAGCCGGACTCGCACGATGGACGAAATAGAGCTAGCCTGCATGCTGCTATAGTTAAGGAGACAGCCGGAATGGCTGCACGTCTGAACCAAGGAGAGAGTACCCGCACGGCGTCGAGCGAAATTGGACCAAGCGTGGAAAGCTCGCAGGTCCTTGTTTCAGCCACCAAGCGCTTCCACGCCGGGGGACCTATTGAGCTTCCGGTAGCCCTCGAACTCATCCTGGACCCGGCCTGCCTGTTCGGGAGCGACGGTCGGATCATAGGCTGCAACGATGCCTGGAGAAGCGGCGTCATCGAAACCCCGGAGGTCTTTGCTCCATCTCGCTGGATGGAGCGGCTCCATCCTTCGGAACGCGAGAGTATCAAACCTAGGCTGACGGACGCATTCGTATCGGCAAGAAACTTCGAAGCCGATATGCGCCTGCGCGCTTCGACTGGTGAGTATCGCTGGCATATGCTGCGTGTCCGCGTGCATACCGTGCGCGACGGCAAGCCCCGGTTCTGGCTCTATACGCTGACCGATATCCATGCCCGCAAACTGCGCAAGCAGGACCTAGCCAGAACCATCAAACTCCAGGCCGGCATGCTCGATGTGAGCGTGGACTGTGTGAAGGTCATCCAGCCGAACGGGCGGCTATCCTATATGAACCGCGCAGGCTGCATCGCGCTCGGCGTGGACGAGCACTCCGGCTTCGGGATGGAGTGGCTCCCACTGCTCGGTCCAGAAGTAAAAGAAGTGGGCGAAGCCGCGCTCGACGATGCGAGACGCGGCCTCAATGCACGGTTTCCGGGGTTGAGTTGCCTTCCCGGCGCAAAGCCCCGCCATTGGGACAATATGCTGACGCCGCTCCTATCACCTGACGGGGGCGTCGAAGCGATCCTTTGCGTGTCACGCGACATCACCGCGCAGCGCGAAAGCGAGGAGCGCATCGCCGTGCTCATGGGGGAACTCAATCATCGCTCGAAGAACCAGCTTTCGGTCATGCACGCGCTTGTCCGCCGGACTGTGCCGGACACCCGCGCGCCCTGGCTACGCACGCTGGAACAGCGGATCACATCCATTGCCCGAAGCCAGGACTTGCTGATCAACGGCGAGTGGACCGGGACCACCATTTACGACCTTGTCGTGTCGCAGACTGCCATTGCCGGCGATGTGCTGGACGAACGCCTCTTGCTGCAAGGCGATCCTGATCTGCGCCTTCATACTGGAACGGCCGAGACCATCGGCCTCGCGCTTCACGAACTGACGACCAATGCCGTCAAATATGGCGCCTTATCCAATGGCTCAGGGCATGTCTCCGTACGCTGGTCCATCCAGGATGGCGATGGCTCGCCTCATTTGTGCATCGACTGGACGGAAAGCGGCGGTCCGCCGGTCAAGGAACCGGAACGCAAGGGCTTCGGTTCCCTCATCATCGAGCGCAATCCTCGCGTCGTTTCCGGCGCGAAGGTGAGTTGTCACTATCCACCCACCGGTTTCGTCTGGCACTTCGAAGCGCCCGCGCGCAGCGTTCTGGCCGGTTAGGCGGAGCAGTTCCGGAAAGGACAGCGGCTTTTGGCCACGTTGCGTAATCAATCCGTCGACATTGGCCGCCTCAGGCAAATCATCGCCGGGCTGTCGGAAGGCGTGATCCTGGCGGATGATGATGGCGCGATCCTCTGGGCGAACGACGCGGCGCTGCGAATGCATGGCGTGGCAGAGGTGGATGCGCTCGGGGGCAACGTGACCGGCTACGCCAAGCGTTTCCAACTGCGCTATCGCAATAATCATATCCTAGGGAAGAAAGATTATCCGCTCGCTCGCGTTATCGCGGGCGAAGAGTTCTCCGAAGTCATCGTCGAGGTCACGCCCGCAGCCGACGATGATGCCCGTTGGCTTCATCAGGTGCGGAGCCTCGTGCTCTCCGACGAGAAGGGTAAGCCCGACCTGTTCGTGCTGGTGATGCAGGACGTGTCGCTGCGCTTCGAGGCCGAGCAGCGCTTCGAGCAGACGTTCAACGTCAACCCGGCGCCGGCCTTGATCTGCCGGTTGGCCGACCATCGCTACGTCAAGGTCAACCAGGGCTTTCTCGACATGACAGGCTTCACCCGTGACGAGGTTCTGGGTCAGTCGCTTTACGATATCGACGTGCTGCAGGACGCAGCCGATCTGGATACCGCCAAGGAGCGGTTGCGAGAGGGCCGGACCATCCCCCAGATGCAGGCCGATCTGTCTCTGCCCGACGGTGGCCGCAAGCTCGTGATCGTCGCTGGCCAGCCGATCGAACTCGATGAGCAGCCTTGCATGCTCTTCTCCTTCGCGGACCTGGAGCCGCGGCGTCAGGCCGAGAACCAGTTGCGCGCCAGCGAGGAGCGGTTCGTCAAGACCTTCCGCCTGGCCCCCGTAGGGATGGTCATCACCACGCAGGACGATCATTGCCTGTGCGACGTCAACGACGCCTTCTGCCAGCTCACCGGCTACTCAGCCGATGAAGCGGCCGGACAGGCTTTGGCGACGATCAAGCTATGGGAGCCAGCCTCCTTCCTCAAGGAAGCCGGAAATCTGCTTACCGAGCGTAGCGGCTTTCGAGGACGCGACGTGCGGGTGCGGACCAGGGACGGCGGTTTTGTCGATTGCCTCGTCTCGGCAGAGGTCATCCCGCTGGGCGACGCGATGTGCGTGCTCTGGGTGATCCAGGACATCCACGAACGCCGCCACAGCGAGCTCGAGCTGATCACCGCAATCGAGGCGGTGATGAAGGACACCAACTGGTTCAGCCGCACCGTGGTGGAGAAGCTCGCCAACCTGCGCTCGCCACATCCACATGCCGCTCCGGTCGAGGTCAGCGAACTCACCCGCCGCGAGAAAGAGGTATTGAGCCTGCTCTGCGAAGGAAGCGATGACGCCGTTATCGCCAAGGAAATGGGCGTCTCGCGCAATACCCTCAGGAACCATATCGCACGGGCCTATCAGAAGATCGGCGTCAATCGCCGCGCCGCCGCGATCCTCTGGGCGCGGGAGCGAGGTTTTCCGCTCGCGCGCCCGATCCGCTGAGGCGCTACTAGTCCTGTACTACTACACGATTTGGTGCTCGCGTATCTTTGGTGATCGCATCTTCCAGCTCAAATGAAGGCAATGGCGCTGCTCGTGGTGAGCGCGTCCGCCAAAGGAGACGGAGATGGACAGCGATCGCATCAAGGGTGAAGCCAAGAAGGTGAAGGGCTCGATCAAGGAAGCCGCTGGCAAGATCACGGGCGACCGTTCGCTCGAAGCCGAGGGCGTCGCCGAGAAGGCCGCTGGCACCGTGCAGTCCGCGGCCGGCAAGGCCGCCGACAAGGTGCGTGACGCAGTTCGCAAGTAAGCGACTTCGCAGGGACGCTGCCGACATGGGGCAGCGTCCCGCTCACCTCTTCACCGAAACATTGAAGGAGCCAACCATGATCGCGCTTACACAGCATATGCCGACATCGGATCGAGCGCTCCCGTTTCAGAGGCTCGACATGCCTACGCTTGAAGAAGACATTGTCTATTATCAACGGCGTTTCGCCTATTGCACTGAACAGGCTGGGCGGGCGACCTGCTCCTCTTCGCGTTGCGCCCATGAAGAGCTTGCGAGGCTTTACCAGGAAAAGCTGGTCACGCTTGGCGCATCGTGGGTTCCCGGCATGGACGCTCCCGTTTCGAGCGGGCTGGTCCAGACATCGGCCACAATATCGGACCTGCTCCCATGAGATCGGCCAGATTGCTCATCGTCAGCCTGACGTTCCTATCCGCCTGCCAGGGGCCGGAGCAGAAGGCGGGAGCCGAAAAGGACAAGGCCGCGGCCGAAGCGGCTGGTCAAGCCTATAGCGGCGACGGCCCCAATGAGCGGATCGGTGCCGCACGCGACCGCGCCGCGAAATCCGCCAAAGAGGCCCGCGATGCGGCCGGCGACGCGCTCGATTCTCAAGCCGACAGCATACGCAGCCAGGCCGACGTCGCGGCCGAGCGACTGGATCAGCAAGCAAAGTCCGTGCGCGATGCAGCGGACGAACGTGCCCGCGCGCTTGAAGTCCAGGCCGACGCCCGGCGCCGGTAGGCGGTCCTACCATCATTTTCATCACATCGCCGGGGACAGTTCCCCTGGCAACGGAGGACTATTGTCATGAAGAAACTCGTTCTCGTCGCGGCTTTCGCCGCATGGATGCCAGTCGCCGCGTTCGCGCAAGACGTGCCGGCAAGCGAACAAGCGAGCGATGCTCCGACCGCGCCGGACGGCACGCCGGCATTCGGTATCGAACCCTATTTCGGCGTGCTGGGGGGCTATCACAGCTTCGACAAGCAAAGCGAGTTCGGGGTCTCGCCGACCGGCAGCCGCATGGGCGGCGCGCTGATCAGCGGGGTTGCCGGCGTCAATATCCCATTGGGGCCGGCCTTTGTCGGTGTCGAGGGCAACGCCACCAAGGGCTTCAACGACATCGACTGGGAATATGGCGTCAAGGGCCGCATCGGCGGACGCGCCGGCGAAAGCGGGCTGATCTATGCCTCGGCCGGCTATCAATGGGTCAACGGCAAGCGCGGCTTTTCCGATCATAAGGACTGGATTTACGGCCTCGGTGTCGAGGTCGGCCCGAAGGACATCGGCCTTGGCGGCGTCACCGGCAACAGCGGTGTGCGGCTCCGCCTCCAGATGGACACCTATGACTTCGACAGCCTGCGGCCGATGGCCGGCGTCATCTTCCATTTCTGACGGCTGGGTCCGCCGCAATAGACCCGTAGCAAAAACAGGAGAGACCAATGTCCACATCCTATGATGCCGCGGCGGTGCGCCATGAAACGCCGGTCGCGTTGCCCCTGCGTTCACGGCTGTCTTGGCCCGCGATCTTCGCCGGGATCACGCTCGCGATCGCCCTCCAGCTCGTGCTGGCCCTGCTTGGAACGGGGATTGGCTTCAGCCTCGTCGATCCCGTGCGGGGTACGACTCCCGGAGCGAACAGCTTCGGAATAGGTGCCGGCCTGTACTGGATCGTAAGCATGATGATCTCGCTGGGCGCCGGCAGTTATGCGGCCGCTCGCGTAGCAGGCGCCCACGACCGCTTCGACGGTCTGGTTCACGGGCTGACGATCTGGGGATTGACCTCCATTCTCACCGTCTACCTGATCACCTCGGCTGTCGGTGGCATCATCGGCGGCGCGTTTCGCACCGTGGGCGGCGTGGCGTCGGCCGCCGGCCAGAGCGTGGGCGCGACAGCCCCCGCCATTGCCAGGGCTGCGGGTGTCGATGATTTCGATATCCGCAATGAAGCCGCCGCCTATCTGACGACCGTTCCAGCAGACCCGGCCGCGATGTCGCCGCAGGAAGCGCAAAAGGAAGTCGCCCGGCAGCTGCCCGACCTCGCGGCGAGCGGCGCCAAGGGCGCGCAGGCCGAAAGCCGGATCGTGGCGATCGTTGCCGCGCAGCAGAAGATAAGCGAGGCAGAGGCTCGCCGGAAGGTCGAAGCGGCGAAGGCGCGATTTGTCGCCGCCAGGAACGATGCCGTCCAGACCGCGAAGACGACTGTCGATACTGCCGCTGGCGGTGCCGCCGGCACGTCATTTTTGGTGGTTGTCGCGCTCATCATCGGCGCCGCGTCTGCCGGTTTCGGTGGTATCGTTGGCGGACGCCGCGATGAGGTCATTGTCCGCCAATAGGTCAAGAGGGCCCCACGGTCGCCGCTCGACGAGCGAGCAGTCGTGGTCCGCAGGAACCCGCGCCCGGACGGCGGGTTCTATGTAGTAGAAGAAGCGCGAACCCGGCGATCACCGATCACCATCGCGACCGGGTTTCTCGCGAGACCGATAATAGAGGGGAGAGCCAGCATGGCTGAATCCGAAATTTCGCCCAGCCGGACGAATTCACTTCATCATCATGCCCCGGGATCGGGACAACCGTCACCCGAAAGCGCCCTTGGCGCTGGAGGGGAACTTCACCAGAATATTCCCCACGATGCCGACCATGAGGACGGTATTTCCCACCTGACCGACAATTTCGGACACCGCATATCCGACAACCAGAACAGTCTGCGGGCCGGCGAACGCGGCCCCACGCTTCTGGAAGACTTCGTTCTTCGCGAGAAGATTTTCCATTTCGATCATGAGCGCATCCCCGAGCGCATCGTCCATGCACGCGGATCGGGCGCGCATGGCGTGTTCGAATGCACGAAGGCTATTCCCGAACTCACCAGGGCGTCGATCTTCCAGAAGAAGGGCAATAGCTGCCCGGTGTTCGTGCGCTTCTCGACAGTGGCAGGCGGCGCGGGTTCGATCGACACCCCGCGCGACGTGCGCGGCTTCGCGGTCAAGCTCTACACCGATACGGGAAACTGGGATCTGGTCGGCAACAACATCCCGGTCTTCTTCATTCAGGACGCGATGAAATTTCCCGATCTGGTCCACAGCGTGAAGATGGAAGCCGATCGCGGCTACCCGCAGGCGGCCTCCGCACATGATACCTTCTGGGATTTCATCGGCCTGATGCCGGAAGCCATGCACATGATCATGTGGGCAATGTCGGACCGCGCGATCCCGCGCTCGCTGCGCATGATCGAGGGCTTTGGTGTCCACACCTTCCGCTTCGTCAACGCGAAGGGCGAAGGCCGTTTCGTCAAATTCCACTGGAAGCCGGTGCTCGGCATCGAGTCCACGACATGGGACGAAGCGGTGAAGATCGCTGGAGCAGACCCCGATTTCCACCGCCGCGACCTGTTCGAGGCCATCGCGGCGGGCGACTATCCGCAATGGGATCTGGGCGTGCAGGTCTTCGACGAGGACTGGGCAACGAAGCAGCCATATGACGTGCTCGACGCCACCAAGCTGATCCCTGAGGAGGACATTCCCGTAGAGATCGTCGGCCGCATGACGCTCAACCGCAACGTCGACAATTTCTTCGCGGAAACGGAGCAGGTCGCATTCCTGCCGACCAACGTCATCCCCGGCATCGACTTCACCAACGATCCGCTGCTTCAGGGGCGGCTCTTCTCCTATCTCGACACGCAGAAGTCGCGGCTGGGCACCACCAACTTCCACCAGATCCCGATCAACGCGCCCAAATGCCCGTTCCACAATTTCCAGCGCGACGGGATGATGCAGACGCTGGTGCCCACTGGCCGCGCCAATTACGAGCCGAACAGTCTCGCGCAAGCGGGCGAGGATGGTGGTCCGCGCGCCTGGCCTGAAACCGGCTTCACCTCTTTCACGGTGAACGACGAACGCAATGATCCGTCGCAGAAGCTGCGTGTCCGCGCGGAACTGTTCGCCGATCACTACAGCCAGGCGCGGCTGTTCTACCGCTCGCAGACGGAGAATGAGCAGGCGCATATCGCCTCGGCGCTGGTGTTTGAACTGTCGAAGGTGCAGCTCGACCATGTCCGCGCGCGGGTCGTCTCGCGCCTGCGAAATATCGACGAGACGCTGGCGAAGCGTGTGGCGGACGGGCTTGCGATCAATCTGCCGGAGAAAGCGAAGGCGGCGAAGGCACCCGTGGATATGCCTCCCTCCGACGCGCTCTCCATCCAGAAACGGGCAAAGGACATGCTCCAAGGCCGCAAGGTCGGCATTCTCTTTGCGGAAGGATCGGACAAGGCCGCCATCGACACGCTCAAGGGCGAGATCGAGAAGGCCGGCGGCACCGCCTTCCTGGTCGCACCGAAGGTTGGCGGCATCAAGGTCAAGGGCGGCACTCTCAAGGCCGACGGCCAGCTTGCCGGATCGCCTTCGGTCCTGTTCGATGCGGTCGCGTCGGTCCTGATGCCGGATGCCGCTGAAAAGCTGACCAAGGATGGAGCGGCGGTCCAGTGGTTCATGGATGCTTATGGCCATTGCAAGACCATCGCTCACTGCAAGGGAACGCAGGTGCTGCTCGACAAGGCCAATGTCGAGCCGGACGACGGCGTGGTTCCGGTCGAGAACTTCATGAAAGTTGGCGTGAAACGGCACTGGGCGCGCGAGCCCAAGGTCCGCGATCTCGCCTGAAAGGGAGGATGACATGGCAACCCAGACCATAGAACGCGGCAGGACGGGCAGCGTCGCACCCGCAACGGCAAAGGCCGAAGCTATCGAAAAAGCAAAGGCGATCGCTCCTGATCTCGCCGCGCGCATCGGCAGCACGCCCCGGACGAAGTTCCGGGGCGATCCTGACGTGTTTGGGCGTCTGGTCGAGGATCACGACCGGCACCGCGCCCTGCTGGCGATGATCGAGGAAACCGAAGGCAAATCGCCCGATCGCCAGAAGCTGTTCGTGGAACTGGTGAAGGAGCTCAAGGCTCATGCGGCCGCCGAAGAGCAGGCGCTCTGGTCCACCGTCCTGCGCGATCCGGAAACCACCGACGACGCCCGCCATGCGATCGCCGAGCACAAGGAGATCGACGACATGCTTACCGATCTCGCCGCGCGCGACATGGCGTCCTCCGGCTGGCTCCGCCGGTTCGCGGGCCTCAAGGACGAGTATCTCCACCATATTCGCGAGGAGGAGCAGGAGCAGTTCGTCGCGGCCGAGCAGCATCTGCAAGCCTCCGATGTCCGCTATATGCGCCGTGTCTTCAATCGTCGGAAAAAAGAGGAGAAAGCGGCCGCAAAGGTCGAAAAGAAGATCAGCCTCAAGGATTGATGCCATGGTCAAAGGGGGCGTGCTGAAACGTGTCGCAATCGTCGGCGCCGGGCCGACCGGGCTTTACACCTTCTTCTCGCTGCTGGAGGCCGGCATTCCTCTTTCGATCGCCGTCTATGAGCAGGCGGAGGAAGCGGGCGTCGGCATGCCCTACAACGACGACGAGAATATCCGCCTGATGCTCGCCAATATCGCCAGCATTGAGATACCGCCGCTCACCGAACCCTATCTCGACTGGGTGCGCCGGCAGGATGCCGCTCACCTCGCGCGCTATGGCGTCGACAAGGCCAGCCTGCACGAGCGCCAGTTCCTGCCACGCATCCTGCTTGGGGAATATTTCCGGGATCAGTTCCTGGCGCTGGTCGAACGGGAAGGCTTCGGGCTTCAACATCGTTGTGCATGAATCCTGTCGCGTCATCGATCTGGAGGCGCGGGAAGACGGCGTGTGGCTCTGGGCGGAATGCCATGACGAACCCAGGCGCTTCGATCTTGCCGTCATCGCGACAGGCCATGTCTGGCCCGATGAAGACGAGGCGACGCGCTCCTTCTTTCCCAGCCCCTGGTCCGGCCTGCTCGACGCGGACATCCCTGTATGCAAGGTCGGCATCATGGGCACTTCGCTCAGCGCGATCGATGCTGCCATGGCGGTGGCCGTCCAGCACGGTCGTTTCGTCGAGGAAGCGGATGAGGCGCTGCGCTTCGAGCGCGACCAAGGCAGCGAAGAACTGACGATCACATTGGTGTCGCGCTCAGGCATCCTGCCCGAAGCCGATTTTTATTGTCCCATTCCCTATGAACCGCTCAGCGTCGCGACGCCGGAGGCCATCGAGCGGGCAATCGGCGCCGGCCCGGAAGGTTTGCTGGATCGGGTTTTCGCACTCATGGTTCGGGAGATCGATGCGGCCGACTCCCATTGGAGCGCGCGCGTCTCCCTGTCGGATCTCGACGCGGACAGCTTCGCCGATGCTTATTTCGCGGATCGGCAGCGCCATGATGCGTTCCGCTGGGCCGAATATAATCTGAAAGAGGTCGAGCGAAACAAGCGCGAGCGTCATACCGTGCCCTGGCGCTATGCGATCCTCAGGCTTCATGAGGCCGTGCAGGACGTGGTTCCGCATCTGACAGAACCGGATCGCGAGCGCTTCGATGCTGGGCTCGGCAAGGTCTTCGTCGATAATTACGCGGCGATCCCATCGGAATCGATCCGTAGGCTCCTGGCGCTGCGAGAGGCAGCCGTCATCGACCTGCTGGAACTTGGCTCGGATTATGACATGTGGGTCGAGGATACCGGCACGCTCATCGAAGTGACCGGAACCACACACGATTTCGCTGTATTCATCGACGCGCGTGGTCAGAAGCCCTTGAAGACCAAAGACCTTCCTTTCCCCCGCCTGCGCCGCCAGTTGCTCGCAATGGGCGAGGATATTCCCGATGTCGGTGAGGATACGTGCTCCTGGCCCCGGACGCCGTGCGTGGCCGTATCGCGTTCGGAGCGCTGCCTTACCTCATACATGATCGCCCCTTCATCCAGGGCATTACCGCCAGCGCCGAGATCGGCTCGGAGATCGCCAAGGCGGTGTCGCGATCAGCGTCACGGCCTCGCAGAAGACTGGCGTTCCTCGGGGATTGGTGATGAAAGAAGCACTTGCGAAACCATATGCGCGGGAGGAGCGTCATGAGATGTCTGTCCGCCGTCACACTGCTGATGGCGGCGGGATGCGCGTCAACGACTTCCAGGCCACAGTCTGTCGGCATGCCGAATCCGGCTTCCGTCTATTGTCAGGAGCAGGGCGGGACGCTTGAAATACGCAGCAACCCGGAAGGCCAGACCGGATATTGCCACCTGCCCGATGAACGCGTGATAGAGGAATGGCATCTGTTCCGCTCGCAGCGCGGCGATGGAACTGCGGGACTATAATCCTTACTCGCCAGGGAGGCGCCCATAGTGTTGCGACCGGGAGAAAATTGCTGGCGGGTCGAGCAGGCCGACCGCTTTGCCTTCATCGTCGATGCCGCCGACTATTTCGAGGCGGCCCGCACCGCCATGCTCGCCGCGCGCAAGAGCATCTTCCTGATCGGATGGGATTTCGATGCCCGTATTCGCCTGGGGCGCAAAGATGATGAAGGGCCGGAGAAACTCGGCGACTTCTTCCTGTGGCTCGCGAAACGACGCCCCGATCTGCATATACGTCTGCTGCGATGGGATACCGGCGCGTTGAAGGCGATGTTCCGCGGCAACACGCTTGGGACCATCCTACGCTGGAAGGCACACCCCAGGATCACGCTCAAGCTCGACGGCGCCCATCCGCTGACCGGCTCGCACCATCAGAAGGTCGTGGTGATCGACGACTGCCTGGCCTTTTGTGGCGGCATCGACATGACGATCGGGCGCTGGGATCGGCGCGAGCATAAGGACGACGATCCCGCCAGGAAGGGGCCGGGAGGCAATCCTTATGAGCCCTGGCACGATGCGACGAGCGTATTCGACGGCCCGGCGGCGCGCGCGATGGGCAAGCTGGCGCGGGACCGCTGGAAGGCGGCGACAGGCGAGAGCCTGCATCCCGTGACCACGTTGCATGATTGCTGGCCATCAGGCCTCGCTCCGACATTCGAGAAAGTCAGCCTTGGCATCGCGCGCACACGGCCCGAGATGGAAGGCGTCACGCCCATTCATGAGATCGAGCAGGCCTATCTCGATCTGATCGCGCGGGCGAAGAAGTGGATCTATGCCGAGAGCCAGTATTTTGCTTCCCGCAAGATCGCGCGCGCCATCGCCCAGCGCCTCCAGGAAGAGGACGGACCGGAGATCGTCATCGTTAACCCGGTCACGGCGGAAGGTTGGCTTGAGCCGATCGTAATGGATTCAGCACGGGCACGCCTGGTCGAAGCCATCCAGCGTATCGACAGGCATGGACGGTTTCGCATCTATCACCCGATAACCGTTGGCGGCCAACCGATCTACGTCCATGCCAAGGTGATGATTGTCGACGACTGCTGCCTTCGTGTGGGTTCGTCCAATTTCAACAACCGCTCGCTGCGCCTCGACACCGAATGCGATGTGATCATCTCCGCTGATGAGCCGGGAAACGAACATACCGCGGAAACGATTGCCGATATCCGGAATGAACTGATCGCGGAGCACTTGGACCTAAACGCCGAACAAATAGCCGCCGGGCTGGAGAAGGAAGGCTCTCTGGTGGGCGTGATCGAGGCGTTGCGCGGCAAGGGGCGGACGCTTGTGCCGTATGAGCTTCCCGAATTGAGCGCGACCGAAGAATGGCTCGCCGACAACGAAATACTCGATCCCGAAGGTCCTGACGCCATGTTCGAGGCCCTGAGTCAGCGCAGCCTGTTCAAAGGGTGGCATGCACCTTGGCGGTCTGAAAAATAAGCTTTTACGATAGTCGCGTGTGATTCGAAGCAATCATCTCGGCGACCGATGCATCCAAATGTCCGCTATACCGCTTTCCCGACTGAAACCTGCTGTTCCGGATTGTACGACGAAGCAGAAGTTCGCCATGATCAGACCGCCTCAGCACCTTTTTCGGCACCCTCGAGCAATTCCGTGATTGCCGACGAGAGGATCTCGATCCTCATGCCGATCTCCAGGATACTAGCTGCAGAAGTCCTGGCATGATAGGATGATAAGTTCCCCGATTGTCCCTCGACCGCCAATGCCCCCGCATCCTCGGCGGCGATGGTGATGAGATAGAATAGTCGGCGGATAGTTTCGCGGCGGGCTTCAGCACCTTCAGACATGATTCGACCAAGCCGCGGGGGCTCGACCAAGTCCAGACCCAGCTTTTCCAGCGCATTCGCATATTCCATTCGACTTCGCGGNNGAACGAAGCATTGCTGTCGNCNCTGAATCGCGGCNGGCCACAGCGGCCGNTACCCCGACCGGCNTGACCGGCGGGGCTTCGGGTGGTGGGAGCGGCGCGGTGCCGCTCCGAANCAGGAGCACCATCCATGACCACCNTACGCCTCANNGATCTGCAACTCGTCCTTCTTTCGGCTGCGNCGCAGCGCGACGACGGCAGCCTGCTGCCNCCACCGNACAGCATCGGCGAACGTACGCCTGCGGTCGACAANGCCATCAAATCCCTCCTCCGACGCGNCCTGGCGGCGGAACTCGATACATCGGATATCAGCGGGTCACTGCCGACAGACCGGGACCGGCTGACCGGTGTGCGGATCACCGCCGCAGGCCGGGCAGCCATTGGCGCTGGTCAGGATGAGAAAGAAGAAAATCGGGCATCCGATGAACTCGAGGACCAGGCCCCTCCCGTGAGCGAGCCCTCATCCCGCCCGGCTAGCAAGATCAGCACGGTGCTGTCACTCCTCCAACGCGAGGAAGGTGCAACGCTCGATGAGATGATCGCGGCCACTGGTTGGCTGCCCCACACCACCCGCGCCGCGCTGACCGGCCTCCGGAAAAAGGGCCATAGCATCGCGAAGGGCAAGCGCGGGGATACGACCTGCTACCGCATCGCGACGGAAGCATGATCGTGGCCAGGCTCGATCATGCATTGCAGGAAATCGCGCACATGTCCCGCGCCGAGATTCAGGAGCGATGGGCAAAGCTCACCGGTCGCCCGGTGCCTCGACTCAGCGTTGCCATGCTGCGGCTCGCGCTGGGCTACGAGATACAGGCCAGAGCAAAGGGCGGCCTGTCGCGCACTACCCGGCAGCAGCTGGGCGGATCAGGCGATGTGCCACCGCGTGCGATGCCCCTCGCGCCCGGTCTGCGGCTGGTCCGCGAATGGCAGGGCAAAGTGCATGTCGTCACTGTCGATGATGCCGGAGCGATCCACTGGAACGGGCAATGCTGGAAAAGCCTCAGCGAGGTAGCCCGCACTATCACCGGCACGCGCTGGTCAGGCCCCGCCTTCTTTGGCCTCAAGCCGCGAAAGGCAGCGGCATGAAGAAGGTCCGCTGCGCGATCTACACGCGAAAATCGAGCGAGGAGGGTCTTGAGCAGGACTTCAACTCTCTCCATGCTCAGCGCGAGGCCTGCGCCGCCTATATCCTCAGCCAGGCGTCCGAAGGCTGGACGCTGCTACCCGATGAGTATGATGACGGCGGGCTGTCGGGTGGAACGCTGGAGCGGCCGGCGCTTCAGCGACTGATGAAGAACATCGAAGCCGGCAGGATAGACATCGTGGTCGTCTACAAGGTCGACAGGCTGAGCCGCTCTCTGCTCGACTTCGCGAAGCTGGTCGAGGCCTTCGACAGGACGAACGTATCCTTCGTCTCGGTTACCCAGTCGTTCAACACAACCAACAGCATGGGCCGGCTCACGCTCAACATGCTGCTCTCCTTCGCCCAGTTCGAACGCGAGGTCACCGCCGAGCGTATCCGCGACAAGATCGCGGCGTCCAAGGCTCGCGGCATGTGGATGGGCGGTAACCCGCCGCTCGGCTACAAACCCGATGGCAGGACACTGGCGATCGTCGAAGAGCATGCGGACGTCGTGCGGCACATCTTCGCCCGCTACCT
>NZ_MIPT01000001.1:507874-548253 GCF_001853345.1 Edaphosphingomonas haloaromaticamans | reverse complement strand
TCATCGATCGTGCGACATGGGACAACGTCCAGCGGATGCTTGCCGCCAATCTCCAAGGCGAGAGGTCAGGCGGCAGGGCACGATCACCCAGCTTGCTTGCGGGTCGCATCGTCGATCAGCACGGCGAACCGCTGGTCGCTGTCCATGCCTGCAAGGGGAAGGTCCGCTATCGTTACTATGTAAGCCGGTCGCTCCAGCATGATTCAGACGCAAGGTCGACCGACGGCCTACGAATACCAGCGCTGGAGATCGAGGCAGCCGTCAGCCAGCTTCTGACGGAAGCGCTCGATGATCCGCTATCGCTGCTTGCACGAGCGGGGATACCACTCGAAAGTGATCGTCTGCGTATGATCCTCAAACAGGCCGAACAGCTTGCCACTTCCATCCGCGGCAAGCAGCGCGATACGATCCGCGATCTTGTAGCAAAGGTCGCCGTCCAATCACACGAGATATCGGTTGAGCTGTCAGTTATGGCGCTATGCACAACTCTGGCTGTCGAGGCCTCTGCAGGTACACAACCCTCGATCCTGCTTAACTCGCCGGTCCGTCTGACCCGCACCGGTCGGGCCATCCGGCTGGTCCAGCGCGATGGCCGACTGGTCTCACAGGGCAGGCCTGATCCCGGCCTCGTTGAGTTGCTGCGCAAAGGGCGTAGCTGGTGGCAACAGCTTCAGACCGGCACGATCGACATCGCCACCATCGCCCGTGACGAGAAGGTCAACGACTCATGGGTATCGCGCCTCGTCCGACTGAACTTCCTCGCGCCTCCGATCGTCGAAGCCATCCTCGCCGGGACCCATCCTGCCTCAGTCAGCGCGACATCTCTACGCACCGCCAGCCTGCCGGTCGACTGGGACGAGCAGATGGCCCTGTTCGGAATGTGATGAATCACAGCCAGTCACGATACCTGCGGCGCTTCGGCGCCACTTTGCATTGCCAGACTATCAAAAGCAGCCGACGATTACTCACTCCGTACTGCCAAATCAGGCGACAGAGAAAATGCCGCCAGAGGGCCCAAATGTTGCTCCAGATACGCTCTCAGCAGACCGGACCATCTCCGCAAACGGCGTGGAACCGCGCCACTTCCCGGAGTATCTTCCTTTTATATCAATAACTTAAATATGCGTGGCGGAGGGAAGAGCTTCGAAACGCCCGACTGGAGTCATGTAACCATCGGAAATCACTCGATAATATGGCTCCACATCATCCAGTCCGGCCTGCGCCGCAGACTTCCTGCCAAGCAACAAGTCCGTACCGAGAGAATTCATGTAGTCTGCAACAGCCGCTCCAAGATTGCCATCTCTGGTGGATCGGTGCCCCTCCTACGATCGCGCATCATGATGCACCCATCGCCCTGTCCACTCCGTATCGCGGAAATAGGCGATAGAGGAAAAGTCGTCTGACCGGCCAAATCTTGCCCACCATCTGCTCTCCGCAGACCGGGCCATTTGCCCAAATGGCGCGGAACCGCGCGCCTTTCAGCGGAAAAGAAAATCATTCTATATCAATGACTTATGTGTGGCGGAGAGGGTGGGATTCGAACCCACGGTACGGTTGCCCGCACAACGGTTTTCGAGACCGTCCCAATCGACCTCTCTGGCACCTCTCCGCATGATCGAGGGTCTCTCCGCCCGGGGGCGGCTGGTCGATGAGGGGCGGCCCTTAGCCGAACTATTCGGGCTTGCCAAGCGTCGCGCTTGCTTCCGTCGCGACAAACCCTAGATTGATCCCATGACGAGGGATATTTCGCTTTCCGTGGATCGCCAGGCGCAGTTGATCGCGCCCGCCATCGCCCATGCACGCTTCGCCATCGGCGATGTCGTGCGGCACCGGCTGCTGGAATTCCGGGGCGTGATATTCGATGTCGACCCCGTGTTCGCCAATAGCGAGGAATGGTATGAGGCCATTCCCGAAGGCGTCCGCCCCGCGCGCGACCAGCCATTCTACCATCTGCTCGCCGAAAATTCGGACAGCAGCTACGTCGCTTATGTGAGCCAGCAGAATCTGGAGCATGACGAAAGCGACGAGCCGGTGGACCACCCCGCCATTTCCGGCATCTTCGACGATTATCGCGACGGCCGCTACCAGCTGCGCCGCGAGCATCGCCACTGATCCGATCCCGCTGACCGCCAATCGCCGGGCTTGACGATTACAGGCGTAGTCATATAAGACTACATCTGTAATCGGAGGGACGCCGATGGTGGATCGAATCAGCGACGGCGAACATGCCGTCATGGACGTGTTGTGGGATGAGGCGCCGCTGACCGCCGCCGAGGTGGCCGAACGGATCGATCCCGCCCGCGGCTGGAGCGACCGCACCGTCAAGACCATGCTCGCCCGCCTGCTCGCCAAGGGCGTGCTGGCGCATGAGGAGGATGGCCGCCGCTACCTCTACCGGCCGCTTGTGGCGCGGGCGGATTATGCGGCCCGCGAATCCCGCAAGCTGATCGATCGCCTGTTCGGCGGCCGCGCCGCGCCGCTGGTGGCGCATCTGGCCGAGCAGGACCAGCTTTCCCCGCAGGACATTGCCGAGATCGAGGCGCTGCTGAAGGCGCTCAAGCCATGAGCGCCGCGCTGCTTCTCCAAAATCTGGCGGCATCGGCGCTGCTGATGCTGCTGGTCCTGCTGGTGCGCGGCAGGATCGCCGCCCTGTTCGGCGCGCGGCTGGCCTATGCGCTATGGGCGCTGCCGATGATCCGGCTGGTGATGCCGCCGCTGCCCGAAATCGCCCGGCCGGTGGCGGCGCATGTCCCAATCCGCATCGACCTTTCGGGGCTGGAGGGCATCGCGGCCGCGCTGCCCGCGGGCGCGGAAGCCGCATCGCCGGCCATGATCGCGCCCCATGCCGCCGGCATGGCCGCGGCGACGGGGCCGGACTGGGCCGCGCTGATGGTGCCCGGCCTGATCCTGCTGTGGCTTGGCGGGGCCGCGCTTCATTTCGCATGGCATATCGGCCTTTACCGCCACTTCCTGAAGATGGCGCTCAGGGGATCGGCCTTCCTCTGCCGCCGCTGCGGGATCGCGGTGCATGTGAGCGCGGGCGTGGACGGCCCGGTGGCCGCCGGCATCGTCCGCCGCCGCATCCTGCTGCCCGGCGATTTCACCCGCCGCTATACCCGGCAGGAGCAACGGCTGGTGCTGGCGCATGAAGTGGCCCACCATGTGCGCGGCGATCTGATCGCCAATATCTTCGCGCTGGCGATGCTGTCGCTCCACTGGTTCAACCCGCTGGCGCACATCGCCTATCGCGCCTTCCGCGCCGATCAGGAACTGGCCTGCGACGAAACCGTGCTGGCGGACGAGCCGGCGACGGAGCGCCACGCCTATGCGACGGCGCTGGTGAAATCGGCGACGCGCGGCACGCCCGCCGCCGCCTGCGCGCTGGGCGCCGCCCGGATCAAGAGGAGACTGCAGATGATGGCCACGGGCAAGATCGGGCGCGCACGCCGGCTGGGCGGCGACGGGGATCGATATGCCCCGGCTGGCGGTTGCCGCTCCCCTCGCGCCGCTGGCGCCGGCGGCACCGGCTGCGCCCGCCGCCCCTGCCCAACCCGCCATCCAGGCGGTGCCGCTGCCGCCGTCCGTGGTGGCGCCGGATGCGCCCGAGCCGCCGGCCCCGGTGGCGGCCCCCGCCGCGCCCCGCCCCCCGGTCGAAGCCCAGGCGGCCCGCGAACAGGCGGCGCGTGCCCGTGAGCATGCCGCCTTGCTGCGCGAACAGGCGGATCGGATGCGCGAGCAGGCGGCGGAAGCGCGCGAGGCCGCCGCCGAGGCCCGGGCGATCGGCCGCGAGGCGCGGCGGGAAGCGATGCGTGCCCAGGCGCGCGCGGATGTGATCCGCGTGGATGTGGACCGCGAGGTCCGCGTGGCCCTTGCCCAGGCGCGTGCCGAGCTGGCGCGGACCTGCGGCAATGGCCGGGGCCGGATTTCCGCCGAGGCGGATGATCGCCGCGCGATCGCCACGCTGGCCGCCAGCTGCGTGGACGCGCGCGCGATCCGCGCGCAGGTGGCCGATGCGCTGAAGGAGGCCCGCGCCGAGATCCGCGCGGCCGATCTCACCGCCAGCCAGCGGGCCAGCGTGCTCGCCTCGCTCGACCAGCAGATCGCCGCCCTGCGCGCGGATTCCGTGGATTAAGCCGGATCGACGTTCGAATATCCGGCACCGACATCGCTTGTCGCAGGATGGCCCCTGAAACGGGTTCCGGGGCGACGATTCGACCGCCACCCTTTTGAAGGTTCCGGGGAGGGCCGGTTTCGGGGCATACCAAGGCATGATCGCCTCTGCCGGATGGAGGCCCCGGCTAAACGATGGTCCGGGGCGGCATGCGGGGGAGGTCGGAGTAGCTTCGCTTCATTCAGCCCGGATCGGCATGCCGCCCCGCTTTGGGGACAGGCGGCCGCCGGACATTCTGGAGGAAGCACCCCATGACCAGCATCAACGGAACCGCCCTCGTCACCGGCGCCTCGTCCGGCATCGGCGCCACTTATGCCGAACGGCTGGCGCGCCGGGGCCATGATCTCGTCCTCGTCGCCCGCAGCGCCGACAAGCTCCAGGCGCTCGCCGCCCGGCTGCGCGCGGAGACGGGCCGGCAGGTGGACGTGCTGTCCGCCGATCTGGGCAAAGCCGACGATCTGGCCCGCGTCGAACAGCGGCTCCGCGACGACAAGGCGATCACCATCCTCGTCAACAATGCCGGCATCGTCGGCGACGGGCCGCTGGCGACGGCCGACCCCGACAAGCTGGAGGCGATGATCCGGCTCAACGTCGTCTCCACCACGCGGCTGGCGGCCGCCATCTTCCCCCGGCTGCTCGCCGCCGGCAGCGGCGCGATCATCAACATCGCCTCGGTGACGGCGCTGATGTCCGGCGCGTTCGAGCCCGGCTATGGCGCGACCAAGGCCTATCTGCTGAACTTCACCGAAGCGCTGCAGGCCGAGGCGGGCGACAGCGGCGTGCGCATCCAGGCGGTGCTGCCCGGCATCACCCGCACCGCCATCTGGGACAGCCTGGACGGCAAGCTGGATCTCGTGCCGGCCGAGATGGTGATGGAGGTGGACGAGATGGTCGATGCCGCGATCGCGGGCTTCGACCAGGGCGAGGCGGTGACGATCCCCTCGCTGCCCGATGCCGGCGACTGGGAAACCTATGTCGCCGCCCGCGCGGCGCTGGCCCCCAATCTGAGCCACGCCCATGCAGCACCACGCTACGGCCTGAAATGACGGGCCTTTCGATCGGAAGCGGGCCGATGGACGAAGCCGGCGTCCGATTTTGATCCCTCGGCTGTAAGCTTCCGATCTTTCCACGCCCCGGCCCACCCCATAGCCTGTCCCCGAACCGGCCTTTGCCGCCGGCAACGATAAGGAGAGGCACATGGCAACCGCACCTTCGATCGCGCCCGACGAGAAACTCGTCTCGGTCGATTCGCATGTTTTCTACACCGATGAATGGGTCGTCCCCCGCCTTTCGGAGCGGCTGCGCCAGGGGTGGATCGACGGCAACAAGAAGTATCAGGCGCTGGAGCTGGAGAAGCGCGGCGGCTTCATCCCCGACATCAACGACATCATGGACCCGGTCGCGTGGAACGATCCGGGCCATTACGAGCCCCATGCCAAGCTGGCCTCGATGGACCGCGACGGCGTGTTCGCCGAGGTGATCTTCCCCGAAGTCGGCGGCGCCAAGATGTGCAGCCCGGAGATCATGGGCAACGACTGGAAGGAGATGCTGTCGGGCTTCAACGACGCCATCGCCGATTTCGCGGCGGTCGATCCGCAGCGCCTGATGTGCGCCTACCAGCTTCTGCCGCACGATGTGGAAGCATCGGTGAAGGAAGTGGAGCGCGTGGCCAAGCGCGGCGCGCGCTGCGTGCAGCTTCCGCCCTTCCCCACCGAGCTCGGCCTGCCGGACTATTTCGACGAGCGTTACGACCGGCTGTGGGCGATCCTGCAGGAAACCGGCATCACCATCCTCAACCACCTCGACAACAACGCCAAGGGCTATGAGCTGATCAAGCGCGATCCGACCCCGATGAAGGGCGTCGCGCTGGGCCTGCCGGGCTTCCAGCTGGCCGAGACGATCTGCTTCTGGATCCTTTCCGGCACGCTGGAGCGCTTCCCCAAGCTGAAGGTGCTGTTCGTCGAGCCGGGCCTGGGCTGGCTGCCCTTCCTGTTCGACATGATCCTCGACGGCCGCATCATCCAGGGCCATTACAGCTTCCCGAAGCTGAAGCTGCTGCCCAGCGAATATTTCAAGCGGCAGATGGGCGCGACCTTCATGTATGAGCCGCTCGGCCTGAAATATTGCTACGACTATTTCGGCCCGGACGTCCTCTACTGGTCCACGGACTTCCCGCACCCGGCGACGTCCTGGCCGAATTCGCGGGCGCTGATGGAAAAGCAGTTCACCGCCGCCGGCATTCCCGACGCCGATCGCCGCAAGATCGTGTGCGAGAACGGCCTCAGGATGTTCGCGACGAACTGAGCCTGCCGGACGGAGGCGACCTTGCGGGCGGCGTGCTCCCTGTGGGCCGCCCGCCAGGGGCGCGGCGGCCATCGGGTCGCGCCGCCGCGCCACGCCCGCCCACCCGCCTTCCACCCGCTTGCCAAGCGAAGGGCAATCCCGCATCGTGCGACCCTTGGGACAATCGGGAGCCGATCCGGTGGCCGCGGCCACGCTTATCGACCATTATGCGCGGGCCTTCCTGGCCAGCGCGGCCCGCGCGGGGCTTGATCCCGCCATCGTCGCCGAAGGGCGCGATCCGGTGGCCGGGCGCTATGACGGCACCGCGCTTTCGGCGATATCCCGCAACGCCAAGCTGATGATGGCGGACGAGCTGTGCGGCCTGACCGCGCACCCGCTGCGCCCCGGCGCGTTCGAGCTGATGTGCGAGATCGGCACGCTCAGCGATACGGTGGGCACCGCGCTCGATCGCGCCTTCCGCTTCTATGCTGTCGCCACGCGCGACCTGGCCTTCACGCTCGACCGCGACGGGCATGACGCCGTCGTCACCGTCGCCATCCCGGATACCGGCCATGATCCCGATCGCGTGCTGCCGGGCTGGTGGCTGATCTTCTGGCAGCGCTTCGCGCAATGGCTGATCGGCGAGAAGTTCGCCGTCATCACCGCGGAATTCCCCGGCGATCCGGCGGTGCCGATGCAGGAATATCTGGAAGTGATGGGCTGCGAATGCCGGTTCGGCGCCGACGTGGCGCGCCTCGGTTTCGCCGACGCGATCCTGGCCCGGCGGGTGGTGCGGGTGCCGAGCGATATTCCCCGCTTCCTCGCCCACCGCCCCGTCGACATGCTGACCGTCGACGATGTCGGCGACGGGCTGGTGACGGCGATCCGCGCCCGCATGCGCGCGCATCTGGAAATCCACCAGGCGCTGCCCAAGCTGGAGGCGCTGGCCGAGGGCTTCGGCATGTGCGGGCAGACGCTCCGGCGGCGGCTGGAGGCGGAAGGATCGAGCTATCGCGCGCTCAAGGCGGACGTGCGGCGCGAGGTGGCGCTGATGTGCCTGCACGACGGATCGATCCCGATCAGCCAGATCGCCACGCGCGCCGGCTTTGCGGAGGCCAACGGGCTGGCGCGCGCCATCCGGTCCTGGGCGGGCGTCTCCCCCACCGCCTATCGCCGCATGGTGCTGGGCCAAGCCGGGCAGGAAACCGCCCACTGATCCACTGACAAGAGGCGCCGCCGCGCGCAAACGGCTTCTGGCGGAGGGGAATTTTCCGGCTTATGGCGCACAGGACCCATAAGGAGCCCGCCATGGCCGCGCTGATCCTCCACGAATATGCGAATAGCGGAAACTGCTACAAGATCAGGCTGACGGCCGCCCTGGTCGGCGTGCCGCTGGACCGGCGCGAATATGACATATTGAAGGGCGAGACCCGCACGCCCGCCTTCCTGACCCAGATCAACGGCAATGGCCGCATTCCCGTGCTGCAGATCGGCGAGAAGCTGCTGCCGGAAAGCAATGCCGCCTGCTTCTGGCTGGCGGAGGGATCGCCGCTGATCCCGGAGGACCGCTTCGACCGCGCGGACATGCTGCGCTGGATGTTCTTCGAGCAGTATAATCACGAGCCCAATATCGCCACGCTGCGCTTCTGGCTGGCCTTCGTCGGCGAAAACGCGCTGACGGATGCCCAGCGCGCCTCCATCCCCGCGCGGCGGGCGGGCGGCGATGCGGCGCTGGCAGTGATGGAGCGGCATCTGCGCGGCGGCGCCGGCTTCTTCGTGGGCGATCGGATCAGCCTGGCCGATATCTGCCTCTACGCCTACACCCATGTGGCCCATGAGGGCGGGTTCGATCTCGGTGCCTATCCGGCGATATCGGCCTGGATCGCGGCAGTCGCGCGCACGCCCGGCTACCTGCCGATCACCGCCTGAATTCCATTCTTCTTGCCCTCGCGGCCGCCTGCGATTACATCGGGCCGGAACGCACCGGCCGCTCCGTAAGGGGCGGCCCTATTTATTTCCGGAGGATGTTCCCGTGGCCCAGCCGCTTATGCCTCATGCGACCGCTTCCTGGCTCGTCGACAATACGGCGCTCAGCTTCGAACAGATCGCGGCCTTTTGCGGCCTCCACATCCTCGAGGTGCAGGCCATCGCCGACGACATGGCCGCCACCAAGCTTACCGGCCGCGATCCGGTGCGCGCGGGCGAGCTGACGCTGGCCGAGATCGAGAAGGGCCAGGCCGATCCCAATTACCGCCTGGTAATGCTGAAGGGGCCGGAACAGGTGCGCCGCACCAAGGGGCCGCGCTACACGCCGGTTTCCAAGCGGCAGGACAAGCCGGACGGCATCGCCTGGATCATCCGCAACCATCCCGAGGTTTCGGACGGGCAGATCAGCAAGCTGATCGGCACCACCCGCACCACCATCGCCGCCATCCGCGATCGCACCCACTGGAACATCGCCAACATCGTGCCCAAGGACCCGGTGACGCTGGGCCTCTGCTCGCAGCGCGAACTGGACGCGATCGTCGCCAAGGCCGCCAAGGCCGCCGGCATCGAGACTCCGGTCGACAGCCGCCTGGAAGGCGACCGCGAGGCGCTGATCGACGAGCTGCGCGCCCAGCGCGAGGCGGCCGCCCGCGCCGCCGAATCGGCGCTGCATGGCGAGGCGGGGGACGAAGACGGCTTCGTCGATCCCTTCAAGAAGTAAGCCGGTCCGGCGCGTGGGGGCGCCGCGATCGCCATCTTCCAGCAAGGCCGCGTCGGGACAGCCCGGCGCGGCCTTGCCGTATTTGCATCCCCCCGCCGCGCGGCCTAGTGGATCGTCATGGCCGATCCCGCTTCCATCTGGCGAACCGCCTACCGCCACCCCACCAGCTGGGAGGCGAGCTACCCGCCGCTCAGCCTGCCAGCGATGCTGGAGGCTTCCGCCGCGCGCTGGCCCGATCGGCCGCTGATCGATTTCTTCGGCCGCCGCTTCAGCTATGCCGAAACGCTTTCCGGCGCGCGCCGGGCGGCGATGGGCCTGGCCGCGCTGGGCGTGGGCAAGGGCGATCGCGTCGGCCTGTTCCTGCCCAACGTGCCCCATTATGTCGCGGCTTATTACGGCGCGCTGATGCTGGGGGCGACGATCGTCAACTTCTCGCCGCTCTACACGGTGGAGGAGCTGGCCCATCAGGTGCAGGATTCGGGCACGCGCATCCTCGTCACCGTATCGGCGAAGGCGCTGCTGCCCACCGCGCTGAAGGTGATGGAGACGAGCGGGCTGGAGAGGCTTGTCGTCGGATCGGTGGCGGGCGCGCTGCCGCCGGCCAAATCGCTGCTCTACCGCCTGTTCCAGCGCAAGGAGGTGGCGAAGGCGCCGCACGATCCCCGGATCGTCCCCTTTTCGCGCCTGATCGCCAATGACGGCGCGCTCGCTCCCGTGCCGATCGATCCCGAGCGCGACGTCGCCCTGCTGCAATATACCGGCGGCACCACCGGCGTGCCCAAGGGCGCCAAGCTGACCCACCAGGCGATGACGGCCAATGCGCGGCAGATCGTGGCGGTCGATCCGCATCGCGACGAGGACGACCGGATCATCGGCGTGCTGCCGCTGTTCCACATCTTCGCCAATGCCGCCGTGCTCAACCGCACCGTGATGAACGGTGGCGAGATCGTGATGCTGCCGCGCTTCGACGCCGCCGGCACGCTGGCCGCGATCCAGCGCACCCGCGCCACCGCCATGCCGGGCGTGCCGACCATGTATCAGGCGCTGCTGGACCATCCCAAGACGGCGGGCACCGATTTCTCCTCGCTGCGAGTCTGCGTTTCGGGCGGGGCGCCGCTGGCGGCCGAGCTGAAGGCGCGGTTCGAGGGCGTGACCGGCGCCAAGCTGTGCGAAGGCTATGGCCTCACCGAAAGCGGCATCGCCAGCGCCAATCCCTATGAGGGCGAGAACCGCACCGGCACGATCGGCCAGCCGCTGCCCGCCACCACCTTCCGCCTGGTGGACCGCGACGATCCCCGCAAGCCGGCGGCGGACGGCGAGCCCGGCGAGATCGTGATCCACGGCCCCCAGATCATGACCGGATATTGGAACCGGCCGGATGCGGACGCCGACATCTTCGTGGGCGGCGGCCTGCGCACCGGCGACGTCGGCCTGATCGACGCGGACGGCTATATCCGCATCGTCGACCGGCTGAAGGACATGATCTCCGTGGGCGGGTTCAAGGTGTTCCCGAGCCAGATCGAGGCGATCCTCTACCACCACCCCGCCGTGAAGGAGGCCTTGGTGATCGGCATCCCCGATGCCTATCATGGCGAGAATCCCAAGGCCTTCGTCACCCTCCACCCCGGAAGCGAGGCCGTGACGGGCGAGGCGCTGCGCGCATGGCTGAACCCGCAGGTCGGCAAGCATGAGCGCGTCGTCGCGGTCGAGATCCGCGAGAGCCTGCCCCACACGCTGGTCGGCAAGCTGAGCCGCAAGGAACTGGTGGCCGAGGAGCGCGCCCGCGCCGAAGCGAGCGCAAAGGCCGCAACGCCGGCTTGACCATGGCGCCCGCCCCGGCCACAAGCCGGGGCATGGGGCAGGATGAAGACACCATCGCCGAGCTTTCGTTCGAGGACGCGCTGAAGCGGCTGGAGACCATCGTCCAGCGGCTGGAGAGCGGCGAGGAGACGCTCGACAATTCGATCCGCCTTTATGCCGAAGGCGATGCGTTGCGCGCGCAGTGCGAGAAGCGGCTGAAGGACGCGCAGGCGCGAATCGAGAAGATCAGCCTGGGCGCCGACGGCCGGCCGGCGGGCGCGCAGCCCTTCGATGTCGGCTGACGGCGACGTGACGACCACGCCCGTCGCGCTCCAGGACGCGATGCGGCAGGTGGCGACCGAGATCGACCGCCATTTCGACCTGCTGCTGGAGGTGCCGGACGACGCGCGCGGGCGGCTCTACGATGCCATGCGCCATGCCGCGATCGGCGGCGGCAAGCGGCTGCGCCCGCTGCTGGTGTGCGCCGCGTGCGACCTGTTCCATGTCGATCGCCAGGCGGCGCTGCGCGTCGCCCTCGCCATCGAATGCATCCACGTCTATTCGCTGGTGCACGACGACATGCCGTGCATGGACGATGACGATCTTCGCCGCGGCAAGCCCACCGTCCACAAGGCCTATGACGAGGCGACGGCGGTGCTGGCCGGCGATTCGCTGCAGAGCCTGGCCTTCGAGATACTGGCCGACGAGGCGACCCACCCCGATCCCTTCGTGCGGATCGAGCTGGTGGCCGAGCTGGCCCGCGCCGCCGGCCCGGCCGGCATGGCGGGCGGGCAGATGATGGACCTCGCCGCCGAGACCCAGGCGTTCGACCTGCCGACCGTCACCCGCCTGCAGCAGCTGAAGACCGGCGCGCTGATCGGCTTCTGCCTGGAGGCCGGCGCGATCATGGGCCATGTGCCGCCCGAAGGGCGCGGCCGCCTGCGCGGCTATGCCCGCGATATCGGCCTGGCCTTCCAGATCGCGGACGACCTGCTGGACGTGGAAGGCGATGCCGCCGCCATCGGCAAGGCGGTGGGCAAGGATGCCGCCGCCGGCAAGGCCACCTTCGTATCACTGCTGGGCCGCGAACGCGCGCACCAGCAGGCGGACATGCTGGTCGGCCAGGCGATCGCCCATCTTTCCAGCTATGGCGCGGAAGCCGATCTGCTGCGCGTGATCGCCGGCTACATCATCGAAAGGGATCGCTGAATGGCGCGCATCGGCGTCTATCCGGGCACGTTCGACCCGATCACCCTCGGCCATGTCGACATCATCCGCCGCGGCGCCAAGCTGGTGGACCGGCTGGTGGTGGGCCTTTCCACCAACCCCGCCAAGACGCCGATGTTCACGATCGAGGAAAGGCTGGCGATGATCCGCCGCGAAGTCGCCTCGATTCCCGGCGATATCACGGTGGTGACGTTCGATTCGCTGCTGATGGACTTTGCCGATCGGGAAGGCGCGCGGGTGATCGTGCGCGGCCTCCGGGCCGTTTCCGACTTCGAATATGAATATCAGATGGCGGGGATGAACCAGCAACTGAACGACCGGGTGGAGACCGTCTTCCTGATGGCGGACGTCAGCCTCCAGCCGATCGCCTCGCGGCTGGTGAAGGAGATCGCGCTTTATGGCGGCGCGATCGACAAGTTCGTGCCATCGGCCGTGGCCGCCGAAGTGCGGGCGCGGGTGGAACAGCTTGGCGTCAGGGGCGGCTGACCGTTCAGCCGCCGGCAAGGGCGATCCGGCCAGGGCCGGGCACCCGGCGTTCGGCCGTCATGTGGGACAGGATTATCGGGGCAGGCAGGCGCCGCACCCCGGCGGGAGATGAAATTTCGATGCGTTTGAAGATGTTGATGGCCACGCTCGCCGGCCTGTTCGCATTCGGACCCGCGCTTGCCCAGGATGCCGCGCCGGCAGCGCCGACCACGCCGGCGGCGCCCGCCGCCGCGCCTGCCCCCGCCGTCGATCCGGCCAACATCCTCGATCTCGAGCTTTCGACCGGCGGCACGGTGAAGATCCTGCTGCGGCCCGACAAGGCGCCGCACAGCGTGGAGCGCATCCGTTCGCTCGCCAATCGCGGCTTTTATGACGGGCTGGTCTTTCACCGCGTGATCGAAGGCTTCATGGCCCAGACGGGCGACCCGCGCGGCGACGGCACCGGCGGATCGGACCTGCCGGACCTGAAGGCCGAGTTCAACGACATGCCGCACGTGCGCGGCGTGATGTCCATGGCCCGCGCCGACAATCCGGACAGCGCCAACAGCCAGTTCTTCATCATGCTGACCGCCAATCTGCGCCTGGACGGCAAATATACCGCGATCGGCCGCGTCATTTCCGGCATGCAATATGTCGATGCGATCGAGCGGGGCGAGCCGCCGGCCAACCCGTCCAAGATCGTCCGCGCCCGTACCGAGGCCGCCGAGCCGACCCTGCCCGTAGCGGCAGCGGCCACCGCCGCCGATCCCCATGCGCATGAGCGCGAGGAGGAAGCTGCCAAGGCGGTGAAGAGCGTGCTGAAGGGCGAGATGAAGGACGATCAGAAGCCCAAGAAATAAGGGCGGCGGATCGGGCCAAAGCCATGCGTGTCGACCTGTTCGATTTCGATCTGCCGGCGGAACGGATCGCGCTCCGCCCGGCATCCCCGCGCGATTCCGCACGGATGCTGGTGGTGGACGCCGCCGGCATGGCCGATCGCATCGTCCGCGACCTGGGCGATATCCTGCGGCCGGGCGATATCCTGGTCTTCAACGATACCCGCGTCATCCCCGCCCAGCTGGAAGGCCGGCGGGGCGAGGCGCGGATCGGCGCGACGCTCCACAAGCGCGAGGGGCCGCGCGCCTGGCGCGCCTTCGTCCGCAACGCCAAGCGGCTGCGCGACGGCGACCGGGTGGAATTCGGCGCGGGCGTGGCCGCCATCGCCGCGAGCCGGGGCGACGACGGATCGATCCTGCTGGAGTTCGAGGGCGACGAGCCGGTCGAGCTGCTGCTGGAACGCGCCGGGCGGATGCCGCTGCCGCCCTATATCGCCGGCAAGCGCCCCGCCGACGAGCGCGACCGCGACGATTATCAGACGATGTTCGCCGCCGAGCCGGGCGCCGTCGCCGCGCCCACCGCCGCGCTGCACTTCACGCCCGGGCTGATCGCATCGCTGGCGGCGCGTGGCGTGGACCATGTGACGCTGACCCTGCACGTGGGCGCGGGCACCTTCCTGCCGGTGAAGGCGGAGGATACCGACGACCATCGCATGCACGCCGAATATGGCCGGATCGACGCCGCCACGGCCGACCGGCTGAACGCCGCGCGCGCGGCCGGCGGGCGGGTGATCGCGGTCGGCACCACATCGCTGCGCCTGATCGAGAGCGCGGCCGGCGAGGACGGCATCATCCGCCCGTTCGACGGCGATACCGCCATCTTCATCACCCCCGGCTACCGCTTCCGCGGGATCGACGGTCTGATGACCAATTTCCACCTGCCCAAATCGACATTGTTCATGCTGGTATCGGCGCTGATGGGGCGCGAGCGGATGCAGGCCGCCTACGCGCACGCCATCGCCGAGGGATATCGTTTCTATTCCTATGGCGATGCGAGCCTGCTGATCCCCTGATCAAGAGGCCGATTGCCAAGCGTTCGTGCCCGCGCTATCCGGCGCGGCACAGGCGGGTATGATGTAATGGTAGCCTGTCAGCTTCCCAAGCTGAACGCGCGGGTTCGATTCCCGCTACCCGCTCCACTTTCCCGCGACATGCAAGAATGAAGGCCCCAGCCGAAGCCGGGGCCTGGGCGGCTCGCTTATGCCGGGCGGTGGAGCGCGCAGAGCTTGTTGCCGGCGGGATCGCGCAGATAAGCGAGGTAGAGCGCGCCGATCGGTGATTCGCGATAGCCCGGCGCGTCCTCGCAGCTCGTGCCGCCATGGGCGACTCCCGCCGCATGCCAGGCATCGGCCTGTTCGGGCGAAGCCGCGCGGAAGCCGATCGTGCCGCCATTGGCGTGGGTCGCGGGCTCGCCGTTGATCGGGCTGGTGATCATGAACATGGCATGATCGTGCACGTAGATCACGCGCCCCTTGTCGTCGGCGAAGCCCGGCTTCGCGCCCAGGGCCCCCAGCACCGCATCGTAGAAGATCTTGGATTTCTGGATGTCGTGCGCGCCGACCATCACATGGGTAAACACTGGCTCTCCCTTCCTTGTTGCTGTCAGTAGACCACGACGGACCGGATGCTCTCGCCGGCGTGCATGAGGTCGAAGCCCTTGTTGATCTCGTCGAGC
Organism: Edaphosphingomonas haloaromaticamans; assembly: GCF_001853345.1. Taxonomy (NCBI): domain Bacteria; kingdom Pseudomonadati; phylum Pseudomonadota; class Alphaproteobacteria; order Sphingomonadales; family Rhizorhabdaceae; genus Edaphosphingomonas; species Edaphosphingomonas haloaromaticamans. Next base: position 533,029 of record NZ_MIPT01000001.1, on the reverse strand, counting down.
GAGAGGACGTGGGTGATCATGGGGTCGATCTCGATCTTGCCGTTCATGTACCAGTCGACGATCTTCGGCACGTCGGTGCGGCCCCTGGCGCCGCCGAAGGCCGATCCCTTCCAGACGCGGCCGGTNACGAGCTGGAAGGGCCGCGTGCCGATCTCCTTGCCGGCCTCCGCCACGCCGATGATGATCGATTCGCCCCAGCCGCGATGGCAGGCCTCCAGCGCGGTGCGCATCACCTGGGTGTTGCCGGTGCAGTCGAAGGTGTAGTCCGCGCCGCCATCGGTGAGCGCGACGAGGTGCGCCACCAGATCGCCCTCCACCTTCGCCGGATTGACGAAGTGGGTCATGCCGAAGCGGCGGCCCCATTCCTCCTTGCCGTCGTTGATGTCGACGCCGACGATCTTGTCCGCGCCCACCATCTTCGCGCCCTGGATCACGTTGAGGCCGATNCCGCCCAGGCCGAAGACGATCACGTTGGCNCCGGGCTCCACCTTCGCCGTCTTCACCACCGCGCCGACGCCCGTCGTCACCCCGCAGCCGATATAGCAGCTCTTGTCGAAGGGCGCGTCCTCGCGGATCTTGGCCACCGCGATCTCGGGCAGGACGGTGAAGTTCGAGAAGGTCGAGCAGCCCATATAATGGAAGATCGGCTGGCCCTTGTAGCTGAAGCGGGTNGTGCCGTCCGGCATCAGCCCCTTGCCCTGNGTCGCGCGGATCGCGGTGCACAGGTTGGTCTTGCCCGACAGGCAGCTTTTGCACTGGCGGCATTCGGGCGTGTAGAGCGGGATCACATGATCGCCGGGCTTCACCGAGGTNACGCCCGCGCCCACCTCGCGGACGATGCCAGCGCCTTCGTGGCCCAGCACGCTCGGGAACAGCCCCTCGCTGTCCAGCCCGTCCAGCGTATAGGCATCGGTGTGGCAGATGCCGGTCGCCATGATCTCCACCAGCACCTCGCCCGCCTCCGGACCCGCGAGATCCAGCTCCACGATTTCCAGTGGCTTCTTCGCCTCAAACGCTACCGCGGCGCGTGTCTTCATGGGTCGTCTCCGGAACTTGGTGTCCGGCGAGGCATATTGGCTCGGGCGGGCGCCCGCCACCCTCAAAACGCAGGCCCTAGCGCAAGGTCATCCGGCCGTCGGCGATGCTGACCGATCCGATGCGCGAAAGGAAGGACTGGCCGAGCAGCGATATCCGCGCGCCATCGCCGATGATCGCGCCCGGCACGGCGGCGGCATCGACATGGCCCAGCACGATCCGGTCGATCGTCACCAGCTTGCCGCGCACGTCGCCCGAGGCGCCCTTGCCGATGACGCGGAATTCGTAGGGGTTGAACGGCAGGCCGACGCGGCGGGCATCGTCCATGGTGAGAACGACGCCGCTCGCCCCGGTATCGACCAGGAAATGCACCTGCCGCCCGTTCACCAGCGCATCGGCATAATAATGGCCGTCGGCGCGACGCTCGATCACGATGCCCGGCCCTGCCGGCATCGCCGGCCGCGGCGGTTCCGGCATCCTCTGCGAAGTCGCCGCCGGTGGGGCGGCAACCTGATCCGCAACCGCCGGGGCGGCCCGCGCCGGGGGCTCGGCCGGCGGGGCCGGATCGGGCGACGGCCGATAGGGCAGCAGCCATCCCAGGGCCGCACCGGCCAGGATCGTCAAAAGCAGCGGCAACCGTCCCGACATCCGGCAGCCATTAGCGCCGCTGATCCTGCGATCCGGTTAGGATCGATAGTAAACATCCTCGGCGCAACACCATATCAGCATATGAAATGACGATGTGGATGATGAAAAGCGATATCCCAGGGTTAACCATGCCTTCGCATGAAAGCCGAATGATCTGCAAAATCCATTATTGCCGTATCTATAATAGATCATGCGAAAACTCCGGTATAGTCACGCCACCATCGATGCTGTAAGCATTGGTTGCGGTCGAACCATTAGAGCCAATCAATAGCCGGAGAGGATCAGGTCTGCCCCAGGAAGGGACGTTGCGTATGTGTATCGGGTCCGACGAGTGGTGGAACGAGAGCAGCGACAATCTGAGGGCGATCATCGAAAATGCCCCCCGGAAGATGTGGGTCGGCCGGCCCGACGGCACCGCAAAATTCTACAATCGCGAATGGCGGCGCTACACGGGCGATATCGAGACGACGCCGGATCATGGCTGGCGCGATCTGGTCCATCCCACCGATCTCCACCGGCTCCGCCGCATCGCGGCGCCCGCCATCGCCGCCGGCCAGCGTTATGACGTGGAGATGCGGCTGAAGCGCCAGCGCGACGGCGCCTATCGCTGGCACCGCGCCAGCGTCGCCCCCGTCGAGCGCGAGGGCAGGCTGATCGCCTGGGTGGGAGCGGCGGCGGATATCGACGATCGCCGCCGGGCCGAAATCGCACTGCGCGAGAGCGAGGGCAATTTCCGCCTGCTCGCCAACGTCATCCCGCAGCTCGCCTGGATGCGCGACATGCGGGACGGCACCGTGTGGTATAACGACCAGTGGAGCGAGTTCACGGGCCTTTCCGGCGATGAGATCGCCCGGTCGGGCTGGCGGGCGACCGTGCATCCCGACCAGATCGACGAGCTCAACCGGATCATCGACGATGCGCACGGCCGGCGGGAGCCGTGGGAATTCACCTGCCGGCTGCGATCGCGGGACGGCGACTATCTGTGGTTCCTGATCCGCGCCGTGCCGATATTGGAGGATGGCGCCGTCGCCGTGCGCCGCTGGTTCGCGACCGCGACCGACATCCACCGCCAATATGAGCTGCAGGAACGCCAGAAGCTGCTGACCAAGGAGGTGAGCCACCGGGTCAAGAACAGCCTGTCGCTGGTGGCGAGCATCCTCGACGTGAAGGCGCGGTCGTCCCGCAACGAGATCATCCGCGACGTGCTGCTCGATGCCCGTTCGCGGGTGCAGACGATCGCCGACGTCCACGACCATCTCTGGAAGCAGGAGGACGCCCGCGTCGCCGACCTCGGCGAATTCCTCCGCGATCTCTGCCGCAAGCTCGGCGATTCGGCGCCGCATCACAACATCGCCTTCGAAGGCTTCCGCCATATCGTCCCCGCCGAGCAGGCGATCTCGATCGGGCTGGTGGTGAACGAGCTTGTCACCAACGCGCTGAAATATGCCTATCCCGCCGATCAGGGCGGCCCGATCCGGGTGATCCTCGGCAAGGGCGACGAAGGGCATATCACGATCGAGGTGGCGGACGAGGGCGTCGGCCTGCCCGAGGATTTCGACCTTTCCCGACCGGGCCAGAGCCTGGGGATGAAGCTGATCGCCCGCACCACGAAACAGCTCAAGGCCGATGCCTCGGTCGCGCGGCTGGAAAAGGGCACCCGCTTCGCCATCCAGGTGCCGAAGACAAGCTGATCGGCGCCGCTACTTCCGGCCGAACAGCTTCTCGATATCGGCGTGGCCCAACTTGATCCAGGTCGGCCGGCCGTGGTTGCACTGGCCGGAATGGGGCGTCACCTCCATCTCGCGGAGGAGCGCGTTCATTTCCGCGACCGAAAGGATACGGCCGGCCCGCACCGACCCGTGGCAGGCCATGGTCGCCGCCACCGAATCCAGCTTTTCCTTGAGCGACAGGGCCTCGCCGAAGGCGGCAAGCTCGTCGGCGAGATCGGTGACGAGGCCCTTGGCGTCGCTGCCGCCCAGCAGCGCCGGCACGCTGCGCACCAGCACCGCCTGCGGGCCGAAGCGTTCCAGTTCCAGCCCCATTTCGGCCAGCTCGGCGATCCGGGCCTCCAGCCGGTCGCAGGCGCCTTCGTCCAGCTCCACCACCTCGGGCAGCAGCAGCGCCTGCGCCGCGACGCCGCCATCGGCCATCGCCCGGCGCATCCGTTCCAGCACCAGCCGTTCGTGCGCGGCATGCTGATCGACCAGCACCAGTCCATCGGCCGATTCCGCGACGATATAGGTGGCAGCCACCTGCCCGCGCGCCACGCCGAGCGGATAGTCCACCGCCTCGGGCGGCGGCGCGTGGGCGGGCTCGGCCCGCGCCTGGGGCTGCGGCGCGAAGGCGGGGGCATGATCCCAGACCGATCCCTGCACCGGCGGACGCGGCGCGGCCCAGCCCGCGCCGGGCGACGGCGCCGCAACCGGGCTGCCGAGCGCGCCCATCGGCTCGCTGCGCCAGGCGCCCATCGCCGCCGGGTCCGCCGATTGCGCGCTGCGGTGGCCGGCGGCGTCGAGCGCGGCGCGCAGGCCGCCGACGATCAGGCCGCGCACCAGCCCCGGATCGCGGAAGCGCACCTCCGTCTTGGCCGGATGGACGTTCACGTCCACTTCGCTGCCCGGCAGGTCGATGAACAGCGCCACCACCGGATGCCGATCGCGCGCCAGCATATCCTGATAGGCGCCGCGCAGCGCGCCCACGAGCAGCCGATCCTTCACCGGCCGGCCGTTGACGAAGAGATATTGATGATCGGCGACGCCGCGATTGAAGGTGGGCAGGCCCGCCACGCCGCGCAGCGTCACCTCGCCCCGCACATAATCGATCGCCACGCTGTTTTCGGCGAGCGCCCGATCGGTGAGCGCGGCGACGCGCGACGCGCGATCCTCGCCCGGCGGCGCCGAAAGCGCGCGGCGGCCGTCATGCTCCACCGAAAAGCCGATGTCCGGCCGCGCCATCGCCAGCCGGCGGATCGCATCCATGCAGGCGGCATATTCGGCACGGGGGGAGCGCAGGAACTTGCGCCGGGCTGGCACGCGATCGAACAGCCCTTCCATGCGGATGCGAGTGCCGGGCGGGATCGCCGCCGGCCCCTCCCCCGCCAGCGCGCCATTGTCGACGGTGCGCGACCAGCCGTCCGCCCCGCGCACCCGGCTTTCGATCGTCAGCCGCGATACGCTGGCGATGGAGGGCAGCGCCTCCCCCCGGAAGCCCAGCGTCGATACCGCCTCGATCGCATCGTCGGGCAGCTTGGAGGTGGCGTGCCGCTCCAGCGCCAGCGCGATCTCGTCCGCCGCCATGCCGCAGCCGTCGTCCGCCACCTCGATCCGCGCGAGCCCGCCGTCGGACAGGGAAATGGCGATGCGGGTGGCCCCGGCATCCACCGCATTCTCCACCAGCTCCTTCAGCGCGCTGGCGGGTCTTTCGACCACCTCGCCGGCCGCGATACGATTCACCAGATGTTCGGGAAGGCGGCGTATTGACATGGCTGCCGCTCTAGCCCAAGCGCGAGCATCCCGCGACCGGCATTTCCACCCGACCATGCACGGGGCTCAATGCACGGGCGCGATCGGCGGCGCAGCATCCACGGACAGGCGAACTGATGTCATTTACCCGGTGGTTCAAGTTCATGTCGCATGACATGGCGATCGATCTCGGAACGGCCAATACGGTCGTCTATCTGCGGGGGCGCGGAATCGTGCTCAACGAGCCATCCGTGGTCGCCATCGAAACCACCAATGGAATCAAGAAGGTGCGTGCCGTCGGCGACGACGCCAAGCTGATGATGGGCAAGACGCCGGAAAGCATGGAGGCGATTCGCCCGATGCGCGACGGCGTGATCGCCGACATCGACGTGGCCGAGCAGATGATCAAGCACTTCATCCACAAGGTGCACGGCAAGCGCCGCTTCCCGCGCTTCCCGGAAATCGTGATCTGCGTGCCTTCGGGATCGACCAAGGTGGAGCGCCGCGCGATTCGCGACGCCGCCTCCAACGCCGGCGCCAGCCAGGTGTGGCTGATCGAGGAGCCGATGGCGGCCGCGATCGGCGCCGACATGCCGGTGACCGAGCCGGTGGGATCGATGGTCGTCGATATCGGCGGCGGCACCACCGAGGTGGCGGTGCTTTCGCTGCGCGGCCTCGCCTACACCACCTCCGTCCGGGTGGGCGGCGACAAGATGGACGAGGCGATCGCCTCCTACGTCCGCCGCAACCACAACCTGCTGATCGGCGAATCGACCGCCGAGCGGATCAAGAAGGAAATGGGCGTCGCCCGTATGCCGGCCGACGGCCGCGGCGAGACGATCCACATCAAGGGCCGCGACCTGGTGAACGGCGTGCCCAAGGAAATCACGATCACCCAGAGCCAGATCGCCGAGGCGCTTTCCGAGCCGGTGCAGGCGATCGTCGAGGGCGTCCGCATCGCGCTGGAGAATACCGCGCCGGAGCTGGCCGCCGACATCGTCGACCAGGGCATCGTGCTGACGGGCGGCGGCGCGCTGCTGAACGGGCTGGACGAGGTGATCCGCGAGGAGACCGGCCTGCCCGTCACCGTCGCGGAGGACCCGCTGACCTGCGTCGCCTTGGGAACGGGCCGCGCGCTGGAGGATCCGGCGTTCCGCGGCGTGCTCCAGACCGCCTGAGCGGGCTCGGCCGGCGATGGCGCCGCCGCGCCTCAGACGCCCCGGATTCTCGCGCCGCGCGCAATATGGCCTGTTCGCCGCTTATGTGATCGCGGTGGCCGGGATCGTCGTCGCGCTGCTGCTGCTGGTTGCCGCGCGCTTCGACCCGCAGGGCTTTTCCGCCCTGCGCGCCACCGCCAATGATCTGGCCGCCCCCGCCACATCGGCCGGGCGCGGCTTGGTGGACGGCGCGACGACGATCGGCGAAGAAATCGGCGCCTATTGGCGCGCCGGCACCCAGAATGCCGAGCTGCGGCGCGAGATCGAGGCATCGCGCGCCAAGCTGGTGGAAGCCCGCGCCATCGATTTCGAGAATCGCCGGCTCAAGCGGCTGCTCAACCTCGTCGGCGACAAGCGCGAGACGGTGGCGGTGGTCCGCGTGATCGGATCGTCCGCCAGCAGCACCCGCCGGCTGGTGACGCTGAGCGCCGGCCGCACGGCGGGCGTGGAGCCGGGCCAGCCGATCCGATCCGCCGAAGGGCTGATCGGCCGGGTGGTGGAAGCGGGCCAGATATCCTCCCGCGCGCTGCTGATCACCGACGGCAGCAGCGTGGTGCCGGTGCAGATCATCCGCAGCGGCGTCGCCGCGCTCGCCACCGGCCAGGGCGACGGATCGATCGAGCTTAGGTCGCTGATTGCCGGCGCATCGCCCTTCCGCCGGGGCGACGTGGTGATGACGACGGGCGCGGGCGGCATCTATCCCGCCGGCATCCCGGTGGCGGTGGTGACGAAGGTGACGCGCGATGCCGCGCGGGCCATGCCGCTGGCCGATCCCGCCCGCCTCGATTTCGCGATGGTGCTGCGCCCCCTCCAGTCCGATCTGCCGCCGCCGCCCCCGGCGCCCACCGGCCCGTGAACGGATCGCGCCCCCGCGTCGTCGGCATGGACGATGACGATATCGTCCTGCTGCCGCGCCGCGCCCGCTGGGTGCCGATCGCCACGGTGCTGGCGGGGTCGCTGGTCACGCTGCTGCCGATCGTCGCCGATTGGCCGCTGCTGCCGCCCTTCGGCCTGCTGATGCTGCTCGGCTGGCGGCTGCTCCGTCCGGAGATGTGGCCGAGCTGGATCGCGCTGCCGCTGGGGCTGTTCGACGATCTGTTCAGCGGCCAGCCGCTCGGTTCCGCCATGGCGCTCTGGACCATCGTGTTCGTGGCGTTCGACATGATGGACAATCGCGCGGTGTGGCGCGATTACTGGATGGACTGGCTGACGGCGGCGGCGGCGATCATCTTCTGCCTGGCGGGCGGCGTCGGCCTTGTCGCATTCACCACCGGCGGAGGCCATTTGCTCGCGATCGTGCCGCAGACGATCATCACCATCCTTCTTTTCCCGGCTGCCATGCGCCTGTGCGCGGCGCTGGACCGCTGGCGGCTCCGGTGAAGCGCGGCCGCCGCATCGTCACCGAACAGCAGCAGCTCCTCACCTTCACCCGGCGGGCGATGGTGCTGGGGGGCGCGCAGATCGGCATCGGCGCGATACTCGCCGCGCGGATGGGCTGGCTTTCGATCGCGGAGAACGAACGCTATCGCCTGATGGCGGAGGATAATCGCGTCCAGCTCATCCTCATCCCCCCCCGGCGTGGCTGGATCATCGACCGCAACGGCCAGCCGATCGCGATCAACCGCACCGATTTCCGCGTGGACATCATCCCCGACCAGCTGAAGGACGAGGAGCGCGTGCTCGCCGAACTCGCCCGCCTGCTCGCCCTGCCGGAGGAGGAGGTGGACCGCATCCGCGAGGACCTGAAGGACGCCGCCGGCTTCCGCCCCGTGCAGGTGGCCGAGAAGATCGATTACGAGCATTTCGCCGCCGTCAGCGTCCGCCAGAGCGAGCTGCCGGGCGTGGCGCCCGCGCGCGGCTATACCCGTTATTATCCGGCCGGCGCCGCCGTCGGCCACCTCGTCGGCTATGTCGGCGCGGCCTCCGCCAAGGATTATGAGAAGAACAGGGACCCCTTGCTGATCGCGCCGGGCTTCAAGATCGGCAAGGAGGGGCTGGAAAAGGTGATGGAGCCGGTGCTGCGCGGCAAGCCCGGCGCCCGGCGCAGCGAGGTGACGGCGCGCGGCAAGCTGGTCCGCGATCTCGATACCCGGTCGGACGTGGCGGGCGGCACGCTGCGCCTGTCGATCGACGCGGGGCTGCAGACCTATGCGTCGCGGCGCATCGGCACCAACAGCGGATCGGTGGTGGTGGTCGATTGCCATACCGGCGACCTGTTGTGCATGGCCTCCATGCCGTCCTACGATCCCAACAGCTTTTCCGACGGCATCAGCCATTCCGAATATGCGATGCTGAACGCCAACGATCACCTGCCGCTGCTCAACAAGACGCTGCAGGGTCTCTATCCTCCCGGATCGACGGTGAAGCCGGCGGTGGCGCTGGCCTTGCTGCGCGCCGGGCAGCGGCCGGAGGAATCGGTGGTGTGCACGGGCGCCTACCGGCTCGGCAACCGCCTGTTCCACTGCCACAAGCGCGGCGGCCACGGCCATGTCGACATGCGCCGCGCCATCCACCAGAGCTGCGACGTCTTCTTCTACCATTATTCCCAGACGATCGGCATCGATGCCATCGCCACGATGATGCGCCAGCTGGGCCTGGGGGAGGAATTCCCCCTGCCCGTCGCCTCGCAGCGTTACGGCACCGTGCCGGATACCGCGTGGAAGCAGCGCCGCTACAAGACCGGCTGGAACACCTATGACACGGTGAACGCCACGATCGGGCAGGGCTATATGCTGTCCAACCCGCTCCAGCTCGCCATCATGTCCGCGCGGATCGCATCGGGCCGGGCGCTGATGCCGCGCCTGCTCGCCCGCAGCCCGCTGAAGGGCGGCGAGGCGCTGGACGTGGACCCCGAACATCTCGCCTTCATCCGATCGGCGATGAGCGACGTGGTGAACGGCCCCGGCACCGCCGGCCGGTCGCGCCTGCCGATCGCCAACGTGCAGATGGCTGGCAAGACGGGCACCGCCCAGGTCCGCAACATCACCGCCGCCGAGCGCGCGCGCGGCGGCAAGTTCGGCGGCGAGGGCGTGCCGTGGAAATATCGCGACCACGCCTTGTTCATCGGCTTCGCGCCCGTGGAAAATCCGCGCTACGCCGCCGCCGTGGTGATCGAACATGGCATCGGCGGATCGGCCGTGGCCGCCCCCATCGCGCGCGACGTGATGACCTATCTCTATGATCCGGCGAAGGCGCTGGCGACGCTGGAGAAGATGGAGGAAGGCTGGGGCGGCGATATCGAGACGCGCATGGCCCGCGAAGCCGCCGAATGGGCCAATCGCGAGAAGCCGGCGCCCGCGGCTCCGCCCGCCCCGGCGCCGGCGTCCGCCGCATCGAACGCCGCCGCCCCTGCGCCGGCCGCGAACAACGGAGCGGCCGCGCCCGCCGCCGACGCCGTCGGCAACGAACCGGTCGAGACGGACTGATGCGCGATCCGCTCGTCCCGGCCCCGCTCGCCATGCTGCCGTGGCGGCTGATCGCCACGGTGATCGCCATCGGCGGCTTCGGCCTCGTCGTCCTCTATTCGGCCGCCGGCGGCAGCCTGAAGCCTTGGGCGCTTTCCCAGGGGATCCGTTTCTGCGCCTTCCTGTTCGGCGCGATCCTGCTGTCCCGCGTGCGCGAGGACCAGATCAAGGCGGCCGCCTTCCCGGCCTATGCGATCATCGTCGCGGCGCTGGTGATCGTGGAGATATTCGGCTTCGTCGGCGGCGGCAGCCAGCGATGGCTCGACCTCGGCTTCATCCGCCTCCAGCCGTCGGAGCTGATGAAGCCGGCGATCGTGCTGGTGCTCGCGCGCTTCTACGATCTGCTGCCGGCGGGCGAGATACGCCGCTTCAGCGCGATCTGGCCGGCCGCCGCGCTGATTGGCGTTCCCTTCGCGCTGGTGCTCGTCCAGCCCGATCTCGGCACCGCCACGATGATCCTGGCGGGCGGCGTGGTCGTGACCTTCCTCGCCGGGCTGCCGCTGCGCCTCTATATCGGCGCGGGCGCGGCCTTCCTGGCGGCGCTGCCGATCATCTTCTTCTCGCTCCACGAATATCAGCGCAACCGCGTGCTGATCTTCCTCGATCCCGAAAGCGATCCGCTCGGCACCGGCTATCATATCAGCCAGTCGAAGATCGCGATCGGATCGGGCGGCATCTTCGGCAAGGGTTTCCTGAACGGCACCCAGAGCCATCTCGATTACCTGCCCGAAGGCCATACCGACTTCGTCTTCGCGACGATGGCGGAGGAATGGGGGCTGGCCGGCGGGCTGTTCATCATCGTCGCCTTCCTGCTGGTGGTGAACTGGGGCGTCCGCGTGGCGCTCCGCGCGCGCAGCCGCTTCGGCCGGTTGGCGGCCGGCGGCCTTTCGATGACGATCTTCTTCTACGTCGCCATCAACCTTTCGATGGTGATGGGCCTCGCCCCCGTCGTGGGCATCCCGCTGCCGCTGGTCTCCTTCGGCGGATCGGCGGTGATGACGGTGATGCTCTGCCTGGGCCTGCTGATGGCGATCGACCGCGCCGAAAAGGCCGGCCGCTAAGACAATCGCCACCCCCGCCCGAGGCCCCGACCACCCCACGCCTGCGGCAATGCAAAAAAATCTGCCAAAGGGTGTTTACAAGGCGCCCGCCCTGGGGCAAAGGGCGCGCCTCGCTTCGAGACATTCAGTCTCCAACGGGATGGACGCATAGCTCAGTTGGTAGAGCAGCTGACTCTTAATCAGCGGGTCCTAGGTTCGAGCCCTAGTGCGTCCACCATTTTTCAATAACGTAGATACGACAGCGGCGTGCTGCCTAATCGTGGGGTCCCATTGGGGTCCCAGACTCGTTCGTCGCCTTCACGCATCGACCGAGTGACAACCCGCGCGGTCGTCAGTCGGGCGAATAGTAGATCGCGTCCAGCATGGCGACGCGCCCATCCCATATCTCGGCTTCCTCCCCGGTCGGTCGATCAATGTTGTACCAAGTTGAAGCCCGGACCGGCTCTACGACCCGTTCCCAGTAGTTTTCGAGGTCGAGCGTCGACGGCGAAAATGCCAGAGCCTGCGCTAACCCCGCCTTGTTTGGTTTGCTTACGCACACGAATGTGTCCGGCCGCTTCATTGCTAGAAGTCTCGTTGCTGTCGGGACGCCGCCGGTCCGATGCGACCGCTCGAATGCTCGCAAAAAGTATCCGCAGAACCTCTCGTATTGCGCGCACGTAACGTCGCCATGTCTCGGGATACTGTCAACCGCACGGGTAAGCCAACCGTCTTGCTCCGCGATGCGATTCGCAAAATCTCCCATGCCTTTCATTGAGCCGAACCAACCCCAGTCATGATCATCCAATCCAGAAGCTCGCTTCTGCGCTTCGCCGATTACCCCGGCGATCGCCTTCCATTCGTTCGCTGAAAGCTCAGCGAACGACCCCACGGTTGCGAAAAGGCGCTGACAGGTGCGGAGGAGACCCAGTCTCTTATCTAGTTCGTGATAGCGGCTGGATCGGACAGCGCTTAGGTAGGTGTCCCATTCCATCTCGACCAAGGGTGACGTGAATTGTCGCCACGCGGCGGCCTCACTCGGCATCACCGGATTTTTGGGCTTTCTGAGCGCTTTCGCCGCATCGAACTGCAATCTGTAGCTTTTCGCCATCGCAGCGGTGACTGACCTCCGGAGCGGGCGATATGTTTCAAGGCATGCCCGCACCTGCTTAAATACGGGGGAATCGACGTGCCCCTTCAAATGAATGCAGGCCTCCCAGTTCTTGCCCAACCCGCCCACGTTGAAATTGGAGCTTCCGACAATTGCTTCGGCATTGTCCCCTGATCGGAAGTAATGGAGCTTCGGGTGAAACGTCGCGCTGCCACCATCCGCGATAAAAGCGTTCTTCGTCCCCACCAGACGCTCAATAAGATTGGGGTCGGTCTGACAGAACGAAATACCGATCGTTACCGAGCTAAACTTGTGGGCATTTTGAAGCAGCCGATCGGCAACAGGACCATTGTAACCCCATGCCACGGCCACATGTATTTCGTCGTGTTTGTCGATTAACCTTTTGAGCCGCTTAGAAACTTCTGGCGCATCCAGTAGCTCAACATCCATCCCCCCCTCCTCCGATCACATGGGCAAAAGCGGCAGACCCAGCTCTTTCAAAAACTCGTTGTGCTGTGCGGTCGTTGCCTTCACCCGCTTGTCGATCTCGACCAGCGAGGCGTGGACGGCTGCAAGGTCAATCTCCGCCTCGGCCTCCGCCGTGCTGACATACCGGCTGATGTTGAGGTTGTAGCCGTTTTTCTCGTCAGCGATTTCTGACATAGGCACGCGACGGGAATAGCGCGGCTCTTCGTTCCGGTGCTGATAGGTGGAGACGATCTTGGCGATATGGTCCGGGGTCAGCCGGTTTTGCCGCTTGCCGCGTTCGAAATGCTCGGCAGCGTTGATGAACAGTACGTCATCCGGCTTTTTGCATTTTTTGAGCACAAGAATGCAGACAGGGATGCCGGTCGAGTAAAAAAGGTTGGCAGGCAGCCCGATCACCGTGTCGATATGCCCGTCCTTGAGCAGCTTCGTGCGGATACGCTCCTCCGCCCCACCACGGAACAGGACGCCGTGCGGCAGGATAATCGCCATCACACCGTCATCCTTGAGGAAATGAAAACCGTGGAGCAGGAAGGCAAAATCGGCGGCCGATTTTGGCGCAAGGCCATAATTTTTGAAGCGCACATCGTCGGCCATCGCGTCCGACGGGTCCCAGCGATAGCTGAACGGGGGGTTGGCAACGACCGCGTCGAAACGCGGCACTTTCGCCGGGTTCGTCTCGCGCAACATGGGCCACTCATTGGTGAGCGTATCGCCGTGGAAAATCTCGAACTCGCTGTCCTTCACCCCGTGCAGTAGCATGTTCATGCGCGCTAAGTTATAGGTGGTGATGTTCTTTTCTTGCCCGTAGATTTTGCCGATGCCGCGCGGCCCCATCTGGTTGCGGACGTTGAGGATCAGCGAGCCGGAACCGCAGGCAAAGTCGAGCAGGCTGTCGATATGGCCGCGCTTGCCCTGCGTTGGATCCTGGCTATCGAGCGCCACGATTTCTGACAGAATGTCGGAGACGAATTGCGGCGTGTAGAACTCCCCCGCCTTCTTCCCACCGCCGGCCGCAAACTGGCCGATCAGATATTCATAGGCATCGCCCAGCGTGTCGCTGGTCGCCGAAAACTCCTTCAGCCCCTTGGCGATTTCGGTGATGATCTTGCACAGTTTTTCATTGCGATCCGGCAATGATCTGCCGAGTTTCTCGGACGATAGGTTGATCTCGGAGAACAGCCCTTTGAACGTGTTCGTAAAGGCCTCATCCTCAATAAACTTCATCCCCTTTTGCAGGGTATCGAGCAGGTCGCCATCCTGCACGCGGGCCATTTCGACGATGCTGGTCCACAGGTAAGGCGGCTGGATGACATAATGGACCTTGCGGCGCATCTGCCGCTCAAATTCTTCGGTGTCCTCAGGGTTGGCCGCATACCAGACCGAGAGCGGCGCGCGCTTATCATCCGCGCCGAGCGAAGGATAATCCGGCCCCAGCTCCTTCGCCGCGGCCGCCTCATAATTATCGGAGAGGTAGCGCAGGAACAGGAATGCCAACATGTAATCGCGGAAATCGTCCGCGTTCATCGCCCCGCGCAGTTGGTCGGCGATGTTCCACAGGGTCTGGCCCAGCTTTTTATGTTCTTGTTCGGTCATGCTGCGTCTGCCTGCTGGGTGTCTTCGAAGATTTCAGGGTTGAAGGTGTACTGCGCGCGGAGGTTGGCGAGGATGCGGCGAAACGCCTCCTTGTTCTCCGGCACCATCTCGACGGGTTCGTAGAGCGAATAATTGCCGTGGTTCATGATGTTGAGCAGGCGGCCATAAACAACGCCATCGGGATCGTCGTCCTCGCGCCGGATCAGCGCGGTGAACCCCTTGAACCCGTGAAAGCTTGATGTCTTTTCGAGCACCGCGCGCAGCATGTTGAAGTGATAGGTATAGAGTTCACCGCTATCGGCCGCCTTCTGCAGCTCGCTCAGGATGGCGACATGGTGGAAGAACGGCGTATCGCCCGTTTCGCGGACTAGATAGCGGCCGTCAGCCGCCTTGGTCAGGAACAGCTTCCGCGCCTTCCCGAACTCGTTGCAAAGCACGTTGAAGAACAGCGGATGATGCGTCGAAAGCACGGTCTTGAGCTTGTTGTCCTCCCGCTTCAGCATCTCGGAAAGGTGGCAGGCGACCTTGATCGCATTATGCTCATCGAGTGAGGAGATGGGATCATCGATGTAAAGGCAGCGCACCCATTCATAAGGGTTGCCCTCCTCGGCATCGATCGCGACATGGGCGATGGCGAGGAAAAAGCACCAGATGAAGATGTTTTCCTCGCCGCGCGAAACCTTGATGTTGTCGCGCGTGACAGGAACGATATTGCCCTCATCGTCTGTGCCCTGCTCTTCCCGCGAGAACGTCACCACCCAGTCAGTGGTATCGATACGGAAATCAAAATCGGCATAGCGCACGAGCAGGGGGCGGATGCGGTTGTCCATTTCGAGTTGTTCCAGCCCGGCGAAGAAGCGCGAATTGGCGTTCAGCCGCAGCTTGCGGTCGGTATCACCGTCAAGGTCGTTATCCCATGAAAACAGGTCTTCGGTGAAGGCGTTGAAATACAGCGTGTCGCGCGCGTCGCCCTGTTTCCCGATGTCCTTGAATTCCATCGACAGCCGCGTCTTACCCGTGCCGTTATACGCGTAGAGCAGTATGCATTTCTTGGTGTCGAGCACCTCGCGCAGATGCACGGCGAGCGCGGGCAAATCGGCGTGGGGGGCGGCTGGCGTCATGCGGCCACCTCACAGGGTAACGCGAAGAGCTGCTGCATTAACCCGAATTTGTGGGTTTTGAGGGCTTTGACCCTGTCGAATTGTGCCTCGATTCCACGATCGCAATCGCTGAAGCAACTGGCGATCCTCTCTTGCTCCGCCATGCTCGGCAGCAAAACGACGGACCTGCGAAGTTCATCCATATTAATCTTGCAGGGCACTGCGTTTAAAAGCGACCGCTGCGCAAGTTCGGCCTGATATCTTTCAGACTGGAAAAAGGCGTGCATATAACCAGAATTAAAACCGGAAGACTGTTTGACGACTGCCAGCGTCACGTAAATACTGAAATCACCTTCCCAGTCGATGATTTTAGAGTAGCCGATTTTTCCGATCCGAGTGATGAGCAGATCCCCAATTTCAGGTTTGTTTTTGGCAGTGGCCAAATCGTGATCGGCCTGTGATATGAACCTATTCGCGGCCCCACTGACAAGATTCTCCACGCTGTAGAACGGAACGCCTTCGTCAACATATGTCGGCGTTTGGTGCGTGCCGTCGAAGATTGCGGGCGATATCTGCGCTAAGGTTCGCTCCTCCCACTCCCCTGCATGCCGAAATTCTGGAAAGCGTAGGCGGGGGGTGGTTTCAGCGGGGATTTTCTCGCCGTTTTCGATGCGTTCGGGGCGCGGGAAGAGCTGTTGCAATAGCCCTTGCTTATATGCGCGCAGCGCCACCAGCCGATCCCTCTCCGCCGCGATCAAATCATCAAGCGTAGACAGGCAGTCCGATATCTTATGCTGCTCAGCTATTTTGGGCGGCAGCGGAATTTTGACGCCGTAGAAGTCGTCTGTTCTAATGTTCAGCAAGCCGTTGCTGCGTGCTCCACTCGTGATGAATCTGCGCAGCTGTCGACCATGCACATTCTGGTCAAACAGTGCTTGAAAATACGTCGGATGATAATCTTCACGCAGTCGAAAGCAAATAAACGCGCTTGATGCTGCCGCTTCTTCAAATTCCTTTAGCTGGCAAACCCAGCCCTGCGGATAGGAAAGTGAATTGCCCTTGTTATAGGCGAAATCACCCTGCCGCAGATATGTGTAGTTCCGATACTGAACGCCCGAGATATCTCGACCAAACTTCGAGGCTTGCGAAACGAAGCCGCGCCCTGCGGTGATGCTAACCGGAGTCAACTTCGCGCTACCGACTTTCTCATTGATGGGTTCACAAACGTCGCGCAGGGGTGTTGGCACCCACCCCCCCGCATCACGAAACTCCGGAAACCGCAGCTTTGGCACAAGCACTTGTGCAGCCTCCCCCTCGTCCGTCACTGCGTGCGCGCTATCACTGCTCATAAACACTCAACCCTGAAATCTCGCGGCCCTCCGCCAGCCGGTGGAGCAACGGGGTGAGCGCCTCCATCAACGCCAGTTCCTTTTGCGTCCGCGTTTTCCAGCCGAGGCCGAGCGGAGCCATCAGGTCGCTCAGCGCGTCGCCATCGAAAATGCGGCGCCGGATAATTTCGTCGACAAAGGCTTGCAGCGCCGCGACCTCCAGCCCGTGCGCTGTCGCAATCGCAGTCAGCTCGGCCGCCTTTTTCTCCGCCTTGAACGCTTCATATCCGGCTTTGATGTCCTTTTCCTCCAGCGGCTGAGCGACCGGAAGGCCGCGAATGTACTCGGCGATATCGTCGCGCTCGTCGATGAACTTGGCATCTGCCTGAATGATGCCGATCAGCTGCTCGCGGTTCATCGTCCGCTTGCCTGCCGGGGCCTGCGTCGTCTTTGCGATCAAGCTCATGATATAGTCGTAGTCGATCACTGCTGAGGCAAAGAGCACGAATTCGAAATCGAGCTGGTCGACCTCCGGCACGGCCTCGCCGCCCTGCCGCTGCTGCGCCGCGCGCAGTCGCTGTGCGGTTTCAAGGTAAGCACTGCGAAATCCTTGCAGCGTTTGGGGCGGCACGGTCTTGGCGATCTCCGTCTTCTGTTCTTCCTCCAGATCGGTATATTGATCGAGCTGGGTTTTCAGCCGCTGCACGCCCTTGAACAGCTCGATGAACTGTCCTCTAGCGGCATCGCCCTTCA
This sequence comes from Edaphosphingomonas haloaromaticamans, assembly GCF_001853345.1. Lineage (NCBI taxonomy): Bacteria > Pseudomonadati > Pseudomonadota > Alphaproteobacteria > Sphingomonadales > Rhizorhabdaceae > Edaphosphingomonas > Edaphosphingomonas haloaromaticamans. Next base: position 515,790 of record NZ_MIPT01000001.1, on the reverse strand, counting down.
GGTTCGCTACTTCGTCCGGGCGGGCTTCCAGCCCCTGTGACACCATGAAATCATCGAGCCGCTTCACCGCGTCGGTCAGGCTGGCGATCACCTTGGGCGCGGGATCGACCAACCAAATGGTGGCGGGGGCATCGACGCTCTCACCTGAGAACAGCGCAATCGCCTCTTCGACGTTGCCTTGCTGCGACCGGAAATCGAGAATGTTGCCATAAGGTTTGCTATCGTTGAGCACGCGGTTGGTGCGCGAAAACGCCTGAATCAGGCCGTGGTGCTTCAGGTTCTTGTCGACATAGAGCGTATTCAGGAATTTAGAGTCGAAACCGGTGAGCAGCATATCGACGACGATGGTGACATCGATCTTCTGCACGTGCGGCAGATCGCCATTGGGCCATTGCTGATCCTTGATGCGCTTTTGCACGTCTTGATAATATTGGTCGAATTCGCCGATGCGGTGATTAGTTCCATATTGCGCGTTGTAATCGTCGATGATCGCCCGCAGCGCTTTCTTCTTGGTATCGGGATCAACCTTGTTGTCTTCCAGCTCCTGCAGCAGGTCCTCCTGCAACTGGCGCACGTCGGGGTTTCCTTCCGCCGGTGGAGAGAAAACGCAGGCGATGTTGAGCGGGCGGAAGTCCGGATTGGCGGCGGCGCGGGCCGCCTGGATGGCTTTGAACTTCTCCCAATATTCAATCGCCTCGTTGATCGAGGCGGTGGCGAGGATCGCGTTGAATTTCCGGTCGGCAGTGGCGGCATCATGCTTGGCAAGGATGGTCTCGATGACCTTCTCCTTTTTCAGCCCCTCGCCCGGCTTGGGCAGCTTGTCCCCCTCCGCCTTATAATAGTCGATGTGGAAGCGGAGGACGTTTTGGTCCTCGATTGCATGGGTGATCGTGTATTCGTGCAGGCTGCGCTCAAATAAGGTCTCAGTGGTGCGCAGGCTGGCGTGTTCGCCCTCGACCTGTTCGTAGCGTGCATTCTTCTCGAATATCGGCGTGCCGGTGAATCCGAATAGCTGCGCGCGCGGGAAGAATTCCTTGATTGCATCGTGGTTCTTGCCGAACTGGGAGCGGTGGCATTCGTCGAAGATGAAAGCGATGCGCTTGTCAGCCAACGGCTGCAGGCGGGCCTTGTAGTTGCGCTTGTTGCCGCCATCGAGCGCGAGGCCGAGCTTCTGGATCGTGGTGACGATCACCTTGTCGGCGTAATCGTCGGACAGCAGGCGGCGGACCAGTGTTTCGGTGTTCGTATTTTCCTCAACGCAGCCCGCCTGAAAGCGGTTGAACTCCTCGCGCGTCTGCCGGTCGAGATCCTTGCGGTCGACGACGAACAGGCATTTTTCGATGTCTGGATTGTCCTTGAGCAGTGTCGAGGCCTTAAACGATGTCAGCGTCTTACCGCTGCCGGTGGTGTGCCAGACATAGCCGTTGCCGATGTTCTGCTGGATGCACTCGACAATCGCCTTCACCGCGTAAATCTGGTAGGGTCGCATCATCAGCAGTTTCTGCTCGCTAGCGACGGCGACCATGTAGCGGCTGATCATCTGACCCAGCGTGCATTTGGCCAGGAACTTGTCCGCGAACTCATCGAGGCGGCCGATCTTGCGGTTATCCTCCGCCGCGAACTGGTAGATCGGAAGGAAGCGCTCATCGGCATTGAAGCTGAAGTGCTCTTCGTTGTTATTGGCGAAATACCAAGTCTCGGTGCGGTTGCTGACGATGAACAGCTGTATGAAGCAGAGCAGCGTGCGGCTATATCCGTTGCCCTGTTGAGATTTGTATTCGACGATCTGCTGCATCGCCCGGCGCGGGCTGACGGAATGGGCCTTGAGCTCGATCTGCACAACCGGCATGCCGTTGATCAGCAAGATCACGTCATAGCGGTGGTGGCTATTGTCGGTGTTGATCCGTAGCTGGTTGACGACCTCGAAGCTGTTTTTGCACCAGTCTCGGATATTGACGAGCGTGTAGTTGAGCGGCGTGCCATCGTCGCGCTCAATCGTGTCACGCTCGCGCAGCGACTTCGCGGCAGCGAAGACGTCTGCGGTAACAATCTTTTCTAAAAGGCGTGTAAACTCACTATCCGACAACGTGACACGGTTGAGCTCTTCAAACTTCTTTCGAAAGTTCCTCTCGAGCCCGAAGCGATCCTGAATGTCTGGACGATATTCGTATTTAAGCTCTTGGAGCTTCGAAATGAGATCGCGTTCGATCTGCGCTTCAGCTCCGGTCATAGCCGAGCACCCGCGTCACCCACGGGCAGAAGGCTGATAGGCGCAGGACCACGCATGTGCAGTTTCACGACGCATGCCCCTTCTCTGACGAGAAGGAATCCGGCCCACCAGCCCTGACCCATTCATCGACTTCCGAGATTTGGAATTTCCAAAGCCTCCCAACCCGATGGGCGGGCAGATTTCGCTGCTCACGCCAGCGGTATACTGTGTCTTTCACGACACCAAGGTGATGCGCCACCTGTTCGGCGGTCACCCACGGCTCTGGTTCCACAGCTAGCCCCCATCCGCCAGAATCGGCTTGAGCAGGCTACCGTCGTCTAGAGTCGATCACAAGCGGCTTCTACGCCGGTAGCAAAAGCTGCAACTCCTCCGATGCCGGAGCTTTCTTGATCGCGATGCCTCGAACCTTCGCGATGTCGCTGACCACCTGCGTGATGTGATGCGTCGTGTTTAGCTGCCGCCATGTGGTCGAGTTGCCCGGTCCTGCTGTCGGGTTCTTCGCTCCGCTTGCGATGAAGCTATCGGCGCTCGAAAAGCCCTCTCCGGCAAAATCGCCGCTGTCGACGATCGCCTTGTAGACACCGTGCATCCGCTGCGCGTCCTTGCCCTCCTTAACCGCGCGCTGGACACGCCACGCGCCGGGCGTCGCGTAACGGATATGGCGGATGGCGGGAGCGCCTCCACCTCCGAAGGCCATCTTGGCGCAATCGGCGGCATAGTCACCGAAAATCATATACTCGGCCGTCGTCGGATCGAACCGCACCGCTTCGCGCCACGCCAGCCATTCGTTGCGCGTCCAGATTTCGGCAGTGCCGTCCTTAGCCGGATTCACTTCGGGATAATGCGTGCCCTGAAAGATGATGTGCCGCCACGCGCCAATTTCCTGCAAGGTTTCAAGCGCACCGCTGATGATCGGGGCGGCTATCATCGGGTCCGACAACTCGGCACCGGCAAAGTCAGCTACCACAGCACAATCGGCCGGGTTTAGCCCCAACGATGACAGGATGTTTAAGAGAGTGGCGCGCAACTCCGCCCCAACCAATTCATCCGAGGAAACGCAGATAGCAAACTTGAGCGGGGACTGTCCGGGGATGGATGCCCGGAAAGCCGAGACTTCTGCGCTACCCAAGTCTGAGAGCTGGGCGATGGGGATAGCAATCACACCAGCGGCCCACGCTCGCTGAAACATACTCGGCAACCATGCCGCCAGACGATCCCGGCCATATTCGTCAATGATGTAGGTGGCGTCGATGAGCGCAGGGCGATCCCGCCAATGCGCCGCCAGTGCCACGCTGATGTCTGGCATCTCGGCCATCTCGATCAGAAGTGGCTCTGCGTCGTTCCGCTCCTTCTTCGGGGGAACGATAAAGCGCGGCAGGACGCTATCCGCCACGTCATGCGCAAGCTGGCGGACGCCTTCCAACTCTCCAGCCTTCATCCGAAGGGCGCTGCAATAGACCGGCCTATATGACGGGTTCATCGTTCACCTCGATTGTTTTGCTGAGGAGCTGCTTTCGAACACGGCCCCGCCCAATCTTGTCAGAGAATATCTTGTAGTTCTGCCTCTCCATACGCAAGCGGCCGAATATGATCGCAGGCGCTATCCCCAACTGTTTCGCCAAGCGTTCTATTGGCTCCGCAGTCTTAGCGATGCGTGCTGGCGATTTGCTCCAAACCGCATCGGGAATGAGCATGTTTTGGGCAAAGCGATTCGCTTCTTCTTCCATCTCGTCGATTTCGAGATGCTCAAAGTCATCGAAGAAGCCGGAAGCCAATCCCGTTCGATAGTGCAAGATAACGTGCCCCATCTCGTGCATCAGCGTGAACCAAAAATTGTCCAAGGTATCGAGCCGGAGCGTCAGGCCGATCACTGGATGCTCATCAATCAGGAACGCAGCACCATCGACACGCATTCCGGCGATCTGCGGCTCGATGACCAGCAAGATGCCTTGCTCGGCAAGCATCTCCTTCGCACGTACGGGGCCATCGTCGAACACACTCAGCTTAACCAGTTCACTGAGCCACGACATATTGAGTGGCCGATATTTAGGCTTCTTCCGCTGAATCAGGCGGAGCGCGCTCCGCGTGACTTGTGCCTTCCACGCCAGCAGAAACCAATCTTTCGACAGATCGTGGACGTTCAATCCCGTTCGCAACAGCGAGGGCGTCCCATATTCGCCGACATGCTCCGCGACGGTGCGGCGAAGTTGGCTGATACCATTGTCGTCGGACTGGTCGGCTTTATCCAGCCAACCGTTCTCGCGTGCGTGCTTCAACACCTTTTGAAGCTCGCTCGACGACATCTCATAAGATGGAAGCCACGGCTCTTGTAGGGGCTGGTCTATGTGGGCCGTGAGCTTGATACCAAGCGTGCGCGCAACGCGCTGGAGGCCGGATAGACTGATGCTACGGTAACGCTCCGCCTCGTATCGCTGGACCTGTTGCTCGGGGAGGAACAGCCGGCGGGCTAGCTCTTTCTGCTTCCAGCCCTTTGCCACCCTAGCAGCGACGAGTAACGCGCCCAGATCGTTGCCCGCACGAGCTTTCAGGCCGGTCACATCCCCGCCTTGTGCTGTCCGATATGCTTCGAGGCTTTCAATTAGCCCTTGCCGTTCCGCGACCAAAGAACGCCGAATGGCATCCAATATCTCAGGCGGTAAACCATCGACAATTTGCTGTAGCACCTGATCGGAAGAAAGTGCCTCACCGATCTGGTCGATGAGCGCACAGACTTCGCGCTCTTGGCGTTCGTTAGTGATTAGCGCAGCCCCGGGCATAAAACCGCAAATTAAACATCATATCTGATGTGTCAAGTCGGCTCCACGCAGCGAGCTAAGGCGCTACCGCTTTGTTTGTCGCCAGCGATTGAACCACCTCGTCCAGCTTTGGCTCGGTGACCATTCTTCGCCGTCGCGCTTGATCCGAACGACCTCCAGCCGATTAAAACCGGTGCGGACGCCTTCGATCGTCACGGAGCAATCGAGATATCGCGAGAAGCGACGGCTCGGTTCGAGTTCCCATTCTCCGCCTTCATGGACGGCGATGAAGAACCGATAGCCCGGTCGCTGCGCAATGATGCCTCGCACCGTGTGAAGTGAGCCTAGCGGCATGGGACCATCCGTTGATGCATTTACCACCTCCCTCTGTAGTCGATCAGTGACATCGATAAGAAAGTGGCGGCGGTCTGGCAAAGTGAATTGTCACCGATTGTCTGTAGACTGATTGGCTACATCACGGTCCATGTCGCAGCGATGGATATTCGGGAGCGCCTTGCGAGAAATCTGCGCCTGTTGCGGCAGGAAAAAGGATGGTCGCAGGAAGTCTTCGCGGACGAGGCGGGATTGCACCGAACCTATATCAGCGACCTTGAGCGCGGAGCTCGCAACCCAACGATTACTGTGGTGGACAAGCTGGCCACGGCCTTGGGCGTGACGCCGGGGCGGCTGCTCGATTAGCTGTATAGCCGGGCTGCATAGCCGGGGTTCCGCCTGATCTTCGCCAGACTATTTCGTATAATGGCCAGCATCAACGACACAGAGAGGCCATCATGGGCGGCATCAACTCCGGACGGCGGCGCAGCGTCTATCGCGGGGCCGTTGAGCAATATCCTGCCATCGACCTTCGCGTGTTGAAGCGCGCAGGGCTGCTTCGCCCCGGCGAATGCACGTATGACACATTGCGCTGGCGAAATCAGGCTCCAGAGGCGCTCAGCGTGCGAATTTTCATCAACCTGAGCGACACCGGCGATGCATCAATGCGCATTATCGATCCCTTGGGTGCTGGCACCATCAGTCAACGCGTGGCGATCGAATGCATCCCCTGCCCCTATGGTGGCGTCCGCTGCTATCTCCTCTGCCCGATCGATGGCAGGCGATGCGAACAGCTATTCCTCGTCGATGGCATGTTCGCGTCTCGCAAAGCCCACCGGCTGGCCTACGCAGTGCAGAGCGATGATGAATTGTCCCGCGCCCAACGCAAGGCGAGCAAGCTACAGAGACAGGTCGAGGGCGATGCCCGCTATGCGCGTCCTCGTGGGCGCAACCGATGGGCCATGGTACAGCGCCTCAAAGCCGCGAAGATCGACGCGCGAATGATCTACCGCGAACGGCTGCGCGGATTGGTCAACGATATCTCATAATTCGTTGCTTGGCGGTCTGATGCCCAGCGGATACCCAGCATGTTCGGTAGGTAGCGCCAAGACCCGCAAAACCGCGATCCGCGCCCACCATATAGCCTCATATCCAATCAGCGGGTCCTGACGGATTTCTGCCGTTTTCGATCTCTGCGCATTTCGTGGAATCGGTGTCAATCGACCCGAAAGCCGCTGAATTCCGCGACCTATGCTCCCAAGCCTTCGATGGGACCCCAGTGGTACCCGCGATGACTAAACAACCCGCTCTGCCCCATCATCGCGTCCGACCTCGGTTGGGCTGGTGTCGGCGATATTCAGGGATGACGGCGAAGGCCGCCTCGATGCGCTGCGGGTCGATGCCGTATTCTCGAACCATGATGCGCTTGAGCCAATCCAGCGCGGCGGTCAATTCGTCTACCGATTGCTCGGCCCAGTCATGCCAGCACGCGCCGTGCGTCATAGCGAACAAGCGTTCGCCAGAATCGAGAAATTTGAAAACAGCTACGTCGCCAGCAGCCGCGTCGCCATCGCTACGACGCAGGAATGCCGGTTGCCATGCGATCACCGCCGATCGAATTGGTATGTCTTTAGTTGAACAATAGTCCTTCATGCATCCGAATCTAAGCGTATGGGATGAAGAGAAAACTTGATGCTTCCGGGATTTTTCCTGACTTCAAGCAGCTCTCGATCTTAATGGGGTGATGGTCAACGAAAGGAGACCATCATGTCCGACGACCAACCACTCGACCGCACCCACCTGTTATCGCACGCTCAGGCGTTGTTCCCCGACACCACGATCAATGTGGTCTACGATCCCAACGAAATCATCCACATCGATGTGAACGGGCGTCGCTACACCTTCGAAATCGGAAGCGATGACGATGAATATGTATTCACCGATGGTTTGACGACCTTTACGATCCCGATCATGGATTGCGACGAAGATTTCTAGGATTTCTCCTGACACGCCTTCCGCGCCTATCTTATTGGAAATGTCGGTCCTAATCAAAAAGGAGATGACCGACATGACCACAACCAACATCGCGAAGCCCACAGCCCCGATCGTCGAAGCCGGTAAGGCAGACGGTCACAAGCCCGAAGTCGTCACGCTGGAGCAGCTCGCCCGCGAAATGAAGGTCCCGCCGCGCGATGCTCGAATGCTGCTTCGGCTGGCTGCCAAACAGACACGGCAATACCCGAACCTCGGCAAGGAGCATGTCGCGCGGCAACCTTGGCAATGGACCAATGGCTCGAAAGCGCTCGGCGAAGCAAGGAAGGCGCTGGCGGCTGCACCCGAATGAAAGCCTAAAAGAGCGCAATATCGACGTATGCGCGAATATTGCGCTCTTTATCATCCTTGCCGCCACATCGCACCAGGGCCACGACCGCTTTTGACGTTTGCGATGACCTTCGCATCGTCGATCGTGCGAGCCGAATAACCTGCCGCCATCAGCCGGTCTAAGAGCCCGATCGGAAATTAAGTTGAGTGGTATCAGCAGGTTAGCTTGACGGCTGAGCCTGTCGTTGATTCAGGGGTTTCGCCAAAAACTGCCG
>NZ_MIPT01000001.1:235314-507319 GCF_001853345.1 Edaphosphingomonas haloaromaticamans | reverse complement strand
CCTTACTCGCCGCATCGCAAGAGCATGAAATCAGGCCCGATAGTTTTGAATCAGACTCTTAGGGTTTCAAGTATCCTGTTGGTTAGGGCTTTCTGCATGTGTCATCCTTTCGAATGACACTTCAATAATCACGGAAATCGGCCAATCTCAAAGAAATTCCCAGCGCTCGAAGGGCCTGCATCGGGAAAATGCAGCGCGATGCGATTTGACCATGCAGCCTGCGACCGGGGGGTGCTTTGGATCGAGGCTCTACATTGGTACTCGGACCAGATAGCGCGACACTGATTCTGGGTTTTTCAGTCTAACGCAATTACGTGTCGGGATGGCTGGAACCCAACTCCTCATCAACGATGGAGGCGATGCCATCGGTAGACAGACCACCCGCCAGACCCTCGGCGATCCTTTGTCCCAGCAGGCGCTTCAGTTCTTGCCATGCGGCCTCTTCACCGGCAGCGGCCGAAGAAGGCAAATCAGATCCTGCTTTATTCATCATTTCCAAGCTCCGTACCGATCCGAAGCAAATCGACATAGGCGGCGTAGGCAAAACTGCGGTCCCGACGCCTGCCGGTCGTTTCCGTCAGAACTCCCGCCGACATCAGCGTCTCTATCGCGCGGATAGCGGTTGGCTTGCTGATCCCGAGTAAGGTCATGACTGACGCGACTGTGACAATCGGGTGGCTGGGAAGTTCTTCAAACAGCCTGACGGCCGAAACGGAAGCCGCATTGCTCGCCAGCAGCCGGGTGCGATCTTGGCCGACTATTGCGAAGATATCCCGCGCCGATGTCACCGCCTCGTCGGCGATGGTTGCGACCCCGTCGAGAAAGAAGTCGGTCCAGCCTTCCCAATCGCCTTGCGTCCGCACAGCATCCAGCCGCCGGTAATATTCAGCACGATGACGCTTGAAGAACAGACTGAGGTATAGCGATGGCGCGCGAAGCAGCCCCCAATGCTGGAGCAGCAACGAAATCAGCAACCGGCCTATGCGTCCGTTACCATCAAGATAGGGGTGGATCGTTTCAAACTGGACATGAACGAGCCCGGCGCGAATGAGCGGGGGCAAGTCATCATCCGCGTGAATGTATTTTTCGAGCGCGCTCAGTAGCTCCGGTACGCGCGTGGGCGGCGGCGGAACGAACACCGCGTTGCCGGGCCTGCTACCCCCAATCCAGTTTTGGCTGCGCCGGATTTCGCCCGGCTGCTTGGTCGCGCCCCTCACGCCGTCCATCAATCGGCGGTGCGCGTCATTCAAGAGACGCATGGAAATCGGAATGCCCGATGGGTTCGCCAGTTCCTGTTGGACGTGGTTCAGGGCATCGAGATAATTGCAGACTTCTTCCACGTCCGCATCCGGCGCTTTTACGTCATCCGCTTCGAAGCTGAGCAGGTCGAGCAGCGTGGCTTGGGTGCCCTCGATCTGTGACGAAATCACCGCTTCCTTGCGAACGAATCCGTAGAGGAACCAGTCGAGCGACGGCACCATCTCGGTTGCTAGATCAAGCCGCACCAAGGCTTGTTCCGCAGCACGTAGACGCCTGCTGATTGTCTCGGACATGGCAAAAGCTGGATCACGTGGCGGCAGTGGGTGAGGCAGAAACGCAGGGACGCTCTCCCCGCCTGCGACCACATTTTCATATTCGCCCGTTGTTCGCTTCGTCATGGCATCCTGCAATCCAGTTCAGAGGTAGGAACGGCAGTGTACCTTTCTCTCCTCACTAATAACGATATCGTGACTTATTGTGCGCAAAAGTCAACCATCCGTTATTAACGCCTTCGGAGTTATGGTGACGACGAAGTGGGATTTTTCCTGACGCACGCCACCGCGATCGATATCACGCTGCTGCTAGGCTAGCGGTTGGATCACACCGCCTTTACCCTCCATCGCTCTGATACCCAGAAAATCGACGATCTTCCGTGTGGGTATCACGGGGGTCCCGGGCGCCCGAACTTGCATGAATGGACCTGAAGCAATACGCCTCGGAATCAGCGGGTCGAAGATACGATTTCGTGTTCCCCAAGATGCAAAATGACGAAGAATGAAGAGCAATAACAAGAGCTTATGGCTAGCTCTTAATCAGCGGGTCCTAGGTTCGAGCCCTAGTGCTCCACCAATTTTTCTCACAAATACAGCAACTTATTGTATCCGCAGCTAGGCGGCACACAGCCCGTAAGCATCGTGCAAGAGCATTGTAAGAGTGCGCGCCGCTGTGAGCTTGCTTTGTTCACTGCCGCAAAACGCGAGTAGCGGCATGAGATTTGTCATTTTAAGCCTTGCGCTTGCATTTGCCGCGCCAGCATACGCGGAATCTGATCTCGAACGAGGCTTCAGTGGAGCGTTGAAAGGCTGCGAGACTTGGGTGCTTGACCCCACCAGTTGGGCTAGTGGTCCTGAGCCGTTCATAAAGGCTGTCGGCCTCGGCGCGAAGATGGGATTGGTGGAGAGCGTGGAAGCCGTAAACCTTCCTCCCACCCAACTTCGGCAGGCAAATCACTTCTGGCGCATCAACTCAACGGAAGGCGCCGGCTACATTTTGGTTGTCTCTGACCAACTACCGATGTGCCACATCACTGGTGGCGGCAATGCGGACCTTCAGCCTGCGATTGAAGCGGTCCTTGCTTCGCCTGCATTCAGGAGTCGTTGGGAGCAGCAGAGCAACTCGATAAAAGACGGAATGGCTTCCACCACTTTCCGGAATCGCGAAGAGCCTGCCATGACGATCCAAATCAGTCGAGCGGTCCAGCCTAAGCAACGATTGGACAGAGTGCAGCTAATCGCGACAGCGACATTCAAAACGAAATAGCGCGGCTGACGCTGCTGCTCGTGCCACACTAGTAGCCATGCGGGGGCACCGTCAGCGAGCATGTGCACCACTCCGTCCTGCTCCCAGCGACGCAGTGCACCGACGACCGCCATATCCCTCCTCAGTGATTATGCCGCGGCGTCTTGTCCGCCACGGCGCGGTAGTTCACCGCGAATTCCAGGACGGCGCCGTCGGCGAGCTGGCCGGTCTTTTCGCGGTAGAGTTCTTCCCAGGGGGTGTGGCTGGCCGGCACGGGCGGCGGGGCTTCGGCCTTGCGGTGGGCGATTTCGGCCGCGTCGACCAGCGCGTCGCAGGTGCCATCGTTGAGATCGATCCTGAGGATGTCGCCGGTGCGCAGCCAGGCCAGCCCGCCGCCAGCCGCGCTTTCCGGCGAGGCGTTGAGGATGGACGGGCTGTCCGACGTGCCGGACTGGCGGCCGTCGCCCAGCGTGGGCAGCGCCAGGATACCCTTGCGGATCAGCGCGTCGGGCGGCTGCATGTTGACCACCTCGGCCGAGCCCGGCCAGCCGATCGGGCCTGAGCCGCGGATGACGAGGATGCAGTTTTCGTCGATATCGAGCGCCGGATCGTTGATGCGGTGGTGATAATCGTCCGATCCGTCGAACACGATCGCCCGCGCCTCGAACACGCCTTCCTGCCCCGGCCGGCTGAGGTAGCGCTGGCGGAAGGCATCGGAGATCACGCTGGTCTTCATGATCGCGAAATCGAACAGATTGCCCTTCAGCACGAGGAAGCCAGCGCGATCCATCAGCGGATCGGCGAAGGGGCGGATCACCTCCCGGTCCGAAGCCTCGCGGCCGGCCAGATTGTCGGCCACGCTGCGGCCGGTGACGGTGAGGCAATCGCCGTCGAGGCGCCCGGCGCCCAGCAGCTCCCACATCACCGCCGGCACGCCGCCCGCACGGTGGAAACGTTCGCCGAGATATTTGCCGGCCGGCTGCATGTTGACGATCAGCGGCAGATCATAGGCCGCGCTCCAGTCGTCCGGGCCGATCTCGACGCCGGCATGGCGGGCCATCGCCTGGATGTGCGGCTGGGCATTGCTGGAGCCGCCGGCGGCGCTGACCACGGCAATGGCGTTGAGGAAGCTCCGGCGCGTCAGGATGCGCGACGGGCGCAGATCCTCATAGGCCATGTCGACGATGCGGCGCCCGGTTTCGTAGGCGATCTGGCCGCGTTCGCGATAGGGCGCGGGGATCGCCGCGCAGCCGGTGAGCGACAGGCCCAGCGCCTCGGCCACCGCGTTCATCGTCGATGCCGTGCCCATGGTGTTGCAATGGCCGGCGGAGGGCGCGCTGTCGCACGCGCGGTTGAGGAATTCCTCCTCGTCGATCTCGCCGGCGGCAAGCTTGCGGCGGCTGCGCCAGATGACGGTGCCGGAACCGACCAGTTCGCCTTCGTGCCAGCCATCCAGCATCGGCCCGCCGGAAAGGACGATGGCGGGAATATCGACGGTGGAAGCCGCCATGATCCCCGAAGGCGTCGTCTTGTCGCAACCCGTGGTCAGCACCACGGCATCGATGGGATAGCCGTAAAGTATCTCGACCAGCCCGAGATAAGCGAGGTTGCGATCGAGCGCGGCGGTGGGCCGGCGGCAATTTTCGAAGATCGGGTGGACCGGGAATTCCATCGGAATCCCGCCGGCATCGCGAATCCCGTCCCGCACCCGGCGCGCGAGATCGAGGTGGATGCGGTTGCAGGGGGAGAGATCGCTGCCCGTCTGGGCGATGCCGATGATCGGCCGGCCGGAGCGCAGTTCCTCCGGCGTGATCCCGTAATTCATGAAGCGTTCGAGATAGAGCGCCGTCATGTCCGATCGGGCGGGATCGGCGAACCAGTCGCGCGAGCGGAAGGGGCGAACGGGGGTGCGCGGCACGGAACCTCTCCTGCATGTCCGGCCGGCGGCAGCCCGCCGCCGCGCCCGGAACTCCTCTCTATGGTAGCGTTACCATAGACCCCTTGGCGGTCAAGGCTTCACGCCATGCTGAACGTCGGTCGACGGCGCGGCGCGGCATCGGACTGGCGGCGCACCAGCGTGAAATCCAGCAGCATGCGACGGTGCTTCTCGCCTTCGCCGCCGCGCCGGCGCTTGATCTCGTCCACCAGCAATTCCACCGCCGCGCGCGACATGTCGGTGATGGGCTGGTGGATGGTGGTCAGTTCCGGCCAGATCGTCGTCGCCAGCGCGGTATCGTCGAACCCGCAGACGGTGAGGTCGCCCGGAACGTCCAGGCCGCGGCGGTGCGCCACCGCCACCGTGGCGGCCGCCATGTCGTCATTGCTGGCGAAGATCGCCGATGGCGGCTCGGCCAGCTCCAGCAGCCGCTCAGCCGCGTCCAGGCCCGATCGGTAGGTGAAGAGGCCCTGGGTGATCAGCTCGTCCGCAAGGGGCAGGCCCGCCGCCTCCAGCGCCGCGCGATAGCCTTCGAGGCGGCGGCCGCTGGCGGTCTGGTTGGGATTGCCGATGATGAAGCCGACGCGGCGATGGCCGAGCGACACGATATGGCGCGTCATCGCGAAAGCCGCCTCAAAATCGTCGATGCTGACGGCGGATACGTTATCGGCCACGCGGCCGGTGGCGACGGCGACGGCGGGCGTGCCGGCATCGGCGAGCACCTTCAGCACCGCCTGGGAATCGCAGAGCGGCGGCGGCAGGATGATGCCGTCTATCCCGCTGGCGACCAGCCGCTGGGCCACCTCCACCTCATGCCGGTCGAGATCGCATTTCTCGACCACGAGCTGCACGTTGCGGCGGCTGGCCTGATCGAGGCCGCCGACGAGGAATTCGCTGAGATAGGCGGAGGACGGGTTGCTGTAGAGCAGGCCGATGCGGATCTGGTCCGCGCCAGCCAGGCTGCGCGCCGCGGGATTGGGGGCATAGTTCAGCGCGGCGATCGCCGCGTTCACCGCCTCGCGGGTGGCCTCCCGCACGTTCTTTTCGCCGTTGATGACGCGCGACACCGTCATCGGCGACACGCCGGCCTCCCGCGCGACGTCCGCGATCGTGGGGGCGCCGCCCTGCCGTCGTGAAACCTTATTGGCCATCTGGTTCTCCCACCTGTTACGATTGCCTTACAGCAACCGGCGGGCCTGCCGCTACCGGCCAGGGAAAGAGGCGGCCGACATCGCTGCCGGCCGCCGAGGGTGGGGAAATCAGAAGGTTCCGCGCAGGCCGATCAGAAACTGGGTTCCCGGCTTGTACTGCGTGAAGGTGGCGTTTTCGAACTGGAAGTAGCTGCGCTGCTTCGCGTTGAAGATGTTCACCACGTCGAAGGTGAGCTGCGGACCGTGGTTGAGGCCGAACACCTTCTCCAGATCGACGCTCGAGGAGAAATCCCACTGCTGGTAGCTGTCGGAGAACAGCGCCGCGGCCGAAATGCCGTTCTGGCCGCCCAGCGAGCTTTGCGAGCCCTTGTTGTAGGTGGTCGACAGGCGCGCCATGAAGCCGCCATTCTCGTAATAGGCCGTCAGGTTATAGGCATATTTGGCGACGCCCAGCGCCACCGCCGGCGCAGCACCCGTGCCCTTCTGGTCGATGATGGTGGCGTTGGCGGTGAAGCCGAAGCCCTTCACGCCCAGATAGCGATCCAGCAGGAAATCGAGCGGCTGGACCCAGTTGAACTCCAGGCCGTTGACGGTCAGCGTGCCGGTGGCGTTCACCTGCTGCTGCACCACGACATCGGCCTGGCCCGGCCCGCCGCGGGCGTCGATCGCCTGCTGCTGCGAAGGCGTCAGCGTATCGTAGGTGATGCCGTAGGCCGCCAGATCGGTGAAGGCGACGGTGTTGAAGCCGGTCTGGGTGAAGCCCTTGATCGACTTGCGGAACGCCGCGAAGCTCACATAGCCGGCGCCGCCGGTATAATATTCGAAGCCCAGATCGATATTCTTCGAGATAAAGGGCTTCAGCGCCGGATTGCCGATGGTCGCCTGATCGGCGGACGGGGTGCTGAAGTTCACGCCCGGCAGCATCGCGTTCGGATCGGGCCGCGTCATCGTCTTGGAAAGCGAGACGCGGACCACCGCATTGTCCGCGACATTATAGGCCGCGCTCGCCGAAGGCAGCCAGTTGTCGTAGCTGTTCTGCGTCTCAACGAAATTGATGACGTTCGGGTAGAGCGAGCCGTCGGCCGGATTAGGCCCCGAAGGCGGCGCCGGCGGATTGCGCGGATCGGCAAGCGACACCTGGCCGCCGATCGTCTGATCGGTGTGGGCGTAGCGGATACCGATGTTGAAGCGCAGCGGGTTGCCGGCCACGTCGATGTCGCCGTTCACCTCGGCATAGGCGCCGGTCGTCTTCTCGCGGACATAGCCGCCGCTGGCGCCGGTATTGGCGGCACCGGCCTCGGGCGCATTGTCGTGGAAATAATCATAGTTGGAAGCGCCGGCGAACTTCTTCCAGTCCAGCGTCACGAAGCCGGGGCCGGGGCGCAGATAGGATGCGACCGCGCTGTTGGGGATCAGCGACCCCTGATAGACCAGCGGCGTGGTGATCCCGCTGGAATAGCCCGTGCCCAGCGCCGGATAGCTGGGATAGCCCGGCTGGCCCGGCGTGACGGAGGTCAGGCCCTCGCAGGCCGGCTGGCTGTTCGGCGAGAGCAGGAAGACATTGGGATTGCCGCCGCAAGCCGCGTTCTGCCAGGCTTGGCTGTTGTCATAGGCGCGGATGCGGCGCGACACATCGTCATAGGCGCCGCCGACCCGCAGGTTCAGGCGCGCATCCCCCCAGGTCAGGTTGCCGCGAATGCCCTTGGTCTTGGTCAGGCGGCGTTCGTCCTGCACGTTGACGCGGCTGCCGGGGAACCAGCCGAAATTGGCCGGATCGTTCAGGTCGACATTGGAGGCGATGTTGGGGATGCCACCGTCATTGCTGTAATCGACGGTCAGGCCGGAATTCGCGGCCGTGCTCAGCACCACCGACGGCGATTCACGATGGAAGCGGCTTTCCGTCCAATTGCCCTGGAGGTCGACCTTGATGGTGTCGGTCGCCTGCCATTCGATGCCGGGATTGACGCCCCAGAATTTCGTGTCCTCGATGAAGGGACGATATTCCAGGAAGAATTGCGAATTGGCGAAGGTGCCGTCGGTGACGACGCAACCGCCGCCGCAATCGTCGCGATCGACCTGCATGTTGATCGGGATCGGCGCGCCGCTGCGGACGACCCAGTTCATGTCGATGCGCTGGAGGTTGTTCTTCTTCCGCCCATATAGCGAGTCGACATAGATATTGAGATCGTCGCTCGGCTTATATTGCAGGCCGAAGATCGCATTGTAGCGCTTCTTGGTGCCGAACGTCTCGGATGGGCGGCCAAGGCGCGGCAGCAGGGCGTTGTCGATCTGCTGGATGGTGAGGCCGGGATTGTGATCGAGCAGCCACTGCTTGTCGATCGTCTCGCCGGCCGTCAGGCCGTTGCCGGCATTGCTGGGCACCGTGCCGGGGATCGACCAGTTGCCGCCCCCGGTATTGTTGCAGCCCGTGGCGGCACCGCATTGCGCGGCCGACAGATTGGCATTCGTCCAGCCGATCGTCTCGAAGCCCTTGGTGTTCACCTTGTTGCGCACGCCGGTGACGCCGGCGATCACGCCGAAATCGCCGAAGGTGGTGCTGGCGAGCAGCGAGCCGCGCTGGCCCCAGCCGTCCGCCGCGCTGTTCTTGGTGCCCTGCAGCGAATAGGCGATCCGCGTGCCCGGCTTGTCGAACGGCCGCGCGCTGCGCATGTCGACGGTGCCGGCGGCGCCGCCTTCGACCTGCTCGGCCGTGGGCGTCTTGCTGACGGTGAGCTGGGTGAACAGCTCCGTCGGGAACATGTCCAGATCGACTTCGCGGTTGGTGTTCTGCGAATCCATGCGGCCGCTCGATGCCACCGCCACCGGCGCGCCGTTCAGCAGCACCTTGGTGAAATTGGTGCCGAGGCCGCGGATCGCGACGTTCAGGCCCTCGCCGGAAGTGTCGCGGACGATGGTGATGCCGGGGATGCGGTTGAAGGATTCGGCGATGTTCGTATCCGGGAACTTGCCGATATCTTCCGCGAAGACGGAATCGGTGAAGCCGATGGCGTCGCGCTTGGCGTTGGTCGAGCTCAGAAGGCTGGCGCGATAGCCGGTGACGACGATGTCCTCGTTGGACACATTGGCGGCCGTGGCCGGCGAAGCATCCTGCGCGAAAGCGGGAACGCAATGCCCCGCCAGGATCGTCGCGCCCAGCAGGGCCAGCCGACGCACGGCAAAGCGAGTCTGTGATTCGGTAGACATGTCACTCCCCTCTCCCAACCGCGGCCGGCCTCACATGGGCTGATCCGCGGGGCGCCACACCCCTGTTTGGTAGCGCTCACATTTCGCAATCTACGTCCATTTCTCCGGACGTGTCAATCGGTCTTTCCGCGAATAATTCCGTGCTATTTCAAAGTATGTTAGCGCTCAATTTCCCGGCGCGTAAGGAAAACGCAGCGCCTTGTAATAGTCCA
This sequence comes from Edaphosphingomonas haloaromaticamans, assembly GCF_001853345.1. Classification (NCBI taxonomy): domain Bacteria; kingdom Pseudomonadati; phylum Pseudomonadota; class Alphaproteobacteria; order Sphingomonadales; family Rhizorhabdaceae; genus Edaphosphingomonas; species Edaphosphingomonas haloaromaticamans. The sequence goes on along the minus strand of NZ_MIPT01000001.1, from coordinate 498,038 downwards.
GATCATGCGCCGGCGGCGGCGATCCCGCCGGCAGCGGCCGCCGGGCGAAGGTGGCGAAATAGGCGATCGAGGCATCGCGCCACCACTGCGCCTCCCGCGCCTGCACCGCCAGGAAGCGCATCACGTCGGCGTGCCGATCGGCATCCACATAGGGCGCCAGCGTCGCCCAGCGCGCCCGCATCGCCGCCACCTCGGCAACGCCGCGATCATAACGGGTAACAAGCTCGTCCCACAAAATGCGGCCTGATGCCATGCGATGATCCCAGCGCACATGGTGGAACCACAGCAGATCGCGTTCCGGCACGGTGCGGATATCGCCGAGCTGCCGCGCCACCGGCGGCGCATATTGGGCGACGGCGTTGCTGCCGGTCTTCGTCCGGTCGAAGCCGATCCCCTGGGCATCGGCCCTGTGATAATAGACCGGGTTCCAGTCGGGCCGCTCGAGATCGTCGACCCAGGGGCCGGGGCCGTAGTGATGGCCGGTCGCCATCAGGTGGTGCAGGCCCAGCGGCGTCATATAATCGACCACCGCCTCGCGCGAACGCATCATCATGTCGACCACTGGAGCGACGAAGGCGGGATCGGTGGAGAAGGTCATCCCCGCCCAGTCCGCCGCGATCCTTCTGGCCGAGGCCTCCGGGTCCCAGGCGAGCCGGCCGAAGGCATACCAATTGGCCTGATCGAACTGCGATCCCGTCCAGTTGCGATCGACGCCGATATTGGCGACGCCGGCCATGCCGGTCCGCGCATGGCCTTCCAGCGATCCATCGATCACGCGGGCGACGGTCGATCCCTTGCCTTTGGCGAAGGTGTCGCTCGCCAGCGTCTCCTCGAACAGCGCGCCGAGATAGACGAGGTGGGTGGCGAAGCCGAGATATTCCTTGGTGATCTGGAATTCCATCATCAGCGGCGTCTTGGGCATCGCGCCGAACAGCGGATGGAAGGGTTCGCGCGGCTGGAAATCGATCGCGCCGTTCTTCACCTGCACGATCACATTGTCGGCGAACCTGCCGTCCAGCGGCTTGAACTCGTCATAGGCCTGCCTGGCGCGATCGTCGGGATTTTCATGCGCATAGACGAAGGCGCGCCACATCACGATGCCGCCATGGGGCTTCACCGCCGCCGCCAGCATGTTGGCGCCATCGGCATGGCTGCGATGATAATCCTGTGGCCCCGGCTGGCCTTCCGAATTGGCCTTCACCAGGAAGCCGCCAAAATCGGGGATGGCGGCATAGATCTCGTCCGCCTTGGCCTTCCACCATGCGGCGACGGCGGGATCGAGCGGATCGGCCGTCTTGAGCCCGCTAATCTCGATCGGCGCCGACCAGCGCGCGGAAAGATAGACGCGGATGCCATAGGGGCGGAAAATGTCCGCCAGCTTCGCCGCCTTGGCGATATAAGGCGCGGTCAGGCTGTCCGCCTTGGCGTTGACGTTGTTGAGGACGGTGCCGTTGATCCCGATCGACGCATTGGCGCGGGCATAATCGACATAACGGGGATTGGTGATGTCCGGCAGCTTCCACCAGTCCCAGATCGACTGGCCGGCATAGCCGCGCTCCACCGAGCGATCGAGATTGTCCCAATGGTTGAGCAGGCGCAGCTCCACCTTGGGCACCGAACGGATGTCGATCCGATCGATCGGATCGCCGGTCTGGACGAGGCGGAGCAGATGGAAAGCGCCGTAGAGCACGCCGACGCCGCTGTTGGCGGCGATCACCGTCGCCGGCTTGCCGTCCACGCGGACGCTGCGGATCAGATAGCCTTCCCGGCCAAGCGTCGAAAGCGGCAGGCCGAGCGCCGCGATCCGCCTGTCCCCGCCGGTGCCGAGCAGGATCGCGCCGGGCGCGATGGCGTCGGCCGATGCCGGCACGTCGGCGCGCAGCAGGCCGGTAAGGCCGCGATGCAGCTCGGCTGCGGCGATGCGGATCGAGGGATCGTCCTGCGGGGCGGCGATCGCCGTCGCCAACGGCCGGTAGCGCGCCTGCGCCGAATCGGCGAGCGGGCGATAGCGCAGCCAGAGGTCATAGCCGTCCTCGGCCATGGCCGGCCCGCTTGCCAGCAGCGCCACCACCGCCAGAATCAGCGCGCGGCAGGCGCCGAACACCCCTTTCCTCATCCCTTCTCCCTTTCCACGGCGCCACGTTTTGAAATGGTCGCGGCTGCCGTCCGCCATTGACAAGCTTTGCGGGACTATATCATGGTAGCGCTATCAATCAATAAAGCGGCGCGCCAATGTCGTCGCAGGCGGCATAGCCGCGACAGGAGAGGAGACGAAATGCGTTCCAGCGCCCGCCTTGCCATGCTTGCCTGCGCTTCCGCGATCACCGCGATCGGAACGCCCCTCGTCGCGCCCGTGATCGCCGCCGCGCAGCAGGCGCCGGCCCGGCCTATCTACAAGGATGCGTCCCAGCCCGTCGAGGCCCGCGTCGAGGATCTGCTCAAGCGGATGACGCTGGAGGAGAAGGTCGCCCAGATCATCACCGTCTGGGAAGGCAAGACCGCCGTCTTCGACGACAAGCTCCAGCTCGATCCGAAGAAGCTGCCCGCCGTCTGGCCGGACGGCATCGGCCAGTTCGCCCGCCCGTCCGACGCGCGCGGCGCCGTATCGCCGCGCGTCGTGCCCGGCCGCGACGTCCGGCAGACGATCGCGCTGGTCAACGCGCTCCAGCGCTGGGCGACGACGCAGACCCGGCTCGGCATCCCGATCCTGTTCCATGAAGAAGGGCTGCACGGCTATGCCGCCGTCGGCGCCACCAGTTTCCCGCAGGCGATGGCGCTCGCCTCCACCTGGGCCCCCGATCTGATCCGCCAGATCAACGGCGTGATCGCGGGCGAAATTCGCGCGCGCGGCGTGCATCTGGCGCTTTCCCCGGTGGTGGACGTGGCGCGCGATCCGCGCTGGGGCCGGATCGAGGAGACGTTCGGCGAGGACCCCTATCTGGTCGGCGAAATGGGCGTCGCCGCCGTGCAGGGCCTCCAGGGCGACACGGGCGCCGATCGCCTGCTGCCGGCCGGCCATGTCTTCGCGACGCTCAAGCACCTCACCGGCCATGGCCAGCCCGAAAGCGGCACCAATGTCGGCCCGGCGCCGATATCGGTGCGGGAGCTGCGCGAGAATTTCTTCCCGCCGTTCGAACAGGTGGTCCGCCGCACCGGGATCGAGGCGGTGATGGCGTCCTATAACGAGATAGACGGCGTGCCCTCCCACGCCAACCGCTGGTTGCTGCAGGACGTGCTGCGCGGCGAATGGGGCTTCAAGGGCGCGATCGTCAGCGATTATTCGGCGGTCGACCAGTTGATGAGCCTGCATCATGTCTCGCCCGATCTGGAAGGCGCGGCGATCCGCGCGCTCGATGCCGGCGTCGATTCCGACCTGCCCGAGGGCCTTTCCTACAAGACGCTGGTGAAGGCCGTGCGCGAGGGCCGGGTGGACGAGGCCAGGGTCGACGTTGCGGTGCGCCGCATGCTGGACCTGAAGTTCCGCGCGGGCCTGTTCGAAAACCCCTATGCCGACGTGCGGCAGGCGCTGGCGATCACCAACAATGATGCCGCCCGCGCGCTTGCGCTGAAGGCCGCGCAGCAGGCGATCACGCTGCTCAAGAACGACGGCACCCTGCCGCTGTCGCTGGCGGCGAAGCCCACCATCGCCGTGATCGGCCCCAATGCCGATGTCGCGCGGCTGGGCGGCTATTACGGCCAGCCGCCACACAGCGTCTCGATCCTCGAAGGCATCAGGAACCGGGCGGGCAACCGCGCCAATATCCTGTTCGCGCCGGGCGTGAAGATCACCGAGAATGACGATTGGTGGGCGGACGAGGTGAAGCTCGCCGATCCCGCCGCCAACCGCCGGATGATCGCCGAGGCGGTCGAGGTGGCGAAGAAGGCGGACCGGATCGTGCTCGCCATCGGCGATACCGAGCAGACCAGCCGCGAAGCCTGGGCCGACAACCATATCGGCGACCGCCCGAGCCTGGACCTGGTGGGCGAGCAGCAGGCGCTGTTCGATGCGCTGAAGGCGCTGGGCAAGCCGATCACCGTCGTCCTCATCAACGGCCGCCCCGCCTCGACCGTGACGATCGCGGAGCAGGCCAACGCGCTGATCGAAGGCTGGTATCTGGGCGAACAGGGCGGCAATGCCGTGGCGGACGTGCTGTTCGGTACGGTCAATCCGGGCGGCAAGCTGCCCGTCACCATCCCGCGCAATGTCGGCCAGCTGCCGATGTTCTACAATCATAAGCCCAGCGCCCATCGCGGCTATCTGTTCGATACCACGGCCCCGCTTTTTCCGTTCGGCTGGGGGCTGAGCTACGCCAGTTTCGATATCGGCCAGCCGCGCCTTTCGGCGGGCACCATCCGGCCGGACGGCGATGTCGACGTGCTGGTCGACGTCGCCAATACCGGCAGCCGCGCCGGCGACGAGACCGTGCAGGTCTATGTCCGCGACAAGGTAAGCTCGGTCACGCGGCCGGTGAAGGAGCTCAAGGGCTTCCAGCGCGTCACCCTCCAGCCCGGCGAGCGGCGCACCGTGAAGATCAGGCTGACGCCCGCCAGTTTCCAGATGTGGAACGACCGGATGGAGCGCGTGGTCGAACCGGGCGAGTTCGACATCATGGCCGGCCCTAATTCGGTCGACTTGAAGACCGTCACCCTGACGGTGAAGCCGTGAGCACCGGCATCGCCCGCCGGCAGGCGCTCGGCTGGCTGGCATCGGGATCGGTGCTGGCGGCGAGCGCGGCATCCTCCTCCGCCGCCTTCGCGCGCGGGGCGGGCCGCCCGCTCTACAAGGATGCGACGCAGCCGGCCGAGGCGCGCGTCCGCGATCTCCTGTCCCGCATGACGCTGGAGGAGAAGGTCGCCCAGATGATCGCGCTCTGGGCGACGAAGCAGGACGTGATGGTGGAAGGCGGGCTGGATTTCGATCCCGCCCGGGCATCGCGCGCCTATCCGGCCGGCTTCGGCCAGATCACCCGCCCGTCCGACCGGCGCGGCGGCCCGGCCGTCGCCGATGTCGCGGGCGGCACCGGCGCGCGCTGGCGGACGCCCGAGGACACGGTGAAGTTCGTCAACGCCGTCCAGCGCTGGGCGACGACCCAGACCCGGCTCGGCATCCCCGTGCTGTTCCACGAGGAATCGCTCCACGGCTATATGGCGACGGACGCCACCATGTTCCCGCAGGCGATTGCGCTGGCCGCCAGCTTCGACCGCGATCTGATGCGGGACGTGCAAGGCGTGATCGCCCGCGAGGCGCGCGCGCGCGGCGTCCACCTGGCGCTTTCGCCCGTCGTCGATATCGCCCGCGATCCGCGCTGGGGCCGGATCGAGGAAACGTTCGGCGAGGATCCCTATCTCTGCGGGGAGATGGGCGTCGCCGCCGTGCAGGGCCTTCAGGGCGAGGGCGATGTGCTGAAGCCCGGCAAGGTCTTCGCCACGCTGAAGCACATGACCGGCCACGGCCAGCCGCAGAGCGGCACCAATGTCGGCCCCGCGCCGATATCGGAACGCGAGCTGCGGGAGAATTTCTTCCCGCCCTTCCGCGCGGTCGTCGGCCGCACCCGGATCGAGGCGGTGATGCCGTCCTATAACGAGATAGACGGCGTGCCGTCCCACGCCAACCGCTGGTTGCTGCAGGATGTGCTGCGCGGCGAATGGAAGTTCGGCGGCATCGTCGTCAGCGACTATACCGCCATCGACGAGCTGGCGACGATCCACCATGTCGCCCCGGACGTACGCGCCGCCGGCATGATCGCGGTCAATGCCGGGGTAGACAGCGAGCTGCCGGACGGGGCGACCTTCCGCCACCTCGTCGATGCCGTCCGCGCCGGCCAGGTTTCCGAGGCGCGGATCGACGAGGCCTGCGCGCGGATGCTGAGCCTGAAGTTCCGCGCCGGCCTGTTCGAAAATCCCTATGCCGATTTCGCCGCCGCCGATCGCATCACCGGCAATGCCGAGGCCCGCGCGCTCGCGCTCGAGGCCGCGCGCAAATCGCTGTGCCTGCTCAGCAACGACGGCACCCTGCCGCTGAAGCCGGGCGCGCATCCGACCGTGGCGGTGATCGGCCCCAATGCCGCCATCGCCCGGCTGGGCGGCTATTCCAGCACGCCGCGCCAGGCGGTGAGCCTGCTGGACGGGGTGCGCGCGAAGCTGGCCGGCAAGGCGGAGGTGGTCCACGCCCAGGGCGTGTTCATCACCCGCAGCGAGGATCGATCGGCCGACGAGGTGCTGCTCGCCGATCCGGCGGAGAACCATCGCCTGATCGCCGAGGCGGCCACCATCGCCCGCAAGGCCGACGTCATCCTGCTCGCGATCGGCGATACCGAGCAGACCAGCCGCGAGGGCTTTGCGAAAAACCATCTCGGCGATCGTACCAGCGTGGATCTGGTGGGCGAGCAGAATGCGCTGTTCGATGCGCTCCACGCGCTGGGCAAGCCGATCGTCGTCGTCGCCATCAACGGCCGCCCGCCAAGCTGGCCCGGCGTCGCCGCCAAAGCCAATGCCATGCTGCTCTGCTGGTATCCGGGGCAGGAGGGCGGCACCGCCATGGCCGACGCGCTGTTCGGCGACGTCAATCCCGGCGCCAAGCTGCCCGTTTCCGTGGTGCGCAACGCGGGCCAGATTCCGCTTTTCTACAACCGCAAGCCATCGTCGCGGCGAGGCTATCTGTTCGAGGATGCGGCCCCGCTTTTCCCCTTCGGTCACGGGCTCAGCTACACCCGCTTCGATATCGGCGCTCCCCGCCTTTCGGCGGCGCGGATCGGCGTGGACGGCAGCGTCACCGTGGAGGTCGACGTGCGCAACATCGGCGATCGCCCGGGCGACGAGGTGGTGCAGATCTATGTCCGCGATCAGCTATCGTCGGTCACGCGCCCGCTCAAGGAACTGAAGCAGTTCGCCCGCGTCACGCTGGCCCCCGGCGAGGCGCGCACGCTTCGCTTCACGCTGGGCCGGGACGCCTTCGCGCTGTGGAACGAGGCGATGGAGGAGGTGGTCGAGCCCGGCCGCTTCGACATCATGGCCGGCCCCGACAGCGAACATCTGAAAACCGCGATCCTCGAGATCGCCTGACAGGACAGGAAGAGATGCCGAGGATCACCGCTGCGCGGGTTATCGTGACGAGCCCTGGTCGCAATTTCGTGACGCTGAAGATCGAGACGGAGGCGGGNATATATGGACTGGGCGANGCGACCCTGAACGGNCGCGAGCTGGCGGTGGCCTCCTACCTCGCCGATCATGTCGCGCCCTGCCTGATCGGGCGGGATGCGCACCGGATCGAGGATATCTGGCAGTTCCTCTACAAGGGCGCCTATTGGCGGCGCGGGCCGGTGACGATGTCGGCGATCGCGGCGGTCGATACCGCGCTGTGGGACATCAAGGGCAAGATCGCCGGGCTTCCGGTCTACCAGCTGCTCGGCGGCGCGAGCCGCGANGGCGTGATGGTCTATGGCCACGCCAATGGCAGGACGATCGAGGAGACGATCGACAATGCGCTCCATTATCAGGAGCAGGGCTATAAGGCGATCCGCCTGCAATCGGGGGTGCCGGGGCTGACCTCCACTTATGGCGTGTCGAAGGACCGTTATTTCTACGAGCCCGCCGATGCCGACCTGCCGACCGAGAATGTCTGGTCGAGCGAGAAATATCTCCGTTCGGTGCCGCCGCTGTTCGAGGCCGCGCGCGAGGCGCTGGGCTGGGACGTGCATCTCCTCCACGACATCCACCACCGGCTGACGCCGATCGAGGCGGGNCGGCTGGGCAAGGATCTGGAGCCTTATCGCCCCTTCTGGCTGGAGGATGCGACCCCGGCCGAGAACCAGGCGAACTTCCGCCTGATCCGCCAGCACACCACGACGCCGCTGGCGGTGGGCGAGGTGTTCAATTCGATCTGGGATGCCAAGCAGCTGATCGAGGAGCAGCTGATCGACTATATCCGCGCCACCGTGGTCCATGCCGGCGGGCTCACCCATCTCAGGCGGATCGCGAGCTTCGCGGACCTGCACAATGTCCGCACCGGCTGCCATGGCGCGACCGATCTGTCGCCGGTGTGCATGGCGGCGGCGCTGCATTTCGGGCTGTCGGTGCCNAATTTCGGCATCCAGGAATATATGCGCNACACCGCCGAGACCGATGCCGTCTTCCCCCATGCCTACGGCTTTGCCGACGGCCTGATGCATCCCGGCGACCAGCCGGGCCTGGGCGTGGACATCGACGAGGAGCTGGCCGCCAGATACGAATATAAGCGCGCCTACCTCCCCGTGAACCGCCTCCAGGACGGCACCATGACCAACTGGTGATCGCGGTGGACAAATCCCTCATTCCGCCGCCCCCCAAGGGCAAGGTGCGCTGGATCATCTGCGCGCTGCTCTTCGCGGCGGTGGTGCTCAGCTATGTCGACCGCCTCGTCCTTTCGGTGCTGAAGCCCACGCTGCAGCAGGAATATGGCTGGTCCGAAAGCGGCTATGGCGACGTGGTCTTCTGGTTCCAGGCCGCCTACGGCATCGGCTTCCTCTTCTTCGGGCGGCTGATCGACCGGGTCGGCGCCAAGCTGGGCTATCTGCTGGCGATGGCGGTATGGACGGCGGGCCATATGGCGCACGCCCTCGTCACCACCACCACCGGCTTCGCGCTTGCCCGCATCCCGCTGGCGCTGGGGGAATCCGGCACCTATCCCGCCGCGCTCGCCGCCGCCGCCGAATGGTTCCCCAAGCGGGAGCGCGCGCTGGCCATCGGCATCTTCAACGCCGGCGCCAATGTCGGCGCGATCGTGACGCCGCTGATCGTGCCGCTCATCACGCTGGCGATGGGCTGGCAATCGGCCTTCATCATCACCGGCCTGTTCAACCTCATCTGGATCGGCGCCTGGATCGCCTTCTACCGCCGCCCGCGCGAGCATCCGAGCATCACGCGGGAGGAGATCGCCTATATCGAGGCGGAGCCGTTCGAGACCGAGGGCAAGGCCAGCTTCCGCCAGGTGCTCGCCTGCCGGCAGGCCTGGGCCTATATGGCCGGCCGCTTCCTGATCGATCCGATCTGGTGGACCTTCCTGTTCTGGCTGCCGGATTTCTTCTCCAAGCGCTACGCCGTCGATCTCAAGGGCTTCGGCCCCCCGCTGATCGCGATCTACATCATCGCCGATGTCGGCTCGATCCTGGGCGGCTGGTATTCGTCGCGGCTGCTGGGGCGCGGCATCAGCGCCAATCGCGCCCGCAAGACGGCGATGCTCGCCTGCGCGCTCGTCGTCACCCCCGTCACCTTCGCCATGTATGCGCCATCGATCTGGATCGCCGTGGCGCTGATCGGGCTGGCCTGCGCGGGCCATCAGGGTTTTTCCAGCAACCTCTTCTCGATGCCGGCCGATCTGTTCCCGCGCTGGGCCGCGGGCACCGTCGTCGGCCTCGGCGGCTTCGCCGGGGCGGCCGGCGGCATGTTGATGTCGAAATATGCCGGCTATGTGCTGGAGACGGTCGGCACCTACACGCCGATCTTCATCGTTTCGGGATCGGCCTATCTGGTGGCGCTGCTGGTGGTCCACCTGATCAATCCGCATTATGCCCCTGCCACCAAGCTTTCCGCCCGACAGGCCTGACATGACCCATCCGCTGCGCCTCCACCCCGACCGCCTCTTCCCCGCCGACGAACGCAGCCGCGCCATCGCCCGCGCGCTTTATGCCGGCGTGAAGGACCTGCCGATCGTCAGCCCGCACGGCCATACCGATCCGGCCTGGTTCGCCTACGACCAGCCCTTCGCCGATCCGGCGGAGCTGCTGATCGTGCCCGATCATTATGTGTTCCGCATGCTCTACAGCCAGGGCGTGGGGCTGGAGGCGCTGGGCGTGCCCACGGTGGACGGCAGCGCCACCGAGACCGATCCGCGCGCGATCTGGCGGCTGTTCGCCAGCCATTACCACCTGTTCCGCGGCACGCCTTCGCGGCTGTGGCTGGACTGGGTGTTCGCCGAGATATTCGGCATCGACATCCGGCTGGAGGCCGCCACCGCCGATCATTATTACGATGTGATCGCGGCCGCGCTTCCCACCCCCGCCTTCCGCCCGCGCGCCCTGTTCGACCGGTTCGGGATCGAGCTGATCGCCACCACCGAAAGCCCGCTCGATCCGCTGGAGCATCATCGCGCGATCCGCGAAAGCGGCTGGCATGGCCGCGTCGTCACCGCATACCGCCCCGATCCGGTGATGGACCCGGAGCATCCGGGCTTTGCCGGCAACCTGATCCGCTTCGGCGAGGTGGCCGGCGAGGATATCTCCACCTTCGCCGGCTATCTGCGCGCGCACGAGAACCGGCGCGCCTTCTTCCGCGCGGCGGGCGCCACCTCCACCGATCACGGCCATCCGAGCGCCCGCACGGCGGACCTGCCCCCCGCCGAGATCGAGGCGCTCTATGCCCGCGTGCGTTCCGGCCCGGTGACGCCGGCCGAGGCGGAGCTGTTCCGCGCCCACATGCTCACCGAAATGGCGCGGATGAGCGTGGCGGACGGCATGGTCATGCAGATCCATCCCGGCGTCCACCGCAGCCACAATCCGGCGCTGCTCGGCCGGTTCGGGCGCGACAAGGGCGCCGATATCCCGGTGCCCACCGGCTATGTCGAGGCGCTGAAGCCGCTGCTGGACCGGTTCGGCAACGAACGCGATCTCACCATCATCCTCTTCACGCTGGACGAGACCGCCTATGCGCGCGAGCTGGCGCCGCTCGCCGGCCATTATCCGGCGCTGCGGCTCGGCCCGCCCTGGTGGTTCCACGACAGCCCCGAAGGCATGCGCCGCTTCCGCGAGCAGGTGACGGAGACGGCCGGCTTCTACAACACGGTCGGCTTCAACGACGATACCCGCGCCTTCCTTTCCATTCCGGCGCGGCACGATGTCGCGCGGCGGATGGACTGCGGCTTTCTCGCCCGGCTGGTGGCGGAGCATCGGCTGGAGGAGGATGAGGCGCACGAGCTGGCCCGCGCCCTCACCTATGATCTGGTGAAGAAGGCCTACAGGCTGTGACGCGCCTGTCCGCGACGACCATCGACCTGTTTCCCCCCGGCATCGCGCGGCCGGCTTATGATCGCGGGGCGATCGCCACCGGCGTCGTCCATATCGGCATCGGCGCCTTCCACCGCGCGCACCAGGCCGCGCTGTTCGATGCGGCGCTGGCCGCTGGCGATCTTCGCTGGGGGATCATCGGCGCGTCGCTGCGATCGCCTGCCGTGCACGACCAGATGGCGCCGCAGGACGGCCTCTACTCGCTCGTCGTCCGCGATGGCGCGGCGGAGGACGTGCGGGTGATCGGCGCGATCCGGGAGGTGCAGGTGGCGCCGCGCGATCCCGCCGCGCTGGTGGCGGCGATGTCCGCGCCGGGCGTCCACATCGTCACGCTTACCGTGACCGAGAAGGGCTATAAGCTCGATCCCGCGACCGGCGCGCTGCTGGCCGGTGATGACGATGTCGCGGCCGATCTGCGCGATCTTGCCGCGCCGCGCACCGCCCCCGGCTTCATCGTCGCCGCCCTCGCCCGCCGCCGCGCGGCCGGCCTCGCGCCCTTCACCGCCATTTCATGCGACAATCTGCCGCACAACGGCTCCCGCCTGCAGGCCGCCGTGCTGGCGATTGCTGCGCAGTATGACGCAAGCCTTGCCGACTGGATCGCGCAGCATGGCGCCTTCCCGGAAACCATGGTCGACCGCATCGTGCCGGCCACGCGGGACGAGGATATCGCAGCTCTCGCCGCCCGCACCGGGCTGGAGGACCAGGCGATGGTGAAGACCGAGCCTTTCTCCCAATGGGTGATCGAGGATCGGTTCGCCGGCGAACGGCCCGATTTCGAGCGGTTCGGCGCCCAGATCACCCGATCGGTGGCGCCATGGGAGGAAGCGAAGCTGCGGCTGCTGAACGGCGCGCATTCGGGTATCGCCTATCTGGGCGGGCTGGCCGGCGTGGATTTCGTCCACCAGTTCGTCGGCCTTGCCGAAGGGCGCGGCTTCGTCAAGGCGCTGTGGGATGAGGCGGCCGCCACGCTGTCCCCGCCGCCGGGCCTCGATATCCCGGCCTATCGCGCCGCGCTGATGGCGCGTTTCGCCAACAGTTCGCTGCAGCATCGCACGCGGCAGATCGCCATGGACGGATCGCAGAAGCTGCCGCAACGGCTGCTCGCCCCGATCGCGGCGCGGCTCGATCGCGGCCTGCCCGTGGAGGCGCTCGCATTGGCCGTGGCCGCATGGATGCGCTGGCAGGGCGGGCGCGACGACAGCGGCGCCATCTTCACCGTCGACGATCCGCTGGCGGCGGTGACGGCGGCGAAGCTTGCCGGTGCCGCATCCCCGGCCGATCGGGTGGCGGCGCTGCTCGCGATCGAGGCGATCTTTCCGCCCCGGCTCGCGGGCGATGCCGGCTTCCGCGCCACGCTGACCCGCCATCTCGCCTTGCTCGGCGAGGCGGGATCGCGCGCGGCGATCGCCTCCCTGCTTTCCAAGGAAAGGCCGTGACCGCATGAAGCGCTTCCTGACCGGGCTGGCCCTCGCTCTCGCCATCGCCGCCTCCCCCGCGATCTCGAAGGAGGCACGCTGGGTGGGAAGCTGGGCCGCGTCGCAACAGATACCCGAGCCGCGCAACGCGCTCGACCCCGCCGATCTGCGCGATGCGACGCTGCGGCAGATCGTCCGCCTCTCGGCCGGCGGCAAGACCATCCGCGTCCGCCTCTCCAACGCCTTCGGCACGGCGCCGCTGCGCTTCTCCCGCGTCCATGTCGCCCCCGGCCGGCCCGAATCGTCGCGGATCGATGCCGCGCGCGGCCGCGTCGTCACCTTCGCCGGCCGGCAGGATGTGATCGTCCCGGCGGGCGCAAGCTGGCTCTCCGATCCCATCGATCTTGCCGTGCCGCCGCTCGGCAGCGTCGCGATCAGCTTCCACCTGCCCGATCCGCCCGCGCAGCAGACCGGCCATCCCGGATCGCGCACCACCAGCTACCTCGTCCATGGCGACCAGGTGGACGCGGCGGAGCTGCCGGATGCCAAAACGGTCGACCGCTGGTATCAGATCGCCGGTATCGACGTGGCCGCCGGAAAGGGATCGGCCGCCATCGTCACCCTCGGCGATTCGATCACCGACGGGGCCGGATCGACCACCAATGCCAACGATCGCTGGCCGGATATCCTGGCGCAGCGCCTCCAGGCGTCACAGGCCACGCGCCATCTCTCGGTGCTGAACCACGGCATCGGCGGCAACCGGCTGCTGATCGACGGGCTCGGCCCCAACGCGCTGGCGCGCTTCGATCGCGATGTCCTCGCCCAGCCCGGCGTACGCTATCTGGTCCTGCTCGAAGGCGTGAACGATCTCGGCGGGCTGACGCGCGAGGCGCCGGCCACGCCCGCCCAGCGCGTCGATCTCGTCCACCGCATCACCGCCACCTATGCGCAGATCGTCGCCCGCGCGCGGGCGGCGGGCGTGAAGGCCATTGGCGCCACGATCCTGCCTTATGGCGGATCGGAATATTATCATCCCGATGCCGGCGCCGAGGCCGATCGCCAGGCGATCAACGCCTGGATCCGAACGCCCGGCAATTTCGATGCCGTGGTGGATTTCGACGCCGCGACCCGCGATCCTACCCGGCCCGATCGCCTGCGCGCCGATTATGATTCGGGCGACGGCCTGCACCCCTCGCCGGCGGGCTATCGCGCCATGGCCGATGCCGTGCCGCTGGGCCTGTTCGGCAGATGACGATCACGGCCGCGCTGCTGCTGGCGGCCGCCGCCGCACCGCGACCGCCCGGCCCGGAAATCGCGATCACCTTCGATGATCTTCCCGTCCACCAGCCCTTGCCGGCCGGGGAAACCCCGCNCGCCGTCGCCGATCGCATCCTGGCCGCGCTGAAGGCGGCGCGCGTGCCTGCCGTCCATGGCTTCGTCAACGGCGCCGCCACGGCAGGCGATCCGGCGACGGAGAAGGTGCTCGCCGCCTGGCGCGCCGCCGGATATCCGCTCGGCAACCATGGCTGGTCGCATGCCCGCCTCGATTCCCTCGACGCCGCCGCCGTCGCCACGGAAATCGAGCGCAACGAGCCGCTTCTGGAACGATGGGGCGTGAAGCCGGGGCGCCGCTGGTTCCGCTTCCCTTATCTGGCGGAAGGCGGAACGCCCGCGCACCGCGCCGCCATCCGCCGCCTGTTGGCCACCCGCGGCTACCGCATCGCCGCCGTGACGATGAGCTTCGGCGATTATCGCTGGAACGCGCCTTATGCCCGCTGCCTGGCCAGGGGCGACAAGGCCGCGATCGACACGCTCGAGCACAGCTTCCTCGCCGCCGCCGATGCCGCGATCATCCGCAGCCGATCGATGGCGAAGTCGCTCTACGGCCGCGACATACCCTATGTGCTGCTGATGCATGCGGGCGCGTTCGACGCGCATATGCTGCCGCGCCTGCTCGCGCTTTATGCGGCGCGGAATGTCCGCTTCGTGCCGCTCGACCGGGCGGAACGCGATCCGGCCTATGCCAGCGACGTCGATCCCCGCCTGCCGGCGCGCGCCGCCAGCCTCGAAGGCCGGATGACGGGGCAGGGCCTCGCTCCCCCCGTCCATGACGATCCGGGGGAAGGGATCGAAAAGCTCTGCCTCTGACGCCGTTTCGGCCGGCTCAGCGCCCGCCCATCGCCGCGCGCATGCCGTCCAGGCAGGATCGCACGCCCGCGCCGCGCCCCGAACGCTGCAGCGCATCGCCCAGATCGGCCGCCAGCCGGCCCAGCGGCTCCATGCCGTTCGCGCGCGCCACTTCGGCGATCGCATCCGCGCGGCGGCGCAGCTCGCCCACGGATAGCAGCCGCATGTCGCGGTCGATCTGGGCGATGCGCGCCTTCAACTCGTCTTCGACACCGGCCGTGGCCGCTGATTCGATTCGGCGTAACGAAGCCATGATTCTTCCTCCTGCCGGCCATCATGCCCGTTCAGGATTAGCGTTGGATTAAGCGAAACGGCGCATCGCGGGGCTTTGGCGCCCTTCGGCTTGACTTTCGGCTCCGCCTGCCGCATTGGCCCTGCCGATGGAATCAGGCGGCGGTGACGTCGCCTTATTTTTTCGTGCCACCCGGCACGCAGCAGCAGAATTCGAAGGATCAAAGGGTCATGGCCAAGCCGACCACCGTCAAGATCAAGCTCGTCAGCACGGCCGACACCGGCTTCTTCTACGTGACCAAGAAGAATCCGCGCACCCAGACCGAGAAGCTGAGCTTCCGCAAGTATGACCCGGTCAAGCGGGCGCACGTGGAATTCAAGGAAGCCAAGATCAAGTAAGCCGGCGGGCGGGGTCACCCCGCCTTGCGCTTGCGGATCGTTCGATGCCCGGCCATGCCCCGATCGCGGATCGGGCGCGTGGGCCGGGCTTCGGTCGTCTGGCCCGCATCGATCGTCCGCCGGTCCTCAGACCAGTGCCTCCACCGCCTCCACGAAGCGGATCACCGAAATCGGCTTGGAGACATAGGCTTCCGCCCCGGCGGCGCGGATGCGATCCTCGTCGCCCTTGCCGGCATAGGCGGTCACCGCCATGATCGGAATGGTCCGCAGCCCATCATCCGCCTTCAGCTGCTCGATCAGCTCGATCCCGCTGACATGGGGGAGCTGGATGTCCATGATGATGAGGTCCGGGCCGAAGCTGCGCGCCACGTCCACGGCCTCGCGCCCGTCCCGCACCGGCTCCGCCACATAATCATGCGCGCGCAGCAGATCGCAGAACAGCTTGAGGTTGAGTTCGTTGTCCTCGACAACGAGCACTTTCTTGGACACAGGCCGCCCCACCACGCTACACCCGCGGACGATTGTAAACTATGCCGGGACCGGAAACAAATCATGACCGCGCCGCGATCGCCCTCAACGCGCTCGCCTGGACGCTTGGCGAGCCGGACCGGGCCGATCGCTTCCTGGCGCTCACCGGCATCGGCCCGGATGAGCTGCGCCGCCGCATCCACGATCGGGCGCTGCTCGCCGCCGTCCTGGCCTTCCTCGAAGGGCATGAGCCGGATCTGATCGCCTGCGCCGCCGCCCTTGATGTCCCACCCCAGGCGTTGATCGCCGCCCGCATGGAAATGGAAGCATGAACCGTCCCCTGCTCGTCACCGATTGCGATGAAGTGCTGCTGCACATGGCCTCCCATTTCGGCGCCTGGCTCGATGAGGCGCACGGCATCGATTTCGCGCTAGACCGGCACGATACCTTCAACGCCATGACCCGGCGCGCCGACGGCTCGACCGTTCCCGCGGAGGAGGCGTGGCCCCTGCTCGACGCCTTCTTCCAGACGGAGATGCACCGGCAGACGCCCGTGCCGCATGCGATCGAGGCGCTGGGCGAGATCGCCGAGCATGCCGACATCGTCGTCCTCACCAATATCGGCGAACATTGCCGCCCGCACCGCATGGCCCATCTGGAATCGCTCGGCATCCGCCATCGCGTGCTCTGCAACAGCGGCGGCAAGGGCCGGCCGGTCGTCCGCCTGATCGAGGAACTGCGCCCCGGCGCCACGGTGTTCGTGGACGATCTTGCCGTCCATCACGAATCGGTCGCGAAGCACGCGCCGGACGTATGGCGCCTCCACCTCGTCGCCGAACCCCGCATGGCGCCCCATATCCCGGCCGCCCCGCACGCCCATGCCCGCATCGACGACTGGGTGTCCGCCAAGACCTGGGTGCTGGATCGGCTGGCGGCCCGGGCCGCCGCCTGAGGCCGCGCGAGGCGGCGGCGGAAGCGGGGGGCGCCCGTGCGGACCGGCCTCCGCCTTCTCCTCCTCACCGCGCTGCTCGCCTTCGGCGGCTGCGCGGGCTTCGTCCGGCAGAATCTCTACAAGCCCCGCACGGACATCGTCGCGATCACCGACTGGACGAAATCGCCGCCGGCGGAAGTCCGCGCCACCACCGCCGACGGCATCGCCCTCCAGGGCTTCCAGTGGGCGGGAAAGCCGGGCAGCCATGACGTCATCCTCTTCTTCCATGGTCGCCGGGCGCATCAGGGCGTGGGCGCCAAATACGCCCAATATCTCGTGGGCAAGGGGCCGGCCGTCCTCGTCGCCTCCTATCGCGGCTTCGCGGGCAATCCGGGCTCACCCTCACGCGAAGGGCTGCTGAGGGACGGCGCGGCCTTCATCGCGCTCGCCCGGCAACTCCACGGCGCGGACGCCCGCATCTTCCTGGTCGGCCATTCGCTCGGCGGCGCGGTCGCGCTCGAACTGGCCACCCGCGCGCCGGTAGCCGGTGTCGTCCTGATCGAGCCCTTCGCCGCGCTGGGCGAGGTCGCGCCCGATTATGCCCGCCCTTTCCTGGTCGATCGCTGGGACAATCGCGAAGCCATCGCCGCCGTCGCCCCGCCGGTGGTGATCTTCCACGGCACGGCGGACGATGTCGTCCCCCTGCCCCAGGCGCAAAGCCTGCTGGCCGCCGCCTGCAACCGCGCGCTCCTCGTCACCATGCCGGGCGCCACCCACAAGCCGAACATGCCCGTCCTCGGCCCCGCCATCGCCGACACGATCCGCCTCATCGCCGAAGACCGCCTCGCCGCCCTCCCGGCCACCCTCCCCGAAGGCTGGCGCCTCACCGATCATCCCCCCGCCCGGACCCCTGCCTGCCTCACCCGGCACCGGGGGCGATAGATCGGGAAAGATCGGTCAAACGCCCAGCCATTGCAGGCCGCCCGGCAGGTCCACGGCGGCATAGTCGACCTGCAGCACCCGCCGCCGGCCGGGGTGCGTCGCCGCGTCCGACGCATGCAATATGGGAGTCGAATAGAGCCAGACGTCACCGGCATCCGCCAGGCAGGCGCGAATGCCGCAGGCTTTCACCACTCCCGCGATATCGGCTTCCAGCAGCTTGCCCAACCGGTGCGATCCCGGCGCGACCAAAAGCGGCGCATTGGTTTCCGGCACGTCGTCCAGATGGACGCGCAAGGTGACCATCCCGGCCAGCAACGATGGCGGCGGCGCCACATGATGCATGCCCCGCTTCACGGTCCAGGGGCCGAAGCCGGGCACGTCACGGCGTTCGGCGACGCAGATCGTCCGATCCTGATGCCATCCCAGCGCCCAGTTCATGGCCGGAGACTTGTCGAAAAGAATGGCCCTCACCGGGCGGCTGGCCCGGCCCAGATGGCCGGCCGCAACCGAACCGATCGATCCGCCGGCGGACAGGAAGGGCGAAAGCGCCGCGATACCGTTCAGGCGCAGTCCCGCATGGTCCGCAGGCATCCGGCCAAGAACAGCGCGAAGTGCCGCCAGATCGCCGCACGCCGCTTCGGGGAATAACTGCGCGCCGTCTCGCTCCAGGCGCATGTCCGCGCTGCCATCGACAAGCAAAGCCATTGCCCTTGGTAGAAGGGCCATAGGCCGGGGCGCAATGCCGATGGATCGATTCCGCGCCAACCCGCTGGCTCCGCGCCCTTTCTCCCGCTACGCAATCGATATGACCGAGCGTTCTCCCGCCCTTCGCGCTTATGCCATGCTGGCCTTCGTCATGCTGTTCTGGGCGGGCAATTCCATCGTCGGCCGCGCGGTCAGGGATGATATTCCGCCCTTCACCCTCGCCTTCGTTCGCTGGACGGGGGCGCTCGTCATCCTGCTGCCGATCGCCTGGCGGGGGCTGGTGCGGGACAAGGCGGCGCTGATCGCGGGATGGAAGCCGGTGCTGGCATTGGGGCTGATCGGCGTCTCCGGCTTCAACGGGCTGCTTTACTGGGGCCTGCACCACACCACCGCGACCAACGGCCTGCTGCTGCAAGCCGCGACGCCGGCGCTGGTGCTCGTCTGCAATGCATTGTTCTTCCGCGACCGGGCCGGCGGGTGGCAGGTGGCCGGCGTCACCTTGTCGACGATCGGGGTGCTGCTGGTCGTCACCCATGCCGATCTCGGCGTGCTGGCCGGGTTCCGGCTGGGCAAGGGCGATATCCTGATCCTGGGCGCGGTGCTCGCCTGGTCGATCTATACCAGCCTGCTGCGCATCCGGCCGGCGATCAGCCAGGCGAGCTTCCTCTTCGCCACCTTCCTGATCGCGGCGCTGGCGATGCTGCCGCTGGCGGTGTGGGAATGGCATGCCGCCCCGCCGATCCACTGGCACCCGGCGGTGATCGGGGCCTTCGCCTATGTCGCGATCCTGCCGTCGCTGATCGCTTATTATCTGTTCAATTCCGCTGTCGAGATGATCGGCGCCGGCCGGGCGGGGCAGACGATCAGCCTGATGCCGCTGTTCGGCGCCGGCCTTGCCGCCGCGCTGCTGGACGAGCCGCTGCACGGCTATCACCTCGCCGGCATGGCGCTGATCCTGGGCGGCATCGCCATGACGGCGCTGCTCCAGCGGCGCCCCGCCCCTTGACGCAACGCGCCCGGCGGCGGAAGAGGCGGGCATGAGCATCGAAGCGCGCATCGCCGAACTCGGCCTCACCCTTCCCCAGCCCGCCGCCCCCGTCGCCGCTTATGTGCCGGCGGTCGAGGCGAACGGGCTTCTCCACATCTCCGGCCAATTGCCGTTCCGCGCGGACGGATCGCTGATGACCGGCCGGCTCGGCGAGGATGTCGACGTGGAGGGCGGCCGCGCCGCCGCCGAACGCTGCGGGCTGATGCTGATCGCGCAGATCAAGGCGGCGCTGGGCGGCGATCTGGATCGCGTCGAACGGATCGTCAAGCTCGGCGCCTTCATCTCCTCCACCGGCGATTTCACCGATCAGCCCAAGGTCGCCAACGGCGCGTCGGAACTGATGGCCGCCGTGTTCGGCGATGCCGGCCGCCATGCCCGTTCGGCCGTCGGCGTGCCGGTGCTGCCGCTCGGCGCCTGCGTCGAGGTCGATGCGGTCGTTGCCGTCCGGCCTGCCTGACGCGCTGTTCGCGCCGGCGCCCGCGGCGGAGCGGATCGCCTTCCTGAAAGGCCGCCGCTTCGCCCATCGTGGCCTCCATGGGCGCGGCCGGGTGGAGAACAGCCGCGCGGCCTTTACCGCCGCCATCGCCCATGGCGACGGGATCGAACTCGATGTCCAGCAATCGGCGGACGGCCAGGCCATCGTCTTCCACGATGCCACGCTGGACAGGCTGACCGGCCGATCGGGCGCGCTGGCAAATCTCGATGCCGCAGCACTCGGCCGGATCGCGCTCGCAGGGAGCGATGGCGAGACGCTGCCGACACTCGCAGAAATCCTCCGCCTCATCGCCGGCCGGGTCCCGCTGCTGATCGAGGTCAAGAGCCGCCACCGCCGGCCGGCGCGCCTCTGCGCGGCCGTCCGCGATGCGCTTGCGGGCTATTCCGGCGCGGTTGCCGTGATGTCCTTCAACCCCGAAGTCGCCCGCTGGTTCTCCATCCATGCGCCGACCGTCGTGCGCGGGCTGGTGGTGACGGAGGAGAAGGACCGGAACCTGCCGGGCCGCCTGCGCCGCCATCTTGCGCTCTGGCGGGCGCGTCCCGATTTCCTCGCCTATGACGTGCGCGATCTGCCCTCCCCCTTCGCCGCCGCCCAGCGCCGCCGGGGCATTCCGGTGCTGAGCTGGACGGTGCGGACCGACGCCGACGAAGCGACCGTCGCCGCGCATGCCGACGCCCCGATCCACGAGCATCCCCTTGGCTGATCGCGATATCGTCGCGCGCATGGCCGATGGCGTCTCGGCCGTTCCCGCCGCCGATTGGGATGCCTGCGCCGGCACGGGCAATCCCTTCGTGTCGCACGCCTTCCTTTCCGCGCTGGAGGATTCGGGCAGCGTAGGCCCACGCACCGGCTGGCAGCCCCTGCCGATCATCGTGGACGGCGCGGACGGGCGCCCCGCCGCGATCGCCCCGGCCTATGGCAAGAGCCACAGCCAGGGCGAATATGTGTTCGACCATGCCTGGGCGGATGCCTGGGAACGGGCCGGCGGGCGTTATTACCCCAAGCTCCAGATCGCGGCGCCCTTCAGCCCCGTGCCCGGCCCCCGCCTGCTGCTGCGCGATGGCGACGCGGCCGCCGCCCCGGCGCTGATCGCCGCAATCGAAACCGTCGTCCGCCAGAACGGCCTGTCGTCGGCGCACGCCACCTTCGTCGCGCCCGATCAGGTGCCGCTGTTCGAGGCCGCCGGCTGGCTGATCCGGTCGGACCGCCAGTTCCACTGGGCCAACCAGGGTTATGGCTGCTTCGACGATTTCCTGGACGCGCTGGCCAGCCGCAAGCGCAAGGCGATCCGCAAGGAACGCGCCGCCGCCGTCGCGGGGCTGGATATCGTCCATCTTTCCGGCGGCGATCTTACCGAGGCGCATTGGGACGCCTTCTGGGCCTTCTATCAGGATACCGGCGCCCGCAAATGGGGCCGCCCCTATCTCACCCGCGCTTTCTTCTCCACGCTGGGCGAGCGGATGGCGGACAGGGTGCTGCTGATGCTGGCGCTGCGCGATGGCCGGCCGATCGCCGGCGCGCTCAACCTGATCGGCGGGGACACGCTCTACGGCCGCTATTGGGGCGCGACGGAGGAGGTGCCCTTCCTCCATTTCGAGCTCTGCTACTATCAGGCGATCGATGCCGCCATCGCCCGCGGCCTCGCCCGGGTGGAAGCCGGCGCGCAGGGCGAGCACAAGCTGGCGCGCGGTTATGAGCCGGTCGCCACCTGGTCCGCCCATTTCATTCCCGATCCCGGCTTCCGCCGCGCCGTGGCCGACTATCTGGCCGCCGAGCGCCGGGCCGTTGACGACGAGATCGAAATGCTCGCCGAAATGGGGCCGTTCAGGCGGAGCTGACGTTTCAATTCGTCATCTCTTGCGGCTAAGGGCGGGCGCATGAATCGCATCCTCGCTCTGTTCGCCCTTCTCGGCTCGCTCATCGCCGCCACGCCCGCCGCGGCCTGGTGGGAATATGGCCATGAAACCGTCGCCAGCATCGCCATGGCGCAGGTGAAGCCCTCCACCCGCGCCGCGATCCGCAAGCTGCTCGCCCGGTCCGACCTGCTGGAAACGCCCACCTGCCCCGCCCGCACCATCGAGCAGGCGAGCGTGTGGCCCGATTGCGTGAAGCCGCTCGGCGATCGCTTCAGCTATGCCTATAACTGGCACTATCAGAACGTGAACATCTGCAAGCCGTTCGCGATCAAGCCCAATTGCCCGGACGGCAATTGCGTTTCCGCCCAGATCGAACGCAATGCGCGGCTGCTCAAGGATCGCACGGTGCCGGTGCGCGAACGGGTGATGGCGCTGGTCTTCCTCGTCCATTTCATGGGCGATCTGCACCAGCCGCTCCACGCCGGCGACAAGGCCGATCTCGGCGGCAATCGGGTGAAGGCGGCCTATGGGGTGATCGAGGGCCGCGCCAATCTCCACTCGGTATGGGATGGCCTGCTGGCCGATCGCGCGCTTTCCACGCCACCGGGCGGGGCGAAGGGGCTGCTGGAGGAATATGGCCCGCCGGCCCGCGCCGCGATGCGCGAAGGCACGGTGGAGGATTGGTCGCGCGAGAATTGGCAGGTCGCACGGGATTCCGCTTATGCCAGCGTGCTGGGCGATCCCTGCGCCCCCACGCCCGACCAGCGCGTGAAGATCGACGAGGCGACGATCGAAAAGCTGATCCCGGTGCTCCGGCTCCAGGCGATGCGCGGCGGCGTCCGCCTGGCGCGGCTGCTGGACGAAGCGCTGGGGTAAGGAAAAGGGGAGGGACCCGGCCGGCCCCTCCCCTTCGGATCACATGCCGGTGATGACGACCGAAACCGCGCGGCGGTTCTGGGCCCAGGCGGACTCGTCCGAACCTTCCACCGCCGGACGCTCCTTGCCGTAGCTCACGGTCGAGATGCGCGAGGCGTCGATCTTGGTCGCCAGATAATTCTTGGCCGAATTGGCGCGGCGATCGCCCAGCGCGAGGTTATATTCGCGGGTGCCGCGCTCGTCGCAATGGCCTTCCACCGTCACGCGCACGTTCGGATATTTGGCGAGCCAGTCGGCCTGCCGGTCCAGGATGGCGCGCGCCTCGCTGTCGAGGTCATATTTGTCGGTGCCGAAGAACACGCGGTCGGAACCCACCTGCTGGAGGAAATCCTCCTTCGATCCGGGCACGACGGTCGACGCCACCGGGCCTTCCGGCTGCGTCGTCTCGGGCGCCGGGGTGGATTCGGTGGGCGGAGCCGGCGGCAGCTGCGCCGGCGGCTTCTTGGAACAGCCGGCCACGGCGACGAGAGCCGCCGCCATCAGCAGCTTGGTCGTCAGGTTCTGCATGTCGATCTCCTTGATTTTAGCGACGAGTTGTTTGTTTGGAACGATGAACCGAAAGCAGGGCAGCGGTCAACCCATTTCAGGGCAGTAACGGCCCCCAGGCCGGATCGGATCCATCCAGCGGGGTGGGAACGCGTTTTTCGTTCACGCCGGTCAGATCGACCGACCACAGGTCGGCCTTGCCGGACCCTTGCGCCGTGCGGAAGAACATGATGACGCGGCCGTTGGGCGACCAGCTCGGCCCTTCATCCTGCCAGGCGTCGGTCAGCAGCTTCTCGCCCGATCCGTCCACGCCCATGATGCCGATGCGGAAGCCCGCGCCGATCTTGGTGAAGGCGATCAGGTCGCCCTTGGGGCTCCACACCGGCGTCGCATAGCGGCCGGAACCGAAGCTGATCCGCTGCTGGCCGGACCCGTCCGCGCTCATCACATAGATTTGCTGCGTGCCCGAACGATCGCTTTCGAAGACGATGCGGCTGCCGTCGGGCGAGTAGCTGGGCGCCGTGTCGATGCCGGGCGACGTCGTCAGCCGCGTCGCCGGGCCGCCGCTCGCCGATACGCGATAGATGTCGGTGTTGCCGTTGATCGCCATCGAGAAGACGATGAAGCGGCCATCGGGGGAGAAGCGCGGCGCGAAGGTCATGTTCGGCTGGTCCAGCACCAGCCGCTGCCGGCCGGAACCGACGTCATAGACATAGACGCGCGGCCGATCGTTGACGAAGGACATATAGACGATCGATTGCTGGTTGGGCGCGAAGCGCGGCGTCAGCACGATATTCTGGCCGTTGGTGAGGAAGCGGTGGTTGGCGCCGTCCTGGTCCATGATCGCCAGCCGCTTGATGCGGTTCTTCTTCGGCCCGGTTTCGGAGACGTAGACCACGCGGCTGTCGAAATAGGGGCCTTCGCCGGTCAGCCGGGTATAGACGGTGTCGGCGCATTTATGCGCGGCGCGGCGCCATTGCGCCGGCTGGACGACGAAGCCCTGCCGCGCCATCTCCGTCTTGGCGAATACGTCATAGAGGTAGCAGCCGACGGTGATGGTGCCGTCGCCATTGGCCTGGGCGAAGCCCTGCACCAGCGCCTGCGCGCCCGTGCCCACCCAGAAGGGGAAATCGGGCGCCGTCACCTGCGCGAAGTTCACCTGGCCCAGCGCGTTCGGCCCGATTGGCTGGAACAGGCCGCTGTTGCGCAGATCGTTGGTGATCACGTCCGCCACCTGCCGCCCGAGCGCTGAGGTATCGCCCGCCGCCGTCTGCACGATCGCCGGCGTCGGCATCGACGGGATAGCGATCGGCATGGGCGAGGAAATACCGCCCGTGATGTCGACCGTGATCGATTGCGCCGCCGCGGGCAGCGGCGCCGCCAGCGCCGCGGCCAGCAGCAGGGTTCGCATCGGCTTCATCCCTCGCGGGTTCGTCCCTGTCGGGTTCATCATCGTCTCCCGTTCCTTGTCCATTGCCCGGCCCGTCATGCCGCCCCGCCCGGGCTGAATGTCAGCTGAAACTCGCTCCAGCCATTTTCGTAAAGGTCCGCCGGCAGGCGGATCGGCTGGCAGCGCAGCACGGCGAGCGCGGCGGCTTCCGCCATCCGCTCCGCCTGCGCCGATATCTCCGGCGTCACGCCCGATTGCCGCGCCACCTGCGGCAACCCGATCAGCGTGCCGTCCGGCGCGTAGCGCACGGTAAGCGTGGTCGCGATCGTCCGCGCCGCGCCCGCGCTTCGGGGCGAGCGGTAGCAGCGCTTCACCTGATCGGCCGCCACCTGGATCGCCCGCATCGCCGCCGCGCGCTCGGGCGCAGGTACCGGCGCCACCACCGCCCCGGCCATCCGGGGCGCGGTGCACCCGGCCGACACGAACGGCAGCCCCAGCGCCAGGGGGATGGAGGCGCGCCATGCCTGCCTCATCCCAGCTGGCTCGGAATGAAGCGAAGCTGGAAATCGTTCCAGCCGCCTTCATAAAGCTCCGCCGGCAGCTTCACCGGCGTGCAGCGCAGCACCGCGCGCCGCGCGATGTCGCTCATCTGCCGGGCATAGGAGCGATTGGCATCGTTGACGCCGGTCTGCTCGACCATCTCCGGCTCGATCGCCACGGTGCCGTCCGGCTTGTAGCGCAGGCGCAGCGTCGTCACGATGCTCATCGCCGATGTGCCCTGCAGCGATCCCAGCTCGTAGCAGGGCTTGAACTGACGGGCGAGCGCGGCCGCCAGCCCCTGCATCGCCGCCCCGCTCACCGCCGCGCGCGGGCTCGCAGCCTTGCCCTTGGGGTCATCCGAAATGCCCTTCAGGAAATTGGCGCCCAGCCGCGATCCGGCGGGCTTTTCCGCCTTGCCCTTGGTTTCCCGGTCGGGACGGCGGCGATCGCTCGCATCCTCCTTGTCCTTCGCCGGCGCCTTTTCGGCGGGCTTGGGCTTTTCCGCGGGCTTCGGCTTGTCGGCCGGCTTCGGCGCGGGTGTCGGCTCGGCCGCCTTGGGGGTCGGCGCGGGCTCGGGCGGCGCAGGCGTCGGCTCGGCGGGCGCGGGCTCCTCGGGCGGCCCCGTCTCGGGCGCTTCCGATGGCGCCGGCGCCTCGGTCGCCGGATTGGGCACCGCCGAACGCAGCCCCACTTCGTCGGTCAGGATCACATCGAGCGGCTCGTTCACCGCCGGCGGCAGGCGCACGGTGGTGAAGATGCCGAGCGACAGCACCGCGAACAGGGCGGCATGCCCTATCAGCGCAACGCCGAAACCAGCCTTCTCCGCGCGATCGATCACGATCTGTCTTCACCCGCCGTAACCAGCGCCACCTTGTTCAGCCCGGCGCGGTTGAGCTCGCCCATCACCCGCATCACCCGGCCATAATCCAGGCCGCGATCGGCGCGCAGGAAGATCTGGGGCGCATCCTTGCCATGGCCGCGCGTCGCCGCGATGTCGCCCAGCCGCGCCGCCAGCGTCGATTCCAGCACTTCCTGATCGTCGAGGAACACCTTGCCGGTCCCGTCGATCGAAATCATGATCGGCTGGTCCTTCTGGTCCAGCGCGCCGGCGCGGCTGTCGGGCAGGTTCACCGGCACGCCCGTCGCCATCAGCGGGGCGGCGATCATGAAGATGATCAGCAGCACCAGCATCACGTCCACCAGCGGCGTGACGTTGATCTCCGCCATCGGCGCGCGGCGGCCGCCAGGCCCGCGGCCCTGCACCGGCCCCATGCCCATCAGCCTTCGACCTCCAGCTCGCGGCTCAACGTCGCATGGAAGCCGTCGGCGAAGCGGTGGAGGCGCGCCTCGATCCGGTTCAGCACATGGGTCAGGCGGTTATAGGCGATCACCGCCGGGATGGCGGCGAACAGGCCGAGCGCGGTGGCGAACAGCGCCTCGGCGATGCCGGGGGCCACGACGCCGAGCGACGTGTTCTGCTGGGCCGCGATATCGGTGAAGCTTTTCATGATGCCCCACACCGTGCCGAACAGGCCGACGAACGGCGCCACCGATCCGATGGTGGCGAGGATGTTCAGCCGGTCGGAAAGCCGGTCCACCTCGGCCGCCACGGCCACGCCCATCGACGTCGCCAGCCGCGCGCGCGTGCCTTCGCGGTCGATGCGGTCGCCCTTGGTCGATCGCCGCCATTCGGAAACGCCAGCCGAAAACACCTTGGCGCTCGGCAGGTCGGAACGGCCGGGACCGTCATAGAAGCGGTCGATATCCTCCGCCTTCCAGAATTCGCGTTCGAAGGCCTCGTTGGCCTTGGAAATCTTCCGAAGGCGCGTGCCGTGGGCCAGGATGATCGTCCACGTCCAGATGCTCGCCAGCACCAGCCCGATCATCACCGCCTTCACGACGAAATCGGCCTGCATGAACAAGGTTACGGGGGATAGCAGCGATTCCGTGGGCGCAATGGTCATGATCGGTCAGAATTCCCTTTCAGCCGTTCGAATATTTCGATCCAGCCACGTGGCTGCCGCCGTGGCCGACCGTCGGGGGAGAGGAAGGCCGCGGTGACGTCCGCTTCGGCGACTACCTCCCCACCCCGCATGACTCTCTGATGAATGACGCACGAAGCCGCGCGAATTTCCCTCACTTGCGAAACCACCAGCAGCGCATCGTCCAGCTTTGCCGGCCGGCGGTAGCGGATGGAAAGGTCCGCAACGGCATAATAGCCCTCGCCCCCTTCCTGCGCGGCGCGCTGGTCAATCCCGGCGACGCGCAGCATGTCGCTGCGGGCGCGTTCCATGAAGCGCAGATAATTGGCGTGGTAGACCACGCCCGAAAGATCGGTGTCCTCGAAATAGACGCGCAGCGCGAAGCGGTGCTCCGTGCCGACGAAGCGGCCCTCGAAGGGCTGATCCAACGCATCCTTAACCATGGCCCAGCGGTCTAGCTTGTCCGATTCGCGACCGGAACCCCAAAGTCGGCGCTAATGCCGCCTATTTTCCGTCGAACAGGCCGGCTTCCGCGCCCGGCGGCGGATTGAGGCCGAGATGCTTCCACCCCAGCGCGTTGAGGCAGCGCCCCCGCGCGGTGCGGGCGACGAGGCCGAGCTGGATCAGATAAGGCTCGATCACCTCCTCGATCGTGTCGCGCGGTTCGGACAGGCCGGCGGCCAGGGTCTCCACCCCCACCGGCCCGCCGCGATAGATGTCGGCGATCATGGTGAGGTAGCGCCGGTCCATGGCGTCGAGGCCGAGCTGGTCGACCTCCAGCCGGTTGAGCGCGGCATCGGCGGCCTTGCGATCGACCAGGGCATGGCCCGCGACATCGGCGAAATCGCGCACGCGGCGGAGCAGCCGGCCGGCGATCCGCGGCGTGCCGCGGGCGCGCCGGGCAATCTCCGTCGCGCCATCGGGCGCGATCGCCAGGCCCAGCAGGCCCGCCGCGCGCGTCACCACGCGCTCCAGCTCGTCCACCGTATAGAATTGCAGGCGCACGGGGATGCCGAAGCGGTCGCGCAGCGGCGTGGTGATGAGGCCCTGCCGGGTGGTGGCGCCGACCAGCGTGAAGCGCGGCAGATCGATCCGCACCGACCGCGCCGACGGCCCCTCGCCGATCATCAGATCGAGCGCGCGATCCTCCATCGCCGGATAGAGCACCTCCTCCACCGCCGGGCTCAGCCTGTGAATCTCGTCCACGAACAGCACGTCGCCATCCTCGAGATTGGTGAGCAGCGCCGCGAGATCGCCGGCCTTGGCGATGACGGGGCCGGACGTCGCGCGGAATCCCGATCCCATTTCCTTGGCGATGATCTGCGCCAGCGTCGTCTTGCCCAGGCCGGGCGGGCCGAAGAACAGGACATGATCCAGCGCGTCGCCCCGCGCCCGCGCGGCCTCGATGAACACGCGCAGATTTTCCCGCGCGGCCTTCTGGCCGACGAACTCGTCGAGGCTGCGGGGCCGGAGCGCGGCGTCCACGTCCTCGGGGCGGCGGGCGGCGGTGAGGATGCGGTCGGTATCGGTCACGCGATCGCCGTAGCGGCCACTGCCGCCGCTTGTCGAGGGCCGGCGGTTGACACGAAGTTGAGGAAGTTGAGGATTGCCATCCGGTCCGCCCGGACCATGGCGCAGGCCGGCCGGGCGAATGGAGAGGAAGAGGCGCGCGAGACGATCACCGCTGGCAGGCTGCCATTTCAGGTCCAACATTACCAGAGGGGGGAACGGGCGATGGACATGACGAGACGGGGCGTGCTGGCGGGCGGGGCCGCCTTGCTGCTGGCATCGCGCGCGGGCGCCGCGCCCGCCGGCTTCGACGACCGGCTTTATCGCAAGGCGATCGTGATCGACGGGCTGGGCGCGGTCAGCGATCCCGATTTCAAGCCGGGCATGACCCGCTTCACCCCGCGCGGGCTGGCCGAGATGCGCGCATCCGGCGCCACCGCCATCCAGATGACCGTCGCCGATCCGGGCAATGACGTATCGCTGGAGCAGGCGGTGCAGGCCCTTGCCGGCGGCGACCAGGTCATCGCCGACAATCCCGATATCCTGCTCCACGCGCTCACCGCCGCCGATATCCGCGCCGCCAAGGCATCGGGCCGGATCGCCATCGTCTATGGGCTGCAGGATTCGGCGGTGATCGGCCCGGTGCTGGATCGGGTGGCGCTGTTCAGGGGGCTGGGCGTCCGCGTGATCCAGCTCACCTACAATCTCCGCAACCTTTCCGGCGACGGATCGCTGGAGCCCGCCAATGCCGGGCTATCCAGGCTCGGCCGCGCCACGATCGAACGGATCGAGGCGGAAAGGCTGCTGCTGGACCTCTCCCACGGCGGCCAGCGCACCATCGCCGAGGGAATCGCGGCGGCGAAGCGCCCGCTGACCATCAGCCATACCGGCTGCCGCTCGCTCCACGACAATCCCCGCAACGTCTGGGATGCGGAGTTGAAGGCGCTTGCGGACAAGGGCGGCGTGGCCGGCATCTACTGGATGCCCTTCCTCGTCCCCGGCGGCAAACCGACGAAGGACGATCTGATCCGCCACATGGCCCATGCCGTGAACGTGTGCGGCGAGGATCATGTCGCGATCGGCACGGACGGCATGCTTTCCGCCACGGTGATCGACGACGATGCGCGCGCCAACCAGAAGAAATTCTACGAGGACCGCGCCGCCAAGGGAATCGCGGCGCCGGGCGAGGGGCCGGACGTCTTCAACCTGGTAATGGATTATAACAGCCATATGCGCTTCCGCATGCTGGCGGACGATCTTGCCCGCGCGGGCTGGCCGGCGGCGCGGATCGAAAAGATACTGGGCGGCAACCTGCTGCGCCTTTATGGCGAGGTGTGGGGCGGCTGATCCGTCCCTTTTTGCACAGAGAAGCCCGCTCCTTGCCTCACAAGCCCCCCGTCCTCCTGCTCGTCCAGGAGCCGCCGCACTGGATGCTCGACGACCTGCAAAGCCGGTTCGACCTGCGCACCGCGCCCGGCCCCGGCATCCGCGCGGCGGTGACGGGCGGGGCCGAGGGGATCGACGCCGCGACGATCGACCGCTGCCCGGATCTCGCGCTGATCGCGGTCTGCGCGGTCGGCTATGACAAGGTGGACGTGGCCCATGCCCGCGCGCGCGGCATCGCCGTCACCAACACGCCCGACGTGCTGACGGAGGATACCGCCGACACCGCCATCGCGCTGATGTTCGCGGTCTATCGCCGGGTCGCGCTCTACGATCGCTATGTCCGCGACGGCCGCTGGGAGAAGGAAGGGCCGCCGCCGCTGGCCCGCAAGCTCACCGGCCGGCGCATCGGCATTCTCGGCCTCGGCCGGATCGGCAGCGCGATCGCAAAGCGGTGCGCGCCCTTCGCCGGCGAGATCGCCTATCACAGCCGCACCCCCGTTCCGGGGGCGCCCTATCGCTACGCCGCCGACACGGTGGCGCTGGCGGCCGGCGTGGACGTGCTGGTCGTCGCCACGCCGGGCGGCAAGGGCACGGCCGGGCTGGTCGACCGCGCCGTGCTCGACGCGCTCGGGCCGGACGGCACGCTCATCAACATCGCCCGGGGATCGGTGGTGGACGAGGATGCGCTGGTCGCGGCGCTGGCCGAAGGCCGCCTCGGCGCCGCCGGCCTCGACGTGTTCGCGCACGAGCCGCATGTGCCGGAAACGCTGCTGGCGATGGAGAATGTCGTCCTCCTCCCCCACCAGGGCAGCGCCACCGTCGAGACGCGCAAGGCGATGGCCGATCTTGTGATCGCGAACGTGGAGGCGTTCTTTGCCGGAAAGCCGCTGCTGACGCCGGTGGAATAAGCCCTCCCCGTCATTCCCGAGGAAGCGTGAGTGACGAGGCAGGAGGCACCCGATGGTGAAAGCCTGCGGGCGATAGCCGGCACGGGATCGCGAACGCGGCGGCATTCTCGCCGGGAAGGCCGCTGCCGACGCCGGTGGGACAGGCCCCGTCATTTCCGCGAAAGCGGGAATCCATGGACGGCGACCGGCCCGACGAAACCTCCAGCGCCCCAGGATGAGGATTCCCCGGCTTGGCGAAGCGGGGAAGGGAGGACGCCCCTAGCGCGCCGCCTTCCTGAGCGCGAGGCGCACCAGCGCATCGAGCGTCGCGCCCGGCCCCAGCTCCTCCTCGGCGGCCGCCACCGCCGCATTGGCCTCGGCGGGGCGGAAGCCGAGATTGGCGAGCGCGGAGAGCGCATCGCCCGCGGCGCTGCCCGCCGGTGCCGCCACAACCGCGCCCGGCACGCCGATCGCGAGGCCGCCCACCTTGTCCTTGAGTTCGTTGACGATGCGCATCGCGAGCTTCGGCCCCACGCCGTTGGCCCGCGCCACCATCGCCTTGTCGCCGCCCGCGATCGCGCGGGAAAGCTCGTCGGGCGCCAGCGCGGAAAGGATCGCCAGCGCCACGCGGCCGCCCACGCCCTGCACGCTGGTCAGCAGGCGGAACCAGTCCCGCTCGCCCGCCGATCCGAAGCCGAACAGCGTGATCGCATCCTCGCGCACCTGCATCTCGGTGAACAGCATCACCTGCCCGCCCGCCGCGCCGAGGGCGGAAAGCGTGCGGGCGGAAGCCTGCACCAGATAGCCGACGCCGCCGACGTCGATCACCGCATGATCGGCCGTCGTCTCCGCGAGCAGGCCGGTCAACCGTGCGATCATGCGATGATCCTCTTCATGGCCCTGGCGCTCGCCAGATGATGGGCGTGGGTGATGGCGACGGCCAGCGCATCGGCCGCGTCGGCGCCGGCGATCTTCACGCCGGGCAGCAGCCGCGCGACCATGGCGTGCACCTGCTGCTTTTCGGCGGCGCCGGTGCCGACCACCGCCTTCTTGATGAGACGCGCGGCATATTCGCCGACCGCGATCCCCTGCCGGGCGACCGTCAGCAGCACCACGCCGCGCGCCTGCCCGAGCTTGAGCGTGGATTGCGGATTGGCGTTGACGAACACCTCCTCCACCGCCGCCGCATCGGGGCGGTGGGCCACCAGCACGTCCGTCAGCTGATCGTGCAGCGCCACCAGCCGTTCGGCCAGCGGCGCGTGGGTTTCCGTCTTCACCTGGCCGTTGGCGATATGGCTGAGCCGGTTGCCGTCAGCCGCGATCACCCCCCAGCCGGTGGTGCCGAGACCGGGATCGAGACCGATGAGGATCAAAGCCCCCCCTCCCTTTCAAGGGAGGGGGCCGGGGGGTGGGTGAACCTTGGCGGCAAGGAGGACGCCTTTCGGAGAATATCGGCCAGCACGCCCTCCAGATTCTCCCCCACATCCCGATTGGTAAAGCGCAATGTTGTGAAGCCGCGCGCCGCCAGCGCGGCATCGCGCCGCGCATCGGCCTGGGCATCGTGGCTGTCGCCATCAAGCTCCACGATCAGGCCGACGGCAGGGCAGAAGAAATCGACGATGTAGGGATCGAGGACGATCTGCCGCCGGAACTTGAAGCCGCCCAAGCGGGAGGAGCGGAGGTGGTGCCAGAGCTTTTCCTCGAGCGGCGTCGGCACCCGGCGCAGGGTGCGCGCAAAATCGCCCAATCTTGGATCGATCCGTAGCGCCATCACCCACCCCCAAACCCCCTCCCTTGAAAGGGAGGGGGCTGCTCGCGATCACCCCAGCTTTTCCATCACCTCGTCGGAGACGTCGTAATTGGCCCAGACGGTCTGGACGTCGTCATCGTCGTCGAGCGCGTCGATCAGCTTGAAGAGCGTCGCGGCATCGCCTTCGCCCACCGACACCAGCGTCTGCGGGCGCCAGGCGAGCTTCACGCCCTCGGCGTCGCCGAGCACGGCTTCCAGCGCCTTGGCGACTTCGTGGAGATTTTCCGTCGCGGTCCAGATCTCATGGCCCTCGTCGCTGGAGGAGACATCCTCCGCGCCGGCCTCCAACGCCGCCTCGAACACCTTGTCGGCATCGCCCGCGCTGGCCGGATAGTTGATCAGGCCCATCCGGTCGAAGCCGTGGCTCACGGATCCGCTGGCGCCCAGATTGCCGCCATTCTTCGAAACGGCGGTGCGGACGTTGGTGGCGGTGCGGTTGCGGTTGTCGGTCAGCGTCTCGATGATCAGGCTGACGCCGCCGGGGCCGAAGCCCTCGTAGCGCACTTCCTCGTAATTCTCGCCGTCGCTGCCCGCCGCCTTGTTGATCGCGCGCTCGATATTGTCCTTGGGCATGCCGCCCGCGCGCGCGGTGAGCACGGCCGCGCGCAGGCGGGCGTTCATCGCCGGATCGGGCAGGCCCATCTTGGCGGCCACGGTGATTTCGCGGCTGAGCTTGGAGAACAGCGCCGAGCGCTTCTTATCCTGCGCACCCTTGCGGTGCATGATGTTCTTGAATTTGGAATGGCCGGCCATTGCCGTCGCGGTCCTGTGCTGTCTGTCGGAATTGTGCGCGCTCCTTAGCGGGAGGCAGCCCCTTCGCGCAACGGCAACGCGATCTTCCACGCCACCACGCCCAGCGCGCAGCCGATCGCCAGCTGCACCGCCGATACCGCGCCATCGACCAGCGACAGCGCCGCCAGCGCGCGCGCCGGCAGGGCGATCTTCACCGCGACCAGGGTGAGCGCGAAATGCACGGCGGCGAACGGCAGCACCAGCGCGGCATAAGCCAGCCACAGGGGCACCAGCCGCCCCTGCTGGCGGGCGAAGATGTGGCGCAGGGGAAAGCCCGCATCCCCGATCGCCAGCGCCGCCTGCCAGGCGAGGATGGCGATGGTGAAGGCATACCAGATGGCGGTGGTGATCATGTGCGCCAGCCAGATATCGGCGATCGCCGCATCCTTGCCCGTGGCGATGGTGCCCAGCGCCGAAAACAGGCCGAAGCCGATCGCGAGCAGGATCGTCACGCCCAGATAGCGCGCCAGCGGCGCGCCAGGGGCGAAGGGCCGGCGCACGCCGGCGATGCGGCGGATCACCGCATAAGCCAGCCAGAACACGGCGATGACCCGGATCGCGGCGGCGGCGATGAACGCGCCGGACATCTCTCCCGGCTGCGGCTTGGTCGCGAAGTCGATCAGGTTGGTGCCGGTGGTGATGGCGAGCGCGATCAGCCAGATGTCGGCGGTCATGTGCGGCGGCTTCAGATGGGCGATCACCGCGCGGCGGACGCCGGCAACGTCCGGCTCGATCACGGCGCCGCTCAAAGCTTCACCGCCGTGCCGCTCACCGAAACCATCAGCATCGATCCGTTCTGGCCCAGCACCTCATAATCGATGTCGACGCCGATCACGGCATCGGCGCCGAGATCGCGCGCCTCGGACGTCAGCTCCTCGAACGCGGCCGTCCGCGCATCGCGCAGCGCCCCTTCATAGGCGCCGGACCGGCCGCCGACGATGTCGCGCACCGAGGCGAACAGATCCTTGAACAGGTTGGCGCCGACGATCACCTCGCCGGTGACGATGCCCAGATAGTCGCGGACCGGGCGGCCCTCGATCAGCGTGGTGGTGGTGACGATCATCGCCGGGCTCCCCATTGCCGTTGCCACCCCTTACTGCCCGATCCGGCCGCGCGCCGCCAGCGGCCGCGCGAGGAAGGCATCGAAGCTTGCCGCCATCTCCCCCGCCATCCGGCGGCCGGCGTCGCTGCCCAAGGCGCGATCCCGATATGCGGCAAGGCCGGCATCGGCCCGGATCGCGGCGGGATCGCCGAAGCGATCGCATACGGCCAGCATCGGCATCAGCGCGGCATCGGCATGGCCGAAGCGGTCGTCCTGCGCCCAGCGCGCGGCGGCATCCCGGAAATGGGCGATGGCGCCGAGACCGCGCGCCACCCGGCGCATCGCGCGGGCGACGGCATCCTCGCCGCCCATCCCGAACAGCGCATGGCCCAGCAGCATCGAGACGCCGGGACCGATCTCCACATCCACCATGCGGGCGGCGAAGGCGGCGCGGGCGCGGGCGCGCGGGTCCGCCGGCCATAACGAAGGGCCGGGCAGGACGGCATCGAGATAGTCGGCGATGGGGCCGGATTCGGGCAGGATGAAGCCGCCATCGTCCAGGCAGGGCAGCTTGGCCAGCGGGTTGATCGCGCGATAGGCGGGTGATCGCCAGTCGCCGTCGGGCGGAGGCGGCAACAGGGCGAGATCATGGCCCTTGGCCCGCGCCACCATCAGGCAGCGCTGGGCATAAGGCGAAAAGGCGACGCCGTAGAGCTTCATCGCTCCGCCGGCGCCGGTGCGGTCATGCTAGCCGAGGCCAAGCGCCGCCTTGTAGGTTTCGAGCAGGGCCTCGGCCTCATCGCGGGCATGCTTCTCCATCTTCCGCAGCCGGACGATGGCGCGCATCGTCTTGACATCATAGCCCTGGCTCTTGGCTTCCAGATAGACGTCCTTGATGTCGTCCGAAATGCCCTTCTTCTCTTCTTCCAGCCGCTCGATGCGCTCGATGAACAGCCTCAGCTGATCGGCCGCGACATTAGGTTCGCTCATCCGGTCGTTCACTCCTGATTCGGTGGAAGCGGAGCCTCTAGAGCGGTTTCGCCCCGCACGGAACCGGTCTCGTCTTCCGGGGCCGCATTTTCCGCGCCGTCCGCCCGAAACGCGAAAGCGCCGCCGGCCTCATGGCCGACGGCGCCCCCCCTGCGATCCGGGTCCGTCTATGCGGCCGTTATCAGGCGGCGATCGCCACCCGGCGCGGCGCGCGCAGGCGCATCGCGCCGCCGACCAGGCCGAAGCCCGCGATCAGCATCGCCCAGCTCGCCGGTTCCGGCACCGGGGCGGAGACGACGTCCTGCCCGATCAGCGTGACGGTGGCGGAGATGGTCTCGGTGATGGGATGGCCGAAATCGAGGCCGCCGAGATTTTCCAGCGCCACCTGATAGGTCGCGCCGTTGGCGGTGATCGTCGTCGGCCCGTCCCAGGTCAGGCCCCCGGCGGCGGTGAAGAAGGCGACGGCATACCAGCCGCTGGCCTCGCCCGGAGCCGAGCCACCCGGCGTGAGGAACGAAAGCTGGGCGGCCAGTTCCACCGCGCCGGCGCCGATGCCGCCGATCGAGATGTCGATGAAATCGAAAGTCCAGCTCTCGCCGATCTCCAGCGTCTTCAAGCTCGTCGGCAGATCCGCGAGCGTGGCGGAGAAGTTGCTCCACCCCAGCTGATTATAGGAATAATTGACGTAGGTATTGGCGGCGCTCTGGTCGATCTCGAACGTCACCGCCGCATTGGCGGGCGCGATCGCAGCAAGACCGAGGCTGGCCGCGGCGGCGATCTTCAGGAACATGGATTTCACGCTACTACTCCCCTCTGGAATATAACGTCGGGAGCAAAGCAGGAATCGTGCCAACAACGGCAATTCTAGTGCAAAACACTGTTAACTATTACGAGATGTAAACTAGCCCGACAGGAGTAGCGCGGGAGCCCAACCCTCCCGCGCCATCCGAACATCAATCGACGGGGAAGGGCTGGCGCTTGCCGCCGAGCTTGTGGACGGTGCCGTGGCGCATCACGAAATCCACCGTTTCCAGCCGATGCACATCTTCCAGCGGGCTTCCCGCGACGGCGATGATATCGGCATCCTTGCCGGGCTCGATGCTGCCCAGCCGGTCGGCGCGGCCGAGCAAGTCGGCCGCATCCAGCGTCGCCGCACGGATCGCCTGGTCCGCGGTCATCCCCGCTTCCAGCATCAGCGCGAATTCCTGCGCATTGTCGCCATGCTTCGACACGCCGGTATCGGTGCCGAAGGCGATCTTCACGCCAGAGCGCACCGCCAGCGCGTGATTCTTCTTGGCGGCGGCGGCGGCGGCCTCCGCCTTCACCAGCGTCGGCGCGGGCAGCGCGCCGGCCCGGGCGTTGCGCAGCGCCGTCACCGGCGCGATCATCGTCGGCACCAGATAGGCGCCCTTCGCCTTGAACAGCTTCACCGTATTCTCGTCGAGGAAGCTGCCATGCTCGATCGAATCGACGCCCGCCTCAAGCGCGGTCTCGATCCCTTCCTTGCCATGGGCATGCGCGGTCGCCTTGCGGCCGAAGCTGTGCGCGGTCTCGACGATGGCGCGCATCTCGTCCAGCGTCATCTGCCGGCCGAGCCCGCCGGCAACGTTGGAGAGCACCCCGCCCGTCGCCGCGAACTTGATGACTTCCGCCCCATCGCGGATCTGGGCGCGCACCGCGCGGCGGCATTCGTCGGCGCCGTCGCAGATATTGGTCTGATGCTGGTGCATCGCCTCATAAAGATCGCGGTTCACGCCGTTGGCGTCGCCATGCCCGCCGGACACGGAGATCATCTTCCCCGCCGGCACGATCGTCGGCCCCGGCAGGTCGCCGGCGTTGATGGCGTCGCGCAGCGTGGCGATGCCGCGCGGCTCCCCGCCCAGATCGCGCACGGTGGTGAAGCCCGATTCGAGCGTGACGCGGGCATGGCGGGCGGCGATGACGAATTCGTCCTCATAATCGCGCCCCGGCCCTTCCAGCCGTTCCTTCAGCGGATCGCCGTCGCTGTAGAGGTGGACGTGCATGTCGATCAGCCCCGGCAGGACGAAACGGTCCTTGAGGTCGACCAGTTCGGCCCCGCCCTCCGGCGCGGCGAAGCCGTCGCGCACCTCGGCGATCTTGCCGTCGCGCACGATCACGGTGGAGGCGCCGCGCGGCCTGCCGCCCGGCCGGTCGAGCAGCGCGCCCGCGTGGATATAAGTGACATGCGCCGCCGCCTGGGTGGCCGAAGCCGCGGGCGCGGCCTGCGCATGGGCGGTCCCGGCCATCAGGATCGCCGTGCAGGCCGCCAGTATCGTCTTTCGCATTTTTTGTGATTCCCCCTTTTGATCCATCACCTTATCCCGGTTCGGGCGGATGGGAATAGGGGAACGATAAAATCGGGCCGCCACCCGGAAAGAGCGGCGGCCGCCCCCGCCCCTCAGCGCGACGGATCGGTCTGGGAGGGCGGATCGCTGGCGGGGAAGCTGTCTTCCAGCGACTGGTCCAGCCCCTCGTCCAGCGCCTCCTGCTCGCGGGTGCGGTTCAGCGCCATGCTCGCTTCCATCTTCGCGATCTGCTCGGGCGTGGCCGGCGTGTTGTTGCGCGCCTTCCATTCGCCATAGGGCATGCCGTAGACGAGGTGGCGCGCCGTCTCCGCATCGAACTTGCCGTGCGAGGCTTCGGAAACCCAGTCCGCCAGGCAGTTGCGGCAGAAGCCGGCCAGCCCCATCAGATCGATATTCTGGGCATCCGCCCGGTGCCGCAGATGGCGCAGCAGCCGGCGGAAAGCGGCCGCCGCGGTCGCATCGTCGATCACATCTTCCGGGCGCTGGACCGTTTCTGTGGGTTTCATGGCGCAAACTCCAAACTTGATCTGTCGCAAATAGGGACTAACGAGCCGGCTTCATCCCGCAAGCAGAGGATCGATGCCGATGGCAAACAAGTTCGCCGCCCAGGCCCGAGAGCGCAAGGTCCGCGTGCTCGCCACGCTCGGTCCCGCCAGCGCGACGCCGGAGATGATCCGCAAGCTCTATCTGGCCGGTGCCGACGCATTCCGCATCAACATGAGCCACGGCGGCCATGACGACAAGGCGGCGCTGGTCACGGCGATCCGGGCGCTGGAGAAGGAGCTGGACCGGCCGACGACGATCCTGTTCGACCTGCAGGGCCCGAAGCTGCGCGTCGGCACCTTCACCGACGGCGCCGTCCACCTGCGCACGGGCGATCCCTTCCGGCTGGATCGCGATCCCGCGCCCGGCGACCAGCATCGCGTGCAGCTTCCCCACAAGGAGATATTCCAGGCGCTGCGCCCCGGCGCGCGACTGCTGCTGGACGACGGCAAGCTGGTGCTGCGCGTCACCGACGTGGACGAGGATCGCGTCGACACCATCGTTGAGGTCGGCGGCCCGCTTTCCAACCGCAAGGGCCTGAACGTGCCCGACGTGGTGGTGCCGATGGCGGCGCTCACCGAAAAGGACCGGAAGGACCTTGCCTTCGCGCTGGAGCAGGGGGCCGACTGGATCGCCCTGAGCTTCGTCCAGCGGCCCGAGGACGTGGCCGAGGCGCGCCGGCTGATCGGCGGCAAGGCGGCGCTGCTCGCCAAGATCGAGAAGCCGGCCGCGCTGGACCGGCTGGAGGAGATATTGGAGCTGGCCGACGCGGTGATGGTGGCGCGCGGCGACCTTGGCGTGGAGCTGCCGCCCGAGCTGGTGCCGCCCGCGCAGAAGCGCATCGTCGAAACCGCGCGCCGCATGGGCCGGCCGGTGGTGGTCGCCACCCAGATGCTGGAATCGATGATCCAGTCCCCCTCGCCCACGCGTGCGGAAGTGTCGGACGTCGCGACCGCCATCTATGACGGCGCGGACGCGGTGATGCTTTCGGCCGAATCGGCGGCGGGAAGCTGGCCGGAGGAAGCGGTGGCGATGATGAACCGCATCGCCGTGTCGGTGGAGCAGGACCCCGGCTATCAGGCGCGCCTCCACTTCACCGAGACGCCGGCCGATCCCACCACGGCGGACGCGCTGGCCGAGGCCGCCGGCAATATCGCGCGCACGGTTTCGGCCGCCGCGATCATCTGCTTCACCCTTTCGGGCTCCACCGCGCGCCGCATCTCGCGCGAGCGGCCGGACGTGCCCGTGCTCGTCCTCACCCCCAGCCAGGCGACCGCGCGGCGGCTCGGCCTGCTCTGGGGGGCGCACGCCGTCCACACCCGCGACGTCGCGAGCTTCGAGGAGATGGTCGGCAAGGCCAAGCGCATGGCGCTGCGCCACAAGATCGCCCATGCCGGCGATCGCATCATCGTGATGGCGGGCGTGCCGTTCGGAACGCCGGGATCGACCAACGTGCTCCATGTCGTCCGCCTCACGGGCCAGGAGCTGAAGGGGCACGGCGCCTGAGGGATGCGACGGGCCGGCGGGCCGCTCGCCTCACCCGGCGACCAGCACCGGCCTGGCCCGATAGAGCGACGGAAAGGCCTGCCGGAGCGCGGCGATCTTCGGTAGGTCGTTGACGCGGATGTAGAACTGGTCGGGATGCCGGGCCAGATAGTCCTGATGATAGGGCTCGGCCGGGAAGAAGGCCTTGCCCGGCTCGATCCGCGTCACGATCGGGCGGGGCCAGGCCCGCGCCTTGCCGAGCTGGGCGATATAGGCCGCCGCTACCCGCCGCTGCGCCTCGCCGGCGGGCATGATCGCCGATCGATATTGCGGGCCGACATCCGGCCCCTGCCGGTCCTGCTGGGTGGGATCGTGCACCACCGAGAAGAAGATCTGCAGCAGCCGGCCATAGCTGATCTGGCGGGGATCATAGGTGATGCGCACCGCCTCGGCATGGCCGGTGGCGCCCGACCGGACCGTGCCGTAACGCGCCGCCGCCCTGGCCCCGCCGGCATAGCCGGACACGGCGGAGGTGACGCCCTTCACATGCTGGAACACGCCCTGCACGCCCCAGAAGCAGCCGCCGGCGAGGATCGCGGTGTCGGAGGATGCGGTGGAAGGCGGATCGAGCGCGGGCGGCGGCAGGCGCACCACCGTCTCGGCGGCGGTCGCGGCCGAAAAATCGGGCCGCGCGATCGGCGCCAGCATGCCGACCGCGACGCCCGTGGCCAATAAAGCTGCGATCAGATGGGTCCGCGCCACGCTGCACCTCGCATATCCGCGATGATGGATAAGTGGGCGGGCAGCGGCCGGTTGCAAGGCCGGCGGTGGAAAAGGTCGCCCCTTTCGCCTCCGATCTGGCGAAGGGGGCGGCCCCTGGCTTATTTCAGCGCGGCGCAGGCCTCGGCGATGCGATCGCAGGCCGTGGTCAGGATCGATTCGGAGGTGGCGTAGCTCACGCGGAAGGCCGGCGAGAGACCGAAGGCCCCGCCATGGACGGCGGCGACGCGGCCTTCGTCCAGCAGATAGCCGATCAGCATCTCGTCATTCTCGATGACGAGGCCGGCCGGCGTCTTGCGGCCGATCAGGCCCGAAACGTCGGGATAGACGTAGAAGGCGCCTTCGGGGACCGGGCAGTGGATGCCGTCGATCGCGTTCAGCCGGCCGACCACCAGATCGCGGCGGACCTGGAAGGCGCGGGCGCGATCCTTGAGGAAGCCCTGGTCGCCGTTGAGCGCGGCCGTCGCCGCCGCCTGCGCGATCGAGCAGGGGTTGGAGGTCGATTGCGACTGCAGCTTGGCCATCGCCTTGATCAGCCAGGTCGGCCCGCCGGCGAAGCCGATGCGCCAGCCGGTCATCGAATAGGCCTTGGAGCAGCCGTTCACCGTCAGCGTCCGCTCATAGAGGTCGGGCGCGACCTGGGCGATCGTGGTGAAGTGGAAATCGTCATAGACGATATGCTCATACATATCGTCGGTCATCACCCACACGTGCGGGTGGCGGCGCAGCACCTCGGCCAGGGCCTTCAGCTCGGCTTCGCTATAGGCCGCGCCCGAGGGGTTGGACGGCGAGTTGAGCAGCACCCACTTGGTCCGCGGCGTGATCGCGGCATCGAGCTGTTCGGGCGTCACCTTGTAATTCTGCGCGGCGCCCGCCGCGATCATCACGGGCACGCCGCCCGCGAAGGCGACGATGTCGGGATAGCTCACCCAATAAGGCGCGGGGATGATCACCTCGTCACCCGGATCGACGGTGGCGACCAGCGCATTGAACAGGGTGTGCTTGCCGCCCACGTTCACGCTGATCTGCGCGGGTTCGTAGACCAGGCCGTTGTCGCGCTTGAACTTGGCGGCGATGGCGGCCTTCAGCTCGGCCGTGCCGTCGACATTGGTATATTTGGTCTTGCCCTGCTGGATCGCCTCGATCGCGGCGGCCTTCACGAAATCGGGCGTGTCGAAATCGGGCTCGCCGGCCGAAAGACCGATCACGTCGATCCCCTTCGCCTTCTGCTCCAGGACGCGGCTGGTCATGGCAAGCGTGGCGGACGGCTGGATGCGGCCGAGCGCGGCGGACGTGAAGGTCATGGATCGTGTCCCCAGGGGATTGACAGGCGCGCGGGCCTATAGCCTCCGCGCCCCCTTTCCTCAACCGCGGCGGCGCAACATTGGACAAGAAATTGGTGGCTGCCGTGAAGCTGGATTGCGCGGGGCCCGGTTTTGGGAGTGGGCCGGCACCGCCCGAAAACCGCTAGCAGCGAAGTTTCAAACCAGTCGCGCCGGGATCAGCCCACGCAGCGAATTGCCGATGAAGAAGCCGCCGGCCAGGTCGGCGGGCGCGAGGTCCCCCTCCTCGGCGCGGCCCTCGGCGATCAGCACCNCGCGGA
This sequence comes from Edaphosphingomonas haloaromaticamans, assembly GCF_001853345.1. Taxonomy (NCBI): domain Bacteria; kingdom Pseudomonadati; phylum Pseudomonadota; class Alphaproteobacteria; order Sphingomonadales; family Rhizorhabdaceae; genus Edaphosphingomonas; species Edaphosphingomonas haloaromaticamans. The sequence goes on along the minus strand of NZ_MIPT01000001.1, from coordinate 455,833 downwards.
GGATGCCGGGCAGCAGGCCGCGCTCCAGCGGCGGCGTCACCAGCCGACCGCCGCGCGCCACGAACAGGCTGGTGAAGCTGCCCTCGGTCAGCCGGCCTTCGGGATCGGTGAACAGCACCTCGAAAGTGCCGGCGGCGCGGCGCGCATCATCATGCGCGGCGCGATCGCTGGTCTTGTGGCGCAGGCGGAAATCGCCCGGCGCCACCGGCAGCGGCGCCATGGCCACGTTCGCCACGGCCGGATTGGCGGGCAGCGGCCGCACCTCCACCGCCAGCGCCCCGCTCGGCGAAAGCATCAGGCGCACGCGGCGCGGATCGCGCAACCGGAAGGTCGCGGCCTGCAATTCGTTGCGGGCGACGTGGCGGTCGAACGGGAAATCCAGCGCGTCGGCCGATGCCTTCATGCGGGCGAGGTGGCGTTCCAGCTCCACCAGCCCGCCGGCAGCGTCGAACCGCATCGTCTCGATCAGATCGAACGGGCGCATCGACGCCGTCACGAACGCGCCCTTGGCCAGGCACTCGCGCCATTCGCCCGCCGCGGTCGAATCGGCGACCACCGCCGATCCCAGCCCCAGTTCCGCAACCCTGCTCCCCTGTTCCATCGCCAGCGTGCGAATCGCGACGTTGAACGCCGCATCGCCCGCCGGATCGAGCCAGCCGATCGACCCCGTATAGGGGCCGCGGGCGTCGGCCTCCACCCCGGCGATGATTTCCATCGCGCGGATCTTGGGGGCGCCCGTCACCGATCCGCAAGGGAATATCGCCGCCAATACGTCCACCGCGTCGCGCCCCGGCGCCAGCCGCGCGGTGACGGTGGAGGTGAGGGTGTGGATGGTCGGGTATGTTTCCACGGTGAACAGAGCGGGCACCGCCACGCTGCCGGCCTCCGCCACGCGGGCGAGATCGTTGCGCAGCAGATCGACGATCATCAGATTCTCGGCGCGTTCCTTGGCATCGGCGGCCAGCGCCCCGGCCAGCGCCGCATCACGGGCGGGATCGGCATCGCGCCGCGCGGTTCCCTTCATCGGCCGGGCGGTGAGGCGCCCTTCCTCCAGCGTGAAGAACAGCTCCGGCGAGCAGGAGAGCAGCCAGTGCCGGCCGGTGAAGACCACCCCGCCCCAGCCGCTCCGGCTGGCGCTGCGCATCGCGGCGTAGAGCGCAAGCGGATCGCCGGCCATAGGGACGTCGGCCCGGAAGCTGAGATTCGCCTGATAGATGTCGCCCGCCGCGATATAGCCCGCCACCCGATCGAAGGCGGCGGCATAGTCCGCAAAGGCGATGCGCGGGCGCGGGGCCCCCGCCCATGCCCCCGCCGGATCGCCCAGCATCGCGGCGAGCGCATCCGCATCGGGCCGGGAAAATCCCTCGAACAGCCCGAACCACAGAAGCGGCGCGCCGCCCTGGGCCACCGGCAGCCGATCGAGCCGCCCTTCCAGCGCCAGCCCGGCCTCGTAACCGATATAGCCCGCCGCATGCAGGCCCCGCGCGGCGGCGGCGCGCAGCGCCGCCAGCGCGGGCGCCACCTCATCCCGCCGCGACGCTGAAACCACCCCGATGGGCCGCACGTAGAGCCGCGCGCCGCCGCCGTCCGCGCGGGCGTCGTCGAGGAGGATGAAGGGCTGGTCGCTGTCGATCGTCACGCCGCCTGTTGCCGCGCCGGAAGCCCTTTCGTAAACCCCCGTCGATGACTGAGACCCTCCCCCCGCTCCGCGCGGCCATCGTGCCCGTCACCCCGCTCCAGCAGAATTGCACGCTGATCTGGTGCACCCGGACGATGCGCGGCGCCTTCATCGATGCCGGCGGTGATCTGCCCCGGCTGAAGGCGGCGGCGGAGAAAGCGGGCGTCACCGTGGAAAAGCTGCTCGTCACCCACGGCCATATCGATCATTGCGGCGGCACCGGCATCCTCGCCCGGGAGCTTGGCGTGCCGATCGAAGGCCCGCACGAGGACGACCGCTTCTGGATCGCGCGGCTGGCCGACGACGGCCGCAATTACGGGATCGAGGGCCAGCCGTTCGAGCCCGATCGCTGGCTTGGCGACGGCGACACGGTGACGGTGGGCGATCTGGTGCTGGACGTGATTCACTGCCCCGGCCACACGCCCGGCCATGTCGTGTTCCACCACGCGCCCTCGCGGCTGGCCATCGTCGGCGACGTGCTGTTCCAGGGATCGATCGGCCGGACCGACTTTCCGATGGGCAACCATGCCGACCTGATCGACGCGATCACCCGCAAGCTCTGGCCGCTGGGGGCGGAAACCGCCTTCGTCTGCGGCCATGGCCCGATGTCCACCTTCGGCCACGAACGGCAGACCAACCCGTTCGTCGCCGATCAGGTGCTGGCGCGGGGATAAGCCCGCCGCGCCGATCCGAATCAGCCGGCCACCATGTCCGCCGTCACCGGCGTCGGCATGCCGAGATAGGCGATCACCAGCGCCCAGCCGGCAAGGCCGATCAGCACCAGCCATGTGACGAGGATGCCGATGATCCGCCCCTTGGCGGGCTTATCCACGCTGTCCATCCCGAAGGCGTGGAGGATGCGCCCCACCACGAAGGCCGCCGCCAGAATCGACAGCCAGAGCTGCGATCCGCGCGCCAGCTCGATCAGGCCGACCAGGATCAGGAAGAAGGGCGTATATTCCGTATAGTTGGCATGCGCGCGCATCCGGGCGAGGAGCAGCGGATTGCCGCCGTCGCCGGTCAGCACCTTGGCGCTGGTGCGGATCTGGCTCACCCGGAAGCCCAGCCAGAGGTTGATGATCGTCGCCGCCGCGGCGAAGGTCAGCGTGATCGGCAGGATCGTCATGCGGCTGTTCCCCCTCCATTTTTGTCGATGAACTGGTTCGCACGGCGCACGGCAGCTTGCAACATGGGCCGAAATCGCTATAGGGCACCCGTTCGCGACGAGCCTGGCCGCTTGGTCCTCCACCCCGACGGGTGCGGGTCCGCTGGCGGCGAAACTCGTCGCTTATTCTTTTTTGCACAGATGGAACAGGTGCCGAGATGGCCGTCCCTAAGAGAAAAACTTCGCCGTCGCGGCGTAACATGCGCCGCAGCCACGATGCGCTTTCGGTCGAATCCTTTCAGGAATGCCCGAACTGCGGCGAGCTGAAGCGCCCGCACAACCTGTGCAACGCGTGCGGCCACTATAATGGTCGCGAGATCGTTTCGGTCGAAGCCTGAACCGGTCGGCCGGTCTTTCTGGCGATAGCGAATCGGGGCGCCTGGCGCCGCGATTTGGATCGCCGGTCCGGCCTGTTCCAGCGGTTGAGACCTTGATGGGATCGACGGTGGCGATTCGCGCCCGTCGGATCGGGGTCTGAGGAGAAGAGGGGTCATGGCAGGAACGCCGCGAATCGCCATCGATGCGATGGGCGGCGACGGCGGCCCCGCGATCATGCTGGAAGGCGCGGCGCTGGCCGCCGCGCGCGATCCATCGCTCAGCTTCATCCTGTTCGGCGACGAAAGCGTCGTCGGGCCCGAACTCGCGCGCCATCCCGCCCTCGCCGGACGGGCGGAAATCGCCCACGCGCCCGAGGCGATCAGCGGCGAGGACAAGCCCAGCCAGGCGATCCGCCGCGCCAAGACCACGTCGATGGGCCTCGCCATCGCGGCGGTGAAGCAGCATCAGGCCGAAGCCGCCGTCTCCGCCGGCAATACCGGCGCGCTGATGGCGATGGCCAAGCTCGCGCTGCGCACCATGAAGGGCATCGACCGCCCCGCGCTCGCCGCCCTGCTGCCGACGCTGGGCGACAATGATCTGGTGATGTTGGATCTGGGCGCCAACACCGAATGCGATGCCCGCAACCTCGTGGAATTCGCGGTCATGGGCGCGGCCTATTCGCGCTGCGCCCTAGGCATCGAACGGCCGCGCGTCAGCCTGCTGAACATCGGCACCGAGGAACTGAAGGGCACGGACGAGCTGCGCGATGCCGCCGCCCGCCTGCGCGCCGAGGATCATCTGCATCTGAGCTTCGAAGGCTTCATCGAGGCCGACCGGCTCGGCCGCGGCGAAACCGATGTCGTGGTGACGGACGGCTTTTCCGGCAATATCGCGCTGAAGACGATGGAGGGCACCGCCCGCTTCGTCGCCGATCTGCTGCGCCGCGCCTTCACCAGCTCCGTCCGCTCGAAGATCGGCTTCCTGATCTCGCGGCCGGCCACGGAATTGCTGCGCCACCGTCTCGATCCCAACAATCATAATGGCGCGGTCTTCCTCGGCCTCAACGGCGTGGTGGTGAAAAGCCACGGCGGGGCCAATGCACAAGGTGTGGCGAATGCGATCGGCGTGGCGGCAAGTCTGGTGAAGAACGATCTGGGACGGCGCATCGCCGAGGATCTCGATCAGGTCCGCGCGCACGAGGTGAAGGCATGAGCCGCCGGGCCGTGATCGCGGGCAGCGGATCGGCGCTGCCGGCCCGCCGCATCTCCAACGCGGAACTGGCCGAGACCGTCGATACGTCGGACGAGTGGATCGTCGAGCGCACCGGCATCCGCTTCCGCCACGTCGCCGGCGAAGGCGAGACCACCGCCACGCTGGCCACCGATGCCGCGCGCCGCGCGCTCGACGCCGCCGGCATGGCCGCCGCCGATATCGACCTGATCGTGCTCGCCACCGCGACGCCGGACCAGACCTTCCCGGCCACCGCCACCAAGGTGCAGGCGGCGCTCGGCATCGACGATTGCGTCGCCTTCGACGTGCAGGCGGTCTGCTCGGGCTTCCTCTATGCCTTGTCGGTGGCGGAAAGCATGATCCGCGCGGGCGGCGCCACCAACGCACTCGTCATCGGCGCGGAAACCTTCAGCCGCATCCTCGATTGGGAGGATCGCACCACCTGCGTGCTGTTCGGCGACGGCGCCGGCGCCATCGTGCTGCGGGCCGAGGAAGGCGGCGACGCCGGCGTCCTCTCCGTCGCGCTGCACGCCGACGGCCGGCACAACCAGCTTCTTTATGTCGACGGCGGCCCTTCGACCACGCAGACGGTGGGCAAGCTGCGCATGAAGGGGCCGGAAGTGTTCAAGCATGCGGTGGTCAATCTCGCCGCGGTGCTGGGCGAAACGCTGGCCAAGGCCGGCCTCGGCGTGGCGGACGTGGATTGGGTGGTGCCGCACCAGGCCAATCGCCGCATCCTCGATGCCACCGCCCGCAAGCTCCATCTCGCGCCGGAAAAGGTGATCGTCACCGTCGACCAGCACGCCAACACCTCGGCCGCGTCGGTTCCGCTCGCCTTCGATACGGCGGTGCGCGACGGACGCATCAAGCGCGGCGACCTGCTGGTGTTCGAGGCGATGGGCGGCGGCTTCACCTGGGGGGCGGCGGCGATCCGCTACTGAAAGCCGATGTCCTCATCGGCCTGAACTGGCACACGGGCTGCGGAATCAACCCTTTGCGTCGCGTTCCTTGCGGCGTATGGTCATTCTCCCACGGACTTGACGAAGGGGACGTTGATGACCGAGGCAGGCACCCTGACCAGAGCGGACCTGGCCGAAGCTGTTCACCGCAATATCGGCCTTTCCAGGGCCGAATCGGCGGGAATGGTTGAACAGATACTGGACCATATGAGCAAGGCGCTGGAGCGCGGCGAGAATGTGAAGATCTCCGGATTCGGCAGCTTCGTGCTGCGCGACAAGGGGGAACGCATGGGCCGCAATCCGAAGACGGGGGTGGAAGTGCCGATCGCGCCCCGCCGCGTGCTCACCTTCCGCGCCAGCCAGATGATGCGCGATCGCATCGTCAAGGCGGGCTGAGCGGATAAACTTGGCCGGTCGCGTGGAATCGGGTCGCACAGACAAGGCCGATTCCGCCTTCCGCACGATCGGCGAGGTCGCCCAGGACCTGGGCATCGCGCAGCATGTGCTGCGTTATTGGGAAACGCGCTTTCCGCAGCTTCGCCCGCTGCAGCGCGCCGGCAACCGCCGTTATTATCGCCCCGCCGATGTCGCGCTCGTCCGCCGCATCGACGCGCTGCTCAACCGCGAGGGCTATACCATCAAGGGCGTGCAGCAATTGCTTGCAGCATCGGCCACGGCGCCCGCCGATTCCGCGCCGGCGCCCGCGCCCAACGATGACGATCTGATCGCCGCGCTCGAATCAGTGCGGGACGAACTGCGCGCCGCCCTCGCTGCCGACTGAGCCCCACCGCGCCGGCAAGCCAGCGGCGGATTCCAAAGCCGATCGGCATTTGCCCGCGACGCCCAAGGGCGCCTGAAACGGGGGTGGCGATTCGCTGGCGCAGCCGCCCCCCCGCCCGCCTCAGGGCAGGGCCATCCAGTCGCTCTCGCCGCCGCCGATCGGCATGCCCGGCGGCACGCGCGATGCCTTGGACTGGGCAGCGGCCAGCTTGTCCAGCGCGCCGCGATCCTGCAGCAGCCGCGCGGTGCTGCGGCTCCAGGCCGCATCGGCCGTGGCGCCCGAAACCTTCGCCAGCCGCGTCGCGATGCCGGCCAGCCGATCCTCGATCAGCGCCGCGACGCCGGGATCGCTATCCCCGTCGCGCGCCGTGGCCGCCAGCGTCAGCAGGGTGCGCCAGGCGACGCGGCGGCCGAGCTCGCCGGGCCGGTTGTCGATCACCGCCGCCGTCAGCCTGTCGATCAGGCCGGCCACGCCCGGCCCGTCCTGCCGCGCCACCCGCGTCAGCCGCNCGGGTGCCAGCAGCGCGTTCAGCGTCACCGTCGCGGCGGCATCGGCAGCGGCCAGCGGATCGAAGATCGGCCCGCCGGCATTGGCGAACACCTCGATATCGAACTGGCGATCGTCATTGCCTTCCTTGCCGGCCGACATCAGCGGCAGCAGGCCGGCGGGCACCGTCAGCGCCTCGGGCGATAGCGTGGCGATCAGCGCGTCGATCGCCGCGGCCTGCGCATCGGCCGGCACGGGCTGCGCCACCTCATGCCCGTCGCCGCGCACGGCATAAGCGAAGTCCACGCCGCCGATCAGCTTGGCGGCCGCCTCCACCTGATAGCGATGCAGCAGCCAGATCGGCACGAACTTGCGGCGCAGGTTGCTCACCGGTTCGCCGGGATGGAGCGCCGCCAGCCCGAAATGGCCGATCGCGGCGCGGCGCACCGCCATCATGCGATTCAGCTCCGCCACCGGATCGGCGCCGTCGTCCCACAGGCTCGCCCAGCGGTGGCTGGTGTCCACGGCGCGCGCATCGCCGTCGCTGGCGAAGCGGAGGCCCGCCGCCTGCATCGCCGCCGCCTTGGCCGCCGCCGCGCGATCGGCATCCTCGCCGGGCGCCGGCGCGCCATAGAGCCAGTCGACCGCGAACAGGTCCCACCGGCCCACGCCCACGCCATAGGCATCGGAAAGGTCGGGCACGCCATCCTTCAGGCCGATGCGCGGCGCCGGATAATCCATCACCGATGCGCGATCCTGCGTGCTGGCCGCGAAATTGTGGACGAGGCCCAGCGCATGCCCCACCTCGTGCGCGGCGAGCTGCCGCAGCCGGGCGAGCGCGACCTGCGCCGGATCATCGGGTCCGCCCGATCCCACCTTGTCGGCCCCCACCAGCCCTTCGAAGATCAGCATGTCCTGCCGCACGCGCAGCGAGCCCAGCAGCACCGATCCCTTGACGATCTCGCCCGTGCGCGGATCGGCGATCACCTGGCCGTAGGACCATCCCCGCGTCGCCCGGTTCACCCAGTTGACGACATTGTAGCGCACGTCGAGCGGATCGGCGCCCTCGGGCAATATCTCGGCGCGGAACGCATCCTCATAGCCCGCCGCCTCGAACGCCTTCGCCCACCAGGCGACGCCGTCGCGCAGCGCGCTGCGGATCGGCTCCGGCGCGGAGCGATCGATGTAGAAGACGATCGGCTTCTTCACCTTCGATCGCGGCGCGGCCGGGTCCAGCTTCTCCAGCCGGAAGCGGTTGGCGAGATCGTAGACGATCGGGCTGCCCAGCGGCACGGCATAATCCACCGCCTGGCTGGCGAAGCCGCCCGCGCGCGGATCGAACCGGCGCGGCTGGTAGCCGGCGTCCGGCAGGCGGATCAGCGAATGGCGGACGACGAGGCTGATCTGGCGCGGATCGGGGGCGATGTTGGCGATCTCCTCCCCCGGCGTTTCGGAGGCATAGGTCTGCCGCGCCTCCAGTTCGATATTGTCGGGAAACACCTTCACCGCCGCCGGATCGGCCGCGCTCAGCGCATCGACCAGCTTGAAGCCCGGCGCCCCGCCGCGCTTCAGCGCATCGGCGATGCCGATCACGTCGCGCGTGAGGAAGCCCGATATGTCGACGAGCAGGCGGCCGCCGGCCTCGGTGCCGGCGACATCGCCCATCCAGATCGTGCTGTAGGCGAAGCTGTCCCGCGCCGCCGCCTGCTCGGGCGCGGGCGCGCTGCTCGCGCGGAAACGGGGATTTTCGAACTCCACGGCGATCTTGCCGCCGATCCGGCGGAAGACGAGGATCTGGGTCGGCCCGTTGAGCGCCTTGTCGAGCCCGATCGGCGCGGAGCCCACGCCCGTGCGGAGCGCGGTGGCATAGAGGAAGCGGCCCGCTATCCCGTCCGCATCCGGCGCCGGCAGCGACAGCAGGATACGGCCGCGATCGCGATCGACATGCACGGGCAGCAGCCCTTCCGCCCGCACCGTGCCTTCGAGCGCCTTTTGCGGCGCGGCGGGCGCGGCATGGACGGCCGGCGCCACAAGCGCGGCCAGCGCGGTTCCGATCAGGAAGTTGCGGATCATATGCCCCCTCGCCCTCGATTTCCCTCACCCGTCGCTACCGGTGGCGGGAGGCGGCGACAAGCCCTTCGCGGAATGGGGAAAACAAAGGCGTCAGGCGATGGCGCGCAGGCTGCCGCGCAGCGCATCGGCATCGCCCGCCTGCACCTCGATCGCGGCATGGGTGCGTTCCCAGATCGGCACGGCGGCCGCGAGCAGAGTGCGGCCCGCCTCGGTCAACGCCAGCCGCCGGCTGCGCCGGTCGTCCGGGTCGACCGCCACCGTCACCAACCCGCGCCGTTCCAGCGGCTTCAACGCGGCGGTCAGCGTCGTCCGGTCCATCGCCAGCAGTTCCGCCACCGCCTTCATCGCCGGCGGAAACGGCCGGTTGAGGGACATCATCAGCGAGAATTGCCCGCTGGTCAGCCCCACCGGCCGCAGGGCCTCGTCGAACCGGCGGGCCAGCGCCCGCGCCGCCCGCTGCACATGCAGGCAAAGGCAGGAATCGCGCACGAGCAGCGTGGTTTCAAAAGGAACGGCGGCCGCTTTTGACATGATCGATATATGTTGATATCAACCTAAAAAGTCAAGCGAGACTCGGGGAAAACGGGACGTCGCCGGGGCGCGGCCGCCCCTCCGCAAGGCCCAGGAGAGTGACGATGCAGACCCAGTCCACCACCCATCACGCCGTCGCCAGCCGCGAGGAATGGCTGGAGGCGCGCAAGGCCCTTCTCGCACAGGAAAAGGCCTATACCCGCGAGCGGGATCGCCTGACGGCCGAGCGCCTGGCGCTGCCCTGGGTGCGGATCGACAAGGATTACATGTTCGATACGCCCGCCGGCCGCCGATCGCTGGCCGATCTGTTCGACGGGCGCAGCCAGCTCGTCATCTATCATTTCATGCTGCCGCCCGAATGGGAGGCCGGCTGTCCGGGCTGTTCCTTCCTCGCCGATCATCTCGGCGGCACGCTCGCCCATCTCAACCATCATGACGTCACCGTCACGGCCGTATCCCGCGCGCCGCTGGACCGGATCGAGGCCTATCGCCGCCGCATGGGCTGGCATTTCCCCTGGGCATCCTCCCACGATTCCGATTTCAACCGCGATTTCGGCGTGACCTTCACGGCGGAGGACGTCGCCGCCGGCACCGCCATCTATAATTACGAGCCCACCTCCGCGACCGGCGAGATGCCCGGCCTCAGCGCCTTCCACAAGGACGAGGCGGGCCAGATCTTCCATACCTATTCCACTTACGGGCGCGGACTGGAGGAGGTGCTGGGCACCTACATGATCCTCGATCGCGCGCCGTTCGGCCGCAACGAGGAAAGCACGATGGACTGGCTGCGCCGGCATGACGAATATGAGGATGCGGCCCCGACAAGCTGCTGCGGCAGCGCATCCTCCCAGGCCGCCGCCTGATCCTTGCCCCGGAAGATGGAGATCGCGCGATGAACCCCCATCATGGCCGCTTCGCCTGGTATGAGCTGCTGACCGACGCGCCCGCCGCCGCGCGGGATTTCTATGCGAAGGTCGTCGGCTGGCAGGTGCAGGATTCGGGCATGCCCGGCGTCGATTACGGCCTGTTCACGGTGAACGGGGTCCCCATCGGCGGATCGATGGCCATTGCCGACGGCATGGGCGCGGACGGCAAGCCCGGCTGGATCGGCTATGTCGCGGTCGAGGACGTCGATGCGTCGGCCGCCGATTTCGCGGCCAATGGCGGCAAGCTGCATATGGGGCCGCACGACATACCCGGCGTCGGCCGCTTCGCGATCGTTTCCGATCCGCAGGGCGCCACCATCGCCCTCATCACCGAACCCGTGGACGCCACCGCCGCCCGGCTGAAGCCGATGGAACCCGGCCACGGTTCCTGGCACGAGCTGCTATCCCCCGATCCCGCCGCCGCGCCCGATTTCTATGCCGGCCGCTTCGGCTGGCGGAAGGGCGACGCGATCGACATGGGGCCGATGGGCACCTACCAGCTCTATGGCCCCGGCGACCAGATCATCGGCGGCATGATGCGCCGGCCGGACGGCTTCGACGGCCCGGCCTGGTGCTATTATTTCGATGTCGATGCGATCGACGCCGCGGTCGACCGGGTGAAGGCGGCGGGCGGCACCGTGGTCAACGGGCCGATGGAGGTGCCGGGCGGCGCCTGGATCATCCAGGCGACCGATCCCCAGGGCGCGATGTTCGCGCTGGTCGCGCCGAAGCGCTGAAAACCGCCAGGAAAAAAGGGGCGGGCCGATGGCCGCCCCTTTCCAGTCGGGCCGGCGGGCCGGGGAAGGACATCCCCTCCCCCGGCCCGCCCGTGCCGATCAGAACTTCGTCCGCACCGTCACGCCATAGGTGCGCGGTTCCGCCAGGAAGGCGTTGAACAGCTGGGTGGAAGGCGTGCCGAAGGCGGCGGTCTGCCCGGTGGTGCCGCTGCCCTGGCCGGGGGAATCGAAGGCCACCTGCATGTAATTGGTGTTGAACAGGTTCTGGCCCCAGAATTCGATGCCCCACTGGCCGTCGCCGCCCGTCAGGCCGACGCGGGCATTGACCACCATCACGCCCTGCTGCCGCTTTTCGATATCAAGGTCCGAGCCGGTATTGATCCCGCTCTGATAGCGATAGTCGGCATAGACCAGGCCCTTCAGCCCGTTCCATCCGATATCGGGCGTCCAGGTCGCCGATCCGGTCAGGGTATAGAGCGAGGAGTTGGACAGCCGCGATCCGGGAAGCTGGAAGAAGGCGGCGTTCAGCGGCTTGCCGTCCGCGCCCACCAGATTCTTGCGATATTTGGTGTCGGCGTAGGTGAAGCCTTGCATCACCATGAAGTTGGGCGAAAGCGTCATATAGGCTTCCGCCTCGACGCCCTTGCTGACCACGCCGCCCTTGGTCTTGCCGGGGCAGGCGCCATTGGTGCTGTCATTATCGGTCGGCGCGCCGCCCAAGTCCGACTTGCAGGCGTTGATGCTCTCGACCACGAAGTTCACGCCGTTGAAGGTGTTGAGCTGGAAGTTGTCGAACACCTGGTAGAAAGCGGAAAGATTGAGATCGAAACCGCGCCCGTTGAACTTGGCGCCGATTTCGGTGGCGTGCACGCCTTCGGGCTTGAAGGTGAGCTGCTGCAGGTTGGGCGCGCGCGCATTGCCGGCGCCGATCGCGCCGGTGCCGTTCACCAGCGTCGATCCGTCCGTGTAGGCGATCCGCCCCGCGCGATCGAGGCTGTTGCGATCGAGGTTGAAGCCGCCGGCCTTATAGCCCTTCGAATAGCTGGCATAGAGCAGCAGCTCCTCGATCGGCTTGTAGCTCAGCACGGCCGTATAGGTGAATTCGTCCTCCTTCTTCTTCGCATTGTCCTGCGCGAAGGCGCCGCCGGGCACCGACGGGATCAGGCAGGCGAGCTGCTGGAGCGCGGAGAAGGGCGACACGCTGATCGCCGGGCAGATATCGTTGTCGATATCCTGGAAGCTGGCATCCAGCGTCTTGCGTTCGTTGGTGTAGCGGCCGCCCAGCGTGACGCTGATCTGGTCGGTCACCTCGAACACATTATGGGTGAAGAAAGCGAAGTTGCGGCTGTTCTGCTTGTAATGATCGCGGCTGCCGACATTGCTGAGCGAGGCGCCCGGCATGCCCAGCGCGGCCGCCAGCGCATTATATCCGCCCACCGGCACGCCCGGCGCCAGCCCGCTCAGCAGGCCCACGAGCTGGCGGATGTTCGCCGGCACGCCGGGATTGCTGGCGATCGCCCCGCCCACGGCGGGGTTGAAGCAGTTCGTGCCCTGCAGCGACAGCAGGCTCGGCGCGCCGAGCTGCGCGCCCAGGTTCGCCGCCAGCAGGCAGTTGGCGAAGTCCTGGAAGTCCGAACCCAGTGTCAGATTGTCATTCAAAGTCAGATCTTCATTGGCGAAATAGCCGCCGACCAGCCAGTCCAGCTTGCCGTCGAAGGCCTTGCCCTGCACCCGCAATTCCTGCGTGAAGGTCTTGAAGCGCTGGTTGGCGCTGCCGTCGTCCTGGCGGTGCAGCAGATCGAGATTGTTGAAATCCGCATCCTGGCCGCGCTTCCACCGCCAGTTGCGATAGGCGGTGATCGAGGTGATCTGCGCCTCGCCCAGATCGTAATTCACCTCGCCCGAAAGGCCCCAGTCGCGCACGTCGCCGCGATAGGACTGGCCCGGCGTGATGGCGACGCGGCGGGCATAGGGATCCTGCGGGATGGTGGCGCCCAGGCCGCGCAGGATGCCCGCCACGGTGGACGGGCCGAAGACGAGGCTGCCGTCCGCCGCGCGCGTCACGTTGCGCGCCGGCAGATAGGGCGCCGCGCAGCATTCCTCGTTGCGATCGGAATAGTCGCCGATGATCCGCACCGAAAGCTCGTCGGTGGGTTCGTAGAGCAACTGGCCGCGCGCCAGCCAGCGATCGCGATTGTTGATGTCGCGGCCGGAAATCAGATCCTTGATGAAGCCGTCGCGCTTGGCATAGACGCCGTCCAGCCGGAAGGCGAGCGTATCGGTGATCGGCCCGGTCAGGCCGAGCTGGGCGCGCCAATAATCGTAATTGCCGTAGGTAAGCTCCGCCGTGCCCTCATGCTCGAACTTGGGCTTGGCGGTGATGACGGAGATGAGGCCGGCGGAAGCGTTGCGGCCGAACAACGTGCCCTGCGGGCCGCGCAGCACCTCGATCCGGTCGATCGCGCCAAGTTCCGTCAGGCCCACGCCCGATCGGTTGCGGTAGACGCCGTCGATGAAGGTCGCGACCGAGCTTTCCAGGCCCGGATTGTCGCCCACCGTGCCGACGCCGCGGATGCGCGCCACGCCCGCGCCCGCTTCGGACGAAGTGGAGGAAACGAGCAGCGAGGGCGATACCTGGTTGAGCTGGCGGATATCCGACGCGCCCGAATTCTGCAGCGTATCCGCCGTGATCGCCGAAACCGCGATCGGCACGTCCGACAGCGCCTGGCTGCGCCGCGTCGCCGTGACGATAATGTCTCCCTGCTGCACGATCGCCGCGTCCCGCGCGGCGATTTCGGCCTGGTCCTGGGCCAGAGCGGGTGCCGCGAACCCCACAAAAGCGGATGAGAGCAGCCAAAGCGCCTTGTTCATCATCACTCCCCCAATTTTTCTGATTGCCGTATACGTAAGCTCACAACTTCCCGGCGGCCAAGTGCAATCCGTGCATCGGGATAGGAAAAAGCGGGGACTTGCGACGTTTCTGCAACAGACCAGACTAAATAGATTTCAATCTGATACTTAATTTCTCCACCTTCCCTTACGGAATGCTTGGCTTTGACAAAGGAGTGGGAAAATGGGTGTGCTTGGCATAGGCGGCCTTTTCTTTCGCGCCGCCGATCCGCAAGCCTTGACGGCCTGGTATCGCGATCATCTCGGCGTCGGGGCGGGGTGCGGCCCGGCGGGCGACAGCCCGGACGACTGGGCATGGCGGGTCGCCGCCGGCCCGGTCGTCTTCCAGCCCTTCGCCGCCGACACCGATTATTTCGCGGCCGATCATCAATGGATGCTGAACCTCAGGGTCGAAGGGCTCGACGCGCTCCTCCAACGCCTCCGCGCCGCGGGCATCGCCATCATCACCCGCGACGATTGGGATACCCCCGAAACCGGCCGCTTCGCCCGCATCCACGACCCGGAAGGCAATCCGATCGAATTGTGGGAACCGCCCGCCGGGGCCTGACAGGGCGGGGCGAGGGCGCTAGGACGGCGTTCATGACCGAGCCCGCCGCCGAACCCGCGATCGTCCCCGATTCCGAACAGCGCGCGATCGTCGCGGCGCTGCCGTCGCGCGCGCGCGATCTCGTGCAGCTCGGCCGCTTCGATCGCCCGATCGGCGCGTGGCTGCTCTTCTGGCCCGGCGCCTGGGCGATCGCGCTGGCCGGCGCGCCGTGGCGCTGGGATCTGCTGCTGCTGTTCGCCGCGGGCGCCATCGTCATGCGCGGCGCGGGCTGCGTCTATAACGACATCGTCGACCGCGATCTGGACCGCAAGGTCGAACGCACGCGCAGCCGCCCGCTCGCCTCGGGGCGGATATCGCTGAAGCTGGCCTGGGGCTTCCTGATCGCGCTCTGCCTCGCCGGCCTCGGCATCAACCTGATGCTGAACCCCACGGCGCAGATCATCGCGATCGCCAGCCTCGCGCTCGTCGCCGCCTATCCCTTCATGAAGCGCATCACGTGGTGGCCGCAGGCCTGGCTGGGCCTCGTCTTCTCCTGGGCGGCGCCGGTCGGCTGGGCGGCGGTGGCCGGCCGGATCGATCCCCCCGCCCTCCTCCTCTATGCCGGCGCGGTCTGCTGGGTGATCGGCTACGACACCATCTACGCGCTCCAGGATATCGAGGACGATGCGCTGGCGGGCGCGAAATCCTCCGCCCGCGCGCTCGGCCGCCATGCCCGCCCCGGCGTCGCCGGCCTCTACGCCGTGGCGCTGCTCTTCTGGGCGGCGGCGCTCTGGTCGATCCGCCCGCAGCCGCTCGCGCTGGCCGCCCTGGTCCCGATGGCGCTCCACCTCGGCTGGCAGATCGCGACGCTGCGCACGGCGGACGTGGCGGACGCGCTTGCCAAGTTCCGTTCGAACCGCTTCGCCGGCCTGCTGATGTTCCTGGCCTGCGGCGTGGTGGGCGCGGCCTGATAGGCCTTCCCACCATTTTGGGCGTGACCTTGGCCCGCGCCCAACCTAAGTCCGGCGGATGCTTACCATCGCCCAAGCCGAAGACCGCGTCTCCACCCTGATCGCCGCCGCCCGCAAGGCCGGCGCGGATGCGGCCGACGCGCTCTACGTCTGCGATGCCTCGACCCAGGTTTCCGTGCGGCTCGGCCGGCTCGAGGATGTCGAGCGATCGGAAGGCGAGGATATCGGCCTGCGGGTGTTCGTCGGCCGCAGATCGG
The DNA here is from genome assembly GCF_001853345.1 of Edaphosphingomonas haloaromaticamans. Taxonomy (NCBI): domain Bacteria; kingdom Pseudomonadati; phylum Pseudomonadota; class Alphaproteobacteria; order Sphingomonadales; family Rhizorhabdaceae; genus Edaphosphingomonas; species Edaphosphingomonas haloaromaticamans. Next base: position 440,285 of record NZ_MIPT01000001.1, on the reverse strand, counting down.
CCAGCGTCTCCTCCTCCGATCTCTCCGCCGACGCGCTGGCCGCGCTGGTCGAGCGCGCGGTGGCGATGGCGCGCGAGGCGCCCGAAGACCCCTGGGCCGGTCTCGCCCCCGCCGATCGGCTGCTGACCGGCGCCGCGCCCGATCTGGAGGCCGACGACGGCGCCGATCCCGCCCCCGCCGCGCTGCGCCAGCGCGCGCTGGCAGCCGAGGATGCCGCGCGCGCCATCGCCGGCGTCACCAACAGCGAGGGCGCAAGCGCATCCGCCGGCCGATCGGTGATCGCGCTCGCCACCAGCCACGGCTTCGCGCGCGGCTATTCGACGACGGGCTACAGCTCGTCCGCCAGCGTCATCGCGGGCGAGGGCCTCGGCATGCAGCGCGATTATGCCTATCACAGCACGCGCCACTTCGCCGATCTGGAGACCGCCGACGCGATCGGCCGCCGCGCCGGCGAGCGCGCGGTGACGCGGCTCAACCCCGGCCGGCTCGCCAGCGGCGCGATGCCGGTATTGTTCGATCCGCGCGCGGGCGCCAGCCTGCTCGGCCATTTCGCCGGCGCCATCACCGGGGCGGCGGTGGCGCGGCGGACGAGCTTCCTCCTCGACAAGATGGGCGAGGCCGTGTTCGCGCCGGGCATCGTCGTCCGCGACGATCCGCACCGCATTCGCGGCCTGCGCTCCAAGCCCTTTGACGGCGAGGGCCTGCCCACCGCGCCGGCGGACCTGATCGCCGACGGCATGCTGACGGGCTGGCTGCTCGATTCCGCTTCCGCCCGCCAGCTCGGCCTGGCGCCGACCGGCCATGCCGTGCGCGGCATCGGCGGCGCGCCGGGGGCGGGCGCCACCAACCTTCACCTGGCGGCCGGCGCGCTTTCGCCCGCCGACCTGATGGGCGACGTGAAGCAGGGCCTCTACGTCACCGAGCTGATCGGCCAGGGGGTGAACCCGGTGACGGGCGATTACAGCCGGGGCGCATCCGGCTTCGTGATCCGCGACGGCCGGCTTGCCGAGCCGGTGGCGGAGATCACCATCGCCGGCAATTTGATCGATATGTTCCGCCGCCTCACCCCGGCGAGCGACCTGGAATTCCGGCGCGGCGTGGACGTGCCGACGATCCGCGTGGAAGGGATGACCATTGCCGGCGCTTGACGCCCTCCTGGAAAAAGTAAGCGCCATCGCATCGGCGGCCGGCCGCCTCGCCCTGCGCCGTCAGCAGGGCGAATATCGCCGCTGGGAGAAGGAACCGGGCCATCCGGTGTGCGAGGTCGACATCGAGCTGGACGGCCTGCTGCGCCAGCAACTGAGCGAGCTGGACCCGGAAGCGGGCTGGCTTTCCGAAGAAACCGCCGACAGCGCGGAACGCCTGCTGGGCGTGCGCACCTGGGTGGTCGATCCGATCGACGGGACGCGCGATTTCCTGCGCGGGCGGCCGGGCTGGTCGGTATCGATCGCGCTGGTCGAGGGCGGCCGCCCGCTGATCGGCGTGCTGGACGCGCCCGCGCGCGGCGAACATTGGCGGGCGCAGACGGGCGGCGGCGCCACCCGCAACGGCGCGCCCATCCATGTCAGCGGCCGCACGCAATTCCCCGGCGCGCGCGTGCCGGCGGATTCGCTGCCCAAGGTGGATTCCGATCTGGTGGCGGTGGCCAAGCCCAATTCGATCGCGCTCAGGATCGCGATGGTCGCGGCCGGCGAGGCGGACCTGCTCGCCACGCTGCGCTGGGGGCATGAATGGGATATCGCCGCCGCCGCCCTGATCGCGCAGGAAGCCGGCGCCACGGTGACGGACGCGCTCGGCCGGCCGCTGCGCTACAATTCCACCAAGGGCGAGGCCTTCGGCGTGCTGGCGGCGACGCCCGGCATCCACGCCGCCGCGATCGATCGGCTGGCGAGCCGCGCCGCTTCCGCCGTGGTGCGATAAGCGGCTCAGCCCGGCCGGAACGCCCCGGTATCGTCGATCGCCGCATGTTCGGCGACGCGGGCCAGCAGCCAATCGCGGAATGCCCGGATCTTGGGCGTGTTGCGCTTATATTCCGGATAAACCAGCCAGAAGGCCCCGCCGCCGAAGACAACATCGTCGAACGGGCGCACCAGCCGGCCGGCGGCGATATCCGCGTGCCACAATGCCGGGGCGAGGATGGCGAAGCCCTGGCCGGCGACGGCGGCGGCGCCTTCGATGGCCTGGGAATCGAGCCGGATCGACGGGCGGTGCGGCGCCTCCGCCACATCGATCCCCTTGGCGGCGAACCAGTCGATCCACCACACATCCTCGGGGCTGAGGCGCGGCTGGCGCAGCAGATCGGCCGGGGTGAGCGGCGCGCCGTCCGCCGGCAGCAGCGCCGGGCTGCACACCGGCGCGAAATGGACGCGGAACAGGAAATGGCGGACGAGGCCCGGCCATTCGCCGTCGCCGCTGCGGATCGCGCAGTCGAACTCCTCGCGGGCGAAATCGATGATCCGGTTGTCGGTATCCAGCGCGACCGCGATATCCGGCTGGGCGATCTGGAACCCGCCGAGCCGGGGGGCGAGCCACAGCGCCGCGAAGCTGTGGACAGCGCTGATCCGCAGCACCCCGCCCAGATCCTCGCTGGCATTGGCGAAAGCCGCCACAAGCTGATCGAACGCGCCGGTGACGACGGGCGAAAGCCGCCGGCCGACATCGGTGAGCACCACCTGCCGCGCCTTTCGCAGGAACAGCCGCGCGCCCAGCCGCTCCTCCAGCAGGCGGATCTGGTAGCTGACGGCCGCCTGCGTCATCCCCAGCTCGTCGGCCGCGCGGGTGAAGCTTTCGTGGCGGGCCGCCGCCTCGAAGGCGCGGACGGCGGCGAGCGGCGGGAGCGATATGCGCGACAAGCCCAAGGTCTCCTTATGGATTCATGCCGAATATCGCGTTGTTCCCTTGGTCTGTCGAGACCAGACTGGGCCCCGACCAGACACAGGGAAACAGGCCATGAGAGACGAATTTCTGGGTGCCGCATGGGCCGACAATCATCGTTTATGGGCCGAAACCATCGCCGACGCGCTGCGCTGGGCCGCCAATCTGCCGGTGCCCGGCCGGGCGGGCGATCCGGCCATCCAGACCAGACAGGAGGCGCGCCTGCATAAGGCCCGCTGAAGGACCGATGCCATGACGAACAGCGGCGACAGCTTCATCCTGCGGCGATGGGCCGGCCGCGTCCGCACCGAGGATGCGGCGACCTACACCGCCTATATCGCCCGCACCGGGGCGATGGATTATGCGGCCACGCCCGGCAATATCGGCTTCCAGCTCGTCACCCGCGACCTGGGCGACGGCACGACCGAGGTGACGACGCTGAGCTGGTGGCGATCGATGGAGGCCGTCCGCCTCTTTGCCGGCGAGGACGTGTCGCGCCCGCGTTATTATCCCGAGGACGATCATTTCCTGATCGCGCGGCCCGACCATGTCGAGCATCATCTCGTCCGGGCATCGCAGCTGCAATGGCCGGGGCCGGCCTGAAAAAAAGGCCGGACCGCCACCGAGGCGATCCGGCCCGAACAGGTGCCTTGCCGGGGATCAGCCGGCGAAGGCGGCGTCGATCTCCTTGCCGCGCGCGGCCTTCAGCGCGCCGCAGCTCCGCACCTTCTCGATCGTGCGGTCGAGCGTCAGCGCGCCGCGGCCGAAGGCGGCGACCTGCGGCTTGAGCGCCGCTTCCAGCACGCCCGCCTGCTCGACCGAGCAGACCGCCGACGGAATCGACAGCATCGAATTGACGCTGGTGAGGTTGGTTTCCCGCGCCAGCTTCTCGAAATTGGCGGTGAGATAATCGACGCCGATCGGCTGGGTGGGGAGCGTGGCGGTGATGCCGTTGACGATGCTTACCTTCTCGCTGGAGCGCAGGCGCTGGTCGCCCATCTTGCCGATCAGCCAGTTGGCCACTTCCGGCCGGCCGGACGCGGCGATCGCGATCACGGCGCGGCCCCGGAAATAGGCGTCGGTCGATCCCATGGCGCGTTCGAACAGCGATTCCGCCACCGGCGCGCCGCCATCCTCCACCTGCACCCTGAGCGCCGTGCCGAGGAAGGCCGGATCGAGCGCATCGGCATTGCCGCCCAGATAGGCGGTGGCGGCGGTGGCGAGCTTGGCGCGGGTGGCGGGATCATGCGCGTCGCGCGTCACCAGCGTGACGAGATCGGTGCGCAGCTTCTGCACGTCCGGGCTGTCCTTGGCGTGCGCGCCGCGCGCCGGATCGAAGCCGATCGCCGCCAGCTTGGGCAGGTAGGTGGCCAGCAGCGTGCGGTGCAGCCCGTCACGCCCCTTGCCGCTCACCACCCCGCGGCGATCCAGCTCGGCCAGCCGCGAACCGCCGCTGACGGCCGCGTTGGAATCGGGGTTGGCGACGAAGGCCTTCGCCGCTTCCACCAGACGGGCGGGCGCGGCATGGCCGGCGCGGAAGCTGGCCCACAGGCTGTCGATCGCGGCCAACGCCTCGCCCGAGGGCAGGCGCGGCGCGGCGGCGATCAGCGCGGACCAGTCCGCATCGCCCAGATCGAAGCGGTAATAGCCGTTGCCGCCGGCATTGGGCACCAGCGGCCCGGCGCCCTTGATCGTCATCCGCCCCTGCGGCTGATCGATCAGGGTGCAGCCCTTCTCGCCGCCATTGTCGACGCAGAAGGGGATCGTCCAGGTCGTCGCCGGCACCTCGCCCGCGCCGATCGCGGCATAGCGCTTCTGCGACAGCGCCAGATCATTGCCCGCGCGGCGGACATCGACCACCGGCACGCCCTGCTGGTCGACGAAGCCCTTCATGCTGGTGACGATGCGCGGATCGCCCGCGGCCTCCGCCAGCGATCCGAAGAAATCGTCGGCGGTGGCATTGCCGCGCGCATGGCGGGACAGGTGAAGCTGGACGCCCTTCTGGAAGGTGTCGCGGCCCATATAGCTTTCGACCATGGCGACCACCTGCCCGCCCTTGCCATAGGTGATGGCATCGAAGGCGCTGTCGATCTCGCCGCTGTCCTCGATCGGCTCGCGGATCGGGCGGCCGACCTTGAGCGCGTCGATATCCATGGCGGACAGCGCCTCGTCGATCGCGCCGACGCCGATGTTCAGCTCCGGCCGCCACTCGTCGGCGATGCGGTAGCCGATCCAGTTGGCGAAGCTTTCGTTCAGCCAGATATCGTCCCACCAGGCGGGGGTGACGAGATCGCCGAACCACTGGTGGCCCAGCTCATGCGCCACGACCATGCCGAAATTCTGCTTCTGCCGGGTGGGCGAGGCATCGTCCAGGATCAGCAGCGTATCGTCATAGACGACAGCGCCCGCATTCTCCATCGCGCCGCCCATCACCGGCGAGGCGATCTGATCCAGCTTGGGGAAGGGGAAGGCCGATCCGAAATAATTTTCCAGAAGCTGCACGATGCGCGGCGTTTCCCGCAGCGCATAGGCCATCTTGTCCTTCTGGCCCTTGGTGGCGACGATGCGCAGCGGCAGCGGCGTGGGGCGCTGCGGGGTCGCCGGCACGGTGCCTTCCACCACATCGAACGGGCCGACGGCGAAGGCGACCAGATAGGTCGGCAGCTTCTCCGTCACCGAATAGGTGTGGCGCACCATGCCGCCGGCCTTGGCGGTGCCGGTCTCCGCGCCGTTGCTGATGGCGACATCGTCGGCCGGCGTCGTCAGCGTGACGGTGAAGGGGGTCTTGAAGCCGGGCTCGTCGAAGCTCGGGAAGGCGGCGCGGGCATCGATCGATTCGAACTGCGTCCAGGCATAATAACGATCGCCCACCTTGATGCGGTAGAGCCCGGCCGCGCCGTCGCCGAAGGCGGCGTCATAATCGAAGGCCAGCGTGGCCTTGCCTGCCGGCAGCGGCCTGGCGAAATCGAGGCGGACGACGCCGAGCTGGTGGACCTGCGTATAGGTGGCGGCGATGGTGCCGCCGCCCGCCTTGGCCCAGGCCTTCGATACCTTGAGGTCGCGGCCGTGGAGGAAGAGCGTGCGGGTGGCCGCCTTCACCTCCACGTCGATCTCGGTATGGCCGGAAAAGCGCGGCTTTTCGGGATCGACGGCCAGGTCCAGCCGATAGGCCACCGGCGTCGCCGTATCCGGCAGGCGGCCGGTGGGGACATTCTGGGCCTGAGCGGCCGCCGGGATCAGCAGGGCGGAGACACCAAAGAGCAAGTTGCGCATGGAAGCAGGCTTTCCGATCGTGAGGATGACCGGATGTAGCCCCGACCCGTGTGCCACTGCAATAAGGCACTATGACGGTGCGAGGGGAGGCGGACGGACATCCGCCTCCCCTTTCGCGGATCAGGCCCTGAGCGTCGCGCCGATCTTCGTGGCGGCGGCCACCACCCTGGCGGCGATCGCCTGCAGATCGGCGTCGGTGAAGCTCTTCTCGCCCGGCTGGAGCGTCACTTCGATCGCTAGCGATTTCTGGCCCTCGGGCACCCCGGCGCCGGTGAAGACGTCGAACAGGCGGGCGTCGACGATGGCCGCCTTGTCCGCGCCCTTCACCGCGCGCACCAGATCGTCCGCCGCGCGATCGGCGGGGACGAGGAAGGCGAAATCGCGCGTCACCGGCTGCAAGGCCGGCGGGGCGAAGGCGGTGCGCATATGGCCGCTCGCCCGCTTGGCGGGGATCGCATCCAGATAGACCTCGCCCGCGATCAGCGTGCCTTCGACATCGAAGGCGCGCGCCGTGCCGGGATGAAGCTCGCCGAATTCGGCCAGCACCGTCTTGGGGCCGAGGCGCAGCGTGGCCGAGCGGCCGGGATGATAGACGGGCGACACCGCCTCCATCACCTGCAGCCGATCGACCGGCGCGCCGGCGGCCACCAGGATCGCCAGCGCCTCCGCCTTCGCATCATAGGCGTCGAAGGCCTGCGCGCGGCCGGCCTGCCAGCTGCGCGAGGCGCGATCGCCCGCCAGCACGAAGCCCAGCGTCGGGCGCTCGGCATCCGCCAGATAGCGGCGGCCGATCTCGAACAGGCGGATCGAAGCCGCGCCGCGATCGGCATTGCGCTTGGCCGCCGCGATCAGGCCGGGCAGCAGCGACGGCCGCATCACCTTCAGCTCCTCGCTGATCGGGTTGGCGAGCGTCCAGGCGCCGCCGCCGAATACGCCGGCCTCGGCCTCGGACACGAAGCTCCACGTCACCGCCTCGTTGAGGCCGCGCGCGGCCGCCGCGCGGCGCACCTTGCGCTCGACGAGCTGGGCGGGCGTCGCGGTCGGCCGGGCCACGCCGTCGACGCGCGGCAGCGGGGTGGAGGGCACCTTGTCGATGCCTTCGATGCGGACGATCTCCTCGACGATATCGGCCGGGCCGTCCACGTCGCGCCGCCAGCTCGGGATCAGCACCGTCCAGCCGGCATCGACCTTGAAGCCCAGCGCCGCCAGGATCGCGCGCTGGCGATCGGGCGAGACGGCGAGGCCGGCCAGCCGCTCGGTAAGCCCGGTATCGAACTTCAGCGTGCGCAGCGCCAGCGGCGGCTCACCCGCCTCCACCGCGTCGGATGCCTCGCCGCCGCACAGGTCCTGCACCAGCCGGGTGGCGATGGCGAGGCCGTCGCCCAGGAAGGCGGGATCGACGCCGCGTTCGAAACGGCTGCGCGCATCACTGGTCAGCCCCAATTTCTGCCCGGTCCGCGCGATATTTTCCGGCGTGAAGTAAGCGCATTCGATCAGCACGTCGGTGGTCGCTTCGGTCACGCCCGAATGCTCGCCGCCCATGATGCCGCCGATGTCGTGGACCTGCGCATCGTCGGCGATCACGGTGATCTCCGGGTCCAGCGCATAGCTTTTGCCGTTCAGCGCCAGCACGCTTTCGCCCGCCTTCGCCCGCCGCGCGACCAGCGCGCCCTTCAGCGTCGCGACGTCATAGACGTGGAGCGGGCGGCCATGATCGAACATCACATAATTGGTGATGTCGACCAGCGCGGAGATCGGCCGCTGGCCGATCGCCTTCAGCCGGTTGGCCAGCCATTCGGGCGACGGGCCGTTCTTCACGCCGCGCACGACGCGGCCGAAGAAGGCCGGGCAGCCTTCGGGATCGTCGGTGCGGATTTCGACCGGGCAGGGGAAGGCGCCGCGGATCGTGGGGATATCGAGCGGCTTCAGCTCGCCCAGCCCCGCCGCCGCCAGATCGCGGGCGATGCCGCGCACGCCCATGCAATCCTGCCGGTTGGGGGTGATGGCGACGTCGATCACCGGATCGGTGAGGCCGGCCCATTCGGCATAGCTTGCGCCCACCGGCGCGTCGGCCGGCAGCTCGATGATCCCCTCATGCGCGTCCGACAGCTCCAGCTCGCGCATCGAGCACATCATGCCGCGCGATTCGACGCCGCGGATGGCGGCGATCTTCAAGGTGACGTCGAGGCCGGGCACATAGGTGCCGGGCGCGCCGAACACGCCGACCAGCCCGGCCCGCGCATTGGGCGCGCCGCAGACGACCTGCAGCGGCTCGCCCTCGCCGGTATCGACCGAAAGCACCTGCAGCTTGTCCGCCTGCGGATGGCGCTCCGCCGTCAGCACGCGGGCGATGCGGAAGGCGCCGAGCTTGGCGGCCGGATCCTCCACCCCTTCGACCTCGAGGCCGACCTGGGTGAGCGCGACCAGTATCTCGTCCAGGCCCGCCTGCGTATCGAGATGGTCCTTGAGCCAGGAAAGCGTGAACTTCATGCGCCGACTCCAGCGGAAAGGGTGGGGACGTCGAGCGCCGCGAAGCCATAATGCCTCAGCCAGCGCAGATCGCCGTCGAAGAAGGCGCGCAGATCGTCCATGCCATATTTGAGCATCGCCAGACGATCGATGCCGCAGCCGAAGGCGAAGCCCTGCCACTCATCGGGATCGAGCCCGCAGGCGGCGATGACGCGCGGATGGACCATGCCGGAGCCGAGGATCTCCATCCAGCCGTCCGGCTCCGCCCCGCCGACGACGCGGCGGCCGTCGACCAGCGTGTAGCCCACGTCCACCTCGGCCGAAGGCTCGGTGAAGGGAAAATAGCTGGGGCGCAGGCGCAGCACGATATCGTCGCGCTCGAAATAGGCCTTCACGAAGGTTTCGAGCGTCCACTTCAGATGGCCGAGCGTGATGCCGCGATCGATCACCAGCCCTTCGACCTGATGGAACATCGGCGTATGGGTGGCATCCGAATCCGAACGATAGGTGCGGCCGGGCGCGATGATGCGGATCGGCGGCTCCTGCGAGGTCATCGTCCGGATCTGGACGGGCGAGGTGTGGGTGCGCAGCAGCATCTTCTTCCCGTCCTTCTCGTCCGGGAAATAGAAGGTGTCGTGCATGGCGCGCGCCGGATGGGTTTCCGGGATGTTGAGCGCGGTGAAATTATGCCAGTCGTCCTCGATCTCCGGCCCGGTCGCCACCGCGAAGCCGAGATCGGCGAAGATTTCCGCCAGCTCGTCCATCACCTGCGCGACGGGATGGACCGAACCCTGCGGCGCGGATGCGACCGGCAGCGTCAGGTCGATCGTTTCGGTGGCGAGGCGGGCCTCCAGCGCGGCGCCTTCCAGCGCGGCCTTGCGGGCGGCGATCGCGTCGGCCACCTCGGTGCGCAGCCCCTGGATCAGCGGCGCCTGCACCTGCCGCTCCTCCGGGCTCATGCCGCCCAGCGTCTTCATCAGCGCCGCGATCTCGCTCGCCTTGCCCAGCGCGGTCACACGCACCGCCTCGATGGCTTCGAGGCTGTCGGCGGCTTCGGTGATCGAAAGCAGCTTCGATCGGATCAGATTCAGATCGGTCATGTCTACCCCGTCATCCCCGCGAAGGCGGGGATCCATAAACTCTAGCGCTGCGGGATTGCAGAGCCGAGGCGAAGTCTCGGCGCCAGATCAACCCAGCCGGGATTGGAGGCTTCGATCAGGTTGAGCTTCCATTCCCGTCGCCATTTCTTGAGCTGCTTCTCACGCGCGATGGCGGAGTGCATGTCGTCGAAGCTCTCGAAATAGACGAGGCGCGTGATGCCGTAGCGGCTGGTGAAGCCCTTTATCAAGCCTTCGCGATGCTCATGCAGCCGTTTCGCCGGATCGGATGTCGCACCGATATAGAGCGTTCCGGGCTTTCCGCTCGCAAGGATGTAGGCGAAGGGCTGCCGGTCCATTCTGTTTCCCCTCCCTCGCCCGTCATCCTTGCGCTGCGGCTATCCCTAAACTCCAGCGTTCGCGACGGAGCCGCAACCTCGAAGAATAGGGATCCCGCCTGCGCGGGAATGACGATCGAGGGCGAACGAGGGGACAAAGAAAAAGGGCGCGGACCACTTCAGCAGTCCGCGCCCCTTTCGAGCTTCAGGCCTGGTGCCGGTTACGCCGCGACGCGGGCGCCTTCCGGCAGGGCGGCCTTGGCCTGGGCGACGATGGCGCTAAACGCGGCGCCTTCGTGCATCGCCATGTCGGCCAGCACCTTGCGGTCCAGCTCGATGCCGGCCAGCTTCAGGCCGTGCATGAACACGCCGTAGGTCAGGCCTTCGACGCGGACCGCGGCGTTGATGCGCTGGATCCAGAGAGCGCGGAACGAGCGCTTCTTAACCTTGCGGTCGCGATAGGCATACTGACCCGCCTTCTCCACCGCCTGGCGGGCGATGCGGATCGTGTTCTTGCGACGGCCATAATAGCCCTTCGCCGACTCGAGAATGCGATTATGCTTCGCCCGGGTGGTAACACCCCGCTTTACGCGTGCCATCCGTCAGTCTCCTTAGTTCAGGCCGTAGGGCGCCCAGAGCTTCACGGTGCGCGAATCGGCATCGGAGAGCACGGTGGTGCCGCGGTTCTGGCGGATATACTTGGCGTTGTGCGAGATCAGGCGGTGGCGCTTGCCGGCCACGCCATGCTTCACCTTACCGGTGGCGGTAAGCTTGAAGCGCTTCTTGACCCCGCTCTTGGTCTTGAGTTTGGGCATTTTCGTCTCCTGATATGCGACGTCATGGGACGGCCACGGCAGCCCATACCGGCCGGGCAGTCCTGCAGAATCGCGGAAGCCGGCGCCTTTAGCGGAGCAGGCCCGCTTTGGCAACCGGCCAGCCGCCTCACTCAATCCGCATCCACGCCGAAGTTCAGCCGCCAGGTGAGCCGCGCATCGACGACGGCGAGCAGATAATAGGCCATCCGCCAGCGCAGCCGGGCGAGCCAGCCGCTTTCCCGGCGGTGGATTGCGCGGGTGACATGGCGGGAGGCCGCGCATTCCCCGTCCACATAGCCGTGCAGATGATCGGCGAAGGCCCGGTCCTCGATCCGGAGCATCAGCTCCAGATTGAGGTAGAGGCTGCGGATATCGAAATTGGCCGAGCCGATATAGACGGTGTCGTCGACGACGATCAGCTTGGTGTGCAACTTGCACGGCTGGAATTCGTAGATCCCCACCCCACGCCGGAGCAGCCGCCTATAGGTGTGGCGGGCGGCGGCGACGGTGGAGAGGCTGTCCGATTTCGCGGCGGTGACGATGCGCACCGGCCCCCGCTGCGCGGCATTGCCGATCCGCCGCACCATCGCCGGGTTGGGGATGAAATAAGCGGCGATCATGTCCAGCCGGCGGGCGGCGCGGATATCGTCCTTCACGGCGCGCGCCCAGGGGTTCAGCCGGCGCGTCGGCCCGCCGATCAGCCAGCGCACCGGGCCGGCAAGCTGGCTCCACTGGCCGAGCGCGCGGCGCAGGTCCCGCATCCGGGCGCGCGGCGTCGCCGCCCAGGCGGCCAGCGCGTCGAAATAGCCGGCCAGCCGTTCCGCCGCCGGCCCTTCCACCACGAGGCCGAGATCGCGCCACGCCTCCGGCCGGGAGGGCGGGGCGAAATAGGCATCCTCGATATTGAAGCCGCCGATCAGCGCGCGGCCGTCATCGGCCAGCGCCAGCTTCTGGTGGTTGCGCAGCAGATAGCGGCGGCCGAAGCGGGGGATGAAGCGGCAGATATCGGCGCCGCGCGCCTCCAGCGGGTGGAAGAAGGCCTGGTTGGCGGGGCTGCCGAACCCGTCGACGATCAGCGACACCCGCACCCCGCGATCAAGCGCGGCCAGCAGCGCATCCCGCACCGCGCGGCCGGCCTGATCGGCGGCGTAGGTGTAATAAAGCAGGCGCAGGCTGGCTCGCGCATCGGCGATCAGCGCGATCAGCGCCTCCAGCCGCTCCGGCCCCTCGGTCAGCAGCGCCAGCCGGTTGCCGGCGACGACGAAATCGCCGCCATGCTCCACGCGGCCGGCATCGCCCCCGATCGCCTTTCCTGTGGCGTCCCGCTCCGTCATTGCCCCCTGCATGCGCCAAGGCCGGGCGCCGCGCAATCGGGCGGCCGCGGCGCTTGCGACGGGCCGCCCGCGCCACGGGCCGCCGCAGTTTCATTGACTCCGGGTCGCCCTGCTGCTAGCGGCCAGCCTTTCCCGAAGCTTCAACAACCAAGCGGAGCGACAGATGGCGCGCGTAACCGTCGAGGATTGCGTCGACAAGATTCCGAACCGGTTCGATCTGGTGCTGCTCGCGGCGCAGCGCGCCCGGCAGATTTCCGGCGGCGCAGAGCTGACGCTCGACCGCGATCGCGACAAAAACCCCGTGGTCGCGCTGCGCGAGATCGCCGAGCAGACCGTCACGCCGGACAACCTGCACGAGGCGGTCGTCTCCAACCTCCAGCGCGTGCGCGTGGACGATGACGACGCGCCGGACGAGGTCGGCTCGCTCGCCGCTTCGGCAGAGGCGCTGCGCCTCACCGCCGCCGCGCCGCCGCGCAACCAGAATATCGGCGGCGACTACGAGTGACCGGACGATAATGACGGGACAAGGGGGCTTCGGCCCCCTTTTCTTTTTGGGGCCGAGTTTCTTGGGGCCGGGCCGGGGGCGCAGCTATTTGGCGCCGATCGGCTCGCCCGTATAGATGCAGCGGGCCTCCGCCCGCTCCAGATCGGCGCGGTCCACCCAACGCAGGTCATGCAGCCCCAGCGGCCGGCCGTCCTCGGCGCGGACGATCACGTCCGCCACCGGCTTGCCGTCGCGCGCATCCACCAACACCGGATTGTTGGGCACGCCGGCTTCCCACTTCTCGCCCCATTGGCGCAGCGCGATCAGCGTGGGCAGCAGCGCCTCGCCCTTGGGCGTCAGCCGATATTCCACCTTGCGGCGGTCCTCGGGGCAATCGCGCCGTTCCAATATGCCATGTTCGACCAGCCGCCCCAGCCGGTTGGCCAGGATGTTGCGGGCAATGCCCAGAGTCGTCTGGAACTGTTCGAAATGGCTTAGGCCGTTGAAGGTCGCGCGCAGGATCATGAAGGACCAGCGCTCGCCCATCGCCTCCAGCGCGGCGGGCAGGCTGCACTGGATCACGATCCGCTTGATCTGGTCGGCCGATCTCATGGCCATGAAGCTAAGCCTTTCCGGCGCCGCTGGCAAAGCCTTCCGGCTCCGCAACGCATTCGCCATTTAAGTTGCAATCTGCAATCTAAGCAGGTAAGTTTCACATCGCAACTTATAGGAGGGATTCCATGTTGCGCCCCATCCTTCTCCCCATGATCGCGCTTGCGGCCGCACTCCCCGCCCAGGCGCAGGTGCAGCCCATGTATCACGCGGGCCTTGCCAAGCCGCTCACCGCCACGCTGGTCGTCAAGGATCTGCGCTGGTCGTGCATCGGCGACAGCTGCTCGGCGATTCGCAACGGCACTTCGCCCGACGTCAACGTCTGCTCGGCCGTGGCGCGCAAGCTGGGGCCGGTCACCAGCTTCTCCGCCGGCCCCCGCACCTTCGATCAGGCCGCCATCGACAAGTGCAACCTCGCCGCCGGCCACGGCTGATCGCTCCCACCTCACGCCCCTGCTTGCGGGCAGGGGCGGTTTCTTGAGCGGTCCATTGCTTTCTTTTGTTGCAAAGATGCGTGGCGACGCCACATCATGGCAGCGTGTTGCGCCAGTATGAACTAGTCGATCGGGTCCTGAGCTACGATCCCAACGCCGATGAGGCGCTGCTTAACCGCGCCTATGTGTTTTCCATGCAGGCCCATGGCAGCCAGAAGCGGGCATCGGGCGACCCTTATTTCAGCCATCCCATCGAGGTGGCGGGCATATTGACCGACCTCCACCTCGACGACGAGACGATCGCCACCGCGATCCTCCACGACACGATCGAGGATACCGTCGCCACGCCCGAGCAGATCGAAAAGACGTTCGGCCCCAACGTCGCCCGGCTGGTGGACGGCGTGACCAAGCTTTCGAAGATCGAGGCCCAGACCGAGAATGAGCGGGCGGCGGAGAATCTCCGCAAGTTCCTGCTCGCCATGTCGGGCGATATCCGCGTGCTGCTGGTGAAGCTGGCCGACCGGCTGCACAATATGCGCACGCTCCACCACATCCCCAATGCCGACAAGAGGCGGCGGATCGCGCGCGAGACGATGGACATCTATGCCCCGCTCGCCGAGCGGATCGGCATGTACGAGTTCATGAAGGAGATGCAGACGCTCGCCTTCCGGGAGCTCGAGCCCGACGCCTATGCCTCGATCACCAAGCGGCTGGAGCAGCTTCAGGACGGCGGCGGCGACCGCATATCGCGGATCGGATCGGGCATCCGCATGCTGCTGGGCCGCGCCGGGGTGAATGCCGACGTCACCGGGCGGGAGAAGCATCCCTATTCGATCTGGCGCAAGATGGCCGAACGGCACATCAGCTTCGAGCAATTGTCCGATATCATGGCCTTCCGCGTCATCGTGGCGGACGAGGCCGAATGCTATCGCGCGCTGGGGATCATCCACCAGAAGTGGCCGATGGTTCCGGGCCGGTTCAAGGATTATATCTCCACCCCCAAGCGCAACGGCTACCGATCGCTCCACACATCGGTGATCCATGGCGAGAAGGCGCGCATCGAAATCCAGATCCGGTCGGCGGAGATGCATGCCCAGGCCGAATATGGCCTGGCCGCCCACTGGGCCTACAAGCAGGGCAACGGCCAGCCCGACGCGCAGGCCAACTGGATCCGCGACCTCCTGGAAATCCTGGAGCATGCCGAATCGGCGGAGGAGATCCTCGAGCATACCCGCATGGCGATGTATCAGGACCGGATCTTCGCCTTCACCCCCAATGGCGAGCTGATCCAGCTTCCCAAGGGCGCGACGCCGGTGGATTTCGCTTATGCCGTCCACACCGATCTCGGCGATCAGGCGGTGGGCGCCAAGATCAACAGCCGCGTCGTGCCGCTGCGCACGCCGATCGAGAATGGCGATCAGGTGCAGATCCTGCGGTCCAAGGCGCAGGAACCGCAGCCCGGCTGGCTCAACTTCGTCGTCACCGGCAAGGCCCGCGCGGCGATCCGCCGCTTCGTGCGCCACAAGGAACGTGACGAGAGCATCGCGCTGGGCCGCAAATTCTATGACGAGATCGTCCGTCGCCTGCCCGCCCAGCTGGGCCAGGAGGCGCTCGCCGCCGCTCTCAAGCGGCTCAACATGGCCGATCAGGACGTGCTGATGGAGGCGATCGCGCGCGGCTCCATATCGGACGCAGAGGTGATGGAGGCGCTGATGCCGGGCGCGGGCGGCGGCGACGTCGCCGGCGCGCGGCCGGCGCCGCAGCAGCGCGAGGCGATATCGATCAAGGGCCTCACCCCCGGCGTCGCCTTCACGCTCGCGCCCTGCTGCAACCCCGTGCCGGGCGACCGCATCGTCGGCCTGCGCCGGCCGGACGAGGCGGTGGAGGTGCATGCGATCGACTGCCCGACGCTGGCCGACGGGGTGGATGCCGACTGGGTCGACCTCGCCTGGGGCGACGGCAGCGACGGCGGCACCGCGCGGCTGACGGTGATCGTCAAGAACGAGCCCGGATCGCTGGGCGTGATGGCCAGCATCCTCGGCGCGCAGCAGGCAAACATCGTCAATCTCGCGCTGGTCCACCGCGATTCGAGCTTCCACACCTTCCAGCTTTCGATCGAGGTGCATGACGTTACGCACCTGATGCGCATCCTGGCTGCCCTAAGGGCCGCGGACGCCATCTCCTCGGCCGAGCGCGCCTGACGCGCTTTACGCTTCAACAGCGGGCGATCCCGCACTAAGAGCGTCCGATGGAGAGGCCGGGGTCGCTGGCGGCGGCAGAACAGCAGGATGATATCGCCGATCTGGCGAAGGGCGGACGCACGAACTTTTTCGGCTTCCTGCTGCGGCTTGTCGCGCGCATCCCCTTCCTGTTCATCGCCGGCCGCCTCTATGGCCCGACCGAGCTCGGCCGCTTCGCGCTGGCCATCCTCGTCCTCGAATTCGCCGCCCAGCTCGCCACGCTCGGGCTGAAGCGCGGGCTGGCCCAGCAATTGTCGCGGAACGAGCGGCCGCACGTCCATATCGTGTGGGATGCGCTGCTGATCGCGGGCTGCGCGTCGGCGATCGCGGCGGCGATCCTCGCGGCGCTGCCCCAGCTCATGTTCCCCAACAGCAAGATCAACGGCCTCGAGCAGCTGATGCCGCTGATCATCTTCGCGATCGCCTGGTCGGACGTGTCGCTGGCGGCGCTCGCCTATCGCCACAACGTCGCCGCCACGGTGCGTGCGCGCGCGATCATCGAGCCGTGGACGATCAGCATCGCCGCGTTCGGATTCTATTTCTATTCGCAGCGCGACGGGCTGATCCTGGCCTATGCGCTGTCGATGGTGGCCGCGCTCGCCGCCTCGCTCTATCCCTTCATCCGCGCCTACGGCCTGCCGCGCGGCTGGCACCCGGAGCCGCGCCCGCTGTTCGCCATCGCCCGGCGCAACATGCCGCTCGCCGCCGCCGACGCGATCGAATGGGGCACGCGCAACGTCGATCGCTTCATCCTCGGCCTGTTCTTCCCGCCGGCCACCGTCGGCATCTACTGGGTCGCGCAACAGATCGTGACGCTGCCGCAGAAGCTGAAGACCAGCTTCGATCCCATATTGGGGCCGGTGATCACCCAGAATCTGGAAGCCGGCAACAAGGCGGCCGTCGCCGCGCAGGTGCGGCAGGTGGGCTTCTGGATCATCGCCGCGCAGGCCGGCATCGCCCTGTCGCTGTCCATCCCCGGCGAGGCGGTGATGGGACTGGCCGGGCCGGAATTCGTGGGCGGCACCGCGGCGCTCGCCTTCCTGCTGCTGGCGGAGGTGGTGGCGGCAACCGCGGTGGTTTCCGAATCGGCGCTCATCTACATCGCCCGCCATCGCAACCTGATGATCTCGCTGGCGACGATCAGCCTGCAGGTGGCGCTGAGCTTCGCCTTCATCCTCGGCGCGCGCGCGCTGGGCCTGCCGCTCGCCGTGCAGGCGGTGGGGCCGGCCGTTGCCCTGCCGGTGGCGCTGGGCTTCGCCTCGATCGCCAAGGCGCGGCTGCTGTCGAAGCTGCTCGGCGCCCCGGTATCGGGCTGGCGCTGGGCGCTGATCTGGGCGGCGGCGGCGGCGGCCGTGGTCGGCTTCATCGCCATCCAGGTGCCCGAATGGCTGGAGCTGACGGTAGGCGTGCCGCTGATCCTGCTGAGCTACGGCCTCGTCATCTGGTATAAGGGCTTCACCCCCGAGGACCGGGTCCTCTTCAAGCTGGGCGGCAGCGGGCCGGCGCCGCTGGCTTCGGAACGCTGATCCCGCTCAGGCCGCCTGCGATGCGGCCACCGGCGGGCGAGCCTTCTTCCGGTGCTTGCGCCGGTCCCCCCAGGCGGCAATCGCCAGCGACAGGCCGAGCAGGGTGGCAAAGGCCAGCAGATAGCCGGCAAAGCCCCAGTCGAGCGAGCCGAAGCCCCAGCTCAGCACGTAGATCAGCGGAATGCTCGCCGCGAAGACGTTGAGGCTGTTGCGGCCGAGGCTGGCGAGGAGCTGGAACGGCCAGAGCTGCAAATGCCCCCTCAACCAGGTGAGCAGGCCGATATAGCCCGCCAGCACCAGCGCTGAATGGAACAGCCAGACCGGCGAGTTGAGCGGGCGGTTCACCAGCTCATATGTCAGCGGCAGCACCCGTTCCGCCGCGACGATCCGCGCCAGCGCGCTGACCGCAAGCGCCCCCCAGATCCACGCCGTCGCCGCCGGCCGCGCCTCGAACCAGGCGAAGATGCGGTGGTGCAGCCGCAGCGCGCCGGCGATCAGCGGCAGGAAGAAGGTAAGCTGCCAGGCCAGCACGTTGAGCGAATGGCCGTTGCTAAGCACCACCCTATCGGGCGTGAAGACGACGCCCGCGACCTGCATGGCCGCCCAGAGCAGGATCGAGCATCCCGCCAGCAGCAGCGGCGACCGGCGCAGCAGCAGGATCGCGACCGGCGTCAGCAACAGCAGCGCGACATAGAGCTGGAGGACATCGAGGAAGGCCGGCGCATCCAGCAGGGTGAGGAAGCGGATCAGCGCGGCGAAGGGCGGCTCGACCATCGGCCGCAGCTTCCAATAGCTGTCCAGCGCCGGCGGGGCGGCATAGGCCAGCGGCACGATCACCGCGAGCACGATCAGGTTGATGACGTAGAGCTCGCCCGCCCGCTTCACCGCCGCCTTCATCGGGCTGGGGCGCTTCAGATAGACCATCCCGACCATGTAGCCGGACATGGCGACGAAGAGCGACGCGGCGGAGGAATAGCCATATTGCGTCAGCGTCGGGATGGTGGGCCCGTGATAGTGGAACAACGTCCGCAGCGGGATCGAGATGTGATTCAGCAGGATGGTGACGATCGCTATGCCGCGAAGGATATCGATACGTTGGTCGCGCTCCATCACGATCGTCTCCTCGGGGCATGCCACGGCCCTGCCGCCGGCATTGCCCGGGTCTTTTAAGGGACGGCGGCGTGATCCGCCAAACGCATTGATGGGCGCTTCGTCCCGTTCAATGCTCCGCCCGCAGCGGCCGGGCGAGCAGCGCATCGACCACCTCGTCCACCGCCATCCGCCCTTCGAGCAGCGCGCACACCGCCTCGGTGATCGGCATGTCGACCCCGGCCTCCCGCGCCGCCGCGCGCAGCACCGGCGCCGTGAACGCGCCTTCGGCCACGGTGCGGCGATCGGCCAGCAGATCGGCCGCGGCCTTCCCCTGGCCGAGGCCGAGGCCCAGCGAGAAGTTGCGCGAGCTGGTGGAGCTGCAGGTCAGCACCAGATCGCCCAGCCCCGAAAGGCCGGCCAGCGTTTCCGCCCGCGCGCCACGGGCGAGGCCGAAGCGCGTCATTTCAGCGAAGCCTCGGCTGATCAGCGCCGCCCCTGCATTCTGGCCGAGCGCGCGGCCCTCGACCACGCCGCAGGCGATCGCCAGCACATTCTTCACCGCGCCGCCGATCTCGGCCCCTACCACGTCGGTCGCGGCATAGGGGCGGAAGGCCGGCCGGGCGATCAGCGCGGCGATGCGCGCGCCGGTATCGGCATCCTCGCAGGCAAGCGTGATCGCGGTGGGCAGGCCCTTCGCCACCTCATGTGCGAAGGTGGGGCCGGACAGCACGGAAAGCGTGGCAGTGGGGCAGGCCTCGTGCGCCACCTCGTGCATCAGCCGCATCGTGCCCGCCTCGATCCCCTTGGCGCAGAGGATCAGGTGGCGCGGCCGGGCATCGAGCTGGGCGAGCACGGCGCGCATATGCTGCGACGGCGTCACCACCAGCAGCGGATCGGCCTCCGCCACCCAGCCCAGGTCGCCGCTCGCCCGGATCGAGGGCGCCAGCGGCACGCCGGGCAGGAACAGCGTGTTTTCGTGGGCGTCGTTGATCGAGGCGACGACCTCCTCCTCGCGCGCCCAGAGCCGCACCTCGCGCGTGCCCTCCGCCGATGCGACCTGTGCGAGCGCGGTGCCCCAGGCGCCGCCGCCGATGATCCCGATCATGCCTTCACCCCCGCGCCGCGCGCCTTTTCCGCATGGGGATCGAGCGGCCAGCGCGCCCGCGCCGGCGCATCGAGCCCGTCCACCAGCCCGGCGCGGAAGCGTTCGGCCCCCGCCCAGGCGATCATCGCCGCATTATCGGTGCACAGCCATTGCGGCGGGGCAACGAAGCGCAGGCCATGTTCGGCCGCAAGCCCTTCCAGCGCGGCCCGCACCGCCTTGTTGGCAGCGACCCCGCCGGCCACCACCAGTGCCGTCGCCTCGACCGCGCCGAGCTGGCGGCGCGTGCGATCGATCAGGCAATCCACCACCGCCTGCTGGAAGGAAGCGGCGATATCCTCCGCCGCATATTGCCCCGAATCGCGCGCGCGCAGCACCGCGCTCTTGAGGCCGGCGAAGGAGAAATGCGGCTCGCCCGATCCCACCAGCGGGCGCGGCAGCGGCACCGCCTTGGGATCGCCCGCCAGCGCCGCCTTCTCCACCGCCGGGCCGCCGGGAAAGCCGAGGCCCAGCAGCTTGGCCGTCTTGTCGAAGGCCTCGCCCGCCGCATCGTCGATCGTGGTGGCCAGCCGGCGATAGGCGCCGACGCCTTCCACCAGCAAAAGCTGGCAATGCCCGCCGGAAACCAGCAGCAGCAGATAGGGGAATTCCAGGTCGGGATCGGCCAGCCGCGGCGAAAGCGCATGGCCTTCCAGATGGTTGACCGCGATCAGCGGCTTGCCGGCGGCCAGCGCCAGCGCCTTGCCGGTGACGAGGCCAACCATCACCCCGCCGATCAGCCCCGGCCCGGCGGTGGCGGCGATCGCATCGACATCGGCCAGCGACACGCCGGCTTCGGCGAGCGCCGCCGCGACCAGCGGGGTCAGCGCCTCGACATGCGTGCGCGCGGCGATTTCCGGCACGACGCCGCCGAAGGGGCGATGATCGGCTTCCTGCCCGGCGAGCTGATGGGCGCGGATCGCGCGATCGGCGGTGACGAGGGCGGCGGCGGTTTCATCGCAGGAGGATTCGAGGCCGAGGATCAGGGTCATGCCCGCTTCCCTGCC
This sequence comes from Edaphosphingomonas haloaromaticamans, assembly GCF_001853345.1. Taxonomy (NCBI): domain Bacteria; kingdom Pseudomonadati; phylum Pseudomonadota; class Alphaproteobacteria; order Sphingomonadales; family Rhizorhabdaceae; genus Edaphosphingomonas; species Edaphosphingomonas haloaromaticamans. The sequence goes on along the minus strand of NZ_MIPT01000001.1, from coordinate 419,549 downwards.
ACCGCGCGGCGCGTTAGGGCAACCTTCATGCAATTTCCTCTTCGTCTCGGCACGCGCGGATCGCCGCTCGCCCTCACCCAGGCCAATATGGTCAAGTCCGCGCTGATGGCGGCGCATGGCTGGGCGGACGACGCGATCGAGATCGTCCCCATCCGCACCAGCGGCGATCGCATCCAGGATCGCGCGCTGGCCGATGTAGGGGGCAAGGCGCTGTGGACCAAGGAGCTGGACCGGGCGCTGGCGGATGGCGGGATCCATTTCGCCGTCCATTCGATGAAGGATGTCGAGACGGCCCGCCCGGCCGAGATCGTGATCGCGGCGATGCTGCCCCGCGCCGACGTGCGGGACCGGCTGATCGGCGCGGAAAGCCTGGCGGCGCTGCCCGAGGGCGCGGTGATCGGCACCTCATCCCCGCGCCGCGCCGCGCAGGTGCGCCGCGCGCGGCCAGATGCGAGTGTCACGCTGTTCCGCGGCAATGTCGACACGCGGCTGGCGAAGCTCGCCGCCGGCGAGGCGGACGCCACCCTGCNCGCCGCCGCCGGCCTCAGCCGGCTGGACCGGCCGGACGTGGGCGCGCCGATCCCGATCGAAACCATGCTGCCTGCCCCCGCCCAGGGCGCGGTGGGCATCGAGACGCTGGCCGCCAATGCGGACATGCGCGCGGCGCTGGCGGCGATCGATCATGCCCCGACCAGCGCCTGCGTGCGGATCGAGCGCGCGCTGCTCGCCGCGCTGGCCGCCGATTGCCGATCGCCCGTGGCGGCCCTCGCCGAACCCGCGGCCGACGGCGCCTATCGCCTGCGCGCCGAAATCCTGACCGAGGATGGCGGCGAGCAATCGGGCGGCGAGGCCATCGTCCACGGCCCCGACGAGGCGGCCGCCCTTGCCGCCAACCTGCTGGCCCGCGCCAGCCCGCGGCTGAGGCGCCTGTTCGGCCGGTGAGGCGCGTCCTCATCCTGCGGCCCGAGCCGGGCGCGTCGGCCACCGCCGCGCGGGCGGCCGCGCTGGGGCTGGAGGCGGTGGTCGCCCCGCTCTTCGTCACCCGGCCGCTGCCCTGGCAACCGCCGCCGGCGGACCGGTTCGATGCCGTGATGCTGACATCCGCCGCCGCCGCCCGGCTGGGCGGAGACGGGCTGGCCGCCTATCGCGCGCTGCCCGCGTTCGCGGTGGGCGCCGCCACCGCCGATGCCGCGCGGGCGGCGGGCTTTGCCGATATCCAGGCCGGCGATGCCGATGCACCGGCCCTGCTGGAGCGGATCGCCGCCGCCGGCCACCGCCGCCTGCTGCACCTCGCCGGTCGCGAGCATCGTGCGGCGGCGCATCCGGCGATCGCCATCGATCGTGCGATCGTCTATGCGGCCGATGCCGTGGAGGCGCTGCCCCGGCCGGCGCGGGCGGCCCTGGCGGAGGGCGCCGTGGCGCTCCTCCATTCGCCGCGCGCGGCGCGCCACTTCGCCGGCCTGGTCGATCGGACGGCGGGCATCGGCATCGCCGCGATCAGCCCGGCGGTGGCCGAAGCCGCCGGCAAGGGCTGGGCTGCCATCGGCATCGCCGATCACCCCGACGATGCGGCCCTACTGGCGGTGGCGGCCGCGCTGTGCGATCAAGCGGATCGATTGCGAAACGGATGAGGCATGGCGCACCGAATGGAAGAACCAGGCACGGAGCATGAAGCGCAGCCGGCGCCCGCGACGGTGACGATGGAACGGCAGCGCGGCCGAGGCCCCTCCTTGCTTCTGGCCACCACGGCCTTCGTGCTGGGCGCGGGCATCACCGCTTATGCCGTCCATAGCTGGCGCCCGGCGGCGGAGCTGCTGACCCAGCCGGCCGACCCTGCCCAGCCCCCGATCGTGGAGGCACCGCCGCCGCCGCAGGCGGCCCCTTCCCTCCCCCTCATCGATCCGATGGCGCAGGCCGCGATCGACCAGCGCGTTTCGGATATCGAGGCGCGGCTGGGCCGGATCGATGCGCGGGCCAGCGCCGCCGTCGGCAATGCCGATCGCGCCGAAGGGCTGCTGGTCGCCTTCGCCGCGCGCCGCGCGCTCGATCGCGGTGTCCAGCTCGGCTATATCGAGGGCCTGCTGCGCGACCGTTTCGGCGAAAGCCAGCCGCAGGCGGTGGCGACGATCATCGCCGCCAGCCGCCAGCCGGTGACGCTGGACGACCTGCGATCCGGCCTGAGCGACGTCGCCCCGGCGCTGGCCTCGCAGGCCCCCAATGAAAGCTGGTGGGACGGCGTGAAGCGCGAGATCGCCGGCATGATCGTGATCCGCAAGGCCAACCGGCCTTCGCCCGCGCCGGCCGACCGGCTGGCCCGCGCCCGCCGCGCGCTGGAAGGCGGCCGCGTGACCGAGGCGCTGGCCGAGGTTTCGCGCATGCCCGGCCGCGAGCGCGCGCAGGACTGGATCGCCGCCGCCCGCCGCTATGCCGGCGCGCGCGACGCGCTCGATACCATCGAGACGGCGGCGCTGCTGGCGCCCCGCGCACCGGCTCATACCCCGCCGGCCGCGGAAACCCCGGCCCCCGGTGCGCCGGCGAACGAGCGAGCACCCGCCGCGCCCCCGGCCTGAGCGGCGGCATCCCTCCAAGATCGGAAACGATGCTTTTCGATCATTCGCATTTATAATGCAATCGATCGGGCCTATCTCTCCCTGCAAGCAAGGGCGCATTTTCCAGGCGCCCTTCGGGAGACACGACCATGATCGAACTTCGCCCCTTCTCGAGCCTCGGCGCCGCGAACCACGGCTGGCTCGATGCGCACCATCATTTCTCCTTCGCCAACTATCATGATCCGGCCCGGATGGGCTGGGGCAACCTGCGCGTGTGGAATGATGACGTGATCGCGCCGAAGACGGGTTTCCCGCCCCATCCGCATTCGGACATGGAGATCATCACCTATGTCCGCGAGGGTGCGATCACCCACAAGGACAATCTGGGCAATCACGGCCGCACCGAGGCCGGGGACGTCCAGGTGATGTCCGCCGGCACCGGCATCGCCCACAGCGAATATAATATGGAGGATGTCGACACCCGCATCTTCCAGATCTGGATCCTGCCCACCAGCCGGGGCGAAAGCCCGAGCTGGGGCGCCCGCCCCTTCCCCAAGGGCGACCGGGCCGGCCAGTTCGTCGTGCTGGCGAGCGGCTATGACGATGACGACGCGCTGCGCATCCGCACCGATGCCCGCGTGCTCGGCGCGACCTTGAAGGCGGGCGAGAGCGCGACCTACCGGCTGGGTGCCGACCGGCGCGGCTATATGGTGCCGGCCGCCGGCCGGGTGAGCGTCAACGGCGTGGAGGTGAACGCCCGCGACGGCGCCGCCATCCGCGATCTCGACACCATCACGGTGACGGCGATCGAGGATGCGGAGATCGTGCTGGTCGACGCGGCCTGAACGATCCGCCCGAACCCATCGGGGTGCCTTATCCGGGCACCCCGGTGATATGCCATACGGGCTGGCCGGAGGGGGCATCGCCCACATCCTTCGGCCGGCTCAGGCTCACCCATCCCTGCTGGTGGATCGGCGCGCCGTCGGTATGTTCGCCATTCACCTCGACATAGACGGTGATGGTGAACCTGTCCCCCGCGCGCTGCATCGCCCCGATCCCGCCGACCTTGGGCTCGTAGCGGGCGACATCGGCGAAGCCCTCGGCGAATTCGGCGGGCGTCTTGCCCGTCGCCCGGCCGGCGTCCGCCCACAGCTTCCACGCATCGTCGTAGCGCCGCTTGGCAAGCAGCGCATAATAATCGACCACCACCTGATGCGCGCCCAGATGGCTTTCCGGCCCCATCGGGCGCCGATCGATCATGATGCCGGTATCTGGCGAGGCCTCGGCGACACCGGTTGTCGATCCGGTGCCGCATCCAGCCACCGCCAGCACGGCGAAGGTGCCGAAGATCCTGGGTCCGACCACATGTCCCTCCCCTGTCCACAGCCAATGCCTGTCGCAACGATAGGCAGCTTGCACCAATTGCAACGGCACCGAAAGGGGTTAGATGGCGCGGGCCGAAGGCAAGTTTCCAGCCCGCTTCCTTCCTTGCGAGATGCCGATGCCCACCGAATGGACCTTCTACGCCTTCGCCATTCCCGCCGTGATCCTGGTGGGCCTCGCCAAGGGTGGCTTCGCCGGGCTGGGATCGCTCGGCATGCCATTGATGGCGCTGGCGCTGCCGCCGGTGCAGGCGGCCGCGATCCTGCTGCCGATCCTGATCGTGCAGGATGCGGTGGGCGTATGGGCCTTCCGCAAGACGTGGGACGGCCATGTGCTGGCGGTCACCCTGCCGGGCGCCGCGATCGGCATCTTCCTGGGATGGCTGCTGGCGGCGCGGGTATCGGCGGATGCGGTGCTGGCGGCGGTGGGCGTAATCGCGATGCTGTTCGGCATCCATCGCCTGTGGATCGAACGGCGCGGGGCGATCACCGCATCCTCGCAATCGCCCGGCTGGGTGGGATCGATCTTCGGCATGATATCCGGCTTCACCAGCCAGATCGCCCATGCCGGCGCCCCGCCCTTCCAGATGTGGGTGCTGCCGCGCCGGCTGCCGCGCGACATCTTCGTCGGCACCAACGCGATCTTCTTCGCGGCGGTCAACTGGATCAAGGTGCCGGCCTATGCCGCGCTCGGCCAGTTCACCAGAACCAACCTCGCCGCCACCGCCGTGCTGATGCCGGTCGCGATCCTGGCCACCTTCGCCGGGGTGGTGCTGGTGCGCAAGGTATCCGCCGAACGCTTCTACACCCTGATCTACGTGCTGCTGATCCTTGTCGGCGCCAAGCTGCTGTGGGATGCCCTGGCCTGACCGTTTCAGCTACGGAATATTTTTGCGCGGGAAAGCAACCGGTGGCGCGGACGGGAGTTTCCATCCCACCCATGAAGGGAGTTCCGCATGCGCCCATTCATCCTGGCAGGCCTGATCGCGGTGATGGCCACTCCGGCCGTCGATGCCCAGACCAACACCCCTTCCGGCGCCCCCTCGCTGCGCCCGGCAAACCCGTCCGCGCCGGCAGCCCGCCCGGCCCCGGCCCCCAATCGCCAGCCGAGCACCAAGCCGGCGCCGAACCGGCCGCCCAATACGCGCCCACCGCAGAATTCGCGGCCGCCGCAAAATGCGCGACCCCCGCAGAACCGGCCGCCCCAGGCNCGTCCGCCGCAGAACCGGCCACCGCAAACGCGTCCACCGCAGCACCGGCCGCCATCCAGCAGCCGCCCGCCCAATCACCGGCCGCCGAACACGCGCCCGCCGCAGCATCGCCCGCCCGCGACGCGGCCTCCCAACCATGCGCCGTCGCTCAGGCCGGTCTACCGGCCCACGTCGCCCCAGCGTTACACGCCCTATGGCGACTGGCGGAACTACCGCAACTATGACTGGAACCGCTACGATTCCCGTTACGGCGGCTATGACGCGCAGCGTTATTATCGCGACGGGCGCTATTATCGGGAACGGCAGCTCGGCCGTTACGATCGCGTCTATCGCGGCTATGACGGGCGCTATTATTGCCGCCGGCCCGACGGCACCACCGGCCTGCTGATCGGCGGCGCGATCGGCGGCATTCTCGGCAACTCGCTCACCTACGGCGATTCCCAGATATTGGGCACGCTGATCGGCGCGGGCGCGGGCGCGCTGCTGGGGCGGGAGATCGATCGCGGCGGCGTGCGCTGCCGCTGACCGGCTGATCCGCCCTCGATCAGGCGCCGTCCGGGGACCAGCCGGGCGGCGCTAGCTCGAACCCCTCGAAGCGGAAACCGGGCGAGACGACGCAGGAAACCAGCGCCCAGCCGCGATCGGCCGCCGCCGCCTGCCAGCGGTGGGGGGCGATCACATATTGGGGAATCTCCCCGGCGAGGAGATCGCCGCCAAGCCGCACCTCCCGCACCTCCTCCCCGGCATCGTCCTCCCCGGCGTCGCCGCCGGCCACCGACAGGCGCAGCGGCGATCCCGCATGCCACAGCCAGATTTCCGTCGCATCGACCCGGTGCCAGTGGGATCGCTGGCCTTCCTCCAGCAGGAACAGGATGGCCGTGCCGCTGGGCCGGGCGCCGTCCGCCGCATCGGCGCGCCAGGTTTCGCGATACCAGCCGCCTTCGGGATGCGGCGCCAGCGCGAGATCGGCGATCAGCCGCGCGGCCTCGCTCTCGCCCGCCCCCGTCATCGCGGCGCGGGCGTCGCCATGAACCAGCGCGCGATCACCGCGCCCGCCACGACGAGGCCGATGAAATCGCCGATCGCCATGTAGATGAAGTGGCCCCAGCCATAATGGTTGAACACCGGCTGGCCGAGATCGAGATAGAGCACGGCGGCGGCGGCGAAGAGCACCACCAGCTTCAGCCGTTCGGCAAAGGAAGCGGCGCGCCCGGCGACGCTCCACAATGCCAGCCCGATCAGCGCGGCGGTTATGATCGACAGGGTCAGCCCGCCGAACAGCGATCCCGCATCCACCAGCGGGAAGCCGGCGCTGTTATAGTGGATCGTTGCGATCGGCCCCTGGCCGTAGAGCGTGGTGCCCTGCGCGGTGTTGGGCCATGGCACCATGTAGGTGCCGGTGCCGGACCGCGTCAGATTCTGCGCGAGCGCGGCCTGCACGGCGGCATTCTCGCTTTCGTTGGCGACCTTGAAGGCCAACCCGCTGAGCGGCGTTGCCCAGAAGATGAAGCCCACCAGCCATTGGGCGATTCCGCCCGCGATCGCACCCAGCCCCAGCCTGATCATGCCATCCTCCCCAAGGTATGGATGATGAACAGGTTAGGCGCGTTCCTGTTCCGCCGGAAGAGGCTGGCCGGATTCCGGGGCCGGCCCCCTCAGCCCATCAGCTTGCGGGTGAAACCGATCAGCCCCGTCTGGCGGCGGCGCTTCAGCCGTTCGGCCTCCAGGATCGTGCGGACCTGTTCGAAGCAGCGATCGACATCGTCGTTGACCAGCACATAGTCATAGCCGTCCCAGTGGCTGATCTCGGACGCCGCGCGCTCCATGCGGCGGGCGATCACCTCCGCGTCGTCGGTGCCCCGCCCGGTCAGGCGGCGGCGCAGCTCGTCCAGCGACGGCGGCAGGATGAAGACGCGCACCGTATCGCCGCCGGCCTGCTGGTGGAGCTGCTGCGCGCCCTGCCAGTCGATATCGAACAGCACGTCGCGCCCCGATTCGAGCGCGGCATGCACCGGCGCCTTGGGCGTGCCGTAACGGTTGTCGAACACATGCGCCCATTCCAGGAACTCGCCGTCCGCCACCATCCGGCGGAATTCGGTGAGGTCGACGAAATGATAGTCGATCCCCTCCTGCTCGCCGGGGCGCATCGGCCGGGTCGTCGCAGAAACCGACATGGTGATGCCCTTGTCCGCGGCCAGCAGCTTGCGCGCTATGGTCGACTTGCCCGCGCCCGACGGCGAGGACAGCACGAAGAGGACACCGCGACGGGCGAGATTGGCGTAAGGCATGGCCGCCTTTGCCTCCACGCGCCGGTTCGGTCAACGGGTGGCGCTTTGCCACGCAAGAAGGCAGGATAGCGCTTTCGGGGCCTGGCACCCGAAGGAACGATCGGGCGTTCAACAGCATAGGATGCGACGGATGCGATGCCGCAAGGGGACGATCGAGAGGACAGCGCATGACCGCGGATGACGAGAAGCTGCGCCGCAAGCTGCTGGGCGCCTGGGAACTAGTGCTGTGGAAGAACCGCCGCCACGACGAGGATATGGACTATCCCTTCGGCCGCGATGCGCGCGGGCTGCTGGTCTACACCGCCGACGGGCATATGTCGGTGCAGATGGTGCGTCCCGGCGTCCAGCCGCTGGGCGCGCCGCCGGCCAGCGCCCCGATCGAAAAGCTGCGGGCGGCCTTCAACGGCTTTGTCGGCTATTTCGGCCGCTTCACGGTCGATGCCGCCCATTGCATCGTCGTCCATCATATCGACGGCGCCTGGCACCCGGACGTGAAGGGCGATCAGGTGCGCCACTGCCGGATCGTCGACGACCATCTGTTCCTGGAGGGCGAGGCGCCGACCGGCTGGGTGACGATCGAGTGGCGCCGGGCGGGGGCGTGAGGCCGGCGCGCAGGGGTATCGCCCGCACCCATATCCTGATCGCCGCCGCGATCGCCGCGATCGCGATCGCCACGCTCCTGGCGATGGGCCGCCCGCCGATCTGCACCTGCGGCACGATCGAGCTGTGGCACGGCGCGGTCGACGCCGGCAACAGCCAGCATGTCGCCGACTGGTATACGCCCAGCCACATCGTCCACGGCTTCCTCTTCTACGCGCTCGGCTGGCTGCTGCTGCGCCGGCGGCCGGTGGGCGAGCGGCTGGTGCTGGCCGTCCTCATCGAGGCGGCGTGGGAGGTGATCGAGAACACCCCCTTCGTCATCGACCGCTATCGCGAGGCGACGATCGCGCTCGGCTATACCGGCGACAGCGTGCTCAATTCCGCCGCCGATATCGGCTGGATGGTGCTGGGCTTCCTTCTGGCGTGGCGCCTGCCGGTCGCCGCCACCGTCGCCCTTGCCGTCGCGCTCGAACTGCTCGCCTTGTGGGTGATCCGCGACAATCTCACGCTCAACGTGCTAATGTTGCTGTGGCCTATCGAGGCCGTCCGCGCCTGGCAGGGCGGCGCCTGATCGACAGGCCCGATCACTGCCAGCGCCTTTAATCGTTGGAGTCGCAGACCCAGACCCGACACCTTCCCAGTCCTCGCTTCCCAGGAAAGGCTCGACCATGGCTGACCGAACGACGTTGACGACCACTGCCGGCGCCCCGGTGGGCGACAACCAGAACTCGCTGAGCGCCGGGCGCCATGGTCCGCTGTTGCTGCAGGACTATCAGCTGATCGAAAAGCTCGCCCATCAGAATCGCGAGCGGATTCCCGAGCGCGTGGTCCATGCCAAGGGCTGGGGCGCCTTCGGGCAGCTCACCATCACCAACGACATCAGCCGCTACACCAATGCCAGGGTCTTTGCCCAGGTCGGCAAGAAGACGGACCTGCTGATCCGCTTCTCCACCGTGGCCGGCGAACAGGGCGCGGCGGATGCCGAGCGCGACGTGCGCGGCTTCGCCATCAAATTCTATACCGAGGAAGGCAATTGGGATCTGGTGGGCAACAACACGCCCGTCTTCTTCGTGCGCGATCCGCTGAAATTCCCCGATTTCATCCGCACCCAGAAGCGCCATCCCCGCACCAACATGCGATCGCCCACGGCGATGTGGGATTTCTGGTCGCTGAGCCCCGAATCGCTCCACCAGGTGACGATCCTGTTCTCCGATCGCGGGCTGCCGATCGGGCCGCAATTCATGAACGGCTATGGCAGCCACACTTATTCCTTCTGGAACGACGCGGGCGAACGTTATTGGGTGAAGTTCCACTTCAAGACCCAGCAGGGCCACCGCCATTATACCAACGAGGAATCGGTGGGCGTGATCGGACACACCCGCGAATCCTACCAGGAGGCCTTGTTCGGCGGGATCGAGCGCGGCGAATATCCGCGCTGGAACATGTTCGTGCAGATCATGCCCGAAACCGACGTGGGCAAGACGCCTTATGATCCGTTCGACCTCACCAAGGTATGGCCGCACGGCGATTATCCGCTGATCGAGGTCGGCGTGGTCGAGCTGAACCGCAACCCGGACAATTATTTCGCCGAGATCGAGCAGGCCGCCTTCTCGCCTTCCAACATCGTGCGCGGCATCGGCTTCTCGCCGGACAAGATGCTGCAGGGGCGGATCTTCTCTTATGCCGATGCGCATCGCCACCGGCTGGGCACGCATTATGAGGCGCTGCCGGTGAACGCGCCGCGCTGCCCCGTCCACCATTATCACAAGGACGGCGCGATGCGGTTCTTCCGCAACGATACCGGCAACCCCGATGCCTATTACGAGCCCAACAGCTTCGGCGGCCCGGTGGAGGACAGGAAATATCTGGAGCCGCCGCTGCGCATCTCGGGCGAGGCGATGCGTTACGACCATCGCGAGGGGAATGACGATTATTCCCAGCCCCGCGCGCTGTTCCACCTGTTCGACGATACCCAGCGCTACCGCCTGTTCCGCAACCTCGCGGCGGCGATGCAGGGCGTGCCGCAGCATATCGTCGATCGCCAGATCGGCCATTTCGAGAAGATCGATCCGGCCTATGCCGCGGGCGTGCGCGCCGCGCTGGCCGAAGGATCGGGCTTCGAGGATGCGCGCGACACCCAGCCGCCGGCCTTCGAGCCCGCCGAATAAGCGGATCATGATCGAATGAGGCGCGGAGGGCCGCGGGCGAACCATCGCCCGCGGCCTTTCCCTTTCCGGGCCGGATCGTGACGCGGGGAGACGGGGGGCACGGCCGGTAACGGCGATGCCATCGACAGGTCATCGCCGCGTCACGTCGCCATGGGATTCATCCGCTACCGGGCTCCGCGCCGGTATGGGAAGCGCCATCCCGGGCGGGTGGCTCCCCCCTTCCGACCCGGCATCCGGTCCAGCAAAGGCGGCGACGATATCGGCGATGACGATCGCCGGTTTGCGCTTGATCAACGGCGTGATGCGCCGTCGCGGTCCGCCATGTTCGGGATGCGTTTCGCCCGATCGGAAACGCCGTCAGGGGGGCCGGGCACCCACGCCCGGCCCTCATGTCCTCAGACGCGCATCGGCATCAGCACGTAGAGCGCCGGTGCGGTGTCGTTCTCGCGGATCAGCGTCGGTGCCGCGGCATCGGCCAGGTGCACTTCCACCATGTCGCCCTCGATCTGGCCGAGGATGTCCATCAGGTAGCGGGCGTTGAAGCCGATGTCGAAGCTGTCGGCGACATATTCGCCGGGCACTTCCTCCGCCGCCGTGCCGTTTTCCGGGCTGGTGACGGAGAGCGTGATCTTGTCGCGATCCAGCGACATCTTCACCGCGCGGGTCTTCTCGCTCGCGATCGTGGCGACGCGGTCGACACCCTGCATGAAGCTCTTGGGATCGAGCTTGAGCAGCTTGTCGTTCGCGGTCGGGATGACGCGCGTATAATCGGGGAAGGTGCCGTCGATCAGCTTGGAGGTGAGGATCGCCGATCCCAGCCCGAAGCGGATCTTGGTGGGGGAGAGCGACACCTCCACCGTGCCGTCCAGCTCGTCCAACAGCTTGCGCAGCTCGCCCACGCATTTGCGCGGGATGATGACGTCCGGCATGCCGGCCGCGCCGTCCGGCCGCGCCACGGTGACGCGGGCGAGGCGGTGGCCGTCGGTCGCGGCGGCCTTCAGCACCGGCTGCGCCTCGTCCGACACGTGGAGGAAGATGCCGTTCAGATAATAGCGCGTCTCTTCGGTCGAGATGGCGAAGCGCGTCTTGTCGATGATCTGGCGCAGCGTGGCGGCCGGCAGCTCGAACCGGGTCGGCAGCTCGCCTTCCGCGATCACCGGGAAGTCGTCGCGCGGCAGCGTCGGCAGGTTGAAGTTGGACCGGCCGGCGACGATCTTCATCTTGCCGTCCGCGGCCGAAAGCTCGACCTGCGATCCCTCTGGCAGCTTGCGCGCGATTTCGAACAGGGTGTGCGCCGAAACAGTCGTCGCGCCCGGCACGTCCACCGCCGCCTCGATCGTCTCGACGATCTGCAGGTCGAGGTCCGTCGCCATCAGCTTCAGCCCGCCATCGGCGGCCGCCTCGATCAGCACGTTGGAAAGGATGGGGATCGTATTGCGCCGTTCCACCACCGATTGGACGTGGCTCAGGCTCTTCAACAGCGTTGCCCGCTCGATCGTAGCCTTCATACCTTCCCCGGATTCCCCGCAGCCAAAACGGATATGCGTTATAGCGCGGCTTCCCGCGCCCGCCAGTGGGTTGCGCATAAAAAAGAGGCCGGGGCATTGCCGCCCCGGCCCCCTCTTTCATCGCCGCCCGCATCCATGCGGGCGGGCCGGCATCAGAAGCGGATGCCGAAGCCGCCGACGACCTGGTGACGCGATAGATCGTCTTCATAGTTCGAGTAGCGATATTCGCCCTTCACGAACATGTTGCCGCCGATCGCATATTCCATGCCGGCGCCGAGGCGGATGCCGTCGAGGTTCTTGCTGTAGACGTCGCTCTCGAGGCGGGCGTTGGTGTAGCCGACCTTGCCGTAGAGCAGCGCGATGTTGCTGATCGGAACGCCGATGCGGCCGCCGACATAGAGGTCGCGATCCGAGTTCACGCCATACTTCTTGGTGGTGGAATCGGTCCACTCGCCCTCGAGGCCGAGCACGACGCCCTTCACCTGAACGTCGTAGCCGACGCCGACGCCGTAGAGGAAGCCATCGGGATCGCTCACGCCGGGGGTGGAGACGACGTCATAGCCGAGCACGGCTTCGACGCGCGGGCCGGTGAAGGAGGCGCTGTCCTGGGCGAGGGCCGGGGTAGCGACGACGAGGGCCGCGACGGCGGCGGCTGCAAAACGCTTCATACTAAACTCCTGCTTTCTGGCCGGCCTTATTTGGGTTTTCGAACGACCGGCAGAGCGCCATCTAGGAATGCGAATGTGCGTCAGCCAGTGCAAAATTCGCGATGTTGCCGATATACAACATGTCAAACCCAATAAAATATGGCCGATATGGGATAATATGTCGGGAATAGTTGCATTAATGCAACAACAGAAAGGGCGCCGGCAGCAACCTGCCGACGCCCTTTTCCGAATGTTTCCTGCCCGTAATCATGGGCAGGGCGGCCAGGCTGTCGCCCGGCCTCAGGCCCGCATCAGAAGCGGAAGCCGAAGCCGGCGAGCGCCTGGTGGCGCGAAACGCCCTGCTCATAGTTCGAATAGCGATATTCGGCCTTCAGGTAGGAGTTCGGGCCGATCGCATATTCGGCGCCGGCGCCGACGCGGATGCCATCGAGATTCTGGCCGTCCGAGATGCGGACCGTGCCGTCATCGGCCGAAACCTTGTAGCGGCCGTTGGTGTAGCCGGCCTTCGCGTAGAGCAGGGTCGAGCCGCCGACGACATAGCCGACGCGACCGCCGACATAGATGTCGCGGCCAGCCTTGGCGCACAGGCGCGGATCGGCGGCCGTCGCGGCGCCGATGCACTGCTTCACGTCCGAATCGGTGAGTTCGGTCTCAAGCCCGAACACGGTGTTGCCACGCTGGAAGTCGTAGCCGGCGCCGATGCCGTAGAGCACGCCATCGTCGTGACCGCCATTGGCCTGCGTGCGATCCCAGCCGATCACGCCCTCGACGCGCGGACCGGCGAAGGAACCGGCATTGTCCTGCGCCAGCGCGGGCGTCGCGGCCACGGCGGAGGCGAGCAGAAGGGCGGTTGCTACTTTACGCATAAGAAAGCTCCATCAGGTACTTGGCCCCGATCGCGGGACGGGGGCCTTAAGGCACCGCCCCACCTGTCGCCCGGATGAACGATGCGCGACTGCGTCTGCCCTGTTGCAATGATGCAACAATAAGCGGATGAGGCCGCTGGTGGGGATTCGGCGATGATATGGATGGCAGCGACATTGCTGGCGACGGCGCTGGGCGGTGCCGCGCAGGCGCGCGAGCCGCTGGGGCTGTTCGGCGGCTGGGGGGCGTTCCGCGACGTGCGGCCGCTGCGCTGCTATGCGATCGCCGAGGCGGTCGACGCGCCGCTCACCGGCAAGTGGCGCCCCTTCGCCTCGATCGCCCACTGGCCCGGCCGGCAGGTGCGCGGCCAGCTCCACATCAGGCTGCGCGCGGTGAAGCAGCGCGGCGCGCCGGTGACCCTGGCGGTGGACGGCCGGCGCTTCACGCTGGTCGCCGGCGGCGCGGATGCCTGGGCGCCCGATGCCGCCACCGATGCCGCGATCGTCGCGGCGATGCGTGGCGGGGATTCGATGCGGGTGGAGACGCGCGGCGAGGACGGCAAGCGGATGAGCGACCATTATGAGTTGCGCGGCGCCGCCACCGCGATCGACGCCGCCGCGATCGCCTGCGCGCCCGGCCGCTGAGGCGGTTTCGGCGCGGCATCGCCCACCGGCACCCACAAATCCGGCGAGGCCGGATTCGCCCAAACAGCCTCTCACTGGCAAAATCCGCCCGATTTCACTATGTGGGCGCGCATGAACGCCCCCCAGCCCATCACCATGCCGATTCCCGGCGGCATCGATCCTGTGCCGGTTCCGCGCGCCGCCGTGCCCCGCGCCGACGGCCGCGTCGACCTGATCGGCCTTACCCGCGATCAGCTCCGCGCGCTGCTGGCCGATGCCGGGCTGGAGCCCAAACAGGCGAAATTGCGGGCGAAACAGCTCTGGCACTGGATCTACAATCGCGGCACCACCGATTTCACCGCGATGACGGACATCGCCAAGACGATGCATCCCTGGCTGGAGGAACGCTTCGTCATCGGCCGCCCGCAGGTGGTGCAGGCGCAGGTCTCCACGGACGGCACACGCAAGTGGCTGCTGCGGTCGGACGACGGCCAGGATTATGAGATGGTGTTCATCCCCGATGCCGATCGGGGCACGCTCTGCGTCTCGAGCCAGGTGGGCTGCACGCTCAACTGCCGCTTCTGCCACACCGGCACCATGAAGCTGGTCCGCAACCTGACGGCGGGCGAGATCGTCGGCCAGGTGATGCTGGCGCGCGACGCGCTCGGCGAATGGCCCAGCCAGCCCGAGGGCCGCATGCTCACCAACATCGTGATGATGGGCATGGGCGAGCCGCTCTACAATTTCGACAATGTCCGCGATGCGCTGACGCTCGTTATGGACGGGGACGGGCTGGCGCTTTCCAAGCGGCGGATCACGCTTTCCACCAGCGGCGTGGTGCCGATGATGGAGCGCGCCGGCAAGGAGATCGGCGTGAACCTCGCCGTGTCGCTCCATGCCGTCACCAAGGAGATCCGCGACGAGATCGTGCCGATCAACAAGAAATACGGCATCGAGGAGCTGCTGTCCGCCTGCGCCGCCTATCCCGGCGCCAACAACGCCCGGCGCATCACCTTCGAATATGTGATGCTGAAGGACAAGAATGACAGCGACGAGGACGCGCGCGAGCTGGTCCGCCTGATCCGCCATTACAAGCTGCCCGCCAAGGTCAACCTGATCCCGTTCAATCCCTGGCCGGGCGTGCCCTATGAATGCTCGACCGACGAGCGCATCCAGCGCTTCTCGGACATCGTGTTCAAGGCCGGCATCTCCGCGCCGGTCCGCCAGCCGCGCGGGCGGGACATCATGGCCGCGTGCGGCCAGCTCAAGTCGGCCGCGGAAAAGATCAGCCGCGCCGAGCTCGATCGCCGCGCCGCCGAAAAGCAGGCCGCGCTCGGCTGAACAGGGATATCGGGAGGATCGCGCCTCCCGATGCCTTCGCCCGGTTTGCGCACCCTTGCGATGCGTTTCGGCAACACGGCCGATCGCGCCCTCCCGCTCGCCCTGTCGGCTTCGCCCTTTTTCTTGCCGGCGGGGATGCTATCATGCATGAAGCCTGCCAATTCGGCTTGGCTAACCCTTTGCCAACCATTGCCATGCGAACGGACCCGGCATGAACGACAGCGCCACCATCGAAAGGCCGTCCCATTTTCCGGAAGCCGAAGGCGTGGCGCGCGGGCTTTCGATCGTGTCGATCGCCAAGGCCTATGATCGCCGGCAGGTGCTGACGGACGTTTCGCTGGACGTGGCGCGCGGCGAGGTGGTGGGCCTGCTCGGCCCCAACGGCGCGGGCAAGACGACCTGCTTCTATTCGGTGATGGGGCTGGTGAAGCCCGATGCCGGGCGCATCCTGCTGGACGGGCAGGATATCACCCGCCTGCCCATGTATCGCCGCGCGATCCTGGGCCTGGGCTATCTGCCGCAGGAAACCTCGATCTTCCGGGGGCTGACGGTGGAGCAGAACATCCTCGCCGTGCTGGAGATGGTGGAGCCGGACAAGGATGTCCGCGCCCAGCGGCTGGAAACCCTCCTCGCGGAATTTCACATCGAACGGCTGCGCGGTTCGGCCGCGATGGCGCTTTCGGGCGGCGAGCGGCGGCGCTGCGAGATCGCCCGCGCGCTGGCGGCCGATCCCTCGATCATGCTGCTGGACGAGCCCTTCGCCGGCATCGACCCTCTCTCCATCGCCGACATCCGCGATCTGGTGAAGGATCTGAAGCGCCGCGACATCGGCGTGCTGATCACCGATCACAACGTCCGCGAAACGCTCGACATCGTCGATCGCGCCTGCATCATCTATGACGGGCGCGTGCTCTTTTCCGGAAGCCCGGAGGCGCTGGTGGCCGACGAGAATGTCCGCCGCCTCTATCTGGGCGAAAGCTTCGCGCTTTGAGATGATGCGCGCCGTCCTCGCCTTCGCCGCAGGGGAGCGCCGCTGATGGGGCTGGGGCCTCGCCTCGACCTGCGACAGAGCCAGTCGCTGGTGATGACGCCGCAGCTCCAGCAGGCGATCAAGCTGCTGGCGCTGTCCAACCTCGAAATCGAAGCCTTCATCGCCGAGGAGGTGGAGAAGAACCCGCTGCTGGAGGCGGGCGCGGCATCCGGCGAAGGCGAGCGCGACGGCGCGGGCGAGACCCGCGACGCCCCCGATTTTTCCGACGATGCGCCGGGCGATGGCGACGGCGGCGATTTCGACGGGGAAGGGCCGGAGCCCGCCACCGCCGACCGCCTGTTCGAAACCGGCGACGCCACGGCGGATGCGCCGCTGGACGTGGATTATGACGCGGACGTGTTCCAGCATGACAGCGCGATCGATTCGGCGCGCGGGCTGGACGGCGGCCTCGGCCTCGATATCGCCACCTCGGGCGGCAGCTATTCGGAGGACGGCCCCGATTTCTCGGCGATGGCGGAGGATCTGTCCCTCCAGGATCATCTGCTGGCGCAGGCGGGCAGCAGCCTGTCCGGCAACGACCTCATAATCGCCGGCATGATCGTCGACCTGATCGACGAGGCCGGCTATTTCACCGGCGCCCCGCTCGATCTCTCGCAGCGCCTGGGCGTGCCGCTGGCGCAGGTCGAGCGCGTGCTGGCGACGATCCAGACCTTCGATCCCACCGGCGTCGGCGCCCGCACGCTCGCCGAATGCATCGCGCTGCAGGCCAGGGAGGTCGATCGCTACGACCCCGCCATGGCGCGGCTGATCGACAATCTCGATCTGCTCGCGCGCGGCGCCCTCCCCCAGCTCCGCCGCATCTGCGGGGTGGACGAGGAGGATATGGCGGACATGATCCGCGAGCTGCGCAATTATGATCCGAAACCGGGCCTGCGCTTCGGCGGCGGGCGCATCCAGCCGGTGACGCCCGACCTGTTCGTCGCGCGCACCGCCGGCGGCTGGGCGATCGAGCTCAACGCCGCCACGCTGCCGCGCGTGCTGGTCAACCGATCCTATTATGTCGAACTGGCGCGCGGCCCCCGCGACAAGGCGAGCAAGGCCTGGCTTTCGGATTGCCTGGCCAGCGCCAACTGGCTGGTGAAGGCGCTCGACCAGCGCGCCCGCACGATCATGAAGGTCGCGAGCGAGCTGGTGCAGCAGCAGGAAGCCTTCTTCACGCGCGGCGTCGAGCATCTCCGCCCGCTGACGCTGAAGGCGGTGGCGGACGCCATCGGCATGCACGAATCCACCGTCAGCCGCGTGACATCCAACAAATATCTGTCGTGCGAGCGCGGGCTGTTCGAGCTGAAATATTTCTTCACCAGCGCGATCCAGGCGTCCGACGGCGGCGACGCGGTTTCGGCCGAGGCGGTGAAGAGCCACATCGCCAAGCTGATCGCGGCCGAGGGCGACGATATCCTGTCCGACGACAAGCTGGTCGAGCTGCTGAAGGCCCGCGGCTTCGATATCGCGCGCCGCACCGTCGCCAAATATCGCGAAGGCCTGGGCCTCGGATCGTCCGTCCAGCGCCGCCGCCAGCGGGCGCTTTCCCGGCACGCCGCTTAACCATCTGCGTTTAGCGGATTTTTCCAGATCGTTACGTTAACAGCCCGGAAACGGAAGCCGGGGTAACAGGCGTCTGTATCGGGCGTCCGCCCGTTTCGATCCGCCGGGGGGAGCGACCATATTCATGCCGGACATGCCGGAGAGATCGGAAGCGCGGCGGACATGGGATCGCATCGGCGATCTCCTGTTCACGCACGGGCTGGAGCCGACGGTCGCCAATTTCGATCTCTGCCGCCGTTATGTGATGGGCGATACCGCGCTGGTGAAGACCTTCGACCAGGCGATAGAGCGCCATGGCGGGCTGACCCGCACGGCGCTGGCCGGGCTGATGGCGGTCCACAGCCGCACCGTCACCAGCGACGAGATCATGCGCTTTGCCCAGCAGGCCCGGCAGAAGGCGGAGGAAGCCGCCCATGTGATCGGCGAGACGCAGGGCGACACCCGCCGCTTCGCCGACGTGCTGGAAGCGGGTGCCGTCACGCTCGCGACCGGCGAGGGGCCGGAGGCGGTGATCGCCGAGCTGCTGGCCGAAACCCGGCTGATGACCGAGCGCGCCTGGGCGGCCGAGGACCGCATCCGCAAGGCATCCGACGAGATACAGGAGCTGCGCACCCGCCTTGCCGAGGCATCGGTATCGGCCAACAGCGATCCCTTGACCGGCCTGCCCAACCGCCGCGCGCTGGAGGCGCGGCTGCGCGACGCCTTCGAGGCCGCGCGCGCCCAGCGCCGCACCTTCTCCCTCGCCATCTGCGACATCGATAATTTCAAGCGGATCAACGACACGCACGGCCATCCGATCGGCGATCAGGTGATCCGGCTGATCGCGTCCGCCCTTTCCCGCGTGGGATCGGACAGCCTGTTCGTCGCGCGCTATGGCGGCGAGGAGTTCGTCGTTGTCTTCGACGGCGCCGAGCCGCGCGACGCCATGGCCCAGCTCGATACGATCCGCGCCGATGTCGCCGCCCGGCAGGTGACCTTGCGCCAGACGGGCGAGACGCTCGGCCGCGTCACCTTCTCGGCCGGCATCGCCGGCATGCGCGGGCGGCGCGACACCTCGGCCATGCTGAAGGCGGCCGACGACGCGCTCTATCGGGCCAAGAGCGACGGCCGCAACCGCATCTACGCGGCGGATTGAGCGCCCGCCCGGAAATCCGCTGACCGAAGCGCGCCCGATCAGCGGATGATTCCATCCGCCACGAAACCGCTCTAGGGGATGGCATGGCCGTCACCCGCCTCGCGCTCACCGATTTCCGATCCTACGGCCAGGCGCTGCTCGCCTGCGAGCCGGGGCTGATCGTGCTGACCGGCGAGAATGGCGCGGGCAAGACCAATATATTGGAGGCCGTCTCGCTGCTCACCCCCGGCCGGGGGCTGCGCGGGGCGGCGCTTTCCGAAATGGCCCGCAGCGACGGGCCGGGCGGCTTCGCCGTCGCCGCGCGGCTGGCCGGCGATGTCGAGATCGGCACCGGCACGCTCGCCTCTGCACCTGAACGGCGGCAGGTGCGGATCAACGGGGCGGCAGCATCGGCCAACGCGCTTTCGGAATGGCTGGCGGTGCTGTGGCTCACCCCGGCGATGGACCGGCTGTTCGTGGAGGGCGCGGGCGGCCGCCGCCGCTTCCTCGACCGGCTGGTGCTGGCGCTGGAACCCGGCCACGCCGCCCATGCCGCACGCTACGAGGCGGCGATGCGCGCGCGCAACCGGCTGCTGGCGGAGGAGCGGGACAGCGGCCGCCGCGCCGATCCCGCCTGGCTCGCCTCGCTGGAAGCGGCGATGGCGGAACATGGCGCGGCGGTGGCTGAAGCGCGGGCGCGCACCGTCACGGCGCTGGACGAACGCATCGCCCGCCAGCCCGAAGGCCCCTTCGCCCGCGCCGCGCTGGCGATCGAAGGCGGCGAGGCGATGGCGGAGGCCGCGCTGCGCGAGGCGCTCGCCGCCGGCCGCGCCCGCGATGCCGTGGCAGGGAGGACGCTCACCGGCCCGCACCGCGCCGACCTTGCCGTCATCCATCGCGCCAAGGGCCAGCCGGCCGCGCGCGCGTCGACCGGCGAGCAGAAGGCGCTGCTGCTCGGCATCGTCCTCGCCCATGCCGATCTGGTCGCCGAACGGGTCGGCCGCCGGCCGGTGCTGCTGCTCGACGAGGTCGCCGCCCATCTCGATCCGCTGCGCCGCGCCGCCCTGTTCGATCGGCTGGCGGCCGGCGGCGGCCAGGTGTGGATGACCGGCACGGAACCCGCCTTGTTCGAGGCCGCGCCCGCCGGCGCCCAGCACCTCACCGTCGCCGCCGGGGCCGTCGTTCCGGTCGCTCATCCCAGCAGGTCATAGGCCCGCTCGATCCAGCTCAGGTCATAGAGAAGGAACAGGCCGGCGAAGGCGAGGTGAAAGGCGCGATTGCGCGTCGCCATCGCCGCGAGGCACAGCAGCACCCCCGCCGCCAGCCGGACCTCATATTCCGGCCCGAGCTGCGCCAGCCGCGCCGGCCCCTTCAGGATCGTATCGAAATAATCGACCACGAAGGTGAGCGCGAACAGCCCGAAGAACCAGCGCCGCCGCGACAGGAAATAATCCTCATAACCGGCATATTCGGCCAGATCGTCCGGGAAGAGCAGGCTCGCCAGCAGGAACCAGAGGAACGCGTAGAACAGGATGAAGACGAACAGCTCGAACCGCCAGACGCGGATCGTGGCCAGCCCGAATTCCCACCACCAGAAATGAATCGCCGAAACCAGGATCACCAGCACCCACAAGAGGTGCGGGGCATAAAGCGGCACCCGACCGGGATGCTGCACCAGCCGGGACAGGCCGGAAAGGATGCGGGTGAGGCTGAGGCCCAGCACCACCCCGATCAGCACCCGCAGATGCAGGTAGATTTCGTGGCTGTCGGGTTCCGGCGGCATCGGCGGCGCTCCATCCCATCGGGCAGCGAGCCTATCATCCCATTCCCCTACCGCCAAAAACCGGCCTTTTCCTTGCCGCCCTCCGCCATTAGGCTGGCGGCTACGACCATCGCATCGAACAGATATCCGGGGGGATCAGAATGCCATCGTCCACGCGGCCGCTCCGCGCCCGCCTGCTCGCCATCCTGCTGATCGCCGGGGCGGCCGCGCCCGCCGCCGCCGTGATCTTTCCGAGCGGCGCCACCCGTGACGGAGCGTTGTTTCCGGCCGTGGTGATCGACAAGGCGACGCTCGCCTACACGGCCGACGGCATGGGCAATATCAGCCAGTGCACGGCGATCGTCAGCACCAAATCCGTCCGCCGCGACTATCGCGCCTGCGATACGCTGCGCAATCGCGGCGTGCCCCGCGACATCAAGCCCGCCCTGCCGGTGGCGGACGCCCAGCCGCTGGTGACGCCCGCCGACTATCCCGAACGCGCGGTCAGACGCGGCGATTCCGGCACGACGCGCGCGGTGGTGGAGGTGGACGAGACCGGCAAGGCGGCCGCCTGCTGGGTATTCCTTTCCAGTGGATCGGCCGATCTCGACCAGCGATCCTGCACCCTCATCCTCGCCCGCGCCCGCTACATGCCGGCGACGCTAAAAGGCCAACCGGTCCGCGCCATCGGCATGCGCGACGTGGCGTGGGAAGCGCCGCCGAAGCGGTGAAGCGCCGGCGCCGCGGCATCCGGGCCGCGGGCCAGCGCGAACCGCGCGCCCGAAGGGCCCGCCGCCACCCATTTCGCTTGGGTTTGGCGCTTCGATTCCCTATATGCTCGACATGGCTAGCGAACCCGAGAACACCCCTTCCCCCAACGATTATGGCGCCGATTCGATCAAGGTCCTGAAGGGCCTCGATGCCGTGCGCAAGCGGCCCGGCATGTATATCGGCGATACCGATGACGGTTCGGGCCTGCACCATATGGTGTTCGAGGTTTCGGACAATGCGATCGACGAGGCGCTGGCCGGGCATTGCGACCTTATCCTGATCACCCTCAACCCCGACGGATCGGTCTCGGTCGAGGATAATGGCCGCGGCATCCCCACCGGCATCCATGCCGAGGAAGGCGTGTCGGCGGCCGAGGTCATCATGACCCAGCTCCATGCCGGCGGTAAGTTCGACAACACGTCGGATTCCAACGCCTACAAGGTTTCGGGCGGCCTCCACGGCGTCGGCGTGTCGGTGGTGAACGCGCTGTCCGATTTCCTCGATCTCACCATCTGGCGCGACGGGGAGGAGCATTATATGCGCTTCCAGCGCGGCGATGCCGTGGCCCCGCTCAAGGTGGTCGGCCCGTCCAACGGGAAGAAGGGCACGCGCGTCACCTTCCTGCCTTCGACGGACACGTTCAAGAACGTCACCGAGTTCGATTTCGACAAGCTGGAGCATCGCTATCGCGAGCTCGCCTTCCTCAATTCCGGCGTGCGGCTATTCCTGATCGATGCCCGCCATGCCGAGAAGAAGGAGGTGGAGCTGTTCTACGAAGGGGGCATCGCCGCCTTCGTGAAATATCTCGATCGCGCCAAGACCCCGCTGATGCCGGAGCCGGTGGCGATCACCGGCCAGCGCGACGATGTCGGCATCGATGTCGCGCTGGAATGGAATGACAGCTATTACGAGCAGGTTCTCTGCTTCACCAACAACATCCCGCAGCGCGACGGCGGCACCCACCTCGCCGCCTTCCGCGCGGCGCTCACCCGCACGCTCAACGCCTATGCCGACAAGTCCGGCCTCCTGAAGAAGGAGAAGGTGACGCTGACGGGCGACGACATGCGCGAGGGCCTTACCGCGATCGTCTCGGTCAAGCTGCCCGATCCGAAGTTCAGCTCGCAGACCAAGGACAAGCTGGTCTCGTCCGAGGTGCGCCAGCCGCTCGAGGCGCTGATGGCGGACAAGCTGGCCGACTGGCTGGAGGAAAATCCCGCCCATGCCCGCGCGATCATCCAGAAGGTGATCGACGCCGCCGCCGCGCGCGAGGCCGCCCGCAAGGCGCGCGAGCTGACCCGGCGCAAGGGCGTGATGGACATCGCCTCGCTGCCCGGCAAGCTTGCCGACTGCCAGGAGCGCGATCCCGCCAAGTCCGAACTGTTCCTGGTCGAGGGTGATTCGGCCGGCGGCTCGGCCAAGCAGGGCCGTGACCGCCATTATCAGGCGATCCTGCCGCTCAAGGGCAAGATCCTGAACGTGGAGCGCGCGCGGTTCGACCGGATGCTGTCGTCCAAGGAAATCGGCACGCTGATCCAGGCGCTCGGCACCGGCATCGGCCGCGACGATTTCAACATCGAGAAGCTGCGCTACCACAAGATCGTCATCATGACGGACGCCGACGTGGACGGCGCCCACATCCGCACGCTGCTGCTCACCTTCTTCTACCGGCAGATGCCGGACATCATCGAGAAGGGGCACCTCTTCATCGCCCAGCCGCCGCTCTACAAGGTGGCCAAGGGCCGGTCCGAGGTCTACCTCAAGGATAATGCCGCGCTCGACGAATATCTGGTCGATGCCGGCATCGGATCGATGGTGCTGGAAACCGCCGGCGGCGCGCGCTCGGGCGAGGATCTGCGCGGGCTGATCGATCATGCCCGCCGCATGCGCACGCTGATGGGCTATGTGCCGCGCCGCTACGATCCCGCGATCGTCGAGGCGCTGGCGCTGACCGGCGCGCTCGATCCCGCCGGTTCGCCGGAAGCCCATGCCGAGGCCGCCGCGCGCGTGGCCGGCTGGCTCGGCCGCGGCGACCCGGAAGCGAGCTGGAGCGGCACCGCCACTTCCGACGGCGGCTATCATCTCGTCCGCCTGTGGCGCGGGGTGAGCGATCACCACGTCATCGACGGCGCCTTCGTCGCCTCGCAGGAAGCGCGCAAGCNCCACACGCTCGCCGCCGAGCAGGCGACGACTTACGCCACCACCGCGCGCATCGTCGCGGTCAAGGCGGCGGAAAAGGCGGCCGAGGCCGAGGAGGGCGACGAGCCCGCGATCGACACGCGCGGCAAGCCGGTGACGCGCCCGTCCGAGCTGCTGGAGGCGATCTTCGCCGCCGGCCGCAAGGGTCTGTCGATCAGCCGCTACAAGGGCCTGGGCGAGATGAATGCCGAGCAGCTCTGGGAAACCACGCTCGATCCGGCCAACCGCTCGATGCTGCAGGTCGAGGTGTCGCAGGCCGACGTGGCCGACGAGATCTTCACCCGCCTGATGGGCGACATCGTCGAGCCGCGCCGCGAATTCATCCAGGAAAACGCCCTCTCCGTCGCCAATCTCGACGTGTGATCGGATCGCCGGCGCGCCCGGCGCTCCGCCGCGGTCAGGATCGCTTCTGGCTGGCGGACGGAGTGTCGGCGGTGCGCTGGCGGAGGCGGCAATTGCGGGCGGCCTCCAGTCCGCGCAGGAAGCCGCGACGGGCATAGCCCGCATCGATCGCGGCATTCAGGCGGCGCTGCGCCGGGGCGGCGCCGGAAACCTCGCGCACCAGGCCGCGAAAGGGAAGGATTCCGTTCACGATCATCTTGCCGCCGGCCTCGGCCAGCTTGGCGGCCTTGTTTTCCTTCGCCACGGTTCCTTCCAGGTCCGGCCCCAGCACCGCATCCAGCTCCGCCAGCGCATGGCCGATCTGGTCGCAGCTCCCCACCCCCTCCATGGCATAGGGATATTGCGCGGCGGCGATCAGCACCGGCGGGATCTTCTTTTCCATGATGCCGACATCCTGCGCCGGCTGGCTGACGATATCGCCGGTCTTGCGGGCGACCGCCTCCACCGGGTCCGGCTCCGGCTGGGAGGCGCGCGCCACCGATGGCGGCTTCGGCGGCGGCGCGACCGGCCGGGGAATGCAGGCGGTGCCCATCAGCGGCAGGAGAAAAAGGGCCAATCCGGATCGGCCCCGAAAACGGTGTGGAATGATATTCCCTCGGCTCGGTTCGATCGGGGTGATTATCACCGGGCCGGGCGCGAAGGCCAGCCTCTCGATGCCCGGCACCCCGGCAGGCGCTTGGAACCGGCCGGCCGCCATGCTCTAGTGCGGGGATGTCACCACGCGCGCACCGCCTGCTATCCGCCCTTCTCGCCGCCGCCGTCATCGCCGCCCCGGTGGCGGCGCAGACCACCTATGACAGCGCCGATCCGTTCATCGGCACCGGCGGCGAAGGCCATACCTTCCCCGGCGCGGTCGCGCCGTTCGGGATGGTCCAGGTCAGCCCGGATACGGACACCGGCTGCGAGATACGCGACTGCTACGGCCATGCCGCCGGCTATCGCCATGGCGATCCGACCATCCAGGGCTTTTCGCAGACCCATTTTTCCGGCGCCGGCCATTCCGATCTCGGCGATTTCCTGCTGATGCCGGTGGCCGGCGACGCGGTGCCGCTGGAGCCGAGTGATCCCGCCAAGCCCAGGTCCGGCTATCGGTCGCGCTTCTCGCATGACCAAGAGGTCGCGCGGCCCGGCTATTATGCGGTCTCGCTCATCGACCACGGCGTGCGGGCGGAGCTTACCGCCGGGCCGCGCGTCGGCGTGCATCGCTATGCCTTTCCGGCCGGCAAGGCGGCGCATGTCGTGCTCGACCTGCGCAGCTCGCTCTACAATTATCCGGGCAAGATCCTCTGGTCGTCGGTCCGCCTCCGCGCCGACGGCACGATCACCGGATCGCGCGAAACGCGCGGCTGGGCGCCGGCGCGCAAGCTGTTCTTCGCCATCCGCCCGAACGTTCCGCTCCAGGGCCACGCCTTCCTCGATCGCGAGGAAAACATCCCCTATCGCGGCTTCCAGGGGCCGGGTCGAGGCCGGGAGGATGTGGCGCAGCTTCAGGGCCGCGCGCTCGTCGCGAGGCTGGATTTCGGCAAGCTGGCCTCGCCGCTCGAGGTAAAGGTCGCCATCTCCAGCGTCGACGAGGATGCGGCGATCGCGAACCTCGAAAGCGAGGCGGGCGATTTCGATGCGATCCGCGCCCGCACCAGGGCGGCGTGGGAACAGGCGCTCGGCGCCGTCGAGATCGATGCCCCCGCGCCGATGAAGCGCATGGTGGCCACCGCGCTCTACCATGCATTGCTGGCGCCGAGCATCTTTTCCGACGCGGACGGCCGCTATCGGGGGCCGGACGATCAGGTCCATCGGGCGGAGGGCTTCACCTTCCATTCCACCTTTTCGCTGTGGGACACGTTCCGCGCCGAACATCCGCTGCTGCTGCTGGTCCAGCCGGAATCGCGGAACCTGGATTTCGTGAAGTCGCTGCTCGCCAGCCAGCAGGCGAGCCCCTTCGGCCTGCTGCCCGTGTGGCAGTTCCACGGGCGCGAGACCTGGACGATGATCGGCTATCATGCCGTGCCCGTCATCGCCGACGCCTATCTGAAGGGATTGCGCGGCTTCGATGCCGATGCCGCGCTCGACGCCATGGTCCGGAGCGCCAGCTACGGCCCATATGGCGGGCTGGACGATTATATGAAGCTGGGCTTCGTGCCGATCGACCGCGAGCCGGAGGCCGCGTCCAAGACGGTCGAATATGCCTATGACGACTGGACCATCGCCCGCATGGCCGGGGCGATGGGCCGGGCCGACATCGCCCAGCGGTTCGAACGCCGCGCCGGCAACTGGCGCAACAGCTTCGACGCGCAGAGCGGCTTCCTGCGCGCGCGCAAGGCCGACGGCAGCTTCCGCACGCCCTTCGATCCCACCGCCATCAACTATGGCAGCGACTATACCGAGGGAAATGCCTGGCAATATAGCTGGTTCGTGCCCCAGGATCAGGCGGCGATGTTCGCGCTGCTCGGCGGCGATGCTGCGGCGGTGGCCAAGCTCGACCGGATGTTCGAATTCGACAATTCGAAGCTCGATTACAGCCATGCCGAGGATATTGCCGGCCTGATCGGCCAATATATCCACGGCAACGAGCCGAGCCACCATGTCGCCTATCTCTACGCCTATGCCGGCCAGCCCTGGCGCACGCAGGAACGGCTGAAGCAGATCGTGGAAAGCCAGTATAAACCCACACCCGACGGGCTTTCAGGCAATGACGATCTCGGCCAGATGTCCGCCTGGCTGGTCTTCACCGCGCTGGGCTTCTACCCGGTGGCGCCGGGATCGAACGAATATGTGATCGGCCGCCCCTTCGTCGACCGGGCGACGCTGGCCCTGCCCAACGGCAACCGGCTGCTGATCGTCGCGGAAGGCCTGTCGGATGCGAACCGCTATGTCGGCCGGGTGGCGCTGAACGGCAAGCCGCTGGACCGCGCCTATCTGCGGCATGGCGAGATCATGGCCGGGGGCGAGCTGCGCTTCACCATGCAGCCCGGGCCCGAAAGGACGTGGGGCACGGCGCCCGCCGCCCGGCCTTATTCGATGAGCACCGCCCGGCCCGAAAGATAGCGCGAGGGGCAAGGCGGCACGGGCCGCCACCGATTGCGCGATCGCGGCGGCGGGGGCACCATCATCCCTTCCCTACGGACGGGCGGGGAGGAGGCAGGCATGAAACGCGCATCTTTATGGGCCGCCGGCATTGTCGCGCTTCTTCTGCTCCTCCTGCTGCTGGCCTTCCGGCTCAGCCCGTGGCCGTCCGCCGCCGTCATCACCTACATGTTCTCGCGCGGGGACGATGCGTCGGAGGCCGCGCTCGAAAAGCATGTGCCCGCCGGCATCGTCGCGCGGCGCGACCTCGCCTACGGCCCCGGCCGGGACGAGCGGTTCGACCTCTATCATCCGGCCGGCTCCACGGCGCCGCGCCGCATGATCATCTGGGTGCATGGCGGCGCCTGGATCGCCGGCAGCAAGGATGGCGTCGCCAATTATCTGAAAGTGCTGGCCGGCCACGGCTATGCGACGGTGGCGGTCGAATATTCCACGGGCTTCGGCTCCACCTATCCCAGGCCGGTGGAGCAGGTGAACGCCGCCCTCGGCCATCTCGTGCGCGAAGCCGGCGCGCTCGGTATAGCGCCCGGCCGGATCGTGCTGGCGGGGGATTCCGCCGGCGCGCAGATCGCGGCCCAGATCGCGCTGCTCACCACCGATCCCGCTTATGCCCGCGCGGTCGGCATCGCCCCCGCGCTGCGGCCCGGCCAGCTATCCGCCCTGCTGCTGGTATCCGGCGCCTATGATGTCGGCACCATCAATCTGGAGGGCGACTATGGCTGGTTCCTCAAGACCGTGCTCTGGGCCTATTCGGGCACGAGGAACTTCCTGGAGGACGATCGCTTCCGCCTCGCCTCGATCACGCCCAACGTGACGCCCGCCTTCCCGCGCAGCTTCCTGTCGAGCGGCAATGCCGATCCGCTGGCGCCGCAGGCGGTGGCGCTGGCGGAAAAGCTGCGGAGCATCGGCGTGGAGACGGACACGCTCTTCTTCCCGGCGGACTACCGCCCGCCCCTGCCCCACGAATATCAGTTCAACCTCGATACCGCGGCCGGCAGGCAGGCGCTGGCGGCGATGCTGGCCTTCATCGAGGAGGATGCGCCCGCATCGCCGCCCGCCGCCGCCCCGGGTCAGGCGCCGTAATCGATCCGCACGCGGCCGGCCGCCTCGGCGGCGATGCGGCGGGCGTCCTCGACGCTGCCGGCCCGCGCCAGCGCCACGCCCATCCGCCGGTTCGGGCGCGTCACCGGCTTGGCGAAGATGCGCAGGTCCACCTCGCCGCCCGGCACCGCCAGCGCATCGCCCAACCCTTCGAAGCGGAAATCGCCGGCATCGCGATCGGCCAGGATCACCGCCGAGGCGGACGGGCCGTAGAGCCGTATCTCCGGGATCGGCAGGCCCAATATGGCGCGGGCGTGGAGATCGAACTCGTTGAGGTTCTGGCTGACGAGCGTCACCATGCCGGTATCGTGCGGGCGCGGCGAAAGCTCGGAGAAGATCACCTCCTCGCCCTTCACGAAGAATTCGACGCCGAAGATGCCGTAACCGCCCAGATCGTCCACCACCTTGCGCGCCATATCCTCGGCGGCGGCCAGCGCCGCCCTGGACATGGGCGTCGGCTGCCAGGATTCCTGATAGTCGCCGCGTTCCTGCCGATGGCCGATCGGCGGGCAGAAATGCACGCCGTCGCGCGCCCGCACCGTCAGCAGCGTGATCTCATAATCGAAATCGACGAACTCCTCGACGATCACCCTCTTCCGGTCGCCGCGCATGTTGGCGACGGCATAGTCCCAGGCCCGCTCCAGATCGTCCGCCGTCTTCACCGTGCTCTGGCCCTTGCCGGATGACGACATCACCGGCTTGATCACGCAGGGCAGGCCGGTATGGGCGGCGCCCGCCCGCACCTCCTCCAGCGTCTCGGCATAGCGGTAGCGCGACGTGCGCAGGCCAAGCTCGGTCGCCGCCACCTCGCGGATGCGATCGCGGTTCATGGTCATGATCGTGGCGCGGGCGGAGGGCACGATCGTCACGCCCTCGGCCTCCATCTCGGCCAGCACCTCGGTGCGGATCGCCTCGATCTCCGGCACCACAAAATCGGGCCTGTGCCGCTCGATCGCCGCGCGCAGCAGGTCCGCATCCAGCATCGAGAATATCTCGAACCCGTCAGCCACCTGCATCGCCGGCGCGCCCGCATAGCTGTCGCAGGCGATGACATGGCAGCCGAGCCGCTTGGCGGAGATCACGAACTCCCGGCCAAGCTCGCCCGAACCGAGCAACAGGATCCTTGCGGTGAATGTCATGCCATGCCTTCCGGGGCCGATCGCGGCCAGCGCTGTTTGCCGATACCGCCCGATGCCGTCCCGGCGGCGGTCCCGTCAATCACGGTTTTGCGCCGCGCCAGCCCTCAGCAGGCGACCACGTTCACCGCCAGCCCGCCGAGGCTGGTTTCCTTATACTGCGATTTCATGTCCTCGCCGGTCTGGCGCATCGTCTCGATCACCGCATCCAGGCTCACGACATGGCCGCCGTCGCCGTGCAGCGCCAGATAGGCGGCGTTGATCGCCTTGATCGCGCCCATCGTGTTGCGTTCGATGCAGGGGATCTGCACCAGCCCGCCGATCGGATCGCAGGTGAGGCCCAGATTATGCTCCATGCCGATCTCGGCGGCATTCTCGATCTGGGCGTTGCTGCCGCCCAGCGCCGCCGCCAGGCCCGCCGCCGCCATCGAGCAGGCGACGCCGACTTCGCCCTGGCACCCCATCTCTGCCGCCGATATCGACGCGCGCTTCTTGTAGAGAAAGCCGATGGCGGCGGCGGTGTAGAGGAACAGCCGCGATCCGGCCGGTCCGCCGCCATGGACGAAGGTTTCGTAATAGCGCAGCACCGCCGGGATCACGCCCGCAGCCCCATTGGTGGGCGCGGTGACGACGCGGCCGCCGGCCGCATTCTCCTCGTTCACCGCCAGCGCCCACAGGCTGACCCATTCGAACACCGCCGAAGGATCGGATCGCGGGCCGCGCGCCAGCAGCGAATCGTGCATCGCCCGCGCGCGGCGCTTCACCCGCAATCCGCCGGGAAGCTCGCCCTCACCCTTCAGCCCGCGTTCGATGCAGGCGAACATGGTGGCGCGCACCCGATCGAGGAAGGCGTCCGTCTCCGCCTCGTCGCGCCAGGCGGCCTCGTTGCGGCGCACGGCATCCGCCAGCGTCATCCCGCCCGCCTCGCACATCGCCAGCAGCTCGGCCGCGGATTCGAAGGGATGCGGCTCGACCACGTTCACGCGCGGCGGCTCCACGCCCGCCTCGCGGATCGCGCCCCCGCCCACCGAAAGGAAGCGCCGCTCGATCCGGCTGCCATCCTCCAGCACCGCTTCGAACACCATGCCGTTGGGATGTTCGGGCAGGAAGGTCTCGGAAAAGCGCAGGTCGCGATCCTCGGCGAAGGCGATGCTCGGCCCGCCGCCCAGCGGCAGCCGCCCTTCGGCACGAATCGCCGCGATCAGGCCGGGCGCGGCATCGGGATCGATGTCGTCCGGTTCCCATCCCGCCAGCCCCAGCAGCACCGCCGTATCGGTGGCATGGCCCCGCCCGGTGAGCGCCAGCGATCCGTGCAGCGTGCAGCGCACCCGCGCCACCGGCTGCCCGCTTTCGACAAGCCCGCGCGCGAAGCGGCAGGCGGCGCGCATCGGCCCCACCGTGTGCGAACTGGACGGGCCGATGCCGAGGATGAAAAGTTCCGTGACGCTCATTACCGCTGGCAGATCGAGGAAGGGATGGACGTCCTCAACCGGTCGGCCCTGCGACCGGCTGGCCCAGAAGGAAGCGCCAGTCGCCGAGATAGGCCGGCGCGCCCGCAGCATCAAGCGGCGTGGTGAAATCGCTGGAGACGCTGCCGTGCGCACTGCCCTTGCCGCGCGGCGGCAGCGCCAGCACATGGACATGCGCCGCCGGCACCCGGAGCGCGCGATAGGCCTTCAATATGTTGCGCGCCTGCGGCTCGGCGGCGTGCAGCACGGCGAACCAGCGGTCGGGCGGCGTGGCGCTTTCCGGCGCGGAAACCCACGGCGCGACCACGCGCTGGTCGGTGCCGTCCACCATGGCGTGATAATAGTCCCACGGGCTCGAGAAGAGCGCGACGCGCGCCACCTCATGCCGCTTGGCGATGAAGGCGGCGATGCCGGCGCCCTGCGAATGGCCCGAAACCGCGATGCGCGACCATAAGGGCGCGCCCTGGGCGTCGAGATAGGTCTCCCAGCCCTCGTCCGGATGATGCGCCGCCAGCCATTTGAGCGTGGCGACGAGGCGGCTGACCACCGTCTCGGCCGGCAGGTCGTCGATATCGTCGGACACCGGCTCGCCGAAGATGCGCTTCGCCCTGAGCCGCCCCGCGCAGGTCGGATCGGGATCGTGGCTGCACGCCTCGGCCGTGGCGGGCATGTCGTCATACATCAGCCCGATGGCGCGATAGCCCTGGTCGGCCGCCGCGCTCAGCAGCCATTTGGAATGATCGGGCGCGCCGCCGGTGCCGGGCAGGAAGAGGAAGAGCGGCGATTGCGCGGTGGCGATATCGCGCCGGAACAACGCGATATTGTGCCGCAGATAGCGCCGCACCGCCGGATCGGCCTCGGCCGGCGCGACATAATGGACGGTGCGGCGCGGGTCCGGCACCCAGTTGCGCTCGAGCTGCTGGGCGGTCGAGGGCCGCTGCAGGCCGAGATATTCGTCGCTGGTGGCGGTGCCCGGCACGGGTTTCGCCCCCGCGACGGCGGCTGCGAGCCCGATCATCAGGGCCAATGCGCTGGCGGCGGCCCTCATCGGCCCTGCTCCGCCCGCGCCAGCTCCTGCCGCGCCTGTTCCAGATCGGCGAGAAATTCCGGCGACCGATCGAGCCGCGCGACCACCGCCGTCGCCACCACCCGCGCCGCCGCCACGTCGCTCGGGAAATGCATGCCGCAGATCACCCGGCTCTCGCCATAATCCATCGCGCGCTGGAGGATGGCCGGCGCGCGCTCCGGCGCCAGCCTGGCCAGGATCAGCGCCGCCGCCCAGCCATAGGCGCTGTGGCCCGACGGGTAGGAGGTGCGCTTCTTCGCATCGGGGTCCGGCGCCGGCGCCTTCACCTCGCCGCAGACATGGCTGAGCTGCAGCCGCTGATAGGGCCGCGTGCGGCCATGGTCCTTCTTGGCGGCGAACACCGGCCCGCTCACCTGCCGCTCGACCCGGTTGAGCAGCGCCACCAGCGTGGGCGCGCTATCCCGCCGGATCGGCCGGCCGAAGGCTTCGGCAAAGCGGTCGTAAAGCCAGGCGCCATCCTCCTCGGCCACGGCCCGGCGGGCGGCATCCACCTGCTGGCCGCGCATCACCGCCGCGACATCATCGGCATCGGCCAGCGATCCCTCGGCGGGCGGCGGCGGCAGGACGAGGCCCTTGATCGCGACATCGTCGAAATAGGGCTTCACATCCTTATGGCTGATCGCCGGCGCCTCCCATTCGGGGGATGCGGCGCGCGCGGCCGATGCCGCCCCGCCGATCGCCAGCGCGATCAGCAGCGCCCGGCCTGGGGTGGACCGTTTCATGGGCTCTCTCTCCTGCCTGTATCGCCGGGCGCCCGAACCGGATCGGGCGCCCGGTCCGTCATCAGAATTCGGTCTCGACGCCGAACATGAAGGTGCGGCCGCGCACGTCGTAGACCGAATTATAGTTGAGCGCGCTGCCGCTGTCGGTCCCGTCCGGCAGGAAAGGCCCATACTTGTTGAAGATATTGCGGATGTTGCCGAACACGCGCAGCTTCGGATTCTCGCGCGAGGGCGTGAGCTTGAAGCTCAGGTCATGCCGCCAATAGGCGCCGACATGCAGGAACAGCGGATCGGTGATGTCGCTCTCCGCGAAATATTCCTTCATCTCGTTGCTGTCGACGACGGGGCCGAGATAGACGGCCTTCCACTTGATCGAGACCCGCTTGGTCGCCCATTCGATGCTGCCGGTGGCTTCGTCCTTCGACACGCCGACCTCGCCGACATAATCGGCCTTGTCCTCGCCGGCGGCGCCGTCGAACTTGCTCTCCAGCTTAAACCGGTGGGTGTAGCGGATCTGCAGGTTGAGCCTGCCCGGCAGGTTGAAGCGATCGAGATCGAAGCGATAGGCCAAGGCCGCGTCGATGCCCTGCGCGCGCATCTGGTTCAGATTCTCGTCGCGGTTGATGATCTTGGAAAGCTGGCCGTCGGAATCGCGGGTGATCGCATCGCAGAACTTGTTGTCGATGCCGTTCGGGTCCGAATAGCATTCGAACAGCAGGCTGCTATTGTCGAGCGACGAGATCGCGCCCTTGATGCGGATGTCGTAATAATCGACGCTCATCTGGAAGCCCGGCAGGAAGGCCGGGGCCAGCACGACGCCCGCCGTCCAGGTGTTCGCCGTCTCCTCATGCAGATCCGGGTTGCCGGCATTCGGGGCGAATACCTCGGTGCCGATCTGGGTGAACTTGCCGTCGGGCGCGGCCGCGATGGCGGCGGCGATGCGCGGATCGGCGCGGCAGTTCTGCGATACCGTGCCCGTCGACGTCGCGGTGACGCCGCGGCACACGTCGATCACGTCGTCATAATCGTCGCGCGCGGGCGAGAACAGCTCGGTCGTGTCCGGCGCGCGCTGGGCGCGGCTGAAGGTGGAACGGAAGTTGAGGCCGCGCACCGGCGCCCACTGCGCGCCCGCCCGGAAGCTCACCGTCGTGCCCACCGTGTCGATATTGTAATCCGCCACGCGCAGCGCGCCGTCCAGGCTCAGCCGGTAGGCAAAGGGCATGTCGCGCAGCAGCGGCACGCCCAGCTCCATATAGGCTTCCTTGGCCTCGATCTTGCCGGTGAAGTCGGGGATGTAGGATGCGCTGCTGAGGCCGGTCTGGGTCAGCGCATCGGTCATGCTGCTGCTCCGGTCGCTCCGCCAGGAGAAGCCGGCCGCCACCTGCACCGGGCCCGCCGGCAGCGAAAAGGGCGATCCGCTGACATAGCCTTCCACCGTATCCTGCCGGTTCTTGGCGAAGAATTCGGAATTGGCGCGGATATAGTCCGCCATTTCCGGCGTGATGGAATTGAGCCCGAACAGGTTGAGCGGCACGCAGCCGGCGGCGCGCGCATCCGCGTTGCGGCACTGGATCGTGCCGTCGGACAGCTTTTCGGCGCTCAGCGCATACTGAACATTCTGCATGTTCAGATAGTTGGTGCGGACCTGATATTGCTCGAACTTGCCGTAGCCGTAGGTCAGCGCCCAATCCCAGTCGCCGAACACCTTGCCTTCCAGGCCCGCCCAGCCGCGATTGGTGGTGCGGCGGTTGTAGCGCTGCTGATTGCCCAGCTCCGGCAGGCGCCGGTAGAATTTGACGCCGCTGCTGGAGGAATCGGCGGCGATCTCCGCCGGGACGAACGGGTTGTTGCGGGCGATCCGCCCCACCTCGAACTCGTCATTCTGGCCGAAGGTGGTGGAATAGCTCACCGTCTCCGGCTCGGCAGTCGAGCGCGTCGTCACCTTGTTGTAGATATAGTCGGCGGTGAACTTCACGTCGTCGGTGATCTGATATTCGACCTTGCCGGCGGCGCTCAGCGACTTGCGCGGCGTGATGAGGGTCTTGCTCAGCCGATCCTCATAGCCGTTCTTGGCGGTCACGAAATTCCGGTGGAGCCCGGTCTCGTCATAA
Source organism: Edaphosphingomonas haloaromaticamans (assembly GCF_001853345.1). Classification (NCBI taxonomy): domain Bacteria; kingdom Pseudomonadati; phylum Pseudomonadota; class Alphaproteobacteria; order Sphingomonadales; family Rhizorhabdaceae; genus Edaphosphingomonas; species Edaphosphingomonas haloaromaticamans. Next base: position 384,796 of record NZ_MIPT01000001.1, on the reverse strand, counting down.
TAGAAATCGTTGCTGTTGAAGCGCCCGCCCGGAATGGTGGAGCTGAGGTCGGGACGCGAAAGCGTGTTGTCCTCGAAATCATAGGTCACCGAATCCATCGCCCAGTCGCGATCGGTGGCGGCGAGGCGATATTGCCGCTCATAGGTGACGCCCGCCATCACATAGAGCCGGTCGTCCATCAGATGCTTGCCGACGCCGCCCGAATATTCCACGGAATCGCCGCCGCCGTCATAGGTGGCGGAGCCGACCGCGCGGGCCTTCACGCCATCGAACCGGCTGGTGACGACGTTGACGACGCCCGCGATCGCATCCGATCCGTAGACCGCCGATGCGCCCCCGGTGCTGACGTCCACGCGATCGACGAAATATTGCGGGATGGAGCTGAGGCTCACAGCATTCTTGTTGCCCGCGTTGGAAACGGTGCGGCGTCCGTCGATCAGGGTCAGCGTGCGGTTGGAACCCAGGCCGCGCAGGCTGATCGTGGAAAGCCCGCTCGCCTGGATCGCGCTCTGGTTGTTGGCAAGGCTGTCGGCTTGGTCGATGCCCGGCACGTCGTCCAGCGCCTCGGCGATGTCGGTATAGCCGTCCTCGAGCAGGTCGGTCCGGTCGACCTCGGCCACCGGGATCGGGCTGTCGAAGCTCGAATGCTGCAGGCGCGATCCGGTGACGATGATGTCGCTGGTCAGCCGCGGCTCGGCGGAGGCCGCCGCGCGGGTTTCACCCCGAACCGCCCTCCGGATGATGATGACGCCGCTATGCCCGTTCTGGACCACCAGCCCCGATCCCGAAAGCAGGATGTCGAGCGCGGCCGGCACGGTATAGCGGCCCTTGACCGCCGGAGCCTGCTTGCCGCGCACGTCGGCCGACGCGAAGGTCACCTGCTGGTTCGTGCTCCGCGCGAACGCCCGCAGCGCCGATCCCAGATCCTGCGCCGGAATATCCAGGTCGAAGCCCTGCTGCTGCGCATAGGCCGGCACCGCCTGGCTGAAAATCGCGAGCGCCGCCAGCGCTGCCCCGCCCCGCAAACCCATGATGCGCGAAATCCGAATCCCCATTCGTTCCCCCTGTTTTCGAACGATCATCGGGTAGGACGCACTTCATCGGCGGCGGGACAGCAGCGATGCAGCCCCGGATTCGAATTTTTCGCGATCAGTTGCGCCGCAGGACGATCGCCTCGCCGGTTCGCGTCGCGCGCACCCCGTCCAGCACGCTCACGCCCTCGATGAAGGTCTCGACATCCCCGGCCGCGAACACGCCGTTCACCTTGAGGCCGGCGATGCGGGCGTCGGCAATCACCAGTTGCTGCCGGCTGTAACGGTTCATCCGTGCCACCGCCGTCGCCAGCGGCTCGTCGTCGAAGTTCAGCAGCCCGGCTTCCCAGGACGGCCCGACCGGCTCGCTTTGCGTCAGCACGGCGGGCGCCAGCGATTCCACCTGCGCCACCAGCTCCCCGCCCGGCTGCAGGATCTGGTCGGCGGCCACCGCGGCATGGCGCGCGCGCGCCATCTGGGGCACCGTCCGCCCGTCCCGCTCGGTCAGCATCGCGACATGGCCTTCCAGCAGCACCACATGCACCTTGTCGCCCAGCAGCNCCACGCTGAACGAGGTGCCCGTCGCCACCACGATCTTGTCGGCGGCGGCCACGCTGAACGGCCGCAGCGGGTCCTTCGCCACGTCGAACTTGGCGCGGCCCTTCACCAGCGTCAGCGCGCGCCGGCCGGCCTGGAGGGAAACCTTCACCTCGGTATCGCCGTCCAGCGTCAGCTTCGATCCGTCGGCCAGCATCGCCACCCGCCGTTCGCCGATGCCGGTGGCATAGGTGTTGGCGGCGTCGCGCAGCCACAGCAGGCCGGTGAACAGCATCGCCACCAGCACCGCCGCCAGCGCGGCCGCCCATGGCCGGTTCCAGGCGATGCCGCCCGTCCAGCGCCGGCTGTTGGCGCGGCGATAGCTTTCCAGCGCGGCGCTGCGGATGTGGATCAGCTCGGGCAGATTGGCGGCGGATTCGGCCGCCTGCCACAGCCGCACCGCCTCATCGAGCGCGCGGGCATTGTCCGGGTCCGCGACCCAGGCGTCGAACTGGCGCTGCTCCTCGCCGGCCAGATGGCCTTCGGCAAGCGCGATGCACCATTCCACCGCCTGCTCGTCGCGGCTGGGGGGCGTGGTATCGACGGGGCCGTTCATTGCGTTTCCCGCATGCGCGCCATCAGGAAGGCCATCGCCTTGGCCACCTGCTGCTTCACCGCGCTCTTGGAGATGCCGAACGCCTCGCCGATCATCTCCTGGCTCATATTCTCGATGCGATAGAGGGTGAACATCGTCCGTTGCCGCTCGGGCAGCTCGTTGAGCGCCGCGGCCAGGGCGGCAAGCTGATCGCGCCCGGCGGCGATGCGATAGGGATCGACCTGCTCGACACCCAGCCCGTCCATGCCGGCCAGCGTCTCGCGATAGCCGGCGCGCACCCTGGCGCGGCGCGCCTGATCGGTCAGCAGGTTGGCCGCGATCTGGAAGACATAGGCATCGGGCGCGCCTTCGCTCTCGCTGCTGTTCAGCATGCGCACGAAAACCTCCTGCGTCAGGTCCTCGGCCTCCGCATGGTTGCGCACCCGGCGCAGGAAGAACGCCATCAGCGCGGGACGCCAGCGACGGTTGATCTGCTGGACCTCGCGCACCGTATCCTTCCGTATCCCTTCTTCGCGCACCGCTCCCGCTGCCCTTTCATGGCGCCATGGCCACGAGGTAAGACGCGGCAGCGGCGCCGAGGGACAGCGGCATCGACATGGGTTCGCCCTATAGCGGGTTTTCCGGCCCTGTCGCGATGCCCGAAAGGGAAAGATCAGGCGGCGGAGGCGCGGTCCTCGCCGAACGTCACCACCTGGCCGCGCACGCGGCGGCGGAACGCCTCCGCTTCCTCGCGCGGGTTGTAGAACTGGCGATACCAGATGCGCACCTTGCCATAGGGGCCGTCCGCCGGGATCTGCATCGGGTTGAAGCTGGGCTCCTTGTTGGCCCAGATCTCCACATCCTGGCCCAGCGCATCGCGGCTCGCCTGCTGGTAGGCGCGGGCCAGCGCGATCCGGCCCGCCTCGTCCGTGCCGCCGTCCCGCGGCACCTTTACCATCAGCGCGTGCCACAGCCGCACCACGCCATCGGCCACCGGCGTATGCGCGATCAGCATGTGCGAGGGATAGGCGCCCTGCATCGCCGCCTGCAGGATGCCCGGCCCCTGATACCAGGTATCGAGCGACAGCACGCCCGATGCCCCGTCGGTCAGCGTCCGGTGGCCAGCATCGAAGCGCTGGACCAGCCGGTCGTCCTCGAACAGATTGTCGAAATAACGGCAGTCCACGCTGCCGTGGATCGGCGACATATGGCCGAAATCCGCCATGTTATCGACGATCTCGATCGGGTGGATCGGCAGCGTGCCGAAATCGTCGACCAGCCAGCGCACCCAGCCGTCGGCTTCCTGGTCCCATTGGGTGAAGGGCGGCAGCTCCTGATCGGGCGCGCCGCCTTCGGGATCGTGCCACATCCAGATGATGCCGGCCCGCTCGATCACGCGGTAGGTTTTCAGGCAGGCCGCCTTGGGAATGAAGTTGGGCGAATAGGGGATATCGTCGCACTGCCCATCCGGGCCGAAGCGCCAGCCGTGGAAGGGGCAGCGGATCGATTCGCCCTGCACCCGATCGCCATCGCGCACGACATAGGATGTGCTGTTGTGGCCGATATGCGCGCCCATGTGCGGGCAATAGGCATGGACGAGGTGCGGCTTCCCGCTCTCGCCGCGATAGAACACCATGTCCTTGCCGAAGAAATGGAGCGTGGTCGGCCCGGTATCCAGCGTCGCCGCGTCGGCGATCATGAACCAGCCGCGCGGATAGGTGAAGCTGCCCAGCTTATAGTCGGCGGTGCCCGCCATGGCTCTCTCCAGTCGATTCCGGCTTTCCCGAATGGGCCAAGGCTGGCCCCTCGGCCGCCGTGGAACAAGACCGCATGTCGCCCGCCAAATGTGCATTTATGCACATGACAGCCCTTCCCGCGCGTGCCAGACCGGCCCGATGCTGGACTGGGATAATCTGCGCATTTTCCTGACGGCGGTCCGCGCCGGCAACTATACCGCCGCCGCCCGCCGGCTGCGGATCGATCGCACCACCGTCGGCCGCCGGCTCGACCGGCTGGAACGCCAGCTTGGTGTGCCGCTGTTCGAGCAGGGCGAGGATGGCTACCACCCCACCGTCGCCGGCCGCCGCGTGCTCGAGATCGCCGATCGCATGGAGGAGCTGGCCGATGGCCTGGCGGAGGAGATTGGCGGCCGCGCCCGCGCGCCGGCCGGCCATGTCCGCGTCATCATCGCCGCCGATCTCGGGGCGGAACTGATGCCCGATCTCGCCGCCTTCGCCGCCGCCCATCCCGATATCCGGCTGTCGATCCAGTCCTCGGCCGATCCGTGCGAGGATGTGATCCAGCGCAAGAGCGACATCGGCCTCTGCCTCGTCGATCAGCAGCCCGATCATCTGCGCGGCCGCCGCGTCGGCACGCTGCGCCAGGCGCCCTATGCGACCGCCGCTTATACCGATCGGGAAAAGCCCGCCGATCCGGGCGCGGTGGCGCACTGGATATGCTGCGCCGGCCGCCCGCCTTTGCCGGCGATGCGCCGCTGGGACGGCGCCATTGCCGATCGCGCGGCGGTGGCCGCCTATGTCGATAGCTGGGCGGCGCTGCGCGGCGCGGTCGACCAGGGGCTGGGCGCGGCCTTTCTCTGGACCTTCGCCGCCGATCCCGCGCCGGGCCTCCGCCGCATCGCGCCGCCCGATCCGGCGATCGGCATCGACCTGTGGCTGCTGGTGCGCGACGACGTGCCGATGGAGCAGGCCACCCGCGCCTTCCTGCACGACATAGCCGATCGTCTCAGCCGGCGGATCGCTCCGGCGGATTGAGGCTCGCGCTGCCCTGCCGCGCGCCGCGCAGCCGGATGACGGCGGTGGCGCCCTGCCCCGGCCCGTCGCTCTCCAGCGTCAGGCTGCCCTGCATCGCGTTCACCGCATTGGCGCACCAATGGAGGCCGAGGCCGCCGCTCTTGTGGGCGCGGGTGGAAAAGCCGCGATGGAACAGCCGCTCGCCCCGCGCCGGATCGAAGCCTTCGCCATTGTCGGTTATGCCGAGCGCGATCCGGTCGCCCTCGGCCCCGGCGATCCGCTCGATCGTCACGGCGATCCGCCCCGGCCCGCCGCCCGCGCCGCGCGCCTCGATCGCCTCGATCGCATTGGCCAGCAGATTGCCGATCACCTGGCTCAGCAGCAGCGGGCTCGCCAGCACCGGGCACGCCGCATCCGGGCACTGGAAGGCGATCGGCCCGCCCGCGGCATAATGCACGATCGCGGCGTTGCGGCGGACCAGCGCCACGATGTCGCACGGCTCGATCTCCAGCCCGCCATGCGCCTCCGCCTGCTGGCCGCCGATGATCTCGATCAGGTGCGACAGGCTTTCGTCGGCCGCCGCCAGATCGGCGCGCTGGCGCTCGAACTGGGCGAGATAGCTGTCATGGGCCGAACCCAGGAAAGCGGCGAGCTTGCGCCGCCGCGCCGCCGGCACATCGGCGCGCGCCAACTCGTCGAGCGCGCGGCGCACATCCGCATCGGTCGCCACCGGCTCGGCCGCCAGCCCCTGCGCCACGATCACGCTGATCGGATTGAGGCCGTTGCGCACATTATGCATCACCCCGATCGCGCTTTCGCTGCGGCCCAGGCGGAAGGATTGCGCCTCCACCCGCTCGCGCAGGCGGCCCAGCTGGGCCAGCATCGCATCCAGGCTCCGCGCCAGCGATCCGATCTCGTCGCCGCGATCGCCGATCGCCAGCGGCAGCGGCGCGCCGGATGCCGACACCGCCTGCATGTGCCGCTCGATCCGGGCGAGCGGGGCGATCACCTCGCGCCCGATCAGCAGGCGCAGCACCATCAGCACCAGCGCCAGCACCGCCACCGTGCCGACGAACATCATCGCCAGCAGCCTGTGGCCCAGCAGGGTGAAATCGCGCGGCACGACGAAGGTGGCGTTGGCGACATGGATGCGGTTCGGCCCGTCAATGTCGACGGCGATGTCCAGCGTCCGGTCCCGCATGCGGACGCCGGTGGGCTCGTGCGCCCGCCCCAGCCCGAAGCGCGCTTCCAGCTGGAGGAGCCGGCCGAGCTGCGCGGACGTCATCTCGCGCGCGACGACGACATAGCCGGGGCTTTCCCCACTGCCGTCGCTCAGCGTGACGCGCGACAGGCCGATCGCCGCCACCCGGTCGCCCAGCCGGGCGTAGAAATGGGCCGATGGCTCGCGCCCGATCCGCGCGCGCACCGCCTGCGAGCGGGCAAGCGCCACGAAGTCGCCGCCGCGCTCATGGTCGTCCGCCTGCGCCTTGGGATCGATGTAGCGCGCGGCGGCCACCGTCCCGTCGCGATGGACCAGCGCCATGCCATTCATGTCCAGGTTGGAAAGCGCCAGCAGCGAAAGCACGCGCCGTTCGAAGGCGCGGTCGCCATGGCGCAGATAGCCGTAGCTTTCGTCCCACACGCCATAGTCGCGCGCGGCATATTCCATCTTGGCGGCATGTTCCTCCAGCGCGGCGCGGGTGCGCTCGATATGGCCGCGCACCGCATCGGCCTCCAGCCGGTCGAAGCTGGGGATGACGACGGCGTAGAGCAGCCCCCATATGCCGAGGAAGCCGGCGATCCCGGCCAGGGTCAGGACCGCCGTCAGCTTGAAGGCGAGCGTCCTGTCCTGCGGGATGATGCGGGAAAGAAGGCGCCGCGCCGCGGTGGCGGTCACGGCCGCCCGACGGCCCCGGCGCCGGGATGGCCGCCCTGCGCCGGCGCTTCCCCCGCCAGCGCCAGTGCGGCGGTGGCGTCGGCATCGGCGGGATGGCCGTAATAGAATCCCTGGAGGTGCGAGCAGCCGGCCAGCCGCAGCGCCTGGTTCTGCGTCTCGGTCTCCACGCCTTCGGCCACCACGCCCATGCCGAGCGAGCGGGCGAGATGCGTCACCGAATTGACGATCGCCGCCGCCTCCACCTCGCGGCCGAGGCCGTCGATGAAGCTCTTGTCGATCTTCAGGCAGTCGAGCGCATAGTTGCGGATGTTGAACAGGCTGGAATAGCCGGTGCCGAAATCGTCGAGCGCGACGCGGAAGCCCGCGTGCCGCAGCCGCCGCAAGGTCTCGGCGGCGCGCGCATCGTCGTCGAAGATCACCGTCTCGGTGATCTCGATCTGCACCCGATCGGGGGAAATGCTGGCAGCCGCCACCCGCGCGGCCAGCGCATCGACGAAATCCTGCCGGCGGAACTGGCGCGCGGAAACGTTGATCGAAACGAAATGGCCCGGCCAGCGCCGGCATTCGGCCAGCGCCTCCGCCGTCACCCATTCGCCCAGGTCGTGGATCAGGTTGCTTTCCTCGGCGATGGGGATGAACACCGATGGCGGAATCTCGCCATGTTCGGCGCTGTTCCAGCGCAGCAGCGCCTCGAAGCCGACGACCTCGGCAGCCTCGCGCGCGATGATCGGCTGATAGACCACTTCCAGCTCGCGCTTCGCGATCGCCTGCCGCAGCCCCGCCTCGATCGAATGGCGGAAGCGGGCGCTCTCGTCCATGCTCCGGTCGAACAGCCGCACCTGGCTGCGCCCGCCGCGCTTCGCCTCGTAGAGCGCAAGGTCGGCGAGCCGCATCGGATCGGCGGCTCCGGCATCCGCGCCCGGCTCGACCAGCACCAGTCCCAGCGATGCGCTCACCTGCACCATATGATCGAGGATCATGTAATTGGTCGAGCAGGCGCGGACGATGCGCTCGCCCCGCGCCAGCACCTCGACGGCATCGGCCGCGTCGAACAGCAAGGCGAACTCGTCGCCTCCCAGCCGCGCCACCATGCCGGGGCCGGGGCCGATCCCCGCCGTCAGCCGCTGGCACACCTCGCGGATCAGCTCGTCCCCGGCGGCATGGCCCAGCGTGTCGTTCACATTCTTGAAGCGGTCGAGATCGAGCATGCCGATCGCGAAGCCGCCGCGCAGCCCCGCCGCCTGCATCCGCTCGCCCAGCTCGCGCAGGAAGGCCAGGCGGTTGGGCGCGCCGGTCAGGGGATCGTGGCTGGCCATGTGCACCGCGCGCGCCTCGTTGGCGGCCAGGGTGATGGTCCGTTCCTCCAGCCGGCGCACTTCCGCGGCCAGCCGCTCACGGGTCCGGGCCAGGTCCCGGTCCACCTCCCATCGCCGGCAGAGCGCGCGCGCCGTCTGGCGAAGGCCCGTCACGTCGAACGGCTTGGTGACGTAGAACAGCTTTTCCACCGGCCCCGCCGCCCTGGCGATGTCGACCGGGCCGTGATCGGAATAGCCGGTGACGATGACGATGTTGATATCGGGATCGATCGCGCGGATGCGCGCCGCGGTCTCCTTGCCGTCGATGCCGGGCGGCATGCGCACGTCGATGAAGGCGACCGCATAGGGATCGCCGGCGCGAATCGCGGCTTCGGCCAGCGCCACCGCCGCCGTGCCGCAATCGGCATGATCGAGGCGGAAGGCATCCGCTTCCTCCGCCGGCCCATGCCCCGCCGGCCGGACGGCGGGGCCGTCGGCGAAAAGCTCGGAGGCGAGGGCCGCCAGCGCGTCGCGCGCGGATGCGCCCGGCGCGACGCCCAGCGTCCGCCGGTAGGCATCATGCATCGCCGGTTCGTCATCTACGATGAGGACGCGCACTTCCACCCCATATGTTCCCAAGTAACGGGTAGACGAAGAGGGATAATATTTCGTTTACACCCGGCTCCGCCCAAGAAATCGGACAGGTGCGGCATGATCCACCGCCCGCCACAGGGGTCGCGTGGCTGTGGCGGGCGGCGGATCGGCAGGACTGGCCTGCCGCCCCGTCACCGTTTCCGGCGACGGAAGAGGGAACATCAAGCAACCTTCACTGGCGCGGAGATTTGGGAGTCCGCGCGAACAACTCGGCCCAGCGGCTATCGGCGCCCTCCTCGGCCGTCTCGTCGGGCGGGCCATCCGCCCGCTCTCCGAAACGCCCGGCCAGAGGTGCCGGCCGATGCGGTTGCCCGGCGAACGGAGCCCGATCACGGAACAAGCTCAGCTTCACGGACACGGCAACGACTTCCCCGAACCAAATCGCAGGTCTTTTGCTAGGGCGGCACGGCCGCGCGCGTCGCGGGGGCGTCGACGGGCCTGCGCGATGAGGCGACGGGCCGGTCGCCTGTCGACAAAAACGTCATGCCCGTCGACCAAATTACATCTTCAAGGACTTGGCAGCACCGCGCATCCGTGCCCGCGCCGCCGCCTTCTTCCTCATGCGTTGGGTGATTCCCCATTGCGCGAAATGCCTCTATGCAGAGGCGCATGGCCCTCTTCAGCCTCGGCTCGAAACCCTTTTTCGACGATAAGAACCGCGCCTTCTGGATTCTCCAGTCGGCGGGATGGGCAGGCTATCTGCTCCTGCGCTCGCTGGGCGGGCTCGCCAACGGCATGGGCGTACTCTTCCTGGTGCCGAGCGCGCTCAACACCGCCACAGGCTATTCGCTCACCCTGCTGATGGCGTCGATCTTCCGCCGGCTGATCCACCAGAAGCCGATCATCACCTGGGGCGTATCGATCATCGTGGTGATGATCGCGTCGGCCGCCTTCTCGACGATCGAGGTATGGGCGCACGCCACCTTCTACCGACCGGGAGAGATGCCGTCGGGCGTCCAGTTCCTCGGCGCCATCCTGCTCGATTTCGCGCTGCTCGCCGCCTGGTCGGCGCTTTATTACGGCATCAATTTCTACCTGCTGCTCGAACAGCAATCGGATCAGCTGCAGAAGCTGGAAACCCAGGCGTCGGCCGCCCAGCTCGCGATGCTGCGTTACCAGCTCAACCCGCATTTCCTGTTCAACACGCTGAACTCCATATCCACGCTCGTGCTGCTGAAGCAGACCGATCGCGCCAATGCGATGCTGTCGCGGCTTTCCTCCTTCCTGCGCTATACGCTGGTGAACGAGCCCACCGGCCAGGTCACGCTGGCGCAGGAGGTGGAGACGCTGAAGCTCTATCTGGAGATCGAGAAGATGCGGTTCGAGGACCGGCTCCGCCCTAGCTTCGACATCGATCCGGCGGTGTCGCAGGCCCGGCTGCCCTCGCTTCTCCTTCAGCCGCTCGTCGAAAACGCGATAAAATATGCGGTCACGCCTTTGGAGGAGGGCGCGGAAATCGCCGTATCCGCGCGGCTTGCCGGGGATCGGGTGCAGATCACCGTGTCCGATACGGGACCCGGCTTGCACGACGCGGTGAACCGCCCCACATATTCGACCGGTGTCGGCCTGGCGAATATCCGCGACAGGCTGGCACAGGCTTATGGCGCCGACCACCGTTTCGAGATCCAGGGGGAACGGGGGGCCGGGTTCGGCGTCATGATCGAAATACCGTTCAGGACGGAAGAGCCCAAGGAACCCGCATGACCATCCGCACCATCCTTGTCGACGACGAGCCGCTAGCCATCCAGGGCCTGCAGCTCCGCCTGGAAGCGCATGAGGATGTCGAAATCATCGAAACCTGCACCAACGGCAGGGAAGCCATCCGCGCCATCAAGACGCACAAGCCCGACCTCGTCTTCCTCGATATCCAGATGCCCGGCTTCGACGGCTTCTCGGTGGTCCAGGGGTTGATGGAGGTCGAACCGCCGCTGTTCGTGTTCGTCACCGCTTATTCGGATCACGCGCTGCGCGCCTTCGAGGCCGATGCCGTGGACTATCTGATGAAGCCGGTCGAGAATGAACGGCTGGCCGACACGCTCGATCGCGTCCGCCAGCGGCTGGCCGAAAAGCGCAGCATCGAGGAAGCCGGCCGCCTCAAGGAGGCGCTGGCCGAACATGCGCCCGAAGCCGCCGAGGCGATGCCCGACGCAACCGACGCGCCGGCCTCCAGCCGCTTCGAAAAGCTGATCAACATCAAGGATCGCGGCCAGATCTTCCGCGTCGACGTCGACACGATCGAGCGGATCGATGCCGCCGGCGACTATATGTGCATCTATACCGGCGACAACACGCTGATCCTGCGCGAAACGATGAAGGATCTGGAAAAGCGGCTCGATCCGCGCCGCTTCCAGCGCGTCCACCGTTCCACCATCGTCAACCTCGATCTGGTTAAGCAGGTGAAGCCACACACCAACGGCGAATGCTTCCTGGTGCTGGATTCGGGCGCGCAGGTGAAGGTCAGCCGTTCCTATCGCGACGTGGTGGCGCGCTTCGTCCACTGAGGCGCGTCCGGGAAGCGGCGCCCGCGCCTTGAACGCAATCGCCGGGATGCCGTCCCGGCGGTCGCAGGATAGGGTCGGGTCTACGCAAACATAAGGGACCGCCCGTGCCGACCGCCGCCGACAAAGCCCGCATCTTCGCCGATCTCCACGTGCCGGGGCGCCCGCTCCAGCTCTTCAACATCTGGGATGCGGGCAGCGCGCGGGCGGTGGCCGATGCCGGCGCCCCGGCGCTGGCGACGGGAAGCTGGTCGGTCGCGGCCGCCCACGGTCTCGATGACGGCGAGGCGCTGCCGCTCGCCCTCGTCCTCGCCAATCTCGAACGGATCGTCGCCGCGGTCGATCTGCCGGTGACGCTGGATTTCGAGGGCGGCTACGGCGCCACGGCCGACGAAGTCGGCCGGTCCGCCGCCAGCGCGGCCGGAATCGGCGCGATCGGCTTCAATATCGAGGACCAGCAGATCGGCGGGCACGGCCTCCGCCCGATCGGCGACCAGCAGGCCCGCATCGCCGCGATGCGGGCGGCGGCGCCCCACGCCTTCGTCAACGCCCGCACCGACATCTTCCTGAAGGCGCCCGCCGCCGCGCATGACGATGCCGCGATCGACGACGCGCTCGTCCGCGCGCAGGCCTATGCCGATGCCGGCGCCAGCGGCTTCTTCGCCCCCGGCCTGGCCGATGAACGGCTGATCGCCCGGTTGTGCGAACGATCGCCATTGCCCGTCAACATCATGGTGTTCCCGGCCGTGCCGCCCGCCGCCCGCCTCGCCGAACTCGGCGTCGCCCGCATCAGCCACGGCCCCGGCCCCTACCGGCTGGCGATGGCCGCCGTCACCGAGGCCGCCCGCGCGCTCTATCCCTGAAGGCGGGGCTGCTCAGGCCTTTCCGGGCACGAAGGCCAGCGCCAGTCCGTTCATGCAGTAACGCTTGCCCGTCGGCCTCGGCCCGTCGTCGAACACATGGCCCAGATGCCCGCCGCAGCGCCGGCAATGCACCTCGGTGCGGGCATAGCCCAGGCTGCGATCGCCGCGCGTGCCGACCGCATCGGGCAGAGGCCGCCAGAAGCTCGGCCAGCCGGTGCCGCTGTCATATTTGGTGCGCGAGGAGAAAAGCGGCAGCGCGCAGCCCCGGCAGGTGAAGGTGCCGGGGCGATGCTCCTTCAGCAGCGGGCTCGATCCCGGCGGCTCGGTCGCCTCGCGGCGCAGCACGGCATAGGCGTCCGGCCCCAGCCTGCGCCGCCATTCGGCATCGGAAAGCCGGTAGGGGAAGGTCTCCTCCGCCCTGGCATCGCCCGCCAGCAGCCGCCCTGCGCCGATCGCCACCGCCGCCAGCGCTAAGCCGCCGGCCCCCAGCATCTGCCGCCTGTCCATCGCCATGCCGGCCTCCTGCCTTGCGGGACCGATATGGGGAGCGCACCTCCGCTTGTCAGGCCCGGCCGGAAGATGCGCGGAACATCACATTCTGGCCCGGCGCCGGCCCGCTCAGCTGGTCCGCCACCGCCGGAACCAGCGGCGGCGCGGCCCGCCCGATTTCAGCACGCTCACCCGGAACCGCCGCGCCGCGAAGCGGATGATCAGGCCGATCCACAACGCCTGCCAGCCGATCGCCAGCAGGTGCGGCCAGATCTCCGGCGCCTGGGCGGCCCGCGCGATCATCGCGAAGGGGGAACTCCACGGAAAGACCGTCGCCGCCTTCGCCAGCCCGCTCTCGGGCGCCGCCACCACGCTGGAGGCGAGCGCCACCACCCCCAATTGCCCCATCGTCACCGGCATGGAGAGCGTCTGCACCTCGCGCACGCTCGATACCTGCGCGCCGATGCCGAGGAACAGCGCCCCCAGCAGCAGATAGCAGGCGACGAAATAGACGGTGCCGAGCGCCACGAACGCGCCCCAGCCCACCGCCGGCACCGGCAGCGTCACCGCCGGGAACAGGCCGCGCAGCGCCAGCAGGGCCATCGCCCCCCACACCGCGATCCCGGTCAGCGACATGGCGAGCATCGCCGCCAGCTTGCCCAGGAAGATCGCGTCCACCGGCACGGCGGCGGCCAGCACCTCGATCACCTTGTTCGATTTTTCCTCGATCAGGTTGGACAGCAGCATCCCCGCCAGGATCATGGTGAGGAACATCAGCACCAGTTGCCCCGCCCGCGCCGTGGCGGCATGGCCCGCCGCATCGGGGCCGGCCGCGCGCTCCACCACCGTCTCGCGGAAGGCCACCGGCCCCGGCGCGGCCGCGCCGGCATCCGCCATCGCACGGGCAGCGCGCGCCTCGTCATAGATCAGCGCCAGCCGCCCGCGCACGTCGGCCACGCCCGCCCGCGGGCCGATCAGCCGGGGCGCATCGATCCCGCCGCGCGCCACCGCCACCACGCCGTCGCTCCGGTCCGCCAGCAACCGCCGGGTCTGGGCCTCTGCCCCGCCTTCGGGCGCCGCGATATGGAGCATCGGCAGCATCGCATCGCCGAGCCGTTCGGCCAGCCGCCCGCGCGCGGCATGGAGCAGCTCCGCCTCCGCCGGGCCGGCGATCACCGCCACCGCCGGCCGTTTCTGGTCCGCGCCGCCGCCGGCACCCGCGATGCTGAACAGCAGCCCGGCCAGGATCGGCAGCAGCGGCCCGATAAGGAACAGCAGGAAGGCGCGCGAAAACACGCTCGCCACATAATCGCGGCGGGCGATCACCCAGGCGGCGCGAATCACGTCGATCATGCCGCGTCCTCCAGCGCATGCCCGTCCATCGCCTTGGCCGCCGCCTCGCCGGCGATCGCGACGAAGGCGTCGTGCAACCCCGGCCGCTCGATCGACAGCGTCTCGATCCCCGCGCCGCCGTCGATCAGCGCCTTCAAAAGCGGCTCGACCCCGCTGTCGGGCAGCGCGAACCGCCAGAGGTGGCCCTCACGCACCGCGCCGGCCGGCAGCGCCGCGCGCCACGGCCCGTCCGCCGCCCGCGTCGCCAGCCGCACCTCGGGCTTCAGCCGCGCGCGCGCCTCCTCCACCCCGCCTTCGAAACGCACCCGCCCGCCGGCGATGATCGCCACGCGCTGGCACAATCGTTCGGCATGGGCGATCACATGGGTGGAAAAGAGGATGGTCACGCCGTTCGCCGCCTGCGCACGGATCACCGCTTCCAGCCGTTCCTGATTCAGGGCATCCAGCCCGGAAAAGGGCTCGTCCAGCACGATCAGCCGGGGCCGGTGGACCAGCGTACCCAATAGCTGCACCGTCTGCGCCATGCCCTTGGAAAGGGTGCGGATCGGCTTGCGACGCGCCGCGCCCAGGCCATGCGCCTCCAGCATTTGATCGGCCCGCGCGCGGCCTTCCTTCAGCGGCAGCCCGCGCAGCGCACCCATGAAGGCGATCGCCTCGCGCGCCTGCATGCCGGGATAGAGGCCGCGTTCCTCGGGCAGATAGCCCACCTGCCGCGCCACCTTCAGCGGCCGCGCCTCGCCCAGCAGGGTGCGGTGCCCGGCATCGGGATCGATGATGCCCAGCAGCATCCGCAAGGTGGTGGTCTTGCCCGCGCCATTGGGGCCGAGCACGCCGAATATCGATCCCGCCGGCACCGCGAGATCGATGCCGTCGACGGCCCGGAACCCGCCGAAATCCTTTACCAGCCCGTGCGTCTCGATCGCATGCCCGTTCACGTCCGCATCCCGTCCTGCCGCCGCCCGGCGCCATGCCCACCTCCCCGTTTCCGCCCGTTCGGGCTAAGGAAGGGGCGCATCCACCCAGATCGACGAGGTTTCCCGCCCTTCGTGCCCCATTCATCCCACCATATCGACAACAAGGCGTTGACGGCGGAGCTGAAAATCGAGGCACGCCGCCTCGGCTTCGTCGCCTGCGGGGTGGCGCCGGCCGATGCCACGCCCGATTCGGCCATGCGCCTGCGCGAATGGCTGGAAAGCGGCGCGCATGGCGACATGCTGTGGATGGAGGAACGCGCCGGCCAGCGCGGCACGCCCCGCGCGCTCTGGCCGGATGTGAAATCGGTGGTGATGCTGGGGATGAGCTACGCGCCCGCCGAAGATCCGCTGCGGCTGGCGGACGCGCCCGGCATCGCCCGCATTTCGGCCTATGCGCAGGGGCAGGATTATCACGATATCGTCAAGAAGGCGCTGAAGGCGCTGGCCCGCTGGCTGGTCGATCGAGCGGGCGGCGATCTCAAGGTGTTCGTCGATACCGCGCCGGTGATGGAAAAGCCGCTGGCCGAAGCCGCCGGCCTCGGCTGGCAGGGCAAGCACACCAACCTCGTCAGCCGCGATCATGGCAGCTGGCTGTTCCTGGGCGCGATCATGACGACGCTCGATCTGGCGGCGGACGGCCCCGGCCGGGGCGGCTGCGGATCGTGCGACGCCTGCCAGCGGGCCTGCCCCACCGCCGCCTTTCCCGCGCCCTACCGGCTCGATGCCCGGCGCTGCATCTCCTACCTCACCATCGAGAACAAAGGCCCGATCCCGCACGAATTTCGCGCGGCGATGGGCAACCGCATCTATGGCTGCGACGATTGCCTGGCCGTCTGCCCGTGGAACAAGTTCGCCGCCACCGCCGCCGCCAACCGCGCCTTCGCCGCGCGGGCGGAGCTGGCCGCGCCCGAGATCGCCGATCTCCTCGCGCTCGACGATCCCGCCTTCCGCGCGGTCTTCGCCGGATCGCCGATCAAGCGCATCGGCCGGGACCGCATGGTCCGCAACGCGCTCATCGCCGCCGGCAACGATCGCGGCCGCCACCTGCTGCCGGCCGTCCTCCGCCTGCTGGACGATCCCGCCCCCGTGGTGCGCGGCGCCGCGATCTGGGCGCTCGAACGCATCGATCCCGCCGGCTTCGCGGCCGCGCGCGCAACCCGCCTGCCGGCCGAGGCCGATGCCTCCGTCCGCGCCGAATGGCTGGGCGTGGCGATGGAAGCATAACAGCCCATAGGCGCGCCGCCTTCGTTACGGCCGAGCTGGTCCTTCCAGAAATGCGGCGATGGCGTCGACGGTCGCGCGCGGCTGCTCCTCCATCAGCCAGTGGCCGGAATCGGGGATGGCCAGCTCCGTCACGTCGTCCGCCGCCGATCGCATGATGGCCGCCATCGTGCCGCCGAGGGACTGGCTGCCGCCGATCGCCAGCACCGGCATCTTCAGCGGCCCGCGAGCGACGAAGGCGCGATTGTCGATCACGTCCTGATCGAACGCCGCGAATTGCGAAAAGCCCGCATGCATGCGCCCCGGCGCGGCATAAAGCGCCGCATAATGCACCCGCGCATCCTCGGGAAAGGCGGTCCGGCTCGCCGCGAACTCGTTCCAGAACCGGTCGAGATAGATGCGCTCGCGCCCCGCGACGAGGCGCTCCATGTCGGGCCCGCCGAACCGGAAATGCCAGAGCAGCGGGTTCTTCAGTATCTCGTCCCACGGGCCGACGCCGGGCACGGGGGCGTCCATCATCACGAGGCGCGTGGTGCGTTCGGGATAGGATTCAGCGAACGCGAAGGCCACCATGTTGCCGATGTCGTGGCCGACGACATCGGCCCGCGCCGCGTGGAGATGGTCGAGGATACCGGCCATGTCCGCTGCCTGATTCTTCTTGGTGAAGCCGCCCGTGGCGACGGCCGAGAGGCCCAGGCCGCGCAGGTCGGGCACG
The DNA here is from genome assembly GCF_001853345.1 of Edaphosphingomonas haloaromaticamans. Classification (NCBI taxonomy): domain Bacteria; kingdom Pseudomonadati; phylum Pseudomonadota; class Alphaproteobacteria; order Sphingomonadales; family Rhizorhabdaceae; genus Edaphosphingomonas; species Edaphosphingomonas haloaromaticamans. Next base: position 367,921 of record NZ_MIPT01000001.1, on the reverse strand, counting down.
ATCACCAGATGATCGCGCATCAGCCGGCTGGCGAGCGGCACCCACATGTCGCCGGTGTCGCCATACCCATGGATCAGCAGCACCGCCGGCCCCGATCCGCCGAAACGGACATGCAGCGTGGTGCCGTTCGTGGCGATTTCCTCGGATCGGAATCCCTTCGGGAAACCGAATTCCAGCGCGGCTGCCGGCGGCGGTGCCAGCAAGGGGAGGAACAGGGCAAGGATGGCGATCATCATGCGCTTCATGATCTTCTCCCGTCTCCGAATATCCCCCATCGCCGGCAAGGCTCTATCGGGGCCTGCCCGGGATTGGCGGAGCTCGCCCGGCACCGACCACCCACCCCGCCGGGTCGGCATGAAAGACAGCCATTAGGTGTCAGCTTCCGGTAGGTGTGAGCTTCCGGCTGTCCGCGCAACCGGCGCCGCGCCGTCGGGGCCGGATCAGCGCGCCTCCACCCGGCGGCTGAGCGCCGCGATGCAGGATGCCCGGTCGAAATCCTCGCCCGCCGGCGTCCGTGCGTCGAGGTAGCGCACCACCGGCTCCTGCCCGGCCGCGGGCGGATAGAGATAGGCGTCCAGCACGCAGACCGGCCCCGTATATTGCAGCTTGCGCGCCTGCGCCTCGCGCACGTCGAGGTCGGGCACGCCGAACAGCATGTGGAGCGCGCGGGCGTCCTTGCCCAGCACCCGATCGAGCCCCATCGCCGGCGGCGGGGCGTTCACGATCGGGGCCGGTCGCTCGCCGCCGGCGGTGGTGCAGGCGCCGGCCAGCGCCAGCAGGGGCAGGATCAGGACCGAATATCTGCGCTTCAACCGCGGCTCCCATGAAAACGATGCGTCGCCAGCGCCGCGCCGATCACGGGGGCGAGGAGGTTGACGACAGGGATCATGAACAGGCCGGCGGCGACAAGCCCGGTCAGCGCGCGGCCGCCACGGGTGGGCGCGAGGCGGGCCTTGCGCGCGGCCGCGTCCAGATGGCGCACCGCCACCATCTCGTCGAGGTCGCGGCCCAGCGCAATGGCGTTCACCACCAGGAACAGGGCGACCGGGCCGATCGCCGTCAACAGCAGCAGCAGATAGAAAGGCAGCGCCAGCAGATTATATCCGATCATCCGCCCCGCAGATCCCAGGCCCAGCCGCAGCGCCTCGCCCCAGCCGGGCGGCCGCGCGCGCGCCGCCTCGGCCGGATAATGGCGTTCCTCCACGGCGGCGACCACCTCGTCGGAAAACAGGCCGATCACCCCCACCGCGATCGCCGGGAACAGCAGCCACAGGCCCAGGATCACCAGCAGCGCGGCGGCGATCCCGCCCTCGGCCGATCCGATGGCGCAGCTATATCCCTTCACGATCGCGCAAGGGTCGCGCCCGGTCAGCGCCCAGCCAAGCACGAGGCCGGTGACGGCGAAGATCGCCAGCGTCAGCGTGACGGATTTCACCAGCACCCGGCGGATGCGGGGATCGCCCAACTGGCCGATCGAAAGCATGAGCGCGCGGACCATGGCCCTATCTATCCGCCCCGTCCCCGGTTGCGCCATCCCCGTCGTCCGTCTAGGCGCGGCTTTTCCACCTCAGGGAGACCCGCGTGACCGAACCCCGCCTCGATATCGTCGCGATCGGCAATGCCATCGTCGATGTCATTGCCCAGGCCGATGATGCCTTCATCGCGAACGAAGGCGTCGCCAAGGGATCGATGCGGCTGATCGACACCGAAACCGCGACCGGCCTCTACGGCCGCATGGGCCAGGCGATCGAGGCGAGCGGCGGTTCGGCCGCCAACACGGTGGCGGGCGCGGCCGCACTCGGCCGGCGCTGCGGCTTCATCGGCCAGGTGGCCCAGGATCAGCTCGGCGAGGTGTTCGTCCATGATATCCGCGCGCTCGGCGTGGAATTCGCCACCCCCGCCCGCGAAGGCGAGCCGCCGACGGCGCGCTGCCTGATCCTCGTCACCCCCGACGGCCAGCGCACGATGAACACCTATCTCGGCGCGTCGCAGTTCCTGCCGGCCGAGGCGCTGGATCGCGACATGATCGCGTCCGCCGCGATCCTGTATCTCGAAGGCTATCTGTGGGATCCGGCGGAGCCGCGCGCGGCGATGCAGACGGCGATCCGCATCGCGCGGGATGCCGGCCGCAAGGTGGCCTTCACGCTTTCCGACGCCTTCTGCATCGAGCGCCATCGCGACGACTTCAAGGCGCTGATCGCCGACGGCGCGATCGACATCCTCTTCGCCAACGAAACGGAGATCCTGTCGCTCAACCAGACTGAAGACTTCGAGGCCGCCGTCGCCGCCACCGCCGGCCAGGTCGAAACCCTGGTCGTCACCCGTTCGGAAAAGGGCGCCATCGCCGTGCGCGGCGGCGAACGCTTCGCGGTTCCCGCCCAGCCGATCGATGCCGTGGTCGATACCACCGGCGCGGGCGATCTGTTCGCCGCCGGCTTCCTCGCCGGCCAGGCCGAAGGCCGTTCGGTGGTGGACAGCCTCACCATGGGCGCGATCGCGGCGGCCGAGGTGATTTCGCATTTCGGCCCCCGCCCGGTGGCCGACATCAAGGCGCTGGTCGCCCGGAAACTGGGCTGATCGCGATCCCGGGCGGGGCGACCCGCCCGGTTTCCCTTCAATTGCCGCTGGATTGCCGGACGGTGAAGCGCCCGGTCACGCGGCCGCCCTGGCCGCCGGCGACGCCCTGGCCATCGATCGTCGAACGGCCGCTGTTGAGGTCGATCACCAGCCGGTTGCCGTTCACCGTGTTCTGGCCCTGGTTCAGCGTCACATTGCCCAGCATGGTGATCAGCCGGCGGTCGAGATCATAGATCGCCACCGATCCGCGCGCCGTTTCCGATGGGCTGCGCACCGTCACGCCGCCGGACGCATCCAGCCGCTTGATCTGGGTGCCGCTGGCGCCGCCGGCATAGGCCACGGTCAGCCGCGCCGAATTCATCGTCAGGTCGGTCTGGCGGACATTGACGTTGCCGGAGAAGATGGCGCGATCGGCGCGGTCCTGCACCTCGATGCGGTCCGCCTCCACGTCCACCGGCGCGTTGCTGTCATGCCCCTTGAGCGCCGAAACCGAATTCTGGCTCATCGCGGGGCCGGCGGCGAGGCCGATCAGGATCGTGGCGAGGATGGCTGGTCGGCGGGTCATGCTGCTCATCTGCCGCCGCGCTGCACGATATGCAAGCGGGCACGGCCATCGAGCACGACGGTGCGGGCGGCAAGGTCCGCGGTCATCCGGTTGGCGCTGAAATTGCCGAGCCGCATCTGCCCGTCCACCGCGCCCCCGCTTTCCACCTGCCGGGTCTTCAGGTCGACCTCCACGTCGCGCGTGTCGAGGCGATACTGGTCCGGTCCGTCGAAGCGCACGGGGCCGTCGATATAGACCTTCTCGCTGTCCATGTCGTAGCGGCCGGTCTTGGCGCCGATGGTGGCGGGGCCGTCGGCCAGCTGGATCTCGGCGGAAAGATTGGCGAGCTTCACCACCGGATCGCGTGAGCTTTTCTGCACTGCCGATCCCGCGCGGATGGCGAAGGGCTGGCCCTTCGAATCCTCGCCGCGATAGATGGCGTCGGCGACCCGCAGCCTTTCCCTGGCCACCTCCACCCGATCCTTGGCGAGGACGAAGGAGATGTCGCGCCCCATCGTCAGCGGCGCCACGGCGAGGATGGCGACGAGCGCGCCGATCGCGCAGGGCAGCAGGATCCTGAGCACGCCGATCACGCGGTCATGGCCCGCGCCCGGCGCGGCCCAGGACTGGCGATCGCCGCGCGCAAGATCGGCGGCTTTAGACATGCGCGAAGATGTCGATCTCAGGCCAGCCGGCAAGGTCCAGCGCCGCGCGGTGCGGCAGGAAATCGAAGCAGGCCTGCGCCAGCGCGGTCCGCCCCTCGCGCGCCAGCCGCTCGTCCAGCTTCTCGCGAAGCTGGTGGAGGAAGCGCACGTCGGACGCCGCATAGTCGCGCTGCGCGTCGGTCAGCTCGGGCGCCCCCCAGTCGGACGACTGCTGCTGCTTGGAGACTTCCTGGCCGAGGNTCTCGCGCACCAGCTCCTTCAGGCCATGCCGGTCGGTATAGGTGCGAATCAGGCGCGATGCGGTCTTGGTGCAATAAACGGGCTCGGCCATCACCCCGAGCCAATATTTGATCGCCGCCAGATCGAACCGGGCGAAATGATAGAGCTTGAGCCGCGCGGGATCGGCCAGCACCGCCTTCAGATTGGGCGCGTCATAGGCGCTGCCGGGGCCGAAGCGGACGAGATGCTCGTCGCCATGGCCGTCGGATATCTGGACGACGCACAGCCGGTCGCGCTGGGTCACGAGCCCCATCGTCTCGGTATCGATGGCGACGGGGCCGGGGGCGAGCACGCCTGCCGGCAGGTCCTCTTCGTGGAAATGAACGGTCATCCCATCCGCATAAGCGCGCAAGGCCCCGCGCTCAACAACCGAATCGGCCGCTCACGCCCCCTGCCGCCGTTCGGCGCGCCTCGCCTGGGCGCGCCGCTGCCAGATGTTGAGCGCCTCGACGCCCGCCGAAAAGGCCATCGCCGCGTAGATATAGCCCTTGGGCACATGCACGCCGAAGCCGTCGGCGATCAGCACCGCGCCGATCATCAGCAGGAATCCCAGCGCCAGCATCACCACCGTGGGGTTGCGCTCGATGAACTCGGCCAGCGGATCGGCCGCCAGCAGCATCACGGCGACGGCGGTGATCACGGCGATCACCATCACCGGCAGATGATCGGTCATGCCCACCGCGGTCAGGATCGAATCGATCGAGAACACCATGTCGAGCAGCAGGATCTGGATGATCGCGGTGCCGAATCCCAGCGCCACATGCGCCTTCTTGTCCAGCAGATCCCCGGACGGCGATGGGTCCACCGAATGGTGGATCTCGGTGGTGGCCTTCCATACCAGGAACAGCCCGCCGACGATCAGGATGATGTCCCGCCAGGAAAATCGCGTCTCGAAGGAGGGCACGCCATGCGCATCCGGCACGCCCTGCCAGCCCAGGTCGAACACCGGCGCGGTCAACCCCACGATCCAGGCGATCATCGACAGCAGCGCCAGCCGCATCACCAGCGCCAGGCCGATTCCCAGACGCCGCGCGCGGCGCTGCTGATGCTGCGGCAACTTGTTCGAAAGGATGGAAATGAAGATGAGGTTGTCGATGCCGAGCACGACTTCCATCACCACCAGCGTCACCAGCGCCGCCCACACGGCGGGATCGGCGAAGATCGCAAGCATATCTGTCATGGAGATCACCTTGCCGCTTGGTTTTGTCCCTCACAAGCGCGGCTGTGCGACAAACTGTAAAGCGTGGATTCGGCTGCGATCCTACACCGGTTGCCCCATCCTTGCGGGCGATGAGTCGAAAGCTCTCGCGCCAGGGCTCTTTTTCCGCTATTGATAGTGGCTGGCGCGCTGGTTTCGGCGCCGGAAGTCTCGTGGCCGCGCCCGGCTTTGAGGACTTGAAAATTCGTGGGGCGACGGGAAAGACTTGGGCAAAGCATGAGTTTCGATAGAGGACGGCGCGGGCAGCGCGGCGGCAGGGACAAGCGCGACAGTTTCGGCGACGAAAGCTATGGCGGCTTCGGTGGCGGTGACCGCTTCGGCGGCGGCGGCGATCGCTTCGGCGGTGGCGGCTTCGGCGGCGGCGGTTATGGCGGCGGCGGCGATCGCTTCGGCGGCGGCGGCGGCGGCGGCGGTTTCCGTGGCGGCGGTGGCGGCTTCGGCGGCGGCGGTGGTGGCGGCTTCGGCGGCGGTGGCCGCGGCATGCCCGCCCAGGTGATCGGCGAAGGCACTGGCGTTGTTAAATTCTTCAACGGACAGAAGGGCTTCGGCTTCATCGTCCGCGACGATGGCGGCGAAGACGTGTTCGTCCACATCTCGGCGGTCGAACAGGCCGGCCTCACCGGTCTTGCCGAAGGGCAGCCGCTGGGCTTCACCCTCGTCGATCGCGGCGGCCGTATCTCGGCCACCGATCTCAAGATCGACGGCGAACCGCTTCCGGTCGAGGATCGCGCGCCGCGCGATGCCGGCGCCCGTGGCGGCCCGCAGCGCCAGCTGACCGGCGAACGCGCCAGCGGCACGGTGAAGTTCTTCAACGCGATGAAGGGCTTCGGCTTCATCCAGCGCGATGACGGCCAGCCGGACGCCTTCGTCCACATCTCGGCCGTCGAACGGGCCGGCATGACCAACCTCAACGAGGGTGATCGGCTGGAGTTCGAACTCGAGGTCGATCGTCGCGGCAAATATGCCGCGGTGAACCTGAATCCGATCCAGTAAGCTCCGGCTGGCGGGCTTCGGCCCGCTGGATCGCATGAAAGGCCCGGCCCGCCCCAAGGCGGCGCCGGGCTTTTTGCTGGCGGCGTGCCGCAACCGCAGGCCCCCGCCGCCTACGATCGCTCACAATCGCCCGGCCCCTCCGCCCATCCATCGCGAATCGGGCCCCGCCCGCCCATGCCGCGCCGCTGCCGCCGCTTGCGCGCGCGGCGCGAAACGATAGAAGCCTTTTCATGGATCGCATCATCATTCGCGGCGGCCAGCGCCTCGCCGGCCGCTTGCCGATTTCGGGCGCCAAGAACGCCGCCCTCACCCTCATGCCCTGCTCGCTGCTGACCGACGACAAGCTGACGCTCGGCAACCTGCCGCGCCTCGCCGATGTCGACAGCTTCGGCCATCTTCTCAACGAGCTGGGCGTGACAACGAAGGTCTCGCGCGGGCCGGACGGCGAATATGGCCGGGTGATGACGATGGATGCGCAGCGTATCGCCGCCACCGTCGCGCCCTACGATATCGTCCGCAAGATGCGCGCTTCGATCCTGGTGCTGGGGCCGCTGCTGGCCCGCGCCGGCGAGGCGACGGTGTCGCTGCCCGGCGGCTGCGCGATCGGCAACCGGCCGATCGATCTGCACCTGAAGGCGCTGGAAGCGCTGGGCGCGGAGATCGAGCTGGCCGCCGGCTATGTCCGCGCCATCGCGCCGGACGGCGGACTCAAGGGCGGGCGGATCGTCTTCCCGGTCGTATCGGTCGGCGCGACGGAAAATGCGGTGATGGCCGCCGTCCTCGCCAGCGGCGAGACGATCATCGACAATGCCGCGCGCGAGCCCGAGATCACCGATCTCTGCAACTGCCTGGTCGCCATGGGCGCGGAGATCGACGGCATCGGCACCGAACGGCTCGTCATCCAGGGCAAGCCCCGGCTGCACGGCGCCGAATATCGCGTCATGCCCGATCGCATCGAGGCCGGCAGCTATGCCTGCGCGGCCGCGATCACCGGGGGCGAGCTCGATCTCGTCGGCGCGAAGGCGGACGACATGCAGGCGGTGATCGACGATCTGCGCCAGGCCGGCGTCCATGTCGCCGTGCGCGACGGCGGCATCACCGTCGCCGCCGACGGCCGGCTGCGTGCGCTGACCTTGTCCACCGCGCCCTTCCCCGCCTTCCCCACCGACATGCAGGCCCAGTTCATGGCGATGCTGGCGCTGGCGGACGGAGCCAGCGTGCTTACCGAAACCATCTTCGAGAACCGCTACATGCACGTGCCGGAACTCACCCGCATGGGCGCGGATATCCAGGTGCGCGGCCGCACCGCCGTGGTGCGCGGGGTCGAGAAGCTGCGCGGCGCCGAGGTGATGGCCACCGATCTGCGCGCCTCGATGAGCCTGGTGCTCGCCGGCCTCGCCGCCGAGGGCGAGACCCAGGTCCACCGCGTCTATCATCTCGATCGCGGCTATGAACGGCTGGAGGAGAAGCTCTCCCAGGTCGGTGCCGATATCGAGCGCGCGGGCGGGGACTGATCCCGCGCGCGCGGCGATTCGCCGGCCGCCGCCCTTGGCTGGTTGAGGATCAGAAACGAGCGGCCGGGCGGATTTTACGGTATCGCCGACAGGGGCCGCGATCATGGCATCCACCCAAGTGGCGGATAGTAACCGTGAAATTCGTCCCGTCATCGTCCAATTAAATTTGTCCTCCGCGCAAACTGTTAAATATTCGCACCTAAGATAGGACTTGGCGGTCCTTGAACATGGTGCCCGATGGCGAAGCGGACGAACGATTTCCTCCGTCAGTTCCTCCTGCCGATCACGGCGGTGGTGGTGCTGTTCGCCGCGACTGTGGCGGTCCTGCTGGTGTGGGCGACGCGCGAGGCGGATGCGCTTTCCGAGCGCCGCCAGGCCATGATGGTCGATACCATCCTCAAGGATAATGCCGCCCGCGTCGCCCACGATCAGGAAGCGATCACGCTGTGGGACGAAGCGCTGCGCGGCGTGCGCGCCGACCCGCCCGATCTCGACTGGATCGACGGCAATATCGGCCGCTGGCTGCACACCTATTACGGCCATGACGACATCTTCATCCTCGATGCCGCCAACCGGCCGATCTATGCGCTGCGCGGCGGGCGTCGCGCGGCCCCCACCGCCTTCGGCGCGATCGGCGGCGAAGCCCTGCCGCTGGTCGCCGCGCTGCGCGCCAGCCTGCGCGCGCCGGACCGGGGGGACGCCGTCGACCCCGCGACCAGCGGCTACAGCCCCGGCGCCAGCGACATCACCGTCATCGACGGCCATCCGGCGGTGGTCAGCGTCAAGCCGATCGTCGGGGATCAGGACCGGGCGGCCCAGGCGCCGGGTTCCGAGCCGCTGCTCGTCAGCGTCCAGCATCTCGACGGGCCGTTCCTTGAAGCGATGGCCAGGCAATATCTGCTGGACGGCGCCCGTTTCTCCTGGGCTCTCCAGCCCGTCCCCGGCCAATCCCATGCCGTGATCCGGTCCCGCCGGGGCGAAACGGTGGGCTATCTGGTCTGGAACAGCTTCGCGCCGGGCAGCCGCGTGATGGGCAAGGTGGCGCCGGTGCTGATCGTGGCCCTGCTGGCGATCACGCTGATCGTGGCCCTGCTGCTGCTCCACATCCGCCGCACGCTCGCGGCCCTCAGGGCCAGCGAGGCGCACGCCCAGCATCTCGCGCTCCACGACAACCNCACGGGGCTCGCCAACCGCACCCTGTTCCGCAGCCGCATGGATCTGGCGCTCGTCGCCGTCCGGCGCGGCGGCACGCCGCTTGCCATGCTGTGCCTCGATCTCGATCGCTTCAAGCCGGTCAACGACACGCTGGGCCACCCCGCCGGCGATCAGCTGCTCTGCCAGGTCAGCGCGCGGCTGAAGGCGGTGACGCGCGATACCGACACGGTCTCGCGCCTCGGCGGGGACGAATTCGCCATCATCCAGGCGCATGCCCCCACCATCGAAAGCGTCGAGCGGCTGTGCCAGCGCATCGCCACCGCCCTCAACGAGCCGTTCGACGTCGACGGCACCATGGTTTGCGTCGGCGTCAGCATCGGCGTGGCGATCGCGCCGCTCCACAGCACCGATCGCGTCGACCTCGGCCGCAAGGCGGATATCGCCCTCTACGAGGCCAAGGCGCGCGGCCGGGGCCGCGTCGTCCTGTTCGAGGAAGCGATGGACGCCTCCGTCCAGCGCCGCCAGGCAATCGAGAAGGACCTGCGCGAGGCGATCGCCGCCGGCAACCAGTTCGAGCTTTACTACCAGCCCGTCCACGATGCCCGCACCCGGGCGGTGATCGGCGCAGAGGCGCTGGTCCGCTGGCGCCATCCCCTGCTCGGGCTGATGGCGCCGGCCACCTTCGTGCCGATCGCCGAGGAATGCGGCCTGATCGAGCCGATCGGCGAATGGGTGCTGCGCGAGGCGCTGGCCGCCGCGCGCGACTGGCCGCTGGAAAGCATCGCCATCAATCTTTCGGCGGTGCAGCTCCGCAATCCGGCGCTCGTCGATATCGTCCAGGGGGCGATCACGGCGAGCGGCATCGAGCCCCGCCGCGTCGAGCTGGAGATCACCGAGACCAGCTTCGTCGAGGATGAGGATATCTGCCGCGCCAATGTCGCGGCGCTGCGCGCGCAGGGCGTGCGGATCGCGCTCGACGATTTCGGCACCGGCTATTCCTCCTTCACCCATCTGCGCACCTTCGCGGTGGATCGCATCAAGGTGGACCGTTCCTTCGTCGCCGGCATCAACCGGCGGGAAGGCGGCAGCGCCATCATCCGCGCCATCGTCGGCCTCGCCAATGCGCGCGGCATCGCCGTCACCGCCGAGGGCGTCGAAACCGACGGCCAGGCCGAATGGCTGGCGGCGATCGGCTGCGGTACCCTGCAGGGCTATCTGATGTCGAAGCCGATGCCCGCCCGCGCGATCGGCAGCTGGTTCGACGCCGGCATCGCCGCCTGAGGGGATTTCCCGGCCCCGGCGATTCCGGTAGGAGCCGGATCATGCCCGCAACCCCCGCCTGGCCGCCGGCCAGCACGCCCCGCCTGTTCGTCGATACCCCGCTCGATACCGGGATTTCCGTTCCGGTCGAAGGCGCCGCCGCCAATTATCTCGGCAACGTCATGCGGCTCAAGCCGGGCGATCCCGTCCGCCTGTTCGACGACCGGAGCGGTGAATGGCTTGCCGAGGTGGCGGAGATATCGAAGCGCGCGCTCCGCCTCGCCGTCACGGGCCATCTCGCCCCGCGCGAGGCGGTGCCCGACCTGTGGCTGCTCGCCGCGCCCATCAAGAAGGGCCGGATCGACTGGGTGGCCGAAAAGGCGTGCGAGCTGGGCGTCGCCCGCCTCGCCCCCGTCATCACCCGGCGCACCATCGTCGATCGGCTGAACGGCGAACGGCTGCGCGCGCACATGATCGAGGCGGCCGAGCAATGCGGCCGCACCGCGCTGCCCACCCTTGCCGAGCCGGAGAAGCNCGACGCCCTGCTCCGCGTCTGGCCCGCCGATCGCGCGCTCTATTTCGCCGACGAGGCGGGCGATGCGCGGCCGCTTGCCGCCGTCGCCCGCCCCGGCCCGGCCGCGATCCTGATCGGCCCCGAAGGCGGCTTCACCGATGAAGAGCGCGCCGCGATCCGCGCCCTGCCGCAGGCGGTGCCGGTCACGCTCGGCCCCCGTATCCTGCGCGCGGAGACCGCCGCCGCCGCCGCCATCGCGATCTGGATGGCGACGGCCGGGGACTGGCGCTCGGAAAATATTTGAAAAATATCGCGGGCCTGCCATCCTCCCTGGGCCAACAGGAACGGGGGCAGGATCGCAATGAACGAACCCGGCACCAGCCCGCAGGCGGGCTTCGACCTCAATCATCCCACGATCATCGCGCTGCTTTATCTCGGCAGCTTCGTGGTCGGCATCACCGCGCTGATCGGCCTGATCCTCGCTTATGTCTGGCGGGGCGAAGCCGGATCGGGCTGGGAGACGAGCCATTACACCTTCCACATCCGCACTTTCTGGATCGCGCTGGTCGCCGCTTGCGTGTCGACGGTGCTGATGCTGGTGCTGATCGGCTTCATCGGCTTCGTGGTGATCGGCATCTGGGTGGTGGTGCGCACCGTGCTCGCCCTTCTCGCCGCGCAGAAGCGCCAGCCCATCGCCAACCCGGAAAGCTGGCTCTGGTAGCGGCGCGTCTCCAACCGCAACTGATCACTGGCTAAGGGCCGCTCCGGTCGCTATGGGCGCGAGAATGAGCACGCGCACCGCATCGGGCCAGGAAGACCCCTTGATCGAGGGTCGCGACGACCTTCTCTCCATCTTCGCGAACGGCGAAAAGCCCCGCGAACGCTGGCGCGTCGGCACCGAGCATGAGAAGTTCGTCTATTGGCTCAAGGATCATCGCGCGCCTTCCTATGAGGAGCCGGGCGGCATCCACGCGCTGCTGATCGGGCTCACCAAATATGGCTGGGAACCGGTCTATGAGGGCGAGAACGTCATCGCGCTCGCCGGCCCGGACGGCAATGTCAGCCTGGAGCCGGCCGGCCAGCTCGAGCTTTCCGGCGCGCCGCTCGAGAACCTGCACCAGACCTGCGCGGAAACCGGCCGTCATCTGGAACAGGTGAAGGCGGTGGGCGACCGGCTCGGCCTCGGCTATCTCGGCCTCGGCTTCTGGCCGGACAAGACCCGCGCCGACCTGCCGATCATGCCCAAGGGCCGCTACGAGATCATGCTCCGCCACATGCCGCGCGTCGGCAGCCTCGGGCTGGACATGATGCTGCGCACCTGCACCATCCAGGCCAATCTGGATTATTCCAGCGAAGCGGACATGGTGAAGAAGTTCCGCGTCAGCCTGGCGCTCCAGCCGCTCGCCACCGCGATCTTCGCCAATTCGCCCTTCACCGAAGGCAAGCCCAACGGCTTCCTCTCCTTCCGTAGCCATATCTGGACGGATACCGATCCGCACCGCACCGGCATGCTGCCCTTCGTGTTCGAGGACGGCTTCGGCTATGAACGCTATGCCGATTACATGCTCGACGTGCCGATGTATTTCGTCTTCCGCGACGGCGGCTATGTCGATGCCGCCGGCCAGAGCTTCCGCGATTTCCTGAAGGGCGAGCTGCCGGCGCTGCCGGGCGAAAAGCCGCGCCTGGGCGACTGGAACGATCATCTTTCCACCGCCTTCCCCGAAGTGCGGCTGAAAAGCTTTCTGGAGATGCGCGGCGCCGATGGCGGCCCCTGGGGCCGGATCTGCGCGCTGCCCGCCTTCTGGGTGGGCCTGCTCTACGATCAGACCGCGCTCGACGCCGCGTGGGACGAGGTGAAGCACTGGACGATCGAGGACCATCACCGCATCCGCGCCGAGGTGCCGAGGCTCGGCCTCAAGGCCCAGGGACCGCGCGGCCGCACCTTCCAGCAGCTCGGCCAGCAGATCCTCGCCATCGCCGATGCCGGCCTTTCGGCCCGCGCCCGCCTCAACGGCACCGGCGACAGCGAACAGGGCTATCTCGATCCGATCCGCGAGATCGTCGAATCCGGCAAGACCCCGGCCGAACGCCTCCTCGACAAATATCATGGCGAATGGGGCGGCGACATCTCCCGCGTCTATGAGGACATGCGCTTCTAGGGGGGCCGCCCCAGATCGTCGGGCCAACGCGGGCGGGAAGCAGGGGGGGGACTCGCCCCCTCCTCGCCCCCCTGCCGAACGCGTTTCAGCAGCGGTGGAGAGGCCGCCAACTTACCTTTTCCCACTCGTCACTCCGCGCAGGCGGGAATCCATTGTGTCGGGAGCTATCGACTCAATCGAGCCAGCCGCCGTCCATGGATTCCCGCCTGCGCGGGAATGACGTTTTTTTTTTGGGGGGNGGGAGGAGACTGCGAAATGTCCGCTCCCTCGGTTTTCGGTCGTCAGTCAGGCCCGTCCGGCATTCCGAAACCCGGCAACCTATCGGCTGGGGCCTGCCCGCGCAGCCCGGACTTCGCTTACGATCCTGGCGCACCCCATTGCCTCACCGTATCACCCATGCAACACAGTAAGCCACTCGCATGAAGCAAATGGGGGCTCACGATCTTGCAACGGAACGCGCTTCGCGGCTGGCTGTCCGGCATCGCGGTCGTCCTGGTCCTCGCGCTTTCGCAGGAGGCGCGCGATCTCGCGGCCGCCATGGGGCTGCCGATTCCCCGCCTGCCCATCCCTTATGGCGGGTCGATTCTCGATAATCTGCTGGCGGTCGCCATCGTCTTGGCCGGCGGCGCCCTGCTGCTCCGCCGTTTCGCCGGGGTGCCCCGCAGCCTCGGCCTTGGCTTCAACGGCTGGCGCGGGCCGCTGCTCACCGCGCTGGCCACCCTTCCCTGCTGGATCGGCCTCGCGATCAACGGCACGCTGGCCCGCGACTGGTCCGCGCTCGATCTCGCGCTGCTCGCCTTCGCCTTCCCGCTGGCCGAGGAGATCGCCTTTCGCGGCTTCGGCTTCATCTTCGCCCGGCGGGCGCTGGGCTGGCCGCTCGGGCTGGCGGTGACCATGCAGGCAATCGGCTTCGGCCTCGTCCACTGGATCGGATCGGGCGGGGGCGAATTCAGCGCCATCGCCCTGCAGATCTTCGTCATCACCGGCCTGGGCGGCGCGATCTTCGCGCTGCTCGATGCGCTGGACGGCTACGGCATCTGGAGCGGCTGGGTGCTCCACGTCTCGCTCAACGCCGCCTGGACGATATTCTCCGTGTCGGAAAACGCGGCCTCGGGCTGGCTGGGCATCGGCCTCCGCCTCGGCAGCGCCGCGCTCGCCCTCCTTCTGGTCTGGAAGTTCCGGCGGCCGGCGCGGGCCTAATCTTTCTCCACCAGCTCGGCCGCGCGCTCCGCCTGCTGGCGCGCCCACATCTCGGCATAGACGCCGCGTTCCTCCAGCAGGGCAGCATGCGATCCCCGCTCGACGACGCGGCCCGCCTCCATCACCACGATCTCGTCGGCATGGACCACGGTGGAAAGGCGGTGGGCGATGATGATCGTCGTGCGCCGTTCCGAAATCGCATCCAGCGTCGTCTGGATCTCGTCCTCGGTGCGGCTGTCGAGCGCGCTGGTCGCCTCGTCCAGGATCAGGATCGGCGGATTCTTCAGCAGCGTGCGGGCGATCGCCACGCGCTGCTTCTCGCCGCCCGAAAGCTTGAGGCCGCGTTCGCCCACCCGCGTGTCATAGCCCTGCGGCAGCGACCGGATGAAGCTGTCGATCGCCGCCCCGCGCGCCGCCGCCTCCACGTCCTCGTGCGTCGCGCCGTCGCGGCCATAAGCGATGTTGTAGCCGATCGTATCGTTGAACAGCACCGTATCCTGCGGCACGATGCCGATGGCGCGGCGCAGGCTCGACTGGCTGACCTCCCTTATGTCCTGCCCGTCGATGGTGATGCGGCCGCCGCTGATCTCGTAGAATCGGTAGATCAGCCGGGCGAGCGTGGACTTGCCCGCGCCCGAAGGCCCGACCACCGCCAGCGTGCCCCCCGCCGGGATGGCGAAGCTCACGCCCTTCAATATCTGCCTGTCGGGATCGTAGCCGAAGCGCACGTCCTCGAAACGCAGCGCGCCGCCCGCGACCTTGAGCGCCGGCGCGCCGGGCCTGTCCACCACCTCGGGCGGCGTATCGATCAGGCCGAACATCGCCTCCATGTCGATCAGCCCCTGGCGGATCTCGCGATAGACCATGCCCAGCATGTCGAGCGGACGGAAAAGCTGGGCCAGCAGCGTGTTGACCAGCACGACATCGCCGGTGGTGAACATGCCGCGCGACCATCCCCACACCGTATAGGCCATGGCGCCCGCCATCATCAGGTTGGTGATCAGCGACTGGCCGATATTGAGCGCGGCGAGCGACGTCTCCACCTTCACCGTCGTGTCGGTCAGCCGGCGGACGGCGGTGGCGTAGCGCCGCTGCTCGACATCCTCGGCATTGAAATATTTGACCGTCTCGTAATTCAGCAGCGAATCCACCGCACGCTGGGTGGCGGCGCCGTCCTGCTCGGCCCACAGCCGGCGCACCGCCATGCGCCATTCGGTCACGCGGCGGGTGAAGAGGATATAGGCGGCCACCATCACCAGCGTCGCCGCCACCATCCCCCAGCCGAACTTGACGAGGAAGATGGCGCATACCGCCACCAGCTCGATGATCGTCGGCGCGATGTTGAACAGCAGGAAATAGAGCATCGTGTCGATGCTCTTGGTGCCGCGCTCGATGATGCGGGTCAGCGCGCCGGTGCGGCGTTCGAGGTGGTAGCGCAGCGACAGCGCGTGGAGGTGGCGGAACACGTCCTCGCTCAGCCGCCGCGCGGCATCCTGGCCGACGCGTTCGAAGATGGCGTTGCGGATATTGTCGAACAGCACGCCGCCGAAGCGGGCGGCGGTGTAGGCGACCACCAGCGCGACCGCGAGGCCCACCGCCGGCTCCAGCCCCGGCGCCATCCGGTCGATCGCCGCCTTGTAGGCGAAGGGCATGACCAGCGTCGCCGCCTTGGCCAGCAGCACCAGCGCCAGCGCCACCACCACGCGCAGCCGCAGCGCCGGATTGTCGGCGGGCCACAGATAGGGGAGAAAGCGCTTCAGCGCGGCGAGGCCGGCTTCCGGGCTGGCGGTGTCGGATGGGCGATCAGGCGGCATGGCGCCCTAGATAGAGCACGCTTGGCCGAACGCCAGTGCCTGCCGGGCGCAAGCATCGGTTACGAACGCCCGCAGGATGCGATCGGCGCGGCGGAAGGGGAAGGTTTCGGGAAGAAAGCCGGGTTGTCCGGCTCGTGCCGGCTGCGGCCCAGTGGGGGTGGGCCGCAGCCGGAAGAGCGAGGCCGGTAGATGCACCGCGTTCGTTCCGTGGGGGCAGAACATTGAACGCGGGCTCGACCACTCTTGGCGACCGTCTTCACCGGCGTTTTGGGGGGACCAGAACCTCCAACCCGCCGGCACTCGAAGCCGGATCGCTTCGCGGTGGCGCTTAGCCTCCGCTGATCCCGTTTATGCCCCGATCGCCCCCCGAAACTAAGTAAGAGACCGCATTTTACTGCTCGGTTCCCCCGTTCGTCGCATGCAGCGCAACCGATGGTGACACATCGACTTTCTGGGTTTATCGAAACGTAACGCCTACGCTGTTACCGTTACAGCGCCGGGCGGAGAATCGCGGCCGGTGGGACAGGCGGCCGGAAATGAGGGGGTGTGGCAGACCAGGCTGACATTGTTCCTCGCGGGGTGGACGGCCGGCGAATCGAAGCGGAGGTGGCGCGCATCTCCGCCGCGACCGATTTCGCGCGCGCGCCCGTCATGCGCCGGCTGCTGGACTTCCTTGTCGCCGAAACGCTGGCCGGCCGCGGCGATTCGCTGAAGGCCTATGCCGTGGCGGTGGATGGTCTCGGCCGCCCCGACGATTTCGATGCCCAGGCCGATAGCTATCCCCGCGTTCAGGTCGGCCGCCTGCGCCGCATGCTGGAGGCCTTCTACGCCCGCGAAGGCGTGGCGGACGGCATCCGCCTCCACATTCCGCCGGGCCAGTATCGGGTCTTTTTCGAATCGGATGTCCCATCGCCGGCCGCCGCGCCCGATTCGTCCACCGCCATCGGCGAACCCGCAACGGGAACTGCCACCCCGCCCATGGCGGGCGAAGGCGGGGCGCCCGCCACGTCACCGCCCTGGATCGCCATCGTCGGCACCCTGCTGGCGATCGTGGTCGCCGCCCTGGTCGGCGCCGCCATCTACCTTACCCATCCCGCCGACACGGATATGACGGGCGACCCCAATCGCCTCACCCTGCCGCCCGAGCTGAGCTTCGCGCCGATCACCGGCCCTGCCGACAGGACCGCGATCGAACGGTCCATCGATACCTTCCTGGTCGACGGCCTCAGGCGGAGCTGGCTGATCCGCCTGCACGAGGAGGAAAAGGGCGTCACCCAGGCCGAGGCGAGCGAGGCCGTCCGCCGCGAGCTGGCGCAGGAACCGCCGAATCGCCGTCCCTATTTCCGCCTGACCGGCACGCTCACCAGCGGCGCCGAGCCCGAGCTTCAGCTCCAGCTCACCAACATCCGTTCGGGTGAACTGGTCTGGACGGGCCAGGCCGCGATCGGCGACGGGCCGGACGCGATCAGGACCGCGCTCTCGCCTATCGTCACCGAGCTGATCCAGCCTTATGGCGTGATCGCCACCGCCACCCGCGCGGTGGAAGGCGACCGTTTCGCGCCGGGCCACCGCTGCCTCTTGGAATTCGATCGCTATCGCCGCGATCGCAACGCCGCGCTCAACCTGCGCCTGCGCGAATGCGTCGATCACACGCTCGCGCTCGAGCCCGGCCATGCGATGGCGCTTGCCGCCAAATCCTTCCTGGAGCTCGACCGCAAGGTCTACCGGCTCGATCCGTCCGCGCCGGACGATATCGCCGTCACCAGCCTGGCCTATGCCCGGCGCGCGGCGATGGCCGATCCCTACAACGCCTTCATCCAGCTCACGCTCGCCCGCGCTTCCCAGTTCGCGGGCACCTGCGCGCTCACCGTCCGCAGCAGCCGCCGCGCGCTGGAGCTCAACCCCTATGACCCCGATCTGATGGGGATTGCCGGCCTGCTGCTGCTGAACTGCGGGCAGCCCGATGCCGAGGATCTGATCCGCCGGGCGGTGAAGCTCGATCCGGAAGCGCCGCTCGGCACCCGCAACATGCTGATCTACCTCGCGCTCGACAGGAACGACATCGCCACCGCCCAGCGGATGGTGGATGCGCTGCCGCCGCCAACCGCCACCATCCAGGCTTCCAACGAGCTGGTGCGCGCCGTCGTCGCCGCCAGCGCTGGGGATATGGCGAAGGCGAAGGCGGCCTGGGCGCGGCTGGAGGCGGTGGACCCGCAAACCGCGCAGGACCCCGATTCCATGTATCGCCGCTGGATGATGCCGCAGCGCCTGCGCGATCACAGCCTCGCCGTGCTCGCCCGCGCAGGCTTGATCCCGCCGCGCGCTCCGTCCGCCGCAGCGCCCTGAACCTCCGCCTCCTTCGCCGGTTTTCCCGCATGCGGGCGGATCGAGGAGGAGAGGCAGGATGGCACAGGCGCCGCAACCGATGATCCATGAGGATGCGCTTCCGGGCAGCGAGGCGAATCTCGATCCCGCGCCGGACTGGCGCCCCCGCTATCCGGGCTCGGGCCGCCTCGCCGGCAAGGTCGCGCTCATAACCGGGGCGGACAGCGGCATCGGCCGCGCCGTCGCCGCCCTCTTCGCGCGCGAAGGCGCGGATATCGCCATCCTCTACCTCTGCGAGCATGAGGATGCCGAAGCCACCGCCGCCATCGTCCGCGCCGAAGGGCGCCGCGCGATCGCCATTGCCGGCGACATCGGCGACAAGGCCTTCTGCGAGCGGGCCGTGGCGGAAGTCGTGGCGAAGCTCGGCCGGATCGACGTGCTCGTCAACAATGCCGGGGAACAGCATCCCGATCAGGACATCACCGATATCAGCGAGCAGCAGCTCCGCCGCACCTTCCAGACCAACATCTTCGGCATGTTCTTCATCACGCAGGCGGTGCGCCCGCATCTGGAACCGGGTTCGGCGATCGTGAACTGCACGTCGGTGACGAGCTATCAGGGATCGAAGGAGCTGCTGGACTACAGCGCCACCAAGGGCGCGATCACCGCCTTCACCCGTGCTTTGTCCGAAAATCTGGTGGACGAGGGCATCCGCGTCAACGCCGTCGCCCCCGGTCCGATCTGGACCCCGCTCAACCCCAGCGGCGGCGCCTCGCCGGAAAAGCTCGCGACCTTCGGGGAAAGCACGCCGATGGGCCGCCCCGGCCAGCCCAACGAGGTCGCGCCTGCCTTCCTGTTCCTGGCGTGCGAGGATGCGTCCTACATGTCCGGCCAGGTGCTGCACCCCAATGGCGGCACGGTGGTGAACGGCTGAGGATGGCGGCGCCATGCCGTCCAGCGTGATCCGCGCCTTCGATTACGATCCGGACGGGCACCGGCTGCTCGTCCGTTTCGTCGGCGGCCGGCTCTATCGCTACAGCGACGTTCCGGCCGAGATTGTCCGCCAGTTCCGTGCCGCGCCGTCGCGGGGCCGCTTCTTCAACCGCCGCATCCGCGATCGCTTCCCGGCGGAGCGGATCGACTGATCCCAGCCAAGCGACCGGCTCCGATCGCCGGAAAATCGATTATCCGTGCGCGGGCCGGCCGAACGCCTTGCGCAGCTCGTCTTTCGCTTCGTTGAGGGTGCGGCGCCGGCTGGCCGGCAGCTGCTTGCCGGCGCGGTTGATGTAGAAGGTCAGCATGCTCATGGCGGACTGGAAGGGCGTGCCCTTGCGGCGCCGGCTATGCTCGGCCGAATGCTTGAGCGACGCCGCGATCCTGGCGGGATCGTCCCCGGCGAAAACGCCCTCGTCCAGATCGAGCGCGTCGGAATGCTCCGTAACTTCCTGCGACCATTTCCTCGTCATGGCGATGCCCTGCGATTGTCCGTGAAAGCCCGAATCAACCGGACGCGGCGCTGCCGGTTCCAATCATTTCGCTGGTGCCCGAATGGGAGACCAGCCGGCCCGCCCCCAGGGGCCGGCCGACCTTCAGGTCCTCAATGCTTCATCGCTTTCGCAGCGGTCAGCTCGGCCTTGCTCAGGCTGCCGTCCTTGTCGGTGTCGGCCATGGCGAACCAGGCGCCCTTCTTGGCACTGAACTCGGCAGAGGATAGCTGGCCGTCCCCGTCCGCGTCCGCCGTCTTCCAGCCCGCGGCGCCCTTGGCGCCCGCTTCGGCCGCGGAAAGCTTGCCGTCGCCATTGGCATCCATCCTGGTCCAGGCGGCCTGGGTGGCGGCGTCATATTCCGCCCTGGTGACGGTCCCGTCGCCGTTGGCGTCCATCGATTTCCCATCGTTCGCCGAAGCCGCCGATGCCGTTCCCATCAACAGGACGATCGCGATCAGGCTGCGTTTCATGGCATTTCTCCTTGACTGTTCATGATGCGGGGCCGGCCCTGGGCGTCCGTGCGCCGGGGCTCGCCGTCGTTCGTACCGGCATCAACCGATGAGGGGCCGGAAATGTCCATCCGACGCGCCCCGGCGGGCCGGCCGGAACGGCGACCATGCCGAT
Source organism: Edaphosphingomonas haloaromaticamans (assembly GCF_001853345.1). Classification (NCBI taxonomy): domain Bacteria; kingdom Pseudomonadati; phylum Pseudomonadota; class Alphaproteobacteria; order Sphingomonadales; family Rhizorhabdaceae; genus Edaphosphingomonas; species Edaphosphingomonas haloaromaticamans. Next base: position 347,592 of record NZ_MIPT01000001.1, on the reverse strand, counting down.
GCGTTCCCTTCCCTTCGGAAAGGAGGACAGGATGAAAGCAATGCTGCGAACGGCATCGGTCGCGGGGCTCGCCCTGGCGCTCGCCGCCTGCGGCCCCAAGGCCGAACAGTCCGCGGAGGGTGTGGCCAACGCCGTCGACCGGTCTATGGAGGCCGCCGGCAACGTCGCGGGCAACGCCGTGGATGCTACCGTCGATGCGCTGACGCCCACCCCCGGCAACCAGGAATTCGTCGACAAGGCAGCACGCGGCGATGCGTTCGAGATCGCCGCCGCCCGCCTCGCGGCGGATCACGCCGCCAGCCAGAAGGTGAAGGATTTCGCCGTGATGATGGTGGAGGCGCATACCCAGTCCACCGCCAAGCTGAAGGACGCGGCCAAGGAGGCGCGGCCCGCGCTCACCCCCGATGCCTCGCTCACCAGGGATCAGGGCGCGAAGCTGGCCGATCTCGACAAGCTCAAGGGCGCCGATTTCGACAAGGCCTATATCGCCGGCCAGGTCGACGCGCATGAGGACGCGCTGTCGCTGCTGCGGGCCTATGCCGAAAAAGGCGATATCCTGCCGCTCAAGACCGCCGCGCAGGAGATCGTGCCTATCGTCGAGAAGCATCTCGATATGGCGAGGACGCTCAAGAACAGCCTGTAAGGCCCTCTTTCCGCCCGCCCGCCGGCAATCCGGCGGCGGGCGGCTTTGTCCGGCGCGCCGTCCCTGCTATCGGCCCGCTCCATGTTGACGATCAACGGAATCACGGTGCGGCTCGGCGGCCGCCTCATCCTCGACAATGCGACGGCGGCGCTGCCGCCACGTAGCCGCGTCGGGCTGATCGGCCGGAACGGCGCCGGCAAGTCCACGCTGATGCGCGTCATCGCCGGCCAGGGCGAGGCGGATAGTGGATCGGTCGACATGCCGAAGGGCGCGCGCATGGGCTATATCGCGCAGGAGGCGCCGGCCGGGTCCGCCAGCCCCTTCGAAACCGTGCTCGCCGCCGATATCGAGCGCGCCGCCCTGCTCGCCGAGGCGGAGCACAGCCACGATCCCGACCGGCTGGGCGAGATTCACGAGCGGCTGAACGCGATCGACGCCCATTCGGCCCCCGCGCGCGCCGCCAAGATCCTGATCGGCCTCGGTTTCGACGAGGAGATGCAGCATCGCCCGCTCGACAGCTTCTCGGGCGGCTGGCGGATGCGCGTGGCGCTGGCCGCCCTCCTCTTCTCCGAGCCCGACCTGTTGTTGCTCGACGAGCCTTCGAACCATCTCGATCTCGAAGCGACCTTGTGGCTGGAGAATTTCCTCAAAAGCTATCGCGCCACGATCCTCGTCGTCAGCCATGAGCGCGACCTGCTCAACAATGTCGTCGATCACATCCTCCACCTCGATAAGGGGCGGGTGACGCTCTATCCGGGCGGCTATGACGCGTTCGAGAAGCAGCGGGCCGAGCGGCTCGCGCTGCAGGCCAGCTCGCGCGAGAAGCAGCTTGCCCAGCGCGCCAAGCTGCAGGCCTTCGTCGATCGCTGGCGCGCCAAGGCCACCAAGGCCAAGCAGGCGCAGAGCCGGGTGAAGGCGCTGGCGAAGATGGAGCCGATCGCCGCCGTCGTCGAGGACCCGACGATGAGCTTCGATTTCCCCAGCCCCGAAAACGGGCTGAAGCCGCCGCTCATCACGCTCGACCTCGCCGCCGTCGGCTATGGCGATCGCACCATTCTGTCGCGGCTCAACCTGCGGCTCGATCCCGACGATCGCATCGCGCTGCTCGGCCGCAACGGCAACGGCAAGACGACGCTGGCGCGCCTGCTGGCGGCCCAGCTCGTGCCGATGGAAGGCACCGTCACCACCGCCGGCCGGATGCGCGTCGGCTATTTCACCCAATATCAGGTGGAGGAGCTGGACGCCGCCGATACGCCGCTCCAGCATATGAGCCGGCTGATGCCCGATGCGAAGCCCGCCGCCGTGCGCGCGCAGCTCGGCCGCTTCGGCTTTTCGGGCGACAAGGCGACGATCGAGGTCGGCAAGCTATCCGGCGGCGAGCGCGCGCGGCTGGCGCTCGCGCTCATCACCCGCGATGCGCCGCACATGCTGATCCTCGACGAGCCGACCAACCACCTCGACGTCGATGCGCGCGAGGCGCTGGTCCAGGCCCTCAACGATTATGAAGGCGCGGTGGTCGTGGTCAGCCATGATCGCCACATGCTGGAACTGACCGCCGACCGCCTGGTGCTGGTCGACGGCGGCACCGCGCGCGAATTTGCCGGCACGCTCGACGATTATACCGATCTCGTCCTCGGCCGGGGCGAGCAGGCGCGCGCTGCATCCGGCAGCGGCGAGGCGAAGACCAGCCGCAAGGACGATCGCCGCGCCGCGGCCGAGGCGCGAGAGCGCAACGCCGCGCTTCGCAAGCGGGTGAAGGCGGCGGAGGAGCAGATCAGGAAGCTTGGCGAGCGGCGCTCCGCGCTCGACCGGGCGATGTTCGATCCCGCCAGCGCCGATCCGCAGGACCGCGACCAGACGATGACGACGCTGATGAAGCGCCGCGCCGATGTCGAGGCGAAGCTCGAGACCGCCGAGGCGGAATGGCTGGAAGCGAGCGAGGCGCTCGAATCAACGCCGTGACGATCCAGCCGGGTCGGGCGTTATAACCCGATCACGCCTTGCCCCGGATAGGCGACCAGCAGGTTGGCATCGTCCCCCACGTCCAGCGTCGCCTCGTCCTCGATCATCCACACCCCGCCGGCGGTGAAGGGTTCGTCGTCGATCCGGCCCTCGCCGCCGCCGATCGGGATCAGCCAGATCGGCCGCCCCTCGCCCGCCTTGATCGCGGTGCGCCGCGCGCCCGTCCACCGTTCCAGCACGAAGGCCGGCCCGTCGGCGAACACCATCCGCCCGGGCGCCACCTCGCGCGGGATATAGGTGGCGACGTAAGGGACCGGATCGGATGCCGCGATCCCGTCGTCCAGATGCAGCTCACGCGGGCGGCCATAATCGTAGAGCCGATAGGTGAGGTCCACATTCTGCTGCACCTCCACCAGCGTCAGCCCTTCGCCGATGGCATGCACGGTGCCGGCGGGCGAATAATAGACGTCGCCGGATTTCACCGTCTTCCAGCACATCTTGTCCTCGATCGATCCGTCGAGCGCCGCCTCGCGCAGCTCCTCGCGGGTCATCGGGAAACGGGTGCCGATGGCGATCGTGGCATGCGCCTCCGCCGCCAGCACCACCCACGCCTCGTCCTTGCCGCGCGAATAGCCGTGCGCCCGCGCCTGCTCGTCATCGGGATGCACCTGGATCGACAGCTTCTCGCTGGTGAAGAGATATTTGACGAGCAGCACCGGATCGCGTCCTTCCGGTGCCTGGAACCAGATCTCGCCCACCGGATCGCCGCCGGCCGGAACATCGGCGAAGCCCGGCCACAATTTCATGCGGCCCCAGGGTTTCTCGACACGCTTGGTCGTGAGGCGGATGGCGGGCATGACTATCTCCGAATCAGCACAACATGAGGGGACGTCGCCTGTTCCCTTGAGTAATGGCGAAGGGGGGATATCTAGACAACAGGTTCCCGGAGGCGGGGCCTTATGCGCCCCCGCCTGATATTTGAAAGGCTTGGAGTTATGAGCAGCGATCCCGTGGTGATCCTGTCCTATGCGCGGACGCCGATGGGCGGCTTCCAGGGCGCGCTGGCGGGGGCATCCGCGACCGATCTGGGCGCGACGGCGGTGCGCGCGGCAGTGGAGCGGGCCGGCGTCGATCCCGCCGCGATCGAGCGGATCTACATGGGCTGCGTGCTGCCGGCCGGGCTGGGCCAGGCGCCGGCGCGGCAGGCGGCGCTGGGCGCGGGCCTGCCCCAGTCGGTCGAGGCCACGACCGTCAACAAGATGTGCGGATCGGGCATGCAGGCGGCGATCATGGCGGCGGAGGCGATCGCCGCCGGATCGGCCGACATCATCGTCGCGGGCGGGATGGAGAGCATGACCAACGCGCCCTATGCGCTGCCCAAGCACCGTTCGGGCGCGCGCATCGGCCATGACCGCGTGATCGATACGATGATGATGGACGGGCTGGAGGATGCCTATGACAAGGGCAAGCCGATGGGCGCCTTCGCCGAGGATACGGCGCGCGACTATCAGTTCACCCGCGAGGAGCAGGACGCATATGCCCTCCGCTCGCTGTCCCGCGCCAAGGCCGCGATCGAGAGCGGCGCCTTCGCCGGCGAGATCGTGGCGGTCGAGGTCGTCACCCGCAAGGGGCCGGTGACGGTCGACACCGACGAACAGCCCGGCAACGCCATGCCGGACAAGATACCCAATCTGAAGCCCGCTTTCGCCAGGGACGGCACGATCACGGCCGCCAGCTCCGCCTCCATCTCCGACGGCGCCGCCGCCCTGGTGATAACGCGGCAAAGCACGGCGGACGCGCAGGGGCTGAAGCCGGTGGCGCGGATCGTGGCCCAGGCGGCACACGCCCATGCCCCGGCGCTGTTCACCACCGCCCCGGTGGATGCGATGCGCAAGGTGCTGGAAAAGGCCGGGTGGAGCGTGGACGATGTCGACCTGTTCGAGGTGAACGAGGCCTTCGCCGTGGTGCCGATGATCGCCGCCAAGGACCTCGGCATCCCGGTAGACAAGCTGAACGTCAATGGCGGGGCGACGGCGCTCGGCCATCCCATCGGCGCATCGGGCGCGCGGATCATCGCCACGCTGGTCGCGGCGCTCCAGCAGCGCGGGCTGAAGCGCGGCGTCGCCAGCCTCTGCATCGGCGGCGGCGAGGCCACGGCCGTCGCTCTCGAACTCTGCTGAAACGGAAGGCTGAAAATGGATATCAGGGGTGAAGCCGCCATCGTCACCGGCGGCGCATCGGGGCTGGGCGGCGCCACGGCGGAGATGCTCGCCGCGCGGGGCGCCAAGGTCGCCATCTTCGACCTGAACGAGGAGGCCGGCAAAGCCGCCGCCGTGAAGATCGGCGGGCTTTTCTTCAAGGTGGACGTGACCGACGACGCCAGCGTCGCGGATGCCATCGCGGCGGCCGAGGCCGCGCACGGGGTGGCCCGCATCCTCGTCAACTGCGCCGGCATCGCGCCCGCGATCAAGACGTTCAACCGGGAGTTCGTGCCCCATCCGCTCAATTCCTTCCGCAAGGCGGTGGAGATCAACCTGGTCGGCACGTTCAACCTGCTGTCCAAGTTCGCGGCCCGGCTGGCGCAGGCCGATCCCGTGGGCGAGGAGCGCGGCGTGATCGTCAACACCGCCTCGGTCGCCGCTTATGACGGGCAGATCGGCCAGGCCGCCTATGCCGCCTCCAAGGGCGGCGTCGTCGGCCTCACCTTGCCGGTGGCGCGCGATCTCGCCCAATATGCGATCCGCGTCGTCACCATCGCGCCGGGCATCTTCTGGACGCCGATGCTGGCCGGCCTGCCGCCGGCCGCGACGGAATCGCTGGGCCGGCAGGTGCCCTTCCCCAGCCGGCTGGGCAAGCCCGAGGAATATGCCCAGCTCGTCGAAAGCATCGTCGCCAATCCGATGCTGAACGGCGAGGTGATCCGCCTCGACGGGGCGATCCGCATGGCGCCGAAATAAGGCACACGCCCATCCCTATTTAATGTCCCTATCGCGAATGCCGCCGTCGCCTGCCGCTGGCAGCGGCGGTGGCGGGCGGCTACCCGATAGGGATCAATGGAGAGATGCGCATGACGTATGATTTTTCGGGCAAGGTCGCGCTCGTCACCGGCGCCGGCGGCGGGATCGGCCGGGCGACGGCCGAGGCGCTGGCGGCCAGCGGCGCCAGGGTCGTCGTGGGCGACGTATCGGAAAAAGGCGGCGAGGAAACCGTGGCGCTGATCGCGGCCAGGGGCGGCACCGCCAGCTTCGTGCGCTGCGACGTGAGCAAGCCGGAAGACGTGCAGGCGATCGTCGACCATGCCGTGAACAGCTATGGCGGGCTGGACATCGCCGTGAACAATGCCGGCGTCGACCTGGAGGTGGTGCCGGTCGCGCAGTGGAAGCTCGAGGATTTCGATCGCATCCACAGCATCAACACGCGCGGCGTGTTCCTGTGCATGAAGGCGGAAATCGCCGCGATGGAAGGCAAGGGCGGCGCGATTGTCAATGTCGGGTCGCTCGCCTCGGTGAACGGCGTCGCCAACAAGCCGGCCTATACCGCCAGCAAGCATGCCGTGCTGGGCATGACCCGCGCGGCCGCCCTGCAATATGCGTCGAGCGGCATCCGCATCAACGCGGTCTGCCCGGCGGCGGTGCGCACCGCGATCCTGATCGACAATGTCGGCACCTCGGCCGAGGCCGCCGCCGCCGTCGGCGCCGCCCACCCGATCGGCCGCGCCGCCGAACCGGATGATATCGCCCAGGCGATCCTGTGGCTGGCATCGCCGGCATCGGGCTTCGTGGTCGGCCACGGGCTGCTCGTCGATGGGGGCCTTTCGGTCCAGTAAGCGGAAGGATCAGGGCGATGGCGGATCGCGTGCTGGAAGGACAGACGGCGTTCATCACCGGCGGCAGCGGCGGCATCGGCAGCGCCACCGCCCGCCTGCTGCTGCAGGACGGGGCCGAGGTGCTGCTGATGGGCCGGCGGGGCGAGGCGCTGGAGCGGACGCGCGAGGCGCTGATCGCCGACGTGCCCGGCGCCCGGATCGATCTTCATGTCGGCGATGCCGGCCAGCAGGCCGATGTCGAGGCGGGGCTCGACAAGGCCGTGGCGATGAGCGGGCGGCTGGACATCATCGTGCCCACCGTCGGCGGCGGCGGCTTTCGCCCGATCCTGATGCACGACGCGGATTCGTTCCGGGCCGAGCTGGACTATAACATCATCACCGCCTTCCTGGCCGTGCGCTACGGCGTGCCGCGCATGAAGGCGGGCGGATCGATCGTGCTGATATCCTCGACGGCGGCGATGATGCCCTTCCCCTGGCTGGGCGCCTATTGCACGGCGAAGGGCGGGCTGGAGCAGTTCGTCCGCACCGCCGCCGACGAGCTGGCCGGCGCCAATGTCCGCATTAACGCCATCCGCCCCGGCATGACGCGCAGCGAGGCGACCGGCGCGATGTTCGACGATCCGGCGATCATCCAGCCCTTCATCGATCAGATGCCGATGGGCCGGGCGGGCGCGCCCGAGGATATCGCCCGCGGCGTGCGCTTCCTCGCCGGCCCGGAATCGGGCTGGGTGACGGGACAGAGCCTGGCGGTCGACGGCGGGCACGAGCTGCGGCGCAACCCGGATCTCACCCATCTCGCGCGCGGCATCTTCGGTTCCGAAACGATCGACGCCGTGCTGCGCGGCGAGGAAGCGCCCAATGGCAGGGCTTCATGAGTTTCACTCATCGAGCCCTGGCTAAGCCCTTGCGGCACTTGAGCCTTTCCGGGGCGTGATGCGTCAGCATCCCGGCGCCCCGGTATAAGGCCGCCGGTCACGCCGCTTCGGCGTAGAGGCTCGCCTCGCGGCCGATGAGGATATCCGCCAGCACGCCATAGGCTTCGGCCCAGGCGGCAAGCACCGCGTCAGTCGCGACGTCCTCGCCCAGCACGTCGCGGATCGCCGGCAGCAGGGCTGCGGCGACGGCGGGATAATGTTCCGGGCGGACGCCGGTGGCGACATGGCGCGCGGCCATCCGCTCGACGGCGCCGGTCAGCGCCTCCAGCTTGTCCACATTCTGCGCGAAGGCGAGGATGGCGGCCGCCAGCCGCTTCGGCTGCTCGCCCGATTGCTGGGCCGCCTGATCGAACATCGCCTTGATGTCGGCATCGACGAAGAGCCGCTCATACATCCGCGTGGTGATGGCGAGGCCGTGCTTCTGCAGCGCGGGCGCGGTGGCCTTCACGATCGCGGTGGCTTCGGGGCTCAGACGGGCGGCCATATGCATCTCCGTATAATCATGCTTCTGAAATGCATCTATTCGCCCCGCTGGAAAGATGCAACAGAAATGCATATTATCGGCGGGTGAAGCTGACCCGCCATACCGACTATGCCCTGCGCGTGCTGCTCTACCTGGCGGCGCGGCCCGACAGGCTCTGCTCGATCGCCGAGATCGCCCGTGCCTATGACATTTCGCAGAACCATCTGATGAAGGTGGCCAACGAGCTTGCGCGCGCCGGCCATGTCGATGCGGTGCGCGGGCGCAATGGCGGGCTGCGCCTCGCCCGCCCGGCGGCGGAGATCAATATCGGCGCCGTGGTGCGCGATACCGAGGATCTGGACGTCGTGGACTGCGGCGACTGCATCATCGCGCCCGCCTGCGGGCTGACCGGCGCGCTCGCCAGCGCCACCCGCGCCTTCATCACCGTGCTGGACAGCTACACCCTGGCGGACATCAGCCGCCAGCGCGCCCGGATCGCGACCTTGCTGGAAACGTCGCCCTAGTCGGCCCGCATCGCCTCGGCCGCCAGCGCCTCCGCCTCGATCAGCAGGGCATCGTCGGCCAGGCCCTGCGCCACCGTCTCCCGCCCGATCATCACCAGCACGGGCACTGCCATCGGCGTGACGCGGGGCAGATCGATATGCAGCATCGTATCGGCCGCGCGATCCAGCAGGTCGCCCAGCCGGCCGACGTCGGTCATCCGCGCGCGTGCATCCGCCCAGGCGGCGCGCAGCAGCAGATGCTCGGGCTCGTAGCGGCGCAGCACATCATAGATCAGGTCGGTCGAGAAGGTGACCTGCCGGCCCGACTTGCGCTTGCCCGGATGCTGGCGCTCGACCAGCCCGCCGATCACCGCCACCNCGCGGAAAGCGCGTTTCAGCAACGCCGACTGCTGCACCCACTGGACGAATTCGTCCTCCAATATGTCCGGCGAGAAGAGCTTGGCCGGATCGGCGACCGGATGGAGCGAATAGGTGGCGATCGCATAATCGTTGGCGACGAAGCCCAGCGGCATCAGCCCCATCGTCTCCATGCGCCGGGTGAGCAGCATGCCCAGCGACTGGTGCGCGTTCCAGCCTTCGAAGCTGTAGGCGACCATGAAATGCCGCCCCTCGTGCGGGAAGGTTTCGACCAGCAATTGCCCCGGCTCGGGCAGCGCCGATCGCTGCGCCTGCGCCTCCAGCCATTCGCGCACCTCGTCCGGGAACCGCCGCCATGCGGCGCTGTCCGCCAGATAGGCGCGCACCCGATCGGCGAGGTTGGTGCTGATCGGCATGCGCGCGCCCATATAGGTGGGGATACGGGCCGACCGGCTGGTGGCGCGCACGATCAGGTCGGTCAGGTCGACCTTCTGCACCTCCAGGCTGAGGCCGGCGAAGAAGAAGGTATCGCCGGGCGTGAGCGAGGCGGCGAAGCCTTCCTCCACCCGGCCCAGGCTGCGCCCGTTGCGAAAGCGGACGTCCAGCATCGGCGCATCGACGATGATGCCCGCGTTCATCCGGTGCTGGACGACGAACTTCGGGTGGCTCACGCGCCACAGGCCGTCCGTGCCCTCGGTCAGGCGGCGGAAGCGATCATAGGCGCGCAGCGCATAGCCGCCATTCTCGATGAAGCGGAGCACCTGATCGAAGGTCTCGCGCGGCAGGGCGGCATAGGGCGCGGCTTGGCCGACTTCCGCGAACAGGTCGTCGGCCTGGAAGGGGCTGGCGCAGGCCATGGCCATGATGTGCTGGGCCAGCACGTCCAGCGCGCCGGGGCGGAAGGTCTCCGCATCCAGCGCGCCTTCCTCCACGGCATCCAGCGCCGCGCGCGCCTCCAGATATTCGAAGCGGTTGCCCGGCACGATCAGCGCGCGGGAGGGCTCGTCCAGCCGATGGTTGGCGCGGCCGATCCGCTGGAGCAGGCGCGACGAACCCTTGGGCGCACCCATCTGGATGACGAGGTCGACATCGCCCCAGTCGACGCCGAGGTCGAGGCTGGCGGTGGCGACGAGCGCGCGCAGCCGCCCTTCCGCCATCGCCCCTTCCACCTTGGCGCGCGCCTCCGGGCTCAGCGAACCGTGATGGATGCCGATCGGCAGCGACGCCTCGTTCACCTTCCAGAGATCCTGGAAGATCAGCTCGGCCAGGCTGCGGGTGTTGCAGAAGATGATGGTAGTGCGGTGCGCCGCGATCTGGGCCATCACGTCGGCGGCGGCATAGCGCCCCGAATGGCCCGACCAGGGCACATGCCCCTGCGGCAGCAATATCGCTATCTCCGCCGGCGCGCCTGGCTCGCCTTCGACCAGCGCGACCGCATCGATATCGCCATCGGGCGAAAGCCAGCCGCGATAGGCATCGGGATCGGCCACCGTGGCGGACAGGGCGACGCGCCGCATCCCCCGCGTCAGCGCCTGCAACCGGGAAAGCGACAGGGCCAGCAGGTCGCCCCGCTTGCCGTTGGCGAAGGCGTGGACCTCGTCGATCACCACCGTCTTCAGCGTCGCGAACAGAGCCGGGCTTTCCGGATAGGAGAGCAGCAGGCTGAGCGATTCGGGCGTGGTCAGCAGCATCTGCGGCGGCCGCGCCCGCTGGCGGGCCTTGGTGCTGGATGCGGTGTCGCCCGTCCGCGTCTCCACCCGGATCGGCAGGCCCATCTCGGCGATCGGCGTCAGCAGGTTGCGCTGCACGTCCGCCGCCAGCGCCTTCAGCGGCGAGACATAGAGGGTGTGCAGCCCTTCCGCCGGCCGTTCGATCAGGTCGGCGATGCTGGGCAGGAAGCCCGCCAGCGTCTTGCCCGCACCCGTCGCCGCGACCAGCAGCGCATCGCGCCCCTCGCGCGCGGCTTCCAGCATCTCAAGCTGGTGCCGGCGCGGCCGCCAGCCACGGGCGGCGAACCATCGGGCGATCGCGGGCGGCAGCTCCATCATCGCGACAACGACTATCCGGCCCGCATGCTCCGCGATAGGAGGAAGCACGAAAGGAAACGCCCATGGCCGAATTCGTCCGGCACAAACAACCCTGGACCGCCGACGAGCTCACCAAGCTCCGCCGCCTGGCCGAAAAGGGCATGGCGCTGCGCGCCATCGCCAAGGCGCTGACCCGCAGCGAGGAATCGGTGAAGGACCGCGCCAAGCAGGACGGCATCAGGATCGCCAAGCTGCACTGAGCGCTGCCGGGCCGGCGCACCACCGCGCATGGAACCTGACGGCGCATCGACCATATAACCTCCATGCGGCAATCGATCGCCTGGATACGGCCTCAAGCGGAAGGCATTTACCTGCCGGAAGCGGATGCGTGGATCGATCCGTCCGTGCCGGTCGCCCGCGCGATCGTCACCCACGGCCATGCCGATCATGCCAGGGGCGGCCATGGAAGCGTGCTCGCGACGGCCGAGACGCTGGCGATCATGGAAACCCGCTACGGGCCGCAGAACGGCCAGGCCATCGCTTATGGCGAGACCGTGCGGCCGGGCGGCATGTCGGTGCGCTTCGTGCCCGCCGGGCATGTGCTGGGATCGGCCCAGATCGTGCTGGAACAGGCGGGCACCCGCATCGTCGTCTCCGGCGACTATAAGCGCCGCCCCGATCCGACCTGCGCGCCCTTCGAGCCTGTGCCCTGCGACATCTTCGTCACCGAGGCCACGTTCGCCCTCCCGATATTCCGCCATCCCGATACGGGATCGGAGATCGATCGGCTGCTCGCCACCCTCCAGGCCAATCCCGATCGCTGCGTGCTGGTGGGCGCCTATGCGCTCGGCAAGGCGCAGCGGGTGATCGCCGAGCTGCGGGCGCGCGGGCATAACGCGCCGATCTTCATCCACGGCGCATTGCAGCGGCTATGCGATCTCTACCGGCAGTTCGGGGTGGATCTCGGGCCGCTGGAACCGGCGACGGGCAGGGTCGCCGCCGATATCCGGGGCCATGTGGTGCTGGCGCCGCCATCCGCCCTCAACGATCGCTGGTCCCGGCGCCTGCCCGATCCGGTCACCGCCATGGCATCGGGCTGGATGCGCATCCGCCAGCGCGCGCGCCAGCGGAACGTGGAATTGCCGCTGGTGATATCCGACCATGCCGATTGGGACGAACTGACCGGCACCCTGCACGAAATCGCGCCGGGGGAGGTCTGGATCACCCACGGGCGCGAGGACGCGCTTGCCCATTGGTGCGCGGCCCGCCAGATCAGCGCCCGCGCATTGGACCTCGCGGGCCGCGAGGACGAGGACGATTAGGCCTTCGTCCAGGCATTCTCGGCCGTTACGCCACCTTCTTGCCGGCGACGATGCCCAGCACGACGAACAGCAGGAACAGGGCGATGGCCACGACGAACAGGATCTTGGCGATGCCGACGAACGCGCCGCCGATCCCGCCAAAGCCCAGCAACCCCAGAATCGCGCCCAACACCAGGAAGATCAGCGCCCATTTCAGCATCTATTTTCTCCCAACGGCTTCATGCGTGAACAACGCCGGCTGAATCAGCCCGTTCCATCATCGTGGAAGGATTATCCTGATCCTTTTGCCGATATCTCCGCGGAATCCCTCTCTCGCGGAAGGCGCAAGAACCCATGAAGGTTACAATAAATACACATATATTATCAGGCGAATCCGATCACCTCTCCGGATTCACCGATGAATCACCGAAAGACTACGTATAGTCATTTCACACACTCAACGAACGATGCGTGAAATGAGTCGGCGGATTTTACATAGTCGATTCCACCGGAATCGGATTATCCTTGAAATACAGATATTCACCATGTTGGCACGCGCCATGCATCTATGTCGTCGGTTTCGACAGGAGAAGCGCCGTGTTGAAGAAAGCTTTGCTTACACTTGCCGCCTGCACCGCCGTTGCGCTGCCCGCGCACGCAGCCATCGTCGTATCCAGCGTGCCCGGATCGGATCCCTATGCGGGGCCGGCGCCGACCTATAATTTCGACAGCCCGACGGCGGCCTGGGACGGATCGGTCTTCTTCGATTCGCTCAGCGGCCATCGCGCCCAGCCCTTCGGCAGCACCGGCGGCTATGCCTCGGTCGGCGCCGATCCGGATGGCGGCGTGTCGCCCGGCACGCTCGACGTGACGGGTCCCAACGCGATCCTTTCGCTGAGCTTCATCTGGGGTTCGATCGACGACTACAACCAGGTCGAGTTCCAGGACGCGCTGGGTAATGTGCTGGCGACCTTCACGGGCGGCTCCGACGGCATCGCGCCTGCCGACGGCAACCAGACGAGCGCCGATTCGAACCGGCTGGTGACGTTCACCATCACCGGCGACGATCGCACGAACCTGGCCAAGCTGGTCTTCACCTCGGGCGGCCAGAATGCGTTCGAGTTCGACAATGTCTTCATCGAACGCCTTCTTCCCCAGAACAATCCGGTTCCCGAACCGGCGACCTGGGCGATGATGATCGCGGGCTTCGGGCTGATCGGCGCGTCCATGCGTATCCGGCGGACGCGGGTGTTCTTCGCCTGATCCTTTCGAATATCGCGCGAGAAAAGCGCCGTCGGTCAGGGGGCCGGCGGCGCTTTTTCTATTTCATCTTCGATATGTGCAGGATCGGCGGGGGCTCATGACCGCAGCGCCGATATCCTCCAGGATGGAAAGCTAATCCGGGCGGCGCCGGCCTCTCGCCGCCGCCAAGAAAAAGGGCGGGCCGCCATGGCAGCCCACCCCTTCCGCCGGTGAACCGGTTGACCGGAAGGCCGGTCAGGCGCCCTGGCTGGCCTCGAACAGGAACCAGGCGCGGCGTTCGGCGCGGTCGGTCCAGTCGTCGAGCACGCCGCTGGTCGCATTGTCCTTGGCGGCATCGACGATATCCTTCGCCTCGTGGAGCTTCTCCACCAGCTTCAGATTGTCGTCGCGCAGCTCGCGCAGCATATCGCCTGCGGGCACGAAATCGGCGTCATTATCCTTGATCGACTGGAGGCGCGCGATGTGGCCGATCGAACGCAACGTGGTGCCGCCCGTCTTGCGGATGCGCTCGGCAATCTCGTCGGTCGTGCCGAGAATATCGGTCGCCTGATCGTCCAGCATCAGGTGATAATCCCGGAAATGCGGGCCGGAGACGTGCCAATGGAAATTCTTGGTCTTGAGGTACAGCGCGAAGCTGTCCGCCAGAATCGCATTCAGCGCATCCGCGACATTGCTCACCTGATTGCTCGCCAGGTCGGTCGGGGTCGCGAGCTTGGGCTTGGCCTTGGGCGTCTTCGCCATGAATGTCCTCCTATTGGGCGGATGAGTTTATCGATTCGCGTCTCTAACGATCAAGATAGGAAAAGGTGGCAGGCGATGCCCGCTTTTTCGCGCGGCATTTCTTCGATCAATCTGATCGGAAGGGCAGGAAAAGCAAGGGCGATCAATGCGCCGCCCCCCAGCTTTGGCCGGTGCCGATCTCCACGCCCAGGGGCACGCTGAGCCTGACCGCCGGCTCCGCCGCGCCCGCCATCACCGCGCGGATGACCGCGCTCGCGGCATCGACATCCTCGGGCGGCAGCTCGAACACCAGTTCGTCGTGCACCTGCAGCAGCATGCGCACCTGTTCCAGCCCCGCCGCGTTGAGCGCCGGCCCCATGCGCGCCATCGCCCGCTTGATGATGTCGGCGCTGGTGCCCTGGATCGGCGCGTTGATCGCCTGCCGCTCGGCCGCCTGCCGCTCGCCCTGCTTGGCCGAACGGATGCCCGGCAGATGCGTCTTGCGGCCGAAGAGCGTGGTCACATAGCCCTTGTCGCGCACGGCGGTGAGCGTTTCGGCGATATAGTCGCGGATGCCGGGGAAGCGATCGAAATAGCGGTTGATCATCGCCTGCGCCTCCGCCCGGTCGACGCCCAGCCGGCCGGCGAGGCCGAAGGCGGAGATGCCGTAGAGGATCGAGAAGTTGATCGTCTTGGCCCGGCCGCGCGTATCGCGGTTGACCTCGCCGAACAGTTCCTGCGCGGTGAGCGCGTGGATGTCCTGCCCGTCGGCGAAGGCGGCCTTGAGCTGGGGCACGTCCGCCATGTGCGCGGCGAGCCGCAGCTCGATCTGCGAATAATCGGCCGACAGCAGCACATAGCCCTTGTCCGCCACGAAGGCGTCGCGGATGCGGCGGCCGATATCGGTGCGGATCGGGATGTTCTGGAGGTTGGGATCGGTGGAGGACAGCCGCCCCGTCTGCGCCACCGCCAGGCTGAAGCTGGTATGGACCCGGCCGGACGCGGGATTGATCTGGGCCTGCAGCGCATCGGTATAGGTGGACTTCAGCTTCGAAAGCTGCCGCCAGTCGAGCACCTTGGTGGCGATTTCCACGCCGTCCTCGGCCAGCCGCTCCATCTCGTTCACGTCGGTCGAATAGACGCCGGACTTGCCCTTGCGCCCGCCCTTCAGGCCCAGCCGGTCGAACAGCACCTCGCCCAGCTGCTTGGGGCTGCCGATGGTGAAGGGGCCGCCGGCGAGCGCGTGGATCTCGCCCTCCAGCACGGCGATGCGGGTGGCGAATTCGCCGGAAAGCCGGGCCAGCTCCTCGCGGTCGACGCGGATGCCGGCCATCTCCATTTCGGCCACGACCGGCACCAGCGGCCGATCGACCAGCTCATAGACGCGCGTCGCCTCCTCCCGCGCCAGCCGGGGCTTCAGCTTCCGCCAGAGCCGCAGCGTGACGTCCGCATCCTCGGCGGCATAGGCCGTGGCGCGATCGAGCTGCACCTTGTCGAAGCTGATCTGGCTCTTGCCCGTGCCGCAGACATCCTTGAACGCGATCGGGGCGTGGCCGAAATGGGCGACCGAAAGCTCGTCCATGCCATGCCCGCGCAGGCCGGCGTCGAGATCGTAGCTGAGCAGCATCGTATCGTCATAGGGCGCGACATCGATGCCGTTGCGGCGGAACATGATCAGATCATATTTCAGATTCTGGCCGATCTTGAGCACGCCCGGATGCTCGAGCACGGTGCGGAGCCTCTCCAGCACCAGCGCGCGCGGCAACTGGGGCGGCACCTCGCTCAGCAGCCCATCGCCGCGATGGCCGATCGGGATGTAGCAGGCCCTGCCCGGATCGACCGAGAGGCTGATGCCGACCAGCTCGGCACGGATGCAATCGATGTCGTCCGTCTCGGTATCGACCGCGACCGCGCCGGCGGCGATCGCGGCGGCGATCCAGCGATCCAGCGCCTCTTCCGTCACCACCGTTTCATAGGCGGCATGATCGAAGGCGGGCTGCTCCGCCGCCTCGGGCGCGGCCGGCCGGGCGGTGGCCGGCGCCGTCACCGGCGGCAGCGCGGCGGCGGGCGGACGATAATCATTGCCGCCGCCATCGACCTTCAGCAGCAGCGACTTGAAGCCCTGATCCTCGAGGAAGGCGCGCAGCGGCTCCGGCGGCAAGCCCTTGAGCGCGAGATCGTCGAGCGGCTCGGGCAGCGGAGCATCGCATTTCAGGCGGACCAGCTCGCGGCTCATCCGGGCGTTGGCGGCGTGATCGATCAGCGACTGCTTGAGCTTGGGCTTGCGGATCTCCTCCACCGAGGCGAGCACGGTTTCCACGTCGCCATATTGCTGGATGAGCTGGGCGGCCGTCTTCGGCCCGATGCCGGGGACGCCGGGGACGTTATCGACGCTGTCGCCCATCAGCGCCAGCACGTCGCCGAGCTGTTCGGGCGGCACGCCCCATTTCTCGATCACCTCCTCGCGGCCGATGCGCTTGTTGGCCATGGTATCGAGCATGTCGACGCCGGGGCGGACGAGCTGCATCAGATCCTTGTCCGACGAGACGATCGTCGTCGCCCAGCCGGCGGCCTGCGCGGCCTCGACATAGCAGGCGATGATGTCGTCCGCCTCCAGCCCCTCGGTCTCGATGCAGGGGACGGAGAAGGCGCGGGTGGCGACGCGGATCAGCGGGAATTGCGGGATCAGATCCTCGGGCGGGGGCGGGCGGTTCGCCTTGTAGCCGTCATACATCTCGTTGCGGAACGTGCGGGACGAGGCATCGAGGATGACGGCGAGATGGGTCGGCCCATCGGCCTTGTGGAGATCGTTGACCAGCTTCCACAGCATCGTCGTGAAGCCGTAGACGGCGCCGGCCGGAACGCCGTGGCGATTGGTGAGCGGCGGCAGCCGGTGATAGGCGCGGAAGATATAGCCCGAGCCGTCGACGAGATAGAGGTGGTTGGAAGCCATGGCCAATCGTCTAGCCCAAGCCGGCCGCGCCATCCACCGTCATCGCGCAGCGGAGAGGCCGTCGGGGAGGCCGAAAATCCTGCCTAAAATTTAAGCGAAGTTGAGGAAGTTGAGGATTGTGAGCGGTTTTGCCACCTCCCCCGCAAGGGGCCGTGATCGATCGTGAGAAAGAGCCGGAAATGGCGGATTCCGGCCATTTCCGCTTCCGTTCATAGCATCGCGGTGGGGCTGTAGGACAGCGGCGAGCGCAACCGGCGCGGGCGGGCAGCGTGACGCTGGGCTGGCTCGGATCACGCCGCGGACGGACATCTCGCCTCCGGCCTCGTCACCCCCGAGCCGGGAAGCCGGGGAAGAAGCCTTCGTTCTTTCTCCTCTCCCTGGAAGGGAGAGGCTGGGGTGGGTTCCGCCGGGGCAGTCGGCGGCCCTAGCAGGGATCGCCTCAGCCACGCCTTCGGGATCCTGGCTCGGCATCCCCCCTTCGCTTGCGCCGCCATCGCTTGTCGCACGATGGACCCTGAAACGAGTTCAGGGTGACGATTCCTTCGTGTCGCCCAACTCCCATCCTCTCGATGGCCGTTGGCTCCGGACCGATGGCCCCAACCCGGAAAGACCCGCTTCGGCAGCGCGGCAGACCGCACCGCCGTCGCTACCCGACGGGATCACGGCACCAAAATCGTGTCCTGCGCGTCGATCAGCGTGTCGGGATAGTCGAGCGTGTAGTGGAGGCCGCGGCTTTCCTTGCGGCGGAGGGCGGAGCGGATGATGAGTTCGGCGACGTCGACGAGGTTGCGCAGCTCGATCAAGTCGGGGGTGACGCGGAAATTGCCGTAATATTCCTCCACCTCGCGGCGGAGCAGGCGGATGCGGTGGTGGGCGCGTTCCAGCCGCTTGGTGGTGCGGACGATGCCGACATAATCCCACATGAAGCGGCGGATCTCGCGCCAATTATGCTGGACGATCACTTCCTCGTCCGAATCGGAGACGCGGCTTTCGTCCCACGGGCGGATCGGCGGCGGCGCCGGCAGATCATCCCAGTGGCGCATGATATGGCCGGCCGCCGCCTCGCCGAAGACGAGGCATTCGAGGAGCGAGTTGGAGGCGAGGCGATTGGCGCCGTGCAGGCCCGACTGCGTCACCTCCCCCGCCGCATAGAGGCCGGGCAGATCGGTGCGGCCCTTGAGGTCCACCACCACGCCGCCGCAGGTATAATGCTGCGCGGGCACCACCGGGATGGGCTGGGTGGTGATATCGATGCCGAGGCCGATCAGCTTGGTATAGATGTTGGGGAAATGTTCGCGCACGAAATCGGCCGGCATGTGGCTGATGTCGAGGTGGACATAATCGAGGCCGAGGCGCTTGATCTCATGATCGATGGCGCGCGCCACGATATCGCGCGGCGCCAGTTCGGCGCGCGGATCGAAATCGGGCATGAAGCGGTGGCCGGTCGTCGGGATCTTCAGATGGCCGCCCTCGCCGCGCACCGCCTCGGTAATCAGGAAGTTCTTGACCTCCAGATTGTAGAGGCAGGTCGGGTGGAACTGCATGAATTCCATGTTCGAAACCCGCGCGCCCGCGCGCCAAGCCATGGCGATGCCGTCCCCCGTGGCCCCCCTGGGCGCGGTGGAATAGAGATAGGCGCGGCCAGCGCCGCCGGTGGCGAGGATGGTCGCGCGGCCGGTGAACAGCTCCACCCGGCCGTTGCGCCGGTTGAGCGCATAGACGCCCCAGACATGGCCTTCGCCCGAATAACGCTGGCCGTGCCGCCCGGTGGCGAGATCGATCGCCACCATATCGGGCACGAGGGTGATGTTGGGATGATCGCGCGCCGCATCCTCCAGCGCCTGCTGCACCGCCCAGCCGGTCGCATCGTCGACATGGACGATGCGGCGGTGGCTGTGCCCGCCCTCGCGCGTCAGGTGCCAGCGTTCGGATTCGCCGGGGTTGAAGGGCACGCCCAGCGCCGCCAGCCGCTCGATCGCGGCGGGCGCGTTCTCCACGACATATTCCACGGTCGCGCGGTTGTTGAGGCCCGCGCCGGCGATCATCGTATCCTCGACATGGGCGTCGAACGTGTCGCCCGGTTCCAGCACGGCGGCGATGCCGCCCTGGGCGTGCGCGGTCGACCCTTCCGAAAGCGCGCCCTTGGCGAGGACCGCCACGCGGTGGCTGGGCGCGAGGTTGAGCGCGGCCGTCAATCCCGCGGCGCCGGAGCCGATGATGACGACATCGAAAGCGTGGTTCTGATCGGTCAAGGCAATGCTCTCTTCCCGCCCGCCGCGGCGCGGGCGGCCTTGCGGGGGTCAGCCGTTCACAGCCCGGGTGAGGTTGAGGAAGACGTCCTCCAGATCGGCCTCGCGGGTCGAGACGTCGACGATGCCGAGGCCTTCGCCCTGCAGCGCCGCCAGCACGCCGCCGGCGTTCAGGCGATCCTTGTTATAGGTGATGACGACGGTGCGTTCGCCCTTCAGCTCGATCTTGTCGAAGAAGGGCGAGGACGGGACCGTCGCGAGATCGCGATCGACCGTGACCTCGACCACCTTTTCCCGCGCCATGCCGACGAGCTTGCGCGTCGGTTCGTTGGCGATGAGCTGGCCGTGGTTGATGATCGCGATGCGATCGCACAGTTCCTCGGCCTCCTCGAGATAATGGGTGGTGAGGACGACGGTGACGCCGCCGCGGTTGAGTTCGCGCACATAGGCCCAGAGCTGCTGGCGCAATTCCACGTCCACGCCGGCGGTCGGCTCGTCCAGCACCAGCACGGGCGGCGAATGGACCATCGCCTTGGCAACCAGCAGCCGCCGCTTCATGCCGCCCGAAAGCGAGCGGGCATAGGCATTGGCCTTGTCGTCGAGATGGACGGCGCGCAGCAGCTCCATCGAGCGGCGCTGGCTTTTCGGCACGCCATAGAGGCCGGCCTGGTTCTCCAGCGTTTCCAGCGGGGTGAAGAAGGGATCGAACACGATCTCCTGCGGCACGATGCCGATCGATCCCTTGGCGTTGCGCGCGTCGCGATCGATGTCGAAGCCCCAGATCTCGGCGGTGCCCGAGGTCTTGTTCACCATGCCCGACAGGATGTTGATCAGGGTGGACTTGCCCGCGCCATTGGGGCCGAGCAGGCCGAAAATCTGGCCGCGCGGCACATCGAAGCTGACGCCCTTCAGCGCCTGCTTGCCGCCGGCATAGGTTTTGGCGAGATCGATGATGCGGATGGCGGCTTCGGTCATGCCGGGGCTTTAGCCGGCCGGAGCCGGGCGCGCAAAGGGAGTCGGCGATTCGGGTGCCAGGCGGATGGACCCGGGGCCTTCGCGGCCTTTTCCCAAGCATCCCGCTAACCATGTTCCTTCACACGATGTTTACCCGCGCGCGCGCAGATGGGCCGCATGTTTCACCAGCTCCACCTCCGCCGATCGCGCCGCGCGCTTGCCGCCGCCGCCATGCTGGCCGCGATGCTGGCGACGCTGACCACCGTGCACCCCGCCCGCGCGGCCACCGTTCCGGCGCATCAGACCGCTTGAACCGCGGCCCACGGCTGCGCTAGGGGGAAATTCATGTTGCCGCCGCCCGAATCCGTCCGCGTCTCCACCGCCCGCGTCGCCTGCGACGGGGCTTCCGACATTCCCGGCGGGGCCGCGCTCGGCCATCCGCGCGTGTGGATCGAGATCGACGAGAAGGGCTATGCCGATTGCGGCTATTGCGACCGCCGCTTCATCCTGATCGGCGGCCCGGCCGATAAAGGCACCGGCACCGGCACCGGCCACTGATCCTCCCTTCGACTTTGCCGGGGACATGCCTATATCGGGGGGCATGAGCATCTTCCCCGATCCCCGCCGCTTCCTCTATCGCGACAATGCGCTGGACCCCGATGGCGCGCTGCGCCTGACGGCGGACGCGCTGAAGGGTTGCGACGACGGGGAGCTCTACCTGCAATATGCCGCGTCCGAGAGCTTCGGCTTCGACGACGGCCGGCTGAAGACCGCCGATTTCAACACGCAGGCGGGATTCGGCCTGCGCGGCGTTTCGGGCGAGACCACCGCCTTCGCCCACGCCAACGAGATCAGCGAGGCGGCGATCCGCCGCGCGGCCGAGACGATGACCCTGCTCGATCCGGCCAAGGGCGCCAGGGCCGCGCCGCCGCGCCGCACCAACGCCGCGCTCTACACCGCCGAAAATCCGCTGAACCTGGTGCCCTTCGCGAAGAAGGTGGCGTTGTGCCAGCAGATCGACGCGGCGGCCCGCGCCCGCGACCCGCGCGTGGCGCAGGTGACGGTGGCGCTTTCGGGATCGTGGAGCGTGGTGGAGATCGTCCGGCCCGACGGCTTCGTCGCGCATGACGTGCGGCCGCTCGTGCGCCTCAACGTCTCGATCGTGGCCGAACAGAACGGGCGGCGCGAGAGCGGCTTCTTCGGGCTGGGCGGCCGTTATCTCTATGACGACCTGTTCGCCGAGGCGAACTGGAACCGGGCGATCGACGCGGCGCTGGCCCAGGCGCTCGTCAACCTCGAATCGGTGCCGGCGCCGGCCGGCGAGATGACGGTGGTGTGCGGCCCCGGCTGGCCCGGCGTGCTGCTGCACGAGGCGATCGGCCATGGGCTGGAGGGCGATTTCAACCGCAAGGGCAGCTCCGCCTTCTCCGGCCGGATCGGCGAGCGGGTGGCGGCGCCCGGCGTCACCGTGGTGGACGACGGATCGATCGCCGGGCGGCGCGGATCGCTCACCATCGACGACGAAGGCACGCCCACCCAGCGCAACGTGCTGATCGAGGACGGCATCCTCGTCGGCTATATGCAGGACCGGCTGAACGCCCGGCTGATGAGCGTGCCCGCCACCGGCAACGGCCGGCGCGAAAGCTTCGCCCATGCGCCGATGCCGCGCATGACCAACACCTTCATGCTGGGCGGCAGGGACGACCCGGCCGGCATCATCGCCGGCGTGAAGAACGGCATCTACGCCACCAGCTTCGGCGGCGGGCAGGTGGACATCACCTCGGGCAAGTTCGTCTTCTCCTGCACCGAGGCCTATCGCATCGAGAACGGCCGCATCGGCGCGCCGATCAAGGGCGCCACCCTGATCGGCGACGGGCCTTCCGTGCTGACCAAGGTGCGCGCCATCGGCAACGACATGGCGCTGGACGAGGGCATCGGCATCTGCGGCAAGGGCGGCCAATCGGTGCCGGCGGGCGTGGGCCAGCCGACGCTGCTGATCGAGGGGCTCACCGTAGGCGGAACGGCGGCCTGACCATGCCGGCGATGATCACCGTCGCCAGCTACAACATCCACAAGGCGGTCGGCACCGACAGACGGCGCGATCCGGCCCGCATCCTGAACGTGCTGCACGAGATCGACGCCGATATCGTGGCGCTGCAGGAAGCGGACCTGCGTTTCGGATCGCGCACCTCGGCGATCCCGGTGGACATGATCGCCGAGCATAGCGGCTACAAGCCCGTCGATTACGATATCCGCCCCGGCGGCATCGGCTGGCACGGCAATGCGATATTGGTGAAGCGCCATGTGGAGATCGTCGCCCACGCGCCGATCCACCTGCCGGTGATCGAGCCGCGCGGCGCGGTGTGGGCAGACCTCAGCGTCCATGGCCGGCCGATCCGGGTGGTGGGCATGCACCTCGATCTTTCGGGGCTGTGGCGGCGGCGGCAGGTGCGCTCCATCCTGGCCCAGCTTGCCGAGCGCGCGCCGCAGCCGACGGTGATGATGGGCGACCTCAACGAATGGGCGAAGACCGGCGGCTGCCTTGCCGAATTCGCCGCCGGCGGCTTCCGCACGCTGGACACGGGCCGCAGCTTCCACAGCCGCCGCCCGCTCGCCAGCCTGGACCGCATCCTGATCGACCGGCAGTTCACGCCGCGCGACTGCGGCGTGCACCGTTCGGCCCGGTCCTCGGCCGCGTCCGATCACCTGCCGATCTGGGCGCGGCTTTCCATCTGATCCGTCAGCCTCGGCCTGACGCGGAGCGTCTTTCGGGGAGCGGCGATTCCAAATCCGTCATTCCCGCGCAGGGCATCCATGGAAGGCGGCTGGCCCGATTGAGTCGATAGCACCCGACACAATGGATTAGCTGCGCTGGGGATTAGCTGCGCTGGCCTATGGCTCCCGCCTGTGCGGGAATGACGGATTTGGGGCTATGTCGGTGGGGCGTTTCTACTCCACGCGAAAGCGAGGCGCCGGCTTCGTCCCGACACCGGTCCTCCGCGCTGCCTAACCTTTCGCTTTCTCCGCCCGCTTGCGTTCGGCCGCCTCGTCATAGCCGGAGGAGGGCGCCGGGTCCTTGCCCTTGGCGGGCTGGGTGAGCGAGGGCGCATCGGAGGTGGGGAAGCTTTCGTCGAGCGCCACGTCCAGCTTGGCGTCCTCGTCCGATGGATCGCGGCGCAGGCGCCGGTCGTCGCTCGCATCGTGCGCGGTCCTGATCTTGGTGGTGGGATAGTCATCCGTGCTCGGCTTGCCGCCATGTGCGTCCATCATCCGATCCTCTCGGCCATTCGTGTTGGAGAGCACGGCCCCGGCTCGTATCGGGGCCGATCCGGAGGCCCGCATTCCGGCCTCTCGTTTAGACAAAAACGCGCGGCGACAGGGGCATGTTCCGCCGGTGCAACCGGGGCGTTCAACCTGAACTTTCGATGAACGTAGGGCCGGGTTCGACGGACGGCGGCGACACGCCACTCCCGATTAAGGCAGGGAGCGTTATAGATGGACGATGCATAACGATCACGACGAGTCTTCCAAGGTCCAGATCAGCCACCGCGTCGCCCTGCTCTCCATCGTCGGCTTCTGGCTTTTCTATTTCACGATCATAACGCTGCGCGGTGCCGGGCTGGGTTACGACCATCAGGTGGTGATGCTCGGCTATCGCGCCGTCGTCACCCTGATCAGCATGGGGATCACCTTCCTCGTCTACCTGATCCTGCGGCGGGTGGTGGGCCGTTCGCTGAAGCATGCGATCGCGGCGGCGGCGCTGCTCGCGGTGCCGGCGGCGCTGACCTATGCGACGGTCAACTGGATCGCGTTCGAGCATCTCGACCGCCATTTCCCCAGCAAGCATGATCGCAAGACCACCAAGGTCATCATCGAGAAGGGCGAGGCCCCGCCCGCGCCGGCCGCGCCGCCCGCCTTGCCCGGCGGCGTGATGGCACCGCCCGCCCCGCCGTCGCCGCCCGCGCCATCGGCCAGCCGCCAGGTGACCATCCAGGTGGGCGGCGACGAAGAGGACATGACCGACGAGGAAAAGAAGCCGATCATGGTGATCGCCGATCAGGGGGCGAACGGTTTCTTCTTCTTCTCCTGCTGGGCCGCCCTCTATCTCGCGCTCTGCTATGCCGCCGCCGTGCGCGGGGCGGAGCGCGAGACGGCGAGCTTCCGCGCCGCCGCCCAATCGGCCGAACTGCGCGCGCTGCGCTATCAGGTGAACCCGCATTTCCTGTTCAACACGCTCAACTCCCTCTCCTCGCTGGTGATGACCGACAAGAAGGCCGAGGCCGAGCGGATGATCATGAACCTTTCCACCTTCTTCCGCACCAGCCTGACCGGCGACCCGACCGAGGATGTGCCGCTTTACGAGGAGATCCGGCTGCAGCGCCTCTATCTGGACATAGAGGCGGTGCGCTTCCCGGACAGGCTGAAGGTGGAGGTGGAGGTGCCCGATCCGCTGCGCACCGCCTGCGTGCCGGGCCTCATCCTCCAGCCGCTGGTCGAGAATGCCGTCAAATATGGGGTTTCGCGTGCGCGCCGTCCGGTTACGATCCGCATCAAGGCCCGCGAGGATTCGGACGGGCTGGTGCTGACGGTGGAGGATGATGGGGACCCGATGCCGGAAAATGAGATGAACGGCGGCACGGGCGTGGGCCTGCGCAACGTGCGCGAACGGCTGGCCGCCCGCTTCGGCAGCGACAGCAGCTGCCGCTGGGGGCCGCTGCCGGGCGGCGGCTTCGCCGTAACCCTGTTCCTGCCGCTATCGCGCCATGGCTGCTGATACCGCGCCCGAACGCGCGCTTCGCACGCTGATCGTCGATGACGAGCCGCTGGCGATCGAGCGGCTGCAGATCCTCTGCGCCCAGACCGACGGTATCGACCTTGTCGGCACGGCCAGCGACGGCGAGGCCGCGCTGCGGCTGGTGGAGGCGCTGAAGCCGGACCTGCTGCTGTGCGACATCGCCATGCCGGGGCTGGACGGCATGGGCGTGGCGCAGGCGCTGGAAAAACAGGCGGACCGGCCGGCGATCATCTTCTGCACCGCCTTCGACCAGTTCGCCGTCGCCGCCTTCGACGTGGCGGCGGTCGATTATCTGCTGAAGCCGGTCTCTGGCGAGCGCCTGAGCAAGGCCGTCGCCCGCGTGCACGAGAAACT
This sequence comes from Edaphosphingomonas haloaromaticamans, assembly GCF_001853345.1. Classification (NCBI taxonomy): domain Bacteria; kingdom Pseudomonadati; phylum Pseudomonadota; class Alphaproteobacteria; order Sphingomonadales; family Rhizorhabdaceae; genus Edaphosphingomonas; species Edaphosphingomonas haloaromaticamans. The sequence goes on along the minus strand of NZ_MIPT01000001.1, from coordinate 322,266 downwards.
GCGCCAGCCGCCGACGGAAAAGCCGCAGCCGACCGGCTGGACCGAGGAATTCTGGGTGCCGCACCGATCGGAGATGATCCGCGTCGCCGCCGCCGATATCGACCGGATCGAGGCGGAGCGCGATTATATGCGGCTGCATATCGGCCAGCGCAGCTTCCTGCTGCACCAGACGATCAGCGAGCTGGAACGGCGCCTGGACCCCAACCGCTTCATCCGCCTGCACCGATCGACCATCGTCCGCCGCGATCATATCGCCAAGCTGCGCCACGACGGGCTGGGCGTGTGGCATGCCGACCTGGCCGACGGCACCGAGGTGCGGATCGGCCGCACCTATCTGCAGGCCGCCAAGGCGATCACGGGGCGCTGAGGGCCGGTTTCCAGCCGGCACGGGCCCATGAATAAGCGCCCCCGGGGCAAGGGAACCCCGGGGGCGCATCGCAGACGCCGTGGAAGGGACTGATTTCCAGTTCTGCGCCGGCGATATTCCGTGTGACGGGCCGATCAGCGGGCCGGCGTCTTCACCGTGACATCGTTGCTGGCATAGCCCTGCTTGGACCGGGCGGCGGCAACCGCGAACTGGACCCGGCCATTGGCTTCGTTCATCGCCGTGCGGGCGCATTTGCGCGACTGGGCAATTTCGGTGAGCGTCTGCGAGTCACCGACGCCGCAGACATTGGCGACGGCCCGGCGGACGCGGCTGTCGAGGGCGGCGACGCCGTCGCTCGAGTTCAGATCCAGATCGCCGTAGCGGACGACGGCGGTGCGGGGTTCGCTCTGGGCGGAGGCGGGAGCCGCCAGCAGCGTCGCGGAAGCAACCACGGCACCAAGACTGCCTAAAAGAGCGGAGCGGGTGAAACGCGTGAACATGGTAACTCTCCTTCGAACCGATACAGGGCCTTTCGGCCGGATTTGCGATCCTGTTGGAGACGGTGAACGGACTGCCCCGTCGCCATGCATTTTCCCTACGGAAAGCTGGCTTCGCACGCATTACAGGTTCGACCGGAGCGCCCCTTCGCTCTACCAATTCCCCGCGATTGCGACGAACATGCAAAAGCCACCGACGAACGACCTGAACGCGGGCGGCGAGGGGTGACGGCGGCCTTCCCCGCGATTCGATTCGGGCGGAAGCCTGCGGGCATCCGCCGCTTTCCCCTTCAACCGGCGGGCATCCGCGCCTAGGATAGGCAGGATGAAATATCTGCACACCATGATCCGCGTGTCCGACCCGGACGCGACCATCCGCTTCTTCGAGCTGCTGGGCCTCAGGGAAGTGAACCGCATGGAAAATGACGCGGGACGCTACACCCTGATCTTCCTCGCCGCGCCGGGCGACGAGGAGGCCCAGGTCGAGCTGACCCACAATTGGGACGAGAAAGGCGGCTATGATGGCGGCCGCAATTTCGGCCACCTCGCCTATCGCGTCGACAATATCTACGAGACCTGCCAGCGGCTGATGGAGGCCGGCGTGACGATCAACCGCCCGCCGCGCGACGGCCACATGGCCTTCGTCCGCACGCCGGACAATATCTCGATCGAGCTGCTCCAGGACGGCCATCTGCCGCCGCAGGAGCCCTGGGCCTCGATGCCCAATACGGGGACATGGTAACCCGCGCCTCCTTCCTGAAACGATTGGGGTCCGCCCACCCCATATTGCTGGCGCCCATGGCGGGCGCCGGCGGGGTGGGCCTGGCGGCGGGCGCCATGGCGGGCGGCGCGGTGGGCACCCTGCCCTGCGCCATGCTGTCCCCCGGCGCGCTGCGCAGCCAGTATAGCGAATTGCGCGCGCGGGCCGCCGGCCCGATCAACCTCAACTTCTTCTGCCACCGGCTGGGCACCGAGCCAGACGACAGCGCGTGGCGGGCGCTGCTGGAGCCCTTCTACGCCGAATTCCATGTCGGCCCGCCCACCACGCCGCCGCCGCTGCGCGCGCCGTTCGACGCCGCGATGGCCGATCTGGTGGAGGAATTGCGCCCCGAGATCGTCAGCTTCCACTTCGGCCTGCCCGATCCCCCGCTGATGGACCGCGCGCGCGGCGCCGGCGCGCTGATCCTGGCGAGCGCCACCAGCGTGGCCGAGGCGCGCTGGCTGGCGGCGCACGGCGTGGACGCGGTGATCGCGCAAGGCTGGGAAGCCGGCGGCCATGCGGGCCGCTTCCTGGGCGAGGACCCGGCGGCGCAGATGGGGCTGATGGCGCTGGTGCCGCAGGTCGTCGACGCGGTCGACGTGCCGGTGATCGCGGCGGGCGGCATCGCCGACGGCCGGGGCATCGCCGCCGCCCTGCTGCTGGGCGCGAGCGCGGTGCAGATCGGCAGCGCCTATCTCCACTGCCCGGAAAGCCTGATCCATGAGCCGCACCGCGACCTGCTGGCGAGCGAGGCGGCCGAGCATAGCCTTTTCACCAACCTGTTCAGCGGCGGCCTCGCCCGCGGCATTCCCAACCGGCTGATGAAGGCGCTGGGCCCGATCCGCGAGGAGGCGCCGCGCTTCCCTTATGCCTCCACGGCGCTGGCGCGGCTGCGCACCGCCGATCCCGAGGGCTTCGGCCCCTGCTGGGCGGGGCAGTCGGCGCGGATCGGCCGGCCGCTGCCGGCAAGGACGCTGACCGAGCATCTCGCGGCGGATGCGCTTGCGCTGCTCGGCCGGACCGATACAGGCTGGCAGCTATGATCGAAATCGCCCGCATCCCCGTGCTGACCGACAATTATGTCTGGCTGGTCCATGACGGCGAAAGCAAGGAGACGGCGGCGATCGACCCCGCCGTCGCCGGGCCCGTGCTCGCCGCCGCCGAGGCGCGGGGCTGGCGGATCACGCAGATCTGGAACACCCACTGGCATCCCGACCACACCGGCGGCAATGCGGAGATCAGGCAGGCCACGGGCTGCACCGTCACCGGCCCGGCGGCCGAGGCGGAACGCATCCCGACGCTCGACCGGCTGGTGGCGGAAGGGGATGTCGTCCATCTCGGCGGCCATGCCGCGCGGGTGATCGACGTGCCGGCCCATACGGCGGGCCATATCGCCTATCTGATGCCGGCGGCGAAGGCCGCGTTCGTGGGCGACACGCTGTTCGCCATGGGCTGCGGCCGGCTGTTCGAGGGCACGGCGGCCGAGATGTTCGCCAACATGCGCAAGCTGGAGGCGCTGCCGGACGACACCGCCGTCTATTGCGCGCACGAATATACCCAGTCCAACGGACGCTACGCGCTGGCGGCGGAACCGGGCAATGAAGCGATCGCCCGGCGCATGGCCGAAGTCGATGCCCTGCGCGCCCGGGGCGAGGCGACCGTGCCAACCACCATCGCGCTGGAACGCGCCACCAACCCCTTCATGCGGGCCGCATCGATCGAGGAGCTGGCCGAACGCCGCGCCGCCAAGGATTCGTTCCGGGGCTGAGGGCTTGTCAGCGCCGCACCGGCCCGCTCCCCCACCGGCTGCCCAACGGCAGTATCTTAATGGGCGGCCGGGTGGGGGNGCGGGCCGGTGCCGCCGAAATCCGGCGAAAGCCGGATTTTCAAAACAGCCAGCCCAGCCCATGCTATGATGCGCGCCATCAGGGGATGGGATCCGGGAGACAGACCAATGCGCAACCTCCATCTTGTCGCCGCCCTGGCCGCATCCATGACGATCGGCGGCTGCGCCTATGCCGCCGACAGCAAGGCCGACGCCCCATTGAGCGAAGCCGCCCAGAAGGCGCTTGCCGGCTATGAGCCCGTCGGCACGGCGAACTGCATCCCGCTGAGCCAGGTGCGCAGCAGCCGGATCATCGATCCGACCGCGATCATCTACGAGATCACGTCCAACCGGCTTTATGTGAACCAGCCCGCCGGCGGACGCTGCACCGGGCTGCGCAAGGACCGCGCGCTCGTCACCCGCATCACCACGGGCAATCTGTGCAACCTCGATCTCGTCACCGTGATCGATCCGCCCTCGCCGATCCAATATGGCGCCTGCCCGCTCGGCACCTTCACCGAATATCGCAAGAAACAATGATATTCGGCCAAGCGAGGCATTGACGCCACGATTGTTGCGTTGCAGCGTCGCCGCATGCGCATCGCGATCCCCCATACCCGCCAGAACCCCGACATCCGCTTCCTCGGCCGCCTGCTCGGCGACGTCATCCGGGCCTATGGCGGCGACGCGCTGTTCCGGCGGGTGGAATATATCCGGTCCGCCTCGGTCGACCGGCATCGCGGCATCGCCGCGCCGGATTCGATCGAGCTGGGGCTGGACGCGCTCACCCTCGACGACACCATCTCCTTCGTGCGCGGCTTCATGCTGTTCTCGATGCTCGCCAACCTGGCCGAGGACCGGCAGGGCGTGGCGGCCGAGCCGGGGGCCGACGTCGCCCAGGCGATCGCGCGGCTGGAGGCGGAGGGGATCGACCGCGATCGGGTGACGGCGCTGCTGCAGCAGGCGCTGGTGGCGCCGGTGCTGACCGCGCACCCGACCGAAGTGCGGCGCAAGTCCACCATCGACCACCGCAACCACATCGCCGAGCTGATGAAGCTGCGCGACATGGGCCGCACGGAAACCGACGGCGGCGAGCTGGTGGAGGAGGCAATCTACCGCCAGATCGCGTTGCTCTGGCAGACGCGGCCGCTGCGGCGCGAGCGGCTCTATGTCGCCGACGAGGTGGAGACCGCGCTCGCCTATCTGCGCGACGTGTTCCTGCCCGTCATCCCCGCGCTCCACGCCCGCTGGGAACGCGCGCTGGGCCAGCGCCCGCCCAGCTTCCTGAAGCCGGGAAGCTGGATTGGCGGCGATCGCGACGGCAATCCCAACGTGACGGCCGATTCGCTGCGGCTGGCGCTGGGCCGGGCGGCGGAGACCGTGATCGGCCATTATCTGGACCTGCTGCACCGGCTGGGCGCCGAGCTTTCGATCTCGACCGAGCTGACGCCCGTGACCGAGGAGGTGATCGCGCTGGCCGAGCGCAGCGGCGACAATTCCCCCAGCCGCAGCGACGAGCCCTTCCGCCGCGCCATCACCGGCGTCTATTCGCGGCTGGCGGCGACCTATCGCGTGCTGGTCGGCCGCGAGCCGCCCCGGCCGCCGGCCTCGGCCGATGCCGAACCTTATGCCTATCCGGCCGACTTCCGCGCCGATCTGGTCGCGATCGCCCATGCGCTGGCCCGCGACGGCGATGGCGCGCTGGCGGGCGGCGGTGGCTTGGGCCGGCTGATCCGCGCGGTCGAGACCTTCGGCTTCCACCTCGCCACGCTCGACCTGCGCCAGAATGCCGACGTGCACGAGCGCGTGGTGGCGGAGCTGCTGAACAGCGCCGGCGTCGAGGCGGATTATCGCGCGCTGGACGAGGAAGGCCGCGTCGCCCTGCTGCGGCGGGAGCTGGCCAGTTCCCGACCGCTTTCCAGCCCCTATGTCACCTATTCGGACGAGACCGCGTCCGAGCTGGCGATCGTCCACGCCGCGGCCGAGGCGCACGCCCGCTACGGGGCCGAGGCCATCACCACCTACATCATCTCCAAGGCAGAAAGCGTGTCGGACCTGCTGGAGGTCCATATCCTCCTCAAGGAAGCCGGCCTCTACGTCCCCGGCGACACGCCGACCTCCGCGATCATGGTGGTGCCGCTGTTCGAGACCATCGCCGACCTCGAAAACGCGCCGAAGGTGATGACCGCCTGGTTCGCCCTGCCCGAGGCCGCGACGATCACCGCCGCGCGCGGCGTGCAGGAGGTGATGGTCGGCTATTCGGATTCGAACAAGGATGGCGGCTACCTCACCTCGGTGTGGAGCCTGCACCAGGCGAGCCGGGCGCTGGCGCCGGTGTTCGAACGCGCGGGCGCGGCGATGCAGCTGTTCCACGGCCGGGGCGGCGCGGTGGGCCGGGGCGGCGGATCATCCTTCATGGCGATCCGCGCGCAGCCGCCCGGCACGGTCGCGGGCCGCATCCGCATCACCGAGCAGGGCGAGGTGATCGCCGCCAAATATGGCACCCGCGAAAGTGCCGTCACCAATCTGGAGGCCATGGCATCCGCCACCTTGCTGGCCAGCCTGGAGCCGCCGCAGCTCGCCGAGGCCGAATATGAGCGGTTCGCGGGCGCGATGGCCAAGCTTTCGGATACCGCCTTCCACGCCTATCGCGACCTCGTCTACGGCACCGAGGGCTTCCGCACCTTCTTCCGCCAGTTCACGCCGATCGCCGAGATCGCCGACCTCAAGATCGGATCACGCCCCGCCAGCCGCACCAAGAGCGACCGGATCGAGGACCTGCGCGCCATCCCCTGGGTATTCTCCTGGGCGCAGGCCCGCGTGATGCTGCCCGGCTGGTATGGCGTGGGCCAGGCGCTGGCGGCGTTCGAGGATCGCGGGCTGCTGGCCGAGATGGTGGAGGGCTGGCCCTTCCTGCAATCGACGCTGGCCAATCTCGAAATGGTGCTCGCCAAGTCCGACATGGAGATTGCCGGCCATTATGTCGCGCTGGTCGAGGATCAGGCGCATGGCCAGGCGATCTTCGATCGCATCCGCGACGGCTGGCATGTCACGCGGGACAATCTGCTCGACATCACCGGGCAGAGCCGGCTGCTGGAAAAGAGCCCGGCGCTCGACGAATCGATCCGGCTTCGGCTGCCTTATATAGAGCCGCTCAATCACCTGCAGATCGAGCTGCTGAAGCGCCACCGCGCCGGCGAGGACGATCCCCGCATCCACGAAGGCATCCAGCTTTCGATCAACGCCATCGCCACGGCGCTGCGCAACAGCGGGTGACAAGGATCGGGGGTGGGCGGACGCCCTCCCTCGTTATTCCCCACGCAGGCGGGGGCCGGAGGCCAGCGCAGCTAATCCATGGACGCGGTTGGCTCGATTGAGCCGATAGCTTCCGACACAATGGATTCCCGCCTGCGCGGGAATGACGGAGGGGCTTTTTAAGCGTCGGCCTCCTCGCCGACACACCCCCGCGCCGCCCTAAAGGTCCGGCGCGGGCCGGATCAGGCGCCGATCCAGTCGGCCACCTGCACGGCGATCTCGTTCGCGCCCTGGTTGAGCGCGGCGGAGACCGGGCCGGGCTCCTCGCGCGCCACCTTCGTCCGCGCCTCGAACCGGCGGGTTTCGACATCGTTGCCGCGCGCCAGCGTGGCATCGTAGATCACCACGACCTCGCCGCTGCCCGCATCCAGCCCGAATTGCTGGAGCCGGCCGGCCAGCCGCATGCCGGGCGCCAGCGAATATTGCCGCAGATCGAGCACGGGCCGCCCGGTGCGCGCGGCAATGGTTTCGGCCAGCAGGTTGCGGAACAGGCGGGCGGGCGGTTCCACCCACTGCGCATCCTTGAGATAGGCGAGCCCGGTCGGCCCCGTCTGCACCGGCACGCGCAGCACGTTGAGCGCCTGGGGCACGCTGGGCACCAGCACGGCGACCGCCTGGCCATCGCGCGCCGTGCGCGGCGGGCCGGCCGGCAGCGCGGCGGCGGAGGTGAGCGTCATCAGGCTGGCGGGCGGCTTTTCGCCGATGCGCACGCAGGCGGCGAGCGGCAGCAGCACTGCCGCGATCAGGATCGGATGCGGTTTCATGCGCCTCATTTCGGTTTGTAGTCCGGAAGCTTGCTGCCCCCCAGCACCGCGCTCGCGCCGCCGCGATCGAGCTTGTTGGCGACGCCGGTCAGCGCCTCCGACATCTCCGTCAGATCGCGGACGAGCTGGCCGACCTCGGGGATCGTCTGGGTGGAAAAGGCCTTGAGGCCCGGCCGGGCATCGCCGATCGCCCCTTCCAGCTCCGCCATGCTGCGCTCTGCCGACTGGACGGTGCGGCGCAGATCGGCGGCGATCGGCTGGAGCTGGCCGTTGGTGCTGCTGGCCAGCGCGCCGATCTGCTCGGCCGCATCGCCCGCCTGGCGGATGGCGACGCGGCTGTCCGCCAGCACGCCCTGCAATTCCGGCCCGCGATCGGCGAGCGACCCGCTCAGCCGTTCGAGATTGGCGAGGATGTGGGCCACCGAATTCTGGTTCTTGTCGTTCACCAGCTCGCCCAGCCGCTCGGTGAGCGTCGACAGCCGCTCCATGAGCTGGGGGGCGCTGTTGAGCAGCTCGCCCAGCGTGCCGGGCTTGGTGGGGATCACGGGGCGGCCATAGGGGCATTGGGCGCTGCGATCGTCGTCCGGGCAGGCGATCGGCGGCTGGCCCCGGATCGCGCCGTCGAGGTTGATCTGGCTGACGCCGGTGAAGCCGACGCCGCTGATCGTGGCGGTGGTGCCCTGCAGGATCGGCACGTCGCCCTTCACCGATATCCGCACGCGCACGAATTCCGGCTGATCGGGCATCAGCACGATTTCCTTGATCTGCCCCACCGGCACGCCCGAGAAGGTGACCGCCGTGCCCTTGGCCAGGCCATCGACCGACTGCTTGAAGAAGATGTCGAACTCATGCTCGTTCGCGCCGGAAAGCCGCGCGAGCCATACCGTGAAGAGCAGCACGGCGGCGAGCAGCGCCAGCACGACGCTGCCGACCAGGACGTGGTTAGAACGGGTCTCCATGATTCGTCAGTCTCTCCCCGTTCCGGCCCGCTCCGCGGATTGCGCGGCGTTCCTTCCACGCGGCCCGTTGAAATATTCCTGAATCCACGGATGGTCCAACGCCAATAGTTCCGGGATGGTGCCGACCGCGATCACCCGGCGATCGGCCAGCACCGCCACCCGATCGCAGATCGCATAGAGCGTATCGAGATCGTGGGTGATGAGGAACACGGTGAGGCCCAGCGTCCTGCTGAGATCGTGCAGCAATTCGTCGAAGGCGGCCGCGCCGATCGGGTCGAGGCCGGCCGTCGGCTCGTCCAGGAACAGAAGCTCGGGATCGAGCGCGAGGGCCCGCGCCAGCCCGGCGCGCTTGCGCATGCCGCCCGAAAGCTCCGACGGGAATTTGGGGCCGGCATCGACCGGCAGGCCCGACATCACGATCTTGTACCCGGCGATCTCGTCCAGCAATTCCTGATCGAGCGCGGGATAATATTCGCGCAGCGGCACTTCCACATTCTCGGCCACGGTGAGCGTGGAGAAGAGCGCGCCGTTCTGGAACAGCACGCCCCAGCGCCGCCGGATCGCCTCGGCCTCCGGCGTGTGGAGCGATTCGCCCGTCATCGGCACGCCGAACACCGTCACCTCGCCGGCTTCCGGGCGCTGGAGGCCGATGATCGATCGCATCAGCACGGACTTGCCCGTGCCCGATCCGCCAACGACGCCGATGATCTCGCCGCGCCGGACCTCGAGATCGAGATTCTCGTGCACCACCTGATCGCCAAAGGCGTTCTTCAGCCCTTCGACCCGGATGGCGATATCGTCCTCCCCCGCCATCAGATCCATCCGATCGACGAGAAGAACACCGCGAAGAAGGCGTCGAGCACGATCACCAGGAAGATTGCCTGCACCACCGCCGCCGTGGTGCGCAGCCCCACTTCCTCGGCATTGCCCTGCACCTGCATGCCCTGGAAGCATCCCGCCATGGCGATGATCGCGCCGAACACCGGCGCCTTGACCAGGCCGACCCAGAGATCGGTCATCGGCACCACCTCGCGCATGCGCTGGATATAAGTGGCGGGCGGGATATCGAGCGAGATCCAGCACAGGATGCCGCCGCCCACGATCGCGACCAGCGAGGCATAGAAGCCCAGCAGCGGCATCAGCACCACGGTGGCGATCACCCGCGGCAGCACCAGCGCCTCCATCGGCGCGATGCCGATGGTGCGCATCGCATCCACCTCCTCGGCGAGCTTCATCGATCCGATCTGCGCGGCGAAGGCCGATCCCGACCGGCCGGCGACCATGATCGCCGTCATCAGCACGCCCAGCTCGCGCAGGGTGATGCGGCCGATCAGGTTGATCGTGAACACCTCCGCCCCGAACTGGCGGAGCTGCACCGCCCCCTGCTGGGCGATGACGATGCCGATCAGGAAGCTCATCAGCCCGATGATGCCGAGCGCGTCGACGCCGACCACCTCGAACTGGCGGGTGACGGCATTGCCCCGGAACCGGCGGGGATGGCGGACGACCGACCAGAAGGAAATGAGGATCGCGCCGAAGAAGCCGACCAGCCCGATCAGGGTCTGCCCGGCGGTGACGGTGGCCAGGCCGACCTGGGAAAGGATGCGCGTGGTGGGCGATACATGCTCGGCACGGACGGTGGTGGCCTGATCGGCCTTGGCTACCTGGTCGATGAGCTGCGCGGCATCGGCATTGGTGCCGTCGATCGCGGCGCCGCTGTCGCGCGACAGCCGGTGCACCAGCCAGGCGCCGACCGTGTCGATGCGCGGCACATCGCTGAGGTCGATCCGCGCCGGCGGCGTATCGAGCGCCTCGATCCGGCGGGGCACCTCCCCCAGGCGCGCCAGCGTCCATTCCCCGGAAAGCCGGAGGACCCGCTGGTCGTCTATCGTGAAATCCGCAGCGTCGCTCATGCCCGACAACCATGGGGGAGGATCGTCCGCGCGGCAAGCCGGGAAGCTGACCCGCGAAATCGTGGAGATCGCGTTCTTTTCCGTCGCGCGGGGCGAAGCGAAGCGGACGGCGGTGGCGATTCATCCGCCGATCGCGGCCGCGCGACCCTTCAATCCCGGCCGAACAGGCTCTAAGGCGCGGACATGACCGAGCTTGCCATCTACGACATGGACCGCACCATCACGCGGATCGCCACCTACACGCCCTTCCTGCTCCACGCGGCGCGGCGGCGGGCGCCGTGGCGGCTGCTGTTCGTGCCGATCGTGCTGCTGTCCATGCTGGCTTATGTGCTGAAGCTGATCGATCGGGGCAGGCTGAAGGAGATCAACCACATGCTGCTGCTGGGCCGCGCGATATCGCCGGCCGATCTGGCGCCGGTGGCCGAAAGCTTCGCCGACCGGACGGTGGCGGCCAACATCCATCCCGGCGCGCTCACCCAGATCGCCGCCGATCGCGCCGCCGGGCGGCGGCTGGTGATGGCGACGGCATCCTACCGGCTCTATTCGGAGGCGATCGGCGATCGGCTGGGCTTCGACGACGTGATCGCCACCAACAGCGTGATCGGGCTGGACGGCCGGATCCGGGCGCGGATCGACGGGGAGAATAATTACGGGCCGGCCAAGCTGCGGATGATCCAGGCCTGGATGGCCGCCGAAGGGCTGACGCGCGAGGCCTGCCACATCCGTTTCTATTCGGATCACGCCTCGGACGCGCCGGTGATGGAATGGGCGGACGAGCCCTTCGCCGTCAACGCGCACGACCGGCTGCGCCGGCTCGCGGCCGAGCGCGGCTGGCCGACCGCCGAATGGGGCTGACGCCCCGGTCCGGGGCCTAGCGCGCCAGCCGCAGGGCGGCCGTCGGCGCGTCCTTGCTGATCGGCGTCACCCGCCAGCTGAGCGTCTTCATGCCGCCGGGGCCGGGCTGCGCGCCGGCTTCGTTATTGTGCATGGTGATCTCGGCATCGGTGGTCAGCGTGAAGCTGCCGTCCACCGCATCGTTGCTGCTCGGCATGCCCGGCGCGCCGCCCCCCTTCTTGGTCGAGCCGACGAACGCCGGGGCGGAGACGCGGACCAGGCCGTCCTTGCGCAGTTCGATCGCGATGAAGGGGAAGAGCACCTCCGCATCCGAATTGAACGGATAGACGAAGCCGTGATCGAGCTTGCCCGAAATCTCATAGTCGATGAGATATTTGCCACCGCCGAGATAGGTGACGGCGCGATAGCCCTCCTCCTTCATCAGCGCCTCGGCGATCGCCTTGCGCTTGGCCTCGTTCTCGCGGGCCTCCTTCGCCTTTTCCGCCTTCCGATCGGCCGCCGCCTCGCCATCCCCGTCGTCGGAAGATGATGTCGCCAGGCTGGAAGACATCATCTCCGCCGGATCGATGGCGATCACCTCGCCCTTATAGGCGAAGGTGAAGCTGCGATCCGCCTTGACGGTGAGCGCGGAGGCGAACTTGCCCGGCTGCAGCACGCAGGCCGCGAGCAGGAGCGGCGCGAGAAAGGCCACCGCGAGACGCGCCAGCTTCATCGATCAATCCCCCTGATCGCGCGTCGCCACCGCATAGAGCGCGATCGCCGCGGCATTGGAAATATTGAGGCTTTCGACACGCGGGCTGATCGGCAGCTTGGCAAGCTCGTCGCAATGCGCCTCGGTATTGGCGCGCATACCCTCGCCCTCCGCGCCCAGCACCAGCGCCACGCGCGCCGTGCCGATCGCCTGGCCCAGCGACTGCTTCGCATGGCCGCTCAGGCCGATCCGCCAGAAGCCGGCCTCGGCGATCTCGTCGAGCGCGCGGGCGAGGTTGACGACGCGGACCCAGGGCACGATCTCCAGCGCGCCCGAGGCGGCCCGCGCCAGCGCGCCCGATTCGGGCGGCGCGTGGCGATCCTGGGTGACGATGCCGAGCGCGTCGAAGGCGGCCGCCGAGCGCAGCACCGCGCCGACATTGTGCGGGTCCGTCACCTGATCGAGCACGATCAGCGGGCGGCGATCGTCGCGCCCGCGTTCCAGCAGGTCGCCCAGCCAGATATCGGGCAGCGGATCGACCTCGATCACCAGCCCCTGATGCGGCGCATCGGACGGCACCAGCCGGCCGAGATCGGCGACATCGGCGAAGGTGACGGGGATGACGGGCGGCACATCGAGCGCGGCCAGCGCCTCCCGCGTGCCCCACATGCGGCGGACGGTGCGATCGGGATTGGCGAGCGCGGCGATAACCGCATGGCGCCCCCAGAAACGGGGCCGGCCCGAAGCCGGCGCGGATGGACGATGGCCTCTACGCATGCCCGCGTGTTTGGCGGGGAGCGGGGCCGGACGCAAGCGGGCCGTGGGGGCCCGCCGCATTATTCGCCGCCCATCCACCGCCATGCTGAACTTGATTCAGCATCCATTGCCCGCAGCGCCCGATAACGGCCGGAGCGGCAATGGTTCCCGACCCCAAGACTTCGCCCGGGACATGCCTTCGTCAGGATGACGGCCGGAAAATGAATGAAAGTGAGGAAAAACCCACCCTTATTTAGGCGCCAGCACCATCAGCATCTGGCGGCCTTCCATGCGGGGGAACTGTTCCACCTTGGCCACTTCGTTAGTGTCGGCCTGAACGCGCTGCAGCACCTGCATGCCGAGCTGGCCGTGCGCCAGCTCGCGCCCGCGGAAGCGCAGCGTCACCTTCACCTTGTCGCCTTCCTCGATGAACTCGAACACCTTCTTCATCTTGGTGTCGTAATCATGGTCATCGATGTTCGGACGCATCTTGATCTCCTTGATCTCCTGCGTCTTCTGGCTCTTGCGGGCGAGGTTGGCCTTTTTCTGCGCCTCGTACTTGAACTTGCCCACGTCCAGGAACTTGGCCACGGGCGGATCGGCGTTGGGAGAGACCTCGACCAGATCGAGCCCGACCTCCTGGGCCTGCTCCATCGCTTCGCGCGTGTACATCACGCCCAGATTCTCGCCGTTTTCATCAATCACCCGCACCTTGGGCGACTGGATGAACTCATTATATCGCGGGCCATTGAGCGGCATCGGCGGCTGCCCCAGCGGGCGGCGCATCATGGGCGGACGTATAGCAGTTTCTCCTGTCGAGGCTTTCAGCAAGGGCGCGATGTAATGCGCGGAGGGGCATTTTGGAAGATGCGGCGGCGCCCACACATGCAGATTCGTGGCGATTGTTGCAGGGCGGACGCGCTTTTCGCCCCCGTGCCGCCCGCCGTTCAGCCGCCCAGCTTGTCGCGCAGCGCCTTGAGCACCGCGAACGGCCCGGTTTCCTCCTCCCCTTCCAGCAGCACGCCCGCCGCCTTGAGCGTGGCGGCGGCATCGGGGCTGCGCGGAAAGGGATCGAGCGCGAGGGCCAGCGTCTCGGCCACCGCCTCGCCGATGTCGATCAGGGCGCCGTCGAAGGGGATGGTGTCGCAATCCTCCTCGGAAAGCTCGATCTCGTCGCCTTCGGCGGACATCTCCGCCTCCGGCACGAAACGCAGGCGGAACGATTCGTCGATCGCGGCCGGCACCGGCTCGCCGGTCGCGACGCAGGCCTGCTGCACCTCGGCGGCGAGCCGGCCTTCGGCCAGGACGGCCTGGCCCTGGCGGTGAAGGCGGGCCCCGGCCACCAGCCGATCGAGCGCGATCAGGCCGAAGCGGCGGGCGAGCGCGGCGCGTTCTTCCGGCGTCGCCTCCAGATCGACGGCGCGTTCCGCCTCGCCGATCGAATCGAAGCGGATGGGGCGGGCGAATTCGGGCGCGGTCGTCACAGCGCGGGCATCCCGCCGGCATAAAGGGCATCGGCCGGCATGGCGGCGAGCGCGGCGTGGAGCGCGCGGACGCGGGCCTCGGCGGGGCCGGTATCGGCCGGGGGCGCCCCGCGCCACAGATTGCGGCCGAGCGCGTCCGCCAAAGGCCCGCCATCGGCCAGCGCCGCGCGATAGGCGCTGATGCGGCCGCCGAGCGCGCTCATCATCCGGCCGACATGCTTGCCGACCACGACATCGCCGACGCCGATCTGGCGGAGCTGGCCGTCCATGTCGTCCACGAACAATTCGGTGAGCAGGGTGGAGGGCAGCCGGCCGGGCACGCCTTCCGCCTCCAGCCGGATCAGCACCAGCGCCAGCACCAAGGCCACCATGTCGAACCGGCCGTCCACCGTATCGGGCGCGCCGCCTTCCAGATACCAGGCGGGCTGGCGGGCTTCGGTGACGATGGCATCGTAGAGGGGGCGATAGGGCGCGCGCTGATCGCGTTCGGGGAAGAGGCGGCGGAGGATGGACACGAGGGCAGGCACTTTCCGGTCTGTCTCGCCGCGCTTGCGTCGGCACGGCTTCCCCGCATATTGAGGCGGGCGGGCGCCGATGCAATGGCATTCGGCAGCGCGCCCGCGCATGGGCCGCCCGCAGATGCGCCGATCAGGAGATGCCTTATTATGTCGCTTACGCTTTCGCGCCTCGGAACGGCGGCCCTGGCACTGACCGTGCTGGCGACCGCGGGCTGCGCGCGCATCCGCGACCATAAGGGCTATGTGGTCGATGCGACCCTGATCGATTCGGTGCAGCCGGGCATCGACAACAAGGATTCGGTGTCGAAGACGCTGGGCCGGCCGAGCTTCGCCGGGCAGTTCGACAAGGGCGGCGCGGAAAGCTGGTATTATATCAGCCGCGACACCCGCCAGCTCGCCTTCGCCAGCCCCCGCCCCGTTTCGCAGATGACGCTGGCGGTGCGGTTCGACAAGGCGGGCAACGTGACCGCCGTCGACAAGAGCGGGCTGGAGAAGGTGGTGACGCTGAGCCCCAATGGCGACAAGACGCCGACCCTGGGCCGCGATCGCGGCTTCTTCGCCGAGCTGTTCGGCAATATCGGCCGGGTCGGCGGCGTCGGCGCGCCGGTGGGCGGCGGCACGACCGACAATCCCCAATAAGCGGCGCGCTTTTTAGGAAGGGCCGTCACCCCGCGCCTGATTCGGGGGATGCAAGGAACAAGCGGCATGAAAAAGGGGGCTCGACGGCCCCCTTTTTGCTGTGCGCGGGCCGGGCCGGCCGATCAGCGGGCGATGCCGCCGGCGGCCAGCACCGCCAGCGTGACCAGTTCGGACGCGGACGCGCCCATGGTCGCGATCTGCACCGGCTTTTCCATGCCGACCAGCATCGGCCCGATCACCGAATCGCCGCCCAGCTCGCGCAGCAGCTTGGCCGAGACGTTGGCCGACTGGAGGCCCGGCATGATCAGCACATTGGCCGGGCCCGACAGGCGGATGAAGGGATAATTCTTCTGCACCTTGGGGTTGAGCGCGACGTCCGGCGCCATTTCGCCTTCATATTCGAAGCTGACGCCGCGTTCGTCGAGCAGCGACACCGCGCCCCGGATCGGTTCCAGCCAGTTGCCGGACGGATTGCCGAAGGTGGAATAGGACAGGAAGGCGACGCGCGGTTCATGCCCCATGCTGCGGGCGACGGCGGCGGTGCGCTCGGCGATGTCGGCCAGCTCCTCCGCGGTCGGCCGTTCGGTGATCGTGGTATCGGCCATGAACACCGTGTGGCTCTGCCCGACGAGGACGTGGATGCCGAACGGCTTGCGGCCGGCGGCGGGATCGATCACGCGGCGGACCTGCCGCATCGTCTGCGAATAGGTGCGGGTGACGCCGGTGATCATCGCATCCGCCTCGCCCAGGGCGACCAGCAGCGAGCCGAAGATGTTGCGATCCTGATTGACCATCAGCTCGACATCGCGGCGCAGATAGCCGCGCCGCTGCAGCCGCTGGTAGAGATAGTCGACCATCTTGGGCACCAGCGGCGAGACGCGGCTGTTGTGCAGCTCGAACTCCTCGGGCTTGTCGACGCCGAGCGCGCGCAGCCGTTCGGGCACGTCATCGCGGCCGACCAGCACGGGGATGCCGTAGCCGCCGTCGCGGAACTGGATGGCGGCGCGCAACACCACTTCCTCCTCCGCCTCGGCGAAGACGACGCGCTTGGGGTGCGCCTTGGCGCCTTCATAAGCCAGCGTCAGCACCGAGGTGGTGGGGTTGAGCCGGGCCTTCAGCTCCTCCCTGTAGGCCGCGAGATCGAGGATCGGCTTGCGCGCGACGCCCGAATCCATCGCCGCCCTGGCGACGGCGACCGGCACGATTTCCATGAGCCGCGGATCGAACGGCGCGGGGATGATATAGTCGTTGCCGAAATGCGGCGCCGCGCCGCCATAAGCGAGCGCCACTTCCTCCGGCACCTGCTCGCGCGCCAGCTCCGCCAGCGCCTGGGCGGCGGCGATCTTCATCTCCTCGTTGATCGTGGTCGCCCGCACGTCGAGCGCGCCGCGGAAGATGAAGGGGAAGCCCAGCACATTGTTGACCTGGTTCGGATAATCCGACCGGCCGGTGGCGACGATCGCGTCGGGCCGCGCCTTCTTGGCTTCGGGCGGGGTGATTTCCGGATCGGGATTGGCCATGGCGAAGATGATCGGCTTGTCCGCCATCGTCTTCACCATTTCCGGCTTGAGCGCGCCGGCCGCCGACAGGCCGAGGAACACGTCCGCGCCGACCATCGCCTCGGCCAGCGTGCGCTTGTCCGTCTTCACCGCATGGGCGGACTTCCACTGGTCCATGCCGGTTTCGCGGCCCTGGTAGATCACGCCCGAACGATCGCACATGATGACGCGATCGGACGGCACGCCCATCGACTTGATGAGCGCGGCGCAGGCGATCGCGGCGGCGCCGGCGCCGTTCACGACGACGTTGATGTCGCGGATGTCGCGGCCGGTGAGGTGGCAGGCGTTGATGAGGCCGGCCGCCGCGATGATCGCGGTGCCGTGCTGGTCGTCATGCATGACCGGGATGTTCATCCGTTCCCGCAGCGCCTGCTCGATGATGAAGCAGCCGGGGGCGGCGATGTCTTCCAGATTGATGCCGCCGAAGCTGGGTTCGAGCAGGGCGACCGCGTCCACGAACTTCTCGACATCCTCGGTCGCGACCTCGATATCGATCGAATCGACGTCGGCGAAGCGCTTGAACAGCACCGCCTTGCCCTCCATCACCGGCTTCGATGCCAGCGCGCCGAGATTGCCGAGGCCGAGGATGGCGGTGCCGTTGGAGATGACGGCGACGAGATTGCCCTTGGCGGTATAATCATAAGCGGTCGCCGGGTCCTCGGCGATGGCGCGCACCGGCACGGCGACGCCCGGCGAATAAGCGAGGCTCAGATCCCGCTGGGTCGCCATCGGCTTGGAGGCGACGATCTCGATCTTTCCGGGGCGGCCGTGCGAGTGGAACAGCAGCGCTTCGCGCTCCGAAAACTGGACGTTGCTGCCTTCACTCATCGTCGTGCTGCTCCTTGGGACACCGGTTGTCGCATGCTCTTTCGGGAGCCTGTGTCGAAACCGGTCCGGGTCGGGCAGGCGGGCGGATGCCCGCGCCGGGCACGAAGAATCTCTCACTATCCTGCCGGACAATACCGACGCAGGCTCTGAAGGGCCTTTTGGGGCATGGCCGGCTTGGGGACAAGCCGCTATCAGCGCCGATATGGCTCGCGGAACCAATGAAACCGTTACGGAACCCACGGCGCAGACGCCGATGATGGCCCAGTATCACGCCCTGAAGGCGGAAGCGCGGGATTGCCTGCTCTTCTACCGCATGGGGGATTTTTTCGAACTTTTCTTCGACGATGCGAAGATCGCGGCGGCGTGCCTCGATATAGCGCTCACATCGCGCGGGGACGGCGTGCCCATGTGCGGCGTGCCGGCCCATTCCGCCGAAGGCTATCTGGCGCGGCTGATCAAGGCCGGCCACCGCGTCGCCATCGCCGACCAGACCGAGACGCCCGCCGAGGCCAAGAAGCGCGGCGGATCGAAGGCGCTGGTCGGCCGCGCGATCATCCGCGTGGTGACGGCGGGCACGCTCACCGAGGAATCGCTGCTCGACGCGCGCGCCGCCAACTGGCTGGTGGCGCTGGCCGAGGCCGGCGGGCGCACCGGGCTGGCGGCGGCGGACATTTCCACCGGCCGGTTCGAGCTGGCGGCGATCACCGAAGGCAGCCTGGACGCGGAGCTTGCCCGGCTGGCGGCGGCCGAGACGATCGTGCCCGAGGGCATGGCCGGCGCCCCGGCGGACGCCATCCCGCAGGAGCCCCGCCTGTTCGACAGCGCAGCCGGCGAGGCGCGGCTGAAGGCGCTGTTCGGCGTGGCGACGCTGGACGGATATGGCGGGTTCGGCCGGGCGGAGCTGGCGGCGGCGGCGGGGCTGATCGCCTATCTGGACCGGGCGGGCCAGGGCAAGCTGCCCTTCCTGCAGCCGCCCGCGCGCCGCCAGCCGGCCGATCATATGCTGATCGACGCCGCCACCCGCGAAAGCCTGGAATTGACGCAGGCGCAGGGCGGCGGCCGCAAGGGCAGCCTGCTGGACGCGGTGGACCGCACCGTCACCGGCGCGGGCGCGCGGATGCTGGCGGCCGACATCGGCGCGCCGCTGGCCGAGCGCGCGACGATCGAGGCGCGGCTGGACCTGGTGGAACGCTTCGTCGAGGACGGGGGCCTCAGGGAATCGATCCGCGCCAACCTGAAGGCCGCGCCCGATATCGGCCGCGCGCTGGGCCGGCTGGTGGCGGGGCGGGGCTCCCCGCGCGACCTGGGCCTGCTGCGCGACGGGCTGGACGAGGCGCACGGCCTGCATGAACGGCTGCTGGGGCTGGCCGCGCGGCCGGCGCTGATGGACGCGCTGCTGCCCCGGCTGCGCGGGCACGGCGCGCTGATCGACCTTCTGGCCCGCGCGCTGGTGCCGCAGCCGCCGATCGATACCGCGCAGGGCGGCTATATCGCGGAAGGATATGATCCGGCGCTGGACGAGCTGCGCGCGGCCGGCGGCGAGGGCCGGCGCGCCATCGCCGCGCTGGAGGCGCGCTATCGCGAGCAGACCGGCATCGCCGGCCTGAAGATCCGCCACAATGGCGTGCTGGGCTATCATGTCGAGGTGCAGGCCAGGCATGCCGATCCGCTGATGCGGCCCGAATCCGGCTTCACCCACCGCCAGACGCTGGCGGGCGTGGTGCGGTTCAACGCGCCGGACCTGCACGAGCAGGCGATGCGGGTGGGCCAGGCGGGCGCGCACGCGCTGGCGGCCGAGGCCGCGCATCTGGAGGAGCTGATCGCCGCCGCGCTCGCCGCCAAGGCGGAGATCGCCGCGACGGCCGACGCGCTGGCCCGGCTGGACGTGGCGGCGGGGCTGGCGACGCGGGCGATCGAGGGCGGCTGGTGCCGGCCGGCCTTTGCCGACGAACCCTGCTTCGCGGTGGNGGGCGGGCGGCATCCGGNGGNGGAAGCGGCGGTGGCGGCGACGGGCGAACGCTTCGTCGCCAACGACTGCCGGCTGGAGCCGGACCGGCGGCTGTGGCTGGTCACCGGCCCGAACATGGGCGGCAAATCCACCTTCCTGCGCCAGAACGCGCTGATCGCGGTGCTGGCGCAGGCCGGCGGCTATGTGCCGGCGACGTCCGCGCGGCTGGGGCTGGTGGACCGGCTGTTCAGCCGGGTGGGCGCATCGGACAATCTGGCGCGCGGGCGATCGACCTTCATGGTCGAGATGGTCGAGACCGCCGCCATCCTGGCGCAGGCGACCGAACGATCGCTGGTGATCCTGGACGAGGTGGGGCGCGGCACATCCACCTATGACGGCCTGGCCATCGCCTGGGCGGTGGTGGAGGCGGTGCACGACATGAACCGCTGCCGCTGCCTGTTCGCGACGCATTATCATGAGCTGACCCGGCTGGCGGAGCGGCTGGACGCGCTATCGCTCCACCATGTCCGCGCGCGCGAGTGGAAGGGCGATCTGGTGCTGCTGCACGAGCTGGCCGACGGGCCGGCGGACCGCAGCTACGGCATCGCCGTCGCCAAGCTGGCCGGGCTGCCGCCCGCCGTTCTGGCGCGGGCGAAATCGGTGCTGGCCAAGCTGGAAAGCGGCCGGGCGGCGACCGGCGGCATCGCGGCGGGGCTGGACGACCTGCCCCTGTTCGCCGCCGCAGCCCAGGCGCCCGAACCCGCCGCCGATCCCCTGCGCGAGGCGCTGGACGCGATCCAGCCCGATGCGCTTTCGCCGCGCGAGGCGCTGGACCTGCTCTATCGCCTGAAGGGGATCGCGACCGGCTGAACGATTCGGCGAGGGCCGGCTTTATACCGAATAGCAGCCTTCCCTTCGATTCTTGCGATTGATCCGCAATAGTATTCGCGCTACCGGCACATGTCAGAATGTGTCTGGATCGCCCGCAAGGGGGCGGTGGCGAGGTGAGGCGAATGCACACGGTTTCCCTGCGCGATGCCGGCGAGGCCCGCCGCGAGGCCGTGTTCCATGCGAGCTTCCCGATCGATCCGCCGCCGGCCGAGGCCGAGGCGGCGATCGATTCGGCCCCCGCCCGCTACGGCGCGCGCAGCGGGGCCAACTGGCCGGCGATCGGCGCGGTGGCGCTGGTGCATGCGGCGCTGTTCACCGCGCTGATCCAGATGAACGTCATCCCGGTGAAGCGGATCAAGACCGCGCCGCTGGTGGTGGAGCTGCTGGCCGAGCCGCCCGCGCCGCCGCCCGCCCCGCCCGAGCAGAAGGTGGAGCCGGTAAAGCCGATCGAGCCCGTGATCGTGGCGCCCGCGCCGATCGTGAAGACCCCCGCCCCGCCGCCGCTTGTGGTGACGACGGCGACGCCGCCCCCGCCGCAATCGGTGATCGTGGCGCCCAAGGCGGCCCCGGCGGCGCCTTCCGCAGCGCCGATCAGCGCGGGCGACCTTTCGTCCAACATGATTTCCTTCAAGGCGCCCCGCTATCCGGTGGAATGCCGGCGGCGCAAGGAACAGGGCACGGTGGTGCTGACGCTGCTGCTGGGCACGGACGGCGCCGTGGCCGATATCTCGGTGCAGACGTCGAGCGGGTTCGAACGGCTCGACAAGGCGGCGCTGGAAGCGGTGCGGCAATGGCGCTGGTCCCCCACCATGCGCGGCGGCCAGCCGATGATGGTGCGGGGCGTGGTGGAAATCCCCTTCGTCCTCAAGAGCTAGAGCCTATCCCTCGATGATGCCCCATTCCTGATGATGCCCAATTCCCTATGATGATCGCCATTCCCGACCTGCTGGATGCGGGCGCGCTGGCGCGGGTGCGCGCGCTGATCGATGCGGCCCAATGGGTGGACGGCAACGTCACCTCCGGCCGGCAATCGGCGCTCGCCAAGCAGAACGA
Organism: Edaphosphingomonas haloaromaticamans; assembly: GCF_001853345.1. Taxonomy (NCBI): domain Bacteria; kingdom Pseudomonadati; phylum Pseudomonadota; class Alphaproteobacteria; order Sphingomonadales; family Rhizorhabdaceae; genus Edaphosphingomonas; species Edaphosphingomonas haloaromaticamans. Next base: position 300,644 of record NZ_MIPT01000001.1, on the reverse strand, counting down.
GCAGCTGCCCGAAGATTCGGACGCCGCGCGCGAGGCCGGCGCCATCATCCTCGACGCGCTCGGCCGGTCGCCGCTATTCGTGGCGGCCGCGCTGCCGCTCAAGGTGTTCCCGCCCCTGTTCAACCGTTATGGGCCGGGGCAGACCTTCGGCACCCATATCGACAATGCCGTGCGCATCCAGCGCGGCACCGACTTCCGCATCCGCAGCGATCTTTCGGCCACGCTCTTCCTCGCCGATCCGGACAGCTATGACGGCGGCGAGCTGGTGGTGGAGGACCAGTTCGGCGTGCAGGCGGTGAAGCTGCCGGCCGGGCACATGATCCTCTATCCGGCCTCCAGCCTGCATCGGGTGGAGCCGATCACGCGCGGCACGCGGGTGGCGAGCTTCTTCTGGATCCAGAGCATGGTGCGCGACGACGGCGCCCGGCGCACCCTGTTCGACCTCGACACCTCGATCCAGGCGGTGGCCGCCGATCGCGGGCAGGACGACCCGGCGATCATCCGGCTGACCGGCGTCTATCACAACCTGCTCCGCCGCTGGGCGGATGCCTGACGGGTCAGCTGGCGGCGCCTGAAAGCATCACGCCGCCTGGCGGGTGGTGAGCTGCAGCCAGGCGCGGGCCTGGCGCTGGGCCTCGGCGATCTCGCGCGCGGTCATGTCCTCGGAAATCTCGGCGCGGCAGGCCTGGGCCTCGGCATGGCCGCCCAGCGCCGCGAGGTTGAACCATTTATGCGCCGCGACGAGATCGACCTCCACCCCGGCCGCGCCGGTGGAATAAGCGATGCCGAGATCGAAGCAGGCGCGGGGATTGCCGTTGGCCGCCTGCGCCAGCCGGCTTTCGAGCAGCGCGTCCACGCTTTTCAGAACTTGTCCCATTTCGGCCCCCTGCCGGTTCTTCACCGGACAAGGAGTGTCATGAGAGGAAGAAATAAATGGTTAACGCGCGATCGGTGGAAATAGCGGGAAAGATGGTGCCAAGATAAGCCGCGATCTTTACGCCGCCGGGACTTCGAGATTGTCGATCAGGCGGGTGCGGCCCATCCTGGCGGCGGCGAGCAGCCGGGCCGGGCGATCGGCGCGGGACAGGGGTTCCAGCGTCGCGGCATCGCAGAGCAGGACATAATCGATCGGCGCGAAGCCCGCGTCCGTCAGCCGGCCGCGCGCGACCTCCAGCGCCTGGGCGACATCGCCGCCGGCGGCGATCGCGGCCGCCGCCTCGCCCAGCGCGCGGGGCAGCGCGCGGGCGGCCTGCCGCTCCTCGGGCTGGAGATAGGCGTTGCGCGAGGAGAGAGCGAGGCCGTCATCGTCGCGCTGGGTGGGGACGCCGACGATCTCCACCCCGGTATCGAGATCGGCGGCCATCCGCCGGATCACCGCCAATTGCTGATAATCCTTTTCCCCGAACAGCGCGACATCGGGGCGGACCTGCGCGAACAGCTTGTTCACCACCGTGGCGACGCCATCGAAATGGCCGGGCCGGGCGGCGCCATCCAGCCCCTCGGTGATGCCGGCGACGGTGATGGAGGTGGCGAAGCCCTGGGGATACATCTCCTCCACCGCCGGCGCCCAGAGGATGGCGACGCCGGCATCCTCCAGCAGGCGGGCATCGGCCGCCTCGCGCCGGGGATAGGCATCGAAATCCTCGTTCGGGCCGAACTGGGTGGGATTGACGAAGATCGAGACGACGACATGCGGGCCGCGCGCGCCGCCTTCCGCCACCAGCGCCAGATGCCCGGCATGGAGCGCGCCCATCGTCGGCACCAGCGCCACCCGGCCGCCATCGGCCCGAAGCGCGGCCACGGCCTCGCGAAGCGCGGCGACGGTACGAACGATTTGCACGGGCAGGGAACCTCCGATAAGCGCTGGACGGATCGTCCGGGGCGTCTTTGGGGGCCGCCGCGGGCGGAATCAAGAGCAGGGAACCCGACACGCATGGCCGCCGCTGCCCACCTGATTGTATTCGCCAACGAGAAGGGCGGTTCCGGCAAGTCGACCACGGCGGTGCATGTCGCCGTGGCGCTGGCCGCCGCCGGGCGCCGCGTGGCCGCGCTGGACCTCGACACGCGCCAGCGCACGCTGGGCCGCTACATGGAAAATCGCGAGGCGACGTCGCGCCGCCAGCTGATCGAGCTGCCGACGCCCAGGGCCGAGACTTTCGACCCCGCCAGGGGCGAGCCGATCAACGAGCAGATCGACCGGCTGGCCGCCGACGCCGACGTGGTGGTGATCGACACGCCCGGCCGCGACGACCAGCACGCGCTGGCCGCGATCGCGCGCGCCGACACGCTGGTGACGCCGATCAACGACAGCTTCATCGACCTCGACCTGATCGGTCAGGTCGATCCCGAAACCTACAAGATCCGCCGGCCCAGCTTCTATGCCGAGGTGGTGTGGGATGCCCGCAAGGCGCGCGCCAAGACCGACGGCAAGACGGTGGACTGGGTGCTGCTGCGCAACCGCCTGCAGCATGTGGAGGCGCGCAACATGCGCCGCGTGGCCAATGCGCTGGACGAACTGGCGCGGCGCGTGGGCTTCCGCGTGATCCCCGGCCTTTCCGAACGCGTGATCTATCGCGAGCTGTTCCCCAAGGGGGTGACGCTGCTGGACCTTTCGACCATCGGCGAGCCGGGCATCGCCCATATCGCCGCCCGGCAGGAGCTGCGCGAGATGGTATCGGGGCTGGCGCTGCCCGACTGGCCGGTGCAGCGCGCGGCCAACGGCTGATGGCGTGGATCGCCATCGCCGCCCTGGCGCTGATCGCCTGGGCCTGGAAGAAAGGCCGGCTGCGCGCGCCGACCCCGGCCGAGGCGATCGCGATATTGCTGGGCATCGCCGGCGCGGCTTCCGCCGCCAAGGGCAAGCCGATCATCGGCATTCCCCTGCTGATCGGCGCGGCGATGATGCTGAACCGCGCCCGCCGCATCCAGGACCGCGCTTTGCCCGCCATGTCGATCGAGGAAGCGCGCGCGGTGCTGGACGTGCCGGCCGATGCCGATGCCGATACGATCCGCGCCGAGCATCGCCGGCTGATCCGCCGCGTCCACCCTGATGCGGGCGGATCGGCCGCGCTGACCCGGCGGGTGAACCTGGCGCGCGATACGCTGCTGGGCGCGATCGAGCAGCGCGAGCGATATCGTCGGTGACCAGATTGAACCACAACGGCCCGGGCGCGTCTTGACCATGGAATTACCCGAGGAGACCCTTTCATGAGCCACCGTTTCGATCCCACGAGCCTGCGCGAATATGACATACGCGGCATCGTGGGTAAGACGCTCGGCCCGCCCGACGCCTATGCGATCGGCCGCGGCTTCGCCACGCGCGTGCGCCGCGCCGGCGGCACCCGCGTCGCGGTGGGATATGACGGGCGGATATCCTCCCCGGTGCTGGAAACCGCGCTGATCGAGGGGCTGACCCAGGGCGGCGTGGACGTGGTGCGGATCGGCCTCGGCCCCACGCCGATGCTCTATTATGCCGAAGCCACGCTGGAGGTGGACGGCGGCATCCAGATTACCGGCAGCCACAATCCGGCCGACTATAACGGCTTCAAGATGGTGCTGCAGCACAAGCCCTTCTTCGGCGAGGACATCCAGGATATCGGCCGGATGGCGGCCGAGGACGATTGGGAGAGCGGCGAGGGCGCCGTGACCAATGCCGACGTGATGGACAATTATGTCGGCCGGCTGCTGGCGGGCTATGCCGGCGGCGCCTTCCGCATCGGCTGGGATTGCGGCAACGGCGCGGCCGGCCCGGTGATCGAGAAGCTGGTGAAGCTGCTGCCCGGCGAGCACCATCTGCTGTTCACCGAGGTGGATGGCACCTTCCCCAACCACCATCCCGATCCGACCGAGGAAAAGAACCTCGCCGACCTGAAGGCGCTGGTGGCGGAGAAGGGGCTGGACTTCGGCCTGGCCTTCGACGGCGACGGCGACCGCATCGGCGCGATCGACGGCAAGGGCCGCGTGGTATGGGGCGACCAGCTTCTCGCCATCCTGGCCGAGCCGGTGCTGCGCGAGGAGCCCGGCGCCACCATCATCGCCGACGTGAAGGCCAGCCAGGCGCTCTACGACCGGATCGCCGAGCTGGGCGGCAAGCCGCTGATGTGGAAGACCGGCCACAGCCTGATCAAGACCAAGATGCGCGAGACCAACGCGCCGCTGGCCGGCGAGATGAGCGGGCACATCTTCTTCGCGCACGATTATTACGGCTTCGACGACGCGCAATATGCCGCCGTCCGCCTAATCCGCGCCGTCCGCCTGCTGGGCGGATCGCTGACGGCGCTGAAGGATGCCATGCCGAAGATGGTGAACACGCCGGAGCTGCGCTTCCAATCGTCCGAGGACCGCAAGTTCAAGGTGGTGGAGGAAGTGCTGGACCGGCTGGCCGCCGCCGGCGCCGACGTGAACCGCACCGACGGCGCGCGGGTGACGACGCCCGACGGCTGGTGGCTGCTGCGCGCATCCAACACCCAGGACGTGCTGGTCGCCCGAGCCGAGGCGAAGGACCAGGCGGGGCTGGACCGGCTGGTGGCGCAGATCAACGCCCAGCTCGAGGCTTCGGGCGTGAAGCCGGTGCTTGCCGCCGGGCACTGATCCGGGCGGGCGGGGCATGGCGGGCGGCGGGAAGGCGGCGGAACCGCGTGACGGGTGGTTCACCACTCAGCGGCTGAAGCTGCATTATGCCGAATGGGGCGATCCCGCCGCCCCGCCCCTGCTGCTGGTGCATGGCGGGCGCGACCATGCCCGCAGCTGGGATGCGATCGCCGCCGCCTTTGCCGATCGATTCCGCGTGATCGCGCCCGACCTGCGCGGCCATGGCGACAGCGACTGGGTATCGGACGGCAGCTATGAGATGGCCGATCTGGTCGCCGACATGGCCGCTCTGTTCCCGGCCCTGGGCGTGGAGCAGGCCGCCGTCGTCGGCCATTCGCTGGGCGGCAACATATCGCTGCGCCATGCCGGCCTCTATCCCGAGCGGGTGAGCCGGCTGATCGTGATCGAGGGCCTCGGCCCGTCGCCCGCCCGCGCCGCCGAGATCGCCGCCGAGCCGATCGTCGCGCGGATGCGCGACTGGATCGCGCGGCAGCAGCGGATGAGCGCCGCCGGGCAGCGCAGCTATGATTCGATCGAGGCCGCGACCGCGCGGATGATGGCGGCCAATCCCCGGCTGGCGCCCGACCTGGCCCGCCACCTGACCACCCACGGATCGCGGACCGGCGCGGACGGGCGGGTGCGGTTCAAGTTCGATCCGGCGGTGGGCGCCATGTCCCCGGTCGACCTGCTGCAGACGGAGAAGCATGCGTTGTGGGCGGCCGTCGCGTGCCCGGTGATCCTGGCCTATGGCCGCGAAAGCTGGGCCTCCAGCCCCGCCGAGGACGGCCGCGCGACCCATTTCCGCGATGCGCGGGTGGAGATGTTCGACGATGCCGGCCACTGGCTGCACCACGATCGCCGCGACGCCTTCATCGCGATGATGCGCGCCTTCATCGGCTGATACGGGGCTTGCCGATGCGGGCGGCGCGGAGGAATTGGCGGGGTGAACCAGCGCCCGGTTCAGCTATCAGTCGGGCCAATTTGTCGGGAGAGGGGAGCAGATATTTCAGCAACCCTCCCATCGTCATTCCCGCGCAGGCGGGAGCCGTAGGCCAGCGTAGCTGATCCATGGACGCGGTTGGCTCGAGGGCACTCGACACAATGGATTCCCGCCTGCGCGGGAATGACGGATCTGTCGGCGCGCCCAGCCTCTCCGCTTCCAGCAAACAGTGCCTGCCAATGGTCGTTCAGCGCGCCCAAATGCGGGCACCTCAGCGATTTCAGGGGGCGATGCGACAGCGTCCCCGCGCACCCGCCCGGCGGATCGCAAGATCCGGGCCCACCAAAAACCCTCTTTCCACGGCAATGAAATAGTATAACGTTTCTGTTACGGTGTATCATCACCGAGACAGGAGGGCGTCATGCAAGAGCAGGCAGGTTTCCTCAATCAACGCAATCGCAGCCCCGCCGGCGTGGCGATCGTGGCGGGATTGCACGGCGCGGCGATCGCGGCGCTGATCCTGTTTCCGCCGAGCTTCATCGTCCATGAAATGCCGGTATTCCCCCTGATCCCGATCACGGAAACGCCGCCACCGCCGCCGGTGGAGGTGAAGGAGGCCCCGCCGGTCGCAAGGGCCGAGCGGCCCGTGACCAGGCCCGAAACCGAAGTCGCCACGCAGACGACGAACGAGACCATCTTCACGCGGACCGGCACGGACGATCCGAAGCCGATCGATCCCCCGCCCCTGCCGAAGGGCGAGGAGATCGTGCCCCCCACCGCCCCCGTGCTGACCGATGCGGTGATCGACCCGCGCGTGCCCTTCCAGCCCGATTATCCGGCGCGGATGGCGCGGCAGGAGATCGAGGGCGTGGTGGTGGTGCGCGTGCTGATCGGCGCCGATGGGCGGGTGAAGGCGGTGGAGCAGGTTTCCACCACCGATCCCGCCTTCTTCGAGGCGACGAAACGGCAGGCGCTGCGCGCATGGCGCTTCCGCCCCGCCACCCGCGACGGTGTGGCGGTGGAAAGCTGGCGGACGATGCGGGTGAAGTTCGAGATGCAGGCCTGACGGCGGACCCCGGCCGATACCGGCGCCGGCTCTTCTCCCTCTCCCCGGCGCCACCCGCCCCGCCGCCTTCGGGCCTGGCGGGGCGGCCTTCGGCCAAGGGTGGCATAAGCGGCCCACTGGGCTTATCTAGGCGGCCATGGCCATACCCCGCCCTTCCAAGCCATCCGCCGTGTGGCGCGACCTGCGCGCCTTCATGGCCGGCAACCAGCGGCACAAGCTGCTGATCGGCCTGATATCCGTCCTGATCCCGGCGCTGCTGGTGGCGGGATTCTATGTCGATTCGCGGGTCGATCCGCCCAAGCCCCAAATGTATTTCATCCCGAGCTGGCCCGCCACGCGCAGCGATGCCGAGATCATCGCCCAGCAGAAGATCGACCAGAAGAAGCTGGACGCGAAGCGCGAGGCGAAGCGGCAGGAATATCGCCGGCTGGCCGATCAGCTCGGCATCAAGGTTGACTGACGCCGCCCGGGACGCGCGCTGGATGGGCGCTGCGCTGGCGCTGGCCGCGCGCGGCCGGGGGCAGACCGCGCCCAACCCCGCCGTCGGCTGCGTGATCGTGCACGACGGCCGCGTCGTCGGCCGGGGCTGGACCCAGCCGGGCGGGCGCCCCCATGCCGAGGCGATGGCGCTGGAGGCCGCCGGCCCCGCCGCGCGCGGCGCCACCGCTTATGTGACGCTGGAACCCTGCGCGCATGAATCGCCGCGCGGCCCCGCCTGCGCCGACCTGCTGGCCGCAAGCGGCATCGCCCGCGCTGTGATCGCCTGCCGCGATCCCGATCCCCGCACCGACGGCCGCGGCATCGCCCGGCTGGAAGCGGCCGGCATCGCCACCGCCACCGGCATCGCCGCGCGCGAGGCGGAACGCGCCATGGCCGGCTTCCTGATGCGGGCCAGGCACGGCCGGCCGCATGTGACGCTGAAGCTTGGCCTTTCGATCGACGGGTGCATTGCGCTGGCATCGGGCGAGAGCCGCTGGATCACCGGCCCCGCCGCCCGCGCCCACGCGCATCTGGAACGCGCCCGCGCCGAGCTGATCCTGGTGGGGCGCGGCACGCTGGAGGCGGACGCCCCGAAGCTGGACGTGCGGCTGCCGGGGCTGGCGCACCGATCGCCCGCGCGCGCCGTGCTGGGCCATGGCGCGGCGCCGTTCGGCTGGATCGCCGTGGACCGGCCGGAAGCGATCGCCGACACGCCGGCCCTGGACGTGCTGGTGGAAGGCGGCGCGGGCGCGGCGGCCGCCTTCCTCGCCGCCGACCTCGTCGATCGCCTGCTGGTCTACCGCGCGCCGATCGTCATCGGCGGGGGCCGGCCCGGCATCGCCGATATCGGCCTCGTCCATCTGGAGGGCGCGCACGGGCGCTGGCGGCTGCACGATCAGCGGATGCTTGGCATCGATCGGCTTGAGGTTTACGAGCGCGTCCGAGAATAGGACCCCATCTGCATGTTCACCGGAATCATCACGGACATCGGCACCATCACCGCGACCGAGCAGCGCGGCGACCTGCGCGCCCGGATCGCCACCGCCTACGACACCGCGACCATCGACATGGGGGCGTCGATCGCCTGTTCGGGCGCCTGCCTGACGGTGGTCGACAAGGGCCCCGGCTGGTTCGCCGTGGACATTTCCGCCGAAACGCTGGCCCGCACCGCGCAGGGCCGCTGGAACGAGGGCGCGCGCCTGAACCTGGAGCGCGCGCTGAAGGTGGGCGACGAACTGGGCGGCCATATCGTGACCGGCCATGTCGACGGCATCGCCGAGGTGCTTTCCGTGACGCCGGAGGGCGATTCGCAGCGCATCGTGATCGCCGGCGGCCCGGAAATCGCCCCCTATATCGCGGCCAAGGGATCGGTGGCGCTGGACGGCATATCGCTGACGGTGAACGACGTGGCCGACGCGCCCGGCGGGGCCGTGCATTTCGGCGTCAACATCATCCCCCACACCGCCCTGAACACCACCTTCGACACCATCGCGCCCGGCCGCGCGATCCATGTCGAAATCGACATTCTCGCCCGCTATCTCGGGCGGATGGAGCAGCTACGCCATGTCCAGTAACCCAGAGCTTTCCCGCCTGCGCCACGCCTTCCTTTCGAGCCCCGAAGAGATCATCGACGAGGCCAAGAACGGGCGCATGTTCATCCTCGTCGACGACGAGGACCGTGAGAATGAGGGCGACCTCGTCATCCCCGCGCAGATGGCGACGCCGGACGCGATCAACTTCATGGCCAAATATGGCCGCGGGCTGATCTGCCTCGCCATGGCCAAGGAGCGGGTCGACCAGCTCGGCCTCAACCTGATGAGCCGGCACAACGGCACCCGCCACGAAACCGCCTTCACCGTTTCGATCGAGGCGCGCGACGGGGTTTCCACCGGCATCTCCGCGGCCGACCGCGCCCGCACCATCGCGGTCGCCATCGACGCCTCCAAGGGCCCCGAGCATATCGTGACGCCGGGCCATGTGTTCCCGCTGGTCGCCCGGCCGGGCGGCGTGCTGGTGCGCGCCGGCCATACCGAGGCGGCGGTGGACGTGGCGCGGCTGGCCGGCCTCAACCCCTCCGGCGTGATCTGCGAGATCATGAAGGATGACGGGACGATGGCGCGGCTGGACGATCTCGTCGCCTTCGCCCAGCTCCACAATCTGAAGATCGGCACGATCCGCGATCTGATCGCCTATCGCCGCCGCCACGACCATAATGTCGAGAAGGTGGCCGAAACGAAGTTCGACAGCCGCTATGGCGGCGAATGGCGGGCGATCACCTATCGCAACAAGGCGGTGGGCACCGAGACGCTGGCGCTGGTGAAGGGCCATATCGATCCGGCCAAGCCCACCCTGGTGCGGATGCACACGCTCAACATCTTCAACGATTCGCTGGGCGAACTGAACGACCGTTCGGGCATGCTGCAGGGCGCGATGCGCGCGATCGACGAAGCGGGATCGGGCGTGGTGGTCATCATCAACCGCGCGCTGGTGAACGCGATGTCCACCGTGGTGCGCGCCCGCGCCGAGGGCAAGGGCCCGGATTCGGACGATATGAACGAGCTGCGCGATTACGGCATCGGCGCGCAGATCCTGGCGGAGCTGGGGATCCACGACATGATCCTGCTCACCAATTCGCACCACACGCTCATCGCGCTTTCGGGCTACGGCCTCAACATCATCGGCGAGCAGCCGATCTCCACCGAAGGGCTCTGATACGACCATGGCGAAGGTGCTGATCGTCGAGGCGCGGTTCTACGACCATCTGAACGACCTGCTGATCGAGGGCGCGCGCGCCGCGATCGAGGAAGGCGGCCACAAGCATGAAACGGTGACCGTGCCGGGCGCGCTGGAGATACCCGGCGCGATCGCGCTGGCGGCCGAAACCGGCCGCTACGACGCCTTCGTGGCGATCGGCGTCGTCATCCGCGGCGAAACCTATCATTTCGAGGTGGTTTCCAACGAAAGCGCGCGCGGCCTGATGGCGCTCAGCATGGACGGCATCGCCATCGGCAACGGCATATTGACCGTGGAGAACGAGGCGCAGGCGCTGACCCGCGCCCGCCCCGACGAGAAGGACAAGGGCGGCGAGGCTGCCAAGGCGGCGCTGGCCATGCTGGCGCTGCGCGAGCGCTTCGGCCACTGACGGCATGGAGATCGTCGCCGGCGATATCGGGGGAACCAACGCCCGCTTCGCCCTGGCGACGATCGAGAATGGCCGCGTCACCCATCTGGGCGATCCGGTGACGCTGCCGACATCCGCCCATGCCAGCCTGCCGCTCGCCTGGGCGGCCTTCGCCCAGCGGATCGGCCGGCCGCTGCCGCGCGCCGCCGGCATCGCGGTGGCCGCCCCCATCCGCGGCGATACGCTGAAGCTCACCAACAATAGCTGGCTGATCCGCCCGGCAACGCTGGCGGACGAGATCGGCGTCGACGAGCTGGTGCTGATCAACGATTTCGGCGCGGTCGGCCATGCCGTGGCCCATGCCGGACCGGAGGATTTCCTCCACATCGCCGGGCCTGACCGGCCGCTGCCCACGGAAGGCGTGATCTCGATCGTCGGCCCCGGCACGGGCCTCGGCGTCGCCTCGCTGCTCCGGCGCGGCGGCCGGCAGTTCGTGATCGAGACCGAGGGCGGCCATGGCGACTATGCCCCGCTCGATCCGCTGGAGGAGGCCGTGCTCGCCCGGCTGCGCGCGCAGCATCGCCGCGTCTCCACCGAACGGGTGGTGGCCGGCCCCGGCCTCGCCGCGATCCACGCCGCCATCGCCGCCATCGAAGGCCAGCCGGTGCCGCCGCGCGAGGACAAGGACCTGTGGACCGCCGCGATCGAGGGCAGCGATCCGCTGGCGGCCGCCGCGCTCGACCGCTTCTGCCTCGCGCTCGGCAGCGTCGCGGGCGACATCGCGTTGGTGCAGGGCGCCAATGCCGTGGTGATCGCCGGCGGCGTCGGCGCGCGCCTGGCCCGCCACCTCCCCCGCTCCGGCTTCGCCGACCGCTTCGTCGCCAAGGGCCGCTACCAGGAAATGATGGCCGCCATGCCCATCCGCCTCATCACCCACCCCCAGCCCGGCCTGCTGGGCGCGGCGGTGGCGTTCGGGGAGCGGGGGAGCAAGTGATGGAAATCCACAACCCGAAGCCCTGAGCTCGGCAAGTCCGAACAGAAGCCCGAAGCGTGAGCTCAACCGGCAGTGGGAGGCGTTTCCACTTATCCGCGCGCGATATCGTATGCCCGATCAGCGATCATGCGCAACGATCGGGCCAAGCCCCTGCGGCCGCCGCGGAGCGACTTCAGGAGACCCAAAAAGTCCGGGCGCAGGCTCGAACGGTTATCGAGGCTGCGATAGGCTTCCCAGAAAGCCTCGTTGTCCATGATGCGAGGCATATTGAACACGCCATGGAAACCGAAAGTGGTTCCGACATCGGCGGCCCGCTCCGCGGCAAACAGATCGGCAAGCGCACGTGGCGCGAAGCGAATGCCCCGCGCTTCCAGAAATGCGCGGTTGGTGCGGCAGATGGCCACGTCCTCGGGATGCCCGGATATGAAGTCCAAGGCCTGGCAGGCTTCCATCAAGCGGCGGCTGCGTAGCGAGAAACCGCCATTGCCGACATCATGGCCATCATCAAACTGGGGCCAGGTTGCGCCGATATAGTCATATTCGAGAAATTCCGGTCGCCAGCGCCGGGCATCGAGCACATGCCCGTCCCATTGAACGACGAGGCAGTGCGAAGTCTCCACATGCCTCACCAACTCGCTGAGGAGGAATTTCGAATATGCCGCCGCTGAATCGAGATGATCGATGGGGACAACCCGTATTCCCGGATGTTCGGGTTGGACGGGCACATCGGTGAACAGCATGCAATCGGCGAAGGCCACCTGTTCGAGGCTGGCGCTCAGCGCTCGCACCGTGGCTTTCACGTTCACCGAAGTCACCGCGCAGAGGGTCACATCCGGCAGAGCGAGCCGGATCGGCGACGAAGGATAGGATCGAGCCTTCATGTCCACCCTTTATAACCTCACCACAAAGCGCTCGCTAAACCGGCTAAGTTCCGGATGATGGAACGGATCGATCCGCTCGCCTGTGCCCCAAAGCTCCTGGAGCGCCGCCAGTTCCCTGGCCAGTCGCGCGGCGCCGATGGGGTCACGATCGAATCCCCGTGAGACGGATTCATGATGAATCAGCATCGCCCTCGGCTCGTAAAGTGACTGCCAACCCCGGCGATTCAAGCGCATGCACAAATCCACATCGTTGAAGGCGACCGCAAACCTGCCTTCATCGAGTCCGCCTACCGCAAGAAAGCGGGGACGCATCACGACCAGGCAGGCAGCCGTCACCGCCGAGGTGAATTGCGGGAGGGCATGGCGATGAAAATAGCCTTCCTCATTCGGGCGCAGCAGCCGATGGGCATGGGCGGCGGCTCCCCCGACGCCCAGAACCACGCCTGCGTGCTGAATACGTCCGTCAGGATAGAGCAGTTGCGCCCCCACCGCGCCGACATCCTCCCGCAATGCCTGTGTGGCCATCGCCTTCAGCCAGCCTGGCGTTACGACTTCTATGTCGTTGTTGAGCAGGCACAGCAACTGCCCCCGGGCCTCGGATGCCGCGCGATTGTTCATCGCGGAAAAGTTGAAGGGGCCAGGATGGCGCAGCACCCGGTAACGCACTGGATCGAGACCAGAGAGATAGGCCAACGTCGCCGGATCATCGCTATCGTTATCGACGATGATTATCTCGAGATCCGGATAGTCGGTATTCTCCAATCCAGCGAGGCACGTATGCAACAGATCGTGCCGATTGCGGGTGGGTATGATCACGCTGACCGGCGGCAAGCCGCCGCCCGGCGTATGGAACGTCGCGGGAATGCGCGGGCGGGGACGCCGGCGGCGATGATGCAGCACTTGCGGCAAGTGCAGGGGAACCGTGCGTGCCGCAAGCGACGCGACAAGCCGCCCCGCCCAGTCCTCACCGGACAGCCCCTCCAGATCTTCCGGCTGGGCTCGCGCGATACAGGCGCCCGTCATATAGTCGAAGTGACGGAAAAGCTCGCTATTCCAGCTCGGCTTGAAATGGGGCGCAATGCGCCTCCCCCTTCCATCGACCAAGTCGTCGTCGGCGTAGATGATCCGCGTTTCCGATCCGATGATGGCCGCGCGATAGGCCTGGACGGCTGCGGGTGCCACTATATCGCCGGCCATGATCGGCATCAGCCAGGGCTTTTCTTGCCAATCGATTTGCCGGACCGTTTCAGCAAGCGCCGAGACGTTGCCGCTGTCCACCAAATGCGCCGGCACGCCGGCGGCCGTCAGGCTGAGCAGAGTTTCGTTCAGGCCAATCCGCCCAACCCCGATGTCCACGAGCGCCACAATAGGCGGTGATGCGTGCCTGGCGCTCCTATCTTCACCGCCGATCTGCTTCAGAATCCAAAGTTGATAGGCTTTGGACGATACGCCGAGAAGTGGCGCAAACTGGCTGCGCGCGCGCAACCGCTTGCCACGCAGCCACCACCATGAGGCGGTCAGATAAGCGCGCGGCGCTACCCGCGCCGCATCGAGATGCGCCGACAGCGCCAGCCAGGCCCTGCCGCATCTTCCCGGCATCGGCCTTATCCGCATTGCCGAGAGCCACCACAGGTCGGAAGCCGTTTCATCTGAGGCCGATCGCCGGATCGTTCCAGTTCAAATTCTTTCGCGCACCCGTCAGTTATTCTGCAAGATATCGATGGAATTGGTAACAGCCACAACGGGCGAGAATAGCTGGCTGATAAGCTGAATCAGCTTGCTAGGCTGGTTTGCCCTAGCGCTGCCAAAGTAAAGTATATCATTGTTAGCCATCATGAATTTTTGGGCCAGGAAGTAGGTTCCGGTATTCATCATGTTGAAATGATAGACAACAGGATGAGCCTTTCCATCCTGATCCTTGACATAGCGAAACACAAAAATCGCCTGTGGGTCCCCGAGATTTGGATTCGCGCCACCAGCCGTCGCCACGGATTCGGCAAGCGACATCGTCGAACGGCCGAAAGGTATCTGCTGCACTCGGCCCGAGGCGCCGAGAACGGAAAATGAGAGAGGGTCCTGAACGACCGTCAATCGATCACCAGGATAGGCCGGCACATCGGCTTCGGGATTATCCAGCAGGTCACTGAAGCGCAGTTCGGCCACGCGCGATCCACGCACCACCCGTAGAGCCAGATCCTTGGTGTTCCCACGCTGGCCGCCCGCAAGCGCCACGACATCGGAAAGCCGTTCCCGATTCGTCTGAAGGACAATCCGACCCGGATTGGCGACCTCCCCGCCCACTATGACCGAATTACTGATCACCTGGGTGATGTTGACCAGAACCTGCGGGTCCTGCGAGCGGCCTCGCAAGGCATTGCGGATCTGATTCTGCACCTCGAAGGCCGTCTTGCCGGCCACACGCAGCTTGCCCGCATAAGGAACGACAATGTCTCCATTATCGTCTACTCTCGTCGGGGGAAGCGTCTGAACCTTAACGCCGGCATCATAGGGCACCGACGGGTTTGCGACCGCAGTGCCGCCGCTGAAAAGCGGAATGCCCGCTTCGTAAATGGAAATCAGCATGACGTCACCCGGCCCGACCATATCGGTGGGCGGTGGCGCGAGATTCGCCAAGGGCAACTTGTCCTTGCCGCCTTGCGCAGGCAGCGCCGAGGCATCCGTAACCTCGACGATCTTGATGTTTTCACCGCCTGGCGCGGCCTCCGCGCTTTTACGGACCTGCAGGCCTGTCGGGCCACTGGACGGTAGTGTCGAGCAGGCTCCCAGAGCACTGCACATGACAAGCGTGATGAAGCGTTTTCTGAACATTACCTATCGCAATAAGAGCGGGATCTCGCCAACATCGGTTAGCTGTCGGCCGTCCGTGCCGCAATCGATAACCTCACGCAAACGAAACAGGCAAGACCGAGGCATGAGGAGCCGGACACTTCTGCTCCATCAACCCTGCATGGACAGCTGGAAAAACCCTCAACGCCAACCGAAGGACACCGCCCCACTTTCGCACGATCACGGCAGATCGTGCATGAAACGGGCCGATATTCAAACTCGCGAAGGAAACACCGCCGCCCCCGGCCATGTCGAACGGGAAAATGCCAGTGCGCCGCGCTTACCGGCGGAGGCGTGAACGAAGCCGACCCAGGAAGCCAGCGACAGGCCGCCGGGGCGACGTTTCGTCGACCTGCTCACCGAGATAGCGGCCCTGACGCGGGCGGCCGTCGCGAATGTCGACGGGGCTGCGTCTATCGAGCCTGCCCAACGCTTCATCCGAAAAAGCGGGGGTATAATAAATGCAATCATCGAAATAATAATGCGTCACCTGCGACCNGCGGGTGCGCCGGGGATCGCGCACGCTGCTGCCACCATGCAGCAGATTGGCGCACCAGATCAGCGCCTGCCCTTTGCGGGCATGAAACTGCTCCGCCTGGGCGCCGTGCGCCTCGCACAATGCCTGCCATGCCGGCCCATAGGGATCCTGGGCTGACGAGAGCTGGCCACCATAGCCCCTCCGCCCGATCATGGCATTTGTCACGATAGGCCAGCGGTGCGAGCCAGGAACGTAGAATAAGGGCCCATTATCCGGCCCGGTATCCTCCATCGCCAGCCATATGCCGCACATGAAGCGTTCCGGCAGGCTGGAGAAATGCACCGAATCCGAATGGATGCCCTGCTGCGTCCCCACCGGAAAATTCAGCGTCTGGAAGGGAAAGGGGTCACGCCCGTATAATTTCGACAAAAGCGCGATCACTGCTTCGTTTGTCGCAATCGCCCGCACGTCCTCGTCGAACTGCCAAGCGTCCTGGATGCGTCCCAGGCCTGCCGTCTTGTCGCTCTCCGCATCTGAAAAATCGACTTGAAAATGCGGGCCCAGCCGCGTCTTTATCCTATCGATCCGGGCATCGAGCTGGGTATCCGGAAAATCGAACAGGGCAAACCCCCGCTCGTGGAGGCTCCGCGCGATCGCCTGTTCCTGGCCGGTAAGCCCATATTCCGGAGCAGCCGGTTCAAAAAGCGGGGCTTCCACCGCCGGCAGGCCGGGGAATATCTGAGGCATGAATCTCTTCCCAAAAGGCTATCCAGCCGGGCATTACCTAGAGCTTGGAGTAAACTTCCAGGGCCTTGTTGACATCTTCGTAGATAGCCCCAACCCCCTTGTGAATGATCAGCGCCCGATCGCAGAACTTCCGAACGATTTCGGGGCTGTGCGACGCCAGTATCAGGGCACGATCGGCACGCTTTTCAAATAGCTCGTGATGGGATTTGCGTTGAAAATTCTGGTCCCCGACCATGATGATCTCATCGATCAGATAACAATCAAACTCGATCGCCAGAGAAAGAGCAAAGGCCAGCCGCGCCCGCATGCCCGATGAATAGGTCTTCACCGGCATCTTCAGCTGCCGGCCCAATTCCGTGAAGTCCTCGACAAAGTCGCGGATGTCTTCGTATCGGGAGCCATATATGCGCGCGATGAACCGCGCATTATCATATCCCGTCAGACTACCTTGGAAACCGCCCGCGAAACCCAGCGGCCAGGAAACGGTCATCTTGCGGCGGACCTTGCCCGACGTGGGCATTTCCACGCCGCCAATCATCTTGATAAGGGTGGTCTTGCCCGCGCCATTGCGGCCGAGCAAGCCGATATGCTCGCCTCGCTCCACGGTGAAGTTGAAGTTGCTGAGAACGGTCTTTGAACCCGCTCCGACCTTATATGCCTTGTGCAGATTTTCGCAGACGATCATTCGACTACCAGCATTTTACGCACGTGCCGGCACAATGCGAGCCCGATGACGGTGCAAATCATCGAAGCGGCAATCGGCACCGAATAGACATAGTAGGTCTGCACCTTGTCTCCAAAAAGGCCGTGCCGCATCATCTCCATGGCGCTGACCCATGGCGACCATAAAATAAGCTCACGAGCCTGCGCCGGCAGCCACGCCACCATGGTGAACGTTCCCGAAAAAGGGATCATCACATAGGTCGTCACCGGCATGAATTTTTCGAGGACGGGAGACATTTCCGAAAGCGGCGCAATGATGAAGCAAAGCGATAGCGTAAATAGAGAATATAGCACCCATCCCACGATCAGCATTCCGACATCGGCAGGCGAGGGAAAGAACCCCAGCATATACAGAGCCGTGGCAATGAATACATAGGCCATCATGCTCCCTATCATCTCGAGCAAAAAGCGTGAGATGATGAAGTCAATGATACGCACCTGCCGATGATAAAGCAGGCTGCCATTCGCCACGAAGATCGAAACGGACCGATTCACGGCGTGGCGGAAGAGAACCAGCGGAATGTATCCCGACACCACAAATGTGACGATATCGACGCCATGCTCTTCCGGCCCCTTCATGACGCGCCAGATGAGTGCGACGAGGCCCGCGAACAACAGCGGTTCCACCATCATCCACAGGAAACCGATATTTTCACGGCCGAAGCGCGTATGCATCTCGCGGATCAGCAGCGCCGCTACGACGCGGCTCTGCACCCGCCAGCCCTGACGCAACGATGCCATGCCTCAGTCGTCCGGAGAATGTTCGAGGATGCCGACGATCAGCATCCAGCCGATGAGATAGAGACAGATCACTATCCCGGCTATGGTGAGAATGTTACGGAAACGGTTCGGCAGCAACGCCATATCCGGCTTGTTCGGCTCCACCACTCGCTCGAGGTAGAATTGCTGCTTCTGCGCTTCGGCGCGGGATTGCTCCAGCGCGGTGTTCGCCGCGTTGAGCATCTGGGTCGCGAATTCCTGCTCCACGGCCAACCGCTCATACTCGGTCAGCTTCGATGCGATGCCCGTCTGCGTGCCCACCGCCTTGCTGTCCTGCGCCGCAATCTGGGCCGAGATAGCCGCGATCTTTGCGCGCAATGCCGGCAGCGAGGGATGGGACGGCGTTGCACTTTCGGTCGCCTGCAACTGGGCGCGCAGGGCAGCTTGCTCGGCGACCATGTTGTTCGAGACCTGCAGGACACCAGAGGCCTGCTCCGCCGGATCCAGCAGCTTTTCCGCGTTGCGATAGCGTTGCAGGGCAACCCGCGCCTTGCTCAGGCGAAGGGTGGCCTCCTCCACTTGCCGCTGATTTTCCTGGATCGCCTGTTTCTGCGCCCGATCGTTCAACCTGTTAACGAGCGCCTCGGATTGCCGCAAAAGGCGTTCGTTGATCGCCTGCGCGTCCCCCGGCTTGAAGGCCTGGACCTGCAGCACCACCACGTTCGTCTCAGGATCAAACTTTACCGGTACTTGCTTGCTGAAATACTTATAGAAATTCTCGAAAGAATCTTCCCAGAAGGGCTTGGGGAAGCGGGACAGGAAATCCGCATCCGTATCGCGATACATTGCCTGCACGTCGACCGAGCGTGCCAAGGCCGTCAAGGCATCGCGTGAACGCAGATAGGCGATCACCTCGTTCGCCTGTTCTTGCCCCGCGGATAGCCCCGTGGATTGGAACAGGCTCGCCAAAGCGGAGGTCTGGCTTGGCTGCCGCCCCGGGCTCTTGATCGCGAAGCGGGACTCCGACACGTAGACATCCGAAGCTATCGCGCCATAATATATAGCGGCCAGCAGGGTCGGCAGAACCACAAACAGCAGGAACCAACGGTGGCGCCTGGCTTTGGCCGCAATCCGGCTGGCGCGCCTTTCAAGCTGGATCTCGAGCTCCGCACGGCTTTCCATCAGCATGGGGAAACGTCTCGCATTGCTTCGAACCCTAGAAAAGCCGCGGCTGTAGAATCACGCCGATAAATACGCAAGGGAAGGCCCACGCCTCTCCCAGCGGAGCATCTCTAGCGCAGATTCCCCTGAATTAGTCCCGAAAACGCTGGATCGCGCGTCGATCACGACCTGTCGAGCTCGCCGATACGCCCATGCCTATCCAACAAGGCTCGCGCCATCACGACGGCGGCAAGCCCGGTGCGGCGATCCGCGCCACATAATC
This sequence comes from Edaphosphingomonas haloaromaticamans, assembly GCF_001853345.1. Taxonomy (NCBI): domain Bacteria; kingdom Pseudomonadati; phylum Pseudomonadota; class Alphaproteobacteria; order Sphingomonadales; family Rhizorhabdaceae; genus Edaphosphingomonas; species Edaphosphingomonas haloaromaticamans. Next base: position 281,613 of record NZ_MIPT01000001.1, on the reverse strand, counting down.
CTTCAGCGAAACCCCCATGGCGGAGAATAATTTCATATACCTCGCAGCAAGATCAGCACGATTCCGATCGAAAGAGTCATGGTCGAACCTAAATCGCCGATAGAAATCGAGCTTGCCCATGTCGTGGCGCAATAGGCCGGGATCGATCGTCGGACATTGAATGGTATTTGCCAGCTCCGACATACGGCCGTCCTGGCAAACGACCATCGCGGGAACGCCTGCCTGCAGCGCCAAAAAATTACCATGCAGACGCGCGCCAACCGAGAAATCATGCTGTTGCGCGAATGAAATCCATTCCTCAAAATCGAAAAAAGCACGCATGTTATACTCAGCGAAATCAAGCATTTCGTCGAACGAAATATTGGGGCAATAATAGTTTCGTATTCTTTTCATGCCACCGAATGTAAGCTCGTCACTTATACCAGACGCGAGAGCTAGAACTATGTCCGGGGCTTGGCAAATATAGGGCGCCCGAAACTTTCTGGCCAGGCTGAACAAGGCGCGTTCTTGCGGCATGGAATGCGCGCTCATCTCACCCTGGCAGAATAGGAATTTCTCTCCACCTTCCACATATTTGTGGTGAATCCTGCGGCCGAGGAACGGATCTTCGTTTATGAAGAGCGAGGGGCAGCCGATCACGGTCACATTGTGTATGCCATAGCGCGCCAGAACGTCCCGGCTGCGTTCACCGCGCACTCCTATTTCCACCGTCCGTTCCGAGACCACCGAGAGCCATCGCTGGGTGCCCGGTGTCAGCTCGACATCATCCGATGCGGAGTGGGATTGCGTGCCCAGGCCCGCCACGATTAACGGCAGATTCGCTCGTTCGAACCTGTCCGCCATGAATCCGAGGTCCACGCCAGCGGCCAACTGGTTCGCAGCCGGGAAAAGAAGAAGATCGAAGCGCTCGTGAACATCCTCGGGAATAAAATCCCAGGGGAGAAATTCCATCTCATCGCTGATGGTCTTTGCGATCCCGCCCCAGAAAGCCAGATTGCCGGTATTATAGCCGACCCGATCGTAGAGTTCACGAAGCGAAAATTTCTGCCAATCCGCGATCTTTCCGGCGCCGCCCGTCGAAATAATACCTATTTTCAATTTCTTACCTCGCAAAGTGCGGCTGCCAGCTGCTTTCAGAATACCTTGCCGTTTATCACCACCTCACCGGAAATCACGATTCGACCTTCGCCGTCTATGTGGATCAACGTCTTCTCTCCCGCGCTGTCGAGAATGCGTAGTCCCGCCTTTCCGCATCGGATCGTGAGGCAGCTATCTTCCTGGGCCACAGCGCTTTGTGCCTCCGCATAGACTTCGCCGCCTTTCCCGCCGTTGAAGACAATACCGGTGCCCGACCCGACCGTGCGAAATTGCGCAGCCCCCTCCCGGAAAACCGCACCTCGAAAATCCAGCCCGATGCGGGCCCGATCGAAATCGGCAACGACCAGACGGCCATAATCCGGATGAATACTGTTCTGGAAATAGACGCCTGTCTCGAACTGACCGCGACGCCGCGACTCCTCGCAATCGAAGTTTTCGCAGATCACGGAAACGGCGTGTGAATTGGGATTGCCAAACCCTACGATCGTAATGCCGTGCTTTGCCTTGTTCCCCATGACGCCCGGCTTGCCGCCATTGATGACATCAACCTCCAGGCCGGTCAGCTGGCAGTCGAAATCTTCGCGGGAAACGGAATGGTTGAGACCGGGAGGCAGGGCTTCCTCGAATTTGCTGCCCGGCGTTCCGGTATAACGGACATAGGAAGACCTAGCCGATACAAAACCACCCCAAGCCGCCGAATCATTCGCGATCGCCGATGCATCCCCCCAGAATGCGATGCCATTGGTATGGGGCGCGAAATTCCATACTTCGGACATCACATTCTGATAATGGTTGTGGGTGTCGTGATAATTTTCCGGCGTCTGCTGCGACAGATCCACGACATTCGCCGGCCTGCCTTCCCAATCCGTCCACTGATCGTCCGGATTTATAATATCCGAAAAGAATACATTCCCCCTAAGTCTGGTTTTCAGACCAAAATACTGCGGCCATATCCCATATTTCCGAATATGATTATCATGGACGAAGCCGATTTTCGTTTCATTTTCGGACATATGTCTAACTTCTCATAAGATTGCAGCATTAAGGGAAGCCGAGCTTCCAGGCCTTAATCCATTCCAGCCATCCTGGCCTGCGCCGCGCACCACGCACGAACGGCAGGGCGATCATCCGGCCCGGCTATGAAGGGCGGATCGGTATAGGAAGGTTCGGGGATGGCCAAGTCTCCCAGACTACCCCCGTTCAGCACATATTCGAGCGCGTTGACGGCGCCGTCCATTTCCCAGGCAAGGGTCCTGCCCTTGGCCGTCGCGATACACGACCTGCGTCGAGCATCGCATTCATTTCGGTCGTCGAGCAGATGGAGCATCGCCGCCGCCAGCGACGCAGCGCTCTGATAGGCAAGCAGGCTTGTCCCGCTGTCGTAATCGAACAAATTATTGTATCGATATACGTCAACCGGCACGCAGCCGGCGGCCATCATTTCGTAAGGGATGCGCGATGGGTTGGTCAGGCTGATGCAAAGGCCGATCCTGGCCGAATTATAGAGTCGATTGAGCTGCGCCAGATCATCGACCAACCCAAGATGGACATTCTGGAACGGAGCCGCCGGGCGTTCGGCCGAGCCATAGAAGACAATCTCCGTCTGCGGACGCCGAGCCTTGACGATGGTCAGCGCTTCCAGGCAGTGCTCCGGCAAGCGGCGCCATTTTTCGGGCTGGAACAACACGGCAATCCGATCGGTCCGCTCGACATCATCGAGCGGACGATAAATTCGAGGGTCTATGCCCAGCCCGCTGCCCATGGCACCCGAGCCGAACTGCGTGCGCAGCACATGCGGCAACCAGCGCCCGACGCAAAGGTGGGAATGCCCCTCCGCGAATGAATTCTCGCCGCGGATGTAACCGTCACTCACCGGATTGAAGGCTGCTTCAAAATCCTGGACAAAGTAGAACTTCTTCACCCTGTCGGAAAAGGATTTCGATATGTAGCTGGACGAATAATTGACTGTCGCGACAGCAGCCTCCGGGATAATTCCCGAAAACCACTGTTCGTGCATCCGTATCGGATGGCCGGCCAGCTCCTGCTCAATATAGGCGTATTGAGAACCCCGTCGCTCGGAAAACAGGTCCACATTGAAACCGGCGACGTCAAGCGCCTTGGCAAAGTTGTAGATCGTGCGATGACCGCCGGATCCGCGGATCGGTTCCGGAGCAAAGATCGACACCCGATAACCAAGACTGCGGATCAACGCCGGCGCCTTGACAATTCCCTGCAGACGAGGAGCGCTGAGCTTCTGATCTACCGATAGATTTGATAAAAGCTTTCGTCCCGGCCCGCCATATAACCAGGTTTGATACCAGCGCCGCTGATCGAGTTCATTGCGAACTGCGGAATTGAAAGCTGCGCCCGCAAGACTTTCAAGCTCCCCGTCATCATCGGACCGCATATCCTGGATTTCGCCGACTCCGAAAGTCTCGTTATGCTCGAGTTCCAGGAAGATCGACGAGATCTCCTCATCCGGCCGCTCCGTATATCTGCGGACTGCCCGGCGCGCGACCTCGCGCCACGATCCGGCGCTGAGCGACGTGCCGCGCAGCACTGGCAACAGATCCTTGATAGCGCTCAAGATCCTGGCCTGCATCGGCAGGATCCGCTGTTCCATCAGCGCTTCCTCGCTGGCGATCGTCTGCCGCTGCGCCCGCCCGCCGGCATAGCCCGTAACCGATCCGCCCGGCCCATTCGAAATGAATTCGAGCGCGGCAAAATCACCGACGTGAAACTGATCATCCGGCGTCTTGTTGAGATCGAGCAGAAATCCATGCTTGGCGGCATTGGCCGGCTGCTCGGCCAGATACCGGTAAAGCGCCATATAGGCACCATCCAGCCGACCATTCACGATAAATGCGAGATTGTCCTGAATGGAACCTCGCCACCCGATGTCCACCATGAAGCGATTCTTGGCCGCACCGGGATCGAAACCAATGCCCTGGAGATATTCCCACAATGCGGCGCGCTGCTGCGCGATGGCGGCCTTGAGCCAATCGACAAAGACCCCGTCCGCGAACAGCGCAATGACCCGCTCATTCTTCCACGGATAAACTATCTTCTCTTCAAAACTGATGCCGGCGGCCGTGCAGAAATCGCTCATCCGATCTTCATCAAGATTGAGAGTCCGAGCGAAAGCCTGCATCGATTGTATCGAATAAAGCGACCACAGACGCATCATCTCCTGAATGGAGGCACTCCGCAGAGATGCGGCGAATGTAGCCCGCCGACTGACCTCCAGCATTCGGAAAGCCGGATACGAATCAGACCGCAAGATATCGCCATGCGCCAGAAGTTCGCATACCTCTTTGAAGAACAATCCCTCTCGCGTTGCGAAATAGATCGTATCTGCGCCTGCCTCTTGCGCCCTTTCCAGAATGAAATGCCCGAATCCGGCAAAAATGGACGCCAGCAATCCCACGCTCGAAATATCGCTCAATGGATCGAAGGCGGATAATTCCTGGCGAAGTTGTGCCGCAAGCGCCCGTTCCTCTTCTTCGACATCACGAAGCTTTAGAATTTGGGGCTCAAACGACGAACCATCTCCCGACAGCACCGCCTCAAACTCGCGCTGGAAGCAGATTTTGCGCTGCATCTCCAAATCGTCGACGAAATGATATGCGTCCACACCGCGGCCGATGGGCACTTCGTAATCTGCATGCCTGTTGTCGCCGATGTGCAACCAATCGCCGACATCACAGCCTTCGGCTTCGCAGACGTGATCCAATAAATCTCCGGCTCGCTTGGTCTTTAACAAGTCGCTGGAGACATAGACGCCCTGAAAATATCGATCCAGACCGTGATGAGCCAGAATCTTACTTAGCTGCCGACCCGACAGATAAAAATCCGATATAGCCACGATTCTTTTGTCACCGAGTGACTCCAGCAGGGCGATCGCCGTGGGATCCACCCAAGTGACTTCCATCTCCCGAGCCAATTCGGCTTCGGCAACTTCCCGGATGATGGCATCTACTTTTTCCGTGGCAGGCACGCCAGCCAAGGCTATCCAATCCCACATCATGGTTTCGTGGCGATATTCGTAATGCTCGTCCGCAACACGATATTCAGCCAGCTGACGTAGACGATAAAGATCCGCAACGCTCAATTCGTGGGACGGCGCATATTGCCGCATAACGTTCTGCAGGACTGCTGCGGCATGGAACTTGACCATGTCGGGATCGCAGACACGCCGCAAAAGAGTGTCCCAGATATCGAAACTTATGAGCTTCTTCTGGCGGCTCCGGTTAAGAATCGCATCAAGATGAAAGCGATCCGCCTCCATTCGCCTGGGCGGGAGTGAAACGCCGCCACTTGGTGTCAAACCTCCGACCGCCCTCGCTTGGAAAGGAAAGGCATAATGGCCGCCGGCCTCGTCCCAATGGTAATCTGGGGACGCCTTACGCAAGATCGTCAGCTGTTCGCCATTCAAGCCCAGGTCACAACGCCCGCCCTCTCCGCCGGCGACAAAGTGGGCGAACGCCGCACGAAGCGAACCCACCGCCGGATTCGCCCTGAGATAGGATTTTGCGCAGAAAAACGGTGCCGGCTGACGCCCCGTCAATATATGATCCCACAGAGGATCGGCGAAGCGCAACCCGTGGCGGCGGGCATACCACGCCGCATCGAAAAAAGGATTGGCCCGATTTCCGCGGCGCGCGCCGTGGACGGCATAATGCTCCTCAGGGGATAGACCGTTCAACTGATGCTGATAGAACGCCGTATAATAAACCGGATCGATCAGACTGCGGTAGGCTTCCGCCTCCTGCGATCCAATCGCCAACACATCGAAGTTCAGAAATGCCCCGGCGCTTTCCCAGTCAAAATCGGGAAACGCCTCTTTCCTTTCGGCGAGTTCGTAGAGCGCAAAGCCCGGCGCGTATCCCTGACGGACGCCAACCGTCAGGAAGTGATGCAAGGGCTCATCCCCGCTCAGGGCGACGTGCGGATAAAGACGGAGATAACCCGCCGCATCGAAGGCGGGCGACGTGAAGCCCGGCGTGTCACCTTGCTCGACAAAATGGGCAAGCGGCTCCTCGTCCGGCCCTAGACCGTGGGCTTCGGCATAATGGACGGGGCAGAACAAAGGATTGGGCATGAAACCCGCTTTCCAGCCCTCTTCGCGATAGTGCCGGAAAGCATCAGCGTCGACCCCATGGCGCCGCAGGTAGAATGCAGCATCGAAATAGATTTCGCGCGGATCATCATCCTTCGGACCGTCGCTTGTTTTTCGCCCGCGAAATGCAGCAGCCAGAACTTCCACACGCGGCATGCTCATCCCCTCCCCCGCGTCGTCCGCTGGCGCCCTTCGGTCCGCCCGTGGGAGAGATAATGCATATATCCCGACATTTGCTTGCCTCCCGCCACGGCTCCCCCAACATCGGGATACAGCGCGAGATAGGCCGCCTCATCGAAGTCATAAGGCGTGGAAACGGATCTTCCCCGCGAACGCAGATAATGCAAGGCTTTCAGAAGCGGCGCCCAATCCTGCTCGGAGGGATCAACCGGCGCGCAACGCTTTCCGAAAATGACATATTTAGGGCGCAACCCCACGAGAAGGCGATTCACCTCGCCAGCAGCCCATAGATAGTCGAATTCATCTACGTTCCGCGCCGATATTCCAACCCTGTCAGTGGAGCTGGCATCGTATCGCTGCATCTTCGCCAGCAAATCCTGAAGAGCATTATTGCCGCCGCCTTTTCCAAGAGAAGCCCCGGCGTTTATGCAAAACTCTTCTACGATGGATTTTTGCCGCGATACGTTGCTCGCCATCGTTGAAAGGCGACCCTCGAGCGTGCGGATTTCAGCTTGGCAGTCATCGATGATCGAACCCAGAATAGCGATGAGCGCGGTTTGGGTCTGATCCTTCCCGACCCGGCGCAGGAATCGATTCCGAACAATCGCCGCATATTCACGATGCAACGGTTTTTCCGAAATAACCGAATTCGCATAGGCGCCTGCGGGAAGCCCCCCGGTATCCCGATGGTGATATCCCGCGAGAGCCTCCGGCAATACGCCAATGTCGGCGTTCAGCAGAAAATTGAGATTGAAAGCCCAATCCCCCAGCACAGGAAGATCTTCATCGTATCCGCCAATGCTTTCCCATATCGCACGACGGAATAGAAATGCGATGGGGGGAAACTGATTGTGGCGCAGCATGACTGCAAGCTCGATTTGCCGAGGCAGCGGCATGGCGGAATGCCGCGCATGTTCGACGATACGCCCCGCCCGTAATTCTTCCGAGACATGGAGCGCCTCCACGGCGACGCCGCCATAACGAAACGATTCGGGCCGCTCGAGAAACGCTACCGTCTTCTGGAGGAAATCCGGCTCCCAACTGTCATCGTCGTCGTGAATGACGATATATTCGGACCCACATGCACGGATGCCAGCATTGGAGGCCGCCTCCATACCCCGGCTGACGGGCTGCGAGATCAGAAGAACTTGCCCGGAAGGAAATCCCGCTTCCTCCACAACCTTTTCGACGGCCGATTCGTCACCGCCGTCATTGACGACGACCCAGATAAAATCCCTGAAAGTCTGTGCCGCGACACTTCGGGCCGCCCGTTCGAGCAAGAGAGGGCGGTTTCTGGTTCTGGTAATGACAGCAACCTTGGCCGCGCCCTTTGACCCTTCGGCCTCTTCGCCGTTAGCCACTTTTATCGTCATGTCATTCACAGGATTATTTTCACCGCCCAATTTCATCAGAAACTCGCCCCGCTTTCCGAATTCCGCTGCCGGCTGTCGCCGGCGGGCAATCCGGAATCATAGTCCATCCTCGTTCATATGCCGACCCTGCACCGTCTCGCCAATCCGTCTTCGCGCGCCCACAATGTTCCAGGCGGACCAGAAGAGCATACTTCATTTCGAAGACGGAATAATTTTATTGAAATCATCCCGCCCATAAATCCGATCTGATAGCTCGGATGTATAACTACCCATATGGCAGTGCCCCTTATCGGACAAGATCAACAGATCTTCAACATCGGCAAATCACTTCAGTAATTTATATTCGCCAATATGTTGACGACAACCATGATATGCTGCCTCCACTCCGGGGGAGACCAGGATGCAATCCGGCTCAACTGAGCCTCGCGCCCGGCCGAATTTTCCTTCGAGAAATCGAGGATAGTCTCGATCCACGCCCTTCCATCGAGGGGATCAAGATAGTCCGGCACCGCACCTCCAACTTCCCGCAAGGCCGGCAGGTCGCTGCAGACTACGGGCACGCCCAGAGCCAGGGCTTCGGCCACCGGCATGCCGAAGCCTTCGGCGAAACTGGGCATCAGCAGGGCGCGCGCACCCTTCATGAGGACGCGGAGTTCCGAATCCGGCAGATCGCCATATTCTTCCACGCAATCGACGAGCGCGGGGCAGCGATCCAGCAGATCGACGATCTGTTCATTTTCCCAGCCGCGCCGTCCCACAATCATCAGCTTGGGGATATTATGCGCGCCGAACTGCTCGGACAGGCGCCGCCAGATATGCAGGAGCAGCAGGTGGTTCTTGCGGGGTTCGATCGTCCCCAGACAAAGAAAATATGGCTGCACGGCCGGTGCGGCGACCTCGCCCTGCCCATAAGGATCCAATCCGAGAAGCGCGACCTCCACCGGAATCGTGCGCCCTTCCTTCTCCAGATAGGGGAGGAAAGCCTGCCGGGTAGCGTCGGAATTGGCGATGACGGCAGCGGCATGGCGTGCCACCGTATCGATCCGCCGGCGATGCAGCGCCGCCCCGCCCGGTCGGGCATATTCCGGATATTCCATGGGAATGAGATCGTGCAGCAGGCAGACGAAGCGCGCCTGCTCCCTGTCGAGGATGTTCCGGAGCGCGCGTTCGTCATGCAGATGGTGCGGCGAGCTTTGCAACAGCACCCGCTTCCGTCCCAATGCGCCCCGGGGCAGGGGGCGGGGACGCATCCTCCACAAGGCCTTCAGCATCCACCGGGCCTTGAGCACGGGATGGCGCGACACCGCCTCCCCATGCCCGCTCCATCGCGCCTCCAGGTTGTCGAGAAAGTCGATCACCGCCGCGCGCGGGAGCCTGCCATAAGGCCCCAGCGGATGCAGCGCCGCGAAAGAAAGTTGTTCGGGAATGAGCCGGAGCAGCTCCCGCGCATAGGCCATCTCGACCCTGTCGATGCCTGTGGGAGTCGAATGATGGATGCGCGAGATCAGGCGGGATATGTCGAGCACGACCTCGACGTCCGCCAGCGGGGTGGCGTTATTTACAGGATCGCGGCGAACCACTCCGGTGGGCTGGCGCTGGGATGCGGACCGCTCCATCACCGTGGGGAAGAGCATCTTCATCTTCTTTGATTACCAAATACGCCCCCCCGGCGCATCTCTGGCGTTGCCAGGTCAACCTGCTTCAAGTGCCTCTCCGAGCCCAGCGGGCTTCAACCTCGATAACCGTAGACGCCACCCGCAACTCGGTTGGCATCATGAGCCGCTCGATGGTCGACTGAACGAGTATCCTTGTCGCCGATTGGCTCGCCAGGCCACCGCGAATGAGGCAGCGGGCCAGCAGCACGCGATGAAATGCATCGAACAGGCGGACATCGGGCTGCTTCGGCGCCGTCCAGAATTCGTCCAGCCGCCCCTGATGGGTCATGCCGGGAATGTCGTAGATGGCATCCCCCAGCACCATCACCGGCGTGCCGCACGCCAATGCCAGCGTGCCGGACGTGCTGTTGACGCAGATCATCCCGCGCGACGCGGAGGACAAGGCCTCCAGATCGCCGCCGTCGATATGGAAGATGCGGTCCTCGCAGCCGAACCGGCGGGCCGTCTTCCGCACGAAGGAGCACCAGTCGAAGAAGGTGGAATCCAGCGGATGCTCCTTCACCACCAGCCTCGCGCTGGAGGGAGCGTGGCGGCCGAAGCTTTCGATCACATATTCCGCCGCCGTCTTCATGTCGCCGAACGGCGAATGGGCGCGGATCTGGTAATCCGCCGTCAGTTGCAGCGGGAACAGGAAATAGTCGCTGCCCTTGATCGCGCGCAGCACCGCTTCCGCCTCGCGCGCGCGGCGCTTGGCCAGACGGAAGCGGTTGAGCCAGCCGAAGCCGTCCATGATGATCGAACCCGGCCGGTGTGGGCGGTAATAAGGAAAATGCAGCCGCCCGGTGACGATCCGATGATAATGCCAGTAGCTGTCGTGCGCGCGCCGGCCGAAGCTGGCCGTGATCGGCGGCAGCACCGGCACGGGAGGCAGGTTGCGCGCTTGGTCGAGAAACCATTGCGGATCGCGGGACAGCGTGGAGCGGCCGTTTACGCCGTCGGGTTCCAGCGTCATCCAGTCGGGCCGGATATAGCCTTCCTCCAGGACATGGATGGCGATGCCGCGCAGCTTCGCCATGCCGTGCGCCGCGATATGCATGGGGCGGCAATCACCGTAAAGCATCAGATCGGTGATGCCGTTTTCCCGCATGTAGCGATCGACGAAGATCGGCCATCGCGAGACCGGGCCGCGATAATCGACGCCCCCTTCCGACCAGTCGCGCTTGTCGCCGCCATTGAGGTTGATGCGGTGGACGGCACAGCCCCGCGCGCGCAGCTCCGCGCCCAGCATGGCGAAGAAGGGCCCCGGGGGACCCTGGAGGAAAAGAAAGGACCGTTGCGGGCGATCGATAAGCTTCACGCGATCCCGCCCCTCATGATCAAACGCATGAAATTCCCCTGTAGACGCCGGAAAGCAACCACCGCACCGTTCTGACGCCGAACCCCGGCGACAAGGCGCTCCACCAGGATCTCCGGCGGACATGGCAGCCGCGTCGCGGGATCGAGATAGCGCGGATACAGCAATAACACGGCCGCGATCAGCTCCAAGACGTTGCGACGGCGCGTCCGCCTCGACGGAACCGGCCCGAGATCGGTGGTGAGCCCCCACCCCGCATAGAAAGGGACGCCATGGGCGACGACGGGCTTTCCGCGGACCAGCGCTTCGAACCCCGCAAGCGACGTCATCACATGGACGGCGTCCACCATGTCCAGCAATGCGGAGATCGGGGCGTCGCGCACCACCATATCGGCAAGCCGTTCCGCCTCGCCCTCGGGAATCCTGCCCTTCCGGTGCCCGGCCTCGACATCGGGGTGGGGCTTGTAAAGAATGAAGGCATCCGGTTCCATTTCGCGCGCGCGGCGGAGCAGGCCGAGATTGCCACCCACGCCGCCGCCGCCGGAAAGCACGGAGCGATCATCCTCCACCTGACCCGGCACCAGCACGTGGCGGCGGTCACCCCCGGGGCGATCCATGGCATCGCCGCCCACGTCATATTTGCTGAGGCCGGTTGCGCGGATCATCTGCCGCAGCCGGTCCGCGCGATCGAGCAGTTCCGCCGGAAAAGTCGCCGTTTCGAGCAACGTCTCAAGCTCGCTGGCCTGGGCGGGATCGAAGTGGACGCCCAGGCGATCGACCGTGATGGAGAGGGGGGGGACGCAATTGGCCCCGAGCCCGCTGGAGCGGATAAAGCCGTCCTCAACCTCCCTCACCGCAATTTCCTTTTCTGCAACCGCAGACAGGAACGCATCAGGGACCTTTGATTTCCATAACGCCAGAACGCTTCCCGTGGGCAGGCCGGAAAGCGCCGGCTCGCCGGGCGAAATGAACCGGACGGGATCGGTGCCGTTCCACAAGAGCGGCGCCACCGTCGCGCGTTTCCACCGCGCGAAACCGGCGGCGGCGGCGATGGGGCGATTGGCATCGATCAGCCGCCGCCAATATTCCAGCAGATCGATCGCCGCGGACAACCCGATATCCTGGCCGGAGAAGGGATCGCGATAGCGGACTCCATCGACCAGGAAGCTGGCGGCCCAGGCCGTCAGCTTATCCTCCCCGGCCTCCGCGAGACCGGCGAAAACGCCGTCTCCCCAGGTCCGGACCTGCCGGCCGCCGATCCGGGCGAGAAGGGCGAGAGGGTCGCCCGCGTCGAGCCAGATCCTCTCGACCTGGTCGATCAATGTCCACGGATCGCAATTCCCATGGATGACCGGAAAGCCCCGCAATTCCGATCCAAGACGGAAAATCCGCCTCGGCAGCCAGAAAAGAAGCCGGTCCCGGCATCCCTCCGCGCGGGCGGCGGCGATCATTGCGCGCGCCTGGGCCGCGCTGGCGGGGCGGGCGACGATCGTCCGGGAGGCATCGATCGCCGGCCGGGCGGCCCAGAAGGTCCCGCCCACCCGCGCCTCGCGCAGAGCGGCCATGCAAGCCCCGATATCCTCCCCCCGTTCCGGGGCGGTCCGGGCGGGCACCATGAGCGCCGGCACGCGCGCGCCGGGGAATGGCGGGATGCGGAGCAGGGGCTCCCGCATCGCGCGCGGAGGATAAGCCCGCTCCATCATGTCATTGAAAGCCGCCGGTCGGATCGGCGCTCTAGGCGGGGCTGCGGCATGGCCGCGATATGTGGCGCCGGCCATCAGACCAGGCCCCGCATGGCGAGCACGGCCTCGATCGGGGCCATGTCGGTGGGATTGTTGAGCTCGATCGCATCCCATTCGGGCGGATCGCACCGGACCACCGCCACCGCGATTCCGCGATCGAGGAAGCGGAGCTGCTCCAGCCCCTCATGCTCCTCCGCCGGTGACGGCGGTGCGGCGCGATATCCCTCGAGCGCCTGCCTGCGATAGGCGTAGAGGCCGAGGTGCATCAGCACGGGCGGGTCGGCCTCGGCCGGGCTGCCCGGCTGGATGAAGGGGATCACCCGCTTCGAAAAATAGAGCGCGCGGCCCGCCTGGTCGACGACGACCGTCGTGCCCCCGCTCCGGCCCGCCGCCTGATCGGCCAGCAGATGCCGGTAGGCGGTGGGCGAGCAGCGCACCGCGACCGTGGCGACACCGCAAGCCGGGTCAGCCCGCATATGGGCGATCAGCGCCTCGACCAGCGCGGGCGGCGTCAACAGCGCATCGCCCTGGAAATTGACGATGATCTCCGCTGCATCGGGCAGATCGGGCAAGGCGGCCGCGACTCGTTCGGTGCCGTTGGCGCAGCTTTCGGGGGTCAGGATGACCGATGCCCCGAAAGCCCGGGCCGCCTCCGCGATGCGATCGTCATCGGTCGCGATATGGACAGACGCGGCGCCGGCCACCATGCCGGCCGCCTCGAAGCTGCGCTGAACCAGGGGCTTGGCGATTCCCGTCGCGCCGCGGATTCCGGCAAGAGGTTTGCCGGGATAACGGCTCGACTTGTAGCGCGCCGGAATAACGATCGCGACGTCCCGGGGCGGGCCCGACGGTGCCATGGCGCCTCAGGCGGCCGGAGCAAGATCGTGGATGTGGATGAGCCCGGCGGGCTTGCTGGGATTGTCGCCATCCATGACGAAAACCACCGTGATCCGGTTCTCCGCCATGAGCTCGCGCGCCTCGGCCACCGTGGTCGTGCCCGACACCGTCTTGGGGGCGTGCGTCATGATCTCCTCCGCCGTTGCCAGCAACATGCGATCGAAAGAGCGCCGGAGGTCGCCATCGGTGATGATGCCGATCAGCCCGCCGGCATCGTCGACCACGCCGGCGACGCCCTTGCCGATCGACGTCATCTCGATCACCACGTCGCGCATGCTGGCCGAACGCTTGACGAGCGGCAGCGCGTCGGTTCGGCGAATGAGGCGGGAGACCGGCAGCGCCTGCCAGCCGATATTGCCGCCCGGATGCCAACGGATCAACTCGTCCCGCGAGATGCCGCGCATCTGCATCGCGGTGATGGCCAGGGCGTCGCCCAGCGCCAGCATCATCGCCGTGGAGGTCGTGGGCGCGATCTTTTCCGGGCAGGCTTCGGCTACCTTCGGCAGCAGGATGCCGATATCGGCCTGCAGCATCAGTTCCGACATCGGTTCCGATGCGACCGCGATCACCGGAACATCCAGCGCCAGGGCATAGGCCACCAGCGGCCGCAATTCCGGCGTGGAGCCCGAATTGGACAGGACGAGCAGCGTATCGCCGGGCTTCAGCGAGCCGAGATCGCCATGCGAGGCTTCGGCGGGATGGATGAAATAGGCGGCCGAACCGGTTGCCGACAAGGTCGCGGCGATCTTCCGGCAGATCAGGCCGGATTTGCCCATGCCCGCGACGATGATCCGCCCTTCGGTGGCGACGATGCGCGCAACCGCGGCATCAAAGGACTGATCCAATTGCGCCGCAAGACTGGCAAGCCCCGCCGCTTCCTGCTGAATGACCGACGCCCCCGTCGATCGTGCATCCAATCTGGGGTTGATCAGCATATCGACTGGATCGCCATCTATTCTTTTGTCACCATTTCACACTATATTGCGGCGCGGCATTAGCAAGTCGCCAAACCGAAGTCGAGCGACGAACGGTCCTTTATTGGGGTTATATACCCTTTAACTCGATCCTGGTTTCATTCGCCCCCTGGATTTCCACGGCTGGCCGATCCATTTTTCAAACCTGTCGCGCGCAAACCACATCCACCCCACCCGTCTTTCGGCGATGCCGGGAAGGGACAGGGGATCGAGCCCTTTCCAGGGCAGGAAGGGATTGCGGCGGCCATAGGCCCAGATTTCGATGCGGCACGAAGGGCGCGCCGCAAGGCCCCGCGCGTGGAAGCCGAAGGTGTCCGCCACGATCAGCGTGTTGGCCGGCACCGCGAAGCTCTGCGCCGGCGGCAGGCCGAGCGCCGCCACCTCATCCGGCGTGATCCGCAGCGATCCGCGCGCGGAAAGATGATCGATCCCGTGGGGGGCGGCCTCGCTCTTCGCCTTTTCCCAGGCCAGCCGCTCCGGGGTGATCCGGTGCGATCCCGGAACATAGCAGAACGGCCCTTCGTCCTCCGCCACGTCGGTAAGGAAATACCAGGCCTTCATCGTCGGGTGGAAAGTATCGGCATGAAGATGCGTCTGCGGATCGAGCGGCGCATCGGCGCGATGGGTGAGGATCGTCTGGATATAATGCACCGGCTCGCTGTCGAAACTGGCGACGTAGCGCGTCAGCCCCGACCAGAGGGGCGAGGCGAGCAGGGCACGGAGGGCGGGCACGGCACCGAGCAGTTCGGGGTCGATCGCGATCCGGCGGGTGATGGTATCGCCCTGCAGCATCTCGCGCGCCGGCATCTCCACCGCGAACAGGCGATCGCGCAGCGCCTCGAACTCGGCCTCGGGCAGCACATTATCGACGCGGACGAAACCGTCGCGGGCAAAGGCCGCGCGGTGCTCCGGCGCGATGCGCGCCTCCATCCGCCGCCGCCGCCGCGCGGCCAGAGAATGGGCGACCCGCACCCGCAGCGCATGCAGCCCCCACCGGTTCAGCCGATGCGAACCGATGAGGGGATTGTCCTTGAAGGATTTGGCGCCGGTGAAAAGCTGCGCCAGCCACCAGGGAAAGCCCGTTATCGCCTTGATGCGCGAGACCGGATGCGGCGCCCGCGGCATCGTGACGGTCGAAGGGCTGGATGGGCCGGGATGGGACTTCATGCGCGCAGTGGTAGGCCGGCATCGCCGGATTATCGAGTGGCAATCGAACGCTATCCCACCCGATACGGCACCACGTCCCGCACGTCGGGGTCGACCTGGATGGCGCGGTCGGAGGGGGGGAAGGCGCGCTGGTCGCAATCGGGGCGGGGGCAGAGGCGGCAGGATATGCCGATCGGCGTGGCGGCGGCGGCGCGCGCGGTGTCGAGGCCGTCGGCATAGATGAACTCGGCGGCGTGATCGGCCTCGCAGCCCAGCGCCACGGCGTAGCGGCGGGGCGAGCGGGCATAGCTGCCCGACGGCTTCACCAGCCCCTTGGCCATCTGGACATAGCGCACGCCATCGGGCGTCTCGGCGAGCTGGACGAGGATGCGGTCCGGGATCGCCACCGCCTCGTGCACGATCCACAAGGGGCAGGCGCCGCCGAAACGGGCGAATTGCAGGCGGGTGGCGGAATGGCGCTTGGTGATGTTGCCGGCCATGTCCACCCGGCAGAAGAAGAAGGGGATGCCGCGCGCGCCGGGGCGCTGCAGGGTGGACAGCCGGTGGCAGGCCTGTTCGAAGCTGACGCCGAAGCGCTGGCACAGCCGGTCGATATCGTGGCGGAGCGCGCGCGCCGTCTCGCGGAAGCGGGCATAGGGCATCAGCAGCGCGCCGGCGGCATAATTGGCGAGGCCGACCGAAAGCAATGTCTTCGCCTCGCCGGTGCGGAGATCGGCCGCCCCGGCGACGGCGGCGATGGCATCGCGGAATTCGAGCAGGGCGAGCTGGTGGGCCAGCGCGAACCGCCGGGTTTCGGGCGGCAGGGCGCGGCCGAGGGTGAGGAGGCCGCGCGCGCGATCGAAGCGCCGCATCGCCGCCGCCTCATCGCCGGAGGACAGGACGTCGACGCCGTGGCGCTGCTTCAGGATATGGGCGATCAGCCCCTCGCCCAGCGGCTGGGCGTCCAGCTCCTGCGCCAGCGCCTCGGCCGCGCGATCGATGCTGTCGACATAATTGCCGGCGAGGTGGAACCAGTCGCGTACCTCCTCCCACGGCAGCCGCCCGCCCCGCGCGGTGCCCGCGCCGATCGCCTCGTCCGCCATCTGGAGCCGTTCCTCCGCGCGGCGCCAGGCGGCGTGGAGGCGCAGGAAGCGATCGGCGAGGTCGGGCTGCTGTTCCACCGCGCGGTGGAGCGCATCGGGCGGGCCGAGATCGGCGAACAGCGGATCGGCCATCGCCTCACGCATCGCCGCCTGGCGGGTGCCCGCGGCATCGGCCTGCTCCGTCCAGTCCAGCGGGAAGATGCCGGCCAGCGCATCGGCCACCGGCCGCGTCACCGGGCGGTCGTCATTTTCCAGCTGGGAGAGATAGCTCACCGAAATGCCGAGCCGCTCGGCCATCGCCGCCTGCCCCAGCCCGTGCCGCCGGCGGAGGCCGCGCAGCTCGCCCCCGGCGAACAGGCGCGCGCGGAGAGGCCGCCTTTCCGCTGCGTCCGCCATGCGCGCCCTCCTACTCTTTCGCCGGCATTTGCAAAATCCGGCTTCGCAATTTCGCAAATTCACATTTGCCATGGCGCGCCAAGCTTGGAAAGGGAAGCCTCGAAAGCCCATTCGAACGAAGCGAGGAACGATGCTGGCGATTTTGCAGAAGCTCGAGGAGAAGCGCGCCGCCGCGCGGATGGGCGGCGGCCAGGCGCGGATCGACGCGCAGCACAAGAAGGGCCGGCTGACCGCGCGCGAACGGATCGAGGTGCTGCTGGACGAGGGGTCGTTCGAGGAAGTCGACACCTATGTCGAGCATAATTGTGTCGATTTCGGCATGGCCGACCAGAAGATCCCCGGCGACGGCGTCGTCACCGGATCGGGCACGATCAACGGCCGCCTCGTCTTCGTGTTCAGCCAGGATTTCACCGTGTTCGGCGGATCGCTTTCCGAACGGCACGCGCAGAAGATCTGCAAGATCATGGATATGGCGCTGAAGGTCGGCGCGCCGGTGATCGGCCTCAACGATTCGGGCGGCGCCCGCATCCAGGAAGGCGTCGCCTCGCTGGGCGGCTATGCCGAGGTGTTCCAGAGGAACGTGCTGGCTTCCGGCGTGGTGCCGCAGATCAGCGTCATCATGGGGCCGTGCGCGGGTGGCGCCGTCTATTCCCCGGCGATGACCGACTTCATCTTCATGGTGAAGGATTCGTCCTACATGTTCGTCACCGGGCCGGACGTGGTGAAGACCGTGACCAACGAGGTGGTGACGCAGGAGGAACTGGGCGGCGCCGTCACCCACACCGCCAAGTCGGGCGTCGCCGACGTCGCGTTCGAGAATGATATCGAGGCGCTGCTCGCCACCCGCGACTTCTTCGATTTCCTGCCGCTGTCCAATCGCGAGCATGTGCCGGTGCGGCCGAGCGACGACCCCTGGGACCGGATCGAGGAGAGCCTGGACACGCTGATCCCGGACAGCGCCAACAAGCCCTATGACATGAAGGAGCTGATCGCGAAGGTCGTCGACGAGGGCGACTTCTTCGAGGTCCAGCCCACCCATGCCGCCAACATCATCACCGGTTTCGGCCGGATCGAGGGCCGCACCGTGGGCATCGTCGCCAACCAGCCGATGGTGCTGGCGGGCTGCCTGGACATCAATTCCTCGAAGAAGGCCGGCCGCTTCGTCCGCTTCTGCGACGCCTTCGACATCCCGATCGTCACCTTCGTCGACGTGCCCGGCTTCCTGCCCGGCACCGCGCAGGAGCATAACGGCATCATCAAGCACGGCGCCAAGCTGCTGTTCGCTTATGCCGAGGCGACCGTGCCGAAGATCACCGTCATCACCCGCAAGGCCTATGGCGGCGCCTATGACGTCATGTCGTCCAAGCATCTGCGCGGCGATTATAATTATGCCTGGCCCACCGCCGAAATCGCGGTGATGGGCGCCAAGGGCGCGGTGGAGATCATCTTCCGCAAGGATATCGGCGAGCCCGAGAAGATCGCCCAGCGCACCAAGGAATATGAGGACCAGTTCGCCAACCCCTTCGTGGCGGCGAGCAAGGGCTTCATCGACGAGGTGATCATGCCGCATTCGACGCGGCGGCGGATCGCGCTGGGCCTCCGCAAGCTCCGCAACAAGAGCCTCGAAAATCCCTGGAAGAAGCACGACAATATTCCGCTGTGACGGCCGTCGAGCCGTCATCCTGACGAAAGTCGGGATGACGGGCGGCTCGACGACCGGCCATTCTCCCTGTCGCGGGAGATGCCGGCCTTCGCTGGCATGACGATTGAAGGATCGGAAGTGATGAAACTCGGCCGTTTGAACCATGTCGGCGTCGCCACGCCGTCGATCGAGGCGGCGATCGCCTATTGGCGCGACGTGATGGGTGCCGTGAAGATTCACGAGCCGTTCGACATGCCGAGCCAGGGCGTGAAGGTGTGCTTCGTCGACACGCCGGGTGAGAACGGCACCGCCGGCACCCAGATCGAGCTGATCGAGCCGCTGGGCGCCGACAGCCCGATCCACGGCTTCCTCGCCAAGAACCCGGCCGGCGGCCAGCACCATATGTGCTACGAGGTGCCGGACATCCACGCCGCCCGCGCGGAATTCCTGGCGATGGGCAAGAAGGTGCTGGGCGAACCCCGCATCGGCGCGCACGGCACGCTCATCTTCTTCGTCCACCCCAGGGACATGGGCGGGGTGCTGACCGAGATCATGGAAACGCCGAAGGGCGACGGCACGCATTGAGATGAATATATCCGCTTATCCTGAGGAAAGGCTGAGCGGTTCGGGGAGCAGCACATGACCTACGCCACCATCCGCTACGACCTGGCCGACAAGGTCGCGACGATCACCCTCGACCGGCCCGACCGGCTGAACGCGATCTCGCTCAAGCTGTTCGAGGAGGTATCGGACGCGCTGGACAAGGCGCTGGCCGAAGGCGCGCGCACCATCCTGCTGACCGGCGAGGGCCGGGCCTTCTGCTCGGGCGCGGACCTGCAGGATGCGGGCGGCCTGCCGGAGGACCCGGGCGAGCTGCTCGACAGCCATTATAATCCGCTGGCGGAAAAGTTCGCGAGCCTGCCGATCCCGGTGGTGACGGCGGTCAACGGCCTCGCCGCCGGCGCCGGCTGCTCGGTGGCCTTGTGGGGCGATTATGTGCTGGCGGCGCGATCGGCCTATTTCCTGCTGGCCTTCGTCAATATCGGCCTCGTCCCCGATGCCGGCGCGACCTGGCTGGTGGCCCGCGCCGTCGGCCGCGCCCGCGCGCTGGAGATGATGCTGCTGGGCGAGCGCGTGCCCGCCGAGAAGGCCGAGGCCTGGGGCCTGATCAACCGCGCGGTGGACGACGAGGCGCTGCTGGGCGAGGCCCGCGCCGTCGCGACCCGCCTCGCCAACGGGCCGACCAAGGCGATCAGCCTGATCCGCAACAGCGTGCGCCGCGCGCTGGGCGAGGACCTGACCGACGTGCTGGCCCGCGAACGGGCGGACCAGAAGACGGCCGGCCAGTCCGCCGATTTCAAGGAGGGCGTCGCCGCCTTCCTCGAAAAGCGCCCGGCCCGATATGAAGGCAAGTGAGATGACCGACAGCAAGCCGACCCTGGCCGACTGGCAGGCCGCCGCCGCCAAGGAAGTGAAGGGCAAGGACCTCATCTGGGCGACGCCCGAGGGGATCGACGTCAAGCCGCTCTACACGGCCGAGGACGTGGCCGGGATCGACCCCGGCCTGCCCGGCTTCGCGCCCTTCACCCGCGGCGTGCGCGCATCCATGTATGCCGGCCGGCCGTGGACGATCCGCCAATATGCGGGCTTTTCCACCGCCGAGGAATCCAACGCCTTCTACCACCGCAACCTGAAGGCCGGGCAGAAGGGCCTGTCCGTCGCCTTCGACCTTGCCACCCACCGCGGCTATGACAGCGATCATCCGCGCGTGACGGGCGATGTCGGCAAGGCGGGCGTCGCGATCGATTCGGTCGAGGACATGAAGATCCTGTTCGACGGCATTCCGCTCGATCAGATGTCCGTTTCGATGACGATGAACGGCGCGGTGATCCCGATCCTCGCCTTCTTCATCGTCGCGGGCGAGGAGCAGGGCGTGCCGCAGGCCCAGCTCGACGGGACCATCCAGAACGACATCCTCAAGGAGTTCATGGTCCGCAACACCTATATCTACCCGCCCGAACCATCGATGCGGATCATCTCGGACATCTTCGCCTATACGTCGGCGAACATGCCCAAGTTCAACAGCATATCCATCTCCGGCTACCATATGCAGGAAGCCGGGGCGACGCAGGTGCAGGAGCTGGCCTTCACCATCGCCGACGGCATGGAATATGTGAAATATGGCGTGGCCTCCGGCCTCGACATCGACAAGTTCGCCGGCCGCCTCAGCTTCTTCTTCGCGATCGGCATGAACTTCTTCATGGAGATCGCCAAGCTGCGCGCCGCGCGCGTGCTGTGGCACCGGGTGATGACGAAGCTGGGCGCGAAGGACGAGCGCTCCAAGATGCTGCGCACCCATTGCCAGACGTCGGGCGTCTCGCTGACCGAGCAGGACCCCTATAACAACGTGATGCGCACGACGATCGAGGCGATGGCGGCGATGCTGGGCGGCACCCAGTCGCTCCACACCAACGCGCTCGACGAGGCGATCGCGCTGCCCACCGATTTCTCCGCCCGGATCGCGCGCAACACCCAGATCGTGATCCAGGAAGAGACGGGGATGACCAAGGTGGTCGATCCGCTCGGCGGCTCTTATTATGTCGAGGCGCTGACCCAGGAGCTGGTCGATCGCGCGTGGGAGATCATCGAGCGCGTCGATGCCGAGGGCGGCATGGCCAAGGCGGTCGCCGCCGGCTGGCCCAAGGCGATGATCGAGGAAGCCGCCGCCGCCAAGGCCGCGCGGATCGACCGCAAGGAAGAGATCATCGTCGGCG
Source organism: Edaphosphingomonas haloaromaticamans (assembly GCF_001853345.1). Lineage (NCBI taxonomy): Bacteria > Pseudomonadati > Pseudomonadota > Alphaproteobacteria > Sphingomonadales > Rhizorhabdaceae > Edaphosphingomonas > Edaphosphingomonas haloaromaticamans. The sequence continues at coordinate 260,199 of NZ_MIPT01000001.1, read as the reverse complement.
TCAACAAATACCGGCTGGCCGACGAGGAGCCGATCGACATCCTCGAGGTGGACAATCACGCGGTGCGCGAGGCGCAGATCGCCCGCATCAACCGCGTGAAGGCCGCCCGCGACGAAGCCGCCGCCCAGGCCGCGCTGGATGCGCTGCGCAAGGGCGCCGCGGCCAAGGAGAATCTGCTGGCGCTGGCGGTGGAGGCCGCGCGCAAGCGGGCGACGCTGGGCGAGATTTCCGCCGCGATGGAGGATGTGTTCGGCCGCTACGGCACCAGCCCGACACCGGTGAAGGGCGTCTATGGCGGGGCCTATGGCGACGATGCCCGCTGGGCGCAGCTGATGGACGGCGTGGCCGCCGTCGGCCGCCGCAAGGGGCGCCGCCCGCGCATGCTGGTCGCCAAGATGGGCCAGGACGGGCATGATCGCGGCGCCAACCTCGTCTCCTCGGCCTTCGGCGACCTCGGTTTCGAGGTGGTCGCGGGGCCGCTGTTCCAGACGCCCCAGGAAGCCGCCGACCTCGCCATCAAGTCCGACGTGGACGTGGTGGGCGCCTCCAGCCTCGCGGCCGGGCACAAGACGCTGATCCCCGAGCTGATCGGCCTCCTCAGGCAGGCAGGCCGGTCGGACATCAAGGTCGTCGCCGGCGGCGTCATCCCGGCGCAGGACTATCAGTTCCTCCGCGACGCGGGCGTGCAGGGCATTTTCGGCCCCGGCACCAACCTGGTCGACGCGGCGGGCGAGGTGCTGCGCCTGCTGGGCCACAACATCCCGCCCGAGGGCATAGAGGAAGCCGCCGAATGACCGCGCACCGGCCCGAGACGCTGGCGATCCACGCCGGAACCGCGCCCGATCCCACCACCAAGGCGCGGATCACGCCGATCTACCAGACCAGTTCCTACGTGTTCGACGATGTCGATCACGCAGCGGGGCTGTTCAACCTGGAGGTCGCCGGCAACATCTATACCCGGCTGATGAACCCCACCAACGGCGCGCTGGAAGGCAAGATCGCCGCGCTGGAGGGGGGCGCCGCCGCGCTCGCCACCGCATCGGGCCATGCCGCGCAGTTCCTGGCCTTCCACACGCTGATGGAACCGGGCTGCCATATCGTCGCGGCCAAGCGGCTCTATGGCGGCTCGCTCAACCAGATCGGCCACAGCTTCCGCAAGATGGACTGGCATGCGAGCTTCGTCGATGCCGACGATCCCGCCAATGTCGCCGCCGCCATCACGCCGCAGACGCGCGCGGTGTTCATCGAGAGCCTCGCCAATCCCGGCGGCGTGGTGCAGGACATCGCCGCCATCGCCGATGTGGCCCATGCCGCGGGCGTGCCGCTGATCGTCGACAACACCATGGCGACGCCGCTGCTCTGCCGCCCGATCGATCATGGCGCCGACATCGTCGTCCATTCGGTAACGAAATTCCTGAACGGCCACGGCAATTCGCTGGGCGGCGTGATCGTCGACGCCGGCCGGTTCGACTGGGCGGCATCGGGCAACTATCCCTATCTCAGCCAGCCCAACCCGTCCTATCACGGCAAGGTCTTCACCGAGGCGTTCGGCAACCTCGCCTTCATCCTGGCGTGCCGGGCGCTGGGCCTGCGCGATCTCGGCCCCGCCATGGCGCCGATGAACGCCTTCCTGACGCTGACCGGCATGGAGACGCTGGCGCTGCGCATGGAGCGCCACTGCGCCAACGCGCTGGCGCTCGCCACTTGGCTGAAGGCGCACCCCAAGGTGGACTGGGTGTCCTATGCGGGCCTCGCCGACGATCCCTATCACCCGCTGGCCCGGCGCTATCTGGGCGGCAAGGGCGGCGCGGTGTTCACCTTTGGCCTCAAGGGCGGCTATGAGGCGGGCGTCAAGCTCGTCTCGGCGGTGAAGCTGTTCAGCCATCTGGCGAACATCGGCGATACGCGTTCGCTCATCATCCACCCCAGCTCCACCACCCACCGGCAACTGGCGGTGGCGGACCAGGAGCAGGCGGGTGCGGGGCCGAACGTGGTGCGCGTCTCCGTCGGGATCGAGCATATCGACGACATCATCGCCGACATGGCGCAGGCGTTGGAGGCCGCATGACCGATTACCGTACCGACTGGACGCGCGAGGAAATCGCCGACCTGTTCGACCTTCCCTTCATGGACCTCGTGTTCCGCGCCGCCGAGGTGCATCGCGCCCACCACGACGCCAATGCCGTCCAGCTTTCGACGCTCCTGTCGATCAAGACCGGCGGCTGCGTGGAGGATTGCGGCTATTGCAGCCAGTCCGCCCATCATGAGACGGGCCTGAAGGCAAGCAAGCTGATGGACCCGCGCGCCGTGCTGCAGGCGGCCGCGCAGGCCAAGGACCACGGCTCCTCCCGCTTCTGCATGGGCGCCGCCTGGCGCGAGCCCAAGGACCGCGACATGCCCGCCATCATCGAGATGGTGAAGGGCGTCCGCGCGATGGGCATGGAAACCTGCATGACGCTGGGCATGCTGACCGAGAAGCAGGCCCGGCAGCTCGCCGAGGCCGGCCTCGATTATTACAACCACAATATCGATACCTCGCCGGAAAATTACGCGAACGTCATCTCGACGCGCAGCTTCCAGGATCGCATCGACACGCTCGATCATGTCCGGTCGGCCGGCATCAACGTCTGCTGCGGCGGCATCGTTGGCATGGGCGAGAAGCGTGAGGACCGCGTGGGCTTCCTCCACGCGCTGGCGACGATGGAGCATCCCGAAAGCGTGCCGATCAACGCGCTCGTGCCGGTGAAGGGCACGGTGCTGGGCGACATGCTGGCCGATACCCCGCTGGCGAAGATCGACGAGATCGAGTTCGTCCGCACCGTCGCCGTCGCCCGCATCGCCATGCCGCGATCGATGGTGCGGCTATCCGCCGGCCGCGAGAGCATGTCGGAAAGCACGCAGGCGCTCTGCTTCCTCGCCGGCGCCAATTCGATCTTCACCGGCGACAAGCTGCTGACCGCGCCCAATGCCGGCGACGACAGCGACGCGGCCCTGTTCGCCAGGCTGGGCATCCGCGCCATGGATGCCGAGGCCCCGCGCGTGGCGGTCGCCGCCGAATGATCGCGGCGGCCTTTCTGCTGCTGGCGGCACAGGCCACGGCTTCGCCATCCCCGGCGAAGCCCGCGCCCGCGCCGTCGCCGGTGGAAAAGCTGAAGACGATCGACAGCGCCATGGCGATCGAGACCTTCAAGGCGACCTGCTGGGCGGGTTTCCGCGACCCGGAGATATTCCACGCCGCCATCGCCATGGCGCCGGTGCCGCTGGCCCTCCAGCCGCGCGGCCCCGGCCAGCCGAGCGAAAGCTACAAGGCGGATGAGGCGCTGCTGACCTATCTGGCCGACGACCGGCTGCCCGCCAACATCCCGGCGCGCCAGTGCACCTTGCGCGTGCGGCTTTCGGGCGCCGCCGACCAGCTGGCGCTCGCCGCCCGCATCCAGCAGGCGCTGGCGCTCGGCCCCGGCCGGACGCGGACCAGCCCGGCCTCCTCGCAGACCGAATGGAACGTGGCGGGCGCCGGCGCCCGCACCACGCGCCTGTTCGCATCCACCCGCGCCGCGCCCGGCGGCACCACAGAGCTGCGGCTGGCCGCCCTGCTCCTCGCGCAGAAATAGACGGAGAGACGACGACCCCATGTTCAAGAAGATCCTGATCGCCAATCGCGGTGAAATCGCCTGCCGCGTGATCCGCACCGCCCGCGCGATGGGCATCAAGACGGTGGCCGTCTATTCCGACGCGGATGCCCGCGCCAAGCATGTCGAGCTGGCCGACGAGGCCGTCCGCCTCGGCCCGCCGCCGGCATCGGAAAGCTATCTGCTGGCCGACGCGATCATCGCCGCCTGCAGGCAGACCGGCGCCGAGGCGGTGCATCCGGGCTATGGCTTCCTGTCCGAACGCACCAGCTTCGCCGAGGCGCTGGAAGCGGCCGGCATCGCCTTCATCGGCCCGCCGTCGAACGCGATCGCCGCGATGGGCGACAAGATCGAATCGAAGAAGCTGGCCAAGCAGGCCGGCGTCAACGTCGTGCCCGGCTTCGTGGGCGAGATCACCTCCACCGACCATGCCGTCGAGATCGCGAACGGCATCGGCTATCCGGTGATGATGAAGGCGTCCGCCGGCGGCGGCGGCAAGGGCATGCGCCTCGCTTTCTCCGAAAAGGACGTGCGCGAGAATTTCGAGAGCGTGAAGCGCGAGGGCCTCGCCAGCTTCGGCGACGACCGCGTGTTCATCGAGAAGTTCATCGAAAGCCCGCGCCACATCGAGATCCAGGTGCTCGGCGACAAGCATGGCAACATCGTCTATCTGGGCGAGCGCGAATGTTCCGTCCAGCGCCGCCACCAGAAGGTGGTGGAGGAAGCGCCCTCCCCCTTCGTGACGCCGGAGATGCGCAAGGCGATGGGCGAGCAGGCCGTGGCCCTTGCCCGCGCCGTCGGCTATCATTCGGCCGGCACGGTGGAGCTGATCGTTTCCGGCGCCGACACCACCGGCCAGGGATTCTACTTCCTGGAGATGAACACCCGCCTGCAGGTGGAACATCCCGTCACCGAATATGTGACCGGGCTGGACCTGGTCGAGCAGATGATCCGCGTCGCTTATGGCGAGAAGCTGGCCTTCACCCAGGACGACGTGAAGCTCACCGGCTGGGCGATCGAGAACCGCGTCTATGCCGAGGATCCCTATCGCGGCTTCCTGCCGTCCACCGGCCGCCTCGTCCGCTATCGCCCGCCGGCGGCGTCGGAGAATGTGCGCATCGACGACGGCGTGACCGAAGGCGCCGAGATATCGATGTTCTACGATCCGATGATCGCCAAGCTGATCACCTATGGCGACACGCGCGAGGCGGCGATCGACCGGCAGATCGACGCGCTCGACCGGTTCGAGATCGACGGCATCGGCCATAATGTCGATTTCCTGTCGGCGCTGATGCAGCATCCGCGCTTCCGCGAAGGGCGGCTGACCACGGGCTTCATCGCCGAGGAACATCCCGAAGGCTTCACCGGCGCGCCGACCGGCGAGGGGCTGACCGCGCGGCTCGCCGCCGTGGCGGCGCTGATCGCCACCGAGGATGCCACCCGCGCGCACGCGATCGACGGCCAGCTCAACGGACGGACGCCCGCCCCCACCCGCTGGGTGGTGAAGCTGGACGGCGCCGAGCATCAGGTGGAGGTGGCCGGCGACGCGGTGACGGTGGACGGCACGGCCGTGGTGGTCGACGCCCCCTATATTCCCGGCCAGCGGCTGGTGGAGGCGATCGTCGACGGCGAGGAGCTGGCCATCCGGGTGGAACGCCGCCGCACCGGCGCCTGGCGCTTCACCACGCGCGGCGCCAGCCACGCGCTGTCGGTGCTGCCGCCGCGCATCGCCGATCTTTCGCACCATATGATCGAGAAGGTGCCGCCGGATCTTTCCCGCTTCCTGCTCTGCCCGATGCCGGGCCTGATCACCGCCATCCATGTGAAGGCGGGCGATCGTGTCGAGGCCGGCCAGCCGCTCGCGGTGGTGGAGGCGATGAAGATGGAGAATATCCTGCGCGCCGAAAAGGCGGCCACGGTGGCACGCGTCGCCGCCGCGCCGGGCGAGAGCCTGGCGGTTGACGCGGTGATCCTCGAGTTCGAATAAGCCGCCCGGCCGCCCGCCCCGATGGTCCGGGGCGGGCGGGAAGGATGAAAGGATTTCCATGCTGTCGCGCCTGTTCGCGCCGCTGGCCCCGGTCTGGTCGCCGCTGGGGCGGCTCGGCTGGCTGCGCGCCTGCCTGGGCGCGCTGATCGGCATCCTCGTCACCGGCACGGTCTGCCGGCTGTGGCTGGGGGCGGATTCGGCGCTGCCGATCCTGATCGCGCCGATGGGCGCATCGGCCGTATTGCTGTTCGCGGTGCCGGCCAGCCCGCTCGCCCAGCCATGGTCAGTGATCGGCGGCAACGTTATCTCCGCGCTCATGGGCGTGGCGGCGGCCAGGCTGCTGCACGATCCGGTGCCGGCGGCGGGCCTGGGCGTGGCCGCCGCGATCGGGGCGATGAGCCTCGCCCGCTGCCTCCACCCGCCCGGCGGCGCGGTGGCGTTGACGGCGGTGATCGGCGGCCCGGCCATCTGGGCGGCCGGATGGTCGTTCGCGCTGGTGCCGGTGGGCCTCAATTCCGCGATCCTGCTGGCGATCGCCTGGGCCTTCAACAACGCCACCCGCCACCGCTACCCCCATCGCGTGGCGCCGCCTTCGCGCAACACCCACGGCACCGCCGATCCGCCGCCGCAGGAGCGCGTGGGCTATACCGCCGCCGATATCGATGTCGTGCTCGCCCGCTATGACGAGCTGCTGGACGTGAACCGCGACGATCTCGACGCGCTGTTCCGCCAGGTCGAGGCGCAGGCGCACCGCCGGCTCCATGGCGAGATCGTCTGCAGGCGCATCATGTCCCGAGACGTGGTGCAGGCGCGGCCCGGCGAAGGCGTGGGCCAGGCGCGCGACCGGCTGCTGGAACGGCGGCTGGCGGCGATGCCGGTGGTGGACGAGGACGGCCGCGTGACCGGCATCGTCGGCCATGCCGAGCTGCTCGCGGGCGCGGGCCGCACGGTAAGCGAGGTGATGGCGCGCGACCTGTGCCTCGTCGCCCCCGAAACCCCGATCGACGAGCTGCTGCCCGCGCTTTCCGGCGGGCTCCACCACATGGCGATCGTCGCCGACGGCGACGGCCGCCTGATCGGCCTCATCAGCCAGACCGACCTGCTCGCCGCCCTGTGGCGCGGCCATGTCGCGGAGCGGGTGGCCGGCGCGCTGGGCTGAAAGGGCGCGCGCGCCCGTCGCTACGGATTCGCCGTCAGGTCCAGGCGCCACGTCTCGCCCTGGACCGGCTCGCCGAACGCATGGTGGACCTCCGTTGCGATCCGCTCGAAGCCGTGGCGCGCATAGATGCGGCGCGCGGCATCGAGCACGGTGTGCGTCCAGAGCATGATTTCCGCATAGCCATTTTCCCGCGCGAAGCCGATGCAATGGCGCACCAGCGCGTCGCCGATGCCGCGCCGGCGGGCGAACGGCTCGACATGGAGCAGGCGGAGGCGCGCCGTGCCGCGGCCTTCGTCGGTCAGGAACACCGCGCCCGCCGTCACGCCTTCGATCTCGGCGATCCAGCACTGCTCGCGCCCCGGCTTGAAATTGCGGAGGAAGGCGGCGACCGTTTCCGCCTCCACCAGCTCGAGCCCGTGGCCCCAGCTATGGCTGGCCGCATAGAGGATCGACTGGCGCGCGGCGATATGGCTGACATCGCCGGTCCGGAACGTCCGGATGCGGAAATCGGCGCCGGCATCGGGATCGAGCAGCAGCCGCGCCTTGGCGAGCGCCTGGACCAGATCGTCCCGCTCGACGGGATCGAGCCGGGCGAGATCCGCCGCGACCGCCGATCGCTGCCTTTCGTCCAGCATCTCGAACGCCGCGCGCCCCGATGATGTGAGGCGGATCGGCCGGGCGCGGGCATCGCCTTCCACCCGATCGCGCCTGATCCAGCCCCGATCCTCGAACCGGGCGACCATGCGGCTGAGATAGCCGCGATCGAGGTCCAGCGCGTCCTGCAGCCCGCTCGCCATCACCGGCTCGCGCATCGCGATCTCGAACAGCAATCGCGCTTCCGGCAAATTGACGTCCATATCGAGGAAACGCGCGTCGATCGCGCCGACATGGCGGGTGAAGAAGCGGTTGAAGCCGCGGATCGTCTGGATGGCCTGTTCCATAGTTGACAGGGCAACATATAATGTTGCCTTAGTCAACTATATCCGGCGGGCACTCCGGTCAGTGCATCGCCACCGGCGCCACCATGCCATCACGCGAGGGCGCCCGGCCCCGCGCGCCGCTGGCGGCGAAGAGCAGGATGCCGGCATAGGCGATGGCGGGCAGCAGGAAGGTGGCGCCGATATTGCCGGTGGCGTCGGCGACATGGCCCGACATCCACGGCAGCAGCGCGCCGCCGACGATCGCCATGCACAGCAGGCCCGACACCGAGGCGTGCGACGCCTTCGACCGTTCGAAGGTGATGGTGAAGATCGTCGGGAACATGATCGAGTTGAACAGGCCGACGCCGAGCGCGGCATAAGCGGCGGCCGGGCCGCTGAGCAGGAAGGCGGCGGCGGTGAGGCCGGTCGCGGCCAGCGCGGCGATGGTGAGCAGGTAGCTCGCGCGAATGCGGGTGAGCAAGGCGCTACCGATGAAGCGGCCGGCCAGCGCCCCGCCCCAATAGAACCAGGTGAGATAGAATTCGCCCGCCTCGCGCAGCGAGACGCCGAGCACGTCGGGCCGGTTGAGGAAGTTGATCATGACGCTGCCGATCGTCACTTCCGCGCCGACATAGAGGAAGATGGCGAGCGCGCCGAACAGCGCCCAGCCCGAACGCAGCGCCTGCAAGGGCGATCCGCTTTCGACGGCGCTGTCGGTGGCGGCATCCTCGATCCGGCGGCGAAAGGCGAAGATCAGCACCGCCAGCGCCGCGATCGCCACCGCGATCAGCACGAAGGCATGGTCCACCACGCCCAGCGCGGTCGCGCGCGAAACACCTTCGGCGACATGGCCGCCGGGCGCGAACACATCCTCGCTCAGCATGATGCGCGATCCGATGGCGGTGCCCAGCACCACGCCCAGCGAATTGAACGCCTGCGCGAAGGTGAGGCGGAAATGGCTGGTTTCGGCGGCCCCCATCGACGCCACCAGCGGGTTGGCCGCCACCTGCAGCGCGGTGATGCCGCTGGCCATCACGAACAGGGCGACCAGCACCATGGCATAGGTTTCGAAGCGGGAGGCGACCAGCACCAGCAGGCAGGCGCCCACCATCACCAGCAGCGCGGCGATGATGGTGCGGGCGTGGCCCAGCCGGGCGAGCAGGCCGGCGGCCGGCAGGGACATCACGAAATAGGCAAGGAAGAAGGCGAACTGGGTGAGCATGCCTTCGGCGACGTTGAGCGTGTAGATGCCGCGCAGCGCCGCGATCAGCGGATCGTTGTTCGAGGTGATGAAGCCCCACATGAAATAGAGGCACGTCACCACCACGAAGGCGGCCCGCGTGCCGCCATTTGCCTTGCCGGTCATCCTTCTTCCTCTCCGTCGGCCCGCTTGTTCGATCGGGGCCCGCCGCGTTAGATCACGCTTTGACCAACGTTATCAATCCCGATTTTTCGCGAAAATCGATCGAATCCGGGGAAGACGGAAAGAGGGGGCGACGGGCGCCCCCGCAGCGCGTTCAGCGCGGCGCGGGGCCGGTCGACTGGCGCGGGATCAGCGTGAAGGGGTGATCCACCACGTCGGGATAGGGGTTCTTCTCCAGCATCGCCAGCAGCGTATCCGTGGCCGATCGGGCCATGTCGAACACCGGCTGGTGGATGGTGGTGATGCGCGGCCAGACGATGTTGGCGATGGCGCTGTCGTCGAAGCCGGCGATCGAAAGCTCGCCCGGCACGTCGATGCCCAGATCGTGCGCGGCCATGATCGCGCCGGCGGCCATGTCGTCATTCTGCGCGAAGATCGCGGTCGGCCGGTCCTTGCGCGCCAGCAGGCGGCGGGCCGCCTCGAACCCGCTTTCGAAGGTGAACATGCCCTGATCGATATCGTCGAGCCTGGGCGGCAGGTGCGCCGATGCCAGCGCGAGCGAGAAGCCCAGCAGCCGCGCCTCGCTGGACGGGTGGCTGGGATCGCCCTTGATCACGCCGATCCGCCGGTGGCCCAGCGATATCAGATATTCGGTCATCGCCCGCGCGGCGGCGACGTCGTCGGTGATGTTGCGCGGCTGGATCTCGGGCGATCGGGTAGGCGCGATCCGCACGAAGGGAAAGCGCGCCGCGCTCAGATGCTCGAGGATCGCGGGATGGTCCGATGCCGGCGGGGTCAGGATGATGCCGTCGAGCGCGGCGGAGCGGACGAAGGACAGGATATTGTCCGCCACCTGCGCCACCTGCTCCACCGGCAGCACGATGAGGCGATAACGCTCGCCCCGCAGCCGGTCGACAGCGCCGCGCTGCAGTTCCACCACATAATTGGGGCTGGGATTTTCGTAGAACAGGCCGAGCAGGTAGGACCGCCGCCCCACCAGCCCCTGCGCCACCACGTTCGGCTGGTAATTCAGCGCGGTGGCGGCCTTGACCACGCGGTCGCGCGTGTGCGGGCGAACGTTCGGCGCGTCATTGAAGACACGCGAAACGGTCTTGATCGAAACTTCCGCCTCACGGGCGACATCGACGATTGTTGCGCGACGACCGGCATCCATGCGGCCCCCGCTAGCATGACCGGAGGAACATGGGTAGTAGATGATAACGTTGGTCATCCGCGGAAGGTTGCGGGCCGCCGATCACGCGCCCTCGGGCCGCCGACCGGCTTGTCCCGCCCGCCCCCGGATATGGCCGCAGGGGACAAGAAGCATCCGGGGGCGGCGGCATCCCGGAACCGTGGGGGACGGTATGGCGATGGAGGGGCTCCGCAAGGGCCGGATCGGGATGGCGGCCGCACCGGCAATCGTCGGCGCGAAGCCGCTGGATTCGCGGCAATGCCTCCCCGCCTTGGCCGGCTGCTTGTCCCGCGCGGGGCGGGCGGCGGCAGGCCCTATGTCCCGTCCCCGCGCAAAGCCATCGCCCGCCGGCGCCGGGGCCTTGCGGCGCCCGGCCCGGCAGCGGCCTCCGCGCCGCGCCGCCATTTCATGACAACGCTGGAATATCCGATCGAACCATGCCCGGCGGCGATGGATCGCCCGGCAACCGACAGGGGGGAATAGCAGCCACATGCACACGGCCATGAGCACGACCGAAATCTTCCTGATCGCGATGCTGATCATCTTCACTGTGCCCTATCTGGTCTGGCGGATCGGCCGGACCGATCATTATGCGCCGCTCGTCGTGGTGCAGATCATCGGCGGCATCCTGCTGGGGCCGGGCATATTGGGCGCGGCCTTCCCCGAATATTACCGCTTCGTCTTCAATCCCCAGGTGGTGACGGCGCTGAACGGCATCGCCTGGTGGGCGGTGATGATGTTCGTCTGGGTGGCGGGCATCGAGCTGGACCTGCGCGAAACCTGGCGGCGGCGGCGCGAAACCGGGGTCACGGCCGGTCTCGCCCTTGCCGTGCCGTTGCTGTTCGGCAGCCTGGCGGCGATGCTGATGCTGCGCTTCGATGGCTGGGCCGGGCCAAACGGCCAGTCCTGGCAGGTGATCCTGGGCATCGGCATGGCCTGCGCGGTCACGGCGCTGCCCATCCTCGTCCTGCTGATGGAGAAGCTGGACATCCTGCGCCAGCCGATCGGCCAGCGGATCCTGCGCTATGCCAGCATGGACGATGTGGCGATCTGGGGCGTGCTCGCCTGCATCCTGCTCGACTGGGACCGGATGGGCCGCCAGCTCGGCTTCCTCGCGGGCTTCGCGATCGCCGCCTTCGCCATCCGCAGGATCATGACGCGCATCCCCGCGTCGGACCGCTGGTATGTCGGGCTGGTCTGGCTCGCCGCCTGCGGCTTCGCCGCGGACTGGGCGGGCCTGCACTTCATGGTGGGCGCCTTCCTTTCGGGCGCGGTGATCGATGCCGACTGGTTCGACCAGAAGCAGATGGACGAGTTCCGCGGCAACATCCTGCTCGCGGTGATGCCTGTCTTCTTCCTCAGCACGGGCCTGCGCACCAACTGGGACGTGGGCGGGCTGGCCGTGTTCGGCGCCGCCGCGCTGCTGCTGGTGGCGGCGGTTGCCGGCAAGCTCGCCGGCATCCACCTCGCCGGCCGCCTGCTCGGCTGGGAGAAGGGGGAGGCATCGATCGTCGGCTGGCTGCTGCAGACCAAGGCGCTGATCATGATCATCTTCGCCAACATCCTGCTCGACAAGCAGATCATCACCAACGAGACCTTCACCGCCCTGCTGCTGATGGCGGTGGGCAGCACGATGCTGACCATCCCGGTGGTGAAGCCCCGGCTGGCGCGGCTGGCGCACCTCCGCGACAAGAAGGGCTGACGGACAGGCGCCGCTCCGCCCGGGAGCGGCGTCGCCATCTCAAGCTGGCAGAGGAAGGCGGGAAGGGCCGGCTGCTCCTTCAGCGGAGCCGCCTGCCCTGTTCCTCATTTCGAATGGTGCGCGACGCAGTCCGGAGCGAACCGGTCTCTGGTGGGGTTTCCGTGTTATAGGTCGGGAAACAGGGAAACCTGAAGAAAATACACGGAAACTTTGCATCGGGAAAGCCGCTAAGGCGAGGTTTTTCAGGGATTGTGTCGTTTTACCCGAGTTCAGGAACACGGATAGGAACAGGGACAGGCTGTCGGGCAATCAGGGAAACAGAGCACCGGATCACGGAACGGTCCAGTTGGTTACGAGGCGCTTGACACCTACTGGTTTTTGCTCAGACTGAGACGCCATTGACCTGATGTTATCTTGGCACAGGAATTCCGCCGAGCGGGCTTCCTGCGGGACCAAAGGCATAACGGACCCGTAGTCTCATCGGGTCAGGTCTTGCTTCCGAGCGGATGCAGGACCTTGTGCGTGGTGCATGGCGAGCCTCCAATCGGACAGGATTGGAGGAAAGTATGTCAGGAAAAATTCCCCTTGGCCCGCAGAGCCTAAAAAGGCAGCTGCAGGCGGCGAATGCAAAACGCCGTGCGCATAACCAGGGCAAGACCCGAGTGGTTGCGGCAGCGCATGGCCATCATCGCAATGATCCCCAACCTGATCTGGTGACCGTCTGGAAACCGGTTTCCTCGCTGCGTGCGTCACCCAACCGCACGCGCGAGACGACAGCGCACATGCTCGAGGGCACGGTCCGGTCGATCCAGAAGTTCGGCATGGTGTTGCCGATCCTGATCGATGCGGACGACGTGATTGTTGCGGGACATGCGCTTTGGGAAGCGGCCCGGCAACTCGACTTCGATAGGATCGAATGCCGAGTTATCGATCATCTCGATCCAATAGAATGTGAGGCTTTGGCCCTGGCGCTCAATCGGATTGGCGAAATCGGCAAATATGATCTCGACAAGCTTCGTGATCGAATGATCGCGATCGAATCCCACGGGATCGAACTCGTCTCGACCGGTTTCACCCTGCCGGAGATCAGTCAGATCAAGCTTACCCCGCTTTGCGACGATATCGACGATCTGGAACATGATGGGCTTGAGGATGGCGTTCATTCCCTCTCTATCAGCCGCGAGGGCGACCTCTTTCATCTCGGCCATCACCAGCTGCTCTGCGGAGATGCGGTAGCCGAAGCCTCCTATCAGCGTCTCCTCAATGGGACCCTGGTCCAGATGGTGTTCAGCGATCCGCCGTATCACTGCAAAATAGCCGGGTTCGTTAGCGGCCTCGGCAAACATAAGCATGAGGATTTTCTCATGTTCGCGGGTCAGGAAAGCGACGCCGAGTTCCGCAAGTTCATGGAGGATTATCTACGCCTCTGCAAAGACGTAATGCCGTCAGGCGCAGTGATCTTCGCCTGCATGGATTGGCGGCAGATCGATACACTCCTTGACGCAGGGCGCGCAGCTGAGCTGAACCGGATCAATATTGCCGTGTGGAATAAGGGCTCGGGCGGCATGGGAGGCTATCTGAGGTCTGCCCATGAGTTTGTTGCGATCTTCTGCAACGGTAAATCGCTCGCGATCAATAATGTCGCGCTGGGCGTCCATGGTCGCGATCGGACGAATGTCTGGACCTATCCGGGGGCCAACCGTGCTGGCTCGTCAGCCGCGAAGGCTCTGGCTGACCATCCAACACCAAAACCGGTCGAACTGGTTATCGACGCCATTCTCGACGTCACTCATCCCGGCGATGTGGTGCTCGATCCCTTTGCAGGATCCGGCACCACCATCATTGCCTGCGAGCAGTGCGATCGCATCGCCCGCGGTATCGAGCTCGATCCCAAATATGTCGACCGGGCGATCCGGCGCTGGGAACAGCTGACGGGCGCGTCAGCCGTTCATACCGATAGCGGGCTGACCTTTGCACAGCTCGCTGATCGCCGAATCACTGAGGGAGCGGAGAGTGACGATGACGGGGAAAAATAGGAAGCAGGAATCAGGCGAGCCTCAGAAGTGGGGCAAGGGCAAGACCGATCCCGACACCTGGTGGAAAAAGGGCGGGCCTTCGCCCAACCCGAAAGGGCGGCCCAAAGGTTCGAAGAACCAGAAGACGCTCTACAGGGAGGCGTTCGAGGCGAAGGTCACTGTCAACATGGACGGTGAGCAAAGGACCATGACCAAAAGAGCCCTGGGCTATCACCAGCTGGCACAGAAGGCCGCAGCCGGCGACCTGAAGGCCTTTCAGATCCAGAAGGAGCTGGACGAACGGTTCGATCCGCCAGAGACGGTGCCGCCCACTCCCGAGGAATCCGCCGCGGATTTCGCGACCCTCGAGGCGTGGGTCGGACTGCGTGAAAAGTTTCGCGTCTTCCAGAAGCCGGAAGATGAGAATGGCTGATCCCCTGGAACTGCGACAGATCACCGATGATCTGTGCCGGCGGGATTTCTGCGCCTTTGCCATTCGAGCCTTTCCGGTCCTGGAAGGCTGCAGGCTCGAACTGGCACCGCACATCTTCATTATCTGCCGCTTGCTGGAGAAGGTGCATCTGGGCGACATCCGCCGTGGTCTGGTGTGTATCCCGCCACGTTACCTGAAGACCTACCTCATCTCGATCGCCTATACCGCCTGGCTACTTGGTAGAAATCCACGGACACGGATCATCTGCGCATCCTATGGTGCCCAGCTGGCTGAGAAGTTCAGTGCCGACACGCTGCGGCTGATGCGCTCACCCTGGTATCGGCGCCTCTTCCCCGACACCTATCTCGATCCCAAGCAGCAGAACAAGACGGAAATCGGCACGACCGTTGGCGGATACCGGCTTGCCACCTCGGTCGGCGGCACCGTGACGGGCCGTGGCGCCGATCTCATAATCGTCGACGATCCCCTTAAGGCAGATGAGGCGCATTCCCCCACCGCTCGGGAAACCAGCATACACTGGTTCAACTCGTCGATTCGCAGCCGCTTTGATCACCCGAAGAAGGGAAGGGTCATCGTTGTTGCACAGCGGCTCCATGCTGAGGATCTGCCGGGACATCTGATCGCCACAGGGGGATGGGAGCAGCTGATCCTGCCTGCCATCAATCCCAAACGGCAGGATTATGATATCGTTGCCGGCGGCCTCAAAGCGCGCTTTGCCGTAGGTCGAATTCTGCAGCCATCACGCCATGACAAGAATGATCTTGCTCAACTCAGGAAGGAGATGGGCGAGCATGATTTTGAGGCGCAGTTCAACCAGTGCCCGCTGCCACCTGGAGGATTCCTGTTCCAGAACAGCTGGGTGAAGCGCTATGAAGAGCCGCCAGAGCCCGCCCGGGTGGAAGCAGTCGTCCAAAGCTGGGACACAGCCTATCAGGGCGATGAGACCAATGCCTGGACGGTTTGTACCACCTGGGCGAAATGTCCCGACGGCTATTATCTGCTCGACGTTTGGCGCGATCGTCCAAGCTTCTCAGCGCTGGTGAAGCAGGTCCATGCCCTGAAGGCAAAGTGGAGGGCGATGCTGGTCATTGTCGAGAACAAGGCTAGCGGCATCAGCCTCATTGAAGTGATCAACGAAAAGGCCAGGCAGCCCTGGCTGATCTGGATCGGTCCCGAGAAGGGCAAGGTCGAGCGTGCCCAGCAGCAGACGGTCAAATTCGAAAAGGGCCTCGTCTGGTTACCCGATCAAGCTCCCTGGCTTGCTACCTACGAAGCCGAACTTTTCCAGTTTCCCCATGCAAAGTTCGACGACCAGGTCGACTCCACCGTCCAGCTGCTTGCTTCCATGGATTATCCGTTGTTCCATAGCAGGCTCCGGTTCCTCGCTTGAGGCGGCGCTGAGGTTGTCCGTCGTCTGATGGGGTGGATGCCCCCCGACGGCATCAATGTGCCAAGGTAGGTGTTGGAGAACACCTATGAGAAGGAGGCGTCCATGGCAGAAGTTATCACGATCGGGTTGGATATCGCAAAGAATGTCTTTCAGGCGCACGGCGCTGATGCTGCGGGCCGCCAAGTTTTCAGCCAGCGGATCGCACGCGGCAAGGTGCTGGATTTTTTCTCCGGGCAACCGAAGTGCCTCGTGGCGCTGGAGGCTTGTGGCGGGGCGCATCACTGGGCCCGTGAGTTGATAGGCATGGGCCACGAGGTGAGGCTGATCCCACCGGCCTATGTGAAGCCCTTCGTAAAGCGTCACAAAAACGATGCAGCCGATGCCGAGGCGATCTGCGAGGCGGTACAGCGGCCGAACATGCGATTTGTAACGGTCAAGAGCGAGGAGCAGCAGGCCTCAGCGTTGGTATTCCGCACCCGCGACCTGCTGGTCGGCCAGCGCACACAGACGATCAACGCGATCCGCGGGCATATGACTGAGTACGGTTGGGTGGCACCGAAAGGGCCTTCCTGGGTGACAATGCTGGGTGAGCTGATTGACGACGAGGTCGGTGCGTCACTGCCGAATGCAGCACGGGAGATGTTCCGGGTTATGCTCGACATGCTCGAGAAACTCGATTGTCAGATTGCAGACCTCGACAAGGAGATCGCTCGGCGCGCCCGTGAAGATGAGGTTGCTCGCCGGCTGATGACCATTCCAGGCATCGGGCCGATTGCGGCGACAGCGATCGCGGCATTGGCACCGGCAGCGCAAACATTCAAACGCGGCCGTGACTTCGCTGCCTGGCTCGGGCTCACACCCCTGCAGAAATCAACGGGTGGAAAGACCAAGCTGGGCCGAACATCCAAGATGGGTGAACGCACACTGCGGCGATTGCTGATCATCGGAAGCAGTTCGGTAGTCCTGCATGCAAGCAAGCGCGGGGCGCCCGAAGGATCATGGCTCGCCGGGATGCTGGCGCGCAAGCCGCGCATGTTGGTGACAGTCGCACAGGCCAACAAGACGGCGCGTATAGTTTGGGCACTGCTCATGAAGAACGAGGATTACAGAGCTCCGATGGCAGCGGCGGCGTAAGCCGGACGGCCATCAGAGGTCGTCGGAGGACGACAAGCGGTCGAAGGAGGGTATGGCACAACAGTCGGCAAGACGGCGTCGGAAAACCAGGAAATGTTCTCGTGCCTTGAGCACGCTCGTTTGATCTGGATCCGATCCGCGAACTCCCATACTGGCCCGCAGCATTCCATACTGCATCACGAGGCCGGACAGATGGCAGCATCCGACCAACGCGCAATCATCCCCGAATTACCGCTTGCGTTCGCAGGGGCGTCCACAGAAGAACATTTGGCACAACTCGCGGCGTAAATTAGCGGAGTGCGGGCCTCGTCCTGGGGTTGATATTAAGCGGCGATCTTGCGGTGCAGCAAGCGCCGATGTTCGATGGTCTTCCGTTTGATCCTTTCGCGCTGTTTGATGATGGCATCGGCCTTGCCGAAGTAGGCGTCGGCGGGCGTCACGTTGTTCGTGGTAACGTCGGTGGTTATAATGCTCGACGAACGCTTCGATCTGGGCCTCAAGGTCACCGGGCAGGAAGTAATTTTCGAGCGGGATGCGATTCTTGAGGGTCTGATGCCAGCGCTCTATCTTGCCCTGAGTCTGGGGATGCATCGGAGCGCCGCGCACATGGCTCATTTTCCGGGCCTCGATATATTCCGCCAGTTCACCCGCGATGTAGCTGGGGCCATTATCGCTGAGCAGCCTAGGCTTGTGCAGCACCGTGGCGCTGTCGCAGCCCGAGGTCTGGAGGGCGAGATCCAGCGTGTCGGTGACATCCTCGGCCCGCATGTTGGTGCACAGCTTCCAGGCGATGATGTAGCGCGAGAAGTCGTCGAGCGCGGTCGACAGATACACCCAGCCCCAGCCGATGATCTTGAAGTAGGTGAAGTCGGTCTGCCACATCCCGTTCACCCGCGTGGTCTTGGTGTGGAACTGATCGGCGGCCTTGATCACGATATAGGCCGGGCTGATGATCAGATCATGGGCCTTCAGAAGGCGGTAGACCGTGGATTCCGACACGAAGTAGCGCTTCTCGTCGGTGAAGCGCACCGCCAGTTCGCGGGGCGACAGATCGGTTGTATCCAGCGCCATGTCGATGATCTGCTGCTGGATATCGTCGCCGATGCGGTTCCACACCCGGCGCGGGGCCGATGGCCGATCCTCCAACGCCTCAGGGCCGCCTTCGAGATAGCGGTCGTACCAGCGATAGAAGGTCCGGCGCGGGATTCCCAACTGCTCCAACGTGCGCCGGGCCGGGAGGTGCGACTGTTCGACGATCCGGATGATCTCCAGCTTCTCGGATGCAGGGTACCTCATTCGTCGTTGCCCCCATCCGCAATCATGCTTTTTTTAAGCAGGCGGTTCTCGAGGGTCAGGTCGGCCACGCATTCCTTGAGGGCGCAGGCTTCCCGGCGCAGATCCTGGACCTCGCCGGTGGTTGCGGCACGGGCGGTATCGCCGGCGAGCCGGCGCTTGCCCGCTTCCATGAACTCCTTCGACCAGGTGTAATACAGGCTCTGGGCGATCCCTTCCTTGCGGCACAGCTCGGCAATGCTGTCCTCGCCGCGCAGGCCTTCCAGCACGATCCGGATCTTGTCTTCGGCCGAGAAATGCCGACGCGTCGCACCCCGGATGTCCTTCACCACCCGCTCCGCGGGAGCCTTCACCGATTTTTTCAAGGAGGATTTGGGCTTCATCTTCGTTCCTTCGTCACTACGACGAAGCCCAAATCCTCCTTACATCACAACCTCAAATCTGTGCCATTGGCGCTGACGCCGGACAATGAGTCGGGACGATGCCGATCATCGTCGGAGCGCCATGATGACGCCTTCGAGCATCGCCTCGTCGACCGAGCCGTCGATGACCAGGTGCGCACCATCCGGCAAGGTGATCTCGATCGTGCCGGTCCTGCTGCAGCCCGACGGTGGCGGCAAGGCCGGGGCCGTGACCAGGTCTTGCTGCGTCACCTCGATGCGGGCAAAAGCCGGCGCCGATAACGGCCGGCGTTCGAGCGTTCCTTCGCCATCTACCGGCGCCAGGAATAAAGCTGCGCCGGCGACACCTCGAAGCACTCGGCCACCTCGGCCACCGTCGTGCTTGGATCGTAGGTCGCCTCGACCATCGCCCGCTTCTCCTCGATGGTCCGCCGCCGCCGCAGTGACATGCGGGCGATCATGGGACCAGCAGAAGGCGAGGCTGTGCGCGAGCGAGGGACATTCCGGCAAACACTCCGCATTTCGCCTGAGCGTTCGGAACGAAGGATCCGCGCTGAGAGGTCTCAGCTGTGCGTGCCCCGCCAGGCGAGCGTGCCTCCATCGATCACGTAGGCGGCGCCCGTGATGAACGAGCTGTCGTTAGACGCGAGGAAGCAAGCCAGCTTGGCGATTTCCTCGGGCTTGCCCAGCCGCCGGATGAGATGGGAACCGGTCAGCACTGACATGATGGCATCCTTGTCCGGCGCGGCCTCATAATATTTCTTCACCATCGGTGTATCGATCGCGCCCGGGCAATAGCAATTGCAGCGGATATTGTGAGGCGCAAGATCGACGGCAGCCGCCTTGGTCAGCATGAGAACGCCCCCTTTTGTTGCGCAATAAGCGCCGGCCTGGGGATAGGAAACGAAGGCACCCGTCGAGGCGACGTTGACGATCGCGGGACCGCGCTGGGAATGCTTGAGGAAGGGAAAGGCGAATTTGATCGCGAGCCAGATCGCCTTGAGGTTGATCTCATAGACGGCGTCCCAGATATCCTCGGGGAGCTCTTCGATCGAAGTCCTCGCGGTGAGATCGGTTTCGTGGACGGCCGCATTGTTATGAAGGACATCGATCCCACCGAAGCGGTCGGCAGCGAGGTGCATGAGCCCCCGGATATCATCGGGGTTGCGGAGGTTGCAGACGGATACGATGCCTTCGCCGCCAGCGGCAAGGATTGCTTCCAGCGTCTCGTTCGCGGCTGCCTCATTGATGTCGGCGACAACCACTCGTCCGCCCTGCGTCGCCATCTCGATCGCGCAGGCCCGTCCCATGCCGCTCCCGCCGCCCGTGACGATGCAGACCTTGCCGTCCAGCCGGTTGCCCATATTTGTCCTCTCCATTTCGCCGCTTGTCGCGGATCTGATCGACGATCAGGCCGGCGCCAGTTCCGGATCGATGACCGCCTTTACAACCTGACCCTTGCGCACTGCCTCGAGCGCCTTGGGGGCGTCCTCGATGGCGAAGCGATGGCTGACCAGACCGGCGAGCGGCACCTTCTCCTGCAATTGCGCCGCCAGATGCATGGCCAGGTAATAATGCTTCGGCTTGGGGAAGGTCGCCCCCGCGATCGTGAGATTCTTGGTCGTCATGTCCCTGGGTGAGATCGGTTGCGTGCCGATCGCGCCCCAGAGACCGAGAATGATGTAGCGGCCATGAATGCCGGTAAGGTCAACACCTTCCGGGAACGCCGGCAGCACGCCGGCCGCTTCCACGACGAGAGTGGGGCCGGCCGGTCCGGTCAGGTCGTAGATCTTGCGTCGCCGCTCCTCCGGGTTGTCCTTGAGGGAGATCGTCGCGGTGGCGCCGAGGCTTCTCGCGACGTCCAGGCGCTGGTCCACCCCGTCGACAACGATCACGTCGCGCGCGCCGGCCTGAGCCGCGACAAGAACCGCCGACAGACCGACCGGGCCGGCGCCCTGAACGACTACCGTCTCGCCAACCCGAACCGGCCCGCAACGGTCAAAGCCGCGAAGAACCGTCGGAAGCGCGCAGCCGAGCGCTGCTACAGCAAGCGGATCGGAACCGTCCGGCAGCTTGAAGAAGGCGAGGCCATTCGGCAGCCATGCGAAATCCGCATAGCTGCCCCAATTCGGCTTCTTCGCGTCTTCGAAGAAGCGCGAATTGTCGCATGGCGTCTCATCGAGCACATTGCAGGAATAGCAGCGGTGGCATGCCGCAATGGGTGACCAATATACTAGGTCGCCCGGCTTTACCGGAACGCCGGCATAGTCCTTGTCGATCCCGCCGAGCTTCTCGATCCGGCCAATCCCTTCATGGCCGAGAATGATCGGGAAAGGCATGACGCCGGCCTCGCCCGACAGCAGATGGACGTCGCTGCCGCACACCCCGCCGACGACGAGGCGCACGAGCGCGCCACCCGGTTCAGGATCGACGATCGGAACATTCCAGGTCTCGATGCGATTAGGCTCGACGAGGACTGTGGCGCGACCGGTCTGCATGTCGGTGCTCCCCTATGCTGCATCCATATTGGGCATGCGAACCTTGGGGCAGACTTCCTGGGCGAGACGCCGGAGGGATTCCTCCCAGGGCTTGGGATCGTCGAGGCTGTCGTGTTGATTGTAGACGAGTTGGCCCCAGCCTCCCACCTTGTCCGCGAGCGTCTCGATTTTCTCGATGACGGTTTCGGGAGAACCGCACAGCACGACATGTTCGGCGAGGAAATCCTCGTCGAGACTCTCGGGTGTCACATCCTTGCCGGAGTCCTGGATGATGCCGTTGAAGAGGCCGAACTTGACGTAGATTTCCTTGAGATAGGAGCGCCAGGTCTGCGCAAGGCCGCTCTTCAGGAAGAGTCGCTTGGCTTCGGCGTCGGTGTCGGCGATAAACACGTCGCGCGCGACGCGGAATCGCTTGCGCTCGGGAGTGTGGCCAGCGGCCTCCATTGCCTTGGACCAAGTTTCCCAATGGGCCTTCATCTGCGGAGTGCCGCCGAAGAAGGAGATGGGCGAGTAATCGCGCGAGCCCGCGAATTCCATGGATTTGGAGTTCATCGAGAGCGCGGTGACCGCGATCTCGAGCTTCTTCCGACCACCGAAAGGGCCGTTCTGGGCGATGTCGACCCAATATTCGGGCATGGTGTCGGGGCCGGGGAAGCCTGCCTGATAATATTTACCCTTCTCGAGAAAGGGCTTGCCCTCCCAGATGCGCTCCATGAGATGCAACGCTTCGAGCTGGCGCGGCGGCAGCTCGCCGAGATTCTCGAACCCGTGCAGAATCGCATCGGTGTGATGACCACCGGGCGCGACGCCCAGGAAATAGCGCCCTTCCATCACCTGGCTCAGCCAGCCGACGCGAACTGCCAGGGTGGCCGGGTCATGATAGGGCAGAAGATGGGCCATCGGTGCGAACCGGATCTGCTTGGTGGTCTGCGCGCAGGCAGCGATCACCGCTTCCGGCAGCGGGATGTTTTCCCAGCCGAGCGTATAATGCTCGCCGATCATAAAATCGACGTAGCCGGCCTCGTCGGCGATCCGGGCGATGTCGATCGCCCAATCGAACACTTGCCGCGGCGTCCGGCTGGGCGGGTTGTAGGGGGTCATGAAGATCCCGCACTGAAGGGCCATGGATACTCTCCTAAAGTATGTTTGAACGGATTGCGGGACTTCAGACGAAGGTGCCCTCGGCATCCTTGGTCGAGAAGCGCGGCGCGACCTTGGCGATGAACTGCTCCAGTTCCTCCTGATTGGCCTCGGGTTCGAGATGGCCCTGGCCGAACATCAGGAACAGTTCGTTGAAGCCGAGCCGGTCATGAGCCTTCCCGATCTTGTCGGCGATCTCGTCGGCCGAGCCGATCAGGACGTTCGGCGGACGCTGCCCGTGCGGAATGAACCACTCGTCCCAGAACCACATATGCTCTTCCATGAGCTGGCGGGCGCGATCCTTGTCATCGGTCAGCATGAGAAAGCCGCCCCAGGCCGAGGCATCGGCATTGGTCGCTTCCCGACCGTTCTTCGCGGCGGTCGCGATATAGCGTTCGTTGAGCTTCTCGCAGAAGTCGAGATTGTCGGAGAGGACGATGAGCTTGCCGCCCTCTTCCGCCCAGAAATCGATCGTCCGCCCGGACGCGGCGAAACCGCCATAGATCGGTGGGTGCGGGCGCTGGTAGGGGAGAGGCGCGATGCCGATTTCCCGAACAATACCGTTCTCGTCCTGCCCCTTGCCGAATTTGGCATAGGCGGGGTGGCCAGCCGATCCGCCCTCGGGTGGGAACTGCCAGTTGTCGCCCTTGTGGCTGAAGACGTCGTTAGTCCAGGCCTTCTTGACGACGCGGACGCCTTCCTCGAAGAGGGATCGGTTTTTGGCGTCCTGCTCGTCGCGTGCCTTCACATTGTCAGGCGTGGTCGCGCTGATGCCTTCCTTGGCGGCGTAAGAGTCAACCCATCTCGCATGATAGCCGCGGGTGAAGCCGCAATAGAGCCGTCCCTGGAGCATATGGTCGAGGGTGGCGATCTCTTCCGCCACACGCACTGGATTATGTGTGGTCATGGTGTAGCCCATGATGCCGGCGTGCATCCGCTTGCAGTGCTGGCCGACGAACAGGCTGAACATGCCCGGATGATTGTTCGCCTCGAAACCTTCGATCTGAAGGTGGTGTTCGGGCTGGCAATAGCCGAAGAAGCCAAGCTCGTCTCCAAGCTTCACATAACCCTTAACCTCTTCGAGGAAGCGCTGATAAAGCTCGGGCCGCTGGCCGGCCATGCCGGCCTCGATTTCCTGACGGCGCCCGACGACGCCTGTTTGCATAAGATGGAATTTCATACCTCTCCGCCCCGTAGGAAGGGGCGTGGGTGCCCCTGGGTGTCCGGTTGCTGCTTTGTCGACAGCAGCATCCAACAATGTTCCACGGCGCTTGTCAACTCTCGTGTTGACTGACATGCTGATTTTTCGTTGGCTAGCGGTCAGAGATATTCATTGTCGAGAAACCAAGCTCGAAAGCTGAATAGTAATCAATTGAATCAGCTGGGTTTAGTCCGTCGTTCAAGCCACCTGGGCAGCGAGCCGCCGGTCCGCAATCCGGGCTTTAGTTGTGCTCGTTAGCGGCTTGCCGCCTTCCGATCTGCGGATCGGACTCGCGCGGATCGTGCGAGAGGAGCTGCCAGGTGACGGACGTTCCTGGGATAGAGTGGTTGCTACTGGATGATCGCGCAATGTGGGCCGAGTCCGTCTTGCGGAGTTCGACAGTCGTGTTCGTGCGATTGTCGCCCGTCGGAGCGCGAATCATCTGCCGGACGCACATTCCGCGCATATTGCGCGAGGCGCGGCCCCAGCGCTTGTCAACATGCCGTTGGTAAAGATCGACCAGAATGCCTCTGCAACCTGCTTGCCCGTCATGCCGCGGCCGGGGACAAACCACCGATGGGTCCAGTTGAGCATGCCGAACAAAGCATTCTCGACCAGGCGCGGCGGGATGTCGGAACGCAGATCCCCTTCATCGATCGCGCCTAGGATGAAGTTGAGGAGCATCTGATCGAAGACGCGGGTCTTCTTCATGATCTCCTGCGCCCAGGCGGTTTCCTCCGCTCCGACCTGATGCATCTGCTCCTGGATGTAGACGAAAGTTGCCGGGTAATTTTCTTCGTAGCTCTCCATCAGGACAACAAAGATGGCATGTAGTCGATCGATGGCTTTCAGTGACTCGTCGGCGATCAATGCTTCCGCGATCGCCATGTTCGCATCGAGAACGCCTTCGACAGTTTCCTGGAACAATTCCTCCTTACTACCGACATAATAATAGACCGTCGCGCGATCGAGACCCGCCTCGCGGGCGATATCCACAAGGCGCGTTGATCGGAGCCCTTGTTCCTTGAAGAGCCTGGCTGCGATGCGAATAAGTTCGGCCCGTTTCGCGGCATAGTCCGCGCTACCGTCCGACAAGGCGGAACGGCGACGTCTGGAAATGTTGCTCGTCTTGGTCATCGGCGAACTGTGCATCAGTCGGCCGGCCGCTGCAAGGTAACCGTGTTCTGAAGGCCGCCTTGCGGGAAGCTGCTCCGCAGTGCTGATAGCCGCTTTTTGCGAGGAGCGGTGATGAGCGAGGATATCGAAGCGTCGGGGGCGAGTGCTCTTACGACCGGTCANATGAGTGATCGTATGAGCAGTCGGATCGCGGTGGTCGGCGGGCGTCGCCGTTGGTCGGTGGAACAGAAGCTGTCCATTCTGCGCGAGGCGTTTGGCCCCGACGGCTCG
>NZ_MIPT01000001.1:204019-233739 GCF_001853345.1 Edaphosphingomonas haloaromaticamans | reverse complement strand
CGAAGACGTCGGCGGAACCCCAGGATTTGAGGAGTTCCTCAATGCCATGGCCAAGCCGCGCCATCCCGAGCGCGCGTCCATGGTGCAATGGTATGGCGGCGTCTTCGATCCCACCGATATCAGCCCCGACGAGATCAACGCACGCATGGCGAAGCTCGCCAAGCGACGGGCACAGGGAAGAGCCGCCTACACCGACGCTAAATCCCGCGACAGCTAAGCGATGGCGGTTTCCTGACCACGCTTACGCTGCAAGCAATCGGCATGGCGTTGCCGTTTCGGGCGGTTGGAAGTGTCGGACCAGCGCGTGAGGCAGGGACGGGCCGCCTATGGCGAAAGGGAGCCGCACCCTGCCTTGTGTAGGGTGCGGCCCATATTCGGCCCGAAAGGGAGAGGTCAGTCTTCGGGCGCGATCGTGACGGCTAAACCGTTCAGATGTTGTCCCACGACGATCTGGCACGCTAGGCGAGACCGGTCGGTGCGGTGCGCGGAGCTTTCAAGCAGGTCGCTTTCATCGTCGGACAGTGGGGGCAGTTCATTCGCGAAATCAGGGTCTACGTAAACATGGCAGGTCGCGCAGGAACAACAACCGCCACAAAGAGCAAGCAACTCGTCCAGCCCGCTCTCGCGAAGCGTCTCCATGACCGTGCGTCCTTCATCGGTTTCGATCCTGCGCGATTCCCCCTCGCGCGTAACGACAGTGATGTGCATCCTGGATGGTCCTTACTGCCCGGCGGACCACACGAGCGGCACATTCTCGACGGCGGCGACGATGCCCGAATGATAGACAGGCTTGGAACCGTCCCTCAGGCGGAAGTCGGGAATGCGCTTCAGCCATTCCTCGAGCGTCACGATCACTTCCATCCGGGCAAGGTGCATGCCCGCGCAACGATGCGGCCCGCCACCAAAAGTGGTATGGGAAATGCCCCGACGTTCCAGATTGAGCCGCCAGGGGTCCGGATTCTCCTTCTCGTCCAGGCCATGAAGGGCTGTCGGCAAGAGGATCATGTCGCCGCGTTTCAAATGCACGCCCTTATAGTCCTGATCTTTCGCCGACATGCGGGCTTCCGACACCACCGGGAAACGGCGGAACATCTCCTCGGCGCTGCGCATCAGCTTGAGCGGATCGCTGCGCAGTTCGGCGGCGATCTCGGGATTTTGTGCAAGATGGATCATCATGAAGCTGAGGAAGTTGACGACCGTGTCGAGACCGCCGAGCAGCAGCAGGGAAATGAGGCCGAGCGCCTTGTCATGGTCGATCGGCTGGCCATTGATCTCGGAGTTGACCATGATGCTGATCAGGTCGTCGCCGTCGCCGCCGCGCCGGGCTTCGATGATCGGCTCGACATAGGCGAAGAAGCCGCGGTTGCCCTCTTCGAGGACGGCTGCCATCTCCTCCGGTGTGTCGCCCTCCGGCCGTGTCATCATATGGGCGAAACGGCTGAGCTTGGGCACGTCGTCCACTGGCAGATCGGCCAGCGCCATGAACACGCGCACCGGGAAAACATTGGCATATTCCGCGGAGAAGTCGCACCCGCCCTTTGCAAGGAAGCCCTCGATCAGATCGATGGCGACCTCCCGAACCTTGCTTTCGACCTTGCGAATCTGGGCAAGGCTCAAACCCTTGTCGAGCGCGCGACGATAGGGCGTGTGCTCCGGCGGATCCATCCGCGTCGGCACCATCTGGTATTTTTCGCCGGCCTCCTTGGGCAGGAAA
Source organism: Edaphosphingomonas haloaromaticamans (assembly GCF_001853345.1). Classification (NCBI taxonomy): domain Bacteria; kingdom Pseudomonadati; phylum Pseudomonadota; class Alphaproteobacteria; order Sphingomonadales; family Rhizorhabdaceae; genus Edaphosphingomonas; species Edaphosphingomonas haloaromaticamans. The sequence goes on along the minus strand of NZ_MIPT01000001.1, from coordinate 232,025 downwards.
ATGACTTCGCTCGAAAAGCGCGAGGGGTCGCTATAGATTTCCCGAACGGTGTCACCGTTCGTGGCGATCCAGTGGCCTCCGGTGAAGGGGGTCCAGATCAGTTCCGGCACGCCGGGCTGTTGCACCCGTTTCCATGCTTCATGATAGCCCTCTTCGATGCCGTCCAGCGCGTACATGTCGATTTCGTAGACACGGTCGGTCGGGACGTTCGAAGGCCGGGGTGTACGTGCCTTGCTTGCTTGTGGCTGCTCGGAAACGGTTGCCAAGGTCTGCTCTCCTCAATGTGGCGATGCTTCGGGACATGCTCTTGTTTTGTTTTGCGTGTAGCATACACGCACGAATCGGGTGCCGCAAGTGATTTCAATGTGAGTGTTGACTCCATAGGTTGCCTGGACCGGCGCGTTTTGGCAGGGGTGGCCCATGAAGATGCGCGAACTGGAAGAACGGACTGGGGTCAATCGCGAGGTCATCCGGATCATGCTCCGCGAAGGTCTGCTTCCAGAACCACGACGTTCGTCCCGGAACGCCGCTGATTATGATGAAGCGCATGTACGGGGTATTGCGGCAATCAGGCGGCTGCAGCAGTCGACCCGGCTCACCTTCAAGGAGATCAAGGCCGCCATGGCAGGCAATGGCGGCACCCCGGCCTCCGCCTACGCCAACCTGGAGGAGTTGCTGGTCTCTCGCTTTGGCCTGGAGAACATTCAGTCCATTCCGATATCGAGTCTCGTGGCTCGCTATCCCAATGCCGAAAGGGATGCGCGCGCCTTCGCGGAAATGGGAATGCTATCGATTGTCGATCAGGAGGGCGGGGAATCTCTCAGCCTGACCGACGCCCGTCTGGTTGAAATCTGGGGCCAGATCCGCGAAGCGGGATTTGTCGAAGAACGCGGTTTTCCGCCCGAGAACATCGCTTTCTATCGCGACGCCGCGCGAATGGTCGCAAAAAATGAAGCGAGGATATTCTTTCAAAACAGCCATGAGAAAATCGACGACGAGAAGTCGGCATCCATGCTTCATATTGCGCTTCCGCTCATGCTCGATTTCTTCGCTCTGCTAAGAATGAAGGCATTCATGAATGACCTGCATTCATTTGTCGCGCCTGCACAGACAACTGACCGGCATACCCCCGACCCAAGATCGACCTGCACTCGGTAGTGTTTTGCCATTCAAATTAGTCGGCCGGACAATTCCCGCCGCCGACCGGTGGCACTCTCCCCAGGAAGAAACGCAGCAATCAGCCGCCACTCAGCATCGCTCAAATCCGTCTGGTATCGCTTCGCCACGCGCGTACGTGCGCCCATATGTCAAGGCGCAGAAGAACGATGATCGCGACGCCGAGGGGATCGCCGAGGCGGCGTCGCGCCCGACGATGCGCTTCGTCGAGCTCAAGAGCGAAGAGCAGCTGGACATCCAGACACTCCATCGGGTCCGTTCGCGCCTCGTGGCCGAACGGACCAACCTGATAAATCAGCTCCGCGCCATCCTGCTGGAACGCGGAGTGACCTTTCCGGTCGGGCGACGCAGGCTCGAGCAAGGCGTGACCGGCTTGCTCGCTGAAGCTGCCGAGACACTGTCTCCTCGGATGAGCCGGTTGCGCTGGCCAACAAGCTGGCCCGAATCGCCTGGGCAGCCTTACGCAAAGAATCGTCGTTCGAGCGCAGCTACCTTGTCGCAGCTTGATCAGGATCGCTGCTCGCTCCGACGGGAGTAGTCCACGAGGTTTGCAGGAAGGATTGAAGATGGCCTGACAGTCGATCGGCGTTCGGAAAGCCCGGCGAATGGAATGGCACTCGATGCCGTGCATATTAGTAGGCTCCGGACGCGCGGATATCCATCTTGGCCGTGGGCTCGCCCATGAGACCGTATAAGTTGCCGCAGACTGATCAGAAAGTCGCAAAAATCTGACTTGCAGACGGGGCGGGCCATAAGTTCCATTCACTCCGGCTCTCGTTCTTCCAAAGTCATCACGAGCACAATCGAGCGAACCATCTGGAGACCGTGGTGAAAGTTTTGCTTTTCAGTCCACGTAATGCGCCGTGGTTTTCGCCTTCACCTCCTCCGGGGTGACGCCGGGGGCGAGTTCGATCAGGCGGAAGGGGCTATTGTGGTCGGGCCGCTGGAACACGGCGAGGTCGGTAATGATCATGTCGACCACATTCTGCCCCGTCAGCGGCAGGGTGCAGGCCGGGATGAACTTCGGCGAGCCGTCCTTGGACGTGTGCTCCATGACGACGATGATCTTCTTGACGCCCGCGACCAGGTCCATCGCACCGCCCATGCCCTTGATCATCTTGCCTGGGATCATCCAATTGGCGATGTCGCCCTTCTCGGCCACTTCCATCGCACCCAGCACGGTGAGGTCGATATGGCCGCCCCGGATCATCGCAAAGCTGTCGGCGCTCGAGAAATAGCTCGACGAGGGCAGCTCGCTGATCGTCTGCTTGCCGGCGTTGATCAGGTCGGGATCGACTTCGTCCTCGTAAGGAAAGGGGCCGATGCCGAGCATCCCGTTCTCCGACTGTAGTGTCACCTCCACACCCGGCGGAATATGGTTGGCGACCAGCGTCGGGATGCCGATGCCCAGGTTGACGTAGAAGCCGTCCTGCAGCTCCTTCGCGGCGCGGGCGGCCATGGCGTTGCGGTCCCAGGGCATTATGCCGCCTCCCTCTGGCGCACGGTGCGGAATTCGATCTTCTTGTCGTAAGACGCGCCCAGGATCAGGCGCTTCACATAGATGCCGGGCAGGTGGATGGCATCCGCGTCGAGGCTCCCCACCGGCACGATCTCCTCCACCTCCGCAACGCAGATGCGGCCCGACGTAGCCGCCGGCTGGTTGAAGTTGCGCGCCGTCTTGCGGAACACCAGATTGCCGCTCTCGTCGGCCTTCCAGCCCTTGACGATCGACAGGTCGGCGCGGATGCCGCGTTCGAGGACGTAGGTCTCGCCGTCGAATTCCTTCAGCTCCTTGCCCTCGGCCACCAGCGTGCCGACGCCGGTCTTGGTGTAGAAGCCGGGAATGCCGGCGCCGCCCGCGCGCATCCGTTCGGCCAGCGTGCCCTGCGGGCAGAATTCCACCTCCAGCTCGCCGGCCAGATACTGCCGCTCGAACTCCTTGTTCTCGCCGACATAGGATGAGATCATCTTGGCGATCTGGCGGGTACGGAGCAGCTTGCCCAGGCCTTCATTGTCGATGCCGGCATTGTTGGACGCGACGGTCAGCCTCGTCACGCCCGACGCCACGATCGCGTCGATCAGCCGCTCGGGGATGCCGCACAGGCCGAAGCCGCCAGCCGCCACCGTCATGCCGTCGAACAGCAGCCCTTCCAGCGCCGCGATGGCGTCGGGATAGATCTTGTTCACGCCGACGCCTCCAGCCGTTCAATGACCATGGCGATGCCCTGACCGCCGCCGATGCACATCGTGACGAGACCGTAGCGGCCGCGGATCCGCTCCAGTTCGTAAAGCGCCTTGACGGTTAGAATGGCGCCCGTCGCGCCGACGGGATGCCCAAGTGAGATGCCCGACCCGTTAGGATTGACCTTGTTGGGGTCGAAACCCAGCGTTTGCGCCACCGCACACGCCTGAGCGGCGAACGCCTCATTCGCCTCGATCACGTCGATCTGCTCCAGCGAGAGGCCCGAGCGCTCCAGCGCGATCGGCACCGCCTTGATAGGACCGATGCCCATCCGATCGGGTCGAACGCCGGCATGGCCCCAGCCCAATATTCTTGCCCAGGGCCTGATTCCATGCGCCTCGATCGCCGCATGCGAGGCGAGCACCACGGCTGCCGCGCCGTCGTTGATGCCCGAGGCATTGCCTGCGGTCACTGTGCCGTCCTTCTGAAAGACGGGCTTCAGCTTCGCCATATCCTCGATGCTGGCGTCGGCGCGCACATGCTCGTCCCGGTCGAACGGTCGGACGCCCTTGCGGTCCCTGACTTCCACGGGCAGGATTTGCGTGTCGAAGCGTCCCTCGGCCTGCGCCCGCGCTGCCCGCCGATGACTGAGGACTGCCAGCTCATCCTGCATTGCGCGCGTGATCCCATAGTCGGCCGCCACATTCTCAGCGGTGACGCCCATGTGCATGCCTTCGAACGGATCGGACAACACAGTGAGGAGCGCATCGATCATCTGGACGTCACCCATCTTCTGGCCGAAGCGCGCCGCCGTCACATGATGGGGGGCGCGCGTCATCGATTCCGCGCCGCCCGCGACCGCGATCCCGCATTCGCCCAGCGCGATCATCTGCGCGGCCGAGACGATTGCCTGTACGGCTGAACCGCACAAGCGGTTCAGAGTCAGCGCCGGCGCCTCGATCGGAACCCCTGCCTCAATCGCCGCCACGCGAGAGAGATAGGCATCCCTGGGCTCGCTCGGGATGACGTTGCCCATGACGACATGCTGCACGGCGTCGGGCGTGAGGCCCGCACGCTTGACAGCCTCGGCGATCACGAGCGCGCCGAGCTTCGCGGGTGGAATGTCCTTGAGGCTGCCGCCGAAGTCGCCAATCGCCGTGCGAACGCCTGAAATGATGTAAATTGGATCCATATCGAATTCCTCAGCGCGGGGCCATGCGGAGCGCGCCGTCAAGCCGGACCGATGCGCCGTTCATGTAGCCATTGGTGATCAGAAAAAGCGCCGTGTCGGCATATTCCCGCGGTCGGCCCAGCCGCTTGGGGAACGGGACCGTTGCGGCCAGCGAATCCTGCACATTCTGTGGCAGGCCTGCGAGCATCGGCGTTCCCAATATGCCAGGCAGGATGACATTGCAGCGGATACCCTCGCTCATGAGGTCGCGCGCGATCGGCAGCGTCATGCCCTTCACCCCCGCCTTGGACGCCGCATAGGCCGCCTGTCCGATCTGGCCGTCCTCGGCCGCGACCGAGGCAGTGTTGATGATGACGCCTCGCTCGCCGCCCTCCAGCGGTTCACGGGTCAGCATGCCCGCCGCCGACTTGGCGATGCAGGCGAAGGTGCCGACCAGATTAATGCTCACGGTGCGCGCGAAGGTCGCGATGCGATGAGCGACAGGCTGGCCGCTGGTCTTGTCACGGGCGGCGGTCTTTTCACCGCTCGCGATGCCCGCGCAGTTGACGAGGATGCGCTCCTGCCCGTGCGCCTCGCGCGCCCTGGCGAAGCCGGCGTCCAGCGACGCCTCGTCCGTCACGTCCACCGCGCAGAAGATGCCGCCGATCTCCAATGCCACTGCTTCACCCTTCTCGACGTTGAGATCGAAGATCGCGACCCTTGCTCCCGCCGTCGCCAGGGCGCGCGCGGTCGCCTCTCCCAATCCCGATGCGCCGCCCGTGACGATCGCGGCCTTGCCCTTCACATCCATCTCAGTCCTCACAAATGATGTTCAATTACTGGTGACGAGGCTCAGCCCGGCCGACTGAAGCGGCTCCTCGCCGGGGTCGGGGATGGGTATACGTCCCGTGATGCTGAGGCCGAAGCCCGCGAGTGCGGCTGGCTTCGCGGAACTCGATGTGAGCAACCGCATATCGTGGACGCCCAGGTCCTGAAGGATTTGAGCGCCTATGCCGTAGTCGCGCCAGGCATTGCGGTCGCGATACTCGCGGCGCCCACCGGCAACGCGCCGCGAGATCGAGGCTGGGTCCGGGTCCTGGACAAAAACGGCAACGGCTGGTCCGTCGAACTCGGAGAGCGCCCTTAGCGCCTGGCCGACATAGTCGCGCCGGGCGGCTCGCCAGCCCAGCAGATCGGCGGTCAGGTCGAGCTGATGGACGCGTACGAGCGTTTGGGAATCGGGCCGGACGACACCGCGCACCAGCGCCACATGCTCGGACTGGTCGATGGTGTTCCGGTAGACGTGAATACGGAAATCCCGCCCGAAATAGCTATCGAACGGCGCCTCGGCCACCTTTTCGACCAGCCGCTCCGAGCGGCGGCGAAAAGCGATCAGATCGGCGATGGTGCCGACCTTCATATTGTGGGTCGAGGCAAAGCGAAGGAGATGGGGCAAACGGGCCATGGTGCCGTCGTCGTTCATCACCTCGCAGATCACACCGGCCGGATGAAGGCCCGCCAGCCGCGAGATATCGACTGCGGCCTCGGTGTGGCCCGCCCGAACGAGCACGCCGCCGTCACGCGCGATCAGGGGAAAGACATGACCGGGCGAGACAAGGTCCTCCGCCCGCTTCGACGGGTCGACCGCCACAGCGATGGTATGGGCGCGATCGTGCGCGGATATCCCCGTCGTTACCCCCTCGCGCGCCTCGACCGAAACGGTGAAGGCCGTGCCATGGCCGGAGCGATTGTTGGTCGTCATAGGCGGCAACTTGAGCTCCGATGCCCGCTCCCGCGTGATCGCGAGGCAGATCAGCCCGCGGGCATGGGTCGCCATGAAATTGATGAGCCTGGGCGTCGCGAACTGCGCGGGAACGATGACATCCCCCTCATTTTCGCGATCGTCGGCATCGACGAGGATATAGGGCAAACCGTTGCGGGCATCCTCTATGATCTCCTCGATCGAGGAAAGATCGGTCATATCAAAGCCTTTCTTGTCGGCAAACCGTCCGTGAAATCGCGGACATAGTCGGGATTGGGGCGGGCGATCGAGAATTGCGGCTCGGAAAACGAGTAGCAGGCGCCAATCCGTTCGGGCTCGTCCCGAATGGAATTCTCGTTCTCCTGGCCGATCAGATAGCGCCGTCCCCTCGCCACCAGGACGACCTTCTGAAGATGAAGGGCAAGCTCGACAGCGACGCCCTCGAACTGCCCCTCAGCCCACCGCACAAAACCTCCGAACATCGCGCGTCCCGCATATTCGGCAGGCGCGATGATCGTTTCACTATAGCCGACCTTCCAGCGATGGACCGCCTTGCCGTCGAGACAGGCTTCAACCCAGGCACCGGACTCCACGAGATCGGGCACGATGAAATCGAGAACCCTCTCCCCTCCCGCATTCGCGGCGTGGCTGATCGCGAAAGCGGCCAGATCGAAGATATGCGTGCAATTGCGCTGCGGCCGCCCTTCGCCATAAAGGTGGCGGCGCGAAACTTGTAGCGGAATGCCCACCAGTTCGTTCGCAGCAGTGTTCGCGCCTGGGCACGTAGAAAAGGGTGCCCGCCTTATCTCGGCCTGGATAGCCGTGACCGCAGTCCCGTCGTGATGCACGGTGCACGCCATGTCATGATAGTCATCGAAGAGATCGGCACGCACCTCACCCGCTAACGCCCGCATCCTGATGCGCCGCCTGTAGATTCCCTGGCCATATAGGGGGTTGGGCAAGAATCGATCCGCAAGGGCCATGGCACCTCATCCGGCCGCCGGGAGCAATGGCGAGAACTGCCCAAAACCGCCCTGGAAGAAGAGCAACGGCTTGTGCGGCTGCTCGACATCGAGCGCGTGAACCTCGCCCAGGACGATGAAATGGTCGCCGGCCTCATGAACGGCGTAAAGATCGCAATCGATCCAGGCGACGATATCCTCGAGGATCGGTCGCCCTTTCCCGGACAGGCGGTAAGGTATGCCGGCGAACTTGTCCTCCGCCTTGGAGGCGAAAGCGCGACATACCGGTTCCTGATGTTCGGCGAGGACATTGACGCAGAAATGTCCTGCTTCCCGGATCTTCGGCCAGCTCGTCGAAGATCGATCGGGAAAGAAGGCAACGAGCGGCGGGTCAAGCGAGACCGAAGTGAAGGTGCCGGCCGTCAGGCCGACCGGCTTACCGTCAGCCTGCATCGCGGTGATGACGCAGACGCCGGTGGGATAGTGCCCCAGGACGCGGCGAAAAGTCTTGGGATCAGTCGCGATGCTCATGCTCTCATCGTCCCGTCCACACAGGCTTGCGGCGCTCGACACCCGCCCGCTCGCCTTCCTTCTTGTCCTCGGTCTCGGCATATTGCTCGATCTCCTCGAAGCGGCTCATCAGGGCCACCTCGAGCGGATGGCCGGCACGCCCGAGCACGGCCGCCTTGGCTGCCTGGACGGCGAGAGGCGAAGCCGCGTTGAGCTTGGCCGCCCATTTGTCGGCGGCCTCGGCGAGATCGGCATAGGACACGACCTCGTTCACCAGCCCATAGTGGAATGCCTGGTCGGCCTTGATGCGCTCGCCGGTCAGGATCAGTTGCAGAGCGATGTGATGGGGAAGCTGGCGGATCGCGCGATGGACGACGCCGCATTCGCCGATGATCCCCACCTTGGTTTCGGGAAGGCCGAACTGGGCCGTGTCCGCCGCCACGATGATGTCCGCGCACATGGCGAGCTCGAACCCGCCACCGACGCAGAAGCCCTGCACGGCCGCGACCATCGGCTTCTTGCAGGTGACCAGCGGGCCGCCAATGCCGGTGAGGCCGCCACCGAGCGCCATGCGCGTCTTGCGCTCTGCGCCACCCGATACGTCGGCCCCGATGCAGAAGGACTTTTCGCCTTCCGCGGACAGGATCACCGCCCAGATGTCAGGATCGGCGTTGATCCGCTGCCACGCCCCGAAAAGCAGGTCATCCATCTCCTGCGTGATCGCATTCAATCCCTGCGGGCGGTTGAGATGGACTTTCGCGACGTGCCCCTCGACCGAAAAATCGACATCCGCCATATTCTACTCCTTGAAACTGTTCATGAGGGCCGTGGACGATGGCCCGCGATAGTCGGCCAGAACGGCCTTGAGCCCTTCCTTTGCCATGCGCTCCCGGATCGCGAGGACCGAAGGGGCCAGATGAAGCAGCGCGTCCGACTCGGCGATCGCTCCCAGAGCCTGCCGGAATCCGGCGGCCTCGGCGGCGCGGTTGATCGACTGCTTCTTGACCCGCAGCACGTCGGCCGGAATCAAGGCGATTCTGGCGGCGAGCGCCTCGACCGCCTCGACAAGGCGACCGGCCGGCACGACATGATTGGCCCATCCCCACACCACCGCGGTCTCGGCATCGATGCTGTTGCCGGGCACGAACGCGAATTCCTTGGCGCGCTTGGGCCCCACATGGGCGACCCAGCTCGGTGCGATCAGGCCTCCACCGATGGGAATGCCCGGTTCGCTGATCCGGGCGTCGTCGGCAACCACCGTGATGTCGGCAAAGGCGCACATCTGCCCGCCAACACCGGCACAATAGCCGTGAACCGCCGCGATCACCGGCTTGGGATGCTCCCACATGGCAAGCCAGCGGGCCAGGTTGGCGCTCAGCCTGTCGGCATCCGCGACGGGATCGTTCGCTCCCGCCCCGCCATACTGGCTGAGATCCATGCCGGCGCAGAAGCCCTTGCCGTTGGCACGGATGCCGACGACAGGAGCGCCTCCGGCCTTGAGCTCCTCGAGCGCCGCGGAGAACCGATCGAGCAACGCTCCCGAGAGCGCATTCGCCACTTCAGGCCGATTGAGGACGATCCAGCTGATCGTTTCCTTGTGCTCGATCAGGATCTCGCTCATTCGGCGCGTCCGATCGGGTTGAACGCCTTGACATGATATTCGGTGGTAAAGGTCGTGCGCAGTTCACGCCGCTTGAACTTCCATTGGCCATCGACCTTCACGACGATGTCGAAATACTGGCCGTAAAGAATGCCGTCGGAACGCTCCTTCACGTAGCGATGGATCGCCAGAACGACGGATCGAACGTTCGCCTCTGTCTCGCTTGCGAAGTCGACGACGATGTTCGAATTGTGGTGCGAAGTGCCGCGGAAGAAGGTGCCGATGCCTTCCAGCGTCTTGTTATACGCGTCCTTGCCGGTCGCACCGAAATTGGGAGCATAGCTCACTTCGCAGTCATCCACGAACAGGGCCGCCAGTTCTTCGGGATGGTTCATGTCGAGATGGTAGGAATAGTCGAACATCATTCGCTCGATCGCGGCTTTCTCGACCAACTGCTCTGCGGCGCTCAATGTCATGGGGACCTCTTCTCTCTAGGTGGTTTAAATGGTGAGGAGAATTTCGTGCAGGGTGCCGTCTTCAGGGGGCATGCGTGCGTGGGAAATCCGATGGGCCGGGCTCTGTCCCCGGCCAGCGCTGCGGCGTGTCCGAGGAAAATGCTTCCGCGATTTCAGACCAGGGCGCGATATGGACGGTGCGCATGTCCCGGGACCGGACGCGCCAGCCGGCGCTTTCGCGAACATATTCGTCCTGGTAGCGCACGGCGCCGAACGTCGATTGTCCGTGGAGAACCAGCTCGAGATGCGCGCCCACAAGTCCACGCGCCCTGTCATCGCCCTCGAAAGTGAACAGTGCATAGTTGGGCGTGTGCAGCGTCAGGCCCATGTTCTTGCGCTGCCCGACGATGAATTCGACGATTCCGCCTGGTCCCGTCCCAAGAACATGTCCTGAAACAGCGAAAGTCGCATCCTGCGTGAACGTCTCGCGAATCGTATCGAGATCGTCCCCGTCGGAGGCGAGAAAATAGCGGACGACCAGCTCTTCGAGTTCGACCCGATCTTCGAGCCGACTCACGCGCCTGGAAATGTCTGTCATGACGCCTCTCCTCTCCGGCATAGATTGACGGCAAGATTGTTTACAGTCAACGTATATGTTGACGGCCCTGCCGAACTGCCATGCTCGGGGCCGTGGGAGGAATGCTCATATGTTTGGCCTGAAAGACATCGAAGCGGAAGCGGACCGGCTGCTGAGGGACGTCCCCGACGGCCCGGAACTGGACCCGCTCGCGAGAGCCCTGATCACGCTGGCCGTTCGCGTCTCGGTCGTTTCCTTGCGCACCGATGAAATCGGAGAGGCCATCGCCACTGCACGAGCGGCAGGCGCCACCACCGAGCAGATTCAGGAGATCATCAATCTGGTTTCGGGTCTTGGGGTTCATTCGCTGATGGTTAGCGCCGTGCTGGTCCTCAACGGAGAGGGCGCCCCTTCGCCACTGGATGCCGAACAGCAGGAACTATGGGCGCGCCATGTGGGAGACGATCCCTATTGGAAGGTCTTCGATGCCGAACTGCCGGGTTTCCTTGAAGCGCTGCTGCGCATCTCGCCGGCGGCATTTCGCGGCTTTTTCGACTATTGCGCGATTCCCTGGGCGACGCGCCACGTCCGCGCCGTAACCAAGGAACTGGCGGCAATGGCCTGCGATGCCAATCCCGGCCACCGCTTCGGGCCAGGCTTCCGGTTGCATCTGCGCAACGCGATCAAGCTCGGCGCGGGCAGGAAAGCCGTTCTCGAGAGCCTCAGGATCGCCGCGGCCGCGCCCGAGCATATCGGCGTTCCCTGAACGTCGGTGCAGCCCGAAGGATATCAGTCAACATAGACGTTGACATACCGAGGCCGAGACGCAAGACTTTATATGAGAATCGCAGGCAATTGCGACCCAACCTGCTGCTGGGAGAGTGATTTGATGGCAAGGATGCCCGAGCATATCGTCACGGAAGTTTCGACGATCGGCGACCTGTTGCTCCGCGCCGCGGACCTACAGCCCGATCGGGAAGCCGTTGTCCTGCCCGAGCGTGGCATCAGCTACCAGGACTTGCGACGGGGCGCGGAACGCTTTGCACAAAGCCTCGCCTCGCTCGGCGTGGAGCCGGGTCAGAATATCGGCCTCTTCCTTCCCAACAGCATCGAATATGTCGAGGCTTTCTTCGGCATAGCACTGCTTGGTTGCGTCGCGGTTCCACTCAATATCAGGCACAAGGCCTCCGAAATCGGCTATATCATAGCCAATGCCGAACTCAGGGCATTGGTGACGAGCGGCGCTGACACGCAATATGTCGACCTCCCGGGAGTGCTGCTCGAGGCGTTGCCGTCTCTGCACAACTACCCCATCGGCGGCGGCGACCCCTTGTCGCTGCCGGAAGCGCCCGCGCTGAAACACATCGTCAACGTCGGGAGTACGAATGCGCCCGGAATGCTGCCCAGAAGGACGGTCGAGGCGCTTGGCGATGCCGGATCTCCGGTCCATATCGAGAGCATCAGGCGCAGAGTGCGCGTCCGCGATACCGCCCTCATCCTATACACATCCGGGACGACCGCCGCGCCCAAGGGATGCATGTTGAGCCACGAGGCGGCGACGCGCGGCCCCGTCGAGCGCGCGCGCTATCGTCTGTCGGGCGGGGGCCATGACGTGGCCTGGGGAGCGGGACCGCTTTTCCACATCGCCCCCTTGGCGGGACTCATCGGCTCCGTCGGCGTGGCCGGCACATATCNCACGGACACCTATTTCGATCCCGCTCGCGCCATCGACTTGATGGTGCGGCACAAGGTCACCGTCGCCTGGCCATGGTTCTCCGCCATCGTGCAAGGGGTCATCGATCACCCGGACTTCGACCCCAAGGCCCTGCCCGACCTGCATCATCTGTTCATCATCGCGCCCGAAGCTCTGGTGGAACGGATCCAGGACCTGCTTCCGCAGACCGAAATCATCCAGGGGTGCGGGATGACCGAGACTGCTGGTATCTTCGCCATCAACGAGCCACAGGACGACCGGCGAACGCGTTCGACTACGCAGGGCAAACCCTTCCCCGGCGTCGAGGTGCGTATCGTCAATCCCGACGATGGGCACGAACAGCCCGCTGGCGAGATGGGCGAGATCTGGGTGCGTGGCTACAATGTCATGGACGGCTACTACCGCAACGCGGAGCAGACAGCGGCGGCACTGACCCCGGACGGATGGCTCAGGACCGGTGACCTCTATACGCGCACGCCGGATGGGAACCTCGTTTTCGGCGGGCGGCTGAAGGACATGCTGAAAGTCGGCGGCGAGAATGTCGCGACCATGGAAGTGGAAGCCTTTCTGTGCGGTCACCCCGACGTCAAGCTCGCCGAAGTCGTGGGGATGCCCGATTCCCGGCTCGACGAAGTTCCCGTTGCTTTCGTCGAGCTGCGCGACGGCGCCTTGACCGATGCAGAGATGTTGATCGAGTTCTGCAAGGGCAAGATCGCGAGCTACAAGGTACCGCGCAGGATATTCCTCATCTCCGGGTCGGACTGGCCGATGTCGGCGACCAAGGTCGATAAACGGGTCTTGCGGGAACGGGTGAGACTATCCGTGACGGCATCTGCCTGAGCGCGGAGGAAGGCTGCAAGCTTCCCGTCGCTCTCATCCCGCTATCGGCCGAACGAAACCTGCTGGTGATTGTGGCGAGCAGGTAAGGTACTGTTTCTGTGCCAAAATGTTGGTTCAACCCTGCGACCAAGCGGCAGCCAGCCCGCCTATCAACATTTACGTTGACAAATATCGAATCGACTGGCATAGGTTGAAAAAAGGGATGAGGAGGGATTACACTGATTCTCTTTGGCCTTATGGCGGAAAAATCCTGACATAGTGAAGATTCTCCGGTGCGCTTTGGTGCAGGGGTATCGCTATATGTTTTTGCTGCGCTGAATTTATGCTCACACCCATTTGGGTTGTGGCAAAGTTTGTCCCGAAATTTAGCATTGATGAGCGGTTCCTGCGACATTTCCCAGGAGACATTTCGCATCATGTTCTTACCAATATTGGTCAAGCGGACACCGAAGCCGCGTCGAAACATTCATTAGAAGGGGAGAGTAAATGCCGATCGCGCGTTTCCAAGGATTTCTCGTTTCTGCTTCATCCGTCAGCATCGCAGTCATGGGACTGGCGGCCCAGTCGGCATGGGCCCAGGCGCCGAACCAGTCCGCCGCCCAGCAGGATACGCCGGATCAATATGGCATCCAGGACATCGTCGTCACTGCGAACAAGCGTGAACAAAAACTCAACGATGTCGGCATCAGCGTGACCGCCATCGGCGCTTCCCAACTTCGGGAACGCCAGATCGTCAGCCTTCAGGACATCGCCTTGTCGGTCCCGGGCCTCACCTTCTCGCCGAGTGCCTCGAACACGCCCGTTTACACGCTTCGCGGCGTCGGTTTCAACGACACCACGCTTGGCGCCTATCCCGACGTTTCGGTCTATCTGGACCAGGCGCCGCTGCCCTTCCCGGTCATGACCAAGCTGACCGCCTTCGATCTCGAGCGCATCGAGGTACTCAAGGGACCGCAGGGAACGCTCTTTGGCAACAATGCCACCGGCGGCGCGATCAACTATATCGCGGCCAAACCCACCAATCATTTCGAGGCCGGCGCCTCGATCGGCTATGGGCGGTTCAACCAGATCATCGGCGATGCCTATGTCAGCGGCCCCCTTACCGAAACGCTCGGTGTCCGCCTCTCGGGCCATGTCGATCATGGCGACGACTGGCAGAAGAGCTATTCAACAGGGGAGAAGACCGGACGCAAGCGCAACTATGCCGGACGCCTGCTCATCGACTGGCAGCCGACCGATCGTCTCCGTGTCAACCTTAACCTGAACGGATGGCTCGAGCGCGGCGCTCCCCAGGCCGTGCAGGTCATCGGCACGCGCTCGGCGATCCCGGGTGTTCCCAATCCGGTCGAGGGTGTACCGCTTGCGCCCGCAAATGCCCGTGCCGCTGATTTTAGCTCGAACATCGACCCCAGAAACCACAACGATCTCTGGCAGATCGCCGGGCGGATCGACTTCGATGTGACCGACGACATCACGGTGACGTCGCTTACATCCTACACCGACTACAAGCAGCGCATGAGCTTCGACGGTGACGGCGTCGTCGGGAACAACGCCGACTTCAAGCATTTCGACGGCAGCATCAAGAGCTTCTCCCAGGAATTGCGCGTCGCCAACGCGGCCAGCAATCGCTTCCGCTGGGTTATCGGCGGCAACTATTCGAGCGACAAAGCGCGCGACAGCTCCCACCTGGTCTACGGTGACTCCACGATCTTCACCGGCTCCGGCATCTTCGAGTCCGCCTTCCGGGCCAATCAGGACATGAAGAACTACGCCGCGTTCGCCAACGGCGAGTTCGACGTCGGGAATTTCACGCTCAAGGGCGGCGTCCGCTACACCAAGGCCAACCGCAAGGCAAATTCCTGCTTCTACGGCGTGCCGGACAATGACAGCTACCTTCCCTTCGTTCCGCTTTATACTTTCTTCGCGAACAATCTGCGCGCAGCCAACGGCCTGCCGCCAATCGACACCGTCGACGCGCTTTCGTGCATGACGATCGATACGACAGGCCTCAACGGCAATTCGCCGACCTATCTGCCCGGCGCATTCACCGGCAAGCTCAACGAGGACAATGTATCCTGGCGCGCAGGTGTGGACTACAAGCCCCGGCCCGGCCTGCTTCTGTACGCGAACGTCTCGAAGGGCTATAAAGCGGGTAGCTTCCCCTCCGTCGCGGCCTCGACCACCGAACAGAGCCTGCCGGTCAAGCAGGAATCGCTGCTTTCCTATGAGGCAGGCATCAAGGCGACGCTGCTGGACCGCACCTTGCAGCTCAATGCGGCCGGCTTCCACTACGACTATCGCGACCGGCAGATCCGCTCGAAACTGATCGACCCGAACTTCGGCGTGCTCGACGTGCTCGTCAATGTTCCCAAGAGCTCGGTGACCGGCTTCGAGGTCGAACTCAACGCGCAACCGATCCCCGGCTTCAACGCCTATGCCAACTTCACCTATCTGGATTCCGAGATCAAGCGGTTCGTCGGTCTCAGTGCGGAAGGCGTTGCAGGCGACTTCAAGGGTGCTTCGCTTCCCTATACGCCCAAATATCAGATTGGAACCGGACTCAGCTACGAGTTCAATGCCTCGGATCGAATAAAGCTCTTCACGGGCGCGGATCTCACTTTCCGCAGCGAAACAAATGCGATCATCGGCGGCTCGCAACTGTTCGACATCCGGGACTATGCTCTTCTCGATCTGCGCGCTGGCGTCAAGGATGCCGACGACCGCTGGAGCCTCCAGTTCTGGGGCAAGAACGTGACGAACCAATATTATTGGACGAACGTTGCCAGCTTCTTCGATACCTACACACGTTGGGCGGGCCAGCCCGCCACATATGGCGCTACGTTCAGCGTCAAGTTCAAGTGATCGGTCGGGCCGGTCTTCGATCGGAAGACCGGCCCTTTCTCGTTGCGGCGCCCAATATCCAAGTTGCGATGATTGCTGACAATGAACGATACCGATCCCTAACAACGCCGGAATTGCGCTAGATGCCGTAATGCAAGCGCGTGAAGCGAATAGTCGCCATCCGGAGACCAATCGCTGTCTCCATGCCCGCGAGCGTCGTAGTTCACGACGAAATAACCGCGATCAGCGAGCCGTTTCATCGCATCGGCCCAGCTATGTCGTGTCTGGCCGCCGCCGTGCAGCAGTATGACGGTAGGCTTATCGGGAGATCCGGCGACATCGCTGATCAGCGTCAAACCATCGGGTGTTGAGAAGCACCGCTGTTCCATCGCATTCGCTAAAGCCGTCCCCGGGATTGATGATGCCGACAACTTGCTTACCGCAACGAACCGTCGAATAGCGCGATGAGCTCTCGCCAATGGCGTTCCGCAGCCGCTTCATCGAACACGGGAAAGTCAGCCATGGTGAAGCCGTGCAGTGCGTCGCTGTAGATCTCACATCGATGGTCGACGCCAGCATCTGTCAGCGATCTTTCCAGGCGCTCGGCCATTTCGGGAGGATACCAATCATCCTTGTCGGCACCGGCGATATAGACGCGCGCCTTCATCGAGGACGCCAGCAAGTGCGGGCTGGTATCCGCATCCGTTGCAAGGTTGCCGCCATGAAAGCTGGCTGCCGCGGCAAAGCGATCCGGCCAGGTTCCGGCGATCGACAGCGCGATGCCACCCCCCATGCAATAGCCGGTGACGCCATATCGTCCACTGGCTACATCTGAACGCGCGTCAAGCCACGTGATGAACGCTTTCGCATCCTGCGCTGCTCTGTGATTATCGGTTGACGCAAACAGATATCCGATCGCTCCCATGATATCACTGCCGGCAAAGACGTCGGCAGGCACTAACGGACCATAGGGGCCGGCCCGATAATAGAGGTCAGGCAACAGGACAGCATATCCGTTGTCGGCCATTCGCTGCGCCATCTGAAAAAGCGTCGGACGGATACCGAACCCATCCATGCAGAAGACTACGCCAGGCCAAGCACCCTCCCCTGTCGGGGTGAAGAAATATGCAGGGCATAAACCGTCAGCGGTCTCGATTGTCAACTTTTCCTGTCTCACAGAGTCGCTTCCATCAACATCCTCGTTGACCTCTCGGATAGCAAATTCCCTTGATAAGGCAACGATTGCTTATTCAATGTCGAGGCGTGCCTTACATTCGGTTCGTCATGAACTTTCAGTCCAAGGGCGAGCCACTCGGCGCCTCACACTACGGCCAGATCTACGAGATCGTGAAGCAGCTACGCGGTGAGGCCGAGGCACGCCAGCTGGACAAGGCGCGGGTCGGCCTCGCGCAGGTCTTCGGCGCATGGGGGCACTGCGGCGTGTCGATCCTAAAACAGGGTTGGTGAGGTCCGTCCGGCGGTCGTTACTTTCTCTGCCCCCTCCCTTCGGCCGCCCGCCAGATGCCCGGGCGGCAGCAGTCATTTTTCGAGGCGATGTGTTGCCTCAGGTTCCGGCAAAGCAGAAAGGCTGAGCATTTTCATGGACGGGAGCGGTGTAGGCGCGATCGTGACCGGTGGGGCATCTTGCTTGGGAGCCGCGACGGCGCGGATGCTGGCGGCAAATGGTGCCAGGGTCGCGATTTTCGACCTCAGTCTCGAAGCTGGGCAAGCGCTCGCAAGCGAGATCGGCGGAGCGGCGTATGCCGTTAATGTCGCCGATGACGCATCCTTCTCGGAGGCAGTATCGGTTGGCCGGTCGCGTGACAACCGGGAAGGCATCGCCGCCTTCATCGCCAAGCGCCCGCCCAATTTCGGACACACAGACTGATCGTTCGCACATGCTTGTCACCACAAAGGAACCGCTATGACCGCCTATCTCATCCAGAGCCGTCTCGAGACGACCGATGAGGCCGAACTTGATACGTACAGCGCGCTGGCGCGGCCGACATTGGCGGGCCACCCAGTCACCCCGCTCGTAGTCTATGGTGATCAACTGACCCTTGAGGGCGAACCGTCGGAGGGCGTCGTTATCTTCGCGTTCCCTAGCAAAGCCGAGGCGTTGGCCTGGTATCAGAGCCCGGATTATGCAGCAGCCCGCGAGCATCGGGCCAAGGGCGCGCGCTATCAGGTCACGCTGGTCGAAGGTCTTTGGTGGAGAACAATGCTCTGATTTCCGGTCCATTCAGCGAGGAACGCGCCGGCTTCTCGACCATCGCCGACACGGTCGCCGTGCCTGATGGTAATGGCGGCTGGCATGTCAGCGGCAAGAAGAACTGGGCCACCTTCATCGAGGGTGCCGATATCGTGACGTTCAACGCGACGATCACCGACGCGGACGGCACATTGCCGACGGACTACAAGGAGCATGCCGCCCGGGAATCGATCTTCATCATTCCAACCTCGGCCCCCGGAATCAGCATCGAACGCACCTGGAATACGTTCAGCATGCGCGCTTCGGGCACGCAAACGGCCACCTTCGACAAGGTCCCCGTTCCGGCCGACGCCTATGGTGGCCCGTTCCGTACCGGCCTCATCGGCGAAATGGAATGGGTCGTCTTCGCCTTCTCGGGCGTGTATCTCGGTATTGCCGATCGAGCCATTCGGCTTTCGCGCGAGTCGATCGCGAAAAAGAAGCTCGGTCATACTGTTTCGGGCGAGAATCTTTCCGTCAAGGACGTCGGTTACGTGCAGTATCAGCTTGGCCAGGCACTGGTCGAGCTTGAGATGGCGGAACGGACGCTGCGGGGCACGGCGATCACGCTGACCGAAGAGGGCGACGCCGAGTGGAGTGCGGCAGAGCGGCCGGCCAGGCTTTCGATCGCCAAGATAGCCGCGACGGAGGCTGCCATCAAGGTCACCGACATCGCTATGCGGCTCGCAGGCGGCGGCGCCATCCGGCGCGGTCCGGCTCTCGAGCGTGCATTCCGCGACGCGAGGGCGGGTATCTACCACCCGCTCTCCAACGACGCGACCTTCGAGACGCTAGGGAAGGCTCAACTGGGCTTGCTCGGTTAAGCTGCGCTCTCCGAGAAGGGGGAGGCGCCGGTCGAGTCGGCCGGAGAACGTCTCCTCCGCTCCAACCAGTCGAATTTCCAACTTATCCTATACGTCAGCTTCGAGACCCTGATGGAAAAATGTACCCAGACGCAGCATTCGCTCTTTCCGGGCTGCTATTTGATGGGATGGAGATCTGCGCGGGTGGCTTTGGGCTGGCGGCATTCCGGATCGACGCGATCCGGGAGGCGGGTGTCAAGCAAGGAGCTGTCGATCGCGTCCAACAATGCCGGGATCGATGGCGCAGGACTACCGTCACCAATGGGTCGACATGATCGGCACCGATCTCTGCGTCTTCGATCGGCCCGACCATGGCAGCCCGTTCAGGCTGATCGAACTGGCGTTCGGCGTTACAGCCGACGAAGTCGCGGCTGAGACCACAACCCGATATCGGGTCACATGATGCTGGAGACGAAAATTGACGTTCCATACTGAACAGAAGGCTCTGGAGGACGCGTTCAGGAACGCAATGCGGCGCCATGCCAGCACTGTCGCGATCATCACAACCGGCGATGAATCGCAATGGGTGGGAATGGCTGCGACAGCGGTCTCTTCGGTCAGCAGCGATCCGCCTACCTTGCTCATTGTTGTCAACCGTGCTGCCAGCCTCGCGACGGCCCTACAGGCCCGAAAAAAGTTTTGCGTCAATCTGCTCGCCGAGAGACACAAGGATCTTGTGTCGGCCTTTGGTGGCAAGCTCAAAGGGCAGGACCGTTTCAAGGTCGGCGAATGGCGCCTGACGCCAGATGGACTGCCGACGCTAGTAGACGCATTGGCAAGTCTCGCTTGCGAAACCGTACAGGTTGTTGGTGCTGCCACCCATGACATTTATGTCGGACGTGTCGTTGGGGTCACGGTTCACCCTGACATCGATCCACTAGTCTGGATGGACGGACGTATAGCTACGATTATGGATCATATGTGAGTTATTTCTGTAAGCTGGTCAGGGGCAGCGATGCCCAAGCCAGCCTCACCAAATCGCACGACGAAATTGAGCGCGTATAACGCGGCGCTAAAATAGCATGGTTTTCTGGTACCTGGTTATCCGGAGATGCGGTGGCTATCGGCCACATGGGCGTCAACGCCGCCTTCTATCGGCGCTTACGTCCGACAATGCCCGACATTCATTGGACTTCGTGCTCACAGCAAGCATTGGTCGTCTCGTGAAGCGGGGCTCCTTCGGGGGGCCGCAGCCCTGACCGGCTCGACCGGCAGGGCCTTGGGTGGTGGGGCAGCCCTTCGTCGTGGTGCTGCTCTGATCGGAGACCACTCATGTCGAATACGAAACCTGCCACCAATCGCCCACGCCGCATGGCGCGGGAATTCCAGCACGAGGTCGTCCAACAGGATGCCGCGGCAAGTCAGCAACAGGCAGAGGCCAGCAAGGCTGTCGCCAAAACGCCGAGCAAGAACAGCCTGGTGCTGGAACTGCTGGCCCGAGCCGAAGGCGTCACGATCGAGCAGTTGGCCGCTGCCACCGGCTGGCTGCCGCACACCACGCGTGCGGCGCTGACCGGGCTCAGGAAGAAAGGCCATGTGATCGGAAGCGAGAAAGTAGAGGGCGTAGGGCGCGTCTACCGGGTCGTGACAGCCTGATGGCCTGTCGGACATACATGACCCTCGGGCGGCTGGCCGAACTGCCGCCCGAGGAGCTCAGGATGGAATGGGCGCGCCGCTACGGCGTGCCTGCTCCCAACCTTTCGCCCGAACTGCTGCGCCTGGGAATAGGCTATAGGTTGCAGGAGCAACGCCATGGTGGCCTTGGCCGTTCAACCCGCTCGCTGCTGCGCCAGCACGCGGCGCGAGCAGGGAAGAGCGAGACAAAGGGACCCTCTCTTCGCAAGCTGATGCCCGGCACGCGGCTGGTTCGTGACTGGCATGGCGTGGGGCACACCGTAGTCGTGCTGGAGAATGGCTTCGAGTACGATGGCCGGTACTGGAAGTCGCTGACTGCCGTCGCCAGGGCCATTACCGGCGCGCACTGGAACGGCCCGCGATTCTTTGGTCTGTCGGAGCCGAAGCAGTGAAGCCGCTGCGTTGTGCGGTCTACACCCGCAAGTCCACCGAGGATGGGCTGGAGCAGGAGTTCAACAGCCTCGATGCCCAGCGGGAAGCGTGCGAAGCTTATATCCTGAGCCAACGGCATGAAGGTTGGTCGCTCGTGCCGGGCCGGTACGATGACGGCGGTTTTTCCGGCGGTAACATGGAGCGTCCCGGCCTCAAAACACTCCTGGCCGATGTCGAGGCCGGCCTCGTCGATGTCATCGTCGTCTACAAGGTCGATCGCCTGACCCGCAGCCTCGCTGACTTCGCCAAAATCGTTGAGCGGCTGGACGCAAGGGAAGCGAGCTTCGTCTCGGTCACGCAGGCCTTCAACACGACGACCAGCATGGGGCGCCTGACGTTGAACGTCCTCCTCTCCTTCGCGCAGTTCGAGCGCGAGGTCACCAGCGAGCGCATCCGCGATAAGATCGCCGCATCCAAGAAGAAAGGCCTGTGGATGGGCGGACCGGTGCCGCTGGGCTACCAGGTCGTCGAACGCAAGCTTGTCCCTATGCCCGGGGAAGCAGAGCGCGTGCGCGCCATCATGCGTCGCTACCTTGAGATCAGGTCAGTGCCCGCGCTCATCGAGATCCTCAGAGCCGAAGGTGTCGTCACCAAGGTCCAGAACCGTGCCAGCGGGCCCCACCGGGGTGGCATTCCCTTTGCGCGGGGCAGTCTGTTCCACCTGCTCAAGAATCCCATTTACCGCGGCAAGATCGTCCACAAGGGCAAGGTCTACGATGGCGAGCACGATCCCATCGTCGATGAGCAGTTGTGGAACGCCGTCCAGGCCCAGCTCAAGGAGAAGGCGCCGCCCCGGAAGCGCCCCGCCAACGAGCCCCAGCGTGGATTGTTGCAAGGATTGCTGACCGATCCCCACGGGCGACCAATGGTGCCCACTTACGGGTCAAACAAGGTGCGGCGCTATGCCTATTACGAAACCCGCAAGGATCTGGCCCGGCCCGGCGATCCACCCAGCTTGCGGTTCCGGCGCGGCCAGCTGGAGCAGCATCTTGTTGAGCATCTTGAGCAATTGCTCAATGACGAGCATGCTTTGCGGCATCTCTCCGGTGTTGACGAAGCACATCAGTTGCGGACCATCTTCTCCACCGGGCATCTGCTGTCGATCCAGCTGCGAGAATTGGGCAAAGTCGAAACAGCTGTCCGCTCACTGGTCGCGTCGGTGATGGTGCAGGCTGATCGGATCGATATCCACCTCAATGCCGGCGCTCTGAACCCCATTATGGATGGCATCTGGAAATGGCATATTCCGCTGCCTGCACGACGACCGTTCCGGGAAGCCCGGTTGCGGATAGATACCGCCGCTGTGGGGGAGATCGGCAATGAGCAGCTGCTCCAACTGCTGACCAGTGCTTTCGAAGCCCAGGGGCTTGTTCAGGCATCACCGGATCTCAGCCTCAATCAGCTCGCCAGGCGGGAGGGGCGCTGCCGCACCCAGCTTGCGAGACTTCTTCGCATCGCGTGGCTTAGCCCTCGGATCGTTGAATCCATCGTTGCCGGCAACCAACCACGATCGCTGACCCGCAAGAGTCTGCTTGCCATCGACATTCCGGTCGACTGGGTCGAGCAGGAGCGCATGCTCGGCTTCGAAGCCTGAGCCAGCAGACCAACCCAGAAAATGTGAGGTGAAGCCGGGTTCTCGTGAACAGAGAACCCGGCCTGTTTTTGGCTCTGTGTTTTGGCTTTCCGCGTCTCTCTGGCTTCACCAGCCGTAACATGTGTCGCAAACCCCCGCAGAACTGCGCCACTTCATGTGAGCAGGGCGCCCGAAGGCGAAAATCGATTACCTTGTAGGACTGTTTGGTGCGGTCGAGAAGACTCGAACTTCCACGGCCTTTCGGCCACAACGACCTCAACGTTGCGCGTCTACCAGTTCCGCCACGACCGCACATCGAGAAGGGCCCCGAGAGCGGGGCGCTGGCAGGCGCGTGCCTCTAGCAAAGCAATACGGGGGTGGCAACGGGCGAAATCGCTTTTCTGCACGGAATCTGCCGCGCCTCAATTCTTGAGCCAGAGGGGCAGCCCGGCGACCACCAGCGCAACCTTGTCGGCGGCGGCGGCAACCGCCTGGTTGAGCCAGCCCGCCCGATCGCGGAACGCCCTGCCCAGCGGGGTTTCCGGAACGATGCCGAAGCCCACCTCATTGCTCACCAGCACCAGCCGGGCGGCCGGGCAGGCCCCGATCGCCGCCACCAGCGCGCGAGCCTCGGCATCCAGATCCGCGCCGGCCAGCATGCGATTGGAAAGCCAGAGCGTCAGGCAATCGACCAGCATCGTCGCGCCGGGATCGACCCCCGCGATCGCCGCCGCCAGATCGTGCGGCGCCTCCCGCGTCGTCCAGCGCGGACCCCGATCGGCCTGGTGGCGGGCGATGCGATCGGCCATCTCGCCATCCAGCGCCTCGGCGGTGGCGACATAGACGAGCGGCCCCGATTCGGCCTCCGCCAGCGCCTGGGCAAAGCGGCTCTTGCCCGNTCGCGCGCCCCCGATCACCAGCGTCGAAACCCGCATGCCACGCCCCTTTTCCCGTCCTTCCGGCAAGGCCGCCATGCCCCGCGCACGCGCGCCACGCAACATCGCTCCGCCGGGGTTGCAGAAGCCGAAAGCCTCGTCTATCAGGCGCCCTCCCGCGCCGTGGCGCAGGGTTCCCGGCACGCCAACCACGTGCACAAATGACGGGAAAACGCGCCATCGCGATGGTGTGGACAGGTGGCCGAGTGGTTAAAGGCAGCAGACTGTAAATCTGCCCGCGTGAGCGTACGCTGGTTCGAATCCAGCCCTGTCCACCACCCCCACTCTCTTCCAAGCGCCGATAATCGCAGAAGCCTGGGGTTTCCCCGGCTTTCGCGGCGATACGCGTTCCCAGCCGTCCGGCCGAATTGGCGCCTATCTCAACGCGTTGGGTCCGTGCTCGATTGGGCCTGTTCGAACGGCTATCGAGATTCGGATGCGCCCATGCAGTCGGTGACAAAGGGCCTTCCGCGCCAAACTCAAAAATGATGGGCGTCACGCCGCCATGCCCCATGGAGATGGGGCGGCATTTCTGGTGGAACTCACACGCAATCGCTTGCGCGATAGCTGCCATTTCCAGGCGCGCGCTTGGTGCGCGGGCCGGCAGGTTGCCTGCCGGCCCGGCTCGGTCAGCGCCTGGGGGCGCGGGGGCTGGTGGGCGCGAAGGTGTCGCCGAAAAAGTCCTTCGCATACCAGAGCGGTTGCGTGTCGGCATCGGCCATGGCGCGCATGATGCGGTAATTGGCCTCGGCGAAGCGGGCGCCGGCATTCCAGTCGATCTTCTGGTTCATGTCGTCGCCGGGGTGGTGGTAATTGCCGCCGAGGAAGGCGCCCCACGCCTTTTCGCCGCCATTGGCGAAACCGGTCGCCAGGAACACGGCCGGCACGCCCTGCTTCACGAACATATAATGGTCGGAACGGACGAAGATGCTTTCCTGGGGCATAGGATCGGGCGAAAGGCTGATGCCCATCGGCGCCACCGCGCCGGCCACGATCGGCCCCAGCGATGAATGATCCGCGCCAAAGGCGGTGACGTCGGTAAAGGGATAGAGCAGCAGCGGCATATCCAGATCGACATTGCCGACGATCGAGCGGATCGGCACGCTGGGATGACGCGCATAATAATCGGCGCCGATCAGGCCCTTTTCCTCGCCGGTGGAGGCGAGGAAGATGATCGAGCGGCGCGGCTTCACCGGTGATGCGGCCGCCGCGCGGGCCACTTCCAGCATCGTGGCGATTCCGGCGGCATTATCCAGCGCGCCATTGTTGATGCGATCGGTATCGGCCGTGTCGCCCGGCTTGGCCGGGCTGATGCCGATATGGTCGAGATGGGCGGACAGCACCACATATTCGTCCGCCAGCTTCGGATCGGATCCGCGCAGCATGGCGACGACATTGGGGCTGGTGACCCGCCTGGTGGTGCTCTCATTCCGGATGCGGATGCTGGATTTGAGCGCGAAGCCCTTCGGCCGGCCGCCTTCCTTGTCGGCTTCCGCCCGGATGACGGCCAATGTCCTGGGCGCGCCGGCAAACACGGCTTCGGCCACCGGATCGTTCAGGCTGGCGCTGGCGCGGATGGCGGGCGCATCGTCGAAAGGCTGGCCTTCGGGGCTGACCCAGGTGAAATCCGGCTCGTCGGCGAAATGCACCATCTGCGCCCACGGCCGGGTCTTCATCGACAGCAGCGTGCCGACGGAAACCATGCCGATGGCGCCATGGGCCTGGGCGGCCTGGCGCTTGGCGGCGCTGACATGCGCCCCTTCTTCGCTGGGCAGGCCCTTGGGATAGCCACGCAACGCGACAACGATCTTGCCGCGCACGTCCAGTCCCGCATAATCGTTGATGCCGAGCTTCCTGTCCTCGATCCCATAGCCGACGAAGACCAGCGGCGCGGAGATATCCAGATGGCTCTCGCTGGCGCTGAGGCCGATCAGGACATCGCTGCCATGCGTCCAGTCCTTTCGGCCGGCCGGGCCGGTGACGGTGAGCGTACCGGGGGTATCGGTGCGATCGGTCTGCTGCAGGGTGATGCGCTGATACCAGGTGCCGTTGTCCCCGGCCGGCTTCAGGCCGAATTCCTCGAACCGGCTGGCGACATAGCGGGCGGCGATTTCATGGCCGCGGCTGCCGGTATCGCGGCCTTCCAGCAGATCATCCGACAGGAAGCGCACGATCGAGCGAATGCCTTCGGGGGTAAAGGCGGGATCGGCGGCCTGGGGCTGGGCAGAAAGCGGGGAGGCGAGAATGGCGAGCGGCAGCGCGGCCGCGAGAACGGAACGAAGTTTCAAGAGCGGGTTCCCAGAGACAATGGATGGCGGGACCCTATCAAAGGCGACAAGCCTGTCCAGCGCCGCAACCCGCCGGGCCTGGCTGCCGCGGCATCCGGCGCGGGCCAGGTGTCCCACCCGGCGTCAATGAGTCCCGGCCCCCTTCCAGCGCCGAGAGGTCAGCGGGACGCGCGCGAGGACAGGCCGGCCCTCACGACATCTCGGATTGCGGAATTATTTCCGGGCGGCCGGCAACCGGGTTCAATTTTGCACGAGACCCGAGAAGAAATCGACGAGCGCGAACGGCGCACGCTCGCCGAGCAGGAGCGCCAGCATATCATGTCCATCCGCAGCCGCCGCCGCACCACGCGAAAACATCGCCGCTTCATAGACGGCGAGCGCGGTCTCGATGTCGCCGGGATTGGCCGCGATCGCCTGCCCCAGCTCCGCGCCGTCGAGCAACGCCAGATTCGCGCCTTCGCCGGCGGGCGGCGCCAGATGCGCGGCGTCACCCAGCAGCGTAACCCCGGGCACGCGATCCCATCGGTGGCCGGTCGGGAGCGCGTATAGCGGGCGCAGAACCGGGGGCGCCTCGCCATCGGTGATCAGGGCCGTGAGCGCGGGCGCCCAGCCGCCGAACTCGGCCGCCACACGCGCCGTCGCGGCGGCGGCATCGCCGAAGTCGATGCCGGCGAACCACGCGGCGGGGCGGTTCAGCGCGACATAGGCGTGGAGAATGCCTCCCGGCTCGCGATGCGCGAAAATCCCCTGCCCCGGCGCGAGCGCGAACAGGGCGCCTCCGCCGGCAGCCTGCGCCGTTGCGGGGTGCCGCACGTCGACGTCGCGAAGATAGGTCTCGACGAAGGTCGTGCCGACATATTCCGGGACGGCGCTCGAAAGCAGCGGACGGACTTTCGACCAGGCGCCGTCGGCGCCGACCAGAAAGCCGGTGGTCACGGTCGACCCATCCGTAAAACCAAGTTCGTATCGGCCCTCGCCGAGCGCCGCGACACCGGCGAGCTTCTTGCCCCAGCGGATCGCCTCCGCGGGCAGCGATTCCACGAGGATGCGCCGCAGATCACCGCGCAGCACCTCGGGCCGCCCGCCCGTGCCATCGTCGGGCAGGTCGAGCAGCACCGCGCCCTGCCGATCCAGCACGCGCGCGGCCTCTCCCCCCGCATGAATGATGGCGCGGAACTCTTCCGTGAGGCCGGCCGCGGCGAGGGCGACCTGCCCGTCCTGCGCATGGATGTCGAGCAGGCCGCCCTGCGTGCGCGCCATCGCCGAAGGCTCAGCCTCGTAGATTATGGCGGGTATGCCGTGAACATGGAGGACGCGGGCGAGGACCAGACCGCCAAGGCCCGCGCCGATGATCGTCACGGGNGTCATCATCGCATTCTCCGGATTTGATTGGAACGTCGTTCCACAACGCGCTGTTGGAACGGCGTTCCATTCATGTCAAGGTGGCGCCATGGCCACCAGGACCGCACGGCGCACGGGCGCCCTCTCCAAGGAACGGATCGTCGAAGCCGCGATCGGGATCCTCGACACGGACGGCGAAGGCGCGCTGACCTTTCGCGCGCTTTCGGCGCGGCTCGCGACCGGCAGCGGAGCGATCTATTGGCACATCGCCGACAAGCAGGCGCTGGTCGCGGCGGCGACCGACCACATCATCGCCGGCGTGATGGCCGGGTTGGCAACGCCTCGGGCGCCACAGGATGCGATCCGCGCCGTGGCTCTCGGCGTGTTCGATGCCCTCGACGCGCACCCCTGGATGGGGGCGCTGCTGTCCAGCGATCCATGGCAACGGGCGGTGCTTCGGATATTGGAAAACGTCGGAAGGCAGGTTCAGGCGCTGGGCGTGCCCGATGACGCACTGTTCAACGCAACCACCGCGCTCATGAACGCCATCCTGGGCATCGCCGCGCAGCATGCCGCCGCCGCCCGCCTGCCGCGCGACACCGAGCGCTCGGCCCACCTCACGGCCATGGCCGGGGAATGGGCCGAGCTCGATCCCGCCGAATATCCCTTCGTGCGGCAGCTGGCGGCGCACGTGCCCGGACACGACGACCGCGAACAGTTTCTGGCCGGCATCAATCTCGTCCTCACGGGCATCGAAAGCATCCGCGAGCGTTCGCCGCGATGATTGGCGCGAAGCTGCAGGCCTTAGAGTCTGATTCAAAACTATCGGGCCTGATTTCATGCTCTTGCGATGCGGCGAGTAAGGAGCTGGATCGAGGCGATGAACAGCCACGCGGTT
>NZ_MIPT01000001.1:111183-203969 GCF_001853345.1 Edaphosphingomonas haloaromaticamans | reverse complement strand
GGTTGCCCTCGGTGTCGGTCAGGATGTGCCGCTTGCGTCCCTTGATCTTCTTGCCGGCGTCGTAGCCGCGCGGGCCGCCGCTTTCGGTGGTCTTCACGCTCTGGCTGTCGATCACGCCGGCGCTGGGCGAGGCCTCACGGCCGCGCGCCTCGCGCGCCGCCAGCAGCAGGGCGTGGTNGATGCTCNGCCACAGACCGTTGTCGCGCCACAGGTAGAACCAGTGCCGCACGGTCGAGACCGGAGGAAAGCACGGCGGCAGCATCCGCCAGGGCAGGCCGCCGCGCAGCAGATACAGCATCGCCTCGACGATCCGCCGCATCGGCCACTTGCGTGGCCGCCCGACAATCGTCGCGATCCAATCCGATCTGATCGTCATGGATCGGCTCGAAAATGACGGCCGTCTTGCCGGACCCGCCTGGGCCGATCTCGCAACCGTTCTCCAACGCCTGCACGTCGCGACCGATCAGGCTTATGGCTGGCGCGAAGATCATGCCTTCGGGCCCCTGGCTATCGCAAATGATGCGCGATCCGACTGGCCCGCTTTCTGGGCCGACAACCGGATCCGATGTCATATCCCCTATATTGCCGCAGACCTCTCGCACCGTCTCGATACCCTGGCCGACCGGCTCGGCGAATATCTCCCACACGATCCGCCGCCAGCGCTGCTCCACGGCGATCTCTGGGGTGGGAACATACTCGTGTCGGCAGGCCGGATCACCGGCCTGATCGACCCTGCCTGCTATCATGGCGACCGCGAGGTCGATGTCGCCATGCTGACGCTGTTCGACCATCCGCCGCCGGCCTTCTTCGACGCGCTCGACCTGGCGCCCGGCTGGCAAGAGCGGCAGCCCGTCTACCGGCTCTGGCCTTTGCTGGTTCACCTGCGGCTTTTCGGCGAAGGCTATGCCCCTGCCGTAGCGCACGCGCTCGACCTGCTCGGCTGCTGACCCGGCCGGCGAACTTCCAAACCTGTCCCGTGGCAAGCCGTTGGGCGATCGAAGAGATGCGCCCTTCTATCTCGCCTTACGATCTTCCCTCTCCCGCCGGGCCCAAATCGGGAAAAGGCGCTCCCAAGCCGCCGGCGCTCAGCGCCCGCGGTCCAGCCGGATCGAATAATGGAGCGAAGCCGTGCCGTTCGCCGCGATCGTTACCGGCAGCGCCCAGCCGCCGCGCCGGCGTTCGGTGCCGGGCGGGCGGTCGACAAGGTCGAAGGGCACGATGATCTCGGCCTGCACGGGCACGGCGCGGGCATTGGTGAATTCCGCCAGCCAATCCTGCCGCCGCCGTGTCTCGCGGACCTTGGTGAGCCGCCACTGGACATCCGGACTTTCGCCGATAGGCAGCTCGACCTGCTCGTCCACGGCCAGATCGGCGAGATCGGTCTCGCCGACCAGCATCGGCTCGCCCGCCACCTCCTCGAAGATCGCGACGCCGCCCGCCGGCAGCGGCAGGCCCAGGCCCTTGGCCTTGCTGTTCCTGCCCCGGAGCAGGAAGGGCATCGGCCGGTAATCGCCCGATCCGCTATCCGCACCGGCCGAATAGACGCGATCGAAAGCCGCATCCGGCCGGTCGATCATCGCCACCTGCTTCTGCGCCTGGGCGGCGACCGTCACCCGTTCCGGCACCCGATAGAGCTTGAGATCGCCCAGTTCCTCCTGCTCGGCCATCATGGCGGCGGGCGCGGGCGCCACCGGAACCGCCATCGGCTCGTTCAAGATGCGCCGTTCGCGGCGCCGTGCCGTCACGACGATGTTGTCGGCATTCTCGAACATCATTTCCTCGCCCTCCCCCTCGGGCCAGGGCAGGCGGGTGAAGACGGAGCGGGGATGGGTGCTGGTGATATCCATCGGCCAGCATCGCAGCTTCAGCACGGCGCGGGACGGCACAGGCTGAGACGCGGCTTCTTCCTTGTTCGGCCGGCCGGCCACCACCTGCAGCCGCGCGTCGCGGAAGCTCTGGGCGCCGCCGTTGGCGATCGTCAGCCAGGCGAAAAGGCCCATCCTGCCATCGTCATCGGGGTTCATCCGCGCCACATAATTGGCCGACCAGTCGAAACCCTGCGCCAGATAGGTGAGCTGCACCGTCGCCGTCACCGGCCGGTCGCTGGTCGCCACCACCGAAAGCGTCGGGCGGGGGGGGCGAGATCGGCCGGCACACCGGAATAGAGCATCCGTTCGGGAAGGCCCGAACAGCCAAGCGCCTCATAGCCTTCCGCCGTCTGGACGATCACGCCGCCATCGGGGCAGGCCTGGATGATCGCCTGCTGCTCCGTCACCCTGCCGGTTTCGCGGCTCGTTCGCCTCAACGTCACCCGGCGCTTCAGATAGGCATCGACCAGACCGGCCGGGCTAATCAGCCTTGCATCGCGATTCTTCTCGCGCACGCCCCTGGGCAGGCCGGTGACGATGGCGGTTTCCGGCAGCAATCCTTCCGCCACCCCTTCGAAGCGGATCACGCTTTCGCCGGCGGGGATGGCGATCGTCCGCGTCTCGCTGATCAGGGCGTAGCCGCCCGGCCAGCGGCGATCCATCGCTCCGCTGCCGCGATCGGGCGCGCGATAGAGGGTAACGGATATATCCGCCACCTCGCGCGACGTGACGGTCGCCGCCGGCAGCGTGACGGGCCAGCCGGCCAGCAGCAAGGCGAGCAGCGCGGCGAGGCGCACGGCTGTCAATACCGCGTATCGAAGGTCGCGATCAGCTCGGTCGTCCCGTTGGCGGGGACGGGCACCTTCCATTCGATCCGGTCGGCCGAAACCCGGTTGCCCTCCAGGCTCTGCGCCGTGACCCGCGCATCGCCCCACAGGCCGTTCTGCGCCACGTCCACCGTCACCGGCTCGGGCCGGGCATTGGAAAGGATGTAGCGCATCCTCGTCTGCCAGCGCCGGCTGGAAAGGCGGGTGCGCTCCTCGACCACGGTCTTCACCTTCACGTCGAAGGCCTCGCCGGTGCGGATCGAAAGGGATGATCCCATCGGCGTATGATCGATCCGGCTTTCGCCGATGAACTGGGGATCGCCGCGCTGATCGCGCATATAGACGCGGATCGTGCCGGCGGGCAGCTGATCGCCAAGGCCGCCCTGGCGGGAGGTGGAGAATTTGATCGCGGTCGCGGCGCTGCGCGGCGTATCATTGCCGCTGAGCCAGCCGTTCACGAACTCATAGGCCTTGCGCGCCGGCGCGCCCTTCACGTCGAGGAAGCTCACCTGCTTCTGCTGCGCCTGGGCGATCGTCGTCCGTTCGGCCAGCGGATAGAGATAATAATCCCCCAGCCGCTCGCGCTGGCCGCTTTCGGTGCCCGCCGCCTCCAGGGTGGAGGTGAGCGCGCCCAGGCGGTTGCGCCCGCCGCCGACATTGCCGGCGACCAGCAGCGTCCGGGCATTGGCGTAAGTGGTTCCGCTATTGTTGGTCAGCGTCACCCAGCCCTGCATGTCCGCCGCGCCGGTCTTCTCGTCGAACAGCATCACATAGTCGCTGGTCCAGCCCATGCCGGGGGTGAGGTAGGAGAGCCGCGTCGCCACCGGCCCCGCCTTCGCCGCGTCGATCGTCACCGACAAGGTCGGCCGCGCGCGCAGATTATCGGGCACCTTGTCGAACACCACGCGCACCGGCAGGCCATCGTCGCGCAGCACCTCGATCCGCTCGCCGATCTGGAGCACGATGCCGCCATTGGCCGCGAGCACCCGCGCCTGCTCGCGGGTTTCCGCGCCCGTCGCCGGGTTGGTGCGGACGATGGTGATCGTCTGCCCCACCGCCTTTTCCATCAGCTTGTCGGGCGAAAGCAGGTCATAATCGAAATTCTGCTCGACGATGGCGATGCCGGCTCCCGAAAGGCTCGCGGTTTCCGGCCGGATCTGGGCGGAGACATCGGGGAATTCCTGGCGGCTGCGGCCGGCCGGCACCGTCAGCGTGCGGGCATCCTGCACCAGCGCGATGTCGTTGTTGTAAATGGTGACGGCCACGTCTCCCTGGGCGGTCTGCGCCGGCGCCGGCACGGCGACGAACAGCAACGGCATCACCACCGGCAAGCAACGCATCGGCATTCCCCCCAAAGAATTGCGCCGGATACTGCCCGGATAAGCAGTAGATGGGAAGCGTCACCGCTTCGGCGCGTCCCCCACCGGACCGGCCAAAGGCCCGAGCCGGACGATCCGCACCTCCGGCCCGCCGCTCCGCCCCGGGGCGGGGCGGAACATCGCCACCGTCGTGCCGCCGTCGAGGAAGCGCCGGTAGGTGGCCAGCTCCGCGCGGTAGCGATCGGGCTCGCGCTGGTAGCGATCGAGGTGGGAGATGATCGCATAATCGCCCCAGCAGGCGGCGATCCGGGCCGGATCGATCGTGCCGAGATCGAGGATCGAGCGGCCGTTGCGCCAGCGTTCGACATCCGCATAGCGGACCTGGCCGGCCAGCACCTTGTTGCCGTCGATGCAGCCGACATCGCCGCCGGGGAAGAGGAAGCTCCACCCATCGCCCAGCATGTCGAAGGCGAGATGTTCCAGCACGATGCGGTCGCTGCGCGGGATATGCGCGCGCGCCCAGGCGGCGGCCTGCGTGCGGGTGTCGTTGATCCGCTCCGCCGCCTCGGCGCGCGCCGCCGCCAGCATCGGCAGGGCCAGCGCCGCCGCCTGCAGCAGCTGCACGGCGACGGCGCCGCGCCGCCCCAGCCCCGGCGCAAGCCGATCCGCAACGGCGACGATCGCCACCGCCGCGAACAGGGAGAGGAAGGGCAGCAGCGGCAGGATCCAGCGTGCCCAGATCAGCGATTCCCCGCTGATCGCCAGCAGGAAGACGAGGAAGGCGGGGATGATGGTGGCGAGCGCCACCGGCCGCCGCGCCGCCACGCCGATGCCGATCGCGGCCAGCGCTAGCCCGACGATGCCGATCGCCTCGCGCATCGGCCCCACCACATACCAGCCGAGGTTGAAGAGCAACCCGCCGCCGGTGGCACCCAGATGCTGGGGCCGCGCCTCGCGCCCCAGATTGGCCAGCACCGTCTGGTGATCGATCAGGATATAGGGCGAGACGATCAGCAGCGCCGCCAGCGAGGCCGCAAGGCCGATGGCGAGGCGCCCCGCCGCCTGCCGCGCGTTCGCGGGATCGGATCGCATGCGCAGCAGCGCCGCGCCGACGAGGCAGGCGATGATCGTCGCGGCCGGCCATTTGGTCGCCGTGCCCAGCCCCACCCAGAGGCCCGCCCACAGATAATCGCCGAGCCGCCCGTGCCGGGCGACCTCGATCGAGGCGAGCACGCAGGCCAGCATGAACAAGGTCGCCTGGATATCGGTGCGGATCACCTGCGACCATTGGACATGCAGCGGATCGACCGCCAGCAGCAGCGCCGCCAGCAGGCCGGCGCGATCGCCGAACAGCCGCCGCCCGATCAGGAAGGTGAGCCAGACGCAGCCCACCCCGCACAGCGCGATGAACAGCCGGCCCGGCAGCACCACGATCGAGGGATCGGTGTAGATGGCGGTCGCGAAGGCATGGGTATCGGCCAGCCGCCCGGTCAGGCTGCCGGCCGCGAACACCAGCATGTCGATGATCGCCAGCGCATAGATGGTGGTGGTGCCGGGATGGCCGAACCAGCCGGGGTTGAGCGTCTGATCGCGGAGCAGCTTGAGCGCGCTCACCACGAACAGCGGCTCGTCCGGATCGTAGAGCGCGGGCAGGCCGAAGCCCAGGCCGTGGAGCCTGAGCGCCAGCGCCAGCAGCAGGATCAGGAAAAGGAGGATGCCGGCCGGGGAAAAGCGGGCGCGCCCGATCCTCATGCCGCCATGGTTCCGGCGGCCGGCGCGCCTGCCGCGGAACCATGGCCCGCCCGCCTGCGATATTCGGCGATCTGCGCCAGCGTCACGGCGCGGGGATCATGCCCGTCGTCGACCGCGCGATGCCATTCGACGATCCAGTCGATCGCGTCCTCCAGCGCCAGCGCCGGCCGCCAGCCGAGCGCCGCGCGCGCCTTGGAGCAATCGAGCCGCAGCAGCCCCGCCTCGTGCGGGCGGGCGCCGGAAAAGGGCATGGCGGCGGACGCGCCGTCGCCCCAGGCGGCCTTCATCCGATCGACGATCCAGGATACCGGCCGGGCATCGTCATCGGCCGGGCCGAAATTCCAGGCATCGGCAAAGCGCGCCTCGCCCGCCAGCAGCCGTTCGGCGATCATCAGATATCCGCCCAGCGCCTCCAGAACATGCTGCCAGGGCCGGACCGCTTCGGGCGATCGGATCACCGGCGCCGCCCCCTGCCGGAAGGCGCGGACCAGATCGGGGACCAGCCGGTCCTCCGCCCAGTCCCCGCCGCCGATCACGTTGCCGGCGCGCACCGATGCCACCGCCGGCCCGCCTTCGGAGAAGAAGGAATTGCGATAGGCCGAAACCACCAGCTCCGCGCAGCCCTTGCTGCTGCTGTAGGGATCGTGCCCGCCCATCGGGTCGCTCTCGCGATAGGGCCACACCCATTCGCGATTCTCATAGCATTTGTCGCTGGTGACGCAGACGATCCCCGCCACCCCTTCGGCCTGCCGCGCCGCTTCCAGCACATGCACCGTGCCCATCACGTTGGTGGCATATGTTTCCACCGGCTCGCGATAGGACAGGCGGACCAGCGGCTGCGCGGCGAGGTGGAAGATCATCTCCGGCCGCGCCTCCGCCACCACCCGGCGCACCGCCGCCGGATCGCGCACGTCGCCTTCCACATGGCGGATCAGCCCGGTCAGCCGGGCGGCTGCGAACAGGCTGGGATCGGTGGGCGCGGGCAGGGCGAAGCCCGTCACCTCCGCGCCCAGCGCGTGCAGCCACAGGGCCAGCCAGCTCCCCTTGAAGCCGCTATGCCCCGTCACCAGCACGCGCCGGCCGGCCCAGGGATTGCCGGCGCCCGGATTTCCCTCGCTCACCAGCATTTCCACGGCGCCTCGCCGCTCTGCCACAGCGATTCCAGATATTGCTTGTCGCGCAGCGTATCCATCGGCTGCCAGAAGCCGTCATGGCGATAGGCGACAAGCTCGCCCGCATTGGCCAGCCGTTCCAGCGGCTCGGCCTCCCAGGTCGTATCCGGCCCGTCGATCAGATCCAGCACCGAAGGATCGGCGACGAAGAAGCCGCCGTTGATCTGCCCGCCGTCGCCGGCCGGCTTCTCGCGGAAGCTGGTGACGCGATCGCCCTCGAACTCCAGCGCGCCGAACCGGCCCGGCGGGGCGACCGAGGTGATCGTCGCCCGCCGGCCATGGGCGCGGTGGAAGCGCACCAGATCGGCCACGTCGATGCTGGCGACGCCGTCGCCATAGGTGAAGCAGAAGGGCTCGCCCGGTTCGAGATAGGGCTTGATCGCCTTCAGCCGCCCGCCCGTCATCGCCGTGGCGCCGGTTTCGACCAGCGTGATCCGCCACGGCTCGCTGCGCGCCTGGTGGATTTCCAGGTCGTTGCGGTTGAGGTCGATCGTCACGTCCGCCGTGTGGAGGAAGTAGTTGGCGAAGAATTCCTTGATCAGATAGCCCTTGTAGCCGAGGCAGATCACGAAATCGTTGAGGCCCGCGGCCGAATAGATCTTCATGATGTGCCACAGGATCGGCATGCCGCCGATCTCCACCATCGGCTTCGGGCGCACGGCGGTTTCCTCGCCCAGGCGGCTGCCCAGGCCGCCCGCCAGTATCACGGTTCGCATCGTATCTCCTGCGACCTTGGTTGTTCGGGATTGTCGGCCGGCCGGAAGGTGATCCGGCTGTGCCAGAAATAGGATCCGGCGATCACCGCCAGGGTGAAGCCGGTCTGCGCCGCCGCCGGGCGGATGCCGGCCAGCTCGACCAGCAGCGGCAGCATCGCCCAGTTGGCCGCGTAGCTGATGGCGTAGAAGGAGGCGAAGGCCGCAAGCTCGCGCACGATGCCCGGTCCGCGCGTGCGGAACACGCCGAACTTGTGGGTGGCGAAGGCGAACAGCAGGCAGGTGATCTGCGCCAGCCCGAGCGCCGCCAGATAATGCACGCGGAACCACGGGCTCGCCCACAGCAGCATGGGGTAGAAAGCCAGCCCCAGCAGCGTGTTGACCGCGCCCGCCACCAGGAAGCGCAGCGGCCGGCCGCCGCGCCTGCCGATGGCCGCGATCCTGGATGCCGCCCGCGACGGCGATCGATCGGTCACGGCGCTCACGCTTCCTCGATCAGGTCGATCAGCATATTCTCCCGCAGCACCTCGCGCGGGAGGAAGGGGGAAAGATCCTCGAGCGCCGGCGAGGTGATCCGCCCGTCGGGATGCTGCTTCGCGCCCAGCTTGGGGGCGAAGGACACATGCTCGTCCAGCATGATCTCGCACAGCACCGGGCCGTCCGCCGCCAGCGCGTCCGCGATCGTCGCGGCCAGATCGTCATGGCTCGCCGCGCGGAAATAGGCGAAGCCGAAGGCGTGGGCGACCTTGCCGAAATCGGGGAAGGTGACGTTGCTCTTGGGTCCGCCGCCCACCTCGACGCCATTGAAGAAGTTGCGGTGCGTCTGGAAGATCGAGACATAGCCGCTGTTGTTGAGCAGGAAGACCTTCACCGGCAGGCCGTAACCCGCGATCGTCTGCATCTCCTGCAGGTTCATCATGATGCTGCCGTCGCCTGCCAGGCAGATCACCCGCTGCCGGCTGCCGGTGGCGGCGCACACGCCGATCGCGGCCGGCAGGTCATATCCCATCGTCGCGCAGCCGGAATTGGTCCACAGCCGCTGGCCGCGCTTCAGCGCCGCCACCTGGAAGCTGACGACGCAGGCGCTGCCATTGCCGGTGACGACGATGTCGTCCTCGTCCAGCGCCGCGAACAGCTCGTCCATCGCGACATAGGGATGGACGAGCGCATTATCGCGATATTCGGGCAGCACGGTGGGGAAGCGCGGCCCCCGATTGCGCGCCCAGCCCAGCCACAGGCGGTGCGCGTCCGTCGGCCCGGCATAAGGCGCGGCCAGCATCGCCGGGATCAGATCGGCAAGGTCCGCCACCACCGGCATGTCGGGCGTCACCGTCGGCTTGCGCAGCTCGACCGGATCGATATCCACCCACACCTTGTAGGCGGCGCGCGCGAAGGTCTTCCAATTGTAGCTCACCTGCCGGATGTTCAGCCGGCTGCCCAGCACCAGCAGGAAATCCGCGCTCTGCGTCACCATGTTGCCGGCGCGGTCGCCCACGGTGCCGGGCCGCCCGGCATAAAGCGGGTGATCGTTCCACAGCACGTCATGCGCGTTCCAGCCCGTCACCACCGGCACGCCCAGCTTCTCGATCAGGCGGATGAAATCGCCGTGCGCGCCGCTCAGCCGCACGCCACCGCCGGCGAACACCACCGGCCGCTCGGCCGCCTGCAATCTTTCGAGGATCGCGGCCGCCGCCGCGTCGAGGTCGGTCCGCTTCCACGGCTCGTCCAGCTCGGCGGGGTCGAAGCCGGGCAGCAGATCGTCCGGGTCGATCCGCGCCGCCTGCACGTCCAGCGGGATATCCAGCCAGCACGGCCCCGGCCGGCCGCTGGTGGCGAGGTAGATCGCCTTTTCCAGATGGTAGCGGATCGACCGGGGATCGGTGACCATCGTCGCATATTTGGTGATGGGGCGGACGATTTCCTCGATGTCCAGCTCCTGATCGCCATATTGGCGCAGCGGCAGGCCGGTGGAACGCACCGTCGTCTCGGTCTTCACCTGGCCGGAAATCACCAGCATGCCGACCGAATCGACGAAGGCGCCATAGACGCCGGTGATGGCGTTGGTGCCGCCCGGCCCCGACGTCACGTTCACCACCGCCAGCCGGTTGGTGAGGCGATAATAGGCCTCCGCCGCCATCGCCAGCGCCTGCTCATGATGGGTGAAGGTGCATTGCAGGCCGGCATGGGTGCCCAGCGAATGGTTGAGGTGCATCGCCCCGCCGCCGGTGAGCATGAAGACATGCCCGATGCCGTGGCGGACAAGCTCGCCGGCCACCCAGTCCGATAATTTCATGGTCGTCATTGCTGCCATCCGTTCCAGATCGCCGTGCGGCGGATCGCTTCATCGAGGTCGACGGTCGCGCGGAGGCCGAGGTCGCGGGCGATGCGCGCGGTCGAGGGCACGTAGCGGCCGGGATTCCAGCCGGGATCGGGCTGGCCGAGGATATCGACCCCGGCCCCGCCAAGGATGCGGTGGACACGGTGCGCCAGCTCGGCGATCGACACCGCTTCCTCCGATCCGACATTGTAGGTGGCGCCGCTTTCGCCGCGGATCAGCATGGTCCACAGCCAGATGGCGAGATCGGCGGCGTAGAGATAGGATCGCACCGCCGTGCCCGCGCCCTCCACCACCACGGTTTCGCCGCGCAGGGCATCGCGGATGAAGTTGCCCGCCGCGAAATGGATGTCGAGCGAGAGCAGCGGCCCCAGCAGCGCGAAGATCCTGGCATTGACCATGTCGAGGCCGAACTGGCGGGCATGGATGGCGCAGAGCATCTCCGCCGCGCGCTTGCCCTCGCCATAGGCCGACATCGGATCGAGGCAGTCGGGGCCGCCGCGCCAGCCTTCCTCGACATGGGTCATGTCCCACGGCTGCGCGCCATAGACCGCGCCGGAACTCAGCATCAGGAAGCGTTCGACCGCACGGTCCCGCGCCATGTCCAGCGCGCGGCGGGTGCCTTCGACGATGGTGTCGAACATGCGGCGCGGATCGTGCCTGTTCAGCGCGGCGCTCGCATCGGTCGCGGCA
Organism: Edaphosphingomonas haloaromaticamans; assembly: GCF_001853345.1. Lineage (NCBI taxonomy): Bacteria > Pseudomonadati > Pseudomonadota > Alphaproteobacteria > Sphingomonadales > Rhizorhabdaceae > Edaphosphingomonas > Edaphosphingomonas haloaromaticamans. Next base: position 193,290 of record NZ_MIPT01000001.1, on the reverse strand, counting down.
TGGACGATGTGGGTGAAGCCCCCGTCCGGCACCGCGAAATCGCAGACATCGCCGGCCATCAGGCGGAAGCCGGGATGGCCAGCGATGTGCGGCACGCGCGCGGCGAAGCCTGCCGGATCGCGGCTCAGCAGCACCACCCCCACGCCCAGCCCCAGCCGCAGATCGGCATCGCGCAGCGCTTCCAGCATCCAGCGGCCGATGAAGCCGGTGCCCCCGGTCATGAAGATGCGCTTGCCGGCCAGGCGCGGCCAGATCGGCGCCAGCGCCGCGAACATGGCGTCGAGATCGTCGGCGAAGCGCCAGCCGCCACGGGATCGGGCCAAAGCGGTCATCGCGCCGCCGCCGGCCGGGCAGGCCATGTCCGGGGCCCGATCGCGATCATCGGGCGATGGCCGCGATGCGCGCGGGCGATCAGCCACAGGCTGTCCGCCGCCAGCGCCCACAGGATCAGCAGGATCAGCCCCGGTCGCGCGAACTGGCCGACCGAAAGGCCGAACAGGCCCGTCACCGGCCGGCCGCCCAGCCAGCTTTTCGATGCGATCTCGGGGAAGGGCGAAAGGATCCAGTCGGCCGATATCGAAAGCAGATAGGCGGCGACGATCGCCACGATCGGCCCCGGCCGCCGCCAGGGTTCGAGGAAGACGAGGAAGATCAGGAAGGCCTGGGTGTAACCGCCCGGCGACTGGCTGACGAGCGACATGGCCATCAGCAGCGCCGCGATCCGCTGCGTCGAAAGCGCGCGCGGCTGGAGCCACGCGCCCGCGAGGCAGAGCAGCCCCGCCACCTGGCTCGCGCGGATCAGGATCGGCACGGCCCACAGGATCGTCTCCACCGTGCGCGATGGGATATGGTCCAGGATCGGGATCGGCGTGGTGCGGATCGGCAGCAGCGTCACATAGCTGGTCGAATAATAGATTTGTTCCCACACCTGCCCGCCCACGAAGGTGACGACCCAGTTGCGCATATTGTCGACGATCTCGATCGGGCTGCCCGTGCCGACGAAGGCATAGGTCAGGAGATAGACCAGCAGCGTCGCGATCCCGGCCAGCTCCAGCGAACGCCAGCGCCGCTTGAAGGCCAGCGCTAACTCCTGTCTCTTATACACATCTAGATGTGTATAAGAGACAGTGCCCCCGGTCATGAAGATGCGCTTGCCGGCCAGGCGCGGCCAGATCGGCGCCAGCGCCGCGAACATGGCGTCGAGATCGTCGGCGAAGCGCCAGCCGCCACGGGATCGGGCCAAAGCGGTCATCGCGCCGCCGCCGGCCGGGCAGGCCATGTCCGGGGCCCGATCGCGATCATCGGGCGATGGCCGCGATGCGCGCGGGCGATCAGCCACAGGCTGTCCGCCGCCAGCGCCCACAGGATCAGCAGGATCAGCCCCGGTCGCGCGAACTGGCCGACCGAAAGGCCGAACAGGCCCGTCACCGGCCGGCCGCCCAGCCAGCTTTTCGATGCGATCTCGGGGAAGGGCGAAAGGATCCAGTCGGCCGATATCGAAAGCAGATAGGCGGCGACGATCGCCACGATCGGCCCCGGCCGCCGCCAGGGTTCGAGGAAGACGAGGAAGATCAGGAAGGCCTGGGTGTAACCGCCCGGCGACTGGCTGACGAGCGACATGGCCATCAGCAGCGCCGCGATCCGCTGCGTCGAAAGCGCGCGCGGCTGGAGCCACGCGCCCGCGAGGCAGAGCAGCCCCGCCACCTGGCTCGCGCGGATCAGGATCGGCACGGCCCACAGGATCGTCTCCACCGTGCGCGATGGGATATGGTCCAGGATCGGGATCGGCGTGGTGCGGATCGGCAGCAGCGTCACATAGCTGGTCGAATAATAGATTTGTTCCCACACCTGCCCGCCCACGAAGGTGACGACCCAGTTGCGCATATTGTCGACGATCTCGATCGGGCTGCCCGTGCCGACGAAGGCATAGGTCAGGAGATAGACCAGCAGCGTCGCGATCCCGGCCAGCTCCAGCGAACGCCAGCGCCGCTTGAAGGCCAGCGCTAACTCCGGCAGCAGCAGATAGGGCTTGAAGTTGATCGTCAGCGCCGCCGCCAGCCCGCGCCATGCCTTCGACCGCACAATATCGCCATGGGCGATGACGAAGCAGGCCATGCAGGGCAGGATCAGGTTGCCGCGTTCCAGCGCGAACAGCATCGGCAGGCCGATCGCGAAGGCGATGATCCGCATGGGCGCGGTCGCCCGGTCGGCGCGGCGGAAGGCGATCCAGGCGAGCGCGACGCCCAGCGCGTAGGATGCGAGGATCGCAGCCTTGCCGAACCAGTCGCAGTCGCGCGCCTGGAAGGGCGAATCCAGATAGCAGCCGGGCAGGCTGAACAGCTTCAGGAACAGGAAGGACAAGGGCGGATAGACCGTCCGCCACACATCATAGGCGCCCGGATTGTTCGCCCAATATGCGGTGTTGAACCAGTCCATGAAGGTGTCGTTGGTGTCGATGATGAAGGGCTGCGGCAGATAGCCGTTCCGGTGGAACGACCAGAGGAGCCAGCCGAAGCTCGCCGCCACGGCCAGCATCAGCGCCCGTTCGGCGAAGAGGCCCGCCGCGCGGCCGGCCCGCCGCCCGCCGCTCATGCCTCCTCCGTCCCGAACTGGCGGCGATCCACCGGCGCGCGCCGCCCGGCGGGAAAGTTCAGCCGCGCTTCCTCGATCACCAGCGGCACGTTGCGCGTGCGCTCCGATATCATCCGCACCTGCTCGCCGATCAGCCCCAGGAACAGCAGCAGCACGGCGAACATGCCCGCCTGCGCGGCGAGGAACAGCAGCGCCCAGCCGGGTCCGTCCGCCAGATGCGCCGCCAGCGCGCCGCCGAGCAGCAGCGCCGTCGCGAGGCCCGCATAGATCGATCCCTTGATCGGCCAGCGCAGCAGCGACTTGGACGATCCGGCGATGCCGGAAATCGCGAAGTCGGCGAGGGCGCGCAAATTGTTCTTGGTCTCGCCCGCCGCGCGCTCGGGCCGGTCGAAGGGGACGATGGCGATGCGGAAGCCGCCTTCCACCACCATGCCGCGAAAGAAGGGCTCGGGCTCGTTCCAGGTCGCCAGCGCATCCACCACGTCGCGGCTGAACAGGCCGAAGCCGGTGGCGCCGGGGATCACTGGATAATCGGCGAAACGGCCGAGAAAGCCGTAGCCCGCCGCCCGGATGAAGCGGGTGAGCGGGGAAGCGCGTTCGGACCGGCGCTGGCCCAGCACCACCTCGGCCCCGCCGCGCCACAGGCGCATGAACTCGCCGATCATGGCCGGCGGGTCCTGGAAATCGGCGCACATGCCGATCACTGCGCGGCCGGTCGCCTGGTAGATCGCATGGGTGGGCGATCGCATCTGGCCGTAATTGCGGTTGTTGAAGATCGCCCGCGTGGCGCCGTCCTCGGCGCAGATCTGCCGCAGCAGCGCGCGGGTATGATCGGTCGACTTGTTGTCGATGAAGATGATCTCGTGCGATCGCGCATGGCGTTCGGCCTCGGCCTTCACCGCCGCGTGGATCGCGCGGACATTCTCCTCCTCGTTGAAGCAGGGAATGACGATCGAAAGCTCGGGCACGGCCTCGTTTTCCGGGCCGGGCCAGAGCGGTGCCCCCACCGCCGCCGTCATGGCGTCACATCCCCGCCGGCGGGCGTCCCGCGGAACAGCGCGATCCCCGTCGCCGGCGCATAGACCTCGGTGAACAGGGCCAGCAGCAGCAGCGCCGCCAGCAGCGCCACCGCCGGGATATTATAATGCCGCCCGGCATCGAGATGCGGCCGTTCGAGGAGCTGGACGTCGGCGGCGCTTTCCGCCGTCAGCTCGTCCACCGCCACCTGTTCCGACAGGCGGGAATAGGCCTCGTAGAGCGCCTGGGCGAAGCGATAGTCGCGATAGAGGTTCAGATATTCGGCCGAAACCTCGGCCAGCCCGGCGACGTTCGGCCCGCCCGCCCCTTCGGCCGGCTGCGCGCTGCGCGCGATCTGGGCGCGGAGCGCCGCGATTTCGGACTGGAGCGCCTTGAGCTGCACATTCTCCGCGCCCGCGAAGCGCTGCACCGTCTGGAGCTGCACCAGCTTCGCCTGCAGCCGCGCCTCCAGGTCCGCGCGCAGCATGAGGGCGGAGCCGAACTGCGCCTCGGGCTCGGCCAGCCGGTTGCGGCGGCGGAATTCGTTGAGCGCGGCCTCGGCCCTGGAAAGCCGGCGCACCGCCTGGCCGAAGCGTTCGTCCACCACCTTGCGCTTGGCGACGATCCGTTCGCGGCCGAGCGTGGCGATGCGGTCGCTGATCGCGGAGACATAAGCGAAGGTCAGCGCCTTCGCCTCGGCGGCGTCATGCGTGCGCGTCTCGACCTCGATCACTCCGCCCGGCAGCGAATGGACGTCCACCTTGCGGGCGAGCGCGATCCGCGCCTTGTCCACCGTCGCATAGCGGCCCGACGGGCCGACCAGCCTGAGCCGGTCGATCACGTCGACCATCACATTCTCGCTGCGGCCGACGACAAGATAGACGTCGATCGGGGTGCGCGCGCCGCCCAGCAGATTGGCGAAGCCGGACATCTGCCCGCCCAGCGCGTTCAGCATCGCGCTGACGCCGGAGCCGCCATTGTCCTGCGGCAGGATCTTGGCGCGCGCGACATGCGGCTGGGGCCACAGGCAGAGAAGGGCGAGCAGCAGCGCCGCCACCGCATAGACGCGGCGGCGCATCCGGCCGTCATGCACCGCCCGGACGACCGCCGCCCGCCCCTGATCGATCGCGCTCATTCGGCGAGCACCTTCACCGTTGCCGCAGCGGCGACACCGCCGAACAGCGTGCTGGTGATATCGCGCAGCCGCGCCCAGAATTCGCCGCGCCCGGCGGCAACCGGCACGTAGATCAGATCGCCCGGCAGCGCCCGCGCACTGGCAAGCCCGCCCTGGAACAGGCCGCGCCCGGAGGCGAGGACGGAGCCGTTGGCGCGCACCACGAAGATGGCGGACTTGTCGCCCATCTTGCTGACGCCGCCGGCATTCTTCAGATAATCGCCGATGGTGCGGTTGGGCGTATATTTGAACGAGGCGGAGCTTGGCACCGCGCCGAACACGCCCACCGTCACCGGCTGCGGCGGCACGTAGATGGTGTCGTTATTCTCCAGCACCAGCTCGCCCGGCAGCGACCGCGCGTCCGGCCCGATATCGAGCACCAGCCGCCCGTCCGGCTCGCGCGAGCGGAACTGGGCGACGACCGACTGCACCGCCTGCAGATAGGCCGGCTGCAACTGCTCGGCCCGGTTCGCCGAGATGAGGGGCTGGGTGGTGAGCTGCAGCTCCAGATCCTTGAGCGCGCGGTTGAAGCTTTGCCGCTGCTGCTGGCGCACGCTTTCGCGGGTGACGATGGTGGCATAAGGGAAGGCCTTGCCCGTCATTCCGCCGGCGCGGCCGATCACGTCCTCCAGGCTGACGCCGGGCTGGAAATAATAGCGGCCGGGCCGGGCGACCTCGCCGCTCACCGTCACCAGCACCGGCTGCTGGTCGAGCGGGCGGGCGATGCCGACGCCGGAGAGCACGCGCACGATCTCCCCGCGCCTGGCGATGCGCGCCTGCGCCTGGGCGGGGGTCAATTCCTCCCAGCCGCCGGTTTCGGGCGCCAGCGGATTGAGCACCATCAGCCGGCCATTGTCCGCGACCGTGTTGGCCCCGCCCGAATAGAGCAGCACGTCGGCGAGCGAATCCTTCGGACCCGCCTCGAAGATCGCCTCATGGTTGACGCTGCCGACCACGGCCACCTGCGCGCCCACCGGCGCGATATAGATGACGTCGCCATTCTGGAGCACGGCATCGCCGCTCTTGTCGCCCCTCAGCAGCAGATCATAGAGGTCGAAATCGGAAACCAGCCGGCCGCCGCGACGAAGCTGGATGGAACGGAAACTGCCACCGGCAGACGGGCCGCCCGCCGCCAGCACCGCGTTCACCAGCGTCGAAAGGCTGCTGACCGTGTAGGAGCCGGGCGTCGCCGCGAAGCCGGTGACATAGACGGTGATGCCGTGCAGCCGGCCGATCGCCACGCTGATCTGGAAATCGCGGTAGAAGCGGGAAAGCTGGCGCGACAGCAACGCCTGCACGTCGCCGTAGCGCACGCCGGCCAGGTCCACCGCGCCGGCGCGCGGCAGGAACACGCGGCCTTCGGGATCGACGACCAGGCGCAATTCATCCGCCTGCACCGATCCAGCGAGGCCGATCACCAGCTCGTCGCCGGGGTTCAGGCGGTAATCGGGCGGCACCGTGGTGGTGGGCGGCGCGGTGAAATCGCGCGCGGCGGGCACCAGCAGATCGGCGCCGAAGCGGCGGAGCGGCTTGTCCACCACCGAGGAGACGTAGCGTTCGAACTCGCTGAGCGCCGGCCGCCCCGCCGCCGCCAGCGAACGATCGCGGAGTGCCTCCGCCGATGCTTCGTCCCGCGCGGCCTTGCCGGCTGATCCGTTGCCGTCGGCATCGCCCGCCGGGCGCCTGCCCTCGATCTGCACGGGCTGGAAGGCCGCCGCGCCGTCGTCCGCGCCGATTCCCACCTGCGATGCCGCCGCCGCCGCGCTCACGCCGCGCGCGCCGGAGGCGGCGGCCGGGCCGCCGAAAGGCGATGAAGCGGCCCCCGCATCGGCGGCGGCGGGCGGCAGGAACTGCGCCTGGGCGATCGCCGGCAGGCACAGCATCAGCGCCGCCGAGCAGCGCAGCGCATGGCGCGCGATGCCGGCGCGCCGGCCGGGAAACGGAAGCGTCATCTCGGGTGTCACAGGTCCATCGATCTCTTGCGGGAGGGGCGGGCCATCGCGATCAGGCGACGGCAAGGGCGGGCACGGCTTCCCGCTCCGCCTCTTCGAACAGCGCGGCGCGCGCATCCTCCCACAAAGCGGGCGATGCGGTCGCCAGCAGCCCCGCCTTGCCGTCGTCGATGCGATAGTCGCCGCCGTCCCAGCGGGCGACGCGGCCGCCCGCTTCCATGAGCAGCAGCGCTCCGGCGGCATGATCCCACGGCAAGGTCCGCTGGAACATCGCCACGTCGTTCTGCATCAGGCAGAGCCGGGGATAATGTTCGGCGGCGCAGCGCGGGATCGGCACGCGATCGAACATCCCGTCCGCCCGCCGGTGGAAATCATCGCGCAGCTCGGGCGCCATGAACTGGGTCGCCAGCGCAGCGATCGGGCGGCGGCGGCGTGCCGGCCAGGTGCGAAGCGGGCGGCCGCCGATGAAGGCGCCGCCGCCCCGGATCGCATGGCACATCCGGTCCGCCACCGGATCGTAGAGCCAGCCGGCCTCGACCACGCCGTCCACGGCCAGCGCGATGATCATGCCGAAGGGCTGGCGCCCGGCGGCGAAATTGGCGGTGCCGTCCAGCGGGTCGACCAGCCACGCCGCGCCCCGGCCGAGATCGCGGAGCAGTGCGGGATCGGCGGCGCAGGCTTCCTCGCCCACGATCCGCACCCCGCCGTCCAGCGCGGCAAGCCCGGCGGCAAGCCGCTCCTCCGCCTCGCGATCGGCGACGGTCACGATCTCGCCCGGCGATTTCTCGGCGATCTCACCGGATGCGAGATTGCGGAATCGCGGCAGGATCACGGCTCCGGCGACGGAGCGCATCAGGCCCGAAACGGCGGAATCCAGCTGTCGATAGTCACGCATGGATTTCGATCCCCTTGTCGCGGAACGTGTCGCGCGGATGGTGTGATGCGGGGGCGGAACGGCATCGGACGCTCCGCCGCGATGCCCGGTCAGGCGGCGTGCGGAACCGCCTGCCGCGGCGCCGGCATGCGCGCTTCCAGCATGGCGATGCGCGCCAGATCCTCGCGGGCGATCGCATCGTAATAATCATGCTTGTTCTTCAGCCAGCCGAGCTCGAACGCCACCGCCTGCATGATGCCCTCGGCGATCGCCGCATCCTCGATCGCGGCGCCGTCGAACACGATCTTGCGCGTCTCGAACCGGTCCAGCCGCACCCGCCGGATCTCGCGCAGCGCAGGGATCGCCTCCACCGCCACCGATCCGCCGACGACCAGCTCCAGATCATTGTCGCGGCAGGCATGGGCTGCCTCGATCACCGCGGCGGTGATCGACGGATCGTTGATCGCGCCGCGCGGCAGGCCCCGCGAAAGCGCGAAATCGACGCGGCCGAACACCATGCCGTCCACGCCGCTACGCGCCACCGGCAGGATCGCCGGCAGGTTGCGCAGGGTCGTCTCGGTCTCCAGGTTGAACAGGAAACTGGTCCGCTGTTCCTGGGCCCCGTGCGTCTTGTTCTTGGCGTCGACGAACTTGGAAAGCGCGTAAGGCGTCTCGACCATCGGCGCGATCACATAGTCGACACCATAGATCTTCGAAGCAAGAAGATCGGAAACCGCCTCGCAGCCGCCGATCTTCAGCGCCACCTTCACGCCGGCGCGCTGGGCGATCTCCAGCAGGCGATGAAACTCGTCCGGGCGGGTGCCCTCGGCCTCGAATTCGGCCTTCACGGCAACCACGCCATGATGGTCCCGCCCGCGTTTCAGATTGTCCAGAAGCTCAAGCTCAGACCGGTTCATACGCCCCTCACTCATAGGTCTCGGGCGCCGCGACGAAGGCTTCGTCCGCAGCGATCGGGACGGCGGCAAGCCGCTCCATGCCCGACATCCGCTTGACGGAGCCGATGCGGGGCGGCCCGGCCTGCCCGGCCCCTCACAGCGATGAAACGTGCGATTTTGCAGTTGAAGCGAATTTACTGCTTTATTCAGCCAATGCTTGCATCTGCCCAATATTTAAGCAGGCGGGTTCGGGCCTTTTCATGGAAAGTCGGGACGGATATTCATATCGCATGCCCCCCTTCCCCTCACCGCGCCGCAAACAACATATCGCCGCCCTAGCAATATTTTGCATTACTTCGCCGGGAATGGCGGCGGTGGCGCGCGGCAATCCCGCCAGCCCCGATTCGGCGACGCTGCCGATCGGGGGCGATGCGCGGTTCCGCGAACGGATGCTCGGCTGGCAACCCTCGCCCCCGCCGGCCGGCGGTGTGGAGGATCGCGCGACGGCGGCGGTGGTTATGCCGGTCGAACATTCGCGGCTCACCTCGCGCTTCGGCCCGCGCCTCGATCCGCTGCGCGGCACGGCGGCGGCGCATGCCGGCGTCGACATGGCGACCGCCGCGGGCTCCCCGGTCCGCGCCACCGCTGACGGCCGCGTCGATCGCGCGATCCGGGCCGGCGGCTACGGCAATCTGGTGGTGATCGATCATGGCGGCGGCGTGCAATCCCGCTACGCCCACCTCTCGCGCCTGCTGGTAAGGCCGGACGAGGCGGTGCGGCGCGGCCAGATCATCGCGCTCGCGGGATCGACCGGCCGTTCGACCGGCAGCCATCTCCATTATGAGGTGCGGATAAACGGCCGCCCGGTCGATCCGATGCGCGATCCGGGGCCGCATGGCCCCGGCGCCTTCGCCCCGGCGGCATCGGAACCGCCGCACCTGTCCGCCTTCGCCCGCGCCCAGGCCGGCGCGGCGGCCAGATAGGCGGGCGGGCCTTCAGGCCGCTTCGGCGGCGATCCGGCGCAGCGCCTGCTCGAACGCCTCGGGCGGCTGCCCGCCCGATATCAGGTAGCGATCGTCGATGATCACCGCCGGCACCGCGCTGATGCCGCGCGATCGCCAGAGCTGCTCGGCCTGGCGCACCTCCTCGGCATAGCGGCCGGTGGCGAGCACCTCGCGCGCCGACGCGCCGTCGAGCCCGGCCTTCTCCGCCGCCGCGACCAGCACGTCATGGTCGGACGGGTCCTTGCCGTCGGTGAAATAGGCCTCGAACAAGGCATGCTTCAGCGCCGCCTGCCGGCCTTCCGCCTCCGCCCAGTGGAGCAGGCGGTGGGCGTCGAACGTGTTGTAGATGCGGCTGCGCCCGCCCGCCATGGTGAAGCCCAGCTCCGCCGCCCGCGCGCGGATCGCCTCGCGATTGGCCTCGAGCTGCTCGATCGAGGAGCCATATTTGCGCGCGAGGTGATCGGCGATGTCCTCGCCCTCGGGCACCATGTCGGGGTTGAGCTCGAACGGCTGGAAGGTGATGCGCGGGTCCACCACATCGTCCGCCCGCCTGAGCGCCTCCTCCAACCCGCGCAGGCCGATCACGCACCAGGGGCAGGAAACGTCGGAGACAAAATCGATCTTCATCGGCCGGGCCATTGCAATTCCTTTCGATCCGCTGCCCCCGATATGAGGCGTCCGGGGCCGATTGCCAGCCCGCCTTTTCCTTTGGGGGGCCTATCCCTTGCAGCGCCCATAGCCCGGCCCGCGCACCACCCGGCCGGGCGTGGCGCCGCTATGCTCGCCATCCTTGAGCACCTGCACGCCGTTCACGAACACGTCGCGCATGCCCGTGGCGTAGACCTGTGGATCGGCGAAGGTCGCATGGTCGGCGATCCGGGCGGGATCGAACACCACGACATCGGCGAAATATCCGGGCTTCAGCATGCCGCGATCGGCGATCTTCAGGTTGCCGGCCGGCAGCGCGGTGAGCCTGCGGATCGCATCCGCCAGCGGCACCCGCCCCTCGTCGCGCACATATCTGCCGAGCAGGCGGGGGAAATTGCCGTAGGCGCGCGGATGCGTGCCCGATTTCAGGAATACGCTCTCGGGCGCCTGCGACGAGGCATCCGATCCGAAGCTCATCCACGGCAGCGCCACCTGCTTCGCGACATTGGCCTCGTCCATCAGGAAATAGACGGTGCCGACCCGGCTGCCATCCTCGATCACCAGATCCATCGCGGTTTCCGCCGGGCTCCTGCCGCGCATCTTCGCCACTTCGGCCAGCGTCTTGCCGGTCAAGGGCTTCAGCGCCTCGTTCCTGAAGCCGACGAGCAGCATGCCCTCCGGCCCGGCGCCGACGAAGAAATTCTCCCAGCCCTTGCCCGGCGCCGCCATCTCGGCCGCGACGCGGGCGCGGATCGCGGGGTCCTTCAGCCGCTCGATCCACGCCTCCAGCCCGCCCGCCTGCACCCAGGTCGGCATCGCCGCGTCGAGGCCGGTGGCGCCGGCGGGATAGGTATACATGTCGGCGGTGATCCGGAGCCCTTCGGCCCGCGCCGCCTCGATCCTGGCGATCGCGGCGTCATATTTATCCCAATTGTCGCGGCCAGCCATCTTGAGGTGGTAGATTTCGGCCGCCGCGCCCGATCGCCGCGCGATCTCGATGAGCTCGTCGATCGCCTCGATCAGCCGGTCTCCTTCCGATCGCATGTGGGAGATGTACATGCCGCCGCATTGCGCCGCGGCCGTGGTTATCGCGATCAGCTCGGGCGTCTCGGCATAGGTGCCCGGCGCGTAGATCAGCGAGCTGCCGACGCCCATCGCTCCTTCGTCCATGGCCTACCGCACCAGCGCCTTCATCCGATCGAGCTGTTCGGGCGTCGGATCGACGTCGCCCTCACCCAGTTCGTGCACGCGCACCGTCTCCGCGCCGACGAAGCTCGCCACATTGGTGGAAACGCCCTTCTTCTCGAGCATGTCGAGATATTCGCCGAGCGTGGTCCAGCCGATCGGGTACCGGATGTCGCCCTGCCGCTTGAGCGCATCGGCCTTCATCGCCGGGCTGAGCGGCCCCATCGAGCTGCCCTCGCCCATCACCTCCAGCGTCACGCCCTGGCGGATGTCGCTCTGGCTGCGGCCGTCGGCGATCAGCGATTCCGTCGCCCAGCTCAGCATGTTGATGAAGCCCGGCGCCACCGCCATCCCGCGCGCGTCGATCTCCCGCCGGCCGCGTCCCTCCACCCGGCCCACGGCCGCCAGCCTGTCGCCCCTGATGGCGACATCGCCCACCTGGCCCGCGGCGCCGCTGCCATCGTAGAGCGTGCCGTTGCGGATCACGACGTCATAGGTTTCCGCCCCGGCCGCCGGCTGGAGCCCGATGACGGCGAGGGTGGCGGCGACGAACGGCAGCAGGCGGTTCATGCGCATCGATCGGGCGGCCTTTCTTCCTGTTTCCATCGGCATAAGCCGGCCTCGCCCCGGCGTCATCCACCGATGGGCGGGAGGATGTTTTTTCCTTCGGACGGCGGAACCATTCCATCGGCGATGAGTTTGTGCCGCGCAATCCGATCCAAAACGGACTCGACGGGACGCCAGAAATAGCCGGAACCGGCAAGAATATAACTGGTTGATTCGAAAGCTACCGTATCATAGCTTTATTGATCGAAGGGGCCGAGTCCCTATCGTCGACGCATAGGGCAATATAGGTCCACCGATCACGCAACAGGGAGTGCGTGCCATGCGGGACGGCGTCTTTTCCTGCACGGGTTCCTATTTGAACATCCGCAACGGATATTTCCGCACGGCACTTCTTTGTGGCGCAGCGACTTCGGCATTATTGATGGCGCCACCTCCGGCGACGGCCCAGTCGGCCGATCCCATCATCAACAGTTGGGTGGGCGGCACCAGCGGCGACATCACCGTGCGCGAGAATTGGCAGAACGGGAACAACTATCCCGACGCTTTCGACGGACGCGTCGTCATCAATACAACCCCCGCCAACAGCGCGACCTGGACCATCAAGGAGGAATCCTGGGTGGAGAATCCTGCCTGGCCCAATTGGAACAGCAGCAATTATTGGGAGGTGGGGTCGCTTGAGATCGGTTCGGGGCTGGGCGGCAACGGCACGCTCACCGTCCGCATGGATGAGAACAGCGCTGACGAATATTATTCGGAAGCATCGATATCGAGCCCCAATGCCCTGCAAGTCGGGATCAATCAGGGTGTCGGCACGCTCAATCTCGATCTGCGGCCCGCCGGAACCGCAGCTGAGGGCATAGCGCTGCATGCTGGCGGCTGGTCCGGCACGGCGGGCCTGATCGTCGGCGACAATTTCGGCACGGGTACCGTCAACATATTGGGTCGCGGCAAGAAGGTTGAAAGCCAGAGCGACTATGGGAATGAGGCGGGATCGCTCCGCATTTACAGCGCCGTCAACTATGTGGGCCGCAACGACGGGACAGGCACGATCACGATCGATGATGCCGGCTTCGCGACCGAGAACCATGGCGACGGCGCGGCGGCCGGCCTGCAGGTGGGGACGCTTCGCGGAACCGGCACGATCAATGTGCTCAACGGCGGCAAGCTCGCCGCCAGTATGGGATCGTCCTCGACGGGCGGCGCGACGATCATCGGTGCCAGCGGCGGCACGGGCACCATCGAGATTTCCGGTTTCAACACCGATACCAACCATGCCAGCACCGGCACGTTCAAGAACGGCATGAGCGTTGGCGTGCTCGCGGGCGGCAGGGGCACGTTCAACGTTCTCGCCGGCGGCAAGGCACTCAACTATCAAGACGATTATGCGCTTTGCTCCACAGGCACCTGCGCCGATCCCGACCCCATCCGGTTGGGCGTCGCCGGCGGCACCGGCGATGCCACCGTTTCCGGTGCCGGATCCATCTGGAACGTAGCCGGAGGCATCCGGGAGCATGACGATGATCCGCCGATCCTGGAAAGCCACGGCATTGGCCAGTTACATGTCGGCGTATCCGGTACGGGATCACTGACGATCGCGGACGGCGGCACCGTCCGGATCGGTTCCGGGACGATCGCGCGGGTCCAGCCACCCGATGGCGGCCATAATTATTTCCACTTGTCCGACGACTTCGTATCGGTCGGCACGCTTACCCTCGGCGTGGAAGCCGGCGGCAACGGCACGCTGAATATCGGCGCGGCCGCCGGCAGCGCGGCCACGGCGCCGGGCACATTGCAGGCGGGCAAGGTGCAGTTCGGCGCCGGCACCGGCACCGTGGCGCTGAACCACAGCGACACCACGGGCAATTATGCGTTCGAGACTCCGCTGGTGGGCAACGGCACGCTGGCCAGCTATGCCGGCACCACGGTGCTGCGGGTGCGGACGGCCAATCCCGATGCGCCGGCAGGCACGCCCAACGACAATAGCGGCTTCACCGGCACCACCGAGGTGCATGGCGGCCAGCTGAACCTGAATTACAACCTGGCGCTCGGCACCAGCGCCGTGCATGCGATCGGCACGGGCGGCGCGCTCGCTTATGCGAACGGCATCACCGTCGCCAATGCCGCTTCGATCGACAGCGGCGCAACGCTGAACATCATCTCCGACGGCACGGCCACCCAATCGGGCGCGGTTAGCGGCGCCGGCACGCTGGCGAAGAGCGGGACGGGCCGGCTGAACCTGACCGCAAACAGCGATGCCTTCACCGGCGATACCCATGTCGCGGCCGGCACGCTGGCGCTGACCGGCGCGGGCAGCCTGGCGGGAAGCCGGGTCGTCGCGGACGGGATCTTCGATGTCTCGGCCGTTGCCAACCGATCGATCCGGTCGCTCGCGGGCAGCGGCACCGTCGCGCTCGCCAACCAGACGCTGACGCTCTCCAACGCCGCCGACACCTATGCCGGCGTCTTCACCGGCAGCGGCACGCTTGCCGTCACGGCCGGATCGGAAACGCTGACGGGCAACAGCTCCGCCTTCACCGGCTCCACGACGGTCAATGGCGGCAGCCTGTGGGTGAACGGCACGCTGGGCAGCAACGCCACCGTTATATCGACCGTCGCCAGCGGCGCCCAACTGGGCGGCATGGGCAGGCTGGGCAGCAGCGTCACCGTCAGCGGCACGCTGACGCCGGGCGCGGATGCGAATTCGGTCGGCACGCTCGCCATCGGCGGCAATCTCAACCTCACGCAGAGCGCGATCCTCGATTTCCAGTTCGGCACCCCGAACGTGCCCGTGGGCGGACTGAACGACCTGATCAATGTCGACGGCAATCTTGTGCTCGACGGCACGATCAACGTCGCGCTCAGCCCCAACGGCACTTTCGGCCCCGGTATCTATCGCATCATCAATTATGCCGGCACCCTGAGCGACAACGGGCTCGTCGTCGGCGATCTGCCGCGCACGCCGGACGTGACCGTGCAGACATCGATCGACAAGCAGGTGAATCTCGTCTTCCCCTTCCCCAACCTGGATTTCTGGGATGGCGGCGGCACGGCGGGCGACGGCCAGATCACGGGTGGCAGCGGCACCTGGCAGGCGGGGGCGGGCAACACCAACTGGACGGACGTGTCGGGCACGCCGGTGGCCCATTATCTGGACGGCGGCTTTGCGATATTCGGCGGCACCGCCGGCACCGTGACGATCGACAACGGCCCGGGCGCCGTAACCGCATCCGGCATGCAATTCGCGGCCAGCGGCTATGTGATCACGGGCGATACGCTGACCCTTGTGGGTCCGCAGGCCACCATCCGCGTCGGCGACGGGACGAGCGGTTCCGCCGCGACGACCGCCACGATCGCATCGCAGGTCACCGGCGCTTCGCAACTGGTGAAGGATGATGGCGGCACGCTGATCCTGACCGGCGCGAACAGCTATGCGGGCGGCACCCGCATCAATGCGGGCGCGTTGCAGATCGCCAGTGACGGCAATCTGGGCGCGGCAGGCACCGCCGTCACCTTCGCGGAAGGCGGCACGCTGCGCACCACAAGCAGTTTCGCCACCGCGCGCGGGCTGACGATGGAGGGCACCGGCACGCTGCTGACCGATCCCGGCACGACGCTGACGCTGAGCGGGACCATCGCGGGCGCGGGCGGCGTGGCGAAGCAGGGCGCGGGCACGCTGGTGCTGGCCGGCACCAACAGCTATGCCGGCGGCACGCGGTTCGGCGCGGGCCTTACCCAGATATCCGCCGATGCCAATCTGGGCGCCGCCACCGGGGCGATGACCTTCAGCGGCGGCACCTTGCAGACGACGACGAGCTTCACGTCCAACCGCACGTCGACGCTGGAGACCACTGGTACGATCATCACCGATCCCGACACCACCTTCACGCTGGGCGGCGCCATTTCGGGCGCGGGCACCCTGATCAAGCAGGGCACCGGCACGCTGCAACTGGCGGGCAACAGCAGCTATACCGGCGGCACCCGCCTGCAGGCCGGCACGATCGCCATCGCCAACACCGTGGCGCTGGGCGCCGGCACCAGCGTGCTCACCTTCGAGGGCGGCACCCTGCAGACGCTCACCAGCTTCGGCACCGGCCGGAACATGGTGTTCCAGTCGAACGGCCTGTTCCTGGTCGATCCCAATACCGTCTTCACCATGAGCGGGGTCGCTTCCGGCCCGGGCGCGCTGGTGAAGCAGGGCGCCGGCACGATGGCGCTGACCGGCGCCAACACCTATGGCGGCGGCACGCGGATCGAAGCCGGCACGCTGCAGGTATCGAGCGACGCCAATCTGGGCGATGCGGCGGGCGCCATCACGCTGGCCGGCGGCACGCTGCAGAACACGGCCAGCTTCACCTCCGCCCGCAATCTGGCGGTGGAGACGAGCGGCACGCTGCTGACCGATCCCGGCACGGTGCTGACGCTGAGCGGCGTGGTATCGGGCGCGGGCGCGCTCACCACCGCCGGCACCGGCGATCTGGTGCTGACCGGCAACAGCGCGGGCTTTGCCGGCACCACCAACGTGGCCGCCGGCGCGATGTGGGTGAACGGCAGCCTCGGCGGCGACATCACCGTTGCCAGCGGCGCACGGCTGGGCGGCGAAGGCCGAGCGGGCGGCAACGTAACCGTCGCCGACGGCGGCACGCTGACACCCGGGGCGGCCGCGGCTTCCGTTGGCACGCTGGGCATCGGCGGCAATCTTTCGCTCGCATCCGGCGCGGCGCTCGACTTCCAGTTCGGGCGCGCGGACTCCCCCGGCGGCCCCGAAAACGACCTGATCGAGGTCAACGGCGATCTCGTCCTCGACGGCCGGATCAACGTTTCCGTCGCCCCCGGCGGGACGTTCGATCCCGGCCTCTATCGCATCATCGATTATGGCGGCACGCTCAACGACAACGGCCTCGACATCGGCACCGCACCTTCCGCCACCGGCCTTTCGGTGCAGACGTCGATCCCCAATCAGGTGAACCTGATCTATGCCGGCGATCTCGTCCTCAATTACTGGGACGGCAACGGCCCGCATGGCGACGGCACGATCAACGGCGGCACCGGCACCTGGCAGGCATCGGGCGGCAACACCAACTGGACCGACGCCAACGGCACCGACATCGCGCCCTTCGCGGATGCGGCCTTCGCCATCTTCATGGGACAGGGCGGCACGGTGACGGTGGACAACGGCCCTGGCGCCGTCACCACATCGGGCATGCAGTTCGCGGCGGACGGCTATGTCGTCACCGGCGGGACCCTGACGCTAACCGGCACGCAGGCTGTGGTCCGCGTGGGCGAAGGCACCACGCGCGCGACGGGCTTCACCGCCGTGATCGATGCGCCGATCACCGGATCGTCCGAACTGGTGAAGGCCGATGGCGGCACGCTGATCCTGGCCGGCGCCAACAGCTATACGGGCGGCACCCGCATCCGCGCCGGCACGCTGCAGGTGGTGAATGACGGCAATCTGGGCGCGGCATCCGGCGCGATCACCTTCGAAGCGGGCACGCTGGGCACCGGCGGTTCCTTCGGCAGCGGCCGCGCGGTCAACCTTGTCGGCACCGGCACCGTCGACACCGCCGGCAGCACCACCCTTACGCTCAACGGCGCGGTTTCGGGTGCCGGCGGGCTGGTGAAGGCCGGCGGCGGCACCCTCGTCCTCACCGGCGCCAACAGCTATGCCGGCGGCACCCGCTTCACCGGCGGCGTCACCCAGGTCGCCAGCGACGCCAATCTCGGCGCGGCGGCGGGCGGCCTCACCTTCAGCGGCGGCACGTTGCAGACGATGGGGAGCTTCACCGCCAGTCGCGCGGCAACGTTCGATACCGCCGGCACGATTATCACCGATCCCGGCACGAGCCTGACGCTCGGCGGCGGCGTTTCCGGCGCGGGCGCGATCACCAAGGCAGGGGCCGGCACGCTCGCCTTCACCGGCAACGGCGCGGTGCATGGCGGCGGCGTCAACGTCACGGCGGGCACGCTGCTGGTGAACAGCACGCTCGGCGGCAATGCGGCCGCCAACTCCACCGTCGCCAGCGGCGCGGTGCTGGGCGGCAACGGCACGCTCGGCGGCAATCTCTCGGTCGCGGACGGCGGCACGCTGCGGCCGGGCGCGGATGCCGGGTCCGCCGGCACGCTCGCCGTAACCGGCAACCTCACCCTGGCCGGCGGATCGCGGCTCGATTATAATCTCGGCCAGCCGGGCACGGTGGGCGGCGCGTTCAACGATCTCATCAACGTCGCCGGCAACCTCACGCTCGACGGCACGATCGACGTCACCGCCACCGGCAATTTCGGCCCCGGCATCTACCGGCTGATCAACTATCAGGGCATGCTGACGGACAACGGCCTCGATCTCGGCACCGTCCCGCCGGCCGACCTGACGGTGCAGACATCGGTCGCCAATCAGGTGAACCTGATCTACGCCGCGGGGCCGCTCAGCTTCGATTATTGGGACGGCACCGGCCCCAAGAATAACGGCGTGGTCGATGGCGGCAGCGGCTTGTGGCAGACATCCCGCGGCAACGACAACTGGACCGGATCGGACGGCGCCGTCAACGCGGCCTATGGCGACGACAGCTTCGCCATCTTCGCCGGCACGGGCGGCACCGTCACGGTCGATCGCAGCCAGGGCAACGTCACCGCCGCCGGCATGCAGTTCGCGGCGGACGGCTATATGATCGACGGCGCGCCGCTGATCCTGGTCGGCCCGCAATCGACGATCCGTGTGGGCGACGGCACCGCCGCCGGCGCCGGATTCACCGCCACCATCGCCGCCGAGCTTACCGGCAACACGCAATTGGTGAAGACGGACGGCGGCACGCTCGTCCTCTCCGGCGCCAATACCTATACCGGCGGCACCCTGCTGCAGGGCGGCACGGTTCGCATCTCCAACGCCAGCAATCTCGGCGCGTCGTCCGGCGCGCTGAGCTTCGACGGCGGCACGCTGCAGACGACGGCAAGCTTCACCTCCGTCCGCGCGGTGAACGTGCTGAGCGCGGGCACCTACCTTACCGACGCCGATACCACGCTGACCGTCAACGGCCCGATCAGCGGGGCGGGCACGCTCACCAAGGCGGGCGCCGGCACCCTTCTGGTGGCGACGGGCGGCACCTTCTCCGGCCAGACGCGGGTCACGGCCGGCACGCTCGACGTGATCGGCGATCTCGGCAGCTCGGCGATGCTCGTCCAGAATGGCGGCACGCTTTCCGGCCGCGGCCGGGTGGGTGCCACGACGGTGGAAAGCGGCGGCATCATCACCCCTTCGGGCGCCACCGGCACGCTCACCGTCAACGGTGCCTACAACCAGGCATCGGGCGGCATCTATCGCGCCGCGCTGGACCCGCTGTCGAATACGTCGGACGTGATCGCCGTCACCGGTGCGGCGACGCTCGCCTCGGGCGCCAAGCTGGACGTGGTGAAGAGCCAGGAGGGCGCCTATCAGGTCGGCACGCGCTACACTGTCCTCACCGCCACCGGCGGGCTTTCCGGCACGTTCGACGTGTCGGGCGATACGGCGCTGTCCGCCTTCCTGGGGCTGGCGGACGAATATGACGCCAACAACGCCTATCTGACGGTGGAACAGACCCGCGCGCTCAACGAGGCGGCCTGCGGATCGCGCAATCAGCTCGCCGTGGCCGGCGGGGCCGATTCGCGGCCGAACAACAGCCCGCTGAAGGGCGCGCTGCTGATGTCGCCGGACGATGCCAGCGCCTGCAAAGCCTTTGGCCAGCTGACGGGCGAGATCCACGCCTCGGTCCGCACCGGGATGCTGGACGACAGCCGCTTCCTGCGCGAGGCGGTGGGCAAGCGGCTGGCGACGGCCGGGCTGGGCGACGATCCCAACGCCGTCGGCAAGGGCCTGTGGCTCCAGGTCTTCGGTTCGTGGGGCCACCATTCGGGCGACGGCACCGCATCGCGGCTGAAGCGGGATATCAAGGGCGTGTTCCTGGGGGCCGACATGGACCTCGGCTCCAGCTGGCGGGCCGGCATCGTCGGCGGCTACAGCCACGCCAAATATCGCGTGAACGATTATGTATCGGGCACCAAGGACAAGGCCTACCATGTCGGCGCCTATGCCGGCGGCGATTACGGCCAGTTCCAGCTTCAGGCCGGCGCGGCCTATAGCTGGCACAATCTGAAGGCCAACCGCTCGGTCACCTTCGACGGCTTCTCGGATGCGCTGTCCGCCGATTATGACGGATCGACCGTGCAGGTGTTCGGCGAGGCATCCTACAGCCTGATCTATGGCGGCATCACGCTGAAGCCCTTCCTCAACGCCGCTTATGTCCACCTCCATACCGACAGCTTCGCCGAACGCGGCGGGGAGGCGGCGCTGCGTGTCAACAAGGACAATATGGACACGGTGTTCACCACGCTGGGCGGCCGCGCCACATACGATATCGCGGTGGGCGACGGGGACAGCGTGCAACTGAACGGCATGCTGGGCTGGCGCCACGCCTTCTGGGATGCGCGGCCTTATTCGGACGCGTCCTTCCTGGCGGGCAGCACGCCCTTCTCGATCCAGGGCGTGCCGGTCGCGCGCGATGCCGCCGCGATCGAGGCCGGCGCCCATTACAACATCACCCCCGAATTCGGGATCGGCGCCACCTATTCGGGCCAGATCGGCGGGGATTATTCGGATCATGGCGGGAAGATCTATGTCAACTGGCGCTTCTGAGGCCCTAGCCCGGCCCGATACCCCCTCGGCCGGGCCGCGCGGCGCCCCCGTCCATATCGAAACCAACGGCTATGTGTTGCGCAGCCTTTCACCGGCGGACGTGACGCCCCGTTTCGCCGCCTGGCTGAACGATGCGCCGCTGCGCGACGGGCTCAACCTGCCGCCGCTCGATTTCTCGCTGGAACGGCTGCGCGCCTTCGTCGCCAGCTTCAACGACCTCCACCATTATTTCGTGGGGATATTCGATCGGGACCAGGGCGCGCTGGCGGGTTTCTACACGCTCGACGTCGACCTGAACCATAAGGTGGGCAACATCACCACCGGCCTCGACCCGGCTTTTGCCGATCGCCCGGTGCAGGCGGCGACGATCGATGCCTTCCTGGACCATATGTTCGCGTTCCGCGATGTCGACAAGATCGTGGCCCGCGTGCTCGCCGGCAATCGGGCGATGGTGGAGAAGCTCGACGCCAGCCCGCGTTTTCATTTCGAGGCGCGGCTGCGGCAGGAATGCCTGACGGCCAGCGGCGAACGGCTGGACCTGGTGCTGTTCGCCGCCTTCCGCACCGAACCGAAGGAAGACGGCACCGCCCTGTGACGCCGACGGCCAACGCCTCCCTGCCGCTGCGCCTCGGCGATTTCCCGGGTCTTGTCGAGGCGCTGGATTATGCTGCGCGCGGCGAAACCGGGGTCAATTTCTTCGATGGGCGCGGCAATCCCGCCGGCAGCATGGGCTATGCCGCGCTGCGCGATGCCGCCCGCGCCGCCGCCGTGCATCTCGGCCAAGCCGGCCTGCGCGCCGGGGATCGCATCGCGCTGGTCGCCGAGACCGGGCCCGCCTTCCTCGCCGTCTTCTACGGCTGCCAATATGCCGGGATCGTCCCCTGCATCCTGCCCCACCGGCTGCAACCCGGCAGCGGCGACGCGCCGGCCATGGAGCTGGCCCGTTTCTTCGCCCGCACCGGCGCCGGGCTGATGCTGGCGCCCGAACGGATGATCGCCATCGTCCAGGCGGCGGTCGGCGCCGGCCGGGCGGCGGCGCTGGAAGCCTTCACGGCGCCGATATCCGCACCGCCGGCGGCCCCCGTTCCCGCCGCCGCGGATCGCCCGGCCTACGTGCAATATTCCTCGGGCTCGACCGCCGATCCGCGCGGCATCCCGATCATGCTGCCGGCGCTGATGGCCAATGTCGCGGCGATCGCATCGGCCGGGCTTCGCCTGCGCAGCGACGATCGCGCTTTCTCATGGCTGCCGCTCTATCACGACATGGGGCTGGTCGGCTTCTCGATCGNCGCCATGGCAGCCCAGCGCAGCGTCGACTATCTCTCGCCCAACGCCTTCGCGCTCCGCCCCGGCCTGTGGCTGCGGCTGATGTCGCAGCAGCGCAGCAGCATCGTCTACGCCCCCTCCTTCGCCTGGCGGCTGGCGGCCGAGCGGGCGGGCGGGGAACAGGGCCTCGATCTTTCCGCCCTGCGCGTCGCCGGCATCGGCGGCGACATGGTGCGCGGGCGCGACATGGCGGCCTTCGCATCCGCCTTCGCGTCCGCCGGCTTCGATCCCGCCGCCTTCCAGCCGAGCTATGGCCTGGCCGAGGCGGTGCTGGCGATCAGCATCGCCCAGGCCGGCAGCCCGCCCCGCGAGGATGCGCCCGACGACGCGCAAGGCGAACGCCGCTTCGTCGGCTGCGGCCGGCCATTGCCCGGCATCGCCGTGCGGATCACCGACGATGCCGGCAACGCCCTGCCCGATGGTGCCACAGGCCGCATCCGCGTGGCCGGCGCCAACATCATGCCCGGCTATGACGGCGCGCCGCCGCTTGCGGAGGGCGCGCTGCTCGAAACCGGCGACCTCGGCTTCCTGCGCGACGGCGAGCTTTTCGTCACCGGCCGCGCCAAGGATCTGATCGCGGTGCGCGGCCGCAACATCTGGGCACAGGACGTGGAATGGGCGGCCGAAACCGTTCCGCCGATCCGCCCCGGCGATACCGCCGCCTTCGGCGTGGACGACGGCGGGGGCGAGACGGTGGTGCTGCTCGTCCAGCGCGCTTCCGCCGATCGCGATGCGCTGCGCGCCCGCATCGGCGAGGCGCTTGCCTCGACCCTCGGCATCACCGCGACGATCGTCTTCGTTCCGCCGCGCGCCCTGCCCTTCACCTCATCGGGCAAGCTCGCCCGCGCCCGCGCCCGCGCGCTCTACCTTACGGGCATCTGGTCCGGCGCCGAAGCCGCGCCGATCCTGTCCGGCACCGCGCCCGCCTGCCTGCCTTAGAGCGGCCCGGGGGGCGCTTCGCACGCCGACCCACCCCCAGCCCTCCCTTGCAGGGAGGGGAGGTCCACCGCGCGGAAATCCCCTCAATCCCTGAGCGTCACCCGCACCGGCTGGCCGCCTTCGCGCAGCATCAGCGATTTCCAGTGGAAGCGCGGCGGCGCATCGGATGTCAGGGCGAAATCCGCGCGCTTCAGGAAGGTGGCGACGAAGGCGGCCAGCTCCACCAGCGCGAATTTCTTGCCGCCGCAAACGCGCGGCCCGAAGATGAAGGCGATGTTCGATCCGGCGCTGGCATTGTTGCGATAGCGATCGAGATGCAGCGCCCACGGATCGGTATGCAGCCGGGCATCATGCTGCACGCCGGGGATCGACACGAAGATATTGTCGCCTTCCGCGATCGCATGGTCGCCGATCCGGTCGGGCCCGGTGGCCAGCCGGGTGACGAGCGGGGTGGGCGGATAGAGGCGCAGCGCCTCCGAAACGAAGGCTTCCAGCGGGGCGATCGTCGAAAGATGCGCCCAATCCGGCCGGAGCGATTCCCAGAAAGGGGCCAGCGCATCGCGCAGGCCGCGCTGCACATCGGGATGGCGGGCCAGCAGGTAGCAGGCCCAGCCGATGCCCGACGCCGTCGTCTCCGCGCCGGCGGCGAAGAAGGTCAGCAGCTCATGTTCCAGCATGATATCGTTTTCCGGATCGCGATCGGCCGCCAGCATGCCTTCCAGCATCGGATTGTCCGGCAGCGCGCCTTCGCGGAACAGGCGGAAATCATCGAATATCTCGCGCCGCAGGCGGGGCAGCGCCGCCAGGTGGCGATGGTTCAATGCGCTGGTGTCGACGGTCGGCGCGAAGGCATATTCGGACCCGAATTCCATCAGCGTCGCCAGCCGATCGATATCCACCCGCGTTTCGGCCAGCGGCACGCCGAAGAAATTCTCGATCAGCACCGATACCGTCATGCGCCGGAGCAGGCTTTCGTCCAGCACCGCATCGCCCGCGGCGCTGCGCCCGGCAAGCGCGCCGACGGCTTCGTCCGCATAGCGGACGGCAAGGCCGTGGGTCCGCTCGCGATCGAACTTGGCGAGATAATGCTGGGTCAGCTCGCGCCGTATCTCCCACGCCTCGCCCACTTCGGAAAAGCGCGACGGCCCGAGCATGTGGCGGAACCAGTGCATGTTCTTGCGATAATTGTCCGCCCGCCGGCGCAGCACATGCTCGGCATCCTCCAGCCGCTGCACCAGCAGCACATCGGCGCCGTTCACCTCCGCCCGGACATTCTCGCCATTATGTTCGCGGGCCATGCGGTAGAGCCAGTTCGCGGCATCGGTATAGGCGCCGCTGAACCGGGGCTGGTTCATTGCGGCCCTCGTTCGAGGATGCGGGCGAGATCGCGCACCGTCCGCATCTCCAGCAGGTCGACGGGATCGACCTCGGCCTTCAGAAAATTCTCCATCTCCACCACGATCAGCGCGAAGTTCAGGCTGTCCACCTCCTGCGCGGCGTTGATCGCGTCGTCGGCGCCGATCTTCTCGATCGGCACGAACAGGCAGCCCGACAGGATCTTCCGCGCCTCATAGAGATAATCCATAGGTCTCTCCCGTCCGTTCCGCCGCGATCCTACCCGTCCTTGTGCGAGGCGAAGATCAGCACGTCGAGCCGCGTGCCATCCGCCGCGCGGCATTCGCGGCGCAGCTTCGCCTCGAACTTGAAGCGCGCGTCGTTCTGGAAATTGAAGATCATGCGCACGTTGCGGGCGAGGATGCGCCCCGTCATCTTCTCCACATCGCGATAGGCGTAGAAATGGTCGAGCAGCGCATCGATCGTCGCCAGCAGCACGCCCCGGCCGTGATAGGCCGTCTCGCCAATGCCGGTGGTGATGTTGCCCACCTTGTGGGTCAGATCCACGTCGATCGTGTAGAAGCCGACGAGCAGGCCGTTCTCGCGATCGAATATGCCGATGAAATGATTGTGCAGGCCATCGAAGCCGGCAACGAACCGCCGCAGCCCTTCCAGATCGAAGTTCAGCGCCGCGAGGTTCAGGCCCGCCAGCATGCCCGGCCCGTTCAGCCATTCCACGAAACGCGGCGTCACGTCCGCTGGCGTCAGGCTGCGCAGCACATAGCCGTTGGTTTCGATATGGACGGGCGCGCTTGCGAGGCCGGTGCTGCGGGCGGCGTCTACCACATGGGTCTCCTTGCGCTCGGGGCGGGCCGCTCATCCATGGTCTAGTGGATATGATCCACCAGGCTGCCAGTTGCTATTTCTTCCCAATCCGCGGTGCCAAGTCCACCATTTTCGGGGCGGATTCCCGCCGGCGCTCAGCCGCCGTAGCGCAGCCCGATCCAGAGCGTGCGCGGCGTCGCCCGCTCGATCACGTCGGCGCCCGATATCCCGGCCTCGACCAGCGTGTCCGTCAGGTTCTCGCCGCGCGCCTCGATGCTGAGGCCCCGGGCCACGGGCACGCGCAGCACCGCATCCAGCGTGGTGGCCGCACCCAGCCGGCGGCTGTTCTGATCGTCCTCATACTGGCCGGCGAGATGCCGCACCGTCGCCGATGCCGCCATGCCATCCGGCCGGTTCCATGCCAGCGTCGCGCTCGCCTGGTTGCGCGGCGTCTGCGCGGGGCGCAAGCCATCGAGCGCGGCGGACAGCCCGGCATCGGCGCGCACCTTGGCGTCGATCAGCGTCCACGATCCCGAAAGCTGCCACGGCCCGTGGCGGGCGGCGGCCTCCAGTTCGATCCCCTGCGACCGGATCGCCTCCAGATTCTGCCGCTGCCGCGAATTGGGCGCCAGGGTCACGTTGGCGATGGCGTCGTCCAGCCGGTTGTAGAACAGGGTGGCGGAAAGGCGGAATCCCGGCAGCGGCCGATAATCGACGCCCGCATCGACGCCCTTCAGCCGCTCGGGCTTCAGGAGCGGGTTGGCGGCGGTCACGTCCGCGCCGACACGGAAAGGGCGGTAAAGCTCGTTGAGGCTGGGCAACCGCCAGCCGAGATAGCCGGCGGAACGCAGCGTCACCGCCTGCGCCGGCCGGAAGGCGATGCCGGCCCGCGCCGTCGGCTCCCATCCCGACCGATCGGCGAAGTCCTGGTCGGTCGCCGCCGCGCCCGTCGCCAGCACGGTCTCGTCAAGATGGCCCTTCTCGATCCGCCAGCGATCGATCCGCGCACCCGCCGTCAGCGTCCAGGCATCGTCCGGGGCGAAGCTCAGGTCGGCGAAGCCGCCGAAGGTGCGCGTCCGCCCGCCCGCACGGCGCGCCCTGGTCGGCGCGCCGGCCGCGAAGCTGTAAAGCTCCTTCGTTTCGCCGGTGGTCTGGCGCGCGTCGCCGCCCAGCCGCAATTCCACCCCGCCCCCCAGCGGCGGGCGGACCTCGAACCGCGCGCCAAGGCCGGTCGCCGGGACATTATACTGGTCGAGCGAGGGGTTCACCGCCGTCCGATCGGCGTTCACGCTGGCGAAGCCGCTGGAAAATTCGCGGAGCTGCAACCATGTCGCCGCCTCCCAGCCCCAGCGGCCGCGCCCCACCAGCCGCACGCTGGCATCGGCGCCGAGATTGTGGTTGGGGGTGAAATCGGTGCCGCGATCGCGCCGGTCGAGCATGCCCAGCAGATTGGTCTGCAATTCGGTATCGCCGCCCACGGCAAAGGCGGTCCGCGCCGAAAGGCTGGCCTGTTCGTAGAAGGCCGGCCGATCCACCGGGCCGCGCGCGTCCGCGACGATGGGGGTGAAGCCGTCGCCGCGCGCATAGCTGGCCGAAAGCACGCCATAGCCGCCGCCCATGGCGCCGCTCACCCCCGCCTCGGCCTCCACGCTGTCGCGGCTGCCATAAGCGATGGCGCCCCAGGCGGGCGCGATCTCGTCCGGCCCGGCGCTCATCAGCTCGATCGTGCCGGCCAGCGCGCCCGGCCCGTTGACGCCGCTGCCGCCGCCGCGCGTCACCCGCACCATCCCCAGCCGCGAGGGATCATAGGCGCTCCACGGAATCCAGCCGCCGAAAGGATCGGTCTGCGGCACGCCATCCAGCAGGATCAGCGCGCGCGCCGATGCGTTGCCGCCCAGCCCGCGCAAGGTCGCCCCCTGGCTGGTGGGATGCGCCGATCGCGAATCCGATCGCCGGAACTGCTGGAAGCCGGCGACGTCGCGCAGCACATCCTCCAGCCGCCCGCTGGCCGTGGTCGTCAGCCGGTCGCGCTCGATCACGCTCACGTCATAGGCGGCGAGGCCGGCCGGCGCCTCCAGCCCGGCGCCGGTGACGACGATATCGCGCCCCTCGGCATAAGCGACGGAAGGAAGGGCGAAAGCGGTCAGGATCAGGGCGCGCATGGCCCCTCTATAAACCGCCGCCCACGCACGGGAATCGCTTTGTCGTGCGCGATCGCGCCAAATTCCGGCCGGCGGCCTTCAACCTTCCGGCGCGAAGCGATCGGGATGGGCGGCGGCGAAGGCGGGCAGCGCCGCCAGCGCCGCATCGATCCGCACCAGCAGCGGAAAGTCGTCCAGCGCGACTTTGAAGCGCCGGGCATTATACATTTGCGGCACCAGGCAGATGTCGGCGATCCCCGGCGCGGCGCCGCCCAGATAGGGTCGCGCCGCCGTGCCGGCCCCGTCCTGGGCGGCCATCGCCTCCAATGCGGCGAAGCCTTCGCGCACCCAATGGCCGATCCACGCCTCGCGCGCGGGCTCGTCCGCGCCCAGCTCGCCCCCCAGATAGCGCAGCACGCGGACATTGTTGATAGGGTGGATGTCGCACGCCACCACCAGCGCCAGCGCGAGCTGCCGCGCCCGCGCCGCCGGATCGCGCGGCACGAAAGCGGGATCGGGCACGCGCGCGTCGAGATAGTCGATGATCGCCAGGCTCTGGCCGATGCGGATGCCGTCCATCTCCAGCAGCGGCACCAGCCCCTGCGGGTTGATCGCGCGGAAGGCGAGCCCGCGCTGCTCGCCCGCCAGCAGGTTCACCGGCACGCTTTCGAAGGCGATGCCCTTGAGGTTGAGCGCGATGCGGACGCGATAGGCTGCCGACGAGCGATAATAATCGTGGAGGCGGACGGGGTTTCCGTCATATCCCGGCATACCATTCATAATCGTTGCTGTCCTCCCAATAGCCGCCCCTGCCGCCGCCGATCGCGGCCAGGCCAGCCACCGCCTCGATCCGCTCAACATATTTGGCATGCTTGTAGCCGAGCTGCCGTTCCACCCGAAGCCGGAGCGGCGCGCCATTTTCGATCGGCAGCGGTGCGCCGTTGAGCGCCCAGGCGAGGATCGTCTGGGGATGCAGCGCATCCACCATGTCGATGCTCTCATAATAACGCACCGGCCCGTAATCGTCGGCGCAATGGAAGACGATGTAGCGCGCCCGCGTCGAAACCCCGGCACCTTCCAGCAGCAGGCGGAGCGGCACGCCGGTCCACCGGCCGATCGCGCTCCACCCTTCCACGCAATCGTGGCGGGTGATCTGGGTGCGCGCGGGAAGGCCGCGTATCTGCGCCATCGACAGCGAAAGCGGCCGCGCCACCAGCCCGTCCACCGCCAGCCGCCAATCGGCAAAGCCCCGCGCGGAATGATCGGCATAGCTTTGCGATCCCGGCCGGCGGGTGCCGTTGGACCGGAAGACGGGGGAGATATCCGCCGCGCCGAATTCGCGGGCGAGCGCGCCGCGATCCATCACCAGCCGCTGCGCGCGCATCGTCAGCCCCTCGGCCGCGCGCAGGCCCTCGCGGAAGCCCTCGCTATAGGTCAGCCGGTCGCAGGCGGTGAGCAGCGGTGCCGCGGCGAGCGAGCCGATCAGGCGGCGGCGGGAAAGCCTCATGCCCGTTCCTCCGGCAGGCGATACCAGCCGCCGATCATCGCCCGCAGCTCGCGCACCGGGCCGGCGGCCGCCACCATCGCGAGGTGGACGAGGACGAAGGCCAGGATCAGCATCGCGCAGATGAAATGGACGGACCGGGCGGACTGGCGGCCCGCGAACAGATCGACCAGCCAGGGCCAGGCCGCGTCCATCGCCGGCGACATGGCAAGCCCGCTCAGCAGCATCGCCGGCAGCAGGCCGAACAGCACGGCCAGATAGCTGAGCTTCTGGAGGATATTGTATCGCGCCGCCGCTTCCCCCTTCGCCAGCCGCAGCCGGGCATGCGCCTTGATGTCCGCCCAGAGATGGCCGGGCGCCAGCTCGCCCCGCCGGGGCAGCAGATCGCGGCTGAGGTGGCCGCGCGCCATGCACCAGGCCGCATAGGCCGCGCCGCCGATCGCGAACGCCCAGGCGAAGGCCAGATGCCAGCGCCGCGCGGCCGAAAGGCTGTAGCGCGTGGGGATCGTCGCCCAGCCGGGAAAGGCGCGGGTCTGCACCACGCCGTCGCCGTCCGTCCACCGGCCCAGCACGCCCGTGGTTGGCACCATGACGTCACCGATCCGCAATATGCCCTGCGTTGGCGTCGATCTGATCTCCAGCCAGGCATGATCGGCATTGGCGCCATATTGGCCCCAATAGAGGCGGGGATGGGCGTTGAAGATCATCAGGCCGCTCATCAGCATGACGATCACGATCGCCGCATTGGCCCAATGCCATATTCGAGTCGGCCAGCGGTGGCGCAATCGCCATTCGCCCGCCATTCCAGCCGCCGCATCCCGCATCATCGCCTGCTCCCGCGTCCGTGCCCGCGAAAATCTCCTCCCGGGCTTTTACGCTGCGTCATGGCCGGGCGTCGCATATTAGATGGCCCGATCGCCAATTTCCGAACGCCTCGGCGGCTGGACGAACGCTTTCAAGGGGCATAGCGCAGGGAAGAAAAGTCTAGTCAGCGGGAGAGAGAGCGATGGATTTCACCCTTAGCGAGCGCGAGACCCACTGGCGCGACCGGGTGCGCGATTTCATCGAAACCCACGTCCGCCCGCGCGATCCCGAATATCATGAGCAGCAGGAGACCGGCGAGCGCTGGAAGGTGCTGCCGGTGATCGAGGAAGCCAAGGCCAAAGCCAAGGCGGCGGGGCTCTGGAACCTGTTCATGCCGCCCCACAGCGGCCAGCAGCATGTGGACGAAAGCTTCCATTTCGAGGGGCCGGGCCTGTCCAACCTCGAATATGCGCTCTGCGCGGAGGAGATGGGCCGCGTCTATTGGGCGTCGGAGGCGATGAACTGCTCCGCCCCCGATACCGGCAACATGGAGGTGCTGCACCGCTACGGCACCCGCGCCCAGAAGGACCAGTGGCTGAAGCCGCTGATGGACGGCGACATCCGTTCCGCCTTCCTGATGACGGAGCCGGCCGTCGCCTCGTCCGACGCCACCAATATCGAGACGCGGATCGATCGCGACGGCGACCATTATGTCATCAACGGCCGCAAATGGTGGTCGTCGGGCGTGGGCGATCCGCGTTGCAGGATCAACATCGTCATGGGCAAGACCAACCCGGATGCGCCGCGCCATTCGCAACAGTCGATGATCCTGGTGCCGATGGACGCGCCCGGCGTGAAGGTCGTCCGCATGCTGCCCGTCTTCGGCTATGACGACGCCCCCCACGGCCATGCCGAGGTGATCCTCGACAATGTCCGCGTGCCGGTGGAGAATATGCTGCTGGGCGAGGGCCGCGGGTTCGAGATCGCGCAAGGCCGCCTCGGGCCGGGCCGCATCCACCATTGCATGCGCACCATCGGCGTGGCGGAGGAAGCGATCGAGAAGATGGCCCGCCGCCTGCTCGGCCGCGTCGCCTTCGGCAAGACGATCGCCGAACAGTCCGTCTGGGAACAGCGCATCGCCGAGGCCCGCATCGATATCGAGATGACGCGGCTGCTCTGCCTCAAGGCCGCCGACATGATGGACAAGGCCGGCAACAAGGCCGCGCAGGCGGAAATCGCGATGATCAAGGTCGCCGGCCCGCGCATGGCGCTGAAGGTGATCGACGATGCGATCCAGGCGCATGGCGGCGGCGGCGTGACCAGCGATTTCGGCCTGGCGCGCGCTTATGCCACGATCCGCACGCTCCGCCTGGCGGACGGGCCGGACGAGGTGCACAACCGCGCGATCGCCCGCCTCGAATTCGGCAAATATCGGGTCTGATCCCTCCCGCGCCGCCGTCATCCTGACGGGCGTCAGGATCCATTGACGGGAAGGCGCGGGGGACCGAGCCTTGGCGGCAAACGATTCCGGCATTCGCGGAAACGGCACAGTGGGAGGATGAAGCTGATGTCCCTGTTCGATCTTACCGGCAAGGTCGCCATCATCACCGGATCGTCGCGCGGCATCGGCCGCGCGATCGCCGAGGCGATGGCCGATCAGGGCGCCAGGGTGGTGATCTCCAGCCGCAAGCAGGATGCATGCGATGCGGTGGCCGAGGCGATCAACGCCCGCCATCCCGGCGCGGCCACCGCGATCGCCGCCAGCATATCGTCCAAGGAAGCGCTCCAGCACCTCGTCGACGAGACCCGCGCGCGGCTGGGGCGGATCGACATCCTCGTCTGCAACGCCGCCTCCAACCCCTATTACGGGCCGATGGCGGGGATCACCGACGATCAGTTCCGCAAGATCTTCGACAACAACGTGCTGGCCAACCACTGGCTGATCGGCATGGTCGCGCCGGAGATGCGCGAGCGCAAGGAAGGCTCGATCATCATCATCTCGTCGATCGGCGGCTTGACGTCATCGGTGTCGATCGGCGCCTATAACGTCTCGAAGGCGGCGGACTTCCAGCTCGCCCGCAACCTTGCCGCCGAATATGGGCCGGATGGCGTGCGGGTGAACTGCATCGCCCCCGGCCTCGTCCGCACCGATTTCGCCCGCGCATTGTGGGAAGACCCGCAGACGCTGAAGGCCGTCACCCGCAACACGCCGCTGGGCCGCATCGGCGAGCCGCACGAGATCGCTGGCGCCGCCGTCTTCCTCGCCTCGCCCGCCGCCACCTTCATGACCGGCCAGGCGATCATCGTCGACGGCGGGGCGACCACGGGAATCGGGCTGTGACCGGGCGGCTTGCCGGCCGGGTCGCGGTCGTCACCGGCGCGGGCAGCGGCATCGGCCGCGCCACCTGCCGCCTCTTCGCCCGCCACGGCGCGGTGGTCGTCGCCGCCGATATCGGCGACGGCGTCACCGAAACGATCGAGCTGATCCGCGATGCCGGCGGCCGCGCCGACGGCCTCAAGCTCGACGCCGGCCGCGAGGAGGATGTCGCCCGGCTGGTCGGCCATGCGGTGGAGGCGCACGGGCGGATCGACGTGATGTTCGCCAATGCCGGCATTTCGGGCGGGCTGAAGGGCCTGTTCGATCAGGATGCCGCCGACTGGGCGGAAATATTGCGCGTCAACCTGATCGGCCCCTTCCTCGCGGTGAAGCATGCCGCCCCGCACATGATCGCGCAGAAGCGCGGCTCGATCATCTGCACCGCCAGCGTCGCCGGGCTGAGATCGGGCGCGGGCGGGCCGGCTTATTCGGCCTCCAAGGCAGGCGTCATCAACCTGGTGCAGACATCCGCCCAGCAGCTTTCGACCAGCAATGTCCGGGTGAACGCGATCTGCCCCGGCCTCATCGAAACCGGCATGACGGAGATGATCTACGTCCGCGCGCGGGAAGCCGGCAAGGCCGACCAGCTCGGCCACCTCAACCCGCTGCGCCGCGGCGGCGAGCCGGACGAGATCGCGCATGCCGCATTGTTCCTCGCCTCGGACGAGGCATCCTACGTCAACGGCCACGCGCTGGTCGTCGATGGCGGCCTGTCCAGCTCGCACCCCTTCAATCGCCAGGAGCTCGGCCGGACCGCGCTCTGATTCCCATCAGGAGACATGGATGACCATCATCACCACCGAACGGGCGGGCGACGTCCTCGTCGTCATATCGAACAATCCGCCGGTCAACGCGCTCGGCCATGCGGTGCGTGACGGGCTGGCCAAAGCGATCGACGCGGCCGCCGCCGATCCCGCGATCAAGGCGGTGGTGATCCGCTGCGAAGGCCGCACCTTCTTCGCCGGTGCCGACATCACCGAATTCGGCAAGCCGATGAAGGACCCGCAGCTTCCCGAGCTGCTCGAACGCATCGAGGCGCTGGACAAGCCGGTCGTCGCCGCGATCCACGGCACCGCGCTGGGCGGCGGGCTGGAAACCGCGCTCGCCTGCCATTATCGCGTCGCCGTGCCCTCGGCGAAGCTCGGCCTGCCCGAAGTGAAGCTCGGCATCCTCCCCGGCGCCGGCGGCACGCAGCGCCTGCCGCGCGTGGTGGGCGCCGAAGCCGCGCTGGAGATGATCGTCGGTGGCGCGCCGATCGGGGCGAAGAAGGCGGCCGAGGTCGGCCTGGTCGATCGCCTCGCCGCCGAGGACAATCTCGCCGCCGAAGCCATCGCCTTCGCGCGGGAGGTGGCGGACAAGCGCCCGCTGCCGCGCACCAGCGAGCGCAAGGCCGTGGCCGAACCCGGCGTGTTCGAAGCGTTCCGTGCGAAGAATGCCAAGAAGATGAAGGGCTTCGAGGCGCCGGAAGCCTGCATCGAGGCGATCCAGGCCGCCATCGACCTGCCCTTCCGCGAAGGGCTGGAGGTGGAACGCCGCCTCATCGCGAAGCTGATCGTCAGCGATCAGTCCAAGGCGCAGCGCCACATCTTCTTCGCCGAGCGGGCGGCCGCCAAGGTCGATGGCCTGCCCGCCGATACGCCGCTGATCCCGGTGAAGTCGGTCGGCGTGATCGGCGCCGGCACGATGGGCGGCGGCATCGCCATGAACTTCCTGTCGATCGGCGTGCCCGTCACCATCCTCGAGGCGGAGCAGGCGGCGCTCGATCGCGGCGTCGGCGTGATCGCGAAGAATTACGCCAACAACGTCAAGAGCGGCCGGATGACGGAAGCGCAGGTCGAAAAGGCCATGGCGCTGCTCAAGCCCACTCTGTCCTACGACGACCTCGCCCAGGCCGACCTCGTCATCGAGGCGGTGTTCGAGAATATGGACGTGAAGAAGGAGGTGTTCGCCCGGCTGGACAAGGCGGCCAAGCCCGGCGCCATCCTCGCCACCAACACCTCCTATCTCGATGTCGACGAGATCGCCTCCGTCACCGCGCGGCCGGAATATGTGCTGGGCATGCACTTCTTCTCGCCCGCCAACGTGATGAAGCTGCTGGAGGTGGTGCGCGGGGCGAAGACGTCCGATTCCGTGCTCGCCACCGCCATGGCGCTCGCCAAGCAGATCAGGAAGATCGCGGTGGTCGCCGGCGTCTGCCACGGCTTCATCGGCAACCGCATGCTGAAGCCCCGGCAGGATCAGGCCGGCCAGCTCATCCTCGAAGGGGCGAAGCCCTCGGACGTCGATCGCGTCTTCCTCGATTTCGGCTTCCCGATGGGGCCGTTCCAGCTCGCCGATCTCGCCGGGCTCGACATCGGCTGGCATCGCGATCCCACCCGGCGCGAAACCGTGCGCGAGGCGCTGTGCGCCGAAGGCCGGCTCGGCCAGAAATCGGGCGGCGGCTTCTACGATTATGACGAGAAGCGCCAGCGCACGCCCTCGCCGGTCGCCGAACGGATCATCGCCGAATTCGCGGCCGCCAAGGGCATCCCCCAGCGCCAGATATCCGACGAGGAGATACGCGAGCGCTGCCTCTACACCATGGTCAACGAAGGCGCGAAGATCCTGGAGGAAGGCAAGGCCCAGCGCGCGTCCGACATCGACGTCGTCTGGGTCTATGGCTATGGCTGGCCGGTCTATCGCGGCGGCCCGATGCTGTGGGCGGACCAGATCGGCCTGAAGACGGTGGTGGACGGCCTGAAGCGCCAGGCCGATCGCCTCGGCCCCGATTTCTCGCTGTCGCCGCTGCTCGTCGCCAAGGCGGAAAAGGGTGAAACCTTCAACTGATCGGCCGGCCCGATATCGAACAGAAGCCGGGCGGCGGGGGCATCGGCCTCCGCCGCCCGCATTTTTACCGGCGCGCGGCTACCAGCGGCCGGTTCTCCTGCTCGATCGCCGGCTCCTGCGCGGCGCCCCTGGCGATGAAATCGGCCGTCCGCAGCGCCAGCGCGAGAATGGTCAGCGTCGGATTGGCCCAGCCGGACGTCGGGAAGAGCGAGCTTCCCGCGACATGCAGGTTGGCGAGGCCGTGGACGCGGCCGGTGGCGTCGGTCACGCCTTCGCGCGGGCTGTCGGCCATGCGCGTCGTGCCCATATGGTGATAGCCGCCGATCGGATGCGCGCTGATCAGCGGATCGGTGCGCCAGGCGCGGCTCGCATCCGAAAGCCAGGGCGCGGCCTCAACCCGGCCCAGCCCCAGCCGCTCGGTCTCGCGGCCGAGGGCGGCGACGAGGCCCGCCACGCTGTCCGTATCGATCGCGCTCATCCGCCAGTCGAGCCTGGCGCGGCGCAGGCCCAGCGCGTCGGTCGTGCCGTCCAGCAGCACCCGGCTGTCGGGATTGGGCGCCTGCTCGCCGCGCACCACCAGCGCCACGTCCAGCCGGCCGGCCTTGTGCAGCAGCCAGGGGCGGAGCGGCTCGGTCACGCTCATCGTCGCGTTCACCGCCTGCTTGGTGCGCATCCACATCGCCCGCGCGCGCCGGCTGGGGGCAAGATCATGCTTCAATTTCTGATAGGCGCGCATGCCCAGCGCCTCGCTGCCGTGCACCGGCCGGCGACCGGCGATGGTGAGCGAGGTGTTGAGCAGCCCCTGCTCGCGCTGCAGCCGCTCGGCCGGAGCGATCAGGGCCGCGGCGTTATGCCCGTCCAGCCGGTGCTTGCGGCCGAAGGCGTTGAGCAGCGCCCACACCCCAGGCCCGACGATCCTGCCGCCGCGCGCATGGGGATGTTCCATGAAGTAACGGCCCACCTGGTCGTGCGCGTTGCCGAGGCCGGTGCGCACGATCGAATCCGATGCCAGCAGCAGCCGGGCATTCTCGATGCCGCCCGCCGCCAGCACATAATTGCGCGCGCGCACCCGGTGGCGCCGGCCCGAGCGCGCCGTCAGGTCGAGATGGCCGATCGCCCGGCCCGAAGGCAGGGCCACGATCTCCGTCACCGTCGCATGGGTCAGGATGCGGCAGCGTGGATTCTCGCGCAGGTCCGCGCACGATTCGAAGGTGAAGCGGTTGAACCTGTCGTCGAAGCTCCAGAAGGGCGTGCGCAGCACATCCGCATCGAAATCGGGAAGCGGCGCGCCCGCGCGGGCGAAGCTCTCCGCGGTCGGTTCGCGCGACGGCAGGTCCAGCAGGTCGCGGGCCGCCGCATAATAAGGCGCGATCTCGGCATGATCGATCGGCCAGCCCGAATGGGGCACCCAGTCGCGCCGGACGAAATCGATCGGGTCCAGCTCGGCGCAGCGCCCGCCCCAGATGGCGGTGGTGCCGCCGAAGAAGCGCAGCCGCGCATGATCCAGCGGATAATAAGGCTCGCCCACCGATCGACCCTCGTTCAGCGCGGCGGTATCGGCCTCATGATCCAGGCCGCCGCTTTCCAGCAGCACCACCCGCTGGCCCGCGGCGAGCAGCCGGCGGGCCACGGTGATCCCCGCCGCCCCCGCGCCGATCACGCACGTATCCGCCAGCAGCTCGGCGGAAACGCCGTCATCCAGATCGATATGCATGCTTCACCTCACGCTGGTGCGTTGGCCCGCCGGGCAGAAGCGTCCGGCAACACGGGCAACGCGGTAACTCGATGGGCCGGGGGACGGATGGCGGCATCCGCCTGCTCCAGCCCGCCATCCTCCAGATGGTCGGCGATCCGGTCGATCTCCTCGGGCGTCCCGTCGCCGATCAGGGCATAGGAAAGGTCGCCCTTGCGCCAATAAGCGATCGACCGGCCGTCCATCCGCTCGGCGGAAGGCTCGGTCGGCGCCGTGCTGGCGCCGCGCACAGCGAAGATGGAAAGCACGCCCTTGTCCTCGGTATGCACCAGCATCTGCAGCGCCGGGCCATATTCGGACGGGAAAAGCTGCGCATCCAGCACGCGCCAGCCGGCGGGCAGGCGGGGCACGCGGATGCCGGTCTCGCGCATCAGATCATGCACGTCCAGGTTCGGCGCCTCGGGCTGGGATGCCATGCGCGCCCGCATCAGCGTGATCCGGTGGGACATCATCGCATCGTCCAGATAGGATGGCGGCGATGCCACGCTCTGCCCGCCGGCATTGGGCAGCACCAGCGTCATCACGCTCAGCCCCGCAAAGGCGATCACCGCCGCCAGCGAAAGCCGGGTGCCGCCGGCGCGCCGCTCGGCGCGGGGCGTGAACGGCCGGGCCTTGCCGGCGATCAGCCGCAGGGCGCTGCGGCCGGCCAGATCCTCCATCACCCGCGCGGCATCGTTGGGCCGCTGGCTCAGGTGCCGCTCGACCTCGCAGGCGCGCGCCGCGTCCAGCTCGCCGTCGACATAGGCGTTGATGTCGATATCGCAGATGCGGTTCCTGTCAGTCGTCATCGCGTCCTCCCACGATGCGCAGCCGCGCCGCCGTCGGCTCCGGCGCATCCGCCCGCAGCGCGGCCCTCGCCCGGTTCAGGCGCGACATGATCGTGCCCACCGGCACGCCCAGCGCATCCGCGGCCTGCTGGTAGCTCATCCCCTCGATCGCCACGCAGCGCAGCGCGGCGCGCTGGCCATCGGGCAGCGCCTCGAACCGCTCGCCGATCTGGCGCAGATAGGTGGCGAATTCCTGGTCGGCCGGCTGCGCGGGCGTCGCCGTCGTGGCGCGCGCATCGGCCAGCGCGTCGATCCGCGCGGCCTCGCTGCGGCGGCGGCGCAAACCATCGATGAACAGGTTGCGCAGCACCGTGAACAGCCAGTGGCGGATCGATTGGCCCAGCGCCGGGCGCGGCGGCCGTTCATGCGCCTTCAGCAGCGTTTCCTGAACCAGATCCTCGGCGGCGGTCCCGTCGCGCGTCAGCAGCCGGGCATAACGCCTGAGCGCCGGCGCATGCTCCAGTATCGGATCGGGATCGGAAGGATGCTGCATATTGAATATACGCGGTGACCAGGCATTCTATTCCCCGGTCTCACGAAGGCCGCCGATCGCGCCATATGAAGTCGGCGAACATGACCATCCGTTCGACCAGGATGACGGACAGAGGCAAGGAGCGTGACGATGCGGACATATGTTCTGGAACCCGGCCATCAAGGGCTGGAAGCGCTGCGCCAGGCCGAAATCGCCACGCCCGTGCCCGGCC
Organism: Edaphosphingomonas haloaromaticamans; assembly: GCF_001853345.1. Taxonomy (NCBI): domain Bacteria; kingdom Pseudomonadati; phylum Pseudomonadota; class Alphaproteobacteria; order Sphingomonadales; family Rhizorhabdaceae; genus Edaphosphingomonas; species Edaphosphingomonas haloaromaticamans. The sequence goes on along the minus strand of NZ_MIPT01000001.1, from coordinate 155,355 downwards.
CCGGCGAGATTCTCATCCAGGTCCGGGCCTGCTCGCTCAACTATCGCGACCAGCTTCTGATCCAGGGCCGCTATTTCGGCGGGCCGATCCGGACGGCTGCGATTCCGCTTTCCGACGGCGCAGGCGAGGTGGCGGCGATCGGGGCCGGCGTCACGCGCTTCGCGGTGGGGGATCGCGTCACCGGCACCTTCTTCCTCGATTGGGAGGACGGGCCGGCCGATGCACGCAAGGTCGCCACCTCGCTCGGCGCGCCGCCGGCCACCGGCATGCTCGCCGAATATGCGCTGCTGCCCGAACGTGCCGTGGTGCCGATCGCCCCGTCGCTTTCGTTCGAGGAAGCCGCCACCCTGCCCTGCGCCGGCATCACCGCCTGGAACGCGCTGATGGAAGGCCCCCGGCGGCTCCAGCCGGGCGATACCGTGTTGCTACTCGGCACGGGCGGCGTCTCGCTGATCGCCCTCCAGCTCGCACGCGCGGCCGGCGCCGCGGTGATCATCACCTCCTCCTCCGACGCCAAGCTGGAGCGCGCCCGCGCGATGGGTGCCACCCACGGCATCAACTATCGCGCCACGCCCGATTGGGGCGCGGCCGCGGCGGAGGCGGCGGGGCCGAACGGCATATCCCATATCGTCGAGGTCGGCGGGCCGGGCACGATCGCCCAGTCGATGCAGGCGATCGGCTATGGCGGGGAAATCGGCATCATCGGCCTGCTCGCCGCCGAAGGCCAGTCCAACCCGCTGGCGCTGATGACGCGGGGCGCGACGATGCGCGGCATCTTCGTCGGATCGCGCGCGATGGCCGAGCGGCTGAACGCCGCAGTGGAGGCCAACGGCATCCGCCCCGTCATCGACCGCGTCTTCGCCTTCGACGATGCGGTGGACGCCTATCGCTACCAGTCCGGCAGCGACCTGTTCGGCAAGGTGGTGATATCGGTGTAGGCGCCAGCCTTGACCCGCGCGAAAGCCCGGCGGCCCTGCCTTCGCGCGCCCGGATCAAACTGTCAGCACAAGCTGTTGCCGGAAGCAGAAGCTACGGAAATCACACAAAAGATCCGCCATTCCCGCGCAGGTGGGAGCCATAGGCCAGCGTAGCTAACCATGGACGCGGTTGGCTCGATTGAGTCGATAGCACCCGACACAATGGATTCCCGCCTTCGCGGGAATGACGGGGGAGAGGTGGTCGCCTGGAGAGATCCCTGAATCGGACCTCACCCGCGCCATGATCCATCCACGCCGCCTAGGCGGCCAGTTCCGCCACCACCCAGCGATTGCCGTCCGGGTCCGCCACCATCGTATAGCGTCCCCACGCCTCCTTGCGGATCGGCGCTACCTCCACCCCCAGCCCCGCCAGCCGGGCATGTTCGGCCTCGATATCGGGCACGCCCAGCATCAGCCCCTGCTGGCAACCCGGCGGCATCGCATCGAACCAGTTGACCAAGGTGATCGATGCCCCGCCGCCCGGCGGCTGCAGCTGGATCCAGCGCGAATCCGGCCCCATCGCCTCGTCGCGCATCACCGCGAATCCCATGATGTCGGTATAGAAGCCCCTGGCCCGCGCCTGATCGGCGACCGGGATCGATACGATGGCGATCGGCATTTTCCTCCCCCTCCTGTCCCGACTGCGATAGGCTGCGGATCATAACACCCGCGTCGCGGGTCGATCGATACAGGATGGTCCATGAAAGACGAAACAGAAGCCGATCTGAGCGGCGCCACCCCGCGCCGCCGCCCCAAGCCCGACGTGGTGGAGCTGGGCGGCCGTCCGCTCAAGCCCGCCACGCTGATGATGGGCCACGGCTATGATCCCATGCTGTCGGAAGGCGCGCTGAAGCCGCCGATCTTCCTCACCTCCACCTTCGTGTTCGAAAATGCCGCCGCCGGCAAACGCCATTTCGAAGGCGTCACCGGCAAGCGGCCGGGCGGGGCGGAGGGCCTCGTCTATTCCCGTTTCAACGGCCCCAATCAGGAGATTTTGGAGGACCGGCTGGGCGTGTGGGAGGATGCGGAGGACGCGCTCACCTTCTCCTCCGGCATGGCGGCGATCGCCACGGTGCTGCTGGCGCTGGTGAAGCCGGGCGACATCATCGTCCATTCCGCGCCGCTCTACGCCGCCACCGAAACGCTGATCGGCAAGATCCTCGGCCGCTTCGGCGTCCACTGGCTCGATTTCCCCGCCGGCGCCAGCCGGGAGGAGATCGATGCCGTGCTCGGCCGCGCGCAGGCTGAGGGGCGGGTGGCGCTGATCTATCTGGAAAGCCCGGCCAATCCCACCAACGCGCTGGTCGATGTGGAGGCGGTGAAGGCATCGCGCGATGCGCTGTTCGGCACCGGGCCGGATGCGCCGCCGATCGCCATCGACAACACCTTCCTCGGCCCGCTCTGGCAGAAGCCGCTGCGCCACGGCGCCGATCTCGTCCTCTATTCGCTCACCAAATATGCCGGCGGGCATAGCGATCTGGTGGCCGGCGGCGCGGTGGGATCGAAGGCGGCGATCGCGCCGATCCGGGCGATGCGCAACACGATCGGCACCATCACCGATCCGCATTCGGCGTGGATGCTGTTGCGCAGCCTGGAGACGCTGGAGCTGCGGATGAGCCGGGCGGGCGAGAATGCCGCCAAGGTCTGCGCCTATCTGCGCGATCATCCCAAGGTGGAGACGGTGGGCTATCTGGGCTTCCTGGAGGAAGGATCGCGCCAGGCCGACATCTATCGCCGCCACTGCACGGGGGCGGGCTCCACCTTCTCGCTCTATCTGAAGGGCGGCGAGAAGGAGAGCTTCGCCTTCCTCGACGCGCTGAAGATCGCCAAGCTCGCCGTCAGCCTCGGCGGCACCGAAACGCTGGCCAGCGCGCCGGCGGCGATGACCCATCTTTCGGTGCCGGACGAACGCAAGCTGGCGCTGGGCATCACCGACAATCTGGTGCGCATATCGATCGGCGTCGAGGATGCCGACGATCTGGTCGCCGACATGGAGCAGGCGCTGAAGGCCGTCTGAGCGGGATTTTCCAGACCGGCTGATCCCGATCCTCCCCGGCTGGCGGCCGGGGAGGAAATCGCCCCCGCTTGGCCGGACGCGAACATTCGGCCCGATCGCCGCTGCGTTCCTTGTTGCATGGCCGCGAAACGCCAATGCACAACCGTGCGGAAAAAACGATCGGAGAGCGGGATGGGCGACAAGCGGACAATGGCGATGTGGGGCGGCGTCCTGCTGCTGGCCGGGTGCGGCGGCGGATATTCGGGGCCGATCGACACCAGCGGGCCGACCGCCGACTGGCGCTTCTACGGCGGCGACGCGGACGCCACCCATTATTCGCCCGCCACCCAGATCACCACCGCCAATGTCGCCGGGCTGAAACCCGCCTGGACCTACCATATCGGCAAGCTGGACGTGCCCGAAGGCGTATCGCCGACGTTCGAGGCGACGCCGATCGTGGCGGACGGCAAGATGTTCGTCTGCTCGGGCCTGGGCAAGGTCGCCGCCGTCGATCCCGAGACCGGCAGGGAAATCTGGGCGCAGAATTACAAGGCGGATGCCACCAACGCCTATCTGATCAACTGCCGGGGCGTCACTTATTATCGCGATCCTGCCCCCGCACCCGCCAACGGCCCCGCGCCCGCAGAATGCGTCAGCCGCATCCTCGTCGGCAGCATCGACGGCCGGCTGCGGGCGCTGGATGCCGAAACCGGCCAGCCCTGCGCCGGCTTCGGCGACAAGGGCGTGCTCGATCTCACCCAGGGCCTCGGCCCGGTGCAGCCGGGCGACTATGCGATCTCCTCGCCCCCGGTGGTGGTGGACGGCAAGATCGTGCTGGGCGGGCGCATCCCCGACAATATGCGGGTCGACGTGCCGGCCGGCGTGATCCGCGCCTTCGACGTGCATAGCGGCAAGCTCGCCTGGGCATGGAACCCGCTGCCGCCCGGCGTCACCGACACCGCCAACGCCCCGCCGGGCGAACCCTATGTCCGCGCCACGGCGAACAGCTGGGCGCCGCTCACCGCCGATCCGGCGCGCAACCTCATCTTCGTGCCGACCGGCAATGCCGGCCCCGACCATATCGGCATCGATCGCGGCAACCGCGATTACTGGTCCTCCTCGGTGGTGGCGCTCGACGCGCGCACCGGCCAGCCGCGCTGGCGGTTCCAGACGGTGCATCATGACGTCTGGGATTATGACGTGCCGGCCCAGCCGCTGCTGTTCGATCTGAAGCAGGGCAGCCGATCGATCCCGGCGCTCGCCCAGGCGACCAAGCAGGGCCATATCTTCATCCTCAACCGCGAAACCGGCGAGCCACTGTTCCCGGTGGAGGAACGCCCCGTGCCGCAGGCCGGCGCGCTGCCCGGCGAGAAGCTGTCGCCCACCCAGCCCTTCCCCAAGGACCCGGCGATGATCGTGCGCCGGGACATGACCGAGGACGACATGTGGGGCTTCACCTTCTGGGACAAGGGCAAGTGCCGCGATCTGTTCCGCAGCGCCAATTGGGAGGGCGTGTTCACCCCGCCTTCCACGCGGGGGACGATCTTCTTCCCCAGCTTCATGGGCGTGAACAATTGGGGCGGGATGGCGATCGATCCGGTCAACCAGGTGCTGGTGGTCAACACCACGCAGGTGCCGGCGATCGTGAAGATGGTGCCGCGCAAGGAAACCGATGCCATGCTGGCGCGCGGCGAACGCCTGCTGCCGAGCTTCGGCACGCCTTACGGCAACACGATGGTGCCGATGCTGTCGCCGCTGGGCGCACCCTGCGTGCGGCCGCCCTGGGGCACTTTGCTGGCGATCGACCTCAAGACCCGCAGGAAATTGTGGGAAGTGCCGCTGGGCACCACCCGCGATCTCGCGCCATGGCCGATGTGGCTGAAGCTGGGCGTGCCGAACATGGGCGGCGCGGTGGTGACGGCATCGGGCGTGGTGTTCATCGGCGCCGCGACCGACAATTTCCTGCGCGCCTTCGATATCCGCACGGGGCGCGAGCTATGGAAGGGCCGGCTTCCCGCCGGCGGCCAGGCGACGCCCGTCACCTACCGACTGAAGCAGGACGGCCGCCAATATGTCGCCATCGCGGCCGGCGGCCACAAATATCTCGGCACCAAGATCGGCGACTCGCTGGTCGCCTTCGCGCTGGAACCCAAATGATCCGGCGCGGCCGGCGAGGCGGCTTATCCTCCGATGGCACCGGGTGAACCGCCCGGCCTGCCCGAGCCGCCCGCCTTGTCGCGGGATGGATTTCGGCGCGCCCACTTCGTTGGTTTCGCCGTTGAAGCCGCCGGAACTGTAGCCGCGGGCATAGTTGGCATAGACGTTGACGCGATCGGCGATCTCGTAACGCATCCCGGCCGGCGACCGAACCGATGCCGGCAGACCGGCCCGAAAGAAAAGCCCCGATGAGACCGCCTCACCGGGGCTGATTCTTCCGCCGATGCGGCGGATCAGGCGATCGCGGCCTTCCGCCGGCCGCCGAAGCGGCGGAGCGTGCCGCCGATGAAGCCGAAGCCGATGATCATCTGCGCCCAGGTCGCCGCTTCCGGCACCGCCGCCTGCGCGGTGGTGTAGGACCAGTTCGGGTTGGCCAGCACATCGATATTGGTGTTCCAGCCGATCGCATCGAACACGGCGAGATCGAGCCCGCGAACGACGCCCATCTGCCCATAAGCCACGGTCGGGTCCATGATGCCGAGCTGGAGGTTGCCGCTGGCATCCTTCCAGTGCGAGGCCTGCCGCCCGTCGCCATTATATTCGCCGGTCGAGAAATAGCCGTCGAGGAAGGCCGTCTGGCCACCGTCGATCGAGAAATAGGCGTCGTCGCCGGGCGCCCAGTTCAGCTCGGCGCCGTCGTTGCTCTGGGCGTAACGGAACAGATCCATCACATAGCCCCAATAGACCTCGTTCACCGGATAATCGGCGAGATCGCCTGCCAGCGGCCCATTCGGTCCACCGACATAATCATAATCGTCGACGCCGCTCGTAAAGCCCAGGATATGGCCGATTTCATGGATCGCCACCGCAACGAAATCGATCTTGTTCGCATCGATGCCGTCGGTGGGGTCGAAGTCGAACGCGAAATCGGAGCTGAACGTGATGTCGCCGTCGGGCTCGTCCGGAATGAAGGCGCCAAGCCCGATCGCCTTGATGACCGACGAGTTTATGCCGATTTCCTGGTTGTTGGCACTGCCGTCATTGTCGAAGACCCGCTTGGTGGTATCGACGCCGAGCTTGTTCGCCTCGTCCACATAACCGGGGGTGACCACCGAAACCGCGCCGTTGGTGAGCGTGGGCAGCACCTTCACCGCATCGAGATTGGTCGTGCCCGTCGCGCCCAGATAGGCCTGATAGGTCGGGATATCGAGGACGTAGAGATTGCTCTGCGCACCGCCGATGATGTCGGGATCACCGAAGGACGAGAAGCTGATGTTGATGTTTATCGTCACATCGTTGGTGAGCACATGCTCCCAGAAGCTCTTGGCGATGTTGAAGCCGCGCTCGGCGGCCGAGCCCGCGACGGTGCCGTCGTCGGTGAACACGATGCTGACGGCGTTGGCGGGTGCTGCGCCAGCCACGAGACCGACGGCAAGGGCCGTCCCCAGCAAGGTTTTACGAAAGCGATGTGCAAGCATGGTCATGGTCGATTCCCCTGATTCCCAAGGACCACGGCTCCCGCCCGTTCCATGATGCCCGCCTATGGGCCGGAGTCGGTCACTCTGCGTTAACCATAAGGGGTGGTTAGCGGTTTCAGGTCAAGGGAGATTATGGGTCGCCCCAATACGGGACAAAGAAAAAGGCCCGCGACATCTCTGCCGCAGGCCCCGTTCTTCTTTCCCGATCGTCGCCGGATCAGGCGGCGAGCTTCCTCAGCACGTAGGGCAGGATGCCGCCGTTCAGGAAATAATCGAGCTCGTTGACGGTATCGATCCGGCAGCGCGTCTCGAACGTCTCGGTCGTGCCGTCGGCGCGGGTGAGCTTCACCGTCACCGCCTGGCGCGGGCGAAGGCCGGCGACATTCTCGATCGTGAAGGTCTCGGTGCCGTCCAGCTTCAGCGTCTTGCGATCGACGCCGTCGGCGAACTGGNGCGGCAGCACGCCCATGCCGACGAGGTTCGAACGATGGATGCGCTCGAAGCTTTCGGCGATGACGGCGCGGACGCCGAGCAGGGTCGTGCCCTTGGCCGCCCAGTCGCGCGAGGAGCCGGTGCCATATTCCTTGCCGGCGACGACGACCAGCGGCGTGCCGTCCGCCTTATACTTCATCGCCGCATCGTAGATCGCCATCACGTCGCCGGACGGGATATACTTGGTCATGCCGCCTTCGATGCCGGGGATCATCTCGTTCTTGATGCGGATGTTGGCGAAGGTGCCGCGCATCATCACTTCATGGTTGCCGCGGCGCGCGCCGTAGCTGTTGAAGTCCGCCTTCGAGACCTGATGCTCGAGCAGGTAGCGGCCGGCGGGCGAATCCGCCTTGATCGAACCGGCCGGGCTGATGTGATCGGTGGTGATCGAATCGGCGAAGATGGCGAGCGGGCGGGCATCGCGGATGTCCGTGACCGGCGCCGGCGTCATCGACATGCCTTCGAAATAAGGCGGGTTGGCGACATAGGTGGAGCCGGCCGGCCAGCTATAGGTGTCCGAACCCGTCACGTCGATCGCCTGCCAGCGCTGATCGCCGCGGAAGACGTGGGCGTAGCGGCTCTGGAACATGTCGCGATCGATCGCGCCGTCCATCACCGCGCGGATCTCGTCGTTGGTCGGCCAGATGTCCTTCAGATAGACGTCGCTGCCGTCCTTGCCCTTGCCGATCGGGGTGTTCACGAAATCGGTCGTGACCGTGCCCTTCAGCGCATAGGCGACGACGAGCGGCGGCGAGGCGAGGAAGTTCGCCCGCACGTCCGGCGAGACGCGGCCCTCGAAGTTGCGGTTGCCCGACAGCACCGAGGCGGCGACGATATCGTTGCCGTTGATCGCGGCCGAGATCGGCGCGGCCAGCGGGCCGGAATTGCCGATGCAGGTGGTGCAGCCATAGCCGACGAGGTTGAAGCCGATCGCGTCGAGCGATTCCTGCAGCCCCGCCTTCTTGAGATAGTCGGTGACGACCTGGCTGCCGGGGGCGAGCGAGGTCTTGACCCAGGGCTTCGGCTTCAGGCCCTTCTCCACCGCCTTCCTGGCGACGAGGCCGGCGGCGACCAGCACGCTGGGGTTGGAGGTGTTGGTGCAGCTGGTGATCGCGGCGATCACCACGTCGCCGTCGCCGATGTCATGATCGCGGCCCTCGACGGGAACGCGCTTGGCGGCGGCCTTCTTGTAGACGGTCTCGAGGTCGTTGTTGAACACCTCGTCCACCTGGGTCAGCACCACCTTGTCCTGCGGGCGCTTCGGGCCGGCGAGCGACGGCACCACCGTGCCCATGTCCAGCTCGAGCGTGTCGGTGAAGACGGGATCGGCGGCGGCGGGATCCAGCCAGAAGCCCTGCGCCTTGGCATAGGCCTCGGTCAGCGCGATCTGTTCCTCGTCGCGGCCGGTGAGGCGCATATAATCGAGCGTCTTGCCGTCGATCGGGAAGAAGCCGCAGGTCGCGCCATATTCCGGCGCCATGTTGGCGATGGTCGCGCGGTCGGCGAGGCTGAGGGCCGAGACGCCGGGGCCGTAAAATTCGACGAAGCGGCCGACCACGCCCTTGGCGCGCAGCATCTGGGTGACGGTGAGCACGAGATCGGTGGCGGTGATGCCTTCGGACAGCGCGCCGGTGAGCTTGAAGCCGACCACTTCCGGGATCAGCATGGACACCGGCTGGCCGAGCATGGCGGCTTCCGCCTCGATGCCGCCCACGCCCCAGCCGAGCACGCCGAGGCCGTTGATCATCGTGGTGTGGCTGTCGGTGCCGACGCAGGTATCGGGATAAGCGACGGTGGCGCCGTCCGCATCGGCCGAGGTCCACACCGCCTGGGCGATATTCTCAAGGTTCACCTGGTGACAGATGCCGGTGCCCGGCGGCACCACCTTGAAATTGTCGAGCGCCTTGGAACCCCATTTCAGGAATTCATAGCGCTCGCCGTTGCGCTGATATTCCAGCTCGACATTGTCCTCGAACGCCTTGGGCGTGCCGAATTCGTCGACCATCACCGAATGGTCGATCACGAGGTGCACGGGCACCTGCGGGTTGATCTTGGTGGCGTCGGCGCCCAGCGCGTTCATCGCGTCGCGCATCGCGGCCAGATCGACCACGCAGGGCACGCCGGTGAAATCCTGCATCAGCACGCGGGCCGGGCGATACTGGATCTCCCGTTCGGAGGTGCGATCCTTCTGCCAGTCGGCGATCGCCTGGATATCCTCGGCGGTCACGGTCACGCCGTCCTCGAAGCGCAGCAGATTCTCCAGCAGCACCTTCATCGAGAAAGGCAGGCGGGACACGTCGCCGAGCTTCTCGGCCGCCTTCGGGATGGAGTAATAATGGACGGTCTTGCCGCCGACCTGAAGAGTCGTGCGGGTGTTGAGCGTGTCCTGTCCGACGGCGGTCATGGCGCTGTTCCCTATGCTGCGGATGCGAGAGTCCCGGCGCCCTTAGCAGGCCGCATCCGGGGGGGGAAAGCCTGAATCGGGCGAAAGGGCCGGTGCGGACCGGCAGGCCCGCGCAGGAAGCGGTGCGCAGAACGGGCCAATCGCGGCCGATCGGGCCACGGATGCCGCGCGGGGCTTTCCTCCCGGCCGATCGGATGGAAACCTGCCGGCAAACAGAAAGCCCCTTGGGAGATTTGCCGATGAAGTTCGTCCTGTCCGCCGCCTTCGCGCCGGTGCCCGCCTTGCCCGATATCGCCGTCGCCGCCGACGAGGCCGGCTGGGCGATGATCACCATGTCGGATCATGTCGTGAATCCCGAAACGCTGACCGTGCCTTATCCCTATACACCCGATGGCTCGCGGCGCTGGCCCGAATTCACCGACTGGCCGGACCAGATGGTGATGATGGGCGCCTATGCGGCGATCACCAAGCGCATCCGCTTCACCACCAACGCCTTCGTGCTGCCGATGCGCAATCCCTTCCTGGTCGCCAAGGCGGTATCGACCGTGTCGGCCATCTCCAACAACCGGGTGGTGCTGACCTGCGGGGTCGGCTGGTCGAAGGACGAATATGGCCTGCTGGGGCAGGATTTCCACACGCGCGGCAAGCGCGCGGACGAGATGATCGAGATCATGAAGCTGCTGTGGACGGGCGAATATGTCGAATATCACGGCAAATATTACGATTTCCCGCGGATCGAGATGAATCCGAAGCCCGCCGGCCCGGTGCCGATCTGGATCGCCGGCATATCCGATGCCGCGCTGAAGCGCGCGGCGCGCGTGGGCGAAGGCTGGCTGACCGATCTGCAGCCGGCGGCCGAGATATTGGAAAGCATAGCCCGCATCCGCGAGCTGCGCCGCGAATATGGCCGCGATCACCTGCCGTTCGACGTGCTCGCCTCGCCCTCGGACGTGTTCGACGTCGACGGCTACAAGCGGCTGGAGGACCAGGGCATCACCCATATCCTGATGCAGCCCTGGCACCTCTATCATCCCGGAACCCAGGATGTCGGCCAGATGATCGACAGCGTGAAGCGCTACGCCGACGACGTGATCGCGCGCTTCGAATAAGCGCGCGGCCGGGGGGCGGGCCTGACCTGGAGTCGGGCTCAGCCCACCGTCTGCTCGATCGCGCCGAAGATGCTGTGGCCGCGATCGTCCTCGGCCCAGATCCGCACCGTATCGCCCCGCTTCAGGAACGGCGTCGAAGGCGCGCCGTTGAGGATCGTCTCCACCATCCGCACCTCGGCGATGCAGCTATAGCCGCGCCCGCCATCGGCGATCGGCCGGCCGGGGCCGCCATCGGCATCGCGGTTGGAAACGGTGCCCGAACCGATGATGCTGCCGGCGCAGAGGCTGCGCGTCTTGGCGAGATGCGCGATCAGCGTGCCGAAATCGAAGGTCATGTCCTCACCCGCCTGGGTGCGGCCGAAGGGCGCGCCGTTGATGTCGACGTCCAGCCGGCGATGGAGCTTGCCGTCGCGCCATCCGTCCCCCAGCTCGTCCGGCGTCACCAGCACCGGCGACAGCGCGGAGGCCGGCTTCGACTGGACGAAGCCGAAGCCCTTGGCCAACTCCGCCGGGATCAGGTTGCGCAGCGACACATCGTTGACGAGGCCGACCAGCCGGATCGCGCCCAGCGCGGTCTCGCGATCGCTGCCCTGCGCGACGTCGCCCGTCACCACCACGATCTCCGCCTCGAGATCGCAGCCCCAGGCCTCGTCCGCCAGCGGGATGGGATCGCGCGGCCCCAGGAAGCCGTCGGACCCGCCCTGATACATCAGCGGATCGGTCCAGAAGCTTTCGGGCAGCTCCGCGCCCCGCGCCTGCCGGACGAGCTGGACATGGTTCACATAGGCCGATCCGTCCGCCCACTGATAGGCGCGCGGCAGCGGGGCCGCCGCCAGCCGTTCGTGGAAGCGCATCATCGGGATCGCCTCATGGGCGAGATCGGTCGCGAGCAGTTCCAGCCCGGGCGCGACATTCTCCCAATCGTCCAGCGCGGCCTGCAGCGTCGGCGCGATGTGCGTCGCATCCGCGCACCAGGCGAGATCGCCGCTGACGACCACCAGCCGCCCGTCACGCCCCTGCTTCAGCGATGCCAGCTTCATTCCGCCTCTCCCTGATTCATGTTCCGGCGTTCGTCCTCAGGCTTCATCGGCATCGCCGCGGCCGACGCCGGTATAGCGCAGCCCGGCGCGCAGCGCCTCCTCCGGCGGATAGATATTGCGCAGGTCGACCAGCACGGGCGCGGCCAGCAGGCCGGCGATCCGCTTGAGATCGAGCGCGCGGAAGGCGTTCCATTCGGTGACGATCACCAGCGCGTCGGCGCCGTCCGCCACGGCATAGGGATCCTCGGCGAAATCGACATTGGGCAGCAGCGGCCTTGCCTGCTCATGCCCTTCGGGATCGAAGGCGCGCACCCTGGCGCCGGCATCCTCCAGCGTCTGGATCAGCGAGAGGGACGGCGCGTCGCGCATGTCGTCGGTATTGGGCTTGAAGGTGAGGCCGAGCACGCCGACGGTGCGGCCACGCACGTCGCCGCCCATCGCCTTGATGACCTTGCGGCCCATCGCCCGCTTGCGCGCGTCGTTCACCTTCACCGTGGCCTCGACGATGCGCAGCGGCGTCTCATGATCGTCCGCCGTCTTGAGCAGCGCCAGCGTATCCTTGGGGAAGCAGGACCCGCCATAGCCGGGGCCGGCGTGGAGGAACTTGGCGCCGATGCGGTTGTCGAGCCCGATGCCGCGCGCCACCTGCTGCACGTCGGCGCCGGCGACCTCGCAAAGGTCGGCGATCTCGTTGATGAAGGTGATCTTCACCGCCAGGAAGGCGTTGGCGGCATATTTGATCAGCTCGGACGTCCGCCGGCCGACGAACAGCAGCGGCGCCTGGTTCAAATAAAGCGGGCGGTAGATTTCCTGCATCACCGCGCGGGCGGGCTCGTCCTCCAGGCCGATGACGATGCGATCCGGCCGCTTGAAATCCTCGATCGCCGCACCTTCGCGCAGGAATTCCGGGTTGGAGACGACATAGGCCTCCGCATCGGGCGCCACCTCGCGGATGATGCGCTCCACCTCGTCGCCGGTGCCGACCGGCACGGTCGATTTGGTGACGACCACGGTCGGCCCGGTGATCGCGGCCGCGATCTCGCGCGTGGCGGCGAAGACGTAGGAGAGATCGGCATGCCCGTCGCCCCGGCGCGAGGGCGTGCCGACGGCGATGAACACCGCGTCCGCCCCGGCGACGGCGGAGGCGAGATCGGTGGTGAAGGACAGCCGCCCCGCGCGGACATTGCCGGCGACCAGCGCGTCGAGCCCAGGCTCGTAGATCGGGATTCCGCCCGCCTCGAGCGCCGCGATCTTGCCTGCATCCTTGTCGACGCAGATGACGTCATGACCGAAATCGGCAAAGCAGGCCCCGGACACCAGCCCGACATAGCCGGTGCCGATCATTGCGATACGCATGGTGGGCTATTTCCCCTTGTAAGCGGTTGCCGGCCATCGGCTAGCATCGACCATGCCGCGCCGCAACCGGAGCCCCATGAGCGGAGGCCGGCCATCGCCGGGCCGCACCGGATACGGGCCGGCAAGGGCGGCGGCGGATGCCCGGCCAGGCCGTTGCCGGGCACCCGCGCCGTTCATTCCTGCGACGTCAGCCCGCCGCCCAGCGCGACATAGAGCGAGACCAGATTGGCCAGTTCCGCCCGGCGGAGCTGGATCAGGCTCTGCTCGGCGGAGAACAGGTTACGCTCGGCATCGAGCACCTCGATATATTGCGCGACGCCATTGTCGTAACGCGACCGCGCCAGTTCGGCGAGGCGGCGCTGGGCGTTGGCCGCGCGTTCCTGCGCGGCGACCTGATCGGCCAGCCAGCGGCGCCCGGCCAGTGCGTCCGCCACCTCGCGGAAGGCGGTCTGCACCGTCTTTTCATAGGTGGCCACCGCGATGTTCTCGCGCGCGACGGCGACGCTGAGATTGCCCTTGGTGGCGCCCCAGTCGAAGATCGGCAGGCGGATGCTGGGGCCGAAGCTCCAGGTCGTGCCGCCATCCTTGAACAGGCCGTCGAGCTGGTTGGAGGCGAAGCCCGCCGATCCCGTCAGGCTGATCGTCGGGAAGAAGGCGGCGCGGGCCGCGCCGACATTGGCGCGCGCGGCGCGAAGCTGCTCCTCGGCCGCCAATATGTCCGGCCGGTTGTTGAGCAGGTCCGACGGCAGGCCCGGCCCGATATCGCGGATGATGCCCTGCCGCGCCATCGGCAGCGGATCGGGCAGATCGTCCGGGATCGGCCGGCCGACCAGCACGTAGGAATAGTTGCGGGTCTGGGCGCGGGCCAGCCGCAGATTGGCAAGCTCCGTCTCCGCCTGGGTCAGCAGCGTTTCCGCCTGGCGATAATCGAGCGCGGAGGTGACGCCGGCATCGAGGCGGAGCTTGGCGATGCGAAGCCCCTCCTGCCGGCTGCTCACCGTCTGCTCGGCCAGCGCGATCCGCTCCGCCTGCTCGCGCGCCTGGAGATAATTGACCGCGACGTCGCGGATCAGCGACAGGCGGAAGGCCCGCTCGGCCGCGACCGTCGACAGGTAGGTGGAACGCGCGGCCTCCGACAGATTGGCCACCCGACCCCAGAAATCGAGCTCGAACGAGGCCACGCCGACGCCGATATCGTAGCGGTTGAGCGTCTCCGGCCCGCCGACGGTGCCGCCGCCCGGCAGGTTGAACTGGCCGTTGTTGGTGCGGCTGCGGGTGAAGCCGCCGTCCAGCGCGATTTCCGGCAGGCGCGCGGAATTCTGGATGCGATATTGGCCGCGCGCCTCGGCGATCCGTTCCACCGAGATGCGCAGATCGCGATTATTGTCCAGCGCCATCTGGATCACCGCCTGGAGGCGGGGATCGGTGAAGAAATCCTTCCAGCCGATCTCCGTCGCCTTCCGCATGCCTGCTTCCGGCTGATATTCGGGCGGATAGAGCGGCGCCGCGGCGAAGGGCGGCCGGCTATGCTCGGGCGCGAAGGAACAGCCGGCCAGCACCGTCGCGGCCAGCAGCGGGAGGAGAATGCGCTTAGCCATGCGCCGTCTCCCCGCCATCGGGGCCGTGCGACACACCGGGCGCATGCGGCGCCTTGCGCGTCAGCCAGCGGCGCACCGCCAGATAGAAAAGCGGGATGAAGAAGATGCCGAGCAGGGTCGCCGCGATCATGCCGCCCATCACGCCCGTGCCCACCGCCCGGCGGCTGGCAGCGCCGGCGCCGGTGGAGATGAACAGGGGCACCATGCCGAGGATGAAGGCGAGCGACGTCATGATGATCGGCCGCAGGCGCAGCTTCACCGCATCCATCGTCGCATCGAACACGGATCGGCCCTCCGCCTCGCGCTCGATCGCGAACTCGACGATCAGGATCGCGTTCTTCGCCGCCAGCCCGATGATCGAGATCAGCCCGACGTTGAAATAGACGTCCGCCGAAAGCCCGCGCATCATCGAGAAGAGCACCGCCCCCAGCACGCCCAGCGGCACTACCAGCAGCACCGCCACCGGCACCGACCAGCTTTCGTAGAGCGCGGCCAGCAGCAGGAAGACGACGATCAGCGAAAGGCCGAGCAGCGCGCCGACCTGACCCGCCGACTGGCGTTCCTCATAGGAGGTGCCGGTCCATTCGAAGTCGAAGCCGTCGGGAAGCTGCTGCGCCAGCCGCTCCATCTCGTCCATCGCCTCGCCCGACGAGCGGCCCGGCGCCGCCTGGCCCGAGATCGTCATCGCCGGATAGCCGTTATAGCGCTGGAGCTGCGGCGAGCCCGAGGTCCATTGCGCGGTGGTGAAGGCGCCGAACGGCACCATCTGCCCCTGCGTGTTGCGCACGCGCAGGTTCAGCACGTCCTCCGGCGTCATGCGCGATCGCGCGTCCGCCTGCAGCATCACCTTCAGGATGCGGCCGTCATAGGCGAAGTCGTTGGCATAAGCCGATCCGAACGCGATCGAGAGCGTCGCGTTGACGTCGCCGATCGAGAGGTTGAGCGCGCGCGCCTTGACGCGGTCGATCTCCACCTTGAGCTGCGGCGCATCCTCCTGCCCTTCCGGGCGGACGCCGGTGAGGATCGGGCTCTGGCTGGCGAGGCCCAGCATCATGTTGCGCGCCTCGACCAGCTTGTCATGCCCCAGCGCGCCGCGATCCTGCAGCATAAAGGTGAAGCCGCTGGCATTGCCCAGCTCGCGGATCGGCGGCGGATTGATCGTGAAGATCATCGCCTGCTTGATCTGCATGAGCGCGCCGAACGCACGGCCGACAAAGGCCTCGATGCCGTTTTCCTGGCCCTTGCGGTCCTTCCAGTCCTTCAGCACGACGAACATCATCGCCGCGTTCTGGCCCTGGCCGAAGAAGCTGAAGCCCCGGATCAGCACATAGCGGTCGATCTGCGGCTGCTCGGCATAATAATCCTTCATCTGCCGGATGGCTTCCTCGGTCCGCTCCAGGGTCGCGCCCGGCGGCGCCTGGACGATCGAGATGGCATAGCCCTGGTCCTCGTTCGGCAGGAAGCTGCTCGGCAGGCGCAGGAAGAGGAGCGCCGTCAGGCCGACCAGCGCCACGAACACCGCCAGCCAGCGCAGCGGGCGGGACATGATCTTGCCCACCCGGCCCTGATAGGCATCGGTCGTGCGGCCGAACCAGCCGTTGAACCGGTTGAAGAAGGCCTGGAGCCAGGGGAAGCGCGATTTCGCCTCGGGATCGTGCGGCTTCAGCATGGTCGCGCAGAGCGCGGGCGTGAGCGTGAGCGCCAGCAGTGCCGAAAAGGCGATCGACACGACCAGCGTGATCGAGAACTGGCGGTAGATGCCGCCCGTCGATCCGGGGAAGAAGGCCATCGGCACGAACACGGCGATCAGCACCAGCGTGATGCCGATGATGGCGGTGGTGATCTGGCCCATCGCCTTCACCGTCGCGTCGCGCGGGCTCAGATGCTCCTCGCTCATGATGCGCTCGACATTCTCGATCACGACGATGGCGTCGTCGACGAGGATGCCGATGGCCAGCACCATGCCGAACAGGGTGAGCACGTTGATCGAGAAGCCGAACAGCCAGAGGCCCAGGCAGGCGCCTGCGAGCGCGATCGGCACCACCAGCGTCGGGATCAGCGTGGCCCGCAGATTCTGGAGGAAGAGGAACATGACGAGGAAGACGAGCACCATCGCCTCGCCCAGCGTCTTCACCACTTCCTCGACCGAGATGGTGATGAAGGGCGTGGTGTCATAGGGCACGGACCAGGTGATGTCCGGCGGGAAGCCGCGCGCCAATTCTTCCATCCGGGCGCGCACGCCCTCGGCGGTCGACAGCGCGTTGGCGCCCGGCACGGTCTGCACGGCGATGCCCGCCATCGGCCGGCCCGAAAGCTCCGTGCCGATGCCATAGCTCGCCGCCCCAAGCTCCACCTTGGCCACGTCGCCCAGCCGGATCGTCGATCCGTCCGGATTGGCGCGCAGGATGATGTTGCGGAACTGGTCCGCATTGGTGAAGCGGTTCTGGGTGATGATGGTGGCGTTCAGCTCCGCGCCCTTGGCGATCGGCTGGTCGCCGAGCTGGCCGCCGGCCGTCTGGCTGTTCTGCTCCTGCACCGCGGCGAGCGCCTCGGCCGCCGACATGCTGTAGCCGGCGAGCTTGTCGGGATCGAGCCAGACGCGCATCGCATATTCGGAACCCAGCAGGCGCAGGTCGCCCACGCCGGGCACGCGGCGCAGCTCGTCGATCACCTTGGCGGAGGCGACGTTGCCGAGCGCGAGGCTGTCGGTCGTCCCGCTCTTCGACGAGATGGCGACGATCATCAGGAAGCCGGAACCGGCCTTGTTCACCTGGATGCCCTGACGCCGCACCTCTTCGGGCAGGCGCTGCTCCACGCGGCGCAGGCGGTTGTTCACCTCCATCTGCGCGACGTCGAGGTCGGTGCCCGAACGGAAGGTGACGGTGATCGTCGCCGTGCCGTTCGATTGGCTGTTCGAGAGCATGTAGAGGAAGCCCTCGACGCCGTTCAGCTCCTGCTCGATCACCTGGGTGACGTTGGTGGAGAGCGTCTCCGCGTCCGCGCCCGGATAGGTGACGCTGACGGTGAGCGAGGGCGGCGCCACGCTCGGATATTGCTCGATCGGCAGGTTGCGCAGCGCCAGCACGCCGGCGAGCGCGATGCCGAGGGCGATCACCCAGGCGAAGACCGGGCGGTCGATGAAGAAGCGGGCGAACATGCGATCAGCCGGCCACGGGCGTTGCGGGCTTGGCGGCCGGCTTCGCGCCGGGCTTGGCCGGCGGCGTCACGGTTACCGGCTGGCCGGGGCGCACCTTCTGCAGGCCGCTCACGATCACCCGGTCGCCGGGCTTCAGGCCTTCGTTGATTACCCAGGAATCGCCCTGCAGGCTGCCGAGCTTCACCGGCCGCGCCACCGCGACATTGTTCGCGCCGACGATCATGACATTGGCCCCTTGCTGGGTGACCTGCACCGCCCGCTGCGGCACCATGATGCCGCTGGGATTCACGCCTGCCTCCACCCGCGCGCGGACGAACTGGCCCGGCAGCAGGATGCGCTGGCGATTGGGGAATTCCGCGCGGAGCGAAACCGTGCCGGTCGATTCGTCGACCGCCATGTCGAGGAAGTCGAGATGCCCGGCCGGGCCATAGGGGCTGCCGTCCTCGAGGATCAGCGTCACGCGGACGCGATCGAGATTGTCCGCCTTGATCGCGCCGGTCGACATCTTGCGCCGGATCTGGAGCAGCTCGTTGCTGGACTGGGAGAAGTTCACATAGACGGGATCGAGCTGCTCGACCGTCGTCATCAGCGTCGCCGATGTCGCGCTGACCAGCGCGCCTTCCGTCACCTGCGCGCGGCCCGCCCGGCCCGATATGGGCGACGTGACCAGCGTGTAGTTGAGATCGAGCTTGGCGCGATCGAGCGCGGCGCGCGCCGAATTCACGTCCGCCTCGGCCTGGCGGGCCTGGGCGACGGCGGCGTCATATTCCTGGTTGCTGATCGCCTGCTGCTTCACCAGCGGCGCATAGCGGCCAACCACCGCGCGGGTGTTGGCGGCCCCGGCCTCGGCCCGCGAAAGCGCGGCGGCCGCCGAATTATAGGCCGCCTGGTTCTGGCGCGGATCGATGCGGAACAGCGGCTGATCGGCGCGGACGTCGGTGCCTTCCTCATAGAGGCGGCGTTCGACGATGCCGTCGACGCGCGCGCGCACCTCGGCGGTGCGTACCGCCTGGACGCGGCCCGGCAGTTCGATCACGTCGACCACGGCGGTGGGCGCGACGGTGACAACGTCCACCGGCGGCGGCGGCGGCGCCTGTTGCGGCTGTCCGCCGCAGGCCGAAAGGAAGGCAAGCCCTGCCAGCGCGGCAGCGAGCCGCGGCGTTTCCCCTGTGACAGCGCGCATGCGCACCAACGCTCCCTTGCAACTGGGACCGATTTCGAAAACCGGCCATACATGGTTGCGCAAACCGGCCCATAAGTCGATTGCGCTTGTGATTTTTCCGTAATGTAGGATACACTACAGGTCAAGCGGATGATGCGATGCAAAAATCCAGGCGGGAATCAGGGGAGATAATGCGCGCCACCACGACCGGTTCCGAAGCGAAGGGAGAATCCGAACGGCGCGAACGCCGGCGCCAGGCGATGATCGATGCGGCGCGCGCGCTGTTCGTGGAGCGCGGCTATGACGCCGTCAGCCTGTCGGAGATCGTCAAGCGCTCCGGCGGGTCGCTGGCGACGCTCTATGAGCTGTTCGAGAACAAGCACGGCCTTTTGACCGCGATCGTCGCCAGCGAGGATTTCCAGACCCACGAGCGGATCGACGAGGTGGTGGCGCGCGGCGGTTCGCCAGCGAAGGTGCTCGCGGAGATCGCCGGGATCATCGTCGACGGCTTTTCCGATCCGGAGAAGATCGGCCTCGTCCGCATCGTCATGGGCGAGTCATTGCGCGACCAGGCCTTTGCCGAAATGATGGTGCGGGCCGCGCACCAGCCGGCGGTGGAACGGCTCGCCAGCCTGTTCCGGACCTGGCATGAAAACGGCAAGGCGGTTATCCCCGATCCGATCGTGACGGTGCACCTATTCTTCGGCCTCGTGACCCACAGTTCCCACATGCGCGCGCTGTTCGGCGATTCATCGGTCGTCACCGACCTGCCTGCGCGCGACCGGCTGATCCGCGAGGCGACGGCATTGTTCGTCAATCATTACCGCATCCAGGACGACGAGCCGACATGACGGGCGAGCTGGCCCCGGCCATTCCGGCGGCGACGCTGGTGCTGATGCGCGAATGCGGCAGCGCTGCACCCGAGCTGCTGATGATCGAGCGCGCCGGCACCATGGCGTTCGCCGCGGGCGCGCTGGTCTTTCCCGGCGGCCGGATCGATCCGGGCGACGCGGCGCTGGCCGCCAATGCCGCCGTGGTGGGCGAAAGCCCGCCCGAGGATGCCGCCGCCCGGATCGCCGCGATCCGCGAGACGATCGAGGAAGTGGGCATCGCCATCGGCATCCGGCCCGCGCCCGGACCCTCGGCGATCGCGGCGTTGCGCGCGGCACTGGCGGAAGGCGGCGATTTCGGCGCCCTGCTGGCCGCCGGCGGCTGGCGGCTGGATCTCGACGCGCTGACGGCCTTCGCCCGCTGGCGGCCCAATTTCAAGGAAACCCGGCTGTTCGATACCCGCTTCTATCTGGCGGCCGCCCCCGTCGATGCGACGCCGGCCGCCGATGGCGGCGAAAGCATCCATGCCCTGTGGATCGGCGCGGCCGATGCGCTGGCCGGGGCGCTGGACGGGCGGTTCCGGGTGATCTTCCCCACCCGGCGCAACCTGGAAAGGCTCGCTTTGTTCGACGGCATCGATACCGCCATTGCCCATGCGGCGCGCTTCACGGTCGAGATGGTGACGCCCTGGGTCGAGGATCGCGGCGGTACGCAATATCTCTGCATCCGCGACGACCAGGGCTATCCGGTCACCGCCGTACCGCTGGCGGACGAGCTGCGCGGCTGAACACGGGGGCTATCGCCCCAAAGCAGGCGGCCCCGCCATCCACCGGGGGATGACGGGGCCGCTTTTTCGCATATTGAAAGCGGGCCGGATCAGGCCTCGGCGCCGGCGGCCTCCGCACGGGGGCGGCGGGGACGGCGCTTGGGCTTCTCCTCGGCATCGGCCGGGGCCTCGGCGGACTCGCTCGCCAGCGAGAGCGAGGGCGGCAGCCGGTCCATGTCGATGCGCTCGGCGGTTTCCGCCGGCGCGGCGGCCTCGGTCCGCCGGGGACGGCCACGGCGACGCGGCGCCTCGGCGGCTTCCGGGGCGGCCGCCACGGCATCCTCGCCCTGCTCCGCTTCGTCGCGCGGCGCGCGATCCTCACGGGGTCGGCGATCCTCGCGAGCCATCCGCTCCTCGCGCGGCGCACGATCCTCGCGGAAGCTCCGCTCCTCGCGCGGGCGCGGCTCGCGACGCTCGCGATAATTGCGCTCGCCGCCCTCATTGCCGCCGCGTTCCTCACGCTCTCCGCCGGCAACGGCCTCGTTCTCGCCTTCCTCGTCCTCAAAGTCGGCATTGTCGAAGCGGTCGCGGCGCTGCTGCTCCTCGAAGCGCGGCCGGTTCTCGCTCAGCACGCGAAAATAATGGTCCGCGAACTGGAGATAATATTCGGTCATGACCCGATCACCCTGGGTCTGGGCATCCCGCGCGAGGGTCTTGTACTTCTCATGAAGCTGGGCCGCGTTGCCGCGCGCGCGATTATCAATCCGGTTGCCGCCCTGGCCGTTGCCGCCATTCTGCCGGGGCGCGCCGCCGCGTCCACGGCGGCGACCGTTCTGACGATTGTTGATCAACGTTTCGCTGCCTTCGTCACTGGTGGTCGTTCGTCGCCACTCCCAATCCGGGCCCGCCCCGGACCTTACGGATTTCCGCCCCTTGAGGATGCGCCAAGGCAGGTGCGGTGCCGAATGGCCACGCAACCGCCTATCGCAGAACCGGCACCGCCAAATAGCGGATATCGCGGCAAAGCCATCGGGGGTCGGCGGGGGTTCTTACAGCCAGATGCTTGACGAAACCCCCAGTCCTGAGGCCGATGTAGTGGCTCACCGGGGGGATTCCAAGCGGAAATATGTTTCGCCTGCCTAGGAGGCTTCCGCCGCGACGATTATGCAACGGTCCCGCCCGCCGAGATCGCGACGAACCGTTGAAACGGCTCCTTCGGCGGCAAGGAAAGCGGATACCGCCGCCGCCTGCCGATGCCCGATCTCGATCGCCGCCATTCCGCCCGGCGCGATCAGGCGCGGAATGGCAGGCGCCAGCCGGCGATAGTCGTCGAGGCCGTCGGCGCCCGCGAACAGCGCCCCGTGCGGCTCATGCTCCATGACGTCGCGGGCAAGCGCGGCATCGCTTTCCACATAAGGCGGGTTGCACAGCAGCAGATCGAACCGGCCGAGCGCATCCGCCCAGCCCGCCCTGGTCCAGTCGCGTTCGGCAAAGCGTGCCCTGGCGCCCATATCGAGGCGTCCGGCATTGGCGGCGGCGACCGCGAGCGCGGCGGGCGATCGATCGATCCCCAGCCCCAGCGCCTCCGGCCACTCCGCCAGCGCCGCCAGCAGCAGCGCGCCCGATCCCGTGCCGAGATCGATCACCGATGCCGGCGTCCGGCCGGCCCGCGCGAAATGATCGACCGCCGCCTCGATCAGCGTCTCGCTGTCCGGCCGGGGGATCAGCACGGCAGGCGTGACGCCCAGATCGATCGTCCAGAAAGCGCGCGTGCCGGTGATATAGGCCACGGGCTCGCCCGCCTCCCGCCGCGCGACCAGATCGGCGAAGGCGCGCGGCGCGGGATCGTCCAGCGCGGCCAACAGCATCGCATCGCGCGACCGGCCCAGCGCATGGGCCATCAGCAGCTCGGCATCGAGCCGGGGCGTGGCGCTGACGGGTTCAAGGCGGCGGGCGGCGGCGGCCAGCGCCGCGCGCACCGTTTCAGGCGGCATCGAGATTGGCGAGCCGCGCCGCCTCGTCCTCCGCGATCAGGGCCGAGATCAGCTCGTCAAGGCCGGGGCCTTCCAATATCTCCGCCAGCCGGTGCAGCGTCAGGTTGATCCGGTGATCGGTCACGCGGCCTTGCGGGAAATTATAGGTGCGGATGCGTTCGGAACGGTCGCCCGATCCCACCATCGCCTTGCGCTCGCCGGCGCGCGCGCTGGCCAGCCGCTCGCGCTCCTGCTCGTAGAGCCGGGTGCGGAGCACCTTGAGCGCCTTGGCCTTGTTCTTGTGCTGCGATTTCTCGTCCTGCTGGATCACCACCAGCCCGGACGGGATATGGGTGATCCGCACCGCCGAATCGGTGGTGTTGACCGATTGGCCGCCCGGCCCCGAGGAACGATAGACGTCGATCCGAAGATCCTTGTCGTCGATCTGGACGTCCACCTCCTCCGCCTCCGGCAGCACCGCGACGGTGGCGGCGGAGGTGTGGATGCGGCCGCCGCTTTCGGTGGCGGGCACGCGCTGGACGCGATGGACGCCGCTTTCGAACTTCAGCCGCGCGAACACGCCCGCGCCGGTGACGGAGGCGACGACCTCCTTATAGCCGCCAAGCTCGGCCGGGCTGGCGGAGATCAGCTCCACCTTCCAGCCATGGTCCTCGGCATAGCGCTGATACATGCGGAACAGATCGCCCGCGAACAGCGCCGCCTCGTCCCCGCCGGTGCCGGCGCGGATTTCCAGCATCGCCGCGCGCTCGTCCGCCGCGTCGCGCGGCAGCAGGCGGAGCGCGAGCTGGCGTTCGGCATCGGGCAGGCGGGCGCGGATGGAGGCCGCCTCGTCCTGCGCCATGTCGCGTATCTCGGCATCCGATTCGGGATCGTCGATCATGTGCGCGAGGTTGGCGAGCTCCGCGCGCAGCCGGCGCACCTCGCCGGCGGCCACGGCCACCGGCTCCAGCTCGGCATATTCCTTGGATACGGCGACGAAGCGATCGGCGGAAAGATCGCCGCGGGCCATCATCGCCTGCAGTTCATCGCGCCGGGCCTCGATCTGCGCGATCCGCGCGGGGGGAATCGAAACCATCAGCCGGCGAGCGCCCCGGCCAGCGCGTCGATCGGAACCGGCCGCTGCGTGCCGTCCGCCAGCGTCTTCACCGCCGCCTCGCCGCGCGCCAGCTCGTCATCGCCCAGGATCACGGCATAGCGCGCACCCCAGGCATCGGCCTTCTGCATCCGCTTCTTCATATTGCCGCGATAGGCCATGTCGCAGGCGATGCCGGCGCGGCGCAGCCTGGCGATGATGCCGGCGGCGGCGGCCTCGGCGGCCTCGCCCAGCGGCACGATGGCGACATCCACCGTCTGCGGCGCGGGCTGGTCGATCAGCATCGCCAGCCGCTCGATCCCG
This sequence comes from Edaphosphingomonas haloaromaticamans, assembly GCF_001853345.1. Lineage (NCBI taxonomy): Bacteria > Pseudomonadati > Pseudomonadota > Alphaproteobacteria > Sphingomonadales > Rhizorhabdaceae > Edaphosphingomonas > Edaphosphingomonas haloaromaticamans. Next base: position 131,442 of record NZ_MIPT01000001.1, on the reverse strand, counting down.
GCGGCCCAGCCGACGGCCGGCGTGTGCGCGCCGCCCAGCGCCTCGATCAGCCCGTCATAGCGGCCGCCGCCCAGCACCGTGCCCTGCGCGCCCAGCCTGTCGGTCACGAATTCGAAGGCGGTGTGGCGATAATAATCGAGGCCGCGCACCAGCGCGCCGTTGCGGACATAGGCGACGCCGGCCGCTTCCAGCCCGTTGCGCACCGTATCGAAGAAGGCGCCCGCTTCGGCGGAAAGATAATCGTCGATCACCGGCGCGGCATCGGCCACCGGGCGATCGCGCTTGTCCTTCGAATCGAGGATGCGCAGCGGATTCTTGGCCAGCCGCTCCACGCTTTCTTCCGACAGCGCATCGCGATGCGCCTCGAAATGCTTCACCAGCGCGGCGCGCCAGGCCTCGCGGGTTGCCGCATCGCCCAGCGTGTTGAGCTGGAGGGTGACGCCGTCGGACACGCCCAGCTCGCGCAGCAGCTGATCGGCGAACACCAGCAGCTCCACGTCCGCCGCCGGCTCGCCCGCGCCGATCACCTCGGCATCGAGCTGGTGGAACTGGCGGAAACGCCCCTTCTGCGGGCGTTCGTAGCGGAACAGCGGGCCGTGCGTCGCCACCTTGAGCGGGGCGTGCTGCTGCCAGCCGTTGGTGAGATAGGCGCGCGCGATACCGGCGGTGAATTCCGGCCGGAGCGTGAGCGAATCGCCGCCGCGATCCTCGAACGTATACATCTCCTTCGAGACGACGTCGGTGGTTTCGCCGAGCGAGCGGGCGAAGACGGCCGTCGCCTCGAACACCGGCACCTCGACCCGGCCAAAGCCGTAGAGCCGGCGGACGCGATCGAAGGTTTCGACGACGCGGGCGAAGCGCAGCGCTTCCTCGCCGAGCATGTCCTGGGTGCCGCGAACGGCTTGGGGAGTGACGACCTTGGCCATGGGATGCGGCCCTAGAGCAACTTCCGGCCGGAAAAAAGCGGCGGATGCGACTTGACCCATCACGAGGGAGGACTATTGCGCCGCACCATGAACATCGAACTCATCCCGACCGGCGATAATCCGCCCGAAAGCCTGAACGTGATCATCGAGGTTCCCGTTGGCGGTGAACCGGTGAAATATGAGTTCGACAAGAAATCGGGCGCCTTGTTCGTCGATCGCATCCTCCACACGCCGATGCGCTATCCGGCCAATTACGGCTTCGTGCCGCACACGCTTTCGCCGGACGGCGATCCGCTGGACGCGCTGGTGGTGGCGCGTTCGCCCTTCATCCCCGGCTGCGTGGTCAAGGTGCGGCCGATCGCCGTGCTGAAGCTGGAGGACGAGGCCGGCGGCGACGAGAAGCTGCTGACCGTGCCGGTGGACGCCACCTTCCCTTATTATGAGAAGGTGGACGAGAAGGAGCATCTGCCCGCGATCGTGATGCAGCAGATCGAACACTTCTTCACCCACTACAAGGATCTGGAAGCCAAGAAGTGGGTGCGGATCGGCACCTGGGGCGACGCCGCCGAGGCCCGCCGCATCATCCTGGAAGCGATCGAGGCCGACAAGGTCGCGAAGGCGGCCAAGGCCTGATCTACTCCGCCCCCGGCGCCAGCCGGGGGAACGGCCGGGGCCACTGGCGGGTTTTTCCGTCATGGCCGATCGTGATCCCAGCGATTTTCCGGGTCGCGCCACCGTAAAGCCCACGGCGGCGGCACCGGCAGCACTGCCTGGAAAATGGCGGATAGGGCGCGGCCGGCCTTGGCCCCGCCCGGTCCGCATCGCGATCCGCATCATCGCCGCGCTGGTCGGCCTCCTGATCCTGGCCTGGGCGATATTGTTCATCACCAAGGGCCGCTTCCTGAAACCCACCTTCGAGCGGATGGCGACCGCATCTGCCGGGCGCGATGTCCGGGTGGCTGGCGATTTTCAATTCTATTTCAACCCTATAAATCTGAAATTCGTGGCCGAGGGGCTGCGCATCGCCAATCCCGGCTGGGCGACGCGGCCCACCCTGTTCGAAGCACGGCGCATCGATCTGGACGGCGCCACCGTCGCCTTCCTCTTCGGTAAGCGCCGGATCAACCGGCTGGACCTGGCGGACGGGCGGCTGGACCTGGAATGGGATGCCGCCGGACGCCGCAACAGCTGGACCTTCGGCGACCCCGACCGGCCCGGCAAGCCGCTGGACCTGCCCGTGATCCGCCGCGCGACCGTGGCCGGAACCCGGCTCCGCTATAGCGATCCGCGCATGCAGCTTGCCGCCGACATGCGCTTCGAAACGATCCGCGCCGCCGATACGCGCTTTGCCGGCGACGTGCGCTTCAGCGGCGAAGGCCGGATGCGCGGCCACGCCTTCACGCTCTCCGGCGGCCTGCTCTCCCCGAACGAGACGGTGGCGGGCGGCCGCAACCGGCTGGTCGCCGCCGCGCGGTCGGGGCGGACCGCGCTGGACGTTTCGGGCACGCTGCCGGCCGCGACCCGGATCGAGGGTGCCGACCTGCGGTTGGTGGCGCGTGGGCCGGACCTTGCATTGCTGTTCGATTTTCTCGGCGTCGCGATACCCGAAACCCGCGCCTATCGCTTCACCTCGCACCTGGCCAAGGACGGCGAGGCCTGGAAATTCACCAGCCTCGCCGGGCGCTTCGGCGATAGCGACCTTGCCGGGCGGATGACGATCACCATGCCGAGGGGCCGGCTGCGCATCGATGCCGGCCTGCGATCCGACGCCGTGGACATCATCGATGTCGGGCCGTTCATCGGCTACGATCCCGAACGGCTGGCCGCGCAGGGCGCCAAGGGCGCGGTGCGGCGGGTGAACGGCGCGCCGCGCCTGCTGCCCGATGCGCCGCTGCGGATCGAGGCGATCCGCAATTTCGACGCGCATGTCGATTATGCCGTGCGCGCCATCCGCGCGCCCAACCTGCCGATATCCAACGTGGCGCTGACCCTGGACCTCGACCGGAGCCTGCTGAAGCTCTCCCCGCTGACGATGGACGTGGCCGGCGGCAAGCTGGCGTCCGACATCACGCTCAACGCCCGCGCCCGGCCGGTGATGACCAGTTACGACATCCGCCTTGCGCCGACGCCGATGGGGCGGCTGCTGAAGGGCTGGGGCGTGGAGGAATCGGGCACGTCCGGCGTGGTGAAGGCGCGCGTGCAGATGAAGGGCGCGGGCGACACGGTGCATGAATCGCTGGCCCATGCGGACGGGCGGATCGCCGTGATCCTGCCGGCCGGCACCTTCTGGACCCGCAACATCCAGCTTTCCGAGCTGGATGTCGGCACCTTCATCACCAAGATGTTCGAGGACAAGCTGAAAAAGCCGGTGGCGGTCAATTGCGGGCTGATCGCCTTCACCGTGCGGCAGGGCGTGGCGGCGGCCGATCCGATCCTGATCGATACCGACAAGAATGTGATGCTGGGCACCGGCAGCTTCAGCTTCCGCGACGAATCGCTCGATCTGAAATTCCGCGCTGACGGCAAGAAGTTCAGCCTGCTGTCCGCCCAGTCGCCGGTGCGGATCGGCGGCTATTTCGCGGCTCCCGCGCTGGGCGTGATCGGCCCGGAGCTGCTGGCGCGGGGCGGCGCGGGCGTGGCGCTGGGCCTGGTGGCGAGCCCGATCGCGCCGATTCTGGCCTTCGTCGACATTGGCGATGCCAAGTCCGCCGCGTGCGGCCCGGTTCTGGCCGGCGCCAAGGCGNGCGGGCAGCGGACCAGCAAGGGCAAGCCCCGCGATGACGTGGGATCGGGCCGGCCGAAGGGGTGAGCCTGGCTCGCCGTTGCGTCAGTTGAGCTTTTCCAGCGCCGCATCCAGCAGGCGGGGATCGCCGGTCGCGATCACCTGGCCGCTGCTGTCGCGGGTGAGCGGCCGGCCGGCCCAGTCGCGCATCGCGCCGCCGGCCCCTTCCACCACCGGCACCAGCGCCGCGAGGTCGTAGAGCTTGAGCCCGCCTTCGACGACGAGGTCGAGATGGCCCGAGGCGAGCAGCGCATAATTATAGCAATCCCCGCCCCATAATGTGTCGCGCGCGGCATCGGACAGGCGATCGAAGGCCGCCTTTTCCGCTTCGGTGAACAGACGCGGGCCGGTGGTGGCGAGATGCGCCCGATCGAGCGCCGGGCAGGCGCGGGCGCGGGCGGGCGCGCCGTTGAGCAGGGTGGGCCGGCCCGCGGCACCGATCCAGCGTTCGCCGATGATCGGCTGATCGATCACGCCGAGCACCGGCGCCCCGCCTTCGATCAGCGCGATCAGCGTGCCGAAGATCGGCCGGCCGGCGATGAAGCTGCGGGTGCCGTCGATCGGATCGAGCACCCACAGCCGATCGGCCCCTTCGCGGGCATTGCCATATTCCTCGCCGATGATGCCGTCCTCCGGCCGTTCCGCCTCCAGGATCGCGCGGATCGCGGCTTCGGCGGCGCGATCGGCCTGGGTGACGGGGGAGGCATCCGCCTTGGTCTCGATATCGAACCGGGCGCGGAAATAGGGGCGGATGGCGGCGCCGGCGGCATCGGCGAGGCGGTGGGCAAGGGCGATATCGGCTTCGTTCATGCCCCCGTCCTAAAGCATTTTCGGGGCCGGCGGAATCGGGACGAAAGCGGAGGCCGGCGCCCCAGCCATGGCGGGCGATGGCGCTTTGGGATAGGCTGGCGTCACCCTTTCCGCAGGCCCGTCCGGCCGCCCATGAGGGAGACGGCGATGCTCCAACAGACGATCATCCCCTGCCTGCGCTATGCCGATGCGCCCACCGCCATCGATTTCCTGTGCCGCGCCTTCGGTTTCGACCGGCACGCCATCCATGCCGACGATGCGGACCCGCGAATCGTCCACCATGCCCAATTGCGGCTGGGCGCCAATCTGGTGATGCTGGGTTCCGCGCGGGCGGACGAGGCGCAGGCCCGCTATCGCTGGAAGACGCCGGCCGAGGCGGCAGGCGTCACCGCCTGCATCTATTGCGTGATCGACGACGCCGACGCCCATCATGTCCGCGCGCGGGCCGAGGGCGCCGATATCGCGACGCAGCCGCACGACAATGAAGGCTATCCGGGCCGTAGCTACAGCGCGCGCGACCCGGAAGGGAATATCTGGGACTTCGGCACCTACGATCCCTGGGCCTGACGGGCCCGGAAACCGCGCCCGCGCCGCCTCAGCCGCGCAGATCGGGCGGCGTCGCCTCCGCCTTGAGCAGCGCGATCACCTCGTCCAGCGGCAGCACCGCCTGCGCCTGCTCGCCCAGGCGGCGGACGGCGACGGTGCCTTCCTCCGCCTCGCGCTTGCCGACGACCAGCAGCACCGGGACCTTCGCCAGCGAATGTTCGCGGACCTTGTAGTTGATCTTCTCGTTGCGGACGTCGGATTCGGCGCGGATGCCGGCCGCCTTCAGCTTCTCCACCACCGCTTCGGCATAGCCGTCGGCATCCGAAACGATCGTCGGCACCACCGCCTGCACCGGCGCCAGCCAGAGCGGGAACTTGCCGGCATGGTGCTCGATCAGGATGCCGATGAAGCGTTCGAACGTGCCGAGGATGGCGCGGTGGAGCATCACCGGGCGGTGGCGCTGGCCGTCCTCGCCGACATAGGAGGCGTCCAGCCGTTCCGGCAGCACCGTATCGGCCTGGATGGTGCCCACCTGCCAGGTGCGGCCGATCGCGTCGGTCAGGTGGAATTCCAGCTTCGGCGCGTAGAAGGCGCCCTCGCCGGGCAGCTCCTCCCACCCATATTCGGGCGTGGCGCGGCCGGCGGCGGCGACGGCATCGCGCAGCGTCTGTTCCGCCTTGTCCCACATCTCGTCCGATCCGAAGCGCTTTTCGGGGCGGAGCGCGAGCTTGATCGCGTAGCTTTCGAAGCCGAGATCGCGATAGACCGAATCGAGCAGGTCGCAGAAATCGCGGATCTCATCGATCAGCTGGTCCTCGCGCACGAAGATATGCGCGTCGTCCTGGGTGAACTGGCGGACGCGCATGATGCCGTGGAGCGCGCCGTGCGGCTCGTTGCGGTGGCAGCAGCCGAATTCGGCCATGCGGATCGGCAGGTCGCGATAGCTCTTGATCCCCTGGCGGAAGATCAGGACGTGCGCGGGGCAGTTCATCGGCTTCAGCGCCATCAGATCGGCATCGCTGGAGACGACCGGGCCTTCATCCTCTGTGGAGGGAATCTCGTCCGGCACGACGAACATGTTCTCGCGATACTTGCCCCAGTGGCCGGATTGCTCCCACTGGCGCGCGTCCATCAGCTGCGGCGTCTTCACCTCGGCATAGCCCGAGGCATCGAGCCGGCGGCGCATATAGGCTTCGAGCTGGCGCCACAGGATGAAGCCCTTGGGGTGCCAGAAGACCGAGCCCTGCGCCTCGGACTGAAGGTGGAACAGGTCCATCTCCGCGCCGATCTTGCGGTGATCGCGCTTGGCGGCCTCCTCCAGCCGGTGGAGGTGCGCGTCGAGCTGCTTCTTGTTGAGCCAGCCGGTGCCGTAGATGCGGCTCAGCATCGCGTTCTTCTGATCGCCGCGCCAATAGGCGCCGGACACGCGCGTCAGCTTGAAGGCTTGCGGATCGAGCTTGCCGGTCGAGGCGAGGTGCGGCCCGCGGCACATGTCCAGCCAGTCGCCGCCCGACCAGTATACCGTCAGCTCCTCGCCCTCCGGCAGCTCGGCCGCCCATTCGGCCTTGAACGTCTCGCCTTCCGCCTGCCAGCGCGCGATCAGCGCCTCGCGGCTCCACACCTCGCGGCGGAGCGGCTTGTCCTCGGCGATCAGCCGGCGCATCTCCGCCTCGATCGCGGGCAGGTCCTCCTCGGTGAAGGGGCGGTCCTTCGGCGCGAAATCATAATAGAAGCCGTCTTCGGTGGCCGGGCCGAAGGTGATCTGCGTGCCGGGAAACAGCTTCTGCACCGCTTCGGCCAGCAGGTGGGCATAATCGTGGCGGACGAGCTCCAGCGCGTCGGCCTCGTCCTTCGCGGTCACCAGGGCCAGCGCGGCATCCGCTTCCAGCGGGCGGTTGATGTCGCGCAGCTCGCCATCGACGCGCGCGGCCAGCGCCGCCTTGGCGAGGCCGGGGCCGATGCTCTGGGCGATCTCAGCCGGGGTGGTGCCGGCGGCGACTTCGCGCACGGACCCATCCGGAAGGCTGATCTTGAGCATGGCGGACATCGGCTGAACAATCCTGTCGGCTGGAGGAAAACGCCGCGCTTATGCCCGCGATGGCGGCGAAAGGGCAAGCACGCTAGGAAGCGGGCATGAACGATCCCGATTTTCTCGCCCGACCCGACGGGCTGAAGCTCGCCTACCGCCACCGCAAGGGCTGGGGGCCGACCATCGTCTTCCTGCCGGGCTACATGTCCGACATGGAGGGCGGCAAGGCGACCGCGCTCGATGCCTGGGCGGAGGAGATCGGCCGCGCGATGCTGCGCCTCGATTATGCCGGCTGCGGCGCGAGCGAGGGCCGCTTCGCCGACGGCACGCTGGCGAGCTGGCGGGACGACGTGCTCCACCTGATCGACCATCTGACCGATGGGCCGCTGCTGCTGGTGGGGTCCTCCATGGGCGGCTGGCTGATGCTGCTGGTGGCGCTCGCCCGGCCCGATCGGGTGAAGGGGCTGGTGGGCATCGCCGCCGCGCCCGACTTCACCGAATGGGGATTCGACGCGGAGGACCGGGAGAAGCTCGCCCGCGACGGCCGGATCGAGGAGATTTCCGAATATTCGGACGAGCCCTATGTCACCACCCGCGCCTTCTGGGAAAGCGGGCAGGCGAACCGGCTGCTGACCGGCGAGGAGATCGGCTTCGACGGGCCGGTGCGGCTGCTCCACGGCCAGCAGGATGACGACGTGCCCTGGCCGATCGCGGTGAAGCTGGCCGCCGCCCTCCGTTCAGCCGACGTCCATACGCTGCTGATCAAGGATGGCGACCACCGGCTTTCGCGCGGCGAGGATATCGCCCGCCTGATCTGGACGGTGGACGAGATATTGGAACGCCTGTGATCCTGCCCCTGATCCTCCTGCTGCAGATATCCTCCGCCCCCTTTCCGGACGGCGCGCAGAAACGCTTCGAGGCCTGCGCCGCCCTGGCGGAGAAGCAGCCCGAGCAGGCGGTGAAGGAAGCCGACGCCTGGCGCACCGGCGGCGGCGGGCTGCCGGCCCGGATGTGCCTGGGCCTGGCCTATGTTTCGCTGGAACGCTGGGGGCCGGCCGCGATCACCTTCGAGCAGGCGGCCAGGGAGGCCGAGATCCAGCGCGACGGCCGCGCCGCGCCGCTCTGGGTGCAGGCGGGCAATGCCGCGCTGGCGGGCGACGATCCGGCGATGGCGCGCGGCTATTTCGATCGCGCGCTGGCGCTGCCGGTGCTGTCCGATGCGATGCGCGGGGAAACCCTGCTCGATCGCGCCCGCGCGCAGGTGGCGATCAACAATCTGGCCGATGCCCGCGCCGATCTGGACAAGGCGCTCACCCTGGTGCCGCGCGATCCGATGGCCTGGCTGCTTTCCGCGACGCTGGCCCGCCGGCAGGGCGACGCCGCCCGCGCGACCAAGGATATCGCCGAGGCCGCCCGCCTCGCCCCCAACGAGGCGCCCGTCGCCTATGAGGAAGGCAATGCCGCGGCGCTGGCCGGCGACATGGACAAGGCCAAGGCCGCCTGGCAGCGCGCCGTGACGCTCGCGCCCGACAGTGATGCCGGCCAGGCGGCGGCGCTGGCGATCAGGGGGCAGTGACACCCGCCCCCCTCCTGTAGCGGTTGCGCCGTGAAGTGCGGCGCGAAATCCCTGGAATATCGATCCGATCCGAAGTTGCCGGCCTTATGGCGCGCAATGTTGTCCGGCCTTGCCCGCCAACAATTCAGCCGAACCACTTGCATCGCCGCTGGCCGGAACATGGATCGCACCGGTTTTCGGCAAAGAGGAAAATAGAGAACAAGAATTGCATAAAGCCTCTTCCGTTTCCCGAAGTTTCCAATAATCATCGCCGCGCCGATGGGGATCGGCATGAAATTCGGGGGGAGCAATGCGGAAGACACGTCTTCTTGCAGCCGCCATGGCGTGCGGCATATCATTATCGTTATTGTCGGCGCCGGCGCTGGCGCAGGAAAAAACCGGAGTGAAGGCCGGCTTCGTGATGCCGGCCGGCGGGACCCGCATCGTCCTGATGCGTCCCTCGGTCCGCGTCGGCGCGCAATCGACCGGCGGGCTGTTCGAACCCAATGCCGATTGGACCGCGCGGGCCCGCGAGAATCTCGACGGCGCAATCCGCAAGGCGCAGGGCCAGCTCGGGCATCAGGTGACGCCCTATGAGGACGGGACGGGCGCCGCCGACAGCCTGAGCAACCAGTATCGCGGCCTTTTCACCTCGCTTGCCGATTCCGTGCGCGAGTTCCAGTTCTTCCCCGGGAACCGGCTGCCGACCAAGAAGCGCAAGGACAGCTTCGAATGGACCATCGGGCCGGAGGTGAAGAATCTGCCCGGCCTGGAAAATGCCGACTATGTCATGTTCATCACCACCGAGGATCAATACGGATCGGCCGGCCGGAAAGCCTTGCAGATCTTCGCCGCCCTTGGCGGCGTGGGCATCACATCCGGCGTGCATCTGGGCTATGCCGGCCTTGTCGACGTGCGGACCGGCGAGCTTGTCTGGCTGAATGCCGATCAGCAGATGGGCGGCGACGTCCGCACGGCGGAAGGCGCGGAAAAGCGGGTATCGCAGCTTCTGGAGGGATTTCCGGGGAGCACGATCCGATCGGCATCGGCGCAATGATCGCCCCTCTCTGCCGGCGCGGGGCGGCGGCCGTGGCCCTTCTGGCGGGCCTTGCCTGCGGGCCGGCGATGGCCGCCGACCGCGCGGCCCTGCCCCCCTACAGCTTCGCCTACGAGCCCCAGGGCGTCGACGAGCGCGGAATGTGGATGATGGCGGACGAGGACGAACGGATCCTTCGCACGTCGAGCTTCGTGATCCGCGACGAGGAGCTCAACGCCTATGTCCGCGGCGTGCTCTGCCGGACGGTGGGTGAGGATCGCTGCCGCAACGTCCGCGTCTATGTGATGCGCATCCCGCAGTTCAACGCCACCATGTATGCCAATGGCATGATGACCGTCTGGTCCGGGCTGCTGCTCCGGGTCCAGAACGAGGCGGAGCTGGGTGCCGTGCTGGGCCACGAATTCGGCCATTTCGAGAAACGCCATTCGCTGAACGGTTTCAAGAACAAGCGCTCGGTATCGGACGTGCTGGCTTGGCTCGGGATGGTGGGCCCGAATGCCGGCCTGTCGGCGTCGCTGGCGGGCTATGTCTATTCCTTCAGCCGCGCCCAGGAAACCGAAGCCGACCTGATCGGGATCCAGTATCTCGCATCGTCGGCCTATCCCTCCGCCGCGGCGCCGAAGGTCTGGTCCCGGCTGATGGCCGAGCAGGATGCGACGGCGGCGGGGCGCAAGCGCAAGGTCCGGCACAGCTATGCGGCCGGCTTCTTCGCCTCGCATCCGACCGAAGCCGCGCGGGAAGCCTATCTGTCCAGGGAAGCGGCGAAATATGCCGACGCGGGCGATCCGGGCGCCGAGGCCTATCGCAAGGGCATCGCCAAATGGCTGCCCCAGCTGCTCGACGACCAGATAAAGCTGAACGACTTCGGCGGAAGCGAATATCTGCTCGATCAGCTTGCCGCATCGGGCGGGAGCGCCGACGTGACCTTCGCGCGCGCCGAGCTCTACAGCCAGCGCGGCAACCCGCGCGATTATGTGACCGCCGCCGAACTCTATCGCGAGGCGATCGCGAAGGGATGCGACAGGCCGGAGGCGCGGCGCGGCCTGGGCCTCGCCCTGCTCCGCACGCAACAATCGGACGAAGGCAAGCAGGCCCTGCGCAGCTACCTCGAATTTCGGCCCGATGCCCCGGACGGCCCCATGATCAAATCGCTTGTTGGGAATTGAGGACCAGGATGAAACCGATCACCCTCATCATCGCCGCCGCGCTGGCGGCCGCACCCGCTTATGCCGGCAATTCGCTGATCCCGGCCGGGCGGACGGTGCAAGTCGCCAAATCGGCCATGGCCGTGACGCCCGGCAGCGAATGGAACAAGCTGGGCAGGCGCCCCGGCACCAATGGCGAGATCTGGACGCTGGATGGCGACAAGCTGAACAGGGTGACTTTCTATGGCGGCATCGCCCAGGACACCACCTTGTTCCGCGAAGTCGACAGGAAGAACAGCCCGCTCCCGCGCTTTTCCCAGACCATGCTTCTGACCGACGTTCCGAAGCTGCTGGAAAACAGCTATCGCGTCGCGCTCGGCAGCGCCCTCTTCACGATCGACCAGATGGAGCCCGCCAGGTTCGGCGGAGTCGACGGCATCCGCTTCACCTACAGCTTCGTCGCAGGCAATCAGGAAGTGCAATCGAAGGGCGAGGCGCGGGCCGCGATCGTCAAGGGCAGGCTCTACATGATATCCTATGAGGCGCCGGCCCTGCATTTCTTCGAGAAGAACGTGGCCCAGTTCCGCCAGATCGCGGACAGCGCGACATTCTGATTTTTTGAGGGCCTTTGCCGGCGGCGAAGGCCCGATCCCGGCGGTCCGGCCCGCTTCCGCGATTTCGGGCCGCTGGATGATTCCATCCGCCGCGAAATCCCTCTAAGGCCGGGCCATGCCCCAGCCGCTCGACGTTCTCCACGCCACCTTCGGCTATTCCGCCTTCCGGGGCCGGCAGTCCGAGGTGATCGATCGGGTGATGGCGGGCCGGCACACGCTGGCGGTGATGCCGACGGGCGCCGGCAAATCGCTGACCTACCAGATCCCGGCCCTCTGCCGGCCGGGCACGGGGCTGGTGATATCGCCGCTGATCGCGCTGATGCACGATCAGGTGCGATCGGCCGAGGCCGCCGGCATCCGCGCCGCCGCGCTGACGTCGGCCGACGACAATCGCGACGAGACCATCGCCCGCTTCCGCGACGGCGCGATCGACCTGCTCTATGTGGCGCCCGAGCGCGCATCGACCGACGGCTTCCGCCGGATGATCGACCGCGCGCCGCCGCTGGCGCTGATCGCGATCGACGAGGCGCATTGCGTTTCCGAATGGGGCCATGATTTCCGCCCCGATTACCGGCTGCTGCGCCCGCTGCTGGATGCCTATCCCGATGTGCCGCGCCTGGCGCTGACCGCGACGGCCGACCGCCATACCCGCGCCGATATCCTGACGCAGCTCGGCATCCCCGAGGACGGGCTGATCCTCGCAGGGTTCGACCGGCCGAACATCCGCTATGCCATCAGCCCGCGCGACGGCCTGCCCCGCCAGCTCGCCGCGCTGGTGGCGGAGACGGAGGGGCCGGGCATCGTCTACGCCCCCAGCCGCGACGGGGCCGAGCGGCTGGCCGCCGCGCTGGCCGCCACCGGCCGGCCGACGCGCGCTTATCATGCCGGGCTCGATCCCTCCGTCCGCGCCGCCAACCAGCGCGCCTTCGTGGCATCGGAGGATATGGTGATGGTGGCGACGATCGCCTTCGGCATGGGCATCGACAAGCCCGACGTGCGCTTCGTCGCCCATGCCGGCCTGCCCAAGTCGATCGAGGCTTATTATCAGGAAACCGGCCGCGCCGGGCGCGATGGCGATCCGGCGGTGGCGCACCTGTTCTGGGGCGCGGAGGATTTCGCCCGCGCGCGGCGCCGGATCGAGACCGAGGTGGAGGAGGCCCGCCTGCCCGGCGAGCGCCAGCGGCTGAACGCGCTGGCCGGGCTGGTGGAGACGGCGGGCTGCCGGCGCGCCGTGCTGCTGCGCCATTTCGGCGAGACGCCGCCCGCCGCCTGCGGCAATTGCGACAATTGCCTGAACCCGCCCGCCTCGGTGGACGCGACCGAGGTGGCGCGCAAGCTGCTGTCCGCCGCCTTCCGCACCGAGATGCGATACGGCATCGGCCATCTGACCGACGTGCTGGCCGGCCGCGACAATGCCAAGGTGCGGACGCTGGGGCATGACCGGCTTTCGGTGTTCGGCATCGCCGAGGCGGACGAGCTGCGGCTGATCAAGCCCGTGGCCCGCGCGCTGATGGCGCGCGACGCGCTACGCGCCGACGAATATGGCGGGCTGAGCTTCGGCCCCGCCGCCCGGCCGATCCTGAAGGGCGAGGAAGCGGTGGCCGTCGTGCTGCCGCCGGTGCGGGCGAAGCGGCAGCGGCGCGGCGGGCCGGCGGAGGAATGGCCGCACGATCCGCTGTTCGAGGCGCTGCGCGCCCGCCGGCGCGAGATCGCCAAGGAACTGGGCGTGCCGCCTTATGTGATCTTCCACGATGCCACCCTGCGCGAGATGGCGGGCCTCAAGCCCACCACCCGCCACGGCCTGGGGCAGGTGACGGGCGTGGGCACCCGCAAGCTGGACGATTATGGCGAGGCCTTCCTCGACGTGATCCGCGCGCATGGCTGACCGGAGAAGAAGATGATGACGCCGCTCCTCCTGCTGCTGGCCGCGCTTTCCGATCCGGGGGGAGTTTCCCCCGGCACCGATATCGCTCTAAACCCCGCCCGACCCACCAGGGAAACGGCAATCCGGGAGACGGCCATGTTCCGCAAGATCGACGACAGCATTTCGGTAAGCCCGCAGATCAGCCCCGATCAGGTGGCCGAGGCCGCGGCGCAGGGCTTCACCATGATCATCAACAACCGGCCGGACGACGAGCAGCCGGGCCAGCCTTCCGGCGCGGAGATCGAGGCCGCGGCCAAGGCGGCGGGCCTGCAATATCGCGCCATCCCGATCGGCCATTCGGGCTTTTCCGAACCGCAGGTGAAGGCGATGGCCGCGGCCCTTGCCGATGCGAACGGCCCGGCGCTCGCCTTCTGCCGATCGGGCACGCGCTCGACCTTCGCCTGGGCGCTCGCCCGGGGAGCGGCCGGCGACACGGCCGAGGGGATCGCCGCCAAGGCCGCCGCCGCGGGCTACGACATCGCCCCGATCCGCGCCTTCCTGCCGAACTGAGGACGTCATGACCGGCATGCTCGCGCGGACCGCGCATATCTTCACCTCGCGCCTCCATACCCTGCTGAAGCTGCTGGACAGGGGCGAGGCGGAATGCGGCATCGACACGCTGATCGCCGCCCGGCTGGCGGAGGACATGCTGCCGCTCCCCTACCAGATCGTCTTCGCCAGCGACCAGGCCAGCCATTTCGCCGCCTGGTGCCTGGACGAGCCCTTCCCCCGCACCGATGCCGCCGGCCTCGATTGGGCGGCGCTGAAGCGCTACGCCGCCGATGCGATCGCGCTGGTCGAGCGGGCGGCGGGGGCCGTCGACGACGGGGTTTTCGCGCGCGGCAAGCGGGTCGATCTGCTGGACGGCATGTATCTGGAATTTTCGGGCGCGGATTATCGCGACGAATGGCTGATGCCGAACTTCTATTTCCACCTCGTCACCGCCTATGACATCCTGCGCGCGAACGGCGTGGCGATCGGCAAGCCGGATTATATGGCGCATCTGCTGGATCGCATCCGCAAGGACTGACGCGGCCGGGGCGGGCCGGGAGCACATCGCACCGCCGGTCCGGCCCAAAAAAAGCCGGCGCATAAAAGAGGGCCGGCGGAAAACCACCGGCCCAGTCGTTCGCAGGAGGAACCCCTGTGGGGGCGCGGGACTGCCCCGCGCCCCGATCCGATCAGTAGTTGTAGGCGCGCTCGCCATGCTCCCCGAGGTCGAGGCCTTCGCGCTCGACTTCCTCGCTCACCCTCAGGCCGAACACGGCCTTGACGATGCCGAAGGCGATCGCCGAGCCGACGCCGGCCCACAGGATGGCGACGGCGGTCGCGAAAAGCTGGGTGCCGAGCTGCGGCCCGATCGCATAATCGGCCGCACCCGGCCCGCCGAAGCCCGGGGCATAGGTGAAGGCGGTGCCGATCGAGCCGACGATGCCCGCGACGCCGTGGATGCCGAACACGTCGGCGGTGTCGTCGAAGCCCAGCTTCGGCTTGATGGTGGACACGAACACATAAGCGATGACCGAGGCGATCGCGCCGAGCACGATCGCGCCGAACGGCCCCGCATTGCCGGCCGCCGGCGTGACCGCGACGAGGCCGGCGATGACGCCCGAGCAGCCACCGAGCAGCGACGGCTTGTGGCCGGCCACCTTCTCGGCAAGCATCCAGACGAGCGCGGCGGCGGCGGTGGCGGTGAAGGTGTTGATCATCGCCAGGCCGGCGGTGCCGTTCGCTGCCAGCGCGGAACCGGCGTTGAAGCCGAACCAGCCCACCCACAGCAGGCCGGTGCCGATGAACGTCATCGTCAGCGAGTGCGGCGCCAGGACATCGCGCTGATAGCCGATCCGCTTGCCGAGCAGCAGGCAGCCGACCAGGCCGGAAACGCCCGCGTTGATGTGGACGACGGTGCCGCCCGCGAAATCAAGCGCGCCGCGTTCGAAGAAGAAGCCACCGGCCGACCAGACCATGTGCGCCAGCGGGAAATAGACGATGGTGAGCCAGATCAGCGTCGCCGCGAGCAGCGCGCCGAACTTGACGCGTTCGGCCAGCGAGCCGACGAACAGCGCGGCGGTGATCGCCGCGAACGTCATCTGGAAGCTGATGAACACGAATTCCGGGATCGTGCCGGACAATGTGTCGGCCGCCACGCCCTTCAGGAAGAGCTTCGAAAAGCCGCCAAAGAAGGGGGAACCTTCGGTGAAGGCGATCGAATAGCCCCAGGTGACCCACACCACCATCGCGAGGCAGGCCACGGCGAGGACATGCGTCAGCATCGACAGCATGTTCTTGGTGCGCAGCAGGCCGCCGTAGAAGAGGGCGAGGCCGGGCAGGATCATCGCCAGCACCAGCACGGTCGAGACGAGCATCCAGGCGGTATCGCCCGCGCTCAGCGTCGGCGCCGCATCCTGGGCCCAGGCGGGCATCGCGGCGAGCAGCGTCGAGCCGACGGCCCCCGCCCCCGTCGCTATCTTGGTTGAAAGCTTCATGTGTCCCCCTTTTCGATCAGAGAGCGGAATCGTCGGTTTCGCCGGTGCGGATGCGCACGGCCTGGCCGACATCGAGGACGAAGATCTTGCCGTCGCCGATCGCGCCGGTGTTGGCGGCCTGCTGGATGGCTTCCACCACCCGGCCGGCGAGATCGTCTCCCGCGACGACCTCGATCTTGATCTTCGGCACCATGTTCGTGCTGTATTCGGCCCCCCGATAGATCTCGGTCTGCCCCTTTTGCCGTCCGAAGCCCTTAACCTCGGTCACGGTCATGCCCTGCACGCCCAGCGCGGAGAGGGCTTCGCGCACCTCGTCGAGCTTGAACGGCTTGATGACGGCTATCACGAGTTTCATTACGCCTCCCTCGCATTCTGGCGAGGATGCGTATCGCAAGGGCCATGCCAGCTTGCGGTTTCGGAATGATTCCGTTGCGTTGCAGCGAAAGGGTTGCTGCAACGCACATAATGGAGGCGAAACGATCGCCCAGCAATTGGGCAGGAAAAAGCCGTTGCCCAATAATTAGGCAGCGGCGCGGGTCGAAATCAGGGCTTTCCGGGCGGATTGAGCGCGCCTTCGATCAGCGTCTTCGCACGCTCGCCCGACCAGTCCATCGATCCGACGACGCGCCACTGCTCGCGGCCATGCGCGTCGTAGAAGAGCGTGGTCGGCAGCGTATCCGTCTTCAGCGCTTCCATCAGCACGTTCTGCTTGTCGAGATAGGGCCTGAGCGCCTTGAACCCCGCCTTGGCGAAATAGGGATCGACGGCGCGCCGCCCGGCCATGTCCATGCTGACGACGATCAGCTGCAGGCGATCCTTCTCCCGCCCGGCCAGCGCATCGAGGGTCGGCATCTCGTGCACGCAGGGCGCGCACCAGGTGGCCCAGAGGTTGACGATCAGCGGCTTGCCACGGAAGGTGGCGAGCGTGGCGGGGCCGCCGTCCGGCCCTTCGAAGGGGATGGCGGGGGCTTGCTGCCCGGCGTGGGAAATATCGACCTTGCCGATCGGTTCCTTCGCGTCGGCTTGCGGCGACTGGCTCTTCTCCTTATCGCAGGCACCGAGCGCAAGAGCGAGGATCAGGACCATTAGCAACCGCACGGACAGCTCCAATTCGATGTGGGGCGGGCGCTTCGCCGAAGGGCCCGCGGCGATCATGCGCGAGATCAACGCCTCGATACCCTTCGACCAGCGACTCTGGCGGCAGGACATAGCGGGATCGAAGGCCCACGTCTCCATGCTCGCCGCCAACGGCATCGTCACCGCCGAGGACGGCGCCGCCATCGCCCGCGGGCTGGACAGGATCGCCGGCGAATATGAGGCGGACGGCGTGCCCGTGGACCTCGCGCTCGAGGATATCCACATGGCCACCGAGAGCCGGCTGGCCGAGCTGATCGGCCCCGCCGCCGGCCGCCTCCACACCGCGCGCAGCCGCAACGACCAGGTGGCGACCGATTTCCGCCTGTGGGTGCGCGACGCGATCGACGCGGTCGATGCCGGCCTCAAGGCGCTGCAGGTGGCGCTGGTGACGCGGGCGGGTGAGCATGTGGCGACGGTGATGCCCGGCTTCACCCACTTGCAGGTCGCCCAGCCGGTGACGCTGGGCCACCACCTGCTCGCTTATCACGAGATGATCGCGCGGGATCGATCGCGCTTCCGGGATGCCCGCGCGCGGCTGAACCAGTGCCCGCTGGGATCGGCGGCGCTGGCCGGCACCGGCTTCCCGATCGATCGCGAGGCGACGGCGCGCGCGCTGGGCTTCGACGGGCCGACCCGCAACTCGCTCGATTCGGTTTCCGACCGCGACTTCGCGCTCGATTATCTGATGGCGGCGACGCAGGCCTCGCTCCACCTGTCGCGGCTGGCCGAGGAGTTCATCATCTGGGCGAGCCAGCCCTACGGCTTCGTCAGCCTGCCCGATGCCTATTCTACCGGCAGCTCGATCATGCCGCAGAAGCGCAACCCCGACGCGGCCGAGCTGGTGCGCGGCCATTCGGGCCGGATCGCCGGCTGCATGACCGCGCTCGTCATGACCATGAAGGGCCTGCCGCTCGCTTATTCCAAGGACATGCAGGACGATAAGCCGCCGGTGTTCGAGGCGCACGACCTGCTGGCGCTTTCGATCGCGGCGATGACCGGGATGGTCGAAACCGTCACCTTCGTGCCGGCGAAGCTGCGCGCGGCGGCGGAGGCGGGCTTTTCCACCGCGACCGACCTGGCCGACTGGCTGGTGCGCGTGGCCGACATCCCCTTCCGCGAGGCGCACCACATCACGGGTGCGGCGGTGCGGCTGGCCGAGCGGCTGGGCGTGGCCCTGGACAAGGTGCCGCTGGAGAAGCTGAAGGAGATTGACGAGCGCATCGACGGCCGCGTGTTCGGCGCGCTTTCGGTCGATGCATCGGTGGCCAGCCGCAGCAGCTTCGGCGGCACGGCGCCCGATCAGGTGCGCGCCCGCGTGGCCGAGGCGCGGGCCTATCTGGGGATGGACGGATGAGGAAGGCAGCGATCGCGATCGCCCTCTTGGCGACGCTGGCGGCCTGCGGATCGCGCGAAGCGCTGCGCCCCGCGCCGGGCAATTCGCTGCCGCCCAAGCCGGCCATGGCCCCCACCCAGCCGACGACGACCGACCTGCTGACCCCGCGCCCGCAGGAACGGCCCGAACGCAGCGAGGAGCTGCTCCGCCAATCCGAGGAACGGCGCGACGACCGTTTCGACCTTCCGCCCCAATAGCCCCCGAGCCAGCCCGACCCACGGCAGAATCCAGGACATAATGGACCATTTCCAGCTTCGCGACGGCGTGATGCATGCCGAGGATGTTCCCCTCACCCTGATCGCCGAGGCGGTCGGAACCCCGGTCTACGTCTATTCCACCGCCACGATCCGCCGGCATGTCCGCGTGTTCCAGGAAGCGCTGGCGGGCGTGGAATCGGGGCCGGAAGGGCCGCTGATCGCTTATGCGGTGAAGGCCAATCCCAATGCCGGCGTGCTGGCGACGCTGGCCCGCGAGGGGCTGGGCGCAGACGTGGTTTCGGCGGGCGAGCTGCTGCGCGCCATCCATGCCGGCGTCGATCCCGCGAAGATCGTGTTTTCGGGCGTGGGCAAGACGGCCGACGAGATGGCGCTGGCGCTGCGCCACGGCATCGGCCAGTTCAACATCGAATCAGAACCCGAGGCGGTGATGCTTTCGGAGGTGGCGACCGCGCTGGGCGTGACCGCGCCGATCGCCTTCCGCATCAACCCCGATGTCGATGCCGGCACCCACGCCAAGATTTCCACCGGCAAGTCCGACAACAAGTTCGGCGTCGCCTATCACCGCGCGGTCGCGGCCTATGCCATGGCGCGCGACCTGCCGGGCCTCGCCATCCAGGGCGTGGCGGTGCACATCGGCAGCCAGCTGACCGATCTCGCCCCGCTGGAGGCGGCCTTCGCCAAGATCGGCGGGCTGATCGCCACGCTGAGGGGCGAGGGCCATGCGATCAGCCATGCCGACCTGGGCGGCGGGCTGGGCGTGCCCTATGATCCCGCTTTGCCGCCGCCGCCCACGCCCGCCGATTATGGCGCGATGGTCGCCCGCGTCACCGCCGGCTGGAACGTGCGGCTGATGTTCGAGCCCGGCCGGCTGATCGTGGCCAATGCCGGCGCGCTGATGTCCCGCGTGATCCGGGTGAAGGAGGGCGCGAACGCCCCCTTCGTGATCGTCGACGCGGCGATGAACGACCTGATGCGCCCCGCTTTGTATGAAGCATGGCACGATATCCGGGCGATCGTCCCGCGATCGCAACGATTTGCCGCGAACGTCGTCGGCCCGGTCTGTGAGAGCGGCGATACCTTCGCCATGAACCGGCCGATGGACGCCGTCGAGGCCGGCGACCTCGTCGGCTTCATGACCGCCGGGGCCTATGGCGCGACGATGGCCAGCACGTACAATAGCCGCCCGCTGACCGCCGAGGTGATGGTCGACGGTAACAATTGGGCTGTAGTGCGGGAGAGGTTGCCCGTGGAGGCGTTGATCGCGGCGGACACGCTTCCGCCGTGGCTGGAGTGAAGCTTGGCAGGAGTAGGCATGAAACCCGTCCGCAAGGCCGTCTTCCCCGTCGCGGGCCTCGGCACCCGCTTTCTTCCGGCCACCAAGGCCGTGCCGAAGGAAATGCTGCCCGTCGTCGACAAGCCGCTGATCCAATATGCCGTGGACGAGGCGCGCGCGGCCGGCATCGAACAGATCATCTTCGTCACCGGACGCGGCAAGAACGCGATCGAGGACTATTTCGACATCGCCTATGAGCTTGAAAGCACGCTCAACGAGCGGGCGAAGCACGATATATTGGCGACGCTCGACTGCACCCGGCTGGCGCCGGGCAACGTCGCCTATATCCGCCAGCAGGAGCCGC
>NZ_MIPT01000001.1:7500-110663 GCF_001853345.1 Edaphosphingomonas haloaromaticamans | reverse complement strand
CCGGCGACCGGCATGACTGCGGCGACAAGGCCGGCTATATCCAGGCGAACATCGCGCTGGCGCTGGAACGCGAGGATATCGGCCCGGCGGTGCGCGCCTTCATCAAGACGCTCTGACCGGGAAGGCCGGGGGAGGAACGCCACGCACAGCCTGCCGATCCTGCTCCGCCTGTCCGGCCGGCCGGTGATCCTGACCGGCGCGGGCGATGCCGCAGCCGCCAAGAGGCGCCTGCTGGAGCGCGCGGGCGCCCGCATCGTCGGCGAGGCGGACGAGGATGCGGGACGGGCGGCGATAGCGATCGTGGCCGATGGCGACGCGGCGGCCGTGGCGCGGCTGCGCGCGCGCGGCGTGCTGGTGAACGCCACCGACCGGCCGGACCTCTGCGATTTCACCCTGCCGGCGATCGTCGATCGCGATCCGGTGCTGGTGGCGATCGGCACGGGCGGCGCATCCGCCGGGCTCGCCAAGGCGCTCCGCCAGCGGCTGGAAGCCCTGCTGCCCGCCTCGCTCGGCCGGCTGGCCGATGNGCTGGCGGAAGCGCGCGAAAGCCTGCGGGCGCGCTGGCCCGAGGCCGGCGACCGGCGCCGCGCGATCGATGCCGCGCTCCAGCCGCAAGGCCCGCTCGATCCGCTGGCGGAAACGGCGGACGGCGCCGTCGCCGGCTGGCTTGCCGGCGCCGGGGAGAGCATATCGGCGGGCGGCCGCGTCCTGATCCGCCTGCGCTCGCCCGATCCCGACGACCTCACCCTGCGCGAGGCGCGATTGCTCGGCCAGTGCGACAGGCTCTACCACCGCGCCGACGTGCCGGCCGCGATCCTCGACCGCGCCCGCGCCGACGCGCTCCGCATCGCCTGCGAAGTCGCCCCGGCCGAGGACGGGCCGGGCCTTGCGATCGACCTGGGATGGGACCGATGAAGAGCTGGTGCTGGGCCACCGACGGCAATGGCGGCGCCGTTCCGCGCACGATCGACCGGGCCGGCGCCAGCGCGCCCGACCATGGCTTCGTCTGGTGCCACCTCGACGGCCGGCTCGCCGAGGAACGCGCCTGGCTGGACGCGGAAAGCAACCTGTCCCCCGGCGTGATCGCGGCGCTGACCGCGGTGGAGACCCGGCCCCGCGCCGAGGCGATCGGCGACGGCGCGCTCATCAACATGCGCGGGCTGGGATCGATTCCCGACGAGGATTCCGATCCGCTCGTCTCGATCCGGCTATGGGCCGAAAAGGGGCGCGTGATCTCGGTGGGCTTCCGCCCGCTGGCGGCGAGCGAGACGGTGCGCGACCAGATGCGCGCCGGCGCCATCCATGATCCGGGCGACCTGATCGCGGCGCTGGCGATGGCGATCACCGAAACGCTCGACCCGCAGGTGGCGGCGATGGGCGACAGCATCGATACGTGCGAGGCCGATCTCGATCCCGAGCGCATCTTCGCCATGCGGCGGATCATCGCCCGCACCCGATCCGACGCCATCCAGTATCGCCGCTTCGTCACCCCGCAGCGGCAGGCGCTGGAGCGGCTCGCGGTGCTGAAGGCGGACTGGCTGGAGGAGGAGGACCGGCTGCACCTGCGCGACGCGGCCGACCGCTTCGCCCGCATGGCCGAGGAGCTGGAGGCGGTGCGCGAGCGCGCGGCGCTGCTCCACGAACAGCTGACCGACCTGCGCGCCGAGCAGATCGACACGCGCACGCTGCTGATCTCCGTCGTGGCGCTGGTGTTCCTGCCGCTGACCTTCCTGACCGGCCTGCTCGGCATGAATGTGCGCGGCATCCCCTATGCGGAGGCGCCCTGGGCCTTCTGGGGCGTCGTCGGCGTCTGCGCCGCGATCGCCGGCCTGATCACGGCATATTTCCTGCGCGCCCACTGGTTCCGGGGATAGGGCGCCCGCGCGACCCGATCGCCGAAGGAAAACCAGCCCCTCACACCGCGCAAAGCCGAGAGCATCGAATGCGGATCGGGAATCCGGCGGTGCGATGACGATCGAAGCCGCGGCAGAGGAAGCCCGCTTCTTGCTCGATCTCTTCGAGGACATGCCCGACCGGGCGGATTGAGATGCCGGCGATCACCCGCGCCCGGCGTGCCCATCGACGCTCCAAAGAGCAGGCAGGCAACCGTCGACAGCGCCTTCCGCCATGCTATGCTGATGTCGGAGCCTGATCGTGGCGTATTCCGGGCCTGTCCGGGTGCGCGCTCAATCCCGTCTACCTCGGCAGACGGGGCCTTCCTGTCAGGCTCCACCGCGCCTTCACTGTGGCCGCGCGCTCCCTCGATCCCCTTTCGCCGCGGCGACCGGCCATCCCGGCGGCTTAATCGCGCGGACCGGGAAACCGCCCCTCAGGCGGCCGCCAGCGCCTCGGCCGGCACCGTTTCCTCGATCCAGCCGCCGCCCAATACGCGATCGCCGGCATAGAGCACCGCCGCCTGACCGGGGGCGACGCCATATTCGGGGCTGTCGAACGTCACCATCCGCCCATCGAAGCGGGCGGGGGCGGGCCTGGCCATCGAGCGCACCTTGACCGTCATCGGCCCGTCGAAGCCCTCGGCCAGCCAGTTCACCTCCTCGATCCGCGCGGCGCTGACCGCCAGCGCGCGGCGGGGGCCGGCGACGACGCGGCGCCGTTCGGCATCGAGGCGGACGACATAGAGCGGCTCGGCCTGGCCGCCAATCTCCAGCCCGCGCCGCTGGCCGACCGTATAATGGATCAGCCCGCGATGGCGGCCGATGACGCGGCCTTGGAGGTCGACGATATCGCCGCCTTCTTCCGCCTCCGGCCGGATCTTGCGGACGACGCCGGCATAATCGCCGTCGGGCACGAAGCAGATATCCTGGCTGTCGGGCTTGGCGGCGACGCCCAGGCCCAGCTCCGCCGCGATCTCCCGCACGCGGGGCTTGGGCAGGTCGCCCAGCGGGAAGCGCAGATAATCGAGCTGCGCGCGCGTGGTGGCGAACAGGAAATAGCTCTGGTCGCGGGCGGGATCGGCCGGGCGGTGTAGCTCCGGGCCGTTGGCGCCGATCACGCGCCGCACATAATGGCCCGTCGCCAGGCAATCGGCGCCGAGATCGCGGGCAATGCCGAACAGATCGGTGAACTTCACCCCCTGATTGCAGCGCACGCAGGGTATGGGGGTGCGCCCGGCCATATAATCGTCGGCGAAGCGATCGATCACGCCCTGGCGGAAGGCGCTTTCATAATCGAACACATAATGCGCAATGCCCAGCCTGTCGGCGACGGCGCGGGCGTCGCGGATATCCTGCCCCGCGCAGCAGCTGCCGGTGCGGCCGGTGGCGGCGCCGTGATCGTAGAGCTGGAGGGTGACGCCGATCACCTCGGCGCCGCTCTTCGCCGCGAGCGCGGCCACGACCGAGCTGTCGACCCCGCCGGACATGGCGACGACGATCCGCGCGCCCTTGAGCGATGCGCCCGACTCGAAACCCGTAAGCTGGAAATCCACGTTCATGGCCGCCCACATAGGGTATCGGCGGCGCAAACAAAACCGCATCGCCTTTACCGGGCCTTCAGACATCCGCCCTAACATGCCCGCCAAACAGGGTCGAACGGCAGAAGGAGGGCAGCCGCCCGATGGATTTGAGCTTCTCCCTTCACGGGGCCGCGCTGCGCGCCATCGTGACGGGACGGACCAACATCCGCATCACCCACGCGCGGCTGATCGCGGGGCTCGCGGCCGCCCAGGCATCGACGCCGACGGCGCGTGTCGCCGCGCGCCTGCCCGCGCCCGCGCCCGTCGAGGCCGATCCCGTGGACATGCTGGTGACGCTGCTGGCCGCCGATCGCGGCTGGTCCGCCGCGCCCGATGCATTGGGCGGCAGTTTCAACCCGTTGGCCGCACGCCGGCGCGGCCCCGAAGAGGATGAGGTGTAAACCTTTGTAAAGATCGCCTTTACCGTCACGCGTTAGGCTTCGTTCAACGAGACGAAGCTATTAGGTGCTCCTGCAATCACTCAAGGCCGAAAACGGCCGAGTTCGAGGTTAAGTATGATCGAAAACCAGAAGATCCGCCCAGCCCAGGTTATCGGCCCGCTCGGCGAGCCGCTGACGCTGGAGACGCTGCCGCCGCCGAGCACGACCCGCTGGGTGGTGCGCCGGAAGGCGGAGGTCGTCGCGGCGGTGAATGGCGGTCTGCTGAGCGTCGACGAGGTGTGCGAGCGCTACGGCCTGACGGTGGAGGAATTCGCCGGCTGGCAGCGCGCGGTCGACCGGTCCGGCATGCCGGGCCTGCGAGTGACGCGCATCCAGCATTACAAATCGCTGTACGAGCGCCAGCAGAAATATTGAGGGGCCGCGCGCCCGCTTTTCCATCCAATCCTTCGCCGCCGGCGGCCGGGGCCCCTCGCTCCGCCGGTTCCGAACCCGCCGGCCGCCATGCCGGCGGGTCTTTTTATGCCCGCGACGGGACATGGATCGGCTCCGTTCGACGCCTTCCAGGGAACCAAATTCGTTACCCAAGCGTATCAGCATGAGGAGCCGCACGCCCGGACGGCGCACTGCCCCCGCATCGCGTGCCGGCCAAGGAGGGCAAGATGAACTTCATTCTCTGGCTGATCATGGGTGGAATCATCGGCTGGCTCGCCAGCATCGTGATGCGGACGGATGCCCAGCAGGGCATTTTCCTGAACATCATCGTCGGCATCGTCGGCGCATTCATCGGCGGGCTGATCTTCACCGGCGGTTCGATCAACAATGCGGGCCTGTCGCTCTATTCGTTCCTGGTGTCGCTCTTAGGCGCGATCGTGCTGCTGGCGATCGTCAACCTGGTGCGGCGCGGCAGCGTCCGCTGACCCTTCCGATGCGGAAAGGGCCACGCCGGCTTTCGCCGGCGCGGCCCTCATCCGCCATTCGGGCAGGCCTTATTCCAGCTCGAAGCTGACGGCGACGCTGACGCTGAGCCTCTGCTCGCCCGCTTCCACCGCCGTGTCGGCGGCCTCGGCCTTCATCGCCGCCATCCGCACCATCGGCATCGGCGGCTGATAGCCCCCGCCCTGCTCGCTGATCGAGACGATCCGCTTCACCCGGAGCCCGGCCGCCTGGGCATAAAGGGCGGCGCGATCCCGCGCGGTGCGGATCGCGGCGGCGCGGGCCTCGTCCAGCGCGGCCTCCGGCTTGTCCACCGACAGGGCCGGGCCGCTGATCTGATTCGCGCCCTGCGCCACCAGCGTATCGAGGATCGCGCCCGACCGCTTCACGTCGCGGAAGCGGATGCTCACCTGGTTGGACGCCTGATAGCCGGTGATGACCGGCGGCTTGTTGTCGCCATAGCGATATTGCGGGCTGAGGTTGAGCGTGCTCGTCTGGATGTCGCGATCGGCCACGCCGGCCTTGCGCAGCGCCGCGACCACCGCCGCCATGCGTTCGGCATTTTCCGACATCGCCGCCCCCGCCGTGGGCGCCTGGGTGACGACGCCGGCGCTGATCGTGGCGATATCGGGAACGCGCGTCACCTCGCCTTCGGCCACCACGTCCAGCCGGGTGCCCTGGATCGTCGCCGTCGGCGCCGCCTGGGCATGGGCCGCGGCCGCGAGCCCCATCGTCCCGGCCGCCGCGACGCCCGCCATCGCCATCATCGCCTTCATGCCCGCCATATGCTGCTCCCTGGTCGGAATGCCGCCGGAACTGGCGGCCGTTTCGGCACGGCTTCTTCCACCGCGCCGCTGGCTGCCGGCTGAACGATGCCGACAGCCGGCTGAAAGATTTCAGGGGATTGCCGTCAACGGCTGCGGACGTGCATGATGATCCGGTAGAGGACCAGCAGCGCGATCGCCCCCAGCGTGGCCGCGCCGAACTGGCGCATCCAGCCATCGACGCCAAGCCCCAATATCACCGCGACATAGCCCGCCAGCAGCGCGCCGGCGATGCCGAGCAGGATCGTCACCACGAATCCGCCGGGATCGCGCCCCGGCATCAGCAGCTTGCCCAGCAAGCCGGCCACCAGCCCGATCAGCAGCCACCCCATCACCCCATGATTCATTGTTCTGGTTCCCATATTCTGGTTTTCGGTGCGCCCGTTCCGGCATCTGGCCCCGCCGCGAAGCGCCTGACAAGCGAAAATCGGGCCGATCCGTACCTTCCTGTGCGCGAAAGACGTGGTAAGGAGCGGCAACGAAAATACCCGCTTGCGGTGGGCGCTTGAGGTGGGTGATATATTCAGATAATACAGCGGGCGGCGGATAGGCGTGGGGCCGTGTGCCGCAGGGTGGAAAGATGAAGGCGATGAACGTCGAACAGGGTTTCTGGCGCAAGCGGATGGAGACGATCGAATCCGTCGAGGGCGGCCAGGATGTGGGGAACGGCCGGCGGCGCAAGCTGCTGATTCTGGCGGGCATCGCGGTGGCGGTGCTGGCGCTGATCGCCTTCTTCGCCCTGCGCGGCGGCGAAGGGCCGGCCGCCCAGGGGCCGTCCCTGCCCCGCGTCACCGTGGTCGCCCCCGGCCGCCAGAGCGTGACCAACCTCATTTCCGCCACCGGCAACCTCGCCGCGCGGCGCGAAATGCCCGTCGGCGTGGCGGGCGAGGGCGGCATCGTCACCCGCGTGCTCGTCGAACCGGGCGACTGGGTGAGCAAGGGCCAGGTGCTGGCGACGGTCGACCGGCAGGTGCAGGTCCAGCAATCGGCGCAGATGCATGCCCAGATCGCCGCGGCCGAGGCCGATGCCCGGCTGGCCCAGAACGAGCTGGAACGCGCCCAGAAGCTGGTGGCGCGCGGCTTCGTGAGCCAGGCCGATATCGAACGCAAGACGGCCACGCGCGACGCGGCCCTCGCCAAGGTGCGGCTGGCCAGCGCCCAATATAATGAGATGAACGCCCGGCTGGGCCGCCTGGACATCCGCGCGCCGGAGGCCGGCCTCGTCCTCGCCCGCGCGGTGGAACCCGGCCAGATCGTGAGCTCGGCCAGCACCGCGCTGTTCCGCATGGCCAAGGGCGGCGAGATGGAGATGCTGGCCCGCCTGGCCGAAAGCGATCTCGCGACGCTCGCGGTCGGCCAGACCGCATTGGTGACGCCGGTGGGCACCACCACCAGCTTCACCGGCCAGATCTGGCAGCTTTCGCCGGTGATCGATCCGCTGACCCGGCAGGGCACGGTGCGCATCGCGCTCCATTACGACAAGGCGCTGCGCCCCGGCGGCTTTGCCGCGGCGGAAATCACCAGCGGCCATGTCCAGGCGCCGCTGCTCCCCGAATCCGCCGTGCAGAGCGACGAGAAGGGCAATTTCGTCTATATCGTCGATGGCGAGAACAAGGTGGTGCGCCGCGACGTGAAGACGGGTGCCGTTTCCAATGCCGGGATCGCCATCCTTTCCGGGCTCACGGGCAACGAGCATGTCGTGCTTTCCGCCGGCGCCTTCCTGAATCCCGGCGACAAGGTGATTCCCGAACGCGCGAAGGCGCGGCCGTAACGGCCGGCGGTAAAAGGCGAAGATAAATGGACTTCCGCAATATATCCGCCTGGGCCATCCGCAATCCGGTGGCGCCGATCGTGCTGTTCATCGCGCTCACGCTGGCCGGCATGATCGCGTTCAGCCGGCTGGACGTGAACCAGAATCCCGACATCAGCTTCCCGGCCGCGCAGGTCGTCATCTCCCAGCCGGGCGCGGCCCCGACCGAGCTGGAAACGCAGGTGACGCAGCGCGTCGAGGCCGCGATCCGCGGCATCAACGGCGTCGACGAAATGTCCTCCTATGTGAGCGAGGGCAATTCGCGCACCTTCGTGCAGTTCCACATCGGCACGCCGGTGGACCGCGCCGTCAACGACGTGCGCGACGCGCTGGCCCGCATCCGTTCCGACCTGCCCGAAGGCATATTGGAGCCGCAGGTCGAGCGCGTCGACGTGGACGGCGGCCCGATCGCCTATGTCTCGGCCGAAGCGGTCGACATGACGCTCGAGGAATTGAGCTGGTTCGTCGATGATACCGTCGCCAAGCGGCTGCTGACCATTCCCGGAATGTCCGCGGTGCGGCGCGGCGGCGGCGTGAGCCGCGAGATCCGCGTGATCCTCGATCCGGTCAAGCTGCAGGCGCAGGGCCTCACCGCCGCGCAGGTCAACGCCCAGCTCCGCCAGACCAACGTGAACGCGGCCGGCGGCCGGGCGGAGATCGCCGGCGCCGAACAGTCCGTGCGCGTGCTGGGCAACGCCCGCAACGCCTACGAGCTGGGCCAGTCGCAGATCGCCGTCGGCGACGGCCGCTCGATCAAGCTCGCCGACATCGCCGACGTCCGCGATCTCTATGCCGAGCAGCGCTCGGTCGCGATGATGAACAACCGGCAGGTGCTGAGCTTCGCGCTGGAGAAGTCGAAGGGGGCATCCGACCTGGCCGTCTATGACGAAGCCAAGGCGATGCTGGCGAAGATCGAGAAGGAAAATCCCAAGATCAAGTTCACCGAGCTCTATACGAGCGTCGAATATACGCGCGAGCAATATACCTCCGCCATCCATGCGATGATCGAGGGCGCCGTGCTGGCGGTGATCGTAGTCTTCCTGTTCCTGCGCGACTGGCGCGCCACCGTGATCGCGGCGCTGGCCATCCCGCTTTCCGCCATCCCCACCTTCTGGTTCATGGACCTGATGGGCTTCACGCTCAACACGGTAAGCCTCCTCGCGCTCAGCCTGGTGGCGGGCGTGCTGGTGGACGACGCGATCGTGGAGATCGAGAATATCGTCCGCCACATGCGCATGGGCAAGACGGCCTATCAGGCCGCGATCGACGCCGCCGACGAGATCGGCCTCGCCGTGCTGGCGACGACGATGGCGATCGTCGCGGTGTTCCTGCCCGTGGGCGTGATGGGCGGCATATCCGGCCAGTTCTTCAAGCAGTTCGGCCTCACGGTCGTGGTGTCCGTGCTGCTCAGCCTCGCGGTCGCGCGCCTCATCACCCCGATGATCGCGGCCTATTTCCTCAAGGCCCATGGCGAGGAAAGCCATGGCGAGGGCTGGCTGATGGACGCCTATATGCGGGCGCTGCACTGGTCGATCACCAACCGCTGGAAGACGATGGGCATCGGCGCGCTTTCCTTCGTGGCGATGATCTTCACCTTCATGACGCTGCCCTTCACCAACCAGCCGACGATCAACACCGATTACAGCCAGGTGCAGATCCAGATGGTGCCGGGCGCGACGCTGGAGCAGACCAAGGCGGTCGCCCAGCACGTCACCGACATATTAAACGAGGCGCCCGAGGTGGCCGCCGCCTTCGCCGACGTGAATGTCGGTTCCGATACCAATGTCTTCATCACGCTCAAGAAGGATCGGAAACGCACCAGCGTGGAATTCGAGCGTGCGCTGGCGCCCAAGCTGCGCGACATACCCGATGCCCGTGTCAGCTTCCGTTCGCAATCGGGCGGGCTTGGCCGCGACATCACCGTGATGCTGGCGGGCAGCGATCCGGACAAGCTGAACGCGACCGCCAACAGGCTGGTCGCCGAGATGGCGCACCTGCCGCAGCTGCGCGCGCCGCGCGTCGATGGCGATCTGCAGCGGCCTGAAATCACGATCAAGCCGCGCCTCGATCTCGCCGCCAGCATGGGCGTGACGACCGCCGCGCTCAGCCAGACGATCCGCATCGCCACCCAGGGCGATATCGACCAGAATGTCGCGAAATTCTCGCTCAGCGATCGTCAGATTCCGATCCGGGTGGCGCTGAAGGAAGCATCGCGGCGCGATCTTTCGACGATCGAGAACCTGCCCGTGCCGACCGCCAACGGCGGATCGGTGCCGCTGAAGGTGGTGGCCGAGATCGGGTTCGGCGCGGGACCGTCGGAACTGCGGCGCTTCAACCAGAATCGCCGCATCGTCATCAGCGCCGATCTGGCGCCCGGCGCCGTGACCGCAGAGAATGAGATCAACGCGCTGCCGACGATGAAGAACCTGCCGCAGGGCGTGGAGCGCGTGTCCTTCGGCGACACCAAGATGATGGCCGAGCTGGTCAACAACTTCATCATCGCGGTGATCGCGGGCGTGTTCCTGGTCTTCGCGGTGCTGGTGCTGCTCTACAAGCGGATCATGCCGCCGCTGGTGAACATGGGATCGCTGCTGCTGGCGCCGCTGGGCGGCGGCCTCGCCCTCCACCTCACCGGCAACCCCATCTCCATGCCGGTGCTGATCGGCCTGCTGATGCTGCTGGGCATCGTCGCCAAGAACTCGATCCTGCTCGTCGATTTCGCGCTGGAGGAGATGTACAAGGGCGTGCCCAAGTTCGAGGCGATCATGGACGCCGGCCACAAGCGCGCCCAGCCGATCGTGATGACGACGGTGGCGATGGTCGCCGGCATGCTGCCGGTGGCGCTGGCGATCTCCGGCGACGGCAGCTGGCGGGCGCCGATGGGCATCGTCGTGATCGGCGGCCTGATCCTTTCCACCTTGCTGACGCTGGTGATCGTGCCGGCCGCCTTCAGCCTGGCGATCGGCTTCGAAAGCCGGCTGGCGCCGAAGCTCAGCCGCTGGCTCACCAATAACGAGCCGCGCGAGGAAGGCCGGCCCGCGCCGCAGCCGGCCGAGTGACGGAAATGGGGGCGGCGCCCATGCTCCGCCCCCTCGCCCCGGCAGGAAAACACCGCCCCGCCTTGAACCTTCGGCCGTAACGGTCATTGTTACGGACATGGCATTGCTCGCGCGTATCGGACTCGACCGTTTCAACCCCGCCCAGGGGGGAACGCGCGGGATGCGGATCGTCGCCACCGGGCTGCTTGTCGCCATGGCCGCCACCTATGTGCTGGCGCGCAGCCAGGAAGCGCGGGGGATGCCGGCCTGGGGCTATGTCCGCGCCTTTGCCGAGGCGGCGATGGTCGGCGGGCTGGCCGACTGGTTCGCCGTCACCGCGCTGTTCCGCCACCCGCTGGGCCTGCCCATTCCCCACACCGCCATCATCCCCCGCAACAAGGACAGGATCGGCGGCGCGCTCGCCACCTTCCTGCGCGACAATTTCCTGATCCCCTCGGTGGTCGCGCGCCGGCTGCGGCGGGCGGACGTGGCGGCGGCGGCGGGCCGTTTCCTCGCCCAGCCGCCTTCGGGCGAAGGACGGCTGCGCGAAGGCGCGTCCAAACTGGCCGCATCGATCCTCGAATCGCTGGACGACCAGAGGCTGGGCGGCATGGTGAAGGGCGCCGTGGCCGCGCGGCTGAAGGCGCTCGATATCGCGCCGCTGCTAGGCCAGTCGCTGCGGGCCGCCATCGCCGAGGACCGCCATGTGCCGCTGCTCGACGGCATCATCCTGTGGGCCGCGCGGACGCTGGAAGCCAATGAAGCGATGATCCGCGACATGGTGCACAAGCGCGCCGGCGCGATCATGCGCTGGACGGGGCTGGATGAGCGGCTGGCCAACGCCATCGTCGACGGGCTCAACAAGCTGCTCGCCGAGATGGCGGAGGACCCAACCCATCCGCTTCGCGCCAAGGCGGAGGAGGGTCTCGCCACGCTGGCGCTCGACCTCCAGCATGATCCGGCGATGCAGGCGAAGGTGGCCGCGTTCAAGGCGGAGATCATCGCCAATCCGGCGGTGGCGGCCTGGATCGACGGCCTGTGGCGGCAGGCGCGCGAGGCGCTGCTCAACGCCGCGCGCGATCCCCACGCGGCGATGGCCGGCCGCCTGGGCGAGACGCTGCGCCAATTGGGCGAGACGCTGCAACAGGATGAACGGTTGCGCCGCACCATCAACCAGTTCGCCCGCCGCGCCACGGTGGGCGCGGTGGCCGCCTATGGCGATTCGATCGTCCGGCTGGTTTCGGATACGATCCGCGGCTGGGATGCGGGGACGGTGACCGACCGGCTGGAAGCCGCCGTCGGCCGCGACCTTCAATATATCCGCATCAACGGCACGGTGGTGGGCGGCCTGGTCGGCGTGGCGATCCATGCCGCCAACGCCTGGCTGCCGGCGCTGCGCTGAGCCCCCCAGCCTCTGGGAATCCTGTCCTTAAGCGAGGCGCGCCCGGTTCGGCATCTCCGATCCGGGCCGATGGTCCCACCGATCCAGCCAGCGCGCCACCGGAGTGCGCGCCAGCAGGTCGAGCCTGTCGGCACGGCGATCATAATCCCGCGCGGCATCGATCAGCACCTGCCGGCATGCCCCGGCCGGCAAGCTCCGCGCGACATCGCGACAGCGATCGGCATGCGCGCGCAGTTCGGATGATGTCATCAATGCAGCCTCCGCCTCCTGGACGATGCTGCAATGCGGCAAGGCGGTCGCCGGTTCCGTGCGAAAAACGCATCTGGCCCGCCGCCGCCATGAAGCGAGGCCGGGGCGCGGCAGACTGTCCGGGGGGGGGGCACGGAATTTTCCACCACCCCGAGGACCTCCGGCAGCGCCTCGCCAGAGGCAGCCGGTTAGCCGCCGCAAATCCCGGTTTCGGCGGTGCCGCCGCATCCGCCCGCACCGGTGGTGCTACGGATGCCCTCGCGCTCGCGCCGCCATTCCCGCACGGTCTTGCAGGTCTTGTAGGTCGCGACGAGCGAGCCGATCTTCTGGAAGCGCTTGCAGACGATGCGATCGTCCTTGTCCGCCATCCGTTCGGGCGCGTCGGGATTGTCCTGCGGCGCCGGCGTGGTTTGCGCCTGCACCTGCACCGTCCCCGCCAACAACATCGCCCCAAGTAAAAGCTTAAGCCTCATTACCAACCCCCAAGTTGAACACCGTCTGCTGGCATGATTCGCGTGTCGCGTAAATATGCTACCGCAAGGCCGCCCGATGCTATGTATTTCCCCGCATCGCTGCGCTAAGGCGCGGGCCATGACTGCGCCTGCCCCCAAGCCCTGGATCGATGCCATCGCGCCCTATGTGCCCGGCCGGTCCACCACCGATGACGGCCGCAAGGTCGCCAAGCTTTCCTCGAACGAGAATCCGCTCGGCACGGGCGAAGCGGCGCGGGCCGCCTTCGCCGCCGGGGCCGCGTCGCTCGATCGTTATCCCGATGCCGGCGCGGTCGCGCTGCGCGAGGCGATCGCCGCGCATTATGGCCTCGATCCCGCGCGCGTGATCCACGGCACCGGATCGGACGAGGTGCTCCACCTCGCCGCCGGCGCCTTCGCCGGCGTGGGCGACGAGGTGCTGTTCGTCCGCTACGGCTTTTCCGTCTACCCCATCGCCGCGCGCCGCGTGGGCGCGACGCCGGTGGAGGCGCCGGACACGGATTTCGCCACCGATGTCGATACGCTGCTGGCGCATGTCACCGATCGCACCCGCGTCGTCTTCATCGCCAATCCCAACAATCCGACAGGCACCTTCATCCCGCGCGCGGACCTGATGCGCCTGCATGCCGGCCTGCCTTCGGACTGCCTGTTCGTCGTCGACCAGGCCTATGCCGAATATCTCGATCCCGCCGATGACGACGGCGCCTTCGAGCTGGCGCAGACCGCATCCAACGTGCTGGTGACGCGCACCTTCTCCAAGATCTTCGGGCTGGCGGCGGAGCGGATCGGCTGGGGTTACGGCCCGGCGCCGGTGATCCAGGCGATGCACAAGATCCGCGCGCCCTTCAACGTCACCACCGCCGGCCAGATGGCGGCGGTCGCGGCGCTGGAGGACAAGGCCTTCGTCGCCCACAGCCGCGCGCATAACGATCGCTGGCGCGCCTGGCTGGAGGGCGAGATCGCGAGCCTCGGCAATGCCGGCCTGCGCGCGGTGCCGTCCAAGGCCAATTTCATCCTCGTCCTGTTCGAAGGCGAGGTGACGGCGGAGCAGGCCTATAAGGCGCTGATGGATCACGGCTATATCGTCCGCTGGCTGCCCGGCCAGGGCCTGCCGCAGGCGCTGCGCATATCGATCGGGACCGAAGCGGAGACGCGCGGCCTGGCCGACGCGCTGCGCCGGATCGTCGGCGCGAGCGCGACCGAGGCGGCCTGATGCTGCCGTTCGCGCGGGTTTCGATCATCGGGCTGGGGCTGATCGGCTCCTCGATCGCCCGCGCGGTGCGCCAGCACATGCCGACGGTGCGGCTGACCGGCCATGATGCCGATCCCGGCGTCCGCGCGCGGGCGGTGGCGATCGACCTTGTCGACGATGTCGCCGATACGCCGGGCGCGGCCGTCACCGATGCCGATCTGGTGATCCTGTGCGTTCCGGTGGGCGCGATGGCGGCGGTGGCGGCGGCGGTCGCGGCGGACCTGCCGGCGGACGCGATCGTCAGCGACGTCGGATCGTCCAAGGCGGGCGTGGAGGCCGCGCTGCAGGCGGCCCTGCCCGGCGCCACCATCATCCCCGCCCATCCGGTGGCCGGCACCGAGAATAGCGGGCCGGACGCGGGCTTCGCCACGCTGTTCCACGGCCGCTGGTGCATCCTCACCCCGCCCGAAGGCGCGGGCGAGGCCGCCATCGTCCGGCTCACCGCCTTCTGGGAAGGGCTGGGCGCGAAGGTGGAGATTATGGACGCGCGGCACCATGACCTGGTGCTCGCCATCACCAGCCACCTGCCCCACCTGATCGCCTATACCATCGTCGGCACCGCTTCCGACCTGGAGGAGGTGACGCAGAGCGAGGTGATCAAATATTCGGCCGGCGGCTTCCGCGATTTCACCCGCATCGCCGCATCCGACCCGACGATGTGGCGCGACGTGTTCCTGGCCAACAAGGATGCGGTGCTGGAGATGCTCCAGCGTTTCTCCGAGGACCTGACCGCGCTCCAGCGCGCGATCCGCTGGGGGGACGGCGACGCCTTGTTCGACCTGTTCACCCGCACCCGAGCGATCCGCCGCTCGATCATCGAGCAGGGGCAGGACGACGCCCGCCCCGATTTCGGCCGCAGCCACGAATAGGCCGGGCCGCACCGCCCCGAAAACGAGAAAGGCCCGCCCCTTGTCCGGGGGCGGGCCTTTTTCTTTGCCGGAGGCTTGTCCGGTCAGCTGTCGAACGGCCGCTCCACCTCGCCCGGCGAGGGCGGGGCATCGGCGTCCAGCTCCGGCACCTCGACGAGGCCCCGGCCGACATGGCTCTTGCGATAGCCATAGGCGAAGTAGAGGACGAGGCCGATGCCGCCCCAGATCGGCAGCACCATCTGCGCCTCGAACGGCAGGCTGAGATAGAGGCCGACGCAGCCGATCACCGTCGCCGGCGCGACGAACCAGAGCGCCGGCGTGCGGAACGGGCGGTGGCGGGCCGGATCGCGGCGGCGCAGCAGCACGACCGCGATCGCGACCGCGATGAAGGCGAAGAGCGTGCCGGCATTGGCGATGTCGGCGAGCTTGCCCACCGGCAGGAAGGCGGCCGCCAGGGTGACGCCGATACCGGTGATCGCGGTGATGATATGCGGCGTCTTCCAGGTCGGGTGGACGGTGGACAGCCGTTCGGGCAGCAGGCCATCGCGCGACATCACGAAGAACATGCGCGTCTGGCCGTAGATCATGACGAGGATCACCGAGGGCAGCGCCAGGAAGGCGGCGAGGCCGATCAGGTTGCCAACCTTGAAATAGCCGATCTCGCGCAGCACGTGCGCCAGCGCTTCCTTGGAGCAGCTGAGCGGCTCGCTGCCGATGCCGGCCAGCACCTGGCAGCGATCGGCCAGTTCCTTGGATCCCGGCGCCAGCCAGTCGCCCAGCGCGCTCATCACCGGCTGCGACCCCAGCGGCGATCCGATCGCGCCTGCCGCCACCAGCATGTAGAAGATGGTGCAGATCGCCAGCGATCCGATCAGGCCCAGCGGCACGTTGCGCTGCGGGTTCTTGGTCTCCTCCGCCGCGGTCGAGACCGCATCGAAGCCGACATAGGCGAAGAAGATCGAGGCCGCCGCGCCGATCACGCCGGCGCCGTTGCTGCCCGCCCAGCCCATCGGCGTGAAGGGTTCGAAATTCTCCATCCGCATCACCGGGATGGCGAGGACGATGAAGATGGTGAGCGCCGTCACCTTGATGGCGACGAGGACCGCATTCACCCGCGCGCTTTCGGTGGNGCCGCGGATCAGGAGCGCGGTGATCAGCATCGCGATCACCACCGCCGGCAGGTTGATGATGCCGCCCGCGAACGGGCCGCTGACCAGTTCCGGCGGCAGATCGATGCCGAACCAGCCCCGCATCTGCCCGACGAAATAGCCGGACCAGCCGACCGACACCGCCGATGCCGCGACCGCATATTCGAGGACGAGCGCCCAGCCCACCAGCCAGGCGAGCAATTCGCCCATCACCGCATAGGTATAGGTGTAGGCCGATCCCGAGACCGGCACCATCGACGCCAGTTCCGAATAGCAGAGCGCCGCCACCGCGCAGACCGCGCCGGCGATGACGAAGCTGATCATCATGCCCGGCCCGGCCTTCTGCGCCGCTTCCGACGTGAGGACGAAGATACCGGTGCCGATGATGGCGCCGACGCCGAGCAAGGTGAGTTGCAGCGCGCCCAGCGAGCGGTGCAGCGATTTTTTCTCTGCGGTTCGCAGAATGGCGTCGAGTGATTTGACGCGCCCGAATATCATGAGGTGCTTTCCCCGAAGCAGACGGGCTGCGGCAACGCGCGGCCGCGCCCGGAATGACGTTGGCGTGAGCCTAAAGGCTAATCTTCACCGCGCAACAGATTATATGTGGGCGAGCATCGGCCCCAGCGGCCGCCCGGCGAAGATATGGACGTGGAGGTGCGGCACCTCCTGATGGCTGTCGAGGCCGGTATTGGCGAGGAGGCGGTAGCCCGGCTCCACCAGCCCGGCCGCGCGCGCGACCTGGCCGACGGCGCGGACGAAGCCGGCGATCTCGGCATCGCCCGCCCTGGCGCTGAAATCGTCCCACGAGACATAGGCGCCCTTGGGGATCACCAATATGTGGGTCGGCGCCTGCGGATTGATATCGTGGAAAGCCAGAGCGAAATCATCCTCATAGACGCGCTTCGCCGGCAGCTCGCCCCGCAATATCCTGGCGAAGATATTGCCGTCGTCATAGGGTTGGGTGGCGTCGATCGGCATCTTTCCGTTCCTTGATTATCCTATTCCGCCGGCCGCGCCGCCTTTTCGGCGAGACCGGACAGGCCCTCGCGCCGATCGAGCTCGGCCAGCACGTCGGCCAGCGGCACGTCCATCTCCGCCAGCAGCACCGTGAGGTGGAACAGGAGGTCGGCGGATTCCTTGATCACCTCCGCGCGATCGCCGGCCATGGCCGCGATCACGGTCTCCACCGCCTCCTCCCCCAGTTTCTGGGCGATCTTGGGCCGCCCGCGCGCGAACAGGCGGGCGACATAGGAGGTCGCGGCATCGCCGCCCTTGCGGGCGCGGACGGTAGCTTCCAGGCGGGTGAGGGTATCGGCCATGTGCCTAACTGCCGCGTGCCCCCCGCCGCCGTCAATCACGCGCGGACGGGCAGGCCGGCGGCGCGCAGCGCGGCGCGGGCCTCGGCAATGGAATGCTGGCCGAAATGGAAGATCGAGGCGGCGAGCACGGCGCTGGCATGGCCTTCCACCACACCGGCGACGAGATGGTCGAGCGCGCCGACGCCGCCGCTGGCGATCACCGGCACGCGCACCCTGTCCGCGATCGCGCGGGTGAGCGCCAGATCATAGCCGTCGCGCGTGCCGTCCCGGTCCATCGAGGTGACGAGCAGCTCGCCCGCGCCCAGTTCCGCCAGCCGCACGGCATGGGCGACGGCATCGATCCCGGTGGGCTTGCGGCCGCCATGGGTGAAGATCTCCCACCGGCCGGGCGCCACCGCGCGGGCATCCACCGCGCCCACCACGCATTGCGCGCCGAACCGCTCGGCCATTTCGGCGACGAGTTCCGGCCGGGCGACGGCGGCGGAATTCACCGCCACCTTGTCCGCGCCCGCCAGCAGCAGGGCGCGCGCATCATCGACGCTGCGGACGCCGCCGCCCACCGTCAACGGCATGAAGCAGACGGCGGCGGTGCGCGCCACCACATAGAGGATGGTGCCGCGCCCTTCGTGCGTGGCGGTGATATCGAGGAAGCAAAGCTCGTCCGCCCCGGCCGCGTCATAGACGCGCGCCTGCTCCACGGGATCGCCGGCATCGGCGAGGTCGACGAAGTTCACGCCCTTGACGACGCGGCCGCCGGCCACGTCGAGGCAGGGGATGATCCGGGTGCGGACCGTCATCCCCGCGCCACCGAAAGCGCCGCGCGCAGATCGAGCCGGCCGTCATAGAGGGCGCGGCCGGTGATGACGCCTTCGATCCCCTCGCTCGCATTGCGGGCCAGTTCCAATATGTCGCCGAGATCGGCGACGCCGCCCGAGGCGATCACCGGGATCCGCGTGTGCCGCGCCAGGCGGACCGTCGCATCGACATTGCAGCCCTTGAGCAGGCCGTCGCGGCCGACATCGGTGAAGAGCAGGGCCGACACGCCGACATCGGCGAAGCGCTGGGCCAGCTCCACCACCGGCACGTCGGACACGTCCGCCCAGCCATGGGTGGCGACCATGCCGTCGCGCGCATCGACGCCGACGACGATGCGGCCGGGCAGATCGCGCGCGGCCTGCTTCACGAATTCGGGATCGTCGAGCGCCGCCGATCCGATCACCACCCGATCGACGCCGAGCCCCAGCCAGCGATCGACCGCCGCGCGATCGCGGATGCCGCCGCCCACCTGCACCTTGCCGGGGAAGGCGCGGATGATCGCTTCGACCGCATCGGCGTTCACCGCGCGGCCGGCAAAGGCACCGTCCAGATCGACGACGTGGAGATGATCGGCGCCCGCTTCCGCGAAGATCGCCGCCTGTGCCGCCGGATCGTCGCCATAGACGGTGGCGCGGGCCATATCGCCTTCGGCCAGGCGCACGACCTGCCCGTCCTTCAGATCGATGGCGGGAAAGACGATAAGGCTCATGCGGTTCGACCCATCTTCCTGTTATCCTGCACGATGCTGTCGCCCCGCTTGCCCGTTCACGGCCGCCAGCCGAGGAAGCGGGCGAGGAAGGCGAGGCCGTAGGCCTGGCTCTTTTCCGGGTGGAACTGCACGCCGACGATCGTGTCGCGCGCCACCGCCGCCGTCACCGGGCCGCCATGATCGGTGGTCGCCGCCAGATGCGCGGGATCGACGCCGTCGAAGGCGAAGCTGTGGAGATAATAGGCCTCGCCCGCATCGATCAGCGGGGCGACGCCGGTGGGCCGCACGTCGTTCCAGCCCATGTGCGGCACCTTGAGCGCCGGATCGGCGGGTTCCAGCGCGCGCACCGTGCCGCCGATCCAGCCGAGCCCGGCATGGCGGCCATGTTCCTCGCCCGCATCGGCCAGCAGCTGCATGCCCACGCACACGCCCAGGAAGGGCCGGCCGCGCACCCGCACCGCCTCCGCCATCGCATCGACCATGCCGGGAATTGCCGAAAGCGCGCCCATGCAGGCGGCGAAGGCGCCGACGCCGGGCAGCACGATGCGGTCGGCCGCCAGCACCATGGCGGGATCGGCGGTGACGTCCACCCGTTCCGCCCCGGCCGCCCGGAGCGCGTTTTCCACCGATCTCAGATTGCCCGCGCCATAATCGACGAGCGCGATGCGCTCAGCCGCCATGATCCCCGATCTCGTTCCCGCCGGTTCCCCCGAGCGTGCCCTTGGTCGAGGGCACCGCATCCGCCTTGCGCGGGTCGATCTCCACCGCGATGCGGAGCGCGCGGGCCAGCGCCTTGTAGGCGCTTTCGACGATATGATGATTGTTGCGGCCGTAGAGCGTCTCGACATGCAGCGTGATGCCGGCCGCCTGCGCGAAGCTGTGGAACCAGTGCTCGAACAGCTCCGAATCCATCTCGCCCAGCCGGGCCTGGGAAAATTCGGTGCGCCACACCAGATAGGGCCGGCCCGAAATGTCGATGGCGACGCGGGTCAGCGTCTCGTCCATCGGCGCATAGGCCGTGCCGTAACGGGTGATGCCCCGGCGATCGCCCAGGGCCCTGGTCAGCGCCTCGCCGATCGCGATCGCGCTGTCCTCGGCCGTATGATGCTGATCGATATGGAGATCGCCCTTCACCGCGACCTTGAGGTCGATCAGCGAGTGGCGGGAAAGCTGCTCGATCATATGATCGAGGAAGCCGATGCCGGTCGACACCTCATAGCTGCCGGTCCCGTCGAGATTCAGTTCGACGCGGATGTCGGTCTCGCTGGTCGTCCGCTGGATAGTGGCCGTGCGCATGGCCGTCGCTATAGCGTCGTCACCCGATCACGCAACGAGGCTATTGACCCTGAATGGCACAATGTCCACGAAGGCAGGCATGAGCGAGACACCGCCCGACAGCCTGATTCCCTATGACGAGATCGTGCAGGAGGCCCTGCGCGCCGTCGTCGGCCGCGTGCTCGGCGAAGTGCAGGCCAATGGCGGACTGCCCGGCCAGCACCATTTCTACATCACCTTCAAGACGCATGCGCCCGGCGTGGACATTCCGCAGCACCTGACGGAACGTTTCCCGGACGAGATGACGATCGTCATCCAGCACCGCTTCTGGGACCTGAAGGTGCGCCCCGACGCGTTCGAGGTGGGCCTTTCGTTCAACCAGATGCCGGCCAAGCTGGTGATTCCTTTCGCGGCGGTGACGGGCTTCGTCGATCCGGCCGTGAATTTCGCCCTGCAGTTCCAGGCGCAGGACGACGACGAGCCGCAGGAAACCGCCGCAGCCGGCAACGACGCCCCGATCGCCGAGCCGATCGAGGACGGCTCCAACGTCGTCTCGGTGGATTTCACCCGCAAGAAATAAGCGGCGGCCGGCGGGCCTCCGTAGCGGTATCGGCCGTCGGCGCCCCGGAATTTTCCGGGCGGCGCTGGAATCCGGTGCCGTCACGCGCCATCTTCGCAGGCACGGCGGGGCCGTCCGCCGGCATACGGAGACGAGCATGTCCGCTACCCGCACCGAAACCGACAGCCTGGGCGCGATCGAGGTTCCCGCCGACGCCTATTGGGGCGCGCAGACCCAGCGTTCGATCGAGAATTTCCCCTTCGGCGCCACGGAGCGGATGCCGATCGGCATCGTCCATGCGCTCGCCATCGTGAAGCAGGCGGCCGCGCACGTTAACCGGGCGCACGGGCTGGCGGGCGAGAAGGCGGATGCGATCGAGGCCGCCGCCGCCGAGGTCGCCGCCGGCAAGCTCGACGACCAGTTCCCCCTCGTCATCTGGCAGACGGGATCCGGCACCCAATCGAACATGAACGTGAACGAGGTGATCGCCGGCCGCGCCAACGAGCTGCTGACCGGCACGCGCGGCGGCAAGAGCCCCGTCCACCCCAATGACGACGTGAATCGCGGCCAATCCTCCAACGACAGCTTTCCCACCGCTTTGCATGTCGCCGCCGCGCTCGCCGCCGAGCGGCGACTGTTCCCGGCGATCGACCGGCTTTATGCCGCGCTGGAGGCCAAGGCGAAGGAATGGGCCGATATCGTCAAGATCGGCCGCACCCATTTGCAGGATGCGACGCCGCTCACCCTCGGCCAGGAATTTTCCGGCTATGCCCACCAGATCTATCGCGACCGCCGCCGG
This sequence comes from Edaphosphingomonas haloaromaticamans, assembly GCF_001853345.1. Classification (NCBI taxonomy): domain Bacteria; kingdom Pseudomonadati; phylum Pseudomonadota; class Alphaproteobacteria; order Sphingomonadales; family Rhizorhabdaceae; genus Edaphosphingomonas; species Edaphosphingomonas haloaromaticamans. Next base: position 89,294 of record NZ_MIPT01000001.1, on the reverse strand, counting down.
ATCGAGCCGGCGGTGCGCCACGGCATGGCGCTGCTGGCGCAGGGCGGAACGGCGGTGGGCACCGGGCTCAACGCCCCGGCGGGCTTCGGCGAGGCGATCGCGGCCGAGATCGCGCGGCTGACCGGATTCGCCTTCGAGACCGCGCCCAACAAGTTCGAGGCGCTGGCCTCCAACGATCCGATCGTCCACTTATCCGGCACGCTTTCGACACTGGCCGTGTCGCTCACCAAGATCGCCAACGATATCCGGCTATTGGGTTCCGGCCCGCGTTCGGGGCTGGGCGAGATCGACCTGCCGGCGAACGAGCCCGGCAGCTCGATCATGCCCGGCAAGGTCAACCCCACCCAGTGCGAGATGCTGACGATGGTGGCGGCGCAGGTGATCGGCAACCATCAGGCGATCACCGTCGGCGGGCTGCAGGGGCATCTGGAGCTCAATGTCTTCAAGCCGATGATCGGCGCCAACCTGCTGCGGTCGATCGATCTGCTGGCGACCGGCATGGACAGCTTCGCCGGGCGCTGCGTCGAGGGGCTGGAGGCGAACCGCGCCCGCATCGCCGATCTGGTCGATCGGTCGCTGATGCTGGTGACGGCGCTCGCGCCCGAGATCGGCTATGACAATGCCGCCAAGATCGCCAAGCATGCCCATGCCAACGGCCTCACGCTGCGCGAGGCGGGGCTGGCGCTCGACCTGGTGGACGAGGCGACCTTCGACCGCGTGGTGCGGCCCGAAACCATGATCGGCTGATCGGGCGATCCCGCCCGTCCTTTCCCCGAAAGCGACGGGCTTTCGCGGGGCGGCCATGGGAGTGGCGCCCGCGATTGCGCGCGGGGGCCGCCGGGTCTAGCCCTTGAGCGATTAGGAGAGAGCAACATGGCCTACACCCTGCAGCAGCTTTCGGATTTCGAGGATATCCGCACCCTCAAATATCGCTACTTCCGTGGCATCGACACCGCCGACATCGGCCTGCTGAGCGACATGTTCACCGACGACATCTCGGTCGAATATCGCGGCGGCGGCTATAAGGTGAAGCTGCAGGGCCGGGAAAACATGCTGGAATTCCTAGCCAATTCCTTCAATTCCGATTGCGCGGCGATGCACCAGGGCCACCAGCCCGAAATCACGCTGACCGGCGAGGATACGGCCGAGGGGATCTGGTATCTCGAGGATATCTTCGTGAACCTCACCGATCGCACCCGCACCGAAGGCACGGCGATCTATCGCGACCAGTATCGCCGGGTGGACGGCACGTGGAAGCTCGCCCGCACCGAATATGATCGCGTGATCGAATTCGTCGACAAGCTGCCCGCCGATGTCGAGATCAAGTCCAACCTGCTGGCCCGCACCGGCCGCAAGCCGGCCGACCGCACCGATATCTCGCACATGATATCCTGGGCGGCCTGATCCCCCGCCTCACCGCTTGACGGAACCGCAAGGGGCCTTCACGCGCTGTTCCGTCGCGTAAGGCGGAGGAATGGAATGATCGGCAAGTTGATTGGCGCGCTCGTCGGCGGGGAGATCGAACGGCGCGAGGGCGGCCGCGGCATCAAGGGCGCGGTGATCGGCGCGGCGGTGGCCGGCGGCCTGCGCCGGCTGGGTCCGATCGGCCTCGCCCTCGGCGCGGGCTATGTCGCGAAGAAGGCGTATGACCGGCACCGGGATCGCACGCGCATCTGATAGGCCCGACGGCGTGTAGCGGCACCGGCCCGCCCCCCTACCCGGCCACCCATAGGATACTGCCCTTGGATGGCCGGGTAGGGGAGCCGGCGGTGCCGTTTCAAATCAAAATCTCGAAGCGCGCGCCCTCTGCTTCTTCCGGCGGCGCCAGCGCGATGGTGCCGCCATGCGCCACCACGATCCGGCGGGCGAGGCTGAGGCCGACGCCGGTGCCATTGGACTTGGTGGTGAAGAAGGGCAGGAACACGTCGTCGCGGAACCCCGCCGGCACGCCGGGGCCGTTGTCCGTGATCGCGATCAGCGTGCGGCCGCCGGGCATCGGCGTCAGCTCCAGCCGTACCGCGGGCTCCGCCGCATGGCCGGCAGCCGCCTCGGCCCCGTTCTTGAGGAGGTTGATCGCCACCTGCGCCAGCAGGTCGGGATCGCCATCGATCAGCATGTCATCGGGCACGGCCACGTCCAGCCGCACGTCCCCGCCCTGCGCCGACGCCGCGAACAGCCGGCCGATCTCCTCCGCCCAGGGCCGCCCAGCGAAGCGGCGCACCGCCACCTCGGGCGTGCGGATGAACTGGCGGTAGGTTTCCACGAAATGCATGATCCCGGCCGCGCGCCGGGCCAGCGTCTCCACCGCCAGGCGGGCATCGCCGATCGCGGGATCGCGGCCGTCATCCACCTCGCGCATCAGCCCGGCGGCGCTGGCGGCGAGCGAGGTGACGGGCGTCATCGAATTCATGATCTCATGCGTCAGCACCCGCACCAGATCGGCCTGCGCGCCGATCTCCACGGCGTTGAGCTCGCTCTGGATCGGCTGCACCGAAACCAGCCGCATCTCCGCGCCCATGCGGGCGATTCCGGCGGCGACCAGCATCGCCCGCTGGGCGGCACCATCCAGCAGCATCGTCGTCAGCCGCCGCTCGCCGGGGCGGATCGCCTCCAGCGCGGTGGTGAAGGTCGATCCGTGGATGGCGAAATCCTCGCGCCGGACCCCGGCCACACGGCGGAACAGCTTACGCGCCGCCTTGTTCGCCAGATCGATCCGCCCTTCATCGTCGATGGTGAGGAGCGCGGTCGGCGATTCATCCACCAGCGCGGCCGCGAACCGGCCCTCGTCCGCGATCGCCAGCCGTTCCTCGCGCAGCCGGCGCATCGCCTGGTCGAGCGTGCGGCCAAGCTCGTCGAAGCCGCTGCCCGCGCCCGCCCGGCCGAAGGCCTGCGAAAGATCGCCATGGCCCAGGCTTTCCACGAAGCGCGCCACTTCCATGTTGGTGCGGCGGATATGGCCCCAGAGATGAACGGCGGCCGCGATCACCGCCGCGCCCGCCACGATCCGCGTGGCGCCGAGATCCGGCTGGTGCAACGTCCACATCAGCAGCATCGCCGCCGCCAGCAGCAGCGCCACCCGCCAGGCGAGGCCGATCGCGAAGGCGCGCCTAAAGCCCATGCTTTTCCATCCTGCGATAGAGCGATCCCCGCGTCAGCCCCAGCTCGGCCGCGGCGGCCGAGATATTGTAGGCATGCTTCTTCAGCGCGCGTTCGATCATCTGCCGCTCGGCGCGTTCGAGGTTGAGGTCCTGCGCGGGCGGCGGGGCGGCGGCGGGCGAAAGCCGGATCGGCGCACTGGCGCGCGGCAGCGGGAAATCGGCGGCGGCGAAGCTGTCCCCCCGCGCCAGCACCACCGCGCGCTCGGCCGCGTGGCGCAATGCGCGGACATTGCCGGGCCAGTCATAGGCGACCAGCTCCGCCAGGAGATCGGCCGGCACGGCGCGTTCGGGCGCGCCATATTTGCGGGCGTAGAAGCGCAGGAAATTATCGAGCAGCAGCGGAATATCCTCGCGCCGGCGGCGGAGCGGCGGCAGCTCGATCTCCACGGTGTTGAGGCGGAACAGGAGGTCCGGGCGGAAGACAGACTCGTCGGCCAGCCGATCCGGGGCGAGGTTGGTGGCGGCAACCACGCGGACGTCGATGTCGACGGGGCGGTTGGCGCCCACCGGCGTCACCCTGCGCTGTTCGAGCGCGGTCAGCAGCTTGGGCTGGAGGTGGAGGGGCAGATTGCCCACCTCGTCGAGGAACAGCGTGCCGCCGTCCGCCGCCTGCATCCGGCCGATGCGATCGGCGCGGGCGTCGGTGAAGGCACCCTTCACATGGCCGAACAGTTCCGAATCGAACAGATTGTCCGCCACGGCGCCGAGATCGACTGACAGCATGACGCCATCGGCGCGGCGGGAGCGGCGGTGGATCTCGCGCGCGACCAGTTCCTTGCCGGTGCCGTTTTCGCCCAGAATCAGCACGTTGGCGTCGGTGGGCGCGGCGCGTTCGATCAGGGACAGCACGTGCGCCATCGCCGGCGACCGGCCGAGCAGCGGCGTTTCGCCCGCCGGCGGGGCGGCGATCGCGGCGGCGCGCGCTTTTTCCACCCCCGTCTCCCGGCGCGAGGCGCGCAGCGCCGCGGCGGTGCGGACGGTGGCGAGCAGGCGTTCGTTGGCCCAGGGCTTGGTGACGAAATCGGTCGCCCCCTGCTTCATGGCGTTCACCGCCACCTGCACCCCGCCATGGGCGGTGATGAGCACGATCACCGCCTGGGGATCGGCCTCCAGCATCCGCCCCAGCCAGCGGAACCCTTCCGCCCCGTCGGTCGCCCCGCGCGCGAAATTGGCATCGAGCAGGATCACATCCGGCTCACGCGCGCGCATCAGCGCCAGCGCTTCCTCCGGCGAGGTGGTCGTCACCACATCGCGGAAGAGCTGGCGCAGCAGCAGCCGCGCGGCGANGAGGATATCCTCGTCATCGTCCACCACCAGGCAGAGGTCAAAAGATCGTTCGCCCGCCATTCCGCTCCCTTTCCAGCGCCCCTTCTAGGGCCTGTCCGAAACCGGACAATCAAATAGCGTGCCATTTCCGCAAGGCCCCGCGCCCGCCGGCCCCTTGCGCGGCGATGGCCGCCCACTGTCCACGACCGGACACATCATCTGTCCGGAAACGGACACCCGGCCACCGCGACCGGCGGCCAAAGCGCTGAAATCCGTGGATCGCGATGCTGGCACGAAGCTTGCGACGCCGGAGGCCATGCCTGTCGTAACCCTCAAATCCAGCGATGCCGGCGACACCGCCGCCACCCCGCCTTCGGGCGGCGCGATGGACCGCATCGTCGAGCGCAAGCGCCTGCCGGCGCGGATCAAGATCGGCCTCTGCGCCGCGGCCGGGGCCGTGGTGCTGGCCGGCGCCTGGTGGCTGGCGCCTTCGGGCAGCAGCCAGACGGTGGCCGCATCGCACGTCGCCATCGGCGAGGTGCGGCAGGGCGTGTTCGAGGATTTCCTGCCGCTGCGCGCCCGCGTCACCCCGCTCGTCACCGTCTATCTGGATGCGGTGGAGGGCGGCCGGGTGGAGAAGGTGCTGGTGGAGGACGGCGCCACCGTCATCCAGGGCCAGCTTCTCGCCGTGCTTTCCAATGCCGACCTCCAGCTTTCGGTGCTGGCGCGGCAGACGGAAGTGACCGAGCAGCTCAACAACATGCGCAGCCAGGAGCTGGCGCTGGAGCGCAACCGGCTGGACAACCAGCGCGCCATCATCGAATCGGATGCCGCCGCCGCCAAGGCCCACCGCCAATATGAGCGCGAGGCCGCGCTGGTCGAGAAAGGCTGGGTCGCCAAGAAGACCTTCGCCGACACCGCCGAGGACTATAATTTCCAGCAGCGCCGGGCGAAGGTGCTGCGCGTGGCGCAGGCCACCGACGAGCGGCTGCAATCCCAGCAGCTCGCCCAGCTCCGCCGATCGGCCGAATCGCTGCAGACCAGCCTCGCCATCGCCAACGCCAATCTCGATGCGCTCAACCTGCGGGCGCCGGTTTCGGGCCAGCTCACCGCCTTTTCGATCCAGGTCGGCCAGTCGATGAAGCAGGGCGAGCGGCTCGGCCAGATCGACAGCCCCGGCCGCAACAAGCTGGTCGCCGGCGTCGACGAATTCTATCTGGGCCGCATCCAGCCCGGCCAGACGGCGGTGCTGGACCATGGCGGCAAGCCCTATCGGCTGAAGGTCGCCAAAATCTATCCGCAGGTGCGCGACGGCCAGTTCGAGGTGGACCTGCAGTTCGTGGGCCCCGAGCCCGCCGGCATCCAGCGCGGCCAGGGCCTGCAGGCGAAGCTGACGCTGAGCGATCCCGCGCCCGCCCGCATCATCCCCAACGGCGCCTTCTACAACGACACCGGCGGCGCCTGGGTGTTCGTGGTGTCCCCCGACGGCCGCAGCGCGGAGAAGCGCAGCGTCCGCCTGGGCCGCCGCAACAGCGATTTCATCGAGGTGCTCGACGGGCTGGAACCCGGCGAACGCATCGTCACCTCCCCCTATACCGGCCTGACGGACAAGGCCCGGCTCGACCTCTCGGACAAGGACTGAAAGCCCATGCTCAGCCTGCGCAACCTTTCCCGCGCCTATCGCACCGATACCGTGGAGACGACCGCGCTCGACGCGATCGACCTCGATATATTGGAGGGCGAATTCCTCGCCATCATGGGGCCTTCGGGCTGCGGCAAATCGACGCTGCTCAACATCCTCGGCCTGCTCGACAGCCCGACGGGGGGTTCCTACAAGTTCCGCGACACCGAGGTGGCGGGGCTGCCCGAGCCCAAGCTGGCCGACATCCGCAAGCGCCACATCGGCTTCATCTTCCAGAGCTTCAACCTGGTGGACGAGCTGAGCGTGCGCGAGAATGTGGAGCTTGCCCTCCTCTATCACGGCATCCCGGCGGCCGAGCGGCGCAAGCGGGTGGAACAGGTGATGGACCGCGTGGGCATCGCGCATCGCGCCGACCACCGCCCCAGCCAGCTTTCCGGCGGCCAGCAGCAGCGCGTGGCCGTGGCCCGCGCGGTGGTGGGCAAGCCGGCGCTGGTGCTGGCGGACGAGCCCACCGGCAACCTCGACACCCAGCATGGCGAGGAGGTGATGCACATGCTGCAGGCGCTGAACCGCGACGGCACCACCATCGTGATGGTCACCCATTCGCCCGCGCACGCCGATTATGCGAGCCGCGTCGTCAACATGCTGGACGGGCGCGTCCTCGTCGAACGCCGCCGCGCGGCCTGAGCCCACGCCCAAGGAAGGAAGCCCGGCCATGTGGCGCAACTATCTTACCGTCGGCATCCGCTCGCTCGCCAAGAACCGGGCCTATGCGCTGATCAACATATTGGGGCTGGCCATCGGCATGGCCGCCTGCCTGATGATCCTGCTCTTCGTCCGCTACGAGCTGAGCTACGACCGCTTCCTGCCGGGCGTGGAGGATACATATGAGCTCCAGTCCTTCTACACATCCAAGCAGACGGGGCAGAAGTTCAACATCCAGATGACCGCCTATGTCGCGGGCGAGCGGCTGAAGAAGGATTTCCCGCAGGTCGACAAGACGGTGTTCGCGCTGTCGGGATCGCCGGTGATCCTGAAGGACGGCCAGTCATCGATGGGCGAGGACGTGATCCTGGTGGACGGGCCGTTCTTCGACGTCGTCCGCTTCCCCTTCGTCAAGGGCAACCCCGCCACCGCGCTGGCCGAGGCCGGAGCGGCGGTGATTACCGAGAAGGAAGCGGTCCGCCAGTTCGGCACCACCGACGTGATGGGCCGCACGCTGACGATGGTGAGCCGCGGCCGCGCCACCGATTACCGCATCACCGGCGTCATCAAGGACGTGCCGAAGAACAGCAGCTTCCGCCTGTCGATCGTCGGGCGGATCGACTTTCCGAGCTTCTTTTCCGATGCCCCCGATTTCATGCGGGAATGGGGCTGGCAATCGGGCTGGTTCTTCTTCACGCTGCGCCCCGGCACCGATCCCAAGGCGATCGCGGCGCAGCTGCCGGCCTGGGAAAAGCGCAACATCCCCGACCAGGACCTGAACGGCATACGCTACAATGCCGGCGACGAGCAGGACTGGCGCATCGTCAACCTTGCCGACATCCATCTGGGCGAGGCGCAGGGCGCATCGATGTCGCCGGGCAACGACCGGCGCGCCGTCTATACCTTCGGGCTGGTGGCGCTGCTGATCCTGGGCATGGCCTGCGTCAACTTCACCAACCTCGCCACCGCCCGCGCCAGCCAGCGCGCCCGCGAGGTGGCGCTGCGCAAGGTGCTGGGCGCGAGCCGCCGGGACCTGATCGTCCAGTTCATCGGCGAATCGATCCTCGTCGCCGCCATCGCCATGCTGGTGGCGCTGGCGCTGACCGAGATCGCGCTGCCTTATTTCTCCCGCTTCCTCGACGCCGATCTGAAGCTGCATTATTTCGGCCAGGGCGGCATCCTGCTGCCGGTGGTGGCGCTGGTGCTGCTGGTGGGCCTGGCCGGCGGGCTCTATCCGGCCTTCTTCCTCTCCCGCTTCCAGCCGGCCCGCGTGCTCAAGGCCAATCGATCGGCATCCGAGGCGGAAGGTTCCGGCCGGCTGCGCGGCATATTGGTGGTGGCGCAGTTCGCCGTCTCCATCGGCCTCATCATCTGCACGGGCGTGATCTATGCCCAGACCGTCTATGCCCAGACGGCCGACCCCGGCTATCACCGCGACGGCATCCTCCAGATCGACAATTTCGGCCGGCGCCAGCTGGATACGATGCGGCAGCCGCTGCGCGACGCGATCGCGCGGATAGACGGCGTGACCGGGGTGGCCGCCACCAGCATCGGCGTGGCCACGCGCAACAACAGCAGCCGCGGCATCCAGGTGCCGGGCCGGGCCGATCTGGTGAATCTGGGCACCTATGTCGCCGATCCCGAATTCTTCGACGTGATGGGCATCAAGCTGATCGCCGGCCGCAAGCTGGACCGCAACCGGACGGTGGACGACGCCACCGTGCCCTTCCCGTCCGACCCCGTGGTCGAGGCGGCGCTGGCCAAGCGCGGCGTCAACGCCGTGATCAACCAGCTGGCCGCACGCCGCCTGGGCTTCACCGATCCGGCCGATGCGGTGGGCAAGCAGGTCCGCACATCGATGGTCGAGAGCGAGGATTACGGGCTGACCCCGGTCAACATCGTCGGCGTGGTCGAGGATACCCGCTTCCGTTCGGTGCGCACGCCGATCGATCCGCTGATGTTCACCCGGAACGACAATGCGATCGACGTGCTGGACGTGCGCTACCACGGCAACCCCGCCGAAGTGCGCAGCCGGATCGAGCGGGTGTGGAAGCAGATGGCGCCGGACGTGCCGTTCGAGGCCGAGTTCAGCGAGGATATCGTCCGCGAGCTTTACCAGGCCGAAACCGCGCGGGCGAAGATGTTCGCCGCCTTCGCGATCCTGGCCGTGATCGTCGGCTGCCTCGGCCTGTTCGGGCTGGCCACCTTCACCGCCGAACGCCGCACCAAGGAAATCGGCATCCGCAAGGTGCTGGGCGCGCGCACCCGCGATATCGTCCGCCTGCTGGTGTGGCAGTTCTCGAAGCCGGTGCTGGTCGCCAACCTCGTCGCCTGGCCGATCGCCTGGTGGGTGATGCGCAACTGGCTGAACGAGTTCGACAGCCGCATCACGCTGGGGCCGGCGCCCTTCCTGCTGGCGGGCCTGCTGGCCCTGCTGATCGCGATCGCCACGATCGGCAGCCACGCCTTCCGCGTCGCCCGCGCCAACCCGGTGCATGCGCTGCGATACGAATGACGGGCCGGGGCGCGGCGGCGGCGGGAGGCCCGGCCGCCCCCGTCAGCGCCCCGGTTCCACCGGCCGGGCCAGCACGACATCGTCATATTCGCGATCGCCGACCCGGAAGCGCCGGTCGGCGATCTGCGTGAAGCCGCTTTTCGCATAGAAGGCCCGCGCGCGGGCATTGCCGGCATAGACGCCGAGCAACAGCCGCCGCGCCCCCAGCCCGGCCGCATGATCCACCGCCTGGCGCATCAGCGCCGCGCCGATGCCGGAACCGTGGAAGCGCGACAGGGCGTAGATGCGCTTCAGCTCGATATCGCTGCCGTCGGCCGCGCCGCCGGGGAGGTTGGCGGCGCCGGCGAGGGCGAAGCCCACCGGCGCGCCGCCCGGCTTCGCCTCGGCCAGCCAGGCATGGCATCCCGCCGCCAGATGGCGCCGATAGGCATCGGGGCCGTGCTCGCGCTGGCAATGGGCCACGATCGCCGTGCCGTCCAGCACGCCGGCGAAGGTTTCGAGAAAGGTCGCAGCGCCGATCAGGGCGAGGCGATCGGCATCCCCGGCCGAAGCCTGCCTTATGGTCCAGTCCATCCGCTCTCCCCGCCCGATCCTGTCTCCGGCGGGACTATCGCCCGCTTCCGCCACGACGGGAAGCCCCCCCGTCAGCGCAGCTCGGCCAGGAAGCGGAGCATCAGCCGGTTCACCGCCTCCGGGCATTCCATCTGGACGAGGTGGCCGGCGGCGCCGGGGATCATCTCCACCGCGCGGACATCGGCATGGTGGCGGCCGATCGCGCCCAGCGGATCGTCGCCGTGGAAGCCCTCCAGGTCCACGTCCTGCTCGGTGCCGATGAAGTAGAAGGGCGCCTCGGTCCGCCGGCCTTCATAGGCGCGGCGCTGCCGCCAGCGATGGTCCATCGCGCGATACCAGTTCAGCCCGCCGGTAAAGCCCGAGCGGCTATATTCGGACACATAATATTCCATTTCCTCCTCGCTCAGCCAGCCCCACGGCAAGGGCGGCGGATCGGGCAGCGCCGCGCGATAGGCGGTGCCGGGCGGGTGATTCCACATGTCCAGCAGATGGTGCGCGCCGCTCAGCCCCCAGAAGACCGCGCCCAGGAAATCGCGCGGATCGGCATCGAGCGCGGCATCGGCCACGCCGGGCCGATCGACGAAATAATGGATGTGCGAGAAATGGCGCGCCGCCATCTCCGCCGCCTCGGCCAGCGGGGAGAGGTGCGGCAGATGCGGGGTGTGGGGATTCTGCAGGCCGATGATCCCGGCCACGCGATCGGGATGGCGGACGGCGAGGTCGTAGACCGCGAACACCCCGAAATCGAGGCCGGCGAACACCGCCTGCTCCTCGCCCAGATGATCGAGCAGGCCGATCAGGTCGCCCACCGTATGATCGCAATCGTAGAGCGCGGGATCGGCGGGCGCCTCCGTCTGCCCCATGCCGCGCATGTCGGGCGCCACCACCCGCCAGCCGGCGGCCGCGATCGCGGGGATCTGGTGGCGCCAGCTATACCAGAGGTGCGGGAAGCCGTGGGCGAGGATGACGAGCGGGCCCTCCCCCTGCTCCACATAATGCATGGCGATCCCGTTCACCCGCGCGTGGCGATGCATCCATTGGGCCATGGCCGCCCTCTCCTCCCGGTCTTGTCCTGTGGGGCCGAGGCTATCGCGCGCCGCCGATGCTGTCGCGCGGGCGCCGGCAGTGGATGGCCGCTCCTGCCAATTCCGTCTTCTTCGGAAAATATTGCGCGATCCTGGCGCAACTGCCGCCGCGGGAGCCGGTTATTAGGGAATTGTTAACCATTTGGCGGCAATCCGATGGGCTGGAAGATCGCGGCGGAGCGTTTCATGACGTCGAGGATCCTGTGCCTGCTTGGTATCGGGCTGTATTGCCTCTCCGCCTGCGCCGCCCCCGCGCCGCCGCCGGCGACAGCCGCGGAAGCGCCGCCGCCGGCCATTCCGGTGCAATGGCGCGCCATCGCCCGCCCCGAACATGCCGGGCTGATCGACGGCCTGCCCGATCGCTGGGCGGCCGCGCGCGCGGGCCTGGGCAAGGGCCGCCAGGCGCTGGTCGCAAGCTTCGGCGCGCTGCTGGAACCCGGCGCCGCGCTCGTCCGGCCGATGCCGCCCACCGGCCGCTACCGCTGCCGCACCCTGCGCTTCGCCCCCGATCGCCCCGGCGGCTTCCAGGCCTACCAGTCCTGGTTCTGCTTCGTCGGCGACGACGGCGACCTCACCACGCTGTCCAAGGCCGATGGCAGCGACCGGCCGGCCGGCCGGCTCTGGCCCGACGGCGACCGCCGCATGGTGTTCATCGGCGCCACCGCCTTCGACGCGGAGCCGGTGCCGCCGGCCTATGGCGACAAGGCGGAGGCCGACACGGTGGGCGTGGTCGAGCGCGTGGCCGATTTCCAGTGGCGGCTCGTCCTCCCGCGCGGCACGGCGGGGCTGGACGTGCTGGAGCTGGTGCCGGACGTGCCGCCGCCGCTGCCGGCGGGGACAGCGCGGTAAGCTGAGAATGCGGGGAGCGCTGCCTTCCGCACGGGCGGGAGACATGGGCCAGCGCAGCTGATCGGCGGACGCGGTCGGCCCGATTGAGTCGACAGGTTCCGGCACAATGGAGTTCCGCCTTCGCGGGAATGACGAAGGTGGGAAGTATGAGGGTCCGGGAGCGACCTTATGCCGCGCGGACGCGGGTTACGATTTCCTCATATTTCCGCGACAGCTCCTCGCTCGTATATTCGGCATATTCGCTGTTCTTGAGGTCCGGCGGGAAGATCACCTTATTGTCGCGATAAGCCTCGTCCATCAGCGCCTTGGCGGCCGCGTTGGGGGTGGGATACTGGATGGTGCGGGCGATCTCCGCACCCGCCTTGGCATCGAGCAGATAGTTGATGAATTCGTGCGCGAGATCGGGATTGGGCGCGCCCTTGGGGATGGCGAGGCAATCCGAGGAGATCTGGCTGCCCTCCCTGGGCACGACGAAATCGATATCCTTGTCCTCGCGCATCACCTGGGCGATGTCGCCGTTGAATTCGATGACGAGATCGACATCGCCGGCCAGCAGCAGATCCTGGCCGTTATCCTCGTGATAGACGGCGACATTGGGCTTCTGCTTGATGAGCAGCGCCTCCACCTGCTTCAGCGTGGCGTCGTCGCTCGTGTTCATCGGCTTGCCGAGATATTTCATCGCCAGCCGCACCAGATCGCCGGCTTCGGACACCAGCGAGATCCGGCCCTTGTAGCGATCGGAATCGAACATCCATTTCCAGCTGTCCGGAACGCCATCCACCTTCGACTTGCGATAGCCGATGCCCATCACCAGCCACGTATAGGGCATGGAATATTTGCGGCCGGGATCGAACACCGCATCCTGGAATTCGGGATCGACATTCCTGAAATTGGGGATCTTGGCGTGATCGAGCGGCTCCAGCATGTTCGCCGCGATCATCCGCTGGACGAAATCGTTGGTCGGCACGATCACGTCATAGCCCTGATTGCCGCCGCGCAACTTGGCGAACAGCTCGTCATTGGTGGCGAACAGGCTCATATTGACGTCGACGCCGCTGGCCGCCTTGAAATCGGCCAGCGTCGTTTCACCGATATAGGTATCCCAATTGTAGAAATTGAGCGTCCTGGCCTTGGCCCCGCCATCGCCGCCCTTGCCGCAGCCGGCAAGCGGGGCGAAGCTCAACCCCACCGCGGCGATGCCAAGCCCCGCGAGAAACCCCCGGCGGGAGGGCGGCACGATCGTCGGCAGGTCGGTCATCAAAGCCCCCTTCTGCTATGTGGGCGGGAAGCTAGGATCACGGCGCGCGGCCGTCAACGCCGCAATGCAGCATGGGACGCCCGGCATGCGCGGCACTGACGAAGACCCGACCCGCTGGCCGCCTTCCTGGTATGCCGCGACCGCCGCCGATCCGCCCTTTGCGCCGCCGCTGGAAGGCGATGCCCGCTGCGACGTCTGCATCGTCGGCGCGGGCTACACCGGGATCGGCGCGGCATTGCGGCTGGCGGAGGCCGGCGCCGACGTCCGCCTGATCGATCAGGCGCGGATCGGCTGGGGGGCATCCGGCCGCAATGGCGGGCAGGCGCATGTCGGCCAGCGCCGCGACCCTTTCTGGCTGGAAAGGGTGCTGGGCGCGGAGGATGCGCTCCACCTCTGGCGGATCGCGCTGGACGCCCGCGCCGATCTCGACCGGCTGATCGCCGGCCATGGCATCGCCTGCGATTTCACCCCCGGCCTGCTCCACGTGGATCATCGCCGCCGCGACCTTACCCATAGCCGGGCGACGGTGGAGCATCTGCGCAACCGATATGATTATCCGCATGTCGATTATGTCTACGGCCCCGCCCTTGCCGGGATGATCGGCGCGCGCGGCTATCATGGCGGGATGATCGACCGGCGCGGCGGCCATCTCCACCCGCTGAACCTCGCGATCGGCCTCGCCCGCGCCGCCATGGCCGCCGGCGCCCGGCTACACGAAGGGACCCGCGCCACCGCCCTTGCCCGCGCCGCCGGCGGCGGCTGGCGGGTGGAAACGCCGCGCGGCGCGATATCCGCCGATCGCGTGATCCTGGCCGGCAACGGCTATCTCCACGGCCTGTCGCGCCCGGCGGAGGCGCGGGTGATGCCGATCAACAATTATATCGCCGTCACCGAGCCGCTGGGCGCCGGCCGCGCGAGATCGCTGATCCGCGACAATGTCGCCGTCTCCGATTCGCGCTTCGTCGTCTATTATTTCCGGCTGACCCCCGACCATCGCCTGCTGTTCGGCGGCGGCGAGACCTATGGCTGGCGCTTTCCCGCCGATATCCGCGCCTTCGTCCGCCCGCACATGCTGCGCATCTTCCCCCAGCTCGCCGATGTCGCGCTGGACCATGGCTGGGGCGGCACGCTGGCCGTCACCCCCAACCGCCTGCCCCTGTTGCGGGAGGTTGCGCCCGGCCTGATCGCGATCGGCGGCTATTCCGGCCTGGGGGTGGTGCTGGCGCCCTATTTCGGGCGGCTGGTGGCGGAGGCGATGCTTGGCGGCAGCCCGGATTTCGACCGCCTCGCCCGCCTGCCGGTGCCGGCCTTTCCCGGCGGGCGATGGCTGCGCTGGCCGATCCTGGCGGCGGCGATGTCGCTGGCGGCGCTGCGCGACCGGCTTTGAGGGGCTGGTTTGGGCGGCCATTCCTCCAACCGGTCGCACGATGGCCCTCGGGACTTGGTCCGGGTGACGGCTTTCTCGCGTCGATCCGTCCCCTCGTCATTCCCGCGAAGGCGGGAATCCATGGGCACGGCCGGCGCGATGGAGTCGATGGCTCCCGACACAATGGATTCCCGCCTTCGCGGGGCCACCAATGTTATAACTCTCTGAAGATAACGATTTGAACTGATTCAACCTGTCGGCCCTTGACCTCTACGGCCGATCGGCCCATCTCCGCCGCGCGCTCCCGGCTCCGTCCGGCGGGGCGAAGCAAAGGAAACCCAATCCCATGCCAAGCGACAGTAGTCGATTGTCCTTGCCCTCACGGCTGACGCTGGCCTGACCCGGATGGGTTAGCTCACCGCGATCTGCCGTGACGGCGGATCGAGAGGTGAGATTATGGAAGATATCCGCACCGCGTCCAGCGCGGTCGACTTGGCGTTGTTCGTCGATCTGTTCGATGCGCATGCCGCCGACATCGTTACCCGCCTCAACGAAGAAGATGCAGATACCGCCGCAGCGGTGCTCGCTTATCTTCCCCTCGAACGCGCGATCGACGTGTTCGACCGGCCGGAATTGACCCGCGCCGGAGACCTGCTGCTCGACTTGCCACAGGATCGCGCCGGCGAGATTCTGAAAGGCATGGCCGACGACAGGGCGGCCGACGTGCTGCAGGAACTGGACGGCGAGGATCGTTCCGAGCTGCTCCAGCGCGTCGACTTCAACAGCGCCTGGCCGCTCAAGAGCCTGCTCGCCTACCCCGAGAGCACGGCCGGCAGCATCATGTCGACCGAGTTCGTCAGCGTGCCCGCAACCTATACGGTGGCCGACACGTTGCGCCATATCCGCGAGGTCGAGCGGACTCGCGAGACGGTCTATGCGATCCAGGTCCTCGATCCGAAGACCCGCGTGCTGTTGCGTGTGGTGACGCTGCGCCAGCTCATCACCGGCGAACCTGAGCAGCCGATCCTCGACCTCGCCCCCGATCGTGAGCCGATCACCGTTCATGCGGATATGGATCGGGAGGAAGTCGCACGGCTGATCTCGATCCACGACCTGCTATCGGTGCCGGTGGTCAACGACCGGCATCAGGTGCTCGGCATCGTCACCGTCGACGACGTGATCGACGCGATCCTCGCCGAAGGCAGCGAGGACGTGCAGAAGTTCGGCGGCGTCGAGGGTGCGAGCGAACCCTATCTCACGACCGGCTTCCTCGGCATGTATCGCAAGCGTGTCGGCTGGCTGGGTGCCTTGTTCATCGGCGAAATGCTGACCGCCAGCGCTATGCAACATTTTGCGGACGAACTGGCCAAGGCGGTCGTGCTGACTTTGTTCATCCCGCTCATCATGAGTTCGGGCGGTAATTCGGGCTCGCAATCGACGTCGCTGCTGATCCGCGCTCTCGCCTTAGGCCAGATCCGCCTGCGTGACTGGTGGCGGGTGGCGCTTCGCGAACTACCGGTCGGCATCGCGCTTGGCGCCAGTCTCGGCGTGATTGGCATGATCCGCATCGCGGCCTGGCAGAGTTTCGGCGTCTTCGACTATGGGCCGCATTGGAAACTGATCGGGCTGACGGTGGGTGTGGGACTGATCGGCATCGTCACCTTCGGATCGCTGGCCGGCTCGATGTTGCCGTTCCTGCTCAAGCGAATGGGCTTCGACCCGGCGAGCGCGTCAGCACCGTTTGTCGCCACGCTGGTCGATGTCACTGGCCTGGTGATCTACTTCAGTGTGGCGCTCCTGATCCTGCAGGGCACGCTGTTGTGATCGCTTGGGTTGCTTTGCTCTGGGACGGGAACCAATGGCTGCAACAACGGCGTTCCCGCCTGCGCTGGAAGGACGGGTCGGGTGTTCCGCCGCCTAGACCTTCAGCAGCAGGTGATCGCGTTCCCAGCTGCTGATCACCCCCTGATAGGCGTTGAGCTCGTCCGCCTTGATGAGCAGGAAGGCGCGGACGAAGCTCTCGCCCAGCAGCTCGATCACCTCGGGGCATTCGGTGAAGCGGTCCAGCGCCTCGTCCAGATTGCGCGGCAGGGTGCGCAGGTGGAGATAGGCATTGCCTTCCACCATCGGCGCGGGCGCGATCCGGTCGCGCACGCCGATATAGCCGCAGACCAGCGAGGCGGCGAGCGCCAGATAGGGGTTGGCGTCCGCGCCCGGCGTGCGGTTCTCGATCCGGGTATTGGGAAGATCGGTGATCGGCACGCGCAGCCCGCAACTGCGGTTGTCATAGCCCCATTGCAGGTTGATCGGCGCGGCATGGCCCGGCCGCATCCGGCGGAAGCTGTTGATGTTGGGCGCGAACAGCGGCGCGCATTCGGGCAGATAGCGCTGCAGCCCGCCGACGAAGTGGCGGAACGTCTCCGACAGACCGTCCGGCCCCTCGCCGAACAGATTCTGCCCGGTCAGCCGATCCCTGGCGGAAATGTGGAGGTGCATGGCGCTGCCCGGCTGATGCTCCATCGGCTTGGCCATGAAGGTGGCGTAGACGCCGTGCTTCAGCGCCACCTGGCGGACGATGCGCTTGAACACCAGCACCTGATCGCACAGGTGGATGGGCTCGCCATGGTTGAAGTTGATTTCGAGCTGGGCGGTCCCGGCCTCGTGGATCATGGTATCGAGGTGGAGCGAGGCGGCCTCCGCCTGCTCGTAGATGTCCTCGATCAGGTCCTCATATTCGGTCACGGCCTCCAGCCCATAGGGTTGCGGCGCGGTTTCCGCCCGGCCCGACCGCCCGGCCGGCGGCTCCAGCGGCAGATCGGGATCGGTGTTGACCTTGGTGAGGTAGAATTCCAGCTCGGGGGCGACCACCACCTCCCAGCTCATCGCCTCATAATAAGCCAGCACCTTCTTCAGCACATGGCGCGGCGCGATCTCGTAGGGATCGCCATTCTTGTGATGCGCATCGGCGAAGACGAAGGCGGTCGGCGTCTTGAACCCCGGCGCCACGCAGAGCGAGGCGGGATCGGGGTGGAGCGACACGTCCGGATCGCTGTAGCTCGCGGCCTCCGAAGGCTCGTCGGCATATTCGCCGGTGACGGTGACGTTGAAGATGCTGCTGGGCATCCTGAGCGATCCGTTGTGCACCGATTGCAGGAATTTCTGCGCCGGCCACACCTTGCCGCGGATCACCCCGTTCATGTCGGGGACGAGGCATTCCACCTCGCTGATGCCGTTGGCGGCGATCCATTCGCGGAAGCTTCTCATCGCCCGCCCTCCTGCTTTTCCGCCGCCGTCTCCAGCGCCGCCAGCGCGAGCGCGGCCTCGTCCAGCGCGGCGCGGATGATGGCGACCATCCGGTCCACCTCCGCATGCGTGATGACGAAGGGCGGGCACATCACGATCGAATCGCGGATCGCGCGGACCATCAGCCCGCCGGCGATGCAGGCATCGCGCACCACCGGGCCGGCCGCGCCCTCCGCCCCGCCAAAGCGCCGGTTGGTGCCTTTCTCCGCCACGATCTCGATCGCGCCCAGCAGCCCGCAGGTCCGCGTCTCGCCCACCAGCGGATGATCGTCGAGGCTGGCGACGGCGCGGGCGAAATGGGGGCCGATATCGTGCGCCACGCGATCGACCAGCTTCTCCCGCTCGATGATCTCCAGGTTGCGGAGCGCCACGGCGGCCGAGACCGGATGGCCCGAATAGGTGTAGCCGTGGACGAAATCCCGATCGCTCGCGCGCAGGGTCTCGACGATCTCGCGGCTCACCGCCGTCGCCGATATCGGCAGGTAGCCGGACGACAGGCCCTTCGCCATCGCGACGATATCCGGGGTGTAGCCGAAATGCTGGAAGCCGAACCAGCGGCCCAGACGGCCGAAGCCGCAGATCACCTCGTCCGACACCAGCAATATGCCATACTTGCGGCAGATCGCCTCGACGCGCGGCCAATAGCCGGGCGGCGGCACGATCACGCCGCCCGCGCCCTGCACAGGCTCGCCGATGAAGGCCGCGACATTGTCCGGCCCCACCGCCAGGATGCGCGCCTCGACAGCGTCGGCCGCCCGCGCGGCGAAGGCCTCCGCTTCCTCGCCGAAGCCCTCGTTGAAGGCATAAGGCTGCATCACATGCTCGATGCCCGGAATGGGCAGCCCGCCCTGCGCGTGCATCGCCGCCATGCCCCCCAGGCTCGCGCCCGCCACCGTCGATCCGTGATAGGCATTGTGGCGGCTGATGAAGATGCGCCGTTCGGGCCGGCCCTTCAGCGTCCAATAATGGCGGACCAGCCGGAACACCGTGTCATTGGCCTCGGAGCCGGAGGAGTTGAAGAAGATGTGCTGCAATTCCCCGCCCAGCAGCCCCGCCACCTTCGCGGCTAGCGCGATCGCGGGCACCGTCGCCGTGCGGAAGAAGCTGTTGTAGTAAGGCAGCTCCAGCATCTGCTCATAGGCGACCTCGGCCAGTTCCTTGCGGCCATAGCCCACGTCGACGCACCACAGCCCGGCCATGCCGTCGAGGATGGCGTTGCCGTCGCCGTCCCAGATCGTCGATCCTTCCGCGCGGGTGATGATGCGGCTGCCGCCCATGTCGGCGATCAGCCTGTAATTGGCCTGGGCCGGCAGGTGATGGGCCACGTCCTGCCGGCGCAGCTCGGTTATGTCGTGGTTGCGCATGGTCACGCGCCCTCCTTCAGGCGATCGCCCCCGATCGGCTCGCCGCGCAGCATGCGGCCCATGATGCCGAAGAAGCCCCGCGAGGATGCATCCCGGTCGGCCTGCCATTCGGGATGCCACTGCACGGCCAGAATATGCGCGCCGTTGGGCGCGGCGGAAACCGCCTCGATCACGCCATCCGGCGCGCGGGCCTCCACCGCAAGCCCCTCGCCCAGCCGCTTCACCCCCTGGAAATGGACCGAGTTGACGGTCAGCGCCTCGCG
The DNA here is from genome assembly GCF_001853345.1 of Edaphosphingomonas haloaromaticamans. Taxonomy (NCBI): domain Bacteria; kingdom Pseudomonadati; phylum Pseudomonadota; class Alphaproteobacteria; order Sphingomonadales; family Rhizorhabdaceae; genus Edaphosphingomonas; species Edaphosphingomonas haloaromaticamans. Next base: position 69,947 of record NZ_MIPT01000001.1, on the reverse strand, counting down.
CCCCAGGGCGCGGGCCAGCACGCCGTCCGGCGCCAGGGTGACGTCATGGCCGTGCGCGAACATCGCGCCGATCGGCACGCCATCGGGGGCATGGTGGACCAGCGGGCGGCCCGGATCGCCCAGCCCCCGGTCCAGGGTGCCGCCGAACGCGACGTTGATCTCCTGAAAGCCGCGGCAGATGCCGAACACCGGCTTGCCGAGGTCGATCATCGCCGCGATCAGCGCCAGGCTCATCTCGTCGCGGGCGGGATCGAACGGGCCCTTGCCGTCGGCGTCGCCGTAAAGCGCGGGACCCACGTTGGACGGGCTGCCCGTCAGCAGCAGGCCATCAATCCGCGCCGCCGCCTCGCCTGCGCGCATCAGATCCGGCCGGGCGGGGATCAGCAGGGCGGCGGCATCGGCGTGGCGCATCGCCGCTTCCATGTAGCGATCGATCACCACCTGCGCCGCCTCCTCGCCGAAGGGGCGGTTGCAGGCGGTGATGCCGATCAGCGGGCGGGCGGCCATGCCGGCCCTTTCATGTCATCCCCCCGAACCGGGCCCGGCATCGTCGCCTCCTCCGTTCGCGGGCGGCGGCTCATGACAGCAGCACCGCCGGCGACCGCGGATGCCAGGCGAGCCAGACCGGCTCGTCCCAGTCGAAACCGCGTTCCTCGTAGCGCGCGACATTGGGCCGCAGCACCTTGACCCGCGCGCCGCCTTCCGCATCCACCTCATACACCGTCTCGCTGCCGAGATAGGCGATGTGGCGGATGATGCCGGCCACCACGTTGCTGCCCGCCGGCACCCCCGCCACGGTGGGCGGCAGTCCGCCTTCGGGGCGGTGGAGCATCTCGATCTTCTCGGGCCGGATCGCCGCCCAGACGGTGGTGCCGGTGCCGCCCGTCACGCCATGATCGACATAGATGGGCGCGGCGAGCGTGGGGCAGGTGACCATCGCGTGGCCGGGCTCGTCCACGGCCAGCTCGCCCTCGAACAGGTTCACGCTGCCGATGAAATCGGCGACGAAGCGGCTGGCGGGATATTCGTAGAGATCGTCGGGCGTCGCCACCTGCTGCAACAGGCCGCGATTCATCACGGCGCAGCGTGTGGCCAGCGCCAGCGCCTCATCCTGATCGTGCGTCACCATCACGAAGGTGACGCCCACCTCGTCCTGGATCTGCGCCAGCTCGAAGCGCATCTGTTCGCGCAGCTTGGCATCGAGCGCGGAAAGCGGCTCGTCCAGCAGCAAAACGCGCGGCCGCTTCACCAGCGCGCGGGCCAGCGCCACGCGCTGCCGCTGCCCGCCGGAAAGCTGATCGGGCCTGCGCGCCTCCAGCCCGTCGAGCTTCACCAGCGCCAGCGCCTCCGCCACCCGATCGGCCCGTTCCGCTTTGGGCACGCCTTCCATGCGCAGGCCATAAGCGACGTTATCCGCCACGCTCATGTGCGGGAACACCGCGTAGGACTGGAACACCATGTTCACCGGCCGGCGATTGGGCGGCACGCCGGCCATGTCCTCGCCATCGATCAGGATGCGGCCCTCGCTCGGCACCTCGAGCCCCGCGATCATGCGCAGCAGGGTCGTCTTGCCGCAGCCCGAAGGGCCGAGCAGCGCGAAGAACTCGCCCTCGGCGATGTCCAGCGTCACATCGTCCACCGCCGCGAACTGGCCGAAGCGCTTGGTGACGCCCTCGATCCGGATCAGCGCCTTTTCCGCCATCAAATCCCCCTGCTCCGGGCTATGTCGCGGCCCTGCAACCTCAGCCCCACCGCCGTCAGCGCCACCGTCAGCAGGATCAGCACGGTCGAGGCGGCGTTCACCTCCGGTGTCACCGAGAAGCGCACCATCGAATAGACCTTGACCGGGAAGGTCACCGTATCCGGCCCGGCGGTGAAGAAGGTGATGACGAAATCGTCGAGGCTGAGCGTGAAGGCCAGCAGCGCGCCCGCCACCAGCGCCGGGCGCATGTGCGGCACCAGCACGTCGATGAAGGCGCGCCATTCGCTGGCCCCCAGATCCTTGGCCGCTTCCTCCAGCTCGCGGTTGAACGAGGCCAGCCGCGCGCGGACGATCACCGCGACGAAGGGGAAGCAGAAGGAGACGTGGGCGATGATGATCGCGCCCAGGTTGAACGGCCAGGGCAGCCCCGCCGGCCACGGCATTACGCGGGCGAAGAATACCAGCATCGCCACGCCCATGCAGATTTCCGGCACCACGATCGGCAGCGCCAGCACCCCTTCGAACGCGGGCTTCAGCGGGAAGCGGAAGCGCCAGCACGCCACCGCCACCAGCGCCCCCAGCACCACGCTGATCGCCGTCGCGATCGCCGCGATCGCCAGCGAATTGGTGAACGCCTCCAGCAGGCCGGCATTGCGGAACGCCTTGAAATACCAATCGAAGGTGAATCCGGTCCAGACGATGTTGCGCTTCGATTCGTTGAAGCTGAACAGCATCAGCGTGACGAGCGGCGCATAGAGGAACAGCGCCACCAGCCCGATCCACAGCCGGAGCGGCCAGCGGGCGAGATAGTCGAGCGGCCCGGCCGCCTCCCGCCTCACGGCTCCCTCCGCCGCCGGCGCCCGGCCAGCACCGTCTGCCCCGCGATCAGGATGAAGGTGAGATACATCAGGATGAAGGACAGGGCCGCCCCGAACGGCCAGTCATTGGCGCGCTTGAACTGGCGTTCGATCACGTTGGCGATCATCTGGCTGTCCGGCCCGCCCAGCAGATCCGGCGTCAGATAGCTGCCCAGGGCCGGGATGAAGGTGATGAGCAGGCCCGAAAGGATGCCCGGCATCGCCAGCGGCACCACGATTTCCCGGATGGTGCGCAGATGCCCGGCGCCGAGATCGAGGCTGGCTTCCAGCAGCGACCGATCCAGCCGGTCGAGCGCGGCATAGAGCGGCAGCACGAGGAAGGGCAGGTTGACGTAGACCAGCCCCAGCACCACCGCGAAATTGTTGTGGAGCAGCGGCAGCGGATCGAACTGCCAGCCCAGCGCCTCGGCGATCCGGCCGATGCCCGCATTCACATAGCCTTCGCGCCGGAGCACCGCCATCAGCGCATAGGTGCGGATCAGAAGGTTGGTCCAGAAGGGCAGCATGATGAGCAGCAGCAGCCACGCCTTGGCCCGTTCGGGCGCGAAGGTGATGGCGAGCGCCACGGGGAAGCCGACGACCAGGCAGAGCGCGGTGGTGAGCGCCGCCATCCACGCCGATTTCAGGAATATCTCCAGATAGACGGGATCGAAGGCGCGGACATAATGGCGGAAGGTGCCGCTGATCTCGATCGTCGTTGGGGTCGTCGTCTCGCCGAAGCTGTAGGCCCAGACGATCGCCAGCGGCACGACGAAGAAGGCGAGCAGCCACAGCGCCGGCGCGGTGAACACCGCCGCGAACGGCCCCCTCGCCCGTTTCCAGTCCTGTTCCTCGCTCGTCGCCATCCGTCCCCCGGTTTCCGCCGGTTTCACGCGTTATGCAGATACCAGTCGTAATCAAGCGCCGTGACATGTTCGTGGAAGCGTTCCTGCTCGGTCCGCTTGACGGTGGCGAACATGTCCACCGTCCGATCGCCCAGATAATCGCGCAGGATCGCCGACCGATCGAACAGGCGCAGCGCATCGAACCAGTCGCCCGGCAGCCGCGATCCCGCGCCGGCAGCCGCGGCATAGCCATCGCCGGTGACGGGCGGGCCGGGATCGATCCCTTGGCTGATGCCGTGATGCGCCGCCGCCAGCAGCGCCGCCACCGCCAGATAGGGATTGGCATCCGCCCCGGCGACGCGATGCTCGATATGCCGCGTCGGCGCCGGGCCCGCCGGCACGCGCAGCGCCACGGTGCGGTTGTTGATCCCCCAATTGGGCGCGGTGGGCGCGTAGCTGTTGGGGCGGAAGCGGCGATAGCTGTTGGCATTGGGGGCGAGGATCGCCACGCTTTCCGCCATCAGCGCCAGCATGCCGCCGATCGCGTGGCGCAGCATCGGCGTGCCCGCCGGATCGTCCGCCGCGAACAGGTTCGTCCCCGCCGCATCCGCGATGCTGAGATGGAGGTGGAGGCCGCTTCCCGCCCGGTCCGCCCAGGGCTTGGCCATGAAGGTCGCATCGCAGCCATGCGCCCGCGCCACGCCCTTGGCCGCGCGCTTATAGGCGACGGCATCGTCGGCCGCGCGCAGGGCATCCGCCCGATGGCGCAGCGTGAGTTCGAGCTGGCCCGGCGCGCATTCGGATATGGCCCCTTCCAGCGGAATCCCCTGCGCGTCGCAGGCCGCCCACAGATCGCGCAGGAAGGGGGACGCTTCCTCAAGCTGCGGCAGGCCATAGACCTCCACGCCCATGCCCGCGCCGCGCGGCAGGCGGATCGCGCCGTCGCGCCCGCGCCGGCCGTCGATCAGGTAGAATTCCAGCTCGCACGCCACCACCGGCGTCAGCCCGTCGGCGGCGAACCGATCGATCACCCGCTGCAATATCGCCCTGGGATCGAGCGCGCAGACCGTGCCGTCCAGCTCGTGAAGCGAGCAGGTCACCTGCGCCACGTCCGCGCCCAGCCACGGGGCGGGCACGATGCCGCCGGGCACCGGCCTGGCCCGCCGGTCGGCATCGCCATCCTCCCAGACCAGGCCCGTCTCCTCGCAATCGCGCCCGGTGATGTCCACCACCTGGATCGACCCCGGCAGGAAGCGCCCATAATCGTAGACCGGCGCCATTTCGTGCCGCCGCACCCTCTTGCCGCGCGGCACGCCGGAAAGGCCGGTATAGAGGATCTCGAACAGCGCGACCTGCGGATGGGCCGCCAGGAAAGCGGCAAGCTCCGCCGGATCGGCGACGAAGCCGGCGGGCGGCGGCCGGTTCAAACGGCCCCTCCCCGGATGGTGAAGCTCACCGCCTTCAGATCGGCATATTTCTCCATCGCGTGCAGGCTGCGATCCCGGCCGAAGCCCGATTGCCGGAAGCCGCCGAAGGGCATGGTGATGTCGCACGCATCCCAGCCGTTCACCCAGACGAGGCCGGCCTTCAGCGCCCGCGTCGCGCGGTGGGCGCGATCGACATCGGCGGTCCACACCCCGGCGGCGAGGCCATAGACGCTGTCATTGGCGATGGCATAGGCTTCCGCCTCGCCGGCAAAGCCGATCACGCCCAGCACCGGGCCGAACACCTCCTCGCGCGCCAGCGTCGCATCCGGGGCGACGCGATCGAAGATGGTGGGCTCGACATAGAATCCGCCGCTTTCCACCCGCGCCCGGCCGCCGCCCAGCACCAGATCGGCGCCCTCCGCCCCGGCCGTGGCGATATAGGCCAGCGCGCGCTCCATCTGCTCCGCGCTCACCATCGCGCCGAAGCGGGTGGCGGGATCGAGCGGATCGCCCACCGCGATCTTCCGCGCGACGGCGACCACCGCATCGAGGAACGGGCCACGGATCGATTCATGCACCAGCAGGCGCGAGGCGGCGGTGCACACCTGCCCCTGGTTGAAGAAGATGCTCCACGCCGCCGATTGCGCGGCGGCTTCCATGTCCGGGCAGTCGGGAAAGACGATCTGGGGGGATTTGCCGCCCAGCTCCAGGCTCACCCGCTTCAGGTTGCTCTGGCCGGCATAGCCCATCAGCAGCCGGCCGACCGCGCCCGATCCGGTGAAGGCGATCATGTCCACATCCATGTGGAGCGCCAGCGCCTTGCCCGCCGTCCCGCCCAGGCCGGGCACCACGTTCAGCACGCCCGCCGGCAGCCCCGCCTCCAGCGCCAGCTCGCCCAGGCGGATCGCCGTCATCGGCGATTGCTCGGCCGGCTTCAGCACCACCGAATTGCCCATCGCCAGCGCCGGCGCCACCTTCCACAGCGCCATGTGCAGCGGGAAGTTCCACGGCACGATCGCGCCGATCACGCCCAGCGGCTCATGCACCGCATAGGACAGCCGCGCCGGATGGTGCGGCCCCACCTCGCCATAGAGCTTGTCGACCGCCTCGGCATAATAACGCGCGGTGCCGGTGGCGAGCGGGATATCGATCGCGCGGGCATCGTGGATCGGCTTGCCGGTATCCAGCGTCTCCAGCAGCGCCAGCTCCTCGGCATGGGCCTCCATCAGGTCAGCCAGGGCGTGCAGGATGCGCTTGCGATCGCGCGGCGGCAGGTTGCGCCAGCGCCCGTCCGCATAGGCGCGCCGCGCGGCGGCCACGGCGATGTCGATATCGGCGGCCCCGCCCGACGCCACCTCCGCGATCAGGCTGCCGTCGCGGGGGGAGAGGTTGGCGAAGGTGCCACCGGCCCGCGCCGGCCGCAGCTCCCCGTCGATCACCGCCAGCGACGGCAGCGCCAGGCCGGCGATCCGCGCCAGATTGTCGGTCAGGCCGGGTGTCGGGCGCTCCGTCACAGATCCCTCACGATCCTGCCCTCCAAATCCCCGCCCCACCATAAGCGGCGGCGGGCGGCACGGGAAGCCGCCAAAATCCGCTTCCCCCCGGGCCCCCGAGTCGCGCGGCGCGACTTTGGCGGCGGCGTTGTCCTGCCTCTTGGGAGACACTATATCCTGCCCGTCGCGCGGCAGGCGCGGCGCATTGCGGGATGCCGCCCTTGGATCGATCCTGTGCCCGTATCACCGCCATCGGCACCGCGGTTCCCGATCACGATATCCACGCCGCCTTCCAGGGCTGGGCCGAGGCGCGGCTGGGGACGCGCGAAGGCGCGCTCTTCCGGCGCATGGCGGCGCGATCGGGCATCGACCATCGCTGGTCGATCCTGCCGCACGGCACGGACGGCGGATCGCCGGTCGATCCCGGCGGCTTCTACGCGGCCGGCATGCCCGGCACCGGCGCCCGCATGGACCTTTACGCCAGCGCCGCCCCCGCGCTCGCGCTGGAAGCCGTCGCCGCGCTCGGCCGCAGGACGGCGCTGGACGGCATCACCCACCTCGTCGTCGCGAGCTGCACCGGCTTCACGGCGCCGGGCATCGACCAGATCATCGCCGAACGGCTGGGGCTGGACGGCGGGATCGAGCGGACGCTGGTGGGATTCATGGGCTGCTATGCGGCGGTCGCGGCGCTGCGCGTCGCCCATCATATCGCCCGGTCGCAGCCGGCGGCGCGCGTGCTGGTGGTGACGGTGGAGCTTTCCAGCCTCCACCTCCAGCCCGCCGACGAGCTGGAGGCGCTGCTGGCCATGCTCCAGTTCGGCGACGGCGCGGCCGCCGCCCTCGTCACGACCGAGGGGCCGGGGCTTACGCTCGATCGCTTCTTCGCCGCCACGCTGCCCGATTCGGCCGGGCTGATCCGCTGGCGGATCGGCGATCACGGCTTCGCCATGCACCTTTCGGGCGAGGTGCCCGGCCGCATCGCGACGGCGCTCGCCGATCCCGGCTTCCGCGCCGCCCTCACCGCCGGCGCCGATCCCGCCGCCGTCGCCGCCTGGGCGGTCCATGCCGGCGGCCGATCCATCCTCGACGCGGTGGAACATGGCCTCGGCCTCGCCGGCGGGGCGCTGGAAGGGTCGCGATCGGTGCTGCGGCGCTTCGGCAACATGTCTTCCGCGACGCTGATGTTCGTGCTGGCCGACCTGCTCGCCGCCGGGGCCGAGGGGCCGGGCGTGGCGCTCGCCTTCGGCCCCGGCCTCGCCGCCGAGGGCTTCGGCTTCGGGCGCGCGGCATGAGCCTCGCCATCCGCGCCCGGACCGAGGAGCGGATGGACGATCCCAGCCTGCCGGCGGCCGATTATGCGGCCGTCCTCGCCGATCTCGCCCAGGTCAACCGCGTCACCTTCGCCGCCCGGCCCACCTTGTCCTTCCTCGCGCGGGGCCTGCGCGGCCGCGATCGCTTCCGCCTGCTCGACGTCGGCTTCGGCGAGGGGGACATGCTGCGCCGCATCGCCCGCTGGGCGGCCCGGCGCGGGATCGCCGCCGATCTCGTCGGCGTGGACCTCAACCCCAACAGCGCGCCCGCCGCCCGCGCGGCGACGCCGGCCGGCATCGGCGCCGCCATCGACTATCGCACCGGCGACTATGCCGACCTTGCCGGCGCGGGCTTCGACTTCATCGTCTCCAGCCTCGTCGCCCATCATATGACGGATGCGCAGCTGCGCGCCTTCCTGCGCTTCATGGAGGCCGAGGCGCGGGCCGGCTGGCTGGTCAACGACCTCCACCGCCACGGCTTCGCCCATGCCGGCTTCCCCCTGCTCGCCGCCCTGATGCGCTGGCACCCGATCGTCGCGGCGGACGGCCGGCTTTCGATCGCGCGCGCCTTCCGCCCGGCCGAATGGCGGGCGATCCTGGCGGAGGCGGGGATAGACGGCGCCCGCATCGTCCGCCGCTTCCCCTTCCGGCTATGCGTCGAACGGATGCGCTGATCGTCGGCGGCGGGCCGGCGGGCGCGGCCACCGCGATCACGCTCGCCGCCGCCGGCCGGCCGCCGCTGCTGATCGAGCGCGCGGCAACGCCCCGGCCGGTGGTGTGCGGCGGCTTCCTCGGCGGCGATGCGCTGGCCGCCCTCGCCGCGCTCGGCATCGATGCCCCGGCGCTGGGCGCGCGGCCGATCCACCGCCTCCGCATCGTCGCCGGCGGCCATATGGTCGAACGCCGCCTGCCCTTCGCCGCCGCCGGCCTGTCGCGCGCCACGCTCGATGCCGCGCTGCGCGATCGCGCCCTGGCGCTCGGCGCGATCGTCGAGACCGGCCGGGCCGCCCGCGCGATCGAGGACCGGCCCGAAGGCGGCGCCATCGTCCGCCTCGACGACGGCAGCGCCATCGCCGCGCCAGCCGTATTCCTCGCCACCGGCAAGCACGACCTGCGCGGCAGCCCCCGGCCCCGCCCCGCGCCGGGCGCCGATCCCGCCGTCGGCCTGCGCACCGTGCTGCCGGCCGACCCCGATCTTGCCGGCCGGATCGAGCTTCATCTGTTCGATCGCGGCTATGCCGGCCTGCTGGTGCAGGAGGACGGCAGCGTGAATCTGTGCCTTTCCGTCGCCCGATCGCGGCTGGCGGAGGCGGACGGGAACCCGGCCCGCCTGATCGCCGCGCTGGCCGCCGCCTCCCCCCGTTTCGCCGCGCGCATCGGCGGGGCGGCGGCGACCGGCGAAGCCTGGCAGGCGATCGCGGCGGTACCCTATGGGTGGCAACAACCCCTCGGCGCAGAGGAGGCGCTCTACCGCGTGGGCGATCAGGCCGCCGTCATCGCCTCATTGGCCGGCGACGGCATCGCCATCGCGCTCGCCAGCGGCGCGATCGCCGCGCGCGCCTTCCTGGCCGGCCAGTCGCCCGCGGACCATGCCCGCGCGCTGGCCGCCCGCACCGGCCGGCCGATCGCCATCGCCGGCGCGATCCGCCGACTCGCCGAAGGCCCGCACCGCGCGCTACTGCTCCGCGCCGCCGCCCTGCCCGGCGCGGCGGCGCTGGCCGCGCGCCTCACCCGCGTCGGCCATTGACCGCCCACCGGCCGGCTTCCACATTTCCCGCCATGGAGCGACTCGACCTGTCCGAGCAGGAATGGCGGAAACGGCTGACCCCGCAGCAATATCATGTGCTGCGCGAGGCCGGCACCGAACGCGCCTTCACCGGACTGCTGACCGACAACAAGGCCCCCGGCACCTATCGCTGCGCCGGCTGCGGGGCGGTGCTGTTCGACAGCGACGCCAAGTTCGATTCGGGCAGCGGCTGGCCCAGCTTCACCCACCCCTTCAACCCCGATGCGGTGACCGAGCATGCCGACGACAGCCACGGCATGCGCCGGGTGGAGGTGCGCTGCGCGCGCTGCGACGGGCATCTGGGCCACCTGTTCCCCGACGGCCCCGGCCCCGATGGCCTGCGATTCTGCATCAACAGCGTGTCGCTGGACTTCAGGGGCCGTTCCAGGGGCCATGGCGGCTGAACAACGCTTCGGCCCATCCCGGCTTGTGGCGGGACCAGATAGGCTCTAATCCCCCACAGCGAAGATGGCATCCAGGAAGCGTCCCCGACCGCAAAGAGGCCCGATCTGGGGCGCGACCGTGAAGGTGGCCAAATACGGCTTCTTCGCGGGCCTTGCCGCGTTCGCGGCGCTGGTGGTCGCGGTGCTCGTCACGCGATCGACCCTGCCCGGCTATCAGGAGCTGCAATCCTCCCCCAACGGGCAGATGATCCGCGTCCATGCCGCCGACGGCACGGTGATCGTGTCGATGGGGCCGAGCTACGGCCAGTGGATCCCCTATGACCGCATCCCGCAGGCGATGAAGGATGCGATGGTCGCCACCGAGGACCGGCGCTTCCGCCTGCACCCCGGCATCGATCCGATCGGCATGATCCGTTCGGTGATGGTGCGCGTCGAGCGCGGGCGCTGGGCGCAGGGCGGATCAACGATCACCCAGCAGCTCGCCCGCAACATCTTCCTCACCAACACCCGCACCTTCGGCCGCAAGTTCCGCGAATGGATCCTCGCGCTGGCGATGGAGCGCAAATTCTCGAAGGACGAGATCCTCGAGCTATACCTGAACCGCGTCTATTTCGGCGGCGGGGCCTATGGCATCGACGCGGCCAGCCGCAAATTCTTCGGCCATCCGGGCACGGACCTGAGCCTGGGCGAGGCGGCGATCATCGCCGGGCTGGTGAAGGCGCCGTCCAATTATTCGCCGACCGCCGATGCCGAGGCCGCCGTGGGCCGCGCCTCCGTCGTCCTCGGCCTGATGCGCGAGCAGGGCATGATCACGCCGGCCGAAATGGCCGCCGCCGATCCCATGAACGTCAAGCTCGCGCCCGAGCCGAAGCAGAACAGCGTCCGCTACTTCACCGATTGGGCGCTCGCCCAGCTCGACACGATGATCGAGGAGACGGTGCAGCCGATCGACGTGTGGACGACGCTGGATATCAACATGCAGCGCGCCGCCGACGCGGCGATCCGCGCGAACACGCCCGAAGGGCTGCAGGGCGCGCTGGTATCGCTGGACCAGGACGGCGCGGTGCGCGCGATGGTGGGCGGCAAGGATTATGTGTCGTCGATCTACAACCGCGCCACCCAGGCGGTGCGCCAGCCGGGATCGGCGTTCAAGCTGTTCGTCTATCTGGCCGCGCTCGAGGCCGGGCACACGCCCAAGGACATCGTGGTCGACGAGCCGATCGACATCAACGGCTGGAGCCCCCGCAATTCGAACCGCCGCTATGCCGGCGAGATCGACATCCGCACCGCCTTCGCCTTCTCGATCAACACGGTCGCGGCGAAGCTGGGGCAGGAGGTGGGCTTTTCCACCGTGGCGGACATGGCCCGCCGCTTCGGCATCACCACGCCGATCAACACCCACCCCTCGATGGTGCTCGGCACCTCCGACGTGCGGCTGATCGACATGACCCGCGCCTTCGCCGCCGTCAGCCGCAAGGGCGTGGCGGTGGTGCCTTACGGCATCATCAAGGTGACGGCCGGCAATGGCGAGGTGCTGTATGAGCATCAGCCCGACGACCAGCGCGTGCTGGTGGCGCCCTATGTCGCCGCGCAGATGACCGATCTTCTCCAGACGGCGGTCAACACCGGCACGGCCCGCGCCGCCCAGATCGACCGGCCCGTCGCCGGCAAGACGGGCACGACATCGTCGAACAAGGACGGCTGGTTCCTCGGCTTTTCGAGCGGGATCACCACCGGCGTGTGGATGGGCCGCGACGATGCCAAGCCGGTCGGCGGCCTGCAGGGCGGCCGCGCGCCCGCCACCGCCTTCCGCGATTTCATGAAGGTGGCGGTGGCCAACCGGCCGATCGAGAAGTTCGATACCGAGGTGACGCTGCCCGACTGGCAGCTCGAGCCCGACGCCGAAGCCTATTATGGCGAGCCGACCGAGGGCTTCGTGGACGAGAACGGCATGCCGGTGGCGCCCGAGCCCGACGCCCAGCCGGCCCCCCCCGCCCCCGAACCGGAGGACGCGCAGCAGCCGGCCGCGCCCGAGGAGCGGCTGGACGATCGCTGGCTCGACAATGCCCTGGGCCGCTCGCCGCGCGGCGAGCGCCCGCCTCAGCCGACCCGGCCCAACCAGTAAAGCGCGGCGCCGTTGGCGCGCAGCCAGGCCCGCTCGGGCGCGGGATCGCGGCCGAGCAGGCGGCGGACGGCGGCGTGGAAGGCGGGGCTGTGATCCATGTGCAGCCGGTGCGCCACCTCATGCGCCACCGTCGCCTCGCGGACCTCGACCGGCGCCAGCACCAGCCGCCAGCTATAGCGTATGTCGCCCGTGGCCGAGCAGCTTCCCCAGCGCGTGCGGGGATCGCCCACCGCCACCCGCGCGATCGAGACGCCGGCGCTGTCCGCCATGGCGCGCGTTTCGCGATCGAGCCGGATGAGCGCCTCCGCCCGCATCCAGCGCAGCAGGCGGGCGGCGATCGTATCGGCCGGCCCGCCCAGCACGAAGCGATCCTCCTCCAGCCGCACCGCGCGCGGGGCGCCTTCGCGCCAGTCGATCAGGCGCAGCCGGCCTTCGAACGGCGCCTCGCCGCCGGCGACGATCGGCACCGCCGCCGGCAGGCGGGCCAGGGCCGCCTCGATCCAGTCCCGCTTCGATTCCACCCAGTCGAGCGCGTGGCGCAGGGCGGCGCGCTTCGGCAGCGTCAGCCGCACGGCGCCGTCGCGCGGATCGATGGCGAGCCTGAGCGCGCGCGCCTGCGCCATGCGCCGCACCTCCAGCCGCCGTGTCCGCCCCCCGCCGGTGAAGACGGGATCAGAGGAGTCGATCGACAATATGATTCTCGTAATCGCCCGCTTCGTCTTCCGAAACCGTCCAGCCGCGCACGGATTCGCCGGCCCGGTGCACCGCCTCGCGATCGCCGCAGACCAGATAATGCCATTCGGGCAAGGGCTTGCCCTCGTCCACCAGGCGATAGGCGCAGGTCGACGGCAGCCAGTCGATCTTGCGGAGCAGGGTGGGCGTCAGCCGCACGCATTCGGGCACATAGGCCCGGCGATGCTTATAGTCCCGGCACTGGCCGCTGCGCCGGTCGAGCAGGCGGCAGGCGATGTTGGTGGGGAATAATTCCCCGGTATCGTCATCCTCCAGCTTGTGGACGCAGCATTTGCCGCAGCCGTCGCAGAGCGATTCCCACTGGTCCCGGCTCATGCGGTCGAGCGGCGTGGTTTCCCAGAAGGGTTTCAGCTCACCCATTTCGCCAGCTCCGCCGCGATCTCATCGGGCGTTCCTTCCTGCGGAATCAGGGCGATCGGCTCACCCTTGGGGCCGAACAAGGTCGCCTGCCGGGCGTGATCCACCAGATAGGCATCGGCCGTGCCGCCATCGGCCTTGCGATAATATATCGCATATTCCTTGGCCACGGCGGCGATTTCCGCCTCCGTGCCGGTAAGGCCGATCAGGCGCGGGTGGAAGGCCGGGACATATTGCGCCAGCACCGCGGGCGTATCGCGCGCGGGATCGACGGTGATGAAGATCGGCTGGATCCTGGCGGCCTTTGCCGGATCGCTCTTCTCCAGCCGCGCAAGGCCCTGCATCAGCTTCTGCAGATCGACCGGGCAGACATCCGGGCAATAGCTGTAGCCGAAATAGATCAGCCGGTATTTGCCGGCGAACTGCGTGTCGCTGACCTTCGCGCCGGTCTGGCTGGTGAGGGTGAAGGGGCCGCCGATGCGGGCGCCGGCCAGCGGCGCCTCGCCGGGCGGCGCCTGGCAGGCGGCGAACAGCAGGGGCAGCAGGATAGCGGCGAGACGGGCTTTGTTCATGGCATGACCAGCCATGCTTTGCTATTGGCCCGAGTGCAAGTGAGGCGCGTGCGCCGGCAGGACGGGACGAGTGGTTATGCGGGGTTCTGGCTTTTGGGGTCGATGGGTGGCGGCGGCGGCCGCCATGATGATCGCGGCGACGCCCGCGGCGGCCCAATTTTCGGATTCCTACAAGTTTCTGAAGGCGGTGCGCGACCGGGACGGCAATGTCGTGACCGAGATGGTCGAAAAGCCCGGATCGACCATCATCAACACCAAGGAGACGACGTCCGGCGACACCGCGCTCCATATCGTGGTGAAGCGGCGGGACGCGACCTGGCTCAACTTCCTCCTTTCCAAGGGCGCCAACCCCAATATCCGCGACGGCGAGGGCAATACGCCGATGATCGCCGCCGCCCAGCTGCGCTTCGCCGACGGCATCCAGACGCTGATCGCCGGCAAGGGCGACGTGAACGCCACCAACAGCCGGGGCGAATCGCCACTGATCATCGCCGTCCAGAATCGCGACGTCGCATCGGTGCGGCTGCTGCTGGCGGCGGGCGCCGACGCCAGCATGCCCGATCGCATCGCCGGCATGTCGGCCCGCGATTATGCCCGGCAGGACGGGCGGTCGGACATCATCCTGAAGATGATCGAGGACGCGAAGGGCACCAAGCCCAAGGGCCCCGTCGCCGGCCCGACCCTGTAGGAGCGGGTGGCCGGACGCGGGCGTTCCTGCGCTGTCGCGATTTCCCGGCCGGTGATCGATGCCGATCGCGGCGAGATCGCCCTAATCCATGCCCGCCAGCACCGGATCGAGCGCGCCCAGCATCCTGAGCGCGCCGCGCCGGGCGAAGCGCAGCGTTTCCGCCTTGCGCCGGGGCGCCGGCATCGGCCGGTGGGCGGCATCGCGCATCACGGCGGCGTCGTAGCGATCGGCCACGATCAGCCCGGCCGTCTCGGGCAGGAAGCCGGGTTCATCGAAGGGGGCAAGATCGAATCCCTGGGGCACCGCCCAGAAGAAGCGATCGCAATAATCGAGATATTCCTGCCACTTGCAGTCGCCGCGCAGATCGGCGCGGGAAACCTTGATCTCGACGATGGTGATACCGCCTTTGGCGTCGATCGCGAACAGGTCCGCGCGGCGGCCATTGGCCAGCGGCACCTCGCACAGGGCATAGCTGTCCTGCCGGAAGAGCAGGCGGGAAACGCCGCGCGCCACGTCGCGCGCGACCAGCGGCATATCGTCGAAACAGGATTCGGCTGTGGCGGCCATGCCGCTTTCTAGAACATCACGGGAACAAATCCAAGGTCAGCCGCCCGTCATCTCATCGGCGATGGCGCGTGCGTCCGGCCCGTCCAGCTCGACGGCCCAGAGATCGGGATCGAACCGCCGCTGCCGGGCGATATAATCGGCGAGCACGCCGGGGGCATCCGGGTCCGCGGGGCCGGTTTCCGCCCAGCGATAGCGACCTTCGGCATCGAGCGTGCGCTGGAGCACCGCCAGCGTCCTCCCGCGATCGAGGATCACCAGCAGGATCGCGCCCGAAACCGGATCGCCCCTGGCCAGCACCATGCCGCTGCCACCCGTGGCCTCGACCCGGCGGATCAGCGCCGATACGAGGACCCCGGCCGCCAGCCGCGCCGTCATGGCAGGCGGTAGCCGGGCAGCTCGGCGAGCGGGATGCGCGATCGCATGAAGGTGCCGGTGCCGCGCGCGGCCTCCTCGCCATCGGCATCGACCAGCCGGGCCTCGGCCACCAGCACGCGGCGGCGGCCGCTGATCCACTTGCCCTCGGCCACCAGCTCGCCCCCCAGGATCGGCCGGGTGAAATAGAGGTTGAAGGCGGTGGTCAGCAGGAAATGCTCCGCCACCAGGCTGTTAGCGGCGTAGAAGGCCGCATCGTCCAGCATCTTGAAATAGGTGGTGCCGTGCACCGCGCCGGCGGCATGGTGGACGCTTTCATCCACCTTGAAGCGGATGCGCGCGAAGCCGGGCTCGACGATCTCGAGCCGGGAATGGAAGATCTGGTTGATCGGCGCCGCGGCGTAGAGCGATTCCAGGGCGCGGAAATGCGCTTCCCCCGGATGTTCCGCCACGGCATCCTCAGGCGGCATTGCGCGCCTCGCCGGTCGCAAACAGCGCATAGAGCGCGTCTTCCGAGCCCGCGCCGCGCAGCTTGGCGACGAAGGCGCGATCGCGCAGCCGGCGGCTGACCCGCGCGAGCGCCTTCAGATGCTCGACCCCGGCATCGGGCGGCGACAGCAGCAGGAATACGAGATCGACCGGCATGTCGTCGATCGCGGCGAAATCGATCGGGGCGGCCAGGCGCACGAATGCGCCCACCACCCGATCGAGCCCGTCGATCTTGCCGTGCGGAATGGCCACGCCGCCGCCGAAGCCGGTGGAGCCCAGGCGTTCGCGTTCGGCCAGCCGTTCCACCACCTGCTTGGCATCGAGCCCGGCGAGCTTCGCCGCGATCGAGCCGAGCTGCTGGAACAGCACCTTCTTGTTGGGCACGGGCAGGGTCGCCAGGATCGCCTCGGGCGCCAGCAGATCGCTCAGATCGTCAGGCGCCCGGGCGAGCCCCGCCACCGCATTCACTTCATTGTTCACGATAGGATCAATTTCCCGCTGAAACCGCCCGTTGGGGTTCAACCCAGCCGATCGTTCCATCGGTGCGGCGATAGACCATGTTATAGGCGCCCGTGCCGCTGTTGCGGAACAGGAGCGCGGTGGTGTTGCGCAGATCGAGCATCATCACCGCATCGGAGACGCTGGTTTCGGGCACGTCGACGCGGGTTTCGGCGATCACCACCGGATTATCCGCCTCGGTTTCCTCGTCACCGGCATCGAAGACGGTATAGCCGGCATCATATTCCACGCCGTTAACGGCGCCGGCGCCGCTGCTGTGGCGATCCTTCAGGCGGCGCATGTAGCGGCGAAGCTGCGTTTCGATCTTGTCGGCCGCCAGATCGAAGGCCGGATGGGCCTCCATCGCCTGGCCCGATCCCTTCAGGATCACGCCCTGCATGACGTGCGCGATGATATCGCAGGAAAAACCGTTGTCGTGAGGCCCTTTTCCGAACGTGACCTGCGCCGACAGGCTGCGCGAGAAATATTTGTCGGCGATGCCCTGCAGCCGTTCCTCGACATGCGCGCGCAGCGCATCGCCGGTGTCGACCTGATGACCCGAAACGCGGATTTCCATGGCTTCACCTCCGATTAGTCTGTGCGACCGCACCGTGGTTCGGGAGCGGCCGCGCCTTAGGCCCGGTCTTCTGCCCGGTCAACCGGGCGGCCCGGCGCTTTCCCAGAGCGGGTTGCTCAGCTTGGAGACAAACGCCTGATGGCGGATGATTTCCTCCTCGCTGGGGGCGTGCGGCCTTGCCGGCCGCAGCGGCCGGGCCACGCGCCGTTCCAGGATCGGCACGGCGCGTACGTCCGACGACGCATCCGCCGCCGGTTCGTTGCGAAGCGACAGGCCGATCTGCCTGCCGCCGGTAAGCTCGACATAAAGCTGGGCGAGAAGCTGGGCGTCGAGCAGCGCGCCATGCTTGACGCGATGGCTGCGATCGATGCCGTAGCGCGAGCAGAGCGCATCGAGCGAATGCTTGGCGCCGGGATGCTTCTGCCGGGCCAGGGCCAGCGTATCGACCATGCGGGTCAGGCAGATGGCGTCATGGCCGCACCAGCCGAGTTCCGCATTGAGGAAGGTGAAGTCGAACGTGGCATTGTGCGCCACCAGCGGCGCATCGCCCAGAAATTCCAGCAGCTCCCGCACCCCATCCGGGAAGAAGGGCTTGTCGGACAGGAACCTGTCGGAAAGGCCGTGGACGGCCTCGGCCTCGGCGGGCATCGCCCGGCCGGGGTTGAAATAGGCATGGAAGGTGCGGCCGGTCTCGACCCGGTTCACCAGCTCCACACAGCCGATTTCGACGAGGCGATGCCCATCCGCTGGATTGAACCCGGTGGTTTCGGTGTCGAAGACTATCTCACGCATTTGAGTCTGTTATCGGCCTCCCGAACGGCTGAGGCAAGCGATCACACGGCGAACCTGTGCTCTCGTTACGGTGAGTGTCCCCCCCGTATCGATAATGAAGTCCGCCCGCCGCCGCTTTTCGGCGTCCGGCGTCTGGAGTGACAAAATATGGCCGAGCTGGCCGGCCGTCATGCCGGGCCGCGCCAGCACGCGGCGGCGCTGGACCCAGGCCGGGGCGGAGACCACGGCGATGGCATCCACCTTGCGCCAGCCGCCCTTTTCGAACAGCAAAGGTATGTCCAGCACCACCAGAGGCCGGGCGCGATGGCGCAGCAGGAAGCGCCGCCGCACCTTGTGCAGGGCCGGGTAGAGGATATGTTCCAGCCGGCCGAGCGCCTCGTCATTCCCCCACACCGCCTTGCGCAGCGCGGCGCGATCGACGCCGCGATCGGGATGCGTGGTCCCCGGATGGAGCGCCTCGATCTCCGGGAGGAGCGGGCTGCCCGGCCCCTGCAGCCGGTGCACCTCGGCATCGGCATCGAACACCGGCACGCCTTCGGCGCGGAACATGGCCGCGACGGTGGACTTGCCCATGCCGATCGATCCGGTGAGGCCCAATATCTTCATGCCGTGAGCAGCGCCCGCAATTCGGCATCATATTGGCGCGGCGCCGGCTGGCCGAAGAAAAGCCGGAACGCCGCCGCCGCCTGGCCGATCAGCATGGCGAGGCCATCGACGACGACGAGCCCGCGCGCGCGCGCTTCGCCGAGCAGGGCGGTTTCCAGCGGCGCATAGACGATATCGTAGATCAGCGCGCCGGGCGGGACATGGCTGTAATCGAAGGGCAGGGGGGGCTGGCCGGTCATGCCCAGCGGGGTCGTGTTGACGACGATATCGAGGATGCCTTCGCGATCGTCGAAGGCGAAATCGGTGGGCCGGGCGAAATGATCGAGCGTGGCGACATGGGTGTCGACGCCCTCGATCTCGGCCGCCAGCGCCTCGGCCTGTTCCAGCTTGCGCGCGGCGATCACCAGCGTGAAGCCTTCGCCGGCCAGCGCATGCGCCACCGCGCGCGCCGCGCCGCCCGCGCCGAGGATGCGGGCCATGCGGTAGAGGTGGCGGGTGGCGAGCAGCGGCAGCAGCGGTTCGAGGAAGCCGGCCGCATCGGTATTGTGGCCGACGAGGTGATCGCCGTCATGGACGACCGTGTTCACCGCGCCGATCCGCCGGGCGACCGGATCGATCCGGTCGAGGAAGGGCATCACCGCCTGCTTGTGCGGCACGGTGACGTTGCAGCCGCGCCACAGGGCATCCTGCCGCCGGCCCTCGAGGAAGGCGCCGAGATCCGGCCCATGCACCAGGCTCTTGCCGTAGCGGCCGGCAATGCCCAGCTTTTCCAGCCAGAAGCCGTGGATCAGCGGCGATTTGCTGTGCGCGATCGGATCGCCGATCACCTCGGCATGGGGAATGGCGGCGGCGGTCACGATCCCAGCACTCCACGGACGCGCAGATAATCGAGCAGCGGCAGCAGCGGCAGGCCGAGCACGGTGAAATAGCTGCCGTCGATCCGCGCGAAGAGCTGCGCGCCGAGCCCTTCCAGGCGATAGCCGCCCACGCACCCCGCGATCGCCGGCCATTCGGCGTCGAGATAGGTTTCCAGCCAGCCGTCCGAAAAATCGCGCATGGCGAGCTTGGCGACATCGACGTGGCGCCAGATCGGCTCGCCGCCCAGGCAGATCACCGCCGCGCTGATCAGCCGGTGGGTGGTGCCGCGCAGCGCGCGGAGCTGGGCCGCGGCCTCGTCGCGGGTTTCGGGCTTGTCGAACATCGCGCCGTCGGCCGCCGCCAATGTCTGGTCGCACCCCAGCACCAGCGCCTCCGGGAAACGGCGGGACAATTTGAGCGCCTTGAGCTCCGCCAGCGCATCGGCCATGCGGCGGGCATCATTGCCCTCGGCCCGCAGCGCCTGCTTCGCGGCATCCTCGTCGACCCCCGGCGCCATGGCGTCATGCGGCACGCCGGCATCGGACAGCATCGCGCGGCGCGCGGCGGATTGTGAGGCGAGGATCAGCGTCATTCCCCATTCTCCGGCTTGCGCCGTTCGTTGACGAGATTGATGATCGCGGCCGCCGTTTCCTCGATCGACCGGCGGGTGACGTCGATCACCGGCCAGCCATTGTCCGAGAATATCCGCCGGGCGAAGGCCAGCTCGGCCGCCACCGCCTCCTGATCGACATAGGGCGTTTCCGGCGCCTGGTTGAGCGAGAGCAGGCGGTTGCGCCGGATCTGGACGAGCCGGTCCGGGCTGGTGGTGAGGCCCACGACCAGCGGCTGCTTCAGCCGGAACAGGGAGGCCGGCGGCGGCGATTCCGGCACCAGCGGGATATTGGCGACCTTGTAGCCGCGATTGGCGAGATAGATGGCGGTCGGCGTCTTCGACGATCGCGAGACGCCGGCCAGCACGACATCGGCCTCCTCCCAATCCTCGGCGGCGATGCCGTCGTCATGGGCGATGGTGAACTGGATCGCCTCGACGCGGGCGAAATAGGCGGCGTCCAGCATGTGCTGGCGGCCGGGCCGCTCCATCGCCTCCTGCCCCAGCACGCGCGATAGCGCCTCGATCACCGGGTCCAGCGCCGAAACCGTCGGCAGGCCCAGCGCGTGGCAGCGCGTTTCCAGCCGCTGGCGCACCTCGTGATTGACCAAGGTGAAGATGACGAGGCCGGGCCGCTGCGCGATCTCGACCAGCACGCGATCGAGATGCCCTTCCGATCGCACCATCGGCCAGAAATGCTTGATCGTCTCCACCCCGTCGAACTGGGCGAGGCCGGCCTTGGCGATATTCTCCAGCGTCTCGCCCGTGGAATCGGAGAGGAGATGCAAATGGAGCCGGATCATAGCGCCCCCCGGCGATCTGTGGGCACAGCCCTGTGGAAAACCATGGGGATGGCGCTAGCGTGAAGCTGGGCATGGATTCAAGCGGAGGATTCCATGCCCGCCATTCTGACTCGATTCAGCGATTCCTCCACAGGCTATCCAGCGGAATCGGCGCCTGTGGATAACGGGGAGCGATTCAACGACTCTGCGGGGAATCGATATGAGTCAGCCGAGTCAAGCTGTTGGCGGAATCGGGGCCAGGAAATTAACCCCGGTTTGCCACCGCCCTACAATCTTCTACAGAATCTCTAAGATTCTTAAGATTGGATAGTTATGGAGTCCGAACCCGCGACGCCGCGCGACGCCGCGCTGGCGCAAGATCGCCCCCTTCTCGCCGTGCTGCGCGGGGAAAGACGCGATCCGCCCCCCGTCTGGCTGATGCGCCAGGCCGGCCGCTATCTTCCCGAATATCGCGCGCTCCGGGCCGAGAAAGGCGGGTTCCTCGAGCTGGTGAACGACAGCGCCGCCGCGGCCGAGGTGACCCTCCAGCCGATCCGCCGCTTCGGATTCGACGGCGCGATCCTGTTTTCCGACATCCTCGTCATCCCGCATGCGCTGGGCCAGGACCTGTGGTTCGAGGCGGGCGAAGGGCCGAGGCTTGCCCCCCGGCTGGTCGATCATGCGCTGGGCGGGCTGGCGGCGGTGCCCGAACGGCTCGATCCGGTCTACGAAACCGTGCGGCTGGTCCGCGCGCAGCTTCCGGCCGCGACCACCTTCCTCGGCTTCGCGGGCTCGCCCTGGACGGTGGCGACCTACATGGTGGCGGGGCAGGGGAGCCGCGAGCAGGCCGAAGCCCGCCGGCTGGCCTATCGCGATCCCGCCGCCTTCCAGGCGATCATCGACGCGATCGTGGCGGCGACGGTGGATTATCTTTCCGGGCAGATCGCGGCCGGGGTCGATGCCGTCCAGCTTTTCGACAGCTGGGCCGGCAGCCTGGCCCCCGCCCAGTTCGAACGCTGGGTGATCGCGCCCACCGTCGCCATCGTCGAGGCGCTCCGGGCCCGCCATCCCGATACGCCGATCATCGGCTTTCCGAAGGGCGCGGGCGGCAAATTGCCGGCCTATGCCCGCGAAACCGGGGTCGACGCGCTCGGCCTCGACGAAACCGTCGATCCGCACTGGGCGCATCGCAGCCTGCCGGAGGGGCTTCCCGTGCAGGGCAATCTCGATCCGCTGGCGCTGATCACCGGCGGCGACGCGCTGGACGAGGCGGTGGCCGCGATCCGCGCGGCGCTGGCCGGGCGGCCGCATGTCTTCAACCTCGGCCATGGCATATTGCCCGATGCGCCGATCGCGCATGTCGAACGCTTGCTCGCGCTGCTCAGGTCACGCTAGAGCTTGCCGCCATGGACATCGCCAGCCTGCTTCCCGGAATTGGTTTCATGGGCGCGGCCTATCCGTGGGTGAAGGCCGCCCACCTGATTTTCGTGATCTTCTGGATGGCGGGCCTGTTCATGCTGCCGCGCTTCCTGGTCTACCACCAGCCGGTGCCGCCGGGATCGGCCGAGGACAGGCTGTGGATCAACCGCGAGGATCGGCTGCGCAAGATCATCATCAACCCTTCGATGATCATCGTCTGGGTGATCGGGCTGGCGCTGGCCGTCAATGTCGGCGCCTTCCAGGAAGGCTGGTTCCACGCGAAGCTGGCGGCCGTGCTGGGCCTTTCGGCCTATCATGGCTGGATGATCGGCTATGCCAGGAAAATGGCCGACGGCTTCCGCCCGGCAAGCGACAAGCCGCTGCGCATCATGAACGAGATCCCCGGCATCGCCACCGCGGTGATCGTGATCCTGGTGATCGTCCGCCCCTTCTGATCGGGCCGCCGGCTCCGGCTGAATCGGACGCTGCCTGCTTGACTTGAATCACCGCCTTGCTTTACCGCGCGGAACCGAGGCCTGCCGTCCGTGTTAGGCCATTTTCCTGATCATTCTTACGTCTTGCGCGCCTCCAGCGCTTCCTGCCCGGGAATATCCGATGCACCTCAAGGATTTGAAGAAGAAAACCCCCGCCGAACTCGTCGGCATGGCCGAGGAATTGGGCGTCGAGGGCGCATCGACGCTGCGCAAGCAGGATCTGATGTTCGCGATCCTGAAGGTGCAGGCCGAAAATGGCGAGCAGATCATGGGGCTGGGCACCATCGAGGTGCTGCCCGACGGCTTCGGCTTCCTGCGCAGCCCGGAGGCCAATTATCTCGCCGGTCCCGACGACATCTATGTCTCGCCCAATCAGGTCCGTAAATTCGGCCTGAGGACCGGTGACACGGTGGAAGGCGAGATTCGCGGGCCGAAGGACGGCGAACGCTATTTCGCGCTCACGCGGCTCGTATCGGTCAATTTCGACGATCCCGACGTCGTCCGCCATCGCGTCAATTTCGACAACCTCACCCCGCTCTATCCCGAGCAGAAGCTGACGCTCGATCCGCAGGACCCGACGGTCAAGGACAAGTCGGCCCGGGTGATCGACATCGTCGCGCCGCAGGGCAAGGGCCAGCGCGCGCTGATCGTGGCGCCGCCGCGCGTCGGCAAGACCGTGCTGCTCCAGAACATCGCCAAGGCGATCACGGACAATCATCCGGAAGTCTTCCTGATCGTGCTGCTGATCGACGAGCGGCCCGAGGAAGTCACCGACATGCAGCGTTCGGTGAAGGGCGAGGTGATCTCCTCCACCTTCGACGAGCCGGCGCAGCGCCACGTCCAGGTCGCCGAGATGGTGATCGAGAAGGCGAAGCGCCTCGTCGAGCACAAGAAGGACGTGGTGATCCTGCTCGATTCGATCACCCGCCTCGGCCGCGCCTACAACACGGTGGTCCCGTCCTCCGGCAAGGTGCTGACCGGCGGCGTCGACGCCAATGCGCTGCAGCGGCCCAAGCGCTTCTTCGGCGCGGCCCGCAATATCGAGGAAGGCGGCTCGCTCTCGATCATCGCCACCGCGCTGATCGACACCGGCAGCCGCATGGACGAGGTGATCTTCGAAGAGTTCAAGGGCACCGGCAATTCGGAAATCGTCCTCGACCGCAAGGTCGCCGACAAGCGCATCTTCCCGGCGATGGACGTCGGCAAGTCCGGCACCCGCAAGGAAGAGCTGCTGGTCGACAAGGCCAAGCTTTCCAAGATGTGGGTGCTGCGCCGCATCCTGATGCAGATGGGCACGATCGACGCGATGGAGTTCCTGCTCGACAAGATGAAGGATTCGAAGACCAACGAGGACTTCTTCGATTCGATGAACCAGTAAGGCCATCGACGGTTCTTCCCCCATCCCCCGCCGCGATCCGCGCGCGGGCATTTGAAACCTAATGTGTCTGGCGCGTCACGGCGGAGGAAGGCTGTGGCGCGCGGACTTTCGAATCCGCTAAGGACGCATCATGCTTGAGCTTTGGCATCACATCGTCGCGGATTTTTCGAACATCGGCTCGCCGTCGGCCCTGGCGGCGTTCGGCCAGGTGCTGATGATCGACATCATGCTGGCAGGCGACAATGCGATCGTCGTCGGCGCGCTGGCGGCGGGCCTGCCGGCCGATCAGCGCCGCAAGGTGATAATGATCGGCATCATCGCCGCCTTGGTGCTGCGCATCGCCTTCGCGCTGGTCGTGACCCAGCTGATGCAGATCGTCGGGCTGATCTTCGCCGGCGGCCTGCTGCTGCTGTGGGTATCGTGGAAGATGTATCGCGAGCTGCATCCCGCCCCGAACAGCCCCGGATCGCCCGAGATCGCCGGCGACGAAGGATCGGGCGTGGCGCCGGCCAAGAGCTTCGCGGCGGCCGCCTGGGCGGTGGCGGTGGCGGACGTGAGCATGAGCCTGGACAATGTGCTGGCGGTGGCCGGCGCGGCGCGCGAGCATCCCGGCATCCTGATCGTCGGCCTGATCCTGTCGGTGGCGCTGATGGGCGTCGCGGCGAACATCATCGCCAAATATATCGAGCGGTTCCGCTGGATCGCCTATGTCGGCCTGCTCGTGATCCTCTACGTCGCGGTCAAGATGATCTACGAAGGCTGGATCGACCCCAGCGTCGGCCTCATGCGCATCTTCGCCTGAAACCCTCCCCGGTGGCCCGCGCCGCCGGGGAAGGGCTTGCGTTCAGGGGACCAGGATCGTCGATCCCGTCGTCGTCCGCGCTTCCAGCGCCCGGTGGGCATCGGCCGCCGCCGCGAGGGCGAAGCGCTGGCCGATATCGGCCCGGATCGTGCCGTCGGCGATCAGCCCGAACAGACGTTGGCCGCCCGCCCGGCGGTCGTCCGCCGTTTCGATATAGTCGAACAGCGTCGGCCGGGTGAGGAAGATCGATCCCGCGCGCAGCAGGTCCAGCGGCGATATCGCCGGCACGGGGCCGGAGGCATTGCCGTAGGTGACGAGGATGCCGCGCTTGGCGACGCTGGCGAGCGAGGCCGCCCAGCTATCGGCCCCGACGCCGTCCAGCACCGCATCGACGCCGCGCCCGAGGGTGAGCGCGCGGACCTCCCCGGCGAGCTGGTCGAAGGGGAGGTGGAGGGCATGGTCCGCGCCGCTGTCGCGGGCGCGTGCGGCCTTGGCGGCGCTGCCGGCATGGGCGATCACCGTCGCGCCCGCCGCCTTCAGCCAGGGAACCAGCACCGATCCCACGCCACCGGCGGCGGCATGGACCAGCACGCTCTGCCCCGGCTGCACCCTGGCGCACCGTTCCACGAGCATCCAGGCGGTAAGGCCCTTGAGCAGCAGGGCGGCCGCCGTTTCGGCGGAGACGGCATCGGGCAGCGGAAAGAGGCGCGCCACGGGCGCCAGGCCATGCGTGGCATAGGTGCCCGGCGCTTGCGCGACATAGGCCACCCGGCGGCCGACCCATGTCGGGTCCGCGCCTTCGCCCACCGCCTCGACGATGCCGGCGGCTTCGGTGCCGAGGCCGGTGGGGAGGGGCAGGGGATAGAGCCCGCCCCGATGATAGGTATCGATGAAATTGACGCCGACGGCCTCGTGCCTGACCCTCGCCTCACCGGGGCCGGGGACGGGAAGCGCGATGTCCTCCCGCTCCAGCACCTCGGGCCCGCCGGTGCGGCGGGCCACGATCCGCCAGGCGCCGCTCATGCGAGATGTTCGGCGAAGAAGGCCGAGGTCCGCGAATCCGCGAGCCTGGCGGCATCGTCCACGCGGCGCTTGCCGAACTGGGTGGCGAAGCCGTGGTCGAGGCCGGGATAGTCCCAGAGCGTCACGCGCGGATGATTGTCCAGCCCCTCGTGCATCTTCTTCTGCACTTCCGGCGGCACGAACCCGTCATTGCCGGCGATGTGCAGCATCAGCGGCCGGGCGATCGCGTGGCTTTCGCCGAGCAGCCCGTCGATCCCCACGGCATAATAGCCGACGCTGGCATCGATATCGGTGCGGGCGGCGGTCATATAGGCCAGCCGCCCGCCCAGGCAGTAGCCGACGGCGCCCACCTTGCCGCCGTTCACCAGCGCGCGCGCGGTGCGGATGGTGGCCTCGATATCCTCGATGCCCTTCTGCTGATCGAACCTGGGGAACAGGTCCAGCGCCTGCTGCAGCTGGGTATCGGGATCAAGCTCGATGCCCGGCTCCAGCCGCCAGAACAGATCCGGCGCGATCGCCAGATAGCCTTCCTTCGCCAGGCTGTCCGCCTTGTCGCGGATGCCGGCGTTGATGCCGAACACTTCCTGGATCACGACCACCGCCGCCTTGGGCGATCCGCCGGCGGGCTCCGCGACATAGGCGTTGAAGGTGCCGCTGCCGTCCAGCGCCTCGATCGTGATCGTCTTTCCCATGTTCAGCCTTTCCGTTGTCGTTCGTGTTGCAGCAGCCACGCCTTGGTGGGGACGCCGTCTCCGGCGCTATAATGGCCGATCGCGCCGCCGGCGGCGAGCACGCGATGGCAGGGGACGATGATCGGCAGGGGGTTGCGGCGGCAGGCCTGGCCCACCGCGCGGGGCGACGATGCGATGCGCCGCGCGATCTCGCCATAGCTTTGGGTTTCGCCATAGGGGATGGCGATCATCGCGGCGCGATGCGCCTCGCCACGTGGCGTCGTGAGAGGATCGAGCGGCAGATCGAAATCCACCAGCCGCCCGGCGAACCAGGCGTCGAGCTGGGCCAGCGCCTCGCCGATGATCGCATCCGATCGGTCGTCCCCGCCGGCCTTGCCGATCCTCAGGCCGGCGAGCGCGGCATCGCGCGCGGTGACGAATATCGGTCCGATCGGGCTCAGATAGGTTGCGTGCGACATGGACCCTTTCCCGAGAACGCTTTACCAGCATGCATAGCGCTCGCTCAACAGGAGACGGCGAATATGAAGATCAGCGTCGATGTCGATTGCACGCCCGAGGAAGCCCGCCGTTTCATGGGCTTGCCCGATCTTAGCAGCGTGCATGACGTCTATCTAGAAAAGATGCGCCGCACGATCGAGGACGGCATCACCCCGGACACGCTGACCAGCATGGTCCAGAGCTGGGCGCCCATGGGCGAGGCCGGAATGGGCATGTGGCGGCAATTGTTCGAGCAGATGAGCGGCACCGGCAAGAAATGAGGCGCTGCGCTGGATGACTTCCACGATCTTCGCCTTGTCGAGCGGATCGCCGCCCGCGGCGATCGGCGTGATCCGGATCAGCGGCCCGCGCGCCGGCGCGGCGCTGGAGGCGCTGGCCGGACCCTTGCCGGCGCCCCGCACCGCAGCCCTGCGCTGGCTGGTGGACGGGCGGGGCGATCGGCTGGATCGCGCGCTGATATTGTGGTTTCCCGGCCCGCGCACCGCGACCGGNGAGGATCTGGCCGAGCTTCACGTTCATGGGGGCCGGGCCGTGGTGGCGGCGCTGCAGGCCGCGCTGGGCGCCATGGACGGGCTGCGCCCCGCCGAGCCGGGGGAATTCACCCGCCGGGCCTTCGCCAATGGCGTGATTGACCTTGCCGAGGCGGAGGGCCTCGGCGATCTCCTCGCCGCCGAGACGGAAGGGCAGCGGCGGCACGCGCTGGCCATTGCGGGCGGGGCGCTGAGCCGCCAGGTCGAGGCGTGGCAGCAGGCGATATTGGAGGCTTCCGCCCGCATCGAGGCGATACTGGATTTCGGCGACGAGGGGGATGTCGACGCCGATGAGGCGCGGCCCCGCGCGATCGCCGACGGGGTTGCCGCCGGCATCGCCCGGCTGCTCGCCGCGCCCCCGGCGGAGCGGCTGCGGGATGGCGTCCGCGTCGTGCTCGCCGGCCCGCCCAATGCCGGCAAGTCGACGCTGTTCAATGCGCTCGCCGGGCGCGAGGCGGCGATCGTCACCGATATTCCAGGCACGACCCGAGACGTGATCGAAGCGCCGATCATGCTGGCGGGCCAGCCGATCCTGCTGATCGACACGGCCGGCCTTCGCGATGGCGACGATCCCGTGGAGCGGATCGGCGTGGCCCGTGCGGAGGATGCTTTGGCCGGCGCGGATATCGTGCTGTGGCTTGGCGATCCCGGCGCGGCGCCCGACCATCCCGGCCTGATCCGCATCGGCGCGCGCTGCGATACGACCGGGCACACGGCGGGTGTCGACCTGTCGGTTTCGGTGCATGCGGGCGAGGGGATGGATCGGTTGCGCGATCTGCTGATCGATCATGTCCGGGCCTTGCTGCCGCGTGAGGCCGACCTTGCCGTCAATGCGCGGCAGCGGGCCGCGCTGGAGGAAGCTCTGGAGGGTCTGCATCTGGCCACCTCGACCGATGCCTTGCTCTTTGCGGAGGGGCTGCGGCTGGCACGGGTGGCGCTGGACCGCATCACCGGACGAGCGGGGATCGAGGATATGCTGGATGGCCTGTTCGGCCGCTTCTGCATCGGCAAATGACATGTTCCACGTGGAACAGCTTTGACTTGATGCGGCCGCTGGCCTAGCGGGCCGCATGCCCGATAGCTTTGACATCATCGTCGTCGGCGGTGGTCACGCCGGCACGGAGGCGGCCGCTGCCGCCGCACGGATGGGCGCGCGCGTCGTCCTGGTCTCGATGCGGCGCGACATGATCGGGGCGATGTCCTGCAATCCCGCGATCGGGGGCCTGGGCAAAGGCCATCTCGTCCGCGAGGTCGATGCCTGCGACGGGCTGATCGCGCGCGCGGCCGATCATGCGGCGATCCATTATCGCATGCTCAATGCCAGCAAAGGCGCCGCCGTCCAAGGACCGCGTGTGCAGGCCGATCGAACCCGCTATCGCGCGGCCATCCACGAGCTTCTGGCGGACCTGCCTTCGCTGGAGATCGTCGAGGGCGAGGCGGCGTCGCTTCGCCTCGGCGGGCTGGAAGGGCGCCGGGTGGAAGGGCTGGTGCTGGCCGATGGCCGTATCCTCGCTGCCCGCGCCGTGGTGCTAGCGACAGGCACGTTCCTCAATGCCCGCCTCCATTTCGGCATGCGTCATGTCGCCGGCGGGCGGGTTGGGGAGGGGGCATCGGTGCCGCTCGCCGAACAGCTCCGCGCGCTCGACCTGCCGATGGCGCGCCTCAAGACGGGAACGCCTCCCCGGCTCGACGGCCGGACGATCGACTGGGCGGCGCTTGATCGGCAGGAATCCGATGCCGATCCGTGGACAATGTCGCCCCTGGGCAAGGGCCGGGTCGCGCCCCAACTTTTCTGCGCGATCAGCCGCACCAATGCCCAGACACATGCGATCATCCGTGGCGGCTTGGATCGCTCGCCGCTGTTCGCGGGCGTGATCGAGGGGCAGGGGCCGCGTTATTGTCCTTCGATCGAAGACAAGGTTGTCCGTTTCGGCGATCGCGACGGGCATCAGATCTTCCTTGAGCCGGAAGGGCTCGACACGCATCTCGTCTATCCCAACGGCATCTCCACCTCGCTGCCGGAAGATGTGCAGATCGCCTTCGTCCGCAGCATCGCCGGGCTCGATCGCGCCGAGATCGTGCAGATGGGTTATGCCGTGGAATATGACCATATCGACCCGCGCGCGCTCGATTCCGGTCTCGCGGTGCGGGCGATGGAGGGCCTGTTCCTCGCCGGGCAGATCAACGGGACGACCGGTTATGAAGAAGCCGCTGCGCAGGGCCTCGTCGCCGGGATGAGCGCGGCGGCCTTTGCCGCCGGCGCGCAGCCGATGCGCTTTGATCGCACCGAAAGCTATATCGGGGTGATGATCGACGATCTGACCTTGCATGGCGCCTCGGAACCCTATCGGATGCTGACCGCGCGCGCCGAATATCGCCTGCGCCTGCGTGCGGACAATGCGCCGACCCGACTGACCGGGGCGGCAATCGCGGCCGGAATGGTGGGGCCGGAGCGTCGCGCCTGGTTCGAAAGCCGGATGGCCGCGCGCCAACGGCTGGAGGAAGCGACGGCCGAGCGGCTCTCAGCCGATCGCATCGCTGATACCGGTGCGCAGGTGACGCGCGACGGGAGCGTGCGATCGCTCAGCGAATGGCTGCGCTTCCCCGGTGTGCGGGCGGACACGCTTCTCGCGCTTCGCCCCGCGCTTGCCGATATCGACGGCGACATCATCGCGGAGTTCCGCACCGATGCGCATTATGCGCCCTATCTCACCCGGCAGGAGGATGAGATAAAGCGGCTCAAGTCGGACGACGGTATTGCCTTGCCGGCCGACATGGATTTCGCCGGGATACCGGGGCTCTCCAACGAGATGGTCGAGCGACTGGGCAAGGCCCGGCCGTCGTCGATCGGGGCGGCGGGCCGGGTGAGGGGAGTGACGCCCGCGGCGCTGGCGGCCATCCTCGTCCACGCCCGGCGCCGGGCGGCGGCATGACCGAGGACGAGGCGCGGCGCTGGCTGTCCGCCAATTTCGATGTTCCACGTGAAACATGGGGCCGGCTCGAACGCTTCGTGGCCGAAGTCATCGCGGAAAACGAGCATCAGAATCTGATATCGGCGGCGACGATCCCGGAAATCTGGGCCCGCCATATCGTCGATTCGGCCCAGCTTTTGCGCCATGTGCCGGCCGGGCCCTGGATCGATCTGGGATCAGGACCGGGCTTTCCGGGGCTGGTGATCGCGGCGATGGGGGATTTTTCCGTCACCTTGGTCNAATCGCGCCGCCGCCGCGCGGACTTTCTGGCCCGGACGGCGGAGCGCCTTGGCATTGCCGATCGCGTGACGGTGATCGACAAACGGCTGGAGCAGGTTGAAAGCCGGCCCTTCGCCGCGATCAGTGCCAGGGCCTTCGCGCCGCTGGACCGGCTGTTGCCGCTCGCCGCCCGTTTTGCCACGTCTGATACGATTTGGGTGCTTCCCAAGGGGCGAAGCGCGCAGGCGGAACTGGATACCGCGCGGATAACATGGCAGGGTGCGTTCCGGATCGAACCCAGCGTCACCGATCCGGAAGCCGGTGTCATCGTTGCCACGGATGTCCGGCCCAAGACCATCAGGCCAGGGAAAGCGCGATGATCCGGATTGCGATCGCAAATCAGAAGGGCGGGGTGGGCAAGACGACCACCGCCATCAACATGGCCACCGCGCTCGCCGCCACGGGATCGCGGGTGCTGCTGGTCGATCTCGATCCGCAGGGCAATGCCTCCACGGGTCTCGGCGTCGATCAGGCGGCGCGGGTGCGCTCCTCCTACGAACTGCTCACCGGCGACGCCAGCGTGGCCGAAGCGGTGATCGCCACCAAGGTGCCGCGCCTCGATCTGATCGCCGCGACCGTCGATCTTTCGGGGGCGGAGATCGAGCTTATCGATTTCGACAACCGCACCCATCGCCTGGATACCGCGCTGGCGGAGGCGCCGGCCGGCCGCTGGGACATCTGCCTGATCGATTGCCCGCCCTCGCTGGGGCTGCTCACCGTCAACGCGCTGGTCGCGGCGCAATCGCTGCTGGTGCCGCTTCAATGCGAATTCTTCGCGCTCGAAGGGTTGAGCCAGCTTCTCACCACCATCGAGCGCGTGCGCGCGCGCTTCAATCCCGAGCTGCGCATTCTCGGTATCGCGCTCACCATGTATGATCGCCGCAACCGCCTGTCGGAACAGGTGTCGCAGGATGTGCGGGCAACGCTGGGGCCGGTCGTGTTCCAGACGGTCATTCCCCGCAACGTCCGCCTGTCCGAAGCGCCGAGCCATGGGGTTCCCGCCTTGATCTACGATTATCGCTGCGCCGGATCGGAAGCCTATATGGCGTTGGCACGTGAACTGATCGCCCGCTTGCCCAAGATCGCCGCCAGCACCGGAGTTGCGGCATGAGCGAGGAAGCGGCCGCCCGCCGCCGCCCGTCCGGCCTCGGCCGCGGTCTTTCCGCCCTGCTGGGGGAGGCCGCGCGCGAACAGCCGATCGCCGCCGATGGCGAGCAGCGCGCGCCCGGCGTCCAGATCGTCGCCGTCGCCACCATTCGCCCGCATCCCGGCCAGCCGCGCCGCCGCTTCAACGAGGAAGCGCTGGAGGAACTCGCCCAGTCGATCCGCGCGCGCGGCGTCATCCAGCCGATCGTGGTGCGGCCGCACGGCACCGGTTTCCAGATCGTCGCCGGCGAACGGCGCTGGCGGGCGGCGCAGCGCGCGCAGCTTCACGAAGTCCCTGTCATCATTCGCGATTTCAGCGAGGCGGAGACGCTGGAAGTCGCGCTGATCGAGAATATCCAGCGCGAGGACCTGAATGCGATCGAAGAAGCGGAAGCCTATAGCCGGCTGATCCGCGATTATGGCCATACCCAGGAGGCGCTGGGCCGGCTGGTGGCGAAATCGCGCAGCCACGTCGCCAACCTGCTGCGCCTGCTCGACCTGCCGGCGCCGGTGCGGACGATGGTGGCCGATGGCGCGCTTTCCATGGGCCATGCCCGCGCGCTGATCACCGCCGCCGATCCCGAAACCCTCGCGCGCGAGGTGGTGCAGCGCGGGCTATCCGTGCGCGACACCGAGGGGCTGGCGCGCAAGGCCAAGGGCGCCACGGGCCGGGCGGCGGCCCAGATCGAGCCCAAGGCCGGCAACGATGCCGATATCGCGGCGCTGGAACGGCAATTGGGCGACATGCTGGGGCTGAAGGTCTCGATCCAGCATGCCGGGCAGGGGGGCACGGTGACGCTCGCTTATTCCTCGCTCGACCAGCTCGACATGGTCTGCCAGCGGCTGAGCGGCGAACCGATCTGACGGGCATTTCCGGCGGTTGAACCGGCCGATCCGCGTGGATCGGGCGCCTTGGCGCGGCCCGTCGCAATATGATGCTGCTGCGGGGCGCCTGTCGCGGCGGGCAGGCCATCGTCCGGCCTGACGCCGGTGCGCGTGACGGGCGCTCATGCCGGGAACGCGATTGCTTCCCGCCGCCGGCCGCCCGCTCAATCGGGCACCGCCCCGGAAGCGGAAGGCCGCAAGCGGGGCTGGTGCGTGCCGGATCTCACCGGATTGCTCGCCGGATTTCGAACGGGCCGGACCCGTTCAGCCGATCGAAGGGAGGCGGATCAGAAGGGAACGTCGTCGTCGAGATCGTTGTCGAACGGGTTGGAGGGGCGCGCCGCGCCGCCGCCGGCCGGGCTGCCGCCCCGGTTGCCGCCGCCGAAGCCGCCACCGCCGCCGCCCATACCGGTCGATCCGTAATCGGGATCGTCATCGCCCCAGCCGCCGCCGGCACCGCCGCCCCGGCTGCCGCCGCCGCCACCTTCGCCGCGCCCGTCGAGCATGACGAGCTGGGCGTTGAAGCCCTGGAGGACGATTTCGGTGGAATAGCGATCCTGGCCGGACTGGTCCTGCCACTTCCGGGTCTGGAGCTGGCCCTCGATATAGACCTTGCTGCCCTTGCGCAGATATTGCTCGGCCGTGCGGGCGAGGCCTTCGTTGAAGATCGCGACCGAATGCCATTCGGTCTTTTCCCGCCGTTCGCCGGTGGCGCGATCCTTCCAGCTTTCGGAGGTGGCGATGCGCAGGTTCACCACCTTGCCGCCATTCTGGAAGCTGCGTGATTCAGGATCGCGGCCGAGATTACCGACCAGAATTACCTTGTTCACGCTGCCAGCCATGTCCGTCTCCCGATAACAGTCGCCTGCTCTAAGCATCGGGAGCCCGCGCTGCAATCCCGCCCGTTCCATCTTGCGGCACGGGCGGGATCGGGAGCCTAGAAACCGATGTTGATCGAGGCGCGGAAGGCGATGGCGGCGTGGCCCTGCTGTTCCTCGGCGCTCAATTCGCCGCCGGCGGTGAAGCCGCTATTGCCCCCGAGCAGCCTGAGGCGGCCGACCCAGCCGTTGGTGCGGTCTTCCGGCACCAGGGTGAAGGCCTCGCCATCGCGGAAGCGGGCGGTGGTGCTGCCCAGCTTGCCGCCGATGATCTGGCGGCGGCCACCCTCGATCTCGGTGCGGAACCAGCCGGCGTCCGGATCCTTGCCGCCGAAGTTCAGGCCGACGGCGACGGTGCCGTTGGCGGCGAACTCGTCGCTGGTGCGGCTGTCGACGATCAGGTTGAAGGCATCGCCGCCCCCGGTTTCGTCATAGCCCTTCTCATGCAGGCGGTAATAATCGATCGATCCCACCGGCCGCACGCTGACGCGGCCGAACTGCATCTCGTAGGAGGCGCCGCCCGCCGCCGAGAAGAGCGTGCCGTTCCATTTGCCCCTGGTCTGGCGGGTGACCTCCTCGTCCCCGAACGTGCCGGCAAAATCGCGCCGGCCCTTGAACTTCACATAAGCGCCGGATGCGCGCGCGAAAGTGTGGAGGGCGCCGAAATCGGCCCGCCAGTAACCGGCCAGCTCGAACTGGTTGGACTGGACCTCGTTGTCCGTGCCGCCATCGGCATCCTTGCCGTAGAGATAGGCGAGCGACACGCCGAAATTGCCGAAGCCGTCCGTCTTGGCCTCGGCACCGCCGGAGGCGCCCCAGCCGGTGATGTCGTAGGAGGCGGTATCCCCCAGGCTCTTGGACGTGCCCCAGGCCACCTGCTGCAGCCAGAAACCCCAGCCGCCCTGATCGGCGAAGGGCGCGCGCGGATCGGCGAGCATGCGGGCGCTGGCGCGCGAACCGGAGGTCACCGCCTCGAATGTGCCGCCGGCATGATCGGGCAGCATCTGGCGGAGCTGGCGGCGGAAGCGACCGCCATCGGCGATGTCGAGGAAGGCGCCGGCGATCTTGGCGTCCTTGTCCAGCACCTTGAACACCGCGTCATAAGCTGCGGCCTGCGAACGGTTGAGGCCAAGCTCGGTCGCGTTCTTGCGCTGGATGTCGATCGCCAGCTCGTTGGTGTTGGCGCCGGCGACCACGCTGCTCTTGAACATGTAGGGCAGCGCCGTATCGGCCGAGGCGAGCTGATCGCCGCCGGTAACGCTGCCGGCGCGCAGGAAGGTGTAGACGCCTTCGGAATCGGAGACGTTGGCGAGCTTCACCACCACCTTCGATCCGGCGGCGAAGCTGGCGTCGCCCGCGACCTGGTAGAGCGTGCCGGTGCCCGCCGCGCCATCGACGTTGACGCGGATCGCGCCAGTGCCGCCCACGTTGAGCGAGGCCAGGGCGACGGTGCCGGTGTTGGCGAGATCGAGCGTGCCGCCCGCGACGTTCACCGCCAGCCCCTGCGAGCCGGCGAGCGTGCCGCTGAACCGGGCGGTATCGCTGAGGGTGAGGCTGTCCGTCCCGCCGCCGAAATCGGCGGTGCCGCTGAAGATCGACGTTCCAGACAGCGCCATGACGTCATTGCCCGCGCCGAACTCCGCCTTGCCGGCATAAGCGGCGTCGCCCGAAAGCTGGAGCCGGTTGGCGCCCGTGCCGAAGCGGGTCGTTCCCGAAACCGCGCCGTCGGCGATGTCGAGCGTGTCGGATCCCGCGCCGAAGAGGATATCCCCCTGGATGGCCGGGGCGGCGGCGCCCTGGGCGGCGGCGATCTGCTTCACGGTGGTGCCGCCATTATTGGCGGACAGATCGATGGCGACGTTGCGATCGGAGGTGGCGAGCGCGCCGGTGGCGACGATCGAGCCGCTATTTTCGACGAGGGTGACGGTGCCGGCCTTGTCGACGATGGCGGTGGCGGCGCCGTCGGCGCTGCCGGCCGAGGCCTTGATCTGGCCACTGTTGCGGATCGTGCCGACATTGGCGCCGGCATCGATGCGGATCGCGGTGGCCTTGCCCTCCGCGCCGGTGCCCGATCCCGCGCCGATGCCGCCGCTGTTGCGGATCTCGGCCACGGTGGCGCCGCTGCCGATGCGCAGGCCGGTGGCGGACGATCCCGCCCCGGCGCCGGTGGCGGTGATCGTGCCGCTCACCGTCATCCCGCCGGCGATGGTGACCGCCTTGCCCTGTCCGCCGATCACCATGGCATTGCCGTCGATGCCAGCGAAGACGCCGTTGCCCGCGATCGCGCCTTCGACGACGAGGCCATGGCCGTTGGCGTTGCCCGCCACGGCGCCGATGGCGACGTCCTGCGCGGCCGATCCGATCTCGACCGCCGCGGCGGAGCCGTAGGAGGTGATGGCGGCCGTGCCCTCCTTCGAATCCTCGATGCCGTCCTTGTCCTCATCCTTGTCGTCGGGATTGGTGTCCTTGGGCGGGGCGGCGAAGACGATCCCGCCCGCGACGTTGCCGGCGACGCGCACGGCCGGCCCGCCCTGGAGCAGATCGTCCGCATCGAGCTTGCTGGGATCGGAAACCGAGGTGCTGCGATAGCCCGTCGCCGTGATGGCGCCCTGCACCACCATCGCCCCGCCGACATTGCCGTCGACGGCGAGGCCCACCGAATTGGCGCCCTGCACGTTGATCGCGCCCTGCACGCGGACATCGCCGCTCACGTCGCGGGCGCGGATGCCGTAGCCATTGTCGCCGATCACGTTGATCGAGCCGCTGTTGGTGAGCGATCCGGTGAGCGTGCCGCCCAGCACGATGCCGCCGGAATTATTGCCCTCGATCGCGATGGTGCCGCCGTTGACGATATTGCCGGTCATCGCGCCCGCGGTGCGGATGGCGAAGCGGTTGCTGCCCTGCGCCAGCGGACCATCGAGGTCGCCGTCCTTGTCCGTATCGGTGGGCGCATAGGTTTCGTCGATGGTGATCTTGCCGCTGTTGGTGATCGTGGTGGTCATGCCATCGTTGATGAGGATGCCGGTCGCGTCGTTCACGTCGCTGAAGGTGATCGCGCCTTCGTTGGTGACCTTGTTGGCGCTGTTGACGGTGACGGCCGCGCCGCTGGCGGTGGGGACGATCGATCCGGCGCTGCTGATCTTGATGTCGTCGGCGGCGCCGGAATTGACGGTGGCCGTCGCCACGCCCGCCGTGCGCTTGTCTCCAATGGTGGTTTCGGCCTGGACGGGGGCGGCCAGGATGAGGAGGCCGAGCGGTGTAAGGCAGGTCGTGGCAAGAAGGCTGCGCATCGAAGAACTTTCCCTTTTCCCTCGCGGCGGATTCTTCGTCTCCGGGATAGAAGACGAGACCGGCCGTCATGGCGAAGACGGTGCCGAAAGCACGGAACCTTGACCGCGCGCCACAGAAATCGTCGTTGATGAGTATTTGGAAATGCGCGGAAAGCGGATTTTCCGCGCAGCGCCTGCTCAGAAGTGCGCGTCGAGACCGAGGCGGACCGTGCGCGGCCGCAGGGGCGTGATCTGGTCGATACGGTTGATGAGGAAGGGCGTGCCGAGCGCGAAGCGGTTGCCGACCGCGTCGGCGAGGTTGGTCAAGGTGAGCGTGACGCCGAGATCGGGCCGGCCGATGCGGACGCTGAGCGCGGTATCGACATAGTCGCCCTGCGCCTCCCCCAGGATCGGCCCCACGCCCAGCCGCGACCGGCCGACATAGCGGAGGTTGGCGCCGACCCGGAGATCGAGATCGTCGGTGAGGATCGCGCGATAGTCCACGCCGCCGCGCGCGGACCATTCCGCCACGTTGGGAAGCTGCGACAGGCGGCCGAGCGTGATGGCCGG
Organism: Edaphosphingomonas haloaromaticamans; assembly: GCF_001853345.1. Lineage (NCBI taxonomy): Bacteria > Pseudomonadati > Pseudomonadota > Alphaproteobacteria > Sphingomonadales > Rhizorhabdaceae > Edaphosphingomonas > Edaphosphingomonas haloaromaticamans. The sequence continues at coordinate 32,642 of NZ_MIPT01000001.1, read as the reverse complement.
CGCCGGATCGCTGACCTTGCTGTCATTGTAGATGATGGCGGCGTCGATGCCGAGCCCGGCGAACGGCCGCCAGCCGGCATTGGCGGCGATGGAATAGATCCGGCCGTCGCCGATATTGGCGGTGGTGGGCAGGCCGGTGGCGTCGATATAGTCGGCCTGGATGTCCTGCCAGCGCGTGTAGGAGAAGCTGGTCGCGAGCATGAAGGCGTCGCCCGGCCCGCCGTGGCGGAAGCCGCTTTCCCAGGTCTTCACCTGATCGCCCTTGAAGCGGCGGACGAACTGGTCCTCGATCGCCAGGCCGCCGGGGCGGAACCCTTCCTGATAGCGCAGGAAGAAGACGAGATCGGGCATAAGCTGCGCCGACAGGGCGAGCGAGGGCGAGACGTTGGTTTCGCCGCGTGCCGCGCGCAGCCGCGCATTGGCGGCGGCAAGCTGGAGCGCGGTGCCCTCGTCCTGATTTTCCGGCGCCAGATAGGGGAGCGCGATATCCACGCCCTCGCCCGACAGGCGGGAATGGGTGACGCGGCCGCCGGCGGTGAAGGTGAGATCGCGCAGCACCTCCACGCTCGCCTCGCCATAAGCGGTATATTCGCGGATGCGGTTGATCACGCCGGTCAGCGGGACCGCCAGCCCGTCCGGCCCCAGCGAACGCCGGAGCTTGGCGCGATTGTCGAGATAGCTTGCCCCCACCACCCAGCCGAAGCCGTCGCGCGTCGGCCGCGACAGCCGGGTCTCGTGCGAGAAGAAGCGGGTATTATTGTGCTGGGTGAAGGCCATCGGCACGCCTTCGGCGACACCCGCGACCCGCACCGCGAGCAGCGGCCACAGCCGGTTGATCGCGGTGCCGTCGTCGGCGGGGCCGTCGGGCACGGTCGCGTCATAACGTTCGCCCAGCTTCTGGCGGGCGATGCCGGTGGAGGAGACGAGGCGGAGATCGTCCCAATCCTTCGTCACCACCAGATCGCCGAGCGCATAGCTGCCGTCGAAACCCTGGTCGACCCGGGTGGACCGGGTGAGGCGCGGGCCATCGCGATCGGCATATTGGCTGTCGGCGCCGTGAATGTCCTGATAGGTGGCGCCGATATCGATCGTCCAGCCATCGCCCGGCGCGATCCGCAGCGTGGCCCGGCCGCCATAGGTATCGGTGCGGTTGACGTTCTTCCGGTCGAGCAGCGGATTGTCGATATAGCCGCCTTCGGTGACGCCGTAGCCGACGAGGCGCAGCGCCATATTGTCGTCGGCCATCGGGAGGTTGATCATGCCCCCGATATCCGCGCCGGGATCGCCATGCTGGGTGAGGCTGGCGCCGGCCGAGAGCGCGCCTTCGAGCATGCCGGGCCGTGGCGCGTTGCGGACGACGCGGATGATGCCGCCCAGCGATCCCGCGCCGTAGAGCGTGCCGTTAGGGCCTTCCAGCACCTCGACCTGGGCGATGTCGTAGAGCTTCAGATCGGGATCGGGGGCGTTGTAGCTGAGCCGCACGTCGCCGAAATATTGGCCGACCGTCGCCTGCGTGGGGCCGGTGAAGCTGGAATCGGCGATGCCCCGGATGAACAGCTTGTTGCGCCCCGCGCCGAGATGGGTGGAGGACAGGCTGGCAAGCCGCGCCAGGATCGAATCCGTGCCGCCTTCCCCGCCGAAGGCCAGATCCCGCCCGTCGATCATGTTGACGGTGGCCGGATAATCGCCCAGCCGCGCGTCGCGCTTGCTGGCGGTGACGATGATGTCGCTGCCGCTTTCCGGGGCGGGGGCGGGCGGGGGAGCCGCCGCCGGCGCCCTTTGCGGCGCGGGGCGGGCCGCGGCCGCAGGCGCCGCGGCGACGATCCGCCAGCCGTCGCCGGGGAGCGCGACGGCGCGGCCGCCGGCCGCCGTGGCCAGCCGCCGCACCGCATCGCGCACCGTCATCCGCCCGTTGAGCGCCGGCACCGGCCGCGCCCAGAGCGCGGCATCGGGCACGCTGACGCTGACCCCGGCCTGCCCGGCCAGGGCCGCCACGGCATCGCCCAGCCGCCCGGCGGGAATCTGGAGCGAAACGGACGGCGCGGACGCGGCTACGGCCGGCGCCGCCATCAGCAACGCCGGTAGCATCATCCATGAAGGCGCGGAGCGGCTCACTTCTGCTTGGCGGTCAGAACCCATCCCTTCCCGCCCCGTTCTATGCGGACGTCGAGCAATGGCCCCAGCCGCTCCAGGAAGCGATCGCGCTGGCCGTCCAGCGCGATGACGCCACGGAAGGGCCGGGCCGCGACGTCGGGCGCGACCGAAACCGGCAGGCCGAGATTGCGGCTTATATCCTCCGCCACCACGCCGATGGGGGTGCCGTCATAGATCAGGCGGCCCTGCTTCCACGCCACCATCGCGGCGGGATCGGCCGTGCCGAGCGTGACCACCGAATCGTTCGCGCGGGCATGGAGCGTGCGGCCGGCGCCAAGCTCCACCGATTCCCCGCGCGGATTATAGACCACCGCGCCCTCCGCGACCGCGACCGAAAGCCCGGCCCGATCGCTGACGACGTTGAACACCGTGCCGACGTCGCGCAATTCCGCGCCGGCGGCATGGACGATGAAGGGGCGGCGATCGTCATGGACGACGGTGAACAGCGCCTCGCCGCGATCGAGCGTGGCAATGCGCTGGTTGCGGTGATCGAGGGTGATCCGCGATCCGCCGTTCAGGTCCACCTGGCTGCCATCCGCCAGCGCGATGCTGCGCCGTTCGCCGGGCGCGGTTTCGATGCTGTAGGGATCGGCCCGGTTCTGCAGCTCCGTATAGCCGGAGACCGCGACCAGCGACGCTGCGATTGCGCCGCCCAGCCAGCCGCCGAAGCGGCGGCGCGTGACCGGATTGGCGACCGGCGGCGCTTCGACAGGCGCGGCCGCCGGCGGCGCGGCGGCGAACCATTCCCCGACATCGGCGTCGGCGGCGGCAAGTTCATGATAGACGCGCGCGCGATCGGGATCGGCGGCCAGCCAGTCGCCGAACGCCTCCCAATCGCCGAACGCGGGATCGCGCTGGCGGATCAGCCAGTCGAGCGCCGCTTCGCGCATTGCCATGTCATCCATCATTGCCACGCCCTGTAGACGGAATCACATGCCGCCAGCCTCAGCCCCGTTTCATTCGGCATCGAGACGGCTCCTGAGCTCGATCATCGCGCGATAGGCGCGGCGCAGGTCGCTTTCGACCGTGGAGAGGCTGACGCCCAGCTCCATGGCGATCTCGCGCTGCGAAACCCCGTCCAGCCGATGCCGCCGGAACACGGTTTCCGCCCGCGTTCCCAGCGCCGCCAGCGCGGCCTCCGCCTGGCGCAGCCTTTCCCGCGCGATCAGCGTCCGCTCGCCGCCCGGCATGTCCGAAACCCCCGGCACCGTGGCGCCGGTGGCTTCGCTCCATTCATGGTCGCGCCGTTCCGCCGTGCGGAGCGCGCGATGGCGATCGACGATCAGATTGTTGGCCGCCCGGTAGAGATAGGCCAGCGGTTGCGCCACCGGCCCGGCCGGCGCCGCCGAGATGCGGACCCATAATTCCTGCAGCAGATCCTCCGCGCTTTCGCCGGCGCCATGGGCGGCGAGGAAACGAAGCAGCCGATCGCGATTCTCGAGGAAAACCGTTTCGAGGCCGCCGCTGTTCCGCATGGCCGCTTGCTATCAGCCCAATCGCGCGCCGAACAGGGCGGTGCCCACGCGGACATGGGTGGCGCCCAGCATCACCGCCGTCTCATAATCGCCCGACATGCCCATGCTGAGGCCGGCCAGCCCATGATCGCGGGCGATCTTCGCCAGCAGCGCGAAATAGGGCGCGGCCTCCGTATCGGCCGGCGGCACCGCCATCAGCCCGGCGAGCGGCAGCCCCGCCGCGCGAACCTCGGCGAGGAGCGAGGGCACATCGGCGATCGCGCAGCCGCCCTTTTGCGGCTCCTCCCCGATATTGACCTGGATGAAGCAATCCGGCCGGCGGCCGGCCCGCTCCATCGCCCGGGCGAGCGCGGTGACGAGCGACGGGCGATCGACGCCGTGGATCGCATCGAACAGGGCGACGGCATCGTCGGCCTTGTTCGACTGGAGCTGGCCGACATGGTGGAGCCGGAGCCCCGGCATCGCATCCCGCAATGCCGGCCACTTCGCCTGCGCCTCCTGCACGCGATTCTCGCCAAAGCTCGCCTGGCCCTGCGCGGCGAGCGCGAGGATCGCGTCCGCCGGCTGGGTCTTGGAAATGGCGATCAGCTCGATCTCGGAAGGGTCGCGCCCGGCGACGCGGGCGGCGCGGGCAATGCGCGCCCGCACCGATTCAAGCGCCGGCAGGCCATCATCGTCTCTGGAGTCTTCGTGTGGAACCATGGTCGCTGCTATAGGGAGCCGCATGACTTGCCGCCAGCCTTGCCCGCGCCTTTGGCTGATGACCGATGCGCGGATGGGCGAGGCGCTGTGGACCGCGCTCGGCCGGCTGCCGCGCGGGGCGGGCATCGTCTTCCGCCATTATGGCCTGCCCGATCGCCGCGCCATCTATGAGCGCGTCCGCCGGATCGCGCGGGCGCGCGGGCTGGTGCTGGTGCTGGCCGGATCGCCGCGCGAGGCGGTTGCCTGGAAGGCGGACGGCGCGCATGGCCGCTCCCCGCACCGCTTTGCCGCGCGCCCGCTGCTGCGCACCGCCCCGGCGCATGATGCGGTGGAGCAGGCCGCCGCCGCGCGGCATGGGGCCGACCTGGTCTTCCTGTCCCCCGCATTCGCCACCCGATCCCATCCCGGCGCCCGTGCGCTGGGGCCGGTGCGCTTCGGCCTGCTGGCCGGGCGCGGCCGCCTTCCGGTGATTGCCCTGGGTGGCATGGATGCGCCGCGATACCGAAGGCTGCGCGCCCTGGGCGCATCGGGCTGGGCGGGGATCGATGCCTTTACGGGCCCGGATTCTCAGGGAATCGGAGCGGCGAAGGGCTGAATTCAGGTGCGGAAGCTCCGCACCGCCCGGCGATCAGGCGCTATCCGGGCGATCAGAACTTGAAGGCGGTGCCGATATAGACGGCCTGGCTGTCGCGCCGGTCATCCTCGATCGACAGGCGATCGCGCTGGAGGCGGTAACGGACGCCGCCGGTGACCTCCAGATTGCGGGTGATCGCGTAGGAGCCGCTGAGATCGGCCGAGACCGCCTCATCCACGCCGATCAGGCCGGATCGGACGTCGGTGGGCCGATCGGCGCCGAGCTGGAACTTGGTGCTCCACTTGGGCGCGTTATAGCTGACGCCGACATCCACCGCCTCGCGGCCCGGCAGCAGGCCGCCATCGACGCGGGCGACCTCGCCCGAAAGGGCGAAGCGCTTCCAGCCCACCGCGACGCCCAGATTATAGGCGGTCGGCGTGATGCTGGTGGAAGGCGTGATCGCCAGGCGCTGGGCTTCTTCCTTGGTGGTCGCGCGGGCGCGGACCGCCACCGTCACGCCCCGGCGATTCGTGGCGGAGGAAGCGGGCGTGAAGCGGAAGGCGCCGCCGACCCCGCCGCCCGACAGCCCCGCGCCGTTGAAGGCGGCGGCAAGCTTCGGATTGGCGGCGGCGGGCGTGAAGGAACCGAGGCTCCCCGGCGCCGTCAGGCTGATGGCCGGCGCCCGCTGTTTCGCGGGCTTGACCGACGCGGCGATCGCGGGCGCAAACGCCAGGGCGCAGGCCGCCGCAGCGACCCCCGCCAATCCAGCAGTTTTGCGACTCACAGACACGGTTGCATACTCTCCCTGCAACTTGCGCCTAACATGAACGGGCAGGCGGGTTCCACCACTCGTCTGCAAATTCCCACGGCCTGTTGCACCAACTCCACAACCCGGGGAGGGTGCTGCGCGGGCATGCCAGCATCCCGCCGCCCGGCCAAGCGCCCGCGCGACGCAAGCGCGCCGCCGCACGGCGGACGGATTCGGCCCCGCATGCCGCGCTTGCGGGGCGGACGGGAGCATCTATAACGGCCCGCGACACCATATGCCTTCCAAGGACTATTTCATGGCCCGCTCGTCCGTTTCTCCCCTTGCCCTGGCCGCCGCGCTTTCCGCGCTGGTGGCGCTTTCCGCCTGCGGTGGCGGCAAGGAGCGGCCGAAGACGGACCTCGCCGCCTCGCGCGTCACCACGATCGGCGTGAACGCCTATCTGTGGCGGGCCGCGCTCGACACCCTGTCGTTCATGCCGATGGTGCAGGCGGACGCCAATGGTGGCGTGCTGGTGACCGACTGGTATGTGAACCCCGCGCTCGCCACCGAGCGGATGAAGGTGACGGTGACGGTGCTCGACCAGGATCTGCGCGCCGATGCGCTGCGGGTCGCGGCCTCGCGCCAGGTGATGCAGAACGGCCAGTGGGCAGATGCGCCCGTCCAGGCGGCGACGGTGCAGAAGCTGGAGGAGATCATCCTCACCAAGGCGCGCGACCTGCGCCGCGCCGCGGTCGCCGGCTGAGGACGGACGCCCCATGACCACGCGGTTCAACCCGCAGGCGGCGGACAAGCGCTGGCAGGCGGCCTGGGACGAGGGCCAGACCTTCCGCGCCGACGATGCCAGCCCCAAGCCCAAAAGCTATGTGCTGGAGATGTTCCCCTATCCTTCGGGGCGCATCCACATGGGCCATGTGCGCAACTATACGATGGGCGACGTGCTGGCCCGGTTCCGGCGGATGACGGGGCATGAGGTGCTCCACCCGATGGGCTGGGACGCCTTCGGCATGCCGGCCGAGAATGCGGCGATGGAAAAGAAGGTCCATCCCGGCAGCTGGACGCGCGAGAATATCGCCGCGATGAAGGCCCAGCTGAAGCGGCTGGGCTTCGCGCTCGACTGGAGCCGCGAGCTGGCGACCTGCGAGCCCGATTATTACGGGCAGGAACAGGCGCTGTTCCTCGATCTCTATGCGGCCGGCCTCGTCTATCGCAAGGAATCGGCGGTCAACTGGGACCCCGTCGACATGACGGTGCTCGCCAACGAGCAGGTGATCGACGGGCGCGGCTGGCGTTCGGGCGCGCTGGTGGAGCGGCGCAAGCTCAGCCAGTGGTTCCTCAAGATCACCGATTTCGCCGACGAGCTGCTGGAAGGCCTCTCCACGCTGGAGCAGTGGCCCGAAAAGGTGCGGCTGATGCAGGAAAACTGGATCGGCAAGAGCCAGGGCCTGCGCTTCACCTTCAAGCTGGACGCGCCGGCCGCCGGCCATGACGGCTTCGACGTGTTCACCACCCGGCCGGATACGATGTTCGGTGCCAGCTTCGCCGCCATCTCGGTCGATCATCCGATCGCGCTGGCGCTGGCGGAGCAGGACGCCCGGCTCGCCGCCTTTTCGGAGGAATGCCGCCGCACCGGCACCGCCGCGGCCGAGATCGAGACCGCCGAGAAGTTGGGCTACGACACCGGCCTTTCGGTGATCCACCCGCTCGATCCCACGTGGAAGCTGCCGCTGTTCGTCGCCAATTTCGTGCTGATGGATTATGGCACCGGCGCGGTGTTCGGCTGCCCGGCGCACGACCAGCGCGACCTCGATTTCGCCCGCAAATATGCGCTGCCGGTCGAACGGGTGGTGGCCCCTTCGCCCGAGGAGGCGGACGCGCCGATCGGCGACGAGGCCCATACCGGCCCCGGCCGGCTGGTGAATTCCCGTTTCCTCGACGGCATGTCGGTGGAAGGGGCGAAAGCGGCGGTGATCGCCCGGGCCGAAGGCGAAGGCTGGGGCCGCGGCACCACCGTGTGGCGCCTGCGCGACTGGGGGGTTTCCCGCCAGCGTTACTGGGGCACGCCGATCCCGATCATCCATTGCGACGCCTGCGGGCCCGTGGCGGTGCCGAAGGACCAGCTTCCCGTGGTGCTGCCCGAGGATGTTTCCTTCGACGTGCCGGGCAATCCGCTGGACCGTCATCCGACCTGGAAGAATGTCGATTGCCCGTCCTGCGGCGCGCCCGCGCGCCGGGAGACCGACACGCTCGACACCTTCGTCGATTCGAGCTGGTATTTCATCCGCTTCGCCAGCGCGCCCAAGGACAAGCCGTTCGATCGCGCCGTGGCCGAGCAGTGGCTGCCGGTGGGCCAGTATATCGGCGGGGTGGAGCATGCGATCCTCCACCTTCTTTATTCGCGCTTCTGGACGCGGGCGCTCAAGCGGATCGGCCGGATCGACATTGCCGAGCCCTTCACCGGCCTGTTCACGCAGGGCATGGTGACGCATGAGACCTACAAGGCGCCCGACGGCCGCTGGCTGAGCCCGGAAGAGGTGGAAAATCGCGACGGCGGGCTGGTGATCGTCGAGACCGGCGAGGCGGTGACGCCCGGCCGTGTCGAGAAGATGTCCAAATCCAAGAAGAACGTCGTCGATCCGGGGCCTATCGTCGATCAATATGGCGCGGACGCGGTGCGCTGGTTCATGCTGTCCGACAGCCCGCCCGAGCGCGATCTCGCCTGGAGCGAGGCCGGCATCGAGGGCGCGTGGCGCTTCGTCCAGCGGCTGTGGCGCCTGGCCGGCAGCATCGCGGGCACCGAGGGCGAGGACAGGGACCTGGACCGCAAGCTCCACCGCACCATCGCCGGCGTGGCGGAGGATGTGGAGGCGCTGTCCTTCAACAAGGCCGTCGCCAAGCTCTACGAGCTCGCCAACGCCATAGAGAAGGCCCAGCCTTCGGCCTCGCGCGATTTCGCGGTGCGGACGATCGTGCGTCTCGTCGCGCCGATGGTGCCGCACCTCGCCGAGGAAGCCTGGAGCCTGCTGGGCGAAACCGGCCTCGTCGCCGATGCGCCCTGGCCCGAGGCCGATCCGGCGCTGCTGGTCGATGACGAGGTGACGATTGCCATCCAGATCAACGGCAAGCTGCGCGACACGCTCGTCGCCCCCAAGGGCACCGACCGGCCGGCGCTGGAGGCGCTGGCGCTGGGATCGGACAAGGTGATCCGCCTGCTGGAAGGCAAGACGCCCAAGAAGGTGATCGTGGTGCCCGATCGCCTGGTGAATCTGGTCGCATGAGGCCGGCGCGCCCCGCCTCCCTGCTGGCGCTGGCGTTGCTCGGCCTTGCCGCGCCGATGCTGTCGGGCTGCGGGCTGCAGCCGCTTTATGCCGGCGGCAGCAAGGGCGCGGTGGCGCAATCGCTGGCCAATATCGAGGTGGCGCCGATTCCGGGGCAGGCCGGCTGGCTGGTGCGCAATGCGATCAACGACCGGCTGGCCGCCAGCGGGCCGGGGGAGAAGCGCTACCGGCTGGAGATCGAGCTGGACGACCAGCTCACCGGCTTCGGCGTCCGCACCGACAATGCCGTGACGCGCGAGCGGCGGACGCTGCGCGCCCGCTACAAGCTGATCGACGGCACCGCCGTGCTGCTGGATGCCACCGCCGGCTCCGATGCCGGCATCGACGTGGTCGGATCGGAATATGCGACCATCGCGGCCGAACAGACCGCGCTCGAGAATCTCTCCAACCAGATCGCCGACCAGATCGTCGCCCGCCTCGCGCTCTACGCCAAGCGCACCCAGACGGAGCAATGAAGGCCAGCCAGCGGCAGATCGAGCAGGCGCTGGACCGCGCCGATCCCGCGATCCGTTTCTACCTGCTCCACGGCCCCGATGAATCGGCGTCGCGCGCGTTGGCGAAGCGGCTGGCCAAGGCGCTGGGCGCCGATGCCGAGAAGGTGGCGCTGGCCGGGGCCACGCTGAAGGCCGATCCCGCCTTGCTGGCGGACGAGGCGGCCGCCATCGCCCTGTTCGGCGGCCCCCGGCATATCCTGATCGATCCGGCCGGCGACGAGATATTGGAGGCGGTCGAGGCGCTGCTGGCGCTTGCCCAGGCCGGCAATCCCGTGGTCGCCGTCGCCGGCGCGCTGCGCAAGGATTCGAAGCTGCTGAAGCTCGCCACGGCGGACGACGCGGCCATGGCCTTCGCCAGCTACGTGCCCGAGGGGCGCGACGCCGATCGCATCGCGGTGGCGCTGGGGCGGGAGATGGGGTTGCTGATCGAGCCCGACGTCGCCCGGCGGCTGGCGGCCGCCAGCGCCGGCGACCGCGCGGTGCTGGGGCAGGAGCTGGACAAGTTCGCGGCTTTCCTCGATGCGGACCGGGACCATCCCAGGCCGCTTGACCATGAAGCGCTGGACAGGCTGGGGGCCGACAGCGAGGAAGGCGATCTCAGCCGCCTCGTCGATACGGCGCTGGCCGGCGACGTCGCCGCCGCGGATGACGAGCTTTCCCGGCTGATCGCGCTCGGCACCGATGCCATCCCGATCGTCCGTGCCTTCCAGCGTCAGCTGCTGCTGCTGATCCAGCTCCGCGCCGAGGTGGCCGAGGGCAAGTCGATCGACGCGGTGATGGCGGGCCCGGCCGGACGCGCGGTGTTCTGGAAGGAAAAGGACCGGGTGGCCCGGCTCCTGACCCGCTGGACGCCCGAGGCGCTGGCCACCGCGCTCGGCCGCATGGCCGATACCGGCCGGCAGGTGATGCGCNCCGGCGGGCCGGGGATCATCGCGATGGAAACCGAGATACTGGCGCTGGCCCGCGCCGCCAGCCGCCTGCGCTAGGCCGGAATCCAGCCCGGCCCCGGCCGGATCGCCCCGCCACTTTCTGCCCGTCCCGATCAGCTCAGGCCGACGCGCCCCAGCACCTTGCGCGCCCAGGGCTGCAGCCGGTGCGGCACCCAATCGTTCACGAAATGCCGGCCGCGCACCTGCCAGTCGGTCTTGTCGCCGCTGCCGGGGCGCGGCTTGAACACGGTCGTGCGTTCGGGAACGGCGGCCGCCCCGTCCGGGAAGGCGGTGTAATAATAAAGCGCGATCGATCGCCGCGCCCGATCGGGCGGGCAGGTCAGCGGCTCGGGATGGCCGTGATAGCTGTCGAGCGCGGTGTTGAAGAGCACGGCGCGGCCCAGCAGCGGCGCGATCACCTTCTGCCGCGCCTTCATGCCCCGGTCCCACAATTCCAGATGGCCGCCATATTCCTCGGGCCAGTCGTCGTTGAGGTAGATCAGCAGGTTCAGCCGCCGCTCCACCTTCATCCGGCCGTGGATGTTGAAATCGGCATGGACGGAAAGATGCCCGCCGGCATGGATCTCATGCAGGCCGGCGCCCGAATAATAAGGATCGGGTATCAGCCCCTTGATGCCGGATATCCCCTCGATGAAGCGCAGGAAGGCATCGCTGTTCAGCTCGGCCAGCAGGTTGCGGATCAGCGCGCTTTCGATCGACTTGGGATGGAACTGGTATTTCAGCCGTTCCTGCGCGCGATTGAAATAGTCGCGTCCCTCGGTGGACGGGAATTGGGCGACGATCCGCCGCAGCAGATCCGCATCCAGGAAATCGTCGATCACCGCATGGGGAAAGGGATCGGCTGCGGCATAGTCCGCCGCCAGCGCCTCGCCGGCGGCGCGGCATTCCTCGGGATCGAAATGCAGATAGCCCTGGACGTCGCGAACATTCAGCAAAGGCATCGGCTTTCTCGCTACTCAGCAGGATCAGCCTCGATCGAGGCGGGCCGGGGCTTGTCCGGCGGTGCGGATGGTGCACCGCACACCGATCCTACGATCCGCCAGCCCAGCGTCAACCCTCGCAGCTGTCGCCCACATGCCGGCCGGACGAACGCGCCACCATCGTCATGCCCTTGCTGCCGGGGCCGCCCTGGCTCGTCATCCGCACGGTCATGTCGTAGGAATCGGCCGCATACGTGCCCGACATCTCCATCCGCAGCGGCTCGCCTTGCCCTTCGCGCGCGCCGCAGACGACCACGGCGTCGATTTTCCCGCCGGCCATGTCGAATTTTTCCGACGTGCAGTTTCCATTTTTCACGTCGGGATGTGCGAAGAAATCGGCGGGCGGCCGCTCCGCCTGCTCGGGCGTCACGCAATTGTGGAACTCGGTCTTCCGGCCGATGCCGTTCTTCAGCAGCGCCGGGTCCACGCCCGGCATCTCCATGGATATCAGCTCGGACGTGCCGTTCCAGGCGCCGGCCTTCAGCTTCACGGTTCCGCCGGACGGTGCCGTGGCCGTGGCGGCAGGCGCGGTTCCGGCGGTTTCGTTGCCGGTTCCGCTCTTGCCGCAGGCGGCGGTGGCAAGCAGCGCCGGCACCAGCAGATAGGCGATTTTCATCCGGGGCCCCTTTGCGAATGCCCGCCTGATTGCGAACAGGTTGGCAACATCCCATATTCGCACCCGATGGCAATCCAGATTCGCACCAGCCTTGCCGAGCCGGAAACCGGCGAAGGCTTCGTCCCCCACCGGCCCGAGCGGCCGCCCAAGGCGGAAGGCGGCAAGCCGTTCAAGCTCGTTTCGGACTACCAGCCCGCGGGCGACCAGCCGGCCGCGATCGCGGAGCTGGTGGAGCAGGCGAGGGCGGGCGAGCGCGATCAGGTGCTGCTGGGCGTCACCGGATCGGGCAAGACCTTCACCATGGCCAAGGTGGTGGAGGCGTTGCAGCGCCCCGCGCTGGTGCTGGCGCCCAACAAGATCCTCGCCGCACAATTATATGGGGAATTCAAGAGCTTCTTCCCCGAAAACGCGGTCGAGTTCTTCGTCAGCTATTATGATTATTACCAGCCCGAAGCCTATGTGCCGCGCACCGACACCTACATAGAGAAGGAATCGTCGATCAACGAGGCGATCGACCGGATGCGCCATTCGGCCACCCGATCGCTGCTGGAGCGCGACGACGTGCTGATCGTCGCCTCGGTCTCCTGCCTCTACGGCATCGGATCGGTGGAAACCTATTCGGCGATGATCTTCGACCTGAAGAAGGGCCAGACGGTCGACCAGCGGGAGATCATCCGCAAGCTGGTGGCGCTGCAATATAAGCGCAACGACCAGGCCTTCACCCGCGGCACCTTCCGCGTGCGCGGCGACAATCTGGAAATCTTCCCCTCGCACTATGAGGATTCGGCCTGGCGCATCGCCTTCTTCGGCGACGAGATCGAGGAGATCGTCGAGTTCGATCCGCTGACCGGCAAGAAGGCGGCCTCGCTCGATCATATCCGCGTCTATGCCAACAGCCATTATGTGACGCCGGGGCCGACCCTGAAGCAGGCGAGCGAGGCGATCCGGCACGAGCTGGCCGAGCGGCTGAAGGAGCTGCAGGCCGAGGGCAAGCTGCTGGAGGCCCAGCGGCTGGAACAGCGCACCAATTTCGATCTGGAGATGATCGCCGCGACGGGAAGCTGCGCCGGCATCGAGAATTACAGCCGCTTCCTCACCGGGCGCCTGCCGGGCGAGCCGCCGCCCACTTTGTTCGAATATCTGCCGGAAAATGCGCTGCTGTTCGTCGATGAAAGCCACCAAACGGTGCCGCAGGTTGGCGGCATGGCGCGGGGCGACCATCGGCGGAAGATCACGCTGGCCGAATATGGCTTCCGCCTGCCGAGCTGCATCGACAACCGGCCGCTGCGCTTCAACGAATGGGATGCGATGCGCCCGCAGACGGTATCCGTCTCGGCGACGCCGGGCTCGTGGGAGATGGAGCAGACCGGCGGCGTCTTCGTCGAGCAGGTGATCCGCCCGACCGGGCTGATCGATCCGCCGGTGGAGGTGCGCCCGGTCGAGGACCAGGTCGACGATCTCGTCCGCGAATGCCGGGCGGTGGCGGCGCAGGGCTATCGCGCGCTGGTGACGACGCTGACCAAGCGGATGGCCGAGGACCTCACCGAATATCTGCACGAGGCGGGGCTCAAGGTCCGCTACATGCATTCCGACGTCGAGACGCTGGAGCGTATCGAGCTGATCCGCGATCTTCGCCTGGGCGTCTATGACGTGCTGGTCGGCATCAACCTGTTGCGCGAGGGGCTCGACATCCCCGAATGCGGGCTGGTGGCGATCCTCGATGCGGACAAGGAAGGTTTCCTGCGGTCCGAAACCTCGCTGATCCAGACGATCGGCCGCGCCGCCCGCAATGCCGACGGCAAGGTGATCCTCTATGCCGATCGCATCACCGGATCGATGGAACGCGCCATGGCGGAAACCCAGCGTCGCCGCGAAAAGCAGATGGCCTACAACACCGCCCATGGCATCACGCCGGAAAGCGTGAAGCGCGCGGTCGCCGATATCGTCGGCCATCTCGCGTCCAAGGACCAGGTGACGGTCGATACCGGCATCGAGGAACGGTCGCACATGGTCGGCCATAATCTGCGCGCCTATATCGAGGAGTTGGAAGGCCGCATGCGCAAGGCGGCCGCCGATCTCGAGTTCGAGGAAGCGGGCCGGCTGCGCGACGAGATCCGCCGGCTTGAGCAGCAGGAGCTGGGCCTGCCGGTCGAGGAACATCGCGCCCCGCTCAAGGAACATGCCTCCAGCGGCCGGCCCGGCACCCGCACCACCCGTTACGGCAAGGCCAAGGCGGCACGGTCCGCCCGGCGGGGGCGCTAGGCCCTCCGTTCCGCCCGCCGGTGATCGGCCCGCCGCCGGAATCGCACCTGCCGTCTCCACGCCGTTGCGCTGGGGCCACAGTTTTCGGGCGAAAACCATGATCTTGCAACGGGATGACACCGCGCCGCGTTGTGCGGGGCGAGGGCTTGGGGGCGAGTCCTCGGCGCGCGGATGACCGTCGCGTCTCCTTGGCAGCAAGGATCATGAGTATGCGCAAAATGTTGATGATCGCCTCCGCCGCCGCCCTGTTGGCGCCGGCCGCGGCATATGCCCAGGATGGCAGCTCCCTGCCGCTGGGCATGGAACCCTATATCGGCCTGATGGCGGGCTATCATGATTTCGACAGCGACAATCGCGGCCCGCTTACCCGCAACTGCAACGGCGCGTCGGGCTGCGTGGACGGCGCGGTGATCGAGGCGGTCGGCGGCGTCAACGTGCCGGTCGGGCCGGTCTTCGTCGGCGTCGAAGGCAATTGGGCGCGCGGCTTCAGCGGCATAGACTGGGAATATGGCGTCTATGGCCGCTTCGGCGCCCGCGCCGGCAAGAGCGGGCTGATCTATGTGAAGGGCGGCCGCCAGTGGATCGATCCCGACGGCCCCGGCAACAAGGATGACGACTGGTCATACGGCATGGGCGTCGAGGTCGGGCCGCAGGATATCGGCCTTGGCGGCCTCACCCGCGCCAGCGGCGTCCGCCTGCGGCTGGAAGCCAGCACCTATGATTTCCAGAGCATCCGGCCGACCGCCGGCATCATCTACCACTTCTGATCTCGTGGCAGGCCCGGTTGCCGCCGGGCCTGCCCTTCCCGGCCGAAGGGAACCGCCGGGCCTCTCCGCGCTTTCTACCCGCATGCGCCGTAAGGGAGCGTGCCATGGACTGGAGGACGGTCCTTATCCTGGGATTCTTGCCGCTCGGCCTTTCCGCCGAAGCGGCGGCCGCGCCGGAAAGGCCGGCGGCCGGCCGGCATGGAGCGATGCCGGTGCTGCTTGCCGATGCCTGGAAATCGCCGGTCGAAAGGCAGAGCCCGGCCGATATGGCGCGGGATCGCTGGCTGCTGGGCGAACCGCTGCGCATCGCGGCGCCCGATCCGCCGGCCATCCGCTGGCGGCTGCGGGGGGCCGGCGTCAAACTGAAGATGCCGGTCGACCTGCCCTGAGCCGCCGCACGGTGGTTCAGTTCGCCCGGATCATCGGCTAGGCTGGATCGCGATCCATTCCAGGCTGATGAGGACCGGCAGTGACGAAAGCCCCACTTCCCCGGCGGGGCGCGAACTCCGCATTGCGCGATTTCCTGCGGTCCGAGGCGTCTGGCGGCATCCTGCTGATCGCCGCCGCCATCCTGGCGATGATCGTCGCCAACAGCCCCCTGGCCGAATCCTATTTCCACCTGCTCCATCACCGGACCGGGCCGGTGCTCAGCGACAAGCTGGGACCCATGACGGTGCATCTGTGGATCAACGATGCGCTGATGGCGCTGTTCTTCATGCTGGTGGGGCTGGAGATAAAGCGCGAGTTTCTCGACGGCCATCTTTCCACCTGGAAGAATCGCGGCCTGCCCATCGTCGCGGCCGCCGGCGGCATGATCGCGCCGGCCATCGTCTATCTCGCCGTCACCGGCGCGGCGCCGGCGCTGATCCGGGGATGGGCGATCCCTTCGGCCACCGACATCGCCTTCGCCATCGGCGTGCTGGCGCTGCTCGGCAGCCGCGCGCCGACATCGCTCAAGCTGTTCCTCACCACCGTGGCGATCGTCGACGACATGGGCGCCGTGGTGATCATCGCCGTCGCCTATACCGCCAGCATCGGGGGAGCAGCGCTGCTGGCCGCCGCCATGCTGTGGGCGGCGATGTTCGTCCTCAACCGGCTGAAGGTGATGCGGCTCTGGCCCTATCTGCTGCTGGCGGCCGCCTTGTGGTTCGCGGTGCTGTCGTCGGGCGTGCACGCGACGATCGCCGGCGTGCTGGCGGCGATGGCGATTCCGCTGCGCGTCACGCCGGCCGCGCCCGATGCCGATGATTCCCCGCTGCACCGGCTGGAACATGGCCTCCATCCCTGGGTCGCCTACGCCATCGTCCCCTTGTTCGGCTTTGCCAATGCCGGCGTTTCGCTCAACGGGGTGGGGGCCGAGCAGCTTTTCGCGCCGCTGCCGCTCGGCATCGCGCTCGGCCTGTTCCTCGGCAAGCAGGCCGGCATCTTCGCCAGCATCCGGCTGGCGGTGGCGCTGCGGATCGGCGATCGCCCGGCCGGGGCGACCTGGCTCCAGGTCTATGGGGTGTCGCTGCTCTGCGGCATCGGCTTCACGATGAGTCTGTTCATCGGCGGCCTCGCCTTCGTCGATCCGCTGCTGATGGACGAGGTGAGGATCGGCGTTCTCGGCGGCTCGCTGCTGTCGGCGCTGGCCGGCTTCACGCTGCTGCGCCTCGCGCCCGCAAAAGGAAAAAATTAAGCATCCATCGCTACCTCCGTTCGTTCTTCCCACTGGGAATCGGATGGACGATCGTGCGGATACTGGCGGTGATTCACGAACAGCGGGCGGAAGATTCGCGCAACGACACGCGCCGTCCGGTCGATATCAATGCCAGCCTGCGCATGGCCGGCGCGCGCGGCATCGGCTGCGTGCTCTCCAATATCTCGCTCGCCGGCTTCATGGCGCGCAGCTATGCGCGGGTCGAGCCGGGCCGGCCGATCTGGCTGCGCGTGCCGGGCTTTCCGGCGCTGGCCGCGCGCGTGATCTGGTCCGACGACCAGCGGCTCGGCTGCCAGTTCGAAACGCCGCTCTCGCCCGAAATGCTGGTGCGGATCGTGGCCGAGGCGCCCAATCTCCACTGATTCCGGCTCCGGTGGCCGGGACCGGACAGCAAAAGGGCGGCCGTCGCGGGCCGCCCTTCGCATTTTAACGAGGCCGGAGGCTCAGAGCTTGTCGGTCAGTTCCGGCACGACCTTGAACAGGTCGCCGACCAGGCCGATGTCCGCCACCTGGAAGATGGGGGCGTCCTCGTCCTTGTTAATGGCGATGATGGTCTTGGAATCCTTCATGCCGGCGAGGTGCTGGATCGCGCCCGAGATGCCGACCGCGATATAGACTTCCGGGGCGACGATCTTGCCGGTCTGGCCGACCTGATAGTCGTTGGGCACATAGCCCGCGTCCACCGCCGCGCGGCTCGCGCCGACGGCCGCGCCCAGCTTGTCGGCGAGCGGCTCGATGATCGTGTGGAAATTCTCGCTGTTCTGCAGCGCGCGGCCGCCCGAGACGATGATCTTGGCCGACGTCAGCTCCGGCCGCTCGGACTTGGAGATTTCCGCGCCGACGAAGCTCGACAGCCCCGAATCGCCCTTGCCGGCCACCGCTTCCACGGCTGCCGATCCGCCCTCGCGCGCCGCCTTCTCGAAGGCGGTGCCGCGCACCGTGATCACCTTCTTGGCATCCGACGACTGCACCTTGGCGATCGCGTTGCCGGCATAGATCGGCCGGGTGAACGTATCGGCTGATTCCACCGACAGGATGTCGGAGATCTGCATCACGTCCAGCAGGGCGGCGACGCGCGGCGCGATATTCTTGCCGTTCGACGTGGCGGGCGCCACGAACGCATCGTAATTCGCCATCAGGTCCACGACCAGCGGCGCCACATTTTCCGGCAGGGCATGGGCATAGGCCGCGTCGTCCGCCAGCAGCACCTTGGAAACGCCGGCGATCTTGGCGGCGGCATCGGCCGCGGCCTGCGCGCCCGAACCCGCGACCAGCGCGTGGACCTCGCCCAGCTTGCCCGCCGCGGTGACGGCGGCGAGCGTCGCATCCTTCACGGACGCATTGTCATGTTCGACCAGAACCAGAACGGTCATGCCGCAACTCCCAGCGCCTTGAGCTTGGCGACAAGCTCGTCAACATCCGCAACCTTCACGCCCGCCGTCCGCTTGGGCGGCTCGGAGACGTTGAGGGTCTTGAGGCGCGGGCTGGTGTCCACGCCGTAATCGGCCGGGGTCTTCTGCGCGAGCGGCTTGGACTTGGCCTTCATGATGTTCGGCAGCGAGGCGTAGCGCGGCTCGTTCAGGCGAAGATCGGTGGTGACGATCGCCGGGGCCTTGAGGCTCACGGTCTCGAGGCCGCCGTCCACCTCGCGGGTCACCTTCACGCTGTCGCCTTCGACGGTGACGGCGCTGGCGAAGGTGCCCTGCGGCCGGCCGGTCAGCGCCGCCAGCATCTGGCCGGTCTGGTTGGAATCGTCGTCGATCGCCTGCTTGCCCAGGATCACCAGGCCGGGCTGTTCCTCGTCGACGATCGCCTTCAGGATCTTGGCGACCGCCAGCGGCTCCACCTCGCCCTCGGCCACCACCAGGATCGCGCGATCCGCGCCCATCGCCAGCGCCGTGCGCAGGGTCTCCTGCGCCTTCGCCTCGCCGATCGAAACCGCGACGATCTCGGTCGCCACGCCCTTTTCCTTCAGGCGGATGGCTTCCTCGACCGCGATCTCGTCGAACGGGTTCATCGACATCTTGACGTTGGCCAGATCGACGCCGGTCCCGTCCATCTTCACCCGCGGCTTCACATTATAATCGATCACCCGCTTCACGGGCACCAATAGCTTCATGAGCTGTCTCCTTGAGCCTTCCGATCTCCCTGGGGAGGAGTGATCAGGCGGCCTTCTTCACCTGCGCCACGATCTTCTTGGCGGCGTCGCCCAGATCGTCGGCGGCCACGATCGGCAGGCCGCTATTGGCGAGGATGTCCTTGCCCTGCTGGACGTTGGTGCCTTCGAGGCGGACGACCAGCGGAACCGAAAGATTCACTTCCTTGGCGGCCGCGACGATGCCCTCGGCGATGATATCGCAGCGCATGATGCCGCCGAAGATGTTGACGAGGATGCCTTCCACCGCCGGGTCGCTGAGGATCAGCTTGAAGGCTTCCGTCACCTTCTCCTTGCTGGCGCCCCCGCCCACGTCGAGGAAGTTGGCCGGGAAGGCGCCATTGAGCTTGATGATGTCCATCGTCGCCATGGCGAGGCCGGCGCCGTTGACCATGCAGCCGATATTGCCGTCCAGCTTGATGTAGGCGAGGTCATACTTCGACGCTTCGACCTCGGCGGGATCCTCCTCGGTCTCGTCGCGCAGCGCCAGGATATCCGGGTGGCGGAAGAGGGCGTTCGAGTCGAAGCTCACCTTGGCGTCGAGCACCAGCAGCTTGCCGTCGGTCGTCTCGATCAGCGGGTTGATCTCGAGCATCGCCATGTCGGTGGCGGTGAACGCCTCGTAGAGCTGGCCGGCGAGCTTCACGGCCTGCTTGTTGAGATCGCCCTTCAGCTGAAGCGCAAAGGCCACGGCGCGGCCATGGTGCGGCTGGAAGCCTTCGGCCGGGTCGATGGTGATGGTGCGGATCTTCTCGGGCGTGCTGTGCGCCACTTCCTCGATGTCCATGCCGCCTTCGGTGGAGACGATCATGGCGATCCGGCCGGTCTTACGATCGACCAGCATGGAGAGGTAATATTCCTTGGCGATGTCCGCGCCGTCGGTGATGTAGAGGCGGTTCACCTGCTTGCCGGCTTCGCCCGTCTGGATGGTGACGAGGGTGTTGCCCAGCATGTCGGCCGCATTCGCGCGCACTTCGTCCAGGGTCTTGGAAAGGCGCACGCCGCCCTTGGCGTCGGCCGGCAGTTCCTTGAACTTGCCCTTGCCGCGGCCGCCCGCGTGGATCTGGGCCTTCACCACATAAAGCGGTCCGGGGAGCTTGCCGGCGGCGGCGACCGCTTCGTCGACCGTCAGGGCGGCGTGCCCCGCGGGAATCGCGACGCCGAACTTCGCCAGCAGTTCCTTGGCCTGATATTCGTGGATGTTCATGACGCTCCCAGCCTGCTCCGGTTCAAAATCCGCCGGGCTAAAGCATGAAAGTGTCGCGAATGAAAGCCCGCACGCGCGGCATCCGGCGCAAAGATGGGCCGGTCAGCCGGCTATGGCGCAGCCTATGCCTGCCCGGCTGACCACGGCGAATATCTCCGGGTCCTTCAATGCGCGCAGGTGGTGGAGGAACTGGTCGATGGTCATCGATCCGATATCGCGATCGGGCATCTTCGCCAGCGACTGCAAGCGTTTGAGCTGGGTTATCGAAAGCCTGTCGACCATGCGTTCCGCCATGCAGCCGGCGATCGGCGGGGCGATCCCGGCGTCGATCAGCGATGCCCGCACCCGGGCCTCGGGCGAGGTGGAGGCGCAGCCGGCAAGCGCGAGCGCGCCGGCGATCACGGGGAAATATGTCTTCATGGCCATGCTTATTTTGTCCGAACCGATGAATCGGAGCTGAGCGGGAATCAGCCGGCGAGCAGCCGGGTGACATGGCCCATCTTGCGCCCGGGGCGCGGCGCCCCCTTGCCGTAGAGATGGAGATGGGCGGTCGGATCGGCGAGAATTGCGGGCCAGTCGTCCGCTTCGGCGCCGATCAGGTTGCGCATTTCGACTCGCGGCGCGGCGAGCGCGGTGGAGCCGAGCGGCAGGCCGCAGATCGCGCGGATATGGTTTTCGAACTGGCAGGTCACCGCCCCCTCGATCGTCCAGTGGCCGCTATTGTGGACGCGGGGCGCCATCTCGTTGAACACCGGCCCGCCGGCGGTGGCGAAATATTCCACCGCGAGCACGCCGACATAATCCAGCGCCTCGGCGACTCGCCGGGTCATCGCCACGGCTTCCTCCACCTGCGCCTGCACCAGCGGCCCGGCGGGCACGGTGGAAAGGGCGAGGATGCCGTTTTCGTGGACATTGTCCGGTGCGTCCCAGGTGGCGAAGGCGCCATCGATGCCGCGCACGGCGATGATCGAGAATTCCCGGTCGAAGCGGACGAATCCCTCCAGCACCGCCGGCCGGCTGCCGATCGCCGCCCAGGCGGCCTCGGCATCGGCGGGGGAGGCGATGCGCGCCTGGCCCTTGCCGTCATAGCCGAAGCGGCGCGTCTTGAGGATCGCGGGCGCGCCGAGATCGGCGATCGCGGCGCGCAAGCCCTCCAGATCGTCCACCGCGCGATAGGGCGCGGGCCGCAGGTTGAGCCCGGCGACGAAATCCTTCTCGGCCAGCCGGTCCTGCGCCACTTCCAGCGCGATCGGATTGGGGTGGAGGCGCGATGCCAGCAGCTTCACCGGCGCCACGGGCACATTCTCGAACTCGTAGGTCAGGACGTCGACGGTGGCGGCGAAGGCGGCCAGCGCATCGGCATCCTCATAGGCGCCCTGCGTCCAGCTTGCCGAAACGTCGGCGGCCGGCCCGCTCGCCTCGGGCGCGTAGATATGGCAGCGATAGCCGAGTCGCGCCGCCGCCAGGGCCAGCATGCGGCCCAGCTGGCCGCCGCCGATGATGCCGATGCGCGAACCGGGGGGAACGATCATCCTCAGCCCTTACTCCGGCGTTTCGGCGACGTCGGCGGTCTGCCGCGCGCGCCAGGCGTCCAGCCGGGCGGCCAGCGCCTCGTCGGTGGTGGCGAGGATCGCGGCGGCGAGCAGGGCGGCGTTGACCGCGCCGGCCCGGCCGATGGCCAGCGTGCCCACCGGGATGCCCGCCGGCATCTGGACGATGGAAAGCAGGCTGTCCATGCCGCTCAGCGCCTTGGATTCCACGGGCACGCCCAGCACGGGCAGGCGCGTCATCGATGCGGCCATGCCCGGCAGGTGGGCGGCACCGCCGGCGCCCGCGATCACCACGCGCAGGCCGCGCCCGGCGGCGGACTTCGCATAATCATAAAGCCGCTCGGGCGTGCGGTGCGCGGAAACGACCTTGCATTCGTGCGCGATGCCGAGCGCGTCGAGCGTCTCGGCGGCATGGCGCATCGTCTCCCAGTCGGAGCGGGAGCCCATGATGATCCCGATCAGCGGCCCGGCATCGGCCATTCTCGTTCCCCCGGCAAAGCGCGGTCCTTAATGCGGGACGGCGCGGCGCGCTAGATGCAACTGGGTCTGCGGCCCGCCGGCGCCGGCGGGCGCCACCTCAGCGTTCGGACAGATAGTAACGGTCCTTCGCGGAAAGATCGTCGGCAAGCTCGTAGACGATCGGCTGCCCGGTCGGGATCTCCAGCTCGGTGATCTCATCGTCCGGGATGTGCGACAGATGCTTCACCAGCGCGCGCAGCGAATTGCCGTGCGCGGAGATCACGACCCGCTGGCCGGACCGCAGCGCGGGCGCGATCCGCTGTTCCCAATAAGGCAGCACGCGGGCGATCGTGTCCTTCAGGCTTTCGGTATTGGGAATGGCGATGCCGGCATAGCGGCGATCACCGGAAAGATCCCATTCGCTGCCGGCTTCCAGCGGCGGCGGCGGCACATCGAACGAGCGGCGCCAGATCTTCACCTGCGCCTCGCCATGCTTGGCGGCGGTCTCCGCCTTGTTGAGGCCGGTCAGCCCGCCATAATGGCGCTCGTTCAGCCGCCAGTCCTTCTCCACCGGCAGCCACAGCCGGCCCATCGCCTCCAGGGCGATGTTCAGCGTCTTGATCGCGCGGGTCTGCAGGCTGGTGAAGGCGATGTCGAAATCCAGGCCCTTGGCGGCCATCAGCTCGCCGGCGGCCTTGGCCTCGGCGATTCCCTGCTCGGTCAGCGTCACGTCCCACCAGCCGGTGAAGCGGTTTTCGAGGTTCCAGGCGGACTGGCCGTGGCGGATCAGGACGAGCGTGGGCATGGCGGCTCCCGGATTTTGACGATTCGGGCCGCTAACTAGCGGCTCGNGCGGCGGGCGCAACGTGTCTCGGCACGATTGCCGTCGGGGCGGGCGCACTTTCCGGGCCGTCGGCGCCGAACGGCCCGCCCGGTGCGCCCTTCCGCGCCATGGGAGATTCCACCTGCTTCGAAAAGGCTCTAGGAACGCGGACGAACCCGCCCTGCCGGAGGAAGGCCCCATGACGATCCAGACCCGACCCGTCGAGCATGACGGCCCCGGCGGCCCGTTCGAAGGCGTCTATATATGGGATGATGCCGTTTCCGGCCCGCGCCCCGGCGTGCTGGTCTTCCCCAATGTCATGGGGCTCAAGGCGTTCGATATCGAACGCGGCAAGGCGCTGGCGGCGCAAGGCTATGTCGCTTTCGCCGCTGACGTCTATGGCAAGGGCAGGCGGCCGGCGGACCGGGAATCCGCCTTCGCGCTGATGCAGGAAGCCGGCGGCGACCGGAAGATATTGCAGGGTCGCCTGCTCGCGTCGCTGGCGGCGATCCGCGCCCAGCCGGAAACCGACGCCGCGCGCGTCGCCGCGATTGGCTTCTGCTTCGGCGGCAAGTGCGTGCTCGATCTCGCCCGCTCGGGCGCGGACGTGGACGGGGTGGCGAGCTTCCACGGCGTCTATGATCCGCCGCCCTTCGCCAATGCCGATCCGATCCGCGCCCGGCTGATCGTGTTCCACGGCTGGGACGACCCGCTCTGCCCGCCGGAGGCGACCGTCGCGCTCGCGCGGGAGCTGACGGCCGCCGGGGCCGACTGGCAGATCCATGCCTATGGCCACACCGGCCATGCCTTCACCTCGCCCGAGGCGAGCGGTCCTGGCCTTGCCTACCAGCCCGATGCCGATCGCCGCTCCTGGCAGGCGTTCGGCAACTTCCTTGGCGAATTGTGGGGGTAGCGCGGGGCGGGGGGCTCGCCTTATAGCGCCTCCCATGGTTCGCTTTTCGTTCTGTGGAGTCGATCTGGCCGCGCTGCCGCACGGCGCCCTGTTCCTGCCGGGCCGGCGCGCGCTGCTCGTCGCCGATCTCCATCTCGAAAAAGCGAGCTGGTTCGCCGCCGGCGGGCAGATGCTGCCGCCTTATGATTCCATGGCCACCCTCACCGATCTCGATCGCATCGCGCGCGACGTGGATGCGGCGGAGATATGGTGCCTGGGGGACAGCTTCCACGATTCCGCCGGCTGCGACCGGCTGCCTGCGCCGGCCGAGGCGCTGCTCCGCCGGATGGCGGGCGCGATGCGCTGGACCTGGATCACCGGCAATCACGATGCCGGCATGGTCGATCGCTGCGGCGGGGCGGTGACGGCGGAAGCCGAGGTGGAGGGCCTGCTGCTCCGTCACGAAGCCGACCCCGCCGATCCCCGGCCGGAGCTGTCGGGCCATTATCACCCGAAGCTGCGCGTTTCGATGCGCGGCCGGCAGGTGGCCCGCCGCTGCTTCGTCGCCAGCGCCACCAAGCTGATCCTGCCGGCCTTCGGCGCGCTCACCGGCGGGCTCGATGCCGGCCATCCCGAAATCCTCCGCGCGGTGGGCGGCCCCGCCCAGGCCTGGGTGCCGCTCGCCGATCGGATGCTCCGCTTCCCGCTCGCGGCCTGAGCGCCGCCGGCGCTCAGCGCGCCGCGGTGGGGCGGACGACGATCTCGTTCACATCGACATCGCCGGGCTGCTCGATGGCAAAGGCGATGGCGCGGGCGATCGCATCGGCCGGGATGGCGGTCTCGCGATAGCGTTCGATCATCGCCCGGGTCTCGGCATGGGTGATGGTGCCGGCCAGCTCGGATTCGGTCACGCCCGGCGAGACCACGGTGACGCGGATATCCTGATTTTCCAGCCGCAACCCTTCCGAAAGCGCGCGCACCGCATATTTGGTTGCCGAATAGACGGCGCCCGTCTCCATCACCCGGTGGCCGGCGATCGAGGAGATGTTGACGAAATGGCCGCTGCCCTGGGCCTTCATCCGCGGCAGGGCGGCGGCGATGCCGTTCAGCACGCCCTTGATGTTCACATCCACCATCCGGTCCCATTCGTCGACCTTCAGCGCGGCGATCGGCGAAAGCGGCATCAGGCCGGCATTGTTGACGAGCACGTCGACACGGCCGTGCTTCTCCAGGGCGGTGGCGACGAAAGCCTCCATGCTGGCGCGATCGGTGACGTCGA
>NZ_MIPT01000001.1:0-2500 GCF_001853345.1 Edaphosphingomonas haloaromaticamans | reverse complement strand
GACAGACGGCGGGTGCTAAGGTCCGTCGTCAAGAGGGAAACAGCCCTGACCTACAGCTAAGGTCCCCAAGTCGTGTCTAAGTGGGAAAGCATGTGGGAATCCCAAAACAACCAGGAGGTTGGCTTAGAAGCAGCCATCCTTTAAAGAAAGCGTAACAGCTCACTGGTCTAAACAAGGGTTCCTGCGGCGAAGATGTAACGGGGCTCAAGACACGCACCGAAGCTTAGGGTGTGCACTTTGTGCACGCGGTAGCGGAGCGTTCCGTAAGCCTGTGAAGCGGTCTGGTAATGGGCCGTGGAGGTATCGGAAGTGCGAATGCAGACATGAGTAGCGATAAACAGGGTGAGATGCCCTGTCGCCGAAAGACCAAGGGTTCCTGCGCAAGGCTAATCCGCGCAGGGTGAGCCGGCCCCTAAGACGAGCCCGAAGGGGGTAGTCGATGGGAACCACGTTAATATTCGTGGGCCTGGTGGTGTGTGACGGATCTCTTATGTTGTACGTCCTTAACGGATTGGACGTGCTTCGACGAGGTTCCAGGAAATAGCCCCACCGTATAGACCGTACCCGAAACCGACACAGGTGGTCTGGTAGAGTATACCAAGGCGCTTGAGAGAAGTGTACTGAAGGAACTCGGCAAATTGCCTCCGTACCTTCGGAAGAAGGAGGCCCCACATATGCGCAAGCACTTGTGGGGGGCACAGGCCAGGGGGTAGCGACTGTTTAGCAAAAACACAGGGCTCTGCTAAGTCGGCTTCAAGACGACGTATAGGGTCTGACGCCTGCCCGGTGCCTGAAGGTTAAGTGGAGGGGTGCAAGCTCCGAAATGAAGCCCAGGTAAACGGCGGCCGTAACTATAACGGTCCTAAGGTAGCGAAATTCCTTGTCGGGTAAGTTCCGACCTGCACGAATGGCGTAACGACTTCCCCACTGTCTCCAGTACATGCTCAGCGAAATTGAATTCTCCGTGAAGATGCGGAGTACCCGCGGTTAGACGGAAAGACCCCGTGCACCTTTACTGCAGCTTCAGAGTGGCATTAGGAAAGAACTGTGTAGCATAGGTGGGAGGCTTTGAAGCTTGGGCGCCAGCCTGAGTGGAGCCATAGGTGAAATACCACCCTGTTGTTTTCTGATGTCTAACCTCGGACCGTGAAACCGGTTCAGGGACCCTCTGTGGCGGGTAGTTTGACTGGGGCGGTCGCCTCCTAAAGAGTAACGGAGGCGCGCGAAGGTTGGCTCAGGCCGGTTGGAAACCGGCTGTTAGAGTGCAATGGCATAAGCCAGCCTGACTGCGAGACTGACAAGTCGAGCAGAGACGAAAGTCGGTCATAGTGATCCGGTGGTCCCTCGTGGAAGGGCCATCGCTCAACGGATAAAAGGTACGCCGGGGATAACAGGCTGATAACCCCCAAGAGCTCATATCGACGGGGTTGTTTGGCACCTCGATGTCGGCTCATCACATCCTGGGGCTGGAGCAGGTCCCAAGGGTTTGGCTGTTCGCCAATTAAAGTGGTACGTGAGCTGGGTTCAGAACGTCGCGAGACAGTTTGGTCCCTATCTGCCGTGGGCGTCGATATTTGAGAGGAGTTGACCCTAGTACGAGAGGACCGGGTTGAACATGCCTCTGGTGGACCTGTCATCGTGCCAACGGTGCAGCAGGGTAGCTATGCATGGACGGGATAACCGCTGAAAGCATCTAAGCGGGAAGCCTCCCTCAAGATAAGATATCATAGAGCCGTCGAAGACCACGACGTTGATAGATCGGATGTGGAAGTGGAGTAATCCATGGAGCTAACCGATACTAATTGCTCTATTCGCGCTTGATGAGTCCCACCATCAACGACAACCCTGACCATCAGGACGTCGTCGATTAAGGACAATCTCTCAGCACAAGGTAAGCACGTCGATTTCTAAAACGATCCCGCTAGCGCTGGCTCCATAGCTTGGTGGCCATAGCGTCTGTGACCCACCCGATCCCATCCCGAACTCGGCCGTGAAACCAGACTGCGCCGATGGTACTGTTGCCTAAGCAACGGAAGAGTAGGGCGTCGCCAGGCTTTGAAGCCAGCGCCAGCAAGATCAAAACCCATTCACATGTCCAAAGGCCCCCGGAGCCAAAGGCTCCGCAAGGCCGAACGGCCGCCCGAGCTTATGCGAGGAAAGCCAAGGCAGCGGAACGCCGCTGCCGGCGCTTGAGGCCCATCAGTGTCGCGGGGTGGAGCAGCCCGGTAGCTCGTCAGGCTCATAACCTGAAGGTCACAGGTTCAAATCCTGTCCCCGCAACCAATCCTTCCATATCCCACCACACACCAAAGCGTCGCAGGCACACCCGCGGCGCATTTTTTTGCTCCGCAAACCCCCCGTCTCATGGCGGGCTCACGGCTGGGCTGGCTGGTCGTGCCGGAACGCCATGGCGCCGCCGTCCCTGTCGCAGCATGCCGGGCTTGTCGCCTTCGATTGCGAGGAGGCGCTGGAGGGTCATATCGCGGCCTGCCGCCGCAAC